>NZ_JAVDVY010000001.1:0-315000 GCF_031457115.1 Lysobacter niastensis
TCCTTCGGAGTTCCTTTCGCCACGTCGCGCGTCGGCTCCGGTCAGCAGTCCTTGCCATTCCTGCTATCGGATCGCGCCTTGCTCCGTTTGCGCATTTGGGGCGCCGTCTTGCTCCCGTTGCCTTTGGCTTCGGCCGGGTTCCGCGGCATGCGCTCCAGGTAAGGCCCAACAGCCTGGAACTGGCGGGCCGTCGGCCTGCGGTGGCATGCTTGGCTGCAGCGGCGGTGGGGTCTGCTGCCTTCTGGGGCATCACCGCCTAACAATTCATTCAAGCCGAGGCCGCTTCGCGGCTCGGCTTAATTCAGGCGTTAGGCATCATGTCGGAAGATTCCGTAGCCATTGTGGTCCCTGACCCCCACTACACCCTTTTCGACACGAGTCGTCGAGACCTTCCTGCTGCTGTCGTTGTCAACGATTCCCTACTCGCATTCGAGCACACGGACATCTTTGCGTGGCATCTGGAGGTAACGCTCCATGCCGTGGATCTTGCTGACAAAGGCATGCCCACTCCAGATGAGAGCAGGCTGCTCTTCGAGATCGGAGACGAGATCGAGAAAGCCCTTGTTGGCTACAACGCGCTCTTCCTAGCGCGCAGCACGTGGAATGGATTACGGCAGCTCTTTTTTCGAGTTTACGATCCAGATGTGGCCGACAAGGCTCTACAAGAGATGCTTGTCCAAAAGCAGGTGCGCGGCTGGGAGTTCAGAATGGAACATGATCCACAATGGCAGCAGGCCGGGCCTTTCTTTCAGCTGTTCCCGTCGGCATCGGGCCATGATGCCTAACAATTCATTCAAGCCGAAGCCGCTTCGCGGCTCGGCTTAATTCAGGCGTTATGCGGCACCGGCGAGAGCAACTCTCTTCGGGTTCCTTCGGCCACTCGCCCGCGTCGTTCGCCGTCGGCTCCGGCTTGCAGTCCTTGCGTTCGCTCACCTCGGGTCGGGTGGCGCTTCGCCCTTCGGCTGCGCCATGACCGTGTCCCAATTCCCTTTGCTTCGGCGGCATTCTTCGCCATGGGCCGCTGGGCAAGCCCAACCTCAAAGGCTGTGGCATCCTTGGCTCGCGGGTCGCCCTGGGGAGTGGCGGTTCAACGTTCTCAGCCTTCGGGCCGTGCCGCATAACAACTCATTCAAGCCGAAGCCGCTTCGCGGCTCGGCTTAATTCAGGCGTTAGGCCCATGATCCGGCTTGTTCTCGGACTGCTGCTAACCCCGCTGATCCTCCAGCTTCCCTACCTCGTGCCGCCTTACGGCACTTTCACCTTCTGGTGGTTCGGCCTTGAGTTGATCATTGGCTACACCACCATGCTTCTATTTGGTGCACCTCTCATTTGGCTGTTCGTCCGTAAGGGGTGGGTTTCTTGGTGGCAGTCCGTTCTCGGTGGCATGCTGGCCGCAAGCCTCTTCCTGCTCTTGTGGTTCGGCACGTCCACATGGGAGCACTTCCTGCTCAATGGCCTTCGCCTAACCGTTCATGCATGGGTACTAGCCGCGGCCGGCGGCTTGGTTTTCTGGCTCATTGCTCTGTGGCGCAACCCACGCTTCAATGGGCCTAACAATTCATTCAAGCCGAAGCCGCTTCGCGGCTCGGCTTAATTCAGGCGTTATGCGGCACCGACGAGAGCAATCCTCATCGGGCTCCTTCGGTAAATTTTCCGCATCGTTCGCAGTCGGCTCCGGCATGCCGGTCTCGCCGTGACCGCCGTCGGATCGGGCAGCACTTCGCTCTCCGGCTATGCCATTGCGGCGCCCCTGTTCCATTGGGTTAGGTCAACTGTCCGCACCACGGGCTCTGGGGCAAGCCCCACCGTCAAACGCTGTGGCATGCTTGGCTCGCGGAATTGCCCTGGGGAGTGGCCGTTCAACGTTCTCAGGCCGTCGGGCCGTGCCGCATAACAATTCATTCAAGCCGAAGCCGCTTCGCGGCTCGGCTTAATTCAGGCGTTAGGCCCCGCACGACATGTCCAATAACCCTTATGCACCACCCGGCAGCAAGCTCGTCGAGCGCGCTTTTGGGCTGGGGCGAATCATTTGGGCAGCCCTGTCCGTGCTTGGTGGTGCGTTCCTGTTAATCGCCGTTGTCTTCTTCGGCTCAGCCGTTTTTACCGATGCGACAGTTCCAGACGGCCAGGTCAATGAGTCAGGCTTCGGCTATGCCCTCGCGATACTCTCTGCGCTCGTAGGGTTGGCCTTACTGGGCATAGGTCGCCTTTTCCAGGGTAAGCCACGTGCTGCAGAATGACTGACCCATACGGGGCGGGCCCTAACAATTCATTCAAGCCGAAGCCGCTTCGCGGCTCGGCTTAATTCAGGCGTTAGGCGGCATTAGAACGAACGTTGCGGCATCAACTTAAAGCAGGGGAAGGGTCATGGGCGGGTTGAGCATCTGGCACTGGGTAATTGCATTGACCTTCCTCGTGCCACTTTGGCGCATCGTCAGTAAAGCCGGCTTTCCAGGTCCCTTATCACTCCTCGCGCTCGTGCCGCTCGTCAATGTCGTGTTGCTGTGGGTGTTCGCGTTCGCGCGGTGGCCGGTCGAGCGAGATGCCCCCTAACAATTCATTCAAGCCGAAGCCGCTTCGCGGCTCGGCTTAATTCAGGCGTTATGCGGCACCGGCGAAACAACTCGCATCGGGTTCCTTCGGCCACTCTCCCGCATCGTTCGCCGTCGGCTCCGGCTTGTAGTCCTTGCGCTCGCTCACGTCGGGTCGGGTGGCGCTTCGCCCTTCCGCTGCGCCATTACCGCATCCCAATTCCCTTTGCTTCGGTGCCATCCCTCGCCATGGGTCGCTGGGCAAGCCCCAACGTCAAAGGCTGTGGCATCCTTGGCTCGCAGGTCGCCCTGGGGAGTGGCGGTTTCAATGCCCACAGCACTTCGGGCCGTCCCGCATAACAACTCATTCAAGCCGAAGCCGCTTCGCGGCTCGGCTTAATTCAGGCGTTAGATTGCGATGAAAGTTCTTGTGCTATTTGGTGCAGCGGCAGCATCGATCGCGATTTTGGCTGCTTGCAGCTCTCCCAGCTATCACAAGGAGCCTGGAGTGCTGATCTCTCGCTTGGGTGGCGACGCTTGCGCATTGGTTATTGATCGGGCCGACGGAACTACTCCCCAGCGGCTGAGTAGCGCAAAGTGCGTATCAATGCCTGATCGCTCGCTCCAAGTCACTGTCGCCGATTGCGCGCCGCTCGTGCTCCAATCCATCACAGCCAGCGGCCCCATCGACGGTTATGTATGCACGTCATGCGGTAAGCCGCGAGCGGAGACAGCACAGTGTCCGTTAAGCGTCATCAGTTTGCCGAACTCTTGGGCGTTTCAGTGACAGCCGGCTCGCAATCTAACAATTTATTCAAGCCGAAGCCGCTTCGCGGCTCGGCTTAATTCAGGCGTTAGCGCCCATGCCAATTTCCTCGCATATCGTGAGCAGGGCGTTCGCCCTTCCATTTGCCGGTCTTGCGGCCTGGGTCGTCTGGGTGGCGGCTGCCACTCCAGTTGGCTGGTCCGTTACCGGGGTAGCAATGGCCGTTCTTTTCATCGGCATCAGTTACGGGTTATGGGAGGACAAGTACTGGGCCCGCCGGCTGGGCGGAATCGCCCTCTTGGGAGCCGCCATCCTGGTCCCGCTCATGCCTTTCATTCCGTATGTAGATCGGGAGTCTCCCGCACTCGGAGTGACGCTCTTATGGCTGATTCCCGTTGAGATATCTCTGCTCGCAAGCGCCTATGTCCTTGATCGCAAGCATGCCGATGGGCGCTAACAATTCATTCAAGCCGAAGCCGCTTCGCGGCTCGGCTTAATTCAGGCGTTAGGGCTCAGAGGAAAGTTGCCATGCCAACAAGCGCGGTCCCTCGTGGCGCCATCGCAACCCTTGCAGCGTTCTACGCTCTCACTCTCGTCGCCTGGCTATTCCTAATCCGTGGCTTCGATGAGCCGCACTGGCTCACGCTCTCTCTTTCCGCCGTCGTCGCTGCCGCGTTTGTCTCCTTCGGCGTTGCGCTCTTGGCCACTCTGAGGTTTCTAGGCAGCAGGCACCCGGTTTGGCTTAGTCGTGCGCAGGCTGCTTACCTTGCGGTTGCTGGCCTACTGTTGCAGTCTCTGCTCGCTGGTGTACTGGCACTCGCCAGTGCTTGGCCACACAAAGATCTTTGGTTCTTGGGCGTCATCCCCTTCCTGTGGCGAGGCTGAGCCCTAACAATTCATTCAAGCCGAAGCCGCTTCGCGGCTCGGCTTAATTCAGGCGTTAGGCACCATGGGAAAGTACACAGCAATCTTGTGGGCTCTGCTTCAGGTCGCGTCCGGACTTGCCGCCTTTTGGGTCGGCCGCCGCATTGCCCTTTGGGCCATGGCTGATCCGGTCGCCAAGGCACCAGCCGAGGCTCTCGCAATTCTTCCGGCGCAGTGCCCCGCCTTCCGCGCCACGCACGGCACCTACTTTTGTGAGCCCCTCGGCGTCACCTCGAGCCAACCGGTCTGGCTTCTGGCCGCCATTGGCGTTCTGGTATTTTCCATTGCCTTGACCATCTACCTAGATGCGTCAGGCCGTGGCTTGTCGTCGCTGTCTCGCAAATTCAATTTTCCTTGGCATCAGGGCTCACGGCTTGGTGCCTAACAATTCATTCAAGCCGAAGCCGCTTCGCGGCTCGGCTTAATTCAGGCGTTAGAGCCCACATGAAAGTCCTCGGTCGATTGATAGCATTTACAGCGGGCTTCGCCGTGCTCCCGTCGCAGGCCACCACCGTCGCCTCTGACTTGGTCGGCTGCTACGTCAATGCCACCGACTCTGGCCGCGAACGCATCCTTCTAGATTTGCGCCAGGACAAGACCTATGTCGCTCTCACAAGTGCAAGCCTTGGCATCTGGGCAAAAGCCTCGGGGCAGTGGCATATTTCAGATGGCGCCGTGCTTCTTGGGGAGCCAAACGAAGCAAGGGGGTGGCATTACTACATGCAGCCAATCCGTGTCAGTTCCAGCAATCGGGGCGTCACTCTTACGGCTGGTGGAGATGTGCTCGTCGCCAGGCCCAATGGCTGTGGGCTCTAACAATTCATTCAAGCCGAAGCCGCTTCGCGGCTCGGCTTAATTCAGGCGTTAGGCCTATGCGATGGATTCTCGTTACCGCCACTCTGATGTTTGCCGCGTTACCGGCGACGGGCGCAGAACCTCCAGGCTGCGAACGCCCAGACCCAACCATGCGCTTTTCCGGGCCCAGCCTTTCACTGGCGGAACTGGAGCAGGTTGGCCGTGGCTTTCTTGCGTCCAACCCCTCAGCCCCGCAGGTTCCATTTGCTAGAGCCCACAAGAACTGGCTGTGGCTGAAAGCCCAATATCGGGCGGGTGATCGTATCCTCGCCTTCGAGGGACCTCGCGGCCATGATGGGCAGCCCTTCGCCTGGGGGTATGCTCTGCTCAGAGGGGAATGTGTCATCGGGTTGCTCACGACCCGCCGGGCATAGGCCTAACAATTCATTCAAGCCGAAGCCGCTTCGCGGCTCGGCTTAATTCAGGCGTTAGGCCTCATGGAAACATTCGCCCTTGTCGTTTCTATCTACCTGCTATTTGGCGTTCCGCTGGCAATTGGCGGCGGTCTTGCCTGGCTTTTCGCCCGCACGCGGATACGCCTTCGGATCGCTGATTGGCTATTGTTTCTGTTGCCTTTCGCGGTCTGGCTCGGCGCAACGGCCATCCACGACGGCAACAAATCCCTTTCCAACATAGTCGAGGCATTCTTTGCGGGATGCGCAACAGCGCTCTTCTTTGTTGCGCGGTCAGTTATAACTGTTGCCAAGCCCCAACAAGAAGCACGCTGGGCATCGTTTGCTCTACTTGGCAGCTGTCTTGCAGCTATAGCATTGTGGGCGCTAGTCCCTGGTCTCCCCGAATGAGGCCTAACAATTCATTCAAGCCGAAGCCGCTTCGCGGCTCGGCTTAATTCAGGCGTTAGATTTCTGGAGCAGGCATGTCGCCATCTGCACGAACAGCCTTGATCTTCGTCCTTGCCCTAGGCGGGTGCTCGACCAGCTCTGTACCACCGGCCGGCATAGACCCGTACCAGGTCCTGACAGGGAAGTGGGGATGGGAGGGCTCGGAGGACTGTCACGTGGCACCGCTTGAGATTCGTTTCAGTCAAAACGGCAAGCGCATGCACATGTCGCACGCCCCTGAGACCGAAACGGGCCTAAGGGAGCCGCGACGCGAGGCTAACTACACTGTTCTAGGGCCAATCCCCAATGGGCTTAGCATGGCAATGGACGGCGAGGACCGGCCAGATGCTTCGGGCAAGCCTGTGACTTGGGACCTTTTCCTTCTCAGCAATGATCAATATTGCTGGCATCGTAGCGACTGGCGTCCTACGGGCTGCACCAAGCCAGTGAATCGCTGCGAAATCTAACAATTCATTCAAGCCGAAGCCGCTTCGCGGCTCGGCTTAATTCAGGCGTTAGCCCTTGAACAAAGGACCGGCCGTGAACGACTCCAACCCATACGCCCCGCCAGCCAGCAAAGGCTCACCCCTTGCATCGCCTCGCCGCGCCATCGGGTCGAGCAACGATCCGAATTTCTTTGCTCGCTGCTGGGGAGGCTCTGCCAGGTTGTGGCACGCCTACTGGGTGCTCGGCATTCTTGGGCAGTTTGTTGCGCTGCTTGTAATTACGCTCATGAGCGCCGCTGTGGCCCCGCGGCCTGGCTCATCTGTCATCTTGGCTGTGCCTTGGGTGGTTTACTCGCTTTACGTCATATTTTCCTGGATCTGCATTTGGCGTTGCGCGCATAACACGGACAATCAGATATGGGGCGGTCTAGCTCGCGTCTGCGTGTGCTTTTCTGCTCTGTCTGTCGTTGTCGTGCTGTCCCGTACAGCCCCGGTGTGGGGCTAACAATTCATTCAAGCCGAAGCCGCTTCGCGGCTCGGCTTAATTCAGGCGTTAGGCACCATGGGAAAGTACACAGCAATCTTGTGGGCTCTGCTTCAGGTCGCGTCCGGACTTGCCGCCTTTTGGGTCGGCCGCCGCATTGCCCTTTGGGCCATGGCTGATCCGGTCGCCAAGGCACCAGCCGAGGCTCTCGCAATTCTTCCGGCGCAGTGCCCCGCCTTCCGCGCCACGCACGGCACCTACTTTTGTGAGCCCCTCGGCGTCACCTCGAGCCAACCGGTCTGGCTTCTGGCCGCCATTGGCGTTCTGGTATTTTCCATTGCCTTGACCATCTACCTAGATGCGTCAGGCCGTGGCTTATCGTCGCTGTCTCGCAAATTCAATTTTCCTTGGCATCAGGGCTCACGGCTTGGTGCCTAACAATTCATTCAAGCCGAAGCCGCTTCGCGGCTCGGCTTAATTCAGGCGTTATGCGGCACCGGCGAAAGCAACTCGCATCGGGTTCCTTCGGCCACTCTCCCGCATCGTGCGCCGTCGGCTCCGGCTTGTGGTCCTTGCGTTCCCTCACGTCGGGGCGGGTGGCGCTTCGCCCTTCGGCTGCGCCATTGCCGCACCCCGATTCCCTTTGCTTCGGCGGCACCTCTCGTCATGGGCCGCAGGGCAAGCCCAACGTCAAAGGCTGTGGCATCCTTGGCTCGCGGGTCGCCCTGGGGAGTGGCGGTTCAACGTTCTCAGCCCTTTGGGCCGTGCCGCATAACAATTCATTCAAGCCGAACACCAATCGCTACGCGCTTGGTGTCGGCTTAATTCAGGCGTTATGCGGCACCGGCGAGAGCAACTCTCTTCGGGTTCCTTCGGCCACTCGCCCGCGTCGTTCGCCGTCGGCTCCGGCTTGCAGTCCTTGCGTTCGCTCACCTCGGGTCGGGTGGCGCTTCGC
Source organism: Lysobacter niastensis (assembly GCF_031457115.1). Classification (GTDB taxonomy): domain Bacteria; phylum Pseudomonadota; class Gammaproteobacteria; order Xanthomonadales; family Xanthomonadaceae; genus Lysobacter_J; species Lysobacter_J niastensis_A. The sequence goes on from NZ_JAVDVY010000001.1 coordinate 7,804, forward strand.
CCTTCGGCTGCGCCATGACCGTGTCCCAATTCCCTTTGCTTCGGCGGCATTCTTCGCCATGGGCCGCTGGGCAAGCCCAACCTCAAAGGCTGTGGCATCCTTGGCTCGCGGGTCGCCCTGGGGAGTGGCGGTTCAACGTTCTCAGCCTTCGGGCCGTGCCGCATAACAACTCATTCAAGCCGAAGCCGCTTCGCGGCTCGGCTTAATTCAGGCGTTAGGCATCATGCCGAGCATTGGTCGCTACTCAACCATTCTCCTTGCAGCGCTACTGAGCGCCTGCGCGTCTCTTGTACATGGCCCTGATCGCTCACCGACCGTGTCCGAGATCATCGGCACCTATGACATGGGGCACGCCGGCTTCGCGGAGACACTAGAACTGCACCAGGACGGGTCATACACCAGGACTTTGCACGGGCACTTAGGACAAGATTCGAAGGACTTCCACGGCACTTGGCGGCTCAATGGGAAGCACCTCTTCTTCGAGCCTGTGCCCGAAAAGCAAACGGTTTCAAGCCTAGTGCAAGCTGAGGCCTTCTTTCACCGCCACAAGCCGGCCTTCGTTCGCACCCAAGATCTTAAGGGAGACAAGGCGCATGAGTGGTGGGTTTACGAGCGTCGGGAGAGTGGTCAATGATGCCTAACAATTCATTCAAGCCGAAGCCGCTTCGCGGCTCGGCTTAATTCAGGCGTTAGGCCTGCCAGGAAGCCATGCAGAACTTTGAGTCAATGGAAGACGCTGTTCGTGTTGCCCGGCAGGTTCTCTCTGGGGAAATGGATCCAAATTTGGGGTGTGGTCTCATCGCAGGGATTGGCGAGAAGCTCAACTACCCCACAGAACTGGGTATGTTCTTGCTGCTCGGTCATGAGCAGTACGACCATGAGGGGCTAGGCATTACGGCTGAGTCGTGCGTTCCCGATATCTTGGAGGCCTGCCGTGAGCTACTCGCAGGGCAGGCCTAACAATTCATTCAAGCCGAAGCCGCTTCGCGGCTCGGCTTAATTCAGGCGTTATGCGGCACCGGCGAAACAACTCGCATCGGGTTCCTTCGGCCACTCTCCCGCATCGTTCGCCGTCGGCTCCGGCTTGTAGTCCTTGCGCTCGCTCACGTCGGGTCGGGTGGCGCTTCGCCCTTCCGCTGCGCCATTACCGCATCCCAATTCCCTTTGCTTCGGTGCCATCCCTCGCCATGGGTCGCTGGGCAAGCCCCAACGTCAAAGGCTGTGGCATCCTTGGCTCGCAGGTCGCCCTGGGGAGTGGCGGTTTCAATGCCCACAGCACTTCGGGCCGTCCCGCATAACAACTCATTCAAGCCGAAGCCGCTTCGCGGCTCGGCTTAATTCAGGCGTTAGGCCGCTATGACCCGACATAGAGTTCTGGCAGTTGTCGTCGCACTTCTATCGGCAGGTTGGACCGTCCCGCTGCTGCTTGGCGTGGATGCTTACTTGTCGTTCTGGCATGCCGAAGGGTGGCCGCTACTGCTGGGGAAATATCCTGGCAATTCCTTTCCATTCGTACACTTTGCGACTCAGTATCTGCGGGTAGCGTTTGTCTGGCTCGGAGTCGTTGTATTTTTCTGGGCATACACGGGTTGTGTCGCCCTTCGGCGTGGGCGCGCGGCCTAACAATTCATTCAAGCCGAAGCCGCTTCGCGGCTCGGCTTAATTTAGGCGTTAGAGCCCATGATGGCATTCTGGATTTTGGCGGCTGGATTCCTGCTGTTTCTGTCACTCGCCATCCCCGCATTGCTTGTAGGTGAGCCGCTCGCCAAGAGGCGGGCTATGGGAATGTCCTTTGGCCTTTGCTTCTTTCTCGTAAACCTTGGCGGCACGGCCTTCGGTCTGTATGTGGCTCTACAACACGGTGCAACTGCCATTGGCCGGCGACTGAGCGCTGCGGTCGTCCGCTTTGATGACGATCCTGTCGTTTTCCTGCTCGTACTTTTCGTCGCGCTCGCTTTGCCAGCTTGCATGGCAGCCGTCGGCTGGCAGATCTTTAGCGGAGCCCGCCGTGGTTCGGCTGGGCTCTAACAATTCATTCAAGCCGAAGCCGCTTCGCGGCTCGGCTTAATTCAGGCGTTAGGGCGCACATGCAACTGATCGCAATCGTGTTGATAGCAGTCGGGGCTCTCATTACGCCCTTCTACTTCCACGCCCTCGTCCGCTTCCGGCGCATCCTTCTGGCCGAGCGTCCGGAACTCGCGGACCGGCGCGGCTCCCTGAGTTTCTTCTACACCGGCATGCCCCGGATTGCCGATCCAAACGTAGGAGCGGCAGTGATCCGCGCTGCGTTCGGCCCGGTTGCCAAAGGTCTCCAAGACCCAAACGCCTTGCGGTACGCTCGGCGCATCAGGGTCAGTCTTCTCGTTGGGGTGCCCGCATACCTGGTGGCGTTCGCCATCCTGTTCGTGGGTGCGCCCTAACAATTCATTCAAGCCGAAGCCGCTTCGCGGCTCGGCTTAATTCAGGCGTTATGCGACTAATTGCGGCTTCAATGTGCCTTGCACTATCCGGTTGTGCCTCGCAGCCGCAAGCGTCCGTGTCTTCGGACAATTGCCTCACGGAGGAGCCAGCGGGCTGGAGTCCACTTGTGAGCCCGCCTCCGGACGCAGCTCTTCTCAGGTCTCTTGCTAAGTCCTCGCTTTCCAATCCACCCCAGAAAGTAGAGGAGCGCTGGTACGCTGCAAGCGACAAGCTGTTGTACTGCCGACGCGAGAATTGGTGCATTGCAGAGACTTGGTCGTTCGCTCATTCGGCAGGCACTTGGCGACTCGTAGACCAGCACTCCTGGGTCTGCGTTACGTCGCATAACAATTCATTCAAGCCGAAGCCGCTTCGCGGCTCGGCTTAATTCAGGCGTTAGGCCCCAATGGTTGCTACCGCGCGCTCCCTGACAAAACGAATCGCAAGCGTCTGCCTATTGGTTGTAGCGGCATGCTTGGCCGGAGGCTGCCAAGTTCGCCCAGAGCTCCTGTCGGCCGGTTCACGCAGAGTCGGCAATGAAGAGGTCGTACAGCTCACGCTTCGCTCGCAAGATGCGAGAAAGATCAAGAATAGGCAGCTCTACTTCTACCTCCTCGTTACCGAATGCGAGGGCGCGCGCAACCTTTATGCCGCAGACCCTTACATTGGAGATCAGCGGGCTGTTGCGTTCCGATTTGCAACGGGGGGCGAGAGCGTCACAATCGTCGGCCGCGTCCCTGCTGCTGTTTTTGACGAATACCGCCGTCCATGCGCATCCGTTGAGGGCGGCGGTTATCTGACAGGCACGCTCCGGTCTACCCCGATCCCGATCGCGAAGGAACATGGGTCGGGGCCTAACAATTCATTCAAGCCGAAGCCGCTTCGCGGCTCGGCTTAATTCAGGCGTTAGGCCGCTTTGGAGTACTACCAATGACTGAAGTCTTTGATGACACAGATGCTCCTTATCTGGCGTGGCTCCAGGAGCACCCGGGCGGCTACGTTCTCAATCGCCGTCGCGTCGGATCGCGCAATTACCTCGTACTTCACCGAGCCACTTGCTACAAGATCCGCACATACACGCGGATGGCGCAGCCTGAGGGCTTCACTGGTCGGGATTACGTCAAGGTTTGCTCCCCTAGCATCGACGAGCTACATGCTTACGCTCGCACAAAAGGTGGGCGTACTGATGGCTCATTCAGCGGCAAATGCCGCACGTGCAGCCCATGAGCATCACGCTTAGCACGCGGCCTAACAACTCATTCAAGCCGAAGCCGCCTCGCGGCTCGGCTTAATTCAGGCGTTAGCCTTCTGGGGAAAGCGATGCGTCGGCTAGTTCTCATAGCACTCCTTCTGACAGCCAGTTGCGATCGGCTCGACAAAGCAACGATGCAGTTCGCGGGCGGGGAGACAGTCGCCCTTTCCTCGGAGCCATTTGAGCTGGACCCTCAAGGCCGCACCTTAACTAGCAAAGATCAAATGAAGGCACTGGGCATATCCAATGCCTGCGTCGTCTTAAAGGCAAACTATCCATTGGGGCCGCAGGCACAAATGGACCGAGACTTTGAATCCTTGCTCCAAGGGGCAAAGGTCTCGGCCTTGCTCACTGCCGATAACGGCCAGGAATATCAACTTGATAGTGTTGGGCAAGCTTGGGCCATGCACGGTGCCATTACTTCGGGCGAGGAGCTCTCCGCCTGTGTTTCATGCGCCTGCGAATCTAAGATTCCGGACGGAACCGTCATCAAATCCGTGCATATCATGTCAGATAAGCCTTTGCCCGTTCTTGGCGCCTACTGGCAATCAATGCCCAAACTTGACGGGCCAGAAGGCTAACAATTCATTCAAGCCGAAGCCGCTTCGCGGCTCGGCTTAATTCAGGCGTTAGGCCGCGGAGAAGCCTGTGTCAGACATTCTCAAGAAGGATCGTGTCGACGTCTGGTATGACGGATCCGCGATCTGCATCGTTGCCGTGGCGGCCAACGGTGACCCGCTCGACCTTGGGGAGGATGAGGCAGATGAACTCCTGCGCAAGCTCCAAGCCTGTATCGCCCAGGCCAAGGCTGACTGAGATGTCGTTGGCCTACTCCAAAGTTCCTGATTTGGTCGCAAGACCTGATCGTCGAGCGCAGGCTTCGGTGACCTGCGCGCGGCCTAACAATTCATTCAAGCCGAAGCCGCTTCGCGGCTCGGCTTAATTCAGGCGTTAGAGCTCACATGCGCAAACTCGTTGCCTCGCTATTTTCAAAAGCCTCGCCGTACAACGATGGCGGTATCAGCACTCCGCCTGAGAGTTCCCTAAAGGCAGCGTTTCAGCGCTCACGAGAGCAAGGCAACATTGAGGTTGTTTGGCCAACGCTAAAAGTCGCAACCCTTTATGTGGTGGTCGCTGAAGACCAGGCGGGCGAACACTGGTTCCTAACAAGGTCACCCAATCCTGAGAGATTTTGTGTGACCGTCGCAGAGCGGCTTGAGTCTCTAGCTAAAGTTCAATGGCCCAAGAAAGAAATGCTCGGCCGGGATCTTGTAGACGCGATTGCACCTGCGCATGAAATCGTTGTCGTCTACTCCGATGGCGGCGACTACATCACCCGGGAGCAACTGGCTTGGTATCGGCAACTAGGGTGAGCTCTAACAATTCATTCAAGCCGAAGCCGCTTCGCGGCTCGGCTTAATTCAGGCGTTAGGCCCCGCATGAACCTTCGTAAGTTCGTGTCGCTCCTTCTGACGATCCTGGGCGCACTGTCGCTTTTGTTCGCGGCCGTTTGCCTCGGCCTGGGCCTTTTCGAGTCGGCAACTATCCCAGCCACCCAGTACAAAGATCCCGCCCTTGGCTATACATTTGCCCCGATCTTTGCGGTCATTGGCCTAGCGCTCTATGCCATTGGCAAGGCCATCCGGGGCAAGCATCGTGCGTCACGCTAACGGTGCGGGCCCTAACAATTCATTCAAGCCGAAGCCGCTTCGCGACTCGGCTTAATTCAGGCGTTAGGCGGCATTAGAACGAACGTTGCGGCATCAACTTAAAGCAGGGGAAGGGTCATGGGCGGGTTGAGCATCTGGCACTGGGTAATTGCATTGACCTTCCTCGTGCCACTTTGGCGCATCGTCAGTAAAGCCGGCTTTCCAGGTCCCTTATCACTCCTCGCGCTCGTGCCGCTCGTCAATGTCGTGTTGCTGTGGGTGTTCGCGTTCGCGCGGTGGCCGGTCGAGCGAGATGCCCCCTAACAATTCATTCAAGCCGAAGCCGCTTCGCGGCTCGGCTTAATTCAGGCGTTAGGCCGCTAGGGGAGACATGCGCAAAGTGCTCGAAAAGCTGGCATGTATCGCGCTGCTCCTCGTGGTGGCTGGCTTCAGTACTTATGCGTTGCTTGGTGGTCTCATTACAGGTGCAATTGATGGGCCGGCCCGGGGAGCAGATGAGATCAAGGTTGCCCTAAACCCCCTGGGGTTCTGGCTTATGGCCGCTGCGTATCTGGTGGGCGCTGTATTGTCATCGGTCGCCGCGTATCGCTTTACCCAAGATGCGTGAGCGGCCTAACAATTCATTCAAGCCGAAGCCGCTTCGCGGCTCGGCTTAATTCAGGCGTTAGGCCGCATGAAAGTCTTCCTCTCGATCGTTAAGTGGATCTGGTGGCTTGGCCTGGCATATCTACCGCTGAAGCTCTGGTCACTGGAGCGCAGCTACATGGATCGCATCGGGTGCCCACCGCGCGGTGATTGCTATGCGCCTGGTTCGGAGATCCTGCTGGATTGGGACTTGTTGATCATGGGCGCAGCCCTGTTGGTGTGGCCTGTCTGCCTCTGGTTCTTGGTCGTCGTCCCGCTTCGTGCCTTTTGGATTAGGCTGCGGCCTAACAATTCATTCAAGCCGAAGCCGCTTCGCGGCTCGGCTTAATTCAGGCGTTAGGCCCCGATGACAGCTTTCATCCCCCCTGCGAATTCAATAACTCTGGCTTTCTCCATCACGCTAGGCGTGGGCATGTTCCTGCTCTTACGGCGATACCAGTTTCCCGTTCCGCCACGCGGCGCTCTCATCGCCAACGTATTTGGCGGCATTGGTGCATTACTCCCGATTGCATTGCACAACTTGCACTGGGTGGAGGACGAGTCGGGCTTCCTCACTGCGACGTTCTTCCTCGGTATCACTGGTTCGCTAGTAGCCTTTAACTGGCGCCAGTCCAAATCAGAAAGGTCCTAACAGTGATTGCTGTTTTCCGCGCTGGGCCTAACAATTCATTCAAGCCGAAGCCGCTTCGCGGCTCGGCTTAATTCAGGCGTTAGACCTATGTTGGCTTGCCTTAGGAACTTAAGAAATGCGCTCTGCATCTTTGGCGGCCTTGCATTGATGGCCTACAGCGCACTCTGCCTCGCAGGTCTCGACGACATCGTCATTGGCAGATACACCCCTGGCTCCCGAAATAGCATCACCATCCCCTTGCTACTCCTACTCGTTGGTGGTGCCGCGGTGTTGTACGGGTGGTTTGATTGGGCCATCGGACGGCACAGCTCGGATTCCAGCAGCCATGGCGAGGTCTAACAATTCATTCAAGCCGAAGCCGCTTCGCGGCTCGGCTTAATTCAGGCGTTAGGCGTCGTACTGTAGGTTTGATAGCTGCCGGAGTAGGTCGTGCCCGATTTTCGCTACATCTTGAAGTGGGCTGGGGCAACCTCGATCCTGTCGTGGGTCGCCACGGTCTCTGCTTCGTCCAGCGGGGATCAACGAGTTGCCACGGGTTTCCTGGTTCTCTTTGCAGCAGCAGGGTTTGTCGCCGGTCTTTCGGCGCTCACTGGTGGGGCCATTACGGCCCTGCGATGGCTCGATAGGAGGCGGGGCCAGTGAGTCTGGTTACGCCGCCTAACAATTCATTCAAGGGGAAGCCGCTTCGCGGCTCCCCTTAATTCAGGCGTTATGCGGCACCGGCGAGAGCAATCCTCATCGGGCTCCTTCGGTAATTTTCCGCATCGTTCGCAGTCGGCTCCGGCATGCCGGTCTCGCCGTGACCGCCGTGACCGCCGTCGGATCGGGCAGCACTTCGCTCTCCGGCTATGCCATTGCGGCGCCCATGTTCCATTGGGTTAGGTCACTGTCCGCACCACGGGCTCTGGGGCAAGCCCCACCGTCAAACGCTGTGGCATGCTTGGCTCGCGGAATTGCCCTGGGGAGTGGCCGTTCAACGTTCTCAGGCCGTCGGGCCGTGCCGCATAACAATTCATTCAAGCCGAAGCCGCTTCGCGGCTCGGCTTAATTCAGGCGTTAGGGCTCATAAGCAGATGGACGCGAGTTCAAAAGACGGACTTCTCGCATTGCTAGGGCTGCTGAGCGTCCTGTATGGACTCGGCATGGCTTTCTTCACCTGGCGTCATTCTAAAAGTCCGTACTACCCAATCTTTAAGCCGCGTTGGCGCTTCGGCATTGACGCATCTAGAGCTGCCGCTCTGGGGCAGGTACCGACCTTGCTCAGTCTCGGAGCGACCCTTCTCCTCGGCGCGTTTCATTCCCAACACGCACTGATCTCCGGTTGGGTGTTTCTGGCTTCTGCAGGGTTCAGCACATGCCTTTTCGTGATGGATTTGGCGTCTCACAATGAGCCCTAACAATTCATTCAAGGGGAAGCCGCTTCGCGGCTCCCCTTAATTCAGGCGTTAGGCCGCACACATGGATCACCGCCAACTGAAAGACAGTGCAATTCTGGTGGGTTACAACCCAGAGGGGTTATGCGTTTACACCGCGCAAATGCCCCTCGGTGACTATTGGGATGGCGAGCATGTTTGGGACACGGACGCGGGCGTGCAGGATCTTCGACTAGAGAAAATTCATGGATACCTCTTCGACTCTTCTGGTGATTTGCTACAAGAGTTTGAGAGCATCTTTGATCTGGCAACCGGCAGCTACAAATCAGGATGGGCAAAGCACTCTGACGGCACCTACCGTGAGGATGCGGCCTAACAATTCATTCAAGCCGAAGCCGCTTCGCGGCTCGGCTTAATTCAGGCGTTAGGGGCGCTAATGGGGATTGATGTTTACTGGAAGAGCGAGCACGGAGAGGTTCTCGGTGCCCTTGAGGACAGCGGGGCCCTGAGTGAGCTGAGCGGTCTGTTCTATCGCCAATCCGGCAGCACTTGTTTGCGCTTCATTGATCCCGCTGGGGATGCCTGCTTCAATCAGCTACAGCTTCCGGTCTTGCTGATTGAGATGCGGCACTTGCTGCCTGCGGTCTCGGACGCACGGGCCAATGCTCATCTCCAAGCTGTCGTGGGGCTACTGGAGGGCGCCGCCCGGTCGCATACCTACATTTGGTTTGTCGGTGACTAGGCGCGCCCCTAACAATTCATTCAAGCCGAAGCCGCTTCGCGGCTCGGCTTAATTCAGGCGTTAGGCCTCAATGGCTAGATCTTCTGCTCTTGTAATGGTCGTTCTACACCTGCTAACGGCAGCGGCCGCGATCGGCTGGGCGTACACGTCCCACAAATATGACTGCTTCAATATCGGCCCCTGTGTGGGCGACGTCGATTACTGGATCCGCTTGGGCGAATTTTCCTTTGTCGCATACCTCGCTTGGTGGGTCGCACTCCTGATTTCGACCGCTGTATATTCCAAGCGGGCCGGGCTGGCTCTTATTACTGCCTTTGCCTGGCTCGGCGCGATCCTTCTGCCGCCGGTCATGTTCTTCTCGGCAAGCTGGCTATTCAACCTGGGCATCTCCACCGCTGAGGTATGAGGCCTAACAATTCATTCAAGCCGAAGCCGCTTCGCGGCTCGGCTTAATTCAGGCGTTAGGCCTCGCACATGCCCCGACAGATGTCCGAAGAAAAGCTGCGTGAGTACGGCGAGCTCAAACGCTTCTTTGAAGTTTGGGAAACGCAGCTATTTCCCAACCAGTTCTTTGCGCCTGATCATCCGCACCATCCGATCAATGTGTTGGCGGCCATCGAGCAACGAGCGGGGCGTTCCCGCGCGCTCACTGGGCTCAAGCAAGCTATAGGCGACATCCTGGAGGGGGTTCAGGACTTGGCCCCGGGACAGATTGCCCAACTTGACGATGCACTTCGCCAAGCGGGAGCCCTGACTCTGACACTGCTACTCGCGCGCCAGTCCAAGGTCTTCAAAGCTATCCTTCGGCGCGGCCAGATCCGGAACGACACAGAGTTCTATCTCATCTCCGCCGCCTTGTCGGACACCTCTTCCGTCCGCTCCGAGACTGAGATTGCTACGCTAGGATCAATGGTCGCCGCCTACGAGGCGAGGCCTAACAATTCATTCAAGCCGAAGCCGCTTCGCGGCTCGGCTTAATTCAGGCGTTAGGCGCTTCAATGGGGATCAGACTAAAGAGTGCAGAGATCCTGATCGGCTCGCTGCTCCTTGTGGGTGCGGGCCTCCTGTTCTCCAACTCGTACTTCTGCTTTTTCAACCAAGCATCCTGTGGCATGGTTGAACCGCTGCTTGCCCTTCCGGTCACCTGGCTTGGGATCTGTTTCACTACTGCGGGAATCTGTCGTGGGCGCCACAGCGGAGTCGTTGCATTGGCTTATGCGTCGATTGCGGTGAGTGCTTTGCTGGTTGCATCCCAATTGGCGCTGGCTCGCGGTGGCGCCTAACAATTCATTCAAGCCGAAGCCGCTTCGCGGCTCGGCTTAATTCAGGCGTTAGGCGCGCATGAAATTTCTCAGCGGTCCAAGAAGCATGTTGGCTGCAATCCGGGCAGCCCGGTTTGTTGGCCAGTCGTCGGATCTTCTCGATAAGGGACGACTCAACGAAGCCCATGCTGCGTCACGGCAGGGCCTCGCCTTATTGCGCCGCTCGTACGTCCACCGACATTCCCCGCCGGTCGCTTCAGCCTTAGCTTCTCTGACCGTTCTCGCCGAACAATCGGCACCCTCCTCAGCGTCGGGTGCATCACGCGAGGACCTTGCTGATAGCCTTGCGTACTTGCGGACCATCACTGGTGAACCAGAGCCGGATTTGTGCCAGTGGATTCCGCTCTTAGAGGCTCGCTTGCTGGCCCGATCCGGTTAGCGCGCCTAACAATTCATTCAAGCCGAAGCCGCTTCGCGGCTCGGCTTAATTCAGGCGTTAGGCGGAAATGACCAACGAAGTCCTGCCTTGCAGCGAAAGAGTGAGCAATCTGGCGATCGTCCTCGCCTTTTCTAGAGTGATCCCCATCGTGGTTCTCATTACATACTTAGCCAAGTGGCTAAGGGCCGAGTCCGAGATCGTGGCTTCGCTTACATCCATAGCGTTCCAAACGTGCTACGTGTTGCTCATACTTGGGGGTATCAAGGTAACTGCAGGCGAGACTTTTGCCAGCGTGGCCAAGGAGGCTCGCGGCCGGTACTTACGGAATATCCTTGTCTTGGTGTCGTTGCTCCTATGGCTGGCTGCAACTGCTCTTGTTGCGCTCGTAACCCGGGACGGACCGGTCTTTGGCGCGCAGTTGCTAATCTTTGGCGCGGCTGGTCCGCTGGTTGGCGAGTTCGCTTGGTATGCCAATCCAGCGTACTTCGCGGCGTTGTACTGGATGCTCAAGCACAAGCCTGATCTCTGTCGTGTGGCTGCAAGTGCTTCACTTGGCTTCGCCGGCCTTCCACTCGTCTCCAAGCGCGTGTGGCTTCACGAAGGGTTCTCCGTGCCAATTACGGGGTATGGGCTCGGGTTCAAGTTGTGGTTTGGTGCGATGCTGTTGGTTGCGGTAGCTGCATGGCTGGTGCCCCGGGACCAGTACGTCGGTCACGGTGGGCAGGCCTAACAATTCATTCAAGCCGAAGCCGCTTCGCGGCTCGGCTTAATTCAGGCGTTAGGCACCATGGGAAAGTACACAGCAATCTTGTGGGCTCTGCTTCAGGTCGCGTCCGGACTTGCCGCCTTTTGGGTCGGCCGCCGCATTGCCCTTTGGGCCATGGCTGATTCGGTCGCCAAGGCACCAGCCGAGGCTCTCGCAATTCTTCCGGCGCAGTGCCCCGCCTTCCGCGCCACGCACGGCACCTACTTTTGTGAGCCCCTCGGCGTCACCTCGAGCCAACCGGTCTGGCTTCTGGCCGCCATTGGCGTTCTGGTATTTTCCATTGCCTTGACCATCTACCTAGATGCGTCAGGCCGTGGCTTATCGTCGCTGTCTCGCAAATTCAATTTTCCTTGGCATCAGGGCTCGCGGCCTGGTGCCTAACAATTCATTCAAGCCGAAGCCGCTTCGCGGCTCGGCTTAATTCAGGCGTTAGGCCCCGTATCCGACAATGAGCACACTCCTGGCAACGCTCTTCCTCTTGGCCTTTATTGCCATTGTCCCGTTGTACGCCATGTACTTTTCGGTGCTGCTGGACTTCGGAAGAGACTTTCAGCGGCTTCACCCCGATCTTTATGAACGGCTGATTGGTGCGGATCCACCATCGTTCTTCTCGTCCAGTCGCACCTATAAGTTGTTCCGTGCAGTTCAATCCGGGAAAGACGTTGGTGAGCCGCTTCAACCTGCTCTTCTGGCCTCATACCGCAGTACTCGCAAGTACTTGCTGGCCGCCCTGTCCTGCTTCATGGTTCTGTTGTTCTCTGGCCTCGCCGACAGCTTTATGTCGTCCGGGGCCTAGCAATTCATTCAAGCCGAAGCCGCTTCGCGGCTCGGCTTAATTCAGGCGTTAGGCCCCATGAGATACGTCATAGCCATCCTCCTATCACTGGCCCTAGCCGATCCAGTTGCACTGGCTGCTGAGGGCAGCACCAGCCCTTCGGCACAGGCACTCCTCGGACTGATCGCCAAAGAGGGTGGTCGCAAGGTCCTCTGGAACCTCTGGGAGCGTGACAAAGAATTTGACCGCGTAATCTCTGGCATCGAGTCAGGTGACCCATCGTGGCTGAAAGTTGCAACAGCTCTTAAGCCATTCTCGGATGGCGCTGCCTCTCTGTCCCTTGATTACGCTGTTGCCCCTGCGCTGCCCAAAGCCCCAAACCAGGTATTGGCCTTGGTGGGCCATGGATTCAGCGCGGCGGATATCTGCACCTCACCCTTCATCGAGCCGGACCCTGGCGTTGCTGAGGCATATGAGCGGCAAGCTCTGGCAGCACTCTCCAAGGTTAAGGCTCCGGCACTCGCGCCCATTGCGGCGGAGTGCTCTAAGCAGGCCCGCCTTCCGGATGGGGCCTAACAATTCATTCAAGCCGAAGCCGCTTCGCGGCTCGGCTTAATTCAGGCGTTATGTTGCACGGACAGTTCTCCCCAACTTCAGACAGGGCGACAGTAGCGGCGTACTTTCTGTACGGGCTCGAGGCAGGCCTGTTCCCTGAGGATTGCGCCAAAGACTGGGCCTTTAGCGTCATTGCGGCTCTGGACGATCCGCCCATTGAAATAATAGACGTGGCTACTGCCGCCCATCGCCAGGACGTCTTTGGTGCACTGGCCAATGCAAGTCTTGGTGCAGATAGCGCGTTGGCGGGCCGTTGGCTTTTGACTCGCGTCCACAATGAGCTGCTATCCAATCGGATTTCCGTTCGAGACGCCATTCGCAAATCTATGCAGGTAGCGTTTTCTACCCAACTACCCGAGGACGTCTACTATGCCTTCGACGCCCTTGACGATGAGCTACAACTCGCTGAGAACGGCGTCTATAGCACGGTCGCTGACGTAACGCGGGACACCTTGGCCGAGCTCTCGGTTCACGGCCAAGGCTCCTCGGGTGCAACATAACAATTCATTCAAGCCGAAGCCGCTTCGCGGCTCGGCTTAATTCAGGCGTTATGCGGCACCGGCGAAAGCATTTCTTGTCGGGTTTCTGCGGCCACTCTTCCGCATCGTTCGCCGCTGGCTCCGGTCCGCAGTCCTTGCGTTCGACCACGTCTGATCGGGCGGCGCTCCGCCCTCCGGTTGTGCCGTTGCCGCGCTCCAATTCCCTTTGCCTCGGCGGCCACTCTCGCCATGGGCCGTTGGGGAAGCCCAACTCAAAAGCTGTGGCATCCTTGGCTCGCGGGTCGCCCTGGGGAGTGGCGGTTCAATGTTCTCAGCCCTCGGGCCGTGCCGCATAACAATTCATTCAAGCCGAACACCAATCGCTACGCGCTTGGTGTCGGCTTAATTCAGGCGTTAGGCCGCATGAGACTTCTCGCTGCCCTTTGTACTCTGCTCATTTCAGGCTGCGCCTCGCGAATTTCGCTTGAGGCATCTCCGCAGTACTCGGCAAGCATTCGTTCCGCGACCTGCGCGTCTGGGGAGCCAGCCGTCTCGCTCTGGTCCGTTACAGCAATGCCAACCGGCGAAACACGGGAGTTCCGGGTTGGCGCATCCGACTACCGTCATGCGGTCTACTTGCGCCCGGGCTCATACCAGATAGAGGCGGGGTGTAATCGCAGCGGCGACCAATGTGGCTTCCTCAAAGGATGGATTCACATGGATGGCGCGCCTACGATCAAGGCACGACTGGCCCCCGGTGAGTCCCTGGAGTTGGACTGCAAAGGAGCCACCCCAGAACTGATTCTCCAAGGGGTGCGGCCTAACAACTCATTCAAGCCGAAGCCGCTTCGCGGCTCGGCTTAATTCAGGCGTTATGCCCCTCAAACGGTCCTTCCAGCTAAACCTCGCCTGGTCCTGTCTCATGGCCGTAGCGACCCTTTTGCTTTTTGCGCTTGCGCCATCTTTACCCCGGACAGTCCTGCCTCTGGCATCGTTTGCCTATGTTGCAGTGTCGGTTGCAGCCTTACACCTGCGTCGGTGGGCCGTTCTAGTCGTTGTTATAGCTGGCGTAGTGCTCCTCATCCGCTGGCTGCCCATGGTGCTCATCAACGGCTGGATGTTCCTGACAGATCATCCTTTGTATGTTGACTCGCCCGGCACCATTCTCGTCGTCGTGGTCTACGCTATCGTTTTCGCGGTTCCAGCACTTGTTGTCGTTGCGTCGTATGCCTGCCAATGGCGGTACCTTCGCTCCTTGCTTGGCTCGCGGGCTGCAGGGGCATAACAATTCATTCAAGCCGAAGCCGCTTCGCGGCTCGGCTTAATTCAGGCGTTAGGCCGATATGGCGCACAACCCTTATTCCGCACCAACTTCTGCTGTACCCATTTTGGCCACGGCAAAGCGTCCGGCGACCGTTGTCATTGCAATCTGGTCCTTCGCAGGCAGTTACGCCGTCGGATTGCTTAATCTCCTTGTCAAAATAGGCCTGCCACGATCCGCTCCAGGCGTCGCTGGCATGATCATCGGGGCCTCAATTGCGGGCGGCTTCTTAGTAGCGATCTATTTGCGGAAGAACTGGACTCGTTGGATCATGGTGATCCTGATGGCCTTCGCGGTCGTGATGACTCCCGGTCGATTTTCATCAATGGCAGAGCTCTCGGACAGACTCATCTTCGCCGCCCAAGGAATCTTGCAGTTGGCCGCAACTATTCTGCTTCTGCTACCCGTTTCGCGACGCTGGTATCGGCCTAACAATTCATTTCAAGCCGAAGGCGCTTCGCGGCTCGGCTCATTCAGGCGTTAGGCGGCACAGGAACCAAAAAGTGAGAACCACCATGTCCGAGGAACAACTGCTACAAGGCTCATGTCACTGTGGTGCAGTTCGACTCACGCTGCCCTCAGCGCCAGAGAAGGCGACCAAGTGCAACTGTTCGCTCTGCCGACGCCTTGGCGGACTTTGGGCGTACTACGAGTTCGGAGCGGTTCGGATAGATGGACACCCCGAGAATACGGCCGAGTACATCTGGGGCGACAAGACGCTACGCAATGTGCGTTGCAAGATCTGCGGGTGCGCCACGCATTGGGAACCACTTGTCCCCGAGCCAGACAGCAAGCACGGCGTCAATCTGAACAATTTTGATCCGCGCCTTCTAGAGCTTGTTGAGGTACGCCGCTTCGATGGAGCGGACACTTGGAAATTCCTCGATTGAGCGGTACCAACGCCGTGCCGCCTGACCCTTCCATCGAGGACGTTCAACAGCCAGCTTCGCTGTCTGTCGGCGCCCTCTCAACGTTAGGCCTCACTTGAAGCCCATGGATACGTACCCTTCTGAATCAGAGCTGGTCGCTGCACTGGATCGCCACGATGAGCTGGTGCGGCTGTGCGCTGCCGGGCGGTTGCCGTTCTGGGACTTCTGCGCCGAATACGACAGCTTCTACTGGGCGTATGCGCTGGACGGCCATGAGTCTGATCAGGCGGGTCTGGCTATTTTGGACAAGCTCGCAGTTCGCATAGCTCCGCACCAGCATTTGGCCGAGACTGTTCTCGCCAATGTCTGCTCTGACACCCATGCTGAGAAGGGTAGCTACGGCAGGTCCGGCCGGTTTGGCCCCGAGGAGGCCATGGTTCGGCTTAAAGTTATCGCCACTGGCCTCCCGCGTGGAGAGGCCTAGACTTTCATTCATGCCCAAGCTGCTTCGCGGCTCGGCTTGATTCAGGCGTTAGGGCGCTGACCTTGCGGTGAGGCGTGTGACCATGTCGAGTGACAACACTCCACTCTTCGGCGGCTGTCAGTGCGGAGCAATCCGCTACGAGCTGTTGCACGGTCCGCTGCAGCTTTATGTTTGCCATTGCACGGAGTGTCGCAAACAGTCTGCGTCAGCTTTCGGCATCTCCTTTATCGTGCCCCAGACTGCGTTGCGCCTCACGCAAGGAGAGCCCAGGTATTGGTCTCGCCCTACCGACACGGGAAATACGCTCGACTGTGCGTTCTGCGGCAAGTGCGGCACGAGGCTTTGGCATCGGCGGCGAGGCTCTGCTGACACGCTGAGTATCAAGGGCGGCTCCCTGGATCACCCCCCTGACCTTCGTCACGCCACTCACATCTGGACGTCCCGCATGCTCTCTGGCATCGTCCTGCCGCATGGGGTGGCCCAGTTTCCTGGCGAGCCTGATGAGTGCGAAGACTCGCCCTGACAACTCATTCAAGCCGAGGCCGCTTCGTGTCTCGGCTTGATTCAGGCGTGAAACGCCAAGACCCTTTGAATAAACGTCTCGCCATTAAACCCAGAAGAACCTGCGGCTCAGGCGCTTATCGCCGGGCTCAACGAGCACCTGGCCGGCCTATATGAGTATGAGCGCGACCACGCTGGGGCCGTGCAGTCAATGAAGCTGCCCAATGTCTATTTCCTTGGAGCCTACATCGACGGCGAATTGGTAGGTTGTGGCGCGGCCAAGATCCCTGAGATCGACGGTGGGTACGGTGAGATCAAGACGGTGTTTGTTGCGCAGGCGCACCGAGGCAAGGGCCACTCCAGGACCATCATGCACAAGCTCGAGACGCACCTCAGGAGCATCGGTGTCGGAGTGGCGAAGCTCGCCACCGGCACCAAACAGCCGGAGGCGATTTCGCTGTACGCAAGCCTCGGATATGTCCGTTGTCTGCCATTTGGCGATCATGCGGCCGATCCATTGACGATATTCATGGAGAAGTCGCTCAGCCCTTAAAAATTCATTCCAAGCTGAAGCCGCTTTGTGGCCCAGCTTCATACGCGTTGGGTGTTGCCTGGAGAAACCTCGGTGCCTGACCTGCAAGAGCACATATCGGCAAGCTTCTCTGCCCAAGGGCTGATGACCACTCTGGGGGCGGAGCTCGTCCTGGTTGCCCCAGGCGAGGTGCAGATTGCTCTTTTTCCACGTCCGGAACTGTCCCAGCAACACGGCTACATTCATGCCGGCGCCATCACCAGTGTGCTTGACAGCGCTTGCGGCTACGCCGCCTTGACCGTCGCACCGGCGGGGCTCGACGTGCTCACTGTCGAGTTCAAGATCAACTTCATCCGGCCCGCAGTCGCCGAGCGGTTCGTCGCTATCGGCAGGGTTACAAAGGCCGGCAAGACCCTGACGGTTTGCCAGGGCGAGGTGATTGGCGAGCACGGCTCCCGTCGAGAGACCATTGCGGTCATGCAGGCCACGATCATCAACGTCCCGGGTAACACCTGACAATTCGTTCAAGCCGAAGTCGCTTCCGCGGCTCGGCGCAGCTCAGGCGTTAGACCGTTGTGGCGATTGTCAGACCGACTTCGGAGAGAGAGCCATGAAGCGTGTTACCGGTATTGGTGGAATTTTCTTCAAGTCCGCGGATCCGAAAGCTCTGGGCGCCTGGTATCGCGACCACCTTGGCTTGGACGTGACTGACTGGGGTGGTGCGGTGTTCCAATGGGGCGGCACCGACAGCTCACCTGGTATGACCATCTGGAGTCCGTTTGCCCAGGACACAAGCTACATGGCGCCAAGTTCCGCATCGTTCATGGTCAACTTTCGTGTCGCGGACCTGGACTGGCTGCTGGCCGCATTGCGCGAAGAGGGTTGCAACGTCGTCGACAAGACTGAAACCTCAGAACAGGGAAAGTTTGGTTGGGTGATTGACCCGGAAGGCAACAAAGTGGAGCTTTGGCAACCCCCTGCGGGTCAATAGCCAGCAGGTTGCGGCCCAATTCAGGCGTTAGGCGGAATAAACCATGAAACGCACCTGGACAATCATCGGTGTCGCCGACGTTGCTCGCAGCTTTGGGTGGTATCAGTCGCTGTTCGGTCAACCGGCGACACGTCCCGCCCACGATTACTTCGGGCAAATCCTTGATTCGGATGGAACGGTCCTGCTTTGCCTGCACAAGTGGGGCGCTCACGAGCATCCACCTTTGGCCAGCCCCGACCGCGCACAACCTGGAAACGGATTACTGCTGTTCTTCCGCGTTGATGATTTCGCAGAGGCGCTGCCTCGAGCACGCGCTCTGGTTTCAACGCTGGAAGAGGAGCCCCACGTGAACCCAAATACAGGCACCATGGAGTTCGCACTGCGCGACCCTGACGGGTATTACGTCATGGTTAGCGCGCTTTCGGCCTGACAACACTTCACGGCGAAGCCGAATTACAGGCGTCAGATGACATATCGGCTGTTCGTCTACGGAACACTCGCCCCTGGTCGGCCGAACGAGCATGTTCTGGCCGCTATCCCGGGTGCGTGGGAACCCGCAACGGTCACTGGAAAGCTGCTTCAGGAGGGCTGGGGTGCGGCGGTTGGCTATCCTGGCATCGTCCTGGATGCATGCAGCGATGAGGTCCAAGGCCTTCTCTTTACGTCGGAGAGCCTGGACAAGCACTGGGCCCGCCTCGATGAGTTCGAGGGAGACGGCTATGAGCGTGTCCTGACGTCGGCGAAGCGACGGGATGGCACCACGGTGGACGCCTACATTTACCAACTCAGAGGCTCGCCGTCGCGCGGCAGCTGACGTCAGGCCGCCACCACTTCGCAGCTCGACACCAGGCCGCAAGCAGCGGCCTCAACGGAGAGAGAAGTCATGCATTACTCCCGACTCTGTGCATTGCTGATCGACTG
Source organism: Lysobacter niastensis (assembly GCF_031457115.1). Classification (GTDB taxonomy): domain Bacteria; phylum Pseudomonadota; class Gammaproteobacteria; order Xanthomonadales; family Xanthomonadaceae; genus Lysobacter_J; species Lysobacter_J niastensis_A. The sequence continues at coordinate 26,532 of NZ_JAVDVY010000001.1, forward strand.
CAACACATCCGACGTCGACGAGGCTGCCAGCTTCTGGTCTGAGGCTTTGGGCCGCGCGGTAGATCCCGATCACCCCGGCACTCGTGGCAACTACCGCATGCTGGAAACGCCTTTGGACGAACCTGTCGTTCAAATTCAACGCGTCGACCATGAGAGCCGGGTTCACATCGATATCGAAACCGACGACATTCCCGCCGAAGTGGCGCGCCTTGAAAAGCTGGGCGCCCAAGTAGTCAATCGCCTGGAGCGTTGGGTGGTGATGCAGGCGCCCACGGGGCAACGCTTCTGTGTGGTTCGTGTCCAGCGTCCCGGCTTTCCCAAGAATGCGACTCTTTGGTCCTGAGCCGTGCGCGCACGGCAAGATGGCCCTGACGTAACCCGGGTGCGGCCTTCGGCAACACCCGGGTGCGCTCCGTGTCAGGGCGCTTCGGCACACAGTCACTTCGGCGCAAAGATCCTCGACAGCCGATCCGGCGTGCCGGCAATCCGCTCCAGGCGCGGATACTTCAGCCCGTCGCGGTAATCCAGGCGCACGGTCTTCACCACCTCACCGTGCTTCACCACCAGTTCGATCGGATGCTGGCCGTCCTTGTTGGCGGTGATGGCGTCCTTGAGGCGCTCGTTCTCGAACGCGTAGCCGTTGACGGCCAACAGCGTACTGCCCGGCACGATGCCGGCGTTGAACGCCGGACCGTCCCAGCGCACGGTGCCCACTGAAGCGTCCTTGTTGGACACGACCATGCCGAGCGAGGCGCCGTAGTCGACCATCTTGCGGTCGCCTTCGATGGACTTGTGGTAGTCGCTGGGCTTGTCGGTGTAGGTCAGCTTCCAGCCGCTGGCAGCCAGGCCGTCGAGCGGCGCGGCGTTGGCGTCGACGCGCTCGCGCAGGAAGGTCGCCCAGTCGTACTTCGCCACGCCGTCGAGCGTGCGCACGACGGTATCGAAGTCGTATGTGTTGACTAACCAGTCGCCATCGTTGACGCCGAAGAAGGCCTTGGCGAAGTCATCGAGCGAGTGTTTCTCGCCGGTCAACTCGCGCAGCTTTCCGTCCACTGCCAGCCAGATCAGCTGGCCCGCGCTGTAGTAGTCCTCGCTGAGCTGCCAGCTGCGGTACGGCTGCGGTCGGCGCGAGTTGATGATCGGGTCGAGCGTGGTGTCCTGCACATTGCGCCAGGCGAAGCCGGGGCGGTCGTTGCTGTAGGTCGCCGCCACCAGCGCCATCGCATCGCGCGCCTGCTCGGCAGACCACAGGCCCGAGCGCGCGGCCAGCACGAAGCCCCAGTACTGCGTCTGGCCTTCGTACACCCACAGCAGCGTGTCGCTCATGGCCACGTTGAAGTTGGGCGTGGTCAGATCGGCCGGACGGCGGTACTTGCCGTTCCAGGAGTGGGTGAACTCGTGCGGCAGCAGGTCGCGGTCGGGCGCGTTGGCCTTCCAGTCGGTGAAGTATTCGGGGCCGACGCCATTTTCGCTGGAGCGGTGGTGCTCCAGGCCGTTGCCGCCCATCTGGTCCGACAGCGAGAACAGGAAGTCGTAGTGGTCGTAGTGACGCGCGCCATAGAGCTTGTACGCCTGGTCGACCAGCTTGCGATGTGCTTCGAGTTGCTCCGGCTTGGCCTCCAGGTACTTCGGATCGTCGGCGACGATGTTCAGGCGCACCGGCACCTTGGCGCCGGGATCGAGGTCGATCTGCTTGAAGTAGCGGCCGGCATACACCGGCGAGTCGAGCAGCGTGTCGAACGGCACCGGCTTGTAGTGCAGCGTGTCGCCCTCGCGTGCGGCGACTTCCAGCGCGGTGCCGGCCTGCCATCCGCTCGGCAGCTTCAGCGTCGGCTCGATCTGCACGCGTCGCGCGTAATGACCGGCTGGGTACAGCGCGACCTGGTTCCACTGCAGGTTGAGCATGTCCTGGGTCATGGTGATGCGGCCCTGCTCGCCGGCGGTCGGCGTCAGCACGTCGAAGCTGACTTCCAGCGTGCTCACGCCTTCGGGCACCACCAGCTTGAAGGCGTACACGTCGAGCGGATCGCGACGCCAAGCGATGCGCTGGCCGTTGCCGGTTATCTTCAGGCCGGCGACGCGGTTGATCGGGCCGCTGGGCGAGTGATTGCCGGGGATCCACTGCGGATACAGCAAGGTCAGCGGCCCGACTACCACGGGGATGGACTGGGTGGCGTGGAAGACGCGGTGGGCGAGGTCGGTGGCGTCGACGGTCAGCGCCAACGTGCCGGGATAGGCCACGTCCTGCGGCGGTGCGGTCTGGGCATGGACGGCGGACAACGGCAGCAATAACGCTACGGCGAGCGCGCTCAGGCGCGGCGCGCCGGACAACGGACGATGCATGGATCAACACCCCTGGATACGGACAATCGCGAGCCCTGCATCCTCGGGGCTGCAGCCTGCGGACACCCCTGCCATTCGGCACGGTCGGCGTGACGCCTGGCACGTCGCCCGGTTACGCAAAGCCGGTCGACTTCCGACTGGCCCGTATGTTTCGCGAATCTTGTTCCGTTTGCGGCGTCTAGACCGTCCCCAACGAAAAGCTCTCAGACCGGTCGTCCAATCGTCCGCATCAACTGATCGAACTTCGTCCAGCTAAGCTTGCGCCGATAGACCTTGTTGGTGGGTCGCCATTCAATCGCGCCCTTGGATACGAGCAGCGTGCCAAAGCGCTTGCCGTCCTGCTCGACGACGAACTCGATGTCCTCGCGGCCCAGTTCGCGCTTGGGCAGGTTGAAGATGACCTTGTGTGCCATGCGACTGCTCCTGCCGTGCGGCGGGAGCGCCGCTGCGGCGACTCTAGTCCTGCCGCGTCAACGCCGCGTCGGCGCCACGCCGCCATACCAGGCAGCGGTTGTTGGCCGGCATCGCCACGTCCTCGATCAGGCGTAGGCCGGCCCGGCGCGCAAGCGCATCGACCTGCTCGACATCGCGGATGCCCGAGCGCGGGTCGCGCGCCTTCAACCAGCCGTCGAACTCGCGGTTGCTTTCGCTGGTGTATTGGCCACCGTAGTTGAACGGCCCGTACACCACTGCCACCGCTTCGGCGGACAGCACGCCATCGAGACCGGCGAAGAAACGCTCGACCTCCGGCCAGCCCATGATGTGCAGCGTATTGGCGCTGAACATCGCATCGAAACGACCATCGGACGTGACAGCGCGCGGCCACGGACCGGACGCTACATCCAGCGACACTGGAGGAGGCGTGTTGGGCAGCGCGGCCTCGTCCAGCCAGCCCTGGATGCCAGGCAGGGCGTCGTCGCGATCGCTGCATTGCCAGCGCAGCCACGGCATCGCCGCGGCGAAGTACACCGCGTGCTGGCCGGTGCCGCTGCCGACTTCCAGCACGTGCCGGCGGTCGGCGAAATGCCTTCGCAGCACGGCGAGGATCGGATCGCGGTTGCGGTCGCAAGCAGGGGCGTAGGGACGGGTCGACATGGGCGGCGCGCTTCATGAGCGGCGTGGTTCGGATTTCGGCCATTGTCACGGGCCGGGCGTGCCGATGTCGTTATGCTCCGCGGCGACCGTTTACGCGCCGCACACGGTTGCCGGAGCACCGTGCGGCCATGCCATCAGGAGACCTGCCATGTTCCGTACCCGTCTTGCGCTGACCGTCATCGCCCTGTCCCTGGCCGGTTGCGCGTCGACGCCGCCGGCTACGGGCGCGCAGCCTCCCACGGGCGGATGCAATGCCGAGGGTGCGCGTTGGGCGATCGGCCAAGGGGTCAACGACGGCGTGGTCAACCGCATCCTGCACGACACCGGCAGTCGCGATGCGCGCGTGCTGCGGCCGGGCCAGCCGGCCACGATGGATTTCCGCCCCGATCGCGTGAACGTGGACGTCAACGACCGCGGCGCGATCACCGGTTTGCGCTGCGGTTGATGGCGCCAACGCTTCGCTGAGGCACGCGGCATGAATGATCCGGCTCCAGGCGGGAGACCTCACGCTCCGGCGCGCGACCTGGGCGATATCCACCTGCGCACATCGCTGCGCCCCGGCGATATCGGGCGGGTCGTGCAACTGCACGGCCTGCTGTATTCCCGCGAATGCGGCTATGACCACACCTTCGAGGCGTACGTCGCCAGTCCGCTGGCGCAGTTCGCCCGCAACGACTCGGTGCACGAGCGCATCTGGCTGGCCGAACGCGGCGACCGCCTGGTCGGCTGCATCGCGATCGTGGCGGCCAGCCCGGACGTCTCGCAGCTGCGCTGGTTCCTGGTCGATCCCAGCGAACGTGGCGCCGGGCTCGGCCGGCACCTGATGGATCAGGCGATCGCCTTCAGCCACGCCCAGGGCTATCACTCAATCGTGCTTTGGACGGTCAGCGGCCTCAATGCCGCGGCGCACCTGTACCGCGCCGCCGGCTTCCGCAAGATCGCCGAGAACCCCGGACACCTGTGGGGCCGCGACGTGGTCGAGGAGCAATATGAACTGTCGCCGGTGCCGCCTTCACCGCATTGGTCGCGCGGTCGCCGCCCGGCCTAGACTGGACGCCCGGACTCCGGAATCGCCGCCATGCGCCGCCGCCATCTTGGGCTGATCGCGATCATCGTCCTGCTTGGCCTGTGGCTGTGGTCCAAGCGCCTGGGCAACTCGGACGTGCCGGTGCCTGCCCCGACGCCGGCCACCCAGGTCGCCGAGGTGGTAGATACCCAGGCAGCACGTGCTCCCGCGCTCGACTCCGCCGCGCGCTACCCCGATTTCCTGCCGGTCGAGGCGCACGACGTGCTCGACCGCATCGCCGCCGGCGGCCCCTTCGCCCATCGACAGGACGGCGGCGTGTTCCAGAACCGCGAACGGCGCTTGCCGCCACGTCCTGGCGGCTATTACCGCGAGTACACGGTGGTGACGCCGGGGTCGGACGATCGCGGCGCCCGCCGCATCATCACCGGTGGCGATCCACCGGTGGAGTACTGGTACAGCGACGACCACTACCGCAGCTTCCGCCGCTTCGAAGTCGCCAACGCAGGGACGGCACGATGAACACCACCGAGCTTCGCAGCGTGCTGGCCGATCCCGAACACAGCGGCGCCTACTTCATCGATGCGCGCGACACCGAGGCGATGGCCGAGGCCGGAAGCGCGCTCGACTATGCGGTACTGCGCGTCGACCTGGCCGATTGCCCGGACAAGGCCGAACTGATGAAGCGCTTTGCGGAGGCCGGAGGTTTTCCGACCTGGTTCGGCGGCAACTGGGACGCGCTGGCTGATGCGTTGGGCGACCTGTCGTGGCGCCCGGCCGAGGGCTACCTGCTGCTGGTCGAGCATGCCTACGACTGGCGCGCGGCGAACGGCGAGGACTTCGACATGCTGCTCGACATCCTCAACGAGGCCGCCTTCCGCCGCGCGGAGGACGGCACCGCGTTCTGGGCACTGCTGCCGTTTCCGGCCGAGCAGCTGGCGGCATTCGAAGGCTGATCGCAGCGACCGCCTTCCGATCCACCGCATCGCGTCAGATGCGGTCGTCGATCCCCTTCACGCCCGATTGCTTGGCGCAGTGCGCGCAACAATAGAAGACGCCATTGTGCTCGGCGCCGTGGCCGATGATCTTGCACTTGCAGTGCGCGCAGGTCGGCGCCAGCGCGTGGATGGCGCATTCGAAGGAATCGAAGGTACCGCTGGCATGCGGCGTCTTCACCGTGAAGGCCTTGTCGTACTCGTTACCGCACACGTCGCAGCGGGCCATGGCTTGTCTCCGGCTTGGAACGTTGCAAGTCTCGCTCCAGGCCCGGTCAGGCCCCGTGAAGTCGTCGTTCCGCCCCGCTCACGAACGGTGCATGCGGCGCAGGAACGCCAGCGCTGCGCGCTCCCATTGTCGTGGCCCTCTGGCGTTGCCGGCAGCCCCACGCTGAAGGCGGCCTTCGCGCCAACCGCGAAACACATCCGGGTCGATGTAGGCCTTGCGACATACCGCAGGCGTGTTGCCAAGCCAGCTCGCGACTTGGCGCACCACGTCGTTCTCAAGCTGGACGAGCACGCGTTCGCTCGCATCGTCGGGCCGCGGCATCGCCGCCAGGCATTGGAACGCCGCCAGCGTGCCGCCCCACGTGCGGATGTCCTTCGCGGTGAACGCCTCACCCATCGCATCGCGCAGGTAGTCATTGACCTGTCCGGAGTCGACCGGCTGCGACTGGCCTTCCTCATCCACGTATTGAAACAATGCCTGCCCGGGCAACTGCTGGCAGCGACGCAGCAGGCGTGCCAGGCGGCGGTCGTCGAGCACGACATCGTGCTCCTGGCCGCCCTTGCCGAAGAAGCGAAAGCGCGCACGTCCGCCGCGCAGGAACTCCACGTGGCGATTGCGCAGCGTGGTCAGCCCGTAGGAACGGTTGCTGCGCGTGTACTCGTCGTTGCCCACGCGCAACAAAGTCTCGGCCATCACAGCCACGACGATGGCCAGGACCTTTTCTCGCGGAAACCCCGGCATGGTCAGATGCCCCCGCACCGTCCGGCGCAGGTGCGGCAGCGCCGCGGCGAACGCAACGACGCGGTCGAACTTGCCGACGCCGCGCACCTGCTGCCATTGCCGGTGATAGCGATACTGCTTGCGGCCACGCGCGTCGCGACCGGTCGCCTGCAGGTGGCCGCGCGGCGATGGACAGATCCACACGTCGGTGTAGGCCGGCGGCACCGCCAGCGCGCGGATGCGGTCCAGCGTCGCCGCATCGCGGACCGGTTTGCCCTGGCTGTCGAGGTAACGGAAGCCGCGCCCGGCGCGGCGGCGCCGTATGCCGGGTTCCAGGTCATTGACGTACACCAGGCCGGCGTCGGCGGCGGACCGCTCGCCCTCGGCGGATGACGATGCCGGTTTGCCGTGGGGCTTGCGCGATGTCGGCATCGCGCCAGCATCGCGGCGGCCACGTCAATGCGGCGACAACATCGTCGGTGCAGGTCAGGACGTCTGCGCGTTGGCCACGGCGGACTGCGGCGCGGGCGCGCGGGCGAAGCGCCAGGCGATCATCACCGCGCAGCCCAGCAGCGTGGCCGCAATGAACCACGGCGCGCCGGGGACGTGTACCGGCGAGCGATCGTCGACGAAGTAACCGAAGCTGCCGGCGAACAGCACCGGTCCGATCACCCCCGCCAGGCTGACCAGGCTCATCAGCGCGCCCTGGATGCGGCCCTGTACGTCGGCGCCGACCTGTCGCGTGATCAGCGACTGCGTCGACGGCGCCGCCATCGCCCACAGTGCGCTGATCGGCAGTCCCAGCAGGAACATCCAACCCACGTCGGCCATGCCGTAGATGATGAATCCGGCCATGCCGCAGGACAGTCCGAACAGCAGCGTGCGGCGCTCGCCGAAGCGGCGCGCGGCGCGGCCCACCAGGCCCACGTTGACGATGACGTTGCACACGCCGACCACGGCCAGCACGTAGCTGACCTCGCGCGGGCCCCAGCGGTACTGGTAGTCGGCGAACAGCACGAAGATGCTCGGATAGACGTAGTGCGCCAGGTTGGCCAGGAACACCACCGCCGCCAGGCCGAACACCTGCGGATAGCGCTTGAGCAGCGCCAGCGATCCCAGCGGGTTGGCATGCGACCAGTCGAACTTCGGCGAGCGCTTGTCGTGCGAGAGCGACTCGGGCAGCACGAACCAGCCATACAGGAAGTTCAACAGCGCCAGCCCGGCCGCGAACCAGAACGGGAGGCGCAGGTCGATGCTGCCGAGCTGGCCGCCGATCAGCGGACCGATGATGAAGCCGACGCCGAACGCGGCGCCGATCATGCCGAAGCTCTTGGCGCGCTGGTCGGGCGGCGTGACGTCGGCGACGTAGGCGTTGGCGGTGGTGAAGCTGGCGGAGGTGATCGCCGAAATGATGCGGCCGACCATCAGCCATGCCAGCGACGGCGCCAGCGCCATGAACACGAAATCCAGGCCCAGGCCCAGGCAGGACAGCAGGATCACGGGGCGACGGCCGAACCGGTCCGACAGCGCACCCTGGATCGGTGCGGTCACGAACTGGATCGCGGCGAACACGAAGCCGAACGCGCCGACCCAGTACGCGGCATGTGCGGTGTCGCCACCGACGAACTGTTCGATCAGGTGCGGCAGCACCGGAATGATCAGGCCGAACGACAGCACGTCGATCAGCACGGTGATGAAGATGAAGACGAGCGCGGCGCGGCGCGCGCCATTGGTGGCGGGAGAGGCAGTCACGTAGTCGCAGCCGGATGAAACAAGGTGCGCAGTTTAGCGTGATGGTTCATGTGGCTCCGGGCGGAGTCCATTGGCGCTGCCGGGTTCTCGACTGCGCATGCGAGAGGCCATCGCTCATCCGCCTGCCGCCGTCCTCTCGCGTGCGATTGAGGAAAGGGCCTTGGCTGCCCCCTCAGCCCCAAGCGGGAGAGCGGCAGCTCTCCGGCAAAAACAGTTTCAATTTCAACTATTTGCCGATTTGCCGCAGCGCACAAATTATGGTTTATTCGAACCACACGAGGGTGGAAGACAGGCCGGACCGCGCAAGCGAACCGCGGTAGCCCGACGCCGTCTTTCGGCCCACGTGCAGGCGCCAGGTTTCGTTGTCCACGGTCTCTTGTCTGGAGTAGCGATGGATCAGCAGCACCGCCCCACCATCGGTCTTTACGACCCCCGCGACGAGCGCGATGCCTGCGGCTTCGGCCTGATCGCACAGCTCGACGATCGTGCCAGCCGTGCACTGGTGGATCGCGCGATCGACGCCTTGTCGCGCATGACCCATCGCGGCGGCATCGCGGCCGACGGGCTCAGTGGCGACGGTTGCGGCCTGCTGATCCGTCACCCCGACACCTTCCTGCGCACGCTCGCGAACGAAGCCGGTATCCCCCTGGGCGCGCACTACGCCGCCGGCCTGGTGTTCCTGCCGCACGATGAGGAACAAGCCGCGCACGCTCGCCAGACCACGGCGGAAGCGCTGGCCGAAGAGCGCATCGCCGTGGCCGGCTGGCGCACGGTGCCGGTGGACGCGGAGGCCTGCGGCGAGCTGGCTCGACGCACGATGCCCCGCATCGAACAGGTCTTCGTCGTGCCGCGCTTCGCCTTCGATGCGGCGACCTTCCAGCGATCGCTGTTCCTGGCCCGTCGTCGCGCCGAGCAGCGTCTGCGCCACGTCACGGACTTCTACGTGGTCAGCCTGTCGGCGGCGAGCATCGGCTACAAGGGCATGGTGCTGCCCGAACGGCTGGCGCAGCTGTATCCCGACCTGCGCCGCGACGACCTGCACAGCAGCGCGGTGGTGTTCCATCAGCGCTTCTCGACCAACACCACGCCGCGCTGGCCATTGGCGCAGCCGTTCCGCCTGCTCGCCCACAACGGCGAGATCAACACCATCGCCGGCAACCGCGCCTGGGCGCAGGCCCGCGCACACGTCTGGCGCACGCCCAGCCTCGACCTGCGTGAGTTCGATCCGGTCATCGCCACCGACGGCTCGGATTCGCAATCGCTCGACAACATGCTCGAGCTGCTGCAGGCCGGCGGCATGGACCTGCTCAAGGCGATGCGCATCCTGATCCCCCCAGCCACTCAGTCGCTCGAGTACAAGGACGCCGACCTCGCCGCGTTCTACGAGTACTACGCGCTCAACACCGAGCCCTGGGACGGCCCGGCCGGCATCGTCACCGTCGACGGCCGCTACGCCGCCTGCACGCTCGACCGCAACGGCTTGCGACCGGCGCGCTGGCTGCGCACGCGCGACCGGCATTTCCTGATCGCCTCCGAAGCCGGCGTGTGGGAGCTTCCCGCCACCGAGATCGAGGCCAAGGGCAAGCTCGGCCCGGGCGAGATGATCGCCGCCGACCTGTACTCCGGCGAACTGCTCGACAGCGACGCGATCGACCGCATCAACCGAGCGCGTGCGCCGTACAAGCGCTGGCTCAAGCAGGGCATGACCTACCTGCACAGCGAGCTGATCGATCCCAACCTTGCCGCGGAACCTTTTTCACCGGAGACGCTGGCTGCCTTCCAGAAACTGTTCCAGCTGACCCGCGAGGAGCGCGAACAGGTGTTGCGCCCGCTCGCCGAGACCGAACAGGAAGGCATCGGCTCGATGGGCGACGATGTGCCGATGGCGGTGCTGAGCCAGCAGGTGCGGCCGCTCTACGACTGCTTCCGTCAGGCTTTCGCCCAGGTCACCAATCCGCCGATCGATCCGCTGCGCGAGGACTGCGTGATGTCGCTGGCGGTGCAGTTGGGCCGCGAGGGCAACGTCTTCGTCGATGGGCCCGACAACGTCCGCCACGTGCACCTGAACTCGCCGGTGCTGGCTCAGCGCAAGCTGCGCCAGTTGCTGGCGACAGAGCCGTTCGATACATCCAACCGGCTGATCCACCTGCATTACACGCCGGAGGAAGGCCTGAAGGCGGCGATCGAGCGGATCTGCGCCGAAGCTGAAGCCGCCGCACGCGATGGCGTCGTGCTGCTGTTGCTGAGCGATCGTTATCCCGAGTGCGACCGCCTGATGGTGCACGCCCTGCTTGCCACTGGCGCGGTGCACCAGCACCTGTCGCGCACCGGCCTGCGCTGCGAGGTCAACCTGATCGTCGAGACCGGCACCGCGCGCGACCCACACCACTTCGCCTGCCTGATCGGTTTCGGCGCGACCGCGGTGTACCCGTACCTGGCCTACCAGACGCTGCACGACCTGGGCGTGCGCGGCATTCTCAAGACCAAGCATGGCGAGGTCGCGCAGATCGGCCGCAGTTACCGGCGCGGCATCAAGAAGGGCCTGCTGAAGATCATCTCCAAGATGGGCATCAGCACCATCGGCAGCTACCGCGGCGCGCAGCTGTTCGAGATCGTCGGGCTCGACCGCGACGTGGTGGAGCTGTGTTTTGCCGGCACGCCCTCGCGCATCGGCGGCGCCGGGTTCGATGCGCTGCATGCCGATGCGACGACGTTGTCGTCGCAGGCCTGGGATGCCTGCACGCTGCCGGAGATCGGCGGCCTGCTGAAGTACACGCCAGGCGGCGAGTACCACCTGTTCAACCCCGACGTGGTGGTGCGGCTGCAGCGCGCGGTCGGCAGCGGCGACTGGAACGACTGGCAGCATTACGCGCAGGCGGTGAACGAGCGGCCCACGGCGGCGTTGCGCGACCTGCTCGGACTGGACACGTCGAAGGCCAGTGCAATCCCGCTGGATGAAGTGGAGCCGGTCGAATCGATCGTGCGCCGCTTCGACTCGGCCGCGATGAGCCTGGGCGCACTGTCGCCGGAGGCGCACGAGGCGCTGGCGATCGCGATGAACCGGCTCGGCGGGCGCAGCAACTCCGGCGAGGGCGGCGAGGATCCGGCGCGCTACGGCACCGACAAGGTGTCGAAGATCAAGCAGATCGCCTCGGGCCGGTTCGGTGTCACGCCCGAATACCTGGTCAACGCCGAGGTGCTGCAGATCAAGATCGCGCAGGGCGCCAAACCCGGCGAAGGCGGACAGTTGCCCGGACACAAGGTCAACGATCTGATCGCGCGGCTGCGTTACGCGATGCCCGGCATCGGCCTGATCTCGCCGCCGCCGCATCACGACATCTATTCGATCGAGGACCTGGCGCAGCTGATCTTCGACCTCAAGCAGGTCAATCCGCAGGCGCTGGTGTCGGTGAAGCTGGTTTCGCACGCCGGCGTGGGCACCATCGCGACCGGCGTGGCCAAGGCCGGCGCGGACCTGGTCACGATCTCCGGCCACGACGGCGGCACCGGCGCCAGTCCGCTGTCGTCGATCCGCTATGCCGGTACGCCGTGGGAACTGGGATTGTCGGAAGCGCGCCAGGCGCTGCTCGCCAACGACCTGCGCGATCGCGTGATCCTGCAAGCCGATGGCGGCCTCAAGAGTGGCCTGGACGTGATCAAGGCGGCGCTGCTGGGCGCGGAAAGCTTCGGCTTCGGCACCGCGCCGATGATCGCGCTGGGCTGCAAGTACCTGCGCATCTGCCACCTGAACAATTGCGCGACCGGCGTGGCCACCCAGGACGAGGGGCTGCGCCGCGATCACTTCACCGGCCTGCCCGAGCGTGTGGAGAACTTTTTCCGGCTGCTGGCGCAGGAGGTGCGGCATTGGCTGGCGCAGCTGGGCGTGCGCACGCTTGGCGAACTGGTCGGGCGCACCGATCTGCTGGTGCAGCTCGATGGCGACGGCGGGTGGCAGGAGGGGCTCGATCTGGCGCCGTTGCTGGCGGGTGCCGGACACAACAAATCCCCCGGCTGTGGCACGCCGGCGCTGGTCGCCGCCCCTTCGGGCCTGGCGTCGCAACTGGACCGCGAGCTGTCCGACGCCATCATCCACAAGCGCGGCGGCGACTACCGCTACGCCATCCGCAACACCGACCGCAGCATCGGCGCAGGCCTATCCGGACTGGTGGCTCGCCTGCACGGCGACCGCGGCATGAGCGATGCGCCGATCACGCTGCGTCTGGACGGCACAGCCGGCCAGAGCTTCGGCGCGTTCAACGCCGGCGGCCTGCATCACGAACTGCATGGCGAGGCCAACGACTACGTCGGCAAGGGCATGGCCGGCGGCCGCATCGTGATCCGCCCGCCGCAGGGCGCGCGTTACGTCGCCAACGAGACGCCCATAGTCGGCAACACCTGTTTGTACGGCGCCACCGGCGGCGAGCTGTACGCCGCGGGCCGCGCCGGCGAACGATTCGCCGTGCGCAACTCCGGCGCCATCGCCGTGGTGGAAGGCGCCGGCGATCACTGCTGCGAGTACATGACCGGTGGCGTGGTGGCGGTGCTGGGCCGTACCGGTCTGAATTTCGGTGCGGGTTTCACCGGCGGCGTGGCCTACGTGCTGGATATCGACCGCGACTTCGTCGATCGCTATAACCACGAGCTGATCGACATCCTGCGCATCGCCGCCGACGGCTTCGAGAACCATCGCTCGCACCTGCGCGACCTGCTGGAAACGCATGCCGCTCTTACCGGCAGCGTCTGGGCACGGCGCATCCTCGACGAGATGCGCGACTTCATGGGCAAGTTCTGGCTGGTCAAGCCGAAGGCGGCGAGCCTGGAGTCGCTGGCCGAAAACCTGCGGAGGGCCGCGTGAGCGTTTTTTCCGTGCTTCGCACAGAACAACCCAAAATCTGCTTCGCAAATTCCGGGCCCCGCTACGTGCATCCGATCCCTGCCCCTTCGGGGCGCCCCCTTACCAAGGGGGCTTTCCGCCGGACACGCCAGCGCAAGATCCAGCGGAGGGCCGCGTGAGCAAAATGGTCAGCAACAAGTTCAATGGAAGCCGGCCCGTGTTCGCCTTTCGCGAGACGCCGCGGCAGATGCCGACGCGGATCCCGCTGGAGTTGCGCCAAGGGGGCGATTGGGGCGAGCTCTACGGCCGCTTCGGCGAGGCCGATGCCAAGCACCAGGCGGGGCGTTGCCTCGACTGCGGCAATCCCTACTGCTCGTGGAAGTGTCCGCTGCACAACTACATCCCGCGCTGGCTCGAATTGGCGCGCGAGGGCCGCATCCACGAAGCGGCCGCGCTGGCGCACGAGACCAATCCGCTGCCAGAGGTGTGTGGTCGCGTGTGCCCGCAGGACCGCCTGTGCGAAGGCAGCTGCACACTCAACGACGGCTTCGGCGCAGTCACCATCGGTGCGGTCGAGAAGTACATCGTCGATCGCGCGCTGGACGAGGGCTGGCGCCCGGACCTGTCGCGCGTGGTCGCGACCGGCAAACGCGTGGCGGTGATCGGCGCGGGTCCGGCCGGTCTGTCGTGCGCGGACCGCCTTGCGCGCGCCGGCATCCAGGCCGTGGTGTTCGACCGCTATGAACAGATCGGCGGGCTGCTGCACTTCGGCATCCCGAGCTTCAAACTGGAAAAGTCGGTGATGGCGCAGCGTCGTGACGTGCTCGAGGGCATGGGTGTGCAGTTCCGCCTTGGCGTCGAGATCGGCCGCGACATTGGCCTGGATGCGTTGCTGGCCGACCACGACGCCGTGTTCCTTGGCCTGGGCAGCTACCGCTACACCGACGGCGGCCTGCCGGGCCAGGACCTGCGCAACGTGCTGCCGGCGCTGCCGTTCCTGGTGCAGAACGGTCGCCTGGTGCACGGCGATGACGAGGCCCAAGCCAAGCCGATCGCCGGATGGGAGGACCACATCGCGCTGCCTGACCTGCGCGGCAGGCGCGTGGTCGTGCTCGGCGGCGGCGATACCGGGATGGATTGCGTGCGCAGCGCGGTGCGGCTAGGCGCGGCGCGCGTCACCTGCGCCTATCGTCGCGACGAGGCGAACATGCCGGGTTCGGCCCGCGAAGTTGCCAATGCGCGCGAGGAAGGCGTGCAGTTCCTGTTCAACCGGCAGCCATTGGCGTTGCTGGGCGAGGAAACGGTGAACGGCGTGCGCGTGGCCGAGACGCGGCTGGGTGAACCGGATGTGCGCGGTCGTCAGCGTGCCGAAATTGTCCCCGGCAGTGAATCGGTGCTGGCGGCGGACGTGGTGATCATTGCGTTCGGCTTCCAGCCCGATCCGCCGGCATGGCTGTCGGCGCATGGGGTGGAACTGGAGGACAACGGGCGCATCCATGTCATGCAGACGCAGGGCTGCACTACGCGGCGGGCGTCAAATACGGCCGGGCGGCTGCCGTACCAGACCACCAATGCCCGCGTGTTTGCCGGTGGCGACAGCGTGCGCGGTGCCGATCTGGTGGTGACGGCGGCGTATGAGGGGCGCGAGGCGGCGGCGGGGATCGTGCGGATGCTGCTGGGGTGAGGCGGTCTTCGGAGCCTTGGTCGGCCCGCTCATCCTTCGACTTCGGCGAACGGTGTAGTAACGACACCTTCCACCGTCCGTCTTGGATGGCGTTGAAGCACAGGGAAGTCGGTACGACTTTCCCGCCGTTCGTCCTGAGCGTAGCGCAGCGAAGTCGAAGGATGAGCGGGCGCGCAGACTCAACGCTCCTGCTTGTGCTTACCCCGCGCAAGACGACTGATTCCGTTCCAGTCGCCCGCGATCAATGCCAGCTTCTTCGCCCGGCTCCAGCCCTAGATCTGCCTCTCGGCAGCCAGTGCTTCCTCGCGGGTGGCGAATTCAGATTGCTGATCGCTGGGCCGCGCATCCTTCGACTTCGGCGCTCCGCGCCTACGCTCAGGACGAACGGGGATCTGCCGTGTCCTTACACCGTGCGTCCTGAGCGTAGCGCAGCGAAGTCGAAGTCGAAGTCGAAGTCGAAGTCGAAGTCGAAGCATGAACGGGCCTGGAGGCTCGATTCTGAGCTTTACCGCCCCGGACCCACATCGATGAACTGCAGGAACTCCGCCCGCGTACGCGCATCCTCGCGGAAGCTGCCCAGCATCTTCGACGTGATCATGCTGACGCCGCGCTTGTGCACCCCGCGCGTGGTCATGCACTCGTGCGAGGCCTCGATCACCACGCCGACGCCGCGCGGCTGCAGCACGTCCTGGATCACCTGGGCGATCTGCGCCGTCAACTTCTCCTGCACCTGCAGGCGCCGCGCATAGGTTTCGACCACGCGGGCGAGCTTGCTGATGCCGACCACCTTTCCGTCCGGCAGGTAGCCGACGTGCGCCTTGCCGATGATCGGGGCCATGTGGTGCTCGCAGTGGCTCTCGAACTCGATGTCGCGCAGCACGATCATCTCGTCGTAGCCCTCGACTTCCTCGAAGGTGCGCTTGAGGTATTCGGTGGGGTCGTCGCTGTAGCCGCTGAACCAGTCGCCGAAGGCATCGACGACGCGCTTGGGCGTGTCCAGCAGTCCCTCACGACCCGGATCATCTCCCGCCCAGTTCAGCAGGGTGCGGACGGCCGCTTCGGCCTGTTCACGGGATGGCTTGTCTTGGTCGGCCATGGCAGCGGCTCCTTGGGGGATCGGCATCCTACACCCCACGTCGGTTTGCTGAAAAAAATAGGCCGCACGGGGCGGCCTGAAACCGCGCCTGGGTGGGGGATTCCGAGGCGCGGGGCGGAAAGGTGGGCGGGCCGGGGCACGCAAGACGAGGGAGGGGGAAACTTGCCCACCGCCGGCCCACCGCAAAACTCGATCAGCCGCGCGCGACCTCCTCGCGGACCGGCACGCGCGTCGGCCAGCCGCCGGCCAACGCCTTGTAGAGCGCGACCGCGCCGGTGACGCTGCGGGTGCGGCCGTCGGCGAAGGCTTCCTGCGCCTGCAACTGGTTGCGCTCGGCGTCGAGCACCTCCAGCAGATCGGCGGCGCCGGCCTCGTAGCGGATCCGCGCCAGCTGGGCGGCACGCGAGCTGTCGATGGCCGCCTGCTCCAGGTGCTGGTCCTCGACACGGGCGCGGGCATAACGCACCAGCGCGTTCTCGGTTTCTTCCAGCGCCAGCAGTACCGTCTGCTGGTAGCGCGCCAGCTCGCCGGTGGCGTCGGCATCGGTGGCGGCAATGCGCGCGCGCACCCGGCCGACGTCGAGGAACGACCAGTCGATGCCCAGCGCGACCAGGCGCGTCTCGCTGTCGCGCTCGAACAGCGCGCTGCTGTCGACCGCCTGCGAACCGATCAGGCCACCCAGCGTGAAGCGCGGGAACAGGTCGGCAGTGGCCACACCGATGCGGGCCGTGGCGGCGTGCAGCCGCTGCTCGGCGGCGGCGACGTCGGGACGACGACGCAGCAGGTCGCCCGGCGTTCCCGCATCGAGTCGGGCCGGCAATGCCGGCAATGGCTGCTGCGGGGTGAGATCGGCGATCAATGCATCCGGGGTTTGTCCGACCAGCACGGCGAGACGATGCATGGTCACCGCGACCTGCGCCTCCAGCGCCGGTACGCGCGACAGCGTCGTCTCCAATTGGGCCCGGGCACGCGAAGTGTCGAACTCGGTACCGCGACCGGCATCGAAGCGCGCCTGCACCAGGCGCAGGGTCTCGTTCTGGTTGTCGGCATTGCCGTGGGCCACGCGCAGGCGCTCCTGCAGGCCGCGCAATTCGACGTAGCTGCGCGCCACTTCGCCGACGATGGCAACCTGCAAGGCGTCCAGATCGGAAGCGGTGGCCCAGGTCTCGGCGCTCTGCGCTTCGATGCCGCGACGCACGCGACCGAACAGGTCCAGCTCCCAGCTCAGGTTCGCCTGCACGCCGTAGCTCTCGGCGTCGCGCGCATCGCGGTCGAGACCAGGGGCCTGGTCGGCGCTGGCGCGCGAGTCGCTGGCGATCGCGCTGGCCGTCACCGTCGGGTAACGGTCGAACTTGGCGCCGCGCAGCAATGCGTTGGCGCGGTCGTAGTGGGCCAGCGCGATGCGCAGGTCATGGTTGGCCAACAGCGATTCGTCGACCAGGCGCGTCAGCATCGGGTCGTTGAAGCTGCGCCAGAATTCGGCGCTGGCCTCGGGCGACGGCGCAGTGCTCGCGTCGCCGCCGGTCGCACCGGCGACGTCGGCATCCGTCGGAGCGACTCCGTTCGTCGCATCCGACGAGGTCGCCACGGCGGGAACTTCATCCCGGGCGAACTTCTCCGGCGTCGCCATCGTCGGCCGGACATAGTCCGGACCGACGGTGCAGGCCGCCAACGCGACAGTGAGCAGCGAGACCTTCAGCAGGGTCATCGCGTGCGGTCGGATATCAAGCATGGGTCTTCTCCATGGAGCTGTGTTCGCCCGCCCACTTCGGCGTCTTGTGCACCAGCTTGCGCAGGGCTACGTAGAACACCGGGGTGAGGAACAGGCCGAACAGGGTCACGCCGAGCATGCCGGCGAACACAGTGATGCCAGTGACCGAACGCACCTCGGCGCCGGCGCCATGGCCGATCACCAGCGGCACGGTGCCGGCGATGAAGGCGATCGAGGTCATGACGATCGGACGCAGTCGCAGGCGGCACGCTTCCAGGGCGGCTTCGACGATGCTCTTGCCCTGCATTTCCAGCTCGCGTGCGAACTCGACGATCAGGATCGCGTTCTTGCACGCCAGGCCCATCAGCACCACCAGGCCGACCTGCACGAACACATTGTTGTCACCACCGGTCAGCCACACGCCGAACAGCGCGGACAGCAGCGTCATCGGCACGATCAGGATCACCGCCAGCGGCAGCGTCCAGCTTTCGTACAACGCGGCCAGCACCAGGAACGCCAGCAGCACCGCCAGCGGGAACACGATCAGTGCGGCCTTGCCCTGCGTTGCCTGCTGGTAGCTCAGGTCGGTCCATTCGATGCTCATGCCGTTGGGCAGGACCTTGGTCGCCATCTGCGTCAGCGTGTCCATGGCCTGCGCCGAGGACAGCATGCGCGGATCGGCTTCGCCGGCCAGGTCGGCCGCCGGATAGCCGTTGTAGCGCAGCACCGGATCGGGGCCGTAGGTCTGGTGGATCTTCACCATCGAGCCGATCGGCACCATCTCGCCGCGGTCGTTGCGGGTGCGCAGGTTGGCGATGTCCTCGACGCTGTCGCGGAAGGAACCGTCCGCCTGTGCGATCACCTGCCAGGTGCGTCCGAACTGGTTGAAGTCGTTGACGTAGGCCGAACCCAGATAGGTCTGCAGCGTGTCGAACAACTCCGTCAGCGGCACGCCCTGCGCCTTGGCCTTGACGCGATCGACTTCGGCGTCGAGCTGCGGCACGTTGGCCTGGTAGCTGCTGATCGGGAAGCCCATGCCCGGCGTCTGCGCCACGGCACCCTGGAACGACTGCACCGCGTTCTGCAACGCACCGTAGCCGAGGTTGCCACGGTCCTCGATGAACATCTGGTAGCCGTTGCCGTTGCCCAGGCCCAGGATCGGAGGCGGCATGAACGAGAAGGTGAAGCCTTCCTGCAGGCCGGCGATCTTCTGGTTGATCTCGGCGTTGATCTCCTCGGCACTGCGCGAACGCTCACTGAAAGGCTTGAGCGGGATGAACGCCACGCCGGTGTTGGGCGTGTTGGTGAACTGCAGCGCATTCAGTCCCGGGAAGGCGATGGAATGCGCCACGCCCTCGGTGTTCATCGCGATCTCGGTGACCTTGCTCAACAGCGCGTCGGTACGCGCGATCGAGGAGCCCTCGGGCAACTTCACGCCGGCGATCAGGTACATCTTGTCCTGAGTCGGGATGAAGCCGGCCGGCACCGCCTTGAACATCACACCGGTGGCGAGCAGCAGCACCGCATAGACCGCGAACACCACGCCACGACGGCCCAGCGTGCGCGACACCGCGCCCTGGTACTTCTCGGAGCCGGTCTTGAAGAAGCGGTTGAACGGACGGAACAGCCAGCCGAACAGGCGGTCGATCAGGCGCGACGGTGCATCCTTGGGCTCGCCGTGGGCCTTGAGCAGGCGCGCGGCCAATGCCGGCGACAGCGTCAGCGAGTTGATCGCCGAGATCACCGTGGAGATGGCGATGGTCACCGCGAACTGCTTGTAGAACGCGCCGGTCACGCCCGACAGGAACGCCATCGGCACGAACACCGCGCACAGCACCAGCGCGATGGCGATGATCGGGCCGGACACTTCCTTCATCGCCTGGTGCGCCGCCTCCAGCGGCGTCAGGCCTTCCTCGATGTTGCGCTCGACGTTCTCCACGACCACGATCGCGTCGTCGACCACGATGCCGATGGCCAGCACCAGGCCGAACAAGGTCAGCGTGTTGATCGAGAAGCCGAGCAGGTAAAGCGCCGCGAAGGTACCGACGATGGACACGGGCACGGCGATCAACGGGATGATGGAGGCGCGCCAGGTCTGCAGGAACAGGATCACCACCAGCACGACCAGCAGCACCGCTTCCAGCAGCGTGGTCACCACCGCCTTGATCGAATCGCGCACGAAGATGGTCGTGTCGTAGACCGACTCGTACTTGATGCCTTCCGGGAAGCGCTTGGACATCTCGTCCATCTGCTCGACCACGGAATCGCGGATCTCCAGCGCGTTGGCGCCGGGAGCCTGGAAGATGCCGATGCCGACCGCGTTCTTGCCGTCGAGCTGCGAGCGCAGCGTGTAGTCGCCAGCGCCCAGTTCCACGCGGGCGACGTCGGACAGGCGCACGAGCTCGCCGTCTTCGCCGCTCTTGAGCACGATGTCGCCGAACTCCTTCTCGGTGCGCAGGCGGCCCTGGGCGTTGATCAGGGTCAAAAAGTCGCTGTTGGGCATCGGCTCGGCGCCGAGCTGCCCGGCCGAAACCTGCACGTTCTGCTCGCGCATCGCCCGCACCACGTCGCCGGCGGTCAGGCCGCGCGAGGCGATCTTGTCCGGGTCCAGCCAGGCGCGCATGGCGTAGTCGCCACCGCCGAAGATCTGCGCATCGCCCACGCCGGGCAGTCGCGCCAGCGCGTCCTTCACGTGCAGTCGCGCGTAGTTGCGCAGGTACAGCGTGTCGTACTTGCCGTTGGGCGAGGTCAGGTGCACGACCATCAGGAAGGTCGGTGACTGCTTCTGCGTGGTCACGCCCTGCCGTCGCACGTCTTCAGGCAGGCGCGCCAGCGCCTGGGCGACGCGGTTCTGCACGCGCACCGCCGCGTCGTCGGCGTCGGTGCCGGGGCGGAAGGTCACGGTGACGACGAGCACGCCATCGGAGCCGGCGACCGACTTGATGTACATCATGTTCTCGACGCCGTTGATCGCCTCTTCCAGTGGTGTGGCCACGGTTTCGGCGATCACCTTGGGATTGGCGCCGGGGTACACGGCGGTCACCACCACCGAGGGCGGCACGACTTCCGGGTACTCGCTGATCGGCAGCATCGGGATCGAGATCAGGCCGGCGGCGAAGATCACGATCGAGAGCACCGCGGCGAAGATCGGCCTGTCGATGAAGAATTTTGAAAAATCCATGAGGGGTTCCTCGTACGGCGCGCGGCCGCATGACTCCATGCCTGCGCCATAAGGCGCAGGGGCTTGGTGCTTTTGACTCCTGCCCTTGCGCGCAGCGCAGGGGCAGGTTGGAAAAGGGTGAGCGACAGGCGCAAATCACCCCTCCCCGGTCCTCCCCTTCGCTTCGCGAAAGGGAGGGAGCCAGGCGGTTACTTCATGGCGACCTGCGGGCCCGGTGCCGGGGCGCCCATCGCGATCGTCTTGGGCGACACGGGCATGCCCGGGAAGAACACCTTCTGCACGCCGTGCACGATGACCTTGTCGGTCGGCGCCAGGCCCGAGCTGACCACGCGCAGACCATCGACCATGCGGCCGAGCACGACATCCTTGCGGGTGGCGGCGTTCTTCGGGCCGAGCACGTAGACGTACTTGCGGTCCTGGTCGGTGAGCACGGCCTTGTCGTCGATCAGCATGGCCTTGAACTGGCTGCTGCCTTCGAGCTGCACGCGGGCGAACAGGCCCGGCGTGAACACGCGATCCGGGTTGCGCAGCACCGCGCGGGCGCGGATCGTGCCGGTCTTGGAGTCGACCTGGTTGTCGACGAAGTCGACGACGCCTTCGTGCGGATAGCCCTGCTCGTTGGCCAGGCCGACGCGGACCGGATTCTTCGATTCGGCGCGTTCGCCCTTGCGGGCCAGTTCCTGGTAACGCAGGAAGCTCTGCTCGTCGCTTTCGAAGTAGATGTACACCGGGTCCTGCGAGACGACCGTGGTCAGCAGCGTGGCGTCGGCCTGGGCGAGGTTGCCCTCGGTAACCAGCGCGCGACCGGCGCGGCCGTCGATCGGGGCGCGCACCTGGGTGAACTGCAGATCGAGCTGGGCGTTGGCGACGGCGGCCTCGGCTGCCCGGACGGCGGCGTTGCCCGACGTGGTGGCGGCGCGACGGGTCTCGAACTCCTCGCGCGAGATCGCCTTGGCTTCGACCAGGGTCTGCGCACGCTCGTCCTGGGCCTTGGCCAGGCGCGATTCGGCACGGGCGCGCTCGAGTTCGGCCTGGGCCTGGGCGAGTTGCGCCTGGTAGCGGCGCTGGTCGATCACGAACAACAGGTCGCCCTTCTTCACTTCCTGGCCTTCCTGGAAGGCCACGCGTTCGACGTAGCCGCTCACGCGCGGGCGCAGGTCGACGGTTTCGACCGCGCTGACGCGGCCGGTGAACTCATCCCACTCGCTCACGGACTTGTTGAGCACCTGGGCGACGCTGACTTCCGGCGGCGGCGGTGCGGCATTGGGCTCGGCCTGACTGGAGCAACCGGCGATGACAAGCACGGCCAGCAGCCCCGCGGTAAGCGCGAGGAGGGGAATCCCGGTTCCGGATCGGACCTTTGCTTTAGGGGGAGTCATGGGGACGAGGGTTCCTGGTTGCGATTGGGGGAGATCGGATGGGGCGACAGCAGGTTTTTCAGAAGGTTGCGCGCGTCCTGCAGACAGCGTGATGGCAGCAGTGCGGGGTCGCTATCCGTTTCTGGATGGGATTGGTCCGGACTGAATGGGTCTGGACTCTGGGGCTCTTGGAATTCCGACGATTCGAGTGGTCCGAATTCGACATCGCCATCGGCCGGGTTGAAATGCACCACCGCCTCGGCCTTGCCGCGCGGCTGGGCGATCAGCGCCAGCGCGCGCTGCCCCACGGCCAGCGCGCTCGGCCATTGCGGGCAGGCATGACCGATGTTGTCTTCGGTGCAGACCGGGCTGTCGATCGCCAGCAGCTGCACACGCACCGGCAGCGCCCGCGCCTCGTCGTGCAGTACCCGCGCCAGCATGTTCAGCGCGGCCGCACCAATGGATCGATGGCCGTAGCCGGCCCAAGGGTGCTCACTGCCAGGTCCGCCGATCAGTACGTATCCGCCGCCGCGGTTGGCTTCGGCCAGCAGCGGCAGCAGGCTGCGCGCAGCGGCCAGGTGCGGAAGCACGTCCTCGCCGAACTTGCGCTGCAGGAATACGGCGGGGTGATCGAGCAGGCGCCCGCGCTCCATGGTGCCGCTAATGCAGGCGACCACACCGCCCAGCGGTCGGCCGAGCTTGCGCAGCGCCGCGGCCAGACGCACGCCGTCCTCGTCGCTGGCGACCGAGGCGGCGAGCACGGACAGGTGCGCGTCGGCGTGACGCTCCTGCAGGCGCTTGAGCCCGGCGGAGTCGCGGGCGACCGCGATCACCGGCCAGCCGGCATCGACGGCCGCCTGCACGACACCGCGACCGATACTGCCGGTGGCGCCGAGGACGACCAGCGGGGATTTCATTGTCCCGCTCCCGGGATGTTTACTCCCGCGTGCGGGACGGTCTCGGAAAGCGTGACGTGCTTGAGCATGCCGCTCAGGATCGGCAGCACGAGCATGGCGCTCGGCAGCGCGATGACGAAGGCGAGCACCCAGGCCAGCATCCAGGCTTCGGCAGGACCGGCATCAAGGCCTTGACGGAACACCACCGCCGACAGCCCGATCAGGGCCGTCATGGCGATCAGCATCAGCGGAAGGAAGGCGAAGCGGGCTTGGCGGGGGGTCAACATGACTGCGGGACCGGGGGAGGTTGCGGCAAAGATTAGTCCTGCGACCGGCACTTGATTAGCCGGCAATTGAGGGAATAATTGTCCCGGAATCGGTCCAATCTGTGGCTCGACCCTTTCCCGCCTTTCGGCCCATTGGGTCGCCCTGCGGGATCGTCCCGCCGCCGACGGCACCGCCCCGCCGCTATTTCCCCTGCCAGGAGCCCCCCACCATGGCCCGCGATCTCAACGACACCCTTGTCTTCGTCAAGGTGGTCGAGCACGGCAGCTTCATCTCCGCGGCACGCGCCCTGCGCCTGCCCAAGACCACCGTCAGCCGCAAGGTGCAGGAGCTGGAGACGCGCCTGGGCGCGCAACTGCTGCATCGCACGACGCGCAAGCTCGGCCTGACCGAGGCCGGCAACATCTACTTCGAACATTGCCAGCGCATCTCGCGCGAACTGGATGAAGCTGAAAGCGCGGTCAGCCAGTTGCAGGGCGGTCCGCGCGGCTGGCTCCGCTTTACCGCGCCGTACTCGCTCGGCAACACCTGGATCGCGCCGTTGCTGGGCGAGTTCCACGCACGCCACCCCGAGGTGCGCGTGGAAATGGTGCTGACCAACGAGCCGCTGGACATCATCGACAAGGAACTCGACGTCGCCCTGCGCGTGGGCAACCTGCCCGATTCCAATCTGATCGCGCGCAAGCTCGCCACGTTCCGCACCCAGGTCTACGCCAGCCCCAACTACATCGCGCGCCACGGCGAGCCGCTGCATCCGGACGACCTGCAGCACCACCGCACGCTGGCGATGCCGAAGTACCGTCGCAACGGCCAGTATTACTGGCCGCTCAGCGACGGCACGCGCAGTGTCGATTACCGCGTCGATCCGGTGCTGGTGGCCAACGACCCGGCCCCGCTCAGCGGCGCGCTGCTGTGCGGCGAAGGCCTGATGATGGCCGCTGACGTCACCGTGAAGGCCTACGCCGAGCAGGGTTACGTGCAGCGCGTGCTGGCCGGCTGGATCGGCCCGGAGTACGAGTTCAACGCGGTGTTCCCGCGCGGTCGCGTGCAATCGCCGAAGGTGCGCGCGTTTGTCGACTTCCTGGTCGAACGCCTGAACTTCGACGCCGACTACATGCAGGTGCTGTGCCCGAACATACGCGCCCGCTACGAGGCCGCCGGGCGCGCATCGGCCGAGGCGATCCAGGCCCAGATGGCCAAGGTCGCCAAGCAGCCGGCCGCGAAGGCCAAAGCGAAGAAATCCGCTGAACCGGTCGTCGAGGAAGCTGTCGACGGCGACGATCCGGCGCTGGTGTAAGCCGGTGCTTCATTCCTCGCCGGCGCGCGCCGGCGAGGGTCTGCTGGCGGTGCGGACGTGTGTCGCGACTGCATCGCCAGCCACAGCGCAGAATCCCAGGCACTGCGATGTCCACCGCGATGTCCGCCGCATGGCCCTACCCGTTGCTCGCCGACATGGTGCTGGCCGTGCACTTCGGTGTGGTGCTGTTCGTCATTGGCGGACTGGTGCTGGTCTTCGTCGGAAACCGCCTGGCGACGTGGCCGTGGGTGAATGCCCTGTGGTTCCGCATGGCCCACCTGGTCGCCATCGGCGTGGTCGCGGCGCAGTCGTGGTTGGGCATGGTGTGTCCGCTGACCACGCTGGAAGCGTGGTTGCGCGAGCAGGCAGGCGAGGCGTCGCACGACCAGAGCTTCGTGGCGTACTGGCTACAGCGCCTGATGTTCTTCACGGCGCCCGAGTGGGTGTTCGCCGTCGCCTATACCGCGTTCGGCCTGCTCGTCGTCCTGGCGTGGTGGCGTTATCCACCGCGCGTGGCCCGTTCGCGTGGATGACCCACCTCGGGACGCAAACCATTTCTCACCGTTCGTCCTGGCGCGTAAGCGCGCAGCGCCGAAGTCGAAGATGAGCGCGCCTGCCGCGGCAGCTTCGTCGGCTAGTCCCGCAGCCGCCAGGCGAGCCCCGACACGCGCTCGGCATGCCGCACCAATGCCGCGCGAAGCGCGTCCTCGCCGGCGCACACATGCAACTGGCTGCGTGCCCGCGTGATGGCGGTGTAGAGCAGTTCTCGCGACAGCGTGCGCGCATCCTGGCGTGGCAGCAGCAGCCACACCGAGTCGAACTCCGAACCCTGCGCCTTGTGCACGGTCATGGCGAACGCACCGGTATGCGCGGGCAACGACGCGGGATGGAAGCCGCGTACGCCTGCTTCACCGCCGGCGAACCAGGCCACCGGAATGCCCGTGGCATCGTGCTGGCACACGCCGATATCGCCATTGAACAGGCCATGGCGGTAGCTGTTCTCGGTGACCAGCAGCAGGCGGCCGTGGAAATAGGGGTCGCGCTGCGTTCCCGCCAGCGCCTCCTCGATGCGCTGGTTAAGCACATTCGCGCCCTGCGCGCCGTCGCGCAAAGCGGTCAGCAGGCGCAGGCGTCGCGCGTGCTGAAGCGCCAACGCCGGATCGTGCAGGTCCAGCAACGCGCGCCACGACGACAGCAGGGCTTCCCGGGAGGCGCCTGACAAAGGATCGGTCACGTCCTCGTGGAAGCTGACCCCTGCCAGGCCGCTTCGCAACAAACGCATGGCGTCATCGCCGTCGCCTGCGCGCATGGCATCGGCGAGTGGCCCCAGGTCCAGCGATTGCGATTGCCGGTAGCCGCGGCGCAACTGCACGCGATGGCCGGAAAGAACCCCGGCGTTTTCGGTTTCGAGCATCGGCACGACACCCAACAGCGGCGAGAGCGCCTGCGCGAGCGACGCCGGCAACGCGTCGCCCTCGCCGGCTGCATCGGTGATCGCCGCCAGGACGTCGCCTGCCTCGACCGAAGGGAGCTGGTCGCGATCGCCGATCAGGATCAGGCGCGCACCTTCCGGCACGGCCTCCACGAGTTTGCACATCAATGGCAGGTCGACCATCGAGGCCTCGTCGACCACGATCACGTCGAACGGCAACGGATGGTCGGCGTCGTGGCGGAAGCGCGGGCTGTCGGGAATCGTGCCGAGCAGTCGGTGCAAGGTGCTGGCGGTGTCGGGCAGCGCATCGCACAGGATCGGATCGACACCGTCGATGGCGCGCAGTTGTCCTGCGGCGGTGCGCAGGCTTTCGGCCATGCGTTCGGCGGCGCGGCCGGTCGGTGCCGCAAGCGCGATGCGCGGCGACGGCCGCCCCGCGCGGTTCGCCTGGGCGATCAACAGCAGCAGTACGCGGGTGATGGTGGTGGTCTTGCCGGTGCCCGGCCCGCCTGTCACCAGCAGCAACGACCGCAACAGCGCCAGCGCGGCGGCGCGCGCCTGGCGGTCGTCGTCACCCGTATCCGGAAACAGCAGGGCGAACAACGGCTCAAGCGCCTGCAGGTCGCCGGCCTGCGGTGCGGCGGCGGCGATCCGGCGCAAGCCATGCGCCAGCCGACGTTCGTACTCGCGGTAGCGGCGCAGGTAGAGCATCCCGGCTTCCAGCACCAGCGGCGCCTGCGCGCTGGCCGCGTCCGCAGGAGACTGCGCGACCCAGCGCGAAGCGCGCAACGCCGCATCCCATTCCCCGACGGCCGGCCATTCCACCGGCGCGGCGCAGACCAGATGCGGGCGCGCCAGATCGAGGCCGGCATGACCCTGCGCGACCGCGGACGACGCCAGCGCCGCAGCCACGAGGACATGGTCGTCCGTCCCACCGTCCTGCTGACCGAGCCGGCGCAGGCTCTGCGCGAGTGCATGATCGACGGGGCGCAACGCTCCCTGGCGCAGCAGTGCATCAAGCAGGCTCATGCCGTGGCCTCCATCGGTTCCAGCACGCCGTGTGCGAACAGCGCATCCAGCCGCTCGATCATTTCCCGCGGCGGCTGCCAGGCATACACGCCGGGCGAGGCCGCGTCGCCGGCATCCAGCCCGCGGCAGAACAGGTAACGGATGCCGCCGAAATGCGTGTCGTAGTCGTAGGCTTCGTCCAGCCGGAAGCGCAGCCAGCGATGCAGCGCCAACGCATACAGCAACGCCTGCAGGGTGTACTCGCTGTCGTCCATCGCGGCCGCCAGCACGCCTCGGTCATAGCCCGGCAGGCGGTTCGACTTGTAATCGAGCACGTGGAAACGGCCGGCGTGCGCGTAGACCAGGTCGATCTTGCCGGTCATCAGGCCTTCCAGCCGCGCGCGGGAGCCGAACGCGTGACGCTGCGGCACGATGCCGTACTGATGCAGCAGCCCCAGCAGGTCCGCCACGGCAGTGGAATGGAGGGCGAAATGGAACTCCATCTCGGCCAGCCGCTCCTCTGCGGGCACGTCGCACAGACGCTTGCCCTCGGGCAATGACACGGTGAGGGTGTTGCCGATCAACGGCGCCAGCACGTCGATGCCATCGGCGATGTCGTCCTGCACGTAGCCTTCGCCATGCAGCGCCGCCCGCAGGTGCAAGAGTTCGGCACCGGACGGCGGCGTGTGCGGCCAGTCCGCCCAGGCCGCGAAGTCGACCCGTTCCAGCGCGCCGTGCAACACGTTGCCGAAGCGGCTGCCGGAGAACCGTTTGTCGCCGTCGGCCATGGCCGGCGCCGGCTCGTCCTTCGCGCCGCCCTCTTCGGCCACGGCGCGCGGCGCTGCCTCGAACGCACCCGCCGATTCGTTGGCCAGCTGCGTGAAACTGTAGACCCACCAGTCCCGCGAGACGGTGCGTCGCGCCGTCCTGGCGACGGGCACGGCATCGCTTCGTTCCGGCGGCAATGGCCGCGGCAAGGTCAAAGGCAGCGTTGGCCGTTGCAGGTCGAGCGCGTCGCCCAGCTGCGTTTCCAGATCAGCCGGGGCGTCCAGCATCTTCGCCAGCGGACTCAGGTCTGCCTGCGCGAACGGTCCGGTCGCCAGCCACAGCGCATGACGCGCGCGGGTCAGGCCGACGTACAGCAGGCGCGCGTCTTCGCCACGCTCCTCCGACTCCTGCTGCGCCTTCGCATTGTTCCAGGCGGCGGTGTCGGCGGGGCTCGCGTCGCTTCGTATCTGCAGTACGCGGCCCGTACCGTCGTGGTACTCGCACAGGTTGCCGGTTCGACTGTCGCGCCCGATGGCCGCAAACGGCATGAACACGAACGGAAATTCCAGGCCCTTGCTCTTGTGCAGCGTCAGGATCTGCACGCAACGCGCATCGGACTCCAGGCGCAACTGCTGGGTTTCGTCGTTGTCGTCGGCCTCGGCGATCTGCGTGCGCAGCCAGTCGACCAGGCCGTGCTCGCCCACCGCGCGGGTATCGGCTTCCTGCAGCACTTCCGCCAATTGCAGCGTGTTGGTCAGGCGACGCTCGCCGTCGGTCAGCGCCAGCAGGCGCGGGGCCTGCTCGGCGCAGACGTCGCCCAGCATCGCCAAGGGCCCGTGCCGCTGCCAGCGGTCGCGCCATGCCAGCGCGCGCAATTGCCAATGGCGATGCAGGGCGGGGCTGTCGTCGAAGCGGTTGAGCGTGTCGGCATCCAGGCCGATCAGCATGGTCGCCAGCGCGCCGCGCAACCGCGCGTCGTCGTCCGGACGCAGCAGCGCATCCAGCAATGCGAGCACGTCGCGGGCCTGCTCGGTTGAGAACAGGCTGCACCGCCCGGCTGCGACCGCCGGCACACCGGTGAGCGCCAACGCCTCGCGCATCAGCGTCGCCTCGACGTGATTGCGCACCAGCACGGCGATGTCACCCGCCTGCGGTGGCCGCGCGCGACCCTTTTCATGCAGCACCGAACGGCCCTCGCGCGCATCGAGCAGCAGCGCATGGATGGCGCTTACGCAGGCCAGGGACGCGAGTTGACGGGCCTCGCCCACCAGCCATTGCGGCTTCTTGCGCCCGTCATCAGGCGCGGGCAGCGAGCAGACGACCACTGCGGGAGCGGTGCAGCCATCGCGCTGGAAGTCGTCGTCCCGCACTGCCCCGCCGGGTTCGACATCGCGGAAGCGGATGCGCTCGTCGACGAAGGCGGACTCGCCCGCGCGGTCATATAGCGCGGCGACCGCCTGCAGCAGCGACGGCCGCGAGCGGAAGTTTCGGTCCAGCGCCGGTGCGCGCAGCGCGCGTTCGGCGGCGCCGAGATAAGTGTGGACGTCGCCGCCGCGGAAGCGGTAGATCGCCTGCTTGGGATCGCCGATCAGGAACAGCGCCGGGGCGCCCGCTTCGTCCGCGCCGAACACGCGCTCGAAGATCGCCCACTGGCGCGGATCGGTGTCCTGGAATTCGTCGACCAGCGCGAAGGCGTACTGCGCACGCAGCCGCTGGGCCAGGCGGCCGCCGTGCGGCCCCTCCAGCGCCTGCGCCAGGTTGGCGATGAGATCGTCGAAGGTCTGCTCGCGGCGCAATCGCTTGAGCGCGGCGAGCCTGCGCGTCGCCTCCTCGCGCACGCGATGCACCAGCGCGAGGCGTTGCGCGCCCAGCCAGGACCCTCGCTCGTTCGCGACGGCCACGTAGTGCGCGACCGCGTCGAACAGCGGTGAGACCGGAGTCTTCAACGGCGGACCGCACTTCGCCTTGTTGGTTTTGTCCGCCAGCATCTGCGGCGTCAGGCGGTCGATGCGATCGTGAACCGGTGCCGCGGCAGCGCCAAGTTCGCACCATCGCGCGAGGGCGCACATCAGCTCGGCCGGCAGCCCCTTCTTGTACGTAGTCCCGTTGAGCACCTTCGATTCGATGGCGAAGTCCAGCGCTGCGCAGGCCTCATCGCCATGCAATGCGAAGGCGGCGCGCAGCGCATCGGCGGCGGCGCGCAATCGCGGCAATGGATCGGTCGAGAGCGCGGGCGGCGCAGGTTCTATTCGCGGCGCGTACAGCAGGCGACCGAGGTCGCCGGCCAGCCCTTGTGGCGTCCGCCATTGCGCCTGCAGCAGTTCGGCATCGACAGGATCGGCGCCGAGCGAACGCCACAGATCGGTTGCGATGGCGTCGATCAGTTCGCGTTCGCTGCCGGTCAGCTCGGGCGCGAGCAGCGGCTGCCCTGCTTCGACGGCATGTTCGGCCAGCGCACGCGCGCAGAAGCCGTGGATGGTGAACACCGCCGCCAGGTCCATCTCGCGTGCGGCCTGCCGCAAGCGCCGCGCCAGCGCCAGCGGGTCTTCGTGCCGGGCTTGCCGCGTAATCAGCTCGCGCGTGACGGCCGCTTCGCTGTCGTCGTCGGCGAGCGAGGTCGGCATCAGCGCGACTTCGTTCGCCAGCCGTGCGGCCAGTTCCAGGCGCAGGCGCAGGCGCTCCCGAAGCTCCTGCGTGGCCGCTTCGGTATAGGTCACCGCGAGGATCTGGCCAACCCGCAGGCCGCGCTCGATCACCAGGCGCGTCACCAGCGTCGCGAGGGTGAAGGTCTTGCCGGTGCCCGCGCTGGCCTCGATCAGGCGCACACCGTCCAGCGGCAGGTCGAGGAAGGCGTCCTGCGCGACGGCGCTCATGCGACCTCCCCGGCGTGCACGTCGCTCGCGCGTCCATGCACCACGGCCTCGAACAGGCGCGTCGACAACGTGCGGAAGCGTGCCCCGTCGAGTTCGTCGAGGAACGGATCGCGCCCACGCAGCGCCAGTTGCACGGCCGTCTGGTCCACCTCGCCCCAGCGGCGGTCGTCGCCGAACCATTGCTCACGCGCCGCCTTCCACGCCGCCGCTTCGCCGGATTCGTCGGCGCGCGGTGCGTCGTACCAGAGCCACGCCGACCGTGCCTGCATCGGCAACGGCTCGCGCATGCCTTCACGGTAGAGCGCCAGCAGTTCGCGCAGCGCGGCGCGTGCCTGCGCTTTGGGGATCGCTGGGCGCAGGCGGACGCCAGGGCCTTCGTCCCATTGCGCCAGTTGTGCCAGCGGGCGCGGGTCGCCCAACGCGGACAACACCAGCCAGTCGAGCCCATGCGCGATCTGCGCCGGCCCGTGGAGTGCGTCCAGCCGCATGCGCAGCGCGCCGTGCGGATAAAGGTGGTCGAGGTGCCCGTACAAGCGCACGCCATCGAGGCCGAGCTCGAACGGACGCGTCTCCGCCTCGCCCTGTCGCCACTGCCGCAAAGCCGCCGCGAACGGCTGCACGCCCGCCTTGAGTTCGGCGAGCTGACGCTCGCCCAGCGGGCCGGACGGCAGCACGGCGAGGGCTCGCAGCCGCGCGGCCAGGGCGAGGACATCGCCCTCGACGCACGCGTCGAATACGACCTGCTGCAGGCTCCATCGGTCGAGGCCGCTCGCCGGTGTCGTCAGCGGATCCAGATCGTCGCTGGCCGCGATCTCGTCGGGCAGGCGCAGGCCCATGCGCTGGCGCAGGAACTGTCCGGCCGGATCGGTGAGGAAACGGCGCAGCGCGATCAGCGGCAGCTCCTGCTCCGGTTCCGCTTCGGGCAGCACGTCGGTGAACCAGGGCGCCGGCACGCTGCGCGCGCCGCACAACGCATCGGCCGCGGGGTGCCAGGCTTTCTGGTAGCTGAAATGTCGCGGCTCGTCGGCCATGCCGAACGCGCGGGGCGCGAACGGCTGCAGCGGATGGTGCAGCACGAGTTCGCGGCGCGCTTTGGGCGCGCGATGGTAGTCGCCCGCGGCATCGAGCAGTTCCGACACCAGCACGGACGGTTCACGCGCACTGCCGTCGCGCGGATCGGCGCCGAGCCAACTGACGTAGAACACTTCGCCGGCAGAGGCGAACAACTGCAGGAACAGGAAGCGGTCGTCGTCGCGCAGCGAGCGGTCGCCGAAGCGTCGTGCTTTCGTGGTCAGTTCCAGCGCCATCTTGTTGAGGCCGCCGGCCGGGTCGCGGCGCGGGTAGTCGCCGTCGTTCATGCCGAGCAGGCAGATCACCCGGAACGGCAGCAGGCGCATCGGCACCATCCGCGCGAAGCTGACGCCACCGGTCAGCAGCGGGGCACGCGTGTCGGATTCGGCCAGGGCCTGCTGGAAATATGCGCGGACCACCTCCGCCGGCACGGCGCGTTCGAAGCCGGCTTCGTCGGCGCTGGCCGCGAACGCATCTATCTGGCGACGCAGGCGCTCGATCGCGCGCTGGTCGCCCATGGTGCGCGGATGCTCCGGCAACAGGGCATCGAGCAACGCGAACAACACGTCGCGCCATTGTGCTGGCGCCATCGCGCGGCCGAGCAGGCGTTCGTGGCGCGCGAGCGTGCGCAGCACGCGGATCAGCGCATCCAGCGCATCCAGAGCGCGACCTTCCAGTTCGATCCACGGCGCGACGCCGGCGATGTCGGCGTCATCGGCGCAGGCGTGACCGAGCAACAAGCGGTCCAGCGCGAAGCGCCAGGTGTAGGCGTCGTCCGCGGGCGCGTCGTGCCGCGCGCGGTGATCCGGATCCAGGCCCCAGCGCGCGCCGGCCTCGTGCAGCCACCTTCGCAGTCGTTCCAGGCCCGCAGCGTCCAATCCCGCCGCTTCGGCCAGCGCCGGCGTGGCAAGTAGATCCAGCACTTCGCTCACGCCGAACCGCGAAGTCGGCAAGGCGAGCAGGCGAATGAATACTTCGGCCAGCGGCTCGCCAGCGAGCGGGCTGAGGTCGGCCAGCGCGTACGGAATGTAGTCGCGACTGCCGCCCAGGCCACCGAACACGGCTTCGATGTGCGGACGGTACGGGTCGATGTCCGGCGCCATCACGGCGATCTCGCGCGCCTGCAACGGAGGATCGAAGCGAGGATCGTCCAGCAGCGCGCGCAGGCGGTCATGCAGCACCTGCACCTCGCGCAACCGCGTGTGGCAGGCATGCGCCTGCACGCTGGCGTCGTCGCGCTTTACCTCACTGCGCCAGGGCCGTGGCGCGCGACGGTGCAGCAGGTCGCGCTGCATGCGCCCGAGCAGGGTGTCGCGTTCGGGCGCATCGTCGTCCAGCGCTTCCGGATCGGCGTAGCGTTCGATTTCCTGGGAGGGATGCACGACTTCGTAACCGCCGAGCACCGCCATGAAGTCTCGGCCGGCCGCGCCCCAGTGGGCGAGCAGCGGATTGTCGTCGTCGCCGGTGGCGGCATCGTCGCGCAGGCGCTGCGCGTAGCCCGGCAGGTCGCCCCAATAGCGGTGCGACGGCGTGGGCACATAGAAATGCAACGTGCCCGCGCGCGCCTGCGTGGCGATCACCCGCAGCACGTCGGGCGAGATGTTGAGCGTGGCGAAGGCGAACATCCGCGCCGGCATTCCCGCCGGCAATGGGCCGTCGGGCGCGCCGAAGCGGGAGAGGTAATCGTCGAGGCGTCGCGCACGGTGGTGGCGGCCTGCGGCGACGCGGCGCCACAGTTCGGCCTGCGCATCGGCCGGCTCCTGCCCGGACTCCCAGGCCAGCAGCCAGTCGCGTCGCCAGGCCTGGTACTTCTCGAAAATACCGGCGAGCTCGCCCGACAATGCCCACGGCTTGAGCGGGTCTTCGCCCGACAGGTACTCGCGCAACGGTGCGAAGGCGCGGCCGGTCAGCGCGGACGGCTCGGACAATTGTGCGTACAGCCGCCATTGCAATGCCGCCGCGTCGAGGTCCTCGCTGGCGCCGGGCACGTTGGCGTCGAGCGCATCGCGCACGAACTCGCCGGGCGTCAGGAAGCGCAGGTTGGCGGCGATGCCATGACGCCGCGCCAGCGTCGATTGCAGCCAGCGCCGCATCGCGACCTGCGGGATCAGCACCGTGTCCGGGGTCAGCAGTGGCCGGCCGGGCACGGGCTCGCGCAGCTGCGCCGCGAGCAGCTCGGCCAGCACGTCCAGGGCATTGGAATGGTAGAGACGGAAGTCGGGGCGGCCGGGCATCGCGGCTATCTTGCCGGAGTGCTGTCGCATTCGCCGAGACGCACCTTGTTCCGGACATGCAGCGCACCGTTGCAGGACCGTGACCTCCGTCGTGTCGAGCATACGGGTCCGAACCTGCGACAATGCCGGCCTCGGTTCCCGTTCAGCCGTCCATGGCCAAGCTTCCGGACTTTGTATCCGGCGCCGCCACATACGCCTTGCACGCCCTGGAAGGGAACGCCTGGAAAAGCACGCCCTGCGAATGACGAACGAAAGCCCCATCGTCCGCATCAGCAACCTCCGCCTCGAACGTGGCGGACGCACCGTGCTGAGCGACATCAACCTGGAAGTGCCGCGCGGCCGCATCGTCGCCGTGCTGGGTCCTTCGGGCAGCGGCAAGTCGACGCTGCTGGCGGCATTGACCGGCGAACTGGCGCCGGCCGCGGGCACGGTGGAGGTGCTGGGCCAGTCGGTGCCGCAGCGCCGTCGCGACCTGCTCGAACTGCGCAAGGGCATCGGCGTGCTGCTGCAGGGCAATGGCCTGCTGACCGACCTGACCGCCGCCGAAAACGTCGCGCTGCCGCTGCGCGCCCATACCCGCCTGCCCGACGCGGTGATCCGCCAGCTGGTGCTGATGAAGCTGCACGCCGTCGGCCTGCGCGCCGCCGCCGATGCTTTCCCGCGCGAGTTGTCCGGCGGCATGGCGCGTCGCGTCGCCCTGGCGCGCGCGTTGGCGCTGGACCCGCCGCTGATGATTTACGACGAACCCCTCACCGGCCTGGACCCGATCGCCTCGGGCGTGGTCATGGACCTGATGCGCCGGCTCAACGACACCCTCGGCCTGACCAGCATCGTCGTGACCCACCACGTCCACGAAACACTGCCCGTCGCAGACCAGGCCATCGTCATCGCCAACGGCCGCATCGTCTTCTCGGGCACCCCGTCGCAACTGGAATCCAGTCAGGACCCGCTGGTACACCAGTTCCTGAAAGGCGAACCCGACGGTCCCATTGCCTTCGATGCCGCCCCCCGTGCCCCGGAGGCCGCCTGATGCCCTTTGTCGCCGCGACCCGCTCGCTCGGCCGTGCCGGCCTGTTCTCGCTGTCGGTGTTCCGCGCATCGAAACCGACCCCGGACTTCTTTCGGGAGCTGGTGCGCGAGATCTACAAGATTGGCGCACGTTCGCTGCCAATCATTGCCGTAGGCGGCGCGTTCGTCGGCCTTTCGGTGACGTTGCTGGGTTATCGGGCGCTCGATACCTACGGCGCCTCGGGCCAGGTCAGCGCCATGCTTGGCCTCGGCCTGTACCGCGAACTCGGCCCCGTGCTGACGGCCTTGTTGTTCATCGGCCGCGCCGGCTCCTCGATCGCCGCCGAACTGGGCCTGATGCGCGCCACCGACCAGATCACCGCGCTCGGCCTGATGGCGATCGACCCGGTCGGCAAGGCCGTCGCACCGCGCTTCTGGGCGGCTGTGATCAGCATGCCGCTGCTGACCGGCTTCTTCTGCAGCCTGGCCATCAGCGCCAGCTATTTCGAGTCCGTGCACGTGATAGGCCTGGACTCGGGCACGTTCTGGCAGGTATTGAAGGACAGCGTCGATTTCGTCGACGACTTTTTGATGTGCTTCGTCAAATCTGCCGTGTTCGGCGGCACCGCGGCGCTGGTCGCCGCCTATGTCGGCTTCCATGCCGAGCCGACCATCGAGGGCACCTCGGTCGCGACCACCCGTGCGGTGGTGAACGCGTCGCTGCTGGTGCTGATGTTCAATTTCGTGATGTCGGCCTTCCTGTTCCAGTGAAGCGCCGGCCTGATTCCATGGTGACCCGATGAGTATCCGCGCCCCCCGTATCGAATTCGCCGTCGGCGCCTTCCTGCTGCTGGCCTTGGCCTCGCTGCTGGTGCTGGCCCTGGCCTCCACCAACGGGCGCTGGGGAGTCTCCGGCGATACCTACGAATTGACGGCACGTTTCTCGACGATCGGCGCACTTCGGCCGAATGCTCCGATCAAAATCGGTGGCGTGGCGATCGGACATGTCGCCAAGATCGACGTGGATCCCGTCAAGTTCGATACCGTTGTCACCCTGGCGGTGAACAAACGCTACAACACGCTTCCTTCGGATACCGCCGCGGGCATCTTCACCAGCGGCCTGCTGGGCGAGAGCTATGTCGGCCTGACCCCCGGCGGCGACCCGGAAGCCCTCAAGCCCGGCGACGAGATCTACCTGACCCAATCAGCCGTCGACCTGATCCAGCTGGTCGGCAAATACATGTTCAGCGGCGGTGGCGCAAAGCCCGCCGACAATGCCGCCCAGCCCGCCGACGTCCCGGCTTACCTCCAGGACGAGGCTTCCCCCACGGACGAGACCAAGAAACCATGAAGCGCACCCTGAACAGCACGCTGTCCATCGTCATTGCTTCGGCCCTGCTGGTGGCTGCTCCGGCCGCCGTGCTGGCGCAGCAGGCCGCGCCGGCCGCCGCCACTACCCCCGCGGCGACGGGCACGCCGAGCCAGCTGGTGCTGAGCAACAGCACCCGCATCCTCGCCACGCTGGAATCGCGCCGCGCCGAGTTCACCAAGGACCGCGCCGCGCTGCGCCAGTTCGTCGCAAGCGAGTTCAACAACATCTTCGACCGCGATTATTCCGCCCGCCTTGTGCTGGGCGTGCATGGCCGCGGCGCCTCCGAGGCGGACATCAAGGTGTTCGCCGACGCGCTCGCCGACAGCCTGATGCAGCGTTACGGCTCCTCGCTGCTGGACCTCAACACCAAGCTCAAGGTGCGCGTGAAATCGGAAACCCCGCTTCGCGGCGGCGCCATCGTCAAGGTGTCCAGCGAGTACCTGCGCCAGGGCGCCGAGCCGGTGCCGGTCGACTACCTGATGCGCAAGGTCGGCACGCAGTGGAAGGTGTTCGACGTGATGGTCGAGGGCGTGAGCTTCGTGCAGACCTTCCGCAACCAGTTCGACACGCCGCTCAAGCAGAAGTCGATCCCGCAGGTGGCCGCCGACATCAAGGCCGGCAAGCTGCAGGCCCAGGCCAGCACCAACTGACCATGGCCAACGCGACGGTCCGCCAGGACGGTGACACCCTCGTGTTCGGTGGCGCGCTCGAGCGCGCCGCTGTCGCGGCCCTCTGGCCGCAATTGCGCTCGCCCGGCAACGGCCTGCGCCGGCTGGACCTGAGCGCGGTCAGCTCGGTCGACAGCGCCGGCCTGGCGTTGCTGGCCGAGTTGTGCGAGCGCGTCGGCATCACCGACGTCATCGGCACGCCTTCGGGCCTGGCCGAGCTGCGCACCGCCTACCGCCTCGATCCGCGCCTGGCTTTCGCCAGCTGATTGCGGACACAGCGTTCCGCGCGCGGCCATTCGCGCGCGGGCGCCCCATGCCCCGGGCACCTTAAACTGTGACGATGCGCCTTTACGCCCCCCTGCTCGCTTCCGTGCTCCTAGCGT
This sequence comes from Lysobacter niastensis, assembly GCF_031457115.1. Taxonomy (GTDB): domain Bacteria; phylum Pseudomonadota; class Gammaproteobacteria; order Xanthomonadales; family Xanthomonadaceae; genus Lysobacter_J; species Lysobacter_J niastensis_A. Next base: position 63,849 of record NZ_JAVDVY010000001.1, read on the forward strand.
TGCCCCTGGCCGGTCACGCGCAGATCCTCGTGCGTCCGTTGTCGGCGCAGCAGCGCATCGAGCTGGACAAATGCCTGAAGGAAGCCGGCGAGGACCGCGAAGCCGCGCGCGCCTGCTGGCGCAAGATGGAAGACGCCGAGCCGGACACGACCATCCCCGAGCAGCCTCAGGTGCCGCCGACGGAACAGCCGCCGGCCACCGAGCCCGCACCGGTAACCGAGCCACCGCCGGCCACGACGGAACCGAAGCAGGAGGGCGAGCCGACGCCCACCGAGTCCGGGACCCCGCCACCGCCGCAGGAAGACCAGCGCACGCAGGCCGAGCAGGACTTCGACGCACTCTACGGTGACGCCTACGGCGATCCGAACCTGCCGACGCCGGCTGCGGCATCGCCTGTCTACGATCCCTGGGAGCGCTACAACCGGCAGATGCACCGCTTCAACAACGCGATCGACCGTGGCGTCGCGCGTCCGCTCGCACGCGGCTACGTGAAGGTGGTGCCGCGTCCGCTCCGGTTGGGCGTCAGCAATTTCTTCAACAACCTCGGCCAGCCGGTGTCGGCGGTCAACGCGCTGTTGCAGGGCAAGCCGAAGCAGGCCGGGCAGTCGCTCGGCCGCTTCCTGTTGAACTCCACGCTGGGCATTGGCGGCATCTTTGATCCGGCCTCTGACGCCAAGCTGCCCAACAAGGGCGAGGACTTCGGCCAGACCCTGGGCTACTGGGGCTGGAAGAACTCGCGCTATTTCGAACTGCCGCTGTTCGGCCCGCGCACGTTGCGCGACACCTTCGGCATGGTCGGCGATGCGCCGCTGAGCCCGTTGCGTCAGGTCGAGTCCGACAGCACGCGCATCCCGCTGCAGGGCCTGCAGCTGGTCGACGTGCGCGCGCAGCTGCTGGCCACCGACAGCTTCCGCGAAGGTGCCGAGGACGATTACGCGCTGGTGCGCGATGCCTGGATCCAGCGCCGCGACTACCAGATCTTCGGCGATCGCATGAAGAACCAGGAAGAGATGCTGCCGGATTACCTGCAGGACGACAGCAACCCGCAGGTGCCGGTGGACGCGATGCCGGTGATGCCGCCGGAGGGCGGCCGCTAGGCACCGCGACGATAGAGAAGCCGCACGACGATCAGACGGCCATCTCTCTCTCCTGCCTCCGGGAGAGGGTTGGCGTGAGGGGGCAAGCGCCGAAGGCGTGAGTGCTTTTGCTGGTCTCCGCGTCGGGTAACCGCCCCTCTCCGACAACGCAAGAGCCCCGCCGGATGGCACAACAGCCGGCGATCAATCCTCGCCGACGTCCTCGAAGTCCGCTCCGAGCAGCCGCTGGCTGTCCTCGACCGGCAACGCCTCGACCTCACGCAGCTTGCGCGTCAGCACGCGCGTGCGCCGGCCGGTGTCCTCGAGCTTGTTGCTGGCCTCGTCGAGCTTCTTCTTGACGCCGTCGAGCGCGGTCCCGAACTTGGTGAACTCGGTCTTGACCGCGCCCAGCGTCTGCCAGACCTCGCTGGAACGCTGCTCGATGGCGAGCGTGCGGAAGCCCATCTGGAAACTGGTCATCAGCGCCAGCAGTGTCGTCGGCCCGGCCACGGCGATGCGCTGGTCGCGCTGCAGCGCCTCGACCAGACCCGGCCGGCGCAGCACCTCGGCGTACAGGCCTTCGGTCGGCAGGAACAGGATCGCGAACTCGGTGGTATGCGGTACCGCGACGTACTTCTCGCGGATGCGTGCTGCCTCCAGTCGCACCCGGCGTTCCAGCGCATCGCCGGCAGCGCGCGCCAGCTCCGGTTCGCCACGCTCCTGCGCGTCGAGCAGGCGCTCGTAGTCCTCGCGCGGGAACTTGGCGTCGATCGGCAGCCACACCGGCGCCTCGCCGGTGGAGCCGGGAAAGCGCACCGCGAATTCGACACGCTCGCTGCTGCCGGGCACCGTTGCCACGTTGGCCGCGTACTGGTCCGGCGCGAACACCTGCTCAAGCAGGCCCGCCAGCTGCACTTCGCCGAATATGCCGCGCGACTTCACGTTGGTCAGGACGCGCTGCAGGCCGCCGACATCGGACGCCAGCTTGTTCATGTCGCCCAGGCCCTGGTGCACCTGCGCCAGCATCTGGGTGACGTTGCCGAAACTCTCGGTCAGGCGCGTTTCCAGCGTGGCGTGCAGTTTCTCGTCGACGGTGGCGCGCATCTGTTCGAGCTTGGCCGCGTTGTCGGCCTGCAGTTCGCGCAGCTTGCTTTCGAGCGTGGCGCGCATCTCGCCCAGGCGCGTCTCGTTGTTGCGCGTCAGCTCGCCAATGCGGGTGTCCATGGCCGTGGCGAAGTCGCGCAGTGCCAGCACGGTCTCGCTGCGGGCCTTGCGCGCATCCTCGGTCAGCGCTTCGCGCAGGTCTTCCAGGCGCTGGTCGGTGCGCACCGCGGCTTCATTGAGGCGGGTGGCGAAGCCGTCAATGCGATGCTCCTGCTGCAACGACAACCCATCGATCTGCTGGCGCAGTTCGCTGCGTCCCTCGCGCTGTTCGTCGCGCAGGGCCTGCTCGATGCGCAGGCGAACTCCCTCCAGCGCGGATTCGGGCTTGCGCGAGAACAGCACGAGCAACAACGCGATCGCGATACCGACCGCGACGAGCAGGACGATGAGGAGCAGGGAAGAAAGGGCCATGCGACCAGTGTAACGGCGACGATCTCGCCCATTGCGACGGCTCGGTTGTCACTGCGGCCGGGCCGGGTTGCCCGGCGCAGGCCTGAAAGCCTGCGCCGGTTCTGGGCGACGATCAGTCCAGCACGCGGCAGAACGCGGCCTTCAGGTAGCGCGACTCCTGCACCTGCGCCAGCCACGGGTGGTCTGCGCCGGCGCCGGCGACCTTAAGCACCTGCACGGTGCGGCCGGCGTAGTAGGCGGCGCGGCGCAGCATGTCGAGGAACTGCTCCTCGCTGACCAGGCCGGTGCAGGAGAACGTCGCGAACAGCCCGCCCGGCTTGACCACGCCGAGCGCGAGCTTGTTCATGTCGAGGTACTTCTTCAGCGCGTTGATAACCTGCTCGCGGTCGCGCGTCATCTTGGCCGGGTCGAGGATGACCACGTCGTACTGGTCGCCGCGGATGCCGGCATCGCGCAGCCAAGGGAAGATGTCGGCCTGGATGAAACGCGGACGCACGTTGTTGAGGCGGGCGTTGCCCTTGGCGATCTCGATCACGTCGGCATCGATGTCCACGCCGATGACCTCTTCGGCACCGCGCATCGCCGAGTACACGGCAAAGCCGCCGGTGTTGCAGCACAGGTCGAGCACGCGCTTGCCTTCGACCTGCTGCGACAGCCACTGCCGGTTCTCGCGCTGGTCGGCGAAGAAGCCGGTCTTGTGCGCGCCGGCCGGATCGGCGCGGAACTTCACGCCATATTCGGTGATGACGGCCGGCTGCACGGGCTCGGTGCCGCGGAAGTCGAAGCTTTCCTGCTTCTGCACGTGCTCGTCGGCGAAGCTGTAGAAACGGCAGCCGGGGAACTGCGCCTTCAGCGCGTCGTAGATCCACTCGCGGTGGCGGAACGCACCGGCGCTGAAGAACTCCACCACCAGCAGGTCGCCGTAGCGGTCCACGACCAGGCCGGAAATGCCGTCGCCTTCGCTGTGCACGACGCGCCAGGCATCGGAGACCTCGTCGAGCTTGAGCACCTGCCGGCGCAGCGACACCGCCTCGGCGATCTTGCGCGCGAACCACGCGGCATCGACCTCGACGTCCGGATCGGTTTCCAGGATGCGCACGGCGATGCGCGAGTGGCCGTTGTAGAAGCCGCGACCGATCCAATCGCCCTCCACGCCGATGACGTCGACGATCGTGCCGGGCTTGGGCCGCTGCACGGGCTTGTCGACAAGGCGCTGGAAGATCCAGGGATGGGTGGATTTCCAGGCGTTCTTGAGGTGTACGGTGGGGTAGGGCGTGCTGGCAAAAGACGTATTCATCGCCGCATTTTACGCGGTACGGGTGTGCGGCAGGCCGCGATCGCCCTGCCAGGCCCATCCATGGGACGCATTGGCCCACGCGAAACCGCCTTGCAAAGCTCTTTCGGGGCAACAATGTCGGTCCCATGCACCTGCCCATTCCCGAAGCCGTCCCAGACACGCCGGAACAGCGCAAGGCGGACAAGCACCGCTGGTTGCGCGCCTTCAACCTCAGCCTGGCCTTCGTGCTGGTGATGACGGCCGTGTTCAGCGCACAGGGCCACTTCGACGTGGCGTCCTGGACCGTGCAGCCCTGGTCGGTGGCGGGCTTGCTCGGTGTGTTGGCCTCGCCCCTGCTGCACGGCTCCTTCGAGCACCTGGCCGCCAATGCCATCGCCCTGCTGATGCTCGGCACGCTGGCCGGCGGCCTGTACCCGCGCGCCACGCTGTGGGCGCTGCCGCTGTTGTGGCTCGGCTCGGGCCTGGGCGCCTGGCTGCTGGGCGACGAGGGTTCGCGTCATCTCGGCGCCAGCGGCGTCACCCATGGCCTGATGTTCCTGGTGTTCGTGCTCGGCGTTCTGCGCCGCGATCGCGCCTCGGTCGCGGCGGCGATGCTCGTATTCATGTTCTACGGCGGCATGCTGCTGACGATCCTGCCGCGCGAAGTCGGCGTGTCGTGGCAGGCGCACATGGGCGGCGCCATCGGCGCCGTGCTCGCGGCCTGGCTGTTCTGGCGAGCCGACCCGCTGCCGCCGCGCAAGCGCTACAGCTGGGAGGACGAGGAAGAATCGGTATCGCCCATCGACGACGAGTTGGAGCCCCCTGCGCCGCGCGAAGTGCCTGTGCTGTGGAATCGACCCAACCGCCCGGACAGCGGCGGACACGGCGTGGTGTTGCGATTCCCACCGCGACAGGACCGCTAGAGAATCGCTGCGGCCGACTCTCACTCGGAAAGTCTTCCGCCAGCTGCCCCCGTACCCCGAAACACCATGCGCCCGCGCACGGCCGCGCTTTTGCCCGCCCCGGCCGAAACCGCGACAATACCGAGGTTTCGTCCCCGCCCGACCTGCCATCGCGATAGCCGCGACGGCAAGACGGTGACGCCTCGAGCCGCGGGGCCAAATCGTCCCCGCCATTCCCAGCACCCGCCAAGCGAGTCCACGCCGAGATGTCCAACGCCCCCACGATCCTCTACACCCTGACCGACGAAGCGCCGTTCCTGGCCACGGCCTCGCTGCTGCCGATCGTCCAGGCCTACGCCGCCACTGCCGGCATCGCCGTGGATACGCGCGACATCTCGCTGGCCGGACGCATCCTGTCGCATTTCCCCGACTTCCTGCGCGATGACCAGAAAATCGGCGATCACCTGGCCGAGCTCGGCCAGCTGGCCACCACGCCCGACGCCAACATCATCAAGCTGCCCAACATCAGCGCTTCGGTGCCGCAGCTGAAGGCCGCCATTGCCGAACTGCAGGCCCAAGGCTTCGCGCTGCCGGACTACCCGGAAGAACCGCGCGGCGAGCGCGAGAACGAGATCAAGGCGCGCTACGACCGCACCAAGGGCAGCGCCGTGAACCCGGTGCTGCGCGAAGGCAACTCCGACCGTCGCGCGCCGGCATCGGTGAAGGCCTACGCCCGCAAGCATCCGCACAAGATGGGCGCGTGGAACCCCGACTCCAGGTCGAGCGTCGCCCACATGGACGGCGGCGACTTCTACGGAAGCGAGCAGTCGGCGCAGATCGCGCAGGCCGGCACCGTCTCCATCGAACTGGTCGGCGCCGACGGCCGTCGCAACATGCTCAAGACCGGCGTGAAAGTGAAGGCCGGCGAGCTGATCGACGCGGCGGTGATGAGCGCCAAGGCGCTGTCCGCCTTCGTCGATGCGCAGATCGATGACGCGCGCGCGCAGGGCGTGCTGTTCTCGCTGCACCTGAAGGCGACGATGATGAAGGTCTCCGACCCGATCATGTTCGGCCTAGTGGTGCGCCGCTTCTACCGCGACACCCTGGCCCGGCACGCAGCCGCGCTGGAACAGGCAGGCTTCGACGCCAACAACGGCATCGGCGACCTGTACGCCCGCCTGTCGTCGCTGCCGGCCGACGTCGCCGCACAGATCGAGGCCGACATCGTCCTGGAGTACACGCGCCGTCCGGGCGTGGCGATGGTCAATTCCGACAAGGGCATCACCAACCTGCACGTGCCCAGCGACGTCATCGTCGACGCGTCGATGCCGGCGATGATCCGCGACAGCGGCTGCATGTGGAACACCGATGGCAGGCTGCAGGACACCAAGGCGGTGATCCCGGACCGCTGCTATGCCGGCATCTACCAGGCGGTCATCGACGACTGCAAGGCAAACGGCGCGTTCGACCCGGCGACGATGGGCTCGGTGCCCAACGTCGGCCTGATGGCGCAGAAGGCCGAGGAATACGGTAGCCACGACAAGACCTTCCAGATTCCCGCCGCCGGCACCGTGCGCGTGATCGACGAGGCCGGCAACGTGCTGATGGAGCACGCGGTCGAAGCCGGCGACATCTGGCGCATGTGCCAGACCAAGGACGCGCCGATCCAGGACTGGGTCAAGCTCGCCGTGAACCGTGCGCGTCTGTCGCACACGCCGGCGGTGTTCTGGCTGGACAGCGCGCGCGCGCACGACCGTAACGTGATCGCCAAGGTCGAGCGTTACCTGAAGGACCACGATACCAACGGCCTGGACATCCGCATCCTCGCACCGGTCGAGGCGATGAAGTTCTCGCTGGAGCGCATCCGCCAGGGCCTGGACACGATCTCGGTCACCGGCAACGTATTGCGCGATTACCTGACCGACCTGTTCCCGATCATGGAGCTGGGCACCAGCGCCAAGATGCTGTCGGTCGTGCCGCTGATGAACGGCGGCGGTCTGTTCGAGACCGGCGCCGGCGGTTCGGCGCCCAAGCACGTGCAGCAGTTCGTGCAGGAGGACTACCTGCGCTGGGATTCGCTGGGCGAGTTCCTGGCGCTGGCGGCCTCGCTCGAGCACCTGTCCGAGTACACCGGCAACGCCCGCGCCAAGGTGCTGGCCGACACGCTGGACGCGGCCAATGCCAAGTTCCTGGACAACGACAAGTCGCCTTCGCGCAAGGTCGGCGGCATCGACAACCGCGGCAGCCACTTCTACCTCGCCATGTACTGGGCGCAGGCGCTGGCCGAGCAGATCGACGATGCGGCATTGAAGGCGAAGTTCGCGCCGCTCGCGCAGGCGCTGACCGCCAACGAGGCGAAGATCGTCGAGGAACTGAACGCGGTGCAGGGCAAGCCCGTCGATATCGGAGGCTACTACCACCCCGACCTGGGCCAGGTGTCGAAGGCGATGCGGCCGAGCGCGACGTTCAATGCGGCGCTGGCGGGTCTTTCGGCGGACTGATCGACGCGCAAGCGCAGAAACGAAAGGCCCGGCTGATGCAGGGCCTTTTTTAATCCGGATTTCCTATCTGGAGCGGAAGCCCCAGAGGCTCAGCCCGCCCGCCACGAGCAAGCCGACCCATGAAACCCACATGGGAACGGTGGTTGAACCAACCAGCACGGGAACATGGAGCGCCAGTCGTGCAACGTGGGCAAGCGCGACGATGCCGAAGATCGAAGCAGCGACTGTGCTGAAGGTCGTACGGGACATCTCACTTCTCCGGTTTAAAGAAGTTGGTCGTGCCTGGCATCAGCGCACGTAAGGAATCCCGGCGTTGCGCTCGCGATCCCGTTTGCGCTGTTCGAACAGGCGGTTGGCCTTTTCCTCGGTCATCTCGAACTTCGGCGCCACGTAGGGCAGTAGCAGGCGCAACCACGAGCGACTGATGCGACGCGCTTCCTCCGGACATCCCTTCGCCCGCGCTTCCGGCAGGTCGCCATCGGTGACGATGCTCAGGTAACGCGCCGGATCGCTGCCATAAAGCAGGCACTGCAGGTTGAAATAGCGCTGCTCGCCGAGCGCGTGCTGGTCGGCGTAGGCGTCGAGGTTGTACTCGCCAGTGCTGCGCGCCAGGAACCAGTTGGATGCCATGCGCAGGTTCTCCGTCACCACGCCGGTGGACTCGTCCATGCCGGCGAAACGCTGCATCAGCGTCGTGGCGAGCTGGTCGACCGCGTCTTCCTCGCGCCCGGTGATCGGGATCTCGAGCAGGTTGATCAGTGCATGCCCGGTTTCGTGCAGCACGATGAAGCGAACGTTGGCGTCCAGGTAGCGCTGCGCGTAGCCCTCGCCTTCGCCGTTCGACTTGGCCATCTCCTGGCCGCGCTCGAGCAGCGTCTGCATCGTCTCGTAGCACATCACCACTTCGCCGCGCTCCGGCGAGTAGAACGCATTGACCTCATCGCACTCGGCGGTCACGTACTTGATCGGCTTGGGCAACATCAGCATGCCGTCGATCGCATGGACTTCCGGCAACTTGCGCAGCAGGTCGCCGTCGTGGGCCATCGTGTAGAACGGCTCCAGCTCCGGCTTCTTCGGCTTCACGTACTCATAGCCGAACTGCACGCCGCCGGGCTTGCTCTCGGAATTGGCGACCTTGCTGAAGACGACGGGCTTCAGCGCCTCCAGCTCCGCCGCAACGGCTTTCTCGGCCTCCGCCCGGCCTTCAGCCCGGGCGATGGACAGCTCCACCGCACGACGCTTCTGCGCGATCAGCGAGTAGCCGAAGGCGCCGCTCACCGCACCCAGGGCCAGCGACAACAGGATGATCAGGACTCTCTGCGACATGCGCTTCCCCATGCGCTGACCGGACTCACCGGATGAAAGCCCGCGCCATGTGGGGATCGTAGCGGCTCCACCGTGAAGGCGGAACCGCCACCACATTCATGCGCCGTGGACCTCTACCGCGACCGGCTCCGGGCGGATTCGCATCGCCCACAGGACGCCGGCGATGAGCAGCGCGACGCCCAGCAGCGTCAGCGGCCCGGGCATGCGACCGCGCAGCATGAAGGCGTAGGTGAGCGCGGCCAGCGTTTCGAACACGATCAACTGGCCCACCAGCGCGGTCGGTAACCGCTGGCTGGATTCATTCCAGCACAAAGTGCCCAACCAGGACGCGAACAGACCGATGGTCGCCATCAGCGCGATGAAGAACCCGGGCCTGGGCCCGAACGGCATCGCGAAATCGGACCCGCTCGCCAGCATTCCGATCCACAACAAGGCGTAGCCGAGCAACGCCATCGGCAGCGTCGCCACGCCCTGTGCGGTCGCCCACGTGCGGGGGCTTCGGTCGGGATGGGCGCGCAACCAGTCGGCGTTGCGCAGCGGGTACCAGGTCCAGCATGCGACGGCGATCACCGCCAGCGCGGCGCCTTGCAGGTACCGGGTCGGATCGGACCCGGGAGCAGCGCGCAGCGCCTGCAATTCGACCTGATTGACGCAGCCGATGCCGGCGGCGATCAATAGCAGCGATGGCAGCAGCCGCAGCCAGGGCAGGCGCCCATCACGACGGTGGTTGCGCAGGTTTGCGGTCACCGCGATCACCACCGGCAGCGTGCCGATGATCATCGTCGGCAGCGGACCGCCCGCGCGCTGGATCGCGCCGGCCAGGCACAGGTAGTAGAGCAGGTTGCCGATCGCGGCGAGCTTGAGCGCCTCGATCCAGTCCGCGCGCCCGAGCCGGCGCAGCGCGGCGCGGTCCATCCATGCCAGCGGTAGTGCGATCAGCCCGAAAGCCAGATACCGGCCGACAGACTGAAGCGCCGCCGGATATTCCGGCAGCAGCAACGGTCCGACGAATACCAGGCCCCACATCAGGCCGGCGGCGAGCGCGTAAAGGGTTCCGATCCACATGCCCACAGCTTGAGCCGTCACGCGAGCTGCGTCTTGAACCAGATTGCGATCGCCCGGATTCAGCCGCGCAGTTGTCGCCGATATCGCGCCGGCGTCACCCCGTAGCGACGCGCGAAGGCGCGGGTGAGGTGCGCCTGGTCGCTCATTCCGGTCGCGGCGGCGACCTGCGCCGGCGCCTCGCCATCGGCCAACAGGCGCTTGGCTTCGAACAAGCGCAGCGCCATCAGCATCTGCTGCGGCGTGACGTGATGCTGCGCCTGGAAACTGCGCAGGAAGTGGAACGGACTGAGCCCCGCCACCTCCGCCAGTTGCTCCAGCGTCAGGCGCTGCGCCAGGTTCGTGCGCAGGTAGTCGATCACGCGTCCGAAACGCGGCATGCCTTCGCCCGCGGCTGGCATGGCCACGCGCGCCTGGCTGCGAAACTCCTGCAGCAACGTCAACAAAAGGCTGTCGAACGCAAGCGGTTCGTGCGCCAGCCACATGCGATCGAGCAGCGTGCTGACGCGCCGTGCACGGGCAATGTCGTGATGCACGGCGTCGCTGAACTGCCAACCGCGCCCCCCGGTAACGGCCTCGACGACGTCGGCGTCGATGTAGGCCATGCGATAGCGCCAGCCGCCCTCGGTTTCGGCACGTCCCGTGTGCAGCACATCGGGGTTCATCATCACCAGCGAATCCGGTGGCGCCAGATGCTCGCTGCCGCGATAGCGGAACCGCTCCACGCCGGATTCGATCGCGCCCAGGCCATAGGCTTCGTGGGTATGCGGGTCGAAGGCGTGGCGGACGATGTGCGCGCGGTACAACTCGATGCCGTCGCGGTGGGCAGGCCGCCGGAACTGCGCCACGTCCTGCGGATGCTCGAATTTTTCCGGAACGACTTGCATGGCGCGATCATGACATGGCGCCGCAGGCCGCCATGTGGAGGATGTCATGGTGCGAAGCGACGAAGGCCCGCCATCCGCGGACCCCCGTCACTCCCGCCTGCGACGCCACTTGATGGGAGGCGCCGAGGTAAAGCGTCATGCGGCGTAGGGCAGCGGGTACGGTGCGATGGCCAGGTACGCATCCGGGTCTTCGCCGGCGATCTCGTCGTCGCCGTGCAGCATCGCCGTGGAGAGGGCGAATGACCGCCTGGACTCGACGCGACGGCCATACCGCGGCGCGAACGATGGCTGACCGAAGGCGAAGTCGTGGGCCTGGCGGTCCGCCTCTTGCAGGAACTGGCTCTTGAACAACTGCATGACTGACTCCTGTGGGGGGATGGAGTCGCCGTCCTGGCGGTCACTGCGTCCTTAGGGTTGTGCACGTTAGTGGCGAGTTGTGACCACGGCATGGCAGCGCGCTGATCCGGCGTGCGCTATCGCGGTGTGGTTTTGCTTTCCCAACGCGGGCTTTCTCGAAGCGGGCTGCGTTCGCCGTCACGCGAACTTCGCGCTGCGCCTGCGATCAGGCGCAGCGCGTGAAATCAGACGCAACCACCCGCCGTGCACTCGGCATTGCGATTCGACGCAGAACCGGCGTCCTTCACCTCGCCCTTGGCATGGCCCAGATGAGGGAAGAACTCGTCCGACGCGGCGCGATTGCCGTAGCCGCGGGTGTAGCGGTCATCGTCCTCGTCGAACAGGTGCGGATCGGCCAGATAACCCTGCAGGAAAAGGAGATTGGTGAAGATGTTCATGGCTTGCTCCAGTGCGGTGGATGTCTATATCGCGTGGACAACTTCCTTGCGTGGGATGCAAGATAGACCCGCAGCCGAGGCTGAAAAAGCGACACTTTTGCAAGCCAGCGTTCAATCTGATTCAAGTCTTGGTCGTCGATCCAAGGACCCGCGATGAGCCGCCCGCCACTGCATGCCCTGCTTGGTTTCGCCACCGCCGCGCGGCTGGGCAACCTGACGCGCGCGGCCGAAGCGATGCACCTCACCGTCAGTGCGCTGAGCCATCAGATCCGCGCCATTGAAGAGCGGCTTGGCCAGTGCCTGTTCGAGCGCGGGGCGCGGGGCGTCAAGCTGACGGAGGAAGGCCGCGTGCTGTACGACAGCATCAAGCCTCACCTGGACGCGATCGAGCTGGCGCTTACGCCGCGCCAGCGACGCCGCGACGATGCGCTGGCGATCACGCTGATGCCTTCTTTCGCGTCCAGCTGGCTGGTGCCGCGGTTGCCGCGACTGCTGGCCGCGCATCCGCAACTGGAGATCAGCCTGCAATCCAATGTCGGCGTGATCGATTTCCAGCGCGAGGCCGCCCTCGATGCCGGCATCCGCTTCGGGCCGGGGCATTGGCCCGGACTGCAGGCCGTGCACCTGTTCGACGATTGGGTCATTCCCACCGCCAGTCCCGCGCTGATCGAACGGCTCGGCAAACCCACGCTGGCCAACCTCGGCGAATTCCCGTTGCTCGGCGCGCCCGGCGGCCGCTGGAGCGAGTGGTTCGCACGATTCGGCGGAACCACGCCGGAGCGTTTCGTCGCGATCTTCGATGATTCCGAGAACCTCCATCGCGCCGCCGCCGAAGGCATGGGCGTCGTGCTCGGTCGCATGACGCTGGCGCGTCCGTTGATCGACGCCGGTCACCTGGTGGCGCTGTTCGACGAAAAGCTCAAGGCCGAGTACGCGCATTACCTGGTCTATCCGCCGCGTTCGCAGCACCACCGCGGCCTGGCGGTGTTTCGCGAGTGGCTGTTGGAAGAAGCACACGCCTACCAGGCCGAGGCGGCCCAGGTCCCAACCGGCAAACCGGCGCGGCGAGCGACGCCGGCCAAGGGCAAGGCCATCACTCGCCAGACAAGCGCTCGCAAGACAAGCACTCGAAAGTCCAGCGCGCGCAAGCGACCGTGACCGCCGTCCGTGGTGGATGCCGTCAGTTGCGGTTAGGCTGGCGCCCCCGACTGCGGGCCCGCCGCCTGCCGCCATCGCCTGGAGACCGTCGAATGAAACGCCTGCTGCTCGTCGCCCTGGTTCCCGTCATGCTGGCTGCCTGCGTCAGCGCCCCGTCCAACGAAGAAGCCAGCACGGCTGCCTCCGCCCAGCCTGCCCCGGCTACCTCGGGCAGGATGGCCTCCGGACTCGAAACTTCGATACAGGGTGCGTGGCGCGACCCGAAGAACGTCGCGCGCGACCAGTACCGGCATCCGCGCGAGACGCTGTCGTTCTTCGGCATCGCACCGACCGATACGATCATCGAGATCACGCCCGGTGGCGGCTGGTATGCCGAGATCCTGGCGCCGTACGTGAAGGACCACGGCCACTACATCGCCGCGGTTCCGGATGATGCTATCGCCGGCCAGCCCCAATACCGCTACGACCTCAACAAGACGCTGCGCGCGAAGTTCGCCGGCAATGCCGCCGTGTACGGCACGCCGGAAGTGCGCGTGTTCAACCCGAAGGTGCCAGCCTTCGGCAAGCCCGGTTCGGCCAATGCGGTATTGACCTTCCGCAACGCCCACAACTGGGTCGACGAGGGCACCGCCGAGGCCTACTTCAAGGCGTTCTACGATGTGCTCACGCCCGGCGGCACGCTCGGCGTGGTCGATCACCGCGCCAAGCCCGGCACCGACCTGGAGAAGATGAAGGAGTCGGGCTATCTGACCGAGGAGCTGGTGATCCGCCTCGCCAAGGGCGCCGGCTTCCTGCTGGAGGCCAAGAGCGAGGTCAATGCCAACCCGAAGGACACGGCCGATCATCCCAACGGCGTGTGGACGCTGCCGCCGGTGAACCGTCACGACGCGGCCGACGATGCCAAGTACAAGGCGATCGGCGAGAGCGACCGCATGACGCTGCGGTTCCGCAAGCCGGCTGCCTGATCGGCTCGCCTGACTGGCTACGGGACCGGCGCCACGCTGCGCCGGTCCTACCGGCACCGTCCGACGCAACTACCGATGCTCGTTGCTTTCAACAAGCCCTATGGCGTGCTCTGCCAGTTCACCGACCGCAGCACGCCGCCACGGCGCACGCTGGCCGGTTTCGGGCTGCCACCGGATGTATATGCGGCCGGCCGGCTCGACTACGACAGCGAAGGCCTGTTGCTGCTGACCGACGACGGCGCGATGGCGCATCGACTGACCGATCCGCGCCACAAGCAGCCCAAGACCTACTGGGTGCAGGTCGAAGGCGATCCCGATGACGGACAAGTCGCGGCACTGCGCCGCGGGGTCACGCTCAACGATGGACCGACGCGACCGGCCAAGGTGCAGCGCATCGACACACCGGCTTTGTGGCCGCGCGATCCGCCGGTGCGCTTTCGCAAGACCGTGCCGGACGCCTGGCTGGAAGTGATCATCAGCGAAGGCCGCAACCGCCAGGTGCGGCGCATGACGGCGGCCGTCGGCTTGCCTACGCTGCGGCTGGTGCGCGTGGCAGTGGGCGGCCATCGCCTCGATGAACTGCCGCCGGGGCAATGGCGGGTGGTCTAGTTCGCCAGGCCCCAAACAGTGGTGGATGCCGTTGAACGTCGTTGAGGTTCACCCGTACGGAGCAGGCCGGGTCATCGGCCTGACCAGACTGAATGTTTCAGTAAGCCCTTCATCGCTTTCCCCTCACCCCGTGAACCCAGGCGTATGCGGGCGTATGCTTACGGTGCTGCCATTGCGGGAGCCGGCCATGAAGCACTCACTATTGGTCCTTGTCGCAGCCACGGTACTGACCGGCTGTGCCACTACGCCCGCGGTTTTCACCGACTTCGATCCCGGCGTAAGTTTCGATCAATACCGCACCTATCGCTGGACGCAGAAGCCGACGGGCTTCTCGCCGCTGGCGGAGCAGCGCCTGGTCGACGCCGTGGATGCCAAGCTGCGCGAGCGCGGCTGGACTCAGTCGACCAATCCCCAGGTCAACCTGACCGGCAGCATCCTCACCGAAACCCGTTATCGGATGGACACCTACAACGATCCGATGTGGGGTGGCTGGGGTTGGGGTGGCTGGGGCGGCGGCTGTTGCTGGGGCCCGGGCTGGGGCTGGGGTGGTGGCTACTACTCCACGACCACCATGCGCAGCTACACCTACGGCACCCTCGTGCTCGACATGTTCGACGCGCAGACACAGCGCCCGATCTGGCGCGGCATCGCCATGGGCACGGTCCCCGATTCGCCCATCGCCCAGACCAACAACATGCAGGTCAGCATCGACAAGATGTTTGCCCAGTTTCCGCCGACGGCTGTAGCGGCGCAGGTTCCCTGACTGACGTCGGCGTTACTTTGCTTCCGCCGTAGCCGCCACCGGCACCGAGTTCGCTCCCGGCCGCGTCAGCAGCAGCACGCCGCCCAGCACTACCGAAGTGCCGATCAGCTGCACCGGCGTGATCGCCTCGCCCAGCAGCCACGCGCCGAGGAACACCAGCGATACCGGCCCGACCACCGACATCTGCGCCGCCATGCCCGCACCGAGGCGGGCCACCGCGCCCATCGTGAACGTCACCGGCAGGAACGTGCAGAACACGGCGTTGATCAGCGCCAGCCAGTACACCGGCGCAGGCAACTCCAGAAGCCGCGCCGGTTCGCGTAACAGCAGGTAGTGGATGACGGTCGCCGCCGTCGACACGCACATGGCGTACGCGACCAGGCGCAACGAGCCGATGCGCTTGATCAGATGTCCCGACATCGCCAGGTACAGCGCATAGCTCAGTGCCGCCAGCAGCACCAGGGCGCTGCCGAACAGCACGTGGTCGCCCTGCACGCGCAGGTTCTCGACGAACACCAGCGCGACGCCCGAGTAGCTCACCGCCAGCGCGATCCATTCACGCCGCGCCACCTTGCGGCCGAACGCGAACACACCGATCAGCAGCACGAAGGTGGGATTGAGGAACAGGATCAGCCGCTCCAGCGATACCGGCACGTATTCCAGGCCCCAGAAATCGAACAGGCTCGACAGGTAGTAGCCGAGCACGCCCAGTATCAGGATCAGGCCGAAATCACGGCGGGTCATCGGTTCGCGCCCCGGCCGCCTGGATTCGTGGATGCCCAGCGCCACGAACAATGGCAGCGACAACAGCATCCGCAAAGCCAGCACGTCGAGTGCATCGATGCCGTGGCGATATTGGAACTTGGCGAGGATCGCCTTGGCCGAAAACATCACCGCACCGGTCGCGGCCAGGGTGAAGCCGAGCCGCCGCGCGGCGGTATCGTGGGGATGGGTCACGGGCACAGGATGTAAGGCGAGTGCGCTCAATGATAGCGACGGCCGACGCGACGCCCTGTGCGGATGTCAGCTGCAACGTTCATTCGGCGCTGGCGGCGTCGAGCTGCTGCAGGTCAGGCGCGGACAAGGACAGGCGCGCTGCGAGGAGGAGTTCCTGCAGTTGCGCCACGCTGGTCGCACTGGCGATCGGTGCGGTGACCGACGGGCGCGCCATCAGCCAGGCCAGCGCCACCTGCGCAGGCGTTGCGCGGTGGGTGGCGGCGATATCGTCCAGCGCCTGCAGGATCCGCATCCCGCGCGGGTTGAGGTAGCGGCCGATGGCGCCGGCGCGCGCCGCGCTCTTGCCGACGTCCCCGGCGCTGCGGTATTTGCCGCTGAGATAGCCGCTGGCCAACGAGTAATAGCCAATCACGCCGACTTCGCGGGCACGCACCAGTGGCTCGAGCGCGGTCTCGAAACCGGCGCGGTCGCAGAGGTTGTATTCCGGCTGCAGGCTCTCGTAGCGCGGCAGGCCCAGCCGCTCGGACGTGTCCAGCGCCTCGGCCAGCCGATCGGCGCTGTAGTTGGAGGCGCCGATCACGCGGACCTTGCCCTGCTCGATGAGCCGCGCGAACGCGCCCAGGCTATCGGCCAACGGCACAGCCGGATCGTCCGCATGCGCCTGGTACAGGTCGATCACGTCTGTCTGCAGGCGTTGCAGCGACTCCTCCACTGCCAACCGGATATTGGCCGGCGCCAGGCCGGGGCGCTGCGCCCACTTGCCGACCTTGGTCGCCAAAGTGACCCGGTCGCGTTTGCCGCTGCGCCGGAACCACCGGCCGAGGATGCTCTCCGACTCGCCGCCCCGATTGCCCGGCACCCAATGTGAATAGGAATCCGCTGTGTCGACGAGATCGAAACCGGCGTCGACAAACGCATCGAGCAGGGCGAACGACGTGGACTCGTCCGCGCTCCAGCCGAACACGTTGCCGCCGAAGGCCAGTGGCGCGACGGTGATAGAGGAGCGGCCCAGGGGTTTGCGATTCATGCGGACATCCTTATGCGGTTTGCAGTAGCGGCAGGGGACGGCGTGGCCTGGTCGCTGAATGCGCGCATCGCGTCGCGAATCCATTACTTCCGGCCTAATTCGCATGCTCCTGGATGTGGTCATTTCCAACCAGACCCCACCACCCGTCGCATTCATGCGAAAACCGGTGCCCGCGGAAGTGCGATTCTGTTAACGTTTTCACGACGGCAGCAGGCCGCCGGGACGCCACAGGGTGGGTGACGTCCTCACGGGGACTACAGGACGTATGAGCGCAACGGCACCCTCGACATTGTCGGGCAGGATCCTCCTCGTCGACGACCAGTCGGCCAACCTGCGTGTGGTCGGCACTTTGCTGACGCGCCAGGGCTACGAGGTGATCACCGCGGCCAACGGCGACGAGGCGCTGCAGCGCTACGCCGAAATCCTTCCCGACCTGATTCTGCTCGACATGATGATGCCGGGCATGGATGGCTTTGAAGTGCTGGCGGCGCTCCGGGCCCACGAGATCCCGCTACGCGCGCCGGTGGTGTTCGTCACCGCCGCGCAGGACCGCGATCTGCTGCTGCGGGCCTTCGATGCCGGCGTGGTCGACTACGTGACCAAGCCCTTCCTGCCCGAGGAGCTGCTGGCGCGCGTCAACACCCACATAGGCCTGAAGCTCACCCGCGACCGGCTCGAACGCGTCGCGCGCGAGCGCGAGCAACTGGTCAGTCTGGTCGCGCACGACCTCAAGAACCCGTTGAGCAGCGTGCTGTTCGCCAGCGAGTTGCTGCGCAGTGACAACTGCAAGCGCGAGCGGGTGCCGCGCTACCTGGAAATGATTCACGAGAGCGCGACCGACGCGCTCGGTTATATCCGCCACTACCTGGAGACCCGCGCCGGCCTGGCCAACGGCAATGGCAAGCGCGCCAGCGCCAGTCTTGGCGACACCATCGACTGGCTGGTACAGCGTTACGAGTACCAGCTCGATGCACGCGGCATTTCCGTGCGTCTGGCCCCGCCGCCGGCCGGGGCGCAGGTGGCGATCGACCCGCGCGTCCTGCGCCAGGTTTCCGAGAACCTGGTGACCAATGCCATCAAGTACGCCCCCGGTTGCGAACTGCTGATCGCCGGTCGCAGCGGTGGTCCAGGCTACTGGCAGCTGATCTTCGCCGACCGCGGTCCGGGCATCCCCGGCAACCGCCAGCGCGAACTGTTCAAGCCATTCGTGCGCCTGCACGACGGCGACCCCGATGGGCTGTCGAATGGGCTGGGCCTGTCGCTGGCCAAGCAGATCATCGTCAATTCCGGCGGCCAACTTTGGTACGAGCAGCGCAAGCACGGCGGCTCACGCTTCATTATCGAACTTCCCGAAGCGGCGTCCGATGCGATGGCCGGAACGTCGGAAACGGACGAGCCGGCCAAAACCGGAGGCTAGTCGCTGGCCTGCGTCGTGCGGTGACGCGGCTGCCGGGGCGCCCGGGTGGCGCGGCGGGCTTCCACGCGCCGGGCGTTGCCTTCGATCGCCTCTCCGTTTTCGCGTTGGACCTTTTTGCGGTGGGCGGCGTACCAGAGCAGTCCGGCGCCGGCCACGGAGGCGGCTACCAGCACCGGGTGACGACGCAGCAAACCACCGGCGACGCGCACGCCGCCTTTGATTGCGCCCAACTTGACCCCGGTCTCCAGCCATTTGCCGGCGCTATGCCCCACCGTCGGCACGGCATGCCTGAGGTTGTCTCCCATCACGCTGGCCAGTTCCAGGGCGCGCTCGGGCAGCGAAGTCAGTCTGGTCATCGTGTCGGATCCTCGCGGTGGGAATGCAGGTCAGTGTCGACTCGGCGGTGTTGAGCCGGTGTGAGCGGTTGCCCGCTCGCGCCTGAATGCCGATCATGACCACATCGCCTTTGCCCTGCGTGCCGACATGATCCGCGTGCTGCCCAATGTGCTCACCGCTTCCGAACTGCAGGCGGTCCGCGAACTGCTGCCGCAGGTGCGCTTCGGCGACGGCCGCATCACCAACCCAGATTCTTCGGTCAAACAGAACCTGCAGGCGCCGCAGGAGGACCCGGCCAACGCCCGCATCGCCCAGATCGCGCGCGAGGCGCTGGTCCGTTATGCCGACGTGCGCACGTTCGCGCATCCGCGCAGCATGGCGCGCACGACGGTGGTGCGCTACGAACCGGGCATGAACTACGGATGGCACGTCGACGAAGCCATGTTTCCATCGACGCCGCCGATGCGCAGCGATCTGTCGTGCACGGTGTTCCTCAATTCGCCGGCCGATTACGACGGTGGCGAGCTGACCATCCAGCTCGGAGCGCAGGAGCTGTCGTACAAGCTGGAAGCCGGCAGTGCGATCCTGTACCCGTCGACCACCATCCACCGCGTCAGCCCGGTCACGCGTGGCGTGCGCCTGGCTGCGATCACGTGGCTGCAAAGCTGGGTAGCCGATTCCAACCAGCGCGAACTGCTGGTGCAGATCGAGGAAGCCCGTGCACTGGCGGCCAGCGGCGGCGACCCGGCGCGGTTGCAAGTGTTGCTGGAGTCGCTGCGGACCAATCTGTTCCGGATGTGGGCCGATACCTGAGTCCCGAAAGCGAGTGAGCGAGCCAGCCGGTCGCATGTTCGCCCGCGCCGTCTTCGCGTTTCTCGCCTTGCCCGGGGTCGTGGCCTTCCTCGTTCCCGTCGCCTGGCTCTGGATGGCGGATCGGCCGGCCGCGCAGCCCATCGGGTTGCTGCCGCTGGTGCTCGGCATGGCGGGACTGCTGTGCTGCGTGCGCGACTTCTACGTGTCCGGCGAGGGGACCTTGGCGCCCTGGGCCCCGCCCAAGCGGCTGGTCGTGAGCGGCCTCTATCGATTCAGTCGTAACCCGATGTATGTCTCGGTCGCGCTGATCCTGCTCGGATGGGCGATCACGTTCGCCTCCGGGGGACTGCTGGCCTACGCATTGGTCGTGATGGTGGCGTTCCACGTGCGGGTCGTGCGCGGCGAAGAGCCCTGGCTTGCGCGAACCTTCGGCGAAGATTGGGTGCGGTACGCCCGCCGCGTTCGTCGCTGGTTGTAGCGCGCGGGTGTTCCTCAGGCGTTCGCGATCGGGTCGGCGTTATGCGAAGACCGCAGCCCGCAACCCAGGATGGCGATGCACAAACGCCTCCACGAACTCTTCGCCTTCGGCGACTTCCTTTCCGTAGCGTTGCGTGGCCAGTTCCAGATCGTGGGCCCGGTCCTGGCGGCCGTATCCGTGCGTCTGCGCTTTCGAATATCGGCCCCATGCCGATGACGCCAGCGCGTCGGTCACGCCGGCCGGATCGAGCTGCAGATGTGCCGCTGCGCGCCGCAGCTCCCGCTCTGGATCGGCCAGCAGCTCCTCGAAATCCATGCGCAGTACGCGCGCTCCGTGCTCGCCCTGTGCGATCGCGCCGAAACGCAGGCGCTCGGCCAGCCAACCCATTGCGCACTGTTGCGGCAATGTCAGGCCATGCAATGCAATGCCGTCGGCGCATCCGCGCGCATGCAGGTCGCGCAGGCGTTCGGCGGCGGCATTGGCCGCGTCGTGCACCGAACCCGGGGACTTCAGCAAGGTCGCCAGGTAAGGCCGCAACGGCATGTCGAGCAGGATCGCGCGCATCGTCGGCTGTTGCGAAAGCAGTGGATCGATCAAACCGTTGCAGCTGCTGGTGGCCTTGACCACGCTGCGCCTGTGCGGGGCCAGCGGTTGCGACCAGCGCGACCACAGCGCCAGCAGCAGGCGCGGTGCCTCGGTCGGCGACAGTCGCGATTCCGGCAGATCCAACCATGGCCAGGCTTCGGCCAGCGAGCGCAGCGGCAAAGGCTCGCGCAGCCCCTGCACTTCAGTCCAACTGTCGAGCAGACGGCTGAGCAGGGTCGAGCCGCAATGGCCGATATGGAAGATCGCATCGGCCGCGACAGAAGCGCCCGTCGGGTTGGTTGCCGGCAACGAGTCCCACGGCATCCAGCCACCCTCGGCTTGCGGCGGCAGCGCGCGGTCGTCGAGGAACGCGGCCTCGTGCCGCTGCGCGGCGTCCAGGCGCAGCCACAGGATGCGTCGCCCGACCGTGTCGAGCTTGAAGGGCAGGAACTGCGGGTCTTCGGGCGGCGAGAGGGTCATGCAAGGCGTGGATGCTGACGCAGGCTGGAGTGTACCGGCTGATTTCGCCGCTTCGCTCTTGTAGCCGGTAGCCTCAAGTTCCTCGCGGCTTCGCCTGATGCGTAGCGGAGGCGCTCCGCGCCGCGGCATGGTGTCCGCCGATGGTATGTCGCTGCCGCCGCCGCGCGTGGTGTCGCATGAGAGCCATGGACCTCAAGTCCCCCGCGGCTTCGCCCGATGCGTGGCTGAGGCCGTCCAAGGGTCATCGGGCCAGGGATGCTTGGGATACCGCCCCTTCATTTCCTTCTTCACTTCCGGATAGGTGCGGTCCCAGAAGCCCTTGAGGTCCTGGGTGATCTGCAGTGGCTTTCCACCCGGCGACAACAGATGCAGCGTCAATGGCACGCGACCGTCGGCAATGCGCGGCGTGTCGGCCAGGCCGAACAGTTCCTGCAGCTTCACCGCCAGCACCGGCGCGACCGGCGTGTCGGCCTCCTCGTCGAAGGCATAGTCGATGCGCCGCTCCATTCCAGACGGGACGGTGATGCGCGTTGGCGCCAGAGCGTCGATCTTCTGCCGCATCGACCAGTCCAGGGTCATGCGGATGGCCTCGCCGAGTTCCTGCTCGCCCAGCGCGTCCAGTCGGGTCTTGCCGGTCAGCGCCGGCTTCAGCCAATCGTCCAGCGTCGCCATCAGCGCACTGTCCGACAGGTCCGGCAAGGCCCTGTCGCCCTGCGCCAGCTCCGGCATCCACGCGCGCAGGCAGCGCACACGGGCGCGCCACTGCACCAGCGATTCGGTCCAGGGCAACGCATCCAGCCCCAGTTGCCGCAACGCATCGACCAGCGCGTCGGCGAAGCGGGCCGGGTCGGGCTTGGCCAGCGACCGGCTGTCGATGACGATGCGGTCGTAACGGGTTTCGCGCACGGCCGCGATGCCACGAGCCTGCATGTCCCAGACCACGCGATCTTCGGTGACGAATCTTCCGGGGAATTCGCGGCGCAGGCGCTGCTCGTCGAGTGGCGCCGCGCGCAGCACGCGCGCGTCGCGCGGGTCGTCGCGCAGTTCGCTGATGACGATCCACGGCTCGCCGTACAGCGCGCTGTCGTCGAACAGTTTCGCGCTGCGTCCGTTGGCCAGCTGGTAGCGGTAAGGATCGCTTGGATGCTGGCGCGCGATGCGATCGGGGAATGCGTGCAGCAGCACGTCGCCGAGCAGGTGCGGCGGCGCGTCGGACGGCGGCGCGCCATCCAGGCGCAGGCGACGGCGCCATTGCCGCGCCGCCTGATCGACCGCGGCCAGCGACGAGCGCGAGGCGTCCGGCGCAACGCGACCGACGCGGAATACGGCGAGCGCCTGCCAGCGCTCGGACAGTGCATCGCTGCGAGAGCGCAGTGGATCACGCGCTTCCACCAAAGCCGCCAGATCGCAGGCCAACGCGCGCTCGGCGACGTTGTCCGGCGCCAGCAGCATCGCTGCCAGCCGTGGGTGCGTGCCCAGCGCCAGCATCCTGCGACCGAGCGTCGTGATATCCCAATGCCGCGTGCCGCCAGCCTGTCGCAGGGTCAGAGCTCCCAGCCGTTGCAACAACTCCCGCGCCGCCGCCAGCGCCCCCGGCGGCGGGGCGTCGACGAAACGCAGATTGGCGTCGCCCCACGCCGCCAATTCCAGCGCCAGGGCGGCCAGTTCGACCTGCGCGATCTCGGGGCGACGTTGCGGTTCCAGCCGCTGCGACTCCGGCCACAGGCGGTATGCCGCCCCTTCGGCGACGCGACCGGCACGGCCGGCGCGCTGATCGGCCGACGCCTGCGCGATTCCGACAACGTCGAGCCGTGCGAAACCACTGTTGGGGTCGTAGCGCGGCTCGCGCGCCAGACCCGAGTCGATCACCACACGCACGCCGGGCAACGTCACGCTCGACTCGGCGACGTTGGTAGAGAGCACGACGCGGCGATGGCCGTCGGGATCGGGCTGCAGCACGCGCGACTGCTGCTCGACGGGTAACTCGCCGTGCAGCATTAATACGTCGACGGCGCGGGCGGCCTCGCTGTTGTCCAGCACCGATTGCGTGCGGGCGATTTCGCGTTGGCCCGGCAGGAACACCAGCACATCGCCGGGATGCTGCGTCAGCGCCTGTTCCACCGCGCGACGTGTCTGGTGCTCCAGCGCTTCGTCCCGTCGCGACGGGAAGTGGGAGATCGACACCGGGTAGCTACGCCCGGCGCTGCTCAGGCGCGGCGCGTCGAGAAACGCGGCCAGGCGCTCGCCGTCCAGCGTGGCCGACATCACCACGATGCGCAGGTCTTCGCGCAGTCCGGCCTGCACGTCCAGTGCCAGCGCCAGGCCAAGGTCCGCCGCCAGGTGGCGTTCGTGGAACTCGTCGAACAGCAGCGCACCGACGCCCTCCAGCATCGGATCGTCCTGCAGCATGCGGGTGAGGATGCCTTCGGTGACGACCTCGACGCGCGTGGCCGCCGATACCTTGTTCTCGAACCGGATGCGGTAGCCGATGGTTTCGCCGACGTTTTCGCCGCGTTGGCGCGCCATGAAGTGGGCGGCCGCGCGCGCGGCCACGCGTCGCGGCTCGAGCATCACGATCTTCTGCCCGGCCAGCCAGGGCTCGTCCAGCAAGGCCGGCGGCACCTGCGTGGTCTTGCCGGCGCCGGGCGGCGCTTCCAGCACCAGGCGCGGATGCGTGGCGAGGCTGGCGCGGATCTGCGGCAGCAGCGGATCGATGGGAAAGGTGTCGGCGGGGCGGTTCACGCGCGACAGTCTAAAGCCCTCGCTCGGCTAAACTTCACCGATGCAACTGATCGACATCGGCGCCAACCTCACCCACGACTCCTTCGACCACGACCGCGACGCGGTGCTTGCGCGTGCGCGCGACGCCGGCGTCGCGCAGATGGTGATCACCGGCGCCAGCCGCGAGCACTCGCCGATGGCGCTGAAGCTCGCCAGCAAGCACCCGGGCGAATTGTTCGCCACCGCCGGCGTGCATCCGCACCACGCCAGCGAGTACACCGCCGAGTGCGACGCCGAGATGCGGGAGCTGCACCGGCACGCCGAAGTGGTGGCGGTCGGCGAGTGCGGGCTGGACTACTTCCGCGACTTCTCGCCGCGACCGGCGCAGCGCCGCGCCTTCGAACTGCAACTGCAGATCGCGGTCGACACCAGGAAGCCGCTGTTCCTGCACCAGCGCGACGCGCACGCCGACTTCATGGCGATGATGAACAACTTCGACGGCCGGCTCGGCCCGGCGGTGGTGCACTGCTTCACCGGCACGCGCCAGGAGCTGTTCGACTACCTCGACCGCGACTGGTACATCGGCATCACCGGCTGGCTGTGCGACGAGCGGCGCGGACAGCACCTGCGCGAACTGGTGCCGCACATCCCCGCCAACCGCCTGATGATAGAGACCGACGCGCCGTACCTGCTGCCGCGCACGATCAAGCCGGCGCCGGCGCACCGTCGCAACGAGCCGATGTTCCTGGCCCACATCGTCGAGGAACTGGCGCGCGACCGCGGCGAGGACGCGGCAACCGCGGCGGCCAACAGCACCGACGCCGCGCGCACGTTCTTCCGCCTGCCGACGCGCTGACGGGCTGCTCGCTCGCGTCTGCCGGCCTTCGCGGCAGCATTCAGCGCTTGGCGATGCGGTCGCTGTCCTGATCCGGGGACGGCTCGATCACGAGCTGGAACTGCCCTCCGCGTTGCTCGCACAGACGCTGGACCTCCACCATCAGTCGCGTGCGCCTGTCGTAGGCCTGGCTGAAGTTGTCCGCGCCGGTGAGGCCTGCGACCTCCTGCTGACTGGGCATTTGCAGATGGTTGCAGTCCACGTAGACGGTGGCCTGGTGCGGTGGCGATGCGAGTGCCGCCGCGGGCAACAGCGCGGCTAAGGCAATCAGGGAAATCCTGGCGTTCATGATCCGGCTCCTGGCGTTTCGGGTCGTTCCCGGTAACGCCAGATTCGCGCCGTGCCCGCGACTCAGTCTTGAGGCTCTTCTGATGGGTCGATGAGGGCTGTGTCGAAAGCTTGGGAAAACCTTAGGCCGCGTCATCGGCCGGCCCGCGTTTTCGTTAATGGCCCCTACCGCCAAATGATGAACCCGCCCCCTACCACCGTGCTCAGCTTCGACGATATCGTCCTCGACCTCGCCGGCCGACGGCTTCTGCGCGCCGGCCAGCCGCAACCCCTGGAGCCCAAGGCGTTCGCCGTGCTGAGCCTGCTCGCAGGCTCGCCCGGTCGCGTGTTTTCGCGCGACGAGATCCTCGACGCCGTGTGGGGCCACCGCCATGTCACGCCGGGCGTGCTGAACCGGATCATGACCCTGCTGCGTCACGCGCTGGGCGAGGATGCGCACACACCGCGCTACCTGCACACGGTGCATGGGGTTGGCTACCGGTTCGACCTGCCGCAAGCGGGTTCGGACGCCGTGCCCGGCGAGGTCATGGAACCCGTCACGCAAGCGCCCTCGCCCGTCACCGGGGAATCCGGCATCGACGCTCCAGTGCGGCCACGCGCCGAGCGCGATGCTGCATTTCCGCGACCGGGGCGGTCATGGCTGCTGTTTGGCGCCCTGGCGTTGGCAGTGCTGGTCGCGTTCGCCGGCTGGCGGCTTCTGATTCGCAATGAAGATGCCCGGTCGCCTGCCGCGACCGCGGCGTCGGCTGCGCCGGTGCTGGCGGTATTGCCGCTGCGCGCCACCGGCGACGACCCGCGCGGACAAGCCTTTGCCGATGGCCTGAGCGAGGAGCTGATCGGCCAGCTCTCGCGCATCGACGGCCTGCGCGTGAATTCGCGCACCTCATCGTTCCAGTTCCGGGATACGAAACTTTCGCTGGGCGAGATCGCCCAGCGCCTTCACGCGACCCACGTGCTCGAAGGCGGCGTGCGCCAGGAGGGCGATCGCCTGCGCGTCAACCTGCGCCTGGTCGAGGCAGGCAGCGACCGCACCTTGTGGGCGCAGGATTTCGATCGCGAGCTGCGCGACATCTTCGTCCTGCAACAGAACATCGCCTACGCCATCGCCAACGCGCTGCAGTTGCACCTGGGGCGCTCGATTGCGCCGACGCGCGAGGATCCGGCGCTATACCGGCGCTATCTGCTCGCGCGCAATCCCATCCGCAACAATCTCGACGCCGGCTCGATGCTGGCGGCCGAAGCCGAGTTGCGTGAGCTGCTGCGGGAGCATCCCGACTACGCCCGGGCCTGGGGCGGTCTGGCGACGATGCTGTGGGCGCGATCGCTGGCGCCGGCGCTCGGTCGCGATGAAGCGCGTGCCGAGGCGGAGGCGGCGGCCGCGCGCGCTCTGAAGCTCGATCCGCAGCAACCCGATGCGCACGCGGTGCTCGCACGTCGAGCATGTCGTCTGCAGCAATGGAACGAGTGCGTGACACTGTCACGACGCGCCATCGAACTGGCACCGTCGGACCCGCTGTTCCGTGGCTGGCACGCGCACACCCTTGCGACGATGGGTTATGTCGACCGGGCGTTGAGTGAAGTCGACGAGGCGCTGGTCGTGGCTCCGTTCGACCCCGGCCTGCATTTCTGGCGCGGTCGCCTGCTCGATACGCTGGGTCGCCACGACCAGGCCCTGCAGCATCTGAAGCTGGCCGATCCCGGGCGCGCGCAGACCGCGCTGTTTTTCAATGCGGTATGGCGCAGGGACTACGACGAAGCCCGTCGGCTCGTCCTGTCGCTTCCCAACGAAGTGCCGTGGCGCGCGTCCGAACTTGCCGCGGTCGCCGCGCTTCAGGACCCACGCAAGTGGCCGGCCGTGATGCCGGCGATCGAAGTCTCCGAACGCCACCCGCTGTACGGACAGGTGCGCTACGACTTCACGCGCCTGCTGTTGCCGGTACGCGACTACCCGCGCGACATCGAAGGACTCGATGGCGTGCAGCGCGCCGGCTATGCCTCGTACCAGTGGGTGTTCTGGCAACCCGAATCACGCGCGTTGCGCCAGGATCCCGCGTTCCAGGCCTATCTGCGGCGCAGCGGCCTGATGGCCTACTGGCAGGAGCACGGCTGGCCGCCGCCATGCCGCGCCGACAACGGCGCGGCGCGCTGCGACTGAGGTCTCAGCTGCGCAGCCCGACCCCGCGCTTGAGCAGCCACAGACCGAGCGATCCCAGCGCCACCACGAACGCGAGCATCAATCCGTACGCCACCCACAGCGGCACGTCGCTGATGCCAAGCAGCCCGTAGCGGAACGCGTTGACCATGTAGAAGATCGGGTTCGCGTGGGTCATCGCCTCCGCCCACGGCGGCAGCAACTTCACCGAATAGAACACGCCGCCCAGGTAGGTCAGCGGCGTCAGGATGAAGGTCGGCACGATCGCGATGTCGTCGAACTTCTTTGCGTATACCGCGTTGACGAACCCGGCCAGCGAGAAGATCGTCGCGCCCAGCAGCACAGTGGTCAGCGTCACCAGCGGATGCGGCATGCTCACCCGGGTGAACAGCATCGAGATCAGCAGCACTATGGTGCCGACCATCAGGCCGCGCAGCACGGCGCCGGCGACATAGCCGGTCAGGATCACCCAGTGCGGCATCGGGCTGACCAGCAGCTCCTCGACGTGGCGGCCGAACTTGGCGCCGAAGAAGCTCGAGGAGATGTTGCCGTAGCTGTTCTGGATCACGCTCATCATCACCAGGCCCGGCACGATGAAGTCCATGTAGGCGATGCCGTCCATCGAGCCGACGCGCGAGCCGATCAGGCCGCCGAAGATCAGGAAGTACAGCGACATCGTGATCGCCGGCGGCACCAGGGTCTGCCCCCAGATGCGCAGGATGCGGGTGATCTCGCGGCGCACGATGGTGCCCAGCGCGACCAAGTTGCGCTGCAGGTCGGTCTGTTCGTTGGCGATGACGCTCATGTGCTCTTGCCTTTTCTTGCTCCTCCCCTTGCGCGCAGCGCATGGGAGGTTGGGAGGGGATTGCTCTGGCTTTCACTCACTTGTGGAGGAGCGGTAGCACCCCTCCCCAGCCCTCCCTGCGCTGCGCGCAAGGAGGGGTTAACTGCTACGCGACCTGCTCGGGCGGCGTCTGCGCGGTGCTGTCCTGCGCGTTCTCGCCGGTCAGGCGCACGAACAGCTCCTCGAGCCGGTTGGACTTGGTGCGCATCGAACGCACGCGGATGCCGGCATCGTTGAGGCTGGCGAAGACGCGGTTGAGGTCCATCGCGCGTGGCATTTCGATGTCGAGCGTATGGTCGTCGTTGGCCACCAGCGTGGTGCCTTCGATCACGGGCAGCGTCGCAGGCAACTGGCCGTCGATGTCGAGCAGGAATCCTTCGACGTCGAGCTTGGCCAGCAGCGCCTTCATCGGGCCCTGCTCGACGATGCGGCCGCGGTCGATGATCGCCAGGTTGCGGCACAGGCTCTCGGCTTCTTCCAGGTAGTGCGTGGTCAGGATGATCGTGGTGCCGGCTGCGTTGATCTCCTTGAGCGTCTTCCACATGCCACGGCGGATCTCGATGTCCACGCCCGCCGTGGGCTCGTCGAGGATCAGCAGGCGCGGTTGGGTCATCATCGCCCGCGCGATCATCAGCCGGCGCTTCATCCCGCCCGAGAGCGTGCGGCTCATCATCGCGGCCTTCTCCCACAGCTGCGCGCGCTTGAGCTCGACCTCGGCCCGGCGCAGCGCCTCTTCGCGCGGCACGCCGTAGAAGCCGGCGTAGTTGACCAGGATGTCGAGCGGCTTCTCGAACATGTTGAAGTTCAGCTCCTGCGGCACCAGGCCGATCAGGCGCATGGCGGCCTCGCGCTGGCGCGCCAGGTCGACGCCGAAGATCGACACCGACCCTGCCGACAGGTTGACCAGCGAGCTGACGATGCCGATCAGGGTCGACTTGCCGGCGCCGTTGGGTCCGAGCAGCGCGAAGAAGTCGCCGGGCGCGACATCGAGCGAGACGCCCTTGAGCGCCTGCACGCGGGTGTCGTAGGTCTTGCGCAGATCGCGCACGGACAGGGCGGGGATGGGGGCGGCTACGGGAGCCGCGGCGGTCTGATTCATGTCGGGGAAGCCTGGCGCCGCGGGCCGCGCGGCCATCATCGGGTCGATACCGTTAGTATAGGCGGCCTCGTGGCGGCACTTGTGGCCACGCACTGTTGCAGCCTTGTCGGTACTCCCGTGGCCATCCAGCACTTCCCCCTCAAACTCGTTTCCCGTCGCATGCTCGCCCCGACCGTGGGCCACTACACCTTCGTGCGCGACGACGGCCAGCCGCTGGACTACATCCCGGGCCAGTTCATCCAGGTCCATTTCCAGTACGGCGATGGCACCGCGACCAAGCGCAGCTATTCGTTGGCGACGATCCACGACCACGCGCTGGGCCCGGGCGAAGCCGTCGAGATCGCCGTCAGCTACGTGCCCGGCGGCGCGGCAACAGCGTTGTTCGAGGGCCTGGATATCGGCGGTACGGTCGACGCCAGCGGTCCGTTCGGCCGCTTTTGCCTGATGCCCGCCGATTCGAACAAGCGCTATCTGCTGATCGGCACCGGCACCGGCGTGACGCCTTACCGCGCCATGCTGCCGCAGCTGGAGACGCTGATGCGCCAGCGCGGCGTCGAGGTGGTGCTGCTGTTCGGTTCGCGCACACCCACGGAACTGCTGTACGGCGACGAATTCCGCGCTTTCGCGGACAAGCACTCCAACTTCCGCTTCGTGCCGTGCTTCTCGCGCGAGCTGCCCGACAATCCGCACCAGGACGTCCGCCAGGGGTACGTGCAACAGCACCTGGCCGAGTTCGCACCTGACCTGGCGCACGACATCGCCTACCTGTGCGGCAACCCGAACATGGTCGACGCCTGTTTCGACACGCTCAAGGGCTTCGGCCTGCCGGTGCCGCAGATCCGCCGCGAGAAGTACGTCAGCAGCAAGTAAGTCGTGCCCATGACCGCGCTTCCTGCGCGTGGCGCCCCGCTTCCGAAGCGGGGCCGCTGACCACGCCCCCTCATCGGTCACGTTTTTCCCGACGCTCCCGTCTGTCATGCTTGAAGGCGCTTTGCCTTATGGACGAGAGGAAGTCATGCGCAATACCCGTTTATGGATCACCGCACTGGCGGCGGCCTGCCTGCTGTCGTCCTGCAAGGACGATGGCACCCGCGCTGCAGCGGATGGCGATGCAGCTGTGCGCAAGTTCGGCGCGATCGCGTTCGAACCGTGCACGCTGGCGAGCCCGATGGCGCCGACGAGCATCGACGCACAGTGCGCCAAGTTCGACGTCGCCGAAAATCCGGCGCAACCCACGGGCCGCAAGATCAAGCTGAGCATCGCCTGGTTGCCCGCCAGGGACCAGGGCGGCGGCACGACCGATCCGGTCTTCTTCCTCGCCGGTGGTCCCGGCCAGGCGGCGACCGAGTACGCCGCCCAAGTCGACATGGCGCTGCGTGATGTCCGCAAGCAGCGCGACATCGTGCTGATCGACCAGCGCGGCACCGGCAAGCTGAGCCCGCTGCTGTGTCGCGACCATGCGGGCAAGGAGCTGTCCTTGCCCGAGACCGTCGAGGCCGACGCCGAGGCGATCGCCGGGTTTGCCGGCCGCTGCGCGCAGGCCCTGACCGGAAAGGCCGATCCGCGTTTCTATACGACCACCGAGGCGGTGCACGACCTGGAGACGGTGCGGCGCGCATTGGGCGTCGACCAGATCAACCTGGTCGGCGTGTCGTACGGCACCCGCGTCGCCCAGCAGTACGCGGCCCGGCATCCGCAGCACACGCGTGCAATCGTGCTGGACGGCGTCGCGCCCAATACGCTGGTGGTCGGCGCCGAGTTCGCCCGCACTTTCGAGCGAGCCCTGGACCTGCAGGTTGCCCAATGCCAGCAACTGCCCAGTTGCCGCAAGCGCTATCCGCAGGACCTGCGCGCGCAACTGCGTGGGTTGAAGACGCGGCTGAAAGCATCGCCGGTCGAAGTGGAGTACCGCGATCCGTCCTCGGGCGTGATCCGGCGCGACACGCTCACCGGCGACACCGTCGTCGGCCTCACGCAGATCTTTTCGTATATGCCGCAGATGGCGTCGCTGCTTCCGGTCGTGATCGACGAAGCGGACCACGGCCGTTATGCACCGCTGATGGCCCTGGCACAGATGATGACGCGCGAGATGGGCGGGCAGATGAATCGTGCCATGCAATGGTCGGTGATCTGCAGCGAGGACGCCGACCGTTATCGCGCCGATCCGGCCGATGCCGATACCGTCCTGGGCGCGGACGTGGCCGACGCGTTCTTTGCCGCATGCCGGAACTGGCCACACGGCCAGCGCCCGATCGATTTCAACAAGCCACTGCAGTCGCAGGTGCCAGCTCTGCTGCTGTCAGGCGAGATCGATCCGGTGACGCCGCCTCCGTACGGCGAATCGGTGCTGAAGGGTTTGCCGAACGGGCGCCACCTGGTGCTGCGTGGACAGGGCCACAACGTCAGCGGCGTGGGCTGCCTGCCCAAGCTGGTCGGCCAGTTCCTCGAGACGACCGACGCTCGCAAGCTCGACGCCAAATGCCTGGACGCAATCGGCTACGTGCCGCCGTTCACCGGCTTCAACGGATGGGAACCGTGAGCCTCGCGCTCCGACAAGGACAGATTCCATGATCATCGCGAACGACTTGCACAAGAGCTTCAAAACCAAGAGCGGCACCGTACGCGCCGTCGACGGCGTCAACTTCGAGGCGCGCGACGGCGAGATCACCGGACTGCTCGGTCCCAACGGCGCCGGCAAGACCACCACGTTGCGCATGCTCTACACGCTGATGAAACCCGATGCCGGCCAGATACTGGTCGACGGCGTCGATGCATCGCGCGATCCCGCCGCGGTGCGTCGCGCCCTCGGCGTGTTGCCCGACGCGCGCGGTGTGTACAAGCGCCTGACCGCGCGCGAGAACATCGCCTACTTCGGCGAGCTGCATGGGTTGTCGAGCGACGTCATCGCACAACGCACATCGGTGCTTTCGACCGCGCTGCAGATGGACGACATCCTCGATCGCCAGACCGAGGGATTCTCGCAGGGACAGCGCACCAAGACTGCGATCGCACGCGCCCTGGTGCATGACCCGAAGAACGTCATCCTCGACGAGCCCACCAACGGTCTCGACGTGATGACCACGCGCGCGATGCGCGGCTTCCTTCAGCAGCTGCGCTCGGAGGGGCGCTGCGTGATCTTCTCCAGCCACATCATGCAGGAGGTCGCCGCGCTGTGTGACCGCATCGTGATCATCGCCCAGGGACGCGTGGTCGCTGCCGGCACCGCCGACGAACTGCGCGCGCAGACCGGAGAGACCAACCTGGAGGATGCCTTCGTGAAGGCCATCGGCTCCGAGGAGGGCCTGCAGGCATGACGCACATGAACTACAAGCATCCCAATGCGTTCGCGACCGCCTGGTCGGTGTTGCGCAAGGAACTGCGCGACATCTCGCGCGATCGCCGCACGTTGGCTCTGGCATTGCTGCTGGGCCCGCTGCTGTACCCGGTCCTGATGATCGGCATCGGCAAGCTGGCCGAAAGTCGCGCCAGGACGCAGCTCGACCAGGTGCTGGACGTTCCGACGATCGGGATCGAACGCGCACCGAACCTGGTGGCGTTCCTGGCGACGCAGGGCATCAAGGCCACGGCCGCGCCAGCCAATCTCGACGCGGCTATCGCCAGCCAGGACGTCGATGTCGGCCTGCGTATCGATGCGAATTACGCCAGGGATTGGCGCGAAGGGCGACCGGCCCTGGTCGAGGTCGTGCAGGACAGCACGCGTCGCAACACCGATATTCCCAGTGCACGCGTGCGAGCAGCGCTGTCGGCGTATCGCGATCAGGTCGGCGCGTTGCGGTTGCTCGCACGCGGCATCGACCCTTCGGTGACGCGCGCACTCAATGTCGGCAGTCGCGACCTGGCCACCGAGGATGCCAAGCGCGGCCTGATGATGTCGTCGATCCTGCCGTACCTGCTGATCCTGATGTCGTTCCTCGGCGGCGCCTACCTGATCATGGACGCCACTGCCGGTGAACGCGAACGCCAATCGCTGGAGCCGTTGCTGGCCACGCCGGCGAAGCGCGGCGCGATAGTCAGCGGCAAGATCGCGGCGGCGTGCGTGCTGGGACTGACGTCGCTGCTGCTGACGTTGCTGGCGTTCAAGCTCAGCGCGCAGATGGCCGGTGGCACCGCGAAGATGATGGACGTGCGCTTCGCGGCGATCGGCAGGATGCTGCTGATCCTCCTGCCGATGCTGTTCATCGGCACGACACTGCTGACGTACCTGTCAGCCGCCGCCAAGAGCATGAAGGAGGCGCAGAGCCACATGACATGGCTGATGTTGCTGCCGATGCTCCCGACCATCGCGCTGGCGGTGAATCCGATCAAGACGCAGCTGTGGCAGTTCGCGGTGCCGTTCCTGGCGCAGAACCAACTGCTGCTGAAGGTGATCCGAGGCGAGGCGATCACCCCGCAGGTGTGGGCGATCTACCTGGCGGCAGGCTTCGGCGTGGCGGCGTTGCTGTGGTACGCGGCGGTGCGGCGTTATCACCAGGAGCGGTTGGCGATTTCGGGGTGAA
Organism: Lysobacter niastensis; assembly: GCF_031457115.1. Lineage (GTDB taxonomy): Bacteria > Pseudomonadota > Gammaproteobacteria > Xanthomonadales > Xanthomonadaceae > Lysobacter_J > Lysobacter_J niastensis_A. The sequence goes on from NZ_JAVDVY010000001.1 coordinate 97,352, forward strand.
TCATTTTTTGGTCAGTGTCGTTGCCTTGAGCGTTCGACAGCAACAGCAACGGCGACCGCAAAATGGATCCCGGCTTTCGCTGGGATGACGGTCCGGCGGTAGCGTGATAAGCCTGGCCATCCGATCTTAAATATCCAATACCGCGTAAAACAAAAAGCCCGGCAGTGCCGGGCTTTTTGCGTTCAGTGCGAACGGTTCAATCGATACGAGCCGATGGCTCGGCTGAGGCTTAACCGCCCGGATTGAAGCTGATCGTGCGACGCGTGGTGACCGGCGCAGGCACTGGCTGGAAGCGCCACTTGCGCACAGCGTTGACGGCTTCGCGATCGAAGATGCGCGCCGGGTTGGACCGCACCACACGCGCCGCCGTGACCGAGCCGTCGCTGGCGACGGTGAACTCGACCTGCACCTCGCCCGACTGGTTCGCACGCAGCGCTTCCGGCGGGTAACGCGGAGCCGGCGTCGACACCGCACGCAGGTCAGCGCTGGACGCGGCGGAAGCCGGAACGGCTGCGGCCTGCTGGCGCTGGGCCGCTGCACGCTGGTCGGCGGCGGCCTTGTCGGCGGCCGCCTTGTCCGATGCGACCTTGTCCGCAGCGGCCTTGTCGGCAGCCTGCTTGTCAGCCGACTCCTTGGCTGCCAGCTGCTTGGCGGCCTGGTCCTGCTGCTTCTTCTGGTCTTCCAGGCGCTTCTTTTCGAGCTCGGCCTGCTTCTTGGCCTGTTCCTCGGCAGTGAGCGCCTGCTGCTCGGCACGCTTGGTGACGGCCGCCTGCTGGGCGGTGATGCTCGCCTTCAGGCGCGCCAGCGCCGGATGCTGCGCATCGGCCTTCTCGAGCAGGGCCGCCAGGCGCTGCGCTTCGGCGAAGTCCTCGCGATTGACGCTCTGCTCGGTGGCGATGACGGTCATCGGCAGAAGGTCGGTCAGTGCGCTGGCCACGGCGGCGTCCCCCGGCGCCTTGTCGCGCAGCGCCAGGTAGTACTCCACGGCGTTGTCGCCGACAGGCGCATACAGGCGGTTCTCGCTGTAGGCCTTGCTGCCCGCTTCGCGCAGCTGGTCGGCGGTCAATGCCGAAACCTTGGCCGAAACGGCGGTGTCCGCGGTCACGGCCGGAGCAGCGGCTGTGGGAGCGGTAGTGGTTGCCGCTTCCGGTGCGGCCTCCTGCTTGCTGCAGGCCACCAGCGCACAGCCCAAGGCCAGCGCGGCGGTAAATTTCGAGACGGCAGACAACCGACGCACAGGCCGGCCGTTGGAATACACGACGGTCATTGGCAAAACTCCCCTGAAGTGCGCCAGAACGGGCACACGGCTACTAGGACGCGACAGGACGTGACTTTTGTCAAGTCGGATCTGTATGAACAGCCCATTTTCAAGCATCGAAGACGCCGGGTGGCGAGCGGAGATCGTCAACGGCGCCGGCGTCATTTGCCAATGCAGAAGCTGGCGAAGATATGTCCGAGCAGGTCGTCCGCCCGCACCTTGCCGGTGATCTCGCCGAGCTGGTCGTGGGCCAGGCGCAGGGCCTCGGCGGCCAGGTCGAGGGCTTCGTGGTCGAGGTGCACGCGGGCTGCCGCAAGCTCCGCCTGTGCCTGCACCAGGGCATCGACATGACGGGCTCGGGCCGTGAATTCGCCTTCTCCGCCGGCCGCTTCGCCACCGGCGAGGTGGCGCAGATGGCGGTGCAGTTCCTCCAGGCCCTGCCCGGTATGGGCGGAGACGTGGACCACGTCGGGGGCGGGCACGGGGGCGGCCGGCAGCAGGTCCACCTTGTTATGCAACCACAGGCGCGCCGGCACGCCGGCGATGGCATCGGCCACGGCCACCGCGCCGCCCTCCGGGTCGCGCGCATCCAGCACCACGATCGCCAGGTCGGCGCGCTCCAGTTCGCCGCGTGCGCGACGCATGCCCTCGCGCTCGATCGCGTCGCCGCCTTCGCGCAAGCCGGCGGTGTCCACCAGCGTCAGTTCGACGCCGTCGATGCGCACGACTTCATGCAACAGGTCGCGGGTGGTGCCGGCGATGTCGGTGACGATGGCGCGGTCGCGACCGGCCAGGGCGTTGAGCAGCGAACTCTTGCCGGCATTGGGAGGCCCCACGATCACCGCGTGCAGGCCCTCGCGCAGCCGGCGGCCGCGTTCTGCCGCACGCAACAGTTCGTCCAGCGCCGCGGCGGTCGCAGCCAGTCGCGCACGCAGCTGGGCGCCGCCGAGCGTGTCGATGGGTTCATCGGCGAAATCGATCGCCGCCTCGACGTGGACGCGGATCGCCAGCAGCTCATCCGCCAGTGCTTCAACGCGGCGCGAGAACTCACCATCAAGGGCGCGCCGTGCTGCGCGTGCTGCGCGGCTATCGGCGGCGGCGATCAGATCGGCGACCGCCTCGGCCTGGGCGAGGTCAAGACGACCTTCCAGGAACGCACGTTCGCTGAACTCACCGGGCCGGGCGCGGCGCGCGCCCAGTGCGACACAGCGGGTCACCAGTTCCTGCAGCACCGCCGGACTACCGTGCGCTTGCAGCTCGAGCACGTCCTCGCCGGTGTAGCTGGCCGGCGCGGCGAAGTACAGGGCGATGCCGTCATCGATGGTCTCGCCATGCTCGTCGCGAAAGCGCACATGGTGGGCGTGACGCGGCTTCAACGCGCGGCCACACAGCGCCTGGCCGATAGCGCGCGAGCGGGGACCCGACAGGCGCACGATGCCGACGCCGCCGGCGCCGGGTGCCGTGGCTATGGCTGCGATGGTGTCGCGGGCCGGAATGGTCATGCGGCTATGTTCGCAGAAGGCGGGGACGTGGCGTGCTGCCCATCGTGTGGTCTCCAGAAACGACGAAGCCCGCCGGGCGGCGGGCTTCGGGGCTGGATCATCTCAGCGCAGCTCAGACCTTGACCGGCTCCTCGCTGTAGCGCTTGATCATCCACCACTGCTGCAGCAGGCCCAACGCGCCGTTGGTGACCCAGTACAGCACCAGGCCGGCCGGGAAGAAGGCGAACATCACGCCGAACACCAGCGGCATGAACTGCATCATCTTCGCCTGCATGGGGTCCATGCCGGTGGTCGGGTTGAGCTTCTGCGTGAACCACATCACCGCGACGTTGATCAGGGGCAGCACGAAGAACGGATCGCGCGAGGTCAGGTCGGTGATCCAGCCGATCCACGGCGCGTGACGCAGCTCGACCGACTCCGACAGCATCCAGTACAGCGCCAGGAACACCGGCATCTGCAACAGGATCGGGAGGCAGCCGCCGACGGGGTTGATCTTCTCCTTCTTGTACAGCTCCATCATCGCCATCTGCAGCTTCTGCTTGTCGTCGCCGTAGCGCTCCTTCAGCTGCGCCATGCGCGGCTGGAACTTGCGCATCTTCGCCATCGACTTGTACTGCGCGGCAGACAGCGGAAACATGGCGAGCTTGATCAGCAGCACCAGGCCGACGATGGACCAGCCCCAGTTGCCGACCAGGCGGTAGATCTGCTCGAGCACCCAGAACAGCCATCCGGCCAGCGTCGCCATCAGGCTGTAGCTGCTGAAATCGACGGCGCGGTCGAGGCCCGGCACGTTCTGGGCGTCGATGGCTTTGACCAGCTTCGGGCCGACCCACAGGCGAGCTTCGGTGCTGGCCTTCGCACCCGGAGCGACGTTGACGCCCGGGCCGAGTTCGCGGATGAGGTATTGCGTGCCGCCGGCGCCGGTTGGCGTCGCGAGAGAGAAAGTGCTGGTGTCGTTCGAGCCTGGAATCCACGCGGAGAAGAAGTGGTGCTGGAGCATGCCAATCCAGCCGCCCGTGACCTGCTTGTCGAGCGTACCGTCGTCGACGAAGTCGTCGTACTTGCGCTTCTCGTATTTGTCGGCCGCGCTGTACCAGGCAGCGCCCTGGAAGCTGTACTGCTCGGCGCTCATCGGGCCTTTCTTCACGAGCGCACGCGGCACGCGGCTGAACTGCCGGTAGACGTAGCCCTGCCACGGCGCGCTGCCGGCGTTGACCACTTCGTCGCGCACCCTCACCACATAGTTGCCGCGGTCGAACGTGTAGGTGCGACGGATGGTCACGCCATTGGCGCCGGTCCACACGAACGGCACGTCGATCTTCTGGGCGCCGTCGGCGAGTTTGAATTCGGTGGCGTTGCCTTCGACGCGGAAGCCCTGCTCGTGGCTCGGCGCGGCGCCGCCCTGGCTGACCCAGCCGCTCTGAGCGACGAAGTAGTGGGCCGCCTCGTCGTCGAACAGGCGCACCGGCGCGCTGTTGGCATCGGCGGTGCTCGGATACTTCAGCAGATCTGCGCGGTGCAGCTCACCGCCCTCCAGGGTGACCTTGAGTACGTCGGTGGTGACGGTGACGGTCGGGGTGTTTCCGGGATTCGACGTGGCGGCAGGACCCACCTGCTCCATCGGGACGCCGGGTACGCTCGGCGCTCCGGCGACGCTGGGTACGGAACCGTTGCCGTTGCCAGGCACCTGGGCGGTCGCGGCGACGGTCGGAGCCGGCGCCTGGGCGGCACTCTTCTCCTTGCCCCACTCCATCCACAGCAGGGTCGCCACCATCAGCCAGGCGATAATCAGGAAAACACGGGTCTGGTTCATGGGCGACAGGCAGGCTCAGCCGGAGCACGCGTCCGGCGTGGATGGGGGAATGCGGGCGGCCGGCATTGTGCCGGCCGGAGCAGATGCGGGCAACGCGCCGGCACGGCGCAACAGACCCTGGAGTGCCTCGCCAAGTTCCGCGCCGGAACGGCGCGCGGCTTCGGGGCGCGCGACAATGACATAGTCGCCCGCAGCCAGGTCCTTGCGAAGGTGTCGGAAGGTTTCACGCAACGCGCGCTTGATGCGGTTGCGGCCGACGGCATGCGGATCGACTTTGCGCGATACGGCCAGACCCAGGCGTGGTTCGCCTTCGCCGGATTGCCAATGCAAAGCGAGCACGGGCAGCGCCACGCGCCGGCCGTGCTGGAAGATGCGATCGAAGTCTGAGCGCGCGCGAACCCGCGCGGTGCGCGGGAATCGGGGCGACGTCATGGCTCGGTGCCGGCGTGAGCCGGTGATCGGCCGCGCGGAGCGCGGCCGGAACGCTTAGGCGCAGAGACGCTTGCGGCCCTTGGCGCGACGACGGGCAAGAATCTTGCGGCCGTCGGCGGTAGCCATGCGGGCACGGAAGCCGTGGTCGCGCTTGCGCTTGAGGTTGCTGGGCTGATAGGTGCGCTTGGTGGCCATGGTCCGGCTCTGCGTAAACGAATGACAAGACCGGCGATTCTAGCGGTTGCATGCGGACCGGGTCAACCGGCGCTTTGCCAGACCCTTGGTCTTCCCCAATGACCCTGGCGTCGGCCCCTGTCCATCCTGGCCGGTCGCGCTTCCGGCGAGGGCCCGCAGGCTGTGGACTAACTTGTAGAGCGGCCTGTGGACAAGTCCTGTTCCGCGCCCGGTCGCGGTGATAGTCTGGCCTACCCCCAGACCACGTCCCCCCGCGATGCGCGCATCGTGTGGCGGCCGCTTTGTCTGCCGCGCCCACGGGCAGGCAGGCTGCAACATACAGAAAGAAGAAGACCGAACAAACAATGGAAGCCTGGCCCCGCTGCCTCGAACGCCTTGAAGCCGAATACCCGGCCGAAGACGTGCATACCTGGCTCAAGCCCCTGCAGGCCGCGCAGCGCGACGACACCACGGTGCTTTACGCCCCCAATGCCTTCGTCGTGGAGCACGTCCGCGAGCGCTACCTGTCCCGCATCTGCGAACTGTTGGCGTATTTCGCCGGCAGTAGCGAAGTCAGCCTCGAGATCGGCTCGCTGCCCCGCGCGGCCAAGCCCACGGCGAGCGAGGCCGCGATGCCCCGACCGGTTGCCGTCGCCGGCGCCAACGCCGAGGCGTTCCAGGGCAATCTCGACAACCATTACACGTTCGAAAATTTCGTCGAAGGCCGCAGCAACCAGCTCGGTCGCGCGGCGGCCTTGCAGGCCGCCCAGAAGCCCGGCGAGCGCGCCCACAACCCGCTGCTTCTGTATGGCGGCACCGGATTGGGCAAGACCCACCTGATGTTCGCGGCCGGCAACGCGATGCGCGCCAGCAACCCGGGCATGCGGGTGATGTACCTGCGCTCGGAACAGTTCTTCAGCGCGATGATGAAAGCGCTGCAGGAAAAGGCCATGGACCAGTTCAAACGCCAGTTCCAGCAGGTCGACGCGCTGCTGATCGACGACATCCAGTTCTTCGCCGGCAAGGACCGCACCCAGGAAGAGTTCTTCCACACCTTCAATGCGCTGTTCGACGGCAAGCAGCAGATCATCCTGACCTGCGACCGCTACCCGCGTGAAGTCGAAGGCCTGGAGCCGCGCCTGAAGTCACGCCTGGCCTGGGGCCTGTCGGTGGCGATCGAGCCGCCGGACTTCGAGACGCGCGCGCAGATCGTGCTGTCGAAGGCTCGCGAGCGCGGCGCCAACATTCCCGAGGAAGTCGCGTTCCTGTTGGCCAAGAAGATGCGCAGCAACGTGCGCGATCTGGAAGGCGCGCTCAATACCCTCGCCGCCCGCGCCAACTTCACCGGCCGCGCGATCACGCCGGAGTTCGCCCAGGAAACCTTGCGCGACCTGCTGCGCGCCCAGCAGCAAGCCATCGGCATCCCCAACATCCAGAAGACCGTGGCAGACTACTACGGGCTCCAGATCAAGGACTTGCTGTCGAAACGGCGGACGCGTTCACTGGCCCGCCCGCGGCAGATGGCGATGGCCTTGACCAAGGAACTGACCGAACACAGCCTGCCGGAAATCGGCGATGCCTTCGCCGGGCGCGACCACACCACGGTGTTGCACGCCTGCCGGCAGATCCGCACGTTGATGGAAACCGACGGCAAGTTGCGCGAGGACTGGGACAAGCTGATCCGCAAGCTCAGCGAGTAACAAGCTCAACGAGAACGCGGACCGCTCCGGCGATCATGCGAACTCGAGGGGAGCAACAGAGAGGACGCAAAAAAGGTGACGTCAGGTTTGGCGGCCGCATCGCCTGAACCCGACAACCTCAGCTTGATCCGACAGGGCATGTCACCGGTGTGGGGGTAGCGTAAACGCCCGATTAGGGTCCCCGCAAAGGACAAAAATGGGGACGGTTACCGTACAAACTGTGGACAAGTCATCGCCCGGCGCTGGCCTGCCAAATTATCCACAGGTTGTCAGAACCCTCCGAGGCATGTTTCACCAGGGTTTCAGGTAACGAAAAAGTCTTGTAAAACAAAGACCTATTTCAGTTTTCCCGGGTTTTTGGCTACTCCATCACCACCATGCTTTTGATTTATTCCACTCTTTTGTATTGGGCGACCACGCCCACATCGAACCGGGGTTAAAGGGGTCCGCATGCGTTTCAGCCTGCAACGCGAAGTGTTTCTGAAGCCGTTGGCGCAAGTCGTCAATGTCGTAGAACGCCGGCAGACCCTGCCGGTCCTGGCCAACCTGCTGGTCCAGGTGAAAGACGGCCAACTATCCCTGACCGGTACCGACCTGGAAGTCGAGATGGTCTCGCGGATCCTTGTCGAGGACGCGCAGGACGGCGAAACCACGATTCCGGCCCGCAAGCTGTTCGAGATCGTTCGCGCCCTGCCCGACGGCAGCAAGGTGACCGTCAGCCAGACGGCGGAAAAGATCACGGTGCAGGCAGGACGCTCCCGCTTCACGCTCGCCAGCCTGCCGGCCAACGATTTCCCGTCGATCGACGAAGTCGAGGCCACCGAGCGTGTGCGCGTGCCGGAAGCGGCATTGAAGGAGTTGATCGAACGCACCGCTTTCGCGATGGCCCAACAGGACGTTCGCTATTACCTCAATGGCCTGCTATTCGACCTGCGCGAAAACAGCCTGCGTTGTGTGGCCACCGACGGTCACCGTCTGGCGCTGTGCGAGGCGGCCTACGAAGGCGGATTCCAGACCAAGCGCCAGATCATCGTGCCGCGTAAGGGCGTGCAGGAACTGCAGCGCCTGCTGGAAGGCGGCGAGCGCGAGGTGGAGCTGGAGATGGGCCGCGGCCACATCCGGGTCAAACGCGACGATGTGACCTTTACCAGCAAGCTGATTGATGGCCGGTTCCCTGACTACGAAGCAGTGATTCCGATCGGGGCGGATCGTGAGGTGCGGATCGAACGCGAGGTTCTGCGCGCAGCGCTGCAGCGTGCCGCGATCCTCTCCAACGAGAAGTACCGGGGCGTCCGGGTCGAGGTTTCGCCGGGTCAGCTGAAGATCAGCGCCCATAACCCCGAGCAGGAAGAGGCTCAGGAAGAAGTCGAGGCCGACACCAAGGTCGACGACCTGGCCATCGGCTTCAACGTCAACTACCTACTCGATGCGTTGACCGCGTTGCGGGACGAGCACGTAGTGCTGCAGTTGCGGGATTCCAACTCTTCCGCGCTGGTCCGGGAAGCGGCAAACGATCGCTGCCGCCATGTGGTGATGCCACTTCGGCTGTGATGTTCCACGTGGAACAGTAATTCAGAGCGCCCGGCAACGCCGGGCGTTTTCTTTTGGCGAGCTCCCAGCCGTGAGTGGGTCTTGCGGGCCCCGGTAGACTGGTGGGATGCACGTAACACGACTCGACATCCGATGCCTTAGGCGCTTCGCCGAGGTTCGCCTGGATCCCGCGCCCGGTCTCAACCTCATTACTGGCGACAACGGCGCCGGCAAGACCAGTGTGCTCGAAGCCTTGCACCTGATGGCCTATGGCCGGAGTTTTCGCGGGCGCGTGCGCGACGGGCTGATTCGGGTGGGAGATCAGGCGTTGGAGGTCTTTGTGGAGTGGCAGGAGGTCGTCTCTGCAGGCCTTTTGCAAGACTCGGCGCCGACTGAGCGCGGGGCGATGCGACGACGACGCGCCGGATTGCGGCACAGCGGGCAAGGCTGGTCGGGGCGGTTGGATGGCCAGGATGTCAATCACCTGGGGGAGTTGTGCGCGGCACTGGCGGTGGTGAGCTTCGAACCGGGTAGCCACGCTCTGATCACCGGCGGTAGCGAGTCCCGTCGTCGGTACCTTGATTGGGGATTGTTCCACGTGGAACCTGACTTCCTGGCGCTGTGGCGGCGTTTCGCTCGTGCCCTGAAGCAACGAAACGCCCTGCTCAAGCGGCACGCCCGCGACGGACAGCTCGATGCCTGGGACCATGAACTGGCCGCGGCCGGTGAACCGCTGGGCCGTTACCGGCAGCTCTATCTGGAAGCGCTGCAACCGCATGTGGCCGATCTGGTGAAGGACCTCGCACCGGCTTTGGGCCGGGTAACGCTGGAATACCAACCAGGCTGGCGGCGGGACCAACTGTCGCTGTCCGACGCCCTGCTCGTCGCGCGGGATCGGGATCAGGTGGCCGGACACACCTCTGTAGGGCCGCATCGCGCCGATTGGAGGCTGGAGTTCAGCGGGATCCCCGGCCGGGAGGCGCTTTCGCGGGGCCAGGCCAAGCTCACGGCCTTGTCAGCGTTACTGGGGCAGGCCGAACATCAGGCCCAAGTCCGTGGCGAGTGGCCGGTGGTGGCGCTGGACGATCTGGCGTCGGAACTCGATCGATCGCACCAACGACGGGTGCTGGATCGTTTGGTGGCCAGTGGCGCCCAGGTTCTGATTTCCGGAACCGAGGTGCCGGCTGGATTGCCCCAATTGGAGACCTCGTATCGGAGGTTCCACGTGGAACAAGGTGTCGTAGGCGAGTTTGTCGACATCAGCTCCAGTGTGGCAATGCCGGCCAGGTGAACTCGCCAACAATTGCGCCAATCACTACGGCCCGGCCCGGCAGACCCGCCTGTTATACTGTTCAACACCTATAGCTAATGTGTTAGACGCGCCCGGCCAGCCCGGAACCGCGTCACGGAGCCCGTTGCCGCCAATGATCCAGACCGAGCACGATCCCTCGCAGAGCCAGGAAGGCACGAACCCGTCGGCCGCCGCCACCCCCTCCACCTACGACTCCAGCAAGATCACCGTCCTGCGTGGTCTGGAGGCTGTGCGCAAGCGTCCGGGCATGTACATCGGCGACGTGCACGACGGCACCGGCTTGCACCACATGGTGTTCGAGGTGGTCGACAACTCGATCGACGAGGCCCTCGCCGGCCACGCCACCGAGGTCAACGTGATCCTGCATGAGGACGGCTCGGTCTCCGTGTCGGACAACGGCCGCGGCATCCCGGTCGACATCCACAAGGAAGAAGGCGTTTCGGCGGCCGAGGTGATCCTCACCGTGCTGCACGCGGGCGGCAAGTTCGACGACAACAGCTACAAGGTTTCCGGGGGTCTGCACGGCGTCGGCGTGTCGGTGGTCAACGCCCTGTCCGAGCACCTGTGGCTGGATATCTGGCGCGACGGCCACCACCACCAGCAGGAATACTCGCTAGGCGAGCCGTTGTACCCGCTCAAGCAACTGGAAGATTCGAACAAGCGCGGCACCACCCTGCGCTTCAAGCCGTCGGTCGACATCTTCACCGACGTCGAGTTCCACTACGACATCCTCGCCCGTCGCCTGCGCGAGCTGTCGTTCCTGAATTCCGGCGTGCGCATCACCCTGACCGACCAGCGTCTTCAGGACGGCGGCGGCGAAGGCAAGCGCGACGTGTTCGAATACGAAGGCGGCATCCGCTCCTTCGTCGAGCATCTGGCGCAGCTCAAGAATCCGCTGCACCCGAATGTAATCTCAGTATCTGGTGAGATGAATGGCATCACCGTGGACGTCGCCCTGCAGTGGACCGACGCCTACCAGGAAACGATGTTCTGCTTCACCAACAACATCCCGCAGAAGGATGGCGGCACTCACCTGATCGGTTTCCGCGCCGCGCTCACCCGCACGCTGACGAACTACATCGAGCAGAACGGTATCGCCAAGCAGGCCAAGGTCGCGCTGTCCGGCGACGACATGCGCGAAGGCATGATCGCGGTGCTGTCGGTGAAGGTGCCCGACCCGAGCTTCTCCTCGCAGACCAAGGAAAAGCTGGTCAGCTCGGAAGTGCGTCCGGTCGTGGAGCAGACGTTCGGTGCGCGCCTGGAGGAATTCCTGCAGGAACATCCGCACGAGGCGCGCGCGATCGCCGGAAAGATCGTCGATGCGGCGCGCGCCCGCGAGGCCGCGCGCAAGGCGCGCGACCTGACCCGCCGCAAAGGCGCGCTCGATATCGCCGGACTGCCGGGCAAGCTGGCCGACTGCCAGGAAAAAGACCCGGCACTGTCGGAACTGTTCATCGTCGAGGGTGACTCGGCAGGCGGCTCGGCCAAACAGGGCCGTAACCGCAAGACCCAGGCGATTCTCCCGCTCAAGGGCAAGATCCTCAACGTCGAACGCGCGCGCTTCGACCGCATGCTCGGCAGCGCCGAAGTCGGCACGCTGATCACCGCACTCGGCACCGGCATCGGCAAAGACGAGTACAACCCGGACAAACTGCGCTACCACCGCATCATCCTGATGACCGACGCCGACGTCGACGGCAGCCATATCCGCACGTTGCTGCTGACGTTCTTCTATCGGCAGATGCCGGAGCTGATCGAGCGCGGCCACGTCTACATCGGCCTGCCGCCGCTGTACAAGATCAAGCAGGGCAAGAACGAGCTGTACCTCAAGGACGATGCAGCGCTCGATGCCTATCTGGCCAATAGCGCGGTCGAGGGCGCCTCGCTTCTGCCAGCCGCCAACGAACCGGCCATCGATGGCGCGCAACTGGAGAAGCTGCTGCTCGCCTACGCCGGCGCACGCGAGTCGATCGCCCGCAACTCCTACCGCTACGATCCGAACGTGCTCCAGGCGCTGATTGATTCGATTCCGCTCGATGCCGCGGCCCTGGCCGACCACGAGGGTCTGCGACGCGAATTCGACGCGCTGGAAAGCCGGCTCAACCGCACCGGCCTGGGCAAGCCGCGCTACAAGCTCGAACTGCATGAGGGCGGCGAATTGCGGCAGGCCGCGCTGCTGGTTAAGCGCATGCACATGGGCGAAGAACTGACCCAGGTGTTGCCGCTGTCCGCGTTCGAAAGCGGCGAACTGCGAGCGCTGCGTGAGACCGCCGCGTTGCTGCATGGCCTGGTCCGCGAAGGCGCGCAGATCGTGCGCGGCAACCGTGCCCAACCGGTGGCGAGTTTCGCCGAGGCGCAGGCCTGGTTGCTCGAAGAGGCCAAGAAGGGCCGCCAGATCCAGCGCTTCAAGGGTCTGGGTGAGATGAACCCCGAGCAGCTGTGGGACACCACGGTGAACCCGGAAACTCGCCGGCTGTTGCGGGTGCGCATCGAGGATGCCGTCGCCGCCGACCAGATCTTCTCGACGCTGATGGGCGACGTGGTCGAACCGCGCCGCGCGTTTATCGAGGACAACGCCCTCAAGGTCGCCAACCTCGACGTGTAGTGTGGGCCTTGGCTCGCCGCGGCACCGGCAAGCATGGATGGCGGGCCTCCCGGCCCGCCATCCAATGCCCCCTCGGGTCTGGGTTCTATGTCGCATTGACGATGCATTAATCCGGCGCGGGCTAAAAACGCGTATCTGAATCCGGGATTCCCACGAATGAAGCCACTTCTGCTCGGGCTCTCCATGGCCGCCGTGCTGGCCGCGTGCGCCACCGCCACTTCCCCGACTGGCCGCAAGCAGTACGTCGGCGCCGTGTCCCAGGCGCAGCTGGACCAGTTGGGGGCCCAGGAATTCGCCAAGGCCAAGCAGCAAATGCAGCTCAGCAACGACCCGCGACAGAACGCCTACGTGCGTTGTGTGGTCGACGACCTGACCCGTGAATTGCCGCCGGGATGGCAGGCGCAGTGGGAAACCGCCCTGTTCGTCGACGATTCGCCCAATGCCTTTGCGTTGCCGGGAGGCAAGGTGGGCGTCAACACCGGCATCTTCTCGGTGGCCCGCAACCAGGACCAGCTCGCCGCCGTGATCGCCCATGAGATCGGGCACGTCGTATCGCGTCACCACGATGAGCGCATCACCCGCCAGCAGGGCACCAATACCCTGCTCGGCATCGGCAGTGCCATCCTCGGCTCGACCTATGGTTCCGGTGCCGGCAACGCCGCCGGCCAGATCGGCGGCGCCGCCGCCCAGACCTTCTACCTGCTCCCAAATTCACGCGAGCAGGAGAGCGAGGCCGATATTGTTGGGCAGAAGCTGGCCGCCGAAGCCGGCTTTGATCCTCGGCAGGCCGTGAACCTCTGGCAGAACATGATCGCCGCCGGTGGCAGCCGGCCGCCGCAATGGCTTTCGACGCACCCGGACCCGCAGTCGCGCATCGCCGAACTCAGTGGCCGCGCCGCGGCGCTCGTGCCGGTTTACGAACAGGCACGGGCCTCCGGCCATACGCCAAAGTGTGGATGAAACCGCCGCATTCGACACAGTGAACCCGTATCGGACTTTCCCGCGTTCTGATAGCGTGACGGCCCTTTCGCCCCATACAGCTTGTCGCCTGGCGTGACAGCAGATTTCGAGGTGTGCACATGAACAAGTCTTCCACCCGCAACCGCTCACTGCTGGCTGCCGCCATCGGCGCCGTGCTGGCGTTCGGCGCGTTGAGTCAGGTGCACGCGCAGGCGTCCCAACGCGCGCAGGAGCGTCGCGAGCGCGAGGCGCAGAAGGGGCAGGAAAAATCCTCCAAGAGCGCAGCGGCGAACCAGTTCCCGAATGCGACGCGCCAGGAGCCCGAGGCCAAGGCATCGGCCAAGGTCACGCCGAAGCTGCAGAAAATGATGAAGCTCTACGACGACGACAAGGGCGCCGAAGCCCGCGTGATCGCCGACGAGATTCTCGCCAATCCCGCCGCCAACGCCTACGACAAGTCCTTCTCCGCGCAGATCGCCGGGCAGATCGCCTATGAGGCCGACGACACCGCTGGCGCGCTGCGTTACTGGAACCAGGCGATCGAGTCCAACGGTCTGGACAACAATGCCCATTTCGGCACGATGTTCACCGTGGCCCAGGTGCTGCTGCAGGAAGACAAGTACGCCGAGTCGCTGGCGATGATCGACCGCTTCCTGAAGGAATCGGGCAGCCATACGCCGGAGCAGCTGATCGTCAAGGGCAATGCCCTTTACCGCCTGGAACGCTATCCGGAAGCCGCCGCCGTGCTGAAGCAGGCCATCGAAGCCAGCCCCCAGCCCAAGTCGGAGTGGCAGCAGTTGCTGATGGCCGCCTACGCCGAAAGCGGCCAAGGCGCCGAAGCGTCCAAGATGGCCGAAGCCGTTGCCGCCAAGAACCCGAACGACAAGCGTGCCCAGCTCAACCTGGCTGTCGTCTACCAGCAGAACGACATGTACGACAAGTCGGCGGCCGTGATGGAGAAGCTTCGCGCTTCGGGCCAGCTGACCGAGGACAAGGAATACCGCCAGCTCTACGCCTCCTACCTGAATATGGACGGCAAGGAGAAGGAAGCCATTGCGGTGATCAACGACGGGATGCAGAAGGGCATCCTGAAGCCGGATTACCAAACCTATCTGGCCCTCGCGCAGGCGTATTATTTCTCCGATCAGATGGCTCCGGCGATTGACGCCTACAAGAAGGCGGCACCGCTGAGCCCCGATGGCGAGACCTACCTCAACCTCGCCCGTGTGCTGTGGCAGGAAGACCGCATTCCCGAGGCCAAGGAAGCCGCAAAGCAGGCGATCGCCAAGGGCGTGAAGAAGCCCGACGACGCCAAGAAGATTCTGGCATTGCCGGCGAAATAACCGGCGTCACGGAATTGCTGCAACCGGCTTGGAACACCACGTCCGGTTTGGTATATCCTAGGAGGTTCCCGCGACCACGTTCCGGCCGCGGGGATCGTTTGACGGCCCCGCGGCGCCCTGGCGTCCGGAGACACTTCCCGAGCTACGGCGCATGACGCAAGACTTCGAAATCCATAAGAAAGATGACGACCGCGAAGGGCTGAACTGGGCGCGCATCGCCGGTATTACCATGGCGATCGCCGTGCATGCCGCGGCGCTGCTGCTGTTGCTGGCTCCGATGGCGCCCCCGGCGCAGGAACAGGCTGAAGAAGAAGTCACCTTCGTCAACATTATCAAACCGCCGCCGCCGCCGCCCCCCCCGCCGCCGCCGCCGCCGGAGCCCCCCAAAGAGCTCACGCCGCCGAAGACGCTGACCCCGCCGCGCCCGACGCCGGTTCCGCCGCCGCCGGAGGAGCCGCCGATCGTGGTCGACGAGCCGTCGCCGGTTGACGTGGCCGCCCCGCCGCCGTCGCCCCCGTCGCCGCCCGCCGCGGTGGCCGACATCGGCTCCAGCGTGGACCCCTCGTCCAAGCGCCTGAATCCCCCCAAGTACCCGCCGACCGAAGCCCGCCAGGGCGTGGGTGGCACGGTAGTGCTGATCATCACCATCGACGGCCAGGGCAACGTGCTCAACGTCGAGGTCGAGAAATCCAGCCGCAACCGCAACCTGGACCGCGCCGCAATGGAAGCCGCTCGGAAATGGAAGTTCAACCCCGAGATGCGCAACGGTGCTGGTGTACAGAGCCGTGTCCGCGTCCCGGTCGATTTCGTCCCGCCGACCTGATCGGGGTCACGGGTACGAGTTCTAAGCAACAAGCACTAACTTTTATTCCTTTCCACGATATCCAAAGGTAAGCGTCATGCTGCAGGAAACCACCACCGCCGCTGCTACCGGGGGCTCCAACGCTGAAGCCCTTCAGCAGATGAGCTTCTCGCATCTGTTGCAAAACTTTGACTTCGTCGGCTGGGTCGTGTTCATCACGCTCGCCATCATGTCGGTTCTGTCGGTCTACTGGATCGTCGTGAACTTCATCAAGAACATGCGTCTGCGTGCCAACTCCGACCGCGTGGTCAGCACGTTCTGGGAAACCCCGAACGCGCAGGACGCGATCCGCTTCATGGAAGAGCAGGGCCGCAGCGAACCGTTCTCGAAGATCGCGCTCGACGCCGCCCAGGCTGCCGCTCACCACCAGCGCCACGAAGGTTCGCGCCTGGTCGAGTCGCTGAACCGCTCGGAGTTCGTTGACCGCGCACTGCGTCAGGCCGTCACCCGCGAGTCGATGAAGCTCGAGAGTGGCCTGACCGTGCTCGCCACCGTCGGTTCGACCGCTCCGTTCGTCGGTCTGCTCGGCACCGTGTGGGGCATCTACCACGCCCTGCTGCGCCTCGGCGCCAGCGGCGAGTCGTCGATCCAGGCCGTTGCCGGTCCGGTGGGTGAAGCGCTGATCATGACCGCCATCGGTCTGTTCGTCGCCATCCCGGCGGTGTTGTCGTACAACTTCTTCGTGCGCCTGAACCGCGTCACGAACAACAAGTTCGACACCTTCGCGCACGACCTGCACGACTTCTTCGCCACCGGTTCGCGCGTCGGCGAAGCGACTGGCAAGCGCTAATCCGCATTAACGTCTTCGTCTTCGAGTAGTTGGAGTTCGGACAATGGCCTTCAGTTCAGGCAACGATAGCGGCGGCCCAATGGCCGAAATCAACGTCACTCCCCTGGTGGACGTGATGTTGGTGCTGTTGATCATCTTCATGATCACGGCACCGCTGATGACGCATAAGATCCAGGTCAAGCTGCCTGAGGCCAATCTGGACGAGAAGACCAAGGAAGCGAAGATCCCGCCGATCACGGTGGCGATCCAGGAGAACGGCTCGTTGTATTGGAACGACGAGCCGATCACCCGCGACCTGCTTGAAAGCCGTCTGTCGATCGAAGCCCAGAAGACGCCGCAACCGCAGGTCAACGTTCGCGGTGACCAGACGACCAAGTACCGGGTCGTCAGCGAAGTGGTGAAGACCGCGCAGGCCCAGGGCATGCGTAAGGTCGGCTTCGTGGCCAAGAAAGAACACTGACCGGAGATTTTGAACCATGGCTTTCGCATCAGGCTCCAGCAGTGGCGCAATGTCGGACATCAACGTCACGCCCCTCGTGGACGTGCTGTTGGTGCTGCTGATCATCTTCATGGTGACGGCTCCGACGCTGACCTACCCGATCGACGTCAACCTGCCTCAAAAATCGCTTAACCCGCCGCCCCAGGTGAAGGAGCCGCCGCCGCCGATCAGGCTGCGCATCGACGCCACGGGCCAGGTGTATTGGAATGACGCACCGCAGCCGATGTCGGTGATCCAGAATCTGATGGAAGTCGAGGTCAACCGCGACCCGACCAACCAGCCGATGCTCGAGATCGACACCAACGCGGACGCGAACTACGGCGTGCTGGCCAAGGTGCTGGCCCATGCCAAAAACGCAAAAATGGAAAAGATCGGCTTCGTCCAGAACTGATCCACGGACAACGCCGATCGACAAAACATTGTCGTGATGCTTACCTGTCGTGAAAACGCCGCCTCCGGGCGGCGTTTTTTTTGCCCGCTTGCAGTCCGGCGAGGAGAAGGCGTAGCGTGAAACCGGGCATGGGGCCCAGGGAGGTTGCGCTATGGCCGTCTCCGCTTTCCCGTCCGACACCCGTCATCACCGCCGCGATGTCGCGGAAATCAACATCACGCCCCTGGTCGATGTGCTGCTGGTATTGCTGGTGATCTTCATGGTCACCGCGCCGGTGGCGAGCGGGCGATTGGACTTGCGCTTGCCGCAGGTGAGTCCGACGCGACCCGCAGAGCCGCCACCTCGCGTGGAATTGCGCGTGCAGGCAGATGGGGTCTACCTGCTGGACGGCCACATGCTGATGGGCGACGAACTGCCTGCCGCATTGCGGGCGATCGCGCGCAATGCGCCGACCAGTGTCCTGCAGATCTCGGCCGCCGAAGAGGCCGACTACCAAGCCTTCGCCCGCGCACTCGCGCACGCTCAGCGCAGCGGGCTGGACAACATCGCGATGCAATGAAGCCGTCTTGTCGAGAGCGTCTGTTGAAAGCGCCCGCCCAGCGCGCGATGCGTCAGGACGAGGCCGAAAGAATGCGCAGGTAATGCTTCACGGTCGCGTCGAGGCCCTCATACAGGGCCTCGACGATCAATGCGTGCCCGATGGAGACTTCCAGTACCGAAGGCACTTCGCGAAGAAATGTACCCAGGTTCTCTTGGCTGAGGTCGTGTCCGGCGTTGATGCCCAGCCCGGCCGCCGACGCGCGCCGGGCGGCATCGGCGTACCTCGAAGTGGCTTCACCTTGCGTGTTGCCGCCGTAAGCCTCGGCATAGGGACCGGTATAGAACTCGACCCGGTCTGCACCGACGGCGGCCGCGATATCGAAGCTGTCGGATTCGGCGTCGGCGAACAGGCTCACCCGACAACCCAGTGACTTCAGCTCGGCTATCAACGGCCGCAACGATTCGCCATCGCGGCGGAAATCGAAGCCATGGTCGGAAGTGATCTGGCCGTCGCTGTCGGGCACCAGTGTCGCCTGCGCGGGACGTACGCGGCGGCAGAGCTCGATGAAGCCCGGGTAGCCTCCGCGCGGAGGCGCGAAAGGATTGCCCTCGAGGTTGAACTCGACGCCGCGTGCCCGCGTCATTTCCCCCAACGCGATGATGTCGTCGCTGCGGATATGGCGCGCGTCGGGGCGGGGATGCACGGTGATGCCATGCGCGCCGGCATCCAGGCATGCAGTGGCAGCGCGCACGACACTGGGCTCCAGCCCGCCTCGCGAATTGCGCAGCACCGCGATCTTGTTGACGTTGACGCTGAGCAGGGTCATCGCAGGAAACGTCCTGAGGAAGAACGATGCCAGGGCAATGTCATTTGCACGGCTCCGGGTTGTGCTGATAGATCACCGGATCCCAATAACTCTTGTCCTGGATGGAACCGCGCTCGTTGAACTTAGCGCCGAGCATGTAGGTGGTGTCCGGCGCAACGTCGACCTCCAGCGTCTTGGAAAGGTCGCGGCCCTGTCCACGCAGACGAAGCTGCACGTCGTCGAACTCGTAATCGTCGATCAGCTCGGCCACTTTCAGAGTGTGGTGACCGGCCGATGCCCGGAAACTGCGGGCGCCGGTCGGACCGGCCAGCTCACCATCGATCTCCAGTAACCGGGCGCGGTATATGTCCTGATTGCGCGGGGCCACGTCGAACACGCTGATTCGCCCGCAGCCCGTCGCGGGGGATGCGGTTGGCGGTGCTTGTTCGGCTTGCGGCGAGGATGCGAGCGACACGGTGGATCCGGACGCCAGCGACAGGGCGGCCAGGGTGAGGCAAAACGCGGTACTGGTTTTCATGGCGAACTCCGACGGCAAGGTCGCGCCGGTGGCGCGGGTGCAGCGGCCGGGATGCTAGCGCAGCCGATGTGACGGGGCGCGAATTTACACGCGCGATCCCGCCGCTGCGAGCTGGCTCAGGCCGCAGGCGGGGACGGAGGCGACTGGCCGGAGTTCCGACGCGCCTCGGCCTGCTCGCGCAGGCGGCGCAATTCGGTCGCGTCGATCATCATCGACGTATCGCGACTGCGGCTGCCAATGCGCTGGGCGAGCAGCGCCAGCACCCAGGCCAACAGCAGGCCGAGCGCAATCAGCAGACTGATCACCAGAACGGCGACGGAGGTCGTCTTGAATGCGACCGCAAAGGCAGCGAGGGCGAGCAGCAGATAGAGCCAGGGCATCGCGGCGGTGCTCCAACAAAAACGGACGGCAGGCGTCCCCAGTGTAGCGTGCGCCGCCCCCGGCAAGCAGCCCTCCGTTGGCCCCGGAAAGCCCGCCCGGGCGCTGCGTCACAGCAACGGCGAAACCAGCCGGGCCAGCCCCTCGGGCAGGCGTACCCGCCACAGCGGCTGTGGTCGATCCGGGTGCACGCGCGGCGCCAGGCTGCACTCGCTCTGGATCAGTTGCGCCAGTTCGGCCACCAACGCCCGGTCGCGGAACATCACGGAGATCTCGAAGTTCAGGCGGAAGCTGCGGTGGTCGAAGTTGGCACTGCCGATGATGGCGAGGTCGTCGTCGCACAGCAGCGCCTTGCTGTGGAGCAGGCGGGGCCCGTATTCGTGAACCTTCACGCCGGCCTGGAGCAGTTCATCGAAGTAGGATCGCGCGGCCAGCGTGACCAACCTGCTGTCGCAGTGCCGGGGAACCAGCAGGCGCACGTCCAGGCCGCCGAGGGCGGCCGAGGTCAAAGCCATGCGCGCGGCTTCGCCCGGCACGAAATAGGGCGTCACCAGCCAGACCCGGCGTTGAGCCGAATATATGGCCCCCACGTGCATGCGGTGAATGGCCTCCCAGTCGGAGTCCGGCCCGGACACCAGCACCTGGGTGGCGATGGTGCCGTGCCGGGGGATGGGGTGGTGCAGCTTCGGCGGCGGCTTGCCCGTCGCGTAAGCCCAGTCCTCGATGAACACCAACTGCAACTCGCGGACGACGTCGCCTTCCAGGCGCAGGTGCAGGTCGCGGTACGCGTCGCTGCGAAGTCGCTCGTCTTCCTCGTCGGTGATGTTGATGCCGCCGGTAAAGCCGACCTTGCCGTCGATGACCACGATCTTGCGGTGGGTGCGCATGTTGAGCCAGGGGCGCTTCCAGAACCACGCCAACCTCATCGGATGGAACCATGCCACTTCGCCGCCGGCGTCGATCAACGGCTGCAGGAAACGTTGTTTGGTCTTGCCCGAACCGACCGCGTCCAGCAGCAGGCGGACATGCACTCCGTTGCGGGCGCGCTCGACCAGGGCATCGCGCAAGGCGGTGCCGGTCCGGTCGGGCAGGAAGATGTAGTACTCCAGATGGACATGCTCCCGCGCCTTCGCGACGGCTTCCAGCAACGCGTCGTAGGTGGCTCCGCCATCGATGAGCAACTGCGCGCGCGTGGCCGTCGTCGGCGGCAGACCCGTGGTGGCTTGGGCGATCTTGGCCAACTCGATCGCGTCCGGCCCGGGTTGCAGGCCGGGAGGCGGCGCCGGCAGTGCGGCGCGCGCCCGGACGCGGCGCATGCGCTGGCGCTGTATCCGCTGAGGACCCAGAAAGTAATAGACCACGAAGCCGACGAAGGGCAGCGCCGCCAAGCTGATCAGCCAGCTCAGCGTCGCCACCGGTTCGCGTTTCTGCAGGACGATCCACAGGCCGAGCCAGATCAGATAACCCAGCCAGCCGAGCGTCAGGTACAACCCCAGGTGTGGAATCGAGTCGATCGCATGCCACGTGTCCTGAAGGGCTGGTGGCATGCGAGCTCGCTCCTTGGGCCAACGGGTTCGTTGTTTAACGGCAGTCGCCTAACGGCATCGCTGTCTCAGGGATTGCGACGGCGACGACGTAGGCTAAGCCGCATGGACGACGCCCGCAAAGCCCAGGCACCGATCAAAGGTCGCGGCGCCGCGTCCCGGGTCGACGGCCGTTACGCGGTGACCGTGGCCCGGGGCGAGGACGACGGCTGGGGATCGGTCTACGACGAAATGGCGCAAGCGCCGCATCCGGACACCCGCGTCACCGAGGAGCGGGCACGCAGCGTCATCAGTCGCAACGAATCGCCGGACATCGGGTTCGGCCAATCGATCAATCCCTATCGAGGCTGCGAGCACGGCTGCGTCTATTGCTTTGCCAGGCCATCGCACGCTTATCTCGACCTGTCGCCGGGGCTCGATTTCGAGACACGCCTGTTCGCCAAGACCAACGCCGCCGAACGGTTGCTGGCCGAGCTCGCCAGGTCCGGATACCGGTGCGCACCGATCGCGCTGGGCATCAACACCGATGCCTACCAACCGATCGAACGCCGCTACCGCATCACCCGATCGCTGATCGAAGTCTTCGATGCGTGCTCACATCCTTTCAGCCTGATCACCAAGAATTCGGCTGTGCTGCGCGACATCGACCTGATTTCGTCGATGGCCAGCCGAGGCCTGGTCACCGTGTACTTCTCGGTGACAACGCTCGACAACAAGCTGTCGGCGCGGATGGAGCCGCGTGCAGCGGCACCGCATTCGCGATTGAAGGCAATGCGGACGTTGTCGGAAGCCGGCGTGCCGGTGGGCGTGATGGTGGCGCCGGTCATCCCGATGATCAACGACGCCGAAATCGAACAGATCCTGGCGGCAGCGCACGAGCATGGAGCGCGTGCCGCCGGCTACGTCCTGCTGCGCCTGCCGCACGAGCTCAAGCAGGTATGGCGCGAGTGGCTGCAGCTGCACTATCCCGATCGCGCGGAGCACGTGATGAGCCTGGTCCAGCAGATGCGCGGCGGCAAGGACTACGACAGTGCGTTCGGCACGCGCATGCGCGGCACCGGGCCGTTCGCGCAACTGATCGAGCAGCGCTTCGCCAAGGCGCACAGACGCCTGGGTTTCGGGCGCTTGCCTGCGTTGGACACGAGCCGGTTCGTTGCACCCCGCAAGGCGTCGCCGCAGGGCGAGTTGTTTTGAAGTCAGATGCCTGAACGAGCCGCCAGAAAGGCTAAGCTCAGCGACACAACGCCACCGCAAAGCGGCCGGGGTCGATCAAGAAGACGCATAGCAAAATCGGCTCCGGCTCATTCATCCCCCCTGCACCGACCCGTCACACCGCATTTGGCTACACTTTCCTGCAGTCATCGAGGTGACCTGCGTGTCCATGGCTCTTGTCCACGAACCCGAGAACGATCGCTTTCGGCTCGCCATGGCCGCATCGGGCATCGGCATGGCCATCGTCGACCTGCATGGACGCTGGGTCGAGGTGAACCCCGCGTTCGAGCGCATGTTCGGTTACAGCGCGGCCGAAGTTGTCGGCCGTCCCACCTCTGCGGTCACCCATCCGGACGATATCGAGACCTCGCGTCTGTACCTGCAAGGGTTGATCGACGGCAGCATCCCGATGCTCGATGCGCGCAAGCGTTATCTGCACCGCAACGGTCGCACGGTGTGGGCTCAGGCCAACGTCGCGGTGATGCGCGATGACGGTGGCGCGCCGATGTACCTGCTGGTGCAGTTGCGTGACATCGGGGCGGAGCTGGCCGCCGAGGAGACGCTCAAGCATCGTGTCGACGAGCGTGCCGCCGCGTTGCACGCCTCGAACCGGCAGCTGCAGTTGTTCGCCGACGCGGTCGCGCACGACCTGCGTGCGCCGCTGCGCTCCATCGAGAGTTTCTCCGGCCTGCTGGCCGACCATGCCCATGACCGGCTGGACGAAACCGATCGCGACTATCTGGCTCGGATCCGCGCCGCCGCCGAGCGCATGACCGGCCTGCTGGATGCCCTCAACGAGCTGTCGCGCGCCACCGGTGCGGAGATGAAGGCAGGCCCCGTGGACATGGGCCTGCTGGCCGACTGGGTCTCGGCCGAGTTGCAGGACCAGGAACCCCATCGCCAGGCGCAGATCGAAGTCCAGCCCCGGCTCCTGTGCGAGGGGGACGAGCGCCTGCTCAAGCTGATGCTGGCCCAGCTGATGCACAACGCGTGGAAATTCGCCCGTCCCGGCGAGCCGGTCCGCATCGAGGTCAGCGGTGAGCGCGAGGACAACCTGTTGCGCATGGTCATTCGCGACCATGGGGTCGGTTTCGACATGCGCTATGCGCACAAACTGTTCGAGCCTTTCCAGCGCCTGCACGGACCCGAACAGGGGGGCGGCCATGGCCTGGGCCTGGCGATTGCCCAGCGGATCGCCGAACGCCACCACGGCCGCATCCTTGCCGATTCGCAGCTCGACGCGGGCAGTACTTTTGTTATTGAATTGCCTGCCGTCGCGGCTGACGAGGAATTGCATTGATGCACAAGGAAATCCTGCTGGTCGAGGACAACCCCGACGATGTCGAGTTGACCCGCCTGGCGTTCGACGAAGCCAAGATCGCCAACCGGCTGGTAGTGGTCGGAGACGGCGCCGAAGCCCTGGATTACCTGTTCGCGCGCGGTCGCCATGCCGACCGGGAGGGCGCCGACCTGCCATCGATCGTGCTGCTCGATCTCAACCTGCCCAAGGTCGACGGCCGCGAAGTGCTGCAGGCCATACGTGCCAACGAAGCCACGCGCACCCTGCCCGTGGTCGTGCTGACCACCAGCGCCGAGCCCTTCGACGTCGAGGCCAGCTACGCGCTGGGCGTCAACAGCTACATCCAGAAGCCGGTCGACTTCGAGCAGTTCGTCTGGGCGGTCAAGCAGGTCGGGCTGTACTGGCTGGTGCTCAACCACCCGCGGCACGTGCCGGCAACGTAACTCCGCCCGCCTGCCCTACCCGTTGCCGAACAGCTGTTCGGCACGCTGGAACAGCACCCAGCTGGTCGCGATGTATTTGTCGCCGCCCTTGGGCCGGTTGCCACGATGGGTGTGGGTGAACGCGGCGGGCGCGATCAACAGTGCGCCGGTGCGGGGCGCGATCTTGCGTTGCTGGTACAGAAACTCGGTCTCGCCCTCGCTGAAGTCGTCGTTGAGATAGATGGTCCACAGCAGGTGGCGGTGCAGCGTTTCCGCGCGCGGATCGCGTGGATACAGCTCGCAATGCCAGTAGGGGTATCCACCGCGGCCTGCGGTGTAATGCTGCAGGTTGATCGCACCGGGGCGCAGCACGGCCTGCACGATGGGCGCGAGTTCGGCGTCGTCCATCGCTGCCAGGCGCTCGGGGGTCAGGCGATGGCGCTTGCCGTCGCTGTCGGGCGTTTCCAGCATCAGCGGTGCGATCAGCGTGTGCGGGTAGCGACGCAGGTAGCGCAGCACGCCGCCGAACACGGCCGTGTTGAGCTGGGCTTCGGCATCGCGCCACTCGTCGCGGCCGGCGAGAGTCAGGTCGCGGCTGTCCTTGAGGTCCGGCATCACGCCGCCGCCGACCCGGCCGGGCTGGCTGTCGCGGCTGGCGCGAAACCGCTCGATCAGCGCGACGCACGCGGTGACATCGAGCGCACCGGGATAGACCTCGATGAAATCGGGTTGTCCCGGGCCGTTGTCGCGCTCGGCCGCGGAGGCTATGGGATTTGCCAGTTCAGTCACGTCATCCTCGCCGGCGCGGGTCCGAAGGACGCCCCCGCGCAGTGATGGGGACGTCATCCTCGCATGCAGCGGCGACTGGCCGCATGTTCCCCGGCGGCCATGGCGCTCAGGCGACGCTGGCGGTGTGGCTGCCGCCTTCGCTATCCGGCGCACGCAGGTTGAGTCGGCTCATCAGGCGGTAAAGCGTCACCCGCGACACACCGAGTTCGCGGGCGGCATCGATCAGCCGGTGCCGGTTGCGCTGCAGTGCGCGTTCGATCGCCTCGCGGGTCGCCGCGTCGCGGACTTCGTCCAGCGTGGGCGGGGGAAGCGTCGAGGCGCCATCGATGTGCAGGTCGGCCGCCGTGATCAGCCGGCCCTCGGCCATCACCACGGCCTGGCGCACGCGGTTGATCAGCTCGCGCACGTTGCCCGGCCACGGATGGCTGTGCAGTGCGTGCCGGGCGCAGGGTGCGAACCCCTTGAGCGCACGCCGCCCCTCCTGCGAGTAGCGTTGCAGGGCGTAATCGGCGAGGCGGTCGATGTCGCTGCCGCGCTCGCGCAGCGGAGGCTGCTGCAGGCGCAGCACGCACAGCCGGTGGTACAGGTCGCAGCGGAAGCTGCCGTCGGCGATCGCGACATCGAGGTCGTGATGCGTGGCCGAGACGATGCGCACGTCCACAGGGATCTGTTCGTGGCCGCCCAGCCGCTCGATGCTGCCCTGCTGCAGGAAGCGCAGCAGCGATGCCTGGCTTTCCAGTGGCAGGTCGCCGATCTCGTCGAGGAACAAAGTGCCACCGTTGGCCATCTCGATGCGGCCGAGCTTGCGCTGTTGAGCGCCGGTAAACGCACCGCGCTCGTAGCCGAACAGCTCCGACTGCACCAGGTTGTGCGGGATCGCGCCGCAGTTGATCGCCACGAACGGATGGGCGTGGCGGCGAGAATGCCGGTGCAGCGCCATCGCCGCCAGCTCCTTGCCGGTGCCGGTTTCGCCGGCGATGAAGACGGGCGCCTCGGTCAGGGCGGCCTTGCGCAGCGTGCGGATCAGGGTCTGCATGGCGGGGCTTTCGCCGATCATGCCGTCGAAATCGGTGTCGTGCGGCGCATCCTCGTCGCAGGTAAGCGCCGCCATGCCATGGGCGTGGCCGATCACGGTGTGCAGCACGCCTTCCGGGCAAGGCAGCGTGACGTAGTCGTAGCAATAGTCGCGGATCAGGCGGCGCACCGGTTCCGCACCCAGGTGCGCGGCATCGACGCCCGCCACCCAGCCGACATTGTGTGCGGACAACGCCGTTCC
Source organism: Lysobacter niastensis (assembly GCF_031457115.1). Classification (GTDB taxonomy): domain Bacteria; phylum Pseudomonadota; class Gammaproteobacteria; order Xanthomonadales; family Xanthomonadaceae; genus Lysobacter_J; species Lysobacter_J niastensis_A. The sequence continues at coordinate 123,328 of NZ_JAVDVY010000001.1, forward strand.
GAATTCAGCCAGGTCGTACTCGGTGAAGCCCTCGCGCAGATCGAGCAGGGCGGCATGCGGCCGGTGCGGCTCACGCTGGAGTATCCGCACCACGCTGCGCGAATCCGGGGCGCGCCTCACGCTCCACCCCACCCGTTGCAGGCCCGCCAGCGCCAGCACCCGGCCGGCGCCTCCGCGGGTGACGTAAATCAGCTCGCGGCTGCCATTCACACGCGATCCGTCGTTCGACATGCCTGCTCCCATGCTGGCGCGTCTTGAACCACGCGCATGCCCAAGCAAAACAATCAACGTCGATCGCGGTCGTGAGCGGTCAGCGCGATGACTTCATCGCGCGATGATCCTCTTCCTACCGTGTGCGCTGTTTCACGTACTTGAATGGGCCGTGTCGTGCTCGAGGTGATAGCGCACGGCCGTCTCCACTTCGTTCTTCGAACCGATGAACACCGGCACGCGCTGGTGCAGGCCATTGGGCTGCACTTCCAGCATGCGCTGACGGCCGGTGTTCGCCGCGCCGCCGGCCTGTTCCACCAGGAAGCTCATCGGGTTGGCCTCGTACATCAGCCGCAGCTTGCCGCCCTTCGCCGCGCACTTGCTGTCCAGCGGATAGCTGAAGATGCCGCCGCGCGTCAGGATGCGGTGCACGTCGGCCACCATCGAGGCGACCCAGCGCATGTTGAAGTCCTTGCCGCGCGAGCCTTCCTTGCCGGCCAGCAGGTCGCTGACGTAGTGCTGCATCGGCGGCTCCCAGAAGCGTTGATTGGACATGTTGACGGCGAATTCCTTGGTGTCTTCCGGAATCGTCATGCCGCGCGTGGTCAGCATGAAGCTGCCGACCTCGCGGTCGAGCGTGAAGGCGTGCGTGCCGTTGCCGACTGTCAGCACCAGCATCGTGCTGGGGCCGTAGGTCGTATAGCCGGCGCAGACCTGGCTGGTGCCGGGCTGCAGGAAGTGCTCGTCGGCGGGATGGCTGACGCCGTCTGGGCAACGCAGCACCGAGAAGATCGTGCCCACCGAGATGTTCACGTCGATGTTGGACGAGCCGTCGAGGGGATCGAACAGCAGCAGGTAGTTGCCGCGCGGGTAGACATCGGGAATGGGGTGGGAGTTGTCCATCTCCTCCGACGCCAGGCCGGCGAGGTGGCCGCCCCAGGCGTTGGCTTCGAGCAGGATCTCGTTGGACAGCACGTCGAGCTTCTTCTGCGCCTCGCCCTGGATGTTGCCCGTACCGGCATCGCCGAGCACCCCACCCAGCGCACCCTTGCCGACCGCGATGGAGATCGTTTTGCAGGCGCGGGCGACCACTTCGATCAGCAGGCGCAGGTCGGCGTTGATGCGGCCGGCGCGCTGCTCCTCGATGAGGTAGCGGGTCAGGGAGATGGACTGGCTGGTCGAGCTGGACATGGGCGGTGACGCGTACGGGTCGAGGGGGCGCCATTGTCGCCGAAGGGCCGCCGGTTCTGCAGCCGTGCCAAGCGCGACGGCTGCTGACAGCAGGCTGGCAGCAGCGGCGGCGCAGGCTGTGCGCATGCAAACACGCATCCCGGAGATACCGATGGAACGACTCAGGCAACTGCTCCAGACCCACGCCGGACGGAATCATGCCGGGCTGAATGCGGCCGCGCTGGCCATGGCCGCCGGTGCCCACGACGCCGTCCCGGCGCGCCTCGCGACGCCATCGCGCGAGCTGGCGGACGACGGTCGCCACGATTTCGATTTCCTGCACGGCCGCTGGCAGATCCGCAACGAACGCCTGCGCCGCCGCCTGGTCGGCAGCCAGGACTGGGAGGTGTTCCACGCGAACCAGGTGTGCCAGCCGCTGCTCGGGGGCCTGGGCAATGTCGACGACTTCGTCAGCGACTGGACCCGTCCCGGCCTGGACGGCCGCTTCCTCGGGATGACGCTGCGACTGTTCCGCGTGGACACCGGGCAATGGCACCTCTATTGGGCGGGCAATCACGACGGTGTTCTGGAGGCGCCCATGGTGGGGTCGTTCGCCGACGGCGTCGGCACCTTCCACGGCACGCTCGAACACGAGGGCCGGCCGGTCCGGGTGCGCTTCACCTGGGACCAGGTCAGCGCCAACGCCGCGCATTGGCAGCAGGCGTTCTCGGACGACGACGGCCGCACCTGGGAAACCAACTGGCACATGTGGTTCCGCCGCCTCGACGAGGCCGGGCGGCTCGTGCACGACGATGCCGTGATCGAGCTGCGCCAGTACACGACGCAGCCCGGACGCCGTGACGAACTGATCGACCTGTTCGAGCGCGAGTTCGTCGAGACGCAGGAAGCCGTCGGCATGCACGTGATCGGCCAGTTCCGCGACCTGGATGCCTGCGATCGCTATGTCTGGTTGCGCGGGTTCCCTGGCATGCCGGAACGAAAGGCGGCGTTGACTTCGTTCTATTCCGGGCCGGTGTGGCAACGCCATCGCGATGCCGCCAACGCGACTCTGCTGGACAACGACGATGTGCTGCTGCTTCGGCCGGCCCGGAGTGGTGCCGGCTTCCCCGCATCGGCGCCGCGTGGCGAGGGCGAGACGGCCACCGGCGTGATCGAGGCCGGCATCTGCATGCTCGATGCCGCGGCGGAACACGGCTTCCTCGATCGCTTCGAGCGCGAGCTGGCGCCGCGTCTGCGCGAAGCGGGAGCCGAGTTGATCTCGGTCTACGTCACCGATCCAAGCGAGAACACGTTTCCGCGGCTGCCGGTCCGTGAGGACGGACCGTTCCTGGTGTGGTTCGCGCGATTTTCCGATGTCCAGGCGCATCATCGCTATGAAGCCGCGCTGGTCGCCGATGCCGCCTGGCGCGAAGCGGTGGCGCGCGCCATCCGCGATGGCCTGAAGCAGCTCCCGCAACGGCTGCGCCTGGCGCCGACGCCACGCTCGGAGCTGCGCACATGAGACCGGCGGCCAGGAATGCGACGGCATGCGTTGAGTGGCGCCACGCGCCGCGCGATCATGTCGCATGCGCCGCGCCGACCGACTCTTCCTGCTGATCCATGCATTGCGTGGCCGCCGTTCCGCCATCACCGCGCAACGTCTGGCCGAGACGCTCGAGGTCTCGCTGCGCACCGTGTATCGCGACGTCGCCGACCTGCAACGCTCCGGCGTGCCGATCGAGGGCGAGGCGGGCGTGGGCTACATGCTGCGCAAGGGATCGGACATCCCTCCGCTGATGTTCACGCCCGACGAACTCGAAGCATTGGTGGTCGGCACGCGGTTCGTGCGCGCCTTCGGCGGCGTGCGGCTCGGCCGGGAGGCAGCGGCGGCGCTGCTGAAGATCGAGGCAGTGTTGCCACCGGAGTTGCGCGAGCGCAGCCAACGCACGCGCATCTTCGCGCCGCAGGTCGATAGGCTCGAGAACAGCGGGCTCATCGACGACCTGCACGCGGCGGTAACGGGCGCGCAGGTGCTGCGACTGGATTACAGCGACAACGACGGGCGCACCACGCAACGCGATATCGAGCCGCTGTGCCTGGCGTTCTGGGGTGGCTCGTGGACGCTCGGCGCGTGGTGCCGGTTGCGCTGCGACTTCCGCAACTTCCGGCCCGATCGCATCGTCGGCTATGCGCCGACGGGCGAGATCTTCGTCGAGGTTCGCGAGCGGGGGCTGGAAGCGTATCTGCGTGCGGTCAGTGCGCCGCGGGATGCGCAAGGCTGAGCATCCCGCTCGCCGACGACTTGTTTGCGCCGTGCCTGTTGGTGCTGGCGAAAGCGCTGCCAGCAACCGCCCTCATCGCCGCATCGTTCCCGTCTCGATGAAGCGCTGATGCCAGGACAGCGCTTCGCCCAGCAGGTGCGGCGTGTGCTTGCCATAACTGTCGCGTCGGGCGCGGTCGAAATAGTCCTGCAGCATCGGTCGGTAGTCCGGGTGCGCGCAGGCATCGATGATGCGCCGCGCTCGCTGCTTGGGTGCCAGGCCACGCAGGTCGGCCAGGCCCTGCTCGGTCACCACCACCATCACGTCGTGCTCGGTGTGGTCGACATGGCTGACCATCGGCACGATGGTCGAGATCGCCCCGTCCTTGGCGGTGCTCGGTGCCATGAAGATCGACAGGTACGCGTTGCGGGCGAAATCGCCGCTGCCGCCGATGCCGTTCATGATGCGGCTGCCAGCGATGTGCGTGGAGTTGACGTTGCCGTAGAGGTCGGCCTCGATCATGCCGTTCATGGCGATGCAGCCCAAGCGGCGGATCAGCTCGGGATGGTTGGAGATCTCCTGCGGGCGCAGCACGATGCGGCGGCGGTAGTCGTCCACGTTGGCGAGGAATTCCTCGATGCCCGGCGGACTCAGCGAGAACGAGGTCGCTGAGGCCATGCGCAGCACGCCCTGCTTGAGCAGGCCCAGCATCGCGTCCTGGATGACTTCTGTGTAGGCGTCGAGGTCGCGGTAGCCGGCAGTGGCAAGGCCCGCCAGCACGGCATTGGCGATGTTTCCCACGCCCGACTGCAGCGGCAACAGCTGCGGCGTCAGGCGGCCCCGCTTGATCTCGTGCGCAAGGAAATCGAGCAGGTGGCCGGCGATCTGCTGCGATTCGGCGTCGGGAGACGCGAACGGCGAGTTGCGATCAGGGGCGTCGGTCTCGACCACCGCGATGACCTTGTCCGGATCGCAGCGCAGGTGCGGCTCGCCGATGCGGTCGCTGGGGTGCACCAACGGTATGGGTTTGCGATGGGGCGGCAGCGCGGTGCCGTAATAGATATCGTGCATGCCCTCCAGCGCTTCGGGCTGCCAGCGATTGACCTCGAGAATCACTTGATCGGCCTGCTCGAGCCAGGTCTTGTTGTTGCCAACCGACGAGGACGGGATCAGATGCCCGGCTTCGTCGATCGCGGTGACTTCGATCACCGCGACATCGATCTTTCCGAAGAAGCCGAACCAGGTGTGCTGCGCGACGTGGCTGAGGTGAATATCGATGTAGTTGAGATCGCCGGCATTGATCCGCTCGCGCAGCGCGGGATCGGACTGATACGGCAGGCGCAGTTCCATGCCGCGCACGCGGGCCAGCACGCCGTCGAGTTCGGGCGCGGTCGAGGCGCCGGTGAGCACGCGGATGCGGAACTCCTCGCCGAAATCGTGCGCTTGCAGGATATGCGCGGCCAGTGCCTGCGGGATCGCTTTGGGATAACCGGCGCCGGTGAAACCGCTCATGGCCACCGTCATGCCCGGCCGAATCAGCGCGGCGGCTACATCGGCCGGCATGCGCTTGCCGCGCAGCCCGGCGTGGCGGATACGGTCGCTCATGATGGCAACCCGGGGTGGGGGAAACCCAGTCTAGTCGGCGCGTGTTGAGCGGATGTGTTGGTATCCGGCGTCACGAGTTGCCGGGCATGGCCAACGTGCGCTCCTACGTCACCCGCGGGCGCGACGACTCAAACGCGAATGCTGACCGTCGACTCAGACATCGCCATCGGTGAGCCAGCCCTCGCCCGTGCCGCGGTTGAACACCACGTCGGTGTCCAGCACGGTGCCAGCCGGGATCGACTCCTGCTGCGCCAGGCTGGCGTAGAGCGGCGTGAAGTCCGGCGTGGTGGCTTCCATCAACTGCTCGTAGCTGTCGATGACGAAGTAGGTCTTCTGGTAGGTGTCGATGCGATAGCGCGTGCGCATGATCCGCTCGAGATCGAAACCGATGCGGTTGGGCGCGTTCGACTCCAGGCAGTGGATGCTCTCGCCCTTCGACGAGACGATGCCGCTGCCGTAGATGCGCAGGCCGTCGTCCTGCTTGATCAAGCCGAATTCGACCGTGTACCAGTACAGGCGCGTCAGGTTGACCAGCGCCTCCGGGCCGATGCCGTGCGCCTTCACGCCGCCCTTGCCGTAGGCCTGCATGTAGTCGGCGAACACCGGGTTCATCAGCAGCGGCACGTGGCCGAACAGGTCGTGGAACAGGTCCGGCTCGGCCAGGTAATCCAGCTGCTCGGGCTTGCGGATCCACCAGGTCACCGGGAAACGGCGGTTGGCCAGGTGATCGAAGAACGTCAGCTCCGGCAGCAGGCCTTCGACGCCGACCAGCTCCCAGCCGGTCGCCTGGCGCAGCATGCGATTGAGGTCGTCGAACTTGGGGATGCGATCGGGCGTCATGCCCATCGCTGCCTGGGTGCGCAGGAACTCGTCCGAGGCACGGCCGACCAGCACCTCGCGCTGGCGCTTGAACAGCGTCGCCCAGACCTCGTGGTCGGTCGCGGAATAAGTCGCCCAAGGCTGCTCGATCACGGCGGTCGTGTACACCGGCACGTAGCCCTTGTCGGTGAGCTGGTGTTCGACGCGGTTGGGGGTATTGAGGTTCATGGGCGCCTGGGGGTTGGCTTTGTGACCATCGTCAATGTATACGGCGATTCACGCAACAGGCTTGCGTTGTTGCCGTGTTTAGGTCTGTTGGCGCATGATTATTGCGTCAATTGTTGAGCTGGTGCACTAATATGCCGGACATCGAACTCGACCGCACCGATCTGCAGCTGCTTGCCGAGCTTCAGCGCAGCGGCCGCCAGACCAACGCCGAACTGGCCGAGCGCGTGCATCTGTCGGCCTCCGCTTGCCTGCGCCGAGTGCAGCGGCTGGAGCGCGAGGGCGTGATCGCCGGCTATCGCGCCGAGGTCGATCCAGAACGCGTGGGCCTGGGCCTGCAGGCGTTCGTGCGAGTGCAGCTGAGCCGACATGATGCCGAAGCGATCGCCGCCTTCGGCGACTTCGTCAATGCCTGGGACGAGGTCGTCACCTGCCATGCCCTGACTGGCGACATGGACTATCTGCTGCAGATCGTGGTGAAGGACCTGGACCACTTCTCGCACTTCCTCCTGGACCGGTTGCTCAACCAGGCCGGCGTCGCCGACGTCAATTCCAGCTTCGTGCTGCGCACCGTGAAGGCATTCCGGGGCATGCCGCTGCCGTGGTGAGGTACCGCTGGCCGCGCCGATGCTGCGCCCCGGTATAGAGCGCGACGCGGTAGATCGCGAACAACAGGTGCTGCCCTCAGGTCGGGCCTATGGCTGCTGCGCAGGGATACCGAAGCCGGACTTCATCTCGGCCAGGCTCAGTTCGCCATTGTGATCGGTATCCAGCCACTGGAAGCGCATTTCGGCCGCACGCCGCAGTTCTTCGTCGTTGAGCTCGCCGTCCTCGTTGCGGTCGGCAGTGCGGATGCGGTCGGCGGCGGACGGCGTGCCGTCTTCCTGCGGGCCCAGGATCGACTCCAGCTCCGCGGCGGAAATGCGGTAATCGTCGTTGCTGTCGATGTTCGAGAAGGTGACGTCGCTGTCGTACTCGTGCTTGCTCACGACACCGTCGCGGTTGGTGTCGAGGGCTTCGAAGCTGGCGGTCGCACTGGTCGGAAGTTCCTGCGCGGCGCTGGCCGCCAACGGCATCAATCCGAGGACGAACAGCACGAAGCAGGCGCGGTGGATGGGGGTGGTCATGACAGGCTCCCGGGCGCGAAAGGCCCTGTTCCACGCAACGACGGTGGCCGGGCAAAGCGGACACCTTCACGGCATTGAAACGCGTCTTGACGGTTGACGACGTGATCGCACCCGCGCGGGATCTTCACATCGCCGGAAACAAAAACGCCCGCCTGATCCAGGCGGGCGTCTTGGCCTTCCGATACGGCGTCAGTTCGTCACGCCAGCGCAGGCCGGATCATCGCGTTTGAGCATGCTCGTCCAACCCTTGTCGGCCTGCGCGCACTGCGCCTTGATGCGGGCGGCCTCTTCCGCGCGCGCCTTGGCCGTCGCCGCAGCAGTGGCGGCATCGAGCCGCGACTTCTGCAACTGTGCGATCTTCGCGCGGATCTGCGGCATCGCCGCCAGCGCCGCTTTCTCGCCCTGCAGGATCGCGTTGTGGCGCTGCTCGAAATCGGCCGCGCCGATCTCCAGCACCTGCGGGCGGATCACCACGTCGGCGCGGGCGAGCTCCTGCTGGCCGAGCTTCTGTCCCATGATCGTGATCGACTGGTTGATGTTGCCCAGCACGCTGCCCGGGTTCTTGCCACTGGCCTTGCCGGAGATGTCGACCGCGATGACGAAGTCGGCGCCGAGCTGGCGCGCGGCATCGACCGGCACCGGGCTGACCACGCCGCCGTCGACATAGTGCGACTTGCCGATCGCGACCGGTTCGAACACGCCGGGGATGCTGCTGGACGCGCGCACCGCCTGGCCGGTGTTGCCGCGCACGAAGAAGATGCGCTTGCCGGTTTCCAGTTCGGTCGCCACCGCCGCGAACGGCTTGCGCAGCCCCTCGATCTTGCGCTGGCCGACCAGCTGGTTGACGTAATCCTGCAGCTTCTGGCCCTTCACCACGCCACCGGAGAACAGGCTGACGTCGCGGATGCTGTCCTCATCCAGCGAGAACGCCGTCTGCTGCATCTGGAAAGCGTCCATGCCGCTGGCGTACAGCGCGCCGACCACGCTGCCGGCACTCGTCCCGGACACGACTTCGGGCTGAAAGCCGTTGGCCTCCAGCATCTTGATCACGCCGATGTGGGCGAAGCCCTTGGCCGCGCCACCGCCCAGCGCGATGCCTATATGGACCTTCGGAGGTGGCACCGGCGCGACGGTCTGGGCCGGCGGTGGGGGCGTCGGTTTGACGGTTTCGCCGCTGCCGCAGGCGAGCAGCATCAGGGCGGTGGCGGACAACAGCGGCAGGCGCAGCCGGCGGAACGGATTCATGGAGCGGGCGGGTGGACGGCGAATAAGGCGCGCAGCATAGCCGGTCCGGAAGCCCGCGTTGGCGCCGGAAAGCAGGCCCGGGCGGCGGCGATTCATGCCCCGGGAAGTCCGTCCCATTAATCACGCGCCGAAACGGACGACCGCCGCCCGGGGCGGCCGTCGTCCGGTCACGAAACACAGATCAGAAGCGGTATTCGCCGCTCACCGACAGGACGTCCGCATCGATCTCGACGAATTCGAAGTCAGCCTGGTAACGGGTGTAGTTCAGGCCCAGGCCGAAGTGGCGGTTGAAGTCGTAACCCAGGTTCACGCCGTAGTACGGCTTGGTCGAGGTCTCGTCGTCCTCGACGTCGAAGAAGTCGTCGCGGACCTGTTCGACGACGTACGCGATGCCGGCGCGGCCGCCGATGAAGAAGCCGTTGCCATCGGCGCCGAAGTTCTGCTTGGCCACCACGCCCGCCGCGAGGCTGAAAATGTCCAGCGCGTAGTCGCCCCTGAGCTCGCGGTTGTACAGCAGGTGGTAATTGCCTTCGACGCCGAAGTTGGCGTTGAACCAGTAGCCGCCGCCGAATCCGGCGGTGGTGTCGTCCTCGCTGATGGTGGGCCCGCCGCCCGATATGGTCGTATCAACGTCGGTGTTGCCGATCTCGGCGCGGACGAAACCCTGATGCCCCTGGGCTTCAGCGGCGAGCGCAGGCGCGGACAGTGCTCCCAGCGCCAGGGCGCAGGCGAGCGAAACAGCATGCTTCATTGGATCCCCCAATCGGATGTGTCCGTCAATGGACGGGCGGCACCATGCAGGCCGCGCCCCCGTGTGTCAACGAGACGATGTGGATTGCAGGCGGGAATTCACAACTTCGAACGCCCGCTGCAACCGCGCAATCAAGGGAGCAACAGGAAACTCAGAAGCTGTTGTCGCCGTCGAGAATGCGGCCGAGTCCACCGAGCACCGAACCTTCGCCGCGGTTCTGCCCGCCACCCTGCGGCGCCGCCGCCAGCATGCGACCGGCCATGCGCGAGAACGGCAGCGATTGCAGCCAGACCTTGCCCGGTCCGGCCAGCGTTGCGAGGAAAACGCCTTCGCCACCGAACAGCATGCTCTTGATGCCGCCGACCGCCTTGACGTCCATCGACACGGTGTCGTGGAACGCCATCACGCAGCCGGTGTCGACATCCAGGCGTTCGCCGGCGCGCAACTCGCGCTCGACCACGGTGCCGCCGGCGTGCACGAACACCCAGCCGTCGCCTTCGAGCTTCTGCATGATGAAGCCCTCGCCGCCGAACAGGCCGGTGAGGATCTTGCGCTGGAAGAACACGCCGACCGACACGCCGCGCGCGCCGGCCAAAAAGCTGTCCTTCTGGCAGATCAGGCGACCGCCGTGCTCGTCGAGCTTCATCGCCAGCACGGTGCCCGGGTACGGCGCGGCGAAGGCGACTTTGGCCTTGCCGCTGCCGGTATGGGTGAACATCGTGGTGAACAGACTTTCTCCGGTCAGCACGCGCTTGCCGGCCGACATGAGTTTGTCCATGAAGCCGCCGCCCTGGCCGGTGTGGCGACCGTCGCCGAACACCGTGTCCATCTGCACGCTGGCGTCCTTGAACATCAGCGCACCGGCTTCGGCGATCGCGCTCTCGCCGGGATCGAGTTCGACCTCGACGAACTGCATGTCGTTGCCGACGATGCGGTAGTCGATGTCGTCGCTGCGGCGGCTCGCCGGCGACGGCAGCGGCGGCAGCACCGGCGGCGTGGTGTCGACGGCATCGGCGAATTCCGGCATCGACTTGACCACCTGCCACCCGGACAGACCCTCTCGCCAGCACAGGTCGTTGGAATGCGAGCGCGCATGCGCCTGCGCGGCGTCCGGATCGAGCGGGCCGATGCGCTGGGTGCTGCCGGGGGATACGAAATACCACTGGGTCATGGCGGTGTCCTTTGGGGGAGTCGGCAAGGAAAGTCGCGAGTGTAGCGATGCCCCATGACGGGGCATCGGCCGGAGGTCATCACTGCGTGCTGGCGGCCTGGCCGAACTTCTCGCCGAAGAAGTCACCGGCATTCCAGCTCGGGCGCTCGGGCGCATCGGCGATCTGTCGGCCGATGCGGGCGTTGAGCAGCGCCAGGCGGGCGGCATCGCCGTACTGGATCGGTTGCGAGACGTCGTCGCCGGGCTGGTGATAGCGCTGGTGCAGGAACGCCTTGTTGATTTCCTTGACGTCCTCGCCGTCGCGGCCTCGATAACCACCGGTGAGATAGACCGCGGGCACGCCGGCGCGAATGAAAGCGTACTGGTCGCTGCGCACGAACACCGTCTCCTCCGGTTGCGGATCCGGCGACAGTTCCACGCCGGCCTCCTTCGCTGCCTGCTGCACCAGAGGCTGCAACGTCGAGTGCTCCAGGCCGATCGGCACCACGTCACGGGTGGGCGCCAGCAGCACCGGCATGTCCATGTTGACGTTGGCGATCATCGATTCGCGCGGCACCGTCGGATGCTGCGCGTACCACGTCGCGCCGAGCAGGCCCTTCTCCTCGGCGGTCACCGCGACGAACAGCAGCGAGCGCTGCGCAGGCGCCTCGTGGGCGAGGCGATTGGCCGCCTCCAGCATCACGGCGATGCCCAGGGCGTTGTCGAGTGCGCCGTTGTAGATGGCATCGCCCGCGACCGGAGCGCCGACGCCGACGTGGTCGAGGTGGGCGCTGAACACGACATGCTCGTCCTTCCTCCCGCTCCCCTCGAGACGGGCCACGACGTTGCGCGACTCGACTGGCGTGATCGTGGTGCGCGCCGAGAGGCGGACCGTGCCGGGAAGGTCGAACGCCCGAAGCTTGCCGTCGCGCATGTCCTGGAAAAGTTTGGCGGCGTCGTGGCCGGCGACCGACAACAGGGCGGCCGCGCTCGCAGCGCTGACGTTGGCGGTCACGCGCAGCTGTGGAAAAGTATCCAGGCCCTTGCCGTCGGGAGCGCGCAGCCGCATCGACGGCCTGCTCCAGTTGCTGGCGGCGCGAGTCCAGGGCGATTGCTTTTCCTCGTCGTCGGTCTGCACCTGGATCACGCCGATGGCGCCGCGGCGGACGAGCTCCTCGTTCTTGGTGCGGGTGGACGAGTAGAACGCGCGCCGGTCGTTGTCGAAGCGCGCGGGCGCACCGCCGAACAGCACGGCGATCCTGCCTTTGACATCGACCCCGGCGAAATCGTCCTGCTTGAGCTCCGGCGCGTACACGCCCTGCCCCACGAACACGACCGGTGCCTCGATGCGCGCATCGCTTTCGTTGAAATTCACGGCCGGCAGGAACTGCTCGCGAAAAGCCAACGACTGCTGCGAGCCATCGCGAAGGATCAGCAACTCGCCGCCGTTATCCACGCGCACGCCGCGCAGCATCGGCACGCGCTGGTAATAGCTGCCGTCGTCGCCGGCCGGCGCCAGGCCGATCGCGCGGTAGCGCTGCGCGACATACAGCGCGGCCAGGTCGTAGCCACGCGTGCCGGCTTCGCGGCCTTCGAGCAGGTCGTCGGCGAGGAAGCGGACATCGGCCTCGATGCGCCGCGCGTCCGCGCCTGCGTTGGCGTCGTAGGTTTCGCGTGGCGTGGGCGGTGCCGGCGCGGTGGTGCGTTGGCAGGCGGCGAGCAGGATGAGAAACACGGGAAGCGCGACAGTGCGCATGGGCAGGAATCCAGTCGGGTGGAATGCGGCGACGCTAGCACCGCCGTCCGGGCAGGCCAAATGGCGATCAGGCTTCGCACTGCCGCGGGCCATGGGATCTGACGGGTCGTCATCCCGCGTAGGCGGGACTCCACCTTTACCGCCCCATGGAAGTCAGCATCGCCGAACCATGGATCCCCACCTGCGCGAGCAAGCGGGAGAGCCGCTGGAAGGTCGCTATGCTGGGATGACGTCATCCAAGGGATTGCCATGACCACGACCGCATCGATCGCCCGCCCTCCATCGCGAATCGAAACGTGGCTGCTGGTCGCCATCGTGGCCGGTGCACTATTGATCTCCGGCGTCGCCCCGAAAGACCGCCTGACGTGGTTCATGGAAGTGGTGTGGGTGATCGTCGGTTTGCCGTTGGTGATGCTGACGTGGTCGCGCTTCCCGCTGACGCGCCTGTTGTGCTGGCTGCTCGCCGCGCACGCGCTGGTGCTGATCTACGGCGGCGCCTACACCTATGCCGAAACGCCACTGGGGTTCTGGATGCGCGACACGTTCGGGCTGGTGCGCAATCCGTGGGACCGCGTCGGCCACTTCATGCAGGGCTTCGTGCCGGCGATCCTGGCCCGTGAGCTGCTGTTGCGCTGTACGGCGCTTCGACGTGGCGGCTGGCTGGTCTATCTCGTGCTCGCGTCGGCGTTGAGCTTCAGCGCCCTGTTCGAGTTGATCGAGTGGTGGGCGGCGCTGGTGTATGGCGCGCAGGCCGATGCGTTCCTCGCCACGCAGGGCGATGTCTGGGACACGCAGTGGGACATGTTCCTGTGCCTGTGCGGCGCAGCGCTATCGCTGTTGCTCTGGTCGCGGCTGCACGACCGCCAGATCGGACTTCAGTAGCTCCAGGCCAGGTCGCGGCCCAGGTCCAGCAGTTCACCGAAGCGGGCGGCCGGGTGCCATTGGCCATCGTCCTCGTCGATCAGCACTTCGCAGGCGACGCGCTGCTCCGTCCACAGATCCTGCGCGGTGAGCCTGGCGGTGTGCAGCGCGGCGAAGCGGCTGGCGTGACGGGTGGTCGGGTGGCCGCGCAGGGTGCAGGCGACTTCCCATTGGTCGCCGACGGGGGCGACGAAGAACTTGGTGCGTAGCATGGATTCTTAAGGTGGCGGACGGCTTGAGCCGGCGGCGGGCACAGGGCCCGGCAGCGGTGGCGCGCAAGATCGCACGGATCCGGCCGCAAGGCCAGATTTGTGACCGTAATCCCAAATGTTCGACGTGAAGCGTTCAGCCCGGCGGGCGGTGAACGATCACGCCCCGCAGCACTTCTTGTACTTCTTGCCGCTGCCGCAGGGGCAAGGCGCGTTGCGGTCCGGCGTCGCCTCGCGGCGGATCGGCTCGCGCGGCGTCAGGGCCTGGATGCGGTGTTGGTGGAGGTCGGCCAGCATGTCCGGCAGCGAGGCGATGATCTCCAGCCGCTCGCGGTAGCTGATCGGCGTCCCGGGCTGTTCAGGGTCTTCACCGAGCACCTCGCCGCTGGCCAACCGGTCGAACCGCAGGAAGATCTCGTCGATCCACTCCTCCTCGTCCAGCCACTTGTCCCAGGCGATCTCGCCCAGCTCGACGCCGCGGAAGAAACCGAACGCCCAGTCGCGGCCTACGTCCAGCTCGTCTTCCTGCTCCTGTTCCGGCTCCTCGGGCAGCCACAACAACGGAGCCAGGTGGTCGGGCAAGTCGTCGTCGCCGTGACGCACGCGCTGGCTGACCATGTTCCAGTGGCCCTGCAGCAGCGCCTCGACCTCGACGCGCTCGTCTTCGTCCTTCCAGCGTGGCGGCGTGCCCCAAACCGGGCCCTGCCACTGCTCGAACGGCACCTCCTCTGGAGCGACCGCCAGCGCGGACAGGTAGCCGTCCAGCGCTTCCAGATTGAAGCCCTTGAACGGCACCGCGCGCTGCTCCAGCAACTCGGCCAGGCGTTCGATCTGCTGATCGTCGAGGTAGGCAGGGGCTTTCATGAGCGGCTCGGCATTGCGGGGGGCGTCATGGTAGTCGCATGGGCGTGCTCTCGCCGAGAATTCGACTTGCCGCGTTCACATACGGACCACGACCCATCCCATGACCGCCTGCCCATGCCAATCCGATCGTCCCTACGCCGACTGTTGCGGACGTCTGCACGCGGGCGGGGTCGCGGATACCGCCGAGGCCCTGGTGCGCTCGCGCTACAGCGCCTATGCGCTGGGCAACGTGGATTACCTGATGGCGACCTGGCACCCGGACACGCGGCCCGCCGGGCTGGACCTGGGCGATGCGACCGCCACCCGCTGGCTTGGACTGGAAGTGAAGCGGCATGCCGTCACCGGGCCAGACAGCGCCATCGTCGAGTTCGTTGCCCGCTACAGGACCGGCGGGGCGCCTGCCGTGCGCCTGCACGAGATCAGCCGTTTCGTCCGCGAGGAAGGCCGCTGGTATTACGTGGATGGGACGTTTCCGATGCGGTAAGCCGGCGCAGCGAGCCATGCGCGGACACGCAAAAAAGGGCGCGGCATTGAGCCGCGCCCTTGCCTGCCCGCCTTCGGCGGTAAGAACCGGGATTACTTGACCTCGAACTCGGTCGCCTGTGCGGCCGTGCCGTTCAACGAGACCTCGGCCCTGTACTTGCCGGCCGGCCACGGCTTGGCGTTGGCGAATTCGATGTTGGTCGTTTCCATGCCGGTGGTATTGAGCATCTGCTTCTGCTCGCCAGCGGTCTGGCCGTCCTGATAGACGAGTTTGGCGGCGACCTCGGCGTTGCTCGCAGTGCCATCGGTGGCGACCGAAACGATGATCTTGTCGGACGGCTTGAACGTCGTCATCGGCGTTGCGATCTTCTTGTCGGCCCCTGCGGCCGTGCCCAGCGTGACAGAGCTGACCGTGACGGCAGCCGGCATCGGCGCCGGCTCAGCCGGCGGCATCGGGGCGGGTTCGACTGGCGCGGGCGCCGGCGTGACGGCGACGGGCTCTTCCTTCTTCTTGCAGCCCACCACGGCCAGTGAAGCGAACAGCGCCGCGGCCAGGACGTATTGGGTTCGGTTGCGGATCAACATGGAATCACTCCTTGAAATGCTTGCAGTAAACGAGCGCAATGCGGCCCGTTGCAGGCCGCGATGTCAGTCTTCGATCGAGGGAATCTTCAGCACCTGGCCCGGCTGGATCTTGTCCGGGTCGTCGAGTTGGTCGCGATTGGCTTCGAAGATCGCGTTCCACTTGTTCGCCTTGCCATAGAACTGCTTGGCGATGTGCGAAAGCGTGTCGCCCTTCACTACGGTGTAGGTCTGCTCGGCAGGCGCCACTTTTTCGGCGGTGGTGTCGACGCTGGCGGTCACGCCCGAGAAATCGGCCTTCTCGACTTTCTCGGCGGTGGTGTCGACTTTGCTGGTGACGCCGGAGAAATCGGCTTTCTTGTCTGGTGTCGTCATGGGTTGGGTGCTCCTTGCCCTGATGGCGGGGGCACCATGACACGCCTCCTGTTAAGGAAGCATTGTGAATCTGTGATTGCCGCAAACCCCGTTTTGCCGGCGTTTTCCTGCGGCGTGCGGGTGTCTGTCGATCACTGACGCTCGTCGCGTCCGGCCACCGGATGGGGCGTGCCCGGAGTGGCGCGCCATGGATTGATGTCCAGTCCACCGCGACGCGTGTAGCGCGCTTCCACCGACAACTGCTGCGGACGTGTGTGCGTGATCAGGTCGCCGAAGATGCGTTCCACGCATTGCTCATGGAACTCGGCGTGGTCGCGGAACGAGACCAGATAGCGCAGCAGTCCCGCACGGTCGAGCTGGGGTCCGCGGTAGGCGATCACCACGCGCGCCCAGTCGGGCTGGCCGGTGACCGGGCAGTTGGATTTCAGCAGCGCGCTGGTGAGGGTTTCGCTGACGATGCGCTCGCCGTCGATGGCCAGATGGTCGGCATTGGGCGGGCCGTAGTCGTCGATGTCGACATCGAGGCTGTCGATGCATTCCAGCACCGCGTTGCCGGCGGCGCTCTCGTCGATCGGCGGCAGGCCGAAGGCGACGTCGACCGGTGCGCCCGCGGCACGCGAAAGATCGTCGGCGATGCGCGTGCGCACCGCCTCGTCGTTCTCGAACCGCGTAGCGTTGAATGAATTGAGATAGAGCTTGAGCGACTTGGACTCGACCAGGTTCGGCGAACTGGCCGGCACGGTGAGGGTGGCGGTCGCGGTGCGCGGCTTGCCGCGACCGTCGAGCCAGCTCAGCTCGTAGGCATGCCAGCGATCCACGCCGGTGAACGGCAAGGAATCGTCGTCGATGCCGATGTGCCCGCGACCGAGCGCGCGGGGAATCGGGTACAGCAGGGCGGCGTCGTACTCGCGGGGGTAGTCGACGTGGCGGCCGAGGGGGAGGTCCTGGTGGGTCATCCGGCGATTTTACCCGCGCGGCGGGTCAGGGCCGGTGCAAGGAACGGATATTCCCGTAACGGCCTTCGCGGGAGACTGCCCGCAATCCGCACCCCAGGACTCGCACCATGCTCACCCTGTACGACTACCTCCCCTCGCAGAACGCCTGGAAAGTGCGCCAGCTGCTGCAACACCTGGAGCGGCCCTACCGCACGCAACTGGTCAGCATCTTCGAAGGCGAGGGCCGCACGCCGCAGTACCGCGCGATCAGCCCCACCGGCACGGTGCCGGCGATCGTGCTGGACGATGGCCGCGCGCTGGCCGAGTCCAATGCGATCCTGATGTACCTGGCCGACGGCACGCGCTATCTGCCGAACGATGCCTACGGTCGCGGCAGGGTCTGGCAATGGCTGTCGTTCGAGCAGGAGCGCATCGAGAGCCAGATCGGCGCGCTGCGCCACTGGACGCTGACCGGCAAGCTGCCGCGCCGCGCGCCGGTGCTGGTCGAGGCCAAGCGCGGTGCGGGGCTGAATTCGCTGGCCATCCTCGAAGGCGAGCTGTCCACGCGCGATTTCATCGCCGGCGATGCCTACACCATCGCCGACATCGCCGTGTTCGCCTACGGCAGCGTGGCCGCCGAAGCGGGGTTCGATCTCACTGCGTACCCGCGTTTTCTGGCCTGGATCGAACGCGTGCGATCGCAACCGGGGCATCTGGCGCAGATGCATCCGTATTCGATCGATCCGCATTCGGTGAACGAACTGGGATGAGCAGGTCGTCCGGGCCCGGGAACGGTCACGGCAGGATCCCCGCCTGCGCGGGGATGACGGCCTATTTACTCGTCAAGCGCGAACCCACCGGACGCGCAAACCGCCATCAACGCTGCGACACCGTAGCCGTCGGCGCATGCAGGTAATCCAGCGTCACCTGCAGCAGCGCTCGCAGGCCGATGTCGAGCGAGGACTCGTCGAGCGCGAACTTCGGCGAATGGTTGCCAGGCGCGGTGGCCGGATCGATGCCCGGCGCGGTCGCTCCGACGAAGAAGAACATCGACGGCACTTCCTTGGCGTAGAACGAGAAGTCCTCCGCGCCCATCTGCAGCGGCGGCTCGATGACGTTGGCATCGCCGACCACGGCCTTCAGGCTCGGCAGCATGCGCGCGGTGAGCGCCGGGTCGTTGTAGGTGACCGGGTTGCCGTCGCGATCGGGCACGCTGGCTTCGGCGGTGGCGCCGTTGGCTAGGCTGACGTGCTCGGCGACGTTCTTCAGGTCGGTGAAGATCTTCTGCCGCATGCCTTCGTCGAACGTGCGGATGGTGCCGACCAGCTCGACGTCGTCGGGAATGATGTTGTAGCGGATGCCGCCCTTGATCGAGCCGAAGCTGACCACCGCCGGCAGCCTGGCAATGTCGGTGCGGCGGCTGACGATGCTCTGCGCGCTTTCGATCACGTCGGCCGCGGTGACGATCGGGTCGACGCCGCCCCACGGGCGCGAGCCGTGCGTCTGCCGGCCCTTCACCTTGATGGTGAACTTGTCGGAGGCCGCCATCAGCGGACCCTGGCGCACGCCGATCTGGCCTGCCGGCAAGGTCGAGAACACGTGCAGGCCGAACACCGCGTCGGGCTTGAAGTCCTTGAACAGGCCTTCCTTCAGCATCAGCGAGGCGCCACCTTCCTCGCCGTCGGGCGCGCCTTCCTCGGAGGGCTGGAACACCAGCATCACCGAGCCCGGGAGGTCGGCCTTCATCTTCACCAGCGACTTGGCGATGCCGAGCAGGATGCCGGTGTGGGCGTCGTGGCCGCAGGCGTGCATGACGCCGACCGTCTCGCCGCGGAAGGTAGTGGTGACCTTCGATGCGAACGGCAGGTCGACCTGCTCGGTGACCGGCAGCGCATCCATGTCGGCGCGCAGCGCGACCTTCGGACCGGGCTTGCCGCCTTCGATGATCGCCACCACGCCGTGATGGGCGATGCCGATGACCGGCTTCAGGCCGAGCGCGCGCAGTTGCCTGGCGACTTCGGCCGCGGTGCGCGATTCGCGGTTGGAAAGTTCCGGATGCTGGTGGAAATCGCGACGCCAGGTCACGACGTTCTGCTTGACCGCGGCGGCGGCGGTGGCAACTTCTGGACGCTCGCCCGACTGGGCGTGGGCGGCAGGCGCCAGCAAGGTGGCGATCAAGGCAGGCAGGATCAAACGGCGCATCGGCAACTCCCCGGGTGAAGGTCCGATGCTAAGGGCAAATGTCGAACTGCGGACGCCAGAGTCGGCAAAGGCGGAGCGATCCTGTCGGGCCCTACTCCACGCCCAACTGAAGCCGACGCGCCCGGCTCAGCTTGCCGATGGCGTCGCGGTACGACCACCTGACCAGTTCGCGCAGGTAGTCCTCGGGCACGCGCCGCACATCCACCACCTTCACCCATCGCCAGCGGCCCATCCAGCGCGCCGGCTTGATGCCGGGCACGTCGGTCAGCTCAATGAAGCGCTCCGGCGTGACACGGAAGCTGAAACGCCACCGCTCCGGTTCGCTGGTCTTGAAGTAGGCGAAGGTCTTGCCGCCGACCTCGTACATCAGCACGTTCTGCGGCTCGCCGAGCCGCCTCGCCTGCGCGGCGGGAAAGCGTGAGCAGAAAGCCTTGAGCCGGGTGGTATCCATGGGCGCTGTGAGGGCGAATCGCAAAGTCATCGGAAGGAGCGGCGGCAGCGTAGCGGCCTGGTGCCCTCCCGGACCGCTCCCACCTTGCCCGACCCGTGCTGACAGCCTGCTGTCAGCAGCCCCGATCCGAAACGGCATGGTGTGCCGTCAACCACAAATTGGAACCGGGCGATTACCGCCTGTCCTTAGACAGCGTCGAGCTGGCATGCGACCCTGCGGCGAACTCTACGCCCAAGCACCGAATGAACGACGCCGCGCAGCCCTCGCCCATCACGCCATTGCAGGGAGACGCCGCGCTGGTGCGCGCGCTGGGGCCGTTCCAGCTCGGCGCCTCGATCATCAACATCATCGTCGGCGCCGGCATCTTCATGCTGCCGGCGCTGTTGGCCTCGCGCATGGGCGCGGCGGCGCCGCTGGCGTTCGTGGCCGGCGCGATCGCCATCGTGCCGATCGCGCTGTGCTTCGCCGCGGTTGGCAGCCGCGCCGCCGCGACCGGTGGCCCCTACACGTACGCCGCCGCCGCGTTTGGCCCGTTTGCCGGCTTCATCACCGGTGCGTTGATGTGGATCTGCAATGTCGCCTCCAGCGGCGGGGTCGCCGCGGCGCTGTCCAGCCAGGTCGCCAACGCCCTCCCGGTATTCGCGCAACCGGGGCCGCGCGCTGTGCTGATCCTGGCCACCTATGCGGTGCTGTTCGCGCTCAACGCTTTCGGCGTGAAGCTGGGTGCGCGCATGATCGTGCTGCTGGCGACGCTGAAGCTGACGCCGTTGTTCCTGGTGGCCGCGATCGGCCTGCTGTTCGTCGATTGGCAGCACGTCACGTTCGCGCTCGACGCGGTGCCGTCGTGGAGCGCGCTGGGTTCGTCGCTGGTGCTGGTGGTGTTTGCCTACTCCGGCATGGAGACCGCACTGATTCCGTCGGGCGAGGTGCGCGATCCGGCCAAGCACGTGCCGCGCGCGACGATGAGCGCGATCGTGATCGTCGTGTTGCTCTACATCGGCATCCAGGTCGTCTGCCAGGGCACGCTCGGCACGACGCTCGCCGGCAGCACCGCGCCCATCGCCGATGCGGCCGGCTCGCTATGGACGCCGGGTCGCGTGCTGCTGCTGGCCACGGCTTGCGTATCGATGCTGGGCTTTTTAATGGGCAACCTGTTCTCGTCCTCGCGTCTGCTGTTCGCGCTGGGGCGCGATGGCTTCCTGCCGCGCGCGTTCGGCCGGGTCGATGTGAAGCATCGCGTGCCGCGCCTGGGCCTGCTGGCGCACGCCGGCATCGCCGCGGCGCTGGCGGTGGCCGGCAGCTTTGAAACGCTGGCGCTGATCTCTGGCGGCGCAATCTGCCTGGTGTTCGCGGCGGTGTCCGTGGCGGCCTGGCGCGCGCAACACCTCGACCTGCGCGGTCATGGTCAACCGCTGGTGCTGCCGGTCGGCCCGCTGGTGCCGGCGCTGGCGACGCTGACGATGGTCGCGATCCTGACGACGCTGACCTCGAAGGAATGGCTGGCCATCGCCGTGTCGCTGACCGCGTTGATCGTGGTCTACGCGGTGCTGGCGGCGATGCGCGGGCGCGCGCTGCGCATCGGCTAGGTCGTTTCGGCTGATCGTTCCGCATCGTCCCAGCGAGGTTCGATCCGCGGTGCCGGCCGCACGGGGCCAACGAAGGTGTTGCGCACGCGCTTGGACGTCAGCATGTACGGAATCCAGATCATCGCGGCCACGGACGCGCGGACGATGTACTTGACGCCCTCGTCGGGGCTCTGTGCGACTTGGGGTATCTGCATGCCCAGCACCATGTCACCGACGGCAAACAGAACGTTCGCTACCTGTAGCGCGATCATCCAGCGCGGGAACCGGCGCGACTTCCTGAAGAACAGCACCAACGCCGCCAGTCCGGACAGCACGAAAGCACCGTTGCCGATGGTCTCGAAGGCGATCAGCGGGCCGTACATCGGGTGGTAATGCTCGTTACCGGGCCTGGTCAGCTGCTCCCAGGCATCGCCGGAGAAGAGCGGCAGGTGCAGCGTCAGCAACACCATCGCGTTCTTGATCGGCGTCAGCACCAGGCCGATGCCGACCACGATCAGCCAACCGCCCAGGCCGCGCGGACCGGCATTGCGTTGCTGCGGCGTCTGCGTGAATACCAGCGGCTCGTCGCCGAGTTGCAGGCCGCCGCGCGGTGGAAGCTGCGGCGGCTGGTACGGGTTGTGTGGATGCGGGTCGTGATGATCCATGGCCTTCCCCAAGGCATTGGCGTCGGCGCACTGTAACTTGCACCCGAGCCGGCCAGGCAAGGTGGGCGGTCAACGGATGCCACGCACCGTTGCTTCAGCGCAAAGCTGACGACGGCTCATTTGCCCGTATACGCCTCGTGCACGGCAATGCGCACCGGCAGTTGCCGCAACGCCGGAGCCGCGGCGGTGACGCGGACGTCGAAGGTGTAGATGCCCGGCGACAGCGGCAGGCGTATCAGCTCGCTGTGCAACGCGTTGCCGCTCCACGAAGTCAGCGCGGGCTTCACTACATCCCGGTGGCGCAGCAATCTCGATCGTCCATCGCGGATTTCGCCGACCTGCACACGTAGGGTCAGCTCGGGGCCCGGCGCCTTCGGGCCACTGCCTCCGGCCAGGTTCCAGGCGTGCCCGCGTTGCGCCGGATTGTCGAACGGATACACCAGTTCCACCGCATAGAGCCCTTGCTGGCGCACGGCGAAGCGGCCGTGGACGCGCTGATCGGGGACAAGCGCGAACGGCTGCTCCAGCGGCGGCGATGGCGTGCCGACAGAACACGCGGCCAATGCCCCCAGGCAGCCGGCCACCACGGTCCGGATGATCGCGCTGCAAGCCCACGGCATGCGGCGCGCCGGCATCATCCGCGGTGCTCCAGGGCCAGGTATTCGGCCGACTGCATCTCGATCAGTCGCGATGCCGTGCGCTCGAAGGCGTGCGCGAGCTTCTTGCCTGCATACAACGCCGGGGGCGGCGCGGTGGCCGTGCAGACCAGGTTGACGTGGCGGTCGTAGAGCTCGTCGATCAGGTGCACGAAACGCCGCGCCGGATCGTCGTTGAGGCCATCGAACAACGGAATGCCCCCGACCAGCACGGTGTGGCACTCGGTGGCGATCTCGATGTAGTCGCTGGCCGCCCGCGGGCCTTCGCACAAGGCGGCGAAATCGAACCAGGCATGGCCTTCGGCCAGTCCGCGCACAGGGATTTCACGGCCCTCGATCACCCACGGGCCCTGCTCGTGCGGGCAGGTTGCCGTGAGGTCGTGCCAGCGCTGCGACAGCCAGGCGTCGGATTGCGCGTCCAGCGGCGTGCGGTAGACCGGCGAACGCGTCAGCGCGCGCAGCCGGTAGTCGTGCACGCTGTCCAGGTAAAGCACGCGACAGTGCTTTTCGATCTGCGCGATGGCGGGCAGGAAGCGATCGCGCTGCAGCCCATCCTTGTAGAGATGCCTGGGTTCTGTGTTGGACGTGGTGACCAGCACCACGCCCTCGGCGAACAGGTGTTCGAGCAGGCGGCCGAGCAGCATCGCATCGCCGATGTCGTTGACGAAGAACTCGTCCAGCACCAGTACGCGAAGCTGCCGGCCCCAGTCGCGGGCGATGGTGACCAGTGGATCGCGTTCGCCGGCGTGTGCGCGCAGCTGCGCATGCACCTCGCGCATGAAGCGGTGGAAATGCGTGCGGCGCTTTTGCTGGAACGGCAGTGAGTCGTAGAACAGATCGATCAGGAACGTCTTGCCGCGCCCTACCCCGCCCCACAGGTACAGGCCGATCGGCGCCTGCGGCTTCTTGCCGAGCAGCCCGTCGAGCAGTCCACGTTTCGGGGGATCGATCAGCGCCGCGTGGATGCGGTCGAGTTCGCGCAGCGCAGGATGCTGCGCGCGATCGTCGCTCCATTCGCCGCGCGCGACGCCGGCGGCGTAGGCGACGGACGGACTTTCAGCCTGGCTCGAGCCAGGCTCGCTTGCTGCCGCTTTCAGTGCGTTCATGCGTTTTGCGAGGCTTGCGGCAATTCCGGCGGCAGGTAGGGGCGCACGCCGTGCTTGATCGCGCCGCGCAGGTCGATCAGGCGGCGATGGAAGAAATGACTGGTGTCGGGCATGCGCACCAGTTCGGGCGGCTGGCGCAATTGCGTGAGGCTGTCGATCCAGTCGAAGACGGCCTGCGGATCGACGATCTCGTCGGCTTCGCCCTGGACTACCAGCCACGGGCATTCCGGCAGCGTGATCGTGCTGAAGTCCCAGCCACGACCGGACACGGGCGGCGCGATCGAGATCAGCATGCCGGGCTTGAGTTCGGCCGCGCACTTGATCGTGACGTACGAGCCGAAGCTGAAACCCGCGAGCCACAGCTGCGCATCCGGACGCCGCTCGCGTACCCACGCTGCGACGGCGCGCAGATCGTCGGCCTCGCCTTCGCCATGGTCGAAGCGGCCGCTTGACGCGCCGGTGCCGCGAAAATTGAAGCGCACCGTCGTGATGCCGCTTTCGCGCAGCGCGCGCGCGGTCATGGTCACGACTTTGTTGTGCATCGTGCCGCCGTCGGTGGGCAGCGGATGGCAGACGATCGCGACCACCGACCTCGGCGGCGCTTCCGCCGCTTCGACGATCGTCTCCAACGCGCCGGCCGGGCCGTCGAGCATGAGCGTCGCCGTGGCGTCGGTCGGGAAGGCTGGGTGGTTCATCGCGATCATCATACGAGGTGACGCATTCAGGTCCCGTAATCCTGTGGTTCAGCGGCGCAGGTCGAAACCCAGCAGCAAGGGGTCATGGTCGGAGCTGCGCCACGGGCCGTCGCCGCCATCGCGGTACCCGGATGTCTCCGGCTCGTCGGCATTGCTATGCCACTCCGCCGCCCCGCGCAGGCGGGCCGCCAGGGCCGGGCTCAGCAGGGCGTGGTCGAGCCGGCCGAGCTGACCGTCGTAGACGTAGCTGTAGGGATCGCGGATGCCGGCGACCTCAAAGGCGTCTCGCCAGCCGCTTTGGACCAGCGCTCGAACGGGTGTTTCCTGGGCATAGGCATTCAAATCGCCGACGATCAGCGTTAGATCGCTGCCGGTATGGGTCGGGTCGGCGGCGAGCCAGGCTTCCAGCTGGCGCGCCGAGCGGGTGCGCGTGTCGTTCCAGCACGCAGCGCCGTCGCCCTGGTCGCGGTCCGCGCCTTCCGCGCCGCTGCAGCCCTTGGACTTGAAGTGATTGGCGACCACGACCAGGGCCGCACCGCCGTGGCGACCGCGAGTCACCGGCACGAACGCCTGTGCCAGCGGCACCCGGCTGTGCGCGCCAAACGGGCCACCTTGCATCGTCGCCGGCGTCCCTTGCGGACGCACGCGGCTGGCGCGGTAGATCAGGCCGACGCGAATGGGGTTGTCGCCCGGACCCTGGCCGGCATCGACGGCGCGCCAGTCGCTGCCGTCCGCGTTGAGAGCGGCCAGCAACGCCGCCAGGCTGGAGTCCGGCCCGTATCCGTCGTTCTCCAGTTCCATCAGCGCGACGATGTCGGCGTCCAGTCCGCGCAGCGTTGCCACGTGCTTGGCCAGTTGCGCGGCCAGTTCGGCCGGCGTGCGCGCGCCGCGCGGCGTCGGGAAGCCGCCGCCGCGGCCATCGCCGTTGAACAGGTTTTCCAGGTTGAGCGCGGCCACGCGCAGATCGCCGGCGACTTGCGGCGGCTGCGGTCGCGCGGCCGCGTGCAGATCGGGGGTCGTGGTGAGGTGCAGGCCGTAGCCGGAGCCGGTCTGGTCCAGTACACCGATGGCCCCGCTGATCAGGCTGCCGGCGCGAGCCGCGCCAATCGAGGTCGGCCAGAAGTTCGAAGGCGCGGCGCTGCCGCCATCGAGCCAAAGGCGTCGGCGCGTATTGTCCTGTTCGAGGGCGCGCCACTCGTTGCTGCCGGGTTCGGCGCGCTCGGTGGCCTGCCATGGGCGTTCGCCCAGGCTGGCCAGCACGCGGCCCTGGCGGGAGAGGTCCTGGCTGTCGGTGAGCAACAGCGGCATGTCGATTAGCAACAACATGCCCTCGTAGCGCTCCCAGTCGACGGGTGTGGCGACGATCGCGCTGGCCGTCGAGGTGCCTGTCCCCAGCGCCTGGATCCGCGGCTGTAGCAGTGCGGTGCGGGTCTGGCCGCCGGCGGGTTGCTCCGCCACTTGTCCGGTGACGCGCACGCGGTCGCCGGGCTTCACGCTGGTGAGGCCTTCGGGATCGTGGACCCACAGCGCGTCGGAGGTGGACTCGTCGCCGTCGCCGGCATCCTGCAGATACCAGCCTGCCCCCGATTCGGAATCGCTCCGCAGGGCCGTCACCACGCCTTCGACAGTCACCTGCTGGCCGAGCCGCGGGCTGCGCGCATCGCGGCCCTGCACGGCGCCGATCGCAGTGACCGGATCGTGCCGCGAGGCCGATGTGGTGCAGCCCAGCAGCAGGCAGGAAGCAAGCGCGACAGGCAGCACGCGGATCTGGAAGCCAGGCATGGGCGGATCGCTGAAGGATAGGCGCGCATTATCGCCACTGCCCGTTGCGCGTGCTGCGTCATGTGTCTGCCACTGGTGGCGGGAAAGCGCGACACCAGAAACGACAACGCCGCCCGGAGGCGGCGTCGAAGCGGTAAGCCTTTGGGCTTACTTGAGGTTGCTGATCATCCAGTCGACGGTGGCCATGACCTGCTCGTCGGTGAGCGCCGGGTTGCCGCCCTTGGCCGGCATCACGCCGGCGGAACCGGTGAAGCCCTCGATGGCGTGCTTGTGCAGCGTGTCCTTGCCCTGGGCGATGCGCGCGGCCCAGTGGGCCTTGTCCATGGTCGGGGCGCCGCCGGCACCGGAGGTGTGGCAGCCGGTGCACAGGTTGTTGAAGATCACCGAGCCGTCGGTGGTGCCGCCGTAGGCGACCTGCGAGGCGGCGGCGGCCGCGGCGGCGGCCGAAGCGGCCTGCTGCGCGGCGGCGCCGGTGGTGCCGGCATAGACCGCGCCGACCGGGGCGATGCGCTGCAACTGGCGCTTGGCGACGTCCGGGTTGATCTCGCCCGGCAGCTGCTTGTGGATCAGAAACGCGCCCACCATGAGACCGACGGTCACCAGGACCAGAAAGCCGATCACCATCGAGAATTTCTTGAGGAATTCGAGGTCGTAATTGCGCACAAACCCACCTAGCTGACCAGATTGCGCATGCTCGACGTGGGCACGCGACGCCAAAACAAGAGACCGCACTGGGTGCGGCCGCGCGCCAGTATAAAGCCGCTCCCCTGCCCGGCACAGCCGGTTGGCACAGGAGTGGCGCGCCCGGAGGGATTCGAACCCCCGACCAATGGCTTCGGAAGCCACTACTCTATCCGGCTGAGCTACGGGCGCCTGGCTGTGAACCCCGGCAGTGCGGCCTCGTCGGCAATACCACGCGGGGCTGGCATTCTAGCGACAAATGCGCGTTCGCGTGCTGCTGCCGGCCCTGTGGAAGCGTCCGCATACCCCAATTCGAACCCCAGATGAGCTACGAACGCTTCGAAGTCCCCATCGTCCCCGCCTGGAAGTCGCGCCTGTCGCTGTATTGGCAACTGGTGCGCGGCGACCGCCCGATCGGCTGGCTGCTGCTGCTGTGGCCTACCTGGTGGGGCCTGTGGCTGGCCGCCGACGGCATGCCGCCGTTGTGGCCGCTGGTGGTGTTCACCCTCGGCGTCTGGCTGACCCGATCGGCCGGTTGCGTGATCAACGACTACGCCGACCGCTGGCTGGACCCGAACGTCGAGCGCACCAAGGACCGACCGCTGGCGACCGGCGCGGTGCGTGGCCGCGAGGCGCTGGCGCTGTTCGCGGTGCTGATGCTGGTGGCCTTCGCACTGGTGCTCACGCTCAATCGCCTCACCGTCTATCTCAGTTTCGTCGGCGTGCTGCTGGCCGCCAGCTACCCGTACCTGAAGCGCTACACCTACCTGCCGCAGGTCTACCTCGGGGTGGCGTTCGGCTGGGGCATTCCGATGGCGTTCGCCGCCGTTCGCGGCGAAGTGCCTCCGCTGGCCTGGCTGCTCTACGTGGCCAACATCCTGTGGTCGACCGCGTACGACACTTGGTACGCGATGGTCGACCGCGACGACGACCTGCGCATGGGCAGCAAGTCGACGGCGATCCTGTTCGGCGATCTCGACCTGGTCGCGCTGGGCGTGCTGTACACGATGTTCTTCGTGGCCCTGGCCCTGGTCGGGCAGCGCGCCGGGCTGGGCCCGTACTACTGGGCCGGCGTCGGCGTGGGGGTGCTGCTGGTTGCGTACGAGTTCGTCATAGCGCGTGGCCGCCAGCGCGAGGCCTGCTTCCGCGCGTTCCTGCACAACCATTGGGTCGGGCTGGCGGTGTTCGCCGGTATCGCGGCCGACCTGGCGCTGGGCCCGGCGACCTGAGATCGCCGCGAGCGGCCATCAGAACCGCTGCGTGACTTTGCGCATGCGCCAGCCGGTAAGGATCTGCAGCACGCCATAGATCATTGCGGCGACGCCGATCCACAGCGCCATCGTGACCAGGCCGGCGCCGGGGTAGGCGATCAACATCACGCCGAGCACGATCGCCAGCGCGCCGCTCAACCCCAGCAACCATTCGTTTGCAACCTGCTTGCGCACGCGGATGGCGAAGATGATGCGGAAGATCCCCGCGACGATCAGCCACGCCGCCAGGAACATCAGCATGACACCGGCGACGGCGAGCGGATTGAGCACCGCCAGGCAGCCGAACGCGATCGAGGCTACCGCGTACAGCGCGACCCAACCCTTGGAGATGGGCACGTCCTTGCGGAACAGCGCGATCAGGCTGGTCACGCCTTCGGCCAGCGCCATCACGCCAAACGCCCACGCCAGCGCCACCGCGGTCCGCCCAGGCCAGGCGATCGCGACCAGGCCGAACAGCACGGCGATGATCCCGAACACGATCAGCACCCACGCGCCGCGACTCAGAGCCGACACCACATTGGTATTCATAAGGGGAGTCCCTTGCTGGAGCTCCATCGGCCACTGCCGGTGGTGAAGGGAGCGTGGGGCGAGCCCCGTTAAGCCTGAGCGAACGCGGGGCGCAACCCGGCAGCCGATGACTTTTGGCGCAGGTGCGCCGGGTCCGTCCGGGTTCCAATCCGCGTTCGCCCCGATGCCCAGAGTCCGCCATGCGCCCTTCCGTGCTGCTCGCCGTCTGCGTTGCCCTGGGTTCCCTATCCGCCAACGCGCAGCAGGCGCCCGCCCGCGAACACCTGGCGCCGGCTGGCTGGGAGGGCTCCTACCACGACCTGCACTACACGCCGGTGTTGCGCATAGGCGATCGCGTCATCGTGTCCGGCATCCCGGCACTCGAGGGCGATACCGACGAAGCCAAGATCCGCTGGGCGTTCCAGCAGATGGAGGCGCACCTGAAGGCCGCCGGTGCGACGATGGCCGACGTGGTGGAGTTGCAGAGCTTCCATGTCGCCACCGACCACGACGATTTCCGCCGCCGCGTCGAGCCGGTGCTGAAGGTCCATCGCGAGTTCTTCAAGGACCATTACCCGGCCTGGACCGCGGTCGGCACCACCGCGCTGTTCTCGAAGGGGGCGCCGATGGAGATCCGCGCCGAAGCGATCATCGGCTCGGGTGCGCGCGCCAAGGCCGACATCGCTGAGCCGCCGAAGCCCAAGCCCTGACAACAGCGGGCGCCAAACGCCCTGAAGTCAGGGCACCCGCGCACAGACCCACACGTCCACGCGCGCCACGCCGGCACGCAGCAGGGCCGACACGGCGGCGTGGGCAGTGGCGCCCGTCGTCATGACGTCGTCGACCAGGACAACGTGCGCGGGCAGTTCGTGATGTCCGGGCACCGTGAAAGCGCCGCGCAGGTTTCGCCGGCGTTGGCCGGCATCCAGCCTCGACTGGGCGGCGGTGGCGCGAGTCCGTCGCAACAGGTCATCGCGCAAGGGCAGGCCGAGCCGATGGGCGAGGGGGCGCACCAGCTCCAGGGCCTGGTCGTAGCCGCGCTCGCGCAGCCGGCCGATGTGCAGCGGGACGGGCACCAGCGCCTGCGGACGTTCGGCGTCGGCCAAAGCGCCAGCCATCAACGCCGCAAGCAGCCGCGTACTAGCCAGATCGCCATGGAACTTGGCGCGCGGCAACAGTCGGTCGAGCGGGAACCCGTAGACGAAGGCGGCGCGTGCCTGGGCCTGCGGGGGAGGGCGGCGCAGGCACCGGCCGCAGACCGGTTCAAAGGGTTGTCCGTTCAAATCGTCCACTGCGGCCATCGGCATCGCGCAACGCAGGCAGGCACGACGGTTGTAAGGCAGCGCGGCGAGGCAGATGTCGCACAGGTCTAGGCCATGCGAGCCCGCGGATTCACAAAGCAGGCAGCGGGGTGGCCAGAGTGCCCGCCCCAGCCGGTTCAGCAGGTTGTAAACCGAAGCGACCCCGGTTTGGTTGACAGTCGCGGACATGCTTTCCAGACTGCCGGACCTGCCTTGCCGCTTCCGTCGGAAATCCCCCATGACAGCCGTCAGCCAAACCGCCTCCCTGCCGTCGAGCATTCCGCGCCACGATTGGTCGCGCAGCGAAGTGCGCGCCCTGTTCGACCTGCCGTTCCCGGAACTGCTGCACCGCGCGGGCACCGTGCATCGCGCCACGTTCGACCCGGCCGAGGTCCAGGTCAGCACGCTGCTGTCGGTGAAGACCGGCGGTTGCCCCGAGGACTGCGGCTACTGCCCGCAGGCCGCGCGTTATCACACGGGCGTGGAAGCGACCAAGCTGATGAGCACGCAGGCCGTGGTCGAAAAGGCCCGCCAGGCCAAGGCCGCCGGCGCCTCGCGCTTTTGCATGGGCGCGGCGTGGCGCTCGCCGAAGGACCGCGACATCCCGAAGGTGGCCGCGATGATCTCGGAGGTGAAGGCGCTGGGCCTGGAGACCTGCGCGACGCTGGGCATGCTGTCGGGCGATCAGGCCAAGGCGCTGCGGGAAGCCGGCCTGGACTACTACAACCACAACCTCGACACCGCGCCGGAGTTCTACAACCAGGTCATCCACACGCGCGAGATGCAGGACCGCCTGGACACGCTGTCGCACGTGCGCGACGTCGGCATGAAGACTTGCTGCGGCGGCATCGTCGGCATGGGCGAGTCGCGTGACCAGCGGGCCGGCCTGCTGCAGACGCTGGCCAACCTGCCGGCGCATCCGGACTCGGTGCCGATCAACCGCCTGGTGCAGGTCGAGGGCACGCCGCTCGCCGGCACCGAACAGCTCGATCCGTTCGAATTTGTGCGCTCCATCGCAGTTGCCCGCATCCTGATGCCGCGCTCCATGGTGCGATTGTCCGCTGGTCGCGAAACGATGAGCGACGAATTGCAGGCTCTGTGCTTCCTCGCCGGCGCCAATTCCATCTTCTACGGCGAGAAATTGCTGACGACCGGCAACCCTGACACCGAGCGGGACATGGCATTGTTTGCACGACTTGGCCTCAAGCCCATGGCACTGGTCGAACAGGGGAGCACCGTGCACGCCGATATCGTCGAAACGCCTGTGGACGCCGCAGGCGCCGGTTCCTGTCACCCGGCCTGCGCGGCCTGAGCCATGGCGCGCGCGAGCTGGCGTGAGCGGATCGAAGCGGCACGCGCCCAGCGCGTCGCCGCGCAGCGCACGCGCGTGCGCCGCACGGTCACGCATCGCGACGGCGCGCGCGTCCTGGTCGACAGCAAGAACCTGCTGAACTTCTGCGGCAACGATTACCTCGGCCTGTCGCAACACTTCGCCGTGATCGACGCGCTGCAGGACACGGCCTCCCGCGAGGGTGCCGGCGGTGTCGCCTCACACCTGGTGTGCGGCCACCACGCCATGCATGAAGCACTGGAGCGCGAACTGGCGGAGTGGATCGGCGCGCCGCGCGCGCTGTTGTTCGGCAGCGGTTACCTGGCCAACCTCGCGGTGGTGCAGGCGCTGCTCGACGACGAATCGGTATGCGTGCAGGACCGACTCAACCACGCCAGCCTGATCGACGCCGCGCGCCTGGCCGGCTGCCGCCTGCGCCGCTATCCGCACGGCGATCCGGAAGGCGCGATACGGCAGTTGCGCAGCGTGCCCGACGGCATGGCGATGCTGGTCACCGACGCCGTCTTCAGCATGGACGGCGACGTCGCGCCGCTGCGCGAGCTGGCGCTGGTCGCGCGCCTGCAGAAAGCATTGCTGTATGTCGACGACGCGCACGGCGTCGGTGTGCTGGGCCCGGACGGCCGCGGCAGCGTCGCCGCCGCGCGCCTGGGCGTCGCCGAAGTGCCGTTGCAGCTGGCCACGCTCGGCAAGGCGCTGGGCGGCTATGGCGCGGCGGTGCTGGGCGATGAGGACGTCATCGGACACCTCGCCGAAACCGCGCGACCCTACATCTACACGACGGCGCTGCCGCCGGCGCAGGCTGCCGCCACGCTGGCCGCGGTGCGCCTGGCGCGCACCGAGCACTGGCGTCGCGACAAGCTGCGCGACCTCACCGCGCGCTTCCGCGAGCGTGCCCAGAAGCACGGCCTGGAGCTGATGGAGTCGGCCACGCCGATCCAGCCGGTGCTGTGTGGCGACGATGCGCGCGCGCTGGCAATGGCGCAGGCATTGGAACAGGCCGGCTACTGGGTCGCCGCGATCCGCCCGCCGACCGTACCGGAGGGCAAGGCACGGCTGCGCGTGACGTTGTCGGCGCTGCACGGCATCGGCGATGTCGATGGCCTGGTCGAGGTGTTGGCCAAGGCGCGCGATCGCACCGAACTGGGCCTGCCGGCGGCGATGGACACGGCCATGACCGATGCGCTGGTGAACAACATCGCCGCCGCCGATAGCCGCAAATCCGCGCGAGCACGATGAACGCAGAGCGCGATCTGGCGCGGCTGCTGGCCGCGCTGCGCGTGTCAGCACGCGACGGTGAGTTCGTATTCGTCGGCTCGGCGACGGGCGATGCCGCATTGGCCGCCATCGCCGAAGCCAGCATCCGCGAGGCCGAGGGCGTCACGTACGTGCTGCCGCGCGCGCAGGCCGACGCCCGCGCACTTGGCTATGACTTCATTGCCGCCTGGCTGACGCTGGACGTGCACTCGGCACTGGACGCGGTCGGATTGACCGCGGCCGTGTCGGGCGTGTTGGCCGAACGCGGAATTCCCTGCAACGTGCTGGCCGGCCTGCATCACGATCATCTGCTGGTCGCGGCCGACCGCCGCGACGACGCCATGGCGGCACTGGAACGCCTGGCGGCTGTATCCCCCACGTAAAGTTTCAAGGCTGTATCCTCCATGCACATCGAAACACGCGGGCAAGGTCCCGCGATCGCGCTGATCCACGGCTGGGCCATGCACGGCGGCCTGTTCGCGCCGCTGGTCGATCGCCTCGCCGATCGCTACACGCTGCATCTGGTCGACCTGCCCGGTCACGGGCATGCGCGCGAGGATGCGCGCCCGCTCGATCCGAAGGCGCTCGCGCCGGAACTGGTACAACGCGTGCCAGACGCAGTGTGGCTGGGCTGGTCGCTGGGCGGGCAGTTCGCGCTGCGTGCCGTGCTGGATTACCCGGACCGCGTGCGCGGGCTGATCATGATCGCCTCGTCGCCGCGCTTCGTCGCCGGCGAGGGCACCGATGGCGACAGCTGGCCGCATGGCGTCTCGCCACAGCTGTTCCGCGATTTCGGCGATGCGCTGGCGCGCGATTTCCGCGGGACCCTGGACGGATTCCTCGCGCTGGAAGCATTGGGTTCGACCTCGGCGCAGGAAGACCTGCGCTGCCTGAAAAGCCATTGCTTCGAACGGGGCGAACCGGCGCAGCGCGCGCTGCAGGAAGGCCTGGTGCTGCTCGACAGGCTCGACGTGCGCGCCGAGTTGCCGCACCTGCGCGTGCCGAGCCTGTGGATTTCCGGTCGCCGCGACCGTCTGGTGCCGGCCGGCGCGATGCCGGCGGCGGCGGCCCTGGCGCCCGATGCGC
Source organism: Lysobacter niastensis (assembly GCF_031457115.1). Lineage (GTDB taxonomy): Bacteria > Pseudomonadota > Gammaproteobacteria > Xanthomonadales > Xanthomonadaceae > Lysobacter_J > Lysobacter_J niastensis_A. The sequence goes on from NZ_JAVDVY010000001.1 coordinate 156,589, forward strand.
GCAGCGTCGTGATCGGCAGTGCAGGACACGCGCCGTTCCTCGGCGCGACGGCGCAGGTTGCCGACGAGATCGATGGGTTCATGCAGTCGTTGCACACGGCATCGCAGGTATCGGCATGACCGACCTGTTCGACCACCGCCAGGTCCGCCGCGCGTTCTCGCGCGCCGCGCACGGCTACGACAACGCCGCCGCGCTGCAGCGCGAAGTCGCCGCGCGGTTGATGGAGCAACTCGACTACCTCGACGATCCCGCCCTCAACCGTGCCCCGCCGCAGGTCGTGCTCGATGTGGGCTGCGGTCCAGCGCACGCGACGGTGGCGATGCAGAAACGCTGGCCCAAGGCGCAGGTGATCGCGCTCGACCTGGCGCTGCCGATGCTGTACGAGGCACGCCACAACTTCGGCGGCTGGCGACCCTTCACTCGCCGCCCCGATCCGGTCTGCGCCGACGCACGTGCTTTGCCGCTGCGCGATGCGAGCGTCGACGTGCTGTTCTCGAACCTGTGCCTGCAATGGGTCGAGGACCTGCCGTCGGTGTTCGCCGGTTTTCGGCGCGTGCTCAAGCCTGACGGCCTGTTGCTGGTGTCCACGTTCGGTCCCGATACGCTGCACGAGCTGCGCGGCGCGTTCGCGCAGGCCGACAACGTGCCGCACGTGAGTGCGTTCGCTTCGATCGCGCAGTTCGGCGACGCGCTGATCGCGGCGGGCTTCAAGAATCCGGTGCTCGACCGCGACGAGTTCGTGTTCGGTCATGCCGACCTGGGCGAGCTGATGCGCGAACTGCGCACGCTTGGCGCGACCAATGCGATGATAGACCGTCGCCGCAGCCTGACCGGTCGCGCGCGCTTCGCGCGGGCGGGGCAGGCCTATGAATCGTGGCGTCGCGACGGACGCCTGCCGGCAACCTGGGAAGTGATCTACGCCCACGCCTGGGGGCCGCAGCCGGGTACGCCGATCCGCGTCGGCGGCGTCGACGAGGTGCAGGTGCCGGTGAGCAGGATTCCGATCAGGAAGCGTCCATGAATCCCCGCCGCCTGGCGCTGACCGCGGTCGCCATCGCACTGGCGTCGGCGTTCTTCTTCACCTGCACCTACGTGCTCAACCGCGCCGCCTCGATCGAGGGCGGTTACTGGGCATGGACCGCGACGCTGCGCTACCTGATCACGCTGCCGCTGATGTTGCCGGTGATGCCGTGGCAGGGCGGCGCGGCGCCGGTGTGGCGCGCGATCCGCGCGCATCCGGGGCCGTGGCTGCTGTGGAGCGGCATCGGCTTCGTGCTGTTCTACCTGTGCCTGAGCTATGCCGCGTCGAGTGGGCCGTCGTGGCTGGTTGCCGGCACGTTCCAGCTCACGGTCATCGCCGGCATGCTGTGCGCGCCGTTCCTCTATCGCGACCATCGCGCGCGCATCCCCTTGCCGGCCGTGTTGAGCGCCTTGGTGGTGATCGCCGGCGTCCTGCTGCTGCAGTTCGGACACCGCGGCGGCAAGCTCGACGACGATGCATGGATCGCGCTCGCATTGGTCACCGTGTCGGCCTTCGCCTATCCGCTCGGCAATCGGGGTTTGTTGTTGCACCTGGAGCGCGCGGGCATCGAGCTCAACGCGACCCAGCGCGTGTTCGGCATGACGTTGGCGAGCCAGCCGCTGTGGTGGGCCGTCGCCGTCTATGCCTTCACGCAGACGGGCGGGCCGCCACTGGGGCAGGTGACGTTCGCGGTCGGCGTCGCGCTCGGCGCGGGCGTGATCGCCACCATTCTGTTCTTCCAGGCCACCGGCATGGTCCGCAACGACCCGACTGCGCTGGCCGCGGCCGAAGCCATGCAGGCGGCCGAGATCCTGTTCGCGACCGTGATCGGCGTACTGTGGCTGGGCGAGGAGTGGCCGCAGGGCAGGGCGCTGGGCGGTGCGCTGCTGGTGGTCGTGGGGATCGTCATCTTCAGCCTGGTGGCGGCGCGCTCGGCCGCCGGCGATCGTCGCGCGACGCAGCAGCTGCGCAGCGATCGCGGCGCATAGCCGTGGTCGCGAATATTCAGGCGGCGGCGTTTAGAGTCGGTCGCATCATCGGCACAAGCGATCTCCCATGAGGAAATCCCCAGGTTTCATGCGTCCCGCGCTGCTTGCGACGGCTCTGCTCGCAAGCGCACCCGCCTTCGCCCAGGACTCGGTGCTCGAGCAATGGGGTTTCGACCCGGCCGTACTGGTTTCCTCCGGCCAGGACCTGCTGTCGCGCGCGCCCGACGCGACCGTCGACGGCTTGTTCCAGGCACTGCATGCCACGGCCAAACGACCCGAAGAATCGCAGGCGTTGTGCGCGCTGTTCGATCCCCAGGCCGACCGTGGCCTCGACGGATTGAACGCGCTGACCTCGCAGCTGGGCGAGGAAAGCCGCGTGCGTTTGGCCGATGCGGTGACGCAGTTCGTTGTCGCCGCCGCGCAGAATCCGCCGCAGCCCTACGATGCCGCCGCCGCGCGCCAGGCCCTCAAGGCTGCCGGCGTGCGCGCCGCACTGCTGGACGATGGTTTCGTCGCGGGCCTCAATGGCAACGATCATCCGGCGCGTTGCCGCTCGATCGGACTGCTGCTGGATGCGTTGCAGGCACAGCCAGTGGGCGAGCGTGCCGCGGTGACCCGGCTGATGCTGGCCGAGGGACTCGATCGCCTGGTGCTCGCGTCCGGGGCGCCGCGCTGACACGTCAGCGCACTGGTTGGTCGACGCCAGGTTGATCGATGTGGTCCACCCGGAACATCACGCGCTTCTGGTAGGGCGCGCCGAGCTGCGTCGCGCGATAGCCGCTGGCGTCGATGCGGGCGTGCAAGAGGGGCCAGAAATCCTGCTTGCAGATCCAGACCACGCCGGGCTCGTGCTCGCCCAGTTCGACGGCAAGCGGCTCGTCGAATTCCGGGTTGAAGGGCGCCGGCGGCCTCGGCTCCAGCGAGATCTTCTCGATCTGCGTCCCGGTGCCAAGATGCAGGTGCAGGCCGTAGCGGGCCATGTCCTCGACGAACACCACTTCCTTGACCGGCCCAGGTGAGCGCGCGCGAATCGCTTCGGCCCAGTCGGCGGCGTTCTTATGGGTCGGCCACCATGCCGCCGCGGCCTTCAGCGCCAGCAGCAGCACGACCCAGGCCAGCAGCGTGCGCCAGCCGGGCAATCCACGGCCTTCGCGCTGGCGCTGCAGCGCCCCGATCACGGCGATGGACGCGAACAGCGGCAGCAGGTACAGCGGCATGCGCGAACGCGCCAGGCAGAACAGCAGCAGCGGCAACACCAGCCACAAAACCAGCAGAAGCCAGGCGGCGTCCTGTCCGCGGCGCTGCGGACTGCCCCACCATGGCTTCACCATCGCCGGCAGCCCGCGGGCCCAGCGCCACAGCGTAGGCGTCCAGGGCAGTGTCCCTATCAGCAGGGTCGGGACATAGATCTCCAACCAGCCGTACCACTCGCCGTGGCGGCCGAATTCGTTGGTGGTGATGCGACCGATCACTTCATCGCCGACGAAGTAGCGGAACAGGCCGGGGTTACCGCGGGTGACCGCCACGTACCAAGGCAGCGCCAGCACCGTGAACAGTGCCAGGCCCGACCATTGCAGCACCCGGCGCGTGTGACGATCGGGCATCAGGAAATCGAAGGCCAACACCACCAGCAGGGGCAGCAACCCGGCGGGACCCTTGGTGACGAACGCCAGGGCCATGCCTGCCCACATCAATGCGATCCACCGCCCGGGATGCCGGCCGGGGCCAAACCTGGCTTCGACGAAAGCCCACATCGCCAGCGTCACCGCCGCCGCCAGCAGGTAGTCGGTGGTGATCATCTGGGACGCGCCGGCGGTGAGCAGCATCGTCGCGTAGATCACCGCGGCGGTCTGTTCGCTGCCAGGGGAAAGACGCCGGGCAATGCGCCAGGTCAGCCAGATGCAAAGCAGGTACGACAACGCCATGGGCAGGCGCGCAGCCCAGGGATTGGCGCCGAACACGGCCACGCTCGAAGCGATGGCCCAATAGGTCAGCGGCGGCTTGGTCCAGTGTCCGACCTCCTCGTTGCGACGAGGATTGAGCCAGTCGCCACTGTCGAGCATGTTGAGCGCGACGTTGGTATAGCGACCCTCGTCGGGATCCCAGATGCTGCGGGTGCCCAGGAAGCCAAACGCCAGCACCAGGGCCGCGACGGTCAACCAGAATGTGGGAGAACGCAGGACGCGCGGCATAAGGTCTCGCAGCCGAGGGGACGCGGGATGCAGCAGTAAATCGTCGTTCTTCCAATTACGAGACGCCGGCAGGGATCGCGATCGGCCGGCCGCCGATCAACCGACCTGCGAGATCCACTCTTCCAGGTTGTAGTAATTGGTCACGCGCTGGATGCGGCCGTTGCGGATCGTGAAAAACGCACCGCCTGGCAGCACGTACTTCTGGCCTCGGGCCGGCGGCAGTCCCGCGTCGCTGGCGAGGTATTCGCCCTGCACCACGTACTCGGCGGCGGCGCGATGCCCGTCGGGCGAAGCCATCACGACGATGTCGCGCAACTGTTCGCGATAACTGGCCGCCATGCGACCCAGGAACGCGGCGAAGGCTTCGCGACCGACCTCGCGCGGCCCCTGGTTGAGGTCATGCACCACCTGCTCGTCGAGCAGGGCAAGCATGCCTGCCCAGTCGCCGCGGTTGAAGGCGGCGTAATAGGCCAGCACCACTTCGGTGGCGCGGTCGTTGCTGCGGGTACCGTCGATCTTCATCGTGGAGTGCGGACCAGCCGGAGGCGCGGAACGCAGATGATACCTGCCCGGCCAGTCCGGGCTGTCGACGACGATCGCGCCTCAACCCCTGGCGCGGGCAAACAACTCCGGCAACGCATCCAGATCGACATTGCCGCCGGACAACACGATGCCGACACGCAGGCCGGCGAAACGCTCGCGATGGCCCAGCACCGCCGCCAGCGCGACCGCGGAGGACGGCTCGACCAGTTGCTTGGTCCGCTGCCACAGCAGGCGCATGGCGGCGATGGTGGCGCCATCGTCGACCACCAGCGCCTCGGTGCGATGCTGCCGGAGCAGGGCGAAATTCGGCGCGCCCAGTGTGCCGCGCAGGCCGTCGCAAACGGTGTCCGGGACGAACTCGGTGACACGCTCGCCGCGTTGCAGGGACGCGGCGGTCTCCGCCGCGCCGCTCGGCTCGGCCAGGTACACCCGCGTGGATGGCGAAACCGCCGAGGACGTGATCGCCGTACCGGCGGCCAGCCCGCCGCCGCCCACCGGCACCACCAGCGCATCGAACGGCGCCACCGAGAGCAACTCGAGCGCGGCCGTGCCCTGGCCGGCAATCACTCGTGCATCGGTGTAGGGATGGACGAGTTCCGCGCCGGTCTCCTGCTGCACGTGGGCGCAGGCGGCCTCGCGTGCGGCGATGGTCGGCGCGCAGTGATGCAGGGTGGCGCCATAGGCCTCGATGGCCGCCAGTTTGGCGGCGACCGCGCCTTCCGGCACGACCACGTGGCAGGCGATGCCGCGGGTGCGAGCCGCCAGCGCCAGGGCCGCGCCATGGTTGCCGGAGGAGTGGGTGACCACGCCGCGCGCTGCGTCCTCGTCCGACAGCGACCACACCGCGTTGCACGCGCCGCGGAACTTGAACGCGCCGGCACGCTGCAATTGCTCGGCCTTGAAGTGGAGTTCGCAGCCGGCCAATGCGTCGAGCGTGTGCGAGCGCAGCACCGGCGTGACATGGGCATGGGGCGCGATGCGCGCGGCCGCGGCGAGCACGGCGTCGAAATCGGGGAGGACGGAGCTCATCAGGTTCATGGCCCCGATGCTAACGCGCGGCCCGCCGGTTGAGCAGGCTCACCGCCGCGGACCCGGCCACCACCAGGGCGGCGCCCAGCCAGCCCAGCGGCGTGATCCGTTCCGGCGCCAGCCATTGCGGCCACAGGGCGTGCACGGCGCTGGCAGCGGCAATGCACAGCAATGGCGTGGTGGCGAGCACCGCCGATACCCGCGAAGCCTCCCAGTGCGCCAGCGCCTCGGCGAAGGCACCGTAGGCACCGACCGTATTCAGCGCGCAATAGCCCAGCAATGCCCAATGCATGGCATCCAGCCGCAGCAGCGTGGATGGCTGCGCGAACGGCAGCAACACGACGCTGGCCACGACATAGATGGCCAGCAGCACCTGCATCGAACCCAGGCGCATCAGCAATTGCTTCTGCAGCAGCGCATACACCGCCCAGACGATCGCGCCAATGACGACCAGGGCCGAGCCGAGGACATAGCCCGGCGCCTGCGCGGCGGCGGCCAGCTGGTCGGCGAAGAACAGCCCCATTCCGGCCGCCAGCATGGCCAGACCCAGCCATTGCGCGGCCCGGAAGTGCTCACCGAACACCCAGATGCCGCCCAGCGCCATCAGCAGCGGCGCGAGCTGGATCAGCAGTTGCGCGTTGGCCGGCGTGGTGTGCTGCACCCCCAGCAGGTAGAAGACGTAGTTGCCCACCAGCATCAGTGCCGCGACCGCCAGCATCGTCCCGCCGCGCCGGCCCAGCCCGCGATAGCCACCGAGTGCGCCCCGGTAACCGAGCCATGCGCCGGTGATGACGGCGGCCACGACGAAGCGGAACCAGGTCAGCGTCATCGGGTCGAGCACTTCCAGCACGATCTTCAGCGCGATCGGCAGCGTCGCCCAGCAGGCCGCGGTCAACAGCGTCAGCGTCAGGCCCAGGCGCCATTGGCCGGACGCGCGGTGCAGGGTCATGGGAGGTTCCGCGTGCAGGGGCGGTCATGCTGACATCGCGCCCCGGCTTGCTCAATGACGGGATGAGTGGCATGACGAACGGGCGGCGGACGACGAGATGAATCTGTCAGGCTTCGCGCTTGCGAAAGGGCCCGGGCGGATTAAGCACTAGTTCAATCCGTCGGCCTGAAGCTGGGCATTGCCCTGGGGGGTCCGTCCAATGAAACGTGCATTGCTGCTACCTGTCCTCGCCGCGAGCCTGCTGGGAGGCTGCGTCTATGGCGACTATGCCTACCGCGGTGGGCATGGCGCCGGCGACTATTACTACGGCCGGCCTTATGTCGACTACAGCTACTACGGCGGCTACGGCGGCTACGGCGGCTATGGGGGTTACGGCTACGGCGGCTATTACGGCGGCTACTACCCGAATGGCTATTACCGCTACGGCTACCCGTATGCCTATCCCCGCTACGGCTATGGTTATCCGTACGGCTATTACCCCTACCGGCCGTACTACCCGTATCGACACCATCACTCGCGCCCCGATGACGGCGGGATGCACCCCGATCCCAATCCGGGCTCGTCCTACCGGTCGGGCAGGGCGCCCTGGCGCGATCTGGGTCGGATCCCGGGCCAGACGACCGCCCCGTCGCTGGAGACGCAACGCGGCACGATCCAGTCGCCCACGGTGATGCCGCCGCGGTCGGCATCCGAACCGCGCCGGGATGGATCGCCGACAGGTCAGATGATGCGTCGCGCCAGCTCCCCTTCGGCCGCCCCACGGCGGCGCAGCGAGTCGGCCGAGCGGCAGGAGCCGTGACGCAGGTCGCTTGCGTTGCACACGAAGTGACAGCAAGCTACGACTACTGACCTAATGCGTCGCATTGCGACACATACGGCAAACGCCTCCATGTCGGCGCCCGACGAGGTAACACGGATCCCCCCTGTTCCGTCCTCGTCGGGCGTCGGCGCCCATTCCGGCGACTGACGCGCACAGCGTCGCAAGCCTGGGCTGCCCCGGGCGCATCTCGGCCAAAACCAGAAATCGGGCAATAAAAAAGGGCCGAATGTCCCCCGACATTCGGCCCTTGGCTTCCCCTGCGGGCGCTTGGCCAGCCCCTGTTCCAATACCGGCCGGCGCTTGGCGCCTGCCCCGCTGGGTGCTGATGACTATGACGCAGGAACCATGCCAATTGCGGCCGTAATCGCCGCGCGCCCTGACGAACGGCGAAAAATCAGTAATCGGCGGTAAGCGGTATAGCCGGGTTCATTCCCGGCGCAGCCCCGTCAGTCAGGCGCGGTCCAGTCTGCGGACCATCCCCAACAAGCCATTGCCGTAGAATTCCGCCGCAATTCGTCCCATCAGTAAGCGCCACGCACGCAGGAGCGCGCGGCGGCGCAGGCAAGCCCGCGATTGCAGGCCCGACTTCCCAGACCAGCCGCTACCGGTGCGCCCAATGACCGAGAACTTCTATCAATACGACGTCATCGTGGTCGGTGGTGGCCACGCCGGCACCGAGGCCGCCCTGGCTTCGGCACGGGCCGGCGCGCGCACGCTTCTACTGACGCACTCGGTGGAGACGGTCGGCGCGATGAGCTGCAACCCGGCCATCGGAGGCATCGGCAAGGGTCATCTGGTCAAGGAGATCGATGCCCTCGGCGGCGTCATGGCACGGGCGGCCGATGCCGCCGGTATCCAGTGGCGCCGGCTCAACGCCAGCAAGGGCCCGGCCGTGCGCGCCACGCGCTGCCAGGCCGACCGCGCGCTGTATCGCGCCTTCATCCGCCGCGCCGTCGAAAACCAGCCGGGCCTGACCCTGTTCCAGGCGGCGGTCGACGACATCGTCTTCGACAGTGGCCGCGTCACCGGCGTGGTCACCCAGACTGGCCTGCACTTCAGCGCGCCTGCCGTCGTCCTGACCGCCGGCACCTTCCTGGCCGGCAAGGTCCACGTCGGACAGACCACCTACGCCGCCGGCCGCGCGGGCGACCCCCCCGCGGTGGCGCTGGCCGCGCGCCTGCGCGAAGGCCCGTTCGTAGTAGACCGTCTCAAGACCGGCACGCCGCCGCGCATCGACGGACGCACGCTGGACTATTCGGTGATGGAAGAGCAGCCAGGCGACGACCCGCGCCCGGTGATGTCGTTCATGGGCAGCCACGCCGATCATCCGCGCCAGGTTTCGTGCTGGATCACCCACACCAGCGAGCGCACTCACGAGATCATCCGTGGCGCGCTTGACCGCTCGCCGCTGTACACCGGCCAGATCGAGGGCATCGGCCCGCGCTATTGCCCGTCCATCGAGGACAAGGTGGTGCGCTTCGCCGAGAAGGCCAGCCATCAGATCTTCGTCGAGCCCGAGGGACTGGGCGTCGCCGAGATCTACCCCAACGGCATCTCCACCTCGCTGCCGTTCGACGTGCAGCTGGAGCTGGTGCGCAGCATCCGCGGCTTCGAGCAGGCGCACATCACGCGCCCGGGCTACGCGATCGAGTACGACTTCTTCGACCCGCGCGGGCTGAAGACCACGCTGGAGACCAAGGCGGTCGAAGGCCTGTTCTTCGCCGGCCAGATCAACGGCACCACGGGCTACGAGGAAGCCGCCGCACAGGGCCTGCTCGCCGGCGTCAACGCCGCCCGCACGGTACGTGGAGTCGAAGGCTGGAGCCCGCGCCGCGACGAGGCCTACCTGGGCGTGCTGGTCGACGACCTGATTACCCACGGCACGACCGAGCCGTACCGCATGTTCACCAGCCGCGCCGAGTACCGGCTGCAGTTGCGCGAGGACAACGCCGACCTGCGCCTGACTCCGGTCGGCCGCGAGCTGGGGCTGGTCGACGACGCCCGCTTCGCCCGCTTCGAGGCCAAGCGCGAGGCGATCGCCCGTGAAAGCTCGCGCCTGGGCGCTATCTGGGCGGCGCCGGGCAATGCGCTGGGCCGCGAGGCGATGGCCTCGCTCGGCATCGAGATCAGCCGTGAGACCAGCGCGCTGGACCTGCTCAAGCGTCCTGAACTGGACTACGCAAAACTGATGCAGGTGGCTTCGATCGGTCCGGCCGTCGACGACGCGCTGGTGGCCGAGCAGATCGAGATCGGCGTGAAGTACGCCGGTTACCTGGATCGCCAGCGCGAGGAGATCGCGCGCCAGCAGCGCCACGAGAACACCGCGATCGCGGACGATTTCGACTACGCCGCCGTGCGTGGCCTGTCGGCCGAGGTGCAGCAGAAGCTCGAGCGCGTGCGCCCGCAGACCGTGGGCCAGGCGCAGCGGATTCCGGGCATGACCCCGGCGGCGATCTCGCTGCTGCTGGTGCATCTGACCCGCGCACGTCGAAGCCGGGTGGCCTAGTTCCTCGCGCGCTGCGGCGCGCTCTATCCCTATCGTCGGTTCATTCGGCGGCGCGGCATGACCTGGCCGCGATCCCGCTGCCTCTGGTGTACCTGACGCGCGCGCGTCGAAGCCGCGCCGCCTGGGCACGGCAAACTTTCGCCGGATGCGGCGGTCGCAAGCAGGCGTTACGCTCGTCGCATGCGCCTGATCCCGACCCTGACCCCCATCCTCCTGCTTTCTACGCTGGCCATCGCCGCGTGTGATCGCACCCCGCCAGCGGCCGCCACGACCACCTCTACGGTCCCGGCACGTCCCGTCCAACTCACCGAATGGATACTCCCGGTCACGACCGCGGCGGCGCAGCCCGATCTGGTGCGGGCGTCCGACGGGTCGCTGCTGTTGTCATGGATCGAGGCGCAAGGCGATGGACACGCGTTGAAGTTCGCGCGCTACGCCGACGGCGCCTGGGGCGAGGTGCAGCCGATCGCGCGCGGCGACGACTGGTTCGTCAATTGGGCGGACACGCCGCACCTGGCGGTGACCGCCGACGGCGCGCTGTGGGCGCATTGGCTGAAGAAGTCGGCGAAGGCGAAATACGCCTACGACGTGGCGATGGTGAGATCGGGTGACGGAGGCGTCACCTGGTCGACGCCGGTATTGGTCAACGATGACGGTACGCCGACCGAACACGGATTCGTGTCGATGTGGCCGGCCGCGCGCGACCGCATCGGCATCGCCTGGCTCGATGGACGCCGCACCGGCGGCGGCGAAGGTGGTCATGAGGGCCACGAAGACCATGGCGCCATGACCCTGCGCGCAGCGACGTTCGACGCCGGCCTGGGGCGTGCCGACGAACGCGAACTCGACACCATGACCTGCGACTGCTGCCAGACCGACGCCGCGCTCACCACGCGCGGTCCGCTGCTGGTCTACCGCGATCGCACGCCCGATGAAATCCGCGACATCGCCGTGACCCGCTTCGACGGCGCGGCGTGGACGTCCCCGCACGTTGTGCACGCCGACCAGTGGAAGATGCCGGCCTGCCCGGTCAACGGTCCGGCCGTGGCCGCGGTGGCCGGCAACACCGTGGTGGGGTGGTACACCGTCGCTGGAGATCAGCCCACGCTGCGGCTGGCGCGCAGCGCCGATGCGGGCGACACGTTCGCGGAGCCGTTGATGCTCGACCAGGGCGCGCACGTGCAGGGCCGCGTTGACGTCGCCCTCGATTCCGACGAGGCCTGGGTGTTGTGGACGCGGGAAGACGCTGGCGTGCAGTCGCTGCAGTTCGCGCGCTTCGCTTCCGACCTGTCACGCGAATGGCAACGCGGCGAAGTCGCGAAGCTGCAAGGTCGCGGACGCGCCACCGGCGTCGCCCAGCTCGCGCTCGGTAACGACGGTGCCTACGTGGTCTGGACGGACGTGGTGGATGGCAAGCCGCGTCTGGCCGGAGCGCGCTTCGGGGCCGCGCCATGAGCGCCGTCGTGCTGCGCGGTGGCTGCCGATGCGCGGCGCTTGCGATCGAAGCGACGCTTGACCGGCCCGCGTCCGCCTATACGCCCCGGGCCTGCGATTGCAGCTTCTGCCGCGAGCGCGACGCGGCCTGGTTGTCCGATTCGAACGGCGTGCTGCGTCTGGTGCAGCGCGATGATGCCGATGCGCTGCACTGCCGACAGGGATCCGGCCAGGCCGATTTCATCGCCTGCGCGCATTGCGGCACGCTGATGATGGTCGCCTGCGAGATGGACGGGCGCCTGTATGCCGCGGTCAATGCCCACGTCTTCCCCGGCGCACAGTTCGCGCCGGAGCAGCCGGCATCGCCGCAACATCTGTCGCCAGAAGCCAAACGCGAGCGCTGGCGGCAACTGTGGTTCGCCGAGGTGTGCGTCGAAACCACCGGCTGAGCAGGGTCAGGCTTCCAGCGCGTACAGCTGCAGTTCCTCGGCGCTCGAAGGCATCGTCACCATCTTCACGTAACTCATGCCGATACGCTCCAGCACTTTCACCGAGGCGTCGTTGCCGGGCGAGACGATCGCCAGCAATTGCGGCAACGCCAGCGTGCGCAGTGCGTGGTCGCGCACGGCCGTGCAGGATTCGACGGCGTAGCCGCGCGACCAGTGGCGCGGCACGAAGGCGTAGCCGATGTCCGGCGCCGGCAGCGTGTCGCGATGCATCAGGCCGCTGACACCGAGCGGCTCACCGGTTTCCTTCAGCTCGACCAGCCACAACCCGTAGCCGTGGCGCGCGTAGCTGTCGGCCGGGCCCTTGCGGATGTAGCCGACGGCATCGTCGAGCGTGCGCACGCCGCGATCGCCGATGTTGGCGATGAAGGACGGTTCGTTGAGCAGTTCGAGGATGAACGGCGCGTCGTCTTCGACCAGCTCGCGCAGGCGTAGCCGCGGTGTCTGCAGGATCAGGCGTGTGGGCGCATCGGTGGTCGAGGTCATCGCTGCGTGCTTCCTAGAAGCTCTGCTCGGGCTGGGTGAGCAGGCGAGGCCCCGAGCCAAGTACCGCCATCTGGCCATCGGCCAAGGCATTGCCACCGAATAAGCCGCTGTCGTCGAGCAGCCACGGGGCCTTTGTGCGCGGGCCGGGGATATAGGCCTCCCACTGCCCGTAATCCTTGAGCGATTGACCCGGCGCCACGAATTGCACCGGAACGCGGACGGAATGGAACGACTGCCCCGGCTTCAGCGGCCAGTCTTGTGTTGCGAAATGCCATCCCATGCTGCGGCGCTTGGCGGCCAGGCCGAAGGTATAGCGCCAGGTCCGCATCTGGCCCTCTTCGCCGACGGTGGTGAGGTTGACCTGGTCCACGGACGATTGGGCTACCGAGCCATCAGGCGACACGTGCAGGGTCAGGTACACGATGCCACCCACGCCTCGTCTGGCCAACGTGTTGGGATATTCAGGAGGTGCCAACTCGTTGCCACGGTCGGGGCGCATGGGCTCGAACGAAGCGCCCTCGATGCCGACTTGGTAGTGGTCCTTGTCGATGGGGTGGGCGACGATGCGCAGCGTCATCGGTACCGTGACAGGTTTTCCGCCGTCTACGGCGAACTTCCAGTCGCGGATCTTGCCGCCCACCAGTTCCGTGACCGCGGGTGGCAGCTTCCCGGGTTGATCGAGTTGATGGGCGGTAACGTTGCCTCCTGCGTCGATGCTCACGGTGCCGGTGGCGAGCAGGCTCAACTCGGTGCGTGCCGACGCGGGAGGCTCGGCAGCCGGAAGGCTCCCGGCGAGGATCATCGACAAGACAAACAGACGCATTCTCCGATGCACGACTTTCCCCATCGTTGTTCTACCCAGAAAGCAGGTTGCAGGCCGGCCGGGCCGACCTTCCAGTGTCGAATGTAGCAAAGGTGCAGTCCGCATCGCGGCGCACTACTTCTCTTTGCGCCAGTTGAGCGAAGCGCGGTTCTCGACCGTGCTCGATTCGATCTGGACGTCGAATCCCTTGCGCAACATGTACTTCAGCATCAACACCTGGCCGGTGCCGAGCAGCGACACGCCATAGCCGACATACAACCGCGGCGAGAGGTGCTTGCCGATGCCCAGCACGCTTTCGCCCAGCGCGCGGCTGTCGCTGACACCGGCTTCGTCGAGGCCGAGCTTGGCGCCGATCTGCGAGGCGATCACGCCGCCGCCGGCCGACAACGCGGCGCTGGCGGCGTTGACCTGCTTGCTCTCGTCCATGCTCGCGCTCGCCAGTGGACGTCCCAGCGTGAGGTAGGCCAGCGCCTCGGATTGCGACCTCGCCGGGTCCGACCAGACTTCCGCCTTGGGTGCGCTGGCGCGGCCACGGATGTCGACGCCGGCCGTGACGTCGCCGACCTTCCGCTCGGCGCGAATGTTGAGGATTGGATCCGACACCGGGCCGTTGGACCACGACAGTTCGCCGCGGGTGATCTCCAGCTTGCGGCCGTAGGCCTTGTACAGGCCCCTGACGTTGAGGCGTCCGACGCCGGTCATCTCGCGTCCGGGCCGCGCGCGCACGCGCAGCTGGCCGGTGATGCCGCCGTCCAGGCCGAAGCCGTTGAGTTTGACGTCGTCGCCGAGCACCAGCGCCAGGTCCAGGTCCAGCGGCGAGGCGCGGACTTCCTCCGGATCTTCGGGATCGAGAATGACCACGTCCGGCGATGTCGCCACGCCCTGGTCGAGCCGTTCCAGGTCGAGACTTGCCGACGGCACGGTCACCGTGCCGGTGACCTGCAGCGGCTGGCCGGCGGCATAGCGGACCTGCACATCGGGGCTGGCGACCGCGCGCAGGTCTCGGGTGTCGGACACCAGCACGTCCTGCCCTCGCAACGACAGCAGCAACGGCGACTCGGTGTTGCGCCAGTTGAGCGACCCGTCGACGTTGAGCGTGCCCTTGCCCGATCGCACCTGGCCGACGATGCGCGCGCCGCCGTCGGGCTGCGCATTGAGCTGCACGTTGCCATCCTCGAGCACGATCGCCAGCGACGGCAGTTCGGTGGTGAACTGCGATAGTCGCGCCTGCCCGCCAAGCTGCGGCTGCGCACGCGTGCCGGCCAGCGTGATGCGGCCGTCCAGCCGGCCCTTGGGCTCGACGATGTCCGGTGAGAACAGCTCCATCCACACCAGTTCTTCGGTATTGAACGAGACTTCGCCGGCGATCGGCGCGTAATCGTCCCAGCCGGTAGCGATGCGCGCATCGATGTGGCCGCCGCTGTTGAAGGCGGTGGCGAGCGTGGCGTTGATCCGGCGCGGGTCGAAAGTCGCGACCAGCTCGAGGTTGTCGTAGCTCATTACTTCGCGGCGGGCGCGCTCGCTGTTCTTCATGCCGCCACCGGACGAACGCAACGCGAACTGTCCTTGCCAGGCATTGCCGGCCGGCCGCACGTGGCCTTCCAGCGCGATCTCGCCGCGCAGCAGCCACGGCCGCTTGTCCTCGCGATCGGGCAGATAGGGCACCAGCAGCGACAACGGCAGCGACTGGCCGCGCACATCCAGACCGCGACGCGGCCAGTCGGCGCTCGCGCACAGTGATCCGCCGCCGCTGGAGGCCAGGCAGGTGCTGCTCAACGTGCCGTTGCGCCCATCCCAATGGAACCGCGCCGCCTCCTGCAGGCGCCAGGAGGCTCCCTTGGCCGGAACCAGCTGCAGCGACGCGAGCGCGCCCTGCCATGCATTGCCATGCTTTGCGGCATTGCCCGACAGCGTCAGCACGCCGATGTCGCCGCGTGCTTCGCCCTGCAGTTGCAGCGACTCGACCGCGCCGCGCGCGTCCAGCGTCAGCGACGACAGTGGCAGGCCGACCTGCAATCCATTGGCGTGCACGGCGATGGCGCCGCTGCCGCGCTGCCACGGCAGCCGGCCCTTCGCGGTCAGCGACGTCGCCTGGTAATCGCCGTATCTCAGGCCGCTGCCGACCAGATCGGCGGTGACGTCGGGCGCGGTCCGCGGACCGCTCAGGCGAAGCGTGCCGCGCAGGGAACCGGCACCACCGGGCAACAGGTCGCTGAGCACCAGCGGAGCGAACTTCGCATCGACATCGAGCGTGCGAGCGACCTTGCCCTTGGCATCGATGTGGCTGCCGCCGAGCGCCAGCGCCACGTCGCCTTCATACGCCGTGTCGCCGCCGGTGCGGCCGGCGCCGTGCATCGCAAAGCGGCCGCGACCCTTGAGCGGGCGGTTGCGCAGCCGCCCGCCCAGCTCGCGGGCGTCGACGCTGAGCTCCAGGCCGCCGTCGCTGCGCGTGCTGCCCTGGGTGGCCAGCTTGCCGTCCACCGCGCCCCGCCAGTCCGTCGCGAAATAGCCGGGATCGAAGCCGGCCAGCGTCGCGTCGATGCTCCATCCGAGTTCCGGCTTCCACGTCACCAAGCCGCGTCCGTCGAGCGAGCCGCTGGGCATCTTCGCCTTGAGTGTGCGCAGCGTCATGCGCGCATCGTTGCCACGACCGTCGAACTCGACCTTGGCGTGCTCGCCGTCGCGCACCAGATCGGCGCGTCCGATCGCGGCCCAGGCTCGGAGCGTGCCGGCGAAACCCAGGTCGGCGTCGGCGCCAATGGAGACAGCGTCCGGCTCGGCGTCGGTCGGGCCGCCCCAGGCCAGTCCGCGTGCGTTCGCGGCCAGCCGGAAGCGTGCGTTCTCCGGATCGTTGAAATCGGCATGCCCGTTCAACGTTACCCGGCCGCCGAAGACATCCAGTACGAGCGGCTCAAGGTCCAACACCTGTTGCTCGGCTTTCACCTTCGACGGCAACACCTTGGCGTTGAAATCGCCTTGCGTCAGCTGGCCGCTCAATTGGGCGCTGCCGCCGACGCCGTCGGCGTCGAACTGCAGCGCAAGCGGTTCGTCGTCGTCGCTCGCCTGCGCGCCGGTCACCAGGCCCAGGTCGATTGCATCGGCCACGGCGCGCAACCGCCACTTCGGTATGTCGCGACCACGTAGGACGAGGCTGGCGTGCAGCGGCCCTGGTACATGCCCGGACAGCGCCACGTCCATGCGCGTCAGGTCGCCGCGCGCGACCAGTCCGATGCGCGCCGGTGTGCGTCCATCCGCCGCGGCGAGCACCGCGCTGGCGGTGATGTCGGTGCGGTAGTCCTCGCGCGGTGCATAGTCGCCGCGCAGGTTCAGCCGGCCACGGTCGCTGTCGACGGAGAGTCGTTCCACGTGCAGCTTGCCCTGCCGGGCGTCAAGCCCGGCGCGCAGCGCGCGGATGTCGATCAACTTCTCGCCCTGTCGTGTCAGCAGGAAGCCGTCGACGCGCACGTCGTCGGCCTGCAGTTCCAGCGGCGGCGTGATCTCGGGCAGCACGTCCGGCCATTGCGGCAGTTGGAACGGTTCCTTGCTTTCCGGAATCTCCAGCGTCGCGTTGCCGATCTGCAATGCATCCAGGCGCAGGCGCCGGCCCAGCAACGGCCGGATCGCCGGGTCCAGGTAAACGCGTTGCGCGGTGAAGACAATGCGCTCGTAAGTGAAGCGAACGTCGTGCAGGGTCAAGGGCCCCGACAAAGGGCCTTCGACCGCGCGCCACGACAGCGACGCGTTCGCCGGCAGGCGCGCCACGATCTGCGCCATCAGCAGGTCGCGCCCGCCGACGCTGGTCAGCAGCCAGTACGCGAAACCCGCCAGCAGCAGCGTCAGCACGCCCGCCACCAGGCTGCCGCGCACCGCCAGCCAGCGCAGCCGGGCACGACGGCGCTGGCGCAGCTGCGCGATGCGCTGCTCGTGCGGATCGGATTGCGAGGTGGCGGTGGGGTCGCTCATGCCGGCCTACCAGTCTGCGCCGATGTTGAGATAGATCTCGTAATCCGAATCCGGGTCATTCAGGCCGTGGGCGATGTCCACGCGTACCGGCCCCACCGGCGAGCGCCAGCGCAAGCCCACGCCGACGCCGGTGTGGATGTCGGGCGTGTTGTCGAACGCGTCGCCGGCATCGACGAAGCCCGCGCCGCCCCAGGTGTCGTTGACGTAGTGCTCGAACTCGACCGAACCGGTCAGCACGTTCTTGGCGCCCAGCGCGTACTTCTTGCCATCCGAACCGATCGTGGTCGGGCCGACTTCGCGGAACGCGTAGCCGCGGATGCTGCGGTCGCCGCCGGCGAAGAAGCGCAGGCTCGGCGGCATGTTGACCAGTGCGTTGGTGAAGGTGCCGCCGGCTTCGGCGCGCAGGATCAGGCGGTTGTACGCGCCCAGGCCGCGATACCAGCGGCCCTGGCCCCAGGCCTGGGCGAAGTTGGCATCGGAGCCGACGCCCTCCAGCCCGCCGCGGACCTCGGCCGTGATGCCCAGGCCCTTGCGCGGAAAGATGCGGTCGTCGGCATCGATGTATTCCCCCCGGAACGACGGGAACAGGAACGTCGCATACGAGTACGCCACCGGCGCGACTTCGCCATTGCTCTCGGACACGTACGACCAGCGCTCGCGCAGCGCGTGCACCGCGGCGACGAGATTGAGCCGGCGGTTGTACTGGCCGCTGCGGCTGCCGACCAGCTCGACCTTGCGGATGTCGATGTAGTCGCTCTGCTCGTCGTAGTACTGCAGGCTGGCGGTGTACCAGCCGTCCCGCCAGCCGAAGGCCGGCACGCGGTACTGCACGGTCGCGGTCTTGCGCTCCTCCGCCCAGTCGATCTGGCCCAGCGCCTTGTGGCCGCGATCGTTGACGTAGCGGCGCTCCATGCCCATGCGCACGCCGGCGCCGCTGTCGGTGCCGTAGCTGACACCGGCGGTGTATATCGTGCGCTTGGCGGGCGTCAGCGTCACCGACACAGGCACCTCGTTGTCGACGGCCTCCTCCGGCTTGGGTTCGATCTCGATGCTGGAGAAGTAGTCCAGCCGCGTCAGCGATTCGCGGAAGCGGTCGAGCTTGCCCTGGTGGTAATAACTGCCCTGTTCCCAGTACACCAGCTTGTCGAGCAGGTCATCGCGGATGATGTGCTGCGGCGTCTGCACGAACGTGGTCGGACCCATGTCGTAGCGGCCGCCGCTGTTCCACACCAGGTCGATGTCGGCGGCATGCTCGGCGCGCGTGACCTCGACCCGGCGCGAGGTGAAGTCGGCATCGAAATAACCGCGCTCGGCCAGGCGGCGGGTGATGCGGACCTTGCTGGCCTCGTAGGCGGTGTGGTCGAACACGTCACCCGCATGCGGCCGGAATGCAGCCAGGTCCTCCTTGAGATAGCGGTCCTCGCTGCCTTCGCCCAGGATGGCGACGTCCGCGCGCCGCACGCGTACCGGCTCGTCGAGCGCGACCGAGATTTCCACCGTCAGCGCATCGCTTTCGCCGATGCGCTTCACCTCGATCCGTGGCGAGTAGTAGCCGAACGGCTCCAGCGCCTCGCGGGTCTCGTCTTCCGCCTCGCGCAGCAGGTAGGCCAGGCGGCGGCCGGACAGCTGCTTGCCGATCGCATCGACCAGCGACAGGGCGCCGTGCACGTTGAGGGTCTTGGTCTCGTCCAGCCCCTTGATCTGTACTGCCTCGACCTTGGCCGCCTGGGCCGCGCCGGCTGCGGACCAGAGCAGCGCAGCGATGGCCATGGCGCGAAAGGCGTGGGGCATGGGCGCAGAATAACCGGGCATCTTCCTGAACCTGGTTAACACCGGGTGACCACGGCCCGCGGGAACGGCGGCCGTGGCAAGGGCATTACATCGACAGGTGTTCGATCGCGGCGACGCTGCCGAGACGGTCGGACAGGCGTTTGAGCAGCGCCAGGCGGTTGTTGCGCACCCGGGCGTCGTCGACGTTCACCATCACGCCATCGAAGAACGCATCGACCTGCGGACGCAGACGCGCCAGGCGGCCGAGCACGGCGACGTAGTCGCGGCCCTCCAGCAACGGATCGGTGTCGGCGATGGCGGCTTCGACGGCGTCGGCGAGCTCGCGCTCGGCGTTCTCTGCGAACAGCGCCGGGTCGATCGTGCCGGGCACGTCGCCTTCGGCTTTCTTCAGGATGTTGCGGATGCGCTTGTTGGCTGCTGCCAGCGCTTCGGCTTCCGGCAGCTTGGCGAACTCGCCGATGGCCTGCAGGCGACGGTCGAAGTCCGGCAGCGAGACGTCGTTGGCGAAGCCGCGGATGCGGCTGGCGGTGGCCTCGAACTGCAGCGCCGACACGCCGCGCTCGTCGTAATAGGCGCGCAGGCGGTCCAGCACGAACTCGAAGATATCCTCGCGCGCGTGTTCGGACTTCAGCGCCGCGCTCGGATGCACGGGCTGCAAGGCGACCGCCTCGTTGATCAGCAGGCGCAGGTCCAGGTCCAGGCCGCCCTCGATCAGCGTGCGCGCCAAGCCCAGCGCGGCGCGGCGCAGCGCGAACGGGTCCTTGTTGCCGCTGGGCTTCAGGCCCTGGTTGAAGCAGCCGGCCAGCGTGTCCAGGCGTTCGGCGATCGCCACGACTTGGCCCAGCTTCGACGGCGCGATCGCATCACCCGCGAAACGCGGCATGTAGGCCTGGTCGATGGCCTCGGCGATCTCCAGCGCCTCGTTCTCGACCGCGGCGTAGTAGCGACCGGCGATGCCCTGCAGTTCCGGGAACTCGCCCACCAGGCGCGACTGCAGGTCGGCCTTGGACAGCTCCGCGGCGCGGCGTGCGCGTTCCGGATCGATGCGCAGCTGCGCGGCGATCGTCTCGGCGAGCGCCGCCACGCGCGCCACCTTGTCGGCGACGGTGCCCAGCTTGTCCTGGTACTTCACCGTCGCCAGGCCGTCGTTCATCGACGCCAGGCCCTGCTTCATGTCCTCGACGAAAAAGAACTTGGCATCGGAGAAGCGCGGACGGATCACGCGCTCGTAGCCCTTGCGGACCTCGGAGGCATCCTTCGACTCGATGTTGGCGATGCCGATGAAGTGCTCACTGAGCCTGCCGTTGCCGTCGAGCACCGGGAAGAACTTCTGGTTGGTTTCCATGGTCGCGATCAGCGCTTCCTGCGGCACGGCCAGGAACTCGGCCTCGAAGCTGCACGCCACCGCCCGCGGCCATTCGGTCAGGCCGTTGACCTCTTCGAGGATGCCGTCGTCGATGCGCGCGCTGCCGCCGGCGGCCTGAGCCGCGGCGTTGACCTCCTGGACGATGCGCTCGCGACGCTCGTCGGGGTCGACCAGCACCCTGGCGCCCCGCAGCGACTCGACGTAATCCTCCGGCGTGCTGAACCACACCGGCTTGTCGTGCATGAAACGGTGGCCGCGGCTCATGCGATCGCCGCGCACGCCGAAGACGTCGGCCGGCACCACGTCCTTGCCCAGCAGCAGCACCAGCCAGTGCACAGGACGGGCGAAGCCGTAGTCGTGGTCGCTCCAGCGCATCGGCTTGGGAATCGGCATCGCCGCGATCGCCTCGCGCACGATCTCCGGCAGCAGCGAGGCGGTGCTCGCGCCCGGCTTCACCGCGCGATGGACAAAACGCTCGCCCTTGGCGTCGCTGGTCTTCTCCAGTTCGGTCCAGTCGATGCCGGCCTTGGCGGCGAAACCCTGCAGCGCCTTGGTCGGCTGGCCGTCACCGTCGAGGGCGATGTTGAGGTACGGGCCGAGCACTTCCGAACGCTGTTCGGGCTGCTCCGCCGCCACGCCGGGCAGGCGCACGGCCAGTCGGCGCGGCGTGTACAGCGGCTTGGCACCTTCGCGGTCGAATGCGATGCCGCGCTTGGCCAGTCCGTCGATGACGCCGTCGAAGAAGGCCTGGGCCAGGCCGGGCAGGGCCTTGACCGGAAGTTCTTCGGTGCCGAGTTCGATCAGGAGTGGTTGCATGTCAGTCATCGCGAAGACCATTTGTTTTTTTGACCCTTCTCCCGCTTGCGGGAGAAGGTGGCGCGAAGCGCCGGATGAGGGCAGGGCGCGCCCTCACCCCAACCCCTCGCCCACGTGCGGGAGGGAGGCTATGCAGCGTTGCGCTTGTTCAGCACCGGGAAGCCCATCTTCTCCCGCTGCGCGAAATACGCCTCCGCGACGCCCTGGGCGATGCGGCGCACGCGCAGGATGTAGCGCTGGCGCTCGGTCACGCTGATCGCACGGCGCGCGTCGAGCAGATTGAAACTGTGGCTGGCCTTGCAGACCTGGTCGTAGGCCGGCAATGGCAGGCCCAGCTCGATCAGCTTCAACGCCTCGGCCTCACACGCATCGAAGCGGTGGAACAGCTCGGCGACGTCGGCATGCTCGAAGTTGTAGGCCGACTGCTCGACCTCGTTCTGGTGGTAGACGTCGCCGTAGGTGACCGGCGTGCCGTCCGGACCGTGCGTCCAGATCAGGTCGAAGACGTTGTCGACGTTCTGCAGGTACATGCACAGGCGTTCGAGACCGTAGGTGATCTCGCCCAGCACCGGTTTGCACTCCATGCCGCCGGCCTGCTGGAAGTAGGTGAACTGCGTGACTTCCATGCCGTTGAGCCAGACCTCCCAGCCCAGGCCCCAGGCGCCGAGGGTCGGCGACTCCCAGTTGTCCTCGACCAGGCGCAGGTCGTGCACCAGCGGATCGACGCCGAGCGCCTTGAGCGAGTCGAAGTACAGCTCGACGATGTTGTCGGGGCTGGGCTTCATCGCCACCTGGAACTGGTAATAGCGCTGCAGGCGGTTGGGGTTCTCGCCGTAGCGGCCGTCGGTGGGGCGGCGGCACGGCTGGACGTAGGCGGCGTTCCACGGCTCCGGGCCGAGCGCGCGCAGGAACGTGGCCGGGTGGAAGGTGCCGGCGCCGACCTCCAGGTCGAGCGGCTGGATCAGCACGCAGCCCTGTTGCGCCCAGTAGGCGTTGAGGCGCTGGATGAGTTCCTGGAACGTGGGGGCGGCGGATGCGCTGGCCATGGTCTCAATTGGCGTGCGTGCAAAGCGCGCTAGTATAGCGACGGGCCCTGTGATTCTCGGCCCGCATCGACATCAGCACGATCCCCCCGCAACGCCTGCCGACGCCGCCGTGAAACACCCGTTCCTGATCCTTGAAACCGGCCAGCCGGTCGCCTCCATGCGCCGTCATCGCGGTTTTCCGCACTGGATACGGGTCGCGGCCGGGCTGGAGGCCGACGAAGCGGTGGTGGTGAACGTGGAGGCGGGCGAGGCCCTGCCGACGCGGGAAGGCTTCGCCGGCACGATCATCACCGGCTCGGCGGCCATGGTCACCGAGCGTCGCGACTGGAGCGAACGCAGCGCGCACTGGCTGCGCGAAGCCGCCCAGGACGGCATGCCGCTGTTCGGCATCTGCTACGGCCACCAGTTGCTGGCGCATGCGCTGGGCGGCGAGGTTGGCGACAACCCGGCCGGCCGCGAGATGGGCACGATCCACGTCGAGCTCCACCCGCATGCAGGCGAGGACCCGCTGTTCGCCGGATTGCCGGCGCAGTTCCCGGCGCAGGCCACGCACCTGCAGACGGTGCTGCGCGTGCCCGAGGGCGCGACCGTGCTGGCGCGTTCCAATCAGGACGACGTCCATGCCTTCCGTTGGGGCGATCGGACCTGGGGCGTGCAGTTCCACCCCGAATTCAGCGCCACGCACATGCGCGGCTACGTGCAGGCCAGGCGCGAGGCGCTGGCGCGCGAGGGGCGTTGCCCGCACGGCGTGGCCCGTGACGTCAGTGCAACGCCTCAGGCGCGGCGCGTGCTGCGGCGCTTCGTGCGCCATGCGCGTGGATTGACGCATCACGGTGCCCGCTCGCACGACTGAGCGCGCGACGAATATTGATCTGACCATTTCTCCAGGAAGGTTTCAGGATGACGCAGGTTCGCAAGGTGCCGCTCAACGCCGGCGCGGAATGGTTGCTTGGCGGTTTCGGATTGTTCCGCAAGGCACCCGTGGCACTCGGGCTGCTCGGCCTGATCTGGGGCGGGGTATCGGGCCTGGCCTCGGTGACGGGGCAGCTATGGCTGAGCCTGGTGCTCGCGCTGCTGGGGCCGATCCTGTTCGCCGGCGTGGTCTATGCCGCGCGTGAAGTGGACCACGGACGCCCGGTGTCGCCGTCGCACCTGTTTCAGGGCCTGCGCGACGGCAAGGGCGCACGCCTGCTGGCGATGCTGCTGCCGCAGCTCATCGCGATCGTGGTGATGGCGCTGCTGCTGGTGGTGATGATCGGCGGCGAGCAGATGCAGCAGATCGTCAAGGTCATGGAGCAGATGCAGACCAACCCCGACCCGAAGCTGGCAGAGGCGCTGCCGGCCGGGCGCATGTTCGCCTGGCTGATGCTGGTGGTGGTGGTCGGCGTGGTCGCCGGTTTCTTCACCTTCATCGCGATCCCGGACGTGATGTTCACGCAACGCGGCGCGTTCGAGGCAATGGCCCTGAGCTTCCGTTCGTGCCTGCGCAACCTCGGCGCGCTGATCGTGATGTTCGTGTTGCTGCTGATCGCCATGGTCGCGATCACGTTTGCCGTCAACCTGATCGTGGTCGTGCTGGCGTGGGCGATCGGACAGCCCGCCGCGGTGTTCGTGGGTCAGTTGTTGCTTATGGCGGTGATCGTGCCGGTGATGGGCGGCCTGGTGTACTACGCGTGGCGCCAGATGCTGGGCGAAACGCCGGCCACGACGGCGCAGCCGTTTGCGGGCGGCATCGAGGTCTGACTTCGCCTGCGGTCGAGCAGCGCAACGCAAGCGGTTGCGCGGGAAAGTGTCGCGGCAGCGAGGAGTCGTCTTCGCGCCGGCTTCACTTTCCTTTGGGCAATAAAAAGCCCCGCGGGCAGGGGGGGCCAGCGGGGCTGCGGAACGGGACCTGGGGAGGGGTCACCGCTCCTGGATCACTCCAGGGGAGGGAGAGATCGGCGACAGGCGTTGCACCTGTCGCGTTCTATATGACCATCCGACACATGGATGGTTCGTGAAGATACCCGTTAAGAAAACGTTGGATTCAGTAGTGATTCATTGACTGAAAACGTTTTATGTGCAGCATTTCCCATTCATCTTCGCTAATCGCCATTCAGGCTCACCCGAACGGGTGAAAAGGTTCTGATCCGCCCGAGTCCACTCAGTGGGCCTCGTCCCAATTGGCGCCGACACCGCTGTCGACCACGAGCGGCACCCGCAGCCGGGCCGCGGCCGCCATCCGGCCGGTCGCCTCGGCCAGCAGGGTGTCGACGAATCCTTCCTCGACCTCGAACACCAGTTCATCGTGGACCTGCATCACCATGAAGGCCCGTTGGTTCTGGTCGCGCAGCCAACCGTCGATGTCGATCATCGCGCGCTTGATGATGTCGGCGGCGGTGCCCTGCATCGGCGCGTTGATCGCGGCGCGTTCGGCGCCGGCGCGCAGACCCTGGTTGCGGGCCTGGATGTTCTCCAGATACAGGCGACGACCGAACACGGTCTCGACATAACCCTGCTCGCGCGCCTGCTGGCGCGTGCGCTCCATGAAATCGCGCACGCCCGGATAACGGCTGAAATACAACGCGATGTAATCCTGAGCCTCGCCGCGCGCGATGCCGAGTTGCCGGGCCAGGCCGAACGCGCCCATCCCGTACATCAAGCCGAAGTTGATCGCCTTGGCAGCGCGACGCTCGTTGCCGCTGACTTCCTCCATCGCCTTGCCGAACACCTCGGCGGCTGTGGCGCGGTGGATGTCGGCGCCCGACTCGAACGCGCGCAGCAGGCCCGCGTCTCCCGACAGGTGGGCCATGATGCGCAGTTCGATCTGCGAGTAGTCGCAGGCCACGATTCTGTGGCCCGGCGGCGCGACGAACGCCTGACGGATGCGGCGGCCGTCGTCGGTGCGGATCGGGATGTTCTGCAGGTTCGGGTCGCTCGACGCCAGGCGGCCGGTGGCGGCGCCGGCCTGGTGGTAGCTGGTGTGCACGCGACCGGTATACGGATTGACCATCTCCGGCAGCTTGTCGGTGTAGGTGCTGCGCAACTTGGCCAGGCCGCGGTACTCGAGGATCACGCGCGGCAGTTCGTGCTGCTCGGCGATGGCTTCCAGCGCCTCTTCGTTCGTCGACGGCGCGCCGGACGGCGTCTTCACCAGCGCCGGTAGTTTCAGTTCGTCGAACAGCAGCGCACCCAGCTGCTTGGGCGAATCCAGGTTGAAGCTGCGTCCGGCCATCTCGGTGGCCTTCTGCTGCGCGGCGAGCATGCGCTTGCCGAGGTCGGCCGACTGACGCCGCAGTTCGCCGGCATCGATCATCACGCCGTTGGCCTCGATGCGCTCGAGCACTTGCACCAGCGGCATCTCGATCTCGCGATAGACCATCTCCAGCCCCGGTTCCGCGGCTAGTTGGGGCGCCAGCGCTCGATGCAGGCGGTAGGTGACGTCGGAATCCTCGGCGGCGTAACGGGTGGCATCGTCCAGCGCGACCTGCGAGAACGGAATCTGCCTGGCGCCCTTGCCGGCGACCTGTTCGTACTTGACGGTCTCGTAGCCCAGGTAACGCTTGGCCAGCGAGTCCATGTCGTGGCGGGTAGCGGTGGCGTTCAGGACGAAACTTTCCAGCATCGTGTCGTCGGCATAGCCGGCCACTTCGATGCCATGCCGGCGCAGCACGTGCAGGTCGTACTTGCCGTGCTGGCCGAGCTTCTTCTTCGCCGGATCCACGAACAGCGGACGCAACGCCGCCAGGGCCTGCTCGCGGTCGAGCTGGGTAGGCGTGCCCGGATAGTCGTGCGCCAGCGGCAGGTAGGCCGCCTTGCCCGGCTCGACGGAGAAACTCAGCCCGATGATGCGTGCCTGCATCGGATCGAGCGAATCGGTCTCGGTATCGAAAGCGAATTCGTCGGCGGCCTGCAGTCGCGCCAGCCAGGCGTCGAACTGCTCCTGCGTCAGCACGGTTTCGTATTCGCCGGGCGCGGACAGTGCCGCATCCACCGGTGCGGCAGGCGCGGCGCCTGCGCGCGCATATCCGGCAGCGGTGCTGCGCATGCCGCCGCCCTGGCGGTCGTCGTTGGCTCCCGCAGCGCCAGCGCCGCCTTCGAGCTCGCGCAGTGCCTGCTTGAAGCCGTAGCGCGCATACAGCGTTCGCAGGTCCTCGACATGCCGCGCGCGCAACACCAGGTCGGTGGGCGCGCGGTCCAGGGCGAGGTCGGTCTTGATGGTGACCAGCGTGCGGTTGAGCGGCAGGCGCGGCAGCGCGGCGCGCAGGTTCTCGCCGATCTTGCCGGTGACTTCACCTGCACGCGCCATCACCTCGTCGAGCGTGCCGTACTGGCCGAGCCACTTCGCCGCCGTCTTGGGTCCGCATTTGTCCACGCCGGGCACGTTGTCGATGCTGTCGCCCATCAGTGAGAGGAAATCGACGATCTGCTCCGGCCGCACGCCGAACTTGTCGATCACCGACGCCTGCGAATCCATCCGGCTGCCGCTCATCGTGTTCACCAGCGTGATGCCGGGACGCACGAGCTGGGCGAAGTCCTTGTCGCCGGTGGAGATGGTCACGTCGATGCCGTTGCCGGCCGCGTCCACGGCGAGCGTGCCGATCACGTCGTCGGCTTCAACGCCCGCCTCGCGCAGGATGGTGATGCCGAGGGCTTCGACGATCTCGCACATCGGCAGCACCTGTGCGCGCAGGTCGTCCGGCATCGCCGCGCGGTTAGCCTTGTAATCGGGATAGAGGTCGTCGCGGAAAGTCTTGCCCGGCGCGTCGACGACGAACGCGACGTAGTCGGGCTGTTCCTTCAGTGTCGCCCGCAGCATGTTGACCACGCCGAACAGCGCGCCGGTGGGTTCGCCGGCATCGTTGGTCAGGGGGGGCAGGGCGTGGAAGGCGCGATAGAGATAGCTGGAGCCGTCGATCAGGACGAGGCGCTTCTTGAGGAGGCTTTCGCTGGCATTGGTCATGCGGGCGATTCTACGCCGCGTGCCCTATGCCGCGTCCTGGTGACGCCGGGGTCACGCCGTGGCGTTATCCTTGCCCCAAGCGAGCATGCCCGCTTCGCCATCGGACCCGGAGATACGCCATGCGCACCGCCATCCCTGCTCTGTTCGCGCTGTTGCTGCCGCTGACCTTCGCCGGCTGCGCGACGACGGGCGACATGGGCGACCCGACCGCCGGGCTTACCGATCCGGAGGTGCGTTCGCGCACGCTCGAAGGCGGCGACAAGCTCGAGGAATACCGCGTCGCCGGCCAGCTGCGCGTGGTCAAGATCACGCCGGTGCGCGGCCCGGTTTACTACCTGGTCGACAGCAACGGCGACGGCACCCTGGACGCCAGCGAGGGCGAGGGCACAATCTCGCCGGTGCAGTACAAGCTGTTCAGCTGGTGACGCCGCGCAATGACGGCTGACGCGAAGTCCATCGACATCCGCATCCTTACGGTCGAAGCCGACCTGCGTGCCGTCTGGCCGCTGGTGTCGCAGCTTCGCCCTGAGTTCGACGAAGACCGCTTCGTCGAGCAGATGCAGCGCCAGATCGCGCAAGGCTGCCGCGCGACGGCGTTGTATGACGAGGACGGCGCGCCGCGCGCGTTCGCCTGCTGGCGGGTGATGGAGATGCTGGCCGTCGGCAAGCATGTCTACGTCGACGACCTGGTCACCGATTCGGCCGTGCGCAGCCGTGGCTTTGGCAAGCGGATGCTCGACTGGCTCAAGATCGAGGCCAGGCGCCTGGGCTGTGACCGGCTGCAACTGGACTCCGGCACGCACCGGCAGGATGCGCACGCGTTCTACCTGCGCGAGGCGCTGCGTATCGAGGCGTTCCATTTCGGTATCGCGCTGAAATAGCAATGCAAAAAAGGCCCGCCGAAGCGGGCCTTTTCTGAGTCGAGAGCGGTACCGCGCTTACTTGCCCGCTACCTTGGCGTAGGTGCCTTTCAGCGCCACGCCGGCCAGGATCGATCCGGCATGACACTCGTAGTTGCTGGCGCTCTTGAACTCGTTCTTCTTGTAGTAGCTGACGATGTCGACCACGGCGTTGGCACCGCGCGCCTTGGCCCCATCCTGCAGCGCCTTCAGCGCCGACAGCGCGACCCAGCGGCAAGCCTGCTCGTCGGACTTGTTGGCGGCATTGGTCTTCCTGTTGGTGACGTCCTCGCCCATCTTTGATGCGACCTTGGGCGTCTTCTGTCCGGCCAGGTAGAAGCGCACGCTGCCGTCGATGCCGGCCGCCTTGGCTTCCGCCGAAGCGACCAGTTCCTGCAGCGGCAACTCCACGCGGGTCTCGCGGGCGTGAGCAACCGGCGCGGCCAGCAGGACGGCGAGGGCGATGATCAGGGTCTTGTTCATGACGGTTCCTAGTTGTCTGGGTGGAGTCCTTGTGCCGCGGCGATGGACCGCGGCAGGGGATTACTTGGCGCTGGCGTTTTGCTCCACAGCGCTTGCCTGCGGTGCCGCTTCGCCATCCGGGGCCTTGCCGGCGTTCGCGTCGATGCCCGGATTCTTCAGCCAGCTCACCACGTCATCGGCGAGCGCGTCGGCCACGAGGGACAGCGTACTGCATGCCTTGAATGTGAACGGCCGCATCGTGACGCGCTGAATATCGAAGTTGCCGACCAGCTGGCCGTTCTCTTTGAGTTCGCCGCTGATTCGACCCCATTTGGGTCCGGACACCGATCCGCCGCCGGCCGCGTGGACGTAGGTGATGACGATGTCCAGCGTCTTGCCCGTCAGCGAAGCGAGGTCCTGGTCGGTGGTCACCACCTTTCCCTTCGAAGCCTTGACGATGTTCTGGCTGAGCTCGCGGTTCCAGGTGCACTGTTCGCGGATCGGTGCGGTACCGACGGAATCGCTGCGGTAAGGAATCACTTCGCGAATGCGGATGCTGTCATCCGCAGCGTGCGCCGACTGGGCCGCAGCGCTGCCGAGGATCATGGCGCCGGCAAGAGAAAGAACGACATTGCGCATTTACTACCCCCTGTAGTGAATGGTGCCGGCGCTAGTCGCGCCAGCGTTTGAAGATCAACGACGTGTTGATCCCGCCGAAAGCGAAGTTGTTGCTCATCACGTACTGGGTCTGCAGCTCGCGACCGGTGCCCACGATGTAGTCCAGTTCGGCACAGCGCGGGTCCGGATTGTCGAGGTTGAGCGTCGGTGCGAACCAGCCTTCGCGCATCATCTCGATGGTGATCCAAGCCTCCAGCGCGCCGCAGGCGCCGAGCGTGTGCCCCATGTAGCTCTTGAGCGAACTGAACGGCATGCGCGAGCCGAACACCTGCGCGGTCGCCTTCGACTCGGCGATGTCGCCGTGATCGGTGGCGGTGCCGTGCGCGTTGACGTAGCCGATCGCTTCCGGCGGCAGGCCGGCGTCTTCCAGCGCCAGCTGCATCGCGATCGCCATCGTCTCCGCGCTGGGCTGGGTGACGTGCTGGCCATCGCTGTTGGTGCCGTAGCCGACGATCTCGGCGAGGATGCGTGCCCCGCGTGCCTGCGCGTGTTCGAGGTCCTCCAGGATCAGCGTGCACGCGCCTTCGCCCAGCACCAGGCCATCGCGCGCAGCGTCGAACGGGCGAGGCGTCAGCGACGGCTCGTCGTTGCGCACGCTGGTGGCGAACAGCGTGTCGAACACCGCCGAGGCGGTCGCGTCCATCTGTTCGGAACCGCCGGCGAGCATCGCCAATTGCTTGCCGGCGCGCACCACTTCGTACGCTGCACCTATCCCCATGCTGCCCGACGTGCAGGCGCTGGAGGTGGTGATGACACGGCCCGTAAGGCCGAAGAACACGCCGATGTTCACCGGCGCGGTGTGGCTCATCATCTTGATGTAGGTGGTGGCGTTGATACCGGCCGTGGTGTGCTCGTTGAGCATGCGGCCGAAGTCTCCGATCGCCGCGTGCGTGCCGGCGGAAGATCCATTGGATACGCCGACGCGGCCGCTCGAAAGCACCGGATCGCCGAGCAGGCCGGCATCTTCCAGCGCCAGTTCGCTGGCGCGCACCGCCATCAAGGCGACACGGCCCATGCTGCGGGTGGTCTTGCGGTTGTAGTGCGAGGGCAGCTCGAACGGTGCGGCGGGCGCGGCGAGCTTGGTATTGAGGCCGTCGTAGACGTCCCACTCGTCGATGCGCTGGACCGCGTTGCGATAGCTGCGCAGGTGGGCGCGGATCGACGACCAGTCGTTGCCGAGCGGGCTGATGCCATTGACGCCGGTGACGACGACGCGGCGGCTGGAGGTGCTCATCCGACCATGCCTCCGTTGATCGAGATCACCTGGCGGGTGATGTAGCCGGCCTGGTCCGACAGCAGGAACGCGACGGCCGCGGCGACTTCCTCAGGCTTGCCGAGGCGATTGGCGGGGATCAGCTTCAACGCGTTCTCGACCACCTCGGCGGTGAGCATCTCGGTATCGATCAGGCCCGGGGCTACGCAGTTGACGGTGATGCCGCGGCTGGCCAGTTCGAGCGCCAGCGCCTTGGTGGCGCCGATGATGCCGGCCTTGGCGGCGCTGTAGTTGGTCTGGCCACGGTTGCCGACCAGGCCCGACACCGACGACAGCGTGACGATGCGTCCGGGCTTGCGCCGGCGCACCATCGGCATCACCAGCGGATTGAGCACGTTGTAGAACGCATCGAGGTTGGTGTGGACGACGCTGTCCCACTCCTCGCCGGTCATCGCCGGGAACGCGGTGTCGCGGGCGATGCCGGCGTTGCAGACCACGCCGTAATAGGCGCCATGCGCTTCCACGTCGGCGGTCAGCGTTGCGGCCGCGGCCTCGCGATCTGCGATATCGAACGCCAGCACGCGCGCCTGGCGTCCCTGCGCCCGGACCTGCTCGGCTACGGCTTCGGCTTCATTGAGCCGGTTGCGACAGTGCACCACCACATCGAAGCCATCCTGCGCGGCTCGCAACGCGATGGCCTTGCCGATCCCCCGGCTGGCGCCGGTGACCAGGACGGTAGCGTCCAGGCCGGTCGAATCCCCGTTCATCAACTTTCGTTCTCCATGTAGGCCAGCGCATCGGGTGGTTCGAATACCGAGACGTTGGCCGTCGCAATCTCCTCATCGCCCGCGAGAATGCGGCAGGCGAATACCCCGAGTCCATTCTCACCCAACAACTCGCGTCGTGCCTCCACCCGCAGCATCGAGCCGCTGGCGAAGACCGGCACGGCGCAGTCGTAGCGCCGCGTGCCGAGCAGGAACCCGATCGGCGGCGGCTGGTCTCGTTCCCTGGCCTGGCAACCGGCCCAGCAGGCCACCGCCTGCGCCATGTATTCCACGCCGACCCAGGCGGGCACGCCGCCGTCGACGTGGAACGGACTCTCGGCCGGTACGCGCAGTTCGACGGCCACGGTGTCGCCGCTCCAGTCGAGCAGGCGGTCGATGAGCAGCATCGTGCCGCGATGCGGAATGACCTGCTCGATGTCGAAGACCGCGGCCATCTCAGCTCCTCCCGAGCAGCAGTGCGGCATTGCTGCCGCCGAAGGCGAACGAGTTGCTGAGCACGTGGCGCAGCGGACCGGCAGCGCGTCGCCCGGGCGCGACCAGGTCGAGCTGCGGCAGCGCGGGGTCGGCATGGCCGTCCCACCAATGCGGCGGCAGCCGGTGTTCCGGATTGCGCGCCATCGCCAGCCAGCACAGGCCGGCTTCCAGTGCGCCGGCGGCGCCGAGGGTATGTCCGGTCAGGGCCTTGGTCGAACTGGCCGCAACCGCGCTGCCCAGCGTCGCCATCACCGCGCGGCTTTCCATCGCGTCGTTCTGCGGCGTGGCGGTGCCGTGCAGGTTGACGTAGTCGACGTCGCCCGCCGCGACGCCGGCACGCGCCAGCGCCTGCTCGATCGCGGCGATCGCGCCGGCGCCTTGCGGCTCCGGCGCCGACATGTGGTGGGCGTCGGAAGTCTCACCCCAGCCGGCCAAATGCACCGGTCCGGGTTCGCGCGTCATCAGGAACAGCGCGGCGCCTTCGCCGATGTGGATGCCCGAACGGTTACCCGAGAAGGGGTTGCTGCGCTGCTCCGACACGGCCTCCAGCGCGCTGAATCCGGAAATGGTGAACGAGCACAGCGAATCGGCGCCGCCGGCGATCACGGCGTCTGCGATGCCGGCGCGCAGCAGTCGTGCTGCCGAGGCCAGCGCCTTGGCACTGGAGGAACACGCCGTCGACACGGTCCAGGCCGGCCCGCGGGCACCGCTTTCGGCGGCCACGAATCCGGACGGCGCACCGATCTCCTGTTGCGCGTAGTGGAAGTCGGATGGCCACTCGCCGGTGGCGTGACGCTGCGGCAGGGAACGCTCGGCCTCGCCGATGCCTGAAGTGCTGGTGCCGACGATCACCGCGACGCGATGCGCACCGTAACGTTCGATGGCCGCCACCACGGCATCGCGGATCTGCGCGTGTGCCATGCGCAGCAGCGCGTTGTTGCGCGTGCGCATCGACAGCGGGCAATCCGAGAGGTCCGGCAACGCCTCCCCGACCAGGCCCACCGCAAGCGGGCGTCCTGGCGTGTAGGCATCGGTCACCGTCACGCCACGCGGCGCGTCGCTGGCGAACAGCGAATGCGCCACGGCGTCGGCGCCGTGTCCCAATGAGCAGACGATGCCCAGTTCGTTTAGATAGGCGTAGGTCATGGGGCCTGGACCTCCTGGCCCACCGACTCTATCTGCAGGCGATAACCATCGGCGCGGTTGTCGAGCAGGTAGCGACCCTCGCCTTGGCGCTCCACCTGCAGCCAGACGGCGCCGTCGCGCATCAGGCGGCGGACGCTGCCGTCCTCCTGCAGCGTCCATGGTGCGGGCAGCGCGGCACGGATCGCCTCGGCGGGCCACAGCGTGAATTGCAGGTCGGCGAGCACGCGCTCGCCACGCACCGACGCAGGAAGCCACGGTGCGCGTTGTTGCTGCAGGTGCTCGCCGTCCCAGCTCAGCCGCACGCCGGATTGACCCAGCGCCTGCACGGCCAGGCGAACCTCCTGCGCATCCACTTCGAGCAGGGCATCGAGATCGCGCTGCTGCTGGCCGAAGCTGAAATGCAGCTGTTGCTGCAGCGACAGCTCGTGTCCGAGCGCCGACGGCGCCAGTCGAAGCTCCGGTACCGACGCGGCCACGCGCGGCGGCGTTGCAGTGCACGCCGCCAGTGCTGCCGACAGCAGCAGGGCGATCAGGCGTCGCACAGCTCTTCCAGTACCGCCAGGCGGCGACCGCTGTCGGCCACGTAGGGATTCTTCGTGTCCCACGCATAGCCGGCCAGGATCGAGCAGATCATGCGGCGTACGTCGGGCTGCTGCTCCGGGTGGAAGATGATCTTCTGGAAGCCGCCCGCGTACCAGGACTCGACGAAGCGGCGGAACGTTTTCACACCGGCGCGCAGTGGGATGGAAAAGTCGCGCTCCCAATCGACCTGTTCGCCCGCGTACTTGCGCGCCAGGCAGTCCGAGGCGAGCTGCGCCGACTTGAAGGCGATGGTCACGCCCGAAGAGAACACCGGGTCGAGGAACTCGCCGGCGTTGCCCAGCAGCGCGTAGCCCGGGCCCCACAGCGACGACACGTTGCTCGAGTAACCCATGATCTGGCGCACCGGCATCACGTCCCACTTCGCGTTGGCGAGCAAGCGCGTCAGGTTCGGGTCCTCGCCGACGATGGCTTGCAGGCGCTCGACATCGCTGCCCTGGTAGCGGTCGAGGAAGGCCTTCTCGGCGACCACGCCCAGCGAGCAGCAGCCGTTGGAGAACGGGATCGTCCAGTACCACACGTCCACGTGCTCGGGATGGGTGGTGATCAGGATCTTGTTGCGGTCGAACGTGCCGACCGGGATGTTGTCCTGGACGTGGGTGAAGATCGCGCCGCGCGCCGGGAAGTTGGACGGCGCCTCCAGCTTCAGCAGGCGCGGCAGCAGGCGGGCGAAGCCGCTGGCGTCGAGGATGAAGTCGGCCTCGATCACGTACTCGCGGCCGTCGGGCGCGCGCGCGGTGACGAGCGGCGTCTCGCCCGGCTCAACCGCCAGCACTTCGTGGCCGAAGCGAAGGTCCGCGCCCATGCGCTGCGCGCCCTTGGCGAGCAGGTGGTCGAAGTCGGCGCGCTGCACCTGATAAGTGGTGCCCCAGCCCGGCGAGAAGCGATCGCGGAAATCGAACTCGGTCTGGCGCTCGCCGCGCACGAACGTCGCGCCGTTCTTGTGCTGGAATCCGGCTTCGACCACGTCGCGCAGCAGGCCGGCGGCTTCGATGTATTCCATGCTCTGCGGCAGCAGGCTCTCGCCGATCGAGAAGCGCGGAAACTGCTCGCGCTCAAGCATCACCACCTCGCGTCCCTGCTTGCGCAGCATCGCCGCCACCACCGAGCCGGCCGGGCCGGCACCGACGATCAGCACCTGGGTTCGTTCCATCGCGAGGGTCATGCGTGTATTCCTGGAGAAAGTGGAGTGGCGTGCGGCCACGAAGAATGGGAAGGCAGGCCAGGCATCGCGCGCTCAGTCATGGGCGGCCTGCGCATGCGGCGGAACATGTGGACGAAACAGGGGCGACAGCAGCCACACCAGGCCGATGCCGAACAGCAGGGTGAGGCCGAACGCGTGCAGCGCCGGCGTCGCGGAGAGCGCCAGCAGGCCGAACGACAGCCAGGTGCTGGCCGCGCCGACGCTGACCGCCAGCCAGGCCGATGCATCGCCGCGGTGTTCGAGCAGGAAGATGCCGTAGTCGATGCCCATGCCCAGCAGCAACAGCAGCGCCAGCACGTTGAACAGCTGAAGCGGCTCGCCGAGCCAGCCGAGCAGTGCGACCGACAGTAGTCCCGCCAGTACCGTCGGCAGCATCGCCCGCCAGGCGTCGCGGCGATAGCGGACCCACAGCGACACGAACACCAGCACGGCGCCGGCCAGCAGCAGCGCCAGCATCATCCGTCGGTAGTGGCCCAGCAGGCTGGAAAATTCGGCGGTGCGATTGACCCAGCGCACGCCGTGAAGTCCCTGGGCCTGCGTGGCCAGCAGGTCGAGCAGGTCGTCTCCGCCGGGTGCATCCACCATGACCACGCTGGCGACACCATCGCCGCTACGGCCCAGCCACAGCGCACGCAACGGCTTCGAGGCCGGCGAGGCCATCCAGGCCTCCAGCGACAATGCCGCAGATGCGAACGTCGGTCGAGCGAACTGCTCGCCGGTCGCGGCGCCCACCTGTACCAGCACGGCGTTCTCGGCGCGCGCCGTCATCGCGGCATCGGCGGCCTGCTGTTGCTGCGAGGGTAGCCAGTCGCTGATCGCGCGGTAGCCGTGGATGCGGCCTTCGCGCGCCAGCGACGACAGACGCGCTGTGAGCTTGTGCTCGCGTTGCAGCAGCGTTTCGGTGTCGTTCGCGCGTACCAGGTAGAACTGCGCCGGACTGGGCAGCGCCAGCAACCGGCTGATCTCGATCTGCTGGTCGATCAGCGCCTTCGGCGAGGACTGCAGGTTGCGCAAGTCGTCGTTGCTGCGCAGTTGCCACAGGCCACCGATGACGACGACGGCCGCAACCGCGGCCGCGATCCACCAGCCCTTGGTCAGGCGCACGCGCGGCCAGCGCGACATCCACGCTTGCATGGCCCGAGACAGCGCCGAAGGACGCACTTGCCCGCGGTCCAGCCACGGAAACCAGCACAGCACGGTGAGAAACGCCGCGCCCAGGCCGACGGCGGAGAACACCGCCATCTGCTGCAACCCGGGGAACGGGGCCAATCCCAGAGCCAGGTAGGCCAGCGCGCTGGTCAGCCACGCCAACCCCATACCGGGCAGCAGCGAGCGCAGCAGCGTCCAGCGCTCGATGCGCGGATGGCCCTGGCGCGAGGCGAACCAATGGATGCCGTAATCCTCGGCGACACCGACCAGGCTGGCGCCGAACACCAGCGTCAGCAGGTGCACCTGGCCAAATATCATCGCGGTGACCGACAGCGCCGCCGCGACGCCGATCAGCAACGACAGCGCCACGAGCACGATGGGCGTCATCGAGCGGAAGGCCAGCCACACCAGCAACAGCACCGCCGCCAGCGAGCCGAAGCCGATGATGTTGACCTCGCGGCTGGCCTGCACGGCCGCGGCCTCGGCATGCAGTGGCACGCCGGCGCGCAGTTCGCGCAGGTCGGGCACGGCCTTGCTGGCGGCGGCATAGGCGTCGTCGAGAGCGGCATCGATCACGGGTTCGCCATCGAGACGGAACGCCGAGCCACGGGTCTCGAACTGCAGCACCGCCCAGGTACGCGCATGTCCTGTGCTGTCGTCGGCCTGCAGCAGGCCGTCGGCATCGAAACGCATGCCCGAGGCAGTGGCTTGGGCCTGCCACCATTGCGGCCACAGGTTGAGCGGGTCCTCGCGCCACTGCGTCATGCGTGGCGAGCCCATCGGGCCATACAACGCGGCCAGCGCTTCCTCCGCCAGCGCGTCGGGCGCGGTGTCGCGAAGGCGCACGCGTTGCGCGTCGGTCAGCAGGCGATCACGCCACGGCCGGTAGAACTCGCGCGTGGCATCGAACCAGCCTTCGACCGACGTCGATTCGACGAACGGCAACGACCTGGCCGCCTGCGCCGTGTTCAGCGACGCCCGATAGGCTTGCGCGGCCGCGCGCGCCTGCGCCGCATCGGCGGCGCCGAGCAGGACGACCATATTGCGGGCGCTGGCATCGGCGATGCGCCGGGTGGCGTCGGCCAGCGCCGGGTCATGGGCGTCGCGTGGCAGCAGGGCCAGTACGTCGCTTTCCAGACGCGACTCGTGCCAGAACCGCCATTGATGCACGCCCACCGCCAACACGGCGACGAGCCACAACCAGGCCAGGGCGCGCCAGCCGCGCCAGCGGGGCACGTCAGTCAAACCGGTGGACCTCGTCCGCGGTGAGCCTGGCCGGCGTTTCCGTCATGCCGGAGAACTGCAGCTGCGTCGTGTCGCCATTGCGCTCATCGATGCCGACGCGGCGCACGTAGCGGTCGCCTTCCAGCGTGATCGAGTTGAACGCCTGCGCGACCGCACCGGGTTTGGGCTTGAGCACCAGCTTCCAGCCGTTGTTCGGCAGCAGCTGCGGCTGCGCTTCGAAACGACCGGTCAACGCCTTCACGTCGCCGCTCATCAACGCGAACATCATCTCGTTGACCGCACGCAGCGCGGGCTGCTGGCGCGCGTCCAGCTCGACGCGGGTGCTGCCGTCGCGCTGGCGGCTGAGGATGCGATCGCGGGTCAGCACGACCTCGGACGGGAACGGCTTCAGGGTGGTCCAGACCACGCCCTTGTCGCGCGCCAGCAGGAAGCGTCCCTGCGAGCGCAGCGGGTTCTTGAAGCCCTCGATACGCTTTTCCTGGGTGAACTCGCCACGCAGAACCGATACCTGCGCCACGCGCTGCTGCACCGCAGACAAGCCGTCGCCGGAACGCGCCTGAGCGGACGCCGCGCCGGGAAGCAGCAGCGCCGCCAATGCGATCGTGCGCAGCCCACCGCAAGCCGCGCGGATCATGGCGCCGGTACTCCCAGGCGTTCCCACAGCACCGGCGGGCAGACGTAGAGCATTTCGCCCGATTCCGCGCCGATCGCGACCTGGATGGTGTGGGCGCGGGTCAGCACCTCGCCGCTGGCGGCGTCGCGAATGACGTATTCCAGCTTCAGGCGGTTCTCCCACTCGGTGATGGTCGCCTGCACCTTCAGCGGCTGGGCGAAGCGCAGCGGACGGACGTACTTCACGCGCGCGTCGACCACCGGGAACAGATAGCCCGAGGCCTGCATCTGCGGGTAGTCGTAGTCATGGCGCTGCAGCAGGGCGCAGCGCGCGAGTTCGAAATACTTGAAGTAGTGGCCGTGCCAGACCACGTTCATCGGGTCGCAGTCGTGGAACGCCGGCGCCAGATCGATCTCGATGGACAGCTCACTGCGCATACAGGCTCCAGCGGCGCACGCGCACATCGTCCAGCAGCGAGCGCAGATCGTGGTCCAGCGCGCGGTCCTCCTCGACCAGCGCGATGCGCTCGTCCAGGTCGGCGAGCATCGCCGCCGGTTCACCTTCGACCTTCGTCTCCGGCGCGATCCGGCCGCGCAGCGCCACGCCCTGGCGCGCCGCGATCAGCATCGCCGCGACAACCTGCTCGGTCAGCTCGATCACGCGCAGGCAGTCGCGCGCGGCGATCGTGCCCATGCTGACCTTGTCCTGGTTGTGGCACTCGGTCGAACGCGAGAACACCGAGGCCGGCATGGTCAGCTTCAGCGCTTCGGCGGTCCACGCCGACACGCTGATCTGCAGTGCCTTCAAGCCATGGTTGATTGCCGCGCGCGGACCGCTGGCGCCAGACAGGTTGGACGGCAGGCCGTGGTTGAAGCGCGTGTCCACCAGCAGCGCCAGCTGGCGGTCGAGCAGGTCGGCCAGGTTGGCGACCGCATTTTTCAGGCTGTCCATCGCGAAGGCGATGTGGCCGCCGTAGAAGTGGCCGCCGTGCAGGATCTGCTCGCGGTCGGGATCGACCAGTGGATTGTCGTTGGCGCTGTTGAGTTCGTTCTCGATGAACTGGCGCAGGAACGGCAGAGCATCTTCCAGCACGCCGATCACGTGTGGCGCGCAGCGCAGCGAGTAACGGTCCTGCAGCCGCTGCTCGTTGCGCGACGGACGGTCGCTGTGCAGGTCGGCGCGCAGGCGCGCGGCCACGCGCATCTGGCCCGGATGCGGCTTGGCGGCGAACAGCACTTCATCGAAATGATGGG
Organism: Lysobacter niastensis; assembly: GCF_031457115.1. GTDB lineage: Bacteria > Pseudomonadota > Gammaproteobacteria > Xanthomonadales > Xanthomonadaceae > Lysobacter_J > Lysobacter_J niastensis_A. The sequence continues at coordinate 195,532 of NZ_JAVDVY010000001.1, forward strand.
CGTTGCCGGCGCTCGCGACGACGTTGAGCGCGGTCAGGCGCGTGGCCAGCCGGCCCAGGTACTCGGCGCGTTCGTAGGCCAGGCACGCCAGCGCGGTCATCACCGCGGTGCCGTTCATGATCGCCAGGCCTTCCTTGGGGCGCAGCCGCAACGGCGTGATGCCGGCTTCGGCCAGCGCCTCGGCGGCGGGGCGGCGGCGGCCGTGGTACATGACCTCGCGCTCGCCACACAGCACGGCGGCGACGTACGACAGCGGCGTCAGGTCGCCGCTGGCGCCGACCGAGCCTTCGGCCGGGATCAGCGGCAGGATGTCGTGCTGCAACAGCGCGACCAGGCCCTCGAGCAGCGGCAGGCTGACGCCGGACATGCCGCGCGACAGCGAAGCCAGGCGCGTGGCCAGCACCGCGCGAGTCTCGGTTTCGTCGAGGAAGCGGCCGAGGCCGCAGCCGTGGTAGGCAAACAGGTGGTGCGGCAACTCCGACAACAGCTCCGGCGGAATGACCACCGTGCACGAATCGCCGTAACCGGTGGTCACGCCATAGACCACGCCGTCCTCGCGCAGCAGCCGGTCGAGGAACTCGGTGCCGCGCGCGATGCGGGCGCGGAACGCGGGGTCGGCGGACAGCATCGCGCCGCGTTCGCGACGCGCCAGCGCGGTCACGTCCTCGATGTTCAGGGGGCCGTCGCCGAACGACAACGGCGCGGTTTCAACGAGGGGAAGCGTCATGTGAATCCTGGTCCCAGAACGGGAAAAAATTGAACCAGTCGAAAGGAGCGTGGCGAACCTGCTCCTCCAACCATTGGGCGAACCGGGCGGCCTGTTCCGACAGCGCGGCATCGCGAGCATTGCGGGGCAGCACCACACGCTCGCTGAACTGCTCGAAGCCGATGCGGTAGCCGTCGCCTTCATGGGTGCAGGCCATCGCGAACATCGGACAGCCGATCGCCGAAGCCAGCACGTACGGGCCGATCGGGAACGCGGCGGGCCGTCCGAGGAATTCGGCGCGGACGCTGCGCGCGCTGCTCACCGGCACGCGGTCGCCGGCAATGGCGACGAACTCGCCGGCCGCGACGCGGCGTCCCAGCTCCATCGCCATGGCCGCATCGAGCTGGGTGACCTGCAGCAGCTCGACCCGGCAATCCGGATTGAGGCGCCGGAGCAGGCGGTTGAAATCCTCCGCGTGGGCGGTGTGCACCAGCGCGGTCAGGCGGAATCCGGGGACGTCGTCGGCCAGCGCCTGGCACAGCTCCAGGCAGCCGATGTGCGCGGTGACGATCACGCCGCCCTGACCGCTGGCGATCTGCTGCAGCATGACCTCGCGTTGCATGCGCACCTTGCCCGACGGATAGCGCCCGCCGGTGGCCAGCAGCTTGTCGAGCAGCGTTTCGGCGAAGCTCGCGAAATGGCGCAGGCTCTGGCGCAATCCGGGCGGCGCGTCGAACACGCGATGCCGGGCCTGCAGACGAGACAGGTATTCGAGCGAGGCGCGGCGCGCGGTGCGGTTGAGCAGCCAGTGCACCAGCACGACCGGGTACAGGCACAGGCGGAACGGCGCGCGGCCCAGCCAGCGGTCGATCGCGCACAGGAAGGCGATGCCGCCGACCGAAGTCGACTCGCCGATCTGCGCCCAGTGCTGGCCGCTCGCCTGCGTCATCTCAGCGCCCGCCAGGCAAGGCGCGGCAATCGCCGCAACATGCCGAAGAACAGTCGCGTGTGCATGCGACTGATGCGCACGTTGTCACGCCATACGTCGAAGTGCGAGACGCCGTCGCTGGGGTAGCGCACAGGCGTGGCCAGATTCTCGATGCCGACGCCGCGCCAGTGCAGGCGCACGACGATCTCCGGATCGAAGTCCATGCGCTGGCCGACGAATTCCTCGTCGATCAGCTTGAGCACCGGCTCGAGCGGGTAAACGCGGAAGCCGCACATCGAATCGCGGATCGCGAACGACAGCGTGTTGATCCACACCCACACGTGCGTGAGGTAGCGGCCGTACAGACGGCCCTTGGGCACGCTGGCGTCGTAGACCGGCGCGCCGTTGATGACCGAATCGGGAGCCGCCTGCGCGGCTTGAAGGAAGCGCGGGATGTCGGTCGCGTCGTGCTGGCCGTCGGCATCGATCTGCAGCACGTGGCTGGCGCCCAGGCGCGCGGCCTCGCGGAAACCGGCCAGCATCGCACCGCCCTTGCCGCGATTTTTTTCCAGGCGCAGCAGGCGCACGCCCTCGCGCGCGGCCTGCCGACGCAGTTCGGCCGCGCACGACTCGCGCGAGCCGTCGTCGACCAACAGGCAGGACTGGCCCACGGCCAACACGCCGTCGACCATCGCGCCGATCGCATGCTCGTGGTCGTAGACCGGAATCACCACCAGCGGGCGGAACGCGGGCGCGACGGCGTTCATGCCGCTTCCTCGCCGAAGATCACGCGGCCGCTGGCGTGCGCGCCGTGCTCGGATTGGTAGCGAAAGACCAGGGCGGACTTGGCCTGCTGCCATTCCAGGTGCAGGCGCACGCGCGTACCAGGGCGCAGCACCCGCTGGAACTTCAGGTTCTCCATCCGCAGGAAGCGCGGCGGCATGGCGAAGGCCTCGCGACCCCAACGCACCGCCCAGTCCAGCTGCGCAACGCCCGGCAGGATCGCAATCTGCGGGAAGTGGCCGTCGAACACCGCCAGTTCGGGATCGAGCACGATCTCCAGATCGGCCTTGGCCTCCTCGTGCGACAGCCAGTGGGGCTGCGGCCGCTCGGGACGGAACAGCGCGCGAAGGTCGGCTTCGCGAACCTTGCCCTGCGCGTTCATCGGCAGCGCATCGACGAAGCGCCAGCGGCGCGGACGTGCGACGGCATCCTGCGCCGAGGCGAGTGCGTCGTGCAGCACACGAGCAAAGGCGCGCCGGCCGTCGGCGGCGAGTTGCGCCGCGCCGGCGGGGCTGGGGACGATGACGGCCGCCAGTTGCGTGCGCGTCTCCGGCAGCACCAGCACGCGCGCTTCCGCGACTTCCGGCAACGCCAGGAGTTGACGCTCCAGCGCGCCGAGCGACACGCGCCGCTCCTCGATCTTGACGATGCGGTCGGCGCGGCCATTGAGACGGAACCCGTTGCGGCCGTCGGATTCGGCGCGGTCTTCGCTGCGCCACCATTGCCGGGTCGGCAGGTGCGGCGAGGAGATCTCGAGGTGGTCGTCGACGATCCGCCAGTCCACGCCCGGCATCGCGCGCCAGACCGGCGCGTCGTCATGCCACTGCCGCCACGCGATGCCGCCGGTTTCGCTGCTGCCGTAGATTTCGGTCGGTGCCGCGCCGAGCAGCCGGCTGGCCGCCGTCGCCGCGTCCTGCGGCAGCGCACCGCCGGAACTGAACACCGCACGCAGTTGCATGCGCGCATTCGACCAGTCCAGCGAATCGGGCATGCGCTTGAGGTGGGCAGGACTGCTGACCAGCAACGCGGGGCGATCGAGCGCGGCGACGATCTCTTCGTGGAAGAACACACGTGGCGCGATCGCGCGTCCCGATGCCAGCGGCCACAGCACACGGAACAACAGGCCGTAGATGTGCTGGTGCGACACCGTGCCGTGCACGACCGCATCGCCCAGCGCGGCGCCGAAAGTCGACTGCAAAGCCTCGACCTCGCGCGCCAGTTGCGACAGGCGCTTGTCGAGGGCGGTGGCTTCGCCGGTGGAACCGGAGGTGAAAACGACCAGGCGCGTGGTGTCCTCGTCCAGCGGCGTCCACGTTTCGCGCCTGCACGGCATGTCCGACGCGGTGGTGACCACGTCGTCGCCGCTGAAGCCGTCGCCGGCAAAGCCGTCGACTTCGCCGCGCAGCCGGGACACCGTCTCCGGCAGGTTGTCGCCGCACAGGTACACCGTCTTGCCGGCGTGCCAGGCGCCGTAGAGCGCCGCCGCGAAGGCGACCGTATCGTCGAAATACAGCGCCCAGCGCTGGCCGACGCGGGCGGCGAAGGCATGGCGCCACGCTTCGACGCGGTCGCGGAAGGCGGCGTGATCCAGAACGTGCCCGTCGGTGAGCGCGACGGCGCGACCGGGCAGGGGACGCGTGGCGATACGGTCCAGCGCGATCCAATCAGCCATGACGGCGCGCCTTCACCCGCTCCCTGACCAGCCACTCGCCGGCGAACAACGTGCCCATCAGCACGTAGGCGATCAAGCCGTTGTACAGCGCCCACACGCGCTCGCTGCTCCACAGGGCGGTGATGACGGCGATGCCGCCATTGAGGATGAAGAAGCCGCACCACATCTGCGTGACGCGCCGCGTGTAGGCCACCGCTTCAGGCGGCAGGTCGGGCTCCTGCAGGCGCGCGAGGCGCTCCACGGCGGACGGCGGAAAGCGCAGGCTCAGGCCGAACAGCAGCAGCATCGCCGCGTTGACCAGCGCGGGATACAGCTTGAGCGGCAGCGACGCATTGAATGCGGTGGCCCACAGCGCCAGCAACGCCGTGCCGGCGGCGGCGAACAGCCAGATGCGCTCGCGCGTGGCGAAGGCACGCAGCAGCGCCATTGCGCACAGCAGCACCGCCAGCCAGCGCGGCTCGAATCGGCCGAGCATGAGGTAGACCGCCAGCGGGTAGGCCAGCGATAGCGAGAGCAGGACGAGGGCGCGTGCGCGGCTCAGGGCAGTGCCGGAACTTCGGGCGAAGCCTCAGGCGGCTTCGCGGATCAAGCCGTGCAGCACGTCCACCACGTCCTGGACGGTGCGCACAGACTTGAAAGCGTCCGGTTGCAACCGTGCGCCCATCAGCGGCTTGAGCTGCACGATCAGGTCCACCGCGTCGATGCTGTCGATGTCCAGGTCGCCATGCAGCTGCGCTTCCGGAATGATGCGCTTGCGATCGATCTCGAAAGTGTCGTGAAGGATCGAGCTGATGCGTTCGAAGAGTTCGTTCTTGGTCATGGTGCTTCCTGCGCCGCTCAGGACCGCTGTGCGGCGACGAAATTCGCCAGCGCGTTGACGCTGGCAAAGTGCTGCCGGGTTTCCTGCGAATCCGCAGACAAGGTCACGCCATAGCGCTTCTGCAGCGCCAGGCCCAACTCCAGGGCATCGATCGAATCCAGGCCCAGGCCTTCGCCGAACAACGGCGCGGCCGCATCGATGTCGTTCGGGCCGATGTCCTCGAGGGACAGTGCCGAGATGATCAATTCCTTGATCTCAAGCTCAAGTGGTTGCACGCAGGCCCCCCCCGCGGAAATAAACGGTCAAATAATCAGTCAGCTGGCGCGCGGCGAGGGCTTCGCCCTGCGCTCCGTTGAGGAACGGCGCAATCTCGATGTCTTCCTGAACGTCGACGACCACATGAAACCGGCGCGCCGGGACACGATACCACTTCTCGCCTTTTCCCAGCGTCATGGGCTCGCAGCTCAGGCGTACCGGGGTGATGTCGAGGCCGCCGCGCACGGCGATGTTGGCGGCGCCGCGCTGCAGGGGGGTGGGCTCGTCGCGCCGGGTTCGGGTGCCCTCGGGGAAGATCACCAGGTTGCCTTTGTTATGTACGGCACGGATGCAATCGTCGACCAGGCCGGCGCCGTCGTCGTTGAACACGTAGCCGGCCGCGCGCACCGGGCCGCGGGTGCACGGATTGCGGGCCAGCGCCGACTTGACCACGCAGTCGGCGCTCGGGAGAAGGGACACCAGGAACACCACGTCGATCAGGGTCGGGTGGTTGGCCAGGATCAACAGGCCCTCGCGCTGCAGGCGCTCGCGTCCCCGGACCTCGTAGGTCAGCACGCCGAGCACACGCATCAGCTCGATGTGGGAGGCGAAGCTGACCTGCACCAGCCGGCGTGCCCAGCGCCGGCGCCGGACCGGGTCGCGCACCAGCAGGTTGATCGCCGGGAACACCAGCATGCCCAGCAATAGCCCGCCCACGCCGAAGGCGAGGAAGCTGATGCCGGTCCCGAAGACCCGCCAGGCGTGGTCGAGCCGCTCAGGCACGGCGCCGCCAGGTCCAGGCGATGCCGTCGGCGTGGTGGTTCAGCTCGCTGTCGCCGGACAGCAGGAAGCGAAGCACATCCAGGCCGTGCGGCAGCCCGGTGGCACCCGGACCGGCCTCGGCCGGCGCGCTGGTCAGGCTGATGCGCGCGCCCTCGCCGCCGGAGCGCAGGCGCCAGCTCCAGGCGTAGAACGGGTCCGGCTCGTCGAGGAAGCCGGCGTAGACCTGCGGCGGCTGCGCGTCGTAGACCACCACCAGCACTTCCGGCGCTCCGTCGGCGAGCAGTGCGGCGGCCTCGACTATCGCCGCCTCTGCGGTAGACCGGCCGGCGGCCAGCGCGATGTAGTTGCCACGCTCGCCACGCACGATCGAATAGAGCGCGGCGATCGCGTTGTGCACGGACAGGCCGAACTGCGTGGGCGACATCGGCTCGTTGCGCGCCAGGTTGTCCAGCAGCTCGAACGAGCGCTGCACGTCGCCGTGGCGCGAGGCGAATACCAGCGGGATCGATCCGTTGGAAGCTTCCGTGGCTGGCGCGCACCAGCAAGCGACCTGAACCGCCATGCGGCCGAGACGCTCCATGCGACGGCGTTGCATGGCCGGCACTTCGGTCAGCGCGGGGGTGTCTTCGCCATGCGGCAGCGTGGGCTCCAGTGCCCAGGCCTGCCAGTGATCGCGTTGAGAAAGTCCGGGCGCCCAAGCCGCCCATTCAGCCACGGTGAAATCGATCATCCCTGCCTGCCAATTGATGAGTGCGCGGGGCCATCCTGGCCCCAGCCGGCCGCCAAGGGCGTCCGGGCGCTGGATTCTAGCGTGGCTGGTCGCGCATTCGCTGACTGCGCAGACAGGTGTGATTTTGTTTCCCTATGCGGGGTGCTAGGCGGGCTGCAGGTTGGCGTAGGCGAGCACCAGCCACTTGCTGCCGGCATCGTCGAAGTTGATCTGCACTCGCGCGTGCGCGCCGCTGCCTTCGTAATCGGTGACCGTGCCGAGCCCGAACGATGGGTGGCGAACCTGCGAACCCAGCTTCACCGCCGGTACCTCGATGGCGGCATGACCGTAGTCGCGGCGCGATTGTGTGGAATACATCGGCCGCGACACCTGTACCTTCGGCCGCACCTCGTGCAGCAGTGACGGCGGGATCTCGCGCAGGAAGCGCGACGGCACGCCGTACATGTCCATGCCGTGGATGCGACGCGTCTCGGCATAGCTCAGCACCAGTTTCTGCCGGGCGCGGGTGATGCCGACGTAGGCCAGGCGGCGTTCCTCTTCGAGCCGGCCTGCTTCCTCGGTCGACTTGCCGCTGGGGAACACGCCTTCCTCCATGCCCGCCAGAAAAACAAGCGGAAACTCCAGGCCTTTGGCGCTGTGCAGCGTCATCAGCTGCACGCCTTCCTCGCCCGCCTGGGCCTGGCCTTCGCCGGCTTCCAGTGCGGCATAGCTGAGGAACGCCACCAGCTCCGGCATCGCGGCGGCGTCTTCCTCGTCGCTGCGGGTGAAGCGCGACGCCACCGAGACCAGTTCGTCGAGGTTGTCGACGCGCGAATCGAGCTGGCCCCGCGATTCGTTGAAGTAATGCTCGCGCAGGCCCGAGCGGATCAGCACGTGGTCGATCTTCTCAGGCAACGTCATCGACTGCACTTCGTTGTCGACGTCGTCGATCAACGCGAGGAAGCCGGCCACGGCATTGCGCGAGCGCGCCGCCAGGCCACCTTCGGCGACGATGCGGCGCGAGGCTTCCCACAACGCGACACCATCGGCGCGCGCGCGACGACGCACCTCGTCGAGCGTGCGCTCCCCGATGCCGCGCGCCGGCGTGTTGACCGCGCGTTCGAACGCGGCGTCGTCCAGGCGCGAGGCGATCAGGCGCAGGTAGGCGAGGGTGTCCTTGATTTCGGCGCGCTCGAAGAAGCGCTGGCCGCCATAGACGCGATACGGCACCTGCTCGGCCAGCAGCGCCTCTTCGAAGGCGCGCGACTGCGCGTTGCTGCGGTAGAGGATGGACACTTCGCCGTGGCTGCCGCCGTCGCGCACCCACTGGCGCAGGCGTTCGACGACGAAGCGCGCCTCGTCCATCTCGTTGTAGGCCGCGTACAGGTCGATCGGCTCTCCGACGCCGGTGTCGGTCCACAGCTTCTTGCCCAGCCTGTCCGGGTTGTGGGCGATGACGGCGTTGGCGGCGTCGAGGATGTTGGCGCTGGAGCGGTAGTTCTGTTCCAGGCGGATCGTGCTGGCGCCCGGAAAATCGCGCAGGAAGCGCTGCATGTTCTCGACCTTGGCGCCGCGCCAGCCGTAGATCGACTGGTCGTCGTCGCCGACCACGAACACGTGGCCGCTGTCACCGGCCAGCACACGCACGAACGCGTACTGGATGGCGTTGGTGTCCTGGAACTCGTCGACCAGGATCTCGCGGAAACGGTGGCGGTAATGCGCCAGCAACGCCGGGTTGTCGCGCAGCAGCTCGTGCGCGCGCAGCAGCAGCTCGGCGAAATCGACCAGGCCGGCGCGTTCGCAGCGTTCCTGGTAGGCCTCGTACGCCTTGTGCATGACCTCCGACCACTGGTCGCCGCTGGAGGGCTGGATGTGCTGCGGGCGCCGTCCTTCGTCCTTCTGGGCGTTGATCCACCAGGCGATCTGGCGCGGCGGGAAGCGCGTGTCGTCCAGCTCCAGCCCCTGCACCACGCGCTTGACCAGGCGCAGCTGGTCGTCGGAATCGAGCACCTGGAAGCCTTCCGGCAGCTTGGCCTCCTGCCAGTGCAGGCGCAGCAGGCGATGGGCGAGGCCGTGGAAGGTGCCGATCCACATGCCGCGCGCGCCGTGGCGCAACTGCCCGTCCACGCGCGAGCGCATCTCGCCGGCGGCCTTGTTGGTGAAGGTCACCGCGAGGATGCCGTGGGTCGGCACGCCATGGACCTCGTTGAGCCAGGCGATGCGGTGGGTGAGCACGCGGGTTTTGCCGGAGCCGGCGCCAGCGAGAACCAGATAATGACCGGGCGGGGCGCTGACGGCCTCGCGCTGAGCAGGATTCAGCGCGTCGAGCAGGTGGGAAACATCCATGCTGGCTATTGTAGCGGTGGCCTTCACGGAACCTCCCGCGAATGCAGGCGTTCAATATCGACATGTCCGTTCGCTGGCTGATCGCGTTGTGCCTGACCGCCTGCGGCGTCGCGGCGGCGGCCGAACCTGCGGGATCGATTCCGGCGGCCGGGCCAACGTCGCGCGTGCTGCGGGCCGGGGACAGCATCCTGAACATCGAGGTGGTCGATCCGCCCACTGCGGCCAGAAGCAGGGAGCTGCAGGACTGGGCGGCGGAAGCCGCAGGTGCCGCCTTGGCGGCGTTCGGACGCTTCCCGCTGCCCACTGCCACGGTCCGCATCGAGCAGCGCGACAGCCGCGATTCCAGTCCGGTGCCGTGGGGCCAGACGCTGCGTCGCGACGGCGTGTCAGTGCTGCTGTTCCCCCGACCCAACGCCGGTTTGCAGGAACTGCGAGGGGATTGGACCGCGGTGCACGAGATCTCGCACCTGTTCCATCCCTACCTGGGCAGCGACGGCCGCTGGCTGGCCGAGGGCCTGGCGAGCTACTACCAGAACGTGCTGCGCGCGCGCGTCGGGCTGATGACGCAGGCCGATGCCTGGAAGGCGCTCGATGCCGGGTTTGGACGCGGCCGCCGCGAGGACAGCGGCCTTCCGCTGGACGAGTTGAGCCGCCGCCACCGCGGCACGATGCGGGTGTATTGGGCCGGCGCCGCCTTCTGGCTGGAAGCCGACCTGGCGCTGCGTCGCGGGGGCAGCAGCCTCGACGCCGTGCTTTCGCGCTACTCGCAATGCTGCCTGCGCGGCACCGGCGAGTCGGATCCCCGCGACTTCATCGCCGAGCTGGATCGGGTCGGTGGCGACGGGGTATTCGGTCGCCTGTACGAGCGCTACGCCGACTCGCGCGAGTTCCCCTCGCTCGACGGTGCGTATCGGACGCTCGGCATCGAAGCCGGCCCGGAAGGGCTGACGTTCTCCCCGCAGGCCGGCGAGGCCAGGCTGCGCCGCGCCATCATGGGGACCCGCCCCGCACGCGAGACGGGCACGCCTTGACCGGTGTCGTGTGTATCAGTGCCCGTTCTTGGCCTTGAGTTGCTGCGTCATCACGCGGTCGGTGTAGGCGATGCCGATCGCCGACAGGATGAACACGCAGTGGATGATCGTCTGCCACATCACGCCGGCCTCGGTGTAGGCAGCACCCGGGGTGCTGTCGGCCGGCAGGCCTGCGCCGAGAGCGCCGACGGCGATGAAGGTCTTGAGCAGGTGGATCGAGGAGATGCCGATGATCGCCATCGCCAGCTTGACCTTGAGCACGCTGGCGTTGACGTGGCCCAGCCATTCCGGCTGGTCCGGGTGGCCTTCCAGGTTCAGGCGCGAGACGAAGGTCTCGTAGCCGCCGACGATCACCATCACCAGCAGGTTGGAGATCATCACCACGTCGATCAGGCCGAGCACGGCCAGCATGATCTGCTGTTCGCCGAACGTGGTCGCGTGCGAGAACAGGTGCCACAGCTCCTTCAGGAACAGCACCACGTAGACGCCCTGGGCGACGATCAGCCCGAGGTACAGAGGCAGCTGCAGCCAGCGCGAGCTGAAGATCAGGGACGGCAGGGGATTGAGGGAGCGTTCGGACGTTAGTGACATACGGCGGCGTTGGGACGTGATCCGGGCGGGCTAGGGTAGCGGCCCGCCGGCGACAGCGCATTACCGGCACGGTTCAAAACGCATCCCCCCGCTTACACTGGGCTTTCCACCCCCGCCGGGCGCGTTTTGATGATCGACCTGTATTACTGGCCGACCCCCAACGGCCACAAGATCACCCTGTTCCTCGAAGAGGCCGGCCTGGCCTACACCATCCATCCCGTCGATATCGGTGCCGGCGACCAGTTCCGCCCCGAGTACCTCGAGATCTCGCCCAACAACAAGATGCCGGCGATCGTCGACCAGGCGCCCGCCGACGGTGGACTGCCGCTGAGCGTGTTCGAGTCAGGCGCGATCCTGCTCTACCTGGCCAACAAGACCGGCAAGTTCTTCGCCGACGACCTGCGCGGCCGAGTCGAGGTCAACCAGTGGCTGCACTGGCAGATGAGCGGGCTGGGCCCGATGACCGGCCAGTACGGCCACTTCCACGTCTACGCACCCGAGCCGATCCCGTACGCGCAGGACCGCTACAAGCGCGAAGTGCTGCGGCTGCTTGGCGTGCTCGACAAGCGCCTGCAGGACCGCGAGTTCATCGCCGGCCACTACAGCATCGCCGACATGGCCGTGCACCCATGGATCAATCCCTATTCCAAGGCGCCGCTGGACCTCACGCCTTTTGCGAACGTGCGCCGCTGGCATGCCGCCATCGCCGAGCGACCGGCCGTGCAGCGTGCCTATGCGCTGGCGCAGCAGTACGGCGCCAACCGTGAAATGACCCCTGAAATGCGCAAGATCCTCTTCGGAACCCCGTCGTCCACTGCATGAAAACCCTGACCCTTCGCCGCACCGTCGCGGCCTGCCTGCTCGCCATGTCGATTGCTTCCGTCCCCGCCATCGCCCAGAACACCACCACCGCGCCTCAGAAGCTCACGCTCGAAGCGCTGGCCGGCGATGCGCCACTGTCCGGCCCCAGCCTGACCAAGGCCAAGATCGCACCCGACGGCAGTCGCGTGACCTTTCTGCGCGGCAAGGAAAGCAACAAGAACCGCCTGGACCTGTGGGCCTACGACATCGCCAGCGGCCAGACCGTGCTGCTGGTCGACGCCGACGACATCCTGCCGGGCGAGGAAGTGCTCAGCGATGCCGAGAAGGCGCGCCGCGAGCGCCAGCGCATCGCCGCGCTGAGTGGCATCGTCGACTACCAGTGGGCGCCGGACAGCCGGTCGCTGCTGTTTCCACTCGGCGGCGAGCTGTACCTGTATGACCTCACGAAGACCGGCAAGGCCGCGGTGCGCAAGCTCACCAACGGCGAGGGTTTCGCCACCGATCCGAAGTTGTCGCCGAAGGGCGGCTTCGTCAGCTTCGTGCGCGACCGCAACCTGTGGGTGATCGACCTGGCCAGCGGCAAGAGCGTGCAGCTCACCCGCGACGGCAGCGCGACGATCGGCAACGGCGTCGCCGAATTCGTCGCCGACGAGGAAATGGATCGCCATACCGGTTACTGGTGGGCGCCTGACGATTCGGCCATCGCCTTCGCCCGCATCGACGAAACGCCGGTGCCGGTGCAGAAGCGCTACGAGGTCTATCCCGATCGCACCGAAGTCGTCGAGCAACGCTATCCCGCGGCCGGCGACCACAACGTGCTGGTGCAGCTGGGCGTTGTCACCTTGAAAGGTGCAGCGCCCAAGGCCGACGCCAAGCCGACGTGGGTCGACCTCGGAAAGAACCCCGACATCTACCTGGCTCGCGTCGACTGGCGCGACCCGAAGCACCTGACCTTCCAGCGACAGTCACGCGACCAGCACAAGCTGGAACTGGTCGAGGCCGAGTTGGCGTCCGGCAAGCAGCGCACGCTGGTCACCGAGACCAGCAAGACCTGGGTGCCGCTGCACAATGACCTGCGCTTCCTCAAGGATGGCCGCATCCTGTGGAACAGCGAACGCAGCGGCTACGAACACCTGTACCTGCTGGCGCCGGACGGCGGCAACCCGAAGGCGCTGACCTCGGGCGACTGGCCGGTCGACGGCGTGCTCGCGGTCGACGAGGACAAGGGGGTTGTCTACTTCGCTGCCGGCAAGGATTCGCCGCTGGATGCGCAGGTCTACCGCGTGTCCCTGACTGGCGGTGCCATCGAGCGCCTGTCCAAGGCCGATGGCGTGCATGCGGCCAGCTTCGCCAACAATGCCAGCGTCTTCGTCGACAACTGGTCCAATCCGACCATGCCGCCACAGCTGCAGCTGTTCCGCAGCGATGGCAGTCTGATCGCCTCGCTGGTCAACAACGACCTGAAGGATCCCCAGCATCCCTACGCGAAGTTCGCTGCCGCGCAGCAGCCGATCGAGTTCGGCACGGTCATGGCCGCCGACGGCAAGACCACGCTGCACTACAGCCTGATCAAGCCCGCCGGCTTCGATGCCCGCAAGCGCTATCCGGTGGTCGTCAATGTCTACGGCGGTCCTGCCTCGCAGACGGTCAAACGCACCTGGGCGCCGGACCTCAACCAGTACCTGGCGCAGCACGGCTACGTCGTGTTCTCCATCGACAACCGCGGCACGCCGCGTCGCGGCGCGGCGTTTGGTGGTGCGCTGTACGGCAAGCAGGGCACGGTCGAAGTGGCCGACCAGCTCAAGGGCGTGGAGTGGCTCAAGTCGCAGCCGTGGGTCGATGGCTCGCGCATCGGCGTGTACGGCTGGTCCAACGGCGGCTACATGACGCTGATGCTGCTGGCCAAGGCCTCCGACCAGTACGCCTGCGGCGTCGCCGGCGCGCCGGTCACCGACTGGGGCCTGTACGACACGCACTACACCGAGCGCTACATGGGCCTGCCCGCCGGCAACGTCGAGGGCTATCGAGATGCCCGCGTGCTGCAGCACATCGACGGCCTGGACTCGAAGCTGCTGCTGATCCACGGCATGGCCGACGACAACGTGCTGTTCACCAACTCCACCGCGCTGATGAGCGCGCTGCAGAAGCGCGGCCAGCCGTTCGAACTGATGACCTACCCGGGCGCGAAGCACGGCCTCAAGGGCGCGGACAACCTGCATCGCCTGCGCTTGACCGAGGATTTCCTCGCGCGCTGTCTGAAGCCGGCGCAGTAATCGAAACCCCTCTCCCGCCTGCGGGAGAGGGGTTTGGTTGAGGGCCGCCCGCCCCGTGACCTTCGGCGGATAGCCCCCGCGCCACGCAGCGGCCATGCTCACGGCGGACCCACACCGCCCGGACCCACATGAAGCCGCTTGCCCTCGCCGTTGCCCTGACCCTCGCCGCGGGTGCGCCCGCAGTCCTCCAGGCGGCCACGCCTGCCGCCAAGACGGCGACTGCAGCGCCGGCCAGCCCGGCCTGGGTCACCAAGAGCAACGACTACGCGCAGATCCTGCTCAAGTCGCAGGCCGAATTCGCGCCGGAGCAGATGTCGTTCTTCGGCGTCCCCGGCTACGACGACCGCGTCGCCGACCTCAAGCCCGACAACGCCAAGCGCTTTCGCGAGTCCACCGCCAAGGCCAAGGCCGACCTGCAGGCCAAGCTCGCCACCGAGCGGGATCCGAACGTGCGCCAGGACCTGGAAATCATGATCCGGGCCGCCGACGACAACATCGAGACCAGCGCGCTCAACGAGCGCCTGACGTTGCCGTGGACCGATGTCGGCCAGCTGGAGTTCACCGGCCTGCAGGGCCTGCTGTCCGACCAGACCCCGGCCGCGCGCCGTGCCAAGGCACTGGACCGCCTGAAGGCCTACGTCGGGCAGGCGCCTGGTACCACGCCGATGACCGAACTGGCGAAGGCCCGCTACAGCGAGCGCGCCGGCGACAAGGCCCTGCTGCGTCCGACCAAGCTGGAAGTGGAGCAGGCGCTGGGCAACATCGACACCTACATCGCCGGCATCAAGCAGTTGTTCGGCAAGTACAAGGTCGAAGGTGCCGACGCCGCGCTCGCGGCGATGGAAACGCAGCTGCGCGACTACGGCCAGTGGGCCCGCGGCACCGTGTTGCCCGAGGCGCGACTGGACACCCGACTGCCGCCCGAGCTGTACGCCAATTCGCTCAAGCAGTACGGCATTGACATCGATCCGCAGCTGCTGATCCGACGCGCCCAGGTCGAATTCATGGAAACGCGTGCGGCGATGCGCCAGCTCGCGCCGCAGGTGGTGAAGGCCAAGGGCCTGAAGGCCGCCGATCCGAACGACTACGTCGCCGTGATCCGCGCGCTGAAGGGCGAGAGCATGCCCAACGACCAGCTCGAGGCGCGCTATCGCACTGTGATCGACGCGATCGACCCGATCATCCGCAAGGAAGGCATCGTCGACGTGCCGAACCGGCCGATGGTGATGCGCCTGGGCAGCGAGGCCGAGTCGGCGGCGCAGCCGGCGCCGCACTTCCTGCCGGCGCCGCTGATCGGCAACACCGGCCAGCAGGGCCAGTTCGTGCTGCCGGTGTCGGTACCCACGCCGGACGGCAAGGCGCTGTCGTACGACGACTTCAACTTCGACGCCGTGCGCTGGACGCTGTCGGCGCATGAGGGCCGCCCGGGCCACGAGCTGCAGTTCACCGCGATGGTCGAGCGCGGCGTGTCGCTGGCACGCAGCATGTTCGCGTTCAACTCGGTCAACGTCGAAGGCTGGGCGCTGTACGCCGAGGCCGAGATGGTGCCGTACGAGCCGCTCGACGGTCAGCTGATCGCGCTGCAGTTCCGCCTGATGCGTGCCGCCCGCGCGATGCTCGACCCGATGCTCAACCTGGGCATGATCGACCGCGAGCGCGCCGGCCGCATCCTGACCGACAAGGTCGGCTTGTCGGAGGCGATGGCCAAGCAGGAGCTCGATCGCTACACCTTCAACGCCCCGGGCCAGGCCGGCAGCTACTTCTACGGCTACAGCCGCATCCTCGAGCTGCGCATGGAGACGGAGATCGCGCTGGGCGACAAGTTCAACCGCCTGGCCTTCAACAACTACCTGCTCGACCAGGGCATGTTGCCCCCGGACCTGCTGGCCAAGGCCGTGCGCGAGGACTTCGTGCCGGCGCAGAAGAAGAACGTCGCGGCCAAGTAACGTCGCTTTGCACGCCGCGCCGGCAGTCACCGGCGCGGCGTGCCCGTCATGTCGCATCGCGGACCGGCAGTCATGCACTGCCCTGCGCTGCGCAGGTAAGATGCCGGCGGAATCCAGGGGGCTTGGATGCATTCGCCATTGTTGTTGCAGCTTGTCGTCATCCTTGTCGCGGCGCGCCTGTGCGGCGTGCTGCTGCGTCGCTTCGGACAACCGCCGGTGATCGGCGAGATGGCAGCGGGCATCGTGCTCGGGCCGATCGTGTTCGGTGCGGCCTTTCCGGAGGCGCACGCCGCGCTGTTTCCGGAATCTTCGCTCGGCGCCCTGACGTCGCTGTCGACGCTGGGCCTGGTGCTTTTCATGTTCGTCGTCGGCGCCGAACTGCGCACGCCCGATGGCGTGCGCGCGCAGCTGCGCGCGGCCGGCTGGGTCAGTACCCTCAGCGTGCTGCTGCCGTTCGGCGCGAGCCTGGCTCTGGCGCCGTGGCTCTATCCGGGGCTGGCGCCAGCCGGCGTCGGCTTCTGGCCGTTCGCGCTGTTCCTGGCCACCGCGATGTCGATCACCGCCTTCCCGGTAATGGCGCGCATCCTCAAGGACCGCGACATGACGCGCTCGCGCGTCGGCCAGCTGGCGCTGGGCTCGGCGGCGATCGCCGACGTGGCGACCTGGATCCTGCTCGCGCTGGTGGTGGCCCTGGTCGGCACCGGAGACGGCACGGCGGGGTACCAGCCGGCCGCGTTCCTCAAGGCCACGCTGGGCTTGCTGGCCCTGGCAGCGCTGGTATTCGGCCTGCTCAAGCCCGTCTACGCCTGGTTGCTGCGCACTCACGCGCAGGACGGTGAGCCTTCGGCGATGGTGCTGGCGGCGCTGCTGGTCGGCATGCTCGCCTGCGCCGCGCTGACCGAATGGCTGGAGCTGCATGCGGTATTCGGCGCGTTCCTGTTTGGTGCGTGCCTGCCGCGCGACGACCGCCTGCTGCACGCGCTGACCGCGCGCCTGGAGCACATCGCGGTGGTGCTGCTGATGCCGATCTTCTTTGCCCTGGCCGGTCTGAAGACCACGGGCGATGCGTTTTCCGGCGCGGGGCTGGCGGCGCTGGCGCTGATCCTGGTGACGGCCGTGGCCGGCAAGATCGTCGGCGGCGCCGCCGGCGCGCGCCTGGCCGGGAACGGCTGGCGCGACAGCCTCGCCACCGGCGCGCTGATGAACGCCCGCGGATTGATGGAGTTGATCGTGCTGAAGGTCGGGCTCGACGCCGGTCTGATCGGCCCGCAGTTGTTCACGATGCTGCTGGCGATGGCGATCCTGACGACGGTGATGACCGGCCCGTTGCTGGGCTTGTTCGTCGGACGCAGCCAGGCCGGCGAGGCCGGCCTGGCGCGCAGCCGCGCCTGAGGGGCGCGATTACTTTGTCGGCTGCGGTTGAGGCGTCGGCTGCATGGCCGGGGCAGGAGCTTCCGGGGGCGGGTTGGGAACGTAGATCGCTACGCCGCGCGCGAACTTCTTGGTCGGGCTGATGCTCACGCCGATGCCGCCGGAGCTGAAGCCGCTGCCGCCGTAGTTGCCGCCGCCGGCACCGACGCCGACGCTGCTGTTGCCGTAGCTGTTCTCGGCGCCGACGAACAGCACGCCGTTGGCGCCCAGCTTGGCCGCCTCCTCGCGCAGCTTGGCAATCACCGAGTTCATCTTGTTCTGTTCGCCGTAGGTAAAGGAGCCGCTGGCCGTCTCCAGCTGCGCGATCTCCTCGAAGCCGCCCGGCGGCGGAGTGAAGTAGACGCGGACCTGGGACGGGTCGATCGGCGCTCGCGCGGTCCCGGTGATCAGCTGCGAATTGCTGGAGCAGGCAGCCAGGAACAGGGCCAGCACGATCGAGGTCAGCAGCATCAAGGCGGGGCGGATCATGAGCGGGCTCCCGGGCAAGCTGAGGGTGCCTAGATGCTAACCGCTGGAAGCCCGCCATGCGGCCTGTGTCCATCGGCATGCGGAATGCCGTACATGGACGGTTGCGTTAGGTCATCACGGTATCATTTAAGGATGAATTCCCCCGCCACCGCGACCGGCGCCCGCAGCATCGGCAGGCCGTGTCGCGTCGCCCCCGTCGTCGCGCCAAGCCGGCAGGCCTGTCCTGAGCCCTGTCGAAGGGCCAGGCCATGAGTGCCCTGCAGGCCGAGGTCCCCACGCCGCCGCGGTGGACCGTCGAGTACGTCGAGGACGCGCCCGCCAGCGTGCTGGCGCAGCCCGATGTCCTGGCCGTGTTCGGCTTCGGCCGGTCCGCGCCCCGGCTGCAGGACCCGCGCTACCTGCGCATCGCGCTGGAGCCGGAAGGACCGGCCGCGCTGGAAGTCTGGCGTGGTCGCGGCCCGGTGACCCACGGTCGCGACGGCGACATCGCCTGGGCGCAGGACGGTGCGCTGCAATTCGGCGCGATCGAAATCGACGAGGCCTTCGGCCGCGGCGGCGCAGACGGCATCGAACACGCCACCGAAACGGCCTACCGGCGCATCACCGCTTTCCTCGCCACGCACGGCTACCCGCACATGCTGCGGATGTGGAACTACTTCGACGACATCACCGGCGGAGAAGGAGACGACGAGCGCTATCGCCGTTTCTGCGTCGGCCGCGCGCGCGCGATCGGCGCGATCGATCCGGCGGCGTTGCCGGCCGCCACGGCGATTGGCCGGGCCACCGGGGACAAGGAGCAGGGCGAGGCGCGACGCCTGCAGGTCTACTGGCTGGCCGCGCACGCGCCGGGCACGCCGGTGGAGAACCCGCGCCAGGTCAGCGCCTACCGTTACCCGCGCCAGTACGGCCCGCAGTCGCCGGGATTCGCGCGGGCGATGCTGCCACCGGCCGGCGGTGCGATGCCGCTGATGCTGTCGGGCACGGCCGCCATCGTTGGTCACGAATCGCAGCACCGCGACGACGTCGAGGCGCAGCTGGACGAGGTGCTCGCCAATCTCGACAGCCTGATCGGCCAGGCGCGCGCGCAGGGCGGCCGGCAGCCGGAGCACTTCGGCGCGGGCTCACGCCTGAAGGTCTACGTGCGCGACCGCGACGACATCCCGCGCGTGCAGGCCGCACTGGCGCGACGGTTGCCGGCGCAGGTGCCGCGCATCGTGCTGCATGCGGCGGTATGCCGGCGCGAGCTGCGCGTGGAGATCGACGGCGTGCACGACGCCTGACCTGGTGCGGACGACCAACTGCGGCATGATGTCGGCATCGGCGCCGCGCGCCACCGGTATGGAGACACGTACATGGGTCTGATCAGTCTGCTGTGGGGCATCGTCGCGATGGTCTGGATGATCGTGGCGCTGATCCCGTTGCTGGGATGGGGCAACTGGTTCCTGATCCCGTTCGCCGCGGTCGGCGCGATCATTGCCGCAATTGGCATCCTCTTCACGGGCAGCGGGCACCGCGGTCGCGCCAAGGCCGGCCTGGTACTCAATGGCATCGTCATCATCGTCGGCATCGTCCGCCTGGGAATCGGCGGCGGGGTGATCTGACCCGGCGACGGGCCGCGTGCTCCCGTGAGGGGGCCACATATCGGTTTGGCATGGGCACATGAAGCCGCGGGACTTCCCTCGCGGGCGACGTGCCGTCACATTCAGCATCCCGACCGACCTCGACCGACGCCATGACGCCGCGACCCGAAGGCCATGCCATGACCTCGCTTCCCCGTACCCGGCGCCTTGTGCTGTGCCTGGCGCTGGCCATCTCTGCGCCGGCGATGGCGGGCGAGGTCACCGTCGAGGAACTCGCGCGCCGCCTGCAGGCCATCGAGCAGCGCCTCGGCACCGCACCGGCACAGGAAGCGACCGACACCGGGCTGGCCGACCTGGACCAGCGTCTGCGGGTGATCGAGCGCAAGCTGGAACTGCAGGCCGAAGAAGCCGCAGCGAAGGCGGCCAGCACGCCGACCGTGAGCCTCAGCCCCAGCAAGGGCCTGGCGGTGAAGTCGCCGCCACCGGGCGATGTCGAGGTCCGGTTCCGTGGACTGGTGCAGGTCGACAGCCGCTTCTACTTCGACGACAACGAGCGACCGCAGAACGACACCTTCCTGTTCCGCCGCGTCGAGCCGACGATCGAAGGCACCTGGGGCGATCTGATTGCGTTCCGGCTCAATGCGCAGCTTGCCGGCGACAGCGCCACGGTCAACGATGCCTATCTTGACCTTCGGTTCGACCCGCGCGCGACCGTGCGCCTGGGCCGCTACAAGGTGCCCGTCGGCCTCGAGCGGCTGCAATCCAGCAGCGCCTTGTCTATGGTCGAAGGCGGCTTCGCCGGCGAGTTGGCGCCGGTGCGCGATATCGGCGTGCAACTGCAGGGCGACTTCCTCGGCAGCGCGCTGAGTTACCAGCTCGGCGTGTTCAATGGCGCGCCCGATGGCCGCGACGGCTCCACCACCAATCCCGACAACGATTTCGAACTGGTCGCGCGCCTGTTCGCCGAGCCGTGGAAGAACGCCGGCAATGCGCTGTCGGGGCTGGGGTTCGGCATCGCCAGCAGCAGCGGCGACAAGCAGGGCAGCGGCAACAGCTTCCTGCCGCGCTACCGCACGCCGGGGCAGGTGCAGTTCTTCAACTACCTCAGCAACGTCGTCGCCGATGGCGAGCACACGCGCTGGACGCCGCAGGCCTACTACTACCGCAATGCGTTCGGTGCCCTGGGCGAGTACATCAGCTCGCGCCAGGAAGTGGCGCTGCCGACCGGCCAGCGCGAAGCCATGGACAATCGCGCCTGGAGCCTCACGGCCAGCTACGTGCTGACCGGTGAAGACGCCAGCTACAAGGCCGTAGCCAAGCCTAACCATCCTTTTACGGCCGGCGGTGCAGGCTGGGGTGCCTGGGAACTGGTGGCGCGCTATGGCGAACTGGACATCGACGAGGACGCCTTCCCGCTGTTCGCCGATCCGGCGAGCGTGGCCAGCCAGGCCACGTCATGGGGGCTGGGTGTGAACTGGTACCTCAACAGCTATTTCAAGCTGGTCGCGAACTACACGCAGACACGGTTCGACGATGGCGCGCCAGACGGCGCCGATCGAGAAGACGAAAAAGCCTTCTTCACCCGCGCACAGTTCGCGTTCTGAACCCTCTCCTCCCCCAAGGAAAGCGTCATGACATCGATGTTCCGCAATGCCGTACTGGGCCTTGCGCTGCTGGTCGCCAGCGCTGCAGCCAGCGCCAGGGACGTGGAGTTGCTCAACGTTTCCTACGACCCGACGCGCGAGTTCTACGCCGAGGTCAACCAGGCTTTCGCCGCGCAGTGGAAACAGCAGACGGGTGAGACCTTGAAGATCCGCGCCTCGCACGGCGGCTCGGGCAAGCAGGCGCGCTCGGTGATCGACGGCCTGGAAGCCGACGTGGTCACGCTGGCGCTGGCGGCGGACATCGACGCGATAGCGAACAATGCCAAGCTGCTGCCGGCCAACTGGCAGGGTCGCCTCCCGCACAACAGCGCGCCGTACACCTCGACGATCGTGTTCCTGGTGCGCAAGGGCAACCCGAAGCAGGTGCGCGACTGGAGCGACCTGGTCAAGCCGGGCGTGGCCGTGATCACGCCGAACCCCAAGACCTCCGGCGGCGCGCGCTGGAACTACCTGGCGGCGTGGGCCTGGGCCTCGCAGCAATACCGCGATGGCGACAAGGTCGTCGATTTCCTGACGAAACTCTTCAAGAACGTGCCGGTGCTCGACACCGGCGCACGCGGCGCCACCACCACGTTCGTGGAACGCGGCATTGGCGACGTGCTGATCGCGTGGGAGAACGAAGCGCTGTTGACTCTGAGCGACGCTGACACGCGCAACAAGTTCGAAATCGTCGTGCCGAGCCTGAGCATCAAGGCCGAACCGCCGGTGGCGTGGGTCGACAAGAACATCGATCGGCACGGCACGCGCAAGGCGGCCGAAGCCTACTTGCGGTTTCTCTACACACCCGACGGACAGCGCCTGGCCGCCAGGCACGGGTATCGCCCGGCCGAACCGGACAAGGTGCCGGCGGCGGAACTGGCGCGTTTTCCTCAGGTGAAGCAGGTGACCATCGACTCGGCCTTCGGCGGCTGGAAGAAGGCGCAGGCCGAGCATTTCGCCGACGGCGGATTCTTCGACAAGATCTATAGGCCGTGACGGATCTGCCGTGATGAAGTCGTTCGCTCCGTTTCACGGCGCTGTTTGCCGAGGTGCCGCAGTCGTCATTCCGGCGAAAGCCGGAATGCATGTTGCTGTTGCGGTTCGATCCCATCAGCAAAGTCAAAGCCCAAGTCAAAACGGATCCCGGCTTTCGCCGGGATGACGGCCCATGACCGCACGTTCCCTTCCACTGCCTAGCCTGCCGATACCGCGCGGTCGCCAGCCGCTGCCGGGCTTCGGCCTGAGCCTGGGTCTGGGACTGGCCTGGCTCAGCCTGGTGGTGCTGCTGCCGCTGCTGGCGCTGGCCGTGCGCGCGGCCGGGCTCGGGCTCGATGGCTGGCTGCGCGCGATCCAGGACCCGCGCGTGCAGGCCTCGCTGAAGCTCAGCTTCGGCGCTTCGCTGGTGGCTTCGCTGGTGGCGCTGTTCGCCGGTGCGCTTGTGGCGTGGGTGGTGGTGCGCTATCGCTTTCCGGGCCGGCGGGTGCTCGATGCGCTGGTCGATCTTCCGTTCGCCTTGCCGACGGCGGTCGCCGGCATCTCGCTGACCGCGATCTATTCCGCCAACGGATGGGTTGGCCGCTGGCTGGAACCGCTCGGCATCAAGATCGCCTACACGCCCATCGGCATCATCATCGCGCTGGCCTTCATTGGCCTGCCGTTCGCGGTGCGCACGGTGCAGCCGGTGCTGGAAGCGCTCGGCCACGAGCAGGAAGAAGCGGCAGCGTCGCTCGGTGCCTCGCGCCTGACCACGCTTCGCCGCGTCGTGTTGCCGGAGCTGCTGCCCGCGCTGCTCACCGGTTTCTCGCTGGCGTTCGCGCGCGCGCTGGGCGAGTACGGTTCGGTGATCTTCATTGCCGGCAACCTGCCGTTCAAGACCGAGATCGCGCCGTTGCTGATCACCATTCGCCTGGAGGAATACGACTATCCCGGCGCGGTGGCCATTGCAGCGCTGTTGCTGGCGGCTTCGTTCGTCTGCCTGTTGGCGATCAATGCGATTCCGTCGTTGTTCGCGCACGAGAAGCGGGGGGCGGCGTCGTGAGTGACTTCCTTCGTTCGCACGCGGCGGCGAAGTCCACGACCGCCATGTTCCCCACCGTTCGTCCTGAGCGTAGCGCCGCAGGCGCGAAGTCGAAGGATGAACGGCCCGGCCTCCCGATATCCCTGTCCTTCGACTTCGGCGCTGAGCGCCTACGCTCAGGACGAACAGACACCGACGGACGAGCAGAAGGACAGCGCCATGGCCGGTAGGACCCATGACGGCCTGCACGAACCCGCCTGGCTGCGCTGGACGCTGATCGCGCTGGCGGTGCTGGCGATGGCGGCGCTGGTGGTGTTGCCGCTGCTGATGGTGCTGGGCGCGGCGTTTTCCAAAGGCGTGGGCGTGTGGTTTGCGGCCCTGGTCGAACCCGACGCGCGTGCGGCGTTGAAGCTGACGTTGTTCACCGTCGCAATCGTCGTGCCCGTCAATGCCGTGTTCGGTCTGTTGATGGCCTGGGCGGTCACGCGCTTCGAGTTCCGCGGCAAGCAGTTGCTGTTGTCGCTGATCGACCTGCCGTTCGCGGTGTCGCCGGTGGTGGCGGGCCTGTGCCTGGTGCTGCTGTTCGGCTCGCAGGGCTGGTTCGCCGAGCTTCTGCAGCGCTATGACATGAAGATCCTGTTCGCCCGGCCCGGCATCGTGCTGGCGACGTTGTTCATCACGTTTCCGTTCGTCGTGCGCGAGCTGATCCCGCTGATGCAGCAACAGGGCGCCGACGAAGAGCTGGCGGCGCGCTCGCTCGGCGCTGGCACATGGACGATGTTCAGCCGCGTGACCCTGCCCAACATCAAGTGGGGCCTGCTGTACGGCGTGCTGCTGTGCGCGGCGCGGGCAATGGGCGAATTCGGCGCGGTGTCGGTCGTCTCCGGGCACATCCGCGGCCTGACCAACACGCTGCCGCTGCACATCGAGATCCTCTACAACGAGTTCGACAGCACCGCCGCATTCGCCGCGGCCTCGCTGCTGGCCGGCCTCGCCCTGATCACCCTGATCCTGAAGTTCTGGCTGGAGGCCCGCCATGGCGACGCGCTGGCCCAATCGCACAGGCGCCACTGACATGAATGCTGCAAGGCTGGCCGTCGACGACAGACCCGGCGAGGGCGCCGTCCCGCCATCACCGCCCCATACGGCGGCGACGGTCCATCATGGCGCCATCCTTCCCCAGGCGCGGCGCGGAATGGAACTGCACATCCGTCAGCTCAGCAAGCGCTACGACCGCGTCGCGGCGCTCGACCACGTCGACCTGGACGTGGCCTCTGGCGAACTGGTCGCGCTGCTGGGGCCTTCGGGTTCGGGCAAGACCACGCTGCTGCGCGTGATCGCCGGTCTCCTGCATCCGGATGACGGACGCGTGCTGTTCGGCCAGGACGATGCCACCCGCCTGAGCCTGCGCGAGCGCAACGTCGGTTTCGTGTTCCAGCACTACGCGCTGTTCAAACACATGACCGTCGCCGAGAACATCGCCTTCGGCCTGCGCAGCCGGCCGCGCGGGCGGCGTCCGGACAAGGTGACGATCGCGCGCCGCGTGCAGGAACTGCTGACGCTGATCCAGTTGCCCGATTTCGGAAATCGCTATCCGGAGCAGTTGTCCGGCGGCCAGAAACAGCGCGTCGCATTGGCGCGCGCGCTGGCCATCGATCCCAAGGTGCTGTTGCTGGATGAGCCGTTCGGCGCGCTCGACGCCAAGGTCCGTGTCGAACTGCGGCGCTGGTTGCGCGACCTGCACGAACAGACCGGGCAGACCACGCTGTTCGTCACCCACGACCAGGAAGAAGCGCTGGAACTGGCCGACCGCGTGGTCGTGCTGCGCGACGGCCGCATCGAGCAGGTCGGCACGCCGGACGAGATCTACAGCGCGCCGGCATCGGCGTACGTGTTCGACTTCATCGGACGCGCCAACGTGCTGGAGGGACGCGTCGAAAGCGGGCAGTTCCGAATCGACGGGCATGCCATGCCGCTGCCGGCCGATGTGGCGGAGGGCGACGCCCGCTTGTATGCACGACCGCACGACATGGCCCTCAGCGGAACCGAGGATGGCCTGCCGGCGCGGGTGATCACGGCTTACCGGCTGGCAGACCGCATCACGCTGGAGCTGAACGTCCCCGGCCAGACGCGGCCACTGGAGATGGATTTCGTCGCCACGCCCGACGTCAGCACGCCGGCGCCGGGTAGCACGGTCGGGCTGCGGCCTTTGCGTTATCGGGTGTATCCGGCCTGATGCCAGCCCATCTCCCGGGCCGCCTGCGGCGGCCTGTCCCTCTCTCGCGAGGGGAGAGGGAAGCGATGACGGGCTTTGTCCTCCCTCTCCACTTTCCGGGAGAGGGTCGGACGCAAAGCGCCAGGGAGAGGGCTACGCGTACAATGCCGCGCCATGAGCAGCTACCCCTACGCACGCCCGCGGCGGATGCGCCGCGACGAGTTCTCGCGCCGGCTGATGCGCGAGTCAGTCCTCACCAGCAACGACCTGATCTATCCGGTCTTCGTGCATGAACGCGAAGGGCGCGAGGCGGTCGCCTCGATGCCGGGCGTGGAGCGGCTTTCGATCGATGAGCTGCTGCGCGAGGCCGAGAAGGCCGCCGAGCTGCGCGTCCCCGCGCTGACCCTGTTCGGCGTGCCGGACAGCGACCGCAAGACCGCCGACGGCGTGGTCGCGTGGAGCGAGGACGGCATCGTCCAGCGCGCCGTACGCGCACTGAAGCAGCGCTTTCCCGAAATCGGCGTGATCACCGACGTCGCGCTCGACCCGTACACGACCCACGGCCAGGATGGCCTGATCGACGAGACCGGCTACATCCTCAATGACCAGACCGTCGAAGCGTTGGTGAAGCAGGCGCTGTCGCATGCGCAGGCGGGCGCCGACGTGGTCGCGCCCAGCGACATGATGGACGGCCGCATCGGCGTGGTGCGAAGCGCGCTCGAACGCGAAGGCCTGATCAACACCCGCATCCTGGCCTACAGCGCCAAGTACGCCAGCGCGTTCTACGGCCCGTTCCGCAGCGCGGTCGGCTCGGCCGGCGCGCTGGGCAAGGGCAACAAGTACACCTATCAGATGGACCCGGCCAACTCCGACGAGGCGCTGCACGAAGTCGCGCTCGATCTTGAAGAGGGTGCCGACATGGTGATGGTCAAGCCCGGCATGCCGTACCTGGACATCGTGCGTCGCGTGAAGGACGAGTTCCGCGTGCCGACTTATGTCTATCAGGTCAGTGGCGAGTACGCGATGCTCAAGGCGGCCGCACAGAACGGCTGGCTGGACGAGCGGATGACGGCGCTGGAATCGTTGCTGGCATTCAAGCGCGCAGGCGCCGATGGCGTGTTGACCTATTACGCGCTCGACGCCGCGCGCTGGCTGCGCGAGATGCAGTAACGCCGATGATGGCGGGGAAGGCGATGGAGACCATCACCGTCCGTGCCGCGCGGGTCGCCGACGCCGCGCAGATCGCGCGGCTGTCGGCACAGCTGGGCTATCCGGAAAGCGACGAGGTGTTCGCCGCACGGTTGCGGCAGTTGCTGCCCTTGCCGCAGCACGCGGTGTTCGTCGCAGCGGACGCCGGAGCCGCGCTGCTGGGCTTCATTGCCGTGGAACACCGCTTGACGCTGGAAACGGGCGAGCGCGTGGAGATCGTTGGGCTCGTCGTCGATGCCGACGCGCGCCGGCGCGGCGTGGGCCGGGTGTTGCTGGCGGCGGCGGAAGCATGGGCGCGCGGCACCGGCACGCCCGAGCTGGTGGTGCGCTCGAACGTGGTCCGCGCCGAATCGCATCCGTTCTACGAAGGCGCGGGCTACCGGCGTGCCAAGACGCAGCACGTGTACCGCAAGACCCTGTAACCGCACCCGGCGATCAGATGCACCCGTTCCTGCCACTCGCCGCGGGCGCCTTCATCCGGTAGATGTCGAGCTTGCCGGCGCGCGGCGCCTTGGCCGTGCCCGTGACCAGCATCTCGGTCGGCTTGTTCCAGTCCAGCGCCGGGCCGAACGTGAAGGCGTCGTCGGTATTGAACGACAGCGCCAGCGGTGCGATCGCGGCGTATTCGCGACCGTCGCACTGCGCGATGTACAAGCGCACCGGCTGCGTCTCGACGTCCTTCGAGCGCGTGAACACGACCGCCTTGCCGTCGCCCAGCCACGCCGCGTCGAACTCGTCGTCCCTGGTGTTGACCCCAGGCAGCGGTTTGGGGTCGACGAACGCGCGCCCATCCCAGCGGGCGACAAAAAGGTCGTGGCGACCAGCGCCGCCGAAACCGTCGCTGGCAAACAGCAGCTGCGCGCCGTCGCGGCTGGGCGTCGGTGCCCATTCGTCGCCGCGGCTGTTCACGCCGGGGCCGAGATTCTCGGCCTTGCCGAAACCACCGCCGGGCAGGACCTGCGCGCGGTACAGGTCGTCGCCGCCGACACCGCCGGGGCGATTGGAAAAGAAATACAGCCAGCGCCCGTCCGCGCTGAACAGCGGATCGAAGTCGTTGGCCCTGGTGTTGATCGGCAACGCTTGCGCGTCCTGCCAGCGGCCATCCTTGAGCGTGGCCTGCCACAGGTCCCAGCCGCCCGCGCCGCCTTCACGGTCCGTGCTCCCCCAGACGATGCGCTGCCCGTCCGGGCTGACGCTGCCGCGGATTTCGCTGGCGCGCGTCGACACCACGCCCATGCCTTCGATTCCGAACTCGGAGATGAAGGCGGCTGCCGGTCCTGAAACGGCGTAAGCGCCGAGTGCCAGCGCCGGGAGTAGACTCAAACCGAACAAGGCCGTTACGCGCGGCATCATGCGTCTCCTGTCTTTGTGATCCCCAAGTCTATGCGAGGGCCCCCCGTGTCCAACTTCGCCGCTGTCGCAAATCCGGCTGTCGTCAAGCGATTCGCCGTGATCGGCCATCCGGTCGCGCATTCGCTGTCGCCGCGCATCCACGCAGCGTTCGGCAAGCAGACCGGGATAGCGCTCGAATACACGACGATCGACGCCGAACCGGAGCAGTTCGACGTGCGACTGGCGGAATTCGCGGCCGAAGGCGGCGTCGGCGCCAACGTCACGCTGCCGCACAAGGGGCGCGCGGCGGCGTTCTGCACGTCGCTCACCGAACGGGCGCGACGGGCGGGCGCCGTGAACACGCTGATCCGCACCGGCACCGGCTGGGAAGGCGACAACACCGACGGCGTCGGCCTGGTGCGCGACCTGACCGAACGCCACGGCCTGGACCTGCGCGAGCGCCGGACCCTGCTGCTGGGGGCCGGTGGCGCCGCGCGCGGCGTGGCACCGGCCCTGCTCGATGCCGGCATCGGCGACCTCTTCATCATCAATCGCACGCCCGAGCGCGCCGATGCGCTGGCCGATGCGCTGGCCCAACCCGGCCGCGTGCATCCACGCTATTTCAGCGACATTGCCTCGATTGGCACCTTCGACCTGATCGTCAATGCGACTTCGGCCACGCGCGACGCCAAACTGCCGACCTTGCCGGTGGCGTTGGCCGGGCCGCGCACCGCTGCGGTGGACCTGAGTTATGGCGAGGTGGCGATCCCGTTCCTGGCCTGGGCACGCGCCGCCGGTGCGCACGACTGCATCGACGGCCTTGGCATGCTGGTCGAACAAGCCGCCGAGAGTTTCCAGCGCTGGCACAACGTGCGTCCGGAAACCGACGCCGTCTACGCCGCCATACTCGCCGGCCACGACGCGCTGGTAACGGCCGACTGAGCTGACGCAACATCATGGAATGCCGCGCCCGATGCGGCGCGTGCTGCATCGCGCCGTCCATCAACTCCCCGATTCCCGGCATGCCGCATGGCAAGCCGGCCGGCATGCCCTGCGTCCAGCTCGACGACGAGTACCGTTGCCGGCTGTTCGGCAAGCCTGAACGGCCGACATTCTGTGCCTCGCTGCGGCCGACCATGGAGATGTGCGGCTCCAGCCGCGAGGACGCGATGCACGGTCTGTCGTCGCTGGAGGCGATGACGCGTCCGGAGTGACGTATCGATGCAGGCGCGCCGGGCTAGCGCGGCTGCAACCACCCGGGCAGCAGCGTGTAGGGATCGACGTCGACGCTTTCGTCGAAGCGCACGCCGTTTTCCTTCAGCAACTGCTGCAGGCGTCCATCGCGGAAGGCATCGAAGGTCTCGCTGCATCCACCGATGAACTCGCCGCCGACGAACACCTGCGGAATGGTCCTGGAGCCGGTGCGCCCGCGAAGCAGCGCGCGGATCTGGCCGCCGCGGTCGCCTTGCTGGTACTGCGCCGAGTCCAGGTCGATCGAGCGGTACGGGATGCCGCAGCGCGCGAACAGCTTGCGCACCGACCAGCAGAACTCGCACCACTCCAGCGCGAACAGCACCAGCGGCTGGTTGGAATCGGCGAGCACCTGTTCGACGAAGGCAGCGACTTCCGGTGCGACCTCCGGCTCGGTGCTCGGGGCCGCGGCCGGTGCAGGAGTCGGCGCCGGTGTCGGGATATCGAAGCGTGCGCCGGGCGTGGAGCGCGAGATCGCCCATTCCTCCTCGCCCATGTCGCTGGAAATGTCCTCGAACAGCGGCGTGCTCAGATAGCGCTCGCCGGTGTCGGGCAGCATGCACAGCAGCACGCTGCCCGGCGCAGCCTCGGCCGCCACCTGCAGCGCGCCGGCGAACGTGGCGCCGCCGCTGATCCCGGTGAAGATGCCTTCGCGGCGCGCCAGCTCGCGCGACAAGCGCAGCGCATCGTTGCCGTTGATCGGCAGCACGCGGTCGATGCCGTGCGCGTCGATCGCGTCCTGCGTGAGCTTGGGGATGAAGTCCGGCGACCAGCCCTGCATCAGGTGCGGCCGGAACGCGGGATGGCTCTCTGCCGGCGCGCCGTCGGCGCGACGCGGCTGCGGCACGCCACTGCCCAGGATCGGCGAATTGTCCGGCTCGCACACCACAATGCGCGTGTCAGGCCGCTGCGCCTTGAGCACGCGCGACACGCCCTTGAGCGTGCCGCCGGTGCCGTAGCCGGTCACCCAGTAGTCGAGCCGGTCGCCGGCGAAGTCGGCCAGGATTTCCTGTGCGGTGGTGCGCGAATGGATCTCGGCGTTGGCCTCGTTCTCGAACTGACGACACAGGAACCAGCCGTGCGCCTGCGCCAGTTCCACGGCCTTGGCGAGCATGCCGCTGCCTTTCAGCGCCGCGGGCGTCAGCACCACCTTGGCGCCGAGGAAACGCATCATGCGCCGGCGCTCGACGCTGAAGTTCTCGGCCATGGTCACCACCAGCGGATAGCCCTTGACCGCGCAGACCATCGCCAGCCCGATGCCGGTGTTGCCGCTGGTGGCCTCGATCACGGTCTGGCCGGGCCGCAGCGTGCCGCGACGCTCGGCGTCCTCGATGATGCCCAATGCCAGGCGGTCCTTGACCGAGCCCATCGGATTGCGCGCTTCGAGCTTGGCG
Organism: Lysobacter niastensis; assembly: GCF_031457115.1. Taxonomy (GTDB): domain Bacteria; phylum Pseudomonadota; class Gammaproteobacteria; order Xanthomonadales; family Xanthomonadaceae; genus Lysobacter_J; species Lysobacter_J niastensis_A. Next base: position 225,737 of record NZ_JAVDVY010000001.1, read on the forward strand.
TAGACCGCCACTTCGGGCGGTGCCAGATGGCGGATGCGCACCACGGGAGTGCGCCCGATCGTGGCCAGGATGTCGTCGTAACGGCCGCTCATGACAGGCCTCGCTTGCGCCCGCGGACAATTCCGGCAGGACTGAGGGGAATGGCGCAGCCAGCGTGCCCAATGCCGGGTTAAAGGAAGGTGTCTTCGAAGGTGTCGTCGATCGCCGGAGATCGGCCGCGGGTCGGGAGTGGCGGGCTGCGTGGCGGCCGGCCGGCGCGGCGCGATCGTGACCCGCCGTGTTTCGCTCAGAGCAGCCCGTCGCGCTTCACCGCCAGGTATTTGTCCACCAGCGACGCGGCCAGTTCCTCGCAGGCCACGTCCAGCACCATCACGCCGTGGCTGCGCAGCGCTTCGTGGGCGGCGCGGCGCTGCTCCAGGTATTGCGCGGTCGCGCCGGCGCGAATCGCGCCGGGCAGGTCGGTGACATCGTCGGCGAGCGCGGCGTCCAAAGATCCCTCGCGCAGGCTGGCCACGCAGACCAGATGGCGCTTGCGCAGCATCCGCACGGCGCCCAGCAGGTCGTCCATGTCCTCGTCGCGCAGGTTGGTCACCAGCATCATCAGCGCGCGCCGGCGCTGGCGCGCCGACAGTTCGGTGGCGGCGGCGAGGAAGTCGGTCGCCACCGGCTGCGGTTGCAGTGCGTAACTGGCGCGCATCAGCTCGTCGATCGTGCCGACGCCGCGTCGCGGCGGCACCCAGGCGCTGGTGCCGCCGGTGGCATGCAGGCCGACCGCATCGCCCTGGCGCAGGGCCAGGTAGGCCACGACCAGCGCCGCATCCAGCACGTGGTCGAAATGCGCCATCGCGCCGTCGCGCGCCATCAGCCGGCGACCGGTATCGAGCATCAGCACCAGTTGCTGGTTCTTTTCGTCCTGGTACTCGCGCGAGATCAGGCGCCGCGCGCGCGCGGTGGCCTTCCAGTCGATCTGGCGCAGGCTGTCGCCGACGCGGTAGTCGCGCATCTGGTGGAAGTCGGTGCCTTCGCCGCGGCGGCGCTTGACGTGGGCGCCGACCAGGCGCGAGGCCTGTTCCGCGCTGAACATCGCAAAGCGCGCCAGTGGAGCGAAGTTGGGATACACCCGCACCTGCTGGGCCGCGCCCGCGACGCGCGATTGCCGCCACAACCGCCACGGCGAATGCATGCGCAGCTGCACGCCGTCGAAGCGGAAATCGCCGCGCTCGTCGGCGCGCAGGTGGTAGTCCAGCGACGCGCTCTCGTCGCGGCGCAGCTCGAGCCGGCGCGGCAGCCCACGCATGGCCCAACCGCCGGGGTGCAGGTCGAACACGTCAAGCGGCTGGCGACGCAGTGGTGTTTCCAGGGTCAGCGTGACCGGCCGCTCCACGCCGATCGGCCAGGTGTCGGCCAGGCGCCGCGATACATGCGGAGTGGGATGACGCATCACGCGGATGGCATCGAATGCGGCCATCGCCATCAATGCAACGCCGGCAGTCCGCCATGTCGACGCGGACACCATGCCAAAACTCGCCGCCACGCCCAAGACGGCCCAACCGATGAGCAGCGCCAGAAGTACCGGCGCAGCGCGGGGCAAGCTATGGCGGCGCGTCTGCGAGTCGATGGCGGTATCTGCGCGTACGGCACTCATGCATGATCACTGCAAGCATTCCCTTCTCCCCTCATGGGAGAAGGGGGCGCGAAGCGCCGGATGAGGGGGGCGGCGAAGCCCGACGCGCTGCGCACGTCGACCTCTCCCACAAGGGGAGAGGTGGGATGTCCCCACCCTGCGAGGGTGTGGGCTCTCACTGTCGCGGCGCCTCCACCTTGGCCAGCAGCGCGTGCAGCACGTCATCGGGCGTCTGCCCTTCGATCTGCAGTTCCGGCGCCAGTGCGATGCGGTGGCGCAGCGCGGGCTTGGCGATCTCGCGGACGTCGTCGGGCGTGACGAAATCGCGGCCCGACAACACCGCCTGCGCGCGCGCCGCGCGCACCAGCGCCAGGCTGCCGCGCGGTCCGGCGCCGAGCGCGATGCCCGCCCAGTTGCGCGTGGCGCCGACGATCCGCACCGCGTAGTCGATCACCGCCTCGTCCACCGTGACCTGGGCGGTACCGGCCTGCATCGCCGCGATGTCCTGCGGACCCATCACGCGGCGCACCTGCGACAGGTCGAAATCGGATGCGCTGCGGCCCTGGCTGACCGCGGCCACCATGCGTTTTTCATCGGCGCGCGACGGATAGTCGATCAGCACCTTCAGCAGGAAGCGGTCGAGCTGCGCTTCCGGCAGCGGATACGTGCCCTCCTGCTCGACCGGGTTCTGCGTCGCCAGCGTCAGGAACGGCGGCGGCAGCGGGAAGCTGTGGCCTTCGATCGTGACCTGCATTTCCTGCATCGCCTCCAGCAACGCCGACTGCGTCTTGGCCGGCGCGCGGTTGATCTCGTCGGCGAGCAGCAGGTTCGTGAACACCGGGCCGCGGCGGATGTTGAAGGTCTCGGTCTTCGGGTTCCACACCGCGTGGCCGCTGACATCGCTGGGCATCAGGTCCGGCGTGAACTGCACGCGAGCGAAGCTGCAATCCAGCGCCTGCGACAACGCCCGCACCAGCAGCGTCTTGCCCAGGCCCGGCACGCCTTCGATCAGCACATGGCCGCCGGCGAGCAGTGCGATCAGGATCTGATCGAGCACTGCCTCCTGGCCGATGAAGGCCTTGCAGACCTCCTCGCGCACCGCGTTCGCGCGTTCGGCGAGGGCGGCTCCGGTGATCGGCTGGGGCATGGATATGGCGGCGTCGGCATTCATGGGCGCGGCTCTCGTAAGGTGTTGTGCAGTCGGATCAAGGTGGCGATGCGCGTGCGGAAGGCGGCGTGGTCGCTGGCGACCGGGGCCGACAGGGCCGCACGTACTTCGTGCGAAGGCAGGGCGAAACGTTCGGCGATGGCCGCGAACTGCGGCTCGCCCTCCAGCGCGGCGGCCTGCGGATCGACACGGCGCAGGCGACGCAGGAACGCGGCGCGCACCGCGTCGTGCAGCCGGTGCGCGTATCCGTAGCGGTAGAGATGCTCGCCACTGGCAACGATGTGCTCCAGCAGCGAACGCCGCTCCGCCGCCGGTGTAGGTAACAGCGGGCCGAAGCGCTGCATGCGTGACCACAGCCAGGCCAGCAGCGCCAGCAGCAGCGGCAGCCAGGCCATCCAGCTGTGCTGCAGCAGCGTGCGCCACAGCGACGGCACCTGCGCGGCGTAGACCAGATGGACGGTGCCGGCGCGGTAGTTCGGTGCCAGCAATTGGCGCGTCAGCGCGACGTGCGGCACATCCTTGAGCTTGTCGTTGGTGAGGAAGTCGACGTCGGCGATGACGTCGACAAACCCCGACCCGCGCGCGAAGCGGGCGAAGACATAGCCGTCGTCGCTGCGCCACACGGCCCGCGGGCTCTCCGGCATGGCCACGCCTTGCGCGCCGACAGTGAAACGGCGGCCGTCGCAGAACTCCACGTGTGGTTCCTGCCCGGCCACCTGCATCGGGACGCAATCGGTCTGTCCGGTCGCATCGGCCATCGGCACCACCTGCAGCTCCGACAGCAGCGGCACCTGCGTGGATTCGCCCGCCAGCCCGGGTGGCGGAGTGCGCACGATCAGGTGACCGCCGCTGCGCACCCAGTTCATCAGCGCCCGGGCGTCGCTGGACGGCATCGAGCGCGGATCGTTGTACAGCAGCACGGTGTCGCGCGCAGCGAGTGCCACCTGGTCGCGTTGAAGTCGCCGGCGCGCCTGCACCGGCACGCCGTCCTTCTGCAGGGCCAGCTTCAATACGTAAAGCGGATTGGTGGCCGCCTCGCCCGTGCGTGGAAGGTCGATCCACTGCTCCACGCGCTCGTGGGTGCGCCACCACCACGTGCCCAGTCCGCCCAGCACGGCCAGCACCAGCAGCGTCAGCAGCACGGCGCGCGGGTTGAAAGCCGCCGACAGCTTCACGAAGCGCCTCCCGCCGGTGCGGGGACCGCAGCGCGGCTCGACCACGCAAAGCGCTGCGCCAGCGTGTCCAGCAGCGACTCGAAATCCGTCGTCGACGGCAGGCCATGCGCATAGGCCGCGTACTGCCACGTGCGCACGGTCCGGGCGAAGGCCTCGCGGTCGTCGGCGAGCGGCAGCTTGCGCGACGCGCGCAGGCATTCGGCTTCGGTCGCCCCCGGCACCAGCACCAGCTGCGCACGCGCGGCCATGGCCTCGACGCTGCCGCGGTACATCAGCGCCAGTGCATCGCGCTCGCGGCCGGCGTGCCACAGGAGGCGTATCGCCGAGGGCAGGTCATCGGGCAGGACATCGGGCTCCGCCACGGGTGAAGTGCGTATCTCGTCGGGTTGCTGGTCCTCGCGCTTGGCGCCTTCGCGCAACCAGCGCACCCATCGCGGCGAGGTCAGCAGCAGCGCCAGTGCCAGCGCACCGAACAGCAGCCACAGTCCGTACTCGCCGATCGCGGCGATCGCCGCCGCCAGCCATTGCAGGACGGAGGAACCGGGTCGCTTGGCAGGCTTGGCTTTGTCGCGCGGCTGCCAGCGCACCACCTTGCGCTTGGGGCTGACCGTCGGGTCCGCATAAGCGCGTTTGACCGCCCCGCGCAGGCTGCCGTCATCGGCCAGCGGCGCGCCGAACACTTCCGGCAGCGTGGGCGGACGCAACGGTTTGCGGGCCGTCTGTTCCTTCTTCACGACCGGGGCGGCGTCCTGCGCCCGGCCTGGGCCTGCGACACCCAGCAGCGCAACCGCGAGCAACAACGGCGTCGCCACCTTGCCGATGCGCGTGCGCAGCCGGCGCAGCACGATCTCGATGTCCCAGCCTTCGATCTCGGTGCGGCGGTTGAGATACAGCCCGAAGCCGGCGCCGACGAAGAACGGTTCGATCAGCGTCGTCGCCAGCCAGGCCACGGCGTTGAACGCCAGTTGCAGCCAGACCGGTTCCTGCGTCAATGCGCTCCACGCCCAGCGCGCCGATTCGGCCAGGTACTCACCCGGAATGAACAGCATCGCCAGTGCCAGGATGCCGAACTCCAGCACGATCTCGAAGTGCACGCACACCGTGGTCAACAGCACGCCGATCCCATAGACCGGCACGCCCAACGCGCGTCGCCGGTGACGCGCGTCCTCGCCTTGTCCGCCTTCGAGCAGGTCCACCGGCAGGTACAGCGAGCGCACCGGTCCGAGCCGGCGCCAGGTCAGGTAGGCCGGCATCCAGCGCAGGCCCCAATGGCGCTGGGCGAGCAGCGTGCGCCGCGTCCCGGGCACGTCGCCGAACACCGCATGCGCCAGCACGTACAGCGCAATGCGGTCGAACAGCGGCTTCAGCCACCACATCACCAGCGCCGCCAGCCAGATCGCATCGATCGACCAGGCCAGCAGGTTGACCAGCACCAGCACCGGCAGCGTCAGGATCAGCCAGGGCAGCCAGATCGCCGAGGCATGACGGCGCACCAGCGCCATGCCCAGTTCGACCGCCTCCCAGGCGGTGCGCGGACGCAAGGCGACGGTCAGCGCCTCAATCCGCATCGATGGCCTCGCCCGGCAGCACGCCGCGCCCGCCCCGCCACAACCAGACGAACGTGGCCGTCCACAGCACGCCACCGACGGCGTACTTGATGCCGGCCGGGATCGATCCGATCGACGACCAGAACGCCTCGACGAACGCGGCGAACACCAGCATCGCCAGCACGCCCAGGCACAGCAGCGCGCCGCGGCGGCCGCCGTCGATCAGCGCGTCGATGCGGCGGCGCTGGCCCGGGGCGATCAGGTTCAGGCCCAGCCGCATGCCGGCGCCACCGGAGATGACGACGGCGGTGAGCTCCGGCGCCGAGTGTCCGGCGACGAAGCGCCAGAACGGATCGCCGTGGCCGACCGCCTGCAAGTGCCCGGCAACGCCTCCGATCATCACGCCGTTGACGAACAGCACGACGATCGAGCCGATGCCGGCGAGCAGACCGCTGGCGAAGGTGCGAAAGCCGATGCTGATGTTGTTCCAGATGTAGAAGCCGAACATCCCCAGGTCGGTGCCGCTGTCGCGGCCGAGCCTGCGCGACGGATCGGCGGGGTCGTACATCGCCTCGAACTGTGCCAGCTGGGCCGGATCAAACAGCGCACCCGCCAGCTCCGGGCGCAGCTGGATCGCGACGTAGATCGCCAGCAGCGGCAGCCAGAACAGCAGCGCGGCGGCGATCATGCAGCCGCGTTCCTCGCGCACCAGCCGCGGGAACGTGGCCAGCAGGAATTCGAACGCGCGCCGCCAGCGCGGCGCGGGCGTGCGGTAGAGCAGGTCATGGCCGCGCCGCATCAGCGCCTGCAGGCGCTCGGTCACCACCGGGCTGTAGCCGCGGCGACGGGCGAGGGCGAGTTGCTGGCACAGCCGGCGGTAACGTGCCGGCACTTCGTGGTCGGGCAGGCCGGTCCAGCCGCGTCGCTCGGCGCGCGCCCGGCGCGCGCTGTCGCCGCGGGCGTCGAGCCAGGTTTCCAGCTCGTTCCACTCATCCTGGTGGCGGCGAACGAACGCGTCCTGCTTCACGGGCGGGGACTCACGCGGGGCGGCATCATGCTCATCGCCGTCCCAGCAACCAGTTGGCGATACCGTACAGGCGCTCTACCGCCAGCGGGCCGCGTGCCTCGACCAGCGGCTGGGCCAGTTCGGCCAGTTCGATCTGCCGCGCCTCGGTCAGGCGCGGTGCGCGCTCGGCGAAAGCGATCAGTGCGGCCTGTTCGTAGGGCAGCAGCATCACCGATGGCGCCGTGGCCAGGTTGACCGGTGCCGCGCGCGGTTCGTGGTCGCGCGGCTCGTGCACGACCAGCGTGCCGGCGACCATGTCGCCCAGCCGCCGTCCCCACGGATCGGCCAGGCTGGCGACCAGGCCGCAGGCGTAGCCGAACGGCAGCATGTCGACCACGCGCAGCAGGTTGCGCACGAACGACGCCAGCCAGCCGATCGGCGCGCCGTTGGCGGCCACCACGCGCAGACGCAGCACGCGCTTGCCCAGCGTCTGACCCCAGGCCGCTTCGCACACGACCGGGTAGAACCACACCACCACGAACAACAGCACCGCGAACAATCCCATGCCGCCACGACCGAGCAGGCCCAGCACCGCCGATGCCGACAGCATCAGCGCGCCGCGGATGGCCAGGTCGATCACCCAGGCCAGCGCCCGCGGCACCGGCCCCGCGGCGGGCAGGCGCAGCGCGACGCCTTCCGGCGTCACGACCTCGCGGTAGGTGTCCAGCATCGCCAAGCGCTAGTGCGCGAAGTAGCGAAGCGCGAACAGGCACTGCGCGCTGCGCGATCGCGTGATCGCTGCATGGGCGCGGCGGCCGAAGCGGCACCGCCCGGTGGCGTCCTGCGGATGGCGAATCTCGAACGACGGCACGCAACCCTTCCCTGTCTTCCCTTGCCGGGACTCTAACCGGGCCGGGCCGCGGCTGACTAGCGCAGCAGGACTCCGCTCGCGGCCATGCCCAGATAGCGGTCCTTCAGCCGGACATAGTGCTGCGCGCTGTAATGCAGCTGCTCGATCTCGCGGTCGCTGAGCTTGCGCACGAAGCGCGCCGGATTGCCGACCCACAGCTCGGCCTCGCCGACCTCCTTGCCGGGCGCGATCACCGCACCGGCGCCGACGAACCCGTAGCGGTGCACGCGCGCGCCATCGAGCACCTTCGCGCCCATGCCGACCAGGCAGAACTCGTCGAGCGTGCAGGCGTGGATAATGGCGCCGTGGCCGATGGTCACGTCGTTGGCGATCACCGTCGGCAGGCCGCCCGGGCGGGTGAACGGCCCCTCGTGCGTGACGTGGACGATGGTGCCGTCCTGCACGTTGGTGCGGGCACCGATTCGGATCGAGTTGACGTCGCCGCGGATCACGCAGCCGGGCCATACCGAGACATCGTCGCCGAGGTTCACGTCGCCGATGACGGTGGCGGCGGGGTCGATATAGACGCGTTCGCCGTGGGTGGGAAAGGTGTCGAGATAGGGACGCATGGTCATGCAGGGATTTTAACCGCCGGGGGTTACCCGGCGTGTGAGTCCCACCTCCGTTCCTCGCTCCTGCCTGCTCCTGCAAGGTCTACACTCGGCGTATGGACATCACTGCCGACACCCCGCTGGACGAACTGGCCACGACCCACGCCGCACTGCGCCGCGCGTGGCAGGCACGACGCCCGGATCATGCCCAGCGCCGCGCCGACCTGCTGCGCTTGCGCGAGGCGTTCCGCGCCGGCATTCCTGCGATGGATGCGGCGATCCGCGGCGATTTCGGCCACCGCAGTGAGCACGAGAACCTGCTGTCGGAAGCGATGATCGTGCTGGCCGAACTGGACCATGCGTTGGGTCGGTTGCGGCGCTGGATGCGGCCGCGCCGTGCCGCGGTCGGCTGGCGTTTCTGGCCGGCGCGCGCGCAGGTGCGCCCGGAGCCGGTGGGCGTGGTCGGCATCCTGTCTCCCTGGAACTACCCGGTGAACCTGGCGCTGGTGCCGGTGGTCTCGGCGATCGCGGCTGGCAACCACGTCTTCCTCAAGCCATCCGAACACACGCCACGCACCAGCTTGTGGCTGCGCGAATTGCTGTCGCAGGTTTTCCCGGCCGATCGCGTTGCCGTCGCCATCGGCGGACCCGAGGTCGGCGCCGCATTCGCCGCGTTGCCGTTCGACCACCTGCTGTTCACCGGCTCCACCGCGGTCGGTCGCAAGGTGATGGCGGCGGCCGCGCCCAACCTCACCCCGGTCACGCTGGAACTGGGCGGCAAGGCGCCGGCCATCGTCTGCCCCGACTTCCCGCTGCAGCGGGCGGCGGCGCGGATCGCCACCGGCAAGTGGTTCAACGCCGGACAGACCTGCATCGGCGTGGACTACGTGCTGGTCGACGAGGTCCGCCGCGATGCCTTCGTCGAGGCGCTTACGGCCGAGTTGAAGGCGCGCTACGGCGACTTCAGTGCGCCGCACGACTACACCCGCATCATCAACGACCTGCAGTACGCGCGCCTGCGCGGCTATGTCGACGATGCGCATGCGCGCGGCCTGCGCGTGATCGAGCCGCTCACCGGTGGCGCCGACACCGATGCGCGGACGCGACTGGCGCAGGACCGGCTGTTCCCGCCGACGTTGGTGATTGAACCTTCGGCCGACTCGGAAGTGATGCGTCACGAAATTTTCGGCCCGATCCTGCCGGTGCTGTCGTACCGCAGCCTCGACGACGCCATCGCGCGGATCAACTCGCAGGACCGGCCGTTGGCGCTGTATCCCTTCAGCGACGACAGCGCCAGCATCGAGAAGATCCTCGGCAACACGATGTCGGGCGGCGTCACCGTCAACGACACGCTGCTGCATTTCGGCGCGCATGACCTGCCGTTCGGCGGCATCGGGCCCAGCGGCATCGGGGCGATCCACGGACGCACCGGCTTCGACACCTTCAGCAAGTTGTTGCCGGTGTTCCGCCAGCGCCGCTTCGCGGGCAGCGACCTGCTGAAACCGCCGTATAGCGGCAAGATCGACGCGATGGTGCGCTGGCTGGCGAAGTAAGTCACACCATGCGCCGCAGTGTGTCGTCGCGGCGCACGAAATGGTGATACGCCGCGGCCAGCATGTGCAGGCCGATCACCCAGTAGAAGAACTCGCCGACGCTGCCGTGCAGGTCTTCCAGTCGCTCGGCCAGGGCGGGATCGGGCGCCATCAGCGCGGGCAGGGCGACGTCCGAGAACGGCAGGTACAACGCCTTGCCATCGGTCCACGCCGTGAGCAGGCCCAGCACCGGCATGACGATCAGGAACGCATACAGCAGCAGGTGCAGCAGCCCGGCCGGCGCCGCCTGCCACACCGGTAGTGCGGGATGAATCGCGGGCGCGCCATGGCGTAGGCGCAGCGCGAGGCGCCACACGACGAACACCAGCACCGACAGCCCCAGCCAGAAGTGCGCCTGCATCATCGCGGCCCGCTCGGGCGTGCCGCGCTGGAACAGGCCGCGCTGTTCGATAGCGATGTAGACCAGGAGGGTCAGCACGGCCATCAGCCAGTGCAGCCGGCGCAGGCCGGGCGAGTAACGACGGACGTTAGGGAGCATGCGATCGACTCCTTGGGCACGATCCCTTGGTTATCGCGCGTGCGCGGGTCCGCGAACTTGATCTGGGTCAAATCGACGCGCGCCTCAGGCGTCGGTCGCAAAACCCGCAGCGCATCGACGGCGGAATCGAGTGACGGATGTCAGTCTCGCAGAAATCAGACGAATCCCATTGAACGGTCGCGTGCAAGCGATCTAATCCAAAGCGCCGGCTCCTCTGCTGGTGAAGGGGCGTTCCACTCGAACGCGATATCGACGGATTGCCATCCCGGATGGCGATGACGCCGGAGCCTTGCTCAATCAAACACTGGGGATATCGATGCGCAACAGAAGGAAACTCACGATCGCCGTTTGTGCTGTGCTGGTTTCGGCGGCCTCGCCCATGGCTGCGTACGCCACGGACGCCAGCACCTCCGGCGATGATGTCAAGGAAATCGACACCATTACGGTGACCGGGTCGCGGCTTTCCAATCCCAACGTGGTATCCCCCACGCCCATCAGCGTGTTGACCGCCGAGGACATCAAGGCCACGGGCGCGATCAACATCGGCGATCTGCTCACCACGATGCCGCAACTGGCCACCAGCTTCACGATGGGCAACTCCGGGCGCTTCATCGGCACGGCCGGCGTTGCCATGCAGGACCTGCGCAACCTCGGGACCGCGCGCACCCTGGTGCTGGTCAACGGCCGCCGTTTCGTGGGTTCGTCTGCTGGCTCCTCGGCGGTGGATACCAATCTGATTCCGGCTGACTGGGTCGAGCGCGTGGAGATCATCACCGGTGGTGCGTCGGCCGTGTACGGCGCCGATGCGGTCAGTGGCGTGGTGAACTTCATCCTGAAGAAAGATTATGAAGGCGCGAACCTCCACGCCCAGCTGGGTACGAGCGAGGCCGGCTTCGACAAGCAGCTGATCTCGATCACGGCGGGGACCGAGTTCGCCGACGGGCGCGGCCACATCGCCGGCTCCCTGGAACACAGCCGCCAGGAAGCTCTGGAGTTCCGCGATCGCTTCGGCCATCAGGCGTATCGCGAAATGCGAACGCCCGGCAACACCACCGACAAGGTGCTGATGCCCGACGGCGGCAGTTATCTCGTCACCAACGGCGGGACCTTCTCGCTGGGGAGTAGCACGGACATCTCGCGCCGCTACGTGTTCGATCCGGATGGCAGCGTGCGACGCCAGCGATTCGATGGCCTTCGCGACAGCGCGGGCGGGTGCACCAACTGCGACCGCTCCGACTCAAACCAGACGCTGCAGTTGCAGCCCGACTACCGCCGGACCACGCTCAGTGGCGTCGCAGGTTTCGACCTCAACCAGGACCATCGCCTGTACTTCGAGGGCACCTACAGCCAGGTCGATTCCAAGACCCAGTCCTCGCCCGCATTCGGCAGCGCCACCACCAACAGCGCCTACATCGTCATGCCGGACAACGCCTACATCCAGCCGGACCTTGCGGCGTTGATGAAGGGGAAGAGCATCAAGGTATCGCGCAGCGATCGGGATGCCGGCCGCCGCGGCGAGGACACCCAGCGCAAGACCGGGCGCGTGGTGTTCGGCGCCGAGGGCATGCTGTCCGGAGATTGGCAGTACGACACTTCACTGGTGTATGGCCGTACCGATGAGACACGACACAACCTCAACAACCGAATCAACGAGCGCTTCTATGCCGGTCTGGACGCGGTGCGCGACCCGGCCACCGGCAACATCGTCTGCCGCTCGCAGATCGCGCCGAAATCGGTGAACCAGAATTTCTTCAATTACACCGACAGCCCGGACGGCATCATCTCGCCAGCAGTCGCGCAAAGCTGCGTGCCGTTCAGCATCTTCGGCGCGGGGGCGATCAACCCGGCCGCGGCCGATTGGTTCAACACCACCACCGTCACCAAGTCCAGGCTCACCCAGTTCGTCGCGGGCGGAACGCTGACCAACAACAATCTGTTCGAATTGCCGGGCGGTTCGGCCAGTTTCGCGACGGGCGTGGAATACCGCCGCGAGACCAGTCGTCAGGACACCGACCCCCTCGATGTGTCCGGTCAGACTTTCCTCAACGCCATTCCGAGCTCGCATGGATCCTATGACGTGGGCGAGCTCTATGCCGAGATCGCCCTGCCGCTGATATCCAACGAGGCCTTTGGCGCGTTGTCGTTCGATGCCGCGGCGCGCTACTCCGGCTACAGCACCGTGGGCCATACCAACGCCTGGCGCTACGGTCTGGACTGGGCGGTCAACGAAACCCTGCGCCTGCGTGGCACGGTGTCCAGCGCGGTGCGTGCGCCGAACATCGACGAGTTGTACGGCGGTCAGTCGCAGAATTTCTTCTCCGTGACCGACCCATGCTCGGCGGTGGAAATCAAGAATGGCAAGAATCCCGCCCAGAGAGCGGCCAACTGTGCGGCGCTGGGTGTCCCGGCCAACTTCACCGCGCAGAACACCGGCACCATCGAAGGGCTGTCCGGCAGCAACCCGGACCTGGATCCGGAGACCGGCCGGAGCTGGACCGCGGGCTTTGTGTTCACGCCGCAGTTCCTGCCTGGTTTCGGCATGAACGTGGATTACTGGAACATCAAGCTCAGCGATGCCATCACGTCGGTCAGTGGCAGCGATACGGCCAAGCGCTGTGTGGACTCGCCTTCGGGCATCGACAACGTCTATTGCGCCAGTGCCACGCGCGATGCGGGCACGCATGAGTTGAATTTCATCCGCACGCTGCAGCAGAACATCGCCGCGACCAATACCGATGGCGTCGACATCGGCGTTTACTACAGCCATGACCTTGCCGGCGGAAAACTGCGCGCCGACCTGAACGCCACCCGTGTGCTGCATTACACCGACTACCCGTTCCAGGAGGATCCGGGCGAGTCCATCGAGCAGAACGGCACGCTGGGCTTCCCGAAGTGGAAGGCGTCGCTGCAGCTGGGCTATTCGATCAACCAGTGGGCCTTCAACTGGAACACCCGCTACTTCTCCGAAGGACTGCGCGTGAGCAACGACAGCTTCCGGTCGAACCCAACCTCCACCACGCCGATCCGGGCCGGGTCCGGCGTATTCCACGATCTGCGCGGCAGCTATGCGTTCGACAGTGGCTGGCAGGTCTATGCGGGCATCACCAATGTGTTCGATGCGGACCCGCCGGTGAACCTGTTCGGCACGGGCTTCGGTTCCGGGCTGTATGACGCCATGGGGAGGTCCTACTACGCCGGGTTCAACTACAGGTTTTGACCCGATAGCGAGAAGGAAGGCCTGACAGCAAACCCAAGCATCCCCTCCCTTTCGCCAGAGGCGAAGGGGAGGGTTGGGGATGGCGTTCAGCTCCGGACGGGGAGACGCCGAAACACCGGACTAGGCCGCAAACGCCCTCAGCGCGTCGATAGCGCGCTGCAGGCCGGCATCGTCGACATCCATGTGGGTGACCAGCCGGATCGCCGGCGTGTAACCGAAGGAGAGCCGGATGCGCGCGGCTTCCATCTGCGCGCGCAGCTCGTCATGGCGTGCCACGGGAACTTCGACGAACACCATGTTGGTCTGCTGCGTGACCACGTCGAGTCCGGGCAGTCCGCGCAAGGCCTCGGACAAGCGCTCGGCCCGCGCATGATCGTCGGCCAGTCGCGCGACGTGATGGTCCAGGGCGTGCAATCCCGCCGCCGCCAGTATTCCGGCCTGGCGCATGCCGCCGCCCACGACCTTGCGCCAGCGGCGCGCGCTGTCGATCAGCGCCTGCGTGCCCAGCAACACCGAGCCGACCGGCGCGCCCAGGCCCTTCGACAGGCATACCGAAACGCTGTCGAAGTGCCGGGCGATCTCGCGCGCCGGCACGCCCAGCGCCACCGCGGCATTGAACAGGCGCGCGCCGTCCAGGTGCAGCGCCAGTCCGCGCCGGTCACACAGTTCGCGAGCCTGCGCGAGGTATTCCATGGGCAACACGCAGCCGTGCCAGGTGTTCTCCAGGCACAGCAGGCGGGTGCGGGCGAAGTGCGGGTCGATGGGCTTGATCGCGCGTTCGACCGCATCCAGCGGCAACGTCCCATCGGCGGCCTGCACGATCGGCTGCGGCTGGATCGAGCCGAGCACCGCGGCGCCTCCGCCCTCGTACTTGAAGGTGTGCGCCTCCATGCCGACCAGATATTCATCGCCGCGCTGGCAGTGCGCCATCAGGCCGACCAGGTTCGACTGCGTGCCGCTGGGGACGAACAGCCCCGCCTCGAACCCCAGGTCGTCGGCCAGGCGCTGCTGCAGCGCATTGACCGTCGGGTCCTCCCCATAAACGTCGTCGCCGACGGCGGCGCCGAGCATCGCCTCGCGCATCGCCGCGGTGGGTTGGGTGACGGTGTCGCTGCGCAGGTCGATCCAGTCCATGAGCTTGCACGTTCAATGAGGACAGGCCCCGGAGTATGGCAGCGTCGCCCGGCCCGGCGGGTGGAGGTGGGGCGCTTGGACGGCCCCCGGCCGTTAAACTGACGCCATGAAGATCGCCAGCTGGAACGTCAATTCGCTCAACGTCCGCATGCCGCACCTGGAACAGTGGCTGGGACAGTCCGCGCCGGACATCGTCGCGTTGCAGGAAACCAAGCTCGACGACGCCCGCTTTCCCGACGACGCACTGGTCGCGGCAGGCTACCGCAGCGTCTTCGCCGGCCAGAAGACCTACAACGGCGTGGCGATCCTGTCGCGCGAGAGCGCCCGCGACGTCCAGATCGGCGTCCCCGGTTTCGAGGACGAACAGAAGCGGGTGATCGCCGCCACCGTCGGCGAGCTGCGCATCGTCAATCTGTACGTGGTCAACGGCCAGGACGTGGGCACCGACAAGTACGGTTACAAGCTGCGCTGGCTGGAGGCAGTCCACGACTGGCTTGCCGAAGAGCTGCACAAGCACCCCCGCATGATCGTGCTGGGCGACTTCAATATCGCCCCGGACGAGCGCGATGTGCACGACCCGGTGCTGTGGAACGAGGCCCACATCCTCACCTCCACCGCCGAGCGCGCCGCGCTGAACCGTCTGTACGACCTGGGCCTGCACGATGTGTATCGCGCGCTCAACCCGGAGGCGCGCGATTTCAGCTGGTGGGATTACCGGCAGGGCGCGTTCCGGCGCAACCTGGGGCTACGCATCGACCTGACGCTGGTGTCGGAGGCGTTGCGTCCGCACTGCACGGTCTCGGGCATCGATCGTGAGCCGCGCACGTGGGACAGGCCCAGCGACCATGCGCCGGCCTGGGTGGAACTGGACTGAGGCGTGCCGGGTCGATAAGACGGGCCGATAAGAACAGGCCCGGCTTGGCCGGGCCTGTTCTTATTGTGAGGGCGTAGTCGTCAGCGCACGCGGCCGCGCCGGAACAGGTTGACGATCGCCAGCAACACGATCGCGCCGATCAGCGAGAGCAGCAGCCCGCTGAGGCTGAAGTTGCCGCTGTTGATGTCGCCGCCGCCGATGCCGAGCAGGCCACCGAGCCAGCCGCCGAGGAAGGCGCCGATGATGCCGACGATGATGTTGAGGAAGATGCCCTGCTGCGCATCGGTCTTCATGATCAGGCTGGCCAACCAGCCGATGACGCCGCCGACGATCAGCCATATGAGAATGCCCATCATGATGGTGTCTCCTTGTCCGGTCCGTATGAAATAGCGAGCCCAACTGGGGGCGCTGCGAGTCTGTGCGCACAGACGTGATGGCAATGTCAGGGGTGGGAACGCTCGAATCAGCCTTTAAAACAAGGGGTTCTCGCCGTTTGCCGATTGTTCCGCGCAGATGATCGCGAAGTGAAATCGCCGTGCGCACGGTCGCATTCAAGGTGACGCATTGCGTCAGTTCCGCCATGACGAAGCGACCGGCCGCGTGCGTGCAAGCACGCCAGTTGCGAAGCATTGGCTTACGCTGACTACCCGCGCGATGGCGAAATGACAACCTCGATGTCCTGGTCCGAGCCCAACGCATCCACCGACAGCGCCGCAGCCCGCGTGCGCTGGGGATGGCTGCCGCATCGTCCGCGCGAACCGGGCGAACCGTTGGCGCGAGGCTGGCTGGGGCAGGCACTGGGCATCGAGGCGGATGCGCTGCCACTGGTCCGCGACGACCGCGGCCGTCCGCGGCTGGACGGCGGATTGGCGGGCTGGGACTGCAACTGGAGCCATAGCGGTGATGGCCTGGTCGTGGCGCTCGGCGAAGGCGTTCAGATAGGCATCGACCTGGAGCGCCTGCGCCCACGCGCTCGCGCTCTGGAGCTGGCGGCGCGCTTCTTCACCACGCCCGAGCTGGACTGGTTGCACGCCGCGCCGTCGACGGCGGTGCGCGACCACGCCTTCCTGCGCCTGTGGTGCGCCAAGGAAGCGGTGCTGAAGGCGCATGGCCATGGTGTTTCGTTCGGACTGCATCGGCTGCGCTTCGGCGAAGATCACCGCGGCACCTTGCATCTGGTGGAGTGCGATCCGGAACTCGGGACGCCCGCGCAATGGCAACTGGACGAGCTGCAACCGGCGCCCGGTTACCTGGGTGCGCTGGCGTGGCGACCGCGGTCCTGAGCTGTTTTCCGCGCGCTCGCAAAAGCTCCCCTCATCCGCCCTTACCACCGAGCATCGGCGATACTGCGCGCCTGTATGAGTACTGCTCCCGCGCCCTTCGACCCGTCACTGCGCCGCAACCTCGAGAGCGGCCTGGCCGCGCTCGCGCTCGATCCGGCCCTGGCCACGCCATTGCTGGACTACCTCGCCCTGCTGGCGCGCTGGAACAGGACCTACAACCTCACCGCCGTGCGCGACCCGCAGGAAATGGTCGGCAAGCATCTGCTCGACTCGCTGGCCATGCACCCCTACGTCGACGGCATCGTCGAGCGCCAGGGCGCGCTGGCAGACCTGGGCACCGGCCCCGGCCTGCCGGGCATCCCGCTGGCCATCGTCAAGCCCGGCCTACGGGTGACGCTGGTCGAGAGCAACGGCAAGAAAGCGCGCTTCCTGCGCGAGGCCGTGCGCCAGCTGAGCCTGGCGGACGTGCGCGTGGTCGAGTCGCGCATCGAGGAGGTCGACGAGCCCGGCGCCTATGACGCGATCACCGCCCGCGCGCTGGCCACGTTGCCGCTGATCCTCGAGCTGGGCGGGCACCTGCTCAAGCCGGACGGCCGCCTGCTGGCGATGAAGGGTGTCTACCCGGCCGACGAGATTGCCGCACTGCCGGCCGGCTGGGCCCTGCAAAGTGCCTACCCGCTCACGGTTCCGGGGCTGGAGGCCGAGCGCCACCTGATCGTGGTCGGCCGCGCGGTCGCCTAGTCAGGATGACGGGGACGCGCAGGGCGTCCCGTCCGGGCATAATCATCTGTCCGGCCCCACGCCGGAACCTCCCGTACACAGCCCAGGACCGAGCCGCATGGCCCGCATCATCGCCGTCGCCAACCAGAAAGGCGGGGTCGGCAAGACCACCACCGCCGTCAACCTGGCCGCCGCCTTGGCGAAGACGCCCAAGCGTGTGCTGCTGGTCGACCTCGATCCGCAGGGCAATGCCACCATGGGCAGCGGCATCGACAAGCGCGAGATCGAAACCACCATCTGCGACGTGCTGCTGGGCGAGGCCGATGCGGCCTCGATCCTCAAGCGCACCGCCGAGGACTTCGACCTGCTGCCGGCCAACATCGAGTTGACCGCGGCCGAGATCAGCCTGATGGGCGAATCGGGCCGCGAGCAACGCCTCAAGATCGCGCTGGCCCCGCTGCGTGCGAACTACGACTACATCCTGATCGACTGCCCGCCGGCGCTGTCGCTGCTGACGCTCAACGCGTTGACCGCCGCCGATTCGATCGTCGTGCCGATGCAGTGCGAGTACTACGCGCTGGAAGGCATCAGCGCGCTGCTCGACACGATCGATGCGCTCAAGGCCAAGCTCAACCCGGCGCTCGAGATCGAGGGCGTGCTGCGCACCATGTTCGACGTGCGCAACAACCTGGCCAACGCGGTCTCGGCCGAACTCACCAAGCACTTCGGCGACCGCGTGTTCCGCACCATCGTGCCGCGCAACGTGCGCCTGGCCGAAGCGCCGAGCCACGGCCAGAGCATCGTCGGCTACGACCGCGCCAGCCGCGGCGGTATCGCCTACCTGGGCCTGGCCGGCGAAGTGCTGCGCCGCCAGCGCGAGCGTGAGCAGGCCGCCAAACAGCAGGCAGCCGAGCGCGCGGCCGAGCTGAAGGAGACGGCGGCATGAGCGTTGCCAAGAAGCGCGGCCTCGGCCGCGGTCTGGAAGCGTTGCTCGGCCCGAAGGCGGCCGCCGAAGCGCCGGCGCTGGAAGCGGTCGAAGGCGACATCCTGCGACACCTCCCGGTCGATGCGCTGGCGCCCGGCAAGTACCAGCCGCGCAAGTTCTGGGACCAGGACAAGCTGGCCGAGCTGGCCGAGTCGATCAAGGCGCAGGGCGTGATCCAGCCGATCGTCGTGCGCGACATCGGCGGCAAGCGTTACGAGATCATCGCCGGCGAGCGTCGCTGGCGCGCTACGCAGCTGGCCGGGCTGAGCGAGATCCCGGTGGTGATCCGCGAAGTCGACGACCGCACCGTGGTCGCGATGGCGCTGATCGAGAACATCCAGCGCGAGGACCTCAACCCGCTGGAAGAAGCCAATGCCCTGCAGCGGCTGATCGACGAATTCGACCTGACCCACGCCCAGGCGGCCGAAGCCGTGGGCCGTTCGCGCGCGGCGGTGTCCAACCTGCTGCGCCTGCTGGAACTGCCGAATGAAATCCGCGTGCTGGTGGAAACCCGCGCGCTGGAGATGGGCCACGCCCGCGCGCTGCTGGCGCTGACGCCGCAGGCGGCGATCGCGCTGGCGCGGCAGGCCGCCGACCACGAGTGGTCGGTGCGCGAGGTCGAGCATCGCGTGCAACAGCTTTCGGCCGGCATGATCCCGGGCAGCAGCGCCGCCAGGGCCAAGGCGGCCAAGGCCAAGCCCACAGCTGACATCGTCTCGCTGGAGCGCCAGCTGTCGGAGTCGCTCAACGCCAAGGTCAACGTGCTGCACGGCCGCGGCGGCAAGGGCCGGCTGGTGATCCACTACTCCGATCTCGATTCGCTCGAGGGCGTGCTGGAAAAGCTGCGCGGCAAGGTCGACGAGTAAAGGCGTGGCCGTGGCGCCGTAACGCGCGACGGCCGGTTTCCTGATCGGGGTCGCGATCCGGCAACGCTACGGCGGGGCTTCATGGTCGATCGCGGCCTTCCCCCACTAGAATTGCGCCCCATGACCATCCTCGTCACCGGCGCCGCCGGTTTCATCGGCGCCTATACCTGCCGGGCCCTGCGCGAGCGCGGCGCCGCCGTGGTCGGCCTGGACAACTTCAACGACTACTACGATCCGCAGATCAAGCGCGATCGCGTCGCGTCGCTGTGCCCCGGGATCGACATCCGCGCGCTCGATCTCGGCGACCGCGACGGCCTGGCTGCGTTGTTCGACGAGGTCCAGCCCGATCGCGTGATCCATCTGGCCGCACAGGCCGGCGTGCGCTATTCGCTGACCCATCCGCACGCCTACGTCGACAGCAACCTCGCCGGCTTCGTCAACCTGCTGGAGCTGTGCCGCCATCGCGGCATCGCGCACCTGGTCTATGCCAGTTCGTCGTCGGTCTACGGCGATTCGGCCACGCCGCCGTTCTCCGAGGATCAGCGCGTAGACCAGCCGCGTTCGCTATACGCCGCGACCAAAGCCGCCAACGAGCTGATGGCGCACACCTACGCCCACCTGTACGGGCTGCGCTCGACGGGGCTGCGGTTCTTCACGGTGTACGGCCCGTGGGGGCGTCCGGACATGGCGCCGCTGCTGTTCTCGCGCGCGGTGCTGGCCGGCCGCCCGATCGACGTGTTCAACCACGGCAGGATGCGGCGCGACTTCACCTTCATCGACGACATCGTGGCCGGCGTGCTCGGCGCGCTCGACCATCCGCCCCCCGGAACCGACGCGGGCGAGCCGCCGCACCGCGTTTTCAACCTCGGCAACCACACGCCCGTGGAACTCGAGCGCTTCATCGCGGTCATCGAACAGGCCGCCGGCGTGGCGGCGCAGAAGGTCTACAAGCCGATGCAGCCAGGCGACATGATCGAGACCATGGCCGATACTTCGCGCGCCAAGGCCGCCTTCGGGTTCGAGCCGGCCACTTCGATCGAGGTTGGCCTGCCGCAGGTGGTCGAGTGGTGCCGCACCTATTTCGGCGACAGGGCCTGACCCGGAGATCCCATGAGCAAGCCACAACTCTCCGTCGTCGTCCCGGTATTCAACGAGCGCGACAATGTCGCGCCGCTGGTGCACGAGATCACCGCCGCGCTGCGTGGCGTGGCAGATTTCGAGATCGTCTACGTCGACGACCATTCGCGTGACGACACGCTCGCCGTGCTGAGCTCGCTCAAGGACGAAGTGCCGGAACTGCGCGTGATCCACCATGTCAGCCAGAGCGGGCAGAGCACCGCGGTGCGCAACGGCGTCAGGGCCGCGCGCGGACAGTGGATCGCCACGCTCGACGGCGACGGCCAGAACGATCCGGCTGATATCCCCAAGCTGTTGGTCGAACGTGCCGGCGCGGCGCCGGAGATCAAGCTGTTCGCCGGCTGGCGCGTCAACCGCCAGGACAGCGGCAGCAAGCGTTGGGCGTCGAAGTGGGCCAACGCGATCCGCGCGCGCATGCTGCGCGACGACACGCCCGACACCGGCTGCGGCATCAAGCTGTTCGAGCGCGCCGCGTTCCTCGAACTGCCGTACTTCGACCACATGCATCGCTACCTGCCCGCGCTGATGCAGCGCGCCGGCTGGAAGACGGTCAGCGTGCCTGTCAACCATCGCCCGCGCTCGGCGGGTGTGTCCAAGTACAACAACCTCAATCGCGCGCTGGTCGGCATCGCCGACCTGCGCGGCGTCGCCTGGTTGATCAGGCGCGCCAAGATCACGCGCACCGAAGAGATCTGATCCGCCTCTCTCCTTTGCTCGCGAGCGGGCAGGGGAGGCCTGGAGGGCTGAAAGCACCCTCCGCAGCTTTGCCCTTCGCCGTGGCGAAAGGGCAACCCGGGAGCCAAAACGAGGGCGCCATGGAATTCGACTTCATGAACCACCCCATCGTCTGGCTCGAATGGACCGGACTGCACATGTCGCCGTGGAAGATCATCGGCCTGACCGGCGCGCTGATGTTCGGCGGGCGCTGGCTGGTGCAGTTCCTGGCTTCGCGCAAGCACGGCAAGCCGGTGATCCCACGCCTGTTCTGGTACATGAGCCTGGTCGGCAGCGCGATGACCCTGAGTTACTTCCTGTTCTCGCAGAAGCAGGACTCGGTGGGGGTCATCCAGAACCTGTTCCCGTCCTTCACCGCCGCGTACAGCCTGTACCTCGACATCCGGCACCGCGGCTGGCACCGCGACAAGGCCGGCCACTGAGCCACCGGCCCTGCGCCGGCGTGACGCAGCCCGCCAAACGGCGGCTTCGGCCAACCAGGCACGCGTGCGGGATGCGAAGATCGACGCTCTCGCCCAACCCGCCCAGTCCATGAAACGTCTGCTGCTCGCCGCCGCGCTGTCGGCGCAACTCGCCCTGGTCTCCACTGCCGCGTTCGCCGGCGCCGACGACACCCGCTTCGAGGCCATCTACGGCAAGGAATGGAAGTGGCGGCAGGAGCAGACGGGTCAAGCCGACGAAGACAACGACACCTCCGCCAACCAGCACCGTCTGCCGTCGGTGGACGCGGCCAGCCAGGCGACGAGGCTGAAGGTGTGGGACGACGTGCTGCGCCAGCTCGACGGCGTGGACGTGAAGCAGCTCAGCGCGCAGAACCAGGTCAACTTCGCCGTCTACCGCGCCCAGGTCGAGAACCTCGCCGCCGAGGTGCGCCTGCGCGGCTACGAGATGCCGTTCAACTCGGATTCCTCGTTCTGGTCGAACCTGGGCTTCATGACCCGGCGCCCGCTGCGCACGGTCGAGGACTACCGCGCCTACATCGACCGCCTGCGCGACGTGCCGCGCTACTTCGACCAGAACATTGACAACATGCGCGCCGGACTGACGCGCGGCTTCAGCGTGCCGCGCGCGGTGCTCGACGGCCGCGACGTCTCCATCGCCGCCGTGGCTCAGGTGAAGGATCCGGTCCAGTCCAATTTCTACGAACCCTTCAAGCGCATGCCGGCGAGCATCCCGGCCGACGAGCAGGCGCGCCTGCGCGAGGCCGGCCTGGCCGCGATCCGCGAACGCCTGGTACCCGCCTACGGCAAGCTGCTGACGTTCTTCCGCGAGGAGTACGTGCCCAAGGCGCGCACCACCCTGGGCGCGGAGCAGATGCCGGACGGCCAGGCGTACTACCGCCAGCAGATCCGCGAGTACACGACCCTGGAGCTGGATCCGGAGCAGATCCACCAGATCGGCCTGCAGGAAGTGGCGCGCATCCAGGGCGAGATGGACGCGATCATCAAACAGGTCGGGTTCAAGGGAGACTTCCCGGCGTTCCTGAAATTCCTGCGCACCGACAAGCAGTTCTACGCGACCACGCCGCAGGAACTGCTCGACCGGGCGGCATGGATCTCCAAGCGCGTCGACGGCGAGATCGGCAAGATCATCGGCACGCTGCCGCGCGGTCGCTTCACCATCGTCCCGGTGCCGCCGGACATCGCGCCGTTCTGGACCAGCGGCCGTGGCGGCGCCGGCACCTACTGGGTCAATACCTATGACCTGCCGTCGCGCCCGCTCTACAACCTGCCGGCGCTGACCCTGCACGAGTCCGCCCCGGGCCACGCCCTGCAGGGCTCGCTGGCCCGGGAGCAGGGCGAGTTGCCCGCGTTCCGTCGCGAGAGCTACATCTCCGCCTACGGTGAAGGCTGGGGCCTGTACAGCGAGAAGCTCGGCCAGGAGATGGGCATCTACCAGACGCCCTACGAGGAATTCGGCCGCCTGACCTATGAGATGTGGCGAGCCTGCCGCCTGGTCATCGACACCGGCGTTCACCACAAGGGCTGGACCCGCGAGCAGGCCCTGGCCTACCTGCGCGATCGCACCGCACTGAGCGAACACGAGGTCACCACCGAGGTCGACCGCTATATCTCCTGGCCGGGCCAGGCCCTGAGCTACAAGCTGGGCGAGATCACCATCGTGAAGCTGCGCGCCGAGGCCGAGAATGCGCTGGGCCCGAAGTTCGACGTGAAGGCTTTCCACGACGCCCTGTTGAGCCAGGGTTCGGTGCCGCTGCCGGTGCTGGAGGAGCAGGTCCGCGCCTTCATCGCCCGGTCCCGGGACGCGACCGCCAAGTCGGGGTAAGGCGGCCCGAGGCCCGCTGCCCACTGGATTGGCCGCCCGGGGTGCGCCGCGTTCAGTTTGCCCGCGCTGCGCGGGGTGGCGAAGGTTGCCGCAGCGCGGCATAATGCGCGGCTCGCTGCGTCCGGTCGGCTTTACCCCATCAGGGGCCAAGCCTTGGACCGGGCAGGTCCGGAAGCACGATTCCGACCCGCCGCCGGCAGCCAGGAAATCCACCCGTTTCGTGCACCGCATCGCCTGATTGCAGGCCTGGCGGTGGGGCCGCCGCCTCCCTGGCTAAGGGAAGCACCATTACCTTTCGAGGTGCGTATGTCCCGCGTATGCCAAGTAACTGGTAAGCGAACGACGACTGGCAACAACGTCTCGCATGCCATGAACAAGACCCGCCGCCGTTTCCTCCCGAATCTCCATGAGCGCCGCTTCTGGGTCGCTTCCGAGAACCGCTGGATCAAGCTGCGCGTTTCCACCGCCGCCCTGCGCACCATCGACAAGAACGGTATCGATTCCGTTCTGGCCGACCTGCGCGCCCGTGGCGAAAAGATCTGAGGACTGAATCATGGCTTCCAAGCGCGACAAGATCCGTCTGATCTCTTCGGCCGGCACCGGTCATTTCTACACGACCGACAAGAACAAGAAGAACACCCCGAACAAGATGGAGGTCAAGAAGTACGACCCCGTCGTTCGCAAGCACGTGCCGTACAAGGAAGGCAAGATCAAGTGATGCAATGACGCGTTCGCTCAAGCGCGAGCGCTTGTCATTGCGTCATCCCCGCGAAGGCGGGGATCCGGCGCCTCCAGAGAAACCCGCCGCAAGGCGGGTTTCTTTTTGCGTGACACATTCGCGCAGCGGGAACACCTTTGTCCCTCGCGAAAGCGGCCCAGAGAACCCGCCGAAAGGCGGGTTTCTTTTCGGCTGTCGTGTGCGCGAACAGCGCGCACGTCGACTGCGGCATCGCGCTACAGGCTTTGCGCGAACGCCCGCAGGCGGCGGATGTCCATGGCCAGCAAACGGTAGCTCTCGGTCAGTTCGGACTTCATCTGCCGGCGCCAGCTGAGCCCATTGCGAGAAGCCGTGGATGAAGAGGATGGGGCGCCCGCTGGCGTTGCCGGTCTCGACGACGTTGAGCCCGATACCTCCCCCGCCTTCAATTCGGTGACCTTTCATGATGAGCCTCCCGATGCGCCGGGCCGCCGTCTTGCCGGTACTCGGCGACAGGAGACTAGCAACGACGAAAGAGCGCGCATGTCCAGGGGAAGCTATGCCGGCGTGAAATCCGCCAGCGGGCCAAGGCCGATGCCTTCACCCGCCCGCAATGCCCCGACCGGCCCAATGCGCCGATGTTCGACCTGAATCCGGGCTACTGGCTGTTCCTGCTCGACTGGCTGATCCGCCTGGCGGCGCTGGTCTGGATCCCCGTGCGCAGCCCACCGGCCGCCGCGCGCAGCTGGCTGCTGCTGGTCGGCTTCGTGCCGTTGCTGGGTCTGCCGCTGTATCTCGTGCTGGGACATCCCTGGCTGGCGCACGAGCGACGGATGCGGCAGGCACGCGCGTCGCAGGTGATCCTCAAGCACCAGTCCGGGCGCGCGCTGCTGCGTTGGTCGCCGGGCGAAAGCGACGAGACCGCGGGCGACATCGCGCAACTGACCGAACGCGTCGGCGACTTCATGCCGCTGGGCGGCAACGCCATCGAATTGCTCGACCGCTATGAGGCCTCGATCGAGTCGCTGCTGCGCGACATCGAATCGGCCAGGCAGGAGCTGCACCTGCTGTATTACCTGATGCACGACGACGAGGTCGGCCGTGCCGTGGCCGAAGCGCTGCGCCGCGCCGCCACGCGTGGCGTGCGTTGTCGCGTGCTGCTGGACGCGGTGGGCGCCAAGCCCGGGCTGCGAGCGTGGGCCCACCCGTTGCGCGCCGCGGGCGTCGACGTGCGGGCGATGCTGGCTGGCGGGCTGGCCTGGCGCAAGCTCTCGCGCATGGATCTGCGCAATCACCGCAAGCTGGCGGTGATCGACGGGCGGGTCGGTTACATCGGCTCGCAGAACCTCGCCGGTCCTGCGTTCGTGCCCGGGCATCCGAACCACGAGCTGGTCGCGCGCGTGCAGGGGCCGGTGGTGCGGCAGCTGGCGGCCCTGTTCGCCAGCGACTGGCTGATCGAGACCGGCGAATTGCTCGACGTGGCCGACGGCGAAACCGTGGTCGGCACGTCTCCGGCACAGGTGCTGCCAAGCGGACCGGCGTATCCGTTCCAGAACGCGCGCGACGTCGTGATCGCGCTGGTGCAGCGAGCGCGGCATCGCGTGGTGCTGGTCACGCCGTACTTCGTTCCCGACGACGCCACGCTCAGCACGTTGCGGATTGCCGCCCTGGCTGGCGTCGACGTGCTGCTGGTGCTCTCGGCCAGCAGCAACAGGCCGCTCACGCATTGGGCGCAACAGGCCTACTACGAGGAGCTGCTGCGCAGCGGTGTGCGTGTCGCGCTGTATCGGCCGCGTTTCCTGCACGCCAAGCACCTCAGCGTCGATGACGACATCGCGCTGGTGGGCTCGATCAACCTCGACATCCGCTCCTTCGCCCTCAATGCCGAAGCCGGCCTGCTGTGTTACGACGCGGCGGTGGTGGCGCGCTTGCGCGAGATCGAGGCCAGCTACCTCGCCCACGCCGATTTGCTTGATATCGGCCAGTGGCGACGCCGCCCGCGCTGGCATCGCAGCCGCGAGGGCATTGCCCGGTTGGCGGACTCGCTGATGTAGCCACTTTCCCGGCGCTTTGCCGGTCACAGGCGCTTAACTTTTCCGGTGCCATCGTCCGCGCACATCCATTCAGGCCGATGCGGCCGCGGGCGCCGAACGATGAGGCTCAAACGAGTCGTTGGCTGGGGTCTGCTCGCACTATCCCTGGCACTGGTGGCCGCGGGGCTCATCGCGTACTGGACTTCCAGCAACCCCTGCTACGACGGCAGCGCCGTTGCGCCCCGTCATCCGATGAAAGCGTTCGTCTATTGCGACTACGGCCAGGCCGATGTCCTCAAGCTCGAGGACGTCGAGAAGCCGGCGCCGGCAGCCGATGAAGTCCTGGTGAAAGTCCGCGCGGCGGCGGTCAATCCGCTCGACTGGCATTACATGCGCGGCACACCGTATTTCATGCGCATGCAGACCGGCCTGCGCAGACCCAAGGTCATTCGACTGGGTGTCGATTTCGCCGGAACGGTGGAGGCGACGGGAAGCGACGTAACTCAGTTCAAGCCGGGCGACGCGGTATTCGGCGGCAAGACCGGGGCATTCGCCCAGTACGTCGTCGTCCGCCAGGACCGAGTGGTATCCAAGCCTGACAACCTGTCGTTCGAGCAGGCGGCGTCGGTTCCGATCGCGGCGATCACGGCATTGCAGTCGCTGCGCGACAGGGGCAAGGTCCAGCCCGGGCAGAAGGTGCTGATCAACGGCGCTTCCGGCGGCGTGGGGACGTTTGCGGTGCAGATCGCCAAGTCACTTGGCGCGCAGGTCACCGGCGTGTGCAGCACCCGGAACGTGGACCTGGTCCGCTCGCTCGGCGCGGACCAGGTGATCGACTACAAGAAGCAGGATTACACCGTCGCAGACCAGCGCTACGACGTGATCGTGGACAACGTCGGCAACCGATCGCTGTCGGAGAATCGCCGCGTACTGGCCGAGAACGGCAAGTACATCCTGGTCGGAGGCGGAGGGCCGGACGACCATCGCTGGATCGGGCCCATGGGCCGCGTGGCACATGCATACGCGGCGTCGACGTTTGGCAGCCAGGAACTGGGCATGTTCCTGGCGCAGATGAAGAAAGAAGACCTGGTGGTCCTGCGCGACCTGCTCGCCGCGGGAAAGGTGAAGCCGGTGATCGACAGGCGCTACGACTTCAGCGATCTGCCCGTGGCCATCCGCTACCTGGAGGAAGGGCATGCGCGCGGCAAAGTGGTGATTGCGGTGGAGTAAGGCGTCCCGGCAGCAGGATTTTCGAAGGGTCACGCCGATTTAACGGCCAGACCGGAAGATGACTGGGACAACCCGAGCCCTTGCGAAGGGAGTAGCAGCGATGAAAAAGATCATCGTCGTGGTGGCCACCACGGTCGCCCTGGCGGGATGCGCCAGCGATCCGGGAACCCGCGAAACCCAGAAGCAGTCCGGCTCCGTGGTCGCCGGCGCAGTAGTGGGCGGCCTGGTCGGCAACATGTTCGGCGGGGGCACGGGCCGCGTATTGATGACGGCGGCCGGCGCCGTGGCCGGCGGTTTCATCGGCGACCACATCTACAAGAAGCACGCCAAATCCGAATACGAAAAGGACGCCGCGCAACGCGCCCTCAACAATGGCGCGTCGGGCCAGAAGGTGACCTGGTCGGATCCGCGCACGCACGAGTCCGGTTACTTCGTCGCGCTCAACACCAAGAAGATGAGCGACGGGCGCGTCTGCCGCGACTTCCGGCGGGGCTTGAGCGTCGGCGGCCAATCAGTCGATGAGACGACCGGCACCGCCTGCAAGAAATCCAATGGGCAGTGGGACGCGGGCTGACAGCGAGGAGTGCCACCATGATCAAGCTTCCACTGAGCATCGTTCTCGCGCTGGCCATCGCCTCCCCTGCGGCGGCGCAAGTCGCGGCCGATCCGGCGCCGGATCGCTTCAACGCCGCCGACACCAATGACGACGGCAAGGTCGATCGCCAGGAGTACGACGGCTTCGTGCAGGAGTTGGCGCTGCTGCACGACACCGATCGCGACGGCAAACTCTCGCGCAGCGAAGTCGCATCGGCTCCCGATCCGAGCAAGTTCGACACGATCGACGCCAACGGCGATGGTTTCTTGATGGTCGAAGAGCTCGACGCCTACACGGCGAACGATTTCGACGCAATGGATGCCAACGACGACGGCGCCATTGATCGCGCCGAGGCCGCGCAACGAGAGTGATCCGCCGGCGGCCGCGGATGCGGCCGATGGCGCTTCCACCCACTCATACGCCGACCCGGCTGCCGTGAGCGTGCCGGGCCGCAGGCGTGAGCGCTGAATGCTCGATCCGTCGCGATGGAGCGCTGGATCGGGCCGTCCCCCTTCGGACACTGCCCGCGAACTGCGCATTTGTCCGTTGTCTGGCCCCGCCGGCGTTGCCTGAAGCACGTGCTACACGTCTCCGGGGAACTGCCATGATCCGCACCACCGCCCGCTTTACCGCCTTGCTGCTCAGTCTGAGCGTCGCTGCTCCGGCCCTGTGCGCCGACAGCAATCTTCCGGACACCGCGTCCACCCGTTTCGATTTCCTCGACGTGAACCGCGACGGTGTGCTGAGCAAATACGAATATGACAGCGACGTCGCGTTCGAGACGATGGACGTCGACGACGATGCGCGCCTGTCGGCTGCGGAACTGCAGGAGATCCTGGGCGCGATCGGGCAGGGCTCGCCGACCGCGGCGGACCGCATCGTGGTCGCCGATCTGGACGGCGATGGCGCACTGGATGATGCCGAACTGCGCCGCGCTTTGGAGATGAAGTTCTCCTGGCTCGATCGCAACAGCGACGGCAACCTGGACCTGGAAGAAATGAAGGCAGGCTTCGGCGTCCGCACACGCCCGTAGCCGCGTAGCACGCGGCCCGCAACGTCAGCCAGACGTCGCGGTGTCGCGGACGATGCAGCGGAAACCCAGGTGACAGGTCGACGTATCGATCGGCTGCGCCATGCGCGCGGCCGGCCGGTAGCGCCGGCAGTAATTGGGCGCGCACAGATGCGAGCCGCCCTTCATTACCCGGCGGGGAATCTTCACTTGTGGGTTGCGCGGATCGTGGCTTTGCTCGGCGATACCGCCGCGCGGATTTTGCAGGGTGCAGCAGGCGTGCTGCTGGATGCGCGAGTGCTCCTGGTAGAAGTCGGTGGTCCACTCCCAGACATTGCCGGCCATGTCGTACAGGCCGAAGCCGTTGGGTTCGAAAGAGCCGACCGGCGCGACCTGGAGATATCCGTCTTCCTCCAGGTTCTGCCACGGGAATTCGCCCTGCCAGGTGTTGGCCATGTATCGGCCGCCCGGCGTGAACTCATCGCCCCAGCAGAACTCCGCGCCGTCCAGACCGCCACGCGCGGCGAACTCCCACTCGGCCTCGGTCGGCAGCGACTTGCCGGCCCACTGCGAGTAAGCCAGCGCATCCTCGAAGGCGACGTGCACGACCGGGTAGTCGTCCTTGCCTTCAATCGAGGACTGCGGCCCGTAGGGGTGACGCCAGTCGGCGCCCGGCACGTACGACCACCAGTTGAAGTGGTTGCGCAGGTCCACGGGGCCGGGTGGCTGCAGGAACACCACCGACGACGGCGCCAGCAGGGCCGGATCCGCGCCGGGATAGTCGGCAGGATCGGCCGGCCGCTCCGCCAACGTCACATAACCCGTGGCGGCGACGAAGCGTGCGAACTGCGAGTTGGTGACGCTATGCGTATCGATCCAGAACCCGTCCACCGCCACTTTGTGAGCGGGCGCCTCCTCGGGGTAGTGATGGTCCGAGCCCATCAGGAAGCTGCCGCCGGGAATCCTCACCATGTTCTCGAACGAAACGCTCAAAGGCCGCTCCCAAGTTGGTTCCGTGCAAGTGGTTCGATGCAGGCAGATCGACGCGGTTGGTTCGAAGACCGCAGGCGCGGCGATCAGTCCGCAAACACCTGCTTCCAGTCGTTCTTCATGCTCACGATGCCGATGCCATATTCGGCGGCATTGTCCAGGCCCTCGATCAGCGCGCTGAGCTTGAAATCGCGATCGTAGGCGAATTCGCGATCCGCATCATCATGATGCAGATACCAGGCCATGCGCGGGCCGGCGCCAGCCAGCGTGTAGCGCAACATCGCCAGGTCACCGTCGGAATTGCCAAAAGCGAAGATCGGCCGGCGCCCGATGTGGAGCGCGATGTTGACAACCTTTTCCTCGCGGTCGTCGAAGCTGCCCAGCTCCGGCAGCTTGCGCAGCACCGGATGGCCGTCGACGGTTTCGACCTTCATGCGGGTGCTCGAGCCGATCACCTGCTCGGGCGGTATGTCGTATAGCTCCTGCGCGACCGCGCGCACAAACTCGACGCCACCGCCGGTCACGATGTAGGTCTTGAAGCCGTGCACCCGCAGGTAGGTCAGCAACTCGCACTGCGGCAGGTACGCGCCCTGCACGAACAGGTAGTCCAGCGACGGATGCCGGGCCTCGTCCAGCCACTGCGCGGCGGTCTGGCGGAACTCGTCCACGGTCATGCCGGCATGCGTGGCGAATGCCGGCTCGAAAACCTCCTTCTTGGGCAGCGACGCCAGTGTCTTCAGGTCGCCGTCCAGCATGGCCTTGAACGCCGGCTTTTCGAGCAGCGCAGGGTCCTGCTCGGCCAGGCGCCTGACCTGCGCCAGCGCGAAGAACACCTGCACCTGCATCGGATACTCGCACCACAGCGTGCCGTCGTTGTCGAAGACGGCGATACGCTCGTCCGGTGCGACATAGTCGGCGCTGCCCTCGCGCGTCACGCGCTCGACGAAGTCGACGATCGCGGACTTCGCCGGGCCGTCGTTCCAGCATTCCAGGCATTCGGATGTCTTGTCGGTCACTGCGCTGCCTCAGGCGTGTGGCTGGGTGCTTCGCTTCCGTACGAAGCAATAACTCGTCCCGCGCGTCCCGTGCGGGCGGCGCATCCGCGCCGCCCGGGCCACGGTCGGGTGTCAGCTTGCGCCGGCCGGCACTTCCGCCATCTTCTTCAGCGCGTCGTCGATGGTGAAACTGCCGGGTCTCTGGACCGGCGGGAACTCCTCGAAGGTTTCAGCGAACTTTGCCGCTGCCACCTGCGCGGCGTACAGGAAATACATGTTGTACATGAGCCACTCATAGTAGGTATTCGATGTGGCGTCGGCGCGCTCCCAGGGGTCCGTGCGCAGGTTGAAGATCTTCGGCAGGCGCAATCGCGTGAACGGTTCCGCCCACACCTGCAGGGTGCCCTTGCATCGCTGTTCTATGAACACCAGCTTCCAGTTGTCGTAGCGGATGGCCAGTACGTCGCCGTCGTCGCTGAAGTAGAAGAAGAGCTTGCGCGGCCCCTCCTTGGTTTCGCCGGTCAGGTAGGGCAGGAAGTTGAACCCGTCGATGTGGTTCTTGAACTTCTTTCCGTTGACGGTCGTGCCCTTCTTCAGTCGCTCCGGTGCGTCTGCGTCGCCGGTCATGGCCAGGAACGTCGGCAGCCAGTCGTGGTGCTGCACGATCTCGTTGGAAATCGATCCCGCGTCGATGTGCCCCGGCCAGCGCACCAGCATCGGCACGCGGAACGCGCCCTCCCAGTTGGTGTTCTTCTCGCTGCGGAACGGGGTCATCGCACCGTCCGGCCAGGTGTTCATGTGCGGCCCGTTGTCGGACGAGTACATCACGAAGGTGTCCTCGGTGATGCCCAGTTCGTCCAGCAGGTCCAGCATCTGTCCCACGTTCTTGTCGTGGTCGATCATGGTGTCGTGGTACGGCGACTGCCAGCGGCCCGCCTGCCCCAGGCTTTCCTTCTTGGTGTGCGTGAAGCAGTGCATGTGGGTCGTGTTGAGCCACACGAAGAAGGGCTTGTCCGCCTTGTGCTGGCGCTTGATGAAATCCGTGGCGGCGGCGACGAACTCGTCATCGCAGGTTTCCATGCGTTTCTTGGTCAGCGGGCCGGTGTCCTCGATCTTCTGCTTGCCGACGCGTCCCCAGCGCTCTTCCTTGGTCGGATCATCCTTGTCGGTGGCCCAGCAGTGCAGCACGCCGCGCGGCCCGAACATCTCGCGGAACTTCGGGTCCTTGGGGTAGTTGGCCATCTCCGGCTCTTCCTCGGCGTTGAGGTGGTACAGGTTGCCGAAGAACTCGTCGAAGCCGTGGACCGTGGGCAGGAACTTGTTGAGATCGCCCAGGTGGTTCTTGCCGAACTGGCCCGTGGCGTAGCCGCGATCCTTGAGCAGGTCGGCGGTGGTCACTGTTTCCGGCTGCAGGCCTTGCGGCGCAGCCGGTATCCCGACCTTGGACAGGCCAGTGCGGTAGACACTCTGTCCGGTGATGAACGACGAGCGTCCCGCCGTGCACGATTGCTCGCCGTAAGAGTCGGTGAACATCATGCCTTCCCTGGCCAGGCGGTCGATGTTGGGCGTCTTGTAGCCCATTACTCCGTGCGAATAGCAGCTCAGGTTGGAGATGCCGATGTCGTCGCCCCAGATCACCAGGATGTTGGGCGGCTTCTTGCCTGCCTTGGCTTTTCCCGATGGTGCGTCCTTCGCCTTCTTTGCTGTTGCCATGTGCATCTCCTTACGTTGCTCGGTGGGGGCTTGCGCGGGTGCAACACGTTGATGAACTGAACTGAACTGAACTGGCCGGGCAGAGGGAAGATGTCCGGGTTGGGCATCCGGATGCGGGGCTATCCCAGGGTGTTGAGGTTGAAGACCATGCTGGCCACGGCCGCCAGACCCAGCAGCCACAGCAGGCTCGCGGTGATCAAAGTCAGCGAGATCGGATAGGGACTTTTGCCGTGGATCAGTCCGTCGCGGGTCATGGCCCCGCGCTCGGCACGCAGGCTTCTCATGAACACGACGTGATAGGCGATGCCCAACGTCAACATGACGATGCCCAGCGCAACCAGCGCAATGCCGAAGTTGCGCGGTGCATGGCTGGTTTCGGTCATCAACTTGGACGACTGCAGGTGAAGGAAGAACTGGAAGATGGTGAAGCCGAAGCCGATCAGAGACAGCGCCGTGCGCATGATCGACATCAGGGTGCGGTCGGCGCTCATGCGCGTGCGCTGGAACGACATGCCGGTCCGGCGCATCGACATTTCGGTGCGGTCTGTCGACAGGTCGGTGCGGAACTCGGACAGGTCGGTGCGGTATTCCGACAGTTGCGTGCGGTGTTCCGACAGGCCGGTACGGTGATTGGACAGGCCGGTCCGGTAAGCCGAGTACTCGACCGAGGCCACGTCTGCATTCGACTTGTCGACCTGCGGGATCGGCGGGACGGAAGCCTCCTCCACGTGCGAGGGCCGGGGCATCGGCGCTGTCGACGAGTCCCGCAGGCGTTCCGGTCGGGTCGGTGTGGTTCTGCGTTTGATGTCGGTCATGGATCGAATCCCGCTTTTCAATGACAGCCCGCCCACGGTCGCGTAGCCGCGCCGCACCAGATCAAGCAGGGGTTGAAGGCCGGCGCAGAGACTGCGAACACAGGCGCACGCTCACGGTCATCGCCTCGTGCGAGGATCGGCACGCCATCGGTCCGTCGGGCCGTCGGTTGCAGAGGTGACGCAGTACATCCGGCACACAATCCATCAGGCGTCCCCCGTCACGACTCGCTTGGCGCAGGCAATGCTGGCGCCGCAGAAAACACGTGATCTCATCCGGCCCGAGATGGACGCAGCTGGATTGACATGGAGCACAAGCACCGCTTGGGGCGGAACCGAATGCTGCAGTCACAAACGTATATTTGACGTGACGGAATCGGGCGGTCGGCGTCGCCCATGGCGAAAGTAACGTGGGCGCGATACGCCACGTCACGACTTCCGCGTGCGATCAAAAAAACGCCAGAGTGGGCGCCTTGCGCCGCCTCGTATTCATCCTGGCGAGCGACCGCGTCGACGGCCGCTCACTGGTGCGATCAATGTGTGGAGATCACGTCCGTTATCGCATCGACCACGGTAGCGGGCTTGTCGATCTGGATGTCGTGCGAGGCGCCCCTGACGAGGACGCGCTTGCCTTGACCGGAGGTTTTCACCAGGGCCTTATGCGTGGCTTCCTGCGCCGGTTGCAAGGCGTCGCGGATCTGCGGCGGCGCCTCGGCATAGGCATCGACGGCCGTCAGCACGACCACGGGTTTGCCGTGCTTCTCGCCGGGATCGACCGCGTCGTCGAATAAGGTGGCCTTGGCCTCCGATCCCGTGATCACCGTCTGCCAGAATTCCGGCCGTGACTTGGATGCGCGCACCGCGGCATTGAGCTTGTCGCTGAAGAGCGGGTTGGGACCGCGCAGGCACTGTTTCAGCTCGGGCGGCGGATCGACGAGGCGACCGTCCCGCGCGCCCTGTTCGCATTGCCGATAGGCGGCCAGCACCTGCGGCAGCATCTCGGTTTCCTGCTTCTGGTATTGCGCCGAGAACTTGCCCACCTGCTGCGGCGGCGGATCGATGAGCACCAGGCCGGCCACGTCGTCCGGATAGCGCTGGTCATAGCGCCGGGCGATGTTGCTGCCCAGCGAATGGCCGACGATCACCATCGGCAACGACAGTTGCGCCGCGTGCACCAGCGCATGCAGGTCGGCGGTCTCGGCCTCGACGCTGCGGGGCAGCGGACCGCCATCGCTGAAACCGTATCCGGCGCGGTCGTACGAACAGACCCGCAGCTGCGCGGCCAGCAGCGGCTGCACACGCGCCCAGGCCATCGAATCGCCGCCGAAGCCGGCTTCCAGCAACACGGTGCGCGTGGGCGACTGCGGGCCGCTGCAACGCAGGTTGAGTCGGCGACCGCCGCCGATCTCGACCAGGCGCGCGGGCTCCGCATAGATATCGAGGGTCAGGTCCGGCTTAGGCGGTGCAGATGAGTCCGCGGCGATCACGGAAGCCGGTATCGCCACACACAGCGCCAGCACGCAGGTTCGCAATGGTCGTTTCATCACCGGACAATCCCTGTGCAGTAAGGAAGCGCGATGGTGCGCGACCCGCGGCCAAAAGTCATCGGCTGTCGCGTGAAGAATTCGTTGCGTGAAGAGTCAGTCGATATCTTCCAGCCGTCACTTGCCAAGACGATCGTTGACCAGGCTTTCCACCACCGACGGATCGGCCAGCGTCGAGGTATCGCCGAGCTGGTCCGGTGCGTTCTCGGCGATCTTGCGCAGGATGCGGCGCATGATCTTGCCCGAGCGCGTCTTCGGAAGGCCCGGCGCCCACTGCAGGTGGTCGGGCGTCGCGATCGGGCCGATCTCGTTGCGCACATGCGCGACCAGTTCCTTCAGCAGCGCGTCGCTGGGAGCCTCACCGGCGATCAGCGTGACGTAGGCGTAGATGCCCTGGCCCTTGATGTCGTGCGGGAAGCCGACCACCGCCGCCTCGGCGACCTTGGGATGCGAGACCAGCGCACTCTCCACTTCCGCCGTGCCGATGCGATGGCCGCTGACGTTGATGACGTCGTCGACGCGGCCGGTGATCCAGTAATAGCCATCGGCATCGCGGCGGCAGCCGTCCCCGGTGAAGTACATGCCCGGATAGGTCCTGAAGTAGGTGTCGATGAAACGCGGGTGGTCGCCGTAGACGGTGCGCATCTGACCGGGCCAGGAGTCGAGCAGCACCAGGTTGCCCTCGGCTTCGCCGTCGAGCAGCGTGCCGTTGGCATCGACCAGCGCCGGCTGCACGCCGAAGAACGGCTTGGTGGCCGAGCCGGGCTTGAGATCGATCGCGCCGGCCAGCGGGGTGATCAGGATGCCGCCGGTCTCGGTTTGCCACCACGTGTCGACGATCGGGCAGCGGCTGTCGCCGACCACCTCGTAATACCAGCGCCAGGCTTCCGGATTGATCGGCTCGCCGACGGTGCCGAGCAGGCGCAGCGACTTGCGCGAAGTGCGCTGCACCGGCTCGTCGCCGTCGCGCATCAGCGCACGGATCGCGGTCGGCGCGGTGTAGAAAACGGTCACCTGGTGGCGGTCGATCACGTCCCAGAACCGCGACACGTTCGGGTAGTTGGGCACGCCCTCGAACACCACCGCGGTGCTGCCATTGGCGAGCGGGCCGTAGACGATGTAGCTGTGCCCGGTGACCCAGCCCACGTCGGCGGTGCACCAGTAGATGTCGTCCTCGCGGATGTCGAACACCACCTCGTGGGTATAGCTGGCGTAGGTCAGGTAGCCGCCGGTGGTGTGCAGCACGCCCTTGGGCTTGCCGGTGCTGCCGGAGGTGTAGAGGATGAAGAGCGGGTCCTCGGCATTCATGCGCTCGGGCTCGCATTGCGTCGGCTGGCTGTCGACCACCGCGTCGTACCAGCGGTCGCGCGGCATCTGCATGTCGACCGCGGCGCCG
Source organism: Lysobacter niastensis (assembly GCF_031457115.1). GTDB lineage: Bacteria > Pseudomonadota > Gammaproteobacteria > Xanthomonadales > Xanthomonadaceae > Lysobacter_J > Lysobacter_J niastensis_A. Next base: position 262,060 of record NZ_JAVDVY010000001.1, read on the forward strand.
GTATGGCGAACCACCAGCACGGTTTCGACCGTGTTCGTTCCGGGCATCCTCAGCGCGGCATCGACGTTGGCCTTGAGCCCGATCCTTTTGCCGCCACGCAGGCCTTCGTCGGAGGTGATGATCAGCTTGCTGGTGCAGTCGGCCACGCGGTCGGCGATCGACTGTGGGGCGAACCCGCCGAACACCACCGAATGGATGGCGCCGACGCGGGCGCAGGCCAGCATCGCCACCACTGCCTCGGGAATCATCGGCAGGTAGATGGTGACGCGGTCGCCCTTGCGCACGCCGAGCGAGCGCAGGGCGTTGGCCAGCTTGCACACGCGCGCGTGCAGCTCGCGGTAGGTGATGTGCTCGGCGGGCTTGGACGGGTCGTCATGCTCGAAGATCAGCGCGGTCTTGTCGCCGCGCTGGTCCAGGTGGCGATCCAGGCAGTTGACGCTGGCGTTGAGCTCGCCGTCCTCGTACCAGCGGATGTGGAAGTCCTCCAGCTGGTAGCTCACGTCCTTGATCTTCGTCGGCTTTTTGAACCAGTCCAGGCGTTGCCCGATACGGCCCCAGAACGCATCCGGCTGCGCCACCGACTCGGCGTACAACCGCTCGTACGCCTCGCGCGTGACCCGCGCCTGGGCGGCGAAGTCCGCATCGATCGGATAGACGGTGGCGGGGTGGGTCATGGCGTGCTCCGGGCTGCGCTGGTTCGTGGGCGGCCGCGTGATGGCCGGCCAGCAAATTGTGCCGCATCCACCCTCGCCATCGCCGCTGGCGGCTATAGACGATAGCCGCAAAAGCGGTGCGTGAGCATGAAGGGCCGGAGCACGCCATTACCCGCAAAGGCGGGAGTCCAGCGCCTTTGATTTCAACGGCACGCTGCCGCTCCCCACCTGCGCGGGAATAACCTCAGCACCGGCTCCGGGCCCGAGCGCCTGAGCGCCTCGAGCGAGTTCAACCTGGGCAAGAACGACGACATCCGCTATATGCTCACCGGGGGGCGGTGGCATTTGGCCGCTATATCGGTCGGCGCTCAACAACGACGCCGTGCTGGACACCAACGGGGATCTGGAGAACATCGATTTGATCAGCGGATTCGTCGGCTGGCGCCACGTGTTCAAGCCAAGGCTGCGCGGCAACCTCGATCGCCTGCAGACGCGCATCAAATACAGTTCCTGAGGACTACGACGATCATGTCCACCATCACCGCCAATGCTCGCAACGCGGCGCTCACCCAGGGCCACAAGAAGGTCATCCTCGCGTCCAGCCTGGGCACCGTGTTCGAGTGGTACGACTTCTACCTGTACGGCTCGCTCGCGGCGATCATCGCCAAGCAGTTCTTCAGCGGCGTCAACGAGACAACCGGTTTCATCTTCGCACTGCTGGCCTTCGCCGCCGGCTTCTTCGTGCGTCCTTTCGGCGCGGCGTTCTTCGGCAGCCTCGGCGACAGGATCGGGCGCAAGTACACCTTCCTCGTCACCATTGTGATCATGGGGCTGTCGACGTTCCTGGTCGGCGTGCTGCCCAACTACGCCAGCATCGGGATGGCAGCGCCCGTCATCCTGATCGCATTGCGGCTGCTGCAGGGCCTGGCCTTGGGCGGTGAGTACGGCGGGGCGGCGACGTACGTGGCCGAGCATGCGCCGCAGGGCAAGCGCGGCCTGTACACCAGCTTCATACAGATCACCGCGACGGCGGGCCTGTTCCTGTCGCTGCTGGTGATCCTCGGCTGCCGCCTGTACCTGGGCACCGACCGCTTCGAGGCCTGGGGTTGGCGCATCCCGTTCCTGGTGTCGATCGTCCTGCTGGGCGTATCGGTGTGGATCCGCATGCAGCTCAACGAGTCGCCGCTGTTCCAGCAGATGAAGGACGAAGGCAAGACAGCCAAGGCTCCGTTCCGCGAAAGCCTGTTCTCAAGCAACGGCAAGCTGATGCTGCTGGCGCTGTTGGGCGCGACCGCCGGCCAGGCGGTGGTGTGGTACGGAGGCCAGTTCTACTCGCTGTTCTTCCTCACCCAGACGCTGAAGCTCGACGGCACCACCGCGAACCTGCTGGTGGCCGGCGCATTGCTGCTGGCAACACCGTTCTTCGTGGTGTTCGGCGCGTTGTCGGACAAGATCGGCCGCAAGAAGATCGTCATGGCCGGTTGCCTGCTGGCCGCATTGACCTACTTTCCGATCTTCAAGGGACTGACCCACTACGCCAACCCTGCCGTGGAGGAAGCGCGGGCCAACGCACCGGCCGTGGTGCATGCCGATCCGGCCACCTGTTCGTTCCAGTTCGACCCGATCGGCAAGAAGGTCTTCACCAACTCCTGCGACATCGCCGCGGCGGCGCTCGCCAAGGCCGGTATTCCTTATGAAGTGCAGGCCAGTCCCGCCGGTTCGATGGCCAAGGTATCCATCGGTGGCACCGAAGTATCGGTCTATGAGGGCGCCGGGCTGAGCAAGGTCGAAAGCAAGGCGCACGCCGATGCATTCGGCAATGAGCTCAAGGGCGCGCTTACCGCCGCCGGGTATCCGGAGAAGGCGGACCCGGCGCGCATCAACAAGCCGATGGTGCTGGCGCTGCTGTGGCTGCTGGTGATGTACGTGACGATGGTCTACGGCCCGATCGCGGCGTGGCTGGTGGAACTGTTCCCGACGCGCATCCGCTACACCTCGATGTCGCTGCCCTACCACATCGGCAACGGCTGGTTCGGCGGCTTCCTGCCGACGATCTCCTTTGCCCTCGTCGCCGCCACCGGCAACATGTACTACGGGCTGTGGTACCCGATCGCCATCGCGCTGATGACCTTCGTGATCGGCTCGCTGTTCCTGCGCGAGACCAAGGACGTGGACATCCGCGACTGATCCATCTCACGGTTGCGATTGCAACGGCAACGCCGGCCTTGCGTCGGCGTTGTGGTTTTTGCGCAATCAAGCGTAGGGCGGACGACGACGAAGTGACGCGATAAAGTCGTTACTGCGGCGGAGCCGCCAACTCCCCCGCGTCGAGGAACCCATCGCGGTTGCGGTCCTGGCGGCCAAACGTGGACGCCAGCTTCTCGCGATGCTCGACCAGGCTGACAGGATTGCCCCGCCCGCCCGGCAGTTCGGCGGTGGTGAGCACGCCATCGCCATCCAGGTCCATGCGCATGAACGCGTAGCTCATCCAATCCTGGTATTCGACCAGCGCGACGCGGCCGTCGTGGTCGCTGTCCATGCGCGAGAGGTAATCGCCGGTGGCGCTCACCTGTGCAGTCGCGACCGCGGAGTGAGCAAACACAAGCGCGACGAGCAGCATTGGCGAACGCACGCCCAAAGGAAAAAATCCTGACAAGAAAAAGCCCGCGCGTGACGGCGCGGGCTTTTTCGGCGGATGCGTGTGCATCAACGGCTGCAAGATCAGGCTCGCGCCGGTGCCAGCGCGTAGCCCTTCAAGCGGGCCGAGAACGCCTGCAGCGCCTGGTTGCCGCTGGCCTCGGCCTCGGCGCACCACGCCTGCAGTTTCGCGAGCGTGGCCTGGGCGTCATGCGAACGGTCGTCGAGCACCTGCGCCAGGCGCTGGCGGTAGTCGGCCAGCGTGGCGATGCTCGGACGCTCGGCCACCCAGGCCTGCAGCTTGGCGCGCTTGTCGTCGTCGAGCCAGCGGCCGCCGTCGGCCAAGCCGTGGCGCAGCTTGCGCGGCAGTTTGAACTTGGCCTCGCGCAGGGCGGGCAAGGTGACGTTGCGGTAGTAGTCGGTCATCGCCTGGAAGCGGATCGCCAGCAGCGCCTTCAGCGTCTCGCCGTCGGGCATGGCGATGTTCGGACGCACGTCGAGTGTCGGCGCAACGCGCAGCACCTTGGCCAGGTGCAGCTTCTCGAGCACCTTGATCGCGCTCCAGCCGATGTCGAACTCCCACTTGCGCAGCGCGAACTTGGCCGAGCTCGGGAAGGCGTGGTGGTTGTTGTGCAGCTCTTCGCCGCCGATCCAGAAGCCCCACGGAGTCAGGTTGGTCGCGGTATCGGTGGTCTCGAAGTTGCGGTAGCCCCACCAGTGGCCCAGGCCGTTGACGACGCCGGCGGCCCAGAAGGGAATCCACAGCATCTGGATCGCCCACACCGCCACGCCGGCGAAGCCGAACAGCGCGAAGCTGATGAACAACATCAGCGTCGGTCCGAACGTCGCGTACCGGGTGTAGAGGTGGCGCTCGATCCAGTCGTCCGGGCAGCCCTTGCCGTACTTCTCGATGTCCTCGCGCTGGCCACGCGCGTCGCGGTACAGCTCGACGCCGCGCCACATCACCGTGTCGATGCCCTTGAACATCGGGCTGTGCGGATCTTCCTCGGTCTCGCACTTGGCGTGGTGCTTGCGGTGGATCGCCGCCCACTCCTTGGTGATCATCGAGGTGGTCAGCCAGGTCCAGAAACGGAAGAAGTGCGCCAGCACCGGATGGAAGTCGACGGCGCGATGCGCCTGGGAGCGGTGCAGGTACAGCGTGACCGAGAAGATGGTCAGTTGCGTGACCACCAGCAAGTAGATCAGCAACTGGCCCCAGCTGGCCTGGACCAGGCCGCCGGCGAGGAAATCGAGCAGGGAAGCAGACATTGAAAACTCCGGAGAACCACGGACGGACCGGCGCAGGCACAGTCCAGCGCGAATGATGCCAGCAGGGCCGCACCCTTCGCGCGGGTATGGCCTTGAACTGTGATGGGGACGTTCAGGCCCCCTGGCAAGCCCGTTATCTGTGCATTATCGAGCCCGTTCGCAGGCCCGCCGTCAGGACTGGCCGCTATTCAGCTGAGGCCTTGGCAATGCGCTTGCGCAGACGCGCCAGAGCCGGCTTGGCGTAGCTTCGCAGGGCCTCGCGCTCGGTCGGACTGAACGGGGAGCCGGACCCGCAGTGATCCAGCAGCAGCGTCAGGTCCTGCGCCTGGCCCAGTCGCTCGGTGGTGCGCTTGTCGAACAGGTCCGGGGCGCCGGCCGCCGGACCGAGGCCAATGGCGTCCAGGGCGCGCCGCTGCTGCGAAGCCCGTCGGGCGCGCCGGCGCCAGCGATGCCAGTCGGCGTCCTCCATGGTGTGGACCGCGCGCGATTTCGCGTCCTGCATCCGCGCGTCGCTATCGGCCAGCGCGACGCGCAGCGCGGAAGGCGTCAGCCGTTGCCACGCCAGGGCCGGCAGCGCCGCACGCAACACGGCGATCAGTTCGCGCCGCTGGACCAGGTCCGGGTCCAGGAGCAACTCGGTCTCGGCGCGGGTGGCACGCGCGGCTACCGCGGCGTCGTGGCCCTGTTTCAGCCACTGTCGCGTCTCGTCGCCAAGCTTGCCTTCCAGCAGGCGTTCCAGCGTTTCGACCAGGGCATGCACGTCGCGCAGGTCCGACAGGCCGGTGTTGGTGCGGCGCAGCCCGCGGTCGATCAGTGCGGCTCCGGGGCCGAGGATGCCGTTACCCAGATTGAGCACTGCGCGGGTCCGGCGCAGTGCCTTGCGGGCTCGATGGACGCCCTCGTGCACGGCCTCGCCCGGTTCGCCCAGGGCGGTGTGGGCCTGTTCCAGTTCGCCCAATGCGTAGACAAGCAGCGCCTCTCCCGGCGGTGGCATCGTCGGGGAAGGGTTGGCATTGGCCTGGGTTGGGGGCACTGGCGAACCGTTCTGTCTTGACGTGAATAGTACGCTGGTGGCATGCCCGAGCTACCTGAAGTCGAAACCACCCGTCGTGGCCTGGCGCCGCATGTCGAGGGCCGCATCGTCACCGCCGCGACCCTGCGCCGGCCCGACCTGCGCTGGCCAATATCGCCGGAGATCTCCGAGGTGCTGCCCGGCCAGCGCATTGACGCCGTGCGCCGCCGCGCCAAGTACCTGCTGTTGGATACCGTCGCAGGCAGCGCGCTGCTGCACCTGGGCATGTCGGGCAACCTGCGCGTGGTCCCGGCCGATACGCCGGTGCGCGCGCACGACCACGTCGATCTCGCGCTCGATTCGGGCCGGCTGCTGCGCTTCAACGATCCCCGACGGTTCGGCTGCCTGCTGTGGCAGGCGCCCGGGGAGGTGCACGAATTGCTGGCAGGGCTGGGTCCGGAGCCGCTTTCGGAAGACTTCGATGGCGACTACCTGTTCGCGACGAGCCGCGGGCGCAGCGCGCCGGTGAAGACCTTCCTGATGGACCAGCGGGTCGTGGTCGGTGTCGGCAACATCTACGTGGCCGAGGCGTTGTTCGCGGCTGGCGTGTCGCCACTGCGCGCGGCCGGCAAGGTCTCGAGGGATCGCTATGCGCAGCTGGCAGACGCCATCCGCCGCATCCTCGGCCACGCCATCACCCGCGGCGGCACGACGTTGCGCGACTTCATCAGCCCCGACGGTGCGCCGGGCTACTTCGAGCAGGAACTGTCGGCTTACGGCCGCGGCGGTGAGCCCTGCCCGCGCTGTGGACGCCCCCTTAAACAGGCGCCCATCGGCCAGCGCGCCACGGTGTGGTGCACCCACTGCCAGCGTTGAGCACGCCACCGACTAGCCTGTTCACGCAATTTCGGTGCCAGTTCTTCACACGCCACTCCGATGGGGGACGCGTTATAGTCGACCCCTAACCAGTGGGGGAGTCATGGCCGATACCGCCGACATCACGCTACTGCTGGACGCAGCACGTGAAGGTGACCGCGGCGCGTTGGATCGCGTCCTGTCCACGCTCTACCAGGAGCTTCACACGATGGCCCGGCGGCAACTCGCCGGCCAGCACGGCCAGACACTCGATGCGACCGCGCTCGTGCACGAGGCTTATCTCAAGCTCGTCGGACGCCGCGAGGCGCAGTTCGACGATCGCGCACATTTCTTCGCCTACGCCGCTTCGGCAATGCGCAGCGTCGTCGTCGATTACGCACGCCAACGACTGGCGCAAAAGCGCGGCGGCGACCTGCACCGCGTCACCGAATTACCGGACGACGTCGAAGGCGGCCTGCGCCTGGACGAGGAGACACTCGGCCTGGACACGGCCCTGACCAAGCTGGCCGGCGTCGACCCGCGCCTGGCGCACGTGGTGGAGCTGCGCTACTTCGCCGGATTGTCCGAACTCGAAATCGCCGCGCTGCTGCAACGCTCCGAACGCAGCATCCGCCGCGACTGGCAAAAGGCCCGCCTGTACCTGCTGGCCTCGCTGAAAGAAACCTGAGGCCCGCATGTCTTCCCGCGCTCCACGTTCGGGCTCGGGCTTGGCTCCGCGACGGGCCCGACGCGTTACGTCCGCGACTGCTTCCGGCGCAGTGATGACCTGAGCCTCCATGGACACCGAGCGCTGGCAACGGTTGTCTCCCCTGCTCGACACGCTCTTCGAGCTGGACGCCAACGAACGCGTGGAGCGACTGCGCGTGCTGCGCGACGTGGACCCGGCGCTGGCCGACGAAGTCGAGTCGCTGATGGCGCTGGAGCAGGACAGCGAGGACTTCATGGCCGAGCCGCTGGTTGCGCCGCTGTTGGGGGCGCGCGCCGGCGGCGAGATCGGTCCGTATCGGCTGGAAAGCATGCTCGGCGAAGGCGGCATGGGCCAGGTCTGGCTGGCGGCGCGCGCCGATGGGCTGTACCAGCGCCGCGTCGCACTGAAGCTGCTGCGTCCCGGCCTGACCGACACCAACCTGCGGCTGCGCTTCACGCGCGAGCGGCAGATCCTGGCACGGCTGGCGCATCCGCACATCGCGCGCCTGCTCGATGCCGGCGTCAGCAGCGACGGATTGCCGTACCTCGCGCTGGAGTACGTCGAAGGCGAGCCGATCACTGACTACTGCCGCAACCACCGCACGCCGCTGGAAGCGCGGCTGCGCATGTTCCAGCAGATCTGCGACGCGGTCAGCCACGCGCACGCCAACCTGATCGTCCACCGCGACCTCAAGCCGTCCAACATCCTGGTGACGCCGGGCGGCGACATCCGCCTGCTCGATTTCGGCATCGCCAAGCTGCTCGACAGCGATGCGCCGATGGTCGAGCAGACGCGCACCGGCGTGCGCACTTTCACGCTGCACTACGCCGCGCCCGAGCAGATCCGCGGCGAGCCGGTCACGACGATGACCGACGTGTACTCGCTGGGCGTGGTGCTGTACGAGCTGCTCACCGACACCAAGCCCTACAAGCTCAAGCGCCAGACCGATGCGGAGTGGGAGGAGGCGATCCTCGCCGCCGATCCGCAACGACCCTCGCAGACGGTGCAGCGCCATGCCGAGGACGCCGAGGCCGACACGCCGTTGCTGCGACGCCGCGCGCGCCAGCTCGCCGGCGACCTCGACAACATCGTGCTCAAGACGCTGTCCAAGCGACCCGAGCAGCGCTATCCCTCCGTCGAGGCGCTGGCGTTGGACCTGCAGCGCTACGACTCCGGGCGGCCGGTGCAGGCACGTCCGCAAAGCCTGGGCTACCGCTTCAACAAGTACGTGCATCGCCATCGTTGGGCGCTGGCGACCGGGTCGGTGGTTGCGCTGGTGTTGAGCATGGCGCTGCTGATCGTGGCCTGGCAGGCGCGCCAGGCGGTGGCCGAGGCCAGCCGCGCGCAGGCGATGCAGGACTTCATGGTCGGCCTGTTCGCCAGCGCGGGGGGGTCGGCAGAAGGGCAGTCGCTCGACCTTCGCGGCCTGCTCGACGCCGCCGTCGAGCGTGGCAATCGCGAGCTGGCACGCCAGCCACGCGCACGTGCGGAACTGTTCGGGGTGATCGCACGCGGCCGCATCGGCCTGGGCGACTATCGAGAGGCCAAAGCGCTGCTCGACCGGCAGGCCGCGATCATCGCCAACACCGGCTCGATCCCGTTGAGCTTGTTGTTGGAATCGCTGACCTTGCGCGGCCAGGTGCTGGGGCAGCTTGGCGACGCCCGTGAGTGCATCGATCTGATGCTGCCGCAGCTGGCGACGGTGCGGCGCGAGCAGGCGCAGCTGCCGTCGCAGTCGAGCGCGTTCTATTCGCAGCTGGGCCGCTGTCGCCGCGCCAACGGCGAAAGACAGGGTGCACGGCAGCTGTTCGAGCGATCACTGGCACTGCGCCGTGAAATCGGCGATACCGTCGGCGAAGTCGAGAACCGGATGGACCTGGCCGGATTGCAGGTCGATGTGGGCGCGAACGCGCTTGCATTGAATCGGTATCGCGATGCGCTGAACCAGTTGCGTAACGCCGCGGGTGACCGTCATCCGCTGCTGATCCCCCTGCATCGCAACCTGGCCATGCTGCAGCGGAAGATTGGCCAGCCGGAGGGCGCCGAACGCGACCTGATTGGCGCGCTGGCGATCGCACTCGACCTCAACGGCGCCCAGCATGCGGTGACCTTGCAGGTACGCCGCGAGTTGGCCGAAGCGCGGGTCGACCAAGGCCACTTTGCCGATGCCGCGCGTGAGTTGCGCGAGGTACACCGGCGGCTGGTCGAGCGGCACGGCCCCGGGCATGAGAGTCTGGCGGAGAGCTATCACGAACTCGCTCTGGTGCAATGGGAGCTGGGCCAGGTCGACGAAGCCCTGGCGTCGCTGTCGCGGGCGGCGGTGATGTACCGACGCGCAGGTCGCGACGAACTGCTGGCCAAGGTGCGTTTCGACCAGGCCCAGGTGCTGCACGCCCTCGGACGCGACGCCGACGCGCGGCCGTTGCTGCAGGAGTCGCGCAAGCTGCGCGAACTGCGCTTTGGCGCGGAGTACCCCGTGGTGGGCGATACCGACAGGCTCATGGGCGAAATCCTGGTGGCGATGAACGAGCACGCGGCGGGCATGGGGCATCTGGCCAACGCGGTGCGCTTGACCCGCAACGGCTACGGCCCCACACATGCCGGCACGCGCCGCGCCGAGTTGGCCCTGGCCCGTCAACAGGCGCTCGACGGCGATGAGGCCGCGCTGGTGAAACTGGACAGCCTCGCTGCTATTGCGGCGAACGATCCCGCATTGCGGCAGGTGGCCTGGCTGGCTGGCGGTTATGCGGCGCAACTGCGTTGCAGTGGTCCACAACAGGATCGCGCGGCGCGCACACTGAGCAACCTGCGCGGCAGGCTGCAGCAGATGCAACCCGATGGCAGCGCGGTGGCCCGGGAAATCGCCGAGCTCAGCAGCGAGTGCCAGGCCGAGCGCGTCGCCCGGCGCTGACTTCGGACGCAGGCCGGTTACAACGGCAGCGACGGCTGCAGCGGCTCGATTTCGCCTTCGCCGCGCATCACCTTCTTGTACTCGGCACGCGAAACCGACACGTAACGGTCGTTGCCTCCGATCTCGACCTGCGGCCCCTCGCGCACCGCGCGGCCTTGTGCATCCACGCGCACGACCATGGTGGCCTTCTTGCCGCTGTGGCAGATGGTCTTGATCTCGGTCATCTCGTCGGCCCATGCCAGCAGGTACTGGCTGCCCTCGAAAAGCTCGCCGCGAAAATCCGTGCGCAGCCCGTAGCACAGCACCGGGATGCGCAGCAGGTCGACGACCTCGGTCAACTGCCACACCTGGGCCTTGCTGAGGAATTGCGCTTCGTCGACCAGCACGCAATGCAGCGCGCCGTGCGCGACGATGTCGCGCCGGATGATCGTTTCCAGGTCGTCGTCGCGATCGAAGGCGATGCCGTCGGCGCGCAGGCCGATGCGCGAGGCCACGGTGCCCGCGCCGGCACGGTCGTCCAGCCGTGGCGTCAGGATCGCCACGCGCATGCCGCGCTCGCGGTAGTTGTGCGCCGACTGCAGCAGCGTGGTGGTCTTTCCGGCGTTCATCGCCGAGTAGTAGAAGTAGAGCTTGGCCATGGGCACAGTGTAGTGAGTCGGCTCATGCGGCCGCACGCCTTGACATGCGACGCGGGAGTCGTCGCACGCGGCGGCGCTCCCGTCGTCCAGTGCCTTACTTGTCGGCGTCCTGCCCTGGGTCGGCCTTGTCGGCGGCGGGCACTTTGCGCACGTCGCCCACGTTGACCTGGCCTGCGCCGATCTGCCTGAGCAGCGCCTTCAGGCTGAGATCCTCGCCCTGCCAGTAGGCGGCAGGACGTGTACGGTTAGCGGCGTAATACTCGGCGCCGATCGTCTTTTCCGGGCCCAAGCTGGAGCGGGCGCCGCTGGCCCACAATTCGGGGCGCCCCATCGATATGTCCAGCTTCGATGTCAGCAGGCCGACGCGGGAACCGGTCTGGGTGCGCATGAACCGACGCAGTTCCGCATCGGCGCGTTTGCGCGTCGCGTCGTCCCCGTACCTGGCGAAGTATTGCGGGCCGATCTCGAGCGCGCGGCGCTGCTGGTTCGGATCGAGCCCGTTCCAGATACGTTCCCGGATCTGCAGCAGGTCCGCGTTGTTGCCGCGCTCGGCGGCCAGGTCGGCCCAGACGTAGGCCAGGGCCGGGTCGCGATCGACGCCGTCGCCGTTCCAGTACATCAGCGTCAGGAAGTGCTGCGACAGTTTGTCGCCGTAGGACGCCGCCCGCTCGAAATGCCTGCGTGCCTCGTCGACGCGGCCGTTGTCGTAGGTCCAGATGCCGTGCCAGCGGCTGAGTTCGTTGGGGTGTCCCGAGGCCTGCAGCACGGCGGTGTTGTAGGTGTCGAAGTTGATGGCCCGCGGTTCGGTGACGGGATTTTCCTGCGTGGGTCCCTCCATGGCCTGCGCCGGCATCAGCACCAGCGCGAGGGCGATCGACAACAACGTTGCAGCATGCGAAACCATGACGTGCTCCTTGTCGGGTGATCGGTAGATGTTCGGTCCGGCACGAAATTTTGGCGGACGTTACGCCATCCTTCCCTGCGACTCCAGCGCACGCTTAATGGCCGTCGCGGTCGTCGTCCCTGTCGGAGGCCTTGCGCACCTCGCCTATCTCGACCCGTGCCTCGAACAGGGCGCGCAGATGCTTGTCCTCGGCCTTCCAGTACGCGGCGGGCTCGGTGCGACGGGCGGCGTAGTATTCCGTGCCGGTCGTCCTGATCTGGCCGAAACCCGACATGCCCCTTCCCGACCACGGGTCGGGAGGACCCAGCCATATGTCCAGCTTCGATGTCTGCGCGCCGACGCGGCTGCCGGTCTGGTTCCGCATGAAGCGGCGCAACTCGGCGTTCATGCGCTTTTGCGCCACCGCGTCGCCATAACGCGCGTGATAGCCCGGTCCGATCTCGCGCACCTGTTGACGCTGCTGGGGGGTCAACTCGTCCCAGATCCGCTCGCGCAGGTGCAGCAGGTCCTGGCTGGTGCCGCGCTCGGCCGCGAGGTCGGCCCATACGTAAGCCACGACGGGATCGCGGGCGGCGCCTTCATCGCCGTTCCAGTACATCAGCGTCAGCGCGTGCTGCGAGAGTTTGTCTCCGTACATCGCGGCCCGCTCGAAAAACTCGCGGGCCTCGTCGATGCGGCCGTTCTGATACGCCCACAGACCGTGCCAGCGGTTGAGCTCGTTGGGGTGCCCGGAAGCCTCCAGTAAGGCGGTCTCGTAAGTGTCCAGGGTGAGCGTGTGCTGCTCGCCGGCGCGCGCGGCGGGCAGCGCCAATGCCATCGCCAGGGCGATCGTGAAATACCTGGAAAAACGCGTGGTCCGACGGGCCATGTCGTGCTCCTTGTCCGGAGTTCCACTGCATGGGCGGTCTCGATGCGACCGCTTCCGCAAGGACGATACGCCCGGTTCGATGCCGCCAGCAAATCCGCCGGGAAGGCGTCATGGCGCATTGCGCCGTCGCGATGACGCCACGTCAATTTTTACGGCGTACACGGGCCATTGCGGCCATCGCCCAGTGTTGCGCCACCGCCGGCGAAGTGACGCAGACGGCGTCGTCGGTGACGGTCGTGACGGCGCGCTCGAGCAGTTGGATGTCGGCCTCGTGCTGGCGCGCCACGTGCGGGTCCTCGAAGAAGATCGCGCGCTGGCAGCGTCGTTCCAGCACCAGGTCGGCGATCTGCGCGTCGCCGCCCATCGGACCACTTTCGTAGCGATGAGCCCAGGTTTGCTCCTGCGGCCAGCCGCGGCTCCACGCCATCTCGTTGAGGCGCTGCCCGGTGGTTCCGGTGGCGACGCGACGCGCGAAGCGCGACAGCAGGTCGAAGTGCTCGGCGGCATAGGCCAGCATCTGCGGCTTCATCGCGTCGTGCGCGATCAGTGCGATCGTCTGCAATTCGAATGCATGAAGGCTGTCCGCACCGGGATCAGGCGCATATCCGGCCTGGATGCGCGCGACCTCGATCCAGTCTCGCGCGCCAGCGACGGTGGTGATGAACGGCTTGCCGTGGATCACGCACTGGCGCTTGAGCGCGACCGCTTCGGGAAACGTCGAGGAAGGATCGACCGGATCGATCAGGTAGATCGCGCCGTCGAGCGTGCGCTGCGGTTCACCGAGGCCGACGACTTCCGCCACCAGGTTCATCAGGCCGCCTTCGCGGCCGTAGGGATAGCGTCGCAATCCGCCGTAGCCCGGCAGCATGCCCGCCGCGACGATCGCGTCGCAGGTGCGTCCCACGGCGTGAAGATGCAGGTCGAGTTCGCGGATGCCCGCTTCGCAGGCACGCAGCCAGCGGAACAGGGCAGCCTCTTCGCCGAGGTGGTGGAGACGGTTCGCGGCCAGGCCCAGGCGCATGGCAGTCCTTGTGCGGGCGGGGCCACCAGTCTAAGGGGGGATCCGCGTCCACTTGGGCCTGCATGCGCCGCCTGCTACGCCTGCGGATGGCGCACTCGCCATCCGCAGGAAGAAGCGCCTTGAGGGTCGGCGTTACGGTTTGGTGTTCCGTGCCGGTGCCACCGGTCCGATGCCGACGCTGCCCCGGTTGCCGAGCTCGGCGTCCTGTGCGGCCCAGTACGTGTCCATCTGGGTCCGCTCGGCGGAGTAGAACTCATCGCCCTCGACGGTGCCGGCCGAGTTGGCCGAAGCGGTCATCATGCCGGACGTCGAATTACCGAACGTTCCCTGGATCGGGCCGCCCTGGGTGATGTCGATCTGCTGGTTGCGATAGCCCAACCGGCTTCCGGTCATGCTGCGCGCGAAGCGGCGGATCTCGGTTTCGGCGCGCGGCTGGGCGGTCTCGTCACCGTACCTGGCGTAGTAATCCGGTCCCAGCGACGTTACCTGCTGCTGTTCCTGCGGTGTCAGGCCGGCCCACATCTTTTCGCGGATCGCAAGCAGCGGTACCGAGCCACGCTCGGCCGCGAGGTCGGCCCAGATATAGGCGCGAGCCTTGTCGACAGGTACGCCCTCGCCATACCAATAGATCAGGCTCAGGTAGTGCTGCGAGTACTTGTCGGCATAAAAGGCCGCGCGTTCGAACCGGGTCACGGCCTCGTCGTAGTGGCCGCTCAGGTAGGACTTCAGTCCGTGCAGGCGCCACTCCTCGTTCGGGTGACCGATGGCTCCCTTCAGTTCTCCATCCACTCCCATGAAATCGGGGGTGACAAGCTTGAGTGGTTCCTGGGTGGACGACTGCTCGGCTGACGCGCCGAAGGCGGCCAGGCCCAGCATGACGGCCAGCCATGCTCCCTTTCTGCAATACGTATTCATGTTCAACCTCCTGCTCGGAGAGAATCGGGCTCGATGCCATCACAGCGCGAAACATGGCTCTGGGAAAGCACCACTCATCGCGGATCGGATGAGGCCAAATCCGCTGCTGTCGAGGTGCTGGCCGCGAACTCCAGCGGCCCGACGGCGACCTCGTCGGATGGGGACATCGCGGCCGTCCAGCGGGTGTGAAGCTCGTTCAGGTCCATTGCTCGCCTGAATAGCCCAGCCCCGTGGCCGCGACAGGTCGCAGGTCGGTACTGGCACAATACGCCGCCGCGTCCGCGGCAGTAAACACGACTAAATGCACGGTCTGAACCCCCCTCAACGCGCCGCCGTCCTGAACACCGACGGCCCCCTGCTCGTGCTCGCCGGCGCCGGCAGCGGCAAGACGCGCGTGATCGTCGAGAAGATCGCGCACCTGATCTCGTCCGGCCGCATGCCGGCCAGGCGCATCGCCGCCATCACCTTCACCAACAAGTCGGCGAAGGAAATGAAGGAGCGCGTCGCCAAGCGCATCAAGGGCGACGCAGCCGAGGGGCTGACTGTCTGCACCTTCCACGCGCTCGGGTTGAAGTTCCTGCAGATCGACCACGCCAAGGCCGGCCTGCGTCGCGGCTTCTCGGTGTTCGACAGCGACGACAGCGCCGCGCAGATCAAGGACCTGCTGCCGCCGGGCAGCAAGCCCGACGCGATCGACGACATGCGCAACCTGATCTCGCGCGCCAAGAACGCCGGCCTGTCGCCGGAAGAGGCGTTGGCGGTGTCCAAGAGCCCGCGCGAGATGGAAGCGGCGCTGCTGTACCAGCGCTACCAGGCGCGGCTGAACACCTTCAACGCAGTCGACTTCGACGATCTGATCCGCCTGCCGGTGCAGATCCTGGAATCCGACGAGTCCGTGCGACTGGCGTGGCGCGAACGCATCGGCTACCTCCTGGTCGACGAGTGCCAGGACACCAATGATGCGCAGTACCGCCTGCTCAAGGCCCTGGCCGGCGACAAGGGGCTGTTCACCTGCGTGGGCGACGACGACCAGTCGATCTACGCCTGGCGTGGCGCCAACCCCGACAACCTGCTGCAGCTGGGCAAGGATTACCCGGCGCTGCAGATCGTCAAGCTGGAGCAGAACTACCGCTGCTCCAACCGCGTGCTGCGCACGGCCAACGCCCTGATCGCACACAACCCGCACGAATACCCCAAGACGCTCTGGAGCGACCAGGCCGACGGCGAGCGCATCCGTGTGTGGGAATGCCGCGATGGCGCGCACGAGGCGGAGAAAGTCGCCGGCGAGATCCACTTCCTCGCCGCCGCCAAGCAGGCGCCGTGGAGCGATTTTTGCATCCTGTTCCGCGGCAATCACCAGAGCCGCGCGCTGGAGAAGGCATTGCAGCTGCTGCGCGTGCCGTACCATCTTTCCGGCGGCACCGCATTCCTGGAACGCGGCGAAGTAAAGGACGCGCTGGCCTGGCTGCGCCTGATCGCCAATCCGGACGACGACGCGGCCTTCCTGCGCGCGGTGCAGTCGCCCAAGCGCGAAGTCGGCGCGACCACGCTGGCCAAGCTGGCGGAACTTTCTCAGCACGCGGGCATGCCGATGTCGCGTGCCTGCGAGCAGATCGGCCTGCTCAAGCAACTGGCGCCGCGCGCATCCAACGCGCTCGACGGCTTTGCCAACATCATCCGCCACCTGCGTGGCGAGGCGCAGCGGATCGCGCCCGGCGAACTGGTGCGCGTGCTGGCCGAAAAGAGCGGCCTGCTCGCCGCGATTCGCGCGCAATGCAAGGACGAGGCCAGCTACCAGCGGCGCAAGGAGAACCTGGAAGAACTGTCGGAGTGGTTCGAGGGCGGCAAGGGTGCAGGGCCCGGTGAGTTGGCCGCGCAGCTGGCGCTGCTGTCGCATGCCGACAAGGGCGACGCCGGCAATCAGGTGCGTCTGATGTCGCTGCACGCGGCCAAGGGCCTGGAGTTCCGCTACGTCTTCATCGTCGGTATGGAGGACGGCACGCTGCCGCACGAGATGGCGTTGGAAGAAGGCTCGCTGGAAGAGGAGCGCCGCCTGCTCTACGTGGGCATCACCCGCGCCAAGGAGCAGTTGTGGCTCTCGCATTCGCGCGAGACCCAGCGCTGGGGCGACAAGATCCGACTGCGGCCGAGCCGCTTCTTCGACGAGCTTCCGGCCGCCGAGATCCAGCGCGACGGTGCCGATCCCGTCGCCGATGCCGCCCGCAAGCAGGAGCGTGCCGTCGCGGGCTTCGCCGCGATTCGCGCGCTGCTGGACGAGGGCTGAGACAAGATGCAGCTGCGCCGCGTCCACCACGTCGCGATCATCTGTTCCGACTACGCGCGATCAAAGCATTTCTATACGCAGGTGCTGGGCCTGCGCGTGCTGGCCGAGGCGTACCGCGAGGCGCGCGACTCGTACAAGCTCGACCTGGCGTTGCCGGACGGCACGCAGCTGGAGCTGTTTTCGTTTCCGTCGCCGCCCCCGCGCCCGTCGTATCCCGAGGCCTGCGGACTGCGTCATCTCGCCTTCGAAGTCGACGATGTCGCGGCGGCCGCCGAACGGCTGAAAGGGCAGGGCATCGAGGTGGAGCCGCTGCGTGTCGACGAGTTCACCGAACGCCGCTTCACCTTCTTCGCCGACCCGGACGGATTGCCGATCGAGTTGTACGAGGTCGGCTGAATTCCGAGCCGTCATCTCGGCTTTCGCTGGGATGACGAGCTGTGCGCCCTCGCGCAGGACAGTTATCGCTGTGGCTCCCTCCAACTTCCGAGTGTTTCGATGGACCCCGACATCCGCCCGGCACGTACCACCGACTACCGCGACATCCTCGCCCTCAATCTCGAATCCGAGGCGATGCTCAGTCCACTGGATGAGGCACGGCTGGCGCAGCTGGACTCGCAGGCGGCGTATCACCGTGTCCTGTGTGACCAAGGGCGCGTGGCCGCCTTCCTGCTCGCGTTCCGCGAAGGCGCGGATTACGACAGCCCCAACTACCTCTGGTTCGCACAGCGCTACGAGCGATTCCTTTACATCGACCGCGTCGTGGTCGCCGCCTCGCACCAGGGGCGCGGGCTCGGGGCACAGCTGTACCGTGACCTGTTCGCCTTCGCGCGCGAGCACGCCATCGACGCGGTGACCTGCGAGTTCTATGTGCAGCCGCCGAACGAGGCGTCGCGACGCTTCCATGCCGGTTTCGGCTTCCATGAAGTCGGCACGCAGTGGGTGGCCGGCGGGACCAAGCAGGTGTCGCTGCAGATCGCCACGCCGTAGGAAGCGGGGCCGACACGTACGCACAGCGGGGCTCGGCTACACTCGCGCCCCAGTCCGTCACCGCCGATACGCAATGCAACATCGAGTCCTGAGCCTCTCCCTTCTCGCCTGCGCGCTCGCCCTGGGCGCGTGCCAGCGCACCGACACCGCGCCGGCCAAGCCACTGAAGCCGGCCGCGGCGACCGTGCCGGCCAGCGCGCCGAAGAGCGCCACGAGGCCCGACGACAACCTCAACGCCGTGCTGTGGATGCAGGCCTCGGTCGAGTACCGGGCCAGCGCGATCACGATCTACCGCGCGGCCGCCGACCGGCTCGATCGTGCCCTGAAGGAAAAGCACTGGGACGCCCTGGTGCCGGATGAGCGCGGCAACGCGGCCACTGGCCTGGCGCCGGCGGTGATCATGGACGTCGATGAGACCGTGCTGGACAACTCGCCCTACCAGGCGCGGCTGATCCGCGACGGCAAAGAGTTCGACGAGGTCACCTGGGATGCCTGGGTCGCCGAGAAGAAGGCCAAGCCACTTCCCGGCGTGGTCGATTTCGCCAAGGCCGCGGCCGCCAGGGGCGTGACCATCCTGTACCTGTCCAATCGTGCCGAGCACCTGCAGGAAGCGACGCTGGCCAACCTGCGCGCGGCCGGCATGCCGGTGAAGGACGACAGCGTGTTCCTGGGCCTGGGCACGGTTGTCGACGACTGCGAGCAGAACGGGAGCGAGAAGAACTGCCGCCGCCGCCTCGCCGGCCAGAAGTACCGCGTGCTGATGCAGTTCGGCGACCAGATCGGCGACTTCGTCCAGGTCGTCGCCAACACTCCGGCCGGCCGATCGCAGTTGCTGGACGATTACCGCGACTGGTTCGGCGAGCGCTGGTGGATGCTGCCCAACCCCAGCTACGGCGGCTGGGAGCCGGCGTTGTTCAACAACGACTTCGCCCAGCCGCGCGAGGCGCGCCGCGAAGCCAAGCGCCAGGCGCTGGACGTGGCGCCCTGAGCGGGATTGGTGCAGCGCATGAAATATAAAAACATTTGAATTCAATAATTTGAGTGCTATTTATTGACGTGTTGCATTAGGTTGCAGGGGCGGTTAGTCTGCCCCTCGACCGGCGCGAGCCGGAGCCATGCCACCACTCGAAGTCCTCCGGCTGCGGCCGGTTTTGCTCAAGGAGGCCTCGCGCCTCCTTTTCTTTTTCGCCGTCCCATCGCGATCTCCAATACGGGATCGGGTTTGCTTGTCCCCCGTGACGGGGACCGCCAAGATGGCTGAGCGACTGGGGAGCCGCCTGCCCAATGTTCAACCTCCAACGTGCCGGCCTGGGCCCAAGGGCCCTGAGCCATGCCGGCCTGGCGATGCTGCTGGCCGCTACCGTCGTCCTTGGCGCCTGCCGTCGCGAGGCCCCGGCTCCACCCGAGGTCGTGCCGGGCGGTCCGGCCGAAGCGGTCACGCAGCTGGTCGGCGACCTGCGTCGCAACGACCTCGTTTCCTACGCCCGCCATGCCATCCCGCCGACGTTGCATGTCCGGATGGAAACGGCCTGGGGCGAGGGCCGCACGGTCTGGCCGTTGACCGAGTTGCCGTTGGACGACCGTTTGCAGGGCTTCATCGCTGCCTTGGCCGCGCCGGATGCGGAAAAGCGCCTGGCGAGCGTCTACGACCGCCAGTTTGCGGGCCAGTCTCGCGAGCTCCATTCCGCCGCCGCCACGCTGGGTCTGTTCGGCGTGCAGTACGTGCGCCGGGAGGGCGACTACAGCGACGACGAGCGCGCGCATTACGCGCAACTGCTGACGGCGCTCAGCCAATGGGGCCAGCAGGCGCCATTGGGTGATGCCGCGCGGGCCCGCAAGTCGATCCCACAACTGGTCAACGCCGCCCGTCTGACCGGACTGGCGGGTGCAGACGCCTTCCGCCGAGCCGGCATGGAACGCTCTTTGCGGCGGCTCGGGCCGTTCTTCGCCCGCTTCAAGCAGGTCATGGAGGGCTACGGACTGGACCTGGACGAGGCGCTCGACGGCGTCCAGGTCGTGGTCGAGGAACAGACCAGCGACCGCGCCCGGGTCCGCCTGAACTACACGATGGCAGGCCAGGCGATCGAGGCCCGCGTCGACGTCGAGCGCCGCGAAGGGCGCTGGTACCTGAGCGACATCCTGCGCCATGCGCAGGCCGAGGCAGCGGCATCCACGGACACCGCATCGCGCTGATCGCCGGGTGCCGCGGTCACCGCGGCGGGTCATGCCGACCTGACCTTTCGATCTGAACCGGCATAATGCCCGGGATGCCGAAACAGACGCCCCTGCCATTTCCGGATGCCGAGCCTGCCCGCCCGGACCCGACCGAGCCGTCGAGCGCGACGCCTGCCGGCCCTGCCCAGCCTGCCGACACCGGTGCCGAAGCCGCCGACCTGGCCGTAGCCGCGGAGCCGGCGCCTGAAGCTGTCGCGCCCACGACCTCGCCCCTTGCGATCGAGGAGTCCGTGACCGAGGACTCCGCGATGGCGGACGCCGTGGCTCCGCCCGTTGCTGACGCGGCGGCGGATGCCGAGCCCGCCCGCCCGCAGCAGGATCCTGCCCAGACCGAATTGCCGATAGGCGCGGTCGCGCCGAGGCCCGGGCTGGATGTTCGCCAGTACCAGTCGCGCCGTCCGTGGTGGGCGCGCCTGCTGGGCTCGATCATGGCCCCGTGGGTGCAGCTGACCATCGAGCCGGAGGCCCCTGCCAAGCATGCCCCCGAGGTCGGCGGTCGCCCGGTCTGCTACGTACTGGAGGACTACGGCCTCAGCAACGCGCTGATCCTGGAGCGCGCCTGCCGCGAGGCAGGCCTGCCCTCGCCACTGCAGCCGCTGCCCGGCGACCCGCTGGGTCGAAAGCGCGCCTATGTCGCCCTGTCGCGTCGCAACGCCAGCGCACTGACGCCGCTGCAGCAACTGAACGCCGCACCGCCGCCGTCCAAGACCCACTCCGGCTCGCTGGCGCGCCTGCTCGATGCGCACCGCGACCAGCCGACGCTGGACGTGCAACTGGTGCCGGTGTCGATCTTCGTCGGCCGCGCGCCGGACAAGAGCAGCGGCTGGTTCTCGGTGCTGTTCTCGGAAAACTGGACGCTGGTCGGACGCTTCCGCCGCCTGCTCGCGCTCGCCCTCAATGGCCGCGACACGCTGGTGCGCTTCTCGCCGCCGGTCAGCCTGCGCAGCATCGTCGACGAAGGCCTGCCGCCCGAACGTACGGTGCGCAAGCTCTCGCGCGTGCTGCGTACGCACTTCCGCCGCATCCGCGCGGCAGTGATCGGTCCGGACCTCTCGACGCGCCGCCTGCTGGTCGACCAGGTGCTGGCCTCGCCGTCGGTGAAGGACGCCATCACCGACCAGGCGCGCCGCGACAACTCCAAGTTCCCCGATGCCTGGAAGAAGGCCCACGCCTTCGCCTACGAGATCGCCGCCGACTATTCGCACCCGGTGGTGCGTTCGGCCAGCTTCCTGCTGGCGCCGGTGTGGAACCGCATCTACCGCGGCGTGCTGGTGCATCACCTCGACAAGCTCAAGCAGGACGCACCGGGGCATGAAGTCGTCTACGTGCCCTGCCACCGCAGCCACATGGACTACCTGCTGCTGAGCTACCTGCTGTACACGCGCGGCATCGTGCCGCCGCACATCGTGGCCGGCATCAACCTCAACCTGCCGGTGGTCGGCACGCTGCTGCGCAAGGGCGGCGCGTTCTTCATCCGCCGCAGCATCCGCGGCAGTGCGCTGTACTCGGCGGTACTGGGCGAATACGTCGCGCAGCTCGTCGCCGGCGGCTATTCGATCGAGTACTTCGTCGAGGGCGGTCGCTCGCGCACCGGACGCCTGTTGCCGCCCAAGGGAGGCATGGTGGCGATGACGCTGCGCGCGTTCCTGCGCCAGCCCACGCGCCCAGTGCTGTTCCAGCCCGTCTACATCGGCTACGAGAAGCTGATGGAGGGCAACAGCTACCTCGACGAGCTGTCGGGCAAGCCGAAGGAAAAGGAATCGATCTGGCAGCTGATCTCCGGCATCCCCAAGGTGCTGCGCAGCAACTACGGCCAGGTGGTGGTGAACTTCGGCGAGCCGATCCGCCTCAACGACGTGCTCGAGCAGCAGGCACCCGACTGGGATGGCCGGCCGCTGGGCGAGGAAGAGAAGCCGTCGTGGCTGCCCGGCACGGTGGACGCGCTGGCCGAACGCATCCAGGTCAACGTCAACCGCGCCGCCGACGTCAATCCGATCAATCTGTTGGCGCTGGCGCTGCTGTCCACGCCCAAGCATGCGATGGGCGAGGCCGACCTGCTGGCGCAGATCGCGCTGAGCAAGACCTTGCTGGCCGAGCTTCCGTACTCCGATCGCGTCACCGTTACGCCGCATTCGCCGCAGGAGATCGTCGCCCACGGCGAGGAGATCGGCACGCTCACGCGCATCGCCCATCCGCTGGGCGATGTGCTGGGCGTCAGCGGCGATACCGCGGTGCTGCTCAGCTATTTCCGCAACAACGTGCAGCACCTGTTCACCGCGGCTTCGTGGATCGCCTGCTGCTTCCAGAACAACCGGCGCATGAGCCAGGCCGGCGTGCTGCGCCTGGGTCGCAACGTCTATCCGTTCCTGCAGGCCGAGTTGTTCCTGCCGTGGACCGAGGATCAGTTCGCCCAGCGCTTGCTCGACACCGTCGAAGTGTTCATCCGCGAAGGCTTGCTCGAGCGCATCAACGAGGAAGAAGGCGGCATCCTCGCCCGTAACGCCGGCCAGACCGACGAAGTGTTCCGCCTGCGTGCGATCGGCCACTCGCTGCAGCAGGCGTTCGAGCGCTACTACATCGCCATCTCGGTGCTGGTGAAGAACGGCCCTGGCAAGCTCGGCGCGGGTGAACTCGAAGGCATGTGTCAGCTCGCCGCGCAGCGCCTGAGCCTGCTCTATGCGCCGGCCGCGCCGGAGTTTTTCGACAGGACCCTGTTCCGCGGCTTCATCCAGAAGCTGCGCGAGCTCAGGCTGGTCTGGCTCGACGAGAACAGCAAGCTCGCCTTCGACGAGCGGTTGGACGCGTGGGCCCGCGACGCCAAGTTCATCCTCGGCCGCGAGCTGCGCCACACGATCGAGAAGATCAGTCCGGAGACGAGCAAGCCGGCGCCGACGGCCGGATAGGGACCGGCTGGACCTGTTGAAGACGGTCTACCGCGACGCCGGCATCTGGCAGAACCTGGCCGGATGGTGGCGGAACATGCTCAATGCTGCAGGCAATGGCACCGCGGCCCTCGCTGGAGGCATCCTGCCCCTGGCTCGATTGTAGGAGCGGCCGGCGGGACCGACGCCCTCCGTGAGATGGGGCGTCGTCGGACCTGGCATTGAGCTGCTGCAAGTGGGGCTGGAATCGCAAACGCCAGACCGGGGCGCGCCGCCCGCGCGGTCAGGCAGGCTCGTCAGGAATCAGCGCGCTTTCCAGCCGGGCAATGCAGTCCTTCAGCCACAGCCTGCGCTTCTTCAGGCGCTTGACCATCAACTCGTCGCTGTCGCCCGCCAGGGCCAGCCGGTCGATCGCCGCGTCAAGGTCGCGGTGTTCGAGCCTGAGCTCGGCGAGCTGGCGTGCAGTGACGGCGGGATCATCGCTTTCGATCATAGGGTGAGCTTAACGCGCGCCGCCCTTCAGCGTCATGGCGGCGGCGGCCGTTAGAATGGCGGTCCGATGAGTACCGTACTTCCCCTCCCGCTGGCCGAACCCCGGCCCCACGTGCGCGCCGGCCAGCGTCGCGAGCACGAGTCGAACAAGCTCGCCAAGCGCCTGCGCCACCAGGTCGGTCGCGCGATCGCCGATTTCGGCATGATCGAGGACGGCGACAAGGTCATGGTGTGCCTGTCCGGCGGCAAGGACAGCTACACGATGCTCGACATCCTGGTTCAGCTGCAGAAGAAGGCGCCGGTGAAGTTCGAGCTGGTCGCGGTCAACCTCGACCAGAAGCAGCCGGATTTCCCCGAGCACGTGCTGCCGACGTACCTCGAGTCGATCGGCGTGGCGTACAAGATCCTCGAGCAGGACACGTATTCGGTTGTCACGCGCGTGGTGCCGGAAGGCAAGACCATGTGCTCGCTGTGCTCGCGCCTGCGCCGCGGCGCGTTGTACGCGTACGCGGCCGAACAGGGGTTCACCAAGATCGCGCTGGGCCATCATCGCGACGACTTGGTGGCGACGTTCTTCCTGAACCTGTTCTTCCACGCCAAGCTCGCGGGGATGCCGCCCAAGCTGCTGTCCGACGACGGCCGGCATGTGGTAATCCGACCGCTCGCCTACGTGCGCGAGGACGACATCAGCGCCTACGCCGAAGCCAAGCAGTTCCCGATCATCCCCTGCAACCTGTGCGGCTCGCAGGAGAACCTGCAGCGCAAGCAGGTCAAGAAGATGATGGATGCGTGGGAGCGTGATTCGCCCGGCCGCATCGAAACGATCGCGCGTGCGCTGGGCGACATCCGCCCGTCGCAGCTGAGCGACCCGCAACTGTTCGACTTCCTTGCGCTCGGCCGCCACGGCGACGGCGCGCTACCGGATGCGCACGCGTGGCTGGCCGGAGAGCCGCACGCGAGCGACGAGACATAGCCTCCGAACCACCCAGCCGTCATCCCCGCGAAGGCGGGGATCCAGCGACGTTGCACTCCGAACATCAGAGGGCGCAGGCACTGGATCTTCCGATGACGGACCAGAAACTTATTTCAGGATCCTAGATGTTCTTCCGCAACCTGACTCTGTTCCGCTTCCCCACCACCACCAAGCTAGATGACCTCGATACCGGCCTGGACGAGTGCCAGCTCAAGCCGGTCGGCCCGCTGGAACTGTCCAGCCGCGGCTTCATCTCGCCATTTGGCCGCGATGCCGACGGGATGTCGCACAACCGCGGCGACGCCACGTGGCTGGCCGTCGGAGGCGAGGACAAGATCCTGCCCGGTTCGGTGGTCAACGACATGCTGGCCAAGAAGCTGGCCGTCATCGAGCAAAAGGAAGGCCGCAAGCCCGGCGGGCGCACGCGCAAGCGCATCAAGGATGAGCTGATCACCGACTTGCTGCCGCGCGCCTTCGTCAAACCCAGCCGCACCGATGCGCTGATCGACCTGGGTCACGGCGTGGTGGTGGTGGACACTTCCAGCCGCAAGACCGGCGAGAACGTGGTCAGCGAGATCCGCCGCGCGCTGGGCAGCTTCCCGGCGCTGCCGCTGAATGCGGAGGTTGCGCCGCGTTCGATCCTGACCGGATGGGTCGCCGGCGAACCGTTGCCGGAAGGCCTGTCGCTCGGCGATGAATGCGAGCTACGCGATCCGATCGACCAGGGCGCGGTGGTCAAAGTGCAGCGCATGGAGCTGCAGAGCGACGAGATCACCAAGCACCTGGAATCGGGCAAGCAGGTCACGCGCCTTGCCTTGAACCTGGACGATCACGTGTCCTTCGTGCTCGGCGAGGACCTGGTCGTGCGCAAGTTCAAACTGCTCGATGGCGCGGTCGACGAACTCGAATCGACCGAGCGCGACGACCTGCGCGCCGAGCTCGATGCGCGCTTCGTGCTGATGGCAGGCGAGTTCAAGCGCCTGTTCACGGTGCTCGAAGGCGCACTGAAGTTGTCCAAGGCCGAAGCCTGACGCCGGACTGCCGCATCGCCCGCATGCGGCGATGCGTGGCAGTGCAACAACCGTGCGACTATCTGCACGTATCATCGTCCCTGCTCCCATGGATGGTGTCCCCATGGATGGGTTCGTGCCGCGTTCGTTCCCCCATCGAGCCGACCGTCCATGCCTTCCTTGTTCCGCTTGCTGGCGCCCAAGCCACGCACGATCGAGCGCGAGTCGCTCGAACTCGAATTGCCCGACGGGCGCACCATCAATTTGCAACGCGTGCGCGATCCGCGCGCACGACGGCTCAGGCTGTCGGTGGACGAGCGCGGCGCGCGGCTGACCATGCCGTTGCGTGCCAGCCTGGCGAACGGTGAACGCTTCGTCGCCGAGCACGGCGACTGGCTGACCAAGCAACTGGCGCGATTCCAACTCGATGGCGTGCCTGCGCTGGAGCGCGAGGTCAGTGCCCAAATGCCGTTGCGCGGGGCGATGCTGCCGTTGCAATGGCAGCAAGGTCGCTTCGCCCGGCTGCAGTACGAAAGCGATGTCGAGGCCCTGGTGTTCACGCTGCCTGCGAAGGCGGGTGATGGCACGATCCGCCGGGTCGTGCGCGATTTCTACGAAGCACAGGCGCGCGTCGATGTCGGCCGCTGGTTGCCGCGCTTGCTGGCCGACCTGCCGCGCGCGCCGCGGCGGATCACCTTCAAGATGATGTCCTCGCAATGGGGGTCGCTGGCGCCGGATGGTTCGATGGCGCTGGATCTTTCGCTGGTGCTGGCCAGGCCGAGCGCGTTCGAATACGTGCTGGTGCACGAGCTGTGCCATCTGATCCGCGCCGATCATTCGCGCGCGTTCTGGCGCGAGGTGGAAGCGCGCTGCCCGCACTGGCGCGGGGAGCGGGATTACTTCCATGCCGAGGGGCGCCGGTTGAAGGCGACGTTGCGGGCGTTGTGCGGGAAGGCGGGGTAACGCGGTATCGGCTTTTTTTGGTGTCGGATTCAGCGCACTGGGGGGGCACAGGCGTCATTCCCGCGAAGGCGGGAATCCCTGCCATGGAACGCGGCGGCGCCTCAGCTCGTTTGCGACGCCACCAGGAAATCCCCGATCGCCGCCGCCACCGCAGCCGGCTCTTCCATGTGCAGGTGGTGGCCACCCTGCATCACGATCAGTTCCCCGCATGGCAGCAGGGCGGCCCGTTCGCGTCGAAGGGCGTCGGGCAGATAAGGCTGCGCCGGGTCGGCGAAGATCACCCGCGTCTGACACTCGATGCCGGCCACCAGAGCGCGGACCTGCGGCTCGGTCATACGCTGCATCGAGGGCAAGGTCAGTCGCGGGTCGCTGGACCAGACGAAGCCGCCTTCGACCGGCGCGACACCGCGTTCGACCAGCAGCCGCGCGACCGGTTCGCTCAGGCGGCTGCCGATCTGCGTGCCGGCCGCCATGCGGGCGCGCACCGCGACGGCGATGTCGGGAAACACGCGCAGCGACTTGCCCGGCAGTGCGCGTGTCGCCGCGATCGCCTCGCGCAGGCGAGCGACCGTGCGCTCGGGCACATCCGCCAGCGCGCCAAGCGCCTCGATGGCCACCAGTCGCTCGATGCGTTGCGGACACGCCGCCGCCACCAGGCTGGAGATGCCCGCGCCCATCGAATGGCCGAGCAGGGAGAACCGGTCCCAGCCCATCGCATCGGCGATGTCGAGCACGGAATTGACCGCAGCGGCGAACGAGTAATCCGCGCCCGGCGGCAGGTGTGGACTGGCGCCATGACCCGGCAGGTCGGGCGCGACCAGCTCGATGCCGTGAAGGTGCTGCGCCAGCGGAATGAAACTGGCGGCGTTGTCGAGCCAGCCGTGCAGTGCCAGTACGCGCGGTGCCCCGGTGTCGCCGGCACGCAGGCCGGTGATGCGCCCGAGGCGGGTATCGACGACGAATTCCTGCAGGCCGCGGGCGGGCATCAGCGCCAGTCCCCCAGCGCGCGCTGCGCGATCGCCGCCAGCGCTTGCGCATGGGCGGGCGTGTCGTTGAGGCAGGGGATGTAGCGCAGCGTGCCGCCGTGTCCGGCGAAGTCCTCGGCCAGCATCATCGCCACTTCCTCCAACGTCTCGATGCAATCCACGGCAAAGCCCGGCGCGACCACGTCGACCTGGCGCAGGCCGCGTTCCGCCAGCGACTGCAGCGTGGCGGCGGTGGACGGCTCCAGCCACTTCTCGCGACCGAAGCGGGACTGATAACTCATCGTCCATGCACCATCGTCCAGGCCGAGCTGCCGCGCTATCGCGCGCGCGCTGGCCTCGCAATGATGCGCATACGGATCGCCCGCATCGACGAAACGCTGGGGCAGGCCATGGAACGAGAACAGCAGGTGCTCGCCAGCGCCATGCGTGGCCCGGTGGTCATGGATCGATCCGGCGACCGCGTCGACCCAACCGGCGTCGAGGTGATAGTCCTCGACCATCCGCGCCTGCACGCCGGTGGCTTTCTCCAGCACGTCGCCGACCGAGGCCGTGGTCGAGGTCGAATACTGCGGATACAGCGGCAGCGCAAGCACGCGGCGCACACCTTGGGCATGCAGGCGATCGATCACGCTGGCCAGCTTGGGCTCGCCATAGCGCATGGCGTCGACCACGCGCAGCTGCGGCATCTCGCGCTGCACGGCCTGGGCCAGGCGACGGGTGTGCACGGCCAGCGGCGAGCCGCCGTCGGTGCCGGGCAGCCAGATGCTCGCGTATTTCTTGGCCACGGCCGGCGAACGCACCGGCAGGATCGCGAAGTGCAGCAGCGGGCACCACAGCCAGCGGGTCAGGTCGACGACGCGATGGTCGTGCAGGAACTCGCTCAGGTATCGGCGCACCTCGCGCGGCGTTGGAGCCTGCGGCGTACCGAGGTTCACCAGGACGAGGGCGGTGTCGGGAGCGGGGGAGGGAATGCTGGCGGGGGCTGGCATCGACATAGGATGACAGTGACCCTGCCGATACGCACGGCCGATGCCGCAGCCTGTGATGGCGTTACTTGACGCTGCGCGTGGTTAGGTGAGGATTCATTCCTCAATAACTAGCCTGATTGTGATTGTCGGAACCCGACCGCCATGCCGCGGTCGAATCCAGCAGCCACCTTCGCGACCTTTCGCCTGGAGTTCCTCATGCCCCGCCTTTCGCGCCTTGCTGTCCTGATGATCAGCCTGAGCTTCGCCGCCACCGCCGTTGCCGGCCCGACCGAGGACGAGCGCGCGCGCAATGCCGTACGCGTGCTGGCCGACATCCAGCACATTCCGGAATCGGCGATCCCCGACAAGCTGCTGGATGAGGCGCGCGGGATAGTGGTGGTGCCCGATACCCTCAAGATGGGCCTGGTGCTCGGCGGGCGTCGCGGCCACGGCTTGCTGTCGGTGAAGAACCCGGACGGCACCTGGTCCAACCCGAGTTACGTCAAGCTCACCGGCGGCAGCATCGGCTTCCAGGCCGGCGTGCAGTCGGCCGACGTGGTGCTGGTGTTCCGCAGCGACCGCGGCCTGGACTCGATCGTCAACGGCAAGGTCACCCTGGGCGCCGATGCCGGCGTCGCCGCCGGTCCGGTCGGGCGAAACGCCGCCACGGCCACCGACGGCCAGCTCAAGGCCGAGATCTGGTCGTGGTCGCGCGCGCGCGGCCTGTTCGCCGGCATCGCCCTGGACGGCGCGGTGCTGTCGATCGACGACGCCGCCAACGAGGCGGTCTACGGTCGCGACACGACGCCGCGCATGATTTTCGAAGGCCGCGCCCATGGCCAGCCGTCGAACGCGGTCGTGGATTTCCGCGATCGCCTGGAGGAAGCCACCGCCGCCGCGCGCGAACAGCGCGGCACCGGTCGCTCCGCCGCCCGCGGGCAAATGAGTGCAACCACGGCTCCGGCCACGACCGCCGCGGTGACGCAGCCGATGCAGCCGACTTCGGCTGTGGCGCCGGCCGCACAGGCGCCGGGCAAGTTCGAAACCGTGGAAAGCCCCGTTCAGTCCGAGCCCATCCCCTGAGCCGACAAGCCGCGACCAGCGGACGTCACACCGCTGGAGTATCCTGATAGCCCCTTTCGACGAGCATTCCCATGGGTGGTTTGAGTCTTTGGCACTGGCTGATCGTGCTGGTGATCGTGGTGCTGGTGTTCGGCACCAAGCGTCTGAAGAACGTTGGCCAGGATTTGGGTGAAGCGGTGAAGGGCTTCAAGAAGGGCATGAACGACGAAGATCGTCCGACGGCGCAGTTGCCGGACGAGTCGCGCAACGGCCAGCAGCAGACCAAGGCCGACAGCACGCAGCGCAACGACGAACAACCGCGCTAATCGCTTCCGCAGCGAATAGCGACGTCCGCTGTCATGTTCGATATCAGCTTCTTCGAGCTGCTCATGATCGCGATCGTGGCCCTGCTGGTGCTGGGCCCCGAACGCTTGCCCAAGGCCGCGCGCTTCGCCGGCCTGTGGGTGCGCCGCGCGCGGGCGCAGTGGTATTCGGTGAAATCCGAGCTGGAGAACGAGCTCGCCGCCGACGAGCTCAAGCGCAGCCTGCAGCAGACCCAAGCGTCGTTGCGCGAAGTGCAGGACGACCTGCAGCGCAGCGGAGAATCGGTGCGGCGCGAACTCGAATCGGTGGGTCGCGACGTGCAGTCGGCGGTGCCCACGCAGGCCGATGCCGGTCATGTTGACCCTGATCGTGCCCCTTCTGTCCAAGCCGCTTCTGTCCAGGCAGAACCTGTTTCGACGCCAGATGGCGGCCCCGACACCGACGCCGCGCAGCCGCCGGCCGTAGCCCACGAACCTTCGGCCACGCATGACGACCATGACCGACGCTGAGCACGGCGCCGATGCGGCGGCCGAGCCGCGCCTGATCGACCACCTGATCGAACTGCGCGCGCGCCTGTTGCGTGCGGTCGCCGGCCTGATGCTGGTGTTCGTGGCGCTGCTGCCGTTCGCCAACAAGATCTACGCCTGGCTGGCGCAGCCGCTGCTGGCCAAGTTGCCCGCGGGCGGCCAGCTGATCGCGGTGGAAGTCGCCTCGCCGTTCTTCGCCCCGGTCAAGCTCGCTTTCTTCACCGCGCTGATGGTCACCATGCCCTGGCTGCTGTACCAGGCGTGGGCTTTCGTCGCGCCCGGCCTGTACCAGCGCGAGAAGCGCCTGGCGCTGCCGCTGCTGGTGTCCGCGGTCGGGCTGTTCTATACCGGCTGCGCGTTCGCGTTCTTCCTGGTGCTGCCGACGGTGTTCGGGTTTCTCGCCAAGATCACGCCGGCAGGCGTGGCGATGATGACCGACATCAACGCCTACCTCGATTTCGTGCTGGTGATCTTCCTGGCGTTCGGCGCCAGCTTCGAGCTGCCGGTGGCGCTGGTGATCCTGGCGCTGCTGGGCTGGGTGACGCCTCAGCAGCTCAAGGAGTCGCGTGGTTACGCCGTCGTCGGCGTGTTCGTGATCGCCGCCGTCATCACGCCGCCGGACGTGGTCTCGCAGTTGATGCTGGCGATCCCGATGTGCGTGCTCTACGAGATCGGCATCATCGCGGCGGGCTGGGTGGCGCGGAAGCCCGATCCGACCACGTAAGGCGGGCCTTGGCCCGCCTTTGCGAATCGGCTGGCGGGCTTAAGCCCGCCCTACTCCAGACCCGCGGGTTGACCCGCGTCCCGGTACTGGCGAATCAAGGATCCACCGGCACCGCGTCGCCCTGCATGTAGCTCGCGACCTCCGCCTTGCCATTGTTCGTCCGGGTCACCACGGTGGCGGTCTTGCGTACGCGATCGAGCTGGATTTCCAGGCTGCTATCCGGCTTGCCGGGTGTGCTGAAGGAGCCATAGAGCGTCGGGAAGTCGTAGTGATCGCGTGTGGAGGTATAGCTGTAATTCGCGCTTTCATGCACCAGCGGCGGCAGCTTGACCGAGCCGACGCGCCCGAGCTCGATCTGATGGTCGCCGACGATCAGCGCTCCGCCGTCGTCGAGGCGCTTGCGGAAGCAGAAGACGTACTGCGTCGCGGCCGGCACCGTCTTCGGCTCGCCGACCCAACGGAAGTCGCCTTCGTAACTGTACGTATAGCCATGGGGGCCGCCGCTGGTGTTCTTCTCGCGGACCTCGCCGCTTAGCTGCTCCTGGAAGCGCGCCTTCCAGCACTCGTTGAAACCCGCCGTGCGCGGCTGCGCGGCGTGGGCGGCCGCTGCCTGCACCAGCACGCAGCCCAGCAGAACCCGATATGCGTTGCGCATCCCCTGTCCTCCCCGGTGTCCCCGGACGTCAAGGTAACGCATCCGCCGCACACAAAAAAAAGCCCCGCGGTTCCGCGGGGCCGTGTCGGTTCGGGGCGACGCGTTGATTTGGAACTATCGGCCGCCCAGCGCCGCCGCCACGAACGGCGGCAGCGAAGCCGCGCCCTGATGGATATCGGCGGTGTAGTACTTGGTGTCGAACGCCTTGGCGCGCGCGTCGGCCACGCGGAAGTCGAAGCCCTGGCCCTTGCGCGCCAGCGTGCACGACCACCAGCCGGTCGGGTAGCACGGCTGCGGGAACGGCAGCGTCTGGAACGTGGTGAAGCCGGCCTTGCCCATCTCGGCGCGCATTTCCTTGATCAGATCCAGCAGCATCAGCGGCGACTCGGACTGCTGCACCAGGATGCCGTCGTCCTTCAGCGCGCGGAAGCAGCTCTCGAAGAACGCCTTGTTGAACAGGCCCTCGGCCGGGCCGACCGGATCGGTGGAGTCGACGATCACAACGTCGAGCGAGTTCGGCGCGGCGTTCTTCATGTACGCGATGCCGTCGTCGAACAGCAGCTTGGCGCGCGGGTCGTTGTTGGCGTCGCACAGCTCCGGGAACCACTTCTCGGCCATGCGCGTGACCTGCTCGTCGATGTCGCACTGCACCGCGCTCTCCACGCCCGGGTGCTTGAGCACTTCGCGCAACGTGCCGCAGTCGCCGCCACCGATGATCACGACGTTCTTCGGGTTGGCGTGGGTGAACAGCGCCGCGTGGGACATCATCTCGTGATAGAAGAAGTTGTCCTTCGTCGTCAGCATCATCGCGCCGTCGATGAGCATCAGGTTGCCCCAGTCGGTGCTCTCGAAGATCTCGATCTTCTGGAACGGCGACTGCACCTCGTCCAGCTTGCGGGTGATGCGATAGCCGATGGCCGAGCCGGTCGGCTCGAAGTTCTCGTAATGCCAGGAGGTGTTGCTGCTCATGCCGGTTCGTCCCAGGGAGGTGGCCGCGCCGCAAGCGTAATGGCCGTCGATGACGGGCCGGATCGCCGGGCGGGCGGGAGAGGGGGCGGCATTGTAGCGGACCGGATGTAACCCTCCGTGGTGACGGGATGCAGCGGTTAGGCCGCCCGTTCAGGCGATGCGAAGGCGGGCCGGGCGGGGGGCTGTAGAATGCGCGTCCCCCATTCCCCGCCGGTAGCTACGCCGATGTCCGACTGGTCGCTCGATCAGGCCCGCAAGACCTACTCGATTCCGCATTGGTCCGAGGGCTATTTCGACGTCAACGCCGCCGGCCAGATCGCGGTGCATCCGCGTGGCGTGCAGGGCCCGGTCGTGGTCCTGCCCGAGGTCGTCGATGCCGCCCGCGCCAACGGCGCCAAGTTGCCGATGCTGGTGCGCTTCCCCGACATCCTCGGCGACCGCCTGGGCAAGCTGCAGGCCGCCTTCGGCGCGGCCCAGTCCGAGTGGGACTACGCCGGCGGCTACACCGCGGTGTACCCGATCAAGGTCAACCAGCATTTCGGTGTTGCCGGCACGCTGGCCTCGCACCACGGCGACGGCTTCGGCCTGGAGGCCGGCAGCAAGCCCGAGCTGATGGCCGTGCTGGCGCTGTCGCGCCCGGGCGGGCTGATCGTCTGCAACGGCTACAAGGATCGCGAGTACATCCGGCTGGCGCTGATCGGTCGCAAGCTGGGCATGGAGACCTTCATCGTCATCGAGAAGCCGTCCGAGCTGGCGCTGGTGATGGAGGAAGCCCGCGACCTGGGCGTGAAGCCGGGCCTGGGCGTGCGCATGCGCCTGGCCTCGCTGGGCGCCGGCAAGTGGCAGAACAGCGGCGGCGACAAGGCCAAATTCGGATTGTCGCCGCGCCAGGTGCTCGACCTGTGGAAGAACCTGCGCGACTCGGGCATGACCGACTGCCTGCAGCTGCTGCACTTCCACATGGGCTCCCAGATCTCCAACGTCCGCGACATCGCCAACGGCATGCGCGAGGCGACCCGCTACTTCGTCGAGCTGTCCAAGCTGGGCGCGAACATCCGCTACATGGACGTCGGCGGCGGCCTGGGCATCGACTACGAAGGCACGCGTTCGCGCGGCTACTGCTCAATCAACTACGGCGTGCACCAGTACGCCAGCAATATCGTCCAGCCGCTGGCCGAGGCCTGCGCCGAGCACGGCCTGCACGCGCCCCGCATCGTCACCGAGTGTGGTCGCGCGATGACCGCTCACCACGCCGTGCTGGTGGCCAACGTGTCGGAAGTCGAGGAAGCGCCCGAAGGCCGCATCCCCGACGTGCACGACGACGAGCCGGCGGTGATCCGCCACCTGCGCGACGTCCATGCCGAACTCGACCAGCGTCCGGCGGTGGAGCTGTTCCATGAGGCCCAACACCACCACAGCGAAGGCCTGTCGCTGTACGCGCTCGGCCAGATCGATCTGGTGCACCGCGCGCGCATCGACGACCTGTTCTACGCCATCGCCCACGCCGTGCGTAAGCGCCTGAGCTACGACGAGAAGAGCCATCGCGAGCTGCTCGACGAGCTCAACGACCGCCTGGTCGACAAGTACTTCGTCAATTTCAGCGTGTTCGAGTCGATTCCGGACGTGTGGGCGATCGACCAGGTGTTCCCGATCGTGCCGATCGAGCGCCTGGACGAGGCGCCGCAGCGCCGCGGCGTGCTCGCCGACATGACCTGCGATTCCGACGGCACGGTCAAGACCTACGTCGAAAACGAAGGCCTGGATACCTCGCTGCCGCTGCACGCGCCCAATCCGGGCGAAAGCTACCGGCTGGCGTTCTTCCTGGTCGGTGCTTACCAGGAGATCCTCGGCGACATCCACAACCTGTTCGGCGACACCGATGCGGTGGAAGTCCGCGTCGACGGCGACGGCTACCAGATCACCCAGCAGCGTCGCGGCGATACCACCGACGTGATGCTCGACTACGTCGGCTACAAGCTCGCCGACCTGCGCGCGGCATACCGTGCGAAAGTGGCAGCCGCGGGTTTGCCAGCCGAAGAGGGCGCTCGCCTGGAGGCGGCGCTGGAAACCGGCCTGACCGGCTACACCTACCTCGACGACACGCCGTTGGCGTAAATGGCGAGCAAACGGTAAATCACCATCATCAAACGGTGGACATCAGTCGCCGTCCACCCGTGGATCGTCCGATCCATTGAAGTTCAGACAAGCGGAATATCG
Source organism: Lysobacter niastensis (assembly GCF_031457115.1). Lineage (GTDB taxonomy): Bacteria > Pseudomonadota > Gammaproteobacteria > Xanthomonadales > Xanthomonadaceae > Lysobacter_J > Lysobacter_J niastensis_A. The sequence continues at coordinate 296,710 of NZ_JAVDVY010000001.1, forward strand.
AAATGAAAGTAGGTTTCATAGGCCTGGGCGCGATGGGCGCGCCGATGGCGCGTTACGTGCACAACAAGGGCCTGCTGACTGCAGTGGGCAACCGCACCCAGGCCAAGGCCGACGCGCTGGCGGCGGAACTGGGCGTGCGCGCCGCGCGCTCGGCGGCGAACTTCGCCGATTGCGACGTCGTCGTGCTGTGCGTGTCGCTGGACGCTGACGTGCTGGAGAACGTGACCGCGCTGGCCGACGTGCTCAAGCCGGGCGCGGTGGTGATCGATCACTCCACCGTGGCGGTGGACACCGCGCGCCGCGCAGCGGCGATGCTGGCGGCCCAGAACATCGGTTTCCTTGACGCGCCGGTGTCGGGCGGCGTGGAAGGCGCGCGCAACGGCAAGCTGTCCGTGATGGTCGGCGGCGAGATCGACACGCTCGATCGCGCGCAGCCGGTGATCGAAACCTATGCCGCGCGCGTCACCCACATGGGCGCCACGGGCGCGGGCCAGGCCACCAAGGCGGTGAACCAGGTGCTGGTCGCCGGCATCAACGAGGCCGTGTGCGAAGGCCTGGCCCTGGGCGAGAAGCTCGGCCTGGATCCGTCCAGGCTGTTGCCGACGCTCATGGCCGGCGCGGCGAGCAACTGGTTCCTCGACAAGCGCGGCGCGACGATGCTGCGCGACGAGTTCAACCCGGGCTTCAAGTCCGCGCACATGCTCAAGGACCTGCGCATCGTGCAGTCGATCGCGCAGGGCAGCGGCCTGCGCATGACGGTCATCGAGCAGGCGCTGGCCGACTATGCCGAGCTGCTCGAGCGCGGCCTGGGCGATTCCGATACTTCGGCGCTGATCACGCTCAAGCGCGGTTGAGCCGCGGCAAACCAAGACGAAAGGCAAGGGAAGGAACCCTTCCTGTCCGCCGGGTAGTCGGGTCGGATCACTCGCATCGTTCCGCCAACCAATCCTGTGCGGCATGCAACGGCTGCTCTGAGAGTTCGTCGGGGACGAGGGGGCCGTGTTGAACGGCACCCGCTCTGTCCCGGATGCGGGAGCTGGTGATGGCCAGCAGCCCTCCGTTGGGGAGGCGTATCGACGAGTTGGCCGTGGTGGCTCCGGCGGTCGCCCGGCCAAAGGATCGGGCGTTTGCCTGGTGCTTGAATCCCAAGGCGAGAATCTCGCCGGAGCTGGCGGTCTTTCTGCCAATAATGATCGCGACGAATTTCGGTTTTGCGTCGAGCTTCGGCAGCGCCTCCACCAGTGGGTAAACATGGTCGTTCTTCCGCAGCAAGCCATTGCGGACATTGACGATGATCGTGCCGTCGCGGCCTTCAAACGTCTCCAGCGTGCCTTCTTCGTAGAGCGGCGCCAGCCCTCCCATCATCGGCCACATGTTTCCACCCGAATTGGTCGCGACATCCACGATCAGACCGCAGGAGCCGATCGACATCGCCTTGCGAAGCTCGTTGCGTACGAGGGCGGTGGCTGCGGGAACTTGACTGCTATCTCCTGACCAACCGTTGATCACCAGTCGGCCGAATCGGCCCTCGGCAACATCGGCTCGCGCAATGGGCTCCGCAGGCGAATGGCGCATGGCGCCCGGATCAGACTTGTATGTGTCGGGCGGGCGATAGCTCGAATGACCGTCCTTGAGCGCACCCAGCACATGCCGGATCGCGGCGGTGCGCCCGTCCTCTCCGGGAGCAGCCAGCCACTTGGCCGTGGCCTCAGCCTCGACCGCTGGCCAATCAACGGAGGGGGCTTTGAACGCCTTCTCCTTGGCGAAGGCGATCGCTTTGCTCAGGACGGGATCGGCCGTCGCTTGTGTTTCCAAGGAAGGCTGCGAGCCGAGTAGGCCTGCTCCGAGCATCGATAGCCAAAGCGCTTTCGCAAAGACCATTCTCAATCCTTTGAATCGTTGGCACCCGGCAGATCGTAGCCACGACGTGGCGGCAAAAAAAACCGGCGGCTCGTTGGAGTCGCCGGTTGGTATTTTCACCGAACAACGAAGGCTACTTGACCTTGATCGCCATCGCCGCCAAGCCGCCACTTGAAAGCTTGCGCTTGGCATCGGCCAGATCGCTGGCGGTGCCATAGGGCCCCATGCGCACCCGGTAGACGGTCTTGCCGCCGATGCTGGCCGATTCCACGCGCGCGCCGAGGCCGAGCATGGCGATCTTCGCCTTCATTTCCTCGGCCTGGCCCGAGGCCTGGAACGCACCAGCCTGCAGCAGGTAGCGGGTGCTGTCGTCGGCGGGAGCCGCAGCCGTGGCGGTCGGGGCGTCGGGGCTTGCCTTGGCCGGGGTGGTCTCGGTGGTCGGCGCATTCGCTGTTGCAGACGAAGCCGAAGCGGGCTCCGTGCTCGCGCCAACCGCGGCGTCGACCGGCTTGGGCAGGGTTGCGGCCGTGTCCTTCTCGACCGCCGGCTTCTCCGGCGCTGGCTGCGGCTTGGCTGCCTGGGCCTGGCGCGCCTCGGCCCGCTCGCTGGCGGCGAGCTCGGCGTCGCTCATCGGCACTTCCTTGCCCGGCAGCAGCGTGTAGAAGTCGTAATCGGTGTCCTTCTTAGTGGCAGCGGTGTCGTTGCCCTTCCTGGCCGGCGCCTTGTCGTCGCCCGCCGACTCGTCGGACACCACGCCCTCATCGTCACCGCTGGCCACGGGCGCTGGCTGCGCGTCGGGGTTGGGCTGCGGACGGAAGAAACCGTCGCCGTCGGACTTGAGGTACTTCGGGGCGACCAGGATCACGACCACCGCGAGCAGGATGCCGAGCACCATCCAGGCCCAGCCGGGGAGGGCGCCGCTGTTGCCATTGTTGCGCTTTGCTTGCGACTTTCCGCGCTTTGCTGCCACTTACATCACCTCGGGGGCGCTGACGCCCAGTAATTCAAGTCCGTTCGCCAATACCTGTTTGGTCGCCATCGCCAGCACCAGGCGCGCGTGGCGGGTGGTGGCGTCGTCGACCAGGAACTGGTGATCGTTGTAGTACGTCTGGAAGGTCTGCGCCAGTTCGAGCAGGTAGACGGCGATCTGGTGCGGCTCCAGATCGCGCCCGGCCATCTCGACCACGTCGGGGTAGCGCAGCAGCGTCGTCACCAGTTCGCGTGCGGCGTCGTCGTCCAGGTCCAGCGGCTGCGCCAGGCCGTCGGCCTGGTCGTAGCTCAGGCCGCGTTCCTTGAGCTGGCGCAGCAGTCCGCACATGCGGGCGTGCGAGACCTGCACGTAGTAGACCGGGTTGTCGAGCGACTGGCTGCGGGCGAAGTCGATGTCGAAGGTCAGCTGCGAATCGGGCTTGCGCGCGATCAGGAACCAGCGCGTCGCGTCGCGACCGACTTCGTCCACCAGGTCGCGCAGCGTCACGTAGCTGCCGGCACGCTTGGAGAGCTTCACTTCCTCGCCGCCACGCATGACGGTGACCATCTGGTGCAGCACGTACTCGGGCCAGCCCTGCGGGATGCCGCAATCCAGCGCCTGCAAACCGGCGCGCACGCGGTTGAGGCTGCCATGGTGGTCGGCGCCGAGCTCGGTGATCGCGCGCTCGTAGCCGCGCTGCCACTTGGACAGGTGGTAGGCGACGTCGGGCAGGAAGTAGGTGTAGGTGCCGTCGGACTTGCGCATCACGCGGTCCTTGTCGTCACAGAAGTCGGTCGTGCGCAGCCACAGCGCACCGCCTTCCTCGTAGGTGTGGCCGTGCTTGACCAGTTCGCGCACGGTTTCCTCGACCTTGCCGTCGGTATACAGCGACGACTCGAGGAAATACACGTCGAAGCCGACGCCGTAGGCGGCCAGGTCCAGGTTCTGCTCGCGGCGCAGGTAGGCCACGGCGAACTGGCGGATCGCATCGAGATCGTTCGGGTCCCCCGCGCCCACCACGGTGTGGCCTTCGATCTCGACGCTGGCGCCATCCAGGTAGGCTTGGGCGACGTCCCTGATGTAGTCGCCGCGGTAGCCGTCCTCGGGCCAGCCGGCATCGTCCGGACCCTTGCCCTGCGCGCGCGCCTGCACCGAGATGGCGAGGTTGTTGATCTGCGCGCCGGCGTCGTTGTAGTAGAACTCGCGCGCCACGTCCCAGCCGTTGGCGACCAGCACGCGGGCGATGCAATCGCCGATCACGGCGGCACGGCCGTGGCCGACGTGCAGCGGTCCGGTTGGATTGGCCGATACGAACTCGACGCCGGCGCGATGGCCCTTGCCCGATTCATTGCGGCCGTAGCTCGCGCCCTGCGCGAACACCTCGCCGATCTGCCGGCGCCAGGCGCTTTCGTGGACGTGGAAGTTGATGAAGCCGGGGCCGGCGATCTCGACCTGGGCGATGTCGTCGTTGGCCGGCAGCGCGGCGACCAGTGCCTGCGCGATCGCGCGCGGGTTGGACTTGGCGGCCTTGGCCAGCAGCATCGCAGCGTTGGTGGAGAAATCGCCCTGGGCGCGGGTCTTGGGGCGCTCGATGACGAACTCGGGCGTGACCAGGTCGGCCGGCAGGGTGCCGGCGGCGCGCAATGCATCGATGGCCTGCGCGACGAGCGCGCGGAGATTGGCTTTCACGGGGATTCTGCGGGGTGTTGCGGGACCGCGCATTTTACGGGCTCGCCCCGGCTTCACCTAATGCGATGCGGGCCGTGGCCGCGCCTCCTGTTCACACCCAGCCCCGCGCCGCCATTGACGTTGGCAGGCCGTCCCCGATCACGAAATGGTCGAGCAGGCGCAGGTCGACCAGCGCCAGCGCCTGCTTCAGGCGAGCGGTCACGGCCCGATCGGCGGCACTGGGTTCCGGGTTTCCGCTGGGGTGGTTGTGGCCGACGATGACCGCAGCGGCATTGTGGGCGAGCGCGCGCCGCACCACCTCGCGCGGGTGCACTTCGGCGCCGTCGATCGTGCCCTGGAACAGTTCCTCGAACGCCAGCGCGCGATGGCGCACATCCAGGAACAGCGCCGCGAACACTTCCTGCTGACGACCACGCAAACGCTGGGCGAAGTAGCGCCCCGCGGCCTGCGGATCGCTCAGTGCCGCGCCGCGCTCGAGTTCGGCGCAGAGCAGGCGCTGGCCCAGCTCCAGCGCAGCAGCCAGTACGCAGGCGCGCGCCGGACCCAGGCCCGGCAGTTGCACCAGTTGCGCCGGTGTGCGTTCGAGCAGGTTGCGTAGCGGGCCATGCCCGGTCAGCAGTTCGCGCGCGGTGGCGACCGCATCGCGCCCCCGCAAACCCGAGCCGAGGAAGATTGCCAGCAGTTCGGCATCGGTCAGCGCCCCGGCGCCGCGAGCCAGCAGTTTTTCCCGGGGGCGCTCATCGGTGGGCCAGTCGCGGATGTGCATGGGGGCGGGTCATGGATTAGGAGGGACGGGCGCGTCGTGCCGCTTCGCGGTGCGGCAACGCGCCCAGGTCCATTGAACCCCCCGCGAAGCTCACGGGCTTCAGGAGGGTTAAGTGCCATCGGGTAAGCTAGGCGCCGATTCCGTGGTAAGGATTTCTCCAGGGCGATGGTCGAAGCCAGCAGTACATTGCGCGGGAAGCACCTGCTGCTCTGCGTATGCGGGGGCATCGCCGCGTACAAGGCGGCGGAGCTGGTGCGTCGCCTTCGCGACGCCGGCGCCGAGGTCACCGTGGCGATGACCGAAAACGCCCAGCGCTTCGTCGGCACACCGACGTTCCAGGCGTTGTCCGGGCGGCCGGTGCGCACGTCGCTGTGGGATGCCGCCGCCGAAGCGGCCATGGGGCATATCGAACTGGCGCGCTGGGCCGATCGCATCGTGATCGCGCCGGCCACGGCCAACACGCTCGCCCGCCTGGCGCACGGTTTCGCCGACGACCTGGTCACCACACTGTGCCTGGCCACCACGGCGCCGATCACCATTGCGCCGGCGATGAACCATCGCATGTGGCTGCATCCGGCCACGCAGGCCAACATCGCCACGCTGCGCTCGCGCGGCGTCGACGTGGTCGGACCCAACGACGGGCCGCTGGCCGAGGGCGAAACCGGCCCGGGCCGGATGAGCGAACCGCACGAGATCGTCAGCGCGCTGGCGAAGGCATTCGCATGAGCACGTCCGCATCGCTGTCCGGCCTGCGCCTGGTGGTCAGCGCCGGTCCCACTTACGAAGACATCGATCCGGTGCGTTTCATCGGCAACCGCAGCAGCGGCAAGATGGGCTTTGCCATTGCCGGCGCGGCGGCGCGGCGCGGCGCACAGGTCGTGCTGGTGGCCGGACCGGTGTCGCTGCCGACGCCGGCCGACGTGCAGCGCGTCGACGTGCGTTCGGCCGCGCAGATGCACGAGGCGGTGCTGGCGGCGCTGCCGGCCGATGCCTACATCGGGGCGGCCGCGGTGGCCGACTTCGCGCCGGCCCAGGCCGCATCGAGCAAGATCAAGAAACAGGCCGGCCAGGACTCGATGACGCTGACGCTGGTGCGCACGCGCGACATCCTGGCCGATGTGGCCGACCACCCGCACCGGCCACGCATCGTGGTCGGCTTCGCCGCCGAAACCGACCACGTCGAAGCCTATGCGCGCGGCAAGCTGGAAAAGAAACGGCTCGACCTGATCGCGGCCAACCGCGTCGGCATGGCCGGCACCGGTTTCGAAAGCGACGACAACGCACTGACCGTCTATGCCGCCGACGGCGCGGTGCACGCGCTCGGCCCGGCTGCGAAGACGCAACTGGCCGACGCCCTGCTGGACCTGATTGCCCAACGCCTGACCGAATGAACCATACCCTCGAACTCAAACTGCTGGATCCACGCTTCGGCGATGAATGGCCGTTGCCCACCTACGCCACCCAAGCCAGCGCCGGCCTCGACCTGCGCGCGGCGCTGGACGAAGCCCTGACGCTGCAACCGGGCGATACCGCCCTGGTTCCATCGGGCTTGGCAATCCACGTCGGCGACCCGACCATGTGCGCGGTGATCCTGCCTCGCTCGGGTTTGGGCCATAAGCACGGGATCGTGCTGGGCAACGGCACCGGGCTGATCGACGCCGATTACCAGGGGCCGCTGCTGATCAGCGTATGGAACCGCGGCCGCGAGGCTTTTACGATGCAACCCGGGGACCGCATCGCGCAGCTGGTCGTATTGCCGATCGTGCGTGCGACGTTGCAGGTGGTGGAAGAATTCGAAACAAGCGCACGCGGAGCCGGCGGTTTCGGCCATACCGGCGTGCGCTGACAGGGGAAATACGATGTCCGAAACGAATCCCGGGCGTGCCCAGCTGCACGCCTCGCTGAAGCAACTGTTGCCGGTGGTGGCCGTGGCCAGTGGACTGGTGGCGGCATGGCTGGCCTGGAGCGGCTGGCAGCAGCACAGCGACGAATCCCGGCGCAATGCCGTGCAACAGGCCCGCGATACCGCCGCGCAATCGGCGGCGGCGGCGCTGAAGACCGAATACAAGCGCATGCAGGAGCGCCTGGCGACGCCGGCCATGCAGGAGTCGCTCGTGGGCGGCGACCTGGTCACGGCCGGCAAGCTCCTGGCCGAGGGCTGGCCCTTGGCGAAGCAGGCGCAGGTCCTGGCTCCCGACCTCGCGGGCGAATACGGCCAGTTGCCGCAAGGCGGTTACGGCCGGCTCGCGGCAGCCGAAGCGGCGATCGCCGCCGGAAAGCCGGTGGCGTGGGTGGTGAAGGACAAGGGCGCGGCGCAACTGGCGGTGGCGGCACCGGCCAAGGTGGGCGAACAACTCGTCGGCGTCGCCTATGTCCTGTTGCCGCTGCAACGCATCAGTACCGGTCTCGAGCAGGCCCAGATTGCGGACGACAGCTATGTCGCCCTTCGCCAGGGTGGTGCGACCGTCCTGGAGCGCGGCGACGCCGGCCTGGCCGGCGGTGCCGAAGCACTGGCCGCCAAAATTCCCGATAGCGACCTGCGCGTGGCTGCCGCGGTTCCCGATGTAGCGGGCGGGCCGCTGGGCTTGGGTGCGCTGGCTTGCTTCCTTGCCTCGGGCCTGTTTGTGTTGGTGGCATTGGCGGCATGGCGCCTGCCCAAGCGCCTGCGCGCCAGCGCGAGCGAAGCGGACGACGCGGCACCGACCCTCGCCGAAGCCGTGACCGTGGCCGATATCCCGCCGCTGCCGAAGCTGGAGCCGGCCGCAGGCAAGGCGGCGGACGCATCCGGCGAGGTCACGATCGACCGCGGCATCTTCCGCGCGTACGACATCCGCGGCGTGGTCGGGCAGTCGCTCGACGTGGGCGTGGCGGTCCAGATCGGCCATGCGATCGGCTCGCTGATGCACGAGGTCGGCTTGACCGACATCATCGTCGGCCGCGACGGACGCCTGTCGGGCCCGAGCCTGACCGAGGGCCTGATCGCCGGCTTGCGCAAGGCCGGCCGCAACGTCATCGACATCGGCCTGGCGCCGACGCCACTGACCTATTACGGCGCCTATCTGTTGCGCGCGGGGTCGTGCGTGTCGGTCACCGGCAGCCACAATCCGCCCGACTACAACGGCTTCAAGATCGTCGTCGGGGGCGAAACGCTGTCGGGCGAGACCATCACCGATCTCTACGACCGCATCGCCGGCGGCCGCCTGCACACGGCCGACACGCTAGGCAGCCTGCAGATGCGCGACATTTCCGAGGACTACGTCCAGCGCATCGCCTCCGACGTGCAGATCGACCAACCGCTGCGCGTGGTCGTCGACGCCGGCAACGGCGTGGCCGGCGACCTCGGACCGCGCGTGCTCACCGCGATCGGAGCCGAGGTCACGCCGTTGTACTGCGAGATCGACGGCACGTTCCCAAACCACCATCCGGACCCGAGCGAACCGCACAACCTCGCCGACCTGATCAAGATGGTGCAGCGTCTGGATGCCGACCTGGGCATCGCCTTCGACGGCGACGGTGACCGCCTGGGCGTGGTCACCCGCGATGGCCAGAACATCTTCCCCGACCGCCTGCTGATGCTGTTCGCGGCGGACGTGCTCGACCGCAACCCGGGCGCGCAGATCATCTTCGACGTGAAGTGCACCGGACGCCTGCCGGGCCACATCCTGCGCCATGGCGGCAGCCCGCTGATGTGGAAGACCGGCCATTCGCTGATCAAGTCCAAGATGCGCGAAACCGACGCCGAACTGGCCGGCGAGATGAGCGGCCACTTCTTCTTCAAGGAGCGCTGGTACGGCTTCGACGACGGCATCTACGCCGCAGCGCGGCTGCTCGAGATCCTCGCCAGCCGGCCGCAGTCGGCCAGCGAGACGCTGGCGGCGCTGCCCGACGGCTTCTCGACGCCGGAGATCAAGGTCGCGGCGCCCGACGGCGACCCTCATACGTTTGTCGAGACCTTCCGCAACGCGGCCCGATTCGAGGGCGCGCGCCTGTCGACGATCGACGGCCTGCGCGTGGACTGGCCGGACGGCTGGGGCCTGGTGCGCGCGTCCAACACCACGCCGGTGCTGGTGCTGCGCTTCGATGCCGATTCGAAGCAGGCGCTGGAACGGATCAAGGCCGACTTCCGCACCCAGTTGCTGGCGCTGAAGCCAGACCTCGTACTGCCGTTCTGATCAAGAAAAAACGCCTCCGGATGGAGGCGTTTTTTTTGTCCGGGGTAAACGCGTGCGCTAGCTATTGCCGCCGGGCGCGACGACTGGCTTCTTGAGGGCCCGGTAGCGCTCAAGTGCCATATTGAACTCGCCCTCGATTTCGCTGCGATCCTTCTGCTGCTGCGCAAGCAGGCCCTGCTGCCGCATCAGTTCCGCATGCTGGAGGCGGATGTTGTCGGCCAGGGTCGGTTTCACCGGTTTGGCGGCCAGCTCCGCCTCGCCGGCCTGGCGCAGCAGGCTCATCAGGCTCTGGCGCAGGCCGCTGATGCCCAACTGCGAGGACTTCACTGTTTCATCGAGCAGCAGGATGCGCTCCTCGAACGCGCGTCGCAGGTCGCCCTCGGTGGCGTAGGACTCGACCATGGCGTAATCGCGGCGGGCGAGCACCTCGGCCGCGGCTGCCTTCTGCCGTTCGGCCTCGGCCTGGGCGGCGGCGGCGGCCCGTTCTTCCGGGGTGAGCGCGCGCTCCACCTGGCCGGTGGCGAGCCCGCTCTTGGCGCTGATCTCGGTGCGCGCGCGGTTGACCTCGGTGGCCGGCAACGAGTCGCCGCAGACCCGGCGCCCGTTCTCGTTCCAGCAATACAGCTTCTTGCCACCGGCCGGCGCGCCCTGCGCCGAGGCCAGCAGCGGTGCGAGTGCAAGCAGCACGGCGCCGGTCAGTCGAATCGGGTTCTGCTTCATCTCATTCCGCCAGGAGCAATTTCGCCAGGAGTAATCAAGGTCATCACGTCTATCGGGAATGCTCTAGCAAGAGTCGGGCCACACTATCGCAGTCGTTCCCTTATGACTTACCCGACCCGAGGTTACGAGCGGGTCGATGCGGCTCCCGACTCTTGGAAAGCGCGCTCAGGCCTGACTGCCGTAGGCGTCGCGATAGGCCAGCAGTTGCTCGCGTTGCGCCGTCAATTCGACCTGGTCGCCGGCAAACGCCAGCAGGTCGCCCAACGTGGCCACCGCGATCACCGGCAAACCGTGTTCGGCCGCGACGGTTTGTGCCGCAGAGCGTCGGGAAATGGCCGGGTCGACCGCTTCCTGCCGGTCCAGCGCAATTACGATGCCGGCGACCGCGCCACCGGCCGCGCCGATGATGGACAGCGCCTCGCGGATCGCCGTGCCGGCGGTGATGACGTCATCGACGATCAGCACGCGGCGTCCCTGCAGGGGCGCACCGATCAACGTGCCGCCCTCGCCGTGTGCCTTGGCTTCCTTGCGGTTGAACGCCAGCGGCAGGTCGCGACCGCGGCTGGCGTATTCGCAGGCAAGCGCAGTGGCCAACGGGATGCCCTTGTAGGCCGGACCGAACAGCAGGTCGAAGTCGACCCCGTGAGCATCGATCGCATCGGCGTAGCAACGCGCCAACTCGGCCAGGGTCGCACCGGAATCGAAGCGACCGGCATTGAAGAAATAAGGGCTCAGTCGGCCGGACTTGAGGGTGAACTGTCCGAAGCGCAGGGCATCGGCGCCCAGGGCCAGTTGCAGGAAGCGGGAGCGGTGATCGTTCATCGGGGTCTTTTCAGAGTGGGGGCCGCGGTTGCAGGCGATACAGCATGAAGTGTTGGGGGCCGGAACTCCCGCCCTGGTAGATCTCGCCGGTGTCGACGAAGCCGGCCTTCAGGTACAGGGCGATAGCGGCATGGTTGGCGCAGTTGACGGTCAACGCCAGCAACCGGCGCTGCGGGTGGCGTTGTCGCAGGTCGGCACAGGCGGCCGTGAGCGCGGCGGCGCCATAGCCGCGCCCCTGATGGGCGCAGTCGATGACGAAGGCGCGCAGCCCGACGCTGGGTTCCGGCAACTCGCGCGCGGCGACGGACCCGGGTGAGAAATCCAGGCGATAGAAGCCGACCACAGCCTCGTCGGCGAACACCGCCATCGCTTCGCTCATCGCATCGCGCAGGCTGTCGTCGACATTGAACGCGGTATCGCCGACGTAGCGATACTGGTCATCGGCCACTCGCAAGGCGTGCACGGCGTGCACGACCGCAGCGTCCTGGACGCACGCTACACGGATGGAAGGGACGGCGGCCGGCATGGCCGGAATGATAGGGCCTGGCCTGCGCGTCCGGGCTATGATCGGCGGCAGATTCCGTGGAGTGCGCATGCGCATCATCAGCTTCAACGCCAACGGCCTGCGCTCGGCCGCCAACAAGGGGTTCTTCGAGTGGTTCCGTGGACAGGGCGCTGACGTGCTGTGCCTGCAGGAGACCAAGGCCCAGGAACACCAACTCGGTGACGCTGCGTACAGACCGGAGGGATATCGCGCCTGGTTCAAGGACGCCAGCACCAAGAAGGGCTACAGCGGCGTGGCGATCTACAGCCGCCGCGAGCCCGATGAGGTGCGCACCGAGCTGGGTTGGGCGCCGTTCGACGACGAAGGCCGCTATATCGAGGCGCGTTTCGGCAACCTCAGCGTGGTGTCGTTCTACATCCCCTCCGGCTCCTCCGGCGAGCTGCGCCAGGGTTTCAAGTTCGAGGTGATGGACTGGCTCAAGCCGGTACTCGAGGGCTGGCTGGCTAGCGGCCGCGACTACGTGTTGTGCGGCGACTGGAACATCGTGCGTTCGCGCCTGGACATCAAGAACTGGACCAGCAACCAGAAGAACTCCGGCTGCCTCCCGCCCGAGCGCGAGTGGCTCAACGGCCTGTGCGTGGACGACACCGGCTGGATCGATGCCTATCGCGCGCTGCACACCGAAGGCCAGGACTACACCTGGTGGAGCAATCGTGGCGCCGCCCGCGCCAACAACGTCGGGTGGCGCATCGACTACCAGATCGTGACGCCGACCCTGCGTGAACGGCTGCAGGCATGCTCGATCCATCGCGAGCCGCGTTTTTCCGACCACGCACCGTTCACCGTCGACTATGACCTCTGAAGCCGCGGCCACCACGCAGCCCGAGGCGCCCGTGAAGCCCTCGCAATCCGGCTGGCGACTGGTGATGGCCAACCTGCGCCAGCCCAAGGTGCTGGTGATGCTGCTGCTCGGGTTCAGCTCGGGCATACCGATCTACCTCGTAGGCAACACGCTCGGCTACTGGATGCGCGAGAACGCGATCGAGCTGTCGACGATCGGCTTCCTTTCGTGGGTGGGTCTGGCCTATTCGCTGAAATTCCTGTGGGCGCCGCTGGTCGACAAGACCAATGCGCCGCTGTTCGGACGCTGGCTGGGCCGGCGTCGCGGCTGGATGCTGCTTTCGCAACTGGTGGCCGCTGCCGCGCTGGTCGGCATGGCGCTGGTGCAGCCGCGCGAAGGCCAGCTGGTGCTGGCCGGCGTCGTCCTCGACCAGTTGCTCGTGTTCGGCGCACTGGCGCTGGTGGTCGCCGTTGCCTCGGCCACGCAGGACATCGTCATCGACGCCTGGCGCATCGAAAGCGCCGACAACAGCGAGCAGCAGGGCCTGCTGACCTCGACCTCGGCGCTGGGATACCGCGCCGCGTTGCTGGTAACCGATTCGCTGATCCTGATCTTCGCCGCGCACATCGGCTGGTCGATGTCGTACGAGGTGATGGCAGCACTGCTCGGGGTCGGCGTGGTTGCTGCGTTGGCGGCGCGCGAGCCGAAGCCGCAGGCAGCGCCGGTCGCGGTCGTTGCCGACCACGGCCCACTGGGCGTGTCCGACGCGATGGTGGTGCGCTGGCTGCTGGCCGGCGTGATCGGCGTGGCGTGGCTGGTCTATGCGCTGATGGTTGGTATCCGCGACGACCTGTCCGTGAGCTGGACGAATGCCCCATGGCTAGCGCTGCCGCCGCTGTTGCTGTGGTGGCTGACGCGGTGGCCGACTGGGCCGGTGGCCGAGGCCACGTGGTCGCGGCCGCTGGCGCGGCCCGTGCTGCGCACCCGCGATGCGGTGATCGAGCCGTTCGCCGCGTTCTTCCGTCAGCACGGCCGTTGGGCGCTGATCATGCTGCTGGCGATCAGCCTGTATCGCCTGCCCGACTTCGTGCTCGGGCCGATGGCCAACCCGTTCTATGCCGACCTGGGCATCGACAAGGAGACCGTCGGCTACGTGCGTGGCACGTTCGGCCTGGTGGCGACGATCCTCGGCATCGCCGCCGCGGGCCTGAGCGCCATGCGCTTCGGCGCATTCGCCACTCTGCTGGCCGGTGCGGTGCTGGGCCCGGGCTCGAACCTGGCCTTCTCGTACCTGGCGCTGCATGGCGCGGATGCGGGTGTGTTCACGGCGGTGATGGCGATCGACAATTTCTGCAGCGGTTTCGCCGGCGTGGCCCTGATCGCCTACATGTCCAGCCTCATCAGTGCCGGCTATACCGCCACCCAGTACGCGCTGCTCAGTTCGTTCTACGCGCTGCCGGGCAAGGTGCTAAAGGGTTTCTCCGGCGCGACCATCGAGCACCTGGAGGCCGGGCGTGGCCTGCTCGAGGCGTACTCGCTGTTCTTTGTCGGCACTGCCCTGATCGGCCTGCCGGCGCTGCTGCTGTGCCTGGTACTGGCAATGCGGAAGCCGGACGGCGACCCTGTTGCCGGAGCGGTTAGAGGCTAATATCGCGGGCAGGGGCTTCACGAAGGGTGCCGAAATGACGGACATCGTGCTGCACGACATCGATCCGGTGCTGCTGGAGCGGATACGCCGCGTCGCCAACGCGCGTAGCTGGAGTCTGCAGGATTGCCTGATGCACCTGCTGGAACACGGGCTGTTCGCTTGCGAGAGCCGTATGGCGGCGCGCTTCGACGACAGCGACTCCCGCGCCTTGCAGGAAGCGATCGCGGCGCTGGAGGGCGTTCCAAGCGACCCGGGCTTCGCGATGATCGGCCGCGTTGAACCGTCAGGAAAGGCCGGCACAGAGGCTCGCAGCCAATTCGACCTGGACCTGCTCGCCTACATCGGCGACGACAAGGGTCAGCCGGCGGGATAGACCGCGCCGAGCACGCGCGGACCACGCGCGCCGGTCACGCTGGGCAGGTTGCCGGGCAGGCCGGCCAGGGTCTGCCGGGCCAGCCAGGCAAAACCCATGGCTTCGACGAAATCCGGATCCAAGCCATAGACCGCGCTCGTCTCGACCACGACATCGGGCAATTGCGCGGCAATGCGCGCGAGCAGGCGCTCGTTGCGCACGCCGCCGCCGCAGACGATCACGCGTCGCGTGCGCGGCTGGTGCGCACGCAGGGCATCGGCGACGGTCGCGGCACTCAGCTCCAGCAGCGTGGCCTGCACGTCCTCGGGCTTCTCGCCGCCGCGCAGTCGTGCCTGCACCCAGTCCAACTGGAACTGTTCGCGGCCGGTGCTCTTCGGCGGAGGCAGCATGAACCAGGGTTCTTCCAGCAGTCGTAGCAACAGCTCCGCATCGATCTGGCCGCTGGCGGCAAAGGCACCACCCGCATCGAACGGCGCGCCCCGGTGCCGCGCGCACCAGGCATCCATCAGCGCGTTCGCCGGGCCGGTATCGAACCCGCGCACGTCGCCGTGCGCCGGCAACAGCGTGAAATTGGCGATGCCGCCGAGGTTGAGTACCGCGCGGTCCTCGTCCGCCGAATGCAGCATGGCGGCGTGGAATGCCGGCATCAGCGGCGCACCATGGCCACCGGCGGCGACGTCGCGGCGGCGGAAGTCGGCCACCGTGACAATGCCGGAGTGCTCGGCGACGACATTTCCGTCCCCGATCTGCCAGGTGAAGGGATGTTGCCCGTCGTAGCGCGCGCCTTCGGGGCGGTGGCGCACGGTCTGGCCATGGGAGCCGATGGCGCGGACCTGGGCTGCATCGCAGCCGGCCTCGGCAATCACGGCGCGCGCTGCCTCGGCGAAGGCCATGGCGGCCTGCACATCGAGCGAGCCCAGTTCTTCAAGCGAACGCGCGTCGGCGCCCTGGCCCAGTTCGACCAGGCGCACCCGCACTTCGTCCGGCCACGGGTAGGTGCGGCCGAGCAGGAGTTCGCAGTGGGGATGGGTAACGGAATCGTCGAACCGCACCAGCGCGGCATCGATGCCATCGGCGCTGGTGCCGGACATCAACCCGACGAACAGGCCGGCCGCGGCCGGACCTGCGGCGTTGGCTGGCACGTCAGGCCTTCTGCCTGCGCGGCTTGCCGGATGCCTTCTTCGCCTCGAGCTTGGCCGGAATCGGGCCGGCGTCGGCGTAGATGATGTTTTCCACTTCCTGGATGCGCGCCAGCGCGACGCTGGTCTGCGCGCGGAACTGCGCCAGCGCGACGCCGCTGAGCGGCTCCGGCGGCGGCATCGTGATCGACAGCGGATTGCGATGCACGCCGTTGACTCGGAATTCGTAGTGCAGGTGCGGGCCGGTGGCCAGCCCGGTGCTGCCGACGTAGCCGATCACCGTGCCCTGCGGAATGCGCTGGCCCTGGCGGATCTTGCCGAACCGGGACATGTGGCCGTACAGCGTGGTGTAGCCGCGACCGTGGTCGAGCACCACCGCGCGACCGTAGCCGCCCTGCCAGCCGACCGAGGCCACGCGGGCGTCGCCGGCGGCCATGATCGGCGTGCCGGTCGAAGCGCCGTAGTCCACTCCCTTGTGCATGCGCACCCGGCCCAGGACCGGATGGCGGCGCGTGCCGAAGCTGGAAGTCAGGCGCGCATACGGGATCGGCATGCGGATGAAGCTCTTCTTCAGCGGACGGCCGTCGCCGGTGAAGTACTCGGCTTTGCCGTTGCGCTCGAAGCGGAAGCCGGTATGCAGCTTGCCGCCGGTGGTGAAGGTCGCCGCCAGCACCGGACCGGTCTTGATCAGCTCACCCTCGCGCCAGGTCTGCTCGACCACGACGCTGAAGCGATCGCGGGAGCCGACATCCTCGTTGAAATCGATGTCGTACTTGAAGATGTCGTCGGTCAGCGTGTTGATGTTGGAGCCGGTCAGCCCCAGTTTTCGCGCCGAACGGAACAGTGAGGAGCCGACTTCGCCGCTGATCACGACCGTGCGAGTGTCGGTCGGACGCACGATCACTTTCTCGGTGACCTGGTCGCCGTTGAGGCTCAACTCGATGCGGTGGCTGTCGTCGCGGTCGTAGCGGAACGTGCGCAACTGGCCGTCCACGGGAAGGTCGAATGCCAGTTCGGTACCGGGCTTGAGGCGGGTCAGCGAAGCCTTGGCGCCGGGATGGTCGAGGATCGCGTGCATCGTCGATGCGGGAATATCGAGTTGCTCGAACAACGAGCCCAGTGTCTGCCCGCGGCTGACGCGTACGAGCTGCCAGCTGTCGCCGCTGGCGCCTTTCAGACGCGCAATCGGCAGCGGCGGCAACGTCAGCGCCATCGAATGGCGCGTGGCATGCATCGCCGGCTTCTGTAGCAATGGCGTCTCGAAACCGGGCACGATGGCCAGGACCAGCATGCCGATCGTCGCGAACAGGCTGGCCTGGACCCATTGGCGGCGCGACCAGCGGCCGTTGAAGCCGTCGGACAAATGGCGTGCCAGCACCGGGCGGTGCAGGGCGGCTTCACGCAATGCGTTCAGGCGCTCACGGCGGGCTTGTGCGGGTCCGGAAACCTGCTCGGGTCGAGTCATTGCGTAAATCCCCCGCGCGAAGATGTGAAGCGCGCGTAGCGGCGCTAACATAGTCATCGCAGCAGTGCGCGTCAAACCCTTGAGATGAATAGGGTTTTTAGCTTTGGCGCCTCTTAACCGGGCTTTAACTTTATTCACGTTCGCGGTCGCAAATCCGCGGCCGTCCCCCTTCAGCGAGTCCCCACCTTGTCCCCTCAACGTGACCCGAACGCACAACAGGCCCTCGACTTGATCGGTCGCGGCGCCGACGAGATCCTCAAGCGCGACGAACTGGAGGCCCGCCTGAAGCTCGGCCGGCCCCTGCGCATCAAGGCCGGCTTCGATCCGACCGCCCCGGACCTGCACCTGGGCCACACCGTGCTGCTCAACAAAATGCGGCAGTTCCAGGACCTGGGGCACCAGGTGATCTTCCTGATCGGGGACTTCACCGGGATGATCGGCGACCCCACCGGCAAGAACGTCACCCGCAAGCCGCTGACCCGCGAGGACGTGCTGGCCAATGCCCAGACCTACGCCGACCAGGTGTTCAAGGTGCTGGACAAGGAGCGCACCGAAGTGCGCTTCAATTCCGAGTGGTTCGGGCAGATGGCGGCCGCCGACATGATCAAGCTGGCCGCGCAGCACACCGTGGCGCGCATGCTCGAGCGCGATGATTTCTCCAAGCGCTACGCCGCCCAGCAATCCATCGCGATCCACGAGTTCCTGTACCCCCTGGTGCAGGGCTATGACTCGGTGGCGCTGAAGGCCGACGTGGAGCTGGGCGGCACAGACCAGAAGTTCAACCTGCTGATGGGTCGTGGCCTGCAGGAGCACTACGGCCAGCCGCCGCAGATCGTGCTGACGATGCCGCTGCTGGAAGGCCTGGACGGCGTCAACAAGATGTCCAAGTCGCTGGGCAACTACATCGGCATCAATGAGCCCGCGATCGACATGGTCACCAAGACGATGAAGATCGACGACGTGTTGATGTGGCGCTGGATCGAGCTGTTGAGCTTCGAGATCACGCTGAGTGAGGTCGAGACGCTGCGCCGCGATATCGATGCGGGCCAGCTCAATCCGCGCGACCTGAAGTTGCGCCTGGCGCGTGAGTTGGCGGCGCGTTTCCACGGCGACGAAGCGGCGGACCAGGCCGTCGCAGGTTGGAATGCCGCTGTGCGCGGCGAGGGCGATATCGCGTCGTTGCCCCTGACCGATGTCGCAGTGCCTTCCGATGGCCTGCGCATTGCGGCGCTACTGACGGCAGCGGGCCTGACGCCAAGCAATTCCGAGGCCAACCGCAAGCTCAAGGAGCGCGCGGTGCGCGTCGATGGCGAGGTGGTCG
>NZ_JAVDVY010000001.1:320000-2012816 GCF_031457115.1 Lysobacter niastensis
GCGTGCTTGACTGCAAGATCGACGGATCAAGCAGGTAGGAAACTAGGACTTAGTGATCCGGTGGTTCTGTATGGAAGGGCCATCGCTCAACGGATAAAAGGTACTCCGGGGATAACAGGCTGATACCGCCCAAGAGTTCATATCGACGGCGGTGTTTGGCACCTCGATGTCGGCTCATCACATCCTGGGGCTGTAGTCGGTCCCAAGGGTATGGCTGTTCGCCATTTAAAGTGGTACGCGAGCTGGGTTCAGAACGTCGTGAGACAGTTCGGTCCCTATCTGTCGTGGGCGTTGGAGATTTGAGAGGGGCTGCTCCTAGTACGAGAGGACCGGAGTGGACGAACCTCTGGTGTTCCGGTTATCACGCCAGTGGTATTGCCGGGTAGCTATGTTCGGAAGCGATAACCGCTGAAAGCATCTAAGCGGGAAGCGCGCCTCAAGATGAGATCTCCCGGGAGCTTGACTCCCCTAAAGGAACCATCAAGACCAGGTGGTTGATAGGCAGGGTGTGTAAGTGCAGCAATGCATTGAGCTAACCTGTACTAATGATCCGTGTGGCTTGACCATATAACCTCAAGTGGCCTTGGACTCGACGACGCGTCGACGTTCAGACCAAAAGTTTCGCTACAGTCCCAACCCATTCGCCGACGACGGGCATCCGTCCGAAGCACCCAACGAGAGCGTGTGCGCGACTCAGTCCACCGAGATCCGCGACCCTCCACCCTCTCCCTGGTGATAATAGCTGTGTGGAACCACCCGATCCCATCCCGAACTCGGAAGTGAAACGCACACGCGCCGATGGTAGTGTGGCTTAAGCCATGCAAGAGTAGGTCATCGCCAGGGGCTTTATCCCCAAAACCCCAGCTCTCGCGAGCTGGGGTTTTGTCTTTGTGCGGGCGGATAATCTCCGCCGGCGAGCTGGGCTAATCTCGGAATATCTCCGGGACAACCCGCGACCAACTTCGTTAATCAGACCGGAAAACCGGCGTGCCCTGGCAAGGCATGGTCGGACAGGATGCGGCGCGGCTAGCCGCCCTCGGAGGGATTAACGCCGCTCACCTGCAAACCACAGGCGATTTCGAACAACGCCTCCGTCAGGACGTTCTCGCCTTTGAGCGCAGCGTCACCACGAGCACATCACGATGCGCGGACAACGACGGATCTTCCGGCGTCACGGCGGTGACGCCGTGGAACACGCGCGCATCGTCGACGAGCGCCGCGTCCAGTGGCGCGGTCAGCGTGAAGCTGCCGAGTTGTCGTCCCTCGGCATCATGGATGGTGGTCGTGCCGCTGACGATATTGGTGCGATCGACCAGCAGCACCAGTACGTAATCGACGCCGTCGCGGTGAACGCCTTCGGGAGTCGGCTGTCCTGGCTCCCCGGGTAAAGCCTCGATGCGGAACTGGTGGACTTCGATATGCCACGCGCCGGTATCCGGCGACAGGTTTCCAAAGAAGTCTCGGGTGAACGCGAGTATCGACGACAGCGTTGCACCGTCACTGACGGACTCGGCCATGGGCTCGAACCAGCGCTCGATATCTCCCTGCAGCGGGTTGTACTTGAGGCTCTGGTAGTGCGGCTGGTGCGCCTCGCGCCGTACCAGGCCGGTTCGCTCCGCCGAAAACACCGCGTGGCGCCGGCGCCGGTATCGGCCAACGCTGGCCAGATACGCGTCCGGTTCGAGGCGATCCCAACTGGCGACAAACGCCTGCCAATCATCCAGCGCGCGTACTTGCTCGAGCAAAGGACGCATGCAGCTGCCTTCGACAAAAGCGAAGCCAACACGCTGCAGCGCGTGCGTCAGTGTGAGCCGGGTATCGGCCAGATCGCGGGGCGTAGAAGCGGTCAACGTCAACCCTTTCTATCAGGACGCAGGCATGCCTGCCCGCAGCATGGCCATGATCATCAACGCGACCACGCAGGCGAGGCCGCCCACCCAGACCAAGCTTCGCAGCGCATGGCGGTTGCCGACATACATAAGGCCGTGCAGGACACGGAACACGATGAACGCGACCGACAGGGCCGCGATCCGATCGGCCGGAACCTGCGCGAGCTGGGCCAGGATTACGCCCGCGGCGAAAGGAGCGAAGGCCTCGAAGGCATTGAGATGCGCGGCATTGGCCAGGTTCGAGCGCGGTACTTCCTGGCGCGCCTGCCACGCCCGCGGATTGCGGTTGTTATAGCGCTCGCCGCTCGACTTGGCGATGGCGACCCAGAGATAGGGGAGCACCGCGGCGATCAGCACACATCCATAGGCAATGGCGAGCATCGTGGAGTCCGTTCTGGTATGGCGCACAGCCTAGCCGAAAACGACAACGGCGCCCTCAGGCGCCGTTGTCATGGCCGCATGGCGCCAGCTCACTGGTCCGTCGGACGCAGACGTTGCTGGGCCGAGCGGAACGCGTTGCCTTCGTACCAGGTCGGCCATTTCTCACTACCGGCGAGGTCGCGACCCACGGAATACAACGCCTCCAGGTCCTGCACCACGCCATCCATCTTCCAGCCGGCGTCGTACTCGTCGGCAGGCTTGTGATAGCGGTTGTCGCGATAGTCGACCTGCGCGAGCCGACCCGCGGCCGTGCCCCCTTCGATCAGGTCGTCGCCGCCCTTGGCATAGAGCGCGGGAACACCGGCCTTGGCGAAGTTGAAGTGGTCGGAGCGGAAGTAGAACCCGTCCTGCGGCGTCGCTTCCGGATGCAGCACGCGGCCCTGGCCGTCGGCGACGCGCTTGAGGATGTCCTCCAGTTGCGAGCTGCCGTAGCCGACCACGGTCATGTCACGCGCCTTGCCGATCACCGGCATGGCGTCGAGATTGATCACCGCCACGGTCTTGTCCAAAGGCACGGCCGGATGCGCGACGTAGTACTTGGAACCCAGCAGGCCCGATTCTTCCAGCGTCACCGCCAGGAACAGCAGCGAGCGGTCCGGCGGCGGCGTCTGCTTGCTGAAAGCTTCGGCGATCTCGAGGATGCCGGCGACGCCGGTCGCGTTGTCGATGGCGCCGTTGTAGATGACGTCGTCGGCGGCCGAGGCGCTGCTCGCGCCGTGCTCGTCGGCTTCATGCGCGTGGTTGCCCAGGTGGTCCCAATGCGCCATGTAGACGATCGCTTCGTCCGGCCGTTTGGCGCCCGGCAGCAGCGCGACCACGTTGCGTGACGACTTCTCGCTGATCTGGCTCTTCAGGTCGACGGACAGCTTCGCCTGCAGGGGAATGGCCTTGAAGCCGGGCTTGTTGGCGGCCTGATAGAGCTTGTCCAGGTCCTGGCCCAGGTCGCTCATCAGGCGGCGCGCGGTGTCGCCGCTGATCCAGCCCTGCACCGGCAGGCGCGGATCCGGATCGTCCTTGGCAGGCAGGTCGAACTGCGCGCCCGACCAGGAATTCTTGACCACGTCCCAGCCATAGGACGCGCCTTCGTTGTCGTGGATGATCAGCGCGGCGGCGGCGCCCTGGCGCGCGGCCTCTTCGAACTTGTAGGTCCAGCGGCCGTAATAGGTCATCCGCTTGCCTTCGAAGAGCTTCTCGTCCTGGCTGTGGAAGCCCGGATCGTTGACGAACATCATCACCGTCTTGCCCTTCACGTCGACGCCGGCGTAGTCGTTCCACTTCTGTTCCGGCGCGTTGACGCCGTAGCCGACGAATACCAGATCGCTGGCGTCGATCTTCACCTCCGGCTTGCCGGTGCGTGTGCCGATGACCATGTCGCTGCCGAACTTCAGCTCGCGCGGCTGGCCCTTGACGTCCAGCTTGAGCACCGTGGTCTCGTCGGCCGTGGTCTGCACCATCGGCACCGTCTGGAAGTAGCTGCCGTTGTTGCCGGGCTTCAGGCCAAGGCGCTCGAACTGCGCCTTGATGTATTCGACGCTCTTCTCTTCGCCCGGGCTGCCCGGGCCGCGGCCTTCGAATTCGTCGGATGCGAGCTGCTTGACCATCTCGCCGAAGTCGGCGGCGTTGATCGCGGCATTGAAGGTGTGGGCGGTGGCGCCGGCGGTGGCCGCGGTCGCGGCCGCTTGTTCGGGCGTCGGTGTGGACGACCGGTCGCAAGCGGTGAGTACGATCAGGCCAGCCAGCGAGGCGGCGGTGAGACGGGTGGAACGAGTCATGGGCCCTCCGTTCGGATGCTTGCCGGATCCGGCGAAGGGCCATTCTATGTCCGTCCCGCACGCCGGATCGTGCCGGGGTACGTCTTGCGCTGTGCCTTATTCGGCCGGAGGCAGGGCGCCGGAATAGGGCACGGCGGTGGCGCCGGTGATCGGGCCGGTCTTGGCGCTGCTGTGCACGTAGAGCGTGACCTTGCGCTCGAACACCAGCGGACCTTCGACCACGGCGTTGGGTCCGATCACCACGCGCGGGTCCCGGTTGTTCATCGAGAACAACTGCCTGTTGGGCTTGGCGTAGCGGAGGCCGCCCTTCACGTGTGAGTCGGCGCCGACGGTGACGTCGCCATTGACCGTCTCGAGGCCGCCGGTGACCTGCGTGCCAACCAGGCCGATGGCGCCGTTCACGGTCTCGACGTCGCCGCCAATGACGCCGCCGCGATCGACATAGATGCCGCCGTTGACGGTCTCCACGCCCTTGCTGAAGCGGCCGTTGGTGCCGACCTTGATGCTGCCGTTGACCGTGGACAGGCCGCCGGCCTGGACGTCCTCGGCGACGGTGATGCTGCCATTGACGGTCTCGGCATCGCCGGCGCGCGCGCCCGATCCGATGCGGATGCTGCCATTGACGGTGTCGAGTTCGCCGACCGTCTGGCCGGCCTCGACGGTGATGCTGCCATTGACCTTGTCGATGTCCTGCGCGGCGAAGGCGGTCGGTGCGGCCAGGGCCAGGGCGAGCGAGAGGGCGAGTACGGAGCGGATGCGCATCGTTTGGGGTTCCGGTTGGGACGGGCCAGTTTTTTGGCGGGCGTGTAAAGCGGATGTGTTGTTGGGGCTTTGAACCTATGGATGCAACGAAGGCGGCATCGGTTTAGGCCGCTTCGCTACAATCGCAGCCATTGCCGGTCCGGGCCCCTGCCCGAAGTCACGATTCAGCAAGCGCGATTTAGCAAATTCGATCCGGCAAAGCCGCCCCGACCCACCGCCACTGGAAGCCCCCGACGTGCCAGCCCCCTCCGTGCGCCCCAAGCCCGTTGTCCTGCTGATCCTCGACGGCTGGGGCCACCGCGACGACCCGACCGACAACGCCCTGGCCCAGGCTCGCCTGCCGAACTGGCACGCCTTGCTGGGGAGCGCTCCGCATACGCTGATCCATACCGAAGGCCGCCACGTCGGCCTGCCGGATGGGCAGATGGGCAATTCCGAGGTCGGTCACATGAACCTCGGTGCCGGCCGGATCGTCTACCAGGACCTGACCCGCATCGACGCGGCGATCGAGGACGCCAGCTTCTTCGCCAATCCCGAGTTGCGCGCCGCCTGTGCCGCGGCGAAGGCCGGCAACGCGACGCTGCATCTGATGGGCCTGATGTCGCCTGGCGGTG
The DNA here is from genome assembly GCF_031457115.1 of Lysobacter niastensis. Classification (GTDB taxonomy): domain Bacteria; phylum Pseudomonadota; class Gammaproteobacteria; order Xanthomonadales; family Xanthomonadaceae; genus Lysobacter_J; species Lysobacter_J niastensis_A. The sequence goes on from NZ_JAVDVY010000001.1 coordinate 325,479, forward strand.
TGCACAGCCACGAGAACCACATCTTCGCGATGATCGACTTGGCCCGCCGCGAAGGCGTGGCCAGTGTCGCGGTGCATGCCTTCCTCGATGGCCGCGACATGCCGCCGAAGTCGGCCGAACCGAGCCTGGTGCGCCTGCAGCAGGCCTGCGACCAGGCCGGCAACGCGCACATCGCCAGCGTCAGCGGCCGCTACTACGCAATGGACCGCGACCAACGCTGGGATCGCGTGCGCCGCGCCTGGGATGCCATCGTCGAAGCCAAGAGCCCGCACATCGCCGCCGATGCCCTGAGCGCGTTGCACGAGGCCTATGCGCGTGGCGAGACCGACGAATTCGTCGCGCCGACCGTCATCGCCGGCAGCACGCCGATGCGCGACGGCGACGCCATGGTGTTCATGAACTTCCGCGCCGACCGCGCCCGCCAGTTGACGGGCGCGTTCGTTTCGCCGGAATTCACCGGCTTCGGACACCCCGACGAGGGCGGAGTGCGACGTCCGGCGCTGTCGCGCTTCGTCTGCCTGACCGAGTACGACGCCAGGCTGCCGGCGCCGGTGGCGTTCGCGCCTGACGACCTGCGCAATACGCTTGGCGAGATCCTGGCTGAAAGCGGCCTCAAGCAACTGCGCATTGCCGAGACCGAGAAGTACGCGCACGTCACCTTCTTCTTCAGTGGCGGTCGCGAAGATCCGTATGCGGGCGAAACCCGCATCCTGGTGCCGAGTCCCAGGGTCGCCACCTACGACCTGCAGCCGGAGATGAGCTGCCCCGAGGTGACGCAGAAGCTCACCGCGGCGATCCGCTCCGGCGAGATCGATGTCGCCATCTGCAACATCGCCAATCCCGACATGGTCGGCCACACCGGCAACATCGCTGCGGCTGTGCAGGCCGCCGAGGCGGTCGACATCGCAATCGGCGCGGTGGCGCAGGCCGTGCGCGACACCGGCGGCGCGCTGCTGATCACCGCCGATCATGGCAATCTGGAGATGATGCGCGACCCCGACACCGGCCAGCCACATACCGCGCACACCGTCGGTCCGGTGCCGTTCGTCTATCTCGGTCCGCGTGCGGCGACGCTGCGCAGCGGCGGCGCGCTGCGCGACGTCGCTCCGACCATCCTCGACCTGCTCGGCCTGCCGCAACCGGCCGAGATGAGCGGGTCGAGCCTGCTCGAAGCGTCCCGCGTCGGCTGATGCCGGGCCTTCGCGCACCGTTCGCCGCAGCACTCGCGCTGGCGCTGGCGCTGGCGTGGGCGGCCATTCCGGCTGCCGCGCAGAACAGTCGCGAGGCCGAGCGTCGGCTCGAGAAGGTGCAGAGCGAGCTCAAGGAAGTCGCCGCCGAGCGTCGTCGGATCGAAGGGGAGCGTGGCCAGGCTACGCGCCAGCTGCGTGAAGCCGACGAGCAGGTCGGCCGTTCCAGCCGCAACCTGCGCTCCATCGAGCAGCGCATCGCCAGCGAGCAGGCCACGCTCGCGCAGTTGCAGCAGCGGCGCAACGACATGCAGGCGCGATTGGGCACACAGCGCGACGAACTGGCGCGCCTGCTGCGCGCGGCCTACCAGCAGGGCGAGGATGCTCCGCTCAAGACGTTCCTGGCGCAGGACCAGGTCGCGCAGGGCGGCCGATTGCTCACCTACCATCGCTATCTGCAGACAGACCGGGTGCAGCGAATAGCCGCGCTGACGGCCGAGCTGGAACAGCTCGATGCCATCGAGCGCGAGATCGCCTCCCGCCACGAGCAACTGGAAAGCACGCGGGCGCAGCAGCGCCAGCAGCTTGCCAAGCTCGAAAGCGATCGCAAGGCGCGTGCAGGCCTGGTGTCCAAGCTCGACCAGCGCTATCAGGATCGCAGCAGCCGTGAGCGCGAACTCGGCCGCGACGCGCAGGGATTGCAGCAGGTGCTCAAGCGCCTGCGCGATACCGCGGCACGCGCCGAGGCGCAGCGAAAGGCCGCGGCGGCCCGCGCCGCGCGTGAGCAGGCCAATGCCGGCAAGCCGGCGTCGGTCAGGCGGACCCCGCCCCCTGTCGCGGTAGCGTCCGCGCCGCAGGTCGGCGGCCTGGGTTGGCCGCTGTCAGGAGCACTGGTCGCGGGCTATGGTGGAACGCTGCCCGATGGTCGCAGCAGCGAAGGCCTGCTGATCACCGCCCCCGCGGGCGCGCCGGTCAAGGCCGTGGCCGACGGCCAGGTGGTGTACGCCGAATGGATGACCGGCTATGGCCTGCTGCTGATCGTGGATCACGGCAACGGCTACATGAGCCTGTATGCGCACAACGACGCGCTGCTGAAGGACGTGGGCGACACGGTCAAGCGCGGCGACCCGGTGGCGACGGTTGGCAGTTCCGGCGGTCACGGCCGTCCTGCGCTGTATTTCGAGCTGCGCCGCAATGGCCAGCCGGTCAATCCCGGGACATGGCTGCGCCGCTAGCGGCGCTGAATGCGGCCTGCGTCTTAACGAAACTTGTGCCGGCTGCGCTTGCGTTGTGTCCATAATCGGAACTGCGATGGCGTCACGTGGTCCATGGCGCATCGCGGATGGCCGTGCGCCATCGATTCAACCCCGTGGTAGCCGGAGTGCCTGCATGTCCAAGCGTTGTCTGGTCCCCCTAGTGTTCGGCGTCGCTTCGCTCGCGGCGGTGCCGGGGCTTGCGCAGGAACTGCCTCCACCTTCGCTCGCACCGGCAGAGGCAGGCGTCGCCAAGGAGGACGATGATGCCTCCAAGGTGCCGCTGGACGAGATCCGTCGCTACGTTTCGGTCTACAACGCGGTCAAGCAGGCCTATGTCGAGCCGGTCAATGACCAGAAGCTGATGCATTCGGCGATCCGTGGCCTGCTGTTCGACCTCGATCCGCACAGCGTCTACCTCGACAAGAGCGATGCCGAGAATTTCGAGGAGCAGTCGCGCGGCGCCTACGACGGCATCGGCGTCGAGTTGCTGCGCCAGCCCGACGGCAGCTTGCGGGTCATCGCTCCGATCGACGACACGCCGGCGGCGCGCGCGGGCATCAAGGCCGGCGACGTGATCACCGCGATCGATGGCAAGCCCTTCAAAGCCGACGAAGGCGACAGCTCTGGTCCGCTGCGCGGCGTGGCGGGCACCAAGGTCAAGCTGACCATCGTGCGCGAAGGCCGCAACAAGCCTTTCGACGTGACCGTGCAGCGCGAGACCATCCGCATTGCCAGCGTGCGCAGCAGGATGCTCGAACCGGGTTACGGGTATATGCGCATCAGCGCGTTCCAGGCCGACACGGCTTCCGACTTCGAGAGCCAGATCGACAAGCTCAAGGCACAGGCCGGCGGCAAGCTGCGCGGCCTGGTCATCGATCTGCGCAGCAACCCCGGTGGTCTGCTGACCGCCGCCGTGCAGATCGCCGACGACCTGCTGGAGTCCGGCAAGATCGTCAGCACCCGCGGCCGCATCGCCATCAGCGACGCCGAGTTCGGCGCCACGCCGGGCGACCGGATCGAAGGCGCACCACTCGTGGTGCTGGTCGATGCAGGCTCGGCGAGCGCATCGGAAGTGCTCGCCGGCGCGCTGCGCGACAACGGCCGCGCACGCATCGTTGGCAGCCGCACCTTCGGCAAGGGCTCGGTGCAGACCGTGCTTCCGTTGGACAATGGCGACTCGGTCAAGCTCACCACGGCGCGTTATTACACGCCCAGCGGCAAGTCGATCCAGGCGCTGGGCATCGTGCCGGATGTCGTGCTGCAACCGGGCAAGGAAGAGGGCGAGCGCATTCGCAGCCTGTCGGAGGCCAGCCTTCCCGGGCACCTGCACGGCGACGGCGAGGATCAGCCGGGCGACAACGCCGGCGACGTTCTGGAAGGTGACGGTCCGATCACCGCCGCGCTGGCCGAGCTGAAGAAGCCGCCGGTGGCCAGCACGGCGCAGCCCGAAACCAAGCGCTGAAGGGCGCACGGCGGCCACAGACGATGGGAACGATCCTGGAGTGCAAGAACCGGTTCTTGCGGGGCTCCGCATTGCCGCCGGTCAAGGTCACGGCGTTCGGTTTCTGCGTCGGGCAGGACCATGTGGCCTGGCCGAGCGTCGCAGAGATACGTGCCTACAAGGTGGATCGGCTCACCACCGGCGAAGCCTTCCTGGAGTTCATCTTCGGTGCCGGCCAAGGCATCCGGGTCAGTGAAGAACAACCCGGCTTTGACGAGCTTGAGGCGGCCATGATCGCCGTCTTTCCCACGAACGCGGATTGGCGCCAGGCGGTGTTGATGCCGCCATTCGAGCATGACTTCACGTTGCTGTTCCGTCGCGGCTGACGATTCGCGGAAGGCGGGCCGCACAAGCTGTGCTGGTCCAGTCGCTGGACCAACCGAAGGTCAGCGCGGTTTCGTAGGCAACGGGAACGGCGTCACCACTTTTTCGCCCGTGGCGGCGTCGCGGATCGCCGACTGGCCTTTGCGCTCGACTTCCTCGATGCGCACGATGCTCTGCATCGGCAGGTGCAGCACCCGGGTGTTGCCGAACTCGTCGCGCAGGCGCTCTTCGGTGGGGTCGATCACCACGCCGTCGTGCACGTCGAACACGAGTTCACCGACTTCGGTGAAGCCCCACAGCGCGCCGGATGCGACATGGCGGGCATACAGCTCGTAGACCTTGCCGGCGTTGAAGAAGGTGACCTTGTAGAGCGTCTTGGCCATTGCGTGGTTGGTGGCGGTGGTGTGCGGATCTCCCCGCAATGGGGGCGATGGCGCCGCGCCGCAAGTGTGGTCAGAACCCGCGTCGCCGCCGCATCCGCCGCGCAATGCCGGCGCGCGCGACCAACGCGAACACGACACCAAACGCGAAGCCCGCCAGGTGCGCCGACCACGCCACCGCGCCGAAGGCCGGGCCGATGTAGGTGAACACCAGTTGCAGTGCTGCCCAGATGCCGATCAGCAGGGCCGCCGGTACCTTCACAAACTGCAGGAACAACCCCAGCGGCACCACCACGCCCAGCTTTGCGCCCGGAAACAGCGCCAGGTAGGCGCCGATCAACGCCGACACCGCGCCGCTGGCGCCGATGATCAGCCGGTCCGGAGTGCCGATCATGATCGCCGCGGCCAGGTTGGCAGCGGCCCCGCCGAGCAGGAACAATGCCAGGAAGCGCCACGGCCCCATCGCCCGTTCGGCGGGCAGGCCGAAGATCAGCAGGAACACCAGGTTGCCTAGCAGGTGGGCCCAGTCGGCGTGCAGGAACAGGGCGGTGACCAGGCGCAGGGCGGTGCCGCCGCGGATCGAGCGCCACCAGTCGGCCGGCTCGCCCAGTCCTCCCGACAACGTGCCCCAGTCCATCATCAGCCGGCGCTGCTCCGGATCGGGCAGCAGCGCCGAACCTATGAAGCAGACCCACAGCGCCGTGAACAGCAGCGGCGTGGCCCAGCGCAGGGGCGCCTTATCCCGGGACGGGATCGCGATGAACAAATTCAGCCCCTCCTCGCGGTGCCGGGGACGTCGGAACGGGACCGATGGCAGGGGCTGGGCGGCATGAGGGAAGGTAGCTTTGACCGGCCGCCTATTGTTAGCTTTGGGTTAACCCCCGCGCTATAGTGCATACGGTGTCGTACGTCGGGAGGGGCTTTCCGGCGGGCGCTGGCAAGCCGGACACACCGGCAGCCGGGCACACGGCCGCGCAAGACCAATAACTATTAGTTCAACGGAGAGTACACGCATGCAGCAGCACCGCTATACGCGCCTGACGGCGCTAGCGTTCGGTATCGCCGGCGCGCTGACGCTGGGCCAGGTTCAGGCCTCGGGCTTCCAGCTCAAGGAAAACAGCGTCAAGTCCATGGGCAGCGCATTCGCCGGTGCCGGCGTCCGCGACGATGACAGCTCGGTGGTCGTCAACAATCCGGCCACGATGGCACGCTTCACCGGCACGACGGTCCAGGCCGACGTGACCGCGATCGACCTCAGCTACGAATTCCAGGGCACGGGCACCGACGCCCTCGGCCGTCCGCTGACCGGTGGCAATGGCGGCGACGCCGGCGACCTCTCTGCGGTCCCGGCGCTGTCGGTAATCCACAAGCTCGACAACGGCTTGGCGTTCGGCGCCATGATCAGCGCCCCGTTCGGCCTGAAGACCGAGTACGACCTCGGCTGGCAGGGTCGCTACTTCGCCCAGAAGTCCGAGGTCGAGATCGTCGACCTGACCCTGGCCGCGGCTCTCGACATCGTGCCGGACCGCTTCTCGGTCGGCGCCGGCCTGATCTACTCGCGCGCCGATGTGACCCTGTCCAAGGCGGTCGACTTCGGCACCGCGCTGTTCTCCAACCCGGCCACCCGTCCGCTGCCGTTCGCCCGTCCGCAGGCCGCCGATGGCTTCGCCGAAGTGCAGGGTGACGACACCGGCTTCGGCTTTATCGTCGGTGCGAACTTCAACCCGACCGACAAGCTGGCCATCGGCCTGAGCTACCGTTCGGAGATCGACTACGAGCTGTCCGGTGACGTCGACTGGACCGTGCCGGGCAACGTTGCCGCCGTGTTCGCGGCCAGCCCGACCACCCGTCCGCTATTCCAGGACGGCGCCGTCACCGCCAACCTGACCACCCCGTCGGTCACCAGCCTCGACGTGCGGTACGACTTCACCGATCGCTTCGCGATGATGGCGACGTGGGCCGAGACCGGTTGGGAGTCGCTGCGCGAGGTGCGCATCAACTTCGCCAACCCGGATGCGGATTCGGTCGAGCCGTTCGACTGGCGCGACACCGAGTTCATGTCGCTGGGCGGCGAGTTCAAACTCAACGACAGCTTCACCCTGCGTGCCGGCGTGGCGTACGACGAAACCCCGACCCACATCGAAACGCGCACCCCGCGCCTGCCTGACGATGACCGCACCTGGTACTCGATCGGCGGCACGTGGAACGCCTCCGAGGCGCTGGAAGTCAACTTCGGCTACACCCGCATCGAGCCGGATGGCCCGAAGGTGGACATCACTGCCAACGGTTCGCACCTGGTGGGTCCGTTCGACGGTCATGCCGATCTGTACGGCGTTTCGGCGCAGTACAAGTTCTGATCCAACGCGTCATCGCAGCAACGAAAAGCCCCGCTTCGGCGGGGCTTTTTTGTGGCGCAGCGCCGTCGTTTTTGCTCGTCATTCCAGCGAAAGCTGGAATCCATTTTGCTGTTGCTGTGCTTTGATGATTGGCGAAGACGGCAGCAGGGCAAGGTCAACATGGATCCCCGCTTTCGCCGGGATGACGATGGGATGATGAACGATGCGATTTCACCGCGCGATGTCTTCCAGCAAAAAGCCCCGCCGAAGCGGGGCTTTTTGCGGGCCGGCCGGCGTCGCTGCCGGACTCAATCGCCGAGCGTCAGCAGTGAAGCGTTACCGCCGGCTGCCGTGGTGTTGACGGTGACGGTCTTCTCGGTGGTGAAGCGCGGCAGGTAGTGCGGGCCGCCGGCCTTGGGGCCGGTGCCGGACAGGTTCTGGCCGCCGAACGGCTGCACCCCGACCACCGCACCGATCTGGTTGCGGTTGACGTAGCAGTTGCCGACCTTGATGCGCGTGGCGATCTTGTCCACGGTCTCATCGATGCGCGAGTGGATGCCCAGCGTCAGGCCGTAACCGGTGGCGTTGATCGCGTCGATCACCGCGTCGAGCTGGTCGGCCTTCCAGCGGATCACGTGCAGCACCGGTCCGAAGATCTCCTTGTGCAGCTGGTCCAGCGACTTGAGGGCGTAAGCGCGCGGTGCGAAGAAGCTGCCGTGGGCGGCGTCGCCGTCCATGGTGACCTCGGCGATCCTGGTGGCTTCCTTGTCCATGCGCGCGGCGTGTTCCTTGAGCATCGACAGCGCGTCTTCGTCGATCACCGGGCCGACGTCGGTCGACAGCAGGCCCGGATCGCCGACCTTCAGCTCGGCCATCGCGCCGGCCAGCATCGAGGTCACCTTGTCGGCGATGTCGTCCTGCACGAACAGCACGCGCGCGGCCGAGCAGCGCTGGCCGGCGGAGGTGAACGCCGAGGCGATCGCGTCCTTCACCACCTGCTCCGGCAGCGACGAGGAGTCGGCGATCAGCGCGTTCTGGCCGCCAGTTTCGGCGATCAGCACGCCGATGGCGGCGTCGCGTGCGGCCAGTGCGCGGTTGATGGCGCGCGCGGTGTCGGTCGAGCCGGTGAAGGCGACGCCGGCGATCCGCGCATCGCGCGTCAGTGCGGCACCGACCGTGGCGCCGTCGCCCGGCAGGAACTGCAGCACCGCTTCCGGGATGCCCGCTTCGTGCAGCAACTTCACGGCGTAGTAGCCGATCAGGTTGGTCTGCTCGGCGGGCTTGGCGATCACGGCATTGCCGGCGGCGAGCGCCGCGGCGATCTGGCCGGCGAAGATCGCCAGCGGGAAGTTCCACGGGCTGATGCAGACAAATACGCCGCGGCCGGACATCTGCAGCGTGTTGGACTCGCCGGTTGGGCCCGGCAGCGCTTCCGGCGCGAACAGCTTGCGCGCCTGGGCGCCGTAGTAGCGCAGGAAGTCGACCGCCTCGCGCACCTCGGCCACGCCGTCGGCGAGGGTCTTGCCCGCCTCCTTGGTGCACAGCGCCAGGTACTGCGGCATGCGCTCCTCGAGCAGCGTGGCGGCGTGCTCCAGGATCGTGGCGCGGCTGGCAGCCGGGGTCGCGTTCCAGGCGTCCTGCGCGGCGACCGCGTTCTTCAGCGCGAGTTCGACCGTGGCGCTATCGGCGGGGTGCCACTGGCCGACGACTTCGCGCCGATCGGCGGGATTGGTGACGGCGAGGCCCGAACCGCTCACGTTCGCGCCCGGCACTAGCGGCGCGGCGCGCCAGTCGGTGCGGGCGGCGGCGTTGACCTGCTCGGCGAGCGCGCGCAGTTGATCGTCGTTTGCGAGGTTGATGCCCATGGAGTTGGTCCTGTCAATGCCGAAGCTGCGGTACAGATCGACCGGCAGCGGAATGCGCGGATGCGGAATGGATTCGAAGGCCGACACGGTCGCGACCGGGTCGTGGATGAGGTCATCGATGGCGACGTCCTCGTCGGTGATGCGGTTGACGAAGCTGGAGTTGGCGCCGTTCTCGAGCAGGCGGCGCACCAGGTACGGCAGCAGGTCTTCGTGGCTGCCGACGGGCGCGTACACGCGGCACGGCACGTCCAGGCGGTTGGCCGGGATGACTTCGGCGTAGAGGTCGTCGCCCATGCCATGCAGCTTCTGGAACTCGAAGTGCTTCGTTCGCCCCATCGCCTTGGCGCGCTGGTGGATCGTGGCGATCGTCTGCGCGTTGTGGGTGGCGAACATCGGGTAGATCGCGTCCGATGCCTCGAGCATGCGGCGCGCGTTGGCGAGGTAGCTGACGTCGGTGTTGGGCTTGCGCGTGAACACCGGATAGCCGACCTGGCCGTCGACCTGCCCGCGCTTGACCTCGCTGTCCCAGTACGCGCCCTTCACCAGGCGCACCGGGATGCGGCGGCCGTGGCGGCGGGCGAGGTCGGCGATGAAGTCGATCACTTCCGGTGCGCGCTTCTGGTAGGCCTGGATGGCCAGTCCGTAGCCTTCCCAGCCGTCGAGCGACTTGTCGGCGTAGGCGGCGGCGATCACGTCGAGCGACAGTTCCAAGCGGTCGGCTTCCTCGGCGTCGATGGTGAAGCCGATGCCGTAGGACCTGGCCAGTTGCGCCAGTTCCAGCACGCGCGGGGTGAGTTCGGCGAACACACGCTCGCGCTTGGCATGCTCGTAGCGCGGATGCAGCGCCGAGAGCTTCACCGAGATCGACGGCACGCCGAAGACCTCCTTGCCCTTGTAGTCGCCGCTCTTGCCGATCGCGTGGATGGCATCGCGGTACGCCTGCAGGTAGCGCAGCGCGTCCTTGGTGGTCAGCGCGCCCTCGCCGAGCATGTCGAACGAGTAGCGGTAGTTGGCGTTGTCGCCCTTCTGAGAACGCGCCAGCGCCTCGCCGATGGTGCGGCCCATGACGAACTGGTGGCCCATGATCTTCATCGCCTGGCGCACGGCCAGGCGGATGACCGGCTCGCCGACCCGACCGAGCAGGCGCTTGAAGGCGCCGTGCACGTCGCGCTTGGTCTCGTCGTTCAGGTCGACCAGGTGGCCGGTCAGCATCAGGCCCCAGGTCGATGCATTGACCAGGAGTGAGTCCGACTGGCCCATGTGCTTCTTCCAGTCGGCGTCGCCCAGCTTGTCGCGGATCAGCTTGTCGGCGGTCTCCTCGTCGGGGATGCGCAGCAGGGCCTCGGCCACGCACATCAGCAGCACGCCTTCCTCGCTGCCCAGATCGTACTGGCGCATGAAGGCCTCGATCGCGCCCTGGTCCTTGGCGCGGGCACGGACCCGCAGCACCAGGTCGGCGGCCGTGGCCTGGGCGGCGACGCGGTCGGCGTCGGGCAGGCGGGCCTGCTCGAGCAGGTGGCGGACGTGGGCGGCCTCGTCGCGGACCCAGCCGGCGGTGATTGCAGCGCGGGGGCCGCCGGGAGGCGGGGGAAGCTCGGGGCTGAGCATCGTTCGCGCCGAGAGTTCGGCGGCGACGGCAGGGGAAACGGTGGTGGTCATCGGGCCCGTAGGACAGCCGTGGGGAGCCCGATAGTTTAGAGCCTTCGGTGGTCCGCGGTCCGCGCGGGACCGGGCACATCCTGTTTCGCCGGATTCAGTGCGGGTGCCGTCGTCCGGGCGCCCCTCATGGACCCTCAAGCGGGTTTTTGACCGTTTTTGCAAGGTTCGTCCGCATGCTCGCGGCATCGCGCGGGTTGCCGCAGGACGGCCCCGCCGCTACCATTTCTCGGTTATCCGTAGCGTCCCACGGCAAGGTTGCCCGGACGTGTTGGGTCCCTGCCGTTGCCGGGGCTCGCCAGCCACCTCCATCCGGACGGTCCCCGCGTATCGGCGCGGCCGGTGCCGGGAGAGGCAGCCCGCGGAGCGCGACAAAGCAATCCAATCGTTTATCCAGTGATTTTTTGGGGCTCGAACTGATGAAAGTCGGTCGTTTCAAGCAGTGGGCAGCAGGCATCGCCGCAATGGCGTTGCCGGTTCTTGCGTTCGCGCAGGCGGCCGATCCGAAGCCGTGGCAGTTGAACATGGGCCGGGGCGTCACCGCCCAGTCCGTCAATGCCTATGAGGCGCACATGCTCGCGCTGTGGATCTGCGTGGTCATCGGCATCCTGGTGTTCGGCGCCATGGCCGTGGCCATGTTCAAGTTCCGCCACTCCAAGGGCGCGGTGCCGGACAAGGATTTCACCCACAGCACCAAGCTGGAGGTGATCTGGACCGTGGTGCCGGTGGTGTTGCTGGTGCTGATGGCGTTCCCGGCCACCAGCAAGCTGATCAAGATGTACGACACCCGCGAGTCCAAGATGACCGTCAAGGTCACCGGCTTCCAATGGATGTGGAAGTACGAGTACCTGGGCGAGAACGTCTCGTTCACCAGCCGCCTGGACCGCAAGAGCGACGAGATCCGCCAGAGCGGCGTGGACGCGCGCACGGCCAACCGTCCGCACTACCTGCTTGAAGTCGACAACGTCCTGGTCCTGCCGACCGACACCAAGATCCGCTTCGTGATCACCGCCGACGACGTGATCCACGCATGGTGGGTGCCGGCGCTGGGCTGGAAGCAGGATGCGATCCCGGGCATCGTCAACGAGGCCTGGACCGAAATTAAACAGCCGGGCATCTACCGCGGCCAGTGCGCCGAGCTGTGCGGCAAGGACCACGGCTTCATGCCGATCGTGGTCAAGGCCGTGCCGAAGGCCGAGTTCCAGCAATGGCTGGCCGCCGAGAAGGCGAAGAACGCCCCGGCCGCTGCTCCGGCGACGCCCGCTGCGGCGCCTGCTGAGCCTGCGCCGGCCGAGGCCGCTCCGACCGAAGCCACCAACACCGACGCTGCGGCCGCTGTCGCGACCGCCGGCTGATCCGAACGACTTCACGAGACACGCCATGTCCACGCATTACGAAGCCGCGCACCCCGACGTGCATCACGATGACCACGCCCACAAGCAGGGCTTCATCGAGCGTTGGTTCTTCTCGACCAACCACAAGGACATCGGCACGCTGTACCTGATCTTCAGCTTCATGATGTTCATCATCGGCGCAGCGATGTCGGTGGTGATCCGTGCGGAGCTGATGAAGCCGGGCCTGCAGTTCGTCGAACCGATGTTCTTCAACCAGATGACCACCGTGCATGCGCTGGTGATGATCTTCGGCGGCGTGATGCCGGCCTTCGTCGGCCTGGCCAACTGGATGATCCCGCTGCAGATCGGTGCGCCGGACATGGCGCTGCCGCGCATGAACAACTGGTCCTTCTGGATCCTGCCGTTCGCCTTCACGATGCTGCTGGTGACGCTGTTCCTGCCGGGCGGCGCGCCGGCCGGCGGCTGGACGCTGTATCCGCCGCTGTCGCTGCAGGGCGGTTCCAACGTCGCCTTCGCGATCTTCGCCATCCACATGATGGGCATCAGCTCGATCATGGGCGCGATCAACGTCATCGCCACCATCCTCAACATGCGCGCCCCGGGCGTGGACCTGCTGAAGATGCCGATCTTCTGCTGGACCTGGCTGATCACCGCGTTCCTGCTGATCGCCGTGATGCCGGTGCTGGCTGGCGCGGTGACGATGCTGCTGACCGACAAGTTCTTCGCCACCTCGTTCTTCAACGCGGCCGGCGGCGGCGACCCGGTGATGTTCCAGCACATCTTCTGGTTCTTCGGTCACCCCGAGGTCTACATCATGATCCTGCCGGCTTTCGGCGTGGTCTCGGAGATCATTCCGACCTTCAGCCGCAAGCCGCTGTTCGGCTACCAGGCGATGGTGTACGCGACCGCCTCGATCGCCTTCCTCTCGTTCATCGTGTGGGCGCACCACATGTTCACCGTCGGCATGCCGCTCGGTGGCGAGATCTACTTCATGTTCGCGACGATGCTGATCGCGGTGCCGACCGGCGTGAAGGTGTTCAACTGGGTCACCACGATGTGGCGCGGCTCGATCTCGTTCGAGGCGCCGATGCTGTGGGCGCTGTCGTTCGTCATCCTGTTCACCATCGGCGGTTTCTCGGGCCTGATGCTCGCCATCGTCCCGGCCGACTTCCAGTACCACGACACCTACTTCGTGGTAGCGCACTTCCACTACGTGCTGGTGACCGGCGCGCTGTTCTCGATCATCGCCGCCGTGTACTACTGGTGGCCGAAGTGGACCGGCCGCATGTACAGCCAGGGCATGGCCAAGTTCCATTTCTGGTGGACGATGATCTTCGTCAACCTGCTGTTCTTCCCGCAGCACTTCCTGGGCCTGGCCGGCATGCCGCGCCGCATCCCGGACTACAACGTCGTGTTCGCGGACTGGAACCTGGTCAGCTCGATCGGCGCGTTCGGCATGTTCGCCACGCCGTTCATGATGGCTTTCATCCTGTGGCGCTCGAAGGCCGTCGGCGAGAAGGCAGAAGCCCGCGCCTGGCCGACCGCCAAGGGCCTGGAGTGGACCGTGCCGAGCCCGGCGCCGCACCACACCTTCAGCACGCCGCCGGTCATCCGCGACGGCGACCTGGCCCACGGCGATATCACGCACTGATCGCGTCGACGAGACTGGCATGACTCCGACCATCGATCCCCGCACCGACGATGCAGCGCGCCGCAAGTCGGCGCGTCGCACCGCGCTGTGGGTGGCGGTGGCCGCGGTCGCCATCTACGTGATCTTCATCGTCAGCGGGATCGTCGCCAAATGAGCGACGCTCCCGACTCGCGCAGGAACAGTGCCGGCCTCACCAAGATGATCGTGGTGGCGATCGGCGCCTTCGCGCTGACCTTTGCGCTGGTGCCGCTGTACCGCATCGCCTGCGAGAAGGTGTTCGGCATCCGCCTGGAGCGCACCGCCGCGCAAGGCGTCAGCGACGCGAAGGCCGCGGCGGCCAAGCGCGTGGTCACCGTGCAGTTCGACGGCGGCGTCAATTCCAAGCTGCCGTGGGAGTTCAGCCCCAACCGCGTCACGATGCAGGTCGTGCCGGGCGAGCAGTACGAGGCGACCTACCACGCCCGCAACACCTCCGACCGCACCATCGTCGGCAGCGCCGTGCCCTCGGTCGCGCCTGCGCGCGCGTCGGGGTTCTTCAACAAGACCGAATGCTTCTGCTTCACCGCCCAGACCCTCAAGGCGGGTGAAGTGCGCGACATGCCGGTGCGCTTCATCGTCGATCCGAACCTGCCGGAAGACGTGAAGACCATCACCTTGTCGTACACCTTCTTCAAGAACGACGCGCTGACCGCGCAGCAGCAGGGCACGGCCAAACCGGCCGCCTCGCCGCTGTCGTCGCCGTGACGTAGAATTTTCCTTGTAAACGCAGCACTTATACGGAACGCCGCCATGGCCCAAGCGCACTCGTCCGACGCCAACATCTATTACGTGCCGCACCACAGCCGCTGGCCATTCCTGGGCTCGATTGCGCTGTTCACCCTGATGGCCGGCCTGGCCAGCTGGTTCAACGAAGTCAGCTGGGGCATGCCGGTGTTCTTCTTCGGCATCGCGCTGCTGATCGGCGTGTTGTTCGGCTGGTTCGGCGACGTGGTGCGCGAGTCGATCCGCGGCAACTACAACAAGCAGGTCGACACCTCGTTCCGCATGGGGATGATCTGGTTCATCTTCTCCGAGGTGATGTTCTTCGCCGCGTTCTTCGGCGCGCTGTTCTACGCACGCCAGTACGCGTTGCCGTGGCTGGGCGGCGAGGGCGATGGCGTGATGACCAACAGCCTGCTGTGGCCGGGCTACAGCACCACGTGGCCGACCAACGGTCCGGGTGCCATCGGCGGCAACTACCTCCCCATGCCGGCCTGGGGCCTGCCGCTGCTCAACACGCTGATCCTGCTGTCATCGGGCGTCACCGTCACGATCGCGCACCACGCGTTGAAGGCCGGTAACCGCAAGGCACTGCTGACCTTCCTCGGACTGACCGTCGCGCTCGGCTCGCTGTTCCTGTACTTCCAGGCGCACGAGTACATCGAGGCCTACCGTGAGATGAACCTCACGCTCGGCTCGGGCATCTACGGTTCGACGTTCTTCATGCTCACCGGCTTCCACGGCGCGCACGTCACCCTCGGCACGATCATGCTGACGGTGATCTGGTTCCGCTGCCTGAAGGGCCATTTCAGCAAGGATCACCACTTCGCCTTCGAGGCGGTGGCCTGGTACTGGCACTTCGTCGACGTGGTCTGGCTGGGCCTGTTCCTGTTCGTCTACGTGCTGTAAAGCGCGGGCGACACCGATGCGCTGCGGGCCGGCAATGCCGGCCCGTCGCGTCTTTGGGAGCAGGATGTTTCGCGGGAGCCGAGCCGTGGCCCGGCCGTTCCGAAGTCAGTGCGGATTGGAGCCGATGCCGTGCGGCACGATCCAGCCCATCTTGATCGCCACGATGACCAGCAGGATCAGCGCGATGGATAGCGCGATGCGGCGGGTCAGCGCATTGACCGTCCGCTTGCTCTCGCCCTTGTCCACCAGCATGTAGTAAAGGCCCGCGCCGAGATTCCAGACAATGACGATCAGGAACGCAATGATCAGCAGGGTCTTCAGCGAGTCGTTCATGGCGGCCTCCGTGGGGCTCCATGGCCAAGCATGGGGACGATTATCGCAGCCGTGGGCGAGGAAGTCGTGAGCCGACGGCGCAACCTGATTGTCGGCTGGACGCTGGCAGCGCTGGCGATGACGCTGTTCGCCAACCTCGGCCTGTGGCAATCGCGTCGGGCAGTGGAAAAACAGGCCATGCTCGACGCCGCCGCGCAGGTTCTGTCCTCGCGCACGCCGCACCCGCTGGCGCTGGCGGCCGATCCCGCCCGTGCGCGCGCCTATGACTGGGCGATCGGCAGTGGCGAGTTCGAAGACAAAGGCGCGTTGCTGCTCGACAACCAGCAGCGCAACGGTCGTGCCGGCGTGCGCGCCTATCGCATCTTCCGACCCGAGCAGGGTACGCCCCTGCTGGTCGACCTGGGCTGGCTGCCGCTGGCCGGTGATCGTCGCCTGCCGGACGTGCCGAAGCCGCGGGGACGCATTGAACTGCGCGGGCTGCTGGTGCCGCCGCCGTCGGCCGGCCTGGTGATGGGGCCGGCGATGGGCCGCGATGGCGAGGCGTGGCTGATGACGCGGGTCGATACCGCCGCAATCGTGCGCGAAACCGGCCTGTCCACGGCGCTCGCGCCCAGGGTGCTGCGCCTGGATCCGAAGCTGTCGATCGGCTATGAGCGCGACCTGGAACTGCTGCCCAACACACTGCCTCCCGAACAGCATCGCGGCTACGCGCTGCAATGGTTCGCGCTGGCGCTGGCGGTGCTGGTCACCGCGCTGGTCCTGACTTTCCGCAAGCCTCGTCGCGGCCAAGGAGTCCATCCATGAACGCCCCCCACATCGAGCACCATCCCGACCGCGTCCGCAACCGCACGCTGCTGCTGGTGCTGCTCGTGCTCTTCTTCGGCAGCATGCTGGCGGCGGGCCTGTTGCGTTTTTCCGGCTGGCGTCCGGCATCCATGAAGAACCATGGCGAGCTGCTGCAGCCGCCGGGCGACCTTCGACAGGTGACGATTCGCCAGGTCGATGGCGGCCAGTACACCTGGAATCCCGCCAAGCGCACCTGGCGCATCGCGCTGGCTCCGCCGGCCGGCTGCGGCAGCGAGTGCGACCACCTTGCACGCGAGATCAACACGGTCTGGCAACTGTTCGGCAAGGACGCCAACGATGTCGACGTGCTGTGGATCTGCCCGCAGGCGCAGGCCAGCTGCGATCTGCCCGCCGGTGCCGCGCGCCCGACGACGTTGCATCTGCTTCAGTCGAGCCACGAGTTGCGGGCATCGCTGCCGCGCGTGGAAGACCCGCGCGGCGTCCCGGTCTATGTGATCGACCCCTATGGCTTCGTCATACTGCGCTACCCTCCCGGCTTCGATCCGTCCGGGCTGCGCACCGACCTGGCCCGGCTGCTCAAGCTGAAGTGACGAAGGCGCGAGATTCCTCTGCATGTCCAACCCCGCTGTGTCCAAGCCCACCATGAGCAGGCCCGCCGTCCATCGGCCCGCCGTATACAGGCACTTCCACCGCATCGCCTGGCTGGCCGTCGCGCTCGCGCTGGGCGTGATCGTGTTCGGCGCGTTCGTGCGCCTGTCCAACGCGGGCCTGAGCTGCCCGGACTGGCCTACTTGCTACGGCCGCGCCGCATGGCCCACCGCTGCCAGCCAGGTCGTCGACCACGCCGCCACGGAGATCCGCCCGGTCGAGGTGCACAAGGCCTGGCGCGAGCAGTTCCATCGCATGATCGCCGGCACGCTGGGCGTGCTGGTGCTGACCCTGGCGCTGGTGGCCGCGCGCAGGCGCCGCTACGGCGTGGCGCAGGTGATCGTCGCGTCCGCGCTGGTCGCGCTTGCGATACCGCTCTACATGCAAGGCCTCCATGCTTCGGCTTCGGGGCTGGCCATTCTCGGCGAGGCGATCCTGCTGTTTGCCGCGTTGCGCTGGAGCAACCTCGATCTTTCGCGCATCGCGGTGCTGACGCTGGCGGTGATCATCTTCCAGGCGCTGCTGGGCATGTGGACGGTGACCTGGTTGCTCAAGCCCATCGTCGTGATGGGGCACCTGCTGGGCGGTTTGCTGACGTTCTCGCTGCTGCTGTGGACCGCGTGGCGTGCAACCGACCTGCCGATCCGACTGGCCGAGGCGCAGGCGCTGCGCAAGTTCGTGATCGTCGGGCTGGTACTGCTGGGCGTGCAGATCGCGCTGGGCGGCTGGACCAGTTCCAACTATGCCGCGCTGGCCTGCGGCAACGACTTCCCTACCTGCGTCGGCCGCTGGTGGCCGCCGCACGATTTCCGCGAGGCCTTCGTGCTCTGGCGCGGCATCGGCGTCGACTACGAGGGCGGCATCCTCGACGGCGAGGCGCGCATCGCCATCCAGTTGGCCCACCGGTTGATGGCGGTCGTGGTGTTCTTCTACCTGTTGTGGTTCGCGTTGCGACTGTTGCGCACACCGGGCATCCGCAGCTGGGCGGTGTTGCTCGGCCTGCTGACGCTGGCGCAAGTCGCGCTGGGCATCGCCAACGTCAAGCTGGGCTTGCCGTTGTCGGTGGCGGTGATGCACAACGCGGGCGCGGTTCTGCTTTTGTTCGTCCTGGTCTCGTTGCTGGCGCGCCTGCGCACGCCTGAACATTGATGGAGACCGCTGTGAGCCATCCCACCTTCCGCCAGTACTTCGACCTCACCAAGCCGCGCGTGGTCGCGCTGATCGTGTTCACCGCGCTGGTCGGCATGTTCCTGGCGGTGGACGGTTTGCCGACGGCCGAGGAAACGCGGCGGGGCGTGCTCGGATTCCTCGGCATCTGGCTGGCCGCGTCCAGTGCGGCGGCCATCAACCAGCTGCTGGACTCGCGCATCGACGCGAAGATGGCGCGAACCTCGTGGCGCCCGATCGTCGCCGGCCAGATCACGCCGGTGCAGGCGTTGGTGTTCGCGCTGATCCTGGCGGCGTTGTCGATGCTGGTCCTGGTGCTGTGGGTCAACACGATCACCGCCGTGCTGACCTTCGCCTCGCTGATCGGTTATGCGGTGATCTACACCGTGTTCCTCAAGCGCGCCACGCCGCAGAACATCGTCATCGGCGGCATCGCCGGCGCGGCGCCGCCGCTGCTGGGCTGGGCCTCGATCACCGGCATGCAGGGCGAGTGGGATTGGCCGCATGCGCTGCTGCTGGTGCTGATCATCTTCGTGTGGACGCCGCCGCATTTCTGGGCGCTGGCGATCTTCCGCCGCGCCGACTACGCCCGCGCAATGGTGCCAATGCTGCCGGTCACGCACGGCGTCGAGTACACGCGCTGGCAGATCCTGTTCTACACCGTGCTGCTGGTGGCGGTGACCGTGCTGCCGTGGGCGGCGGGCATGAGCGGCCTGTTCTACCTCGGCGGTGCGCTGGTGCTGGGCGCGGTGTTCCTCGGCTACGCCTGGAAGCTGATGAACCCGCCGGACGAGCTGTACGCGATGAAGGTGTTCAACTACTCCATCGTCTACCTGATGGCCCTGTTCGCCTTCCTGCTGCTGGACCACTGGATGCTGCCGTGGTTCCAGCCAAGCCCTGCTTTCATGCTGCAACCGGCGGGTTGAAGCCTGGCGCTTAGGCGCTGCTCGAACGGCAACGGGCGATCGCCGCGCCGCCCTGGAAACCTTCCGCTTCATGCAGACGGCTGCCCCGTCGGGTGGGCAGCAGACGAAAGCTTTGCGCAGTCGGTCGGCGCGACCAGAGGCAGCGTTTCACACTGGCAGTCTGCCGACGCGCCGTGCCTATACTCGCGACCTCTTCACCAGGCGCGTCCCGATCATGGCCCAACGTTCTGCCGTCCACTCCCGGCCTGCTTCCCACCCTTTGAGTCGGGCCCTGAAGGGGGCGCTGTGCGCACTGTCGTTGTGCCTGGTGGCAGGCACAGCGCTGGCTGTACAGGCCGACGATGCCGTCGTTTCGGCCGCGCGCATGCTCGACGTGCGCACGGGACGGATGCTGCAGAACGTCAGCGTGGTCGTGCGCGACGGACACATCGAGAAGGTGGTGCAGGGCGGCGATGCCGGCAGCGTCGGTGAGGGCCTGCCGCACTACGACCTGGGCGACATGACGCTGCTGCCCGGCCTGATCGACATGCACGTGCACCTGGATTCGGACCCGACCTACGGCGGCTACACCGGGCTGCAATTCAACGACCGCTTCTGGTCGGTGCTGGCGGTGGCGCACGCGCAGCGCACGCTACAGGCCGGCTTCACGACCGTGCGCAATGTCGGCTCCGATGCCTGGAACGACATCGGCCTGAACCAGGCGATCGAAGCAGGCAAGCTCACCGGCCCGCGCATCGTCGGCGCGGGTTACGCCATTGGCGCCACGGGTGGCCATTGCGATTCAACGTTCTTCCCGCCGTCGATGAACCAGAAGGGTCCGTACAACGTCGACAGCCCCGAGGAAGGGCGCAAGAGCGTGCGGACCATGCACAAGTACGGTGCGCAGGTGATCAAGATCTGCGCCACCGGCGGTGTGTTCTCGCATGGCGACGAGCCGGGTGCGCAGCAGCTCACGCTGGCGGAAATGACCGCGATCGCCGACGAGGCGCACATGGCCAGCATCAAGGTCGCCGCGCATGCGCACGGCGCCTCCGGCATCAAGGACGCCATCCGCGCCGGCATCGATACGATCGAGCATGCCAGCCTGATCGACGACGAGGGCATCCGCATGGCCAGGCAGCACGGCACCTGGTTGTCGATGGACATCTACAACACCGATTACACCCAGGCCGAAGGCAAGAAGAACGGCGTGCTCGAGGACAACCTGCGCAAGGACCGTGAAATCGCCGACATCCAGCGCGAGAACTTCCGCAAAGCGCATGCCGCCGGCGCGAAGATGATCTTCGGCACCGATGCCGGCGTTTATCCGCACGGCGACAACGCCAGGCAGTTCGCGGTGATGGTGCGTTACGGAATGAAACCGGTGGAGGCCATCCAGGCAGCTACCGCCAACGCGGCCGACGCGCTGGGCCGCAAGGACGTGGGCGTGATCGAGCAGGGCCGCTGGGCCGACATGATCGCCGTACCCGGCGATCCGACGCAGGACGTGACGCTGCTGCAATCGGTGCCCTTCGTGATGAAGGGCGGCGAAGTGGTGAAGGACGCGCGCGCCACGGCGCGCTGATCGTCGCGGGTGCGCCGATCGCGGCCGTCAGCCGCGATCGAGCGTGACCACCCGGACCACGGACTCGCGGTAATTGCGGAATCCCATCCGCTCGTACATGCCGCGAGCCGTGCTGTTGCGGCTCATGACATGCAGGAAGGGCGTCTCGCCCCGCTGCATCTCGCGGCGGATCAACCGGGTCATCAGCCGCCGCGCCAGCCCGCGGCCCTGGTAGTCCGGATGGGTGCACACGCCGCTGATCTCGCGCAACCCCGGTGCGCATGAGCGCTCGCCGGCCATGGCCATCAGGCGCGGGCCGTCGAAATAACCGAAATACTCGCCCAGCTCGATTGTTCGTGGCCCGAACGGGCCGGGATTGGTGAGGATCGCCAGCTCGACCGCCTGCGCCACGTGCGCCGGTCCGAGCGGCACAGCGTCCGACGCCTCGTCGACCTCGGGCATCGGCGCGTCCCAGATCATCTTGAACATCGTCGACTCGAGCGCGATGCGCCAACCGTCCGGCACGGGGCCGGACCAGCCGTCGCAATAGAAGCGCTCGCCAGGCTCGCAATACGGAGCGAGGGCATCGAAATCAGGCTGCCCGGGATTGGCGAAACCGACGATCGGCGAGAACCCCGGCGCATAGCGACGCGCCATGCCGGTGCCGACGGCGAAGTGCGCCTGCGGCCCGGAGAGGGCATGCCAGAAAATGTTGTCGAGTAGGTGCGTCATTTGGGAGGGGCTGGATACGGCCCGATCAGCGCGAATCGCCCAACAGATTCTGCTGCCAGAACAACATCGTCGCCGCCGAGAAATAATCGACGTTGGACTTCTTGCGGAAGCCGTGGCCCTCGTCGTTGTACAGCAGGTACCACACCGGCTGGCCGTTGCCGCGCACGGCTTTCACGATCTGCTCGGCTTCGGTGTACGGCACGCGCGGGTCGTTCTTGCCCTGGGCCACAAACAGCCTGGAGCGGATGCGGTCTGCATGGTTTAGCGGGGAGATCGCGTCGAACACCTGGGCCATCTCCGGCACGCGCTCGTCGCCGTACTCGGCGCGACGCAGGTCCTGGCGATAGACCTCGGTGTTCTTCAGGAAGGTGCCGAAGTGCGAGATGCCGACGATGTCGACACCGGCCTTGATGCGGTTGCTGTAGTGCATCAGCGACGCCAGCACCATGTAGCCGCCATAGCTGCCGCCATACACGCCGACGCGATGCGCATCCAGCTCTGGCTGCCGGCCGACCCAGTCGAGCAGGGCGCCGATGTCCTTGACCGAGTCCTCGCGCTTGTCGGCGTTGTCCAGGCCTAGGTAGGTCTTGCCGTAGCCGGAGGAGCCGCGCACGTTGGGCACCAGCATCGCCACGCCCAGTTCGTTGGCGAGGAACTGGGCGGTCGGGTTGAACGTCGGCAGCGACTGTCCTTCCGGACCGCCGTGGATGTTGATCACCACCGGCAGCTTCTTCCCGGTCGGCACGTTGGCCGGACGGTAGTAGAACGCCGGGATCATGCGCCTGCTTTTGCCGGTACCGTCGCCGTCGACCTGGTCGAAGGTCGGATAGTGCACCAGCGTCGGCGCGACGAACTTCGACGGGTCCAGCCCGCCGACTTCGCTCTGCGTCCAGCGCGTTAGCTTGGCGCTGCCCAGATCGATCACGTAGATGTCGCTGGGCGAGGTGGCCGAATTCATCGTCACCGCCAGGCGCTTGCCGTCCGGTGAGAAGCCGATGTTGACCACCAGGCCGACCGGCAGCGCCGGCAGCTTCACCGGCTTGTGCGAAGGCAGCGACAGCACGTGCAGTTGGTAGATGCCGTCCTCGTTGGTCGTGTAGGCCAGGTGCTTGCCGTCGTCGGCGATGTCGAGGTCTTCGACGTCCCACGGCGTGGATGCGGTCAATACCTCGAACTTGCCCGTGGCCGGGTTGTGGTAGCGCAGGGTGTGGAACTCCTGCGCTTTCCCGTCGATGGGCTCATCGGAGATGAAGTACACCGACTGGCCGTCCGGCGCGAAACGGAAGCCGTTGAACGAGGCCTTGCCGCCATCGATCGGGAACATCTCGAGCTTGCCGGTGGCGACATCGACAGAGCCCGGATAGGACTCGGCGGCCGAGACGTACTTCATCACCAGCATGCGCTCGCCGTCGGGCGAGAAGTCCATCGCGGTCCACTGGCCGCCTTCGGTGACCAGCGTGCGCGGCTTCTTGTCGGCGAAGTCCATCATCCAGATGTCGGTGTCCTTGCCGTTGCGAGCGGTGCTGCTCCAGGCGAAGCGCTTGCCGTCGTGCGAGAACAGCGGCGACTGATTGCGCGCCTTGCCGTCGGTGAGCAGCGTCGTACCGCGCGACTTCATGTCGAACCAGTGCAATTGCCAGAACTCGTTGCCGCCGACGTCCTTGCCGAACACGAATCCGTCCAGCTTCGACTCGACCGGCGGGGCCTCGATGGCAGCGAGCGGTTCCGGGTAGAACGTCAGTTGCTCGCGCATGCCCATCGGCTGGCAGACGCGGTGCGCCTGCGCGGTCTCGGCGAAGCGCGTGCTGATCAGCATGCAGTCGCCCTCGGTCCAACCGGCGAACGTGGCGCCGCGGGTGTTCTGGTAGCGGTTGAGCTGCTCGACCAGCGCCGGCGGAATGGCCGGGATGTTCTCGCTGACGCGGTTGCCGACTTCCTCGCGGACCACAGGTGGGGCGGCGACCGCGGCGGAAACGCCGGCCAGGGCAAGAGCGGAACACAGGGTGGCGTGACGCAAAGGCATGGAGGTCTCCCCACAATGATGGGGCGAGCTTAGCGTGTGCGTCGCGACGATGCCTTGGGCCGATTGGCATGGGATCGGGCCCCACTGTGTCCAGCAATCGGGAGCTGGATTGGGCTGAAGACGCCTGCCGGAAGAGCCCCATATCCGCCCCCGGATCAAAGCCGGGGCAGACTCTCTTCGGGCACCCTTTGGCAAGCTCAGGGCTGGCGTTCTCCCGCTTGCGGGAGAACGGAAAACAGCAAGGCTACTGCCGCCGACTCGTGCGCAGGCTCAGCAGTTCGCGCAGCTCATGCTTCTCCGCATCCTCCAGTTCGGACATGCGCCGCGACTGCAGCGCCTCGATCCGCTGCTGGATCGCCTGGGCTTCCAGCCGTGAGATCGCGTCGAGGAAGGTCTGCTGGCGCTTGCCTGCATCGTCCAGCACGCGCGAATCCAGCGGCGTGGCGGAGGTGGCTTCGACCGCGCGCGCCGTGGCCAGCTTGGTCAGCGCCGGCGCTTCGCTGCGATCGGCGAAGTGTTCGAGGATCAAACCGGTCGAGATCTCCGGGCGCTGGTGCACCAGCTCGATCAGTTCCACCAGCAGGCCGACGCCAGGCTGGTCGAGCGACGCGAAGTGCAGCGATGAGGGCAGCGCGGTGGCGACACCGGGCTGCTGCAGCAACACCGTGATCGCACTGCGCACCAGTGACGGCTTCGCTGCGGCCGTTGGCGCCGCCGTGCCCGCACGCGCGCGCTGGGCGGGCGTTTCCGGCGTGTTCGCGCGTGCGCCGACGCCGGTCAGTTCGGTCAGGCGCTGCTTCATCAGGTCGCCGAAGGCGCCGTCGGGAATCTGCGCCAGCAGCGGTTTGGCGCGTTCAGCCAGGCGGCCCTTGCCTTCGAGCGTGCCAAGGTTCACATCGACGGCCAGCGAGTCGAAGAAGAACTGCGACAGCGGCGTGGCCTGCTGCAGGCGCGCGTCGAAACCGGCGCGCCCCTCCGCGCGCACTAGCGAATCCGGATCCTCGCCTTCTGGCAGGAACAGGAAGAACGCCTGGCGCCCGTCCTTCATGCGCGGCAGCACCGATTCGACGGCCTTCCATGCCGCGCCGCGCCCGGCCCGGTCGCCGTCGAAGCAGAAAAACACGTCGGGCGCGTTGCGGAACAGCAGTTCGGCGTGGTCGGGTGTGGTCGCGGTGCCGAGCGTGGCGACGGCCGTGTCCACGCCGTGCTGGAACAGCGCGATCACGTCCATGTACCCCTCGACCACGATCAGCCGCGGGATCTTGTTGTGGGTCTGGCGCACCTGCCACAGGCCGTACAGCTCGCGGCCCTTGTGGAACAGTTCGGTCTCGGGCGAGTTGAGGTATTTCGGCCCGGCCTCCTTGTCGAGGACGCGGCCGCCGAACGCGATCGTGCGGCCGCGCCGGTCGAGGATCGGGAACATCACCCGGTCGCGGAACTTGTCGTAGACGTGGCCGCGCTCGTTCTTGGAAAACATGCCGCCGCGTTCGAGCAGTTTCATGCGGCGTGGGTCGGTGCCGAGCGCATCGCGCAGCGCATTGAAGCTGTCGGGCGCATAGCCAAGCGCGAAGCGCTCGCGCGTGTCGGCGTCGACACCGCGGCTGTCGAAGTAGCCCAGGGCGCGCCCATCCTGCGCCAGTTGTTTGCGGAAGAACTTCGAGGCCTCTTCCATTGCGGCGTACAGGTCGACGCTGTCGGGATTGGCGTTGCGCTGCAGCGTGTCGCGCGGGACTTCCATGCCCACGCGCTTGGCCAACTCCTCGACCGCATCGAGGAATTCGAGGCGGTCGTAGTTCATCAGGAAGCTGATCGCGGTGCCGTGCGCGCCACAACCGAAGCAGTGATAGAACTGCTTGGTCGGCGACACCGTGAAGCTGGGCGAGCGCTCGTCGTGGAACGGGCAGCGCGCCGAATACTCCTTGCCCTGGCGCTTGAGCGGCACGCGCGTGCCGATCACCTCGACCAGGTCGGAGCGTGCGAGCAGATCGTCGATGAAGGCGTCAGGGATGCGGGCCATCAGATAGCTAGGATGCCATGCGCGTAAATAAAAACGCCGCCCGCAGGCGGCGTTTTGTCGAGTGCCGGGCGGTCAGCCGGCCAAGCGCTGCTTGACCAGCGTCGACACCAGGCCCATGTCGGCCTGTCCGGCCAGCTTGGGCTTGAGCGAGCCCATCAGCTTGCCCATGTCGGCCGGGCCGGCGGCGCCCGTCTCGGCGATGGCGGCGTCGATCGCGGCGAGGATCTCGGCCTCGCCCATCTTGGCCGGCAGGTATCGCTCGATCACCACGATCTCATCCAGTTCGACCTGCGCCAGGTCGTCGCGACCGGCGGCCTGGTACTGGGTGACCGAGTCCTTGCGCTGCTTGACCATCTTGTCGAGCACGGCGATCACGGCGGTGTCGTCCAGCTCGATGCGCTCGTCGACTTCCCTTTGCTTGATCGCGGCATTCACCAGGCGGATGACGCCGAGGCTGTGCTTGTCGCCGCCCTTCATTGCGGCCTTCATGTCATCGGTGAGTCGCTGCTTGAGGCTCATCGGGCTGCTCCCTGGCTTGGCGGTCGCGCGGCGGTTAACGGCCCGTCGACGCGAGTGATTGCGGATGTCGAAAAACACAAAAAGCCGGCAGCGCATGGGCGCGGCCGGCTTGATGATGGCGTTCAGTAGCGAGTCCGCGCGATGCGCGGGACCCGCCGGACGCGATCAGTACAGGCGCTGACGCTTGGTCACGTCGCGCGAGGCGCGACGCGCCTGGCGCTTCACCGCTGCGGCGGCCTTGCGCTTGCGTTCCTGGGTCGGCTTCTCATAGAACTCGCGCTTGCGGGTCTCGGCCAGGACACCGGCCTTTTCGCAGGTGCGCTTGAAGCGACGCAGAGCAAACTCAAATGGCTCGTTTTCGCGGACTTTGACGCTGGGCATACGTAATCTCGTTTCGGTAACCGGCCCGGTCAGGCCGGGGAAGAGCCGCGCATTATAGCGATGGCCTGCTTGAAGGTGCAACATAGGGCCACATGAAAGGCGCAGGCCCCGCAAATAAAGCGTCGGGACCCTTTCAGGCACGCTTATTGTCCCCCATTGTGCGAACACACATCCCTTGAAAGTCCTTGGTATCGAAACCAGCTGCGATGAGACCGGCGTGGCCGTCTACGACACCGACGCCGGCCTGCTTGCGCATGCGCTCTACAGCCAGATCGCGCTGCACGCCGAATACGGCGGGGTGGTCCCGGAGCTGGCCAGCCGCGACCACGTACGCAAGCTGTTGCCGCTGGTCCGCCAGACCCTGGCCGAAGCCGGCCTGGACACGTCCGATCTCGACGGCGTGGCCTATACGGCCGGCCCCGGGCTGGTCGGGGCGTTGCTGGTGGGGGCGGGCGTGGCGCGGTCGATGGCCTGGGCCCTGGACGTCCCGGCGGTCGCCGTTCATCACATGGAAGGCCACCTGCTGGCGCCGCTGCTCGAGGATGACCCCGTTCGAGGCCGGCCCGAGCCGCCGTTCGTGGCGCTGCTGGTCTCCGGCGGTCACACCCAGCTGGTTCATGTGGAGGCCATCGGCCACTACCGCCTGCTCGGCGAAACCCTGGACGACGCTGCCGGCGAGGCCTTCGACAAGACCGCCAAGCTGATGGGACTGCCGTATCCGGGCGGCCCACAGTTGGCCGCGCTGGCTGAACAGGGGCGTCCGGGCATCTACAAGTTCTCCCGGCCGATGACGGACAGGCCGGGCCTGGATTTCAGCTTCAGCGGTCTCAAGACCCAGGTCCTGCTGGCCTGGCAGAACAGCGACCAGGCTGACCAGACCCGGGCCGATATCGCCCGTGGCTTCGAGGACGCCGTGGTGGAGACGCTGGCGATCAAGTGCCAGCGCGCGCTGGATGCGGCGGACTGCGACACGCTGGTGGTGGCCGGCGGTGTCGGTGCCAACAAGCGTCTGCGCGCCAGGCTCGACGAGTTGACGCACAAGCGCGGCGGCCGGGTCAGCTTCCCGCGACCGGCGTTCTGCACCGACAACGGCGCGATGATCGCCTTCGCTGGCGCGCTGCGGTTGCAGGCCGGCCAGCGCGAGGATGCAGCGGTGAAGGTCACGCCGCGGTGGGACATGGCGAGCCTGTTGCCGGTGTGAGCGATAAGAGGCCCTCTCCCGAGTGCGGGAGAGGGCTGGGGTAAGGGCAGGCTGCTGCGAGGCCAAAGTCCTCATCCGCCCTTGGACCCGCTCAGGGCAGGCCTTCTCCCGCAAGCCGGAGAGGGAAAGGCGAAGTCCGGAACAAAGGGGGGCGTAAAGTCTTTACGATTCCCCGCTCCTATTCCTGCGTCGATTCCCGCCTCCCATGGACCACGTCTTCATCGAAGGCCTCGAGATCGAGGCGCTGATCGGCATCTACGACTGGGAGCGGCGCATCCGGCAAACGCTGGTGTTCGACATCGAGATGGCCTTCGACAACCGCATCCCCGCTGCCAGCGACGCGATCGAGGACACGCTCAACTACAAGGCGGTCAGCCGCCGGATCGTCGACTACGTGTCGCAATCGGACTTCGGCCTGGTTGAGACGCTCGCCGAGCGTGTCGCCGCGATCATCCTCGATGAGTTCGCCGTGCGCAGCGTCCGGCTCAAGCTCAGCAAGCCGGGTGCGGTGCGCGGCGCGCGCGCGGTGGGCGTAACGATCGTGCGCACCGCGGCATCACCGCCGGCGCCCTGATCCACTGAGGTCCTCCGACGCCATGAGTCGCGCCTACCTCAGCCTGGGCAGCAACATCGACGCCATAAACCACCTGCGCATCGCCGCGTCGGCCTTGCGCGAGCGCTTCGGCGACGTCGTGATGTCGAAGGTCTACCGCACCCGCGCGGTCGGTTTTGACGGTCCGGATTTCCACAATGCCGCGGCGGTCATCGACACCGATCTCGATCCGCATGCGCTCAACGCCTGGCTGCACGCGCTCGAGGACGCCCATGGGCGCGACCGCAGCGGACCGCGCTACGGTGACCGCACGCTCGACATCGACATCGTGCTGTTCGACGACCGCGTGCTGGAAGGTCCGGGCAACCTGCGCATTCCGCGTGCCGAGCTCAAGCATGCGTTCGTGCTGCGGCCGTTGGCGGAGATCGCGCCGGACGTTGTCGTGCCGGGCACGGACCGCATGCTGGCGCAACTGTGGGAGGCGCATCCCGACCACGACGCCGAGCTCGAATCGGTCGAACTCTGATCGCGTTCGTCGGACGACGGGCGCATCGCAAGCCAATACTGGGACGGCGGTCGCGTCGGCGGCCGGTCTGACCGCTTGCTAGCGCACCGGCGTGACCCGACGATGCGCGTTGGCTACCGGGGATCGGCAAGGGGATAGCACGATGATCGAGAAGTTCTCGCGCAGTTGGGAGCTGGTCAAGGCGAGCGCCGCGGTATTGCGCTCGGACAAGGAGTTGATGCTGTTCCCGTTGATCTCCGGCGCCGCCACGCTGCTGGTGCTGGCCACTTTCCTGTCGACGGTCATCGGGTGGCGCGTGTTCGAGCACGGCTTTGGCGCGTCCGGCGTGGTGTGGATGTTCCTGTTCTACTTCTGCCAGTACGCCGTGATCATCTTCTTCAACAGCGCCCTGGTCGGCGCGGCGATGATCCGACTGCAAGGCGGCGATCCGACTTTGGCCGATGGTTTCGGCGCAGCCAAGGCGCGCCTGCCCGCGATCCTGGGTTACGCCGCGATCGCCGCGACGGTGGGCGTGGTGCTCAAGCGGTTGAAGGACGACGACCACTTCCTCGTGCGCCTGCTCGGCGGCGGCCTGGGAACCGCCTGGACGCTGGCGACGTTTCTGGTCGTGCCGGTGCTGGTCAGCCAGGAGGTGACGCCGGTCGAGGCGCTCAAGCGCAGCATGCGCCTGCTCAAGCGCACCTGGGGCGAGAATGCGATCGGCAATGTCGGCATGGGCATGGCGTTCGGCCTGATCTCGTTCGTGGTGATCGCGGTCGGCCTGCTGTTCGCCTACGTGGCCGCGCATTTCTCCATCGCGGCGGCGGTGGTGGTGGGGGCGTTGTTCGTCGGCGTGCTTCTGCTGCTGGGCGTGTATCAGGCCGCGTTGAGCGGCATCTATTCGGCGGCGTTGTATCGCTATGCCACCGAGCATGAGACGCCGCCGGGGTTCGAGGCGCTGCGGCTGGAGAGTGCGTTTGAGGCCAGATGATCGCCGTGCGAGCGGCACGCTTTCGTCATCCCAGCTCGCGCTGGGATGACGGGCCGGCAGCTTGCGCGTTTAATTGGCTGGCGAGTTGCTACATCCTGTTGCGCGCTGCATCACGCGTTGAGCAACCTCCCGCCATCCAGATGCAACACCTGCCCTGTGCTGTAGCGGGCATCGAGCAGCAGCCAGCGCACCGCTTCGGCCACTTCCTCCGGTGTGCCGGTGCGGCCGAGCGGCGTTCGCGCCAGCATCGCTTCCTGCGCCGCCGTATCGCCGCTGTCCTGCGGCCACAGGATCGCCCCGGGCGAGACCGCGTTGACGCGTACCTCCGGCCCCAGCTCCAGCGCCAGCGAGCGGGTCATCATCAGCAGTGCCGCCTTGGCCATGCAGTAGACAGCGTGCTGGCGCAGCGGGCGTTCGCCGTAGATGTCGGTGATGTTGACGATCGCACCGTGGCTCGCCTTCAAGTGCGGCATGGCGGCTTGCGCCAGGAAGAACGGGGCGCGTGCGTTGCTGGCGAGCACCTCCTCCCACAACGCCGGCGTGGTGCTGCCCAGCGGTGAGGTCGTGAACGTGGAGGCGTTGTTGACCAGCGCATCGAGCCGGCCGAAACGGCCGATGGTGTGCGCGATCAGTTCCGGCAGGCGATCAAATTCGGCCAGGTCGGCCTGCAGGCACAGCGTGCTGCCAGGACGCACTTTCTCAAGTTCCACCGCCAGCGCCTGGACGTCGTCGTGCGAGCGCCGATGGTGCAGCACCACGTCGTAGCCCGCACCGTGCAGGCCGCGCGCGATGGCCGCGCCGATGCGGCGTGCGGCGCCGGTGACCAGCACGACCGGGTGGGAGGAGGGGGCGGGCATAACGGGTCTCTCCGGGGCGTGCCGTATCCTGAGCGCCAGTGTCCCACGCACGTGCCGCATGTCCACCGACTCCCCTTCCCCCGATCCCCGTGCCCGAGACCGCCAGCGCGAGGCGCAGACGCTGCCCTTGCCCGACGCCGATGCGCTGGCCCACAGCGGGCAACTGCAGGCGCTGATACGCGCCCAGATCGCCGAGCACAACGGGGCGATCCCGTTCTCGCGCTTCATGGAACTGGCGCTGTATGCACCGGGGCTGGGCTACTACAGCGCCGGCGCGAGCAAATTCGGCGAGAGCGGCGATTTCATCACCGCTCCCGAACTCGGCCCGGTCTTCGCCGCGTGTGTCGCCGAGAGCATTGCGCCGGTGTTGCAGCAGGTCGGGCCGGGTGCACGCTTGCTGGAGATCGGCGGAGGCACCGGTGCGTTCGCCGAAGTCGCGCTCAAGCGACTGCTGGAACTCGATGCCCTGCCGGATCGCTACGCCATCCTCGAACCCAGCGCGCAGCTGCGCCAGCGCCAGCGCGAACGCCTGGAGCAGCGCCTGACACCGCCGCTGTTCGAACTGGTGGAATGGCTGGATGGTCCGTTCGACGACGACTGGGACGGCGTGCTGTTCGCCAACGAGGTCATCGACGCGCTGCCGACACCGCGCTTCGCCATCGACGCGGGCGAGGTGTACGAGGAGCATGTCGCCATCGAAGCCGATGCGCTGGTGCGCGCGCTGCGGCCGGCCGATGGTTTCCTGTCCAACGCCGTGCGCCATCTCGAACGCCAGCTCGGACGAAGCTTCGAGCACGGCTATCGCTCCGAGGTGCTGCCGCAACTCCCGTACTGGCTGCAAGCCGTGTCCGGCGGCATGCGCCGGGGCGCGATGCTGTTCGTCGATTACGGATATGCGCGTGGCGAGTACTACCTGCCCGAACGCAGCGACGGCACCCTGCGCGCGTACTACCGCCATCGCATGCATGGCGATCCATTGCTGTGGCCGGGCCTGCAGGACCTGACTTCGTCCGTGGACTTCACCGCGTTGGCCGAAGCCGGCGTCGGCGCGGGCTTCGATTTCGCTGGCTACTGTTCGCAGGCCAGCTTCCTGCTGGGCAACGGCCTGGCCGGCGTGCTCGAACGCATCGAGCGCATCGCCGACGAAGGCGAGCGCCTGCGCCGTACCCAGGAGGTCAAACGCCTGACGCTGCCCAGCGAGATGGGCGAGCGTTTCCAGGCGATGGGCTTCCAGAAGGACGTGGAGTTCGGCGCCGCGTTCCTGGCCGGCGACCTGAGTTTCCGGCTTTGACGCCGCGCGCGCTGGGGCTGCTTCGCGAATTCCGCTGGCCTTACCGGTGGCTGGCGCTGTGGGCGCTGATGCTGGCGACGGTGATCGCCACCTCGCTGCTGCCGGCGCGGGACCTCCCGCCGACGCCGTTCTCCGGCTTCGACAAGGTCGAGCACTTCCTCGCCTATGCGGTGCTGTCGGCCTACGCGGTGATGTTGTTCCCGCGCGTGCGCACGCAGGCGCTGGTGGCCGCAGGTCTGATCGCCCTGGGCGTCGGGCTGGAATTCGCCCAGGCCGCCCTGACCGATTCGCGCCAGGCCGATTCCGCCGACGCGCTGGCCAACGCGTTGGGCGCGCTGGCGGGTCTGCTGATCGGACCGACCCCGCTGGCGGACGGACTGCTCCGGCTGGAAGCCCGGCGCAGCGCCCGTGACAGCCATCACAAGGCCAAAAAACTGCCATGAGGCCGAATTAGGCAAAGGTTCCAACCGTATTGCGCAAAGGTTAATAGTTGGTTAAAGCTTGGGGCCGGGCTCGTCAGGGGGAGTCCGCCCACCCTGAGTTGAAAGGAACCAACATGCCTTTGATTACCCGGAGCCGCCTGGCGCTGGCCGTCGTCGCCGCGCTCAGTGCCAGTCTCGCAGCGCCCGCCTTCGCGCAGGACGCTACTCAAGCACCACCGCAACCCGCCGCCCCGGCCACGCCGGCAGCCGCCAAGACGCCGGTCGAACTCGACAGGCTGGTCGTCACGGGTACCCGCGTCCAGGGCCGTTCGCCGACTGAGACGATGTCGCCGGTCGATGTGTTCCGCCCGGCCGACCTGGAGAAGCAGGCCTCGGCCGACTTCACCGACCAGCTGGCCACGATCGCGCCGTCGTTCAACACCCAGCGCTTCCCGATCGCCGACGGTACCGCGTTCGTGCGCCCGGCCAACCTGCGCAACCTGCCGCCCGACCAGACGCTGGTGCTGATCAACGGCAAGCGCCGCCACCGCTCGGCGCTGGTCAACCTGCAGGTCGAACCGTTCGGCACCGTCAACCAGGGCTCGCAGGCGGTCGACTACAGCCTGATCCCGTCGGCCGCGATCCAGCGCGTGGAAGTGCTGCGTGACGGCTCCTCGGCGCAGTACGGCTCCGACGCCATCGCCGGCGTGATCAACGTCATGCTCAACGACTACTCCGAAGGCGTGCGCATCGACGGCCAGTACGGCTCGACCTACGAGGGCGACGGCGACAAGTGGCGCACGTCGATCAACTTCGGCGTGCCGCTGGCGGGCGACGGCTTCTTCAACATGACGGCCGAGTATTTCGAAAGCGACTTCACCTCGCGCGGCATCCCGCGCGCGGACGCCGCCGAGGTGGGCGCGTTCGTAGGCACCGACCTGGTGCCGTTCGAGGGCCTGGGCCAGCGCTGGGGCGATCCCAACGGCAAGGGCCTGCGCTCGTTCTTCAACGGCGAGATCCCGATCAACGAAAACATCAGCCTGTACGGCTTCGGCAGCTACGCCGACACCGAATACGACTCGAGCTTCTTCTACCGCACGCCGGTGGGCGTGCCGGGTGTCACGGCTCGCACCACGCTGCTCGTCGACAACGTCAACAACGCCACCGGTGCTTCCGGACCCGACGGGCTGCCCGATCCGGTCGCGCAGTCGATCATCGACGACATCCGCGCTCGCGGATTGAACCCGAACGACTTCGTGACCGCGAATGCGACCAGCCCGTCCGGCTTCGTCGCGCTCAATCCGATCTACCCGCAGTTCCCGGGCGGCTACACGCCCACCTTCGGTGCGGACGTGGAGGACTACGAGGCCGTGTTCGGCGCCAAGGGCGAGACCGGAGCCGGCCTGCGCTGGGACTTCAGCCTGCGCCAGGGCGAGAACAACATGGTCTACAACCTGATCAACTCGATCAATCCGAGCCTGGGCATCACCAGTCCGACCACCTTCAAGCCGGGCGATCTGACCCAGTTCGAGCGCGGCGCCAACGCCGACTTCACCTATCCGTGGGAGAACAGCTTCTTCGCCTCGCCGATCAACGTCGCCTTCGGCGCCGAATGGCGTGAGGAGGAGTACAAGATCAAGCCGGGCGATCCCGCCTCGTTCGAGAACGGCCCGACCGGCGTCCTGTTCGGCGTCGGATCGGACGGCTTCCAGGGCGACCCCCCGGAAGCGGCGGGCAATTTCAACCAGTACGCCACTGCGGCCTACGTGGACCTGGAAGCCGATGTCGTCGAGCGGTTGACCATGGGCCTGGCCGGACGCTATGAGGATTCGTCGGAGTTCGACAGCACCGCCGACTGGAAGCTGTCGTCGCGCTTCGAGGCGACCGAGACCCTCGCGCTCCGCGCCACGGTCAACACCGGTTTCCGCACGCCCACGCCGGGCCAGCTCAATACGCTCGACGTGACCACGACGGCCGATGCGTCCGGTGCGCTGGTGCCGCTGGGCACGTTCCCGGTCAACCACCCCGCCGCGATCGCGCTGGGCTCGCAGCCGCTGGATGCTGAGGAATCGTTCGCCTACTCCGCCGGCCTGGTCTGGCAGCCGACCGACAACTTCAGCCTCACCCTCGACTACTACAACATCGAGGTTGAGGACCGCATAGCCCTGCAGACCATCAACATCGAGCCGGGCTCGCCCGAGCAGCAGGCGCTGATCGATGCGGGCGTGCCGGGCGCGGCGTTGCTGGGTCAGGTGTCGTACTTCGTCAACGGCTTCGACAGCACGGTGCAGGGCGTCGACCTGGTGGCGGTGTACAACACCGATTTCGGCGCGTGGGGCACCGGCGTGTTCGACTTCCGCCACAGCTACAACGAGCAGGAAATCGACAGCGTCGCCGTGATCCCGGGAACGAACACGCCGGTGATCGATGCCGAACGCGTCGCCGACCTGGAGAACCAGTTGCCGGCCAACCGCAGCGTGATCACCTTCGACTGGCTCACGCCGTGGAACTTCAACGTGACCACGCGCGCGAACTACTACGACAGCTGGGAGGACTTCACCTTCGGCGAGAAGGGCACCTTCGGCTCGGAGTGGCTGTTCGACCTGGCGGTGACGGTCGACCTGTTCGAAGGCAAGGGCCACGTGACCGTCGGCGGCAACAACATCTTCGACAACTACCCGGACAAGGAAACCAACAGCACGCTCAACTTCCTGGGCGCGCAGTACCCGCTGTCCTCGCCGTTCGGCTTCAACGGCGGCGAGTGGTACGTGAAGCTGAGCTACGAGTTCTGATCGCGCGTTTCCCGCGCTTGTCATCAACGGGCGGCTTCGGCCGCCCGTTGTTTTTGCGCAACGATGTCGTTGGTATTCACAGGAACCGGGGCCATCGCGACACCGTTCGTCCTGAGCGTAAGCGCGTCAGCGCCGAAGTCGAAGGATGGACGGCCCGAGGAGTTGTATGGCCCCGCTCACCCTTCGACTTCGCTGCGCTACGCTCAGGGCGAGCGGGAAACAGGTGAGCGACAGACATGCCATCGCCGTTCGTCCTGAGCGTAGGGCCGCAGGCCCGAAGTCGAAGGAAGCGTAAGCGCGCGAGCGCTAAGGCTTCTTGCCCGTGGCATGCGCGATCGCGGCGATGCGCGCGCGCCGCATCGCTTCGCCAACGGCGGCGCCTTGCGGTTCGTTGCCCTGCGCATCGCGCGGCAGGTCGGCGGCGCGCACCGCCATCGCTGCGGCATGTGCGGCGATCAGCGCGCGGCCGGGCGGATAGTCGTCTTCGGCATGGCCGGTGCGTCCGCGCTTGTCGGCCTCGCAGGCCAGCGCGATCTGGGCGATGCGCTCGGGGCGGCGGAAGCCGTCGCATCGGGCGATCAGTTCGTGCACGGTCTGGGCACGCAGTTCGTCGAAGCGGTGCACGTTGAGGTGCTCGCGACAGACGGCTTCGGCCAGCTGACGATGCTCGCCGGGCACTCTGAGCCGCTCGCAAAGTGCGCGCAATGGGGCCAGGCCCGCCTGTTCGTGGCCGAGGTGGCGCGGCAACACGTCCTGCGGGGTCAGGGCCTTGCCCAGGTCGTGGGTCAGCGCGGCGAAGCCGATCAGGTCGTCGCCGGGTGCTATCCGGGCCGCCATGTCGCAGACCAGTTCGATGTGCACGCCGGTGTCGATCTCCGGGTGGAACTCCGCGCGCTGCGGCACGCCGTACAGCGCTTCGACCTCGGGCAGCACCACCGCCAACGCACCGGCGTCGTGCAGCGTGCGCAGGAACGCGGCGGGCGCTGCGCTGGCCAGGGCACGGCGCAGCTCCTGCCAGACGCGTTCGGGGGTCAGCTCGGCCAGTTCGCCGGATTGCGTCATTTCACGCATCAGCGCCATCGTTTCCGGCGCCAAGCTGAAACCCAGCGGCGCAAAGCGGGCCATGAAACGCGCCGCGCGCAGCACACGCAGCGGGTCCTCCGAAAAAGCCGGTCCGACGTGACGCAGTACACGCGCCTTCAGGTCGTCGGCACCGCGATACGGGTCTACCAGGGCGCCGTGCTCATCCTGCGCGATCGCGTTGATGGTGAAGTCGCGCCGGCCCAGGTCCTGCTCCAGCGTCACCGACGGATCGGCATCGACGACGAAGCCGCGGTAGCCGCGCCCCGACTTGCGTTCGGTGCGCGCCAATGCGTACTCCTCGCCGGTCTGCGGGTGCAGAAACACCGGGAAGTCGCGGCCGACGGCCCTGAAGCCGGCGGCCTCCATCGACGCCTGCGTCTCACCGACCACGACGAAGTCGCGGTCGCCCGGCGGCAACCCGAGCAGGCGGTCGCGCACCGCACCGCCGACCAGGTAGGTTTTCATGGACTGCACCTCGATGCGCGCGCGGCCGTGCCGATGGCGTGATCTTAGTGGGTCATTCGTCTCGACGGCGCGGAGTACCGCCATCGCCGACGAGCAATCTGTGAAAGGACGCAGCGCGCCTATCTCCCGTTCGCCCTGAGCGTAGCGCAGCGAAGTCGAAGGGTAAGCGGGCCCGTATCGCTCGCCGGTCCGTCCGTCCTTCGACTTCAGGAGCTGGCGCGCTTACGTTTCCTTCGAATTCGGGCCTGCGGCCCGACGCTCAGGACGAACGGCGCTGTGGTCGCGTGCGTGTACTTCCGTTCGCCCTGAGCGGGGCGCTGGTGAAGTGATCAGCTGCCGGCGATCAGTCCTCCAGGCTATTGATGCCCCGACCTGACTGCATCGCATCACGGGCCTGCTGGGCGTCGGCCTTGCGCTGCGCCCCGGACTTGCACACTCGCGTGATCATGTTGCTGCCCACCTTGCGCTCATTGCGGCAGGTGACCTTCTCGTCGGCGTCGCTGGTACGCACGGTTTCCGAGGCGTGCTTGCTGCCGACGATGGTGGTGGCCTCAGGCGCTGCAGCTGGCGCCGACTGGGGCGCCGCTGCGGGCGCTGCCTGGGGGGCGGTGCCGGATTGGCCGCTCATCAGGCCGGACAGGGCGAGGGCGATCAGGAATGTGTTGGTCATTGGCTGCTTCCTTTCAAGGCGTCGGCGACCATCGCCGCACGCGGTCGTCACACGCTATCGAACCCGCGCGTTTCAGACTTTGCCGGAAGCCGACGTTGGAGGGCCGGAATCCCGCTCAACAGCCGGCGAGGATCTCGTCCAGTTTCGATTCGACCGATGTCGGCGCAATGCCGAGCTTGCGCAGGTCGTCGTTGAAGCTCACCGAGTCCAGTTGCAGCGTGCGCCAGTTGTCGCGGCTGATCGGCTTGCCGGGCAGGAATTCGCCGACATCGGCCTGCAGCTTGCCCAGCGCATTGGGCAAGGAGAGCACCACGCGATGGCGGCCGCGCGCGCGGGCGGTCAGGCGCACGATCTGCGCCAGGGTCATGACGTCCGGACCGACCAGGTCGTAGCTCTCGTGGATGCTGGCGGGCTGGTCTAGCGCACGGGCATAGGCTTCGGCAACGTCGCCCACCCACACCGGCTGGAACTTCGCGTCGGCGCGTCCGATCGGCAAGGCCGGCGACAATTGCAGCAGCCGGTCGAACCGGCAGAACAGCCCATCGCCCGGCCCGGCGATCACCGAGGGGCGCAGCAGCGTCCAATCCAACCCGCTGCAGCGCACGTGCTGCTCGGCGCGACCGCGCGACTGCAGGTAATGGCTGTCGCCGCGACCGGCGTTGAGCGCGCTCATCTGCAGCAGGCGGCGCACTTGCATGCGTTTCATGGCCGCGATCAATGCGTCGGTGATGCCGACGAACACGGCTTCGAAACCTTCGCCGCGATCGCCCTTCTCGTTGAGGATGCCGACCAGGTTGACCACCGCGTCGGCGTCGTCCAGCACCGCGGCCAGGAAATCGGTATCGCTGACGTCGCCTTCGATCAGGCTGGCCTCGCGCGGAAGCAGCGCACGCTTGGCGTTGTACGCGCGCTCGTCGGCGCCACGCCCGCGGCCGAGCACGGTGACGCGATCGCCGCCCTGCAACAGGCGTGCAACCAGATGCCGGCCGACGAAGCCGGTTCCGCCCAGGACCACCACATGACGACGTGCCATGGGCCAAGTGTAGGCCCCGCGCGCCTTTCAAGGCTGTGACGAAGCCCGCTGTGGCGACGTTTGCTGCGACGGCTTGCGTCGCGCCGCCTCGCTCGGTGGCGGCGCCTGCACAGGACACGCGAACCGCTTGCGCGGTCCGTCGAGACGGCCGCGCATGCGGTCGTCCAATGCCAGCGCGTCGCCGTTGAGGCGCCAGTCGTAGATCACGCTGAAGGCGAGCACGCGGGCCACGTAGTCGCGCGTCTCCTTGTAGCTGATCGTCTCGATCCAGAAGTCCGGGTCCATCCCCGGCCGCTGCGACTGCCAGCGCGCCAGCGCCGTCGGGCCGGCGTTGTAGCCGGCGATGGCCTGGTAAGGCTGTCCGCCGTACTTGTCGAGCAGTTGCCGCAGGTAGGCACTGCCCAGGACGATGTTGGTGTCGGAGTCGTACAGGCTGTCGGCACCGCCCCAGGGCAGGCCCAGGTCGCGGGACACGTCGGCGCCCGTTTCCGGCAGCACCTGCATCAGGCCCATCGCGTTCGCTCCGGAACGCGCACGTGGGTAGAACACGCTCTCGGCGCGTATTTCGGCGGCGATCCAGGCCGGGTCGAGCCGGTTCTTCGCCGCTTCGCGCTTGATCGTCTCGTCGTGGTGCAGCGGGAAGCGCAGCTCGTACAGGCGCAGTTCGTCCGGACTCTTGCCCAGCGAGAACACCGCACGGTCGAACCAGCCGTAGCTCTGCGCAACCTCGACGGCGACCCGGCGCTGGTCGTCGTTGAAGCGCGACAACGCTTCATCCCACTCGCGCGTCGCCCAGCCGACGCGGTCGATGCGGAACAGTCCCAGCGCGCGGACGATGGCCGCATCGCTCGCCACGGCCGTCTTTGCCGCCGCGTTGTCGTCGACCACGCGCGGACACAAGGCATAGGGTGCGCCGATCCGGTCCGCGGCGAGGAAGCCGTGAAATTCCGGCTTGCGCGCGGCTTCACGGTAGAGCGGCTCGGCGCTCGCGCGACTGCCGGAGCGTTCATGCAGACGGGCCAGGAAGTATTGCCAGCGTGAATCGCCGCGCTGCTTGTCGCCCATCTTCTGGATCGCCGCCTGCGCCGCGCGCCAGTCCGAGCGCGCCAGCGCCTCGCGCACGCGCCATTCGTGCAGGCGCTCGTCGTAGGCAGAGGCGGGCACGGCGTTGAGGCGACGCGCCGATGCGGGCCCGTAGGAAGCCACGGTCCACAGCGCGATCTGGTACAGCACGCGCCCACGGTCCTGCTCGGTGAAGCCGAGCGCATCGGCGTACTTGGGCAGTTGCGCTTCGGCATCGTCCGGCGATTGTTTGCCCAGCATCGCCAGCGCCTGCGACGCCATGCGCCGGCTGCGCTCGGTTTTCGGCCAGGCCAGTGCGCGCTCGTGCGGGGTATCGAAGAACGCGGCGTAGTCGTTGGCCAGCGCCTGCTCCTCCGCCGGCAGCCCGGCGGCGGCGATGCGGATCACCGAGGGTTGCCACGCGTCAGCAGCCAGGTCGATGCGTTCCCAGCGCATTTCGGGAGTGAGGCCGCCATCGCGTTCGGCCAGTGCCTGCATCGGCTTCTCGCAATCGCTGGGCAGCTGCTTGCCGGTGCTGCGCCAGATCGCCTGCGCATCGGCGACCCATTGCGCGTCGGCGCGGCCCTGTTGCAGGCGCGCATTCAACTCGCCGCAACGCAATGCGGTGTTCTTGTCCAGCTTGTTGGAGGGCTGCGGATTCCACGCCGCCAGATAGGCCGTCCAGTCCTCGCGTCGGGCGGTCGCCGGCAGCCAGACCTCGCGGAACGCCTCGGCCACGGGCTGGCCGCTGTAACGCGACAGGAACCCCTGCGCCTGCGAGTTCGACAGCGTGTCGATGTTGCGTCGCAGGTAGGCGTACTCGATCCATCCGTACAACGGATGACGGACCAGGTCGGCGTACTGGCTGGCGTCGTACTGCCCGGCTTCGGCAGCCTCGATCGCGGCGCGTACGCGCGGCAATTGCGGATCGTTGACGGCCACGACCGCCGCCATCGTCGTCGATGCGGAGGACGCGCTCGATTTGGCACAGGCCACGGGGATGAAAGCGCTCGCCAGTGCGGCGAGTACGATGGTCAGGCGTCGGGGGAGGCGCATGGCGGGGACTATAGCCCAGCGATGTGAAGCGTCGTTTGACGTTTGCGGCCGCATGAAATGCGACGGTTCATGTTGGACGATATGGATGTTGCGTGAGTCACATGCGTGCACGCGATGGAATTGATCGTCGATTGTCATGACGAAAGGAGAAGTGCGGAGTGTTCACAGCGGTCATTGCGTTTCTCGCACTGGGTGCGATCGCCGGCGTGCTTGCCGGCTTGCTGGGTGTCGGCGGCGGACTGGTGCTGGTCGCCGCGCTGGTCTGGCTGTTGCCTACGCTGGGCATTCCGCAGGAAGCGGCGATGCATGCCGCGCTGGCCAGTTCGCTGGCCAGCATCGTGCTGACCGCGACGGCTTCGGCGCGCGCGCATGCGCGACGCGGCAGCGTGATGTGGCCGACGGTGGCGTGGATGGTGCCGGGTCTGCTGCTCGGTGGCTGTCTGGGCAGCGGCATCGCCGTGCGCGTGGACGATGACGTGCTGCGCTACATCGTCGCCGGCTATTGCTTCCTCGCCGCGCTGCAACTGCTGCTGGGCGGCACCCGCAAAGGTGTCGACGGCAACACCGCGTCACCGCCGCGTGGCGCCCCGATGAGCCTGGCGGGCGTGGTGATCGGGGCGGTGTCGGCGGTGGTCGGCATCGGCGGCGGCAGCATGACCGTGCCGCTGCTGGTCTGGCGGGGTATCGCCCCGGTACGGGCGGTGGGCACTTCCTCGGCCTGCGGCGTCGCCATCGGCCTGGCCAGCGCGGTCGGGTATGCCCTGCACGCCCCGGCCGGCGCACTGCCCGAGCACGCCATTGGCTACGTCTACTTGCCGGCGGCGGCCGGGGTCGCGGTGGCCTCGGTGCTGGCCGCGCCCTATGGCACCAGGCTGGCCCACCGGCTCCACGGCGACACCCTCAAGCGGGTATTCGCCGGTTTCCTGGTGGTGGTGGGGGTGAGCCTGCTGCTGGGGGGCTGAGCTCGCTGCAATGCCCGACTGGCCGGTCTGGACTGCTTCCGACGTTTCTGCTGCCTCGTCTGCACAGCGCAGGAGAAAGCGCCGGCTGCCGCTGTGCCGAAAGTGACCGTGTCCTTTGCCGACTTGTGGCTTAGTAACGAATTGTTTACAACTTATGCCACGTCGTGCGGACAGGGGTGCGCGGCCGCCTTGCTTTATTGCCATTTTTCGAGGGAGAGAGAGATGAAAGCGTTCCGTCGTCAGTCCCTGGCGAAAGCCATCCAGTTGTCGTTGCTGATCAGTCTGCCGGGCCTCGCGGCCGCGCAGGAGACCACGCCGCCGCCGACGCAGCCGTCGGCTACCACGCTCGACACGGTGACCGTCACCGGTACCCGCATCAAGCAGACCAATGCCGTCACGGCACAGCCGGTGTTCGTGCTGGACCGCACCAAGATCGAGCAGACCGGCCTGCAGACCGTGGGCGAACTGCTGCAGCAGCTCACCTCCTCCGGCAAGGCGCTCAACGCCAAGTTCAACTCGTCGGGCAACTTCGGCTATCCGCCGGACGGCGGCGGCATCGGCGCCGGTTCGGCCCAGGTCGACCTGCGCAACCTCGGTTCGCAGCGCACCCTGGTCCTGGTCGACGGCGTGCGTTGGGTCAACGAATCCTCCGCCTCCGGCGTCAGCGGCAGTGCCGACCTCAACACCATCCCGATGGCGATCGTGGAGCGCGTCGAAGTGCTGGAAGACGGCGCCTCGGCGATCTACGGCTCCGATGCCATCGCCGGCGTGATCAACATCATCACCCGCCGCACCTTCGACGGCGCCGAAGCCAATGCCTACTACGGCCAATACGATGACGGTGGCGAAACCACCGACATCAGCCTGACCCTGGGCGGCAGCGGTGAGCGCTGGTCGGGTGTCTTCACCGCCAGTTACTTCGAGCAGGAAGACATCAGCTCCGCTTCGTGGGACCAGTCGGCCGTGCCGGAACCGGGCGCAGGTCCGGGCGCTGGCAGCTCCGGTGTCCCGCAGGGCCGCTTCGTGTTCTGCGATCCGCGCCAGCCGGTCGGCTCCCCGGGTTTCTGCGGCGACGCCACCAACGATGCCTCGTTCTACAGCGTGACGCTCAACGACGGCACCGCAACACCGGTGTGGGATCCCAACAACCCCAATGGCGGCACCTATCACCGCTTCGCCGCAGCGGACCGCTTCAACTTCGCACCGTTCAACCTGCTGCTGACGCCGCAGAAGCGCAAGTCGATCTTCACCAATCTGTATTACGACATCACCGACAACACGCGCCTGCACGTCAAGGGCCTGTACAACAACCGCACCTCGACCAACCAGGCCGCGCCTGAGCCGATCTTCGTCGGTCCCGATGCAGGCACCGGCGGCATCGCCGACACCATCTCGGTGGCGGCCAACAATCCGTACAACCCGTTCGGCATCGCGCTAACCGCTGGCGACAACTTCAGCTTCATCGGTCGCCGTCCGCTGGAAGTCGGCCCGCGCATCTTCACCCAGGACGTGGATACGTCCTACTTCAACATCGGCCTGGACGGCGTGTTCGACATCGGCAGCCGTAACTTCGGCTGGGATGCCAACTACGCGCACGGCGAGAACAAGGCCGAGCAGACCTTCCTCAACGGCTACAACGTCGCCAAGATCAAGACCGCGTTGGGCGACCCGGCCGTGTGTGCGCAGGTGCAGGGTTGCGTCCCGCTCGACCTGTTCGGCGGCCAGACCCGTCCGATGACGCAGGATCAGATCAACTGGATCCGTACGCGCCAGATCGACTCCAGCGAACAGGTGCTGGACCTGTACCAGGCCAACGTCACCGGCGACATGTTCAACATCGGCGATCGCACCGCCGGCTTCGCGGCGGGCGTGGAACATCGTCGCTATCGCGGCGAGTTCAACCCCGATCCGCTGCGCCAGACCGGCGAGTCGCAGGACTCGCAGGCGTTCCCGGTCAAGGCCAGCTATGACGTGGACGAGGTCTATTCCGAGTTCAACTTCCCGATCCTGTCGAGCCTGGAACTGTCGGCGGCGATCCGTTACTCGGATTACTCGACCTTCGGCAGCGCCACCACCGGCAAGGTCGGCTTCCGCTGGCAGCCGATCGAAGACCTGGTGCTGCGCGGCACCTGGTCGGAAGGCTTCCGCGCGCCGAACCTCGGCGAGTTGTACGGTCTGACCCAGTTCGGCGCGACCCTGACCGACCCCTGCGGCCCGACCGGTGCACCGGTGGTCGATACGTCCAACGGCGTCTCGGCAGGTCTGGAAGCGGCGTGCGTCGGGGCCGGCGTCCCGAACGGCTTCGAGCAGGCCAACACACAGATCATCACCTTCACCGGTGGTAACCCGGATCTGGATGCCGAAGAGTCGGAGAACTACACCGTCGGTGCGGTGTACGCCCCGAGCTGGGCGGAAGGCCAGAGCTGGTCTAACAAGCTCGATTTCGAGGTCAGCTACTACAACTACAAGGTGGACGGCGCGATCCAGGCGGCCGACATCCAGTCGCTGCTCGACAAGTGCTACGAGGAGCAGGGCGGCACCGGCCCGGCTTGCGCGCCCTTCGCCCGCAACTTCACCGGCAACCTGTTCCCGCCGCAGAACCGCCTGGCCAACCTCGGCACGATCGAAACCGATGGCGCCGACTTCAAGGTCAACTGGCTGAGTCCGGAATGGGGCTTCGGCCACCTGACCGGGTCGCTGCAGTCGACCTGGGTCAACGACTACGAGGCGGTCGACCAGGATGGCAACGTCGCCCAGCGTGCGGTCGGCATCGAGGTCAACGACAGCGCCATCCCGGAATGGCAGACCAACGTGCAGCTGGGTTGGGGCAAGGGCAACTGGGACGCGAACTGGAACATCCGCTACATCAGCTCGGTCGAGGAGGACTGCACCAACGCCACCATCGCCGAGGTTCCGGGCTGTCTCAATCCGCAGCAGATGAACACCCTGGGTTCGGTCACGTACAACGACTTCCAGGTCAACTGGAAGGAAGCGTTCACCGAAGGCCTGAAGCTGACGCTGGGTGTGAACAACGCGTTCGGCAAGGAACCGCCGATTTGCGTGACCTGCTCGCTCAACGGTTACGACGCGGGTACCTACGACCTGCCGGGTGCGTTCTGGTACGTGAGCGCCAACTACCGCTTCTGATGCGCGGCAACCAGGTGTGACGAAAACGGCCGGTGTCCTCACCGGCCGTTTTTTGTCCGGTGCAGTCCGTACATGCGCGCCACACGGCTGATGCGACGTCA
This sequence comes from Lysobacter niastensis, assembly GCF_031457115.1. Classification (GTDB taxonomy): domain Bacteria; phylum Pseudomonadota; class Gammaproteobacteria; order Xanthomonadales; family Xanthomonadaceae; genus Lysobacter_J; species Lysobacter_J niastensis_A. The sequence goes on from NZ_JAVDVY010000001.1 coordinate 369,945, forward strand.
CCCGGGTGAAGCGCCGGTCCGCTTTCCGGGGCCTGACTGGCGGTTGACCGTTCGGCGACGATGCCGACGTCTACCGCGATGTGGCCTGCGGGAGATAACGGAAATCGATGAACACCTACGTCGGACCGGAGCGTCGCCACGGCCACGCGGATGGCAATCGCCGGGGTGCACCCGTGGGGCACGATGCCCTGTCGATCTCGATCCGACCCCATCCGGCCGGGCTTCGCGCCGAAGTGGGCGGCGAGGGCACGCTGGAGAACACCATCGCCTCCTGGCAACTCATCGTCGATCACGTGCGCCGTCACGACGCGCGCGGCGTGCTGCTGGTCGATCGCATGACCGGCCCGGCGCTGTCGGCGGAGCAATGGCGCGCGCTGGTGGAGGCGATGGAAGGTCAGGGCCTGGAGCGCGTGCGCATCGCCCATGCCAAGCCCAACGGGTTGCAGGAAGTCGAGTACTGCGAGATCTATGCCCTGGAAGCCGGCATCGACGCCCGGGTGTTCGAGGACGAGCGGCTGGCCGACCTGTGGCTTCGCCACCCGGAGCGCTGATCCGACGTCAGGGTTTATTCGGCGCGACGGCCTGCGCGCGCTTGCGATAGACCACGATGATGACCAGGTCCTGCTCGCCGCGCTGGGCGAGTGCGTGGGTGCTGCCGTCGCGGGTCAGGATTGCGTCTCCCGGCCCGACTTCGCTCCCCTTCCCATCCAGCGTGAGTTCGCCCCGGCCCGACAGCACGTAATAGATCTCGTCCTTGTCGTTGCGGTGTTCGCCGATGGTCGCGCCCGGATGCAGCGCGCGCTGGCGGAACACGATATCGAAGTCCGGCGACGCCTCGAAGAACGGATAGGCAGTGGTGGTGCCCAGTCCCTCATGCGGACCGGGTTGCTGCACGGCGATGTCGCGTGCGTTCTCCACGTAGGAACCGTGCTGCGACGATGCAGGTACTGCCTCCTGTGCGAAGGCGGTTGCGGCGAATGAAAAAGCGGCCGCGATCATCCCGATCGAAATCGGCAGGACCGCAGCCGTGAGGCGATATCGACGTGGGGAGGGGGGCATCGTCGTTTGCCTCGCAAGAGGTGGTGTCAGCGCGCCAGCCAGCCGCCGTCGACCGGGATGATCGCGCCGTTGACGTAGTCCGACGCGCGCGAGGCCAGGAACACCGCGGCGCCGCCGAGATCGGACGGCTCGCCCCAGCGCGCGGCCGGGATGCGGCCGAGGATATCGCTGCTGCGCTGCTCGTCGGCACGCAACTGCGCGGTGTTGTCGGTGGCCATGTAGCCCGGCGCGATGGCGTTGATGTTCAGGCCCTTGCTCGCCCACTCGTTGGCGAGCAGGCGGGTGATGCCGGCGATGCCGCTCTTGCTGGCGGTGTACGAGGGCACGCGGATGCCGCCCTGGAACGACAGCATCGAGGCGATGTTGATGATCTTGCCCGAGCCCTTGGCGATCATGTGGCGGCCGGCGGCCTGGGCCATGAAGAACGCGCCCTTGATGTTGACGTTCATGACGTCGTCCCAGTCCTTCTCGCTGAAATCCACCGCGTCGGCGCGACGGATCAGGCCAGCGTTGTTGACCAGGATGTCGAGGCCGCCGAGGCCGTCGAGCGTTTCGCGCACGACGCGGTCGATAGGCTCCAGGCTCGACAGGTTCGCCTCGATGGCGACGAAGCGGCGGCCGAGCGCACGCACGCGCTCCTGCGTCTCGGTCGGCGGGGCGATGCCGGCGGCGGCGATGTCGGCGCCGGCCTCGGCGAGCGCAATCGCGACGCCCTGGCCCAGGCCGGTGTTGGCGCCGGTGACCAGCGCGACCTTGCCTTCGAGACTGAACGGATTGGCCATCAACAATTCCCCTTTGCTATGCGTGCGTTGCTCGTCATTCCCGCGCAGGCGGGAATCCAAGGACGGTCGCCGGACGTCCGCGCAGCGGCCATCCGACGGACGTGGATTCCGTCATCCCCGCCTTCGCGAGGATGGCGGCGCGGTGTTACTTCAACTGGCAGATATCGAGCTGGTTCATGTCGGTGTAGTCGAGGTTCTCGCCGCCCATGGCCCAGATGAAGCAGTAGTTCTTGGTACCCGAGCCCATGTGGATCGACCACGGCGGCGACACCACGGCCTCGTCGTTGGCGATGACCAGGTGGCGCATGTCGGCCGGATCGCCCATGAAGTGCATGACGCGCTGGTCGGCGAGGTCGAAGTAGAAGTAGACCTCCGAGCGGCGGTCGTGCAGGTGCGGCGGCATCGTGTTCCACACGCTGCCCGGCTTGAGGATGGTCAGGCCCAGCAGCAGTTGGCAGGACTTGCACGTGGCCGGGACGATGTACTGGTAGATCGTGCGCTCGTTGGAGGTTTCCAGCGCGCCGCGCTCCAGCGGAACCGCCTGCGAGATCGAGATGTGCTTGACCTCGAAGCGGGCATGCGCCGGCGTCGAGGCGAGATAGAACTTGGCCGGGTTGGCCGCGTCGCCGGAAGCGAACTCGACCTGCGCGCTGCCCATCGGCACGTACAGGCCGTCCTTGGGCTGCAGCGTGTAGGCGGTGCCGTCGACGGTCACCGTGCCGGTGCCGGCGCCGACGTTGACGATGCCCAGCTCACGGCGCTCCAGGAACGGCTTGCCGGCGGCCGAGGCCGGTTCGGTCTGGGCCGGCAGCGACACCGGCGCCGTGGTCGGGGCGGCGCCGCCGATCACGAAGCGCTCGTTGTGCGAATAGTTCAGCGTGACCTGGCCGGGGGTGAACAGATTCGAGATCAGGTAGCGCTCGCGCAGCTGGTCGTTGCTGGCGCCGGCCATCATGTCGGGATGGGTGGCGTGGTAGGTCTTGCGGAACATCGGGGCCTCCGGAATGCATGGCGCGGCCGGCTGGGAGCGCGGCGGGATGGGACCATGATAGCGAGGTTTAGGTAACCGGTGTCAATAAGCCTGGCTCGCCCCGGAAAGCCTTGCCGGACGGGCTTCCGCGACAGGCGGGCCGGGGACGCGTCACAACCGGGCGTGCCGGATCGTCATACCAGTGAACGACGGATTTCCCGTCCCCCAGGAATGACCCCCATGAGCACCACCGTATCCACGCATCCCGCCGCCGCCCCTGCCGCCGGCCGTCCGGTCCGCCATGAGACCGTCATTGGCGACGTCTACCAGACCCTTGCCGCAGTCCACCCCGTGATCAACGGCCATGGGCTCGAAGCAGGACTGCGCCACCTCGTGCATCTGCGCGCCTCGCAGATCAACGCCTGCGCCTTCTGCATCCGCATGCACGTGCGCGAGGCGCGCGAGCACGGCGAGAGCAACGAGCGGCTGGAACGGCTGGTCGTCTGGCGCCACGTCGAGGACTTCAGCGCCAGCGAGAAGGCGGCACTGGCCTGGACCGAGGCCTTGACGGTGCTCGACCAGCGCACCGATTACGCTGTGCTGCGGGCGTCGCTGCGCGAGCATTTCAGCGAGGAGCAGATCGGCGCGCTGACCGCGGAAGTGGCGATGATCAATCTGTGGAACCGCATCCAGGTTTCCAATCACTGAGGACGCACGACACCGACATGCCGCCCATTGCCGACGCCATTGCCGCCTTCGAAGCCAACCGGTCGCTGCTGATGGGCCTGGCCTACCGCATCCTCGGCTCGCGCGCCGATGCCGAGGATGCGGTGCAGGACACTTTCCTGAAATGGAGCGAGGCCGACCACGCCACGATCGACAACGCGGCGTCCTGGCTGACCACGGCCTGCACGCGTCGCTGCATCGACGTGCTGCGCTCGGCGCACCGCAGCCGCGTCGACTACGTCGGCTCGTGGCTTCCCGAACCCATCCACACCGCGGTGGACGACATGCAGGCCGAACACGCGTTGCTGGCGTCGTCGTTGGGAACGGCGTTCCTGCTGATGCTCGAACGCCTGACTCCGAAGGAGCGCGCGGCCTACCTGCTGCACGAGATCTTCGACCGGCCGTATCCGGAAATCGCCTCGATCCTGGACATGCAGGAAACCGCCTGCCGCAAGCTGGTATCGCGTGCCCGCGAGAACATCGAGAAAACGCACGTTCGTCATGTCACGCCGCGCCCGCAGCAGGAGCAATTGCTGGCGGCGTTCGAGTCTGCGGTGCTCAGCGGCGACACCAGCGGCCTGGCCGGCCTGCTGGCCGAGGACATCGCGCTGCGTGCCGATGGCGGCGGCAAGGTCACCGCCGTGCGCGAAGTCCTGCACGGCAAGCAACGCGTGCTGGATTTCCTGGCGGTGATGCAGCGCTACTGGAGCGATTACCGCTGGGTCTTCATGGAGATCAACGGCAGCCGCGGTCTGTCGCTGGAGGACGACGGCGGCGAATCGGCGGCGTCGGTGACGTTCGACTACGACGATGCCGGCCGCGTCCGCGACATCTTCATCATGCGCAACCCCGACAAGCTCGGCCGGCTGCACGCGCCGCCGATCACGTAGGGCGGCGGGTCAGCCCTTCGGCCGCTGGCTCGAATCGCGCACCACCAGTTGCGGCGTGACCAGGCGCGGCGCGCTCGTGGCGGCCTCGTCCGGCGCTGGTTCGTCGGACAGCAGCATCTGCGCCGCCTGGCGGCCCAGGTCGCGGATAGGCAGGTGGATGGTGGTCAGCGCCGGCCACAACTGCGAAGCCAGCGGACTGTCGTCGTAGCCGACCACGGACAGGTCGCCGGGAATCGACAGGCCGCGCCGCATCGCCGCCTTGTACACGCCGGCGGCCATCTCGTCGTTGCAGGCGAAGATCGCGGTCGGACGCGGCGACTTGGCCAGCAGGTATTCGGCGCCGGCCACGCCCGACTCGAAGGTGTAACCGCCTTCGTAGGTGTAGTCGGCCGGCAGTTCGACGCCGCGCTCGTTCAGTCCCTCCACGAATCCGCCGCCGCGTTCGATGGTGGAGCGGTAGCGGCGTGGACCGGTGATCAGGCCCAGCGTGCGGTGGCCGAGCGATTCGAGGTAGTTGGCGGCCTCGGTGCCGGCCTGGCGGTCCTGGGTGACAACCATCTGCGGGCCCGCGTCGAGCGGAATGGAGGCGATGCGCACGTAGCGAACGCCGATCTCGCGCAGCGCCGCGGCCAGTTGCTCGTCCTCGGATACGCGCGGGATCAGGATCACGCCGTGCAGCTTCTGCTGCAGCGCGAAGCGGCGCACGCTGTCGATGTAATCCTCCTGCGTGCTGTCGCAGGGATGCACGACCAGCTCGTAGCCGGAGTCGCGCAGGGCGTCGAGCGCGCCGTACTGCATGTTGACGATGTACTGCGCGGTCGGGTTGTCGTAGATCATCCCGATCAGGAACGAGCGCCGGAACGCCAGCCCGCGCGCCTGCGGGTCGGGCGTGTAGCCCAGCTGCTTCATCAACGCGAGGATCTTCTCGCGCGTTTCCGGATGCACCAGCGGCGAGTCGTTGATCACGCGCGACACGGTCTTCTTCGACACGCCGGTGAGCCGGGCGATGTCGTTGATCGTGGCCTTGCCGGCCGGCAGCGCGGTGTCCTGCGACGGATCCTGGACCGGGCGGGCGCGGGATCGACGCGGTGCGGTTTTGGTCATGGCGGGATCACGGAGTGGTTACGACATTCTAGCCGGGCTTCACGGCAACGCCCGGTACCGGTAATCGAGCAAACGCACCGTTCCGCTGCCGGCGGTGTAGAGCCCGGCCGCAGCGACAGCCGAGCGAGCGCCCGGCAGCAGCGCGGCGAGCGCCAGCAGGCCCAGGGCCCTTCGCGGCGTCATCGTCTCCTCATCTCGTCACGGCCCGCTTGTGCCACCGCGTCGGTCGCATGGCCTCGCGTCATTCGCGTGATCAGCGGTGGACCGCCTTGCCCGCCCGCGTCCGCAGCGTCACGACTTCAGCATCGCCGGCAGCCACAGCGACAGTTGCGGGACGAAGGTCACCACCAGCAGCACCGCGAACGCGGCCAGCCAGAACGGCCAGATCGTGCGAAGCGTCTCGCCGATGCTGATCTTGCCGATCGCGGTGCCGACGAACAGCACCGAGCCGAGCGGCGGCGAGATCAGGCTGATGCCGCCCTTGAGGATCAGGATCACGCCGAAGTGGACTGGGTCCACGCCGATCGCCTTGGCCAGCGGCAGGAAGATCGGCGTGCAGATGATGATCATCGGCGCCAGGTCCATGAAGGTGCCCAGCACCAGCAGGATCAGAATCATCAGCAACAGCAGCAGGGTCTTGTCGGTGGTCAGCGAGGTCAGTGCGTCCACCGCCGCCGTGGGCACCTGCAGGTAGGCCAGCAGCCAGCCGAACGACGCCGCCGAGGCGATCACGAACAGGATCATGCCGGTGGTGCGCGCGGCGCCGGTGACGGTCTCGAGGAAGTCGCGCCAGCCCAGATTGCGGTACACCAGCGTGGTGACCAGTAGCGCGTACACCACCGCGATCGCGGCGCTCTCCACCGCGGTGAAGATGCCGGCGCGGATGCCGACGAAGATCAGCGCCACCAGCAACAGGCCAGGCAGCGCCGCGACCAGACGGCGCAGCACCACGCCGAAGCCCGGGAACGCCTCGATGGCGTAGCCGCGACGCCGCGCGATCACCCAGCAGGTGAGCATCAGCGTGGCGGTCATCAGCAGCGCCGGCAGGATGCCGGCCGCGAACAGGTCGGCGATCGAAATGCTGCCGCCGGCCGAGGCCGAGTACAGGATCAGGTTGTGCGACGGAGGCACCAGCAGTGCGACCATCGCCGCGGTCATGGTGACGTTGACCGCGAAGTCGCGGTCGAAGCCGCGCCGCACCATCTGCGGAATCATCGCGCTGCCGATGGCCGAGACGTCGGCGATGGCCGACCCGGACACGCCACCGAAGAACAGCGACGACAGCACGCTGACCTGGCCCAGGCCGCCACGCAGATGGCCGACCAGCGCCGAGGCCAGGCCGATGAGCCGCTCCGAGATGCCGCCGCGCAGCATGATCTCGCCGGCGAAGATGAAGAGCGGGATCGCAATCAGCGACGCGCTACCGGCGCCGGCGGCGGTCTGCTGCACCATCACGATGGGCGGCAGGCCGATGTAGATCAGCGTGGCAAGCGCAGCAGAGGCCAGCGAGAAAGCGACCGGAACGCCGATGATGAGCAGCAGGGCGAATACGCCGAACAGAACCGCGACTTCCATCATTCACTCCGGGGCTGCGCGATCGGCGCGATGAACGCAGCGGCCAGGCGCTGCAGGGCGAACAGGCAGATCAGGGCGCCGGCGATCGACATCGGCGCGTAGACCGCGCTTTGCGGCAGCGGGGCGCCAGCCATCGGGATGTCGATCCCGTCGAGCAGCAGCTCGCCGCCCCACAGCGCCAGCACCGCGCCGATCGAGCCGATCACCAGGCTGGAGATCGCGGTCAGCACGCGGCGCAGCCGCGGGCCGGCCGAATGCACCAGGATGAAAAAGCCGAAGTGCGAGCCGCGTTGCACGCCGGCCGCCGCGCCGAAACTCATCGCGGTGTTCAGCAGCAGCAACGCGACCGGTTCCGTCCAGCCGGGCGAGTCGTTGAGGACGTAGCGCGCGAACACCTGCAGCGCCTGCACGGCCACCATGCCGAGCAATGCGAAGCCGGCGATCGCCGTGGAGAAACTCGCCAGCCGGTCCAGCCAGCCACGCGGTCGGTCGTATGCGTCGGCGTTGGCGGCCGCTTCGTCCAGCCCGGGCGTCATTGCGGTATGTGCGTCTGCCATCGTGATGCCTCAGGCCAGGGATCGGACGTTGCGGTAAAGCGCTTCGATCGCCGGATCGCGGCGGTATTGCGCGAGCAGCGGCGCCACGGCCGCGCGGAACGCGTCGAGGTCGCAGTCGTTCATGCGCACGCCGGCCTGGACCAGTGCGGCCTTGGATGCCGCTTCCGATTCGTCCCACGCCTGGCGCATCACCGCGACCGAGCGCCTGGCGATGTCGAGCAGCAGGGCGCGGTCGCCCGGCTGCAGCGAATCGAAGCTGCGCCGCGAGATCAGCAGCACGTCGGGCGCGTACGAATGCTCGGTCTGCGACCAGTAGTGCGCGGCCTCGAACTGGCGGCTGGAGTGGAAGCTGCGCAGGTTGTTCTCGGCGCCGTCGATCAGGTGGGTCTGCAGCGCGGAGAACACCTCGCCGTACGCCAGTGGCGTCGGGTTGCCGCCGAACAGGCGGATCATCTGCATGAAGATGTCCGAGGCCGGCACGCGGAACTTCAGGCCGTGCAGGTCGGCGGGCGTGACGATCGGGTGGCGAACGTTGTAGAAGCAGCGCGCGCCGCTGTCGTAGATCGCCAGGCCGACCAGGTCGCGCTTGGCGAAGCCACGCAACACGGTCGCGCCGACCTCGCCATCGAGCGCGCGGCGCAGGTGCGCGACCGAATCGAACACGTACGGCAGCGACAGCACCTGCGTCAGCGGGAAAGCGTTGTTGAGCGCGCCGGAATAGACGCGGGTCATGTCGATCGCACCGAACCGGGCCATGTCGATGGCCTCCGATTCGCGGCCGAGCTGGCCGGAGTGATACAGCCGCATGCGCACGCGGCCCCCGGTCTCGCGCTCCATCTGCTCGCCGATCCAGCGCACCGCCTGCACCGTCGGGTAGTCGCTGACGTGCACGTCGGTGACGGTGAGCACGCGTGCGCCGGTCGAGCCCGTCGCGCGCAGGACGCCCGCCGGCAGCGCGCTCGCAGCGCAGGCGGCGGCCAGTCCGGTCAGGAAGGTGCGGCGCGTGGTCATGCGTGCGGATCCTCGGATGCGGACAACGGGACGGCCGGCACGGCGTCGCAATGCAGTTCGCCCAGTTCGCCGAAGCTGATGCGCGAACTTTGCCCGGCGACGATGTCATGGATGCCGGTGGCGGCGCCCGTGGTGACCAGCATGCCCGCCTTCAGCGGGTAGCCGCGACGGGCGCAGCGCGACAGCGCGAAGGCCAGTGCCCCGAGCAGCCCGCCGCTGATGGACGCCGCGCTGCCCAGGCCGACCGACGTGCCTTCGATGAAGGTCGCGCAGCGCATCGCGGCCTCGTCCCGCGAGCGCCAGCCGGCAATCTCAGGCCCGAGGATCAGCCCGGCGTTGTTGCCGAAGTCCGAGACCACGATCGCCGGACCCAGCACGTTGATCAGCGGCAGCGGGCTGCCGGCGAGTTCGACGCCGACCAGCAGGGCATCGACGAGCGCGGCGGCTTCCTCGTGGCTGTAGTCGGTCTTGTCCGCCGGCGCATCGGCGGCCATGCGGAACACGAACTCGGCCTCGACCGCGGCGAACCCGCCGGGAATCACCGCGAAGCGCGCGGTCTCACCGGAGCGGGGTGCCTGCACGGAGCCGGCGAAGACCGGGCCGACCAGCCGCTCCTCGCCCAGCTTCGCCTCCCAGTCCGCCGACAGGCGCCCGACCTTCCAGCCCACGATCGGCTGTCCCCACAGCGCGATGGCGGCGTCCTGGCAGGCATAGCCCTCGTCGAGTGTCCGCGGCAGTGTGCCGGGATACTCCGGAAGCGCCCGGGCCTGGCGCCTGGCAGCAACCAGCCGCCGGGCAATGGCGGCGCTGTCGTGGCTGCCCACTTCGGGCGCGATCTCATTCATGCCGTGTGTCATCCCCTGGCGGTATCTCGTCGAAGGAGTTGTATAGGAAACCGGTGTCATTGACAATCGGGTCTAGACTCGGAGGTGGTCCGGGGAGGGGTAGGCATGGCGGAGTCGAAGCGTGTGCGCGGTTTTTCATGGATTGGAGCCGGCCTGCTGGCTTTCCTGACCGGGGGGGCGGCCCTGGCGTTTGAAACGGCCCCGGCGGCCGCCGTGTCCCAGGGGACACCGGCGCTGGCCTTCCCGGGTGCCCAGGGCTGGGCCGCGCAAACGCCGGGCGGTCGCGGGGGCAAGGTATTGCGCGTCACCACGCTGGCGGCGAGTGGGCCGGGCTCCTTCGCCGAGGCCATCGCCACCCCGGGGCCCCGCATCGTCGTGTTCGAGGTCGGCGGCGTCGTCGACCTGGACATGAAGGAGCTGCGCATCGCGGAGCCGTTCCTGACCATTGCCGGCCAGACCGCGCCGCAACCGGGCATCACCTTCATCAAGGGCGGGCTGACCATCGCCACCCACGATGTGGTCGTGCGCCACATACGCATGCGCCCGGGCGACGGCAACAAGCCCAAGTGGTCCGGCGACATCGACGCGATCACCACCGTGCGCGGTGCGCAGGACGTGATCGTCGACCACTGCTCGCTGACCTGGGCCACCGACGAGAACCTGTCGGCCTCGAGCACGCGCTTTCTTGGCGAGGGCGAGCAGCAGTGGATGGAGGCGGCCTCGCGCCGCATCACCTACAGCAACAACATCATCGCCGAGGGCCTGGCCAACGCCACGCATCCCAAGGGGGAGCATTCCAAGGGCTCGCTGATCCACGACCACGTCAACGACGTGCTGATCATCGGCAACCTCTACGCGCACAACTACGAGCGCAACCCGTTGTTCAAGGGCGGCGCGCGCGGGCAGGTGATCAACAACCTGATCTATGACCCGGGCCAGCGCGCCGTGCACTACAACCTGATCGCCGAGGAATGGCTGGGCCATCCGTATTCGCGTGGCGCGATGGCGGTGCGCGGCAATGTCATGCGCGCCGGCATCTCGACCGAGGAACTCGCGTTCTTCACCGTCGGCGGCTCCGGCGACCTCGACGTGTACCTGGACGACAACATCGCGCTGGATCGCATCGGCCGGCCGCTGCCGCAGCAAGGCCGCTATACGACCACGCCGATCCACGTCGATGCGATGCGCAAGGCGCCTGCGTTGCCGTTTGGTGTGACGCTGCTGCCATCGGACAAGGTGCAGGACGCCGTCGTCGCCAACGCCGGCGCGCGCCCGTGGGACCGCGACGACGTCGACCGCCGCATCCTGGCCGACACCATCGAAGGGCGCGGTCGCATCATCGACAGCCAGGAGCAGGTGGGCGGTTATCCGAAGCAGGAAGCCACGCGCCAGGCGTTCGTGCCCGCCGACTGGGACATGGACACGATGGAGCCTCGCAAGCCGCTGCCGCGGCGTGCGCCGTTGAAGTGAGGAGTGGGGGCGCCGGCCGCCTTCACCGCAACCGGCTCATCGCAAGCGCAGTGGAGCTATGAGATTCCCTTCTCCGCGCGCGGGAGAAGGTGCCCGAAGGGCGGTTGAAGGGCGCTTCTGCTTTTTGTTGCATGAGCGCTAACGACAATCCACAGCCTCAACATCCGCCTTCAACCGCCGCGCCAACGGCAACCCCGAACCACGCAGCGCCATCGCGAACTCCGACGCGATGCAAGCCGCCCCCTTCGGCGAGAAATGCGTGTTGTCCTCCACGCCGTTGGGGTAGTTCGCGTGGCCCGGCGCCACCCACAGGAACAGCGACCTGGAAGCCTCCACGCCCGCTTCCTGCACCACCGCTTCGCTGCGCTTTTGCATATCGATCAATGCGACCTGTCCGCGCGCCGCCAGGGCGCGCACCAGGTCCGGATACTCGCCGTGGCTGTCCAGCAGCCTTCCCGCATCGTCGAAACGGCGCCGCGCCACCGGCGTCAGCAACACTGGCGTCGCCTGCTTCCCACGCACGTCGCTGACGAAGCGTTCCAGGTTGCGCGCGTAATCGGCCGGCGGCGTGTAGCGGTCGCGCTTCTCCACCGACTGGTCGTTATGCCCGAACTGGATCAGCACGACGTCGCCCGGCTGCGTCACATCCAGCAACGCCTGCCAGCGCCCTTCCTCGATGAAGGTACGGGTGCTGCGTCCGTTCCTGGCGCGGTTGTCGACCGCCACCGTGCCAGGCTGGAACTGCACAGCGAGGAACTCGCCCCAGCCGGTTTCCGGGCGCTTCTCCGGCAGTTTCTCGGCCATCGTCGAGTCGCCGGCAAGGTGGATCGTGACGACTGCGCGCTCGGCGGCACTGACGGGCAGGACCGACAACCCCAAGGCCAGCACCGACAGCAAGACCGGCCACCGCGTGTTCTTCATCGAAACTCTCCGTCGGATCAGATCTGTGGCACCCAGCCGCCCAGCACCTGCTCGCGCGAATACAGAGCGAGCATCCGCCGATCGAGCTGGCGTCGCGACGGTGAACGGTTGGCCCCCGGGCCGCGGCTGTCGTGCTCGTACAGCCGGGCCGCCTCGGGAGGCAGCATCACGCGCTCGCCGTTGCGCGCCGTGTAACCCATCGCATCCCAGCCCTGCGGATCGATGTGCGCGTCCATCCAGCACGAGAGGTAGACGGCCGCACCGACGGCGTCCGGATCGCCGTACTTGCCGTCGGGAAAAGTCCTGCCCGGGCGCCACGCGCGACCCAGCGCGACGCTGGCGTCGGCGATGGTGGCTTCGCGCGTCAGTCGGCAGCGCATGAACGTAAGCCCGTACAGTTGCGCCGCTGGCGTGCAGGGCACGGCGACATAGCCCTGCCGGTCCTTGCCGGGACGATGGCGAGAGCGCAGTTCGCAGTCTTCGAACAGGGCGTTGCCGGCGCCGAAGACGAAGTCGACGCTGCCGCTGACCAGGCTGCGCGAGAACAGGCTGCGTCCGGCATCGACGAACAGCGTGTCCTGATGTCCGTGGATGTCGACGTCCTCCAGCGCGCAGCGGTCGGCGCCGGCGTCGAGCATCAGCGCCACCGCCTGCGCGCCGTTGGGACCGATCTGCTCGAACTTCGGCGCCTGCAGGTTGCCGACATAGTCGAAGGTGTTCTCGATGGTGAGATTGCGCGCGTGGAAGTCGGCGGCGCGCACGATCACGCTGGCGCAGCCCCAGGTGCCCCAGGGCTCGCCGTCGGGGCGCCGCATGCCGGCCGCGGCGTCGAAGTGCACCACGCTGCGCGCGCGATCCTCGCCGATCAGGTGGATGTGCGGACGGTCGATGACCAGCTTCTCGCGCCAGCGTCCGCGCGTGACCAGGATGCGGAACGGTTGCCGTCCGTCGACGGGAGCGGCCGCGATGGCCTCGCCCACGCTTGCGTAGGTGGGAGCACGCAGGTCCGCACGCGGTTGCAGCGACACCACTGCATCGGGCTGTGGGCGCGCAGAAGCAGCCCACAGCGGATGGGCCAGTGCGCCGGCGCCGGCCAACAGCGACGCCTGTAGCAGGCGTCGCCGTTGCACATCCAGCATGTCGTGTCGGTGCGTCACTTGAACGGCCCGGCTCCCTGGATCACAGACACCGGCACCGTGCGCGCCGGCTCGATCGGGCCGTGCAACACGGGCGTCCAGTTGACGCTTCCGCTCAGCACGTTGCCGTTGACCGCGTTGAATTCGGCGACCGGGTCGACCTGGCTGTTGTCCGACACGCCGTTGAGCAACGTGCCGGCGACGTGGATCGCCTGGCCGTTGAAGCGGCCGATGAAAAGATCCGGCGCGACCGAATCGCCGACGCGGAAGTGGTTGTTCTGCGCATATATCTGCGACTCCACGCCCACGCCCCAGCTGTAGCCATAGAGCTCGGCCGCGGCCTCGTCGCTGACCTTGTAATGGTTGTTGTAGACGTGCACCTGGCCGTAGCGCACGCGCGGTACGCGCTGGCCCAGGTCCTGGAACAGGTTGTGGTGCAGGGTGATGCGCAGCTTGCCGCGGTCGGCGGTGGCGCTGTCGGAAGATCCGACCAGCATGGTCTTGTCGTGGTCGCTGAAGCGGTTCCACGAGATCGTCACCAGGTCGGACTCATTGGTCACGTCGACCAGGCCGTCATGCACCTGGTAGATCCGGCCGAAGAACGTCGGCAACGTCGAGTCTTGTGTGGCGACGTCGCGGAACGCGTTGTGGTCGATCCACACGTGCGTGGCGTTGCGTACCGAGATCGAGTCGTACAGTGCGTTCCAGTTGCCCGTCGCGCCGTCGGTGGGCGACCACTGCGGGAAGCAGTCGTAGCTGTCCTCGAAGCTGAGGTTGCGGATGATCACGTTCATCGGCTGGTTGCCGCTGGTGCTGCTGGGCCGGATGTCCAGCCAGGCGCCGCGGAATCCCGCATCGGGCGTGACGCCGACGATGGTCGTGTTGGCGGGAATGCGGATGCGCACGCGCGCCTGCTGCGCGGCGGCCGAGGCCACGCGGGCACGCTCGAGCGGACCGCTGGGGTTCGTGCGTCCCCATACGGCCGGGTCGTAGGCCGCCAGGAACGCATCGAGCGAATAGAGGGTGTTGGTCACCGCATCGGGCCGCGCGTAATCGGCGCAGGTGAGTGGTTGGTTGTCGGCGTCGACGTTGCCGTCGATAACGCCGGCGATGCGGATGATCTTCGGTGTCGCGTCCGGAAAGTTCAGCGCGGCGACCAGTGCGTTGCGGTCGGACACGGTGTGCACGCGCGCTGCGGTGGCCGCCGAGCCGCCCGTGGTCGCGTGCGGCAGGGCTGCGGTAGCAAGCGAAGCCCAGCCATCGCCGGATGCCAGCGTTTCACGGTCGAGATCGGGAATGCGCCCGGCTTGCGCCGCAGGCAGTGGCGCGGTCAGCAGCAGGGTGGTCAGAAGTGCGGTTTTCGCTTTGCTCATCGATGCCATCTCCAGTCCGGATAAAGGAGGACGACGGGCGATGGGAGCGGCGCGGCGTCCGGGCGATATGTCGCGGCGATTCAACTGCGCTTGCGTTACGACGGTGATGCGAAAAAAGGGCCGCGGTCGACCGGGCGCATGGCTGCGCCCGGCCGCCGCGGCCGAGGGTTAGAACTTGTAGCGGGCGCCGACGAAGTACTGGCGGCCGACGTGGTGGTAGACCGATGCGCGATCGCCGACCGAATCCACCCACTGGTCCTGGAACTCGTCGGTGAGGTTCAGGCCTTCCAGGCTGAGCTCGAGGTGATCGTTGAGCTTGTAGGAGGCCGCCATGTCGATCGTCAGCGTCTCCTCGGTGCCTTCCACGTCGTTGCCGTTGCGGCCCGGCACGGTGGTCAGGTAGTTGTCGCGATAGGCCGCCGAGACACGCGCCGAGAACTTGTCGCCTTCGTAGTAGAGCGTCGCGTTGTAGGCGTTCTTGGACAAGCCGGTCAGGTCGGTCTTCAGCGACGGCAAGCCGGTCGAGGTCACGTACTGGATCTTCGAATCGACGTAGGTGTAGTTCATCTGAACACCGAAGTCGCTCCAGAAGCCGGGCAGGAAGGTGAACGGCTGCTGGTAGGTGAACTCCAGGCCCTTCAGCGGACCGCCCTTGCTGTTGACCGGGACGTTGAACTGGAAGTCGTCGTTGACCGTCGCGCCGGTGCCTTCGAGCAGGCTCGCCGGGAGGCCGGAGGTGTAGTACGGCCGGATTTCACGCGAGGTCAGCACGAAGGAGTCGATGTCCTTGTAGAACAGCCCCAGCGCCAGCAGCGACTCCTCGGCGAAGTACCACTCGAAGCTCAGGTCGGCGGTGTCGGCACGGAACGGATCCAGCGCCGGGTTGCCGCCGGTCACCACGCGGTTGCCGCCGCTGACGTTCACCGTCACGCCGGGCGTGAGGTTGCCCAGTCCGGGACGCGCCATCACTTTCGACGCCGCCAGGCGGATCAGGAAGTCGGGCGTGATGTCGGCGACCAGGTTGAACGAAGGCAGCGTGTCGTCGTAGGAGCGCTTGACCGTCACCTGCTGCGGCGTGGTGGTGCCGACGGTGGAGAAGCCGGTGGAGGTCTGCGTCGTATCGACCTGGCGCACGCCGACGTTGCCGCTCAGCGGCAGGCTGCCGATCTGGGTGTTGAATTCGGCCTGGACCCAGAAGCCCTGGTCGCGCTCGACCACCGAGCGGTTGTTG
Organism: Lysobacter niastensis; assembly: GCF_031457115.1. Taxonomy (GTDB): domain Bacteria; phylum Pseudomonadota; class Gammaproteobacteria; order Xanthomonadales; family Xanthomonadaceae; genus Lysobacter_J; species Lysobacter_J niastensis_A. The sequence continues at coordinate 385,595 of NZ_JAVDVY010000001.1, forward strand.
CCGAGCACGGCGGCCACCGTATCGCTGACCGCGAAGATGCCACTGTCGCTGTAGATGTTGAAGGCGCGGTTGAATGCATCGATGTCCGGGATCAGCCACGTGCTGTCGCCCACGTTGCTGATGTCCTCCAGTCCGATCGACTTGGTCAGGTCGGCCAGGGTCGTGCCCGCCGGAAGTGCCGGAACGACCAGTTCGGACGCGCGACGCTCTTCGCGGCTATCGAAGGTGTATTCCTTGAACTGGCCGCCGGCCTTGAGCCGGAAAGCATCGGTCATCTGCCAGGCGAAGCCGATCTGGGCGTTGTCGATGGTGTTGTCGGCGAACTGCGGACGCAGGCGGATTTCCGAACCCGGCAACGTGCTGGAGCCGCTGATGAAGGCCCACTGCGACGGATCGTTGACGTCGAAGCCGTTGGTGATCACCGGCAGGCGGTTGTCGCCGCGATAGTCGTAGACGTAGTTCTGCGCGTTGAGCTTGTCGATCGTGATGGTGGTCTGGATCGGGTTCTCGAACTCCGACTTCGCCCGGCCGGCCTCGAAGTTCAGGGTGAAGTCGTCGGTCAGCTTGTGGTCGCCGTAAAAGTTGAACTGGGTGAACTTGGTTTCCAGCTTGTCGAAGCGGGCTTCCGAACGCACGTCGACGTTGTTGAAGCGGCCGAAGACCAGGTTGTTGCGATAGTCGACGGCGCTTTCGATCACCACCGTCTCCGGCTTGCCGCCGGCGCCGGCGGCGCGGCAGGCATTGCCGGCGGTGCCCGCGGCGCAGGCACCGCGGCTGAAGGACAGGCCGTTGAGGAAATTCTCGGTGCGCGTGGCATCGAGGTCGGCGTACATCATGTCCAGCCCGATCGAGGTGGCATCGGTCGGATCCCACTGCAGCGAGGCCGTGACGCCCAGGCGCTCCTGCTCATGCTCGAGCACGCCATAGCGCGGAATGCGCGGATGGAATGTCTGGGCGTTCTCCACGGACGGCGTGCCCGCGAAGCCGCCGCTGCTGGTACCGGTATCCCAGCGCACCGTGCTGTGGCCTTCCTCGATCAGGCGGCGCTTGGTGTAGGCCACCGACATCAGGGCGCCGAACTTGTTGTCCGCCCAGGTGTTGCTGATCAGCATCGTCGCGCGCGGGTCTATATCGCCGGCCAGGTCGTTGTAGCCCAGCTGCGCGCCGGTGACGAAGGTGAAACCGTCGTAGTCGAAGGGACGCGCGGTCTGCAGGTCGACGGTGGCGCCGAGCGAGCCTTCCTCGATATCGGCCGAAGCGGTCTTGCGCACCTTGATGCTGTTGAACAGCTCCGAGGCGAACACGTTGAAGTCGAAGCCGCGGCCGCGGTTGGCGCCGCCGGAACTGTCGGTGCCGCCGGTGGTGGTCAGCGCCTCCATGCCGTTGATACGCACGCGGGTGAACTGGCTGTCCAGGCCGCGCACCGAGATCTGTCGGCCTTCGCCGGCGTCGCGGGCGATGGACACACCCGGAATTCGCTGCAGCGACTCGGCCAGGTTCAGGTCCGGGAAGTCCGCGATATCCTCGGCGACGATGGCGTCGACCACGCCGGTCTCACCACGCTTCACCTCCAGCGCCTTCTCCAGGGCGCCGCGGAAGCCGGTGACTACCACCGCGTCGAGATCAGTGGGGTCGCTCTGCTGCGCAGCCGGTGCGGCTGCTGCGGTATCGCTGGCGGCCGGCGTGGGCGCTTGCTGGGCCAGGCCTGGCAGGGCCGACATCTGAAGCGCCAGCCCGATGGAGGCAGCCAACAAGGTAACCGGTGTCTTTTTTGCTCTGCGCTGTGAATTCATGGGTCTCCCCTCCCGTGTGACTTGAACAGCTTATAAGGTGCTTGTTGACTGGCTTGCGGTGCTTGTTATCGTGTTGCGGCGGTGCAAATGACACCGATGGTCAAAACCCTAACAAAAGGGAATGCCCACCGCATGCTGCAGTGCGTCAAAAAGTCGTTAAGCGGCTCCACGGCGGTCTGGCAGGGTAGTCAGGCAGGTGATTTTTAGTCCCCGGGAGGGGGCAAGGAGTAGGGATGAGCCAACGGATCGTATGTTTCGGGGAATTGCTGCTGCGGCTGTCGGCGCCGGGGCGTGAGCGGCTGTTGCAGACGCCCGGGCTGGAGGTGCACATCGGCGGCGCCGAGGCCAATGTGGCGGTATCGCTGGCCCGCTTCGGCCACGACGCGGCAGTGATCAGCACCGTCGCCGACAACGCCCTGGGTGAGGCGGCCGTCGCCGAACTGCGGCGCTATGGCGTCGATACGCGGCACGTCCGCGCGGTACCTGGGCGCATGGGCCTGTACTTCCTGTCCCACGGCGCGCTGCACCGGCCTAGCGAGGTGTTGTACGACCGCGCCGACTCGGCATTCGCCAGGGCCAACGACTACGACTGGGAGGCGCTGCTGCAGGGCGCGGCGTGGCTGCACCTGTCGGGCGTCAGCCCGGCGCTGGGGGCCGCCACCGCGCAGGCGACCATCGACGCGGCGCGCGCTGCGCGCAGGCTTGGGGTGAAGGTCTCGTTCGACGGCAACTTCCGCGGGAAGCTTTGGCAGACCTGGAACGGCGATGCCGCGGCGATCCTGCGCCAGATATTCGCCGAAGCCGACCTTCTCTTCGCCGACCATCGCGACATCGCGGTGGTGCTGGGCGAAAGCGCCAGGGCCGAAGGCGAGCACGCCGTCGCCGAAGCCGCCGGCCACGCGTTCGCCGCATTCCCGCACCTGCAATGGCTGGCCAGCACGTTGCGCACGCAGCACAGCGTCGACCGGCACACGCTCTCGGCGGTGTTGGCCAGTCGCGACGGCAGCTGGCATCGCGCTCCCGACTACGAGCTGGAAACCATCGTCGATCGCATCGGCACCGGCGATGCGTTCGCCGCCGGCGTGATGCATGGCCTGGTCGAAGGCATGAAGCCGGACGAACTGCTGCACTTCGGCTTGGGCGCTGCGTGCCTGAAGCATTCGCTGCCCGGCGATTTCAACCTGGTCGCGCGCGAGGAAGTGCAGGCGCTGGTATCGCAGGCGGGATTCCATGTCCGTCGTTGACGCCGAAGCAGTGCTGCGCGGCCAGCGCATCATTCCGGTCTACACGCCCGGCAGCGAAACCGAGGCGGTCGCCGTGGCGCGCGCGCTGCTGCAGGGCGGCATCGGCGCGATCGAAGTGACGCTGCGCACGCCGGTGGCGATCGATGCCATCGCCGCGATCGCCCGGGACGTACCCGGCATGATCGTTGGCGCCGGCACCGTGCTCGACGTCGCGCAGTTGCACCAGGCGCATCGCGCGGGCGCGAGGTTCGCCGTGTCGCCCGGATGCTCGGACGAATTGTTGCGGGAGGCGCGCGAGGCCGCCATCGCCTACCTGCCCGGCGTGGCCACCAGCAGCGAAGTGATGAAGGCCTTCGGCGCGGGCTACCGCTTGCTCAAGGTGTTTCCTGCGCAGGCCATCAACGCGCTGGCACTGATCGCCGCGTGGAGTGGCCCGTTTGCGCAGGCGCGGTTCTGTCCGACCGGAGGCATCGACGCGGCCCACGCGGCGCAGTATCTGGCGCAGCCGAACGTGGCCTGCCTGGGCGGTTCCTGGCTGACGCCCAAGGCGCTGATCGAGCGTGGCGACTGGGCGCAGATCGAAGCGCTGGCGCGCGCGGCCTCGGCGTTGTAGAGGCCGCCGTCGAACCAGGGCGCCTAGCGCAGCGCGAGATCGGGAACTTCCAGTTCCAGTGACAGCGCCAGGTGGTCCGACAGCGCCGCCGGCACGGCGCGTTCGTTGGACGTGCGCAGGCCGTCGCCAACCAGGATGTGGTCGATCGCGCGCTGCGGCCGCCAGCTCGGGAACGTCGGCACGACGCCATTGGGCGGTTGCAGGCGCGTGTTGCGGAACAGCGCCTGCATCTCGGGACGGTCGATCGAGCAGTTGAAGTCGCCCATCAGCACCGCGTGCGGATGGTCATGCAGCAGTTCGGCGATGAAGGCCAGCTGCGAGGCGCGCGAGCCGGCGCCCAGCGACAGGTGCGCGATGGCGATGAGCAGCGCGGCGTCGCCCTCGCCAAAACGCGCCATCAGCATGCCGCGGCCGGAAATGCGGCCGGGCAGGGGATGGTCGATGACTTCGCGCGGCTCCAGCTTGCTCAACAGCCCGTTGGCGCTGGAAGCGACGCTGCCGACGCGACGGTTGGGCTGGTGGCTCCAGTAGTCGAAACCGCCACGCTGGGCGAGGTAATGCGTCTGGTTGGTGAAGCCCGAGCGCAGGCTGCCCGGGTCGCTCTCGTTGAGGCCGACGATGTCGTGCGTGCCGGCGAGCTGCGCGATCGCGTCGAGGCTGCTTCGCTTGTTGCCCGCAGGCAGCACGTGCGACCAGCTGCGCGCGACGTAGTCGTGATAGCCGCGCGTGCTCGACCCCGCCTGGATGTTGGCGCTCAGCAGGCGGAGCCGACGCGTGGACATGGCGCTCGCGGTGGTGCGGATCAGCCGCCCGCCGCGGTGCCGCCCTTGGCACGTTCCTGCGCGACCAGGTGGTCGGTGATGCGCAGCATGTCCTCGAAGCCCTTGCCGACCACGCGGTACTTGCCGGCGACCACGATCGTCGGCGTGGCTTCGACGCCGCTGCGCTGGATGAACTGATTGGCGCGCTTGACCTTGGCGTCGATGGCGAAGCTCGACATGGTGCTGGCGAACGACTTCGCATCGACGCCGTACTTGGCGTAGAAGGCCGCGATCTGGTCGGGCGTCGCGACGGTCGGCGGAGCCGGCAGGCTGCGGTCGACATGGATCGCGTTGAATACCGCCTCATGCGTCTTGTCGAGCAGGCCCATGGCCTGCGCGGTGTAGAACGCCTTGGCATACGGCATCCAGTAGCCGCCGAACGGCGCCGCGACCGGAGTGAACTGCACGTCCGCCGGCTGCTTGGCCTTCCACGACTCGACCAGGGTTTCGAAGTGAGCGCAGTGCGGGCAGGTGTAGCCGAATACCTCGACCACCTCGATCTTGCCTGCGGCCGGCTGGTACGGCTGGCCGCCGGCGATCTCGATGTAATCGGTGCCGGCTATCGGTGCCGGGCCCTGCGGCGCCACGACCGGATTATTGTTGGGAGCGGCCGGTGCGGCGGCCTCGGCCGGCGCAGGTGTGGTCGTCGCGGGAGCCTCCGTCGCAGGCGCGGCTTCGGGAGCCGCTGCGGTGGTGGCGGTGGCCGGCGCATCCGCCGGTGCTGGCGCCTGCTGCTGCGAGCAGGCGGCGAGCAGGGCGACGCTCAACAAGGCCGCGCTCAACAGGGGGGCGCGGAACGACAGGGGCAGGCGCGAAATCATCGTGCAAATCTCCGCAGCGGGGCACTTGGGTGCCGGTGGGGAAGGCGTCCGACGGACGCCGTCACGGTTCAGAAGGATGGCAAAGGATAGCGAGGGCTGCGCTGAACAGGGAGCGCATCGATCACGCTTAGCGCTTGCCGGCGCTCTTTTCGCGCGCCACCAGCGCATCGACGATGCGCAGCGCGTCGTCGAAGGAGCGCGCGCCGGTCACGCGGTACTTGCCGTTGACCACCATCGTCGGCGTCCCATCGACGCCGCTGTGCATGATGAACTCCCGCGCCTGGTCCATGCGCGCCTGCACCTTCGGGCTGTCGAAGGTCTGCGTGAACTTCACCGGGTCGACGCCGTAGCCGGCATAGAACGTGGCCAGCTCGCCGACCGTCGCGCCGTTGATCGGCAGCGCGTGGTCTTCATGCAGGGCCTTGAACACGGCGGCATGGGTGCGTCCAGTGACGCCCAGTTCCTGGGCGCTGTAGTAGGCCTTGGCGTAGGGCATCCAGTAACCGCCGAACGGTGCCGCCAGCGCGACGAAGTTCACGTCCTTGGTGCGCTTGGCCTTCCACGTCGAGACCGTCGGTTCGAAGTGGGCGCAATGAGGGCAGGTGTAGCCGAACACCTCCACCACCTCGACCTTGCCCTTGACCGGTGGTGCGAACGGCTTGCCGTCCTCGATCACGACGTAATCGACGCCTTCGACGATCGGGGTGCTGACCGCGGCCTTGGCCGGGGCGTCGGCGGCGAGCGCCGGTGCCAGCGCGAGGGCGGAGACGGTGGCGAGGACAGCGGAGAGGAAGAAGCGTCGGCTCATGGGCAGGTCTCGAGTCGTGCTGGAAGGTGAGGGCCGGAACGAAGGGGCGGAAACTAAAACGCCGGCCGTGGAAACCACGGCCGGCGTGCGAATCATCAGGAGCAGTGGCTCTGACCGCTGTCAGGGGTCAAAGTTCGACCTGCTCAGGTGCCGGTCGCCGGAGCCTTTTCCTCGGCCGGAGCCGGGGTGGCGGCCGGAGCGGCAGGTGCGGCTGCCGGAGCTGCGGGGGCGGCCGGAGCCGCTGCCGGAGCCGGCGACGCCTCGGCGGCGAAGTCCTCGGCGCGCGCGTGCAGGCCCTGCAGGTAGCTCGACACCGAGCCGATTTCTTCGTCGGTCAACTGCTTGGCGACGGTCGCCATCACGTTGAACAGGTGCGGGTCCTTCTGCGTCGTCGTGCCGGCGCGGTATTCCTCGAGGCGACGCTGCGTGTAGGCCGCCTGCTGGCCGGCGACGTGCGGATAGGCCGGGCCCGGGTTGCCGGCGCCGTCGGGACCGTGGCAAGCCATGCAGGCCGGAATGCCGCGGGCCTTGTCGCCGCTCTGGAACAGCTTCTGGCCGACTTCGAAGAACTTCTTGCCGGCATTCGGGCCGCTGGCGATGGCGGTGTCGTCGGCGACGCCGGCACCGGCCTTCTGCGTGGCGAAGTAGGCGCCGATGTCGCGCGCGTCCTGTGCGCTGAGCGCGTCGGCGAAGGGCTTCATCACCGCGGCCATGCCGGTGGTGCGCTCGCCGGCCTTGAACAGGGCGATCTGGTGGGCGATGTAGCGCTCGCTCTGGCCGGCCAGGCGCGGGTACTGCGGATCGGTCGGATTGCCGTCGAGGCCATGGCAGGCCGCGCAGGTGCCGGCCTTGGTGGCGCCGGCCTTGGCGTCGCCCCATACCGCCTTTTCCGGGGTCAGCGGCGCGGTCTGGACCGGCGCATTCTCCGGGACGGGGTTGACCGTGGTCTGGGCGTAGGCAACGGCGGCAACCGTGAAGGCGGCGACGCCGAGAAGGCCTATGACGCGGGCATGGCTCATGTAGCGGGGCTCCGAAACACTGGGATGGCGTACCGTTCAGCGGACGCCGGAACCGCGGAATTATCGTCGCGGGCGCAGGGCCGGGTCAACGCGGAACCATGCCTGCGATGCCTTTTATGCGGGGACGACACCGGTTCATGAGGCAATTGGGCCCTTTCGCATCGCTTCCGGTGGTTTCCCCAGGCGGGCAAGGCACCCGGGCGTGCGATCCTAGTAGGCATGGCCAATCCCCTTGCCCGCGCCCGCTACCTGCTGGCTGCACACAACTACAAGCAGCTGCCGCCGGACGGGGGCTTCGAAGTCGCGTTCGCCGGTCGCTCCAACGCCGGCAAGTCCAGCGCGCTCAACGCCCTGTGTCAGCAGAACGCGCTGGCGCGCGTGTCCAAGACGCCGGGCCGCACCCAGCAGCTGGTCTATTTCGATGTGACCCCGACGGGAACGCCGGAGACCGAGGGCCGTTACCTGGTCGACCTGCCCGGCTACGGCTACGCCAAGGTGCCGCAGGACCTGCAGGCGCACTGGCAGGCCTTCCTCGACGGCTACTTCGGTTCGCGCCTGGCCCTGCGCGGCCTGGTCGTGGTGATGGACATCCGCCATCCGCTGAAGGACTACGACCGGCAGATGCTCGGCTATGCCGTCAACCGCGGCCTGCCCGCGCACGCGCTGCTGACCAAGGCCGACAAGCTCGGCCGCGGCCAGCAGGCGCAACAGCTGCAAGCGGTACGACGCGAACTTTCGAGCGCGTTCGGCGACACGGTCAGCGTGCAGACGTTCTCCGGCGAGTCCAAGCAGGGCGTGGACGAAGCGCGCGCGGTGGTCGGGAGCTGGCTGGGGCTGTAGTCCAGGCCGTGATTGCGGCAGTCGCGGAAACCGCACGGCCGCACGACGGCAGCGCCACCGTTTGCTCGAATGGCACAGCCGCCAGGAACGTCCCGGCGGCCATGACCCGGGAGCATGGCCGCGATGAGCTTCGATTCGCTCCCTATCTGGGCTTTCTTTCTCGGCACGATCCTCATCGTGATGGCATCGATCGAGGTCGGATACCACCTGGGTACTGTTGCCCACAAATCCGAAGACGAAAAGGAATCGCCCGTCTCAGGCGTGTCCGGCGCCATCCTGGCCCTGACGGCTTTCATGCTGGCCTTCACGTTCGGAATCGTCTCCGATCGCTACGACGCACGAAAAGGACTGGTGCGCGAAGACGCCAATGCGCTGCGTACGACTTACCTGCGCGCCGCATTCCTGCCTGAGCCTGATCGCACCGAAACCCGGCGCCTTCTCAAACAGTATCTGGATCTGCGGCTGGCGTTCGCGCGGGGTGATCGCGTCGATCCCGAGCAGTTAAGGGCAACGCAGATCCAGACCAGTCGGATACAAGGCCGGTTGTGGGACATCGCCGTGGCGCATGGCGGAAGAGACCTCAACTCCGACGTCGCGGCGCTGTATATCGAATCGCTCAACGAAGTGTTCACCATCCATGCAACGAGGATCGCGGTAGGCGTCCAGGCGCGGATCCCGATGGAAATCTGGCTGGTCCTTTACGGACTAGTGATCCTGGGGATGATGAGTATCGGCTACCACACCGGCATCGCCGGATCGAAACGATCGAACGCGGGCTTCATCCTTGCGCTCTCGTTCGCGATGGTGATCGTGGTGATCGCGTCGCTCGACCGGCCGGGGGCCTACGTCCGTGTATCGCAACAGCCGCTGGCAGACCTGAGGGCCTTCATGGCGGCGGACCGGTGATGGGAACGGCCAGTCCAGGCTGACGGGACAAAGGAAGCACATGCCGCGCTCAAATTCCCGTGCGCGTTCACATCCGCGCCCGAACCCATTCCGGGGGCGTTAAACTCTGCCCATGTTGCGGCAACCGCTCATTCGGCTCGCGATTCACCTGCTGCTGGTCATGTCGCTGATCCTCCCCGGGATTTCGGCACCGGCCGGGGCCCTTGTGGATGAATTGCACGCACTGACGGCTTCGGCCGCGATGGCCGACATGCCGTGCGACGAAGGCCAGCGCGCCTCCGATCACCAGGCGCCATGCGATTGCTGCCCGCAATCCAAGTGCGATCTTTCGGCGTGCCTGGGCACCGGCTGCCTGTTCGAGCTGCCCCGGTTGGCCGCCTTCGTACCTCCGACGGCCATGCCGCTGCCGTGGGATCTGCCGGCGCCTGACTCTCAGGCGGTCGGCACGCTTTTCAGGCCTCCCATCGCCTGATTCCTCCGTAGCAAGCGCGAGCGCGAAATGCGCTCCCTGCCGCTATGCGCGGCAACCCACGGAGCATCCACGTGACAATCAATCGACGCTGGGCGGCGCTATGCCTGCTCGGCCTGTTGCCCACCATGGCAACGGCGAAACCCATCGCCTTCGCCAGGGGAACCACCGTCATGGCCGAGCATGGCGCCGGCACCATGAACGAGGTGCAGATGTTCTACGCGCCGCGGTACTGGTGGTCTGCCGGCGCAGGCTGGCTTGAACTCGACAGCGAGGACGGCAGCAAGCAGCGACACATCACCTACGTGCGCGGCAACCTGCTGGCCAAGCGCTGGAACCTTCCGGCCGCCCAGGCCAATGTCTTCGTCTGGGGCGGCCTGGGTAGTGCCACCGGCAATGACTTTTCCGGCAGCGCGCTCGCGCGCAACGTCGGCTTCCAGACCGACTACGAAACCCGGCGCGTATACGCCGCATTCCGGTCCGACCTGCAGGAGAGCGATGAGTTCTCGCATCGCATCGATACCTTGCAGCTGGGTTGGGCGCCGTACGCCCATGACTACGACACCCTGGCCACCTGGTTCGTCGTGCAGTCCCGTCACTACACGGGCGGCCTTTTCGACGGCCCGGAAACCGCGCTGCTGGTTCGCTTCTTCAAGGGCGGGACGTGGGTCGAGTTCGGTGCGACCACCGACGGCAAGGTCCAGGCCATGGCCATGTTCAATTTCTGATCCGGAGCACCTCATGAAACCCATCAAGACCGCAGTGCTGGGCATCTTGCTCAGTGTTTCCTCCATCGCGTCGGCCACGACCATCGAGATGGACGTCAACGGCCTGGTCTGCGCGTTCTGCGCGCAGGGCATCGAGAAAACCATGAAGACCTTCCCGGCGACCGAAGCCGTCTTCGTCAGCCTGGAGAACCGCATCGTCGCCGTGCAACTGAAGGACGGCACGGATATCGACGATGCCAGGCTGCGCAAGGCGATCACCGACTCCGGTTACACGGTAGTGGCGATCCGCCGGACGGAAGCATCGATCGAAGCCATCCGCAAGCGGGTATCGGCCGATGAATGAGATCGATGCCGCTTGCGTCCCGCTACGCCGGAATCTCGGTGTCGCCTTCGTGACCCTGCTGGCCGGCAGCGGCACGTTGGTGTGCTGCGTGCTGCCCGCAGTGATGGTTGCATTGGGTGCAGGCGCGGCTTTGGCCGGGCTGGTCACTGCCGTGCCGCAGCTGATCTGGCTCTCCGAGCACAAGGTCGGCGTGTTCGGCGCAGCGTTCGCCATGCTGGCACTATCGGGTGCACAGTTATGGCATGCCCGTCGGTTGCCATGTCCTGCCGACGCTGCGCTCGCGTTGACATGCTCCCGGTTGCGTAAGGCAAGCGTGAGCTTGTGGGTGCTGGCGTTGCTGTGCACCGGGCTCGGTGCCGCATTCGCCTTCCTGTTGCCGCTGCTGGCATGACCCACCGGAGGGCGGCGGTGTCGCCCTCGGATCTTGGCGAGAACCAGAGATGACCAAGCTTGAGTTGAAAAGTCGCCTGACCTGTCCGCATTGCGGGCACGCCGCCGAGGAGACCATGCCCACCGACGCGTGCTGGTTCTTCTACCCCTGCAAAGGGTGCGGCGAAGTGCTCAGACCGAAGCAGGGGGACTGCTGCGTGTTCTGCTCGTACGGCTCGGTTCCCTGCCCGCCGATACAACAGAGCAGGCCCTGTTGCGGTTAGGGCGTCGGATGTCCGCTTTGGTCCAAAGCGGACCTCCTCGTTGCGCTTGTCTCGGCGTGACCTCGCGAGCCAAACCGCAGGCTTGCAGATCAGGGCGCTTGACGACCGGTGGCGTCGTCCACTGGCCGTCCAGCAACGCTGGTGTCGGCCAGTAGTAGCGCGCGAACATCACGAAGGGGCCCTTCGGCGCGGGCAGCCAGTTGGCCTGCTTGTCCTTGCCCGGTGAGTCGGCCTGGATGTAAAGCGTCAGTCCGCCGTCGGCGTCCTTCTTCAGGCCCGGCAGCATCGGCGAATTGATCACTGCTGCTACGGCAGCGTGAACTTCCGGGTGGCGCGCAACGGCCAGACGGAGGTGAAGGCTGCACCACCGACCAGGCGGTAAGCGGCCGAGACACCGTTCACGACGCCCAATCGCTCCAGGACGTCCTTCACGCGCCGAAACGAGTGTTTCGGGTCGGCCGTCACCATGAAGAGATTGATCTCTTTCTTGCTCTTGTCGTAGCCCTCAAGCTGGACAGCATCGCCCAAAGCCGCCTTCAACTCGCTCTCGATCGTTGCAAGGAAGGTTTCGTCCGCCAGCGACTTGCGCCAGAACTTGATGACCAGTTGGTAATCCATCGGACGATTGTAGGCCAATCAGGCAATCATCCCGAGACCTTCTCGACGGCCGGCGGCTTCCAGTTTCCCTTCAGCACCTCTTCCTTTGGGCCGTACAGCCGCATGTACATTGAATGGGCCTTGCTGAGGCGTTGGCAGCCAGTTCGATTCCTTGTCCTTGCCCGGCGGCGTGCTGGATGTACGGCGTCAGCGAGCTATCCGGCCCATAGTTGAATTTGTTGCGGTCGCCTACCGAGTACCACAGCGTTGGCCGGTGTCCGGCACCGTCCAACGTGGCGATCGAATAGAGCGTATCGACGTTCCAGACCACTACGGTCCGGTTGCTTGGATCCGGGAATGCCTGGAAATGGTGAACTGATTGAAGGGTGCTCGGCACGTTCGTCAATACCGCCTGGTTGGTCGCGTAGTAGACCAGCGGAAATCCAAAGATATAGGCCTCCTGCGCCAGTGCGCGCGCTTCGTCGGCGGAGAGTTGGCCTCCCGGACTTGCGGCCGATTGTTTCGCAGCTTTGTCAGCCCCCGTCCTGCGGTGAGGGGCGGCTGCAGCCGACAAACAGGCCGGCGGCAAGGATCAGGACGAAGGCGACATGGCGGTTCATGGCAGCTCCGTAGGCGGTCCGAACGCAAGTGGGTTTGAGCGAACGCACTCTGCGGCGGGGTGCCGTTAGCCCGCGTGAGCGGGTGATCTTCGCGTTGTCATCTCTCTGCGCTCCAGGCTGCGCCCGCCTATGATGAACCTCCATGAAGCTCATCCATTCCCCTCTTCATGCCCTCCACGACGGCGGCATGGAACTGCACCGCGGCGAGCTGGTGCCGTGCTACGAGATGCCCGCACGGGTCGACCACATCCTGGCGGCGATCGCGCGGGCGGGCTGGGCGGTGGAAGCGCCGCGCGAATACGACGACGCGGTGTTCACGAGCGTGCACGATGCGGACTACCTGGCATTCCTTCGCGGGGCGTACGACGCCTGGCGCGCGGAGGGCCGCGATGGCTTCATGTTGCCGGGAGCGTTCCCGGCGCGTGGCCTGCGTCGTGACCGGGTGCCCACCGGATTGCACGCGCGCCTGGGTTATTACGCCTTCGATGCCGGTAGCCCGATAGTCGCAGGCACCTGGCAGGCGGCACGGGCAGCGGCGCACTGCGCATTGACCGCCGCGGACCTGGTCGCCGCGGGCGAGCGCAGCACTTACGCCCTGTGTCGGCCGCCGGGCCATCATGCCGGGCGCGGCATGTTAGGCGGCTACTGCTTCCTCAACAACGCGGCGCTGGCAGCGCAGCGCCTGCGCGACGCCGGCATGGCCAGGATCGCGGTGCTGGACGTGGATTATCACCACGGCAATGGCACTCAGGAGATTTTCTGGGATCGCGACGACGTGCTGTTCGTGTCGATCCACGGCGACCCGAACACCGAGTACCCGTTCTTCCTCGGCCACGCGGACGAGCGCGGCGCCGGGGCGGGCGAGGGCTACAACCACAACTTCCCGTTGCCGCGCGGCACCGACTGGGCCGGGTACGCGGCAGCGCTCGAGACTGCGCTCGGACACGTTGTCGACTATGCGCCGCAGGCACTGGTTGTCTCGCTCGGCGTGGACATCTTCGAGGGCGACCCGATCAGCCAGTTCCGCCTCGGTGCGGCGGATTTCACGCGGCTCGGAGCACACATCGCCGCGCTCGAACTGCCGACGGTATTGGTGCAGGAAGGCGGCTACGCCGTGGCCGAGATCGGTGACAACGTGGCCAGCGTGCTTGCGGCGTTCGCCTGATCCGGAAGCAAAGGCCGTCGCGGCCGGCTCGCAAAAAGACCGAGACCGGGATTCACTCCGCTCTCAAGCGGCCCAAGGTACGGTCACTTTTCGACACCCAGGAGGCCAACCATGATCGCCAAGATCCAGCCGTGTCTTTGGTTCGACGGAAATGCCGAAGAGGCGTCGCGTTTCTACGCTGACACCTTTCCGGATAGTCGCGTGGGCGCCGTCATGCGCGCGCCAGGGGATTATCCATCCGGCAAGAAGGGCGACGTCCTGACCGTTGAAATGACCATCCTTGGAACGCCGTTCCTGCTGCTGAACGGAGGACCGGAGTTCAAGTTCAACGAGGCGGTCAGCTTCCAGGTCGCGACGGACGATCAGGCAGAAACCGACCGCTACTGGAAAGCCATCACGCACAGCGGCGGCGAGGAGAGCGAGTGTGGTTGGTGCAAGGATCGCTTCGGCCTGTCCTGGCAGATCACTCCCAGACGCCTGATGGAGTTGCTGTCGCAAGGGGGTGAAACGGCAGCGCGCGCATTCCAGGCCATGATGGAGATGAGGAAGATCGACATAGCCGCGCTCGATCGAGCGGTCGAGGACGTCAAGTCCTGAGCTGTGCATAACCGGACCTCGGGTCCATCTCTTCGGCAGTCAGGCTAGGCATTGCCGCCGACTTATGCGCTCACCTGTTGACGCAAGGCAGCGGCGAAATCGTGCGCCAGCTGCTCGCTGCCGGCTTAGTGGACGAGCTTCGGCTCATGACGTTTCCCCTCGTGCTTGGGCGTGGCAAGCGCCTGTTTGGCGACAACGCACAAGCGTCGGCCTTCATTCTGGAGCGCTCGATCAGCACGCCTGGTGGTGTGCTGATCACCCGCTACGCGCGCAGCGGCAAGGTGCGTACGGGAGCGTTCGACGAAGGCGAGTAACGATCAACGCGTTTGGCGAATGTCCGCTCCTGGCCGGAAGTGGTCCTTCAAGCTGAGATCGCGAGGACTGGACGAGCGGCCGCTTCCGACCCAAAGCGGTCATTCGGACAGTGCCGGAAACCCATCCTGTTCGTAGTGCACGTCGTCACCTGGTTCGCCCTGTGGCAGCTCAAGGAGCACACATCGTGGGCGGCGCTGGAGGCGGTGTTGCTGTTGATGATCCCGATCTTCCTCAATGCCATCAGCTACCAGTCGGTCCCGGAGGCCGGCGACGTCAACGAGTTCGACATGCGGTGCGGCAGCGGCAATTGCGCAGGCACGTTTCATGCGAACCATGGAGTGGTTCTCACTGCGAATTCACATTGATAGGACCTCAAAAAAGGATAGTTCCCGAAGCGATGCGCCAGTGTGAATTGGCCATGCTCACGTCAGGCCGCACGGCGCGAACTGGCACAACCTGTAATGCGCATTCCTCCCTTGGACGTGCAACGTGCATCAGGCATCTACCGCTCGTCCGAAACCTGCGCTGCTGGCGACCGGGTGGGCGGATTAACCTCCACATAATCACGCCGAAGGCCATCGGTGGGACGATAATCACCAGTTCGCGCAGGTGCGTTCACACTCCCTCCGACACCCTTGCAGCCAATCGCCCACCTGCGCATGGCTCCCATCAGCGGGGCCGCCTGGACGGTGACAAAGCGCGTTGGACCACTGCGCCCGGCGGAGATTGCGGTCCCGAGCGCACGTTCAAGGATTACATCCGCGGTCGCGTCTTGAATGGCCGTCCGCACCTTTGCGTGGCCGCAGGAATCGGTGACCTGCGTTCAAGCATTGCCGACGAAAATTACCGGACAGAAGTGGCGGGAATGCGCCGCCAATGTCCGGCCCGTCTCGGAGGTTCAGCGATGAATATGACTTTGCGACAAGGGTTGTTCGGCGCTGCGGCGCTGTGCCTGATATCGCCCGCTTTGCATGCAGAGCAGCCCGATGACTGGGTGTGGATTGCGGCGCCCTACGTGTGGGCAGCTAGCGTTGGCACCGACCTGAACACGCGCACGGCCATTGGCGATGGCGGTGTCAATTTCTCCGACGTCATCGACAAGGTCGATGGTGCCTTCGAGGGGCATTTCGAAGGCCAGAACGAAAAGTTCGGCCTGTTCTCGGACCTCACCTACATTGGCCTGGACGACAGCCATAGCTTCCAGCGCGTGGACACGCACTCCAACCTCGATTCGACGCTGTTCGAACTGGCGGGTGTATGGAGCCCGGGTACGGGGCGCTACGAGGGCGTGGAGGTGTTTGCCGGTCTGCGCTACATCGACGTCGAGCTGACCACCGATTTCGACCCGGTGAATCCGCTGTTCGAACCGCGACGTTTCCATCTCGACGATTCCTACAGCGATTTCATGCTTGGCGTCCGCTATATCTGGCCGCTGGGTGATCGCTGGCGCCTGGCGCTGCGCGGGGACGGCTCCACTGGTGACACGGACGGCACCTGGAATGTCAGCGTCGTCGGCTCGTATCGGGTGAAGTACGGTGAATGGCTGTTTGGCTACCGGTACCTGTCCATCGACATAGAAGAAGACGACAACAATGTCGACATCACCTTGAGTGGACCCATGGCCGGTTTCGGCTTCGTCTTCTGAGCCGGGCTGATTCGTCGAGCGCGTGTCGATCACGCAGAGCTTCAGCGCTGGAGCAATTGACATGAAAGCCAAAATCGGCACCATCACAGCCCTCGCCATGGCCGCCGGCGGATTCCTGCTGGCCATCGAGCTTGCACCGGCAAGCGATGGCGCGACCGCCGCGACCCCCAGCGTGGCGAGCGCCGCCACGGGCACACCCGAAGATCAAGCCGCCGCCGCACCCCAGGCGACAACGGAGATGCCGGAGAGCGATCCCGATCGCGAGGTGTTCTTCGGCCAGACGCATGTCCATACCAGCTGGTCCCTGGACGCCTATGTGATCGGCAACATGACCACCGGACCGGAAGAGGCGTACCAGTACGCCATGGGCGATCCGATCAAGCATCCCGGCGGCTACGACGTGAAGCTGGCGCGGCCGCTGGACTTCCAGGGCGTGACCGACCATTCCGAATACGTCGGCATGATGCGGCTGGCGAACGATCCGACCTCGCCGATCAGCAAGCTGCCGATCGCCGCCAAGCTCAAGGTCAACAAGCCGGAAGACGTGATGACGGTGTTCAAGTACCTGGCCGGCAGCATCGCGAAGAACGAGCCGATCAAGGAATTGCTCCAGCCCGACGTGGTGGCCTCGGTCTGGCAGAACAACATCAAGATCGCCGACAAGTACTACAAGCCGGGCCGGTTCACCACGTTCGTTTCCTACGAATGGACCTCGGCGCCGAACTTCCGCAACATGCATCGCAACGTCTTTTTCCGCGACAGCAAGAAGGTGCCGAAGGCACCGTTCACCGCGATCGATTCGCTGCACCCGGAAGACCTGTGGACCTGGATGGACGGCCAGCGCAAGGCGGGCAACGAGTTGCTGGCGATCTCCCACAACGCCAACCTCAGCGACGGCATCATGTTTCCGCTCGATGTGGACAACAAGGGACGTCCCATCGATGCCGCCTGGGCGCAGCAGCGCCTGGACAACGAACCGTTGTCGGAGATCCACCAGCTCAAGGGCACGTCGGAGACCAACCCGCAACTGTCGCCCAACGACGAGTTCGCCAACTACGAGATCATGAGCTTCCTGATTGGCGTGGATAACAGCACTTCCAAGCTCCATGGCAGCTATTTCCGCGAAGCCTGGGCCAATGGCATGGCGATGCAGGTGGCAAAGGGCTACAACCCGTACAAGTTCGGCGTCGTCGGCGCGGGCGATTCTCACAACACCGTGACGTCGTACGTGCAATCGGACTTCCACGGCGGACATGCGACCCTGGACGCGACGCCGAAGGCGCGCCTGGCGGGCAAGATCGAGGCCGGCATGGAAGTGCTGAAGCTCAGCACCTCCGGCCTGGCCGGGGTGTGGGCGGAAGAAAATACGCGTGAGTCCATCTTCGATGCGATGCGGCGCAAGGAAACCTACGGCACCAGTGGCGTACGCATCAAGGTGCGGTTGTTCGGAGGCTGGGGCTTCAATGAGCGGGCGTTGGACAACCCGAACTGGGTCAGGACGGGATACCGCGAAGGCGTTCCGATGGGAGGCGACCTGCCGCCGAAGAAGGGCGAAGCCCCGACGTTCATCGTCTGGGCGATGAAGGACCCCGACGACGCCAACCTCGACCGCATCCAGATCATCAAGGGCTGGACCAAGGGCGGAAAGATCTTCGAACACGTGTACGACGTGGCGTGGTCCGATGGCCGCAAACCGGATCCGAAGACGGGCAAGGTCCCGGCCGTGAAGAGCACGGTGGATATCAAGAACGCGAGCTACACCAATACGGTCGGCGCGGTCGAGTTGAAGAAGGTGTGGCGCGATCCCGAGTTCGATCCGGCGCTGCATGCCTTCTATTACGTGCGCGTGCTGCAGATCCCGACACCGCGCTGGTCGACCTACGATGCGAAGAAGCTGGGCGTGGCGCCACCGACCCGGGTGTCGCCGACGGTCCAGGAGCGGGCGTGGACGACGCCGATCTGGTACTCGCCGGCCGCGACTACGGCCGACCACGGGACCACCACGGCGAAGGCCGTCGCATCGATCCGGTAACGCCGATGGATGTGTGATCAGAGCAGCTGAGCGAAGTTTGGTTTAGGGGTGCAGGGGGGCACGGCCATTTGGTCGGTGCCACTGGAGTGTGGCTGCGCGGCGACGATCCGCTGCGCGGCCGATCACGGGGACAGACCTGGCAGATTGCCGTCATGACCACAGTCACTATCGATGAGCGCGCACGATCATTGCCTGCAAGGCGGTGGATGCGGGATCCGTTCCTGCACTTCCTCGGCATCGGCCTGGCGTTGCTCGCCCTCTACCACGTTGTTTCGCCACCGCGACCGCAGTCTCCAGGTTCCCGTATCGAGCTGACCCAGGACGACCTGCGCCAGATCGATCTGGCCTGGATGGCAAAGTGGCAACGGCATCCGACCCAGGCCGAGATGCAGGGGTTGGTCGAGGCCAAGGTCCGCGAGGAAATCCTGTATCGCGAAGCGCTCACGCTGGGGCTGGATCAGGACGACACGATCATCAAACGTCGCCTGGCACAGAAGCTGGAGTTCCTGACCGAGGACACCTCCGCCATTCGCGACCCCACGCCCCACGAACTCCAAGCATGGTTCGCAGGGCACTCGGCACAGTTCGCGACGCCCGGGCGCGTCACGTTCCGCCACGTCTATTTCTCGCCGGACAAGCGCGGTGCGCACGCGGCCGACGATGCCCGAATGGCACTCGCCACGCTCTCGGGTAAATCCACGGCCTTGGGTGCCGACACCAAAGTGGGCGACCGGTTCTTCGATCGCGACTATTACCCCGATCGAACCCCTGACCAGGTAGCGGGGTTGTTCGGGACGAGGTTCGCGCAGTCGCTGTTCAAGCTGCAGCCCGGTGCATGGCAGGGACCGGTCGAATCGGGACTGGGCTGGCACCTTGTCCGGATCGATGAGATGAGCCCCGGAAGCGTGCCGACGTTCGAAGAGGTCGATCGCGAGCAGGTCAAGGCTGCGTGGATCGACGAGCGACGCGCCGAATCCCGGCGCACGACCTTCGCCGCGATCAAGGCGAAGTACGAAGTCGTGTTGCCTGGAACGAGCGTCCAATGACCAGGGCCTTGCTCCGACTGGGACTGTGGCTGGGGCTGCTCGCCTGCGCGCTGGTCGCGCAGGCGCATGAATCCCGGCCTGCCTATCTGGAGATCAACGAGGTCGCGCCAGGACGCTACGGCGTGCTGTGGCGGACACCGATCAACGCGGGCATGCGCCTTCCTGTCCTGCTCGCGCTTCCGGACGACGTACGCGACATCACGAAGCCTTCGATACGCGAGCTGTCCGATTCGCGGGTGGAACGCCGCCTCGTCGAATCACCCGGCGGCCTGGCCGGCAAGCGCATCGACTTCGTCGGGCTGCAAGCCACCATCACCGACGTGCTGGTGCGCGTGCAACTGGCCGACGGCGGCCAATCGACGACCCTGGTCCGCCCCTCGGCTGCATGGATGGAAATCCCGCGTACACGAAGCGGGGTCGAGGTGGCGCGCACCTACATGGCGTACGGCGTGGAACACATCCTGGGTGGCGTCGATCACCTCCTGTTCGTGACCGCGCTGCTGCTGATCGTTCGAGGCGGACGGCGCATCGTCGCGACGGTCACCGCATTCACTGTGGCGCACAGCCTGACGCTGGTTGCGGCCACTCTAGGTTGGGTGCACGTTCCGTCGCCGCCGGTCGAAGCGATCATCGCGCTGAGCATCGTGTTCGTTGCGGTCGAAATCGTGCATGGCCTGCAGGGTAGGGCGGGGCTGACCGCGCGCGCACCGTGGCTGGTGGCCTTCTGCTTCGGCCTGCTGCACGGCTTCGGTTTCGCTGGGGCGCTGGCCGCGGTCGGTCTTCCCGAGAATGCGATCCCGATGGCGTTGTTGTGCTTCAACGTTGGCGTCGAGATCGGACAGCTGCTGTTCGTCGGAATCCTCCTCGCGGCAATCGCGCTGCTGCGCCGGTTGCCGCTCTCTCCGCCACGCTGGTCGTCTTGGGTCGCGCCGTACGCGATCGGCGGCATCGCGGCGTTCTGGATGCTGCAACGGGTCATGACGTTTTGGGGATGATCTTTCTTCCGCGGCCTGAGGTGTCGCACATGAAAACCAAAGCCTTGCTGATTGCTGCCGCGGCTGCGGAACTCGGGACCGGCTTGGGGCTGCTGGTCGTCCCGTCATTCTTGTCACAGCTGTTGCTGGGCGAAGGGCTGGGTTCGACCGTATCGGCACTGGTGGGACGGGTAGCAGGAGCTGCGTTGGTGTCGATTGGGCTGGCATGCTGCTTCGAAAGCGCAGGCCGTCGGGCGGGTTCGCCAAAGGGATTGCTGGTGGCGCTGCTCCTGTACAACGCCATCGTGGCGTTACTGCTGACTCATGGGGCCTTGTACCGGGGCGTTCACGGGCTACTGCTGTGGCCCGTCGTCGTCGTCCACGTCGCTTTCGCTATCTGGTGCACGGCGTCAATTCGGTCCGAGGGGGGGGCGGCCTGGCTCCATGAATCCTTAGTTCGCCCCAGGCGACCAACATAAGTCGACCAATGACCGTTTGTGGCCGGAAGCGGACCTTCAAGTTGATATCGCGAGGCCCGGACGAACGGCCGCTTTCGGCTCGAAGCGGGCATTGCGCATTGGGTGACGCTCAGTCGCGGATTCCCTGGGGCAGGGCCAGGCCAGATGCGCCCGCGACCACCTTGCGGATACTCAGGATCGCCGCCGACGAAAGCGAACGTTTCGCCAAAAAAGTCGGTACGTTGCCGCCGATATCTGTCAGCGATATATAGATCAATCGTGTCCCGACGTGCGTCGGAGTCATGATCCATTCGCCGCGAGAGCGTAGTGCGATGCAGTCTGGCGTCGGTTTCCTTCCGACATAGTCAAGGGATACGAACTTCACCCGTATCTCGCCATTGGCGAAGTTCTGTCGCTCGAAGCGCATGGAGTAACAGCGATCGCTGATCACCGGCGTGCTGAGGACGTCCGACCAAATGGTCAGTTCTCGACCTCGCTGGATGAAGGTGCGACTGACGTTCTTGTTATTCTCATCGAGAAATTTTCCGAACAGGTAGTCCGCGATCGCTTCCGGCGACACCTTCAGAGACGTGCTGATGCGAAGTTCGTCGTAACGCTCGCCAGGAATGCGCCGGCTCTCCGCCCGGATGCCATTCTTGTCGCTGACGGTCTGCCACTGCTGGGCCTGCGCGCTACCTGGCATCGACAACATCGCCGACAGGAAGAGGCAAGCCAGCTGCCTTCCCATCCCGCGTCGAATGATGGGGGGCCGGTATGCGATTCGACTACGGAGCGAATCCATTGCTCGTCTCCTCGCGCTGAGCATCTGGAGGATACGATGCCAACGTCGTGACAAGGTCAAGACAGTGCCCTCTTGTGGCGCTTCGCGCGAAGCGACGACACAGCAGGCGGTCAAGCCTTCCGGCCCTAGAGCAACAGCGGGGCTTTGCCCGGCGCAGTCTCCGGCAAGCGCAGGAAGACCGGGAGCACTGCAAGTGCAACGATCGCGATCATGGCGCCAGGAGCCGCCGGCCATCCCGTCGCCTGGATCAGGAGCTGGGCGAGAAATGGTGTGAAGCCTCCGAACACCGCGGTCGCGACGGTCGCGCCCAGGGCCAGCCCGCACAGGCGGCCCTCGCCGGGAAACTGCTCTGCCGTAGCCACCGCGCCAACCGCACTGACGGCCCCTGCAACGCATGCGAGCGCCAACGCGCCCACCAATGCGGTAAGCCGGGGCCCATGAGCCATCACGGCGAACAGCGCGATTGGCAGCGCCGCGCTGCCTAGGGTCAGAAACACAAGCACAGGGCGGCGTCCCAGGTGGTCCGACAGCAGTCCGGTAAATGGTGTCACCAGAATGACCGCGACGGCTGCCCAGGTGGACAAGCCGAGCGCCTCACCTTCGCCGAAGGAACCGGTCGAGGTGAGGAAGGTGGGGATGTAGGTAATGCCGATGTAGTAGGTGATCGATCCGAGAGCCGAGATCGCGAAGCCTCGAACGATGCCCCTGCGATGGTGGCGCAGTGCATGCCGCAGCGGATTTCTTGGCACCGTACGCGCCGCCAACTGGCGTTCGAAGTCGGGCGACTCCTGCATGACCGATCGCGCGATCCAGACACTGGACGCCAATGCCGCGCCGACGAAGAACGGCACTCGCCATCCCCACGTGTCCAGAGCGTCTGCGCTGAGGCTGTTCACGGTGATGGCGGAGACGCCTACGGCCATCAAGGCGCCCACTTCGCTTGCCGCAGCCGCCAGAGACGTAACAAGCCCGCACCGTTCGGGGCGTGCGCCTTCGAGCAGATACGCAACAACGCCCGTGTACTCGCCCCCAACCGCAAAGCCCATTACGCATCGCAGGGCAATGAGGATCCATCCAGCCGCCGGTCCGATTTCTGCGCGGGTCGGCAGCAGTGCCGTCGCCAGGATGACGGCGGTCATGACCGCGACGGAGAGAAGCAAGGTTTTGCGTCGGCCGTATCGATCCCCCACGTGCCCAAAAAACAGGGCTCCAAGAGGCCTCATCAGATACGCAACTGCAAAGCCCCCCAACGTGATCAGGAGCGACGCTTCCCCGCCGCCAAAGAAAACGCGGGACAACACCGTGGTGAGATACAGATACAACGTGAAGTCATACCACTCCACAATGGTGGAGAACGCGGCGATCACCATTGAACCGCGCGAGATTGGATGGGAGGTGGCCTCCCCGGCGTACGTCATATGATCTGGCGGGGCGTTCGAAGGACAGGTTCCACATTCTTACCCTTTGTCAGCGGCGTTTGCTTCTGGCCGATGGCCAACACCTGCGTTTGCGGGTCGCCGGTAACGCTTCCTTCGCGTGCCCTTTGCTTCTGCAGCCGCGGCGTGCAGGATCCGCTGGAACTTCGGGCAGTCCAGGTGGCTCGGGGCCTTGCACGCCGACGCATGGAGCAGACCGTCCCTGATGGCACTCAGCTTCCGGATCGTGTGGTCGAGCTCGTGTGCCTTGACCGCCAGGCGCTGGCGGTCGATGTGGACCTGTCCGTCCGGCGCCAGCATCAGCATGATCTCGTCGAGGGAGAACCCCGCGGCACGCCCAAGCGCGACCAGTGCCAGCCTCTGCAGGACATCGTCCGCGAATACGCGCCGTTGGCCGCGCCGGCCGATGGAGGCGATCAGGCCCTTTTCTTCGTAGAAGCGCAGCGCGGATGCCGGCACGCCCGACTGCCGCGCGACCTCGCCTATGTCGAGTTCCTTCACCCTCTTGACCTCAAGTCGAATTGAAGTGGCAACGTGCGATCCGAACTCACATCGGGAGCGCCCCATGAAGCTTACGCAACACCGCCGCGATGAACAGGCGGAACTCTGGAATGGAATGGCCGGCCGTGCCTGGGTCGAGGCGCAGGAACTGCTGGATGGCATGTTCGAGCCCTTCGAGCGCCTGCTTGTGGACGCGGTGGCGGTTCGCGGTGGCCCGGTCCTCGACGTCGGCTGCGGCACAGGGAGTACGACGCTGTCGATGGCCCGCCGACTGGGGGCTGCCGTCTCGTGCACCGGCATCGACATTTCCGCGCCGATGATCGCAGTCGCCCGGACTCGCGCCTCGATAGCTGGCTCGATGGCGCGCTTCATCCTGGCCGATGCCCAGGATCACGCGTTCGAACCCGCGTCGTTCCGGACCGTTGTTTCGCGATTCGGGACGATGTTCTTCGCCGATCCCGGGAGAGCCTTCGCCAATCTGCGCCACGCCGCCGCCGATGACGCCGGGTTGTTCCTGATCGTATGGCGCAGCGCCTCGGAGAATCCGTTCATGACCGCAGCCGAGCGAGCTGCCGCACCCTTTCTGCCCGGTCTGGAGCAGCGGGAAGCGAATGCACCGGGGCAGTTCGCATTCGCCGACCGGCGCCGTATGGCGGACATCCTGGGAGACAGCGGCTGGAAGGACATCGATATCCAGCCGCT
Organism: Lysobacter niastensis; assembly: GCF_031457115.1. GTDB lineage: Bacteria > Pseudomonadota > Gammaproteobacteria > Xanthomonadales > Xanthomonadaceae > Lysobacter_J > Lysobacter_J niastensis_A. The sequence continues at coordinate 409,543 of NZ_JAVDVY010000001.1, forward strand.
GGATGTCGGGTGCACGTTCCCGGCCAGCCAGATTGAGTTCTACGCCAGTCGTCTGGGTCCAGTGGGACGCACTCTGGCGGATGCAGATCCAGACATGCGGCCCAGGTCATCGAGGCGGTGCGTGCCGCATTCGAACCCTACGTGCACGGCGGGCAGGTGCGATTCAACGCGGCGTGCTGGCAAATCCAGGCGCGGGCAACGTCGGCGGAAGGACGGGTGGTGGATCCATGAGCGAAGCGATCCCCCTGCTGGCGCACGCAGCCAGCATCGGCACGGGTGCCACCGTGCTGATGGACGTCTGGACCGTGGTACGTCGCCATATGTTCAAGGTCCCTGCGCTGGACTACGCACTCGTCGGACGCTGGCTTCTCTACCTGTCGCGCGGACGATGGCGGCACGACCCGATCGCATCGACGCAGCCTGTGGCAGGCGAACGCCCGGTCGGTTGGATTGCCCACTACCTCACGGGGATCGTGTTCGCGGTGGTGCTGGTGGCCTTTGCGGGACCGGCCTGGATCGAGCAGCCCACGATCGGTCCGGCGATGGCCGTCGGCGTCGGCAGTGTCGTCGCACCTTTCTTTCTGCTGCAGCCGGCATTGGGCGCTGGCGTGGCCGGGAGCCGGACAGCACGTCCGGCGATGGCCCGCCTGCACAGCCTGATGACGCACGCGATCTTCGGTCTTGGACTGTATGCCAGCGCATGGATGACGAGTCTGCTGGCGCATCCCGTCGCCCTGGCTGGATAGGCCCGCTTGCGACGTCCAAGTCAGACAGTGACTTTGGCGGCCACGTCGATGTTGCCCTTGGTGGCCTTCGAGTACGGGCAGATCTCGTGGGCCCTGTGCGCGAGCGACTCCGCCACTTCGCGGTCCATCCCCGGCGCGATGACGTTGAATCGAGCCTGGATGAAATAGTCGTTGCCGGTCTGGCCCACATCCACGTCGACCTCAACGGCCAGATCGGACGGGAGTGTCAGCTTCTTTTCCTGCGCAGCCACTGCGATCGCGCTGCTGTAGCAGGCCGACCATGCGCCTGCGAACAACTGCTCCGCGGTCGGATGGGGCAGGGCGGCCGCGAACACCTGTTCCTGGCTCGTGCCTTGACCGGACGCCGACGTCTTGATGTCGAGGCGGCCATGGCCACCGCGCGCAGCCGCGTCGCGAGGGGTGGCACTGGTGTGAGTCTTGCCGGTGAACAGGACTTTCTCGATCTTGGACATGGCGGAATCCTTTTTTGACAACCGCTGAACCGGAATCGCCGCGCGGTCGTATTCGGCGAGAGGTTTTCAAATGCGGGGCGGCGACGGAAAACGCGTGACCGCTGCGGAGCTATCACCCGCAGCAAATGGTCGCGGTTCGCCGAGGCGTACTTACTCCGTAAGCGACGCTTTGGCGTCAACAGCCCAGAAGTACAGCGTGGTTCTCGGCTGATGTCCTTGTGCGAGGCAGCTGGATTCTTGCCTGCTGATCCAGTGTTCTACGCCTTGGCAGTGCGAGCCGCAACAGAAGGGCGTGGCACAGATCATGCGGCAGCAGCGGTGTAAACCGGTCAGTACCATCACGCTCTTCTGGGGGTCGTCCGCGTCGGATCGTTCCTGCGCCAGCCAGCGTGGCACCCGGGCCCGCTCCGCCACGAGCAGGCACACGATCAGCTCTGCCGTATCGGAGGAAGGTGCTTTCAACCGCGCGTTCCGATTCGTTGCTTTCGGCCAAGAGCCGCCGGTCGTCCGGACCGTGTCGAAACGTGCCCCCTTCGTTCGTCGTTGCTGTGCGAAGAGGCGAAAATCGACATTGGCGTCCTAGTTCCACCAGGAGGAATTATGGCTAGCTCAACGGCAACAAAAAGAAAGCTGGTGTTGAAGATGTCCGTCTCCCTGGACGGCTTTGTCGCCGGACCGAGCGGCGAGGTTGACTGGATATTCCGGACATCGGGGGGCGCCGATTCCACGGAGTGGATTCTCAATACGCTTCGCGAAGCCGGCGTGCACATAATGGGGAGCCGCAGCTATTACGACATGGCGGCGTTCTGGCCCTTTTCGGACATGCCGATCGCAGCGCCGATGAACGACATTCCCAAGGTCATTTTTTCGAGGAAAGGGATCAAGGACGGCACACGTGTGGATCGGACGACGCTGGCGCTCGCCCAAGCAAAAGCGCGCAATGCGCAGCGGCATGGCGTCACGCCGACAGCGGCGGTCCTGCAGTCCTGGGCCGAACCCACGGTGGCACGCGGCGATCTCGCGGAGGAAGTTCTCCGACTGAAGGAACAGCCAGGCAATTTCATCCTTGCGCATGGAGGCGCTCGGTTCGCCCAAAGCCTCGTTGCCTCCGGCCTCATTGACGAATATCGACTGGGCATTCATCCGGTTGTGCTGGGCCGAGGTCAGCCGCTGTTCTCCGAACTATGCAGCCCAGTTGATCTGCGCCTGATCAGCATGACCCCCTTCGACTCTGGCGCCGTGGCAGCCGTCTACCAGCCGGCATGAACCGTCGCGCGCGGACGACGGAAGGCTACGGCCTTCCGCCGAGCTTCCGCTTGGGCCGGAAGTGGACGATGCCCGGACCTGTACAGCACCGACTATGGTTCCAGCGACGGCACATGCTTTATTATTTCGGTCACGAAGGGGAGTAGCTCCCACATGCTGACACCGTCACTACGGGACTCGTCCCCGGTGCAGCAGCAGGTCGCCTGAGGCGGCCTGCGAGCAAGACCTTCGCCGTCCCACGGCGAAGGTGCGTCCATCGGATACACAGGCGTCGTGGCCTTTCCGCCGCCGCAACCCTCCGCCGTCCATCACCTCGCTCCGCTGCCCGCGGCTCGCATCGTGCGTGTGCGGGCAGGTTCGGCCACCAATCGGCCCACGCCCCCCTTCCTACGAGACCCCAATGGACGCCCTACTGAACCCCGAGATCTGGATCGCACTGGCCACACTGACCGCGCTCGAACTTGTGCTCGGCATCGACAACATCATTTTCATCTCGATCCTAGCCGGCAAATTGCCGCCGGAGCAGCGCAACAAGGCGCGCCGACTGGGCATCACCCTGGCCGCGGTGACGCGACTGGGCCTGCTGCTGGCCATCGCCTGGATCGTCGGCCTGACCGCACCGCTGTTCTCGATACTGGACAACGAATTCTCCTGGCGCGACCTCATCCTCATCGGCGGCGGCCTGTTCCTGATCGGCAAGGCCACGCACGAGATCCACCAGAAGCTGGAAGGCGCCAGCGAGCACGTCAGCGCCGGCGCGGCGACGGCCACCTTCGCCAGCGTCATTGCTCAGATCATGGTGCTGGACATCGTGTTCTCGCTGGACTCGATCATCACCGCAGTGGGCATGGTCGACGAGCGCTGGGTCATGGTCACCGCCATCCTGATCTCGATAGCCTTCATGCTGATGTTCGCCCGACCGATCGGCGATTTCGTCGAACGCCACCCGACCGTGAAGGTCCTGGCGCTGAGCTTCCTGATCATGATCGGCCTGGTGCTGATCGCCGATGGTTTCGGCCAGCACATCCCCAAGGGCTACATCTACGCCGCGATGGCTTTCTCGGTGTTCGTGGAGCTGATCAACCTGTGGATCCGCAAGCGCGCACAGGCCACGGTCGCGCCGGTGAAGCTGCACGAGCGGTTCACGGACGATGCGCCGTCGTCGTGATGCCGCAACGCAAAGCGCCGGCCTTCTGGCCGGCCGCTTTCGCATCCGGAAAGTGGTGCCTTTCGGCGGGCCTTCTGTGGCCAGTGGGACCGGCAAGGGGCGCGGTCGAGTGGCCGCTTTGGGTCGCTAGCGGTCGCTCAGCGGAGTTCCTCCGCTACCCAGCTCTCCTCGATGCCGATAAAGCCCCTACCGCGCGCCTCACCTGCACGTAACCGCTTGCGCGGCTGGGAGATCGGCCGCAGAAAGTGCGATTCGGATATCGCTTGAGCGGCAGGGTCCGATACTGGACCACCCTTCAATCGGTCCGAGCAATGCAGATCCGGCCTCTGTTCGGAGTAATGATGCTGCTCCTTTCCCCTCCCTCATATGCTGACTGCCCCTTGGCGTTTGCACCCAAGGAGATCCGGGAGCGAGTACGCCAACACTACTTCTCCTCGGCGAATCGCGATGCGTTACCCCCGGGCGACCCAATGGCAGCAATGGCGAGCGATGGTCAAGCAGACCGGGAACCCGAAGAGCCTGCTAGCGAGTTGCAGCGGGGGCAGAATCCAAAGGACGAGGCCAGGAACCCGCTTGGCACCGGCTCTCTTTAGGCTATCGGCGACCGTCGATGCTCCATGACGCGTCCGGGTTGCTGGCCGGTGCCCGGCCCGTGACCCGATGAGACCCCCGTCCGCTTCGGGATGAAAGCGTCGTTGGATGCGCTAGGGATGGTCGAGTCACCCGCACGCGATGTCGGGAATCGATCACTCGCAACCGCGCGTCGCCCGTATCGAACGTGAAATCGTCGTGAAGCCGACTCGGCGCGGCGCGGCGCAAACTATCGCCTCGCTCGCTGCAAGGGGGAGCCCACATGTCCGACAAGACCGACGACGCGGCCACGATCCAGGCGCTGCTCGAACGGCTCGTCAAATTCCGGCTGCCGCGGACGCTTGCTATCAAGAAGCGGGTCGACGCCGGCGAGTGCCTGACGGATTCCGATATCCAGTTCCTGAAGGTCGCGCTCGAGGATGCCCAGGACGGGCAGAAGTTCGTGGCACGCAATCCGGAGTTCCAGACCCTGGGCGTGCAGATCTCCCAGCTCTACACCGACATCGTCCGCAAGGCGACCGAAAACGAGAAGGCGCGTAACTGACGCCACGGCGAGGCGCAGACGACCACAGCGCACAAGCGGAGCAAGCGACATGAAACCCGACAAACAAGGCGACGCGCCTGGCGAATCTCCGCAAAGGATGAAGCGGAAGGAGTACGACGCCGAGCTTGAGAAGCTGCACGTCGAGCTGGTCAAGCTGCAGATGTGGATCGTCGCGAAGAAGCTCAAGGTCTGCGTCGTGTTCGAAGGGCGCGACACGGCGGGAAAGGGCGGCACGATCAAGGCGATCACCGAGCGGGTGAGTCCGCGGATATTCCGGGTGGCGGCATTGCCGGCGCCGACGGAGCGCGAGAAGACCCAGATGTACTTTCAGCGCTACATGCAGCACCTGCCGTCGGGCGGCGAGTTCGTGATCTTCGATCGCAGCTGGTACAACCGCGCGGGCGTGGAGCGGGTGATGGGGTTCACCTCGGAATCGAAGGTGCGCAAGTTCCTGCGAGCCACGCCGCTGGTGGAGGCCGCGATCGTCCAGTCCGGGATCATCCTGCTGAAATACTGGCTGGAGGTCAGCGAAGAGGAGCAGACACGGCGGTTGAAGGATCGGGCCACCGATGGTCGCAAGCTGTGGAAGCTCTCGCCGATGGACCTGAAATCGTATGGCCGCTGGTACGACTACTCGCGGGCGCGGGACGACATGTTCGCCGCGACCGACAGCCCACACGCGCCGTGGTACGTGGCGCGGACCGACGACAAGCGGCGCGGGCGTCTCAACATCATCCGCCACCTGCTCGACAAGATCCCCTACGAGGAGCTTCCGCGCGAGAAGTTCAGCGTGCCGAAACGGCAGAAGCGCGGCGACTATGTCGAGCCCGACTATCCGTACAAGTACGTCAAGGAGCAGTACTGACTTCGCGAGTGCCGCAGACAACGCATCAAGCGGGAGCCATCAGCGACAATCGCCGCGAATGGCCAGATGAAGCCATGGGTCGGAGCTCGCGGGCATGAACGACTGGAAGCGCTGGCTACCAGGACTGCAGATCATCAGCCGGTACGAAGCGGCCTGGTTGCCGCGCGACCTGATGGCCGGCCTGGTGCTGACCACGATGCTGGTCCCGGTCGGCATCGCCTACGCCGTGGCCTCGGGCGTGCCGGGGATCTACGGCCTGTACGCCACCATCGTCCCGCTGCTCGCCTACGCCCTGTTCGGTCCAAGCCGCATCCTGGTGCTGGGGCCGGATTCAGCGCTCGCGGCGGTGATTCTCGCGGTCGTGGCGCCGCTGTCCGCCGGCGACCCGGCGCGCGCCGTGATGGTGGCAAGCCTGATGGCGGTGGTGTCGGGGCTGGTGTGCATCCTGATCGGCGTCCTGCGCCTGGGATTCGTCACCGAGCTGCTGTCCAAGCCGATCCGCTACGGCTACATGAACGGCATCGCGCTCACGGTGCTGATCAGCCAGTTGCCCAAGCTGTTCGGCTTTTCGATCGACAGCGCCGGGCCGCTGCGCAACCTCGTGCGGATTACCCAGGCGATCCAGGATGGCCAGTCCAACTGGACGGCGTTCGCCGTCGGCGCCGGCACGCTGGTGCTGATCCTGCTGCTCAAGCCGTACAAGCGAATCCCCGGCCTCCTGATCGCGGTCGTGGCCGCAACGGTCGTGGTCGGAACGCTCGGCCTGGACGACAGCGCCGGGGTGAAAGTGCTCGGTCCGCTGCCGCAGGGCCTGCCGTCCTTCGCGCTGCCCTGGATCGGCCTTGAGGGCCTCAGCCAGGTCGTGATCGGCGGCGCCGCCGTCGCCATGGTGGCGTTCGCCGACACCAGCGTCCTGTCGCGCACGTACGCGGCCAAGACTGGCGTTGCGGTCGATCCGAACCAGGAGATGATCGGCCTGGGGGCCGCGAATCTCGCGGGCGGGCTGTTCCAGGGATTCCCGATCAGCAGCAGTTCCTCGCGCACGCCGGTCGCCGAAGCCGCCGGTGCGAAGACCCAGCTCACCGGCGTGGTAGGCGCTTTGACGGTGGCGCTGCTGCTGGTCGTGGCGCCGAACCTGCTGCAGCACCTGCCCAGCAGCGCGCTGGCGGCGGTCGTGATCGCCGCGGCGATCGGCCTGTTCCAGTTCGACGACCTGCGCCGCATCTACCGCATCCAGCAATGGGAGTTCTGGCTGTCGATCGCCTGCTTCGTCGGGGTCGCCGTCTGGGGAGTGATTCACGGCATCGGCATCGCGATCGTCATCGCCGTCATCGAATTCCTCTGGGACGGCTGGCGGCCGCACCACGCCGTGATGGGCCGGGTCGACGGCATCCGCGGCTATCACGACATCACGCGCTATCCCGATGCGCGGCTGGTTCCGGGCCTGGTCCTGTTCCGCTGGGATGCGCCCCTATTCTTCGCCAATGCCGAGCTGTTCAGCCAGCGCGTGCGCGAGACCATCGCGCAATCGCCGACCCCGGTGCGGCGGATCATCGTGGCCGCCGAGCCGGTTACCAGCATCGACGTGACCTCGGCGGACATGCTGGCCGAGCTGGAAAGGGCCCTGCGCGAATGCGGCATCGAGTTGCGGTTCGCCGAGATGAAGGACCCAGTCAAGGACAAGCTGAAGCGCTTCGAGATGCTGGAGCGCTTCGGGCCGATGTATCCCACCATCGGCGCCGCCGTCGACGCCTACCTCGAAGAGTATGAGGTGGACTGGAAGCCTTGAAAAACCAGTTCTCTATCCCATGCCCTCGATGATGCGCACATCGCGCTCGGCCGCGCCGGACAGATGGGAGAGAGATGCCTGGTAGTCGGGACTCTCGTACGCGGATACGGCCGACTGCAGGCTGTCGAATTCGACGACGACAATGCGCGAAGGCAGGCCCGATTCGTAAGTCCTGGCCGGTTCTCCGCCTGCGACGACACGACCTCCGTGCGCAAGGATGGCCTCCGTTGCCGGGGCTATGTAGCGATCCACCGCCGATGGATCCGAGACGGATTGCCACGCGATGACCCAATAGCCTTTGTTCATCTGAAACCTCCTGCGCGGCCGTGTCGACCGCCATGGCGAGTGGTCAGCGTCATGCTGATCGGCCAACAGCGCCGATGGCGTGACACTACGCGCGCGCACGGTCTGAGCGAATCCCCGATCCCCGGCAGGCAATCTTCCGAGTCACGGAATAATCGGTGCTGACGAATCCAACTACGCTTGGATCGGGAGCAGAAGGAGGAGGGCAACCGAGCCCTGCATTTTTTTAAGAGCGCCGGCCCTTCCGGAGCTGGACGGACGACCGCTTCCTGACTCGCAGAAGCGGCGCATATCGCCAGTGGCAGCTTTCGGCCACAAGCGGTCATTCCAGCCTTGATGCAAGTCGAGCGGCGGCTCCCAGAAGGAAGCTGCCGAAGGATCACTTGGCGACGATGTTCGTGCCCTGCGGCACGAGGTAGCACGCGGCTGCCGTCTTGCACGCTTCGGCCTGGATCTCGGCCAACTGGCGGGCAAGGTACTGCTCTGGCGACAAACCCATCTTGTTGCGGTAGGCGTTGTCGGCGTCGGCCTTGGCTTCCTGCTCCAGCTTGCGCTGCTGTTCTGCGATCGTGGCGGCGACCAGCGTCAGGTTGCGCTGCTGTTCGGCTGCCGTGTTGTTCATCTGCGCCAGCACGTTGTCATTCGGCTTGGCCTTGCCGAGGTTGACCGCCATCACTTCCACGCGGATGCCGGACGCCTTGATCAGCGCACGCAGCTGTTCGGTAACTTCCTGATCGACCTTCTCTGCCGCCACAGGGTCGGACATCATCTGCGCCATCTTCTCGGACTTGACCGCCTTGCGGACGATCGAGTTGTAAGGCGACAGCGCATTGTTCTCCCACCAGCGGGGGCCGAAGCGCTTCAGGGTGTCTGCCGCATCGACGACGCGCAGCTGCACGCTGGTGTCGAAATCGAGCAGGATGTTGTCCATCGACGAGAGGTCCTGGAACGGTACGTGCAGTGTCTGCGGTGCAGTGGTGACGTAGATGATCGTGGTGGACAGCCACGTCACATCACGACCTTCCGTCAGGACGTCGGGCCGGATGCCTTCATGGCCGAAAATGTATGGGCGGTCTTGGTAGACGGCCACGTCACCAGGGTCGGGCTGGGCAACGGTGCAGCCGATGCTGAGGATGGTCATGCACAGCAGGATGGTGAGCATCATGAAACGACGAGCAGAAAGCTTCACTTGGTTCCCCTGTGGAGGCCGGCCGACGAAGCGGCTTCAGCTTGAATAGGCTGCGCAGGTTACCGGACCACGTGCCCCGGCGCGAACGACCGGAACGAATGTCGGCTATGTGTCGGAAGCGGGCACCTGTCGTTTGCCATCTGGCCTCGGCACCCCTCAGTCACAAAAAAACCTGCCGGCGCGATGCCGGCAGGTTTGTTTGAAGCTCAACAGTGGTGCGGGATCAGAACTTGTAGCTTGCGCCCACCAGGAAGGTGCGACCCCACTCGATGTGCTCGAGCGGACGATCCTTGGTCTCGGCGTACGTCCTGTAGTCCGAGTTGTTGAGGTTCTGCGCCTGCAGCAGCAGGCTCAGGCCGGCCAGGGCGGTGTTTTCGCCGAAGGTGTAGCTGACCTGCGCGTCGATGATGTCCTCGCCGACGACGTAACGCAGCGTGCGGTTGCCGGCGAAGTTGCCGATTTCGCCGATGAAGTCCGAACGCTTGCGCTGGCTGACGCGCGCTTCGAACCCGCTACGCTCGTAGTAGGCCGTGAAGTTGTACACCTCGTCCGACAGGCCCGGCAGGCTGATGTCGCCGCTGCCGACGCTGGAGGCGCTTTCCGGGTCGCGGATCTTGATGTTGCTGTCGTTGAAGCTGGCGCTGGCCTGGATGCCGAAGCCTTCCAGCGGCTCCCAGAACATGTCCAGCGGCAGCGACGCGCTCAGCTCCAGGCCCTGCAACTTGCCGCCCTGGCCGTTGTACGGAGCGGTGAAGTTGCCGGTGGTCTGCGTCGGCGGCTCCGTCGGCCCCCGCACGTAGTCGGCAACGAAGCTGCTGAAGTCGTAGTCGTCGCGGGTCTGCGTGTAGATGTAGCTGCGCAGGTCCTTGTAGAAGTACGCGGCGGCGACGTAGGCCTTGGTGCCGCCGAAGTACTTCTCGTAGGACATGTCGAACGCATTGGCCTTCCACGGATCCAGCTCGGGGTTGCCGCCGGAGCCACCGGGCTCGCCGGTCGCGGTGTTGACGCCGAACTCGAGCGAGGCGCGCATCTGGTCGACGCGGGCGCGTGCAAGCTGGCGGGCCAGGGCGAAGCGCAGGGTCTGGTCGTGTTCGAACGAGAACGCCAGGTTCATGCTCGGCAGCCAGTCGGTGTAGGTCTTGCCGTTCTGGAACGGGCGGACATTGCTGCCTGCCGGCTGGGTGGCATCCCAGTAGTTCGCCTTGGAGGACTGGTCCGTGTACTGGACCTGCACGCCGATGTTGCCGCGCACGCCGACCGAGCCCCACTCGCTGTTGATGTCGGCCTGGGCGAAGCCGGTGCTGATGCCCTCGTACACCGTCCATGCCTTGGACACCAGGTACGACGCGTCCTCGTTGGGCGCGAAGACCATGTAGCGGCCGACCGCGGCCGGTACGTTCCACGACGGGATCTTGCCCACGCCGGCGAAGCCGAGGTCGACCAGGCCGTACTGCAGGTCGGCGGCGATGGCCGTGGGACCCTGCGGGCCGAGGGTGATGTTGCCCTCGGGCTGGCGCTTGTACTTCTCGCGGTCGGAGTAGTTGAAGCCGACATCGATGTTGGAGATCCAGCTGCTGAGCGATTCGGGCGCCGGGATCGCGGCCCGGATCGAGCCGCCCTTCAGCTCATCCTCGACCTTCGGCGTCTTGCCGTAGCCGGAGCCGTAGATCGTGTTGGCCAGGAACAGGTTGGCCGGGTTGGAGTAGTCCAACCCCGGCACCAGCCACGAGAACCCGTCCTCGACGTAGTTCAGGTGCAGTGTGTCGAGTTGCGGCGAAGGCTGGAGCTGGGTGTTGTTCTCCAGGTTCGTCTCGTCGCGCTTGGCCTTGGAGTAGTTGACGTCGGCGGTGAACCGCACGCCGGCAATGTTGAACTCGTTGGTCCAGCCGAAGGCGCTGAGCTTGTCTTCGCGCTTGTTGTACATGCCACGCACCAGCGGATACAGGCCGCTGGCGATGCCGCCGGTGAAGGTGTTGTTGCCGTTGACCTGCGCGTTGGTGATGTTCAGGCCCGGCGAGAAATTACCGTTGTAGTTGCCGAGGTTGACCTCGAACTGGTTGGCGGTGTCTTCCTGCGTGGCTTCGGAATAGAACAGGTCCAGGGTGCTGGTCCAGTCGTTCGACGGACGGTACTGCACCGTGGCGATCGCGCCGTCGCGCTCGACCTCGCCCGTGCGCAGCAGGGCCTTGATGCCGTCGGAGTAGAAGGCGCCGGCCGGAACGCCCGGGCGCTCGTTGGGGTTGCCCGGGTTGTTGACCGTCTTCCACGGCTCGTAGAGGCCGACCTGCTTTTCCAGGATCGCCGTTTCGACGTGCGAGTAACCGATCGAGAAGCCGAGCGTGCGGTCGAAGAACTGGCCGATGTAGCTGGCGTTGAAGCGGTTGCCGTCGTCGCCGGTGTTGGCGGCCGAGCCGATCGAGTTCTCCTGGTAGCGGCCGCTGACCACGACCACCGGCTCGCTGTAGCTCAGCGGGCGGACGGACTGCATGTCGATCGTGCCGGACAGACCCTGGCCCACCAGGCTCGCGTCGGGCGTCTTGTAGACGGTGACGGCGTTGATCAGCTCGGACGGGTACTGGTCGAACTCGACGCTGCGGTTATCGCCGGTGCTCACCATCTCGCGGCCGTTGAGCAGCGTGGTGGCGAAGTCGGGCGACAGGCCGCGTACGCTGATGACCTGGGCGCGGCCGGCGACACGCTGCGCGGTCAGGCCGGGCAGGCGGGCGATGGACTCGGCGATGCTGATGTCGGGCAGCTTGCCGATGTCCTCGGCGGTAATGGCCTCGACGATCGACGTGGCTTCCTTCTTGGTGTCGATCGAGCTTTCGATACTGGCCCGGATGCCGGTGACGGTGACCTTGTCCAGGTCCACCGCATCGCTCTGCGTGTCGCCGACGGACTGCGCCTGGACACCCGTTGCGATAAGCATCGTCGCCGACGCCAAGGCAACGCTCAGCAAATTGCGCTTGAGTTGCAACATCTCCCCTCCCACTGATGGATCGGATTTTTTATATGTCGACCGCGTCCGTCGCGTGGGGCGATCGCCGCAGGTCCGGTGCGCTCAGGACGTGGTCCTGCAACGTAAGGCGATGGTAGTCGGAGCAATCCCTGCAAACGTTTCTTTGCATACGTATTCATGGTGGCGGCCTGCACACTGGCCCCGGCGCAATCGTTTGCCGCGTGGAATAGTGGCCTGCGGTCGCGGCCTGGAGCCGCCGCCGGACGCCGTGGGGAGGGTGGAATGCGTGCACACGTGATACGAGCGCAGGGTCGGGCGGGGCGATGGGGGCTTGCCCTGTCCATGGCGCTGGCGATGACCGGTCCCGCCATCGCAGCGGGACGGGAGCCGGCCGGCGCCTTGCACGTGCCTTCCCCGGACTGGCGCGACCAGGTCATCTATTTCGTGATGACCGATCGCTTCGCCGATGGCGACCGGGCCAACAACGACCAGAAGGCCGGGGAGTTCGATCCCGCCAGCAACGCCAGATACAACGGCGGCGACCTGCGCGGCATCGAGCAGCGCCTGGACTACATCGGCGGCCTTGGCGCCACCGCGGTGTGGGTGACCCCGCCAGTGGCCAACCGGTGGTGGAGCGAACGCAGCCAGTACGGCGGATACCACGGCTACTGGGCCGAGAACTTCATGGCCGTCGACGCGCACAACGGCACGCTCGGCGACTACCGCTCGCTGTCGCGCCACTTGCATGCCAAGGGCATGTACCTGGTGCAGGACGTGGTGGTGAACCACGTCGGCAACTACTTCACCTACGATGGCGGCTGGGATGCCAACGATCCGGCCGCGCACTTCCAGCTCAACGCCGATTCAAATGGCCGCACCGCGCCGACGCAGTCGCCGTTCGACCGCAACGACGCGCGCGACCCGGCGCAGCGCGCCGCCGGTATCTACCACTGGACGCCGGCCATCACCGATTACAACGATCCGCGCCAGCTGTTCGACTTCCAGCTGGCCGACCTGGATGACCTGAACACGGACAACCCGCGCGTGCGCGAGGCGCTGCGCCGCTCCTATGGATACTGGGTCCGCGAAGCCGGGGTGGATGCATTCCGCGTCGATACCGCTTTCTACGTGCAGCCGGAATACTTCCTCGACTTCCTGTATGCCGACGATGCGAAGGCGCCGGGCATCGCGCGCGTGGCCGAGAAGACGGGTCGTCGCCAGTTCCACGTGTTCGGCGAGGGTTTCGGCATCGACAAGCCGTACCAGGACGAGCAGATGCGGCGCATCGACGGCTACATGCGCGATGCGCAGGGCCGCGAATTCATGCCGGGCATGATCAACTTCCCGCTGTACGGCAGCAGCGGCGACGTGTTCGCGCGCGGCCGTCCGACCGCGGAACTGGGCTGGCGCATCGAACGGACGATGCAGGTGCATCGCCAGCCGCACCTGATGCCGACCTTCGTCGACAACCACGATGTCGACCGTTTCCTGGCCGGTGGCGACGAAGCCGGGCTGAAGCAGGCGCTGCTGTCGATGCTGACGCTGCCCGGCATCCCGACGATCTACTACGGCACCGAGCAGGGGTTCCGGGAGCAGCGCGGGGCGATGTTTGCGGGTGGTTACGGCTCGGACGGGCGCGACCACTACGACACCCGGGCGCCGCTGTACCGCTACCTGCAGCGCGTCATCGCGCTGCGCCGCGGCCACCGCGTGTTCTCGCGAGGCATGCCGCGGGTGATCGCCCAGGACGCGACCGGCCCGGGCGTGCTCGCTTACCTGATGCGCCATGAAGGCCAGGCCGCGCTGGTCGCCTTCAACACCGCCACGCATGCGGCGCTGCTCGAACCCGTCGATACCGGCCTGGCGCCCGGAACGGTCCTGCGCGGCGCGTTCGCGATCGATGGCGACGCGCCGGAACTGGTCGTCGATGGCGACGGGCGGGTGCATCTGCCGCTGGCCGCGCGGGCCGGAGTCGTGTGGCTGGCCAGCGAGGAACGCCGGACGGTGGCCGCGCCGGCATCGACGGTGACCTTCGACGACGGACTTCCCGACGAGGTGTCCGGCGATTTCGTCGTTCGCGGCAGCGCGCGCGGCGCAGCGACACTGAAGCTCGTGGTCGACGGCGACATCGACCGCGCCCGGGAAGTACGCGTCGATGCGAGAGGTCGCTGGCAGGCCAACGTCGACACCTCATCCATGACGGATGCCGCGACGGCGCACCGCGTGGTCGTGTGGGACCAGGCCGGCGATGTGGTCGCGACCGCGCACACCTTCCGCGTCACGCGCGAGTGGACGCTGCTGGCCGACGTGAAGGACCCGCAGGGAGACGACCACGGCCCCGCCGGTAGTTATGTCTATCCGGCCGGCGCGGAGTGGCGCGAGCACCGGCCGCTCGACCTGCGCCGCATCCGCGTCTACGGCGCCGGCGGCGCGATGAAGGTCGAGGTGACCACGAACCGTCGCCTGGCCTCGTGGAATCCTCCCAACGGGTTCGACCACATCGCCTACACGCTGTTCGTCGGCCTGCCCGGGCGCGACGACGGCGCCACCGCGATGCCGCAGCAGAACGGCGTGCTGCCGGACGGCATGCGCTGGCAGGTCCGGGCTCGCGCGAACGGTTGGACCAACGCGCTGTTCGACAGCCGCGGCGCCAGCGCTTCCGCCGAAGGCTCGGCGATCACCCCGGCGGCCACCATCGCGCTCGGTCCGGGCGACGACACCGTCACCTTCACCTTCCCGGCCAGCGTGCTGGGGTCGGCGCGTTCGCTGTCCGGCGTGCGGCTCTACCTGAATACCTGGGACTACGACGGCGGTTATCGCAGCCTGACGCCGAAGCCGGGCGCCCACAGCATCGGCGGCGGCGACGCCGGCAAGGACCCGTTGTGGATGGACGACAGTGGGGTGATCACGCTGCGCTGAGCGGGCGTTCCGGCCCGCTCCGACGCCAGTGCGCGTGAATGCGGGAACGACAGCGAAGCGATAGAGTGCCGCTATCCGGGCTCCCCCCTAGAGGCAAGGCCGTGGCAACCGTGTCGGCTTCGAGTCGCCTGCACCTGTTGCTGCTGTCCGCCGTGCTGGCGCTGTTGGCCGCATCGGGCTGCGCGCGCCTGCCTCCACGCGGCGAGTTGCCGCCGGAGCATGCCTTGCCGGTGGCGCACGACGCCGCGCTGGATCGCGCATTTCTTCCGCGACTGGAGCAGCATCCGGGCGAGTCCGGGTTCCGGCTGGTCTCCGATGGCGTCGAGGCTTTCGCGCTGCGCGGGCTGTCGGCGCGTTACGCCGAGCGCAGCCTCGATGTGCAGTACTACATCTGGCACGACGACCTGACTGGCTGGATGCTGGCGCGCGAGCTGGTGCGCGCGGCCGACCGCGGCGTGCGCGTGCGCCTGCTGCTGGACGACATGGACGCCCGCGCCCACAACTTCGCGCTGGCCGGACTGGACGCCCATCCAAACATCGAGGTGCGGCTGTTCAATCCGTTCGCCTCCCGGCGCGGCACGGCCAGCAAACTGGCCGAAGGGATGACCGCGTTCTCGCGCATCAACCATCGCATGCACAACAAGGCATGGATCGCCGACAACCGCATCGCCATCACCGGCGGGCGCAATGTCGGCGACGAGTATTTCGCGGCCAGCGAGCAAATCAACTTCGTCGATACTGACTATGCCGTGCTCGGCCCGGCGGTCGCGCAGCTCAGCGATGCCTTCGACCGCTACTGGAACTCGACCGCGGTGTACCCGGTCGCGGTGCTGAGCCCGGAACTGGTCACGCCGCAGACCCTGGATAAACTGCGCGCCGGCGATGCCGACCGCCGGCGCCAGGTCGCCGAATCAGCCTGGGCGCAGTCGCTGGCCGACAATGCCGCAGTCAGGCGCATCCAGTCCGGGGAGCTCGACGTGCACTGGACGCCGCGCTGGCAGGTGCTGGCAGACGATCCGCTCAAGGCGTTGAAAGCGCCCGACCCGAAGGCGCGGTCGGAAGTGCTGCGCGGCTTCGGGCAGGCGATGCGGGATTCGACATCGACCATCACGCTGATCTCGCCCTACTTCGTTCCGGGCGACGCGGGCACGACGTCGCTGGTCGATGCGGTGACAGACGGGCGGCGCGTGAGGATCATCACCAACTCGCTGGCGGCCAACGACGTCGCCGCCGTGCATGGCGGCTATTCGAAGTATCGCGAACGCCTGGTCGACGGCGGCGTCAGCCTGTGGGAGCTGAAGCCGGCTTCGGGGCCGGGCGCCGACAAGAGCCTGTTCGGCTCATCGGGCGCGAGCCTGCATACCAAGGCGGCGATCATGGATGCGCAGACGGTGTTCGTCGGCTCGTTCAATCTCGACCCGCGCTCGGTATCGCTGAACTGCGAGCAGGGCGTGCTGGCCACGCATCCGGCGCTGGCCGAGGAACTGGGCGTGATCTTCGAGCGCATGACCGACGGGGATCGCGCCTGGCGCGTGGACCGCGACGCGAAGGGCCGGTTGCAATGGCGCGACGGCGTGCGTACAGAGCACCGCGATCCGGACGCGAGCCTGTCGCGCCGGATCACCGCCCGGTTGCTGCGCTGGCTGCCGCTGGATTCGCAGTTGTAGCGATCAGTCGGACGCGCTCGCGCGTGCGGCCGGCGCGCCGAGCAGGAACTGCAGCGGCACGTCGAGACGGTCTCGCCAGGCGCGCTCGTTGTGTTCGGCGCCCTCGAAGCTGCGCGTCATCCAGTTGCGCCCCTCGACATAGCCGCCCTTGATCATCAGCCGGTCCATGCGCGCCTGGAACGGCGCATAGCTGGCATCCAGCGTGGCGGTGCCATGGTCGTAGTACAGCCGATGCGTGGCCGGATCTGGCAGGTGCTGGCCCAGCCAGTCGATCACCAGCCCGTCGCCGATGGGCCAGTGCGTCGACACCGCGCCGACGCCGCCGAATACCTGTGGATACTGCGCCGCCGCGTACAGCGAGATCAGCCCGCCCATGCTCGAGCCCATCACGAAGGTGTCGTCCCGACCGGGCGCGGTGGTGTAGGTGGCGTCGATGAACGGCTTGAGTTCCTCGACCAGGAAGCGCAGGTAGTCGTCGGACGCGATCGCCTCGACCGGGATCGGCGGTACATCGCCGGCGCCGGCCGGCCATTGCTTGCCGATCGGCTGGCGCGGCATGTATTCCTGGAAGCGAAGCGGCGTGTTCCACACGCCGACGACGATCGCCTCGCGGGCCTTGCCCTGTGCGATCAGTCGGGTCATCGCGCCGTCCACGTCCCAGTCGATGCCGGTGTAGGACAGCGCCGGGTCGAACAGGTTCTGGCCGTCGTGCATGTAGAGCACCGGATAACGGCGTCCCGGCACCTTGCCGTAGCTCGGTGGCAGCCAGATATCGACGTTGCGCGCGGGGACATGAAGCGAAGGCACGTCCTGGTAGCTGTCGACGCGGCCGGTCGCGGTGATCGGCGGCGCATGCACCGCGTAGGCCCAGGTCAGGAACGCCGGCAGCATTCGTGCCCAGCTGGCCTGGTTGTGCTCGCCGCCGTCGAGCGTGTACAGCGCGACATCGGCACGCGTGGCGAGCGCGGCATGATCGGTATTGATGCTGTAGCCCTTCTGGCGCAGGCCTTTCAGGCCCGTGCCCTTGGGTGCGGTGCCATCGGACGCCGTGGCTTCACCGACGTTCCAGCCATCGATCAGGTCGCGGATGTCGTCGAGCGCGTCGTTGACGCCGTCCCCGTCGCGGTCATCGCGATCCTCGGCGGTGCCGACCGCAAAGAACCAGCGCGCGCCGTTGCGCGGCCCGGTGCTGTCCACCATGCGCTGCGCCAGGCGCGTGCGCTGGACCGCATCGGCGTCGGTGCGGTCGGCCGACAGCCAGAACGAAGGCGAGAACGCGCCGACGCGGCCAAACAGCTCGGGGTACTGCCAGCCCAGGTTGAACGCATTGAGCGCCCCCAGCGACCAGCCCAGCACGGCGCGCGCATCGGGCGTGGTGCGCGTGCGGTAGCGCGCGTCGACCGCCGGGATCAGCGTGGTCGCCACCCACTGCGAATAGGCCTGGGCGTGCGTGCCGACCGGTCCGTACTTCGTCTGCGCGACGATGCTGTGTCCGTTTTCGCGATCGGACAGGCCGTAGGCGCCGATGCGGTCCTTCGGCATGTCGATCGCGACCACGATCGGCGGGCGGATCGTGCCCTGCGCCGTCAGTCGCGCCAGCGTGTCGGCCAGGGCCACCGCTTCGCGGTCCTGGCCGTCGTTGAGATACAACACCGGATAGCGGTCGCTGCCGCGTGGGTAACCCGGCGGCAGGTATGCGGTGGCGTGCAGGCCTTCCGGGGCGAACTCCGTCGCATCGAAATCCAAGGATTGCGTGGTGAAACCCGCAGTGGTCGCGGTGCTCGCCGGCATCCCGGCCGTCGGCGGCGCCGCATGCGCGAGATTAAGGAGCAGCGTGGCGGTCAGCAGCGGCAGAGCGAATCGGCGGACGCGGGTCATGCAGTTTCCTGTCGTGTTGGACGCAGCGGTCGTTCGATGACGATTCACTCGACGACGAACACCACCGCGGTGCGTGCCGGCACGGTGAAACGGCCGTCACGCGGATTGAATCGTGCCTGGTGGACGCGCTCATCCGCGCCGGTACGCAACACAGGGTGCAGTACGTAGGCCTTTCCGGCCTGTGCAGGAAGTGTTGCCGACTGCGTGCTCGTGCCGACGTTGATGAGGTAGATCGCCTCGCGGTAACCCGCATCGGCCATGCCTGCGCCGTCGAGATGACCCACGACCAGTACCGGGTTCTGCGCCGGGCCGGCATCGGGGAAGTGCAGGCGCTGGCGGATTTCCTGCGCGCTGCGCAGCCGGAACAGCGGCGAACTGGCGCGGATGGCCAGCCAGTCGCGGAAGCCGTCGCGCATGAAGGCGATTTCGCTTGGGGTCGGCGTGATCGAGGCATCGGCCAGGCGCGGCTTGATCAGGTCGTAATCGGCGCCGTTGTCGGTACGCGGCGGCGCGCCGGTGCCGAAGTGGTTGTCCTGGTAGCTCCAGTCCAGCCGGTTGAACCAGTCGCCGGAATCGAAGCTGTTGCGGTCCATTGACTTGGAGCGCAGCGTGTCGATGCCGGCATGGAAGTAGGCGATGCCCTGGCTCAACGCGGTGACGGCCGCGCCGAGCAGTTGCACGCGGGCACGATCCTCGCGGCGGGTATCACGCGGCAGCTTGTAGGCATTGAGGTCGAACAGCGTCTGGTTGTCGTGGTTCTCGACGTAGTTGACGACTTCCGAAGGCTGGCTGGCATAGCCGGCCGGCTGGCCCTTGTAGTCGATCGCCGACAGCGCCACGGTGCGGCCGTCGA
This sequence comes from Lysobacter niastensis, assembly GCF_031457115.1. Taxonomy (GTDB): domain Bacteria; phylum Pseudomonadota; class Gammaproteobacteria; order Xanthomonadales; family Xanthomonadaceae; genus Lysobacter_J; species Lysobacter_J niastensis_A. The sequence goes on from NZ_JAVDVY010000001.1 coordinate 428,753, forward strand.
AGGTCGTCATCGTGTAATCGCTCAGCGTGCCGGCCAGGCCCACGCGCACCAGGTCGGCGGCGCGCATCAGGTCGGCCGCCGGGCGGTTCGGGTCGGCATCGGCATTGGGCGCGTACACCAGGCCATTGAGCCATCCCTGGTCGGCGACCAGCGCGGTGCCGTGGTCGCCCGGGCCGCCGCCACGCAATGCGTCGCGCGCGCGATCGCTGAAAGTGCCGATGCCGCTGCCGTTCAATGAACGCTGCGAGGCCTGCACGAAGCGCGCGCCGTCGGCGACCTCGCCAAAGTTCCAGCCTTCGCCGATCAGTTGCACGTCGTGGCCCACCTCCGCATCCACGGCGCGGTCCAGAGCTTCCATCACCGCGCGCGGCTGGTGTCCCATCAGGTCGAAACGGAACGAGTCGATGCCGTACTCGCGTGCCCACAGCACGACCGAGTCGATCATCAGCTTGCCCATCATCAGGTGCTCGGTGGCGGTGTTGTCGCAGCACGTCGAGCGCTCGACCGCGCCCCGCGCATCCAGGCGGTGGTAGTAGCCGGGCACGATGCGGTCCAGCACCGACAAGGATGACTGGCCGGCGGCGGTGGTGTGGTTGTAGACCACGTCCATGCCCACGCGCAGTCCGGCCTGGTGCAGGGCCATGACCATCTGCCGCAGCTCGACCACGCGACGCGCACCGTCGGCGGCGTCGCTGGCGTAGCTGCCTTCGGGCGCGTTGAAGTGGAACGGCTCGTAGCCCCAGTTGAAGCAGTCGCGCGCGGCCACGGCCATCACCGCCGCCTGTTGCGCCTCGCTGTCCGGTGCGGCGTCGGGGACCTTCGGCACCGCGCAGCCGGTTTCGGGCACGGTGGCCAGGTCGAACACCGGTAGCAGGTGCACATCGGTGAGCCCGGCCTGTGCCAGCGCGCGAAGGTGGCGCATGCCGGCCGAATCGCTTTCGGTGAACGCCAGGTACTTGCCGCGGTTGCGCGCGCTGACGGTGGCGTCGTCGCGCGAGAAGTCGCGCACGTGCAGTTCGTAGATGACCATGTCGGTCGCGGCGCGGACCTTGTCCGGCGCACGGTCGGCGTCCCAGCCGGTCGGCTTCAGCGCGTCGTCCGTCAGATCGCCGATGAAGCTGCGTCTGGAATCGGTGGTGAGGCTGACGGAGTACGGATCGGTCACCAGATTGCGCACGACGCCGACACCGTCGACGTTCACGTCGACCAGATAGGAGTAGTAGCCGCCGGACTCGTCGCGTGGCAACGCGACCGACCAGGCGCCGGTGGCGGCATCGCGCTGCATCGCAACGCGCTCGCGCGCCCGGCTGTCGCCCTTGTCGTAGAGGCAGACCGACACGTCCTGCGCGGTCGGCGCCCACAGGCGAAAGGCCGTGCGCGACGGCGCCACGGTCACGCCAAGATCGTCGAGCTTTCCGGCCGGCGCATACAGATCGTCCAGCACGCCGGGCAACTGCACGGACGTCGCATCGAGTACGTGGCCGACGCCGTCCTCGCGGACCAGCAGCAACTGGCCGGTGAGCAGCGGCGGCAAGCGCGCGATGTCGGCCTTGCGCAACGACAGGACGGCGCCGGACGTGACGAAGCCGAAGCGCTCGGCGAGCGCCGTCGGCACCGCGCCGGCATGCGGGTGCAGCACGAGCATGTCGTCCGCACCGGCGACCGGCTTGCCGGGTGCGGCGACGATCTGCCCGTTGGTCGAGTGATACAGGCGATAGCGGCCCTGTCGTGGCGCCTGTGGCCATTGCAGGAGCTGGCGATCGAGCCAGTACGCACGGGCGTCCGGGCGCGAGGCGTCAGCGGCAGGCGCGGGCTGCAGGATGGTCTGGAATCCGGCGTCGCAGGCATCCAGGCCGGGAGCACCGGCATGCAACGCGAGCGGCGCGGCCAGCGACATCGCCGCAGCGAGCAGCGCGATGCGCCGCAATGGTCTGGTCGGGCTGGACGTGGTCACAGGCTTGAACTGGACACTATCGTTCGCCCGCCACGCATGTCAGCCCAGCCGGGCGTAGAACACCGAATGAGCCGGCAACTGCAGCACGCCGTCGACGATCCCACCCGACAGCAGGCCGTGGTCGGTCAGCGCGGCCATGTCGGCAAGATCCTGCGGCGGCGTCCACTGCACCGGCGAGGCCGACAGGTTGTACACCGCCAGCAGCTTTTCCTCGTCGTGGCTGCGGACGAAAGCCAGCACCGGCTCGGGCGCATCGAGGAAGCGGATATCGCCCAGCACCAGCGCCGGATGCGTCTTGCGCCAGCGCAGCAGGTGGCGAACGCCGTTGAGCACCGAATCCGGTTGCGCTTCCTGCTCGTGCACACTGCGCTCGCTGTGGGCCTGGGCGACCGGCAGCCACGGCGCGCCGGTGCTGAAGCCCGATTGGGCATCGCCGTTCCACGGCATCGGCGTGCGGCAACCGTCGCGACCCTTGAAGTTCGGCCAGAACGCGATGCCGTAGGGGTCCTGCAGCGATTCGAACGGCACCTCGGCTTCGGGCAGGCCCAGTTCCTCGCCCTGGTACAGGCACACCGAGCCGCGCAGCGAGCACACCAGCGCGACCAGCTGTTTGGCCAGGTCGTCCGAATGCGCGCCGCCGCCCCAGCGCGTCACCGCGCGCTGCACGTCGTGGTTGGAGATCGCCCAGCACGGCCAACCGGCGGTCATCTTCGCCTCGAGCTTCTCGACCGTGCCACGGATATAGGCCGCGCTGCGATCGTCGGTCAGCAGCTCGAAGCTGTAGCCCATGTGCAGGCGCTGGTCGTTGACGTACTCGGCCATCGTCGCCAGCGAGTCCTCCGAGGAGATCTCGCCGAGCGTGGTGGCGTCGGGGTAACGGTCGAGCAGCGCGCGCAGGTCCTCCAGGAACGTCAGGTTCTCGGGCTGCGTGTTGTTGTGGTGGTGGTACTGGAACGCGTACGGATTGTCCGGGCTGAACCCACGGCCGGTGCGCAGTTCCGCCGGCTTGGGCGGATTGTCGCGCAGCTGTGCGTCGTGGAAGCAGAAGTTGATCGCGTCCAGGCGCAGGCCGTCGACGCCGCGGTCGAGCCAGAACTTCACGTTGTCCAGCGTCGCCTCGCGCACTGCCGGGTTGTGGAAGTTCAGGTCCGGCTGCGAGGCCAGGAAGTTGTGCAGGAAGTACTGGCGTCGGCGGGGTTCCCACTGCCATGCCACGCCGCCGAAGATCGACAGCCAGTTGTTGGGCGGCGTGCCGTCCTCGCGCGCGTCGGCCCACACGTACCAGTCGGCCTTCGCGTTGTCGCGGCTCTCGCGGCTTTCCTTGAACCAGGCGTGTTCGATCGAGGTGTGGCTGAGCACCTGGTCGATCATCACGCGGATGCCCAGCGAATGCGCCTTGGCCAGCAGGCGGTCGAAATCGTCCAGGGTGCCGAACAGCGGATCGACGTCGCGGTAGTCGGCGATGTCGTAGCCGAAGTCTGCCATCGGCGACTTGAAGAACGGCGAGATCCAGATCGCGTCCACGCCGAGGCTGGCGACGTAGTCGAGCCTGGCGATGATGCCCGGCAGGTCGCCGACACCGTCGCCATTGGTATCCAGGAAGCTGCGCGGATAGATCTGGTAGATCACCGCGCCACGCCACCACCGTGCCATCGTCATCCTTCCTGCGCCCCACAGTCATGTGGTCGCCGCTCCGGCGCGCCACTGGGGCGCCACTATTCCACGCTTTGCCGCACCCGGCATTGGCCGTCCGGGGCGGTTGGCGATGAATACGTATGCAGCCGAAATTGTGCGGCTGCACCGCCCACTACCATGACGACTCGTCGCAGGGGTGGGGCTATGCATTGGAGTCAAGGCGCGCGGCCAGCGTGCACGCCCGACCGCGTGCGGGGTCGCGTTGGGTCGACAGGTTCATCCACACGTTCATCGCCGCGATCCATTGCAGGTTCGTGTTCGGCCATGGCAGTTGCCGTGGCGTGCGCGCTGGCGTGCGTTTCGACCGCCTGGTCGACACCATCGGTCGCCGCGGAATCCACGCAATGGAGGCAGTCGCTGGAGTGGCGCGGCCAGACGGCGAGCGTCGAGCCGCAGCCGGGCGGCGGATACCTGTTGCATCACGCCGCCGGCGATCGCCGGGTCGCGGTGCAGCCGATGACCAGCGACACGGCCAGCCCGTTGTTCGACGGCCTGTTCGCGCTGGCCCAGGCCGAACTGGACGCGGCCAAGGTTGCCTCGATTACCGACGGCGCTTTCGAGCGCGGCCAACCGATGGAGTGCCCGTGCTTCGAGACCGGCGAGAAGTGGCGGTATGTCTGGACGCGCGACGTCTCCTTCGCCACCGACCTGGCGCTGGCGAGGCTGGAACCCGAACGCGCCCGCGCGTCGCTGCGCTTCAAGCTCTCCGGCGCTCGTGAGGGCGCGCCGGCCGATGCGCGCTTCGTCGCGCAGGACACCGGCTCCGGCGGCAGTTGGCCGATCAGCAGCGACCGCGTGGTGTGGTTCCTGGCCGCACAGCACCTGATCGATGGAAACGACGAAGACAGTCGTCGTTTCGCCGATGAGGTCTGGCAGGCGCTCAACGATACGCTGGCGCAGGACCGACGCTACGTGTTCGACGCGGGCATGGGTCTGTATCGCGGCGAGACCTCGTTCCTGGACTGGCGCGAGCAGTCGTACCCGCGCTGGACCGCCAACGACGTCGGCTTCATCGCGCAGTCCTTCGCGCTCTCCACCAATGTGTTGCAGTACCGCGCGTTGCGCCTGGGCGAGCGGATGGCCCGCCAGCGCGGCGACGCACGCGCGCAGCAGTACGCCAGCCAGGCACAGGCGCTGGCGGCCGCCATCGAGCGCGCGTTCTGGCGCGAGGATCGCGGCCTGTACATGAGCTACATCGGCACTGCGGCGCATCCGGTGCCGTTCGAGGCCTACGACCTGCTGGGCCTGTCGCTGCTGATCGATAGCGGCATCGTGCCCGCCGACCGTGCCCTGCGCGCCCTGTCGCGCTATCCGGTACTGGACAGCGGAAGCCCGGCGATCTGGCCGCAGCAGCCCGGCACGGCGATCTACCACAACCGTGCGATCTGGCCGTTCGTCAGCGCCTACTCGCTGCGCGCGGCACGCGCGGTCGGGCATGCGCCGCGCATCGCCCACGAGGTCCGCTCGCTGATGCGCGGGGCGGCGCTGGCCGGTTCCAACATGGAAAACTTCGAGCTGACCACGCAGGCCGTGCACGTCGACGATGGCGCGCTCAGCGGTCCGGTGGTCAACTCGCCGCGGCAGCTGTGGTCGGTGGCCGGCTATCTCGACATGGTGATCGGCGGCGTGTTCGGCGTGCAGGCCGACGGCCGCATCGATGCCAAGCTGCCGGCCGAACTGGTGCCGATGCTGTTCGGCGATCGCCAGACCATTTCGCTGCAACTGCCGGAACGCCGGGTAACGTTGCGACGGCCGCGCAAGCTGTCCGGTGACCTGCTGGTGGCCGGCAAGCAGCACGTCGATGGCGCCGATACGGTCATCGACCTGGTCGCCACACGCGGCGCCGGTACTTCGCTGGCGCATGACGCGGCCACCTTCGCTCCGCGGTCGCCGGACGCGCCGGTGATCGACGAGGCCGGCACGCAATGGCAGGTCGACCTGCCCGTGCAGACGCGGCTGTATGAGAACGGCGTGCGCGTAGCCGATGCGACGGAACCAACGACGACGAAGCTGCCGAAGCAGGCGGCCGAGCAGTGTTTCAGCCTGACCCGCATCGACGCGCGCGGCCTGGAATCGCTGCATGGCCCCACCCGCTGCGTCGGTGATGCGCAGATAATCACTGGCAATTGGCCGCGCCGCTGGAGCGCGCCGCAGGATGGCCGCTTTGCCGTGCGCCTGGATTTCGTCAATCACCACGGCCCCATCAACACCGGAATCACCGCCGCGGTGAAATGGCTGGAGGTGCGGTGTGCGGACCAGCCATCGCAGGGTGGCGTGCTGGTGATGCCGCATGGCGAGCAGCGGCAACGTTCCAGCGCCGTGACCTTCCATGCGCCAGCGGGCGCACAATGCCGTTTCGACCTGCGCGACGGTTTCAACATGAGCTACCTGAGCCATTTCGCCCATTACACAGGCGGCACGGGCGGCGAGTCCGGGCCACTGAATTCGGCCGAACTGGGCGCGCTGCACCTGGTCCAGGTGGCTGATCCAGGCAATCCTTCCGTCATCCCCGCGAAGGCGGGGATCCCGTGATGTCGCGTGCAGAGCCAAAGTCCCTGGATTGCCGCTTTTGCGGGAACGACGATTCATTTTTCAAGGCCATAACCGAGATCCCTAAGCCATGACCACCAAACCGCAGCTGTCGTTCTGGCAGATCTGGAACATGTGCTTCGGCTTCCTCGGCATCCAGTTCGGATTCGCCCTGCAGAACGCCAACGTCAGTCGCATCTTCCAGACGCTGGGCGCGAGCATGGACGACATCCCGGTGCTGTGGATCGCCGCGCCGCTGACCGGCCTGATCGTGCAGCCGATCGTGGGCTACATGTCCGATCGCACCTGGACCCGGTTGGGCCGCCGGCGCCCGTACTTCCTGGTCGGCGCGGTGCTGGCCACGCTGGCGCTGTTCGCGATGCCCAACTCGCCAACGCTGTGGATCGCGGCCGGCCTGCTGTGGGTGCTCGACGCCTCGATCAACATCTCGATGGAACCGTTCCGCGCTTTCGTGGGCGACCAGCTGCCGACGCAACAGCGCGCCTCCGGCTACTCGATGCAGAGCTTCTTCATCGGTGTGGGATCGGTGATCGCCAGCCTGCTGCCGTGGCTGCTCGCCAAGGCTGGCATCGGCAATACCGCCGGTCCCGGCGAGGTGCCCGACACGGTGCGTTACGCGTTCTATTTCGGCGGCGCCGTGCTGCTGGCCGCGGTCGGCTGGACCGTGCTGCGCACGCGCGAATACCCGCCGGAAATGCTGCGCGCACACGACACCGTGCCGCGTGCACCGCAGCGTCCGCTCGACGTGGCGCGTGCACGCCGCAACGGCCTGGTCTGGCTGGCGATCGGCGCCGCCAGCGCCTTTGCGGTGCTGCAGTTCGGCCTCGACAAACAGTTGTACATCCTGGCCGGCCTGCTGGCCGCGTACGGCCTGGCGCTGATCGTGGTCGGCTGGACCCGCCGCGACAGCGCGTTCGCCCACATCATCACCGACCTGCACGACATGCCCGCGGAGATGCGCAAGCTGGCGGTGGTGCAGTTCTTCTCCTGGTTCGCGTTGTTCGCGATGTGGATCTACACGACCGCGGCGGTGACCGGCGTGCATTTCGGCAGCGCCGATACTTCGTCGGTCGCCTATAACGACGGCGCCAATTGGGTCGGCGTGTTGTTCGCCGCCTACAACGGTTTTGCCGCGCTGGCGGCGATCGTGATCCCGTGGATGGTGCGGCGCCTGGGCCTGCGCATCAGCCACCTGGTCAACGCCACGCTCGGCGGCCTGGGACTGCTGTCGTTCCTGCTGATCCGCGACCCGCAATGGCTGCTGCTGTCGATGGTCGGCGTCGGCTTTGCCTGGGCCTCGATCCTGTCGCTGCCGTACGCCCTGCTGTCCGACAGCGTACCGGCGGAAAAGATGGGCGTGTTCATGGGCATCTTCAACTTCTTCATCGTGATTCCGCAGCTGGTCGCGGCCAGCCTGCTCGGGTTCCTGCTGAAGACGTTCTTCGGAGGCCAGCCGATCCAGGCACTGGCGATTGGCGGCATCAGCCTGATCGTCGCCGGCCTGTGCGTGCTGCGCGTGCGCGAACCGGGCGCGGCGGTGGCGACCGCCACGGCGGCGCCTTGACGATGGGCTCGATACGAATGAGCCGCAGGCCCGTGGCGCGCGCCATCCGGATGCTGCTGCCTGCGCTGACTGTCACGGCGCTGACTGCCTGCGCCCACGGCGTCGCGACGACATCGAAGCCGTTGGACGTGTACGGCACCACCGAGCCGTTCGCCAGCGAAGCGGTGTACTTCGTGGTGACCGACCGGTTCGTCAACGGCGACACGTCCAACGACCAGCGCGAGCAGGGCGGGCCCGACCCGGCCCGGCGCACGTTCGATCGCCGCATCCCGGGGCCGAACGGCGAGAGCGACAACATCGGCTACCTCGGCGGCGACTTCAAAGGCGTGCTCGACAACGCGGGCTACATCCGCGACATGGGTTTCACGTCGGTGTGGATCACGCCAATCGTCGACCAGCCCGACGAGGCCTTCACCGGCGGCAAGCCGGCCAGTTGGGGCAGCTTCTGGACCGACCAGGGCAAGACCGGATACCACGGCTACTGGGGCGTGAACTTCTACCAGCTCGACGAGCACCTGCCGAGCCCGGGCCTGGACTTCGCCGGTTTCACCCGGGCGATGCAGCGGCAGGGACTGAAGGTGGTGCTCGACATCGTCGGCAACCATGGCTCGCCTTCGTTCACGATGCCGGTCGACCAGCCCAAGTTCGGTGAGATCTACGACAAGAACGGCAAGCTGATCGCCGACCACCAGAACCTGCCGCCGCAGCAACTCGACCCGAAGCACAACCCGCTGCATGCGTTCTTCCACACCAGGCCCGAGATCGCCGAGCTGTCGAATTTCGACGACAGCAACCCGGCGGTACTGGAGTACCTGGCCGGCGCTTATGAGCAGTGGCTGGACCAGGGCGCCTACGCGATGCGCATCGACACCATCGGCTGGATGCCTCACGCGTTCTGGAAGCAGTTCGCGCAACGCATGCGTGCGCGCCGTCCCGGGCTTTTCATGTTCGGCGAGAATTTCGAATACGACCCGGACAAGATTGCGCCGCATACGTGGGCCGAGAACGGCGGCATCAGCGTCCTGGACTTCCCGTTGAAGCAACGCATGGGCGACGTGTTCGGTCGCGGCAAGGACGGCAAGGCGCAGGCCGGTTTCGAGCACCTGGAAGGACGTCTTTATCTGCGAGACGGGCCGTACGCGAACCCGTACGAGCTGATGACGTTCTACGACAACCACGACATGCCGCGCCTGGACGCCAGCGACGCAGGCTTCATCGACGCGCACAACTGGCTGTTCACCGCGCGCGGAATTCCGGTCGTTTACTACGGCTCCGAAGTCGGCTTCATGCGCGGCCGAGCCGAACATGCCGGCAACCGCAACTATTTCGGCCAGGAGCGCGTCGATGCGGCGGCCGGAAATCCCATCCACGACCAACTCCGGCGCATCGCCCGGGTGCGTGCCGCGTCACCGGCGCTGCAGCGCGGTGTGCAACTGGACGTGCTGATGCAGGGAGATCGCGCCGCGTTCTACCGCGTGTACCAGCACGACGGTGTCGCGCAGACGGCGCTGGTGCTGCTCAACAAGGGCGATGCGCCGGCGTCGTTCGAGGTGAAGCAGTGGCTGCAGCCGGGGCGTTGGCGTGCGGCGCTCGCGGGTGGAGAGGTCGTGATCGGTGAAGGGCAGCCGTTGGAAGCGAGCGTGCCGGCGCATGGTGTCGAGGTGTATCTGCTGGATGTGCCGGTGATGCTCGTCGATCTGCAGCAGGAACTGCGCACGGCGATGGAGACCAAGCGGCCGCGCTGACACCGGCGGGGCCCGAACCTTTGTGTATCACCGTTCGTCCTGAGCGTAGGCCAAAGGCCGAAGTCGAAGGATGGACGGGACGCGATGCCTGGGCCCTTCGACTCCGGCGCTTCGCGCCTACGCTCAGGGCGAACGGTTGTAGGACGATTCCCCAACTGGATAACCGCTCGAGGGCGACACTCGAGTGACGATTACGCCCCGCTCGACCGCCTCACCACCAGCGATGCCGGCAACGTGATGCACTCCGTCGGTTCGCCATGCACCTGCCGCAGCAGCGTCTCCACCAGCAGTTCGCCAGCCCGCTTGGTGTCCTGGAAGACCGTCGTCAGCGGCGGGCTGGCGAAGCGCGCCATCGGGATGTCGTCGAAGCCGACGACGGCGATGTCCTCCGGCACGCGCAGGCCGGCTTCTGCGAACGCACGCAGCGCGCCGATGGCGATCAGGTCGCTGGCCGCGAACACCGCATCGAACTGGCCACCGCGAGCGAGCAATTCGCGCGCCGCGGTATAGCCGTCCTCTTCGAAGCTCTCCGCATCGACCTGCAGGATCGCTTCCATCGCGCCCCCGACCTCGCGCAGGGCGGCGTCGCAGCCGCGGAAGCGGTCGAAGAATTCCGGCCAATGACTCGACGCTCCGCCCAGGAAGGCGATGCGGCGACGTCCCAGTCCCACCAGATGTTCAGCGGCGAGGCGGCCGCCATTGAAGTTGTCGCAGCCGATCGACACGCCGGGCTGGTCGGACAGCACCGCGCCCCAGCGCACGAAACGCGTGCCCTGTTCGACCAGCTTCTCCAGCTTGCCCTCGTAGGCCAGGTAGTCGCCGTAGCCCAGCAGGATCAGGCCGTCGGCCTTCATGCTGTCCTCGTAGTCGGCGTGCCAGTCGTCGGACAGCTGCTGGAACGAGATCAGCAGGTCCTGGCCTTCGCGTGCGCAGGCGCGGGTGATCGAGCCGAGCATCGACAGGAAGAACGGGTTGATGTTCGACTCGTCCGGCGTCGGATCCTCGAACAGCAGCAGCGCCAGCGTGCCCGAGCGCTGCGTGCGCAGGCTGGAGGCATGGCGGTCGACCTTGTAGTTGAGCTCGCGGACCAGGGCCTCGACGCGCTTGCGCGTCTCGGCGTTGACCAGCGGGCTGCCCCGCAACACCCGCGATACCGTGGCCTGCGAGACGCCCGCGCGGTGCGCGATGTCCATCGAGGTGGCCTTGAGCTTCTTGCGCGTTCGCATGCGGGTGCGGCGTTCCTGTGCGGTGTTTCCTGAGGTTCCGCAGTGTAGTGAGCGCCGCAGGGGCGCGCATCTGGCAGCGCCGCACGGGGCCGCGTTCATCTGGAAAAGCCGGTTTGGAAGGCCGCTCTCGCCGGCTATGCGGTCCGCCCGGGAATCGAAGCGGGCATCAAAGCGATACGTGGAACAGGCGGCCGATCAACGAAGCCGCGGCCATCGCCAGCGCGCCCCAGAACACCACCCGCCCGGCGCCGCGCGCCACCGCCGCACCGCCGGCCCAGGCCGCCAGGGCGCCGGAGACTCCAAGACCCGCCAGCGTCGCGGCAATCGTGATCGCCTCGATCCGCGCCGGTGGCGACAGCAGCACCGCGGCCAGCGGCAGCAGCGAGCCGATGGTGAAAGCCGCCGCCGAGGCCAGTGCCGCCTGCACCGGCCGGGCACGCAGCGTGTCGGTGATGCCCAGTTCGTCGCGCGCATGGCTGCCCAGCGCGTCGTGCGCGGTGAGTTGCTCGGCCACCTGGCGCGCGAGTTCCGGTTGCAGGCCGCGACGGACGTAGATGCCGGTGAGTTCGAACAGCTCGCTTTCCGGATCCTCGACCAGCTCGCGCTTTTCCTTGGCGAGGTCGGCGTGTTCGGTGTCGGCCTGCGATTGCACCGATACGTACTCGCCCGCGGCCATCGACATGGCGCCCGCCACCATGCCGGCGATGCCGCTCATCAGCACGGAGTCCTGGCCGGCACCGCTGGCGGCGACGCCGACCACGAGGCCGGCGATAGACACGATGCCGTCGTTGGCGCCCAGCACGGCGGCGCGCAGCCAGCCGGCGCGCTCGGAGCGGTGGTGTTCGGCATGCCAGCGGCGCATCAGGGTCTCCACGGTGGTCCGCCATGCCGTGTGCCATGGAAGGCGTGCCATGGAAACCGGCGCCGGCGAAAGTGACGCGGGCAAGACTACAGCGTTGCAGTGTGGAGCTTGTTCGAGGCGGGGTGGGGGCTACACTGGCTGGGTCTTGCTATTGCAGGCGACGGCCGCATATCGCAGACCGGCTCCCAGGAGCTCACTCACTCCCCCATGAGGTGCGCGTGTCCGGTCCCAGTCAGGTCAAGGATGTCCCCATCGCCGCCGGTACGCAGGGGCGGACGCAGCTGATCGAGTTTCTTTCGTCAGGCGCACGCGCGCCCGACGACTGGAAGATCGGCACCGAGCACGAGAAGTTCGGCTTCCGCACCGACGACCTGCGCCCGCCCACGTTCGACGGCGAGCGTGGCATCGAGGCGGTGTTGAAAGGGCTGACCCAATTCGGCTGGGCTCCCGTAGAAGAGAAATCTTCTGAAGGGCCGGGCCGCGTCATCGCGCTCACTCGCGACAACGCCGCCGTGTCGCTGGAGCCGGCCGGCCAGCTCGAACTGTCCGGCGCGCCTTTGGCGACGCTGCACGACACCTGCTGCGAAGCCTCCACCCACCTCAAGGAAGTGCGCACCGTCGCCGAACCGATGGGGCTGGGTTTCCTCGGCATGGGCTTCCAGCCCAAGTGGCGCCGCGACGAGATGCCGTGGATGCCCAAGGGCCGCTACAAGATCATGCGCGAGTACATGCCCAAGGTCGGCTCGCTCGGCCTGGACATGATGACGCGCACCAGCACCGTGCAGGTCAACCTCGACGTGTCCTCCGAGGCGGACATGGTCAAGAAGTTCCGCGTGTCGCTGGCGTTGCAGTCGGTGGCGACCGCGCTGTTCGCCGACTCTCCGTTCACCGAAGGCAAGCCCAACGGTTTCCTCAGCTACCGCTCGCATATCTGGACCGACACCGATCCCAACCGCACGGGGCTGCTGGACTTCGTGTTCGAGGATGGCTTCGGCTACGAGCGCTACGTCGACTACCTGCTCGAAGTGCCGATGTACTTCGTCTACCGCGACGGCAAGTACATCGACGCCAGCGGCCAGTCGTTCCGCGATTTCCTCGACGGTCGCCTCCCGGCATATCCCGGTGAGCTGCCGTCGATCAAGGACTGGGCCGACCACAGCACCACCGCCTTCCCGGAAGTGCGGCTGAAGAAATACCTGGAGATGCGCGGCGCCGACTCCGGCCCGTGGAACCGCATCTGCGCGCTGTCGGCATTCTGGGTCGGCCTGCTGTACGACCAGACCGCGCTCGATGCGGCCTGGGACCTGGTCAAGGATTTCTCGCTGGAAGAAATGCATGCGCTGCGCAACGGCGTGCCGCGGCAGGCGCTGAAGCTGCCATTCCGCAATGGCACCGTGCTCGACCTGGCGCGCCGCGCGCTGGAGATCTCCGCGCACGGCCTGCAGCGCCGCGACCGCCGCAACCGCAACGGCGCCGACGAGTCGATCTACCTGGCGCCGCTGATGGAATTCGCCGAAGCCGGCATCACCCCGGCCGAGCGCAAGCTGGAGCAGTTCCACGGCGCCTGGGGCGGCAGCATCGATCCGGTGTTCACCGAGTACGCCTACTAGGGGGCCTCACCGGCCTCAACGCGCGCCGATGCGTTCCAGGCGGCGCAGCCATTCCCGGTTCATGCGCCGGGAGTGGGCGGGAAGTCTCCGCGCCTGTTGCAACGATTCCTCGCGCAGTCGCATCGCCGCTTCGCTTTCACCCCAGCCGTCGAGCACTTCGGCGTAGCGCGCGCGGGCTTCGAAGCCGCTGAAGTAGCCGACCAGCGTGTCGAATTCGTTCCTGGCCTTGGCGCGGTCGCCTTCTTCGGCCACGGCGCGCGCATAGATCAGGTGGCCGGCCGGCGAGCGGAAGTCCGGGCGACGCTGGATCAGCCCATCGAGCAACTGGCGCGCCTGGCCTGCCTGTCCCGATTCGAGCAGCGCCCGCGTCAGGCGCACCTGCGTGTCGGGATCGTCGGCATGGATGCCGCGCAGCGCATCGCGGTAATGCGGCACGGCCTCGGCCGGACGCCCGGCTTCCACCAGCGCGTCGGCGAGCCGGACGCGGTTGTCGGTGGTGGTCGCGGTGTCGAATGCTTCCTGCGCGGCGCGCAGCTCGCGCGCCGGATCCAGCAGCCGTCGCGCGCCCTGCACGAGCTGGCGACCGCCGTGGCTGTAGCGCAACTCCGGCAGCCAGACCGCGATCGCGTAGACGACGCTGCCGAGCAGCGGAAACACGAACAGGATGAAAAGCCAGTAGCGGTCCTGCCCGCTACGCACGGCGTGCACGGCGAAGAACAGCGCAATCACGACATGCAGACCCAATACAGGCATGGTGTTTCCCCTTGATCCCCGCGCGTATTTTTGCCGAGCGACGCGGGTTGCGCCAGTTGCTCGACGGCCGGCTGGAGACACGGCTGGAGGGGCAGGCACGAAGCGCCAGGGAGAGGGCTGCGTCAGGGCAAGACGAAGTCGGTGTAGGCAAAGCGGCTGTCGCGCAGCACGGTCTCGCCGCCCTGCACCGCCAGCGGCGCGGCGAACATCGGACCGGCGACGGCGAGCGTGTGGAATTCGCCGCGTTCGCCACAGGGGTCGACGGTCCCGGGCAGGTCGGCCAGCAGGTCCGCGTCGAACGCACGGCCGGCGAAGCGTGCATCCAGTTGCGTGGTGTCGACGCAGCACAGCCAGGCGCGCAGCCCGCCGTCGAGCATGTTGCGCGCCAGCACGGCCGTGTCCGATCCGAACAGCGGGTAATGCGGCGTCCAGCCCAGCCGCGCGCACAGGGCATCGCGATAGGCCTTGATGTCTTCGAGGAACAGATCGCCGAAGGCGATATCGGTCAGGCCGGGCCAACGCTCGCGTGCGCGCTCCAGCGCCGTGGCGAAGGTGGCCTCGTAACCGGCGTTGTCGGTGCCCTGCGGCATCCAGGCTTCGATCACTGGCAGGGCGGCGGCTTCGGCCTGGGCGAGCAGCACGGTGCGCCGGATGCCCTGCATCGCCACGCGGTCGTAGCCTTCGGTGAATGTCGTCAGCAGGCCGACGACCTCGACGTCGTCGCGCTGGCGCAGGGCGTGGAGGGTCCAGGCAGCGTCCTTGCCGCCGCTCCACGAGAGCAGGATGGGGGTGCGTTTCATGCGTCCAGCATGCGCGATAACGTGTCGGGATCGTAGTCATCGACGTCCTGGCGCCGAAGTGGAAAGTGGATAGAGGCGTGACCCATTCCGCCCGCTCATCCTTCGACTTCGCTTCGCTACGCTCAGGACGAACGGTGTGGGGCGTCGCGCATATCACGGTAGTCGCAATCGCGGCCCAGGGTTGGAATAGACCGATTCACTGCCACCGTTACGCCTCGATCGGGCCAACTCGCTACCACCGTTCGCCCTGAGCGTAGGCGCGCAGCGCCGGAGTCGAAGGGTGATCAGTCCCGCAGCGAGTCCGTCGCCAGGCCCTCAAAAGCGCGAAGCCGTCAGCTTCACATCCGCCCACTGCCACGCCGCGGCTTGGCGGCGCTCGCTCTCGCTGGCGGCATCGGCCTGTTTCAACGCGCGCTGCGCCTTGGCTTGTCCGTACAGCGACCAGCCGTTGTCGGGATACACGACCAGGTCCTGGGCATAGACCTCCGCCGCGTCCTTCGCACGGCCGGCGTCGAGCAGCGCCGCGCCCAGGTACGGGCGTACCGGCAACGGCCAATCCGGCGGCTCGTTGTAGTTGAGCAGGTCTTCGGCGGCCGCCGCCTTGCGCAGCGAGGCGATGCCGGCCTGGCGCTGGCCGGAAGCCAATTCGATCTCGCCGCGCAGCATCGGCTCGGCGACATCGAGCACGCGATCGGCGCGGTTGATGTCCCACAGCACCACCTTTTCCAGCGACGGATCGGCAGAAGTCCTGCTCAGTGCCTGGAGCTCCGTCTGCGCCGCCTGGATCTTACCCGTGCGCGCATAGGCCATGCCCCGGGCGAAATGCCAGATCGCCGTGGGATAGGGCAGCGGGGCCGGCGATGCCTGCTGCGCCAGGATCGCGTCCCAATCGCCGAACCGCGTCTGCGCGAACAGCGGCGCGACGACGAACTGCTGCATGAAGCTCATCTCTTCAAGTTTTGCCATGTCGGCGCGTTGCGCGGTCTGGCGTGCGGCCTCCAGCGCCAGCGTGCGCGAGCCGTGCAGGGCCGCGGTCATCGCGGCGAAATGCCAGTTGTGCGGCACGTAGCCCAGCGGGTACACGCCGTTGCTGCCGCGGCAGACCGCCAGGAAATCCTTGTCGGCGGTGCTTGCAGCGAAGTTGGTCAGCGTGGCGTCGTGGTAGCGGCCGGTGCGGATATAGATGTGCGCCGGCATGTGCACCAGGTGCCCGGACCCCGGGGCGAGCGAGGCCAGCTTGTCGGCATGGGGCTCGGCCCGCTGCGGCGTCTTCGAGGCCTCGACGGCGTGGATGTAGTAGTGAACCGCGCCGATGTGGTCGGGGTTGCGCTGCAGCACGCGTTCGAGCGCGCTTACAAGATCGTTCGTGTACTGCGCCGGCTGGCCGTCGGCGCTCCAGTACGCCCAGGGCGACAGGTCCATCAGCGACTCGGCGTACAGCGTGGCGATGTCGTCGTCGTCGGGAAAGCGCCGCGCGACGTCGGCCATGGCCTGGGCATAGGCCTCGTCGAGCGGCTTGCGATCGGCGGGCGCGGGCGTCGCGTAGCGCTTGGCCAGCGCTTCGATCAGCGCGCGGTCGGCCGGACGGGCATTGCCCGACAGTTGCACCGCGCGCGACGCCAGCGCGGTCGCATCGGCGGCCAGTTCGGGCGCCATCGGCAGGTTGATGTTCGGCCCCAGCACCAGCGCCTGGCCCCATGCGCACATCGCGCACTTCGGGTCGAGCCGCGCCGCTTCGGCGAACGCGCGGCCGGCGGTCTCGTGGTTGAAGCCGTACGCCAGCCGCAGCCCCTGGTCGAAATAGCGCTGGGCCGCAGGCACCTTCGTATCGATCTCGCGATGCAGCGTGCCGAACGTGTCGAACAGGGGTGGAGCGGCGGCAGTGGTTTCCTCGCGGACCGGCGCTTCGCACGCGGCGAGGAGGGTGCAGGCGAGCAGCAGTGACAGAGTGAGCGCACGACGCATGGCAATCACCGTGGTTTGAAGTTGAGGCGTGAGCCCCTCCCCCGCGTGCGGGAAAGGGTGATGCGAGTGGCGAGGATGCCCTCATCCGCCCCTTCGGGGCACCCCCTGATCGGTGGAAGAACGTCCTCGGCGGCCATTGCCGGTCGGCGTGGGGCAGGGGCCCCACCCGTTGCGCCTGTAACAGTCGCGGAGAAATGTTGCAGTGCGGTAGGCTCGGCGGATGAGCGTCCCAGTCCCCGATCCCGCCGTAGAGCCCACCGAAGAAACCCTGCGCGTGGTCGAGTTCGCCCAGACCGACACCCTGCTGCGCGAGGACGTGAAAATCGTGGGCGCCCTGGTCGGCGAGATCCTGGCCGAGCAGCGCGGTGCGGAGTTCCTGGCCCAAGTCGAACGGCTGCGACGCGCCGCCATTCGCCGCCGTGAAAACAACGCCCCGGCTTCGGAGCTGTCGGACGCGCTGGCTGGCACGCAGTTGGACCACGCCGGCGACCTGATACGCGCCTTTGCGACCTATTTCCAGGCGGTCAACGTCGCCGAGCGCGTGCATCGCATCCGCCGCCGCCGCGACTACGAGCGCAGTGGCGCCAGTGCGCAGCCCGGCAGCCTGCGCGAGGTGCTGGCCACGCTGGCGGAGCAGGGCGTGTGCCTGGAGGAAGTGGCCGCCCTGCTGCCGCGCCTGCGCATCGAGCCGGTGTTCACCGCGCACCCGACCGAGGCGGTGCGGCGCGCGCTGCTGGAAAAGGAACGGCTGATCGTCACCTGCCTGATGCAGGACATCGACCGCAGCCGCACGCCCTACGAGCGCCGCGCCGACCACGAACGCATCCGCCTGGCGCTGACCGCCAGCTGGCAGACCGCCGAGGCCCCGCCGGTCAAGCCGAGCGTCGCCGATGAGTTCGAGCACGTCAGCTACTACCTGTCGGAAGTGCTGTATCGCGCGTTGCCGGTGTTCTACGAGCTGTTCGAGGACGCGCTGCACGAAACCTTCGGCGAAGCGGTGCCGGCGCCGAACGTGCTCGGCTTCGGCACCTGGGTCGGCGGCGACATGGACGGCAATCCCAATGTCGGTGCCGACACCATCGCCGCGACGCTGGCCGGCCAGCGCGCGCTGGTGCTGGCGGCGTACCAGCGGGACATCGCCGCGCTGGGGCAGTTGCTGAGCCAGTCGCTGAGCCGCGTGGCCGTGTCCGACGAGGTGCTCGCGCGCATCGAGGAGTACCGCTACCTGCTGCCGCGCGCCGCCTCGACGCTCAAGCCGCGCCACGCCGACATGCCCTACCGCAACCTGCTCACCCTGATGGGGGCGCGGCTGCAGGCCACCGCCGACGACCACGTCAACGGCTATCCGGACACGGCGTCGTTCCTGGCCGACATCGCCGCCATCGAGCGCAGCCTGGCCACGCACCAGGGCAAGCACGCCGGCGGCTTCGCGGTGCGACGCCTGCGCCGTCGCCTGGATTGCTTCGGCTTTCACCTGGCCAGCCTGGACCTGCGCCAGGATTCGGGCACGCACGATGCCGCGCTGGCCGAATTGCTGGCCGATCCGCAATGGGAGTCGCGCAGCCACGACGAACGCGCGCAACGCCTGCATGCGCTGCTCGACGGCAGCGTGCCGGCGCCGAGCATGGGCAACGGCTCGGCGCGGCCGACGCTGGAGGTGTTCCGATGCGTCGCGCGATTGCGCATGCGCTACGGGGCACGCGCGTTCGGGCCGTACATCGTCAGCATGAGCCGCAGCGCCGCTGATGCGCTGGCGGTGCTGGCGCTGGCGCGCATCGCCGGGTGCGTCGATGGCGAGGGACGGGTGCCGCTGGACGTGGCGCCGCTGTTCGAAACCATCGACGATCTCGACGCCGCCGCCGATGCCCTGCGCGCGCTGTTCGCCGATCCGGTCTACCGCCGGCACCTGGCCTCGCGCGGCGACCGCCAGGTGGTGATGCTGGGTTATTCCGACAGCGCCAAGGACGGCGGCATCCTCGCCTCGCGCTGGGCATTGCAGCAGACACAGATCGCGCTGACGCAACTGGCGGCAGAAAGCGGCGTGCGCATCGCTTTCTTCCATGGTCGCGGCGGTTCGATCAGCCGTGGCGGCGGCAAGACCGAGCGCGCGGTGATCGCCGCGCCGCGCGGTTCGGTCGACGGCTACCTGCGCCTGACCGAGCAGGGCGAGGTGATCCACCGCAAGTACGGCATCCGCGCCCTCGCGCTGCGCAACCTGGAACAGGCCACCGGCGCGGTACTGCGCGCGACCTTGCGGCCGCGCCCGCCGGAAGCGCGCGAAGAGGGCTGGCGCGCGATCGCGGCCGGGCTCGCCGGCGATGCCCGCGCGCACTACCGCGCGCTGGTGCACGACGACCCCGATTTCCCCGCGTACTTCCGCGCCGCCACGCCCATCGACGTGATCGAGCGGCTGCGCATCGGTTCGCGCCCGAGCAAGCGCGCCAGCGACGCCGGCCAGACCTCGCTGCCGGGCATCGGTTCGCTGCGGGCGATCCCGTGGGTGTTCGCGTGGGCGCAGAACCGCGCCGGGCTGACGGCGTGGTACGGCGTCGGCAGCGCACTGGAGCGGGCACTGCAGCAGCACGGTCGCGAGACGCTCGCGGAAATGGCGCGCGACTGGCCGTTCTTCGGCACGCTGATCGACGACCTGGAGATGGTGCTGGCCAAGTCCGACCCCGCCATCTTCGAGCGCTACTCGCTGCTGGCCGGCGAACTGCATTCGCGCTTCCATCCCGTCATCGCCGCCGAGTTCGAGCGCACGCGCGTGGCGGTGCTGGCGATCAAGGGCAGCGACGAACTGCTGGCCGGCGACTACCGCCTGCGCCAGTCGATCCGACTGCGCAATCCCTATGTCGACCCGATCAGCCTGCTGCAGGTGGACCTGCTGTCGCGCTGGCGCGAGGCGGGCCGCCCCGACGACGCACTGCTGCAGGCGCTGGTGGCGACGGTGAACGGCATTTCGGCGGGGATACAGAACACGGGCTAGGGGTCCGCTCCACACCTTCAGGGAGGACTTCGCCCGGGCGCGGGAGATCCGGCAGGGATCCCGCCGAGGCTGTTTTCCTCGACGCCGACGCTTTTTGCTTCAACGCCCAGCCTATAAGCCCCACCGATGCGGCTTTTTTCTTGAACGTCGCAGCTTCCGTGCACCAACGGTGCGCCTTTTTTCCGCAACGCTGCAGCTCGCCGGCATCAACGATGCGGCTTTTTTCTCCGGCGCCGGAGATTCTTTCACCATCGATGCGCCTTTTTTCTGCGTCGCTGAAGCTCCCGGGCTTCGGCGGTGGAGCAATTTGCCGCAACGACCGTCCCGGACCATGCAAACGGCCGGCCCCGGCAAACCCCATCTGCGCCGCCCTAACGCGCCGCTGGCTACCATGCGCGACAACAAGCCAGGGTCAAGGAGTGCCACCGTGAAATCCCGTGCCGCCGTTGCCTTCGAAGCGGGCAAGCCGCTGCAGATCGTCGAGATCGACGTCGCGCCGCCGAAGGCCGGCGAGGTGCTGGTGAAAATCACCCATACCGGCGTCTGCCACACCGATGCCTTCACGCTCAGCGGCGACGATCCCGAAGGGCTGTTCCCGGCAGTGCTCGGCCACGAAGGCGGCGGGATAGTGGTGGAGGTCGGCGAAGGCGTCACCAGCGTCAAGCCCGGCGACCATGTGATCCCGCTGTACACGGCCGAATGCGGCAAGTGCAAGTTCTGCCTGTCAGGCAAGACCAACCTGTGCCAGGCGGTACGCGCCACCCAGGGCAAGGGCGTGATGCCGGACGGCACTTCGCGCTTCTCATACAACGGCCAGCCGCTGTACCACTACATGGGCACCAGCACCTTCAGCGAGTACACGGTGGTGGCCGAAGTCTCGCTGGCCAAGATCAACCCGGAGGCGCCGCTGGAGAAGGTCTGCCTGCTCGGCTGCGGCGTGACCACCGGCATCGGCGCGACGCGCAACGCGGCCAAGGTGAAGGAGGGCGACTCCGTCGCGGTGTTCGGGCTGGGCGGGATCGGCCTGGCGGTGATCCAGGGCGCGCGCCAGGCCAAGGCCGGCCGCATCCTGGCCATCGACACCAATCCGGGCAAGTTCGAACTCGCGCGGCAGATGGGCGCCACCGACTGCGTCAACCCGAAAGACCACGCCAAGCCCGTCCAGGACGTCATCGTCGAGATGACCGACGGCGGCGTCGACTACAGCTTCGAGTGCATCGGCAACGTCGATGTCATGCGCGCCGCGCTGGAGTGCTGCCACAAGGGCTGGGGCGAGAGCGTGATCATCGGCGTCGCCGGTGCCGGGCAGGAGATCCGCACGCGCCCGTTCCAGCTGGTGACCGGCCGGGTCTGGCGTGGCACGGCGTTCGGTGGCGTGAAAGGACGCACGCAGTTGCCGAGCATGGTCGAACAGGCGATGACGGGCGAGATCCAGCTCGATCCCTTCATCACCCACAACCTGCCGCTGGAGCGCATCAACGAGGCCTTCGACCTGATGCACGAGGGCAAGTCGATCCGCACCGTGATCCATTTCTGAGCGCAGCCCGGCGGGAGCGAACTTCCTTGCGCCCGTCGGATACGCAGTGACCGGAGGTGAGCGATGAGCATTGCGATCCATCCATCCGTCGACAACGGCTTCGCGCCGGGCCGCGACGACTTCGCCGGCGGCACGCTGGTGTGCAGGTGCGCGTCGGCGCCCGTCAAGGTCAAGGTGTCGGCGCAGACCCTGCACAACCATGCCTGCGGCTGCACCAAATGCTGGAAGCCCGATGGCGCGCTGTTCGCGGTGATCGCCGTGGTGCCGCGCGACAAGGTCGAGGTCGTCGAGAACGGCGACAAGCTGGCCGTCGTCGACGCCAAGGCCACGATCCAGCGCCACGCCTGCAAGGACTGCGGCGTGCACATGTTCGGTCGCATCGAGAACACCGACCACGCGTTCCATGGGCTCGACTTCGTCCACACCGAGCTGTCGCCCGACAAGGGCTGGTCGGCGCCGGGCTTCGCCGCGTTCGTGTCCTCGATCATCGAGTCGGGCGCCGATCCGGCCAACATGGATGCGGTGCGCGCGCGGCTGCGCGAACTGGGCCTGGAACCGTACGATTGCCTGTCGCCAACATTGATGGACGCGATGTCCACGCACGCGGCCAGGAAAGCGGGCGTGCTCAAGGCGTGAATTACTGACTCAAGGACTTCGATGGAACGGATCGAACAGCACGCCTGCCATGGCGGGCGACAGGAAGTGTGGAAGCATGCCTCGGACACGCTGGCCTGCGACATGCGGGTCGGCGTCTACCTGCCGCCGCAGGCCGAACGCGCGGCGTGCCCGGTGCTGTACTGGTTGAGCGGCCTGACCTGCACCGAGCAGAACTTCATCACCAAGGCCGGCGCGCAACGCTATGCCGCCGAGCACGGCGTGATCGTGGTGGCGCCGGATACCAGCCCGCGTGGCGACGGCGTGCCCGATGCGGAGGGATACGACATCGGCCTGGGCGCCGGATTCTATGTCAATGCGACTCAGGCGCCGTGGTCGACGCACTACCGCATGTACGACTACGTGACGCAGGAATTGCCGTCGCTGATCGAAACGTTTTTTCCCACCACCCAGGCGCGCGCCATCAGCGGCCATTCGATGGGCGGGCATGGCGCACTGGTGGCGGCGCTGCGCAATCCGGGGCGCTATCGCAGCGTGTCGGCATTCGCGCCGATCGTCGCGCCGACGCAGGTGCCGTGGGGGCACAAGGCGTTCGCGCAGTATCTGGGTGACGACCATGAAACATGGAAGGCATGGGACGCGGTGGAACTGGTGCGCGATGCGGCAGAGCGCCTGCCGCTGCTGATCGACCAGGGCGAAGCCGACGACTTCCTCGCCACGCAGCTGCGCCCCGAACTGCTGCGCCGCGCGTGCAGCGACGCGGGCCATCCGCTGCACCTGCGCATGCGCGCCGGCTACGACCACAGCTACTACTTCATCGCCAGCTTCATCGGCGAGCACATCGCGCATCACGCGACTGCACTGCGCGGCTGAGGGAAGTCCGCGCCAAGCCATACGTCAAAAGCCGTGACAGCCGTAACGGGTTAACCCGTTGCCGGAACCCCGTATGAACTCACGAAGCTGACTGCGCTGGCTCGCGGTCGGCATGGCACAAACCGTGCCGCAGTTATCAGCTTTGTCGGGGACCGCTACCGATCATGCGCTGCGGCCGCTGCATCAGCGGCCTGCACGCGATGCACGGAAGTGTCGACGGGTCGTCCAGACCACGCCGCGGCTTCCTGCGAGGGAAGGCCGGCACCGGCAGGAGCGCTGGTCCGCATTCCTTCCCCCACAGCAGCCCATTTCATGCCCATTTCCCGTGCGTTCCGTCATGCAGGTGTCTTGCCTGCGGCCTTGCTCTCCCTTGCCTCGCTCGCTGGCATCGCCGGAACCGCGAATGCCCAAGCCACTTCCGCGCCGGTCGTGGGCGAGCAGAAGACCGCAGTCATTCTGGTCAACTTCCAGGACGATGCCTCCCAACCGATCACCCCGGCTGCCGCGAACGCGCTGGTGTTCGGCGAGGTCAGCGATTTCTATTGGGAAGCGTCCTACCAGCGGACGTTCCTCAGCGGCAACACCTATGGCTGGTTCACGGTTCCTGTCAGCGCCGCCACCTGTGACGCGCCGGCGATTGCCCGCGAGGCCAATGCGGCCGCGGCGGCGGCAGGCGTGGACCTGTCCGGCTATACCCATTTGGTCTATCAGTTCCCTTACCGCAGCGCGTGCGGCTGGTCGGGCGCCAATGACCGCGGTGATCGGGGTGAGAACCGCGTCTTCGTCAACGGCGTGCGCACGTTCAAGGTGATTGCGCACGAACTAGGGCATCGCTTCGGCCTGTTCCATTCCGATTCGCTCGATTGCGGGACGGCCGTGCTGGGCGCCAGCTGCACTCAGAACAGCTACGGCGACCAGGCCGACGCAATGGGAAACCGCGACGCCCATTTCAATGCATTCCAGAAGGAACGCCTGGGCTGGTTCAACGCCGCGGGCGCGCCGGCCCTGACCACGGTAACGGCCAGCGGTCGTTACACGCTTGAGGCCTACGAGACCAAGAGCGGAGGAGTCAAGGCGTTGAAGCTGCTGAAGAGCGTCGATCCGGCCACGGGTCAGAAGACCTGGTATTACCTGGAATACCGTCAGCCCATCGGTTTCGACGCCAGCCTGGCCGACGCCGGCAACCTCGCCCAAGGCCTGCTGATCCGGACGGGCACCGTGGCCAGCGGCGGTTTCGCGACCAGCCTGCTTCTCGATGCGACCCCGGGCAGCAATAGCGTCAACGCGTACGACGTAATGGACGGCGCGTTGGCAGTCGGACGCAGCTTCACGGATGCCGATGCCGGGATGACGATTTCCCTGGTGTCCGCCGATGCCACGGGTGCGGTCGTAGACGTGAATCTTGGGGGGCAGGCGGCACAGTGCATCCGCACCGCGCCCACGTTGGCGCTGTCCGGACCGACGGCCTCGGTCGCAGCCGGAACGGCCAACACCTATACCGTCACCGTGTCCAATCGCGACAGCGCTGGATGCGCGGCCACAAGCTTCAACCTGGCCAGCAACGTGCCGACCGGTTGGAATGGCAACCTGGCTGCAACGAGTGTGAGCATGGGTGCCGGCACCAGCGCCTCCACCACGCTGATCGTGACCTCGCCAGTGGCGGCGACTGCCGGCACTTACACCGTCGGCGTCGGCGCGGCCAGCGGAGCCGGCAGCGTGCACACCGCGAGCGCCTCGGCCGTCTATTCGGTCGCGGCCGCCAACACCGGGACGCTCACCGAAACGCTGGGCACCGACAAGACCAGCTACGTTCGTGGCGAGTCGGTCCGCATGAGTGCGCGGGTGTTCAAGGGCGGAGTCCCTGTTTCCGGAGCGACGGTGAAGTTCTCGATCTCCGTGCCCGGGGGCGGCGTCACGACGATCACGGCGACGACCGCGAGCGACGGCTATGGGCGGGCGACCTACAAGCTGGGCAAGGGCAAGGGCGCCATAGGCGCGTACCAGGTGCGCGCCGATGCCAGCAATTCCGGTGCGAGCGCGACCGCCAGCGTCGCCTTCGACGTGCGCTGACGCCAACACCGCATCAATCCATCGAGCTAAAACAGAAGGGCGACGGAGCCATCGGCTTCGTCGCCCTTATTTCTGCCGCGGCCTAGGCCGCAGGGTTAGCTACTACGGCGTCGGACAAGCAGGGCACTCGGGGCACAGCTTGCAGAACGCATCGTCGGAGTCCTTGACCTCGGCATCAGCCGCGCGCCCGATGGCGACGACTTCGACCGTATCGCTGAACTTCACCTTCGACGGATCGAGGGTCCCGTCCGGGTTGCCAGCGCCGCTGTCGGCGGCCGTGGGCTCATAGCAGATGTCGAAGGACACCGGGAGGCCGTTGTTGGGCAGTGCGAGACTGCCACCATTGGCCGTCTGGAACGCCGCGGTGACGTTCACGCCAGTGCCCACGACTCCGCCGGTTCCCGGATAGTTCTTGATGCTGCTCACATCCAGGTACTGGCCCGAGGCAATCGGGTTGGTCACCTTGATCGTCGCGCACACCTGAGGCTTGAACGTCGTTGGATTGATCGACAGGCCCTTGCAATCCTTGGTCAGGTCGACGAGCGGCTGGATGTCGAGGTGGCAGGCTGCCACGTTGTCCGCGTCCTCTGTATCGGTGTCATCCGTGTCAGCCACGATCGGTGTGCCGTTATCGGTCGAACTCGCTCGCACGGTCACCTGGTTGGCGAAAGAGTTCGCAGGCGACAGGCACATCAGGCGGACCGGAATCGAAGTGCCTCCGGCCAACTCGTTGACGACGTTCTTCCAATCATCGTTGTCGCCGATCGGGATGGTCGGGTTCTGGACCGTATTGCCGATCTTGATGATGTCGCACTGGGTCGTCGAGGTGATGGAATTGTCCTGGAATTGCACGTCGAAGACGCTGCCGAAGCCGTCATTGCTGATCGTGACCACGTGTTCGGTCTTGAACAGATCGGTACCCGGGATGTAAACCGGGCTGGTCGTGTCGCACGCCTTGGTGACCTTCACGTTGCACAGATCGAAGTTTCCAAGGGCGAAGTCCTTGAGCTGCGCCGTCTCCGAGTGGGAAGACCGGGTCTCGGCGAGGAAGCTGGAGAAGCACACAGGACCGATCAGGGTGGTGATGTCTATCCCGCCCTCGAAGAAGCTGCGCGCCGGCATCTTGTTCGGCGGCGACGGATCGTTCGGCACGAAGGCCCAGAACTCGTCGATCTCGAACTCGTTGGTGGTCGCGCAGGCGGTGTTGGCCGGGGCACTGGGCGAGGCGGCGTTGCAGACGGTCACGCCGTCGGCGCCGCCGAAGGCCAGTTCCTTGAGCACCTTGGGCGAGCCGTGGGTGCCGGTGCCGTCGCCTTGCCACTTGAACACCTGGATCTCGGCGCGGGCGCCGCCATTGACGTAGTCCACCTGGACCAGGATGTCCTTGTCGGTGTGGTCGCCGGTGAAGCCGTTGCCGTTGATCTTTATCTCGTTCTGGGTGAACCAGAAGCCCAGCGCGGCATCGCCTTCGTTGTCGAACCGGTCGGCACCGAAATAGATGATCAGGTGGTCGTGCGGTACGGCCGGGTGACCGGGCTGGTCACTCG
This sequence comes from Lysobacter niastensis, assembly GCF_031457115.1. Lineage (GTDB taxonomy): Bacteria > Pseudomonadota > Gammaproteobacteria > Xanthomonadales > Xanthomonadaceae > Lysobacter_J > Lysobacter_J niastensis_A. Next base: position 455,105 of record NZ_JAVDVY010000001.1, read on the forward strand.
CAGGGAACTGCACGTTTATGGCCTTGGCATAGGCGTTGGTGATGTTGTTCTTGTTCGGGTTGGTGGCCGTGCCGGTGTTGTTGCCCCATTTGGTCGGGTTGTTGTCATCCTTCGAGCCGCCACCTTGGAAGAACGTTTCGGTGCCGAGTGGTGGCACCTGGTCGATGATGAAGGTTTCGCCCGGCCCGTTCAGTGGCAACTCTGCTGCCCAGTCGGTGCCGCCGCCCGCATCGTCGTTGGCGTTGCCGTCGATTTCCAAAGGCGTAGCGGGGTTGATTGCCAATGCAACGGACAACAGTCCTCCAAGGGTCAGCGCCGTGCCAAGCGCGGTTCCCAAAGCGGCCGTGGTCCAGCGAGGCTTGGTCTGGATCTTGCTTCCAGTAGCCATGGCTGTTTCTCCAAAGAAAACAGTGGTTAGGGGTGCGCACAGCCGGTGGGCAGCGATCTGCGGCCGCGCCAGCCTGCGTGGTTCAGGTCCCGTTCGAAATCGCTCATGCGGGTAGGGTGGCCGGGTCGGGTGAGGTGATGCGTTCATCAAGACAGCCGGCGTTATCAGGGGCGCCGCACCCGTTCCACGTACTGAGGGGTGCCCCACCATGACCACCTTGCCGGTGTTGGCAGTCGGCAGTGACCGCAACTGGCGAGCGCGGCTGGAACGGATCTTGTCCGGCCGCGGCGAAGTGACGTGGCTGGGCTCGCGCGGACCGGGGGAGCCGGGACGCGGGCCGTTGCCATCACTGCTGCTGCTCGACGGTGACGACCCTCGTGTTGAGCGCGAGCTGCAGCGCCTGCACGTGCCGATGCCGCAGCGCCTCTACTTCTTCGTGCGACCCGACGTGGCCTCGCTGCGCGACTGCGTCAACGCCGGCGCCGCCGGCTGCCTCGACAAGGAAGCCTCGCCGGAGACGGTGCTCAGGGCGATCCGCTCGGTCGGCTCGGGCCTGTTCGCGGTCGATCCGGCCCTGCTGATGCTGGCGATGGCAGGCGTGCCGGAGGAGCGCGAGCCGGCCGCGCCGGAGTCCCCGCCGGGCAACTGGTCGCAACTGACCGAACGCCAGCGCGAGATCGTGCGATGGGCGGCGCAGGGGCTGAGCAACAAGCAGATCGCCCGCCACCTGGGCATCAGCCCGGAGACGGTCAAGAGCCACCTGCATCACGTGTTCGAACGCGCCGGCGTCAGCGGCCGCATGGCCCTGTTGGCGATGCGCTGGGCCGAGAGCGAGGCCGAGCACGAGCATGAGGCCGAGGCCTCGCGCGATGGCGAGGGCAACGGTTCCGGAGGCTCGGCCCCCGGATCGAACGGGGCGGCCGGGGGCTCAGGCCGACGTGACGTCGCGTAGTTCCCAGGCGCTGCCGGCCAGCAGGCGCAGGCGGTGCTTGAGGACATTGCCGGAGATGCTGGAGGTGACCACCAGGTCGACGTGGAGATCCTTCTGCGCGCCCTGCACGGAAGCCTGACGATCCACCGCACCCAGCGAAGGATCGACGGCATCGGGATCATCCTGCATCGCGCGCCAGCGCTCGAACAATGTCGTCTCGCGCAACGCGGCCTGCAGTTGCTCCGCGAAACCCTCCGCGCTCACCGCGGTGAAGGCGAGCCCGGGATCCGGGCCGCGCGCGCGTTGCGCATCGGGAAGGCTGATGTAGTAACGGGTGGCCATGCCGTCCTCACTGGTTGGCGTTTGCGATGCAGTGTAGGCGAGCCACGATGGCCGGCCCGTGAAGCGAGCGACTGCCGGCGCCGCGCCGCGCGCCGCAATCAAGCCGAGAACTTCTGCCCTTCGGCCGCGAACCCCACCACCAGCGCTCCCTTGCCGACATTGACCATGCCCGTCAGGCTCATCACGCTTTCGAACAACTCGATGTTGTGCACCTGGCAGGCTTCGCGCAGCGCGTCGTAGCCCGGCAGCGCGCGCATGGCGTCGAGTTCGCCGCCATAGCTCAGGCACAGCGTCGGTGTCATCAGGTCGCCGTGGCCGATGCGCTGGACCACGTGCTCGAACAGCTTCTGCACGGCCGGGTTGAAGCCCTTGATCTTGGCCACCGGCCCGGTCTCGCCGCGGTTGCAGTGCAGCACCGGCTTGATGTCGAGCGCGGTGCCGAGCGCGGCGCTGAGCAGCCCGACGCTGCGGTCGCCCTTGGTGCGCCCGCGATTGCGGATGTAGTACAGGTCCGGCGGGACCAGGTAGCCGTGCGTGTGCAGGGCCAGGTTTTCCAGGCGTGCGCGGATCTTCGGCGCGCCTTCGCCGGCGGCCCGAAGGCGCACGGCCTCCACCGCGGTGACGCCTTGGGCGGCGAACAGGTTCTGCGTGTCGACCACGCGCAGCGCGAACGGCGTGTCGTGGCCGGCGGCGGCGCGCACCGGGCGGTAGTCGTTGAGGATCGCGAAGCTGGCCTGGGTGGCGTTGTCGAAGATCGGGCTGCGCGTCTTCGTGATCGTCATGCAGAACACGTAGTCGTAGTCGATCACCAGCCGCTGCAGGAACAGATCGTGGATCTGCTGCACGGTGAAGGGCATGGTCTCGGCCTCATGGCCGCGTTCGGCGACATGGGCATTGAGGAACTCCAGGGTCGCCTGCTCGTCGCGGTGGTCTGCCAGGACGGCGTCGCCGATGCGCACGGTGATCGGCAAAACCGTCACCTCGTTACGCTGCAGGTACTCCAAAGGCAGGTCGCAGGCCGAGTCGACGACGAGTCCAATGCGCATGTATTCCCCCCCGGGCTGGCGCCGATGCCGTTCTATTTGTGACGGGGAGCATACCTTCCCGTCGCACGGGGGGTTCGCTGCAGCGCAGCGAAAGTCGTTCAGCTGCGGCGCTGGAGGCCCACCGGCAGTTGCGAGGCCCGCTGCATGTCGTCATCGGCCAGCACGGCCGGGTCGCGCAGCGCCGCCACCGCGAAGTCGTGCGCGTCGTTGCCCCAGAACAGTTGCCCGTCCTCGAAGGCCAGCGTCGGCACGCCGTACACGCCTGCGGCGATCGCAGCGTCGGTGTTGGCGCGCAGCGCCGCCTTGGTGGCATCGGCCTGCAGGGCTTCTCCGGGCACGTCCAGCGCCGCCAGCAACGGCGCCAATGCTTCGATGCTGTCGCCGGCGCGGCCCTGCTTCCAGATCCAGTCGAATACCGAGTCCACGGCATCGGGCGTGCTGCCGGCGGCGATGGCCAGGCGCAACGCCGCCAGCGGGTTGAACGGATGCGCCGGTGGAAAGCGCAGCGTTACGCCTTCCTGGCGGGCCTGCCACAGCACGTGCCGGTAGGTGAACTCGCGTTTGCCCGGTATCTCGGCCGGCCCCTTCTGCCCGCACGCGTCGAGCACCGCGGCGAACACGATCGGCACCAGCGTAAGGTCGTAGTCGGCCTGCAGCGCCTTCACCTTCTGCCAGTGCAGGTAGGAGAACGGCGATATGAAGTCGAAGTACCAGGTCAGCTGCATCGCCGAAGTCCTTAGTGCCACGCGCCCAGGATCAGGCCGTACAGACAGAACTGCAGGATGTGGTAGCCGGCGTCGATCGTCCACAGCTTCAGGCTGCGCTGCGCGAAGGCGTAGTTGATGCCGAAGCTGGTCGCGACGAAGAACAGGCCCACGGTGAAGCCCGCGCCGAAGCCGTCGGCCGCCGATGCCTCGTTGCCCAGGAACACCGCAAAGATCAGCGCCGCCAGGAAGCTGCACGCGAACGCCGTGGCGAAGATGCGCGCCGGATGCCGCGGGGTGGTGTCGGGGTCGACGCCGGCCTCGGCGCACCAGGCCTTCTTGAACAAGGGGCCATACCAGATCCCGCCCAGCAGGAAAGCGGAAAGCGCAGCGGCGATGACCGCCAGCCAGTTGAGGTCGATCGGGGGCATGCCCATGAAGGCTCCGAATATTGGGTGGTGGCGATGGGCCACATGGTGGGTGATGCGGGCGGTGCGGTCGAGCCCTCCGTCCGGCGGACGGACCGCTTGGCCAATCGATCGTGGCGAGCGGGTAAGGGGCAATCTCGAGCGCATCCCCCATCGGCGTCCCGAGCCTATCCCCCATCGTCGTCGCGCGGTTTTGGTGGAGCCACCGTGGACAACGCCATCATCCCGGCCTGCGCCGGGATGATGGCGCAAGCGCTCAGCGCGCCGCAGGCACCCGATACGCAGGCGGCAGGGCGCCGCCTTCCGACGGCGTGCTGCCGTGCAGGTAACGGTCGCGCAGTTCGGTCTGGCGGCTGCGCATCGGGATCGCGCGGCCGTCCATCCAGACCTGCAATGCGACCGAACTGACCTCCAGCGGATCGCCGCTCCACAACACCAGGTCGGCGCGCTTGCCCGGGGCGATGGTGCCGAAGCGGTCGGCCACGCCGAAGGTTTCGGCCGGCACACGCGTCAGGCCGGCCAGGCCATCGGCCCACGGCAGGCCCGCCGCGACCGCATTGCCGGCGAGCTGGCGCACCTTGCGCGCGTTGTGCGAGGCGTCGCCCGACTGCGAGAAGCCGACCTGCACGCCCGCCGCATGCAATCGCGCGGCGTTGTCCATGGTGGCGCCGATGCGGTCGAAGTCGGCCGGCAGGTTGGCCAGCGGATCGACGAACACCGGCACCTTGGCCTGCGCCAGTTGCGGCGCGAGCTGCCAGGCCTCAGCGCCTCCCGCGATTGCGATGCGCACGTTGTGACGCGCCGACCAGCGCAACAACTGGCGGATGTCGGCGGCGCGGTTGACCGCGACCACGACGCGCCCGCCACCGCCCAGGTACTTCGCCAGTGCGGCGCGACCGGCAGGCGTCAGCAGGGCGGCGTGCGAGTCCGGCGCGATGCGGCCGCGCGCTTCGTCGATGAGCTGGTCGAGGATCATCCACTGCGCCGCACGCGAATTGCCGGTCAGGCCCGAGGCATCGCTGCCGAGCTTGAGGAACAGTTCGCGCGGTCCGACCGGATCGGCGCTGCCGTCCAGGCGCACCACGCCGCCCTGTCCGGCGACGATCGAACCGCCAGCGCCGGTGCCGGCGCCGAGCAGCGTCCAGCCGATGCCTTCGATGCGGGTCACCGGGACCAGCACCGAGGCCGGGTTGTAGGCCAGGGTGACGTCGAACTCCGGACGCACCGTCATTTCCTTGTTGGCGCCGAGCGTCAGCGTTTCGTCGACGGTTTCCTTCTCGCCGGAGACCTCCTCCAGCCCGATCTCGGTGATGCCGCCGAACAGCGTCGGCGTCAGGGGCCGGCCCTGTGCGTCGATGACCTGTGCATTGGCCGGCGCAGCCAGCCCCGTGCCGATGGCGCGGATGGTGCCGCCGCTGACCAGCACGTCGGCATTCTGCAGCGAGCCCTGCGCGGTGGCGGTGTGGACGGTGGCGTTGCGGATCAGTACTTCCTGGGCATGCGCGCCCATGGCGACCAGCGACAGCGTTGCCGCGGCCAGCGCGGTGCGGGCAAGGCGCCTCACAGCACACCTCCCTGCGCCGCCGCACCCTGGCCGAGCATGAAGTCCGACACCGGCTGGTGCGTGCGGTCGTTGCGGTCGAAAATCAGCGCGCCGTCGATGTAGACGCGCTCGGCCTTGGCGTAGACGCTGAAGGGCGTGCCGTTCCAGATCACCACGTCGGCCATCTTGCCCGGCTCCAGCGTGCCGGTCCGGTCGAGGATGCCCAGCGCCTTGGCGGGGTTCTGCGTCAGCCAGCGGATCGCGCGCTCCGGCGGTATGTCCATGCCGGCGAGCTTGGAATGCGCGATCACCTTCGCCGCCTCCTGGTTCAGGCGCTGGATGCCTTCGTCCGAGTCCGAATGCACGATCGCGCAACTGTTGGCCGGGCGATCGACCAGGGCGATGTTCTCCTGGATGCCGTCGAAGGCTTCCATCTTGAAGCCCCACCAGTCGGCCCACAGCGCGCCGCACACGCCTTCCTGCGCCAGGCGGTCGGCGATCTTGTAAGCCTCCACGCCGTGATGGAAGGCCGCGACCTTGAAGCCGAACTCCTTGGCCAGGTCGAGCATCGTGGTCATCTCATCGGCGCGGTAGCAGTGGATGTGCACCTGGATGTCGCCGTTGATCGCGCCGGCCAGCGTGTCCAGCTTCAGGTCGCGCTTGCCGCCGGTGTCCTTTTCGCTGTCGGCACCGTTGCCATTGCCATTGGACGAGCCCTGCCACCAGCGGCGCTTTTTCGGCTTCTTGTCCTTGGGGGCGTTCTTGCTGATGTACTCGCTGGCGTCGATGAAGGCCGCGCGATAACCGGCGACGTTGCCCATGCGCGTGCCCGGGCCGCTCTTCTGGCCATAGACGCGCTTGGGGTTCTCGCCGCAGGCCATCTTCAGGCCCCACGGCGCGCCGGGGAATTTCATCGCCTGGTACGTCGTCGCCGGCACGTTCTTCAACGTCACGCCGCGCCCGCCGATCAGGTTGGCCGAGCCGGGCAGGATCTGCAGCGACGTGATGCCGCCGGCCAGCGCGGTGGCGAAGCCGGGATCCTGCGGCCAGATCGAATGCTCGGCCCACACGTTCGGCGTGGTCGGCGCGGTCATCTCGTTGCCGTCGCTGTTCGCGCTGACGTTCGGACTCGCGTACACGCCCAGGTGCGAGTGGACGTCGATGATGCCCGGCGTCACCCACTTGCCAGTGCCATCGACGCGGGTCGCGTCGGCCGGTGCCTGCAACGAGGAGCCCACGGCGACGATCTTGCCATCGCGCAGCAGCACGTCGGCGTCGTCCAGGCGCTGGCCGGTGCCGGTCAGCACCGTCGCGTGCTGGATCAGCACCGGGCCGGACGCGATCGGACGGTAGGTGCTGGGGTAAGGGTCCTGCACGAAGCGGGAGCGCGCGGCGGCCTGGCTGGATGAACTGCCGGCTGCGGGCGCATCTGGCGTGGCGGCCTGCGCAAGGCCGACGGACAGCACCGCGACCAGCGCGGTGACAAGAGGTCGAAGCATGGATTTCCCCGGGATGGCAAGGCAACAGCTCCCGCACCGTAGCCGCGGTCACAGGTCCGTGCCAAGCATGACGATGGTCATGCTGGGGCGTGACACAATGCCCTTTTGACGGGCCCCGCTCGTCATTCCCGCGAAGGCGGGAATCTGGCGCCTTCGCTTCTGCCGCCCGATTTCGCAAAGTGCAGGTCGCCGGATGTCCGCCCATACACGACAAAAAAAGAGGAGACACTCCCGATGAAGGACAAGGAACAGATCGTCGACAACTGGCTGCCGCGCTACACCGGCGTGCCGCTGGACCAGTTCGGCGAACACATCCTGCTGACCAACTTTGGCGGCTACCTGCACACCTTCGCCCGCCTGACCGGCGCGGAGGTGATCGGCCTGGACCGCCCGATGCCCAGCGCCACCGCCGACGGCATCACCATGATCAACTTCGGCATGGGCAGCCCCAACGCCGCGACGATGATGGACCTGCTCAGCGCGATCATGCCCAAGGCCGTGCTGTTCCTGGGCAAGTGCGGAGGCCTCAAGCGCAAGAATCAGCTCGGCGACCTGATCCTGCCGATCGCCGCGATCCGCGGCGAGGGCACCAGCGACGACTACCTGCCGCCGCAGGTGCCGGCGCTGCCCGCGTTCGCGCTGCAACGCGCGGTCTCGACGATGATCCGCGATCTCGGCCACGACTACTGGACCGGCACCGTCTTCACCACCAACCGCCGCGTCTGGGAACACGACGAGGCGTTCAAGGAGCGGCTGCGCACGATGCGCTGCATGGCCATCGACATGGAGACCGCGACGATCTTCGCCGCCGGCTTCGCCAACCACATTCCCAGCGGTGCGCTGCTGCTGGTCTCGGACCAGCCGATGATTCCGGAAGGGGTGAAGACCGAGGCCTCCGACGCTCGCGTCAGTTCGGAATTCGTCGACCGCCACATCACCATCGGCATCGAGGCGCTCAAGCTGATCCGCCGCAACGGCAAGTCGGTAAAGCACCTGCGCTTCGACGAGTAGCCGACGGTTTGCCGCGGTCTCCGGACCGTGCTGGCCAACCGCGGAGCCCGGTCCCGAGCCCGTCGTCGGTCGCCCGGCGAGCGACGGCGGCGCGGGCCGCCGCTCCGGTAATCAATGCGGAACCGTGGTCGCAGCCTGCGCAACACCGCATCGGTAATCTCCGCGATCCAGCCGACCAGGATCGTCACCGATGCCCATCCAGACTTACACCGGCAGTTGCCATTGCGGCGCCGTCCGTTTCGAAGCCGATATCGACTTCAGCCACGGCACCGGCAAGTGCAACTGCTCGATCTGCACGAAGACCCGCAATTGGGGCGTGGTGATCAAGCCCGAAGCCTTCCGCCTGCTGAGCAAGCCCAGCGCCACCACCGACTACCAGTTCAAGAGCACCTCGTCGGTGCACTGGCCGTTCTGCAAGACCTGCGGCGTGCGCCCCTATGGCCTGGGCGACATTCCCGAAGTGGGCGGCAAGTTCGTCACCGTCAACATCGCCTGCATCGACAACATCAGCGCCGAAGAACTGGCGGCGATCACGGTGCGTTTCGCCGATGGGCGCAATGACAACTGGTGGAACCCGCCGGCCGTGACCAGCTATCTGTAAGCGTTGTCCCGGGTGAGGCCGCCGGCCGCATCCGGGGACATTCGGAGGCGGAAACGCCTTCGCAGCGCCAGCGACGCCCTCCGGGCACACTGTCGGTCTGGAGCTGGGAGGAAGGGTCATGGACAAATTCATCTACCTGGTCGTTGGCGCGGCGCTGACCTGGCTGTTCTATTTCGTGCAGCGCCGGGTTGAGCGACGCGGCGCGGTGGAGGCGATCGAGCGCAACCAGAAGCTGCTCGACCTCAAGCAGGGCCTGGACACCACCAACACCAACCTCGACGACCTGCGCCGCTTCGAGCAACGCCTGATCGGCAAGGCCGAGACCGCGGCGCGCATCGCCGACAACTATTTCACCCGCGCCGAGGAAGTCGCACGACAGGGCGGCGACGAGGCGGTCACCCAGCACGACATGAACCAGCAGGCGATCGACGAGTTCAGACACGCCGACTCGCGCCTGCAGGTCGTGGTGGCGCACCTGCGCAGCCAGCTCGACGACGAAACGCTGGCGATCTTCGAAGAGGCACAGCGAACCTGGCTGGATTTCCGTGGACGCTATGCGCGGTTCGTATCGCAGTCCTACTCGGGCGGCTCGATCCGTCCGTTGATCCATGCGGTCACGCTGGAGAGCATCACCGAACTGTGGATCAACGAGCTGGAAACGCAGTTGGGCGACGAGTCTGTGTGAGCGCGTTGCAGCAGTCGTCCCGAGCCGTCATCCCCGCGAAGGCGGGGATCCAGCGTCTTCGGGGTAACGACACCGGATGCTCTCCTTTTGCCGATTTGAAGCGGAGCCCGCCTTCGCAGGAATGACGATCGTAGCGACCGGCCGATAAGCTGTTCCCTCGACTCCCGTTCCCGTTGCCGTCCCCATGACCACCGCCACCGCCCACGACGTAGTGACCTTCTGGCGCGACGCCGGCGACCGCTGGTTCAGTCGCGACGAGTCTTTCGACGCGCGCTGCCGCGAGGATTTCCTGCACGCTCACCACGCCGCCGCGCGGCGCGAGCTGGAGCACTGGATGGACAGCGCCGACGGCGCGCTGGCGCTGGTGTTGTTGCTCGACCAGATTCCGCGCAACGTGTTCCGTGGCAGTCCGCACGCCTACGCGACCGATTCGTTGGCGCAGTACTACGCGGTGCGTGCGGTGGGACGCGGCTACGACCGCGTGGTCGATCCGGCGTTGAGGGTGTTCTTCTACATGCCGTTGGAGCATTCCGAGCACCTGGCCGACCAGGAGTACGGCGTGGCGCTCACCGCCGCGATCCCGGGGGACGACGGCCGCACCTACCTCGACTATGCGCAGCGGCACTGCGAGGTGATCCGCCGCTTCGGCCGATTCCCGCACCGCAACCACGTGCTGGGGCGCGAGAGCACCGCGGAGGAGCAGGCGTATCTCGATGCGGGAGGGGGCTTCACCTGAACCGGTAGCGTGACCCCAAAAACGAAACAGCCCGCGACCGGAGCGGTCGCGGGCTGCGTTGTCATGGCGGTGCGTGCGCGGACGATCAGTACTTGGCAACCGCAGGGTTCAGATCCGCCCAGGCATCGATGCCGCCGACCACGTTGTAAACCTCGCGGAAACCGAGGCCGCGGAAATGCTCGGCTGCCTGCTGGCTGCGTCCGGCGTGGTGGCACAGGAAGGCCAGCGCGGTGTCCCTGGGCAGTGCTTCCAGCGAATCCAGGCCATTGTCGAAGGTGTCGAAGGCGACCGGGGCCGCGGCAAGCGCACGCTCCTCGCCCGGACGCACGTCGACCAGCCGCAGCGTGCCGGCGCGCACGCGCTCTTCGGTCTCGGCTGGCGTGATCGTGCGCACCGCCGGTGGCGCGTGCGGGTTGTGCACGATCAAGCCGCGGCCGCGTTCGTCATCGACCCAGTCGATGCTGATGCCGTCGGCGCGGCGCGCCTGCATCCAGTCGGTCTGCACGCGCACGCCATCGATCTCGACCGCCACCGCGTTGGGATCCACCGGCGCCAGTTGCAGGCGGGCGTTGTGGCGCGCGTCGATGTCCAACTGCACGGCATAGCCTTCGCCAGCGTTGGCAACGGCTCCGCGCAGCATCTCCAGCGCGGGCGGGGTGATGGTCAGCTTCGGCGGGCTGCGGTCCGGGGCAGGCAGGCCGAGCGCGCTGTGCAGCTCGCCGCTGCCGGCCATCTGCTCGACGATGTCGCTGCCGCCGACCAGCTCGCCGTCGATGTACAGCTGCGGGATCGTCGGCCAGTTGCCGTACTGCTTGATGCCTTCGCGGATATCGGCATCGGCCAGCACGTTGACGTGGGCGTAGCCCTCCGGCAGCAGCGCGTTCAGCACGCCGACGGCCTTGGACGAGAAACCGCACTGCGGCGCGTCGGGCGAGCCTTTCATGAACAGCACGACGCGATTGGACTGCAGCAGGGTTTCGATGCGCGAAAGCAGCGCGGGGTCGAGGGACATGGCGGACTACCTGAAGGAATGCGGGTGGGGGCGGGTGAGACGTGGGGGCGGGCAGTCTACGTCGCAAGGTACGATGGGGCATGAATTCGCCGTTTTCGTCGCGCCCGCTGCACCAGCCGCCGCGCCATCCGCATGCCTGGGCCTGGGTCTTCGCCGTCTCGCAGTTGCTGGTGATCGCGCTGTGGTGGCGCTGGGGCTGGAAGATGGGCCTGCCGGCGATGGTCGTGAGCCACCTGACCGTCATCTGGGCGACGTTGTGGCCACGCTCGCGCCTGCTTGGGCCGGTGCTGAGCCGGCTGCCGACGTCCGAGCGCGCGGTCTGGCTGACCATCGACGACGGCCCGTCCGATGAAACCGCCGCCGTGCTCGACCTGCTCGACGCCCACGGCGCGGCCGTCACGTTCTTCCTCGTTGGCGAGCGCGCCCAGGCGCGGCCGGAGCTGGTGCGGGAGATCGTGCGGCGCGGCCACGACATCGGCCAGCACAGTCACACCCATCCGCAGGCCTGGTTCTGGGCGTTGCCGCCGTGGGCGATGCGGGCGCAGATCGACCAGGCGCAGGCCGCGCTGACGGCGATCACGGGCACGCCGCCGCGCTGGTTCCGCGCCGTGGTCGGCATGAGCAACCCGTTCGTTGCGGCGTCGCTGAAGCGGCACGGCCTGGCGCGGGCGGCTTGGTCGGCGCGCGGGTTCGACGGCGTGCATTGCGAGCCGGTGCGCGTGGTCGAGCGCATCGACCGCGACCTGGCGCCGGGTGCGATCGTGTTGATGCACGAAGGCGCGGCGCACGGGCGCAATGTGGAAACGCTGGCGCTGTTGCTGGAGCGGTTGCGCGAGCGCGGCTACCGGTGCGTGTTGCCGCAACAGATCGAAGACCTTTCCTCACCCGCCGGCGGGGTTGGGGGCGGTCAAGTCGGTGGTACGACCGAGTCTCCGGAGTCGAAGCCGGTCGAAAGCGCGAACGCGTGAATCGCCGCTTTTGGCCCTCTTCCGGGGCGCTGTTCGCCAGCGCGGCAACAACCCTCAGCGCGACAACAAATCGCGCGCCACCGGCAGGGCCAGCCCGGTCCACAGCTCATACATCGCCGCCGACGGATGCAGCCCATCTTCGGCCAGCATCTCCGCCTCGCCGCCGCGCTCGCGCGACACTGGCGTGATGTCGACGAAAGCCACGCCATGCGCCTCGCACACCACCTGCGCGGCGGCATTGAAGGCATCAAGCTCGGCGGCGATGGTCTCGGGCCTGGCAGGCGTGGTCTTCACGAACGGCGTCACGCCCCAGTCCGGAATCGACAGCACCAGCACGCGATCGGCGCGGCCGCGCGCATAGCGGATCGCGCGCTTGAGCAGATCCTCGAACTCGCCGCGGTAACCCACCGCGCTGCGTCCGCGGTACTGGTTGTTGACGCCGATCAGCAGACTGACGAAATCCCACTCGCCCAGCGGTTCGGCGCCGTCGATGCCCCAGGTCAGCTCGTCGGTGGTCCAGCCGGTGGTGGCGATGATGCGCGGGTCGGCCAGGGCGATGCCCTCGGCGCGCAGCGCCTGCGCCAGTAGCACCGGCCAGCGTCCGCTTTCCGCCACGCCTTCGCCGATGGTGTAGCTGTCGCCGAGGGCGAGATAGGACAACGCGGGAGCCGGCGCGGCGACCATGGCCTCAGGCCACCGCCTGGGATTGCCCGGCGTTACGCCCGGCGTTGTGTTCGGCATGGCGGTCGAGCAGGTGCTCGATGCGGCGGAACACTTCGCGCAGATCGTCCGGTTGCGGAAGTAGCGTCACGCGGAAATGGTTGCGATAGGGCACGTTGAAGCTGGACCCGGGCACCACCAGCACGTCCTCGGTCTCCAGCAGCTCCAGCGCGAAGCGGTGGTCGTCGAAGCCCTTGGCTGCATCGCCAGTCACCGACGGGAACGCATACAGCGCGCCCGCCGGCGCGACCAGCTGCAGATGCTTGCTGGCGGCGACGCTTTCGATCACCGCGCGGCGCGCCTCGTACAGGCGGCCACCCGGCGCGCACAGCGGCGCGATGGTGTCCTCGCCGTGCAGCGCGGCGTCGATCGCGAACTGGCCCGGCACGTTCGCGCACAGGCGCAATGCGCCCAGCAGATCCATCGCGTGGTGCAGGTTGCCGCTGGCGACCGGATCGCCCGACAGCACCGCCCAGCCCACGCGCCAGCCGCAGGCGCGGTGGACCTTGCTCAGGCCGCCGAACGACAGGCAGGGCAGATCGCCGGCAATCGGCGCGACCGGCGTGAACTGCGCGCCGTCGAAGAGGATCGAGTCGTAGATCTCGTCGCTCATCAGCAACAGCTTGTGGCGTGCGGCGATCGCGACGATCTTTTCGATCAACTCGCGCGGGTACGCGGCGCCGGTCGGATTGTTGGGGTTGATCAGCACGATCGCGCGGGTGCGGCTGGAGACCAGTTGGGCGATCTCGTCCGGATCGGGCAGGAAGCCGTTCTCCGGCAGGCAGCGGTAATAGACCGGGCGGCCGTCGTTGAGGATGGTCGCCGCGCTCCACAGCGGATAGTCCGGCGAGGGCAGCAGCACTTCGTCGCCGGGATTGAGCAGCGCGCGCAGCGACAGGTCGATCAGCTCGCTGACGCCGTTGCCGACGAACACGCGCTCCGGGCTCGCGTTGGGCGTGCCGCGCTGCTTGTGGAACGAAGCGATGGCTTCGCGCGCGGCCGGCAGGCCCTGCTGGTGGGTGTAGGGATCGGTGTCGGCGATGCGGTCGGCGATCGCGCGCTGCAGGTGCTCCGGTGCGCGGAAACCGAACGCACCCGGGTTGCCGATATTGAGCTTGATCAGCTTGCGTCCCTGGGCCTCCAGCTCGCGGGCTCGCCGGGCCAGTTCTCCGCGGATCTCGTAGCGGACTTCGGACAGGCGTTCGCGGGTCTTCAACGGGGGCAGGGACATTGCAGCGGGCACGGGGGACGAATGGACTGCCAGACTAGCCGAAAGCGGCGTGAACGGCACCGCATCGGCCCCGTGGATTTGCGGCTGTTTTCGCGCCGCGCCGGCTGATACCGATGGACATGCGCAGCGCAGCCGCGACTGCCCTATGTAGAATCCCGGCATGACTTCCACCGCCGCCGCCTTTTGACTTCCGAATTCGCCGCCTTGCAGGCGATCGGCTGGCCGCTCGCGGCCGGCGAGACATGGCCGGCGGGGGCACCGGACTGGCAACAGGCCTGGCGCGACCTGATGGCCGCGCACCCGCAGTCACGGCCGGCGCGGGTGGTCGAGCAGCACCGCAGCGGCTACGTCGTCGCCGATGGCCCGGACCAGACCTTCCCTGTGGAGTCGTTGCCCGAATGGCAGCGGCCGTCCGGTTTCCGCAAGGGCACCGTCACCATCGAGCAACGCCCCGGCGTGGGCGATTGGCTGCTGGTCGAGAGCCGCAAGGCCGTCGCGCTGCTGCCGCGCCACAGCACGATCAAGCGCGCCGCCGCAGGCGAGCACTACCAGCAGCAGCTGATCGCCGCCAACGTCGACACCGTGTTCGTCGTCTGCGGCCTGGACGCGGACTTCAATCCGCGCCGCATCGAGCGCTACCTGCTGCTGGTGCGCGGCGGCGGCGTGGAACCGGTGGTGGTGCTGACCAAGGCCGACCAGACGCAGGATGTGTCCGACGCGCTGGCGGCGCTTGTCGAACTGGCCGCACAGGAGGTCGCCGTGCGCGCGGTCAACGCCAAGGACGCGCAGAGCATCCTGACGCTGGCGCCGTGGTTGCAGCCTGGCCGCACCGCGGTGCTGGTCGGCAGTTCCGGCGCCGGCAAGTCGACGCTGACCAACACCCTGCTCGGCGTCGAGAGAATGAAGACCAGCGCGGTGCGCGAGAGCGACTCACGCGGTCGCCACACCACCACCTATCGCGCGCTGATCCCGCTGCCCTCGGGGGCCTGCCTGATCGACACGCCGGGCATGCGCGAACTCAAGCCCACCGGCGAGGAAGACGTCGCCGAGAACTTCAGCGACGTCGAAGCGCTGGCCGAGCAGTGCAAGTTCCGCGACTGCCGGCACGAGCGCGAGCCCGGTTGCGTGGTCCGCGCCGCGATCGAGGCGGGCAAGCTCGATCCGCAGCGCTTCGCCAACTACCTCAAGCTGCGCGACGAAGTCGCCGGCGCCGCCGGCCGGCTTGCCAACCGGCGTGCGCAGAAGGCTGATGAGAAAGTGCAGGGCAAGGCGCCGAACAAATACGGGAAGCGCTGAGCAACACACCCGACGCCGTTCGTCCTGAGCGTAGGCTGCAGGCCGAAGTCGAAGGAAGTGAGTCGGCTATTCAGCTTCCAGCCCGCGTTAGAGGGCTATTGCGCTTTGGACGTACACTTCGGCGCGCCACCCAATGAGTGCGCCCAAGCCGGCAGGCCGCCTTGAACAAGATGTCGCACGTGATGTCGCAGGAGGTCGCCCACCATGCCGCGCTCGATGCGCGGATGGTCGCAGCGGTGCGCGACATCAAGCTGCTCGCACTGGCGAGCTGGCCGGCCGACAAGGAAGCGGGCTTCCTGGCCAACTATGCGCGCGGCTGCGTCAAGCTGCCGCAGATCGAGTACCCGAAGCTGGATTTCAGCGAAGCGCGCAGCGAACTGGACGCGATCGCGCAGGCCGCCGATCCGCACCATCCGCTGGGGCATTACGTCGCCGATTCGGCGCGCAGCTGGGGCGTCGCCGCGGCGCTGTGCGAGGCACTGGGCACGCCGGCCGTCACCCAATACTCGATCCAGTTGTTCGGGCATCCCGGCATGGCCTTGCCCGGCGACGGTCCGACCACGCTGGAAGCAGCGCACCACTTCATCTCCATCGCCGACGAACTCGACCACGAGCTGATGTCGCCGGCCGAGCACGTCACCATCTCGGCGACCGCCCTGCAGCTGCAACTGCAGCGCGAGCTGGACGACTACTTCGACGGCCGCGTCATCGAAGTCGAGCTGGACCCGGACCTGATCGCCAAGGCCGCCGCCGGCGCCACCCGCATCCGCCTGCGCCACGGCGCCGCCTTCAGCGACTACGACCGCCACCAGTTGCTGCAGCACGAGGCCTTCGTGCATTCGCTGACCGCCCTCAACGGCCGCGAGCAACCGGTCCTGCCCAGCCTGGCGTTGTCCTCGCCACGCGTCACCGTGACCCAGGAAGGTCTGGCGACCTTCGCCGAGCAGATCACCGGCAGCATCGACATCGGCCGCATGAAGCGCATCAGCCTGCGCATCGAGGCAGTGGCCAAGGCGCTCGACGGCGCCGATTTCGTCGAGGTGTTCCGCTTTTTCCTCGCCGCCGGGCAGTCGCCGGAGGACAGCTTCGCCTCGGCGCAGCGCGTGTTCCGCGGCGTGCCGACCGATGGCGGCAGCGCCTTCACCAAGGACACCGTGTACCTGCGCGGCCTGGTCTGCGTGCACACGTTCTTCCGCTGGGCGCTGCACCAACAGAAGCTGCAGATGTGCCGCTACCTGTTCGCCGGCAAGATGACGCTGGGCGACGTGCAACGCTTCGAGCCGCTGTTCGTGCAGGGGATCATCAAGCCGGCGCGCTGGCTGCCGCATTGGATCGCCCGCGCGAACGGACTGGCCGGCATGCTGGCGTTCTCGCTGTTCGCCAACAAGATTCGCCTGGCCAGCATCGCCGAGGATTCGTTCGGGGAGCTTTAGCGGCCTTTAGCAGGCCTCACACAAGACACCGACACCGTTCGTCCTGAGCGTAGAGCCGAAGGCCCGAAGTCGAAGGAAGCGTAGGGCCGAAGGCCCGAAGTCGAAGGAAGGGTAGGCCGAAGCCGAAGCCGAAGCGCGAGGTGATCGCGATCCGCTCACCCTTCGACTTCGCTGCGCTACGCTCAGGGCGAACGGGAGGTGGGGAAGGCTCTGCGCGGCAGTCAGTCCGCACTTCCCGCCGCATGCTCGGCTTCTCGTAGTCACCGCAACGCCCGCAACCCCCCGTCCTTCCCGATCTCGTAATCCGCCTCGGCGCCCGTATCGACGAGCTGCACGCGTTCGCCGATGGCGACGCCGGCATAGCTCGGGATGTCGTGCATCAGGCGCAGGTAGATCCAGTGCTGCCCCGGATCCACTGCCCGCAGGCGCACAGGGTGCGAGCCGGCATGGACCACGGCATTGGCCATCGCCGGCGAGAACGTCGCCTGCAGCTCGCCCATCTCGTGCATCCGCCGCATCACGTTGACGCCGTGCCAGACGCTCAGCAGCGCCGCGATCACGAACACGATGCGCCCCGTCCGGTCCACCCGCGCCCATGCCGCAGCGGCCAGGCCGGCGGTTGCGGCGGCGAAGCCATAGCCGTACTGGTTGGCCGACTCGGCCAGGATCAGCACCGGTCCCAGCGCCGCCGCGCCCAGCAGCAGGAACCCCAGCAGCCAGCGAGGCCCCACGCGCCAGAACGTCCAGGCCAGCGCCAGCCAGACCAGGCCGGCGACCCAGAGCCGGGCATCGCCGGCGCCCTTGCCGAGCAGGCCGGTGATCCCCAGCCGCGTCGGGATCGACGGGTACAACTGGTACTCCAGCCAGCGCAGCGGCACGAACGCCAGGCTCCAGCCGTAATTGGCGGCTTCGCGCGGCGAGAACAGCAGCACGCCCAGGCGCAGTGCCAGATAGGCGAGGGCCGGGACACTGGCACCGGCCGTGGCCAGCGCCCATCCTCGGCGACGGCCCAGCAGCAGCCAGCCCAGTGCCGTTACGGCCGGGATCACGATCGCCGACTCCTTGGCCAGCAGGCCGATGGCGGTCAGCACCGCGCTGCCTGCGACGGTCACGGCCGCGCCGCGCTCACGCTGCGCCAGCAGACCGGTCGCCAGCGCGCAGCCGACCCAGATCAGGTCGCCGATCGTGCCGACCCAGCCGTGGGTATGCATGGCGAACGGGCCCAGCGCGAATACCAGAGCGCCGCCCAGCGAGGCCGCCACGGACACGCCGACGCGACGCAGAAGCAGCGCCAGCAGCGCCGCGTTGACGGCGCCCCAGGCCACGATTGCGCCGTGGAAAGCTTGCGGATGCGCGAACAACGCCTTCGACAACGCCAGCCACAGCGAGAACGTCAGCGGTCGATACTGGAAGACCTGCAGGTTGGTCCACAGTTGCGGCCGCGAGATCAGGCGGGCGTCGTGCCCAGCGAATGCCGCCCACTGCAACTCATCGTGGCTGAAGTAGCCCGGATTCAGGACCAGCGGCGCCTGTGCGATCAGCACGCAGGCAAAGGTGGCGGCCAGAAGCATCCATTGCGGCGAGGTCCCTGGCGTCCCCAAGCGTGTGCGCATCGTGTCCTTCCTTGTCTTGGAGGGCGCATTCTGCGCAACGCGTCGCGGGCCCGCCATACCGTGGCGTCCTCGGCTGTCTCGGGAAGCGGCTAGAATCGGCGGCCCCCCCGTGGTTTCCCGACCGATGTCCGATACCCCGTCCAGCAACGATCTCAAGCAAGCCGCGCTCGACTACCACCGCATGAGTCCGCCCGGGAAGATCCGGGTGACCGCGACCAAGCCGATGGTGACGCAGCGCGACCTGGCCCTGGCGTACTCGCCGGGCGTGGCCTTCGCCTGCGAAGCGATCGTCGCCGACCCCAGGACTGCCAGCGAGCTGACTGCCCGCGGCAACCTGGTGGCGGTGATCAGCAACGGCACCGCCGTGCTCGGCCTGGGCGACATCGGCCCGCTGGCCGGCAAGCCGGTCATGGAAGGCAAGGGCGTGCTGTTCCAGAAGTTCGCCGGCATCGACGTGTTCGACATCGAGATCGACGAGCGCGACCCGGACAAGCTGGTCGACATCATCGCCAGCCTCGAGCCGACCTTCGGCGGCATCAACCTGGAGGACATCAAGGCGCCGGAGTGCTTCATCGTCGAGCGCAAGCTGCGCGAGCGGATGAACATCCCGGTCTTCCACGACGACCAGCACGGCACCGCGATCATCGTCGGCGCCGCGGTGCTCAACGCGCTGGAAGTGGTCGGCAAGAAGATCGAGGACGTCAGGCTCGCCACCAGCGGCGCCGGCGCCGCCGGCATCGCCTGCCTGGACATGCTGGTCGCGCTGGGCATGAAGCCGGAGCACATCCTGGCGGTCGACCGCGACGGCGTTCTGTACACCGGCCGCGGCCACATGGACCCGGACAAGCAGCGTTACGCGCGCGACACCGACAAGCGCTCGCTGGCGGAAATAGTGGACGGCGCCGACATCTTCCTCGGCCTGTCCGCCGGTGGCGTGCTCAAGCCGGAAATGGTCGCCAACATGGCGCCGAAGCCGATCATCCTGGCGCTGGCCAATCCGTATCCGGAAATCCTGCCGGAGGACGCCAAGCAGGTGCGCCCCGACTGCATCATCGCCACCGGCCGTTCGGACTACCCGAACCAGGTCAACAACGCGCTGTGCTTCCCGTACATCTTCCGCGGCGCGCTCGACGTCGGCGCGACCGGCATCAACGAGCAGATGAAGCTCGCCTGCGTGCGCGCGATCGCCGCGCTGGCGCGCATGGAATCGTCGGACCTGAGCAGCGCCTACGGCGGCGACGTGCCGACCTTCGGCGCCGATTACCTGATCCCGCGTCCGTTCGACCCGCGCCTTCTTGTGATGCTGGCGCCGGCCGTGGCCAAGGCCGCGATGGAATCCGGCGTGGCGACGCGCCCGATGGAGGACATGGGCGCCTACGTCGAGAAGCTCAGCCAGTATGTGTACCGCACCAGCCTGCTGATGAAGCCGGTCTACGACCGCGCCCGCAGCAACCTCAAGCGTGTGGTCTACGCCGAGGGCGAGGAAGAGACCGTGCTGCGCGCGGTGCAGACGGTGATCGACGAGGGGTTGGCTTTCCCGATCCTGATCGGCCGTCCGGAAGTGATCGACACGCGCATCAAGCGCCTGGGCCTGCGCATGCGCGAAGGCGTCGACTACGAGCTGACCAACATCAACTCCGATCCGCGCTTCGACGGCTACTGGCAGCAGTACCACGCGTTGACCGAGCGTCGCGGCGTGAGCCCTGCCGCGGCCAAGAACCTGCTGCGCTCGCGTCCGACGCTGATCGCCGCGCTGATGGTCGAGCGCGGCGAAGCCGACGCGATGATCTGTGGCCTGGTCGGCCGCTTCCACAAGAAGCTGGGCTACCTGCGCAGCGTGTTCGACTTCGATCCGGGCGTGACCGGCACGGCCGCGATGACCGGCGTGATCAACGACCAGGGCGTGTGGTTCTTCCTGGACACGCACGTGCAGTGCGACCCGCCGGCCGAGCAGATCGCCGAGGCGACGCTGCAGGCGACCTACCGCATGAAGCTGTTCGGCGTAGAGCCCAAGGTCGCGCTGCTGTCGCACTCCAACTTCGGCAGCCACGACAACGCGTCGGCGGCGAAGATGCGTCAGGTCTACCAGATCATCAAGCAGCGCATGCCCAAGCTTGAGGTGGATGGCGAAATGCAGGCCGATACCGCGTGGGACGAGGAACTGCGCCACCGCATCTTCCCGAACACCACGCTCAAGGGCCGGCCGAACCTGTTCGTGATGCCGAACCTCGACGCGGCCAACATCACCTACAACATGATCCGGGTGATGACCGACGGCGTCGCCATCGGTCCGATCCTGATGGGCCTGGACAAGCCGGCGCACATCCTGACGCCGGCCTCGACGCCGCGCCGCGTGGTCAACATGACCGCGATCGCGGCGGTGGATGCGCAGATTCGCGCGCTGCGCGGCTGAAGCGGCCCGAGCGCCGGTAACTACCCCTCTCCCGCGTGCGGGAGAGGGCTGGGGTGAGGGCCGCAGCCGCGGCCAATCCAAACGGAAGTAGCCACCTTCAGTGGCTACTCATCCTCATCCCCGCCCCGCAGCACCTTCCGCTGCATCACGTCGAGATAAGCGTCCGCCTCCTCGACCGAGGTGAAGATCTCGTTGAGCGGCACCGCCTTCACCACGTCGAACACCTTCTTGATCTGCGGCTGCGGATTGAGCACCAGCACCTTGCCGTTGCGCGTCGCCAGCGCCTTGCGTGCCTTGAAGATCGAACGCACGCCCGCCGAGCTGATGTATTCCAGCCCCGCCAGGTCGAGCACCAGCGACTGGATGTTGGAGGCCAGCACCGGCGCCAGCCGCCGGTCCAGTTCATCGAAGCTGTGCGTGTCCAGGCGGCCTCCCAGCGCGACTTTCTGGTTGCCGTTGATCGCCGGATCGATGCGGATCTGCAGTTCCATGGAGTTCCCCTAATGGTCAGGCCGCGCGCAACACCACGCGCAGGATGTTGTACGGCTCGTCGCGCTCGTAACTGACCGCCTCGGCGATCTCGCGGATCAGGTGCACACCCAGGCCGCCGAGCGGGCGGTCGAGGATGCACGCCTCCAGCTCCGGTACCGGCTGCGACAGCGGATCGAACGGCTTGCCGGTATCGCGGAATTCCACGTGCAGGCGGTTCTCCTGCCGCGCGATATCGACCACGATCAAATGCTGCGGCCCGCGCGTGTCCTCGTCCAGGCCGTAGTCCATCGCATTGCAGACCACTTCTTCCGCGATCAGCTGCAGGTCGTTGCGCACTTCCGGCGCGATCCGGTGCTCGATCAGGGCGCTGTCGATCGCCGTGAGCAGTTCGCCCAGGCGTTCGCGTTCATTGGGGACTTCGATCCGCAGCTGCATTCAGGCGCCTCCGTCGTTATCCATGGACAAACATAGTGCCAGCACGGTGATGTCGTCCGATTGCGCCACCCCGTCGCTGAAGCGATGCGCGGCCGATACGAGCGATTCGCACAATGCCTGCGCATCGTTCCCCGGCGTCAGCGTCGCCAGCAGCCGTTCCTGTCCGAACGCCAGATTGCTGCCGTCGAATGCTTCGGTGATGCCATCGGTGTAGGCCACCAGCGCATCGCCCGGTTCGAGCCGGCCGTGCCAGATCGGGTAGTGCTCTGCGACGTCCACGCCCAGCGGGCCGGCGGCCTCCACCGGCAGGAATTCCTTGCGCCCGTCGGCCCGCACCAGCACCGGCGGCTCGTGCGCGGCGCTGGCCAGCAGCAGTTCGCCGTCGACGACATTCACCAGCCCGCACAGCACGGTGGCGAACATGCAGGTGTCGTTGCCATCGACCAGTCGTTCCGCGGCGGCGCGCAGCGCATCGGCGGGGGAGCCGCCGCGTCCGGTCGCCACCTCAAGCACCGTCATCGCGCGCGCCATGAACAGCGCCGCCGGCACGCCCTTGTCGGAGACATCGCCGATCGCAAACCACAACCGACGCCCGTCGCGCACGAAGAACGTATAGAAATCGCCGCCGACGGCCTTGGCCGGCTCCAGCATCGCGTAGGCCTGTAGGCGGCGGCCGTCCGCACGCAGCGTCGGTGCGTCCGGCAGCATCGCCAGCTGGATCTCGCGCGCGATCGACAGCTCGCTTTCGAGCTTCTGCCGGTTGCGCGCCAGCGACTCGATCTCGTCCAGCTGCGTGCGGATCGACGTGCGGGCGCGATCGAATGCCCGCGCCAGCAGGCCCACCTCGTCCTTGCGCGAAGTGTGCGGTACCTGCGACTCGTAATTGGCCTGGGCCAGGTGCGTGGCCGACGTCGCCAGTTGCTGCACCGGCTGGCCGATCCGCCCGGCCATGCGTCGCATCAGCAGCACGCAGACGCCGGCCAGCGCCAGGCCGGTCGCGCCCAGGATCATCAGGGTCCGGTTGAGGCGCTCGATGATCAGCTCGTAAGACTGCGCCACCAAGACGGTCCAGCCGCTGTCGCCGACCGGTTCGACCACGGTGAAGCGCTTCTCGCCGTTCAGGGCATCCACGTGCACCAGTTGCAGGTGATGGTGGTCCCGCACCGCATCGGCGGCCGGCCCCAGGTCGCTGCGGCCGGAGAGCTGGATGAAGCGCGCCAGGGTCAGCTCCCGGCTGACTTCCACGTCGGGATTGAGCGCCAGCATCCCGCCGGGCGCGACCAGGCTGACGCGCCAGCCGGGCAGGTGGGCCAGCGTCTGCAGGCTGTCGGTCAGCGCGGTCAGCGGCAGGTCCAGGCTGACCATGCCGCCGCCCTGCGGCAGCGGCTTGTTGTAGGTGACCATCCAGCGGTTGCCCGCGGTCTCGCTGAAATAGGGCTCGGACCACCAGCCTTGTCCGGCACTCACGGTGCGGCGGTACCAGTCCTTGCTGCGGTAGTCGTAGCCCTCGGCGACGAAATCGCGGTCGGCGCCTTCGGCCTGCACGTAGCGCGCGTAATGCGTGCCGCCCGGCGCTTGCGGCTCCAGCGCCAGCAGGCCGCCGGCGCAGCCCGGCGTGGACCTGATCAACGAACGCAGCGTGGCGGTCAGCGTCGCGGGGTCCAGCCCGGAATGCGCAGCCAGGTCCGACACACCGTCGGTGCTCACCGTCACCGCGCGCATGGTCGCGTCGAGTTGCTCGGCGGCCTGCTGCGCATTGGCCAGCGTATCCAGTCGCGCGTCGTGGTCGATCTGGCCCCGCATGTGCCAGGCCATGCCGGCGATCATCAGGCCCACCATCAACGTACCGACCAGGCCCGACCACAACGCGATCCGCAAGCGCAGGCTGTCGCGCCAGCGCACGCTGTCGATCTGGCCGAGCGGCAGAGCCTGCGGTCCGATGGTCATCGAAGATGCCCCTGGTCCCCTGCGCCGATCATACGCAGGAGTTTTGTGAGCGGGGCATGAGCCTGATGGGGGAGGCCATCTCACTCCCGTACCGGCGAGGGATAGCTACTGGCTCACTACCCGCTAGCCCGGGGCGTTTTTGGGAGGGAGCTAAGGATTCGATGCCTTAACGCGGCGCCCAACCCACTCCCACGCTGAAGGCTCGTCCCGCGCCCGGTTCGAAATACCGCTCGTTCGCCTCGTTGACGATCACCGAACCCACGAAGTCGCGGTCGAAAATATTGTCGACCCGCGCGAACCCATGCCATCCCGACCCCGGCACGCGCCACTGCAACCGCAACGCGAGCTGCGCATACCCCGGCGCGGCCTCGGTATTGCGGTCGTCGGTGTAGATCCGGTCGCTGGCGCGCAGTTCCACCGCCGCATCGAAGGCACCGCTGCCGGCGTTCCACGCCAACTCGGCGTATCCGTTGGCGAGCGGAATCCCCGGCACGCGGTTGCCCGCCTCGACGGTGCGCGTGACCACCACGCCGGCCGTGACCACCCGGTAGCTGAAAGGCGAAGTGAAGCGCGCACGCAGCCAGTTGGCCGTGGCCACATACGACCAGCGCTCACCCAACGTGCCTTCAAGCCCAGCTTCGATGCCCTCGCGTCGCGTGCGTCCGGCATTGGCGAAGCTGGCGCGCCCGCCGCGGTTCTCGGCCTGCACGATCTCGTCGTCGCCGTCGATGCGATACACCGCCACGTTGGCTTCGCCATCGTCATGCCGCCATCGCGCGCCGAGCTCGGCTGTGTCGAAAGTCGCCGCACTCAGGTCGTTGAAGCCCGCGCTGCCATCGGGCCGGTACGACAGCTCCGTCACCGTCGGCGTCTCGAAGCCATGCCCCAGGCTGGCGAAGATTTCGCCGCTCGCAAATGCCCGAGCGACACCCACCGACGCCGCCGTCTCGCTGTAATCGATGCGGCCGCTGTCGTCGCCATTGCCCGGCGCGATGTAGTGGTCGCGGGATTCGAAATCGATGCGCGCGTGCCGCACCGCCGCCAGCGCGTTCCAGTCATCGGCCAGGCGCAGGTCGCCGCTGACGAAGGCCTCGCGATCGTCGACACGGTTGTCCTCGTCGCGCCGCAAGCGGCCGCGCACACCGAGCTGGACGTTGCCCAGCCCGTCGTCGACGAAGTTCTCGTACCCGCGCCGATTCTCCTTCAGACGGCCGGCCTCCACGCCCATAGCCAGCGCGCCGCGTGCGAATTCCCAGCGATGCCCGACCTCGGCGCCGGCCGAACGCCGCTCCAGGTCGATCACGCCACCGGCGCTGCTGGGCGCGCGCTGCGCCACCACCGGCACCGCAAGGAACTGCACCACGTCGCGCTCGATGCCATAGCCACCCAGCCAATAGGCGCGGCCCGGCGCATACGCATCGTCCCAGCGCATCCCCGCCTGGGCGTTGTCGATACGCTTGCGCGTGTCGAACAGCAACGCCGCCGGATCGGTGCCGTGCGGCTCGCGCTGCCACTGCGCGCGGGTCAGGCCCAGCGGGTCGTCGGTGTACGGCTGCGACAGCCCGCCCAGCACCACGCGCAGGCGCCGGTCGGCATCGGGCGTCCACTGCGCGACCGCGTCCAGCTGCGCGCGTTCGGCCGAGCTGTGCGGGCGCTCGCCGTCGGTGACGAAGTGGCTGCCCAGCGCCTGCCAGCGCCAGGGCTCGCCGCCCTCGGCCCGTTCGATGCCGACTTCCGCGCGGTGACTGCCGAAGCTGCCGACCCAGCCATCGGCGCTCACGCCGCTGGGCCCATCGAGCGCCGTCTCGGCGACGATCGCACCGCCGGCCGCGTTGCCGTACTGCAAGGCCAGCGGCCCACGCAGCACTTCGATGCGGTCGAGCGAGCCGAGTGGGAAATTCGCCGCCTGTCCCTGGCCATCCAGTGCCGAGGACGGAATGCCATCGACGATCAGACGGATGCCGCGGATGCCGAAGGTCGAACGCGCACCGAAGCCGCGGCTCTGGATCTGCAGGTCCTGCGCATAGTTCTGCCGGTCCAGCACGCCGATGCCGGGCACGCGCACCAGCGTTTCGGCCAGCGACACCTGGCGCTGCCCGCTGCGCAGCGCGTCGCCATCGATCACGCTCACCGCGCCGGGGAAGTCCGACAGTGCACGCCGCGCGCCCAGCACCTGCACCGAGTCCAGCGTGGTCGTGTCCGCGTCCGCGTCCGCGCCTCGCGCCTGGGCGTGCAGCACGGTCATCTGCAAGGCCAGCGCTGCGCCGACGAGCGAGCGGGGGAGGGAAGGGCGATTCATTCGCCCATTCTCGCCAATGCGGTGTCTGTATGAATTGACCCCGCAGTGCCGAACCAACCCGTTGCGTCTCGTGCCCTCGCTCCAGCCCCCTCCCGCAAGCGGCAGAGGAAGCCTCCACCTCGCTTGCGGCACAGAAAGCAGCCCCCATTTCTGCTCCGTGCGCACTACCGCTTGCCACCAGATTCAGCCTCCCATCCCCGCCCAAACCTCACCGCACCCGCAGTCCCAAAAATGTCCCGCCGACATTGCCCAAACCGCACTGTGATCGTTTGCAGTACACCGCCAATGGGCTGCCCAATGGGCCGCCCAGCCAGCGCTTCACTGTTAGAATCCGGACTCTAATCTCCGCCCCCCAACGAGGCGCGGCCACGGGGCCGCGATGTGCATGACTTCTCTCCACGCCGTCATCAACGACCTGCTGCAGAACGACCCGGATCCCACCGAAACCCGCGAGTGGATCGAATCCGTCCAGGCCGTCATCGAGCGCGAAGGCGTCCAGCGCGCCCACCAGCTGCTCGAAGGCATGGTCGAGGTCACACGCCGCGCCGGCGCGCACCTGCCATTCCAGCCGACCACCGAATACATCAACACCATTCCCGCGCACCTGGAGGCCAAGAGCCCCGGCGACGCCGCGATGGAATGGCGCATCCGCTCGATCATCCGCTGGAACGCACTGGCCATGGTCGTGCGCGCCAACCGCAAGCCCGGCGACCTCGGCGGCCACATCGCCAGCTTCGCCTCGGCGGCCACGCTCTATGACGTCGGCTTCAACCACTTCTGGCGCGGCCCGGAAGGCGACCACCCCGGCGACGTCGTCGGCGTGCAGGGCCACAGCTCGCCGGGCATCTACGCCCGCTCCTTCCTCGAAAGCCGCCTGACCGAATCCCAGCTCGACCACTTCCGCATGGAAGTCGACGGCCGCGGCATCAGCTCCTACCCGCACCCGTGGCTGATGCCCGACTACTGGCAGGTGCCCACCGTGTCGATGGGCCTGGGCCCGCTGGCCGCCATCTACCAGGCGCGCAACTGGAAGTACCTGGAAGGCCGCGGCCTGATGCCCAAGTCCGACCGCAAGGTCTGGGCCTTCCTCGGCGACGGCGAAACCGACGAGCCCGAAAGCCTGGGCGCCATTTCCGTCGCCGGCCGCGAAGGCCTCGACAACCTGGTCTTCGTCATCAACTGCAACCTGCAGCGCCTCGACGGCCCGGTGCGCGGCAACGGCAAGATCATCCAGGAGCTGGAAGGCCAGTTCCGCGGCGCTGGCTGGAACGTCATCAAGCTGGTCTGGGGCAGCTACTGGGATCCGCTTCTCGCCCGCGACACCACCGGCAAGCTGCGCCAGCTGATGATGGAAACCGTCGACGGCGAGTACCAGAACTGCAAGGCCTTCGGCGGCGCGTACACGCGCGAGCATTTCTTCAACAAGTACCCCGAGACCGCGCAGCTCGTCGCCAACCTCAGCGACGACGACATCTGGCGCCTCAACCGCGGCGGCCACGACCCGCACAAGGTCTACGCCGCGTACCACGAAGCCACCCAGACCAAGGGCATGCCCACCGTCATCCTGGCCAAGACGGTCAAGGGTTACGGCATGGGCGCGGCCGGCGAGTCGCTCAACCCGACCCACCAGACCAAGAAGCTCGACGACGAGGCCGTGCGCCTGTTCCGCGACCGCTTCAACATCCCGGTCACCGACGCGCAGCTGGCCGACGGCAAGGTGCCGTTCTTCCACCCGGGCGAGAAGTCGCCGGAAGTGGAATACATGATGGAGCGCCGCAAGGCGCTGGGCGGCTTCCTGCCGCAGCGCCGCCGCAAGGCGACCCAGGCGCTCGAAGCGCCCAAGCTCGAAGTCTTCGACCGCCTGCTCAAGTCCAGCGGCGAGCGCGAGATCAGCACCACGATGTCGTTCGTGCAGGCGCTCAACATCATCCTGCGCGACAAGCAGGTCGGCCCGCGCTGCGTGCCGATCGTCGCCGATGAAGCGCGCACCTTCGGCATGGAAGGCCTGTTCCGCCAGATCGGCATCTACGCCCCGCACGGCCAGAAGTACAAGCCGGTCGACCGCGACCAGCTGATGTACTACCGCGAGGACGCTGCGGGACAAGTGCTGGAAGAGGGCATCACCGAAGCCGGTGCGTTCTCCAGCTGGATGGCCGCGGCCACCAGCTACAGCACCAACGACCTGCAGATGCTGCCGTTCTACATCTTCTATTCGATGTTCGGCTTCCAGCGCATCGGCGACAGCGCCTGGCAGGCGGCGGACATGCGCGCGCGCGGCTTCCTGCTCGGCGCCACCGCCGGTCGCACCACCATCAACGGCGAAGGCCTGCAGCACGAAGACGGCCATAGCCACCTGTTGGCCAGCGCCATTCCCAACTGCCGCGCCTACGACCCGACCTTCGGTTTCGAAGTGGCCGTCATCCTGCAGCACGGCATGCAGCGCATGCTCACCGAGCAGCAGGACGAGTACTACTACCTGACCCTGATGAACGAGAACTACGCCCACCCGGACATGCCGGAAGGCGCGGCCGACGGCATCATCAAGGGCATGTACCTGCTGACCGACGCCGGCAAGCCCAAGAAGGGCGAGCTGCGCGTGCAGCTGATGGGCTCCGGCGTCATCCTGCGCGAGGCCATCGCCGCGGCCGAGCTGCTCGACAAGGACTTCGGCGTCACCGCCGATATCTGGTCCTGCCCCAGCTTCACCGAGTTGGCCCGCGACGGCGAAGACGCCATCCGCCACAACCGCCTCAACCCGGAAGCCAAGGACCAGCGCAAGCCGTACGTCACCACGCTGCTGGAAGGCCGCCAGGGCCCGGCGATCGCCGCGACCGATTACGTGCGCACCTTCGCCAACCAGATCCGCGAGTTCGTGCCGATGCGCTAC
Organism: Lysobacter niastensis; assembly: GCF_031457115.1. Classification (GTDB taxonomy): domain Bacteria; phylum Pseudomonadota; class Gammaproteobacteria; order Xanthomonadales; family Xanthomonadaceae; genus Lysobacter_J; species Lysobacter_J niastensis_A. The sequence continues at coordinate 483,765 of NZ_JAVDVY010000001.1, forward strand.
ACGGTGCTGGGCACCGACGGCTTCGGCCGTTCGGACACTCGCGCCAACCTGCGTCGCCACTTCGAAGTGGACCGCTACTACATCGCCCACGCCGCCATCACGGCGCTGGCGGCGGAAGGCAAGATGACGGCAAAGGACGTGGCCCGCGCGATCAAGCAGTACAAGATCGACGGGGAGAAGCCGAATCCGATTGGGGTTTGACGGTCGATCCTAAGTTGGCTTTCAAGGGGCGCTTCGGCGCCCCTTTCCCGTCCAGCATCTCCGCAAACCTAGTATTCATCCTTGGCAAGGAGTTGCTGTACGCCGTGCTCAGACACTGCCTTGCGCAAAGCAAGGTAGATCACGACGAAGTAGGGATCGCATAGAGGCGCCGCTTTCCAACCTTCGCAGAGCGAAGCGTTGTGGCGAAATCAGTGCGAGGCGCGTTGAAGGGGAATACATGAGATCGCGTAAATCCCCATTTGGCCAAGAGGCGTTCACGCATCTTGACGGCCTTCCATACTTGGCTAACCAGCCAGCCATCGAGTTGCTGCATCTGCTCCTTGTCGGACAGCAGCGGATAAAAGCTCATTACGCCCTTGTAGAAAATTCGACCGCTGCTTCCAGCTAAGTAGCGCCGGATGTACTCATCACCCCCGAAGACGCGCACCTGGCCCTGGTCCAGGTGCGCGACCATCTGCGCTTGCTCGCCCGCCTCACCGAACCCGGCCGCGCAGCCGATGCCGACGAGGTGTCGCTATCGCCACGGCCTTGGCCCATTGCTTCGACCGCCTGGCCCGCGAGCTGGATGACGCCGCCAACGCCGCGCATTGGCCACGCTAGGGTCCTTAAGGTTGCCGAACCGTTGAGATGAAGTCGCTGAAGCTCAGAAGCTCGGGACGCACAGCCTTTGGATACCGATCATGTAGCGGCTTCGGCACGACCAGGGTCACACCTGCATCCCGCATCTCCTGGAACTGATTCAGAGAGACACCTTCCTGAAGCGTAATCAGGTGTTTGTTCGGGATGAGATCTGCTTCGTGCAGGACCTGACGCCAGCGATCCTTGCACGTGGTCTTCGCGGCTAGCATCCAAAGGGGCTGTCGTCCGCTTCGGTACGCCTGGACTGAGGGAAACAGGAAGTCAGGCTTCTTGTTTCCTTCCGATATCGCGCCGTGGGAGAAGCCCACGTCCTCCTCCTTGAGGATTCCGCGGACATGAAGCTCAAGGGAGCGCCCTGACCTGCTTTTTCGCCGATTGTTTACAGAATTGCTGTACTCGATGAACTCGTCGACGCTACCAAAGCCCTGTTGAATGCGCGGAAGAACGTGCATGTTCTCGATCGACTTGAACATTGAGAACTCACAGTCACGGCGAGCAATCAGGCGATCGTCTGGAGATCGGTTCAGGTGCAGACGCAACTCGATGCACTTGCCGACCACCTCCTCACCGGAGGGGAACGCTGATAGCCATTGAGGTGGAATGGTATCGATGGTCAGAGAGCATGTTCCGGCCTTCGTTTCTACGATCTTTGTTCTGGCCAGGTTCGATAGCAGAAGGGGAACGCCTGGCTCCACGGGGCCGACGCGTTCGACAAGAAAATCCTCTTCCGGCCCACTGCAGACCCAGACCGATACGTAATCGGAATCCGCGCTGGAGTATTTGCGGAACGCGAAGACACCGACAGATCCGGTCGAGTCAGGGTCGAGGACCGGCGAGGAGCGCCCACCCCAGCGTGTGATCCGGCACTCGTTCTTCGCAGCACGATACCAGGTCACTGACAGCTCCCTGTCTGGCTCTGCGTGGGAGTCGACAGAGCCGCGCAAGGAGGATTTCGGGTTCGGCTCCTGCGACGCCTTCAGTGAAGGAAACAGCAGAAACGCTTGTTCATTCGGAATGTAAGGACCGGCCTGATGCGAGTCGTTGGCCAAGGTGTCGTTCGCTGAAAGCCGCTTGATGTACCAGTGCCAGTCCTCTCCCTCATGCGAATCCAGCCAGTTCTGAAACCGCTCAATCAAGTCCTTTCTCCCCGTATCCGTGTGTCAACGTGCTTCGGATGATTGCAGCCAGTGTGCCAGCGAATCGAAGTAGGCCGCGCGCTCGCGCTCGTGTACTCCGCGCAGTGAGCATTCCCAGACGATACGCGTTCGCCACCCCAGTGCTGCGAGCTGACCCAATGCCCTTTCGTCGCGGCTCTGGTTCGACTCGATCTTGGCCCGCCAGAACTCGCTCCTTGTCTTGGGCAAACGGTAGAGCGGGCAATCGTGACCGTGCCAGAAGCAGCCGTGCACAAAAATAGCGGTTCTGTATCTCGGGAGCACGAGGTCCGGCCGACCTGGCAGTCCCGCGCCACCAAGTCGGTACCTGAACCCTCTTGCGTGCAGCGCCTTCCGGACCAGCAGCTCGATCTTCGTATCCGCACCACGGATCCGCGACATCTGTGCGGATCGCTGCTCGGGGGTGAGGATATCGGCCAACGGTCAGGCCACTTTCTTCGAGCGCTTCCTTGGCGAGGCTTCTTCCCTGGTGATGAAGGGCTTCATCGCGCGGGCGACTTCCGCGATCACTGGTACGACAACCGAGTTCCCGAACTGCTTGTACGCGCGGGTGTCGGACACGGGGATGCGGAACTCGTCATTGAAGCCCATAAGGCGCGCGCATTCGCGCGGCGTCAGGCGGCGCGGGTTCTTCTTCGCGCCTTGTGACACCAGGATTTCCGAGCCGTCCTTGTAGTAGCGCGCGGACAGCGTGCGGGTGGTGTCCTTGCCGGTCACCAGCCCGAAGCCGAAGCCGTTGCCCTTCTCGCGGTGCTTTGCGGCGTAGTTCTGCAGGTACGCCCAGAGATTGTCGGTCAGGGTGTAGTTCGCGGTGACCTTGCCCTTCTTTCCATCCAGGCAGTTCCACTCGGCGGGCTCGGAGCCATCCTCACGGTGCAGGATGCTGGCGAGCTTGGGAGCCTTTGCGAAATCCGGCAGCGCGAGGCCATCCCAGTCAAAGCCCACATCCTCGCGGAAGCCCACGATGATGATGCGCTCGCGATGTTGCGGGACGAAATGCTTGCCGTTGATGACCCTCGAGGTCACCTTGTAGCCGAGCTCGTTTTCCAGCACGTCGATGATGGTGGAGAACGTGCGGCCCTTGTCGTGACTGACCAGGTTCTTCACGTTCTCCAGCAAAAACGCTTTTGGCTGCTTCTCCGAGATGATGCGGGCGACATCGAAGAAGAGCGTGCCCTGCGTCTTGTCGGAAAAGCCGTGCGGCCGGCCCAGTGCGTTCTTCTTCGAAACCCCGGCAATCGAGAACGGCTGGCACGGGAAGCCGGCCAGCAGCACGTCGTGGTCCGGCACGTCTTTCTCGTGCACGGTGGTGATGTCACCCGCGAACACATGGCCGGGGCCGTCGTGGAAGTTGGCTGCGTAGGTCTTGCGCGCGTAACTATCCCATTCACTGGTGAAGACGCACTTGCCGCCCTGCTTCTCGAAGGCGATGCGCATGCCGCCGATTCCGGCAAACAGATCGATAAAGGTGAAGTCGGCCGGAGCGTCGTTCTCCAGCCCTTGGAGGGGCAGGAGGCGCTGGCGGATGGCATCGCTGACGTAGGGCGGGGGGTCGGACTCTCGAACCTGCCAGCGGCGGACGGTTCTTGCATCAACTCCGAGCGCCATCGCGACTTCGCGTGGGCTGTAGCGCTCAAGGACGTAATCGATCAGTGCGTGGGTATCCATCTGGGCTCCGGGCGGCGTGAAGACATCTTGTCCGTTTCTGTCCCGTGGGGGAAGAGGCGTGCACCATGAAATCCCAAACCCCGCTCATGCCGTGAGACGGGCTGTGGATAACGCGCCGCCGTCTGATGAGTGCGGCCTTCCGACACCTTGCGTCGCCTGCCGCGACGCAAGCGGCAAGGCTGCCCGGAGAATCGACATGCGAAAGGAACATCGCCCATCCACCGCCGCGCCCACGGCGGCCCCGCTCAACGGTTACGTGCTCCCCGAAGACGCCCACCTGGCCCTGGTCCAGACCCGCGACCAGCTGCGCCTGCTCGCCCGCCTCACCGAACCCGGCCACGCCGCCGATGACGGAGAGCTCTCCCTGTCGCCTCTGGCGCTGGCCCATTGCTTCGACCGCCTCGCAAGCGAGCTGGACGGCATTGTCGATGCGGCCCAATGGCCGCGCGGCATGGAGTAGGCATCACTCCGATGGCGGCGGCGGGAGCGGCTGGCAGATCGCACAGATGTCCTCGCTCGCCTCCGTCTTCGCGCCGTCAGCCTGTGCCAGTGTCCGCTTGATGTAGCTCTGTCGGCTGCGCGTCAGCGTGTCGCGCGTTGCGCCGTACGCGACGGCGGCGTCGTACAGCGCATCGGCGTTCTCGATAGGGCCGCCGACCAGGTTCAACGTCGCCCAGTCGAGCAGCAGGTTGGCGACGACAGGATCCTTCGGTCGCACGAACTGCGTGCGCTCGTACAGCTGATAAGCCAATGCCTGGTTGAGCTCCCAAAGCTTCACCGGCTTGCCATCATTCCCCGCAGGCGTGGCGGTAGGCAGCGGCGGGACAAGCGTGGGCTCGAACGTCACACCGCCCACCGAGCGACCGTCGAGGTAATCCGGGTTCTTCGCCAGCGCAGCCTTGGCCTGCAGGATGCGGGCGTGCAACCACTCCGAGCCATAGTGCTCGTGCTGGTTGCGCCGCATGCCGATGCGGATCCAGCGCAGCGCCACAGTGTCATGGCCGGCCAGTTCCAATGCGGTGCCCAGGTTCGCCGCCGTTTCGTGGTGTCCCGGGAAGCGTCGCTCGACAAACAGGAAGTGGCGGATCGCCAGGTCGTATTGCCCCTGATAGATCAAAAGCACGCCGAGGTTGGTCAGGTGCTCGAAGTCCGGTCTGGCGCGCGCTTCCTGGATGGTGCGGGTCGCGACCGACGACCAGTAGTTCCGCTGGTTCTGTTGGAACATGGGGTCGGTCATGTCCTTGCCGACGTACCAGCCCGCCTCGAACTTCTGTCCGGTGTGGTCGGTCCCCACCGCGTTGACGCAGGCGTTGGCCGTGGGCATGAACGCAAGCATCGTCGCGAAGGCGAAGGCCTTGATACGCATCAACGTCTCCTTGGGCGCCCGCTCCCCGCGAGCGCTATCCAGTATGCCGTGAGGCGGAGGGTCCAAGCTTCGACCTCCAAAGCTCCACGCTTCGACCTCCAAAGGTTGAAGGTCCGAGCTGGAAAGGTCGAAGCTTCGACCTCCGGAGGTGCAAGTTTCGACCTCAAGCCTCGGCCTTTCGACCCCTGGAGGTCCAGGCTTCGACCTTCCGGGGTTCAAGCTTCGACCTCTGAACTTCCACGCTTCCACGTCGACGCTCGGCAGGTGGGCCCTTTGAGGTCAACGCTTCGACCCCACGAGGTCCAGGCTTCGACCTTTCGGGGTTCAAGCTTCGACCTCAAGAGGTCCGGCCTTCAACCTGCAGGTACAAACGCCGACTTCAACCATCAACACCGAACGAAAGCAAAAAGCCCGCGGCTAGCGGGGGTCTTTGCATGCGACGAGTCAACAGCCGCCCTACAGTGAGGCTTACTAGTACGGCCGTTGTCCAATCGACTTCAGGCGGCCTCCAACGAGGCTGGCTAGGTCCACTAGCCAGCCCGTGGACCACTACTTCTTACGAAGTATGGCAATAACGGACGTCACCAACCCTGCTATGACCAGCAAGATGAGCCAATTCCACAAGCTGATTCCGAACATGCTTCCCCACTCCGGTCATTGGTAATAGCACTGCAGCGTGGTCTTGTTGGGGTCCCAATAACACCTCATTGAATTGGATCCCGTAGGGGTACCCGACAGGATTACGCCATAGTTCGATCCTGCATTCACCCAATGCGCCATCTGACCACCGCTACTGAAATGGTACTCGCCAGCGTAATTCGGACCATTCCCGGTGTTAACCGAAGAATCAGGAATCGGGTTGCCGTTGGCGTCTCTGCTTTCTCCAGGCGCGTATTGCGCTTCGTGTGTTGTTGAAGACGTGACCGTAAAGACCGTTGTTGACCCGTCCCGCCACTTGATTATGATTTTGAACCCAACAGGCAATGACATCGACATGGCGACAGAGTTGAGCGTCATGCCCAACTGTTTGAGCGCAGGGTTATTGCCGAGAGCCATTGCCTCGGCAATGCTCGTCCCCAGCTGACTTCGCATCGTCACGGACTGAACGAAATCGTACGCGGTGGCATTTTGGTAGGCGTTAAACGGGTTGGACCCAAATAACATGTCGTTCGCCGCATCTGGCGAGACGTTCACAACGATAAGGCTCTGTCCAGTCGCCTGGGCTTGTATCTTCGAATCCAGAGTGAAGAGGTATCGCTTGTAGGTTTGCGGATCAACTCCAAACTCGTCCGCAACTTTCCGCCTAATTTCCAGATCCTTCCGCACATTCCAAAGCGTAAGTTGCGCGTTTGGCTCATCGATAACGTAGGTCCACCCCAACGGACCAGCAAGCGCCGTCGCCTGCTCCTGAGCCTGACTACAGTTACTGCAGGTGTAGACAGCATCAGCGCTAGCAGAGCCAGAAAACCCCAAGCTACAAAGCAAAGCGGCAGCGGCGCAAACCGCTCTAGTTCCAAAATCCATTTCACCTACTCCTGTGGTGTAGAACGTCCGAATTGCGCACCATGCGCAAGTCATCACGCTCTCACTCGCTGCCAGCCGTCAACTACCGCAGCGCTTCCGCCAATATGCGCACAATGTGACTTCATCACATTGCAGGGGTCGCGCGAGATCAAAGAGCGGTCAACTAGCAGCTCATGCAGCGGCGCGAGCAGCAAGGCAAAACAAAACCCGGCAGACCAGGCGAAAACCTGGCCGGCCGGGCCGTTGATGTCACATTAGTAAGTGTCGTGTCAGCCGGCGGATGCGGACGGCACGGGCTCGGTGGTGTCGGCGGTACGGCGACCGCGGGCAAAGCGCGTGGACAGCTCGCGTCGCGCGCTCTTCAGGGCTTCACCCTTGCCGGACACGGACAGCAGGCGATAGCCCTCCAGCGAGATCGCCATGATGTCGCTGCCCAGCGCCATCTCGGCGTCGTCGGCCAGTTCCATCAGCTGCCGCAGTTGCTGCAGGCGCGGACGCAGGCCCTGCAGCATCGTCCGGTCCGACAGCGCTTCGGGCAGGCCGAGGTTGGGCGGGACGATTTGCGGATTGTTCATCAGCAGGTCCAGGGTCTGGTCGCAAAACGCGTACGACTTGGGCCCCATCTTCTTCATCTCCACACGGTCCTCGGGCTGCAGCGCGACGAAACCGGCGAACACGCGTCGCAGCGTGGCGATGGCGGCATCGACTTCGGCGAAATCCTCCGCCGACAGGTTCAACGAGATCAGGTTCTGCATAGCGCTATTTCCTTATGTCCATTAGCGAGTCCGGGCGTTGGCCGGACGGTCCGTGCTCCGCCGCGATCCGTGCGGACGGTGTTGCTGCGCTGCCGACGCATCGACGAGGGAGCGCAATCAGTGTTGCAGACAATGCGCACGCGCAGAAGTCGCGATGCAAATGTGATTCGCGATGGCGATAATCCCGATGTTTCGCGAACGGGGTGTTTGAGTGCTTGCTTTGATTCGGGGAAAAGTTAGGAAACGTCTCATTACATGGCTTTCGGCGCGCCACTAACCTGCAAACGAGTATTGAGCTTGCTGGCCGTTGCCGCGGCGCTGGTTCTGGAGATGCGCTGGCAACCTGCACAGGATTGCCACCCGTCATGCAGATAGTCCTGAACCATCCTTCGTCGTCGGTCGGGATGTGGCCGTCGGGCCGGTAGTTAGCAAAAGCCCAGACGAAACGGATGAATTCAACCATGTTGACCCGCAGACCCACGCCGCAATTTGTTTCGCTGTGGTGATCACGTGAAAAAGTCGCGCCTCTGCTGGAGTGCTTTGCCGCTCGCAACAGTGGCAACCATCTATATCGCTTCGGGAGTCAGGGCCGGCTACGTGTTTCTGGCGGGTGCCGTCCTTACTGCTGGAGTCGGCCTGCTTCGGGGAAGGAGCTCCAAGTGAAGCCATGGATGTTGGCCGCCGCGCTATCGCTTGTCCTGCTGGCAGGAGACGTGGCCGCTGCCACAGACGATTCGAAGAAGGGATCTGCCGAGCCAGACACACGCACGCTGGATGCAGTCGTAGTCAATGGCAGTCAGCCAGGTCCCGCTGTCTGGGAATTCAGTCGCGGCCGTAAGACGATCTGGATTCTGGGGACGCTTCAGCCTTTGCCGGAGCACGCTGAGTTCAACACGAGCGAGATCGAGCGGCGCATAGCGAAATCACAGGCGGTGCTCGGGTCTCGGGGCCTGCTCATTGGCGACAACATAAGTATCTTTCGCGGATTGATGCTTTGGCCGTCCATCCGTCGAGTCAAGTTCAACGCAGACGGCAGGGCGCTCAAGGACGTGTTGCCTCCTGCCACCTACGCAAGATGGCTCCAGGCGAAGGCCAGGTACATTGGCGATGATGCCGACATCGAACGGCTGCGGCCCATGTATGCTGCCTATAGCCTTTTTGAGGCTGCGAGAAAGGCGAGAGACCTCAAATACGAAAGTGGCGTCGACTCGTTGGTCAGACGCGCCGCCAAGCAACACGACGTGCCGCTCATTGATCGATCCCTGCGCTTGTCGATCAGCGACCCGAGGAGGGCGGTGAGGGAGTTCGCAGTCCCCCGGGCAGAGGACATTCGCTGCCTTGACCAGACGCTCGATCACCTGGATGGATTTGTTCGGACTGCCCAGGAGGTAGGCGATGCCTGGACGGTGGGCGATCTGGCGCGAATCAAGGCGCTCTCGAACGAAGATGCAGTGGTGGACGGCTGCTGGGCGCAATTGACCAATGAGGCCATAGGTCGGCAGCAAGGGATTCAAGATCTGTATGCACAAGTCGACGAGCGGTGGCTTGATAGCCTTCACCGCGCGCTGCGCGAGCAAGACACCGTGTTCGCCACGCTACCCGTTCGTGACCTGCTCGATTCGAAAGGCTTGGTGGCAGAGCTGAAGCGAGAAGGATTCCAGGTAGTGCCACCGGCATCGCCGGGTGACATTCGAGGGTTTGGCGAGTAGGGGCGGATCCGGCCTCGGGCCATCCTTCCCATTCGCCCTTCGGCTTCAGCGCAGCGCGCCTACGCTCAGGGCGAACGGGGTCGAGTGGCGCGGGACATCGACCACGGGTACTCGATGCTCCGGTTCGAAGGACCGATCAAGCTCCTCATGGCGCAGGCGCACTGGCATACAAGACCGTGCCACCCGGCTGGCCGACCATCGTCGGGGGCATCGCTGATGCGGCGTTTCGACGGAGCCTTTGCATGCCAGCCCGGCCTGGCCCGCCGGCTAAGCGCCGACAGTGTGCGCAGCCAGTACGAGGTCCATAACCAAGGAGGCACAGATGGAGCGTTCGTCATGGTGGCGGGTGGCCGCCTTGTTGCTGATGTGGTCGTCCCAGGCCCTGGCCGGACAGGGGTCCGCAAAAGGGCCAGCTCTGATCGAGGTCGAACGGTTCGCCGAGCTTCCGCAGGGCGTCCGCCATCCGGAAGGGCTCACGGTCGATCCGGACAGCGGCGAGTTCTTCGTGGGCACGTTCGATGCGCGCATGCCGGAGTCCGCGCGCAACAACCAGCTGCTGCGCTACTCCGCGCATGGCAAGGTGATCGCACAGCGCAGTTTCGGCGCGACCCCGCTGACCGGCCTGGCGTTCCGCGATGGACAGGTCTACGTGCTCAACTTCGGTGCATCAAAGTTGCAGCGCATCCCGGCTCGGTTCGACGCGAACACCCCGGTCGAGGACGTGACCACGTTCGCCGCACTTTCACCGGCCGCGCCGACCGAGCGCCGCATCGACAATCCCGACGGTAGCCAGGACCGGATTGCTTACGGTGCGGCGGGCTTGCCCGCCATCAACGGCATGGTGTTCGATCGCGCCGGCAATCTGTACGTGTCCGATTCGTTCCAGGGAGCCATCTACCGGGTCGCCCGGGCCACGCAGTGCACGCCGTGCGAAGTCGAGGTGTTCTCGCGTGATGCCTTGCTGGGCACCACCGGCGCGCTGCCGTTCGGTGCCAACGGCTTGGCGTTCAGTGCGGACGAGCGGGTGCTCTACATCAACAACGCCGGTGATGGGCGCGTGTTACGGATGACGTTGCCGGCAGGGCCGATTACGGTGCTGGCGGAAAGCGTGTACGGCGCCGACGGGCTCCTGTTCCATCGCGGGCTGTTGTGGGTCGCTTCCAATCAGACCGACAGCATCGTTGCGCTGGACGAGAAGGGACGTGTGCGCGCCCGTGCCGGCCAGTTCCAGGGCATCGATGCCGATGGAGCGCCGCGCGGCCTGCTGTTTCCTGCCGCCAGCGCGGTGCAGGGAGACTGGATGCTGGTGATCAACCTCGCACTGCCCATCACGGCAGCCCAAGGCGATGAATGGGAAGAGGACGTCACGCGCTGGACGATTTCGCGCTTCCGCATTCCGGCGTCCATGAAATAGGTCGCAACGAACGGACGTCTACGCGAGCGTTCGCGGAACCGAGGGCTCGAAGACGCACCGGGCGATGCCCGGATACGCCTCTTGCGAGGTGCGTCTTCTTGCCTTGCCCGAGCCGGTGGCTGTTGGAGAGCCTGATCCCTGCCCTCAGGGCATCTTGTCCAGCACCGCACTCATCTCCTCGGCGTTGAACGCGCGCAGCGTGTGCGTGCGGATGTTGCCGGCGGAGCCTACGGCCATGGCGAAGGTGAGGGCGGCCTGCTCGTCTTCGGCCTCGATGATCGTCACCAGGTCGTAGTGCCCCATCGTCCAGTAGATCTGGGACATGTTGGTGCCGAACTTCTTTGCCAGTTCCTTGACGGCGGCGGCGCGTTTGGTGGTGTCCTTGACGTTGCGGATGCCCTGGTCGGTGAACGTGGAGAGGGCGATGTACGTCGGCATGGGGGCGGCTCCGGTTCGAAGGACCGATCGGTTCCTGGCCGGTCAGCGCCGGTCCCTTCGCGCTGATCGTGGTTCGTGCGCAATGACTCAATGGGCGCCCATGCTCCGCCACTGCCGGCTCCCCGTCCGTCCCCCGCGCGGGTAGGTGGGGTGTGAACTCCAAACTCCGTGTCGCGTCCCGTTTCACTCGACCCCGTTCGCCCTGAGCGTAAGCGCGCAGCGCTGAAGTCGAAGGACGAATGGGATGGATGGCCTGAGCCCGCTCGCCTTCGACTCCGCTTCGCTACGCTCAGGACGAACGGGGTTCGCACGAATGCTTCCGCATTCCGAGCCACTACCGCTGGTAGCCCACCGCAAAACCATCCGAAGCCCACCGACACACACGATGGCTCGCACATTCACGCAAGCGAACACGGCGTGAAACCAAGCCCGAGCGCAGCGGGCACCGGGCCGCGGATGGCCGGCTGCCCCGGACACCTTCGTTCGCGTTGATGAGGTGCCGCATGGCCATCGAAATGCCTTCGGTGCGTGTGGAGGGGAATGTGCTCCCATCGATACGCGCTCACGGATCCACCCTGGAGTCCGCGACGTGATGCGGCGCAGTGCCTTTGTGCGCGCCGGTCTGGGCCTGCTCGCGGGCCTGGCGATCTGGAGTGCGAGCACGGGCGCATGGGCCTGCGTCGAACACAAGACGCACGTCCGCGGAAAGGGCACGCAGATCCTGGTGCCGGGCCTGATGGGCGATTCAGAGCGTCTGGCCATCGAGTGCCTGCGCCGGTACGGCTACACACCGAAGCTCGGCGGCCTGATTCCGTCCAGTCGTCCTGAAGGCACGGTGGCGTTGACGGTGCCGGCCGAAGGCGCCGCGCCGATCCCGGAGGGCAAGGGAACCCACGCCCCCGTTGCGGTGACCTATTGGGTGTCGTCTGGCGGGGTGGCGCACAACGGCGCGGCAGCGGCCCAGGCGCCCTCCGATGAAGCGGCGCCTCGACAGGACCAGCCTGCATCAACGCGCACCGTGACGGTGCCGGACCTCAACGGCAGATCACTCAGTTCGGCGAAAAGCCGGCTGAGATGGAACCGTCTGGGCTTTGGCGAGGTCGCGTGGCAGGCGCGCGGTGGCAAGGCGGGGCGCGTGATCGCGCAGGAGCCCGGGGCCGGGACGCGGGTCCCGATCCGCACATCCGTGGATCTGGTGGTGTCGAACGGACAGCAGCCCGAACTCGTTCCCGATGTCGTGGGCCATCAGGAAATGCGGGCCATCGGAGAGCTCGCGTCGGCCAATTTGAACGCAACCCGCCAGGGTCGGATGCACTCGGCCAGGCGTGCGGGCACCGTGCTTCGGACCGATCCGTCCGCGGGATCGGAGGCGCCGTCGGGTGGCGTGGCGTACTGGGTCGCGTCCGGACAGAACGTGGTCCCGGACCTGCGTGGCAGAACGCGCGATGGTGCGGCGCAGGCGCTGCGCGCGTCCGGATTCGCGATGGGCAAAGCGCCGGTTCGATTCGATGACGGCAAGCCGAACCGGGTCGTCGAACAGAAGCCCGCCGCCGGCATGGTCGTCAATGTCGACACGCCGGTGTCGGTGTGGCTCAGCAAGCCGCGGATGGTCCCCAAAGTCGCCGGCATGCTGGAGCGCGATGCGAAAAAGGCACTCGCAGCCGCCGGCCTGAAGGGCGTGAGGGTGGGTGAGGGGCCGGTGTCACCGGAGGGCGGACGTGTGTCCTCCTCGGAACCGCGCGCGGGCACGCGGGTAAGCAAGAACACGACGGTGCGGTATCGCCTCGCACCGCAGGTGGTCGCAGCCGTGAGCACGGATGCAGCGAACGACGGCCAGGACAAGCATGCAAGCCAACCGTCGGGCCAGGACGACGGTGCCCGGAACATGGCGCTTGAGACCGCGCGTTACAGCGAGAGCACCCTGGTCGCCAGCAACGACACTGCACCGATCCGCGACAACTCCACGACGGTGCGCGACGACACGACGCCAACGAGCACCGGCACGACAGTACGGCAGGATGCAGCCAATCTTCCGCAGGACGCCTTCTCGCTCGCGCAACGCACCTGGAAGGTCCTCGCCGGCTCGACCTCGTTGGCGCTCTTTCTCGCGGGTGTCTGGTGGACGCAGCTGCGCACCTGGCCGTGGCGTTGGCCGCCGCCGCGCCCGCGCATGGACGTGCGGATCAAGCCCGCCCGACCACCGTGGCCGATGATGAGCCCGCTGGATCACGACCCCGCACTCGACGTGCGTATCCGATCGACCTTTGCGCAGGGCGAAACAACCTTCGAGCAACCCCTGCCGGTGCTCGGCACGGAGATCCGACATGACTGACGCGAACCCCACGACGCTGCGCGAATTGCTGCCGAAAGAGCTCGATGGCCTGGAGGCGGTCATCGAGGACGGCCTGAGGAAAGAGAGCAACGGCAACCTTTCCACCCTGGCGTGGCGTTTCGTGCGCGCCAGTGCCGCCGCCGAGGTGGACAGGGCGCTCGACGCCGAGGCGTGGCAGGTGCTGGCCCACGCCTGGGCGAAAGCGAACGAGCTGCACACGCATGCCAACAGCCCACCGGGCGAAACGCGCGTCGTTCATCTGGGCAATCACGATTTCAAGACCGCCGTGCACCCCGAGCTGACGGTGGACATCGGAACGCCTCCCTATCCTGCGCCGCTGGTCTTCACGCTGGAAATAGCCACGCACATCGAATCCGCAACGCTGCGCATCAGGCAAGGACGCATCGTCGCGCTGGAGGCCGGTGAGGTGTGGGTATACGCGGAGTTGAAGTACGGCAAGGTGCGACTGCACAAGCAGGAATCCCCCATGCTCAAGCTGCCGGGCGAGTGGTCGTTCGACCCAGGGATACAGATTGAGCCCGACCGCGAGCAGCTCATGGGCAAGCGCGTGGCCTAGGTTCTCCGCTGCGCGGGTGGCATTCACTACGCCGGGTCGCGGCCGCATGGCACCGATGTATTGCGCCTCCCGCCGGAACCGGCGCGCGCCCTGTTTCGAACAGCGCGCGTCACCGGCGCCCCGCCATCCAACTCGGTCCTTGCTGCCGAGGGCACGGCAGTCGTCGTCAGCCATACGTCCACCCCACTCGCCCTTCGACGTCAGCGCTGCGCTGACGCCCAGGGCGAACAGGATCGAGTGACACGCAACGATCGATCGCTAGTACTCCAGCGTCACCGCCATCAGGCGCAGCGAGGCGTTGTAGGAGCCCTGACGGTGGATCTCGAAATACCACCACGGGCCGTCAGGCCCCCAGCCCTGGCCGGTCTCGATCACGGCCGATTGCTGCATCAGGATGGTCGGCGACTCGGGAGAGGTCACGGTGTCGGTGAGGAAGCCGCCGTAGGTTTCGAAGCTGCTGCCGTGGTGGAACGAGATCGCGGTGACGCCGAACGTGATGTCGCCGGATTGGTCGCTTCGCGTTTCGTACACGAGCGTTAACCGCACTTTGTCGCCTTTGAAATCCGCCGGGCGCTGCACGGTGAGGGTCATCTCACCGGTGTTGTCGGCCCAGTCGAGGCCACGCGGGTGCGGCGTGAACGTGCCAAAGCCGTAGGACAGGGCGCCGACAGGCAGGTTGAGCAGGTGTTTGTACGTAGTGCAGTCGCCGGCCGGCGTGCATGTCGGGGCTTTCGCTGCGGGCGTCGCTGCCTGGGCATCGGTGGTCATGACAACGGCGAGCAGCACCGCGGATGCGCCGATCAGTCCGATCTTCATATGCTGTATCTCCATGGGACGCGTCAGCGCCGGGCCGCTTCGCGTTTTCCGTGATGTGCGCTGTGTCGCCCGCCGACCCGGGGCGTGACGCGACGGTGCGGTCCCGGTTGCCAGGACCGCATCTGATGAGCACGCGGAACCGCTGCGAGCAAGGACATGCACAAAAATGAACGACTGCGACGTCCGGGGCAGGAGACAACCGCTGGCAGCATGCACTGGCTGGTGCGCACGGGCATCACTGATCGGTTCGCGATCGGCATGAAACCAGCTTGGCCGCACTCGGGGCGCGCGCGATTGTCAGGAAGGTACTCCGCTGCTTCCCAGGTTCGCGAACCTCAAGTCTGAGCAAAGGCTTCAAGCACCCCGGCGTTCCATCCCGACGAGTGTTTCTGCCTCTGCCAGCACCACGCAATTGCGCCCGGCCGCCTTGCCCCGGTACAGCGCCTTGTCCGCGCGTCGCAACAGCGAGCCTTCGCTCTCGCCAGGTACCAGTTCGGCGGCACCGAAGCTGGCCGTTACGGGCTGCGTCAGCGGAGGAATGATCTGCTGCGCCAATGCCGACCGCATGCGTTCCGCGCACGCCAGCGCCTCGGCCACGCCCACCTCCGGCATCAGGATCACGAACTCCTCTCCTCCAAAGCGCGCCACCAGGTCCGTCTCGCGGCAATGGGCTCGGATGAGGTGGGCAAACTCGTTAAGCAGACTGTCGCCGACCTGGTGCCCATGCTCGTCGTTGACTCGCTTGAAGTGGTCCAGGTCGGTGATGACGGCCGACAGGCGGCCGCCATAGCGCTGCACGCGGTGGATCTCACTGCGTAGCGCTTCGTCGAGCCGGCGTCGGTTGGCCAGGCCGGTGAGCGGGTCGGTCATGGACAATGCGCGAACGGCTGCTTCGCTCTCGCGCAGCGCCTGTTCGGTACGTTTTCGCTCGGTGATGTCCAGCACCACGGCGGTCATCCCGATCACCTCGCCGTTGTCGGACTTGAGCGGCAAGTAGCTGGCCAGCCAGTCGTGGTCGGTTTCCGGGTCCTGATGCGTGCGCCCGTGGACTTCGACATCGAGTACCGGCTCGCCGCGCTCGTAGACCGGCCGGTAGATCTCCCTGAGGTGGTCGGCCAGTTCCGGAACCATGTCCCATATCGTCTTGCCGATGTGCGCTTCGGGCGAGAATCCGTTGATCTGCGCCAGGCGATCGTTGATCCGAACGTAGCGGTATTCGCGATCGAAGTTGCAAAGCCCAACGGGGGCGTATCGATAGATCTGTTCGATTTCCGTCAGCCGCAGCCGCACCAGCTCATTGGTTCGGGCAAGCGCCTGTCTTGCCAGCCTGCGTTCGGTGATGTCGAAGACCGTGTACCGGCTCATGACGAACCGGCCCGCCGCATCGCGCACGGCCGTGGCACTCAACGACACCGGCAGTAGGCTGCCGTCCTTCCGGCGCATCTCGAACTCGACATCCTTGACCTCGCCTTGGAATTTGAACGTCTGGAAACTTTCCTCGAAGAAGTTCGTGTTCCCAGGCGTGAGCAGATCGAGGAACGTCAGCTTGCCGACCACCTCGTCGCGTGCGTATCCAAGCCACGAAAGCTCGGTGTCGTTGATGCGGACGAAAACGCCGTCGGCATCCAGCGAGTGATACCCGCAGGGAGCGTGTTCGTACAGATCCACCATCTCGTCGGCGGCTTCCCGCAAGGCGGCTTTTGCACGCCGGGCCTTCGTGTCGGCAACGTCCAGCAGGAGCGCATTCCACCAGATCACCGAGACGAAGAGCAGGACCATGGCGACCACCATGAGGTCGACGCCTACTCCGGTCTGATAGAGGTCCGCCTGCTCGCCCTGCAATCGTAGCCAGCCGAGGGCCAGCGGTGTAAGAAACGCGAACGGCAGCAGGCGCCGCGACAACTTGCCGCCCGCGCCGGCACTGGCGAGCAGGGTCTTGAATCCCCTTGCGGGCTGGAGGGCGAGGATGCCGAAGGCAAGCAGCAACAGTGCGACGATCGTATGCAGGGCGACACCATGGAATATCGGCCTCGCATACAGCGACTGTCTCCCGTAGAGGAGGCTGAGCAACCCCATCAGCAACAGCACCGAGGTCGTGAGCGCCATCAGTCGAGCGAGCCGATGTGCGGTCCTCGAATCGTGACGGATCAGCAGCAACGCGGTGCCAAGCAACCCGAATCCCAACGCGCCGATGATGGACATTCGTCCGGGGTAGGCGGCCTGCACCTCATGGGCCGGGTCGCGAAACAAAAGCTCATCGATGCCGAGGTTGATGTGCAGCAGGTACTCCGCGAGCGTCATGCCACTGATCGCGAGAACGACCCATGGCAGCACGCGCGCCACCGACCCCAACCGGGTGCCGTCGTAGTCGGGACGCAGCAGCAGGAGCGAGACGCCGGCGAAGACGAACGCGACCGCGCTGGCGGGCGCCATGGCGCCAAGCTCGGAGTGGATGCTCTTGAACAGTTCGATGTCGGCTTGCCAGCCGATCAGCACCAGCGCGCCCACCGTGGCTACTACCAGCGCACACAGCTGGGAGGCATGCAGCAATCGCCTGACTACCCCGTCGTCCACAAACTCGCCGATGGATGCGATTGAGGATGAATGTGGAGCGTGGGGTGCAGCGCTCACGACGGTTGTAGCCGCCTTCCGGGCTGAATGGGTTGTTTTCCTCATTCTAGTAGCGCGCGGTATCCATGGCCGGACCTGCGGCGTGCAGCACCCGCAGGGGTGAAGTTCCGGCCGAGGCCTTGGCTGGCCGCGTGCATCACTTGCGGAGCATTGCATTGGCATAGACACGACCGGCCGCACACGGGGCGCATCGGAGACATGGGGAGACATGGAAAGGCTTGGACGATGGGCACGGCATACTCGCGGCGCTGGAATTGGGCCTGCGCCATATTTCTTCGCCCGCTCTTGCCCTGTTTGCGGCTACCGTTGCGAACGTTCTCCTTGGAGCTGGCGCCATGGCCGCCACCATTCCCGAGCACATGACCGCCATCGCCATCCGCGATGGACACGGTCCCGCTGATGCGCTGCATGCGGTGGAGGTGCCGGTGCCGCAGCCCGGGCCGGGCGAGCTGCTGCTGCGTGTGCACGCCGCCGGCGTGAACCGTCCGGACGTGATGCAGCGCGAAGGCCGCTACCCGCCACCGCCGGGCGCGCCGGAGACGCTCGGGCTGGAAGTCGCGGGCGAGGTGCTGGTCGGTGCGGGGCGATGGCAGCCGGGCGATCGCGTGTGCGCGCTGCTCGGCGGCGGTGGGTATGCGCAGTACGCGGTGGTCGATGCGCGCCATGCGCTCCCGATCCCGGAAGGACTGGATTTCGTGCAGGCCGCGGCGTTGCCGGAAACGGTGTTCACCGTATACGCCAACGTGTTCGAGCATGGCGCGTTGCAGCCGGGCGAGCGAATGCTGGTGCACGGGGCGACTTCCGGCATTGGTGTGGCTGCGATCCAGATGGCGAAGGCGGCGGGCGCCCAGGTGATTGCCACCGCGCGCGGCGCGGACAAGGTGGTTGCGGCGCAAACGCTCGGTGCGGACATCGCGGTCGACACCACGCGCGACGAATTCGGCGCGGTGGCGAAGGCGGCGGGCGGTATAGATGTGGCGCTCGACATGGTCGGTGCGCCTTATTTCGAGCAGACGCTGGAGGCGCTCAATCCCGGTGGCCGCATCGTCTACATCTCCACGCTGGGCGGTGCCGTGCTGCACGTCCCGGTGGCTACGCTGATGCGCAAGCGCGCGGTCATTACCGGCTCGACCCTGCGTCCGCGCAGCGCCGACGAGAAGGCGCGGCTTGCGGCCGCGGTCGAGCGCGTGGTCTGGCCATGGATTGCGGCGGGCCAGGTGCGCGCCGTGGTCGACCGCACCTTTCCGCTGGAACACGCCGCGCAGGCGCACGCACTGCTGGAAAGCGGGCGGCATACGGGCAAGGTGGTGCTGCTGGCATGATCCAACCCGATACATTCAGATACAAAAAAGAACGGGGTTCTTGCGTGCACGGGGCTGGAGTCCGCTGCGTTGGTCCCCATCTGTTAGGGACTGTTCCACTCCCACCAGGAGCTCCCCCATGAGCGACTACCGCAAGACCCCCGATGCCATCGCCAAGCTGACACCCGAGCAGTACAGGGTCACCCAGGAAGGCGCCACCGAACGACCGGGCACGGGCGAGTATCTGGACACCACCGAGCCGGGCATCTACGTGGACATCGTGTCCGGCGAACCGTTGTTCGCCTCGTCGGCGAAGTTCGACTCCGGCTGCGGTTGGCCCAGCTTCACCAAGCCGATCGAGCCGGCCCACGTCAACGAGCTGCGCGATACCTCGCACGGCATGATCCGCACCGAGGTGCGCTCGGCGCATGGCGACAGTCACCTGGGGCATGTGTTCAATGACGGCCCGGCCGATCGCGGCGGGCTGCGCTACTGCATCAATTCGGCTTCGCTGCGCTTCATCCCGCGCGACCAGATGGAAGCAGCCGGCTACGGAGCCTGGATCGACCAGGTGGAGGACGTGCGATGACTACCGAGAAGGCAATCCTGGCAGGCGGCTGCTTCTGGGGCGTGCAGGATCTGTTGCGCCACATGGACGGCGTGATCTCCACGCGCGTGGGCTACAGCGGCGGCGACGTGCCCAACGCGACCTACCGCAACCACGGCACCCATGCCGAGGCGGTCGAAATCGTGTTCGATCCGGCGCGCATCAGCTATCGCGATCTGCTGGAATTCTTCTTCCAGATCCACGACCCGTCCACGCCCAACCGGCAGGGCAACGATGTCGGCACGTCGTACCGCTCGGCGATCTTCTACACCTCGCCGGAGCAGCAGCGCGTCGCACTGGACACCATCGCCGACGTCGATGCCTCCGGCCTGTGGCCCGGCAAGGCGGTCACCGAAGTCACGCCGGCGGGCGACTTCTGGGAAGCCGAACCGGAGCACCAGGATTACCTGCAGAACTATCCCACGGGCTACACCTGCCACTTCGTCCGCCCGGACTGGAAGCTGCCGCGGCGCGCCGCAGCGGGTTGATGGGTAGCGCAGCAACGGCGGCGAGTGCGCTCACCCCGCACGCCGCCCGCGCCGCGCGCCGAAATAGGCCCGCATCGCACTGCGCAGCCGATCGGCGCCGGGGCGGCCCCAGTCGCGTTGCAGTTCGCACGCCAGTGCGAGCACGGTGATCGGCGTTGCGCCGGCCTGGATCATGCGTTGGACCGCGGCCTCGTGGGCGGTCGTGCTGACGCCGCCGATGGCATCGACGACGAAATAGACCTCGTAACCTTCCCTCCGGGCGTCGAGCGTGGGGAAGGCGACGCACACCTCGGTCCACAGGCCCGCGATGATCAGCTTGGGACGTCCCGTCGCGGCGACCGCATCGCGGAACTCGGGGTCTTCCCACGAGTTCATGGTGGTGCGGTCGATCTCCTCCACGCCCGGTAGCGCGGCTCGCAGTTCGGGATTGGTCGCGCCCATGCCGTGGCGCACGTACACCGTGCTCAACACCACCGGCAGCTCGAAGGCGGTGGCCACCTCACCCAGCAGCGTGACGTTGGCGAGCAGTTCGTCATGCGCCATCGACGTGACGCCGGCGTACTGCTCGGGCTGGTAGTCGATCATGGCGAGGACGGCGTTGTGTGGCGTGATCAACGCGTCTTTGCTGGGATCGCGGACGGGCGTGACATCGGACATGGCGGCGCTCCTTCGTGGGAGACCGATTCTAGATCTGCACGTGGCAAGGCGGCGTGTCGCAACCTGGCATATCGGCGCGCCAGTCCACGCCGCCGTGTTGGAAACGCTGGTAACCTGCGCGCCTCTTCTGGTGGTTGAGTTCCCGGAGATCCCGACATGCGCATTGGCTTCCTGCTCGTCCTGCTCTCCGGCATCGGCCTGGCGCAAGCGGCGCCGCCGCAGACGCTGCGCGTCGACATCCAACACGCCGGTGATGCCAAGTCCGAGCGCTACGCACTCGAACGCGTGGTAGTGGAACCGTTGCCATGGCCGGGCAATCCGGCGCGGCCGATCGACACCACCAATCGCGGCGCCCAGAAGTTCGAGGTCGTCGATCCGGACAGCGGCCGGGTGTTGTACTCGCGCGGCTACAGCACGGTGTTCGGCGAGTGGCAGACCACCGATGAAGCCAAGCAGATGCAGCGCAGCTTCCAGGAGTCGATGCGCTTTCCGATGCCGGCCAAACCGGTGCTGGTGAAGGTGTACGGCCGCGACGCCAACAACGGCTTCTCACCGCTGTGGTCCGTGCGTGTCGATCCGCAGGCGCTGGACGTGGAGCGCGTCGCCAGGCCGGCTCCGGCCAGGCCGATCGCGATCCGCCGCAGTGGCGACTCGTCCCACAAGGTCGACCTGCTGCTGCTCGGTGACGGTTACACCGCGGCCGAGATGGACAAGTTCCAGGCGCGGGCACGCGCGCTGGCCGACCGCCTTTTCAACGTGTCGCCGTTCAAGGAACGCGCCGCCGACTTCAACGTATGGGCGCTCGCCGTGCCGGTACCCGAGTCCGGAGTCAGCCGGCCGTCCACCGGCGTGCATCACGTGTCGGCGACCGGTGCGCGCTACGACATCTTCGGAAGCGAGCGTTACGTGCTGACGCTCGACAATCGCGCGTTCCGCGAGGTGGCCCAGTACGCGCCCTACGACGCGGTCGAGATCATGGTCAACGGCGAGACCTACGGCGGCGGTGGCATCTTCGGCCAGTTCAGCACGGTGGCGGCCGACAACGACTGGCGCGACTACGTGTTCGTGCACGAGTTCGGCCATCACTTCGCCGCCCTGGCCGATGAGTACTACACCTCGCCGGTCGCCTACGCCTCGGCCGACACACCGCGCGTGGAACCATGGGAGCCCAACGTCACCGCGCTGCTCGATCCCCGCCACCTGAAGTGGCAGGATCGCGTGGCCGCCGCGACGCCGGTGCCCACGCCCTGGCCGAAAGCGGAGTTCGAAGAGCATGAGCGCCAGATCCAGGCGCGCCGCAAGCAACTGCGCGAGCAGCGCAGGCCGGAAGCGGAGATGAGCGCGTTGTTCCGCGAGGAGCAGGCGTACACCGACAAGCTGTTCGCCGACGCGCCCTACCGCGATGCGGTCGGCGCTTTCCAGGGCGCCAACTATTCGGCCA
Source organism: Lysobacter niastensis (assembly GCF_031457115.1). Lineage (GTDB taxonomy): Bacteria > Pseudomonadota > Gammaproteobacteria > Xanthomonadales > Xanthomonadaceae > Lysobacter_J > Lysobacter_J niastensis_A. The sequence continues at coordinate 505,525 of NZ_JAVDVY010000001.1, forward strand.
CCGGTTACTACCGCCCACAGCTGCAATGCATGATGTTCACCCGCGCCGACGCTTTCTGTGACCTGTGCGCGCACGCGATCGACCAGATCATCGACCTGTACAGCACTGCGCCATGACCGGCAGGTGGGTGCGCGTCGAACGGCCCAAGCTTCCTCAATCGGCTTCAAACCGATACCGCACCTCCACGGCCGCGAACCCCGCCGAATCGACATCGGCGTCGATGCGCGCACCGGTGTCGTCCTCGAAGTCGTGGTGACGATCGAACTCGCTGCCGAGCTGGGCGGCCAGCCGCCAGCGCTGCGCGAACGTCCATTCGGCCGTGATGCCCGCGCGCCAGGCCTCTACGGTGTAGTCGAATTCGGCGCCGTCGCGTTCGTCGCTGACCACGTGCCATTGCTCGCCGGCCGGCGCGATCTCCATCCGCAGCAGCAGCCGCTCGTGCGCCTGCCAGTCCAGACGTGCTTGCGGCCAGCCGAACTCGACGGCGAAGCGCGGTTGCCGATAGAGCACGGCGAGCACGGGATAGGCCTGCGGATCGCCGAAGCGGTCGTCGTAGCCGGCGCCCGCACGCCAGCCCCAGCCGGAGACGGATGAGCGCTCGGCCGTCGCCGCGCCGTAGAGATGCACGTCGTCGCTGGTGGCGCGCGAGAACAGGTCCTTGAACACGTTGGACGACGTCGCCACCGTCGGCGCCGCGACCAGTTTCCAGGCGAGGGTGTCGCCCATGCTCCAGACAAGTGGTAGCTCCAGCCGATGCAGGTCGCGATTGCGGGTCGGAACGCCGGTGTAGGTGTAATGCGTGTAGACGTAGTCCGCACCGATGGCCAGTCCGCCCGAACCGAGGTCGAACGATGGCGACAGGACGCTCAACCCTTGCTCGCGCCCGGACATTTCCGCAGCGCCGAGGTTGGCGGCCGAGCCGAAATCGGCCTCCTGCAAGTGCAGGTAATGCGCGCGGATGCCGGCTTCCCCGGCATGCAGTGATCCGGTCGGCACGAGGCCGGCAAGGACGACGGGCAGCAAGAGCGAGTAGCGGGTCATGCGGGTCGATGCGCGTTACCGGGGAGCATAACGCCGTGGCGGTGATGGGCGCGGCTCGCTGCCGGCTGTTGAGATGCCTTAATGGCCTTGCTGGCCTTCATCACTCCATCGCGTCGTGGTCGGGTAACCGGCGTCGCCGCCGGTCGCGTAATGGGTGAACCTGACCTGCCTTCACGCCGTTCCGCGTTCGCCAAGTCCATCCACTCACCCTTGTAAGATCGCGGCGACAACCTCGGTTCGAGGCCCTCGACACATGGCCGACGTCTTTGTTTCCTACGCACGCAGCGACAAGCCGCGCGTCGCGCCGTTGGTCGCCGCGATCGAGGCGCGGGGCTGGTCGGTCTGGTGGGATCCGGAGATCGCGACCGGCCAGGACTTCGATCGCCAGATCGCCGCGGAGCTCAAGGTCGCCAAGGCCGTGCTGGTGGTGTGGACCCCGAAGTCGGTGGAATCTCGTTGGGTGCGCGGCGAGGCGCGGGAAGCGGCCGAGCGCGGCATCCTCGTTCCGGTGCGCTTCGAGCAGGCGAGCCTGCCCATCGACGTGCGCACTTTCCATACCACCGACCTCGACGGTTCGGCGCACGACGCGAGCGGTCCCAGGGTCCAGGAAGTGCTGCGCGCGCTCGAGGCCATGATCGCCGGCAGCGCCATTGCGCCGACGCCAATCCACGCAGATTCGACCCCGGCACCGCATGCAGGCGTTCCCGCGCGTGTCTCGATCTGTGTCCTGCCGTTCGTCAACATGAGCGGCGACGCGGAGCAGGAGTATTTCAGCGACGGCATCACCGAGGACATCATCACCGACCTGAGCAAGGTATCGGCGCTGGCGGTGACCTCGCGCAACAGTGCCTTCGTGTTCAAGGGCCAGTCTGTCGACGTCCTGAAAGTCGCGCGCGAACTCCGCGTCAGCCACGTGCTGGAGGGCAGCGTGCGCAAGGCCGGCGGCCGCGTGCGCATCACCGCCCAGCTGGTGGACGGGGCGAGCAACGATCACGTCTGGGCCGAGCGCTACGACCGCGACCTGAGCGACATCTTCGCGCTGCAGGACGAGATCTCCCAGGCCATCGTCAAGGCGCTGAAGCTCAAGCTGCTGCCCGAGGAGAAGAAGGCGATCGAACAGCGTGGTACGGGCAATGCCGAGGCATACAACCTGTACCTGATGGCGCGACAGCTCTACGTCACCGGCCATGAAGGCGATGCCCGGCGGGCCGAGGCGATCATCCGCCTGTGCGTGCGCGCCACCGAGATCGACCCCGGCTATGCGCGCGCGTGGGCGCTCATGGCATTCGGGCAGATGATCCTGCGCTACGTGCTCGGAGGAGAAGGCGACGACGGCCTGGTCGCGGCTGATCGCGCGCTCGCGCTGGACGCCAGCCTGGCGGAGGCCCATGCCGTCAGGGCCAGGGTCCTGGCGGACACCGGTCGTGAGGATGAGGCGTCCGCCGAGATCGACATCGCCTTGGATCTGGACCCGGAGTCCTATGAGGTCAACCGATGGGCCGCGTATCTGAGCTACCGGCAGCAACGGCTCGACGACGCCATACGCTACTTCGAAAAATCGACGACCCTCATGGATTCGGATCTCAATTCCGCCGCCATGCTGGTCAGCTCCTACACCGCCGTCGGCAATACGCAGGGCACTTTGCGCGCGGCGCGAATCACGCTGGCGCGATCCGAGAAAGCACTGGCGCAGGACCCTAACAACGGAACCGTCCTGGGCTACAGCGCCTATGCGCATGCCGCCCTTGGCGAAGCCGAGCGCGCCAAGGAGCGGATGAACCGCGCGCTGCTGATCGATCCGGACAACTGGAACATGCGCTACAACTTTGGCTGCGTGCTCATCATCTACCTGAAAGAGATAGATGCCGCCCTCGATCTGCTCGGTCCCGTTTTCGACAAGGCGACGATTGGCATCGTCAACTATGCCAAGGGCGATCCGGACTTCGCCGTCCTGCGCGACCATCCGCGATTCCAGGCCATGATCGCCGCCGCGGAAGCCCGCCTCGGGGCAGAGCAGGACGCCGCCCCGGCGAGGGAATAGGCCCGGGCCCGTCAGCGCCGAACTACGAAGGTTCGCTGGTCGCAGCGAACCATGCACTCACCGCATCACTTCTCGGCCTATCTTCGCGACGAATTCATCCAGGTCGACGGCATCGGTGTTGGCCAGGATGATCACCGTCGTGTCGCTGTGGAGGAATCGATAGAGCTGCGCCTGCGCTCCCATGATCCGCCCCGGCCGCTTGGCGACGCGATAGCCCCGGTTGTTGGCCTTTGTCTCGTACACCCACAAGCCCAGGCCGTAGTCGTCCAGTCCTGGCTCCAGCATCAGCGCTTGCGACTGTGCGCTGAGCAGCTTTCCACCGAAGAGGGCATTGGCGAACACCAGCAGGTTTCCCGGCGTGGAGTACATCGCGCCGGCGGCGTACCAGTTCTCCGGGTAGGCCGGCAGGTCCGGCGTCAACTTTCCGCTATCGTCGCGGTGGAAGTACGTATCGGCCAGGCGCGCCACGATGACGTCCTGCCTCAGCAGCCCGCTGTCGTGCATCTGCAGTGGGTCCAGGATCCGTTGGCGCAGGGCCTGTTCGAGGCTGAGGCCGGAAACGTGTTCGGCGATCTTGCCAAGGACGACGTAATCCGCGTTGTTGTACTCGAACGTCGAACCGGGCTTGGTCACCAGCGGGCCGCTGGCATAGCGGGACAGCAACTCGTCGCTGCTGTGTGGAAGCTGGTACACCGGAATCCCTTCGCGGATGGCGGATTGGGCATCCTTGACCTGGTCGTAGCCCGGCAAGCCCGACGTATGGTGGAGCAACTGGCGCACGGTGACCTTGTCCGCTGCCTCGCCGGTGTAGTCGGGCAGGTACCGGGCAATGGTCTGATCAAGGTCGATCTTTCCCTCGTCGCGCAGCTGCAGGATCAACGTGCTGGTGAACAGTTTGGTGATCGAGGCGATCTTGTAGCGCGTCCGGCTGCTGTTGGGCTGGTCAAATGGAATGTTCGCCAGGCCGAAGCTGCGCGTGTAGATCGCCTTGCCGTCCTGCTGGACCAGGATGGAGCCGCTGAAGTCGTGCTCGCGGGCATAGGACGCGATGAACTCGTCCGGCGGCGCGGCCACGGCCTGGGTGGTCGTGGATGCAAGCCAGAGTGCAGCAGCCCAAAGGAATCGGCTCATGGTGTCCTCGCTGTGGGGGCCGGGATGGCAGCGGCCATTCGCCTTTGGATACGGCTCGGGCGATCGCGGTTGCGCTGAGCCGGCAACAGCGGCCTTCACTGAGGCCTAATCGGCGACGAGTAGTGTGGAACCGTCCCGCCAGTGGGATGTTCCCTCCCTGATAGCCCCTCTTTTTGCCTGGGCAGGCGATCTCCAAGTCATTCGAGCCACGATCGCCGCCCGCTCCACGCAGGTGGGCATCGCCCGCGTCCTCCCCATACATCAGGAAAATCCATGAGCAAGCTCACCGGCAAAGTAGCCCTCGTCACCGGTGCCTCCAAAGGCATCGGTGCCGCCATCGCCACCGCCCTGGCCGCCGATGGCGCGTCCGTCGTCGTCAACTACGCCTCCAGCAAGGAAGGCGCCGAAGCGGTGGTCGCCCGCATCAAGCAGGCCGGAGGCACCGCGGTCGCCGTGCGCGGCGATGTGTCCCAGCAGGCGGAGGCGAAGGCGCTCGTCGATGCGGCGGTCCAGCAGTTCGGCAGGCTCGACATCCTCGTCAACAACTCCGGCGTCTACGGATTCGCGCCGCTGGAGGAGATCACCGAAGCGGACTTCCACCGCCACTTCAACGTCAACGTGCTCGGTGTGCTGTTGACCACGCAGGCAGCCTTGCCGCATCTGGGCGAAGGCGCGAGCGTGATCAACATCAGCTCGGTGGTCACCCGCATCACGCCGCCGCACAGCGCGGTCTACACCGGCACCAAGGGCGCGGTCGATGCGATCACCGGCGTACTGTCGCGCGAACTCGGTCCGCGCAAGATCCGCGTCAACGCGATCAATCCCGGCATGGTCGAAACCGAAGGCACGCACACCGCCGGCTTCCACGGCACCGATTTCGAGTCGGACACGATCGCGCAGACGCCGCTGGGGCGTATCGGTCAGCCGCAGGACATCGCCTCGATCGCGGTGTTCCTGGCCTCGGACGATTCGAACTGGATGACCGGCGAGCAACTGCTGGCTTCTGGCGGGGTGCGCTGAGCCCCTACTGTCGTAAACCCGCGGGGGCGGGTGTTACTCCGTCCCCGCGGATGCCTCACGCAGCCAACCCCATCACCACACCGACGCGGGAATCACGTCCTCGCAGGGCGAGCGGCTCGAATCGACCATGAGCTGCTTGAGCATCTGTGCCATCTGGCCGGCATACGCGTCGGCGTCGGCGACGGTCGAGATGCTGCGCTTCATCGCCACGCCTGCGCACGCGACCCAGGTCTGGGCGTTGGCGGGGTCGCTTTCCAGCAGCGACGTGTAGTGTTCGGCCAGCGCCTCGTAGCGGCCGCTGTCGGCCGACTCGACCACCGCGTCGCCGGCACCGCCCATCAGCACCAGGCGCGAGGCCGGGTTGTCCGGGAAGTCCGGCTTGAATGCCTCGATGGTGCGCGTGTCGATCACGCGAATGCCGTATTTGGTCTGCGTGTTCGGGTTGTAGAAATGGTATTCGCCGTTGCCCTGGGGGGCGTAGGTCGAACGCTTGTTCGGCTCGACCACGACCAGGTCGCCGCCGTCGCGCTCAAGCTGGATGGTGTAGCTGCCGCCTTCGAGCATGTACGTGCCGGCGCTGGCACCGCTGTCCTGTGCGAAGGCCGTGGGCGCGGCGAGGAGCAGCGCGAGCAGCGCCGATGCGACCACGCGATGAAACGGCACGCGCTTGCGCGCGTGATGGATCTGATGCATTGCGATTTCCCCCTGTTGAGATGGCCGCGGATCCGTGCATGGACGGTGCGGCCGGTCACACTTTGACCCGAAAAGGGGGAGGGATTCAATCCGCAGATCCGTGGCCGGCAGGCATGTCCCGACTGGGCCTGGCTGCGAACGAAACCGCAGGCTCGACCGTGTCCGTGGTGCCTGGCCGGGCGTCACGGCGGAATGCTGGAAACCTTCTCCCGCAGATACGCGTACCACTGTCGCTGTATACGGTCGATCGGACCGATGGTGGTTTCAAAATCTTCCAGCGAGCCACCTTCGGCAATCAGCTTGCGATAACCAGCGGCGTACTGCCCGTCGTTGTAGTGGAACAGGAAGTGGGACAGGCTCCAGAACTGGATGTAGTACAGGTTGACGTGCTGCCCGATATCCGGCCCGGTGCCGGATACCAGTTCGCGCAGTGGAATGATCCGGCCCTTGGCGATGTCGTCCTCGAGATCACCGCTCAGCGCCAGGCTCGTCAACCACCAGATGGGGTAGGCGTTGGTGTCTATCGTTCCCGGCAGCAGTTGGCCGTGCTCGATCCGGCTCGCTCCGAAGTAGCTCGCCAGGCCCTCATCCATCCATTGCGTTCGCTTGAACCCTGCGACTTCACGGTTCAGCTGGTGCGTCGCCTCATGGACCATCCAGTGGTACGGGTTGGGCTGGTCGTCGGCGTAATAGGCATAGCAGGTGGGCGTCCGGTAATAGGCTTCGGCCCAGGGACGGCTGCGATTGTTGGCTTTGAACTCCCGCTGGTCCCGGTAAAGCACCATCTTCAGTTTCGTATCCTGGGAGACGACGGGCAGGTCGGGAAAGAACGCGATGTAGGCGTCATGCAGGCTTTCGACGGCTGCGGCGACCAGCGCGGTCTGCGACGGCGTGGCCGTCGAACGGATGATGTAGTGCCGCGTCCGGAGCGTGGTCGCCGACTGTGCGCGCACCGAGCCGCTTGCTGCCGATGCGAACGCGGCGGAGGGGTCGGTCCTTTCGGCAGGAGTCATCCAATGCCAACAGGCATAGGCCGTCGTCAGCGTGCCCAGTGCGACAGCCAGCGCGAGGTGTCCCTTCATGTATCCCCCGGTTTCCCATGAAGTGGCGCGAGTGTCGCAGGTCCGGGGTTCAGGACGCCACCCGGAAGCCCGCCCTCACCTCGCTTACGAATCGAGACGCTGACGGCGTGCCGCAGGCCGTTCCACGGCAGGCGTGGTGAACGCCAATCGCCCGGCCATCGCCGCGGCTTCGCCGCGCGAGCGCACGTCCAGTTTGCGCAGGATCGCCGAGATGTGGTGGTCGACCGTCTTCTCCGAGCGCACCAGCCGCCGCGCGATCTCGGCGTTGGTCAGATTCTCGGCAAGCAGCGACAGGATCTGGAGTTCGCGCGCGGTCAGTCCGGCCGGGTTGGCGCTGGTAGTGGCGCGCGGGCCGCGGGCGACGCCGCGCACGCCCGCATCGCGCAGGTGCTCGCGGCAGCGTTTGACCGCGGCGGAGGCGCCCAGCGATTCGAGGACGGCAACGGCTTCGCGCATTGCGGACTCGTCGCCTTCAAGCAGGCAGAGAGCGCGCTCGTAGAGACAGCCCAGGCGTTGCCAGGTGTCGGCCGCTTCGCGCCAATGCCCGTCGATCTGCAGGGCGTAAGGCTCCTCGGTGCCTTCCGGCCCGGCCTGCATCAGGCCCAGGCGCAGGCACCAGTAGCGCAGTTCACCGAGGGCGCGCCGGTCCTGTCGTTCCTCGGCCAGGGCGTAGGCGTGCAGCACGATGGCATCGACGGGCGCGCCGTCGTTGCGCAGCCAGGCTTCCTCGGCGTGCGCGGCAGCGACCGGTGCCAGGCGCTGCAATTCGCCGGACTGCTGCGCGAGCGCGACGGCCTCTTCCAGCAGTTCGCGTGCGCCGGGATCGCCGCGACGCAGGCGCACGCGCGCCAGCACCACCAGCGCGCAGATGCGTGTGACCACGGCTACGTCGTGCGCGGTGACCAGGCGTCCGGCGATGTCGGCGGCGGCGTCCCAGTCGCTGCGCTCGAAGTCCAGTCGCGCCTGCCAGACCAGGATGTAGTTCGACCACGAGTCCAGGTCGCGCGCGCAGAAGTAGCGCATGGCCTCGGCGATCTGCTTCTCCGCGTCGACATAGTCGCGGGTCTTGACCGCCGTGCTGACCAGGTTGGCGTAGCAGCGTGCGACGTGCTCTTCGAAGTCGTGGGCCAGCGCGATCTGCAGGCTGCGCTCGATCATCGGCTTGCCGTCCGGCAGGCCGATCATGTAGCGCGCGGTGCCGACGTTGTTGAGTGCATGCGTCAGCACCTCGTCGCTGCCGATGCGGTTGGCCAATGCGATGGCGCGTTCGCCCCAGGCGACCGCCTCGGTGGTGTGGCCGGACAGCATGTACAGCTGCGATCGGTTGCTCAGCGCCCAGGCGTAGGCCTCGTCCTCGGGTTGGTCCTGCAGCAGCTGCACGGCCTGGTTGGCGTACTCCTCGGCTTCGCGCTTGCGTCCGCCGAACCAGCTCAGGCGCGACAACCAGCGAAGGGTCAGCCCCTCCTGGCGCACGTCGCCGAGCTTCCGCCAGATCGCCAGCGCGGCAAGGCGTTCTTCCATGGCGCAATCGTTCTGGTCTATGACATAGCACTGGTAGGAATGGCGTTCGAGCAGGTTGGCGCGTTCGGCCGGGGGCAGGCCGCCGGCGTGGGCCAGCGCGGTGCGGTACAGCGATGCGGCTTCGCAGTGCGCGCCGTGCGAGGCGGCCTCGTCGCCGGCGTGCAGGGCGTACTTCAGCACCGCCGCGGAGTCGCCGGCGCCGGAGGCGTGGTGCACCAGGCGCGACATCGGCACGCCGTGTTCGCCCCGACGCGCCAGGCAGGCGAGCACTTTGGCGTGCAGCGCGGCGGCCACCGGCGCCGACAAGGCCTGCTCGATGGCGATGCGCGCCAGCTCGTGGCGGAATGCGTACGAGCGACCGTCGGCGGTGAGCAGTCCCGATGCGAGCGCGGTCGACACATCCGCAGGCGTCGGCGTCAGCACTTCATCGACGATGTCCACCTCGATGCGCGCCGGAACGATCGCCGCGAGATCGAGCAGCGCACGCACTGCCGGCGGTTGGCGCGCCGCGCGTGCCAGCACCGCATCGCGCACGGTGGCCGGCAGGCCCTCGGCGCGCAGCGCTTCGGTGACGAAGAACGGGTTGCCGCCCGTGGCGGCGTAGATGCCGTCGGCGGGGCGGCTGGACTGGCGGGCCAGTTCGTCGACGCCGGCCTCCGACAGTGGCAGCAGCGGCACGCGCACGACGGCATCGGCGGGCAGGTCGCCCAGTACCAGTTGCAGCGGATGGCGTTCGCCGAGCTCGTCGTCGCGATAGCTCAGCACCAGCAGCGCGCGCACGCGCTGGATGCGGCGGGCGAGGAACTTGACCAGGTCGAGCGTGGCAGCGTCGGCCCAGTGCAGGTCTTCCAGCACCACCACGGTGGTGCCGCGCGAGTGCTGCAGTTCCTCGAGGAACGAGGCGAACAGCTCGACGCGGCGGCCTTCCAGGCCCAGCATCGATTGCAGCTTCGCGCCGAGCGCACCGGCCATGTCGTACAGAGGACCGAGAGGGCGCGGCGAGAAAAGCGCCTCGCATCCGCCCCACAGTACGCGGCCTTCGCGGTGCTGCGACAGCAGTTGGGTGACGAGCGAGGTCTTGCCGATGCCGGCCTCGCCGCAGACCAGCGCGGTGCGGCCGCTGCCCTGCGCCGCCGTTTCGAGCGCTTGCTGCAACAGTTGCAGGGCGTGTCCGCGTTCGATCAGTTCCACGGCAATCACTCCGGGGGATCGCCGCGATTATCTCCCAGCCGACGGACCGGCAGCGGACGGCCGACCTGTGCCGCGCATTCAGTAGTAGAAGTAGGGCGACAGCACCGATATCTCGGTGATGTGGGTCACCGGCAGGCCGTTGCGGCGCGCCACCTTGCGGATGGCTTCCGGCGCGGGGGCGTCGTAGATGCAGAATGTCTTCCGGCGGTCGGCGCTGACGTAGGAATGCAGCCAGGTCACTCCGTTCTCGCCGTTGATGCCGGCGATCTGCGCGCAGGCCCGGGCGCCATCCGCATTCACGGGGATGGCGAGGTCGGCCGGAAAGCTGCGTTCGACCAGGTACCGGGGCATGGCGGCATCCTCGTAGGTGGCCGGGCGCGGCTCAGACAAAGCGGAACATCCGCGTTGCCCAGTGGGTGACGTAGTGGCGGCCGTCGGCATAGCCGGAACTGTTGCCGTAGCCGACGCCGAACTCGGCGTCGCGGTCGCCATGGACATGGCGGATGGCCGGGGCCTGCGGGACTTCCAGCGCGGATGCGGCGTCGGCGGCGTCGCTGTCGATCCAGTCCAGGCGCTCGTCAAACGCTGCTAGCAGGCTGGCGGAGGTGGCGAATTCGAAGCGGGACATGGCGGTGATCTCGTCTGGCGCAGCCCGGGGCTGGACTGCGATGCCAGACTAGGTTTTTGCGTGTTTGCCTACATCGGGAGGGTTCCCCAGATTGCGCGCCGCCGTTCCCCATATTTCGCCCAACGCCACGGGGGTCAGGCTGGCACGGATGTTGCGCCGCGCGGCGTCGTCGAGGGCGCCGCAACGTGGTCTTCCGACTCGATCGGATAACGTGCGCCGCGCCGAAGTCCAATCGAGATACCGACATGACGATCAAGGGCGGCTGTCTTTGCGGGACCGTGCGGTACGAGATTGCCGGAGCATTCGCCGGTGCCGGAAATTGCCATTGCTCCATGTGCAGGAAGGCGCACGGAGCGGCATTCGCCACGTGGGCATTCGTCGATCCCGACGAGTTCCGATGGACGTCGGGAGAGGACTCGATAGCGGCCTACCGTTCGTCCCCGCAGCGGGAGCGGCTTTTCTGCAGCAAGTGCGGATCCCCGCTGGCAGCGTCGCATTCGGGAAAGATCTCGGAAGTCGTGCTGGGGGCGGTTGACGGCGATCCGGCGGTGCGGCCGCGCGAGCACATCTTCGTCGGGTCCAAGGCGCCGTGGTACGAGATCACGGATGAGCTTGCGCAATTCGAGCAGTGGCCACCGGGCATGGGACAGGCCTGACGGCCGCTGCCTCGCAGCGACCGACCTGTTTGCCTGTGGATGTGTTGCGCGCGGTGACAACGACCGCGCGCGAAAACTCAGAACGTGTCGCCCGGTACGCGCACCCAGCCTTCCATCAGCACGCGCGCGCTGCGGCTCATCACTGCCTTGGTCACAGTCCACTGGCCGTCGACCAGGCGCGCCTGCGCGCCCACGCGCAACGTGCCGGAGGGATGACCGAAGCGCACCGCCTCGCGCTCGCCACCGCCGGCAGCGGCGTGGACCAGCGTTCCCGGGATGGACGCGGCGGTGCCGATGGCGACCGCGGCGGTGCCCATCATTGCGTGGTGCAGCTTGCCCATCGACAGGGCGCGCACGTGCAGGTCGATGTCGCCGGCGCCGATCTGCTTGCCGCTGGAGGACACATAATCCTGCGCCGGCGCGACAAAGGCGACCTTGGGCGTGTGCTGGCGCGAGGCGGCCTGCTCGACGCTGCCGATCAGGCCCATGCGCACGGCGCCGTGCGCACGGATCGTTTCGAACTTCGCCAGCGCCGCCTTGTCGTCGTTGATCGCGCTCTGCAACTCGGTGCCGGAGTAACCGAGGTCGGCGGCGTTGAGGAAGATGGTCGGGATGCCGGCATTGATCAGCGTCGCCTTCAGCGTGCCCACGTCGGGCACTTCGAGGTCGTCGACCAGGTTGCCGGTGGGGAACATGGCGCCGCCGCCTTCGCCCTCGTCGGAGGGATCGAGGAATTCCAGCTGGATCTCGGCCGCCGGGAAGGTCACGCCGTCGAGCTCGAAGTCGCCGGTTTCCTGCACCTGGCCCGCGGTCATCGGCACGTGCGCGATGATGGTCTTGCCGATGTTGGCCTGCCAGATGCGCACGATGGCGATGCCGTCGTCCGGCACGCGCGCCGGATCGATCAGGCCGTTGGCGATCGCGAACGGACCGACCGCCGAGGACAGGTTGCCGCAGTTGCCGCTCCAGTCGACGAAGGCGGTGTCGATCGACACCTGGCCGTAGAGGTAGTCGACGTCGTGATCGGGCACGTCGGACTTGGAGATGATCACGCACTTGCTGGTGCTCGACGTGGCGCCGCCCATGCCGTCGGTGTGCTTGCCGTAAGGATCGGGCGAGCCGATCACGCGCATCAGCAGCGCATCGCGCACCGGTCCGGCGACCCGCGCGGCTTGCGGCAGGTCCTGCAGGCAGAAGAACACGCCTTTGCTGGTGCCTCCGCGCATGTAGGTGGCGGGGATGCGGATCTGCGGGGCGTGGGTCATGTGTGGGTCCGGTCTTGTTTGTGCGCCCTCTCCCGCATGCGGGAGAGGGATGGGGTGTGGGCAGGGGCGTCGTGGTGCAGGAGCGCCCTCATCCATCCCTCGGGGCATCTTCTTCCGCTTGCGGGAGAAGGGATGAAGATCAGGCGTTATCGGGGATTTCGGGTTCGACCAGCTGGGCCATCAGCGTCAGCGATTCCTGCCAGCCCAGGTAGCAGAACTCGACCGGGATCGCGTCGGGAATGCCTTTCTGGACGACGTGCAGTTCGGTGCCGCACAGCACCGGCTTGAGCGTCACCGTCACTTCCATCTCGCCGGGCAGGTCCGGGTTGTCGAAACGGTCGTTGTAGCGAAGCTTTTCGTTCGGCACGAGTTCGAGGTAGGTGCCGCCGAACGAATGGCTGTTGCCGGTGCCGAAGTTGGTGAACGACATCCGGTAACCACCGCCGACGCGCGCGTCCATCTCATGGACCTTGCCGGTGAAGCCGTGTGGCGGCAGCCACTTGGCCATCGCGTCGGGATCGAGGAATGCTCGATAGACGCGATCGGCAGGCGCCTTCAGGACGCGATGCAGGGTGACGGTTCCAGGCATGTCATAACTCCTTGTATGGGTGCTGCGGCTGGGAAGCGATACCTCGGGATGGCTCTCGGCGGCGCGAAGGATCACGCCGCCTGCGCGGACTCCAGGAAGTCGTTGGCGAAGCGCTGCAGCACGCCGCCGGCTTCGTAGATCGACACTTCCTCGGCGGTGTCCAGGCGGCACGTCACCGGCACTTCCACGCGCTCGCCGTTGCGGCGGTGGATGACCAGCGTCAGCGTCGCGCGCGGCGTGCGTTCACCGGTCACGTCGTAGGTCTCGGTGCCGTCGATGCCCAGCGTCGTGCGGTTGGTGCCGGGCAGGAACTCCAGCGGCAGCACGCCCATGCCGATCAGGTTGGTCCGGTGGATCCGCTCGAAGCCTTCGGCGGCGATCGCTTCCACGCCGGCCAGCCGCACGCCCTTGGCGGCCCAGTCGCGCGAGGAACCCTGGCCGTAGTCGGCGCCGGCGATGATGATCAGCGGCTGGCGGCGCTCCATGTAGGTCTCGATGGCCTCCCACATGCGCGTCACCTGGCCTTCCGGCTCGATACGCGCCAGTGAACCCTGCTTCACGTTGCCGGCTTCGTCGCGGACCATCTCGTTGAGCAGCTTCGGGTTGGCGAACGTCGCGCGCTGCGCGGTCAGGTGGTCGCCGCGGTGCGTGGCATAGGAATTGAAGTCCTCTTCCGGCAGGCCCATTTTCGCCAGGTACTCGCCGGCGGCGCTCGCCAGCATGATCGCGTTGGAAGGCGAGAGGTGGTCGGTGGTGATGTTGTCGCCCAGCACCGCCAGCGGACGCATGCCGCTGAGCGCGCGCTCGCCGGCCAGCGCGCCTTCCCAGTACGGCGGACGGCGGATGTAGGTGCTCTGCGGGCGCCAGTCGTACAGCGGGCTGACCTGCGCGCTGCGATCGACGCTGAACTTGAACATCGGGTCGTACACCTGGCGGAAGTGCTCGGGCTTCACGCTGCTGGCGACCACCGCGTCGATCTCTTCATCGCTCGGCCAGATGTCCTTCAGCGTGACGGCATTGCCGTCGGCGTCGGTGCCCAGCGCGTCCTTCTCGATGTCGAAGCGCACCGTGCCGGCAATGGCATAGGCGACCACCAGCGGCGGCGAGGCGAGGAAGGCCTGCTTGGCATAGGGATGGATGCGGCCGTCGAAGTTGCGGTTGCCCGACAGCACGGCGGTGGCGTACAGGTCGCGGTCGATGACTTCCTTCTGGATCGCCGGATCCAGCGCGCCGCTCATGCCGTTGCAGGTGGTGCAGGCGAAGGCGACGATGCCGAAGCCCAGTTGCTCCAGCTCCGACAGCAGGCCGGCTTCTTCCAGGTAAAGCTGCACGGCCTTGGAGCCGGGCGCGAGCGAGCTCTTCACCCACGGTTTGCGGACCAGCCCGCGCGCGTTGGCGTTGCGCGCCAGCAGGGCGGCGGCGATGACGTTGCGCGGGTTGCTGGTGTTGGTGCAGCTGGTGATCGCGGCGATGATCACCGCGCCGTCGGGCATCTGGCCCGGCACTTCCTCCCACTTTCCGGCGATGCCGCGCTCGGCAAGATCCGATGTCGGCAGGCGCTTGTGCGGGTTGGACGGGCCGGCCATGTTGCGCACGACCGTCGACAGATCGAAGGTCAGCGTGCGCTCGTACTGCGCGTTCGCCAGCGCATCAGCCCACAGGCCGGTTTGCTTCGCGTAGGTCTCGACCAGCTTGATCTGTTCGTCCTCGCGGCCGGTCAGGCGCAGGTAGTCGATGGTCTTGTCGTCGATGAAGAACATCGCCGCGGTGGCGCCGTACTCGGGTGCCATGTTGGAGATGGTGGCGCGGTCGCCCAGCGTCAGCGCGGAGGCGCCTTCGCCACGGAATTCCAGGTACGCGCCGACGACCTTCTCCTTGCGCAGGAATTCGGTCAGGGCGAGCACGACGTCGGTGGCGGTAATGCCCGGCGCCGGCTTGCCGGTCAGCTCGACGCCGATGATGTCGGGCAGGCGCATCCACGAGGCGCGGCCGAGCATCACGCTCTCAGCTTCCAGACCGCCCACGCCGATGGCGATCACGCCGAGCGCATCGACGTGCGGCGTGTGGCTGTCGGTGCCCACGCAGGTGTCCGGGTACGCGACGCCATGGTCGGCATGGATCACGGGCGACATCTTCTCCAGATTGATCTGGTGCATGATCCCGTTGCCCGGCGGGATCACGTCGACGTTCTTGAACGCCTTCTTGGTCCAGTTGATGAAATGGAAGCGATCTTCGTTGCGCCGATCCTCGATCGCGCGGTTCTTGGCGAACGCTTCCTTGTCGAAGCCCGGTGCTTCCACCGCCAGCGAGTGGTCGACGATCAACTGCGTCGGCACCACCGGATTGATCTGCGACGGATCGCCGCCCTTGTCGGCGATGGCGTCGCGCAGGCCGGCCAGGTCCACCAGCGCGGTCTGGCCGAGGATGTCGTGGCACACCACGCGGGCGGGGAACCAGGGGAAATCCAGGTCGCGACGGCGCTCGATCAGCTGGGTCAGGTAGGCGTCGAGCATCGCCGGCTCGGCGCGGCGCACCAGGTTCTCGGCGTGCACGCGCGAGGTGTAGGGCAGCCGGTCGTAGGCACCGGGGGCGATCGCCTCCACCGCGGCGCGCGCGTCGAAGTAGTCGAGCTGCGTGCCCGGGAGCGGCTTGCGGTATTGGCTGTTCATGGAGGGCTGGACTGGCTGGGGGCAAGGGGGCGCGCCGCAGTACGCGGGCAACGATGGCACTGAGGCTCCCGGCCAGCCATGCGGTGGCCGGGAAGCTCGATTCGGCATGCCCGGGATTATCGCATTCGGCGCGGCTGGATCACCTGCGGCCAATGAGTGCCCGTCATCGCCCCCCCGACATGGGGGGCGGCTGGGCCGTCACGCCGCAGCGTCCCATTGGCCGAGCCGCCGGCGTTCCCGCGTTCGTCAGCCGACAACCCAGGAGAATGCCGTGGCCAAGTCGTTGCCGATCAGCGCTGCCGTTTTGCTCACCCTGGCGCTTGCGGACGTCGCGGCCATCCGCGACGCGCAGGCGGGCGATCCCACGCCTGACCGTTCCCTGGTCGCCTCGGACTGCCTGAGCATGAAGGCCCGTCCCAACGGGCCTGCGCACCTGCGCAACGCCTGCGAATACGACGTCGAGTACGTCTACTGCTCGGTCGATGGACCCAGCAACAAGTGCGCGCACGCCCGGTTCGGCTACCAGGCGATCGAAGCGCGCGGCGAGAGTCCGTCGCCGTTCCCCAGCGAACACACCTATCGCTATGGCGCCTGCCGCAACGACGGACGCGAGGGATCGGTCAGCATCGAAGGCGTGCGCTTCGACGGCGACAAGCTGGTCTTCGACTGCGTCAGGATCTGATCGAACCGACGTCCTTCGCGAATCGGTCACGCCAAAGCCCTGCACCGCATCCCCTCGTGCGGTGGGGCTTCGCCCCTGTTCTTGCGCGATCGCCGACTACGGCTTGGCGGCGACGGTGGCCCGGCCCAATCGCCGCAACTGCGCCATCGCGTCGTCGGTCGCGCGGCGTGTGCACACCGATACGGCGGGCTCGCCGTCCGGGAACTCCTGCGCCAGTTCATCGCATACCTGGGCCGCGGCTTTGCCGACGCGGTCTTCCAGTGCGTACAGGTCGGCGGTGCGCGTCAGGTCGAGGTCGCTGTAGCTCACCTGGGCCTTCTTCTCCGCCACCGTGATCTCCTTGGGTACCGCGGAACCCCTTCGCGCTTGACGTGGTAGGTGATGCGCGGGGCAACTACCGTGACCGTGTCCAGCTCGGTCGATGCCGCCTGGGTCTGGGCGATGGCGGGGATTGCGGCAGACAACGCCAACAGCAGCGCTGCCGGAACCGCTCCGGTCTTGAAAGTCGTGCTAGCCATGATCGTTACTCCTGAGGGGGCATTCAGCCCTTCATCGCATCCCATCCTGGCGGGTGGGCATCGGGACACGTTCCCGAATGACGATCCAGCGCGACGCCCGGCGGCAAGGCGTGCCAAGGCGGCTTATGTGCACCGCGAAGAAAAGCAGGGGCATGACGTCTCGACGAGAGGCCCCGTTCAGCGGCGCACTACGCCCTCGCTAACGCGCGCCACGTGTGCGCTCGGCCATCTCACCCGGGCGGGGGATGATGCGCAGGGCGTTGCGTTAAACCGTTGTTACCTGCCCAGGGTTTCGCTGGCGGGCGGCGTACCTTCGCTGGTCGGCGAATCGACGTATTGGCGCGCGCAATCGTTCAGCCGATGGGCGAGGTAGCGGTCGTAGAGCGTGGTGTGCAGGTTGTGCAACGCCAGCTCGATGCGGAACGGCGTGCGCGGATTGCGGTCGAGCAGGCGCGCGATGTGGAAGCCGACCGGTTTGACGCCCTGCTTGTGCACGTAGACTTCGAAGCCGCGATAGAACGGGTCGGCCAGCAGCGCATCCAGTTGCGCAAGACGGCTGCGTGCATCTTCCGGAAGGCCGGCGCGCAATGCCGGATCGCGCTCGTACAGCAGGCGCTCGAACAAGCGCCACTGCTTCGGAAGTTCCAGTGCGCGCGCCAACTCCCAGATCCGGCGGTTGCGGTCGTTGTAGTACTCGAAGCCGCCGTGCGCCCGCAGCGCCTGGGCGGCGTCGGCGTCTACGTCATAGACGACGAAGTTCTCGGCCTGGTTGTGGATGTCGTCCAGCGTGCTGCGGTCGAACACGTGGTAGATGAAGCCCGGCAACCCCATGAAGGCCTGCCGGCCGCTCGCCGCCGCAGCGCGTGCGCGGCCATCGTGGGTGAACGTGCCTGCAGACGATCCCAGCAGGATGCTGCGGGTGGGATGGAGGCGATTGAACGTGCCGATGACGATTTCGTCGGCGTCGAATTCGGAATCGAACGCGGCCATGCCGTAGAGCTCGGCTTGCGTCGCGTACTGAGCGATCTGCCGGCCGACGCCACACTCGGCGCGCACCTCGCCCTCGTAGAAGCCCTCTATCGCGCGTGAGTTGGCGCCGCGTGGGCGATAGCCACGACCGAACATCGCGACCGGTTCCCAGCCGTCGTGGGACGAGCCGGTCGGCCCGAAGCCGATCCACCCCACCTGCAACGCCGAGAAGCGGAAGCCGCGATTGTCGACCAGGCGGTCGACGGCGCGTCGCGTGGCCTCGCCAAGGGCAAAGGCGTAGGCGCAGCGCGTGGCCGGGTGGTGCAGCAGTTGCGCAAGCGTCCGCTCGCGCGTGGCGGCGTCGAGGGAGTCAGGCCAATGCACGACGAGGTCACCGGCCGCTTGCGCTGCAGCGAGATCGGCACGATCGCAGGGCGCGCCGCCATGTACCTCCACGACGTTCCCGTTGGCGGGGATGAAGCGCCAGCCGAGTTCTGTCAGCAATCGTTCCTGGCAACTCGAGTCGGTGTGCGCAGCGACGGGACCGACAAGGAGCACCAGCGCCAGCGCGGCGACGCGACAAGGCGAAATCCTATGGCGTGCCTGTGGCGACATGTGTGATCGGTGCGTAGATGCCAAACGTCGACCCCGAGGGTACGCCGACGGCCGGTGTATTCAATGAAGTCCCGCGCCACTGGAACAGTCGTCATCCTTGATACGTCCCTCTCCCGACTGAGGGAGAGGGAGCGTTCCCAGCGAAGAGCTGCTCTTAGTGGCGATGCATCGAGGAGCCGCCCGCGCCAGCCAGTTTCGGTGTGGGCGCCGAAACTTCCTCCATGACTTCGGCGATCGCCTTGCGTCCGCCGGACAGCGCCACGTCGGCCGTGGCGACGATGCCGACGATCCGGCCCTGCGCATCGACCACCGGAACCCGGCGGATCTGCGCCTGCTCCATCGCGTGCAGGCAATCGCTGAGCTTGGTGTCGAGGCTGACGGTCCTGGCGGGCGAGGTCATCGCATCGGCGGCCGTCGCCACGGCGGGATTGCCACCGTTGGCCACCACGCGCACGACGATGTCGCGGTCCGTGACCACACCCAGCGGCTTGCCTTGTGCATCGACTACGGGGATCTGTCCGCAGTCGTGCGACAGCATCAGCGCCGCGACTTCGGGAAGCGGCGTGTTGACGTAGCAGGTGACCGGATCGCGGGTCATGACCGATTCGATGGTTGCCATATCGATTGCCCTCTGTGCTTGCGGAGTCGCATCGACGTTAGCCTGCCGAGCGTTACGGGCGTGCTAATGGACATGCCTGCAGCCCAAATGCTGGCCGAACAGTCAGGAGCGCATGTCAGGACGCCGCATGTCAGGCCGTTTTGACGCGCCGTAGACGAATCCTTCCGACCACTTAATGGCACGTTATTTTCGCATCATCGCCTGCGATGCACCCCATCACCGGATGCTTAGAGCACCGGCGGTAGGATCACTTCACCCTAGGAGACGCGAGCGCTCAGACGAGGACCCCTCAGAAGAGCCCGAGCTCGATGCCCCCTGGGGCTGACAGCAGGTCTCGAACCTGCCATCGAACCGCCGGCCGATCGCTCGACCGGCGGTTTTTTATACAGCCCGTGCATCACAGCCTGCCCTCATTGCCCGTATAGCTGACTCCTTGCACGCGGCCCTTCTGGTTGGCCAGACACGACCATGGCGCCTCGGCGCCGGGCACCTTCACCGTCACCCCAACGCCCGCCTGCGCCCATGACACATCGGTGATCTTCAGTTTGTCGCGATGGACGCCTGTCTTTTTGGCGACTGCATCCAGGCAGGCCTTCTCCGCGGCGGGATACTGGCCCTTCCCATGCACGACCGCAGACTCGTTGGACGCCGCAATGCTGAGTCGCTTCAGCGCGTCATGCCCGTTCACGTAAACCGTGTCCGGCGGAGCATCCCGCACTGGAGTGCCGTCGTGAGCCAATGCGACCGCGCCTGCCGCGAGAAGTGCCGATGCGCACAGTAAAGATTTCATGCACAGGCCCCAGTGCGCGTGTGCGATCACATTGGCATACCGGCTGTTTGGGGCAAGTCAATGTCCGTGTCTGATGTTCATCGCGCAGTGCACTTCGAGCGGAATCGAAACTAGGGCGGCAGCGGCATCTCCGACGCGGCCGTCTTCGCGTCGACGACGCGAACGACCTCCGCTCCCCCCAGCGTTCCTGAAGACTTGGCCTGCGATACCTTCCAGGGCTGGAACAGCAGGCCGGAGCTGCACACCCGCACATAGACCGGATGGGTCGCATCCACCGTCAACAGCAGCGGCCTGCCGAATGCCAGCTCCCCGACCCGGGCGGTCAATTCGTGTTGCGCGGGCGTGGCTCGCGTCACGATGGCGACTTCGTGTCCCAGTTCGGCCACGCGTTCGCCGTCCAGAAGGATATCGACCGTGCCGTGGGAGCACGTGCGATCCGGCATGTACACGTGGATGGTCCCGTAGGCCTTCCCGGCGGCAGTGGCACCGGCGAATGCAGCCGCTTCCGGCAGCGTATGCCGGATGCGGCGGTACCAGTCGCGCGCCTGCTCGCTGGCGGTATCCCAGGCTCCGCGTTTTTCCAGCAGATGGGTCAGCACGCGGCCATCGTCGGAATAAGCCACCATCAGGCTGTAATCGCGATAGCTCTCGCCGGCACCGGTCGTCGGCAATGCGTAGAACCATACGTCGCCGCTGGTGCGCCAGGACCATACCGCGACATCGATGTCGCGCAGATTCAGCGTCGGTGGCCCCAGTCGTTCCCGCGCCTGCGCCATGGTCATGCCCGCGTCGTACAGGAACGAGGCCTGGTCCGGCGTGACCGGCTCGCCTTGCGCCGCCTTCTGCCTGGTCGGGACGTAGACGCAGGCGGAAAGCATCAGGCAGGCGGCGAGCAAGGCCGGGCGGTGCATGTCGATTTCTCGGTCCGGATGGTCCGGACAACGTTCCGCCGTCGTGTCTCAGGCCATCGCCGGACTCGTCGATCGGCGCAAGCGCCGGGCATGGCGCCACGGACAAACGTGATCCGGACAAACGTGATCCGGACAAACGTGATCCGGACAACGCCATGTGGACAACGCATGTGGACAAACGGGCGGGCGGCACCGATGCTCCCGGAGTCCGAACGGCTATCAGCCGGACGAGGGCGACAGCCATCCAAAAGGGGCCACGATGTTGAGTCGAATCCTTCCCGCACGCGTCGATAGCCGTTTCCGCGGACACGTGCTGGCGTTGTGGCTGTTCGTGCCGATCACGTTGATGATGATCGCGATCAGCCTGTTGCACATCTTCTCCGCCGACGGCGGCGCGCAGTCGGTGTCGACGATGCCGCTGGACACGTATCCCGCCGGCGCCGCGCAGAACGTGATCGCACTGATGTCGCGCCTGGGGCTGGAGCAGCTGTTGCTGGGGCTGATCGCGCTCGTGGTGCTGCTGCGCTACCGCGCGCTGATCCCGCTGATGTACCTGGTGTTCGTCGCGCACTACCTCGGGTACCAGGCCATCGCCGGGATGAAGCCGTTGGCCTTGGCCGGCGTCTCGGGCGCCAGCACCCCGGCGATCGTCATCGCGGCCGCGAGTGGCGTCGGACTGGTCCTGTCGCTGGTCGGAAAGGGCTATCGCAGGCGCTATTGACCGCCACGAAGTCGTGACGCCGCGGGCGGAACTCAGCCCGCGCCAGTCCGGACATGGAAGCCCAGCGCTCCGGCCACCAGTCGCAGCGCCTCGTCGTCGCGTTGCTGAGTGATCCAGCCGGCATGGTGTTCGCTGCCGGTTTCCCAGGTCCACAGCGTGTAGTGGTGCTCGCGCAGCCGGTCGTAGGCGGTGTTGATCAGCGTCGGCACTTCGACCTGGTCGAGGTCGTTCTCCTCGTCATCGATTCCCCAGTCGATGTGCAGGTTCCATCGCGCGGCCAGTTCGTCCACGCTTTCGACCAGTGCCTGCGGATCGTCCTCGGCGACGAAGAAGCCGGCCTTCCAGTCGATCGCATCGCGCAGCAGCCACACCGGGTCGGCATCCTCGCCAGCGTCGGCGGCGGCTTCGCGGTACGCGGCGAACTGCTGCAGCGCGGCGTCCTCGTCGCCGGGATTGATCAGCAGCAACAGTTGCCAGACCACGGCTTCCTGCGCGGCCTCCTCGTCGACGTCGGATTCGTGGCCGAAGGCCTGGTCGAAATTGTCGTCGGGATCGAATTCGTCGGGCATGGTCATGGCGGACACCGCGCTGGCGGGTCCATAGGATAGGCCCGTTGCAACAGGATGGGTTGCAAAAAAAGAGGGCTCCCCTGCGGAGCCCTCCAGATGGCCGGCGGTCCGTGCCGGCACAAGAACGAGTGAATCGGCACGCGTCGATCCAAATGCGCGCGTCCAAATGCGCGCGTCGATCTAGACGTGGATCAAACCATCAATAGCCCAACGCCTCGGCGACCAGCCCGTTCGCCAGGTTCACCAGCAGGTAGCGGTCGTCCATCGGGCGCACCCAGCGATAGCCGGCCGGCGGCGGCTGCAGGCGGTACACGCGGTAGTCGTTGATGTAATAGCGCGAATCGACGTAGGCCAGAGGAATGCGGTCGCCGCGCTTCCAGGCCTGCTTCTCCCAGCCCTTGTGCTTGCCGTTGTCGTGATGGCCGTAGGCCATCGGCGGAGTGGCGGGGTGGGACTGGGCGTGAGCCGGCTTGTCCTTGTCCGCCCCCTTGCCGTCGCCAGCCACTGCTGGCGCGGCAACCAACGCCAGGACAGCCAACGGGATCGCAAGAATTCTGTGCTTCTTCACGAATGCCTCCTTCTGCGTTGCGACTCTCGCGTCGCGGCTCCAATGAGCGTGTTCCGAGGCGAACCTATCGCCGGCGATGTGAAAGACCCGGCACGGCGCGCTGAACGCTGCACAACGGTTCAGCCGGCATCGCGCGGACTCGAGGCGCCCGCGAGTACACCGCTGTGTACAAGAAATTGACGCAGCCGTTCCATGAACTCCGGTTCGAAGAACGGACAGTCGTTATGGCCGCACGCCATCGGCACCAGCGTCGCGTTGGGCGCGGCCTTGAGCAGGTACTCGCTGTACCGGTAGGGAATGATGTCGTCGTCGCGGCCGTGGAGCAGCAACACCGGCCCGTCGTAATCGCGCAGTGCCAGGTTGTCGTAACGGTCGCGCAGAAGAAATGCCGGCGCGCCCATGCGATGGGCGAAGTCGTCGAGCGACCCGAACGCGGCCATCAGCACCACGGCGCTCGCCGGCCTTTGCCGCGCCAGCGCCACCGCCGGCCCGGTACCGATCGAGCGGCCGATGATCACTATCTGCGTCGCGTCCACATCGCGGCGCGCCGCCAGCCAGTCGTAGGCCTTCAACGCGGCTTCGTCGAGCGTTGCGCGCGATGGCCGGCCGTCTGTGCCGGCATAGCCTGGATACTCGACCAGCAATACGTGCATACCGGCCGCCGCCAATGGCTCGAGCAAGGGCACGTTCTGGTCGACGAATTCGGCATTGCCGTGGAAGAAGATCGCGGCAGGAGCGCGCGAGGCGGGGTCTGGGTGTTCGCGACCCGGTGGCTGGCGGGCGTGAAGCAGGACGCCTTGCACGTGGCCGAACGAAACCGGTATCGATACGGCCTCGGCGTGCGCCGGCAATGCGCGTCCCACGCCGTCCCAGTCCATCGATGCGCCGGGGAACATCACCGATCGCTGCTGCACGAACAGCAGGGCGAGATAGCACACGTAACCGGCAAGCAGCGCGCCGAGTAACAGCAGGACACCGCGGGTCATGGCCGAGCCCATGGAAGCGTCGCGCGCAGCCTAGCCTAGCCTGGCTCGCGTTGCCTGAGCGTCGAGTGGTCCGTTACCACAAGCCGCATCGAAGCATCGAAGGGCAGTCGGAGTTGCAAGTCATCCCGGCCATCGTCGCCATGCCACCACCGCCACGGCCGTCATCAGCACCGCGGACACGAAAGGAATTGCCGGGCTGTCGTCGCGGGCCGCCAGCCCCACGACATTCCACGCGTTCCACAGCGCACCGGTGCCCAGCGCGAAGATCGACCACCGCTTGGCGGCACCGCGTTCCGTGCGGATGCCGGCCCCGCCAGCCTCCGTATCCCAGTTCTTGTCGCGATCCATGCGTTGCTCCTCGGGCGTCAGAAGCCCCGTTGTCCTCTGATTTCAACACCTCTACGGATGGTGTAGATATACCGCGCATGAATGCCGAGTGCCCGGGCGAGACGGTTGATGTCAAAGCCGGCCCGCCGAAGCACCCGGGTGAAGCACCGGCGCCGTGCGACCGCATCCGGCCGCGATGAACGTTCGATCAAGAGCCCGGCGCGAGTCGCATTTGCCGCCCATTCCCACGCCACCGGAACCAACGCCATGACCACGCCCACTCCCGCCCGCATCATGCAGATCGGCATGGGCTTCTGGCCTGCCAAGGTGCTGTTGTCGGCGGTGGAGCTGGGCGTGTTCACCGCGCTGGGCCCCAAGGCGCGAACCGGGCGCGAGCTGCAGGAGGCGCTGGCCCTGCATCCGCGGGCCAACCCCGATTTCTTCGATGCGCTGCTGGCGCTGGGCTTTCTCGAGCGCGATGGCGATGGCGAGGCGGCGCGGTATCGCAACACGCCCGAGACCGCCTTGTTCCTCGACAGGACCAGCCCCCAGTTCCTCGGCGGTTTCCTGGAGATGGCCAACGCGCGCCTGTACCGATTCTGGGGCGACCTGTCCGAGGCGCTGCGCACCGGCAGCCCGCAGAACGAGGTCAAGCATTCCGGCGCGCCGATGTTTGTCGAGCTCTACAGCAAGCCCGAGCGCCTGGAACAGTTCATGGACGCGATGAGCGGGATCTCGACGGGCAATTTCCAGGCGCTGGCGGACAAGTTCGATTTCTCGCGCTACCAAACGTTGTGCGACGTCGGGGGCGCCACCGGCCTGCTGTCGATCCTGGTGGCGAGCAGGCACCCGCACCTGCAGTGCATTTCCGCCGACCTTGCGGCCGTCACGCCGATCGCCCAGCGCCGGATCGCCGCCGCGGGTTTGGCCGACCGGGTCGAGGCCCGGTCGATCGACTTCTTCGCCGATCCGCTGCCCAAGGCCGACGTGATCACGATGGGCATGATCCTGCACGACTGGAATCTGGAAAAGAAAATGCACCTGATCGGTGCGGCGTACGACGCCCTGCCGCCGGGCGGGGCCTTCATCGTCGTGGAGAACCTGATCGACGATGCCCGGCGCGAGAACGCCTTCGGACTGATGATGTCGCTGAACATGCTGATCGAGTTCGGCGATGCCTTCGACTTCACCGGCGCGGATTTCGACCGCTGGTGTCGCTCGGTGGGATTCAGCCGCACCGAGGTCATCCCGCTGGCGGGGCCGGCCAGCGCGGGCGTGGCTTACAAGTAAATCGAGGCCCCCGGTGCGCGCAGCGTGCTCGGAGCCACGCCGTCAGGAATTGCCGAGAAACTCGATCAGCGCGCGACGGCGCTTGGGCGAGAGCTTGTTGAGCAGGTCCAGCAGCTTGCGGTGCTCGGCACTGGCATACGGAAACGGGGCGGCTTCGCGCACCGACAGGTCATCGGCCACCATCGGCCCGCGGCCGGTGACCAGCCACTCGAAGCAGACGCCGGTCTGCGTGGCCATTTCGACGAGGCGCTCGAGTTCGGGCAAGGCCAGGCCACCCAGCCATTTGCGCGAAGTTTCTCGGCTGACTTCGTAGTGACCGGCCAACGCCGTGGTGCGGCCGCGGCCCTTGATGAAGCCGGCATGATCCAGGGCGTGGTTGAGGCGACGCGCGAAGGCGGCGTGTAGCGTCGTCGTCATCGATCACTCGTCGGCCACTCCGGCCGGGCCCTGATCCGTCGTCGGCGGCGCCGGAGATGCCTGCCCAAGCGCCGCGAAAGAAGCGCAACCCATTGTTGCGTCCCCCATTCATGCGTTGGCCAAGTTGCGGTTGTTGACAAAACCAACTACGAAGTGGCATATCGTTGTCAAACGCAACGCTGCCAAGGACAGGACATGCAAGAGGAATCTCGCGCACCGGTCGTCCTCGCGACCCTCGAGGCCGGCTATCTGCTTCCCGAAAACGCGCTGCTGGCGCTGATCGAGGTCCGCGACCAGTTGCGGCTGCTGGCGCGCCTGACCGAGCCCGCCGCCGCGCAGGACGATGCCGAACTGGCGGTCTCGCCCATGGCACTGGCCCATTGCTTCGACCGGCTGGCCGGCGACCTGCAAGGCGTGATCGACGCCGCGCACTGGGTCGACCGGCTGACCGGCGACCTGCAAAGCATGATCGACGCCGCGTGCTGACGGCCATCGCAATGAGTTGACCACCCCCCTTCTATCCTCGCCCCTGCTGCGTGTCCTCACTGGTCACGGCCGGCCCATTGTCCCGGGCCGGCCCCGGAGGTTTTGGCATGGCATCGATACGGCGGGAAATACAGGTGGCTGCGGAGCCCGAGCGCGTGTGGGACGCGCTGCGCGACGTGGGCCGGATACACGAGCGTCTGGTGCGCGGGTTCGTCACCGACTGCCGGCTCGAAGGCGACGCGCGCGTGGTCACCTTCGGCAACGGCATGACCGTGCGTGAACGCATCATCGACGTCGACGATACGCAGCGCCGCGTAGCGTGGTCGGCGGAGGGCGAGCCTTTCAGTCATTACAACGCCTCGGTGCAGGCGTTCGCCGAAAGCGACGGCCGCACCCGACTGGTCTGGATCGCCGATTTGCTGCCCAACGAGCTCGAGCCACAGGTCGCCGGCATGATCGACCAGGGCATGGTGGCGATGAAGCGGACGCTGGAGCAAGACCAGGGAGCTACGGGATGATCTACGACGCCCTGCGCGAAAGCCACGAACGGCAACGCTCGCTGTGCCGCAAGCTGCTGCGTACGAAGGCGCACGACCAGCGCCGCGTCGACCTGTTCCGCGAGCTGCGCATCGAGCTGGCGGCGCACGAGGCCGCGGAGGAGCGCTATCTGTACGTGCCGATGCTGATGGACGACCGCGGGCTCAATTCATCGCGCCATGCGTTGCACGAGCACCACGAGATCGACGAACTGGTCGAGAAGCTGCGCGAGGGGCGGCCGGGCGACCGTGGCTGGATGGCCACGGCGCGCGCGCTGTCCAAACAGGTGCACCATCACCTGCGCGAGGAGGAGACCAAGTTCTTCCAGATGTCGGGGAAGATCCTCAGCGCCACGCAGAAGCAGCGGCTGGGCAAGAAGTACCTGGCCGATTACCGCAGCATGCATCGCAAGCTCGCTGCGGAAGCCTCGTAGCGCCTAGCGCGCCAATTCTGCCGCCAGGGCCCGCAGCATCGCCGCGCCGTCGCCACGCCACGCACTGCCGTGCATGCAGGCCAGCGTGGTCGGCTGGGTCATGGCCAGCTTCTCGATAAGCGCGTCCGCATCCCGCGTGTGCGAGAAATAGTCCATCGCCCGGCGGAAGGTCTCGCTGGGTCCCAGCACATCGCCTTCGGTGAGCGCGACGCTGCCATCTCCGGGTTGCGTCAGCAGGTCGCCGCACATCAGCGTGGCGGTGCTCGTCTCGATCAGGTAGCCGCACTCCCACGCATGCGGGAGGTGCGGCGCGTCCAGCCAGCGTACGCTGTGGCGGCCCAGCGGGACGACCTCGCCATCGGCCAGTCCGCGCGGCGGCCGGTCGGCCAGGTCGCCGATCGACACCATCGCGGCGATGGCGCTGCACAGCGGCGCGGCTTGCGGCGCGGCGGCCAGCCACTGGTTGAGCGAGCCGCACTCGTCCGCCTCCACGTGCGAAAAGGCCACGTGCCGAAGCCGCGCCACCGGCATCACGTGCGCGACCGCCTCCTGTACCAGCGGGAACAACTGGCGCAGGCCGGTGTGGAACAGCAGTGACTCGTCATCAAGGATGAGGTACTGGTTGAACGAGAACGCACCGGCGTCGCCGGGCAGCATGACCGGTGTGTTGATGCGGAAGATGCCGTCGGCAATCTCGTGCACGTTCGTGCCGGACTGCGTGTTGGTGGTGGTCATGTCGCCCTCGCTCGGAAGCAGGTGTCGCTCAATAACGCCGCAGCAGCATCGACGCCGTGGGTCTGGGCGACTCGCGGATAAGGCCGTCGTTCTGCCGCTGCACGGCATTGGCATGGATGCGTAGCTGCCAGGCCGGCGTCACCAGTGGCGTCGCCTGCAGCGACATGGCGGTGATCCCCGTGACGGTCGCGGCGGCCGGCATCGGGCTGGCGACCGACACCGCCGGCGCGGCGAACACGTCGGTGCGGTTGTCCAGATCGCCGCTGCTGGTCTTGACGTAGAACGGCACGAACACGTTGCCGCGGTTGCGCAAGGCCTGGTAGTCGCCGAGGAAGTAGCCGCCCGCGTTGGGCGCCACGTCCAGGTCGAAGACGTTGGCGATGCGGGTCTCGGCCCAGGTCGTGCCGCCGTCGATCGAGCGCCCCAGCCAGTACTCGGTCTGCAGTACGCCGGTGTCGATGGTGTTGGCGCGCAGGTCGTAGTAGGTCACGCCGACGGTGCCGTTGCCCAGCACGTGCACGCTGGGAGTGAAGGCGTGCACGTTGACGGCGTTGTTGTTGACGCGGACCGGCGCTGACCAGGTCAGGCCATCGCTGACGGAGCGCGACAGGGCGATGGCGTCGACGGCACCGGCGCTGAAGCGCGCGTCCTGCCAGACCACGTAGAGGTCGCCATTGCGCGGATCGACCGCGGCCTGCGGCAGCAGCGAGCCGTCGCGGATCAACGTGCCGGTGTCGGGATCGCGCGCGCCGATGGCGAGCTGGTCGGCGATGCGCACCGGCGCCGACCAGGTCGCGCCCTTGTCGGTGGAGCGCACGACCGCGACGGACGCATTGCGCATGCCGTTGACGGATTCGAGCTGGGTGAACACGTTGACCAGCGTGCCCGCCGGGGTCACCACGATGACGTTGCCGATGGTCTGCCGGTTGAGGCCCGGGTCGTAGATGGCGCGCGCCGGCTCCCAGCTCGCGCCGCCGTTGGTGGTGCGGGCGAAATAGGTCGGGCCACCGGTGTCGTTGGGGAGCAGGCGGTCCCACACGGCATAGACGAAGCTGGAGTCGGTCGGGTCGGCGGTGATCGTGTTCTTGTCGTTGAAGGAATCGGCGCCGTCCTGGATCAGTGTGATCGGCCCGCTCCAGGTGTTGCCGCCATCGAGCGAGCGCATGACCAGCATCGCGTTGACCGAGCCGGCCGCGAACGAAGCGCCGGTCGTCGATAGGGCCATCGCATGGGCGACGCCATTGGGCGAGAACGTGACCCACGGGTCGGTGACGCGCGCGTAGTCGCCGCCATTGAGCGCGTTGCCGCCGCCGCAGCGCGAGAACGGCAGCGGCCGCCGCGTCCAGTTGACGCCGCCATCGCGCGAGACCGCCGCGACGATGCCGCGCGCAGAGCCATTTGACCAGCGATCCTGCTGCCACACGCCGATCATGTGGTTGGCATCGCCCGGATCGACCGCCATATGCGGCTCGACTTCGGCATTGACATAGACCGTGCCGTTGACGGCCTGCCCGTCGCAGCCGGTCGCGAAGGCCGTCACACCGGACGCGCGGTATTCGGGATCGACCTGCGGTGGCGGCGGGGGAGGGGGCGGCGGTGGCGGCGGGGGTGGCCGTGGCGGCGGAGGCGGATCGCCGCTGGTGATCGTCAGCCGCGCGTGGTCGGCACTGCCGCAACCGGCCAGACACAGGGCAAGCGCCAGCACGACAGGACCGACGAACGACTCACCCTTCATCGCACGCTCCCAGGCAGCCCGTCGCGCCGGGCGACGGATCAGGTAACCAATCTAAGCAGTGGGGATGTTTGCCGGCTGTGTAGGGTTCCCCCCTTTGCTTGGTGCTCGTCATTCCCGCGAAGGCGGGAATCCAGCGCCTTGGCATTTGTCGCGTGCGCGTGAACCGAACTCGCTGGCCCCGCTTGCGCGGGGATGAGGCAAGACACGATCCGAATGCGGATCGCATTCCCGCAGTCGTGCCCGTTACAGTGGTCACGGGGAATGAAAGTGTCTGGGGAGGACACGCATGGAGAGTTGGAAAGGATGGGTGCTTGCCGCCCTGATCGGGTCGATGGCACCGGCCTTCGCGCAGGGGGGCGCACAGGCAGACGCGCAGGTGGATCTGGCCCCGTACCTGCGGCGCGATGGCTTCGAGAGCATCAAGATCTCGCCCGACGGCAAACACTACGCCGCCACGGTGCCGCTGGAGGACCGCACAGTGCTGGTGATCGTGCGGCGGTCCGACAAGCAGTTCCTAAGCAAGGCGGCCGGCGTCAAGGATTCGGTGATCGCTGACTTCTGGTGGGCCAACGATGAACGTGTCGTCGTCGCCATGGCGGAGCGCATGGGCAGTCGCGACCAGCCTTATCGCACCGGCGAGCTGCATGCCATCGACATCAACGGTGCGCGCGTCAAGGTGCTGGTTGGCAAGCAGCCCGAGCCAGGTCTGGTGGCGACCTACGGCGGCAGCGACGACCGCGAATACGCGGACTTCATCGACCGCGTGCCCGAGGACCCGCGCAGCATCCTGGTAGGCGTGTCGGAGATCAGCGCCAATCCGCAGACGCGCGTCGAAAAGCTCGACGTCTACACCGGACGTCGCACGCTGGTGACGACCGCCCCGCCACGCCGCGCCACACTGGTCACCGACCCCCGCGGCCAGGTCCGGCTGGCCGAGGGCAAACGCGGCGACGACAACTACAGCAAGCTCTACCACCGCGAGAGCGCCACCGGCGAATGGGCGCTGGTCAACGACGAAGCGACCAGCGGGCATTACGAGTGGCCGCTGGGCTTCTCTGCGGACGGCGTGACCGCCTACCTGAGGGTCAGCCAGCCCAAGGGGCCCGATGCCATCGTCGCGTGGAACACGCACACCGGCGAGCGCAAGGAGGTGCTGCGCGATGCCGATGTCGACCCGTACGCGCTGCTGTTTGACCGCGACGGCCGCACGCTGATAGGCGCGCAGTACATGAGCGGCGGCGTGCGCAGCCGGTTCTTCGACGAGGCCGGCGACACGGCGCGTGCCTATCGCCGGTTGGAGAAGGCGTTCCCCGGTTCGACGGTGTCGATCGACTCGTTCACCCGCGACGGCCGCATCGCGCTGGCGCAGGTCTGGAACGACCGCGCGAAAGGGGACTACTACCTCTATGACACGCAGACCCGCTCGGCCGAAGGCGTGTTCGCCCAGCAGCAATGGTTCAACCCGGAGGCGATGCCCGCATCGCGCGAAGTGACGCTGCAGGCGCGCGACGGACTGGTGCTGCGCGGCTACCTGACGCTGCCGCGTAATGCCGCGCAGCCGATGCCAATGGTGGTCATGCCGCATGGCGGGCCGTTCGGCATATTCGATCAATGGCAGTTCGACGGCGACAGCCAGATGCTGGCCGAAGCGGGCTACGCGGTGTTGCGAGTCAACTACCGCGGTTCCGGCAACTACGGCTGGTCGTTCCGCCAGGCCGGCGCGCGCGAGTGGGGCGGCACTATGCAGGACGACCTGACCGATGCCACGCAGTGGGCCGTCGCCCAGAACATCGCCGACCCCGAGCGCATCTGTATCTACGGCGGCAGCTACGGCGGTTATGCGGCCCTGATGGGCGTGGCGAAGGAGCCGGACCTGTACCGCTGCGCGGTGGGCTATGTCGGCGTCTACGACCTGGAAGCCATGCACCGCGACGACAGCCGCGTGACCCGTTGGGTGCGCGAGTACGTCACCGACTGGGTGGGCGAGCGCGACGACCTCGCGGCCCGCTCGCCGACGACGATGGCGCAGCGGATCAAGGCGCCGGTGCTGTTGGCCGCGGGCGGCCAGGACACGCGCGCGCCGATCGCGCACAGCAAGAAGATGGAGCGCGCATTGCGCACCGCGGGCAAGCCGGTGGAAACGCTGTACTTCACGACCGAGGGACACGGCTTCTACACCGAAGAGCATCGTCGCGAGTTCTACACGCGCCTGCTCGACTTCCTGGCCAGGCACATAGGCGGCGCGCGCGCCAAGGACTCCGGTGAAGTTCAGGGGACGCAGTAGGCCTGGCGTGTCATTGCATAGCAGGGCCGGCTGACGGGAAGGCCGGTCCTACGCTCGAATCACATTTGCGCATGTGCATTGGAACATGCACGCTGCGCCCACCATTCATCCGGGGAGGGAAGGGTATGAGACTCATAGTGGCTGGCATCATCGGCGGCATCGTGATGTTCATGTGGGGCGCGGTGTGGCACATGGCGTTGCCCTTCAGCGAAGCGGGCATGAAGGTGCCCCCACAGCAGCAGGTGGTGCTCGATGCGATCGCGCCGACGACCTCGGGCGAAGGCATCTATATGTATCCGAGCATTTCGCCCGAGAAGATGAGCGATAAGGCGGCGATGCAGGCCTTCGCCGAGGAAACGCGCGGCAAGCCGTACGCGCTGGTTGTGTACCAGCCGGGCGGCAATCCGATAAACCAGAGCATGGTGCCCAACCTCGTCAAGCAGCTGGTGACCTGCATCCTGGCGGCGCTGGTGTTGGCGTGGGTGCTGTCGCTGACCGCGTGGGGCTTTGGCCGCCGCGTGATGGTGGCCGGCGCGATGGCGGTGTTCGCGTGGATCGCGATCAGCCTGCCGCACTGGAACTGGTACATGTTCCCGATGAGCTTCACCGCCAGTGCGCTGGGCGAGCAGCTGGTCGGCTGGCTGCTGGCCGGTGCGGCGATCGCGTGGTGGCTGGGACGGGGCGAGCGGGCGAAGTAATTCCCGCCAAAAGCCAGCCGTGGTGTTCAGGTGAAGGACGGCTCATGCCGTCCTTCACCTTTTGCGGTGTCGGGATCGGCGACGCTTGTCCGTCGGACGGGGAAGGGCGCTGCCATCGCCGGGATTCCCCAACCCACAACGGAGCTGCCATGACCCAGATCTACGTCAACCTTCCGGTCCAGAGCCTGGATCGCTCGATAGAGTTCTACACCAGGCTCGGCTACGCCTTCGATCCGCGCTTCACCGACGAGAACGGCACCTGCATGATCGTCGGCGAGAACATCTTCGTGATGTTGCTGACGGTGCCGTTCTTCCAGACCTTCACCAGCAAGATGGTCTGCGATGCGAGCCGCAGCACCGAGGTGATCATCTGCATATCGGCCGAAAGCCATGCCGCGGTGGATTCCCTGCTCGACAAGGCGGTCGCCGCCGGCGCGCGCGAGCCACGCGAGGCCAAGGACCACGGGTTCATGTACGAGCGCTGCTACGAAGACCCCGATGGCCACATCTGGGAAGTCATCCACATGCAAGCTGAAGAACAAGCCGATGCGTAGCGCGGGCCTCGGCCCGCCAGATCGTCCCGCCACGTAGAAACTTTCCTTGAGCCCCACCTTCCCCTGCGCGAGCATTCCCCCATGCACGCACTCACCTTCTCCCGTTTCGGCGGTCCCGACGTCCTGGATTGGACCGAATTGCCCGATCTGCGCTCAGCGCCTGGCGTGGCGGTCGTACAAACGCGCGCGATCGGGTTGAACTTCGCCGACATCTACCGACGCCAGGGCCGCTACCACCTGGCCGGTTCGCCGCCGTGGATCGCCGGCTACGAAGCGGCGGGCGAGATCGCGGCGCTGCATCCCGATGACAGCGGCGGCACGTGGCGCGTCGGCCAGCGCGTGGCGTTCGCCGACAGCGCATTCGCCAACGCCGAACAGGTCGCCGTGCCGCTGGATCGCCTGATCGCATTGCCCGACGACATCGCCTTCGATACCGCCGCGGCATTGCTGCTGCAGGGCCTCACCGCGCAGTTCCTGGTCGAAGACAGTCATGCGGTGCAGGCGGGGGAAATCGTGCTGGCGCATGCCGCCGGCGGCGGCGTCGGCCTGTTGCTGGTGCAACTGGCGGCCACGCGCGGTGCGCGCGTGATCGCACTGGCATCAAGCCAGGACAAGCGCAGCGCGGCGATCGCCGCTGGCGCCGCGCATGCGCTGGACTCCAGAGAAGGGTGGGTCGATCAGGTGCGCGCGCTGGCGCCGGACGGCGTCGATGTCGTGTACGACTCGGTCGGGCGCACCTTGCACGACAGCCTCGCGAGCGCGCGCATGGGCGGCACTGTCGTGTTCTACGGCATGGCGGCGGGAGATCCCGAGCCGGTCGATCCGCGCGTGCTGATGGACCGCTCGCTGGCCCTGGTCGGCGGCGATCTGTGGAATGTGCTCACCAGCGCGCAGGCGCGGCAGCATCGCGCCACGCGATTGTTCGAGGCCGTGCGCGACGGTCGGCTGCAGGTCACCATCGCGGCGCGGTTTCCGCTTCGCGAAGGCGCGCAGGCGCACGCGTTGCTGGAAGGCCGCGGCAGCATTGGCAAGGTGCTGCTGATCCCGTAGGTCCCGCTTGCGGGAGAGGGATCGACCGGACTCACCCTCCTGAACGAATCCAATCCGACGACGCCGGGAAGCGCCTGCTTACGCCGGCCTTGGTAATATGATGCCAATCATATAACGCAAGGCCTCCCCGTGCGCTACGACGCCACCCACAAGCAGCAGACCCGCCAGCGCGTGCTTCGTGCGGCGGCAAAGGCCATCCGCAGCGAAGGCGCGCATCGTGTCGGCGTGGCGGGTGTCATGCGCGAGGCCGGCCTCACCCACGGCGGCTTCTACGCTCATTTCGATTCCAAGGACGCGCTGGTCGTGGCCGCGATCGAACAGATGTTCGAAGAGTCAATCGAGCACTGGGAACGCGAAACCCGCGGCCGCGGCGATGCCGAAGGACTGGCCGCGTACATCGACCTGTACCTGTCGGAAAAGCACCGCGACCGGCCCGGCACCGGCTGCCCGATCGCGGCACTGGCGTGCGAGTTGCCACGCCTGGACGCGGCGGCGCGCGAAGCCTTCGCCGCTGGTTCGCGCCGCCTGACCGACGCACTGGCGCAGCCGTTGTCGCGCCTGGGTCACGCCGACGCGCCAGCATTGGCTGCCTCCGTACTGGCCGAACTGGTCGGCGCGCTGGCACTGGCGCGCTGCGAATCCGACCGCGCGCGCTCGAATTCGCTGCTGACGGCATCACGAAACGCATTGCGTCGACGACTCGGCCTCAACTGCAAGGAGCAGCCCGCGTGAGCATGCCGCAACGTGACCATCGCGCCAGGAACGCGCTTCCCTCCTCCCCCGACTTCCTGCCATGACCGAATCCGATCCCGTTGTCATCGTCTCCGCGGTTCGCACGCCGCTGGGCCGTTTCCTGGGCGACCTGTCGCCCGTGTCCGCGCCGACACTGGGCGCACACGTCATCCGCGCCGCGCTGGAGCGCGCCCACCTGGCGCCGGAGCGCGTCGACGAAGTGCTGATGGGCTGCGTGCTCCCCGCCGGACAGGGCCAGGCGCCCGCACGGCAGGCGATGCGTGGGGCCGGCCTGCCCGACGCGGTCGGCGCGACCACGATCAATAAAGTCTGCGGCTCGGGCATGAAGGCGACGATGCTGGCGCACGACCTGCTGCGCGCCGGCTCGGCCGACCTGGTCGTCGCCGGTGGCATGGAGTCGATGTCCAACGCGCCGTACCTGCTGGCCAAGGCGCGCACCGGCTATCGCGTCGGCCACGACCGCATCCTCGACCACATGATGCTCGACGGCCTGGAGGACGCGTACGAACCGGGACGCCCGATGGGCGATTTCGGCGAGGCCGCCGCCACGCATTACGGTTTCACCCGCGCCGACCAGGACGCCTACGCCACGCAGACGCTGACGCGGGCGCGCGCGGCGATCGAGAGCGGCGCGTTTGCCGACGAGATCGTTCCGGTCGCGGTGCCGGGGAAGGGCGGCGAGCGCCTCGTCGACACCGACGAGCATCCGCTCAAGGTGTCGCCGGACAAGATTCCGCAATTGAAGCCCGCCTTCCGCGCCGACGGCACGATCACCGCCGCCAGCGCCTCGGCCAATGCCGACGGCGCCGCCGCGCTGCTGCTGACGCGGCGCTCGGTCGCGCAGCGCGAAGGCCTACCGATCCTGGCCGAGATCCGCGGCCATGCCACGCACAGCCAGGCGCCGGCCTGGTACACCACCGCGCCGATCCCGGCGATACGCAAGCTGCTCGACCGCGTCGGCTGGAGCGTGGATGACGTCGACCTGTTCGAGATCAACGAAGCCTTCGCCGTGGTGGCGATGGCGGCGGCCAAGGACCTGGGCATCGCGTCCGACCGGCTCAACGTGAACGGCGGCGCATGTGCGCTCGGACATCCTATCGGCGCCACTGGCGCCCGCCTCATCGTCACCCTGCTGCACGCATTGCAGCGCCGCGGCCTGAAGCGTGGCGTGGCGTCGTTGTGCATCGGCGGCGGCGAAGCGACGGCCATCGCCATCGAACGCGTCGGTTGATTCCCTCCCCCAAACGTCAACAGTAGGTGCATAGATGGATATCAAGAATTCGGTGGTGCTGGTGACCGGCGCCAATCGCGGCCTCGGCCTGGCGTTGGTGGAAGCGCTCAAGCAGGCCGGCGCGGCCAAGGTCTATGCCGGTGCGCGTAACCCGGCATCGGTGAAGAGCGAAGGCGTCACCCCCGTCGCGCTGGACGTGACCTCGCCCGAGAGCATCGCCGTCGCCGCGAAGGCCTGTCCTGACGTGACGATGGTGATCAACAACGCCGGCATCTCCCGCGGCGGCGTGCTTCTATCCGATACCGGCGAGCAGGCGCTGCGCGAGGAGATGGACACCAACTTCTACGGCCCGCTGCGCATCAGCCACGCATTCGCGCCGGTGCTGGCGGGCAACGGCGGTGGCGCGCTGATCAATGTGCTGTCGGTGCTGAGCTGGATCAGCCTGCCGGGCACGGCGACGTACTGCATCTCCAAGGCGGCGGCCTGGTCGTTGACCAACGGCCTGCGCAACGAACTGCGCGAGCAGGGCACGCAAGTGGTCGGCGTGCACCTGGGCCTGATGGACACCGACATGACCGCGGGCTTCGACGCACCGAAGATCTCGCCGAAGGACGTGGCCGCGCAGATCCTGCAGGTAGTGCAGGAGGGAGGAATGGAAGTGCTGGCCGACGACACCAGTCGTGCTGTCAAGGCGAGCCTGTCGTCGCCCGACAAGGCGGCGTATCTCGCGCCGCCAGCGACCTCACACCGTTCGCCCTGAGCGTAGACGCGTAGCGCCGAAGTCGAAGGATGGGCCGGTAGGAAAGCGCCTGATTGCCGCCATTCCTGCGAAGGCGGGAATCGATCTCTCCGCGGGAATGACGAAAAGGCGTGCGCTGTTTCCTGGCCTCAAGCAGCAGCCTTGCAGTAGCGCCCGCGCCGCTCCGGCGGCGCGCGCAGCACCTGCACCACGTAGTAATCGAGCAGGCGACGCGCCTGTTCCTGCTGCGATGCGGGCACCAGCGTGCCGGCGTCGCGCAACCAGCCATCGATGCAAAGCGCGGCCTCGTCGTTGCCGTTGGCGCACGCCAGCAGATGGTCGAATGCCACCCGATATTGCCCAAACCCCGCGCGGTCCATCGGCGCGCCGTGGCCCGGCACCAGGATCTTGAAGTCGATGGCATCAAGCGCGGCCAGGGCATCGCGCCATCCGGCCGGGCAGGCGGTGTCCAGGAATGGCGCGGGCAGCGTGACCAGGTCGCCTGCCAGTAGCACCTTCGTCGCAGGATCGAAAAGCCAGACATCTCCGGCGGTAGCCGCGTTCGCGCTGAACCCGATGCGCATGCGCCGGCCCGCGATCTCCCGTTCCTCACCGTGTTCCACGACGCGGGTCGGGATCAGCGAGTCGTGCTCGGCGATCGTTTCCATGTCGCCGCGCACATCCGACAGTTGCGGCTCGGCGATGGCGCCGCGGTCGATCATGGCCTGCGCCTGCCTGCGGCTGTCGGCCAGGAAACCGGTCAACGCGCCGTTCACCGCATCACTGGCGAGCACTTCGACGTCGGGGTAGGCCCGCCGCAGCATGCGATTGCCGCTGCTGTGGTCCAGATGCCAGTGGCTGTTGATGATGGCGGCGATGCCCTCGCCACTGGCGCGGGCATGGTCGAGCAGGCGCTGGGTGTGCTCGCGATGGCGTCCGGTGTCGAACACGATCAGTCCGTCGGGCGCTTGCAGCACGATGCTGTTGCCATCGGGCTGCCGCCCCGGCACGAAGTCGCCGCGGAACAGCGCGATGCCGGGTGCAATGGGCACGCCACCCGCCGCCCGCACCTGTTCCGCCGAGGGCTTGGGAGCCGCCGCGCAGGCGGCAACGCACACTGCGGCCATCGCCGCCATCGCAAGCACGCGCATCGTCAGCCTCCACTGGGTCCTGGCGACCGACGTTATCGTGCGCGGAGTGGGGCAGTAGTGCCTTTGGTCATTACGCGATCACAGTTGCGGATGCGGTCTGCGCTCCATGAGCAAATGCGGGCGCCACGACTCGTGCGTCATTCATCTTCATGCCGTGCGTTGCGAAACGACAGCAGCAGCGTCACGTCGTAGACGATCTTGAGCACGCCGCACGCAACCAGTGGCGCTGCCAGCCATCCGGTCGCCAGCAGCGCGCCGCTCAACGATGGACTGAAGGCCGATGCCAGGCTGCGGGGAACGGCGGTATAGCTCGCCGCCGCGGTTCGCTCCGATGGCGTGACCACGCTCATGACGAAGGCCGAACGCGTGGGTACATCCATCTGCGACAGCAGGGCCCGGACGAGTAGCAGCCCCAGTGCAAGTTCCAGCCTCGGCGCGAACGCGGCGGCAATCAATGCCAGGCTGGAAGGTATGTGCGTGAATACCATGGTGTTCAACAGGCCGAAGCGCCTGGCGACCCGGGGCGCGGCCAGTTGCGAGAACGCGGTCATCAGTCCGGACCAGAAGAAGAATGCACCGGCCGCGGCGACGGACAGATCGAAGCGTTCGAAAAGCCACACGACCATCAACGACTGGACCAACAGGCCGCCGGCGAAGGCATCCAGCGAAAACAGCGCGGCCAGCTTCACCACGATGCGCCGCGAGGGGCCCAGGGCTGCCGGAGGATCGGGCGCCGCCTGGAGTTTGCGTCCGGGCAATCGGCGGTACAGCAGCCATATCAACAGCCCGATCACGCCATAGACGACAAACATGCCCCGCAGGGCGGGAACGAGCCCGATGCCCAACCCGACCAGAGCTTCCGGAGCGGCCGCGGCGAGGGAGCCCACTGCCGCGAAAAGCGCGCCGACCAGGCTGTAACGGGCAAACAGCGTCGTGCGCGCTTCGCCCTGCGCGGCGTGCGCGAGCCGGACGTGCTCGAGCGGCAGGAACACGCTGACATCGCCCGAACTGGGGTTCAACGTGCCGACGAAGGCGACGATCAGCAACGGCAGGAAGTGCGACAGGCTGGCAAACGCCAGGCCGGTCGCGAACATCAGCAGTGCAGCGCCGAGCAGCAGGCCGCGATGGTGGAAGCGATGCCCCCAGATGCCCACCGCCAGCGTCATCAGTGCCGATCCCAGCAACGTCGCGGTACTGAGCAATCCCACTGCCCATGTGTCCAGGCCCAATGCCAGCAGGTAGGCGGGAAGCAGAACCGAGATGAACCCATCCGCGAACGCGCGCAATCCCCGCCCCAGCAGGAGCAGGCGAACCTCAGCAGGAAGGCTGGCGAATCGGGTCACCTGGAAGCGCGAGGACCGTGTCGGCCTCCATCATGCACGAGCCGTTGCAAGGCGGCGCTCTTCCAGTCGGACGACGTCCTCGCGCCTGAAACCCAACCCGAGCAGTGGCGTTGGGTTGAATGAGTTGCCGAGCCGTTGGTCGGAAGTGCTGGCTAGTTCTGAAGCGCGACCAAGACAACTATTGCCCAAAGACCGAGAACAGCAACGAAGTTGATGGTGAAGACAAGGCCTCGCAGCCGGATGTTGGTGGTCAGTATCTGCACAAGACTGTGCAGGACCCGGCCAATAACAAAGATCCATGCCAGCACAAGCGAGAAGCGGCTCGTGCCTGATTGGAGAAGAATGAGGCAGGCAGCGTAGAAGAATAGCGGCCACTCGAACTGGTTCGAGAGATTGGCGCTGATACGGGGCTCAATCCTTCCCCAAGGATTGCTGCCGTCCGGCCGACGGCCAATGCCCCAAATCGCCGGGGCACGGGCAACAGTGAGCATCACATACAGAAGGGCAGCCAGCGCAACGTGCGCCGCCATGGGCATGATCAACGGGTGCGACATGGAGGTCCCTGGTTCCAATGGACTGCTACGGCCTAACGCGTGATTCAAGCAGATCCGCGAAGCGGCTTCGACTCCGCGTCACCTGACATTGGCCGAATCAAAGTGTGGATTTTCGA
Organism: Lysobacter niastensis; assembly: GCF_031457115.1. Taxonomy (GTDB): domain Bacteria; phylum Pseudomonadota; class Gammaproteobacteria; order Xanthomonadales; family Xanthomonadaceae; genus Lysobacter_J; species Lysobacter_J niastensis_A. Next base: position 545,433 of record NZ_JAVDVY010000001.1, read on the forward strand.
TGATGCCGAACCTGTTGCCGAAGGGATCCATCACCGCGCCAACCTTGATGCCGCCGCCCACGTCCGTGACAGCGTCCAGCGGGCTTGCACCAAGCTCAACCAGCTTTGCAAATTCCCGCGATGCGTCTGTCACACCCCATAGCGGCTGTGGGCCGCTTGCACCAGGTTGGCCATCCGGGATCAGGCCAAGCTCGAACCCGCCAACGTTGAAGCCAACGTAGAACGGCTCGTCAAAGTAGGGCGGTACACCAAGAATCTGCGCATACCACTGCTTTGCAGCGACCAGGTCGCCAACGGGGTAAATGGCAGAACGTAACCCAAGAATCAATCGCCTTCTCCAATGATTTGACGATGAGGCGTAGCGACGAACTACTCTGCCCTGAGCCGCCGCTTCCTGTCGACGTGCGCGATGCGAACGAGCCTTCTGAAGGACGCATCATCAAACCTCTGGCCGGGTCTGAGTTCGATGTGCCACGCCTGAATTAAGCCGAGCCGCGGAGCGGCTTCGGATTGAATGAATTGTTAGGGCGGGCAATCAACCCGGCTAGTGCCGTGAGACCAAACGCTGCCCGAAGATGCCGTATTCCTCTTCAATTGTGATGGTTGAATGCAGGGGCGGAAGTGTCGAACTGCTAATGGATAGTGAAACCACAGAACCATCATCAAGATGGACGACCAGGAACCCTCTCGCGCCTTTGGTTCCTTGGATGAGGTCTGAGCGAACGACAGTGCCACGAATGAGCTTGGGCTGCGACCCGGGTGCGGGAACGTTGAGCAGCACGACAAGCACAACGATGACAGCAACAACCAGCGCGGTCCGAACTATTGGCTTTGACGTTTGCATGCTGGCGCCTAAGGCCTGAATTAAGCCGAGCCGAGAAGCGGCTTCAGCTTGAATGAATTGTCAGGCCGCAGCTAGTTAGCCTGGCAATCGCAGCCTGGCCCAGTGATCCTCTTGCAGCTATCCGGGGCCAGCCATTCCTCCCGGTACCCCTCGGCGCTCGGAGTCAGGCGGATGACCGCGCGACGTGCACCAATCAGCCATGAGTTGCCGAGCGGTGCGATGGAGTTTCCATACAGCAACCACCAATTCCCGTTACGGTAGATCTGCTGTTTTGTAAGAGCAGAGAGATCAACTCTTGTCACGCCGTTGGTAGTTAGGACGATCCAGGTTGTCTCGTCTTTTCGGAAGGCTGCATTTGGCGCTTCGCCAAGATCAATTACCTTCGAAAGTTGCCAAGAATCATCGTCCGATCGCCTTAGCCTAAGGACCTCACCTGAGTTGAGAGTCAGGTGCGCGAGCCCGGTTGCAACGAAGACATCATTACCTCGTCTGGTCAACGCGACTGGATTGGCGCTGGCAACCAGTACGCGGCGCAAGGAGCCGCGCGCTTCCCATTCAACTCTTCCTCCGAACTCGCCATGGTTGGTGCCGATAAGCCTCCCCCCTGCAAGTTCAAGCGTCACCTCTTTAGCGTGCTCGTAGGGCGAGATCACAGCGTCATGCACGGACTTCCCGTCCACAGCCCACTCGTCTTGGGAATAGTTGGAACAGCGCCATTCGTCCTCGTTCCTCGGCTGATCTATAACCGTCCAGCCTTTGGGTGGCGGCCCGAGGCCATCAACAACCACGGATTGCGGACCAGAAGTGGCTAACGCGGCGGCAAAGATAGCTTCTATCAACATGCCGACATCTCCCTTGCGGCCTAACGCCTGAATTAAGCCGAGCCGCGAAGCGGCTTCGGCTTGAATGAATTGTTAGGCGGCACGCCCGAAAACTCCGTGCATGACCTCTTCATATATCTCGACCAAGCGTTCATGCGTGATGCCATTGCATTGTTCGATGTGTAGAGGGTGATCTGACTGTGACACCTCAATGTACGGTCGGATACCGTTGTCCCGCAGATGCATTACGACGCGATGGTTGAATGTGTCCGGATAGCAAGGGAGAGCGGTCCCAAGATATCCGGGGAAGGGACCGATGTGGGATCGCTCTTTCTGGTTAAAGGCCTTGACCCACTGGTCAAAGTTGTCCTGGCTGATGTCGACCCACACGCCCCACACGAAAGGGTCCGCTTCGTCCGCAACAGGAATCTCCAGACAGCCGCGGACTAGAAAGCGCTCTCCGTCAACGACGCAATCGTCGCTGCCCAGGTCAACTCGGCTTTGACGCTCTTCAGGCGGGATCCATTGGGCAATCGCCGGCATGTCGGCCCCGAAGGTGGGTACACCCTCATGGATTTCCTCGCAGGTATTGCATCGGAAGCGAAACGTCATCTTGTGCCCCCTAACGCCTAGTAGACCCCACAACCGGCACCGGATGTTCAGTTTTCGCCTCGGCAGCGTCAAGCCGGAGCGGCCGTCCATATCAACGGGTTACATGAAAACGGATCGGCATGTAGCACGCCGCTGCCGCTCGGATCCGAAGGGATATCGGATATCCCCCGGGATTCGTCGGATAACAAAACAGCTTCTTGTGTTGCCACCGCATCGACCGGCAATCGGGGAGGCGCGCCCTCACCCGATGGGATGGTCGCGTATCCGGCTTATTCGACGATGATCGTTGCGCTACCCGAGAACGTCTCGACCGAAATATCGCCGCTGCCCTGGCCGTAGCGGTGCGTGAAGCTCGCGCCCGGGCCGTGTTCGGCGTGCTCGATCTTCGCGCCGGTCGCTTCGAGGTCGCCGCTGAAGGTTTCGCCGCGGACGTTGGCCGAGACCGACTTGGGCAGGGTCAGGCGCAGCGATCCGCTGACGGTGTCCAGAGAGATCTTGCCGGCTTCCGCGAGCGCCGTGGCGACGCGCATGTCGCCGGACACGGTCGAGCCTTCGAGCCGGCGCAGTTGGGTATCGAGCGTGCTCATTTCGATGTCGCCCGACACGCTCGTTGCCTCCACCTCGCCGTTGATGCGGCCGCGCAGGCGGATCACGCCGCTGACCGTTTCGGCCTGGATGTCGCTGCTGTTGAGCGTCAGGTTGAGATCGCCGCTGACGCTGTTGATGTCGGCCTTGCGCGGGGCAGCGGCCACGGCGACGTCGCCGCTGACGCTGTCGATGGACAGCTCGCCCGCCGCCAGGCCCTGCACGTCGACATCGGCGGCCACGGCACTGACGTCCAGGCTGGCCCGCAACGGCACCATCAGGCGCAGCTCGGTCGGCTCGCCACGGCCGCGGTTGAACATGCCGTATTCCTTCGGGTACTTGACCCGTACTTCCAGTCGCGAGCGGTCGCCTTCGATCTCCAGCTTCTCCGCGCCTTCGCCGAGGCTGCCTTCGATCTTCACTTCGGGTCGGTCCCAGGCGCGCACTTCGATGCGGCCCTTGAGGTTCTCGATCTCGACTGTGCCCGTCGGGTCGAGTGGACGGGTCTGGTCGATGGGGGTGGCTGCGATTGCCGGTTGGGCGGCCAGCAGCGCGACGCACAGCAGCAGGGGGCGGTTCATGGTCGTCTCCGGATCAGGTGTAGGCCCGACGCATCAGTTCGATGCGGCGTTCATAGGTGCGACGCAACTGCTTGAGCAGTCGCGGGGAAGTCGGGTCCTGGCGCAGCGCGTCCAGGATGATGCCGGCGTTGCGGTCGAGCTCGTCGAGCGTGGGCGCCAGCGCGGGAGGCAGCGGTTGGGTGTCGAGCTCACGCACGGCGGCCTGGTACTCGCGGCTCATATGCTCGGCTTCGGCGAGCATCAGGCCGTCGCGTAATGCGGGATTGGCCGGGCGGCCCTGCGTAGCGACTACCTGCGGATTCGTGCCCATTTGGGCCGGCTTGAGCCAGACCGCCGTGGCCACCACCAGCAGCAACGAGGCCGCCAGTGCCAGGCCGCCGACCCAGCGAGGTTGTCGCCGCGGACGAACGTCGCGTGGTTGCAGTCGCTCGGCGATGCCCGGCCACAGGTCGGTGGTCGGCGCCTGGTCCTGGCGCAGGGCGCGCAATTGCCAGCGCAGCGAATCGGGGAAAGAGTTCTGGTCGCTCATGGGGTGTCTCCCAGTCGAGTGCGCAGCAACTGGCGCGCGCGATGCAGTTGGGCTTTGGAACTTCCGACCGCCATGCCGAGCGACGCGGAGATTTCCTCGTGGGTCCATCCTTCGATGTCGAACAGCACCAGCACCGCGCGGGCGCGTGGCGGCAGCGATGCGACGGCGCGGCCCAGGTCCATCTTCAGGGCCGGGCTGTGGTGGGAATCGGAGCCTGAGCCGCCGACCTCGTGGAATTCGAGCAGCTCGTCGCTCTCTTCCTGCGGACGGCTGCGCCGGCTGCGCAGTTCCATCAGGGCGGTGTTGACCGCCAGGCGATGCAGCCAGGTGGAGAAGGCCGACTCGTGGCGGAAGCTGGGTAGCTGCTGCCAGGCGCGGACGAAGGCTTCCTGGGTCAGGTCGTCGGCGCGGTCGCCGTGCCGGCCCACCAGGCGCGAGATCACACCGTGCACGCGACCGGCATGGCGCCGGTACAGGCGCTCGAAGGCCGTCACGTCGCCGGCGACGGCGTCCTGGACCAGTGCGCGGTCCTCCGCGCCGGGTTCGGCGGAGGTGGTGTCGGGCAACCAGGCGGTCATGGCGGTCAGCATGACATCATGGATGCGCCGAGGCGCGGCAGCGTTTAAAGGCCCGTGGGGATGGGCTTCCGGGCTCGGTCCGATGACGCATGCACGCGGCTGGCGTGGCGGGCGTCGGCGGGCCGCAACCTCTCTCCCGCGTCGTTGATTCCTCTGGACCTGACGGATGGGCTGCCATGACCGACCGACCCGCAACAGTGCTGGCGACCTTCCTGCGTTGGGAGCAGGAGCAGCCGGACAAGGTGTTTCTCACCCAGCCCCATCCGGACGGCCGGGTGGTCGACACCACCTGGGCCGAGGCCGGCGACCAGGCCCGGCGCTTGGCGGCGTATCTGCGCTCCCTGCAATTCCCGCCCGGCAGCCGCATTGCATTGCTCGGCAGGAACAGCGCGCATTGGATCATCTCGGACATCGCGATCATGATGGCCGGGCACGTCAGCGTGCCGATCTACGCGACCATGGGCGCCGAGCAGGCGCGCTACATACTCGACCATTCCGAATCGAAGCTGCTGCTGGTCGGCAAGCTGGATGGCACAGCCGACAACTGGCCGAATATCGAAAAAGCGTTGCCTGACGACCTGCCGTTGCTGGCGCTGCCGATGTCGCCGCGGCGGGACATCCCGCAATGGGATGACGCGATCGCAGGGCATGAGCCACTGTCGCACATCCACGATGGCCAGCCTGATGAGCTGAGTTCCATCATGTACACGTCTGGCAGCACCGGAAAGCCCAAGGGCGTGATGCACAGCTACGGCGCCATGCAGGCGATCTGCCCGGCTATGATCCAGGTCATCGGTGGCGGTTCGCCACAGGATCGGGCTGTGTCGTACCTGCCGCTGGCCCACGTGGCGGAGCGGGCGTTCGTGCACTGCCTGTTGTACGTGGGCGGACGGATTTACTTCTGCAACAACCTGTCCACCTTTGCCGAAGACCTGCGGCGTGCGCGTCCGACGCTGTTCTTTTCCGTGCCGAGGTTGTGGACCAAGTTCCGGTTGGCGGTCAACGCCAAGCTCCCCGCGCACAAGCAGCGGCTGCTGTTCGCTCTGCCGCTGGTGTCGCATGTGGTCAAGCGCAAGATCCTGCGCGAACTGGGTTTGGATCATGCGCGCATCTGCTTTACCGGCTCGGCGCCGCTGTCGCCGGAAATCGTCGCCTGGTATCGCAGCCTTGGACTGGAGATGCTCGAAGGCTATGGCATGACCGAAGCCTACATCACCCATTGCTCAACACCGGGCCATGCGCGGCCAGGTTATGTCGGCACGTGCACCCCAGGTGCCCAGGCGCGCATCGACGGGAATGGCGAAATCCTGATCAAGAGCCCGAGCCAGATGATGGGGTACTACAAGGACCCGGAGCTGACATCGCGCGTCACGTCGGCTGATGGATTCTTCCTCACCGGGGATCGGGGCGAGCTCGACGCCGAAGGGCGCCTGCGTATCACCGGACGCACGAAGGAGCTGTTCAAGACCGAGCGCGGAGAGTACGTCGCGCCCGCGCCCATCGAGAACCTGCTTGGCGCCCACCCGAGGCTGGAGGGAGTGTGCGTGACTGGCGCCAATCATCCGCGGCCGTTTGCCTTGCTTATGCTGTCCGCCGATACGCAGCAGGCCATCAGCGACACGACGCTGGCGCGCGCGGACCTGGAGGCCGAACTCGGGACGCTGGTGAACCACGTCAATGCCACGTTGGCGAACCACGAAAAATTGAGTTGCGTCGTAGTGACCCGGCAGCCTTGGACGGTCGAGAACGGCATGCTCACGCCAACGTTGAAGATCAAGCGCGAGGCGATCGAGAGCCGTTACTTGCCCGGTGCCGATGCATGGTTGGCGACCGAGCGGGCGGTCGTTTGGGAGTGAGCTGATCGCATCGCGCGATCAGTCTTCCGCGCTGCCCTCGGCTGGCGGCGCCAGCATCGAGCGGGCCTGCTTCGACACGCTGCGCAGGTGCAGGTCCTGTTGCGGGTAGGGGATTTCGATGCCGGCTTCGACAAGCGCGGCGTGGACCCGCGTCAGCAGGGTGCTGCGGACTTTCACCCAGTTGTCGTAGTCGTGCGTCCAGGCGCGGATGGAAAAGTTGAGCGAGCTCGCGCCCAGGCCCGTGAACAGCACCGCCGGTGCCGGTTCCTTCGCCACCTGCGGCGTTTCGCTGGCCACGTGCGTCAGCAGCTCGACGACCCGATCCGGATCCGATCCGTAGGCCACGCCGAAATCGACGTCGAGTCGACGGTTCATGTCGAGCAGCGTCCAGTTGGTCACCTTCTCCGACAGCAGCGTGCCGTTGGGCACGATCACGTCGGCGCCGTCGAAGGTCTTGATGGTGGTGGCACGCATGCCGATTTCGCGCACGCGCCCGGAGGTGCCGGTGATGTCGATGACGTCGCCGGGCTGGATCGGTCGTTCGAACATCAGGATCAGCCCCGACACGAAGTTGTTGACGACGTTCTGCAGGCCGAAGCCGATACCGACGCCGAGCGCCCCGAAGACGATCGTGAGCTGGCTCACCTTGAAGCCCGCCGCGGACAGCGCGACCAGCAGGCCCAGCAGCAACAGCGCGTAATAGCTCAGCGAGGCGATGCTGTTGCCGACGCCGCGCGGCAGCGCCATCTTCGGCAGCAGTTCGTCCTGCAGCAGGACGCGGACGGTCCGGGCAGCCAGTGCCGCGATGTACAGCGAGATGAAGAACACCAGGACGTGGCCGAGGGTGATGGAGATCTCGCCAAACCCGAACTCATGCGTCAGCGCCGATTCGGCCACGGCGTAGGCGGGGCGGAAGACGCGGAACCGGGTCATCGTGAATACGACCCAGGCGATGACCGCGCCGAAGGCCAGCAGGCGGTAGACGCCTTGCAGGATGGGGGCGGCGTGGGTGCGGGTGAGCCGGAAGCGCGCGACGCTGCGCTGGGATACCAGCAACTGCAGCAGCGCGGAGATGACCGTGACGCCGGCGTACAGCACCAGGCCCATGTAGCCGCTGTCGATCACACCGCTCAGCAGCATTTCCGCCAGGGACACATTGCCGACGATATTGGAAACGGCCGACACGGCCAGCAACACGACGCTGACCATGGCGACCACATGCACGGCCTTGCCGAAACGGCCGGCGAGTCCCGAGTAATCCATGTGGCGCGCGCGCCAAAGCAACCACAGCACCAGAAACAGGGAAACGACGGCCAGGCCCAGGTAATACGAGCGATACAACACGTTGTTGGCGAGGAACAGGAAGCCCAGCCGTTCCAGGACATACAGGATCGTGGCGACGTATGGCCACGGCCCGAGCAGCCGGAAACCGTGTGGCGGCAGCAGGCGGAGCACCGGCACCAGCGCCACCAGCATCGCGAACTGCTGCAGCAGCAGCGGTGCATCGGGCTCGAACACCATCACGCCCATCATCGACAACAGCAACCACGACGACAGAGGCCGGCGCAGCACCCGCGCCGACGCCTCGCTTTGCGCAACGACGGGAACGGTCCTGCGGCTTCGGAAGCTGAGCCAGAGCAGCAGTGGAAGCAGCAGAAGCTGCAGCACGTTCAGCGCGCGCTGGTTACCGAGATTGGCCGCGCTGTATTCCTTGAGAAATCGCGTCTCGATCTCCAGGCCGGTGCGCACCGAGTCCAACGCGCCTTCCGGGGGGCCGGGCTGGTCCTTCAAATCCCACAGCACAGGTGCATCGAGACGCACCAGGCGACTGTCGATGTAGTCGATGGCGATGGCGACGGCTTTCTGGCCGCCCTCGATCCTGGATTCCAGGGCATTGGCGCGGCGGCCGAGTTGGATCAGTTTTTCGAGGGGGGGCGACAGCGCCCGCTCGGCGAGGTCGAGTTGCCTGGTGACCGCGTCGATCCGGTCGGAAAGCGCCGTGGCCATGCCACCCGTCGCCGCGGCCTTTTTGGTGGCCTCCCAGTCGGCGCGGCGTCGGGCCAGTTCGGCCGCGTCCTGCGAATAGGGTGCGCCGGCCTGTCGCATGTCCTGCTGCCAGCGATCGAACTGCCTGGCGTCGAATTTCCAATGACGCTCCAGGCTCTCCAGGCGCATCACGGGTAAGGTCTTGAGGTCGGCAGACCGGGACAGCTTCGCCTTCTCGTCGACCGAACGCTCGATCGCTTCCAGGCGCGGTAACAGGTTCCGGCTCGACGCGACAATCCGCGAGCGCTCGATCACCTCTTCGGCGAAGCGTTCATCGTCGTCGGCCCGGACCGGGATCTCCGCCATCGCAATGGCGCCCGGCCCCCTCTCTTTTTCATCGAGCAGGGCGGGCGCCTTCTGGGCCTGCGCCGACGGCACGCCGAGCAGGACCGCCAGGCACAGGACGCAGGCAAGCAATCCAAGGGGACGATGCATCCTGGCTCCGAACGGTCATTGCGGGCTGGCCACCAAGCAAACGAAAAACGACAGCCAAACATGCTCGTGTTGTCGCGGCGCACATCATGGCGGGATGCAGGGGCGCAACCGCTTCACGGGTTCGTCACGGGCCGCGAGCGACGCCGTCGGGCACGCCGGTGCCCAGTGGCGGGGGCGTGCAGCATGCATAGGGCCGGCATTCCAAGGTGTGGCCGCATGGTTTTCGGGAGACGGGCTTGACTCAGGTCAAGGGAATTCCTGCGGGTTTGCCTAACCTGTCCATATGGAAACGTCACGCCTTGCGTTCGAACCCGACCTGCTGCGCCGCTACGACCGGCCGGGCCCGCGCTACACCTCGTATCCGACAGCGCCGCAGTTCCATCTGCATTTCGGCGAAGCTGAATTGCGGCAGGCCGCCATCGCCAGCAATGGAGATCCGATCCCGCGCCGGCTGTCGCTGTACGTCCACGTGCCGTTCTGCATGAGCCCATGCTTCTACTGCGGCTGCAATCGCGTCATCACCCGCGATACGTCCCGTTCCGACGGCTACCTGGCGCGGCTGTACCGCGAGATCGACCTGACCGCGCAGCTGTTCGACCGCGATCGCGAAGTCATCCAGCTGCACTTCGGAGGCGGCACGCCCAACTTCCTGACGCCGGCACAGCTGCGCGAGGTCGTGGACACGCTGCGCCGGCAGTTCCATTTCTCCGATTCCCCCGACCGCGACATCTCCATCGAGATCGATCCGCGCTTCATCTCGCCGGACGATATCGCCGAGCTGGCCACCATCGGGTTCAACCGCGCCAGTTTCGGCGTGCAGGACTTCGACCCGGCCGTGCAGGTCGCGGTCAACCGCATCCAGAGCGTCGAGGAGACGCGTGCGGTGATCGATGCCTGCCGCGCCAGCGGATTCCGCTCGGTCAACGTGGACCTGATCTACGGGCTGCCGAAGCAGACGACGGCCGGATTCGACAAGACGCTCGACACGGTCGCGGCGATGCGCCCGGACCGCATCGCGGTGTACGGCTATGCGCACCTGCCGCACCTGTTCAAGCCGCAGCGTCAGATCGTTGCCGCGGACCTGCCGGATGCGGAGACGAGGCTGGCTCTGCTGCAGCTGGCCATCGCGAAGCTGACCGCCGCCGGCTACGAGTACATCGGCATGGACCACTTCGCCCTGCCCGACGACGATCTGGCGCGGGCGCAGGCGCGCGGCGGACTGCATCGCAACTTCATGGGCTACACCGTGCACGCAGACAGCGACCTGGTGGGACTGGGGGTGAGCGCGATCAGCCACATCGGCGACAGCTTCAGCCAGAACCCGCGCGACCTGCCGAGCTGGCAGGCCGCGCTGGACGATGGCCGCCTGCCGGTGCTTCGCGGCATGCGCCTGGACGAGGACGACCGGCTGCGCGCCGACCTGATCCAGGAGCTGATGTGCCAGGGCGAGATCCCGGTGTCCGCGCTGGAGCGGCGCTACGGCATCGACTTCGACAGCTACTTCGCCGATGCGCTCGCAAGGCTGGAGCCGCTGGTGGCCGACGGCCTGGTCCGCCGGGAGCGGGACCGGATCAGGGTGACGCCGCGCGGGCGCCTGCTATTGCGTAATATCGCGATGTGCTTCGACCGCTATCTCGACCAACCCGCCGCCGTCGCCGCGCCGAACTTCTCGCGCACGGTCTGAGCCTGTCGTGGACAAGGCTATGGAACGCGCCATGACGCAGGTGTTCCCGCGCACGGACAAGAGCATCGTGGCCGATGACGGCGACGCGCTGCATTTCTGCTCGACCTGCGCGTTCTCCCGCGCCTGCCTCGATGAGGGCATGGACAAGAGCGCGCTGATGGACCTGCACGTGCTGGTCGAGCACGTCGGGCCGTTCCACGCCGGCGAGCACGTGTTCCGCGAGGGCGATCCTTTCGACGCCATCGCCGCGGTGCGAGCCGGCACGGTCAAGACCTACGTGATCGACCGCGACGGGCGCGAGCACGTGCTCGGCTTCCACCTGCCGGGCGAGGTGATCGGACTCAACGCGATCGACGGCGATCACTACCCCTGCAACGCCGTCGCGCTGGACACGGTGATGCTGTGCCGCTTCTCGTTCCCGAAGATCGCGGTGCTGGCCACGCGCGTTCCCGGCCTGCAGCGGCAGCTGTTCCGGCTGCTCAGCCGCGACATCGGCCGCGCTGCCTTGCTGGCCGGCGACTGGTCGGCGGACCAGCGGCTCGCGGCGTTCCTGATCGGCCTGTCGCGGCGACTGGCCGCGCGCGGGTTCTCGCCCAACCGCTTCCAGCTGACGATGGCGCGTACCGACATCGCCAACTACCTGCGCCTGGCGCCGGAAACCGTCAGCCGCGTGCTGAAGCGATTCCAGGCGGACGGCCTGCTGAAGGTCGATCGCCGCGAACTGGAACTGGCCGGTCGTCCGGCGCTTGAAGCACTCGCCGCGCCCGTGCTGCGCGACTGATCAGTACCCCTAGTGGCGCTGCGCGCCGCATGCGGTTCTGCTTGACCTGAATCAAGGTGCACCGACCGGCGTCGGCCGGAACATGAGCGGGTCTAAAGGAGACTCGCCATGGGTAGTACCCGCAAGCTTTGGCTGGGCCTGGCCGCCCTGCTGATCGTTTCATTCTCGATATTGCTATGGGCCGGCGGCGAGATATTCCGCGCCGCGCCCCCCATGCCCGATGCGGTGGTCACGCAGGAAGGCAAAACCCTCTACACACGGGCCGACATCGAACGCGGCCGCCAGGTGTGGCAATCGATGGGCGGCATGCAGCTGGGCTCCATCTGGGGCCACGGCGGCTACGTGGCCCCCGACTGGAGCGCGGACTGGCTGCATCGCGAAGCCACCGCGGTGCTCGACATCTGGGCACGGGCCGATGGCGGCATGGCCTCGTACCAGGCGCTTCCGCCGGAAACGCAGGCCGCCCTGCGCGGCCGCCTGGAAGCATCGATGCGGCGCAATACCTTCGATGAGGCCACGCGAAAGATCGTGGTGGACCACGATCGCGCGCTGGCCATGTCCAACGTCGCCGCCCACTACGAAAGCCTGTTCGGCAACGACCCGGCCACGCAGGAGTTGCGCGAGGCCTATGCGATGAAGGAGGGCACGGTGCCCGACGCCGAGCATCGGCGCGCGCTGACCGCATTCTTCTGGTGGACGTCGTGGGCCGCGGGCACCGAACGACCGCGTGAGGAAGGCGATGCGGCGGCGGGTGCGAACGGCACGGCCAACAAAGGCGTGACCTACACCAACAACTGGCCCAGCGAGCCGCTGATCGGCAACACGCCGCCCGCGCCGTTGTGGACGTGGTCGGTCTTCAGCGCGCTGTTCCTGATCGCGGGCATCGGGTTGCTCGGCTGGTACCACGCGCGAACGCACGACAACGAGAGCCCGGTGAAGCTGCCGGCCTCCGATCCACTGGCCTCGCTGCGCATCACTCCCTCGATGCGCGCCACCGCCAAGTACTTCTGGGTCGTGCTGGCGCTGTTCCTGACGCAGATTCTGCTCGGCGCGATCACAGCGCATTACCAGGTTGAAGGCCAGCAGGCCTACGGCTATGCGCTGTCCAACGTGCTGCCGTACTCGATCACCCGCACCTGGCATACCCAGCTGGCGGTGCTGTGGATCGCGGTGGCGTGGCTCGGCACCGGCCTGTACATCGCGCCGGCATTGTCGGGGCATGAACCGAAGTTCCAGAGGCTCGGCGTCAATTTCCTGTTCGTCTGCCTGCTGGTCATCGTGGTCGGCGCATTCGCCGGACAGTGGCTGGCAGTGATGCAGAAGCTCGGCCTGGCCAACAACTTCTGGTTCGGCCACCAGGGCTGGGAATATGCCGACATGGGGCGCTTCTGGCAGTGGTTCCTCTTCATCGGCCTGCTGTTGTGGCTCACGCTGGTCGGTCGCGCGTTGTGGCCGGTGTTGCGCGCTCCGAAGAACGAGACCAAGGCGATCGTGGGCCTGTTGTTCCTGTCCACCGTCTGCATCGGCCTTTTCTTCGGCGCGGCGCTGATGTGGGGCGAGCACACGCATATCTCCGAGGTCGAGTACTGGCGTTGGTGGCTGGTGCATCTGTGGGTGGAAGGATTCTTCGAGGTGTTCGCCACCGCGGTGATGGCGCTGATCTTCGTCAAGCTCGGACTGGTGCAGGCGAAATCGGCTACGACCGCCGTGCTGTTCGCGACGATCGTGTTCATGTCCGGCGGGGTGCTCGGCACGCTGCACCACCTGTACTTCGTCGGCACGCCGACGGCGGTGGTGGCCCTGGGCGCGAGCTTCAGCGCGCTGGAAGTGGTGCCGCTGGCCTACATCGGCTTCGAGGCGCATCACACGTGGAAGCTTGGCAAGTCGACGCCGTGGATGGCCCGTTACCGCTGGCCGATCCTGTTCTTCCTCGCGGTCTCGTTCTGGAACCTGGTGGGCGCGGGGCTGTTCGGCTTCCTGATCAACCCGCCGCTGTCGCTGTACTTCATGCAGGGCCTGAACCTGACGCCATTGCACGGCCACACTGCCTTGTTCGGCGTGTACGGCATGCTCGGAATCGCGCTGATGCTGTTCTGCATGCGCGGCCTGCGCGGGCAGATGCATTGGGACACCCGCGCGCTGAAGACTTCGTTCTGGTGTCTCAATATCGGCCTGGCGCTGATGGCGCTGCTCACCTTGCTGCCGCTGGGAACGATGCAGCTGCTGGCGGCGATCGAGCACGGTTATGCCTACGCGCGCTCCGCCGAGTTCATGCAGCAGCCCATCGTCGACATGCTGATCTGGATGCGCGTACCGGGCGATACGATCTTCAGCGTCGGCGCGATCGCGATGGCCTGGTTCGTGTTCCGGCTGTGGGTGGCGCCGCGGCCCGCAGCCGAACTGGACGGCGTGAAGGCGCCCGAGCACTGAAGCGTCACTCCCACGCAAGGATGAGCCCCCGAAGCCTCCGGCCTTGTGCCGGAGGTTTCCCTTTGTATCCTGCCCGTGTCCCCGGCCTGACCTGGATCAAGGCAACGAACTCGCGCCGGCCGGACACTGCCGGCATGAACAGGCTCCCCGCTCCGTCGATCGCATCGCTCTCGCCCCGGCTTCTCGCACAGGCACCGCATCGGCTGTTGTTCTTCATCGGTGCCAGCAACCTGTTGCTGGCGATGGCCTGGTGGGCGGCCTGGTTGGCCGGCCAGCGTTGGCCGGCGTTGTCGATGCCGCAGCCGGCTCAATACGCAGGCTGGTTGCATGCGTTCGTGATGCAGTACCAGGTGCTGGCCAGTTTCATATTCGGCTTCCTGCTGACCGTGTTTCCACGCTGGATGGGGCTGCGCGAACTGGAGCGATGGCGCTACCTGCCGGTCGGGATCGGCGTGTTCGGCGGGCAGTTGGCGACGCTGCTCGGCGCGATGGGTTGGGAGGCCGGCATCTTCGTGGGACTGGTGATGACGCTGGCGGGATGGATCGCGGTCATCGCCACGATCGGGCCGTTGTTGTGGCGTGAGAAAGGCACGACCTGGCACGCGCGCGCCTGCTTCGCGGCGCTGTGCATGGGCCTGGCGGGATTGCTGGCGTGGACCGCGTTCGTACTCGGCGCGTCGCCGTTGTGGGCCTTCGCCAGCATGAAGATCGGCGGGTACGGTTTGCTGCTGCCGGTCTATCTTTCCGTCGCGCATCGGATGTTCCCGTTCTTCGCCAGCAATGTCGTGCCGGGCTACAAGCCGTGGAAACCGCTGTGGGTGCTCGCGCTCGCGCTGGCGTTGTGCCTGGCGCATCTCGCGCTGGAGCTGGTGCATGCCTATGCGTGGCTGTGGATGGTCGACGTCGCCTTGCTGGCGCTGACCGGCACCATGTTGTGGCGCTGGTGGCCACAAGGACCCAAGCCGGCGCTGCTGACGGTGCTGTTCCTGGGAATGGCGTGGTTGCCGCTGGCCTTCGCGCTGTACGCGACGCAGAGCATCGCCTATTCGCTGACCGGGGTGTTCGTGCTCGGCCGCGCGCCGGCGCATGCCTTGTTCATCGGATTCTTCGGCAGCGTGCTGGTGGCGATGGTGACCCGTGTGACGCAAGGACATTCGGGACGCGCGCTGGTGATGCCGGGCGTGGCCTGGTTCGCGTTCATCGCGATCCAGGTCGTGGCGGTGCTGCGCGTGTTCGCCGAGGTGGCGCCCGATCCGATGCGTTGGCATGTGATCGCCGCGCTCGGCTGGCTGCTGGCACTGACGCCGTGGGTGGCGCGGCTGGGCTGGATCTATCTGAGCCCGCGCACCGACGGCAAGCCGGGTTGAGGTGACACGGGAATGCTCGAGTTCTACGCGCAGATCAAATGGGCCCACGTTGCGGCCGTGCTCGCCAGCGGAAGCCTGTTCCTGTTGCGCGGCCTGCTGGTGCAGTTGAACCAGCCGCGCCTGGCGATGGCCGCGCCGCTGCGTTACCTGAGCTATTCCATCGACACCGTGCTGCTGACCGCGGCGCTGATGCTGCTGACGATCCTGCCCGGCGCGATGTTCGCCAACGGCTGGCTGGCGGTGAAGCTGTCGCTGCTGGTGGTGTATGTCGGGCTGGGCACGTTTGCGCTCAAGCGCGGACAAACGGTGCAGACGCGCCGCACCTGCTACGTGCTTGCGTTGCTCGTGTTTGCTTTCATGACGACCGTCGCCCGTGCCCACCATCCACTGGGCGCCGTATGGCTGTGGCTCGCCTAGCGGCTTGACGCACGTCAAGCGCACCGAAGGTTCCTGCCCAGGCCAAATGGCCATTTGATCTCGGTCAATCCGTTGGAAGTTCCGTAGGAACACCCTACGCCCCAAGCCGGCCACGACGGCCGGGACAACGAGAACCGAAGGGGTAATGCGATGCGACGTGCCAGCCGCAATCTAGTCATCGCCACCGCCGTCGCCATCGCCCTGGCTCTGCCAGGCTGCCGAGACGCCGGGGATGCCGAAACTTCCACAGACAAAGCCGCCGCCGCAAGCGACGAAACCGGCGGCTCCGCCAAGGGCGACTTCGGGCCACCGCAGGGCCAGCCAGTCGATGCGGTGCTGACGCAACCGCCGCAGGTGCCTCCGGCGACCGGCCGCAAGGCGCCGGCAAAAGTGATCGTCAAGCTAGACGTGATCGAGAAGGAGATGCCGATCTCCGAGGGCGTCACCTATACGTTCTGGACCTTCGGCGGCACGGTGCCCGGCAGCTTCATCCGCGTGCGCCAGGGCGACACGGTGGAATTCCACCTGCGCAACATGCCCGAGTCGAAGATGCCCCACAACATCGACCTGCACGGCGTCACCGGTCCCGGTGGCGGCGCGGCATCGAGCTTCACCGCGCCGGGACATTCTTCCCGCTTCACGTTCAAGGCGCTCAACGCAGGCCTGTACGTCTATCACTGCGCCACCGCGCCGGTGGGCATGCATGTCGCCAACGGCATGTACGGCCTGATCCTGGTCGAACCGCCGGAAGGCTTGCCGCCGGTCGATCGCGAGTACTACGTGATGCAGGGCGACTTCTACACGACCGGCAAATATCGCGAGAAGGGCCTGCAGCCGTTCGACATGGAGAAGGCGATCGAGGAGCACCCGACCTACGTGCTGTTCAACGGCAGCGAGGGCGCGCTGACCGGCGACAAGGCGCTGACGGCGAAGACGGGCGAGACCGTGCGCCTGTTTGTTGGCAACGGTGGCCCCAACCTGGTGTCGAGCTTCCACGTGATCGGCGAGATCTTCGACAAGGTCTGGTTCGAGGGTGGCACCCGCTTCCAGGAGAACGTGCAGACCACGCTGATTCCGTCAGGCGGCGCGGCAATGATGGACTTCCGCCTCGAGGTCCCCGGCAGCTACGTGCTGGTCGACCACAGCATCTTCCGCGCCTTCAACAAGGGGGCGCTGGCGATCCTCAAGGCCGACGGCGCGGACAACAAGGCGATCTACTCAGGCAAGGAAGTCGACTACGTTTACCTGGGCGACCGCGCCCAGCCCAACATGAAGGCCGTTGCCACGGCCGCGGCATCGGCCAAGGTGGGCGAGTTGACGGTCGAGGAGCAGATCAAGGCGGGACAGGCCTTGTTCGCAGGCACCTGCTCGACCTGTCACCAGCCCAACGGCGAGGGACTTGAAGGCGTGTTCCCGCCGCTGGCGGGCTCGAGTTACATCAAGGCCGACCCGAAGGCGGTGCCGCGCGTCATGCTCCATGGCCTGCAGGGGCCGGTGAACGTCAACGGCAAGGATTACAACTCGGTGATGCCGCCGATGACGCAGCTCACCGACGACGAAGTGGCCAACATCGCCACCTACGTGCTCAACAGCTGGGGCAACCCGGGCGGCAAGGTGACCAATGCGGAAGCCGCGCAGATCCGCCAAGCCAAGCCGGCCAACGCGTCGGAAGGTCACTGACCGATGCGCCGCCTGGCCGCCACGCTGATGGTCTTGCTGCCGATCGCCGGCATTGCCGGCGGCGTCACGGCCAGCCGCTACGTCGGGCTGCCAGGCGGCACGTTCCGCTCCGCGCTGCAGTACGAGGATGCCAAGGCAGGCGTGCGCATCGCGCCGTTCGCGCTGATGCGCGAGCCGGTGACCAACGCGCAGTTCCTCGCGTTCGTGACGAAGCATCCGCAATGGCGACGCGATCGCGCCGCCAGCGTGTTCGCCGAGTCGCGCTATCTCTCACACTGGCGCTCGGCCACCGAGTTGGGGCCGGCCGCGCTGCCGCAGCAACCGGTGACCTGGGTGAGCTGGTTCGCCGCCGATGCCTACTGCCAGTCGATCGGCGCGCACCTGCCGACATGGTCGCAGTGGGAGTACGCCGCCGCGGCCGACGAGACGCGGCGGGATGCTCGCCAGGATCCGGCATGGCGCGAGCGCATCCTCGCCTGGTACTCGCGCCCGTCGAACACGGCGCTGCCCAGGACCGGACTGCAGACGCCGAACGCATACGGCGTGCAGGACCTGCACGGCCTGGTGTGGGAGTGGACCGAAGATTATTCCGCGCTGCTGGTGTCGGGCGACAACCGCAACCAGGGCGATGCCGACACGGCGAAATTCTGCGGCGCGGGCGCGCTGTCGATGGACGACCGCGAGAACTATGCGGTGCTGATGCGCGTGGCGATGCTGTCCTCGCTCGAAGGTGCCGACGCCACAGCCAACCTTGGCTTCCGTTGCGCCAGGAGCGCGAAATGAAACCAGTCGTCCTGAAACTCCTGACCATCGCGGCGCTCGCCGCTTCCGCCGCTTCCGCGGCTACGCCGGCCGCGCCCGGCGTTGGCCTGAAAGCCCCGGCGCCGTTGCCGAGCGATTCGGTCTACCAGTTGCCACTGCCCCTGACCGACCAGGACGGCCGCACCGCCGACTGGCGGCAGAACCGCGGCAAGCCGCAACTCGTGTCGATGTTCTATACCTCGTGCCAATACATCTGCCCGCTGATCGTCGATTCCGGAAAAGCGATTGAGCGACAACTGACGCCGACGCAGCAGAAGCGTGTCGGCATCGTGCTGATCAGCATGGACCCGGCGCGCGACAACCCTGCTGCGCTTCGCTCGGTCGTCGACAAGCGCAAGCTGGACACGCAACGCTGGACACTGGCCGCTCCGCCGGTCGCCGACGTGCGCGCGGCGGCCGGCGTGCTCGGCATCCGCTACCGCCACCTCGCCGATGGCGAGTTCAACCACACCAGTGCGCTCGTGCTGCTCGATGCCGATGGCCGCGTCCTGGCTCGCACCGAACAGATGGGCAGCAGACCCGACCCGGAATTCATCGAAGCCGTGCGCCGTGCGGCTTCAACACCCTGACCGTTCCCGCTTTTTATCAATCCCGATTTGGAGATCATTGATGAAGTACACCCGCAGCATCCTGAGCGCCGTCACACTGATGTGCGCCGCATCGTTCGCCCATGCCGCGCCCAACTGCACGATCAAGTTGCAGGGCGATGACCGCATGCAGTTCGACCAGAAATCGATCACGGTGTCGGCAGCATGCCCGACCATCACGATCGAGCTGACGCATGCCGGCAAGCTCGCCGCGCAGGTCATGGGGCACAACGTCGTAATCAGCAAGACACCGGACGTGGCCGCCGTTGCCGCCGATGGCATGAAGGCCGGCGCCGCCGCGGGTTATGTGCAAAAGGCAGACGCGCGCGTCATCGCCGCCACGCCCGTTGTCGGTGGCGGCGCGAAGACGACGGCGAAATTCGCGGGCAGCAAGCTCAAGGCCGGCGGCGACTACACCTTTTTCTGCTCGTTCCCGGGCCACTCGTCCATCATGAAAGGCGTGCTGGTGGTTACGAAGTGATGGACCGAACATGAAAAAACGGCCGCGCGTGAGCGGGGCCGTTTCCTATTGGGAACCGTGGGCGGGATTCCACAGCGGGTCAGAGGATTTCAGGCGCCCGATGCGGCTGGAACAGCCTGGGTTCCTCATCGAACGCCACCCACTGAAAGCGATCGCACAGATCCTGCACCGCCGTCGAGTAATCCGTTCGCAGGGAACAGCGCATGGACAGCCAGGCGCCCTGCGCCGGGTCGTCATGCAATCGAAATTCCGCCCAGCCCTGGTCGAGCTCGGCAGTGGCTTCCGTGCCGGACGTCCAACGCAATCCCGGCAACGCTTGGTTGAGAGCTGCGATGGCTTCGTTCGCGCGCAATGGCAATACCGATGCAGCGTCGAGCTCCTTCGCCGCCAAGGGCAGGTGATGGGGCTTCATGAACGAATACGAGTAGGCCATGGCTGGGAAGTATCCCGATGCCTGATGGAGACGATGGATGCAACCATCTGGCCCGCGCCATTGCAAGCGGTGCCAAAAACAAGACAGCCCCGCGTGAGCGGGGCTGTCTGGACTGCCGGAGTCTGCGCTCAGTGGTGCAGCAGGATGTCGGCGATGATGCCGGTCGCCACCGCGATGAGGACGTATCGGCCATCGTCGCTGCGCACCCAGCGATGGCCGGGCGGCGGCGGGGCCAGGTCGTAATGGCGGTAGTCATCGACGTAGATGCGACGCTCCACGTACACCACGCCGCGTCGGTAATCCTTGTGCCAGCCCTTGTGCTTGCCGGGCGGATGGCCGTCGTGGTCGTCGTTGTAACCGTGGTCGTCGTCACGATCGTGGTGCTTGGGGCCCTTGGCGAAGGCCATGGGCGACAGGAAAACAAAGCCGATCAGGACGGCGGACAGCAGGCGTTTCATGGATCCCCCAGGTTTTTCGGTTTGGCGCTGCGATCCTATGATGCCGCCGGCTTTTGTCTCGATCGCGATGGGGAAACATTGACGGCCGTCGCTGTTCTGCGATGACGTCCTTCATCGCGCCTTTAGGAAAGCGCTTTCTGGCGCTCGCAAGGACCGGGGCGGCGCGACGGGCCCAGACCGCGCGTCGCCCCGGCAATCTCCCTGACGAGGAGGGCGCCAGTGTCAGGCGACGCCGTCGCAAGGACCGAGACTGGGCACATCGGCGGGCATGACGAACGATGCAGAGCGCGCCCGGCCCCATGTCCTACACTCGCCGGACATATCACCAGGGGGAAGGGGATGAAGCTTCGTGCAGTGGTGGCCCTGACGGGCCTGTCCGTGGGCCTGTTGTCCGCCATCGCCAGCCAGGCCCAGCAGGCGCCGCCGCCAGCCGCCGCGAGCCCGGCGAAGGTGTTGAAGGCGGCGCACCTGTTCGATGGCCGCAGCGGACGCCTGGAGTCGCCGGGCCTGCTGGTGGTGCAGGGCAACCGCATCGTCGGTGTCGGCTCGGCGGCTCCGGTACCGGCCGATGCGCAGGTGATCGACCTGGGCGACGCCACCCTGCTGCCCGGTTTCATCGACGCCCACACCCACATCGCCTCCGACCACGACGACAACTGGGCGCAGGGTTTCTACGACAACATGCTGCGCTTCCCCGTGGAGCAGTCGTTCCATGCGGGCCGCAACGCCAAGGCGACGCTGCAGGCCGGCGTCACCACGGCGCGCGAGGTCGGCGCGCCGGACTTCGTCGACGTGGCCCTGCGCAATGCCATCAACGGCGGCCTGGCCGAAGGCCCGCGACTGCTCGTCGCCGGCCACGCCATCGGCTCGACCGGTGGACACTGCGACAGCTCGCCGTTCCCACCCGACCGGGTCAAGCCGGCCGGCACGCTGGAAGGCGTCTGCAACAGCCCCGACGAATGCAAGCTGGCGGTGCGCGAGCAGATGAAGTTCGGCGCCGACGTCATCAAGATCTGCGCATCGGGCGGCGTGCTGTCCGAAGCCGATCCGGTCGATGTGCCGCAGCTGACGCCCGCCGAGCTGTCGGCGATCATCACCGAGGCGCACACCTGGGGCCGCAAGGTCGCCGCGCACAGCCACGGCGACGTGGCCGCCCGGCAGGCGGTCGAGGCCGGCGTGGATTCGATCGAGCACGGCAGCTTCCTGACCACGCAGACGCTGCAGCTGATGAAGAAGAAGGGCACCTATCTGGTGCCGACGCGCATGACCCAGGTCTGGGTGGTCGACAAGGCCAACACCTATCCGCCCAAGATCGGCGAGAAGGCCCGTGCCGCCGGTGCCGCGCACACGAAGATGTTCAAGGAGGCGCTGCGCATCGGCGTTCCGATCGCGCTGGGCACCGATGCCGCGGTGTATCCGCACGGTCTGAACGCCCAGGAGTTCGGCGACATGGTCGATCTGGGCATGAGCCCGGCCGCGGCGCTGATGACCAGCAGCCAGGGGTCGGCGAAGCTGCTTGGCGTGGACGGCGAGACCGGTACGCTCGAAGCGGGCAAGTTTGCCGACATCGTCGCCGTGCCGGGCAACGTGCTGGAGAACATCCGAGCGACCGAGAAGCCTGTGCTGGTGATGAAGCAGGGCACGGTCGTACGCGGAGGCGCGCAGTAAGCCGGGGCGCGCAGCAAGCCGGACAGCCTGAAGCCGTCATCCCGGCGAGCGCCGGGATCCATCTGCTGTTGCTAGCGGCCGGCTGGCCTGGTCCAGCAGGCGCTCCCGCGAAAAGCCGCCCTCATCCGCCCTTCGGGCACCTTCTCCCGCAAGCGGGAGAAGGACTCTCAAGGGAGCGGGCTCCGGGTGAAGAAAACGCCTTACGCCCCAACGCGCCTGCGCACTTCCCCGATATCCCGCACCGGCCGTACCTCGATCGAGCCGGTCTGCGTCCACGGGAATTCCTGTGCGATGCGCACGGCTTCGTCCATGTCCTCGGCCTCGATCAGGTTGAAGCCGGCGAAAACTTCCTTGGCCTCGGCGAACGGGCCGTCGGTGATGGCCACCTTGCCGCTGCGCGTGCGCACCGAGCGTGCCGTTGAAGGCAATTCCAGCTGCTGGAAGTCGAGCAGCTTGCCGCTGGCCTGCATGTCGTCGGCGTGCTGCAGGCAGCCGCGCATCATCGATTCGAATTCGCCTTCGGGCAGCGCCTCCAGCAGCGCCGGATCGGTGTAGACCATCAGCAGGAATTTCATCGGATCTCTCGACGGGGGGGCGTCCGCATTGTGCCGGCAAGGCGCGGGCATGTCGCCACGTCGTGGCAGGAGCCAATGATTCGCCCGCTGACGGGATGATTCTTCCCTGATCGGGCGGCTTATCGTTCGCCGGCGCGCGTCCTAACCTGTCGACTCCCCCACTTCTCCCATGTCGCCATGCTGACTCCCAGGCAAGCGCAGCTCGCATTCACGCCGCTGATGGTGACCGCGATGTCGGGCGTCATCAGTTTCGCGATGACCCTGTTGAATCACGGCGCGGAGCCCGGTCTGCTGCGGGTGTGGTTGCAGCAGTGGCCGGTGGCGTTCGCGGTCGCGTTGCCGGCGGCGCTGGTGATCGTGCCGGGCATGCGCGCTTTGCTGGCGCGGCTGACACGGGCCGACGCGTCAGACAGGGCGCGTCGGCTGGGCAGCATGGGCTGATCGCAGGCACGTGGAGCACGCCGTGGACGATCAAACGCTCGACAGTGACGCACTCCGCTACGATGGCGTGCAGTCATCGTTGCCAAAGGAACGCGGCATGCCGCCGGCCATCGACACGCCCGTCATAGACATCCGCGATCTCACCAAGACCTACGCTTCGGGATTCCAGGCGCTCAAGGGCGTCGATCTGCAGATCCGGCGCGGCGAGATATTCGCGCTGCTGGGGCCCAACGGCGCAGGCAAGACCACGCTGATCAGCATCGTCTGCGGCATTGTCAACGCCAGCAGCGGCAGCGTGCAGGCCGACGGCCACGACATTGTCAGCGAATTCCGCGCGGCGCGTTCCAAGATCGGGCTGGTGCCGCAGGAGTTGTCCACGGACGCCTTCGAAACCGTGTGGGCGACGGTGAAGTTCAGCCGCGGCCTGTTCGGCAAGTCGCCCGACCCGGCGCACCTGGAGCGGGTGCTGCGCGACCTGTCGCTGTGGGACAAGAAGGACAGCAAGATCATGACGCTGTCGGGCGGCATGAAGCGGCGCGTGCTGATCGCCAAGGCACTGGCGCACGAGCCGCAGATACTGTTCCTGGATGAGCCCACCGCCGGCGTCGACGTCGAACTGCGCCACGACATGTGGCAGATGGTGCGCCGCCTGCGGGCCAACGGCACGACCATCATCCTGACCACGCACTACATCGAGGAGGCCGAGGAAATGGCCGACCGCATCGGCGTGATCAACAAGGGCGAACTCGTGCTGGTCGAGGACAAGGCCACGCTGATGCGCAAGCTGGGCAAGAAGCAGCTGACCCTGCATCTGCAGACGCCACTGGATCGCATCCCGGAGGCGTTGGCGTCGTACCCGCTGGAGCTGACCGAGGACGGCCAGGCACTGGTCTACACGTTCGACGTGCAGGCGCAGGAGACCGGCATCGCCGCACTGCTGCGGCGCCTGCACGAGCACGGCATCGACTTCAAGGACCTGCATTCCACCGAGAGTTCGCTGGAGGAGATCTTCGTAAATCTCGTGCGCCACGGCAGGGAGGCGAGGGCATGAACGTTCATGCGATCCGCGCGATCTACCGTTTCGAGATGGCCCGCACCTTCCGCACGCTGATGGAGAGCATCGTCTCGCCGGTGCTGTCGACGTCGCTGTACTTCATCGTGTTCGGCGCCGCGATCGGCGCGCGCATGGGCGAGGTCGACGGCGTGGGCTACGGCGCCTTCATCATTCCCGGCCTGATCATGCTGTCGCTGCTGAGCGAGAGCATCTCCAACGCCTCGTTCGGCATCTACCTGCCCAAATGGTCGGGCACCATCTATGAGCTGCTGTCGGCGCCGGTGTCGGCGTTCGAGATCGTGGTGGGCTATGTCGGTGCCGCGGCGACCAAGTCGCTGATGCTGGGCACGCTGATCCTGGTCACCGCGCGCTTCTTCGTCGACTACGAGATCGCGCACCCGTTCTGGATGGTCTGCTTCCTGCTGCTGACGGCGCTGACCTTCAGCCTGTTCGGTTTCATCATCGGGCTGTGGGCCGACAGCTTCCAGCGCCTGCAGCTGATCCCACTGATGGTGGTCACGCCGCTGACCTTCCTGGGCGGCGCGTTCTACTCGATCAACATGCTGCCGCCGCTGTGGCAGAAGATCGCGTTGTTCAACCCGGTCGTGTACCTGATCAGCGGTTTTCGCTGGAGCTTCTACGGCATTGCCGACGTCAATGTCGTTGTCAGCACGTCGGCGATCCTGGGTTTCCTCGGTCTATGCCTGGCCGCGGTGTACTGGATCTTCCGCACGGGCTGGCGGTTGAAGGCCTGAGCGTTGCGGCTCAGGTCCCAGGTCTTGGTAGCTCCTGCGAGATCCAGCGGTCGATCATCGCCTTCTCATAGCGCAGTGTGTCGCTGTTGAAGTAGGGGTTGGCCGTCATCAGGTAGCCCATGTCCCTGATTTCGCGCTCGCCTTCGGCGAGGACATCGCCGCCGGCGCCGATTCGGCGGTAGTTGAACGTCATCCGCGGCGGGTAGATGTCGAGGATGAAACGCGTGTCGTAGAACTGCACGCCGCGCCAGGGCTCATAGGCGCCAGCACGGTCGATGTCGGTGATGTTCACCAGCAACTGCTCCCCCGGGGGGAGCCGTTTTTCAGCGCGTTCGCGCAGGTGCTGGGCCAACTGTTCGACCCAGTCGCCACGGCGCGACTCGAACTTGTTGAGGCTGTAGCGGATCTCGGTGAAGTTGGCCGGATCATCCCAGGTCACGCTGACCGGCCCCTGCTCGGGCAGGGCGCGTGGCGCGTCGGGGCCGGTGACGGTGCGGATGCGGGCAGAAGCAGTGCCGGACGCGGTGGCCACGGTCGCGCCGGTCAGGACCAGCGCGAGGGCGATGAGGGTGGAACGCAGGTTCATGGCGGACTCCAAGTACCTGTCAATGCCGGCCGATGCCGGTTTGGTTCAGGACTATTCTCCGCCCGGCGCGGCGCTACGTCACCGGACGCGCCCCCGCCGTACAGCCATGGTTTCGCCGGCCGGCCTCAGGTGAGGAACCAGGCCTCGACCACGCCCCTGAGCTTGGTGGTCATCGGGTTGCCGCGGCGGTCGAGCGACTTGCCCACTGGCAGGCGCACCCAGCCCTCGCTGATGCAGTACTCCTCGACATTGGTGCGCTCCACGCCGTTGAAGCGGATGCCGATGCCGCGCTCGAGGACGGACTCGTCATAGAACGGGCTGCGAGGATCATTGGAGAGGTGGTCGGGAGGCGTTTCGGTCATGGCAGGTCGGTAGGAGGGCGGCGCGGCGGCCAGATCAGGTGCACAGGATAAGGCGGACCGGCTCGGATCGCCCATCCGCCCCCTATTCAGGAGTGCTCGCCGCGCCCCTGCAGCTTGGCGATACCGATCACCGCCCGCACCTGTTCACGATCACGGTGGCGTGAAATCGCCACGGCCCCGAGTTCGATCGCGCGCTCGCGCAACTCGGATGGGACGTCGTAATGGGCGCCGCTGGTCTTGTCCTGGAACGACCGGCGGGGGATCTCCAGCCGGGCGGCCATGGCGTGCAGCTCCTCCAGCGTGTCGGCCATCAGGTGCGCCCAGCGCCGGCCGCGCCAGAGGTGGACCGCATCGTCGACATAGACTGTCATGGGGTTTTCGCGGGGGGCATGGGCGGGTTCCTCGGGGGGGCAGGCTGAACGTTCCAACCCGCCAGCGTTGCGTTTCTGGACGATTGCGACTAACGTGGCCGGGCTGAGTTAGTCAAGGGTCACCGTGGTTCGTGACCCGATGTAGATTTTGTTTCACTCATCGTTGCACCTCGTTTTCTCCTTGCAACCAGCGTCATGCCGCGAAAGCGGTCTTTAATCTATGTTTCAAGGAGCAAATTATGTCCAACCGTGAGAATGGCACCGTCAAGTGGTTCAACGACGCTAAGGGCTTCGGCTTCATCAGCCGTGAGAATGGCGAGGACGTGTTCGTCCACTTCCGTTCGATCCAGGGCTCGGGCTTCAAGAGCCTCCAGGAAGGCCAGAAGGTCAGCTTCACCGTCGTCCAGGGCCAGAAGGGCCTGCAGGCCGATGCGGTGCAGCCGCTGTAATCATCACCACGCTTCGGCGTAGTGAACGAAAAGCCCGGCTTCGGCCGGGCTTTTTTTATGCCCGCGCGGAGCCGACGGCAGTGTCGAGCCCGCATGTCCGGGGTGGTGTGGTGATGCAGGATGTCCCGATCCTGCCCTAGACTCCGGCCGTTCGAATCCAATGGAGCAAGGAGCAAGGATGCGCACCATCGCCGTGTTTGCCCTTTTGGGCGTTGCCACAGTCGGTTCCCATGCCGATGCCCGTTCGCCGGCTCCCGCCGCCCACTGCCTCGATGCGCGCCAGATGCAGGAGGCGCGGCAGGCTTCGCCGCAGACGCTCGCCATCGCGCTCATCGATGGAACGAAATTCCGCGTCGACTTGGCGCAAAGCTGTCCCGACGCCGTCAACGGCGGCCAGGCCAGCTTGCTGGCGCGCGAAGGCTGGGTGTGCGGTTTGAGTCCGGAGTTCGTTGAAGCGGGCGGACAGCGCTGTGCGGTCGCAGCGGTTACGCCGATCGATGCGCGCACTTACGCGCAACTTGCGCGTGCCGGCGCTCGGGACGACCAGGGCGTGAACACCCTCGATGCCGTGCAGGTGCACGCCGAAAAGCAGCACGGGTTCACCGCGTCGGCGTCGTACTGCCTCAACCCGCGCTGGATGCGCTCCTGGGCCGAGGACAGCAAGGGACTGATCGTGGAGATGTCGCCCAAGCGTGCCGGCGGCAACCGTTTCTATCGCGTCGAGCTGTCCTCTGCCTGCCCAGACCTGGCCGGGTCGCAGCAGATCGAGCTGCGTTCTGGCATGGGCATCGGAGTGGTGTGCGGCAATGCCGGCGACCAGGTGGTGGCGATCAACGATGCGCCCTTCGAGCGCGGTCGCCAGATCACCTCACGCGCCAGCCGCTTCGCCTGTCCGATCGCGGCGGTGTATCCCATCGATGGCGAGGGCTGACCGCTACCAGGTGTCTTCGAGCATGCGCGGTCGACACGCCAGCCACCCGCCCAGCAGCAACACCAGCAGACACAGGCCGAGGAAGGCGAAGGGCCAGGTCCAGCCGTGTGACATGTCGTGCAGCCAGCCGAACAGCACCGGCCCCAGGCAGCTCAGGCTGTAGCCCAGGCCCTGCATGAAGCCCGACAGCCGTGCCGAGCCGGCCGGCGTGCGCGTGCGCAGGTTGATCAGCGTCAGCGACAACGGGAACGAGCTCGGCCCCAGACCGAGCAGCGCCACCCACAGCATCGGCGCCGCCATCGGCGCCAGCAGCAGGCCGGCGAACGCGGCGACATAGGCCACCGTGCAGGCGATGACGATCGGATACGGATTGGCGATGCGCACCGCCACCGAAGGCAGGACCAATGCGCTGATCAAGCCCAGCGTCGAGAACAGCGCGACCATGCTGCCGCCCAAGGCCGGACTGGCGCCGGCTTCGACCAGCAGCTTCGGCAACCACGTGAACATCGAGTAGGTGATCAGCGAGGTCATGCCGAACATCAGCGCCAGGCCCCACGCGATCGGCGAACGCCACACGCGGCCCGCCGCGGTGGGCTCGGCCAGCTCGGGTGCCTCGTCGCCGGCGGCGACGGCGCGGTCATGCGTCCGGGCCAGCGCATGCGCCTGGCGTGAGTGGCCGAACTGCTCCATCCACAGCACCGCGATCCACGGAAGCACCGCGGCGGCGGCGATCAGCGACCACGCGCCGAGCGACACGCGCCAGCCGGCGCTCTGCGCCAGCGGCACCGCCAGCAGCGCCGGCAGGATCGTGCCCAGTTGCAGCACGGTGATGTAGAGCGTGCTGACCGTGCCGACGCGATCGGCGAAGTAGCGCTTCACCAATGGAGGCAAGACCACGTTGCCCATGCCCATGCCCGACAGCGCCACCGCCGAGGTCAGCAACAGCATCCACGTGTCGCCGACAAAGGCGCGCGCCAGCAATCCCGCGGTGGCCAGCAGCATCGCCAGCAGCGCCGTGCGTTCCAGGCCGATGCGATGGGCGATGCCAGGCGTGGCGACGCCAAATACCGCAAAGGCGGCGGTGGGCACCATGCCGAGCACGCCGGTCATGGTCGAACCAAAGCCCAGTGTCTGCCCGAGACTGTCGAGCAGCGGCGTCAGCGAGGTTACTGCCGTGCGCAGGTTGAACGCCGACAGCACGATGCCGATCAGCACGAGCGCGCGATCGCGCCATAGCGATGCGGTTTGCAGGGTGTGGCGTGCGGTGGCGGCGTCCATGACGTGATGTGCGTTCCGGCGGTGATGAGCGGCGCGGGATCGCAGGAAATAGCGGCGCCGGATTCGGGGAGTGGAGTGGGCGAAAGCGCCGCCACTCGCGCGGGGGTGGCCAGTGTGCGCCAGATGCATCCACCTCACCAGCCGGCTTGGGGAAACACTGGGTTCCATGCGGTGTGGGAGAACGAAGAAGGAGCGTTCGTCCTGAGCGTAGCGCTTGCGCCGAAGTCGAAGGACAGGCGGTGGTGTATCCAGTCGATGCATCCGTTCAGGACGAGGAAAGCCCAACCGCTCGGACAACGGCTCGCGCTGGATCATTCCAACGAGAGCTTCATCCGCACCTTGTCGTCCTTGCCTTCGACCTGCAGGTTGGCGGCGAGGAATACGCGCGCCGGATCGATCGCACCGCCCGCCAGCAGTGCCTCCTGCACGGCCGTCGCGCGCGCCTGGCCAAGCTTCACCAGCTCGTCCTGCGCGACGCGGTAGCGCGGCCTGAGTTGCTCCTCCAGCCATTCGATCTCGCTGTCCTTGCGCGAGGCCCGGCGTTCCTTGCGGGTCGTGTCCTCCTCGGACGCCGCCGCATCGGGCGGCCGCGGCCGGTTGCCGAAATCCTGCCGGTACAGGTCTTCCAGAACATCGATCTTGTCGCCGCGATCCAGTTCCGCGTACTTCGGCCCCTTCCTGCTGTCGATGCTGGCCAGCGCCGCCAGCATGCGCTGTTCGGTCAGCGCCGCGGCATCGGCTTCAATGCCCGGGCCAGCGGGAACGTCGAGCTGCAGCGCCGGTCGATCCGCCAATCCCTGTGCGAGCGAGGCCAGCGCGCTCTTCGCGCCTTCGGGCAGTTCGGCCGAGCCCGGTGCGAACTCGACGAACTGGGCCTGTTCGGCGCCCTTGAACAGCGAGCCGATGAAGTCGAACGGAGCGGTGACGATCTTCACCACCAGGTTCTTGATGATCTGCCAGATCACCGGCCAGAGGCGGAACTTGGGATCGTCCAGCGTGCCCGTCACCGGCAGGTCGAGGTTGATCACGCCATTGCGGTCCTTGAGCAGCGAAGTCGCCAGCCGGATCGGCAGCGACACCTTCTCCTTGCTGTCGGTCGCCTCGCCCCACTGCAACTGATCGACGACGATGTGGTGATCGGCGGCGAGCTTGCGGTCGTCGATCCGGTAGTGCAGCTTCGTGGTCAGCTTGCCCTTGGCGATTGCATAGCCGGCATAGCGGTCCGAGTAGGGATTGAATATCGGCAGTTCGATGTTGCGGAACTCCATGCCGATGTCGGTGTGCTGGTCGTACTCCAGCAGATTGGTTTCGCCGGTGATGCGCACGGGCGAGTACCGGTTGATGACGTGTCCTGCCAGGTCGATCTTCGCCAGGCGCGGACCGCCGATGGAGAGGCCGGTGATGCTGCCGCGCAACGCCTCGATGCGGGCCTGGAAGTTGGGCTGGATCGAGTAGTCGGCGAAGCTCATCGTCCCGGAGGCGAGCACCAGCTTGCCGATGGTGATCGGCATCGTCGGTTCGCTGCTGGCGGCTTTCGGCGCGGGCCGCGCGGCGTCCGGACGCAGCAACCTGGATCGTGTCGGTGTCGACTTCGTGGCAATGGATTTCCCAGTCGCGCCACCGGCAGCGGTTTCGGAATCGCCGAACAACGTGATCAGGTTGACGCTGCGATCCGGTGCAACGATCACGCGGGCGAACGGTCGCGCGATCCGGACCGTCCGCACGGTCAGCGCATCCGGACCGGTGGTGTAGTCAAGGTCGAGCGCGTCGAGACGATCCCAGGACACGAAGGGCCGCTTGCTGGCGGCTTCGATCAGCTCGAACGCAGTGACGTTGGCTTCACCGACAAAGCGGATGTCGGGACCTGGGGCGTCCTCGGGTTCCAGCGTCAATTCGCCCTCGGCCGCGGCGATACCGGATTTCAGTTCCAGCGCAGGGTAGTCCGGCAGATAGGGTTTCACGTCCAACAGCGGCAGTTTCGACACGTCGACCCGAAGCTTCGCCGCGGCCGTCTGCGGCACGACCTCGCCTTCGATCGTCAACGGCGCCTTGCCGTTGACCGTGGCATGCACGGTGATCGGCACGGGCTTGTCCAGGGCCAGGCTCAGGCCGGACGCGGTCAGCGCCAGCGGCGCCAGATGGAACGGAGTGGCCGGCGTGACCGTGCGGTCTTCCAGCGATACATCGGCCTGATCCAGCTCCAGTCGCCCCAAAGCGAACTTCCAGTCGTCGGCGGAAGCGCTTGCGGACGCAGGCGCTGCGGAAGCATCGGTGTCTTCCAGCAGGCGTTCGATGTTGAGCGAGCCATCGGCCTCGCGCCACAAGGTCGCCTTCAGGCCGCTGACGCGCAAGGTATCGATGGTGATGCGGCTCTCCTGCAACGACACGCGCGTATTGGCGAGCGTCGCCTTGGGCACCGACACCCAATCGTCATCGACGCCACGCGCGCGCAAGCCCAGTCCGGTGGCGCTGATGTCCGGAAGCGTCGCGTCCAGGCGCATGCCGGACTTGGGCACCACCGAGAAGCGATACTGGCCGCCCAGGTCGAAACGGCCCTGGGTCAGCTGGAATGGCAGCTCGTCGCCGATGAATTCGTACACGCTGCGCGCTTTCAGGGCCGAGATGCGCAGGCGGCCGTCTGATGCCAGCGGCCGTAGCGAGAGCTGCCCTGCCCACACGAAGCGCTCGCCTTCCTCGCTCGCGGCCGCCAGGCGGAAGCCCCCGCCCGCCGGTGTGGTGTGAAAGTCCTTCAACCGGAATTCGATCGGCGACAGAACCTTGATCAGTGGGCGCCTGCGGCTGCGGTCGGCGAAGTCGATGTGGCCGCGGTGGACGGACAGGTCCTCGATCCAGACATGCGGCAGCGGCTCGTCGGGCTGCTCCGGCTTGGGCAGCAGGTCGGCCAGATTGAGCGAACCGTCCGGGCGGATGATGGTGTCCGCGTAGGGGGCTTCCAGCTCGACCTGGCGGAAGGTGTAGGCGCGCCGCCACAGCGAGGAGGCCTGGAAGTCGAGGTACAGGCGGCGCAACGCGACGACCGGCCGCCGGCCCGACCGGCGGGCCTGATCGGCAATGGCGATGTCGCGCATGTCGAGTTCGAACGTGAACGGGTTGAACCGGATATCCCCCAGGCTCAGCGATTTGTGCAGCTCGGTGCTGACGTAATCGGTGGCTTGGGAGCGGATCAGCCGGGGCACCAGCCAGAAGCCGGCGGCCGCGTAGAGCCCGACCGCCAGCACCAGCAGGACCGGGATGAGGATCAGCCAGTTACGCAGCAGTCTCGCCGCGTTCAACGTAGTGCCCCGGCCGCCCCCATGGGGCATGGGGGACGGAGGGGCGGACGCCGGGCCATCGTCTTTCCCGACCGGTCGTCACAGGACCCGGGACTTTGGTCATGTAGATGCGGGGCCGCGCCCTGCCTAATATCGGCGGATTCCACCAGGCGTTCCTCATTATTCATGAAGTTTCCCGCCGTCTCCCTGCTGGCGCTCTCCATCGCGCTGGCCACCCAGCCCGCTGCCGCGGCCAAGTCCATCGCCCCCTTATTTGATCCTCAACGCCTGTCCAACGACGTGAAGACCCTGGCCTCCGACGAGTTCGAAGGCCGAGGCCCCGCGACGGCAGGCGAAACCAAGACCGTCGACTACGTTGTCGAACAGATGAAGCAGGCCGGCCTGCAGCCGGGCGGCGACATGACCGACGGCAAGCGCGCCTGGACCCAGGCGGTGCCGCTGGCACGCGCCGAGATCAAGGGCACGCCGCAGGTGTCGGTGAAGGTCGGCGGCAAGTCGCAGGCGCTGACGCAGGGCGAGCAGATCGCCGTGCGCGCTGCGCAGGACGGCTCGACCACGATCGACTTCAGCAACGCCCCGATCGTCTTCGCCGGATACGGCGTGAAGGCGCCCGAGCGCAACTGGGACGATTTCAAGGGCATGGACGTCAAGGGCAAGATCGTCGTCGTGCTGATCAACGACCCGGATTTCGAATCGGGCCAGGGCGACTTCGGCGGCAAGGCCATGACCTACTACGGCCGCTGGACCTACAAGTACGAGGAAGCCGCGCGCCAGGGCGCGCTGGGCCTGCTGATCGTGCACGAGACCGCGCCGGCCTCGTACGGCTGGGCGACGGTGAAGAACTCCAACACCAACACCATGTTCGACGTGGTGCGCGACGCGCCTTCTTCGGTGCACCCGAAGATGGAAGGCTGGATCCAGCGCGATTTCGCCGTCGAGCTGTTCAAGAGCGCCGGGCTGGATTTCGACGCACTGAAGAAGCAGGCGCAAACGCGTGAGTTCAAGCCGGTCGAGCTGAAGGGCGCGAGGCTCACCGCCAAGTACGACGTCGATCGCCAGATCATCACCTCGCACAACATCGTCGGCCGCATCGACGGCAGCAAGCGTCCGGACGAGACCGTCATCTACAGCGCGCACTGGGATCACCTCGGCGTCGGCCAGCCCGACGCCAAGGGCGACCGCATCTACAACGGCGCCGTCGACAACGCCACCGGCACCGCCGCGCTGATCGAGCTAGGCCGCGCCTACGCCAAGGCCCCCAAGCCGCAGCGTTCGGTGGTGTTCCTGGCCGTCACCGCGGAAGAGAAGGGCCTGCTGGGTTCGGAGTACTACGCCTCCAAGCCGCTGTACCCGCTCGCCACGACGGTGGCCGACATCAACATGGATGCGCTCGATCCGCACGGCCTGGCGCGCAACTTCACCACGTCCGGCAGCGCCAAGCAGGAACTGCTCGACCAACTGGTGGACACCGCCCAGAAGCAGTGGAACCTGGCCTACGTGACCGATCCTAAGCCGGAAGCCGGCCACTTCTTCCGCTCGGATCACTTCCCGTTCGCCAAGCGCGGCGTGCCGGCGATTTCGTTCGGTTCGGGCAATGACCTGGTCGACGGCGGCCTCGAGGCCGGCAAGAAGATGGAAGACGAGTACGTCGCCGACCGCTACCACCAGCCGGCCGATCAGTGGGAAGCGGATTGGACCTTCACCGGCATGGCTCGCGACCTGCAACTGCTCTACAAAGTCGGCCGCGACCTGGCCGACTCCAACCGCTGGCCGAACTGGGACGCCTCGTCGGAGTTCCGCGGCGCACGCGACCAGAGCGCCGACCAGCGCAAGTAACGCTCCACGTCATCGACCAAAAGCAGACGGGCGAGGCTTTGGCCTCGCCCGTTCTGTTCAAGGGGACCGATCAGCCGAGCTTGCGCGCGGCCACGTACGACAGCAGGTTGCCCAGGCCGGTGACGCCGAGCAGCACGCCGATCACGCCGGGCGTGACTTCGCGCCAGCCGAACGCTTCGATCAGCACGAAGCCCAACGCCATCGCCAGCAGCAGGATGCCCCAGCGCAGCGAGGCATGACGCCGCTGCAGCGCCTCGGCCTGCACCATCGTCCTGACCAGCTCCTCGGAACCGTTGCTGGCGATGACCTTGGCGCGTGTGCGGGCATCGACCACGGCCTTGATGGCATAGGTGATGCACAGGAACAGGGTGATCGGGATGAAGATCTCGTAGTTCATGGCCGGCTCTCGGTTGGGCGTGGTCGAAGTGGGTCAGTGGTCGAATTGGGGGTCTCGAGGCAGTAGATACGGCCAGCGGCGGGCCGGTTGCACAGGTGGCGAAAGCTCGCCGGGCTGCCGTCCGTCGGCGGGTGCAACCGAGGGCGTCCAGGCCGTATCCAAGAAGGTATTGCCGGCCGGATCGGCCGAGGGAACCCGGTTCACCCATGTATGGAAGCAGAAGCCAGGACAATGCAGCGGTCGGCAGAAGCACCGCATGGAGATGCCGCTGCCCGTCCGTACGAGCGTGAATCGATGACCGACGCTGCGCCCGCCCACGAAGACGACCGCAAGCTGGTGGAGGCCGTGCTGGCCAATACTCCGGGCGCGTTCGAGCGGCTGGTGCGCGAATACCAGGGCCTGTGCTGGCACATCATCCAGCGCATGGTCCGCCAGCCCGAGGACACCCGCGAGCTGTGCCAGGAGGCGTTCCTGCGCGTGCACCAGTGCCTGCACCAGTACCGCGGCGAGAGCGCGCTGAAGTCGTGGATCGGCCAGGTGGCGTACTCCGTCGCCAAGCGCCACCTGGAAAAGCGCCGCATCGCGATTGTCGATCCACCGGTCGGCGACGACGAGGACGGGTTGTCGCTGCTCGACCACGTCAGCGACGGCTTCGACCTGGAAGCGGCCTGCGCCGATGCCGAGATCGCGGCCGGCCTGCACGAGGAAATCGAGGCGCTGCCGCCGATGCAGCGCACTCTGCTGACGCTGTATCACCTGGATGAGGTCCCCATCGTCGAGATCGCCCGAATCACCGGTCTCGCCGAAGGTACGATCAAGAGCCATCTGTTCCGGACCCGGGCGCGCCTGCGCGAGCGCCTGCAGGCCCGGATGGGAGTCATCGTATGAACACTCGCAAGCCCCACGATCACGACCGCTTCGAACGCGAAGCACTCGAATGGCTGGCGCAGGAACGTGCCCGCGAAGAGGAGCGGCGCGGCCAGCCGCTGGCGCCTGCCGGACAGGACCCCGTCGAGCGCGCGGTCGCCGAGTACCGGCTGATCGCACGTGCGCTGCGCACGCCGGCGATGGAGCCGCTGCCGATGGACCTGGCCACGCAGATCGTTGGTCACGTCGCCTCCGTGCAGGCGCTGGGCGAACGCGTCGAGCGCTGGATGCTGCGGATCCTCGGCCTGCTGCTGGCGGCGATAGCCGCTGGCGCCGTGGGGATCTACGGCGCGAGCTGGGCGCCTGCGTTCGCCGAGCTGCTGCCCGATCTCTCAGGACAGGCCCTGGGCTGGGGAGCGCTGCTGGTCGTCTGCCTGGCGGCATCGTTCCTGGGGCAGGGCGCGGGACGCTGGCTGCTTCATGGAGACTCGCGGACCGCCTGAACAGGCGTGTGACCGTTGCTTATGGGCCATGCCGTTGGCCCCCGCAGCCCGGATGATGACTGGGCTCCGAGGGCCCGTCATGAATCGCCAAATCCTGGTTACTTTGCTCGCCGCCGCCGTATTCACCGCGTTGGCGGGCTGCCAACCCTCGACGACATCCGATGAGAACGCCACGGAAGCGCCAGCGACCACTGCCGCCGCAACGGAACCCGCTGCTGCGCCGGTGATGACTGAAACCACGGCGCCGATGACCGACCTGGAGCAACTCGCCCAGCGCCTGGTGACGCAGAGCGCGGCGGTCAAGGAGGGCGAGATCGTGTTGATCTACGGCCGCCAGCACGACGCCCAACTGCTCGAGGACATCGCGGTCAACGTGCGCAAGGTCGGCGCCTTCCCGATGGTCGCTTACAGCAGCGATCGCATGTCCAGGCGGCTGCTGTTCGACGTGCCCGAGCAGTACGACACGCAGACCAACGCGCTGGCGATGAAGCTGGCCGGCATCGTCGACGTGGTGATCAGCCTGGGCAACATGACCAACGAGAACCTGTTCGAAGGCGCCGATCCCAAGCGCATGGCGGCCCGCGCCAAGGCCGACGAGCCGGTCGCCAAGGCGTGGCGCTCGAACAACGTGCGCACGGTCGAGGTCGGCAACGAGATGTACCCGACGTCCTGGCGCGCCAAGCGCTTCGGCATGTCCGAGGAAGATCTGGCGCGTTCGTTCTGGAATGGCGTCAACATCGACTACAGCCAGTTGCAGACGCGCGGCGAACAGATCAAGGCGACGATCGCCGGCGGCGACGAGATCCACATCACCAACCCCAACGGCACCGACCTGAAGTTGCGCGTGAAGGGTCGGCGGGTGCTGGTCAGCGACGGCATCATCTCCGAGGCCGACCAGAAGGCCGGTGGGCCGTCGCTTGCGGCCTTCCTGCCGGCCGGCGAGGTCTACACCACGCCGGTGCCGGGCAGCGCCGAGGGCAAGGTCGTGCACTCGCGCAGCTACTTCCACGGCAAGCAGATCGACAACCTCACCGTGACCGTCAGCGCGGGCAAGGTCACCGGGATGACCGGCTCGGGCCCCGGCTACGAGGATTACAAGGCCGAGTACGACGCGGTAGCCGACGGGCGCAAGAACGAAATCAGCTTCGTCAATTTCGGCATCAATCCGAACGTAAAGCTGCCGGCATCGAGCCCGGTCGGTGCATGGATGCCGGCGGGAAGCGTGTCGGTCGGCTTTGGCGGCAATGCCTGGGCCGGTGGCGAGAACACGTTGTCCTACGGCACCGCCGTATTCCTGCCGGGCAGCACGGTCACGCTGGATGGCAAGACGATCGTCGAGAAGGGCGCGCTGAAGCTCTGAAGCGCAGAAGCGCTTGTAGCCCCTCTCCCGCATGCGGGAGAGGGATTGGGGTGAGGGCCGCTCTAGCCCTTGATGCACACCACCTGCCGCAGCGTATGCACGACCTCGACCAGGTCGGCCTGCGCCGCCATCACCGCTTCGATCGGCTTGTAAGCCGCCGGCGACTCGTCGATCACGCCCGCGTCCTTGCGGCACTCCACGTGTGCGGTGGCTTCGCGGTGCTGCTTGAGCGTGATCTGCGCGCGTGCCTGGGTGCGGCTCATCACGCGGCCGGCGCCATGGCTGCAGCTGTGGAAGCTGTCCGCGTTGCCAAGGCCGCGCACGATGTAGCTCTTCGCGCCCATGCTGCCCGGGATGATCCCGAGCTCGCCCTCGCGCGCGCTGACCGCGCCCTTGCGGGTGACCAGCAGCGACTCTCCGAAGTGGTCCTCGCGCTGGACGTAGTTGTGGTGGCAATTCACCGCTTCCTTGTCCAGCTGGAACTTCGGCAGGCGCTGGCGCATGTCGTGCAGCACCCGCGCCAGCATCGCCTCGCGGTTGGCACGCGCGTAGTCCTGCGCCCACGATACCGCCTCGACGTAGTCGTCGAACAGCGGCTCGCCTTCGAGGAAGAACGCCAGGTCCTTGTCCGGCAGATGGAAACCCAGCACGCGCTTCTCCAGCTGCCTGCGGGCAAGCTCGATGAAGTAGGTGCCGACCAGGTTGCCGGTGCCGCGCGAACCCGAGTGCAGCATCACCCACACCGCATCGGCCTCGTCCAGGCAGATCTCGATGAAGTGGTTGCCGCCGCCGAGCGTTCCGATCTGCTTGTCGACCTTGTCCGGACGGATCTTCGGATGGCGCGCGCGGATCGCCGCCAGCCGCTGCATCAGCCCCGAATGCGCCAGCTTCGTCTCGATGCTGTCCGGAATACGGCGGTGGTCGCCACCGGGCCCGTTGCCGACCGGCACGCCGCGTTCGATCGAGTTGCGCAGGTGGGCGAGGTCGTCGGGCAGGTCGCTGGCGCGCAACGTCGTGCGAACCGCGGCCATGCCGCAGCCGATGTCGACGCCGACCGCAGCCGGGATGATCGCGCCGCGAGTCGGCACGACCGAGCCCACGGTGGCGCCGATGCCCAGGTGCACGTCGGGCATGACGGCGACCCACGGCCCGACGAACGGGAGCGAGGCGATGTTGCGCAGTTGCTGGTGGGCCTGCGGCTCCAGCGGCACGCCGTGCACCCAGCCCTTGATCGGCGTGCTGCCCTGCGCGTGCAGGAATTCGTATTGGCTCTGCATGTTCATAAGGAATCCTTTCTTGATAAAGACTCCGCGTGGCGAATCCGTTCGCCACGCGAAGATTACTGCTTCAGGCTGACCAGTTGCTTGATGACGCCGTCCAGGCCGCCGAACACGGTCAACCTGTCGATCTTCTCGGTGACCTTCTCCAGGGCCTCCAGCTCCTTCAGGCGCATCAGCACCGGGCTCTCCTCGATCAGGCGCGCCGTGTTCAGCAACGAACGGGTGGCGTTGGCCTCCTCGCGACGGCGGATCACGTTGGCCTGGGCCGCCTTTTCCGCCTGCACGACGCTGTTGAGGATCTCCTTCATCTCGCCCGGCAGGATCACGTCCTTGACGCCCACGCCGAGCACCTCGATGCCCAACTCGGTCACGCGGCCACGCACGTAGCCGAAGATGTCGGCGTCGAGCGAAGCCTTGTCGCCGAGCAGCTCGTCCAGCGTCTTGGCGGCGATCGCCTTGCGCAGGCCGAACTGCAGCTCGCGGTACACGTAGTCGCCGTACTTGGCGACCCTGGTGCGCGCGGCCACCGGATCGGTGACGCGGATGCTCGCGGCCAGGTTGACGCGCAGGCTGACCTTGTCGCGGGTCAGCAACTCCTGGCCCGAGACTTCCAGTGACTGCACGCGCAGCTCGATCATCTCGACGCCGACGTTCTTCTGGAAGTTCCAGAAGGCGTAGGCGCCGGGTGCCAGCGTGCGCACCAGCTTGCCGTCGACGAACAGCAGGCCCGCGGTCTCTTCCGGCACGATCAGCGACACGGTCAGGCGCTCGAGCACGCCGAGCTGACGCAGGCGCTTGACCACGCGGGCCTCGACATCCAGGCCCTGTGCGATCGAGACCGCCTGCACCTCGACCGGCACCAGGCCCTTCCAGTACAGCCTGCGTGCACCCGGTGCGAGCACGTCCTCGAGCTTGCCGTTCTTCAGCACCAGGCCGACCTCGTCCATGCCCAGGTTAGCCAGGACGAAGTAATCGGCCAGGCGCTCGCGCAGCGCGGCGATCAGAACATCGGCATCACTGCCGGCGTATTCCGGCTTGGCGATGTTGTGCACGACGACTTCAACGCGCTTGAACGGGTCGAACCGGCGGTACACGCCCGGCGCGAGCACGCCTGCGAATTGACGGTTGCGATACACCAGGCCGCGCTCGCCGTCACCGATCACGACCCTCTTGGTCCAGAACATGGTGTGTTCTCCTTGTTGGCTCTGGTGGTCCGATCCGCTTGGTTGATGCACGCGATGGATCGGTTCTCGCGCTTTTTGTTTCTGCTCTTCTTGAGCGTTGGGAGTTCGGTATCGGGAGAAGCCCGCTGTCCCAAAGCGAACAACTCGTGTGAGAAAAAGCGGAAACGCCCCTGACGCCTGTGTCGCGGAGCCTGCGCGCTGTCTGCGCGGAGCGTCCGGCACCTGGACGCGGCTGGCGATGTCCTGCCTGGCCGCGCCTTGGTGCCGGAACCGCGCATGCGGGACGCGGGCCCGGCGACATCGCCGCTGCGGAGTTGCGTGCGCGATGCGGTGGGCTGCATCGCCTGGCGCAAAGCCACACGGGGCGTTTCCTGTGTGGGAACTTTCGTTCCCGGTAACGACGTGACAGGTCGTTTTGGAGCGGGACTCGAACCCGCGACAATCAGCATCAAAGCTGACGCTCTACCCGACTGAGCTATCCAGTGGTGGACGAACCGGAATCGAACCGGCGGCCAACGGCTTTCGCCGCTGCTCTGCCTCTGAGCTATCGTCCGCTCTCTCGAAACACCGTCTCGCGACTTGCGGCATACGCGGCGGCAAGGCCGTGCGCACCGGACGGGAGTTCAAGAACCCGTACCGCTGCAAGTGGTCCGACGATGTTTCGCATTGGCGCCTCGCGGCACCAATTCGTTGTACGGCTGCACCTGCTGCCGCCCGTGCCGAAGCATCCAGGCACGGCGCTTTCGCGCCTTCGCGGCGTTCCCTGCCTCGGACCAGCACTGTCCGGATGCTTCGGGGCGCGATGCAATCGCGTTTGATTGATCTGATTTCCGGCTTTGCGAACGGCAAAAAAAAACGCCCCCGGTTTTGGACCGAGGGCGTTCGCTTGCCTCGGGAGATCGGCGTGACCGACCTCCCTTGTGCAGGAGATCAGTCGATAAGAGCCAGGTCGATGAGACCGGCTTCGTCGCGCTTGCCGCGCAGCGACGGCGCGAGCGCGCACAGGCCGTGGCCGGATGGCCGCAGCCCGTACAGCCTGGCGATGTCGTTGAAGTGCGTCATGGACGAAGGGACCGAAAAACGCTCACGCGGGAGCGAAGGCCGCGCACGTTACGCCGATGCAATTTCGAATGCAACGACCGTTCGTCGGCGCGCGAACGGCCGAAACATACGGCCGCAACATCAAGATGATCGTATTGAGTGCTCAGCGCAGCAACGGCGCCAGTGCAGTCCACACGTGATCGCGCAGCTTCGGCTGCACGCTCGCCACGGGATGCAGGTTATCGGCCTGGAAGGCGTTGCGGTCGGTCGCGATCGGTTCGAGCAGGAACGGCAGCAGCGCCACGCCATGCTGTTTCGCCAGCGCGTTGAAGTTGTCGGCGAATCCCTGCGTATAGTCGCGGCCCATGTTCGGAGGCATGCGCATGCCGATCAGCAATACCTTCGCGCCACTGGCCTTGGCGGAACGGATCATGCGGTCGAGGTTGGCGCGCGTCTGCGACAGCGGCAGGCCGCGCAGGCCGTCATTGGCTCCCAGTTCGATCACCACGACAGCCGGCTTGTTGCGATGGAGTTCGCCGTCGATGCGCGCTGCGCCACCGGCCGTGGTTTCGCCGCTGATGCTGGCGTTGACCACGCGCCAACCCGGCTTGGTCCTGGCGATGCGATCTGCGGTCAGCGCGACCCAGCCCTGCGATGCCGACAGTCCATAGCCGGCGGAAAGCGAGTCGCCCATCACCAACACCGCGCGCGCGGCGGCGGGTGCCGTGGCAGCCTTGGCCGGAGTCTGCGCCGCAGCGGTCGCGGAGGCCAGGGCGAGCATCGCCGGCAGCAGAAGAGCAAGGACCCAACTGATGGCCCATTGAATGCCCGGCCGCAACACCGCATATCGCTGGTTCATGAGAACCGTGCCCGTGAAAGACGTACCCGTGTTGCGTGAAAGCCCTTTCCCTGAGAGGTTCCCGATGTTCCAGTGCATCCACCTTTTCTCCCGATGAGCAACGACACCACGATGGGGACGATCATGGCCGATTCCACTGCGCCCGTGGCCACTGCCGCGGCGCTCCAGGCAACCGGGCTCGGCAAGCGGGTGATGCTGCCGTCCGGCGAGCTGACCATTCTCGACGACGTCGCATTCTCCATCGCCACGGGTGATTCGGTCGCGATAGTCGGAGCTTCCGGTTCAGGCAAGAGTACGTTGCTTTCGTTGCTGGCCGGGTTGGATACGCCCAGCGACGGACGCGTGCTGCTCG
Organism: Lysobacter niastensis; assembly: GCF_031457115.1. Lineage (GTDB taxonomy): Bacteria > Pseudomonadota > Gammaproteobacteria > Xanthomonadales > Xanthomonadaceae > Lysobacter_J > Lysobacter_J niastensis_A. Next base: position 586,902 of record NZ_JAVDVY010000001.1, read on the forward strand.
ACGGGCAACCGCTGTCGACGCTGGACGAGGATGGTCGTGCACGGGTGCGCGGCGAGAAGGTCGGCTTCGTGTTCCAGAACTTCCAGCTGTTGCCGTCGCTGACCGCGCTGGAGAACGTGATGCTGCCGCTGGAGCTGCGCGGCGATCGCGATGTCGAATCGCCGGCGCGTTCGATCCTGGAGCGCGTCGGCCTCGGCCCGCGCCTGGGTCATTACCCGCGCCAGCTTTCCGGCGGCGAGCAGCAACGTGTGGCATTGGCCCGCGCGTTCGTGACGCGTCCGTCGCTGTTGTTCGCCGACGAGCCCACCGGCAATCTCGACACGCACACCGGCCAGGCGATCATCGAACTGTTGTTCGAGCTCAACGCCGATGCCGGCACGACGCTGGTGCTGGTCACGCATGACGAACACCTGGCTTCGCGCTGCAGCCGCCTGTTGCGGCTCGACGGCGGCCGACTGGTGGCGTCATGAGCGCAGCCCCCGCAAGCCCGGCCCCGAAAAGAGCGGGCCTGCTGCAGACGCCACGGCTGGCCTGGCGCCAGTTGCGCCGCGACCTGGTCGCCGGTGACGTGCGCATCCTGATTGCCGCGCTGGTGCTGGCGGTGCTCGCGGTGACCGCGGTGGGTTTCGTTACCGACCGCGCCGAACGCGCACTGGCGATAGAGGCCAACCGCCTGCTGGGCGGCGACGCCGTAGTGCGTGCCGACGAACCGATCACGGGCACAATCCGCGCCGCGGCCAATGCCTCGGGTCTGCAAAGCACGCAGACGCAGGAACTGCAGACGATGATCCGCGTCGGAGAGCGTCTGCAACTGGGCGAGCTTCGCGCGCTGGGCGCGGGCTTTCCGCTGCGCGGCAGTTTTCGTATCGCCGATGCCAGTGGCGTCGAGCGCGATGCGGGCGCCGTGCCCGCGCGCGGCACGATCTGGATGAGCCGTTCCGGCGCCGACACGCTCGGTGCGCGACTGGACGACGACATCGCCATTGGCGACGCACGCTTCCGCCTCGCCGCGCTGGTGGTGCAGGAGCCCGACGCCGCGCTCGACTATTTCAACGTCGCGCCCAAGGTGTTCCTCAATCTCAACGACATCGCCTCGACCGGGCTGGTGCAGGAGGGCAGCCGAATTCGCTACCGGCTCGTCGTCGCCGGCAACGCGACCGCGGTCGATCGCTTCAACGCGACCGCGCGCGCGGCGCTCGGCCGCGGCCAGCGCCTGGAAACCATCGCCGATGCGCGACCCGAAATCCGCTCGGCGCTCGACCGTGCCGGCCGCTTCCTCGGCCTGGCGGCGCTGGTGTCGGTGGTGTTGGCGGCGGTCGCGGTGGCGATGGCGGCGCGACGACACAGTGCACGGCATCTCTCGGGCACCGCAGTGATGCGTTGCCTTGGCGCCACGCAGTCCACGCTGGTCGGCATCCAGGTCGGCGAACTGTTAATGCTGGGACTGATCGCGAGCACGGTCGGTGTGCTGCTCGCCTTCGCCTTGCAGTGGCTGGTGGGCGGCTGGCTGGCGCAGGCATTGCAGCTTTCCATTCCGCCTGCGGGCTGGCTGCCCGCGTTGCAGGGTTACGGCGTCGGCCTGATCGTGTTGATGGCCTTCGGCGCGCCGCCGGTATTGGCGCTGCGCCGCGTGCCGGCGCTTCGCGTGCTGCGCCGCGATCTCGATCCAACCGAGCCGAGCGCCTGGCTGGTCGCGATCGTTGGTCTGGCGGGGTTGGCCGGGTTGCTGTGGTGGAAGGCGGGATCGGCGACGCTCGGGCTGGCGATGCTGATCGGCATCGTCGCGACGCTGGCGGTGCTGGCCGTTCTGGCGTGGCTGATGATCTTCGTCGTGCGCCGCGTGCGCTCGCGCCTGCGCGGCAGCCTGCGTTACGGACTGGCCAACGTCAGCCGCCGCGCCGGCGCCAGCATCGCGCAGGTGTCGGCACTGGGCCTGGGCCTGATGGCGCTGCTGCTGCTCACTTTCGTGCGCACCGACCTGCTCGATCGCTGGCAGGTCGCGCTGGCGGACGATGCGCCCAACCGCTTCATCATCAATGTGCAGGATGACCAGGTTGACGCCGTGCGCGCCTTCATCGCGCAGCAGGGTCTGGGCGCGCCGACGCTGTACCCGATGATCCGCGGACGCCTGGTCAGTCACAACGGCAAGGCGGTGACCGGTGCCGACTACGCCGAACAAGGCGAGCGAGCGCAGCGCCTGGCCGAGCGCGAGTTCAACCTGTCGGTGACCGACCAGTTGCGCGACGACAATCGCGTGACTGCCGGCCGGTTCTGGGGAAACATCCGGACCGTGCGTCCGGAAGTGTCGGTGGAAGAGGACTTCGCGGAGCGGCTGGGCTGGAAGCTCGGCGACCGCATCGCCTTCGACATCGCCGGCCAACCCTTCTCGGCCACCATCACCAGCCTGCGCAGCGTCGACTGGGAGAGCTTCCGTCCCAACTTCTTCGTGATCGCCTCGCCCGGTTCGCTGGAGGGGTTTCCGGCCAGCCACATCACTGCCGTCAGCGTGCCGCCGCAACGCACGCGCTTCACCGCGCAACTGGTCGAGCAGTTCCCGAACCTGTCGGTGATCGATGTCGATGCGGTGCTCAAGCAGGTGCGTAGCACTGCCGACCAGGTCTCCACGGTGGTGGAAGTGGTGTTCTATTTCTCGCTCGCCGCCGGCCTGCTGGTCCTGATGGCGGCGGTCAGCGCCAGCCAGGACGAGCGCCTGCTTGAAGGCGGAGTGATGCGCGCCATCGGCGGCAGCCGTCGCCAGTTGCGCCTGGCGCAGGCATCGGAGTTCGCCGCCATCGGCCTGCTGTCCGGGTTGACCGCGGCGATCGCCGCGTCGGTGCTGGCAGGCGTGATCGCCACGCGCGTGTTCGACCTGCCGTGGCAGGCAGACTGGCGCCTGGCCGCGTTCGGAGCCGCGGTCGGCGTCGTCGCCGCGCTGTTTGCGGGGCTGTTCGCCACGCGCCGCGTGCTGGATGCGCCGCCGTCGGTCACGTTGCGCGAGTTGCAAGAGTGAAACGTGGCGAGCCAGGGGCACGCCTGCCGCCATGCACCCGTCGGCCCTGCCGGCGGGTCGGGCAGTCTCCAGCAGATGGCGTCGGACGTCGCGTAACTAGTTGAACACCGCCTGCGGTTGGGCATTGAAGCGGCGCCCGTAATCGCGTTCGCGTGCGACGCGCTCGACCTCGGCATCGGCCAGGTCGGGCGCGCCGTAGACGGCGTAGGCGATCTCGCCATCGCGCATACCGATCTGGTGCAGCCGGTAGCGCGGCTTGCCGCCACCGGTATTCTCGGGGTAGTGCATCGGGGGATCGCGGGTGTCGAGGTCGAGCTCGCTGTTGTCGACCAAGCCGCCGATGAAGAGGGCACGCATCGCGGTTCTCTCCTCTTGATGGGTGACGCCATCGTCGCTCCGGCCATGTTGATCTGGCATGAAAGCCGGGGTTTCGCATTTTTTCAGGCACGTGCGAAACGGCGCCCGCGTCCATATGCGGCCTCCGCGTACAATTGGCGGCATGACACCGGCAAGATCCCGCGATGCGCGCTGACGACGGCGATGTCGCCCTCCAGACCCTGCTCCTGCCGTTCATGGACGGATCACTGACGTGGCCTGAAGCGGGCGGCGCGCTGTTCCTGCGTGCCCGCGACGGCTGGCCGCTGCATCAGCGCGCCTGGCCGGGGCTGGTGTGCGAGCAGAGCTACAAGCCCGATGCCGATGCGCTGGAGCGTTCTGGCCTGCCTGTGATCGGCGATGAATCCGCGCCCGGCGAGGCACGCTATCCGCTAGTCCTGGTGCTGCCGCCGCGCCAGCGCGAGGAATCGCGTGCATTGTTCGCCCGCGCACTCGCAAGTTGCGCTCCCGGTGGACGCGTGGTCGCCTGCCTGGGCAACCAGGAGGGCGCCAAATCCGGCGAGGCCGACCTGGCTCGTATCGCCGGTCCCGTCTTCAGCCTGTCCAAGCACAAGTGCCGCGTGTTCTGGACCGCGCCGCTGCAAGGGGCGGCCGATCCGGCGCTGGCAAGGGAATGGGCGAAGGCCGACAGGCCCCGGCCCATCGTCGATGGCCGTTTCATGAGTCGTCCCGGCCTGTTCGCGTGGGACCGCATCGATCCGGCTTCCCGATTGCTGGCCGAACACCTGCCCGGCGACCTGGCCGGGCGCGCTGCCGACCTCGGCGCGGGCTGGGGCTATCTCGCCGCCGAGCTGTTGGCGCGTTGTCCCCACATTACGGCGCTGGACCTGTTCGAAGCTGAGGCGCGCGCGCTGGAACTGGCGCGGGTCAACCTGTCCGGCTTCGCCGATCGCGCCGCGCTGGACTTCCATTGGCACGACGTCACCAAGGGGTTGTCGCAGCGCTTCGACGTCGTCGTCAGCAATCCGCCGTTCCATGCGCACAACAGCGCCGACCGGCCCGACATCGGGCGCCGCTTCATCGCGGTGGCCGCGCAGGCGCTCAACCCGGGCGGCCGGTTGTGGCTGGTCGCGAACCGCCACCTGCCTTACGAGGCTGCATTGGGCACCAATTTCGGCAAAGTTCGCGCCGTCGCCGAACGCAACGGGTTCAAGGTGATCGAAGCCGTGCGCGCGGCCGATCGGCCCGTCGCGCGATGACACGGACACCTCCATGAAGTTGATCAAGCTGATCGCCAATCTCGGCTACGGCAGCCGCAAGGACGTCACGGCGATGTTCCGGGAGGGCCGCATCACCGATCCTCAGGGCGAGGTGCTGTACGCCGACGACAAGGTCGGGCACGAAGCGATCCACATCGACGGCGCGCCGCTGGACCCGCCCGCCGGCATGGTGCTGATGCTGCACAAACCGGTCGGCTACACCTGCTCGACCAAGGACCCGGGCCGCATCGTCTATGACCTGCTGCCGCCGCGTTTCCGCCTGCGCTCGCCGACGCTGTCCAGCGTAGGCCGGCTCGACCGCGACACCAGCGGCATGCTGCTGATGACCGACGACGGCGCGCTGCTGCATCGCATCGTCTCGCCCAAGGCGAAACTGGCGAAGGTCTACGAAGCGACGCTGGCGCACGACCTGCGCGGCGACGAGGCCGATGTGTTCGCCAGCGGCACCTTGATGCTCGAGTCGGAAACCGTGCCGCTGGCGCCTGCGGGGATGGAGACCGTCAACGCGCGCCACGCACGGCTCACGCTGACCGAGGGGCGCTATCACCAGGTGCGTCGGATGTTCGCGGCGGTGGGCAATCACGTGGAAGCGCTGCATCGCAGCCGCATCGGCGGGCTCGGGCTGGATGACTTGCCTGCCGGTCAATGGCGCCTGCTGGGTGCCGGCGACGTCGAGCGGATGTTCGGTGCCACGCCGTGACGCCATTCGACGCCGTCGTGGAACCGATCGCCTTCGTGCCGCAGGCCGTGCTGTTCGACATGGACGGCCTGATGATCGAGAGCGAGCGCGCCCTGCTGCAGTGCTGGCGCGAGGCGGCGCAGGAACTCTCGCTTCCGCTCGGAGACGAGCTGTGGCTGTCGATGATCGGCCTGCACGACCGCGCCTGCCACGAGATGCTGCACGCCTTGCTGGACGAAACCCAGGTGCAGACGCTGCTGAACCGGTGCCATGCCCTCTACGACAAGCACGTGCGCGCAGGGCTGCCGCTCAAGACGGGCGTGCTGGAACTGCTGGCATTGCTCGATTCGCGAGGCATTCCACGCGCTGTGGCGACTTCGACGCGACGCGAGCGCGCCTTGCAGAAGCTCGAACTGTGCGGCCTGTTACCGCACTTCCACGCGGTGGTGACCGGCAGCGACGTGGCCCATCCCAAGCCGGCGCCGGACATCTATCTGCTGGCGGCGCGCCAACTGGGCGTGGATCCGGCGCATTGCGTGGTGCTGGAAGATTCGGTGCCCGGTGTTCAGGCTGCGCTCGCGGCCGGCATGACGCCGATCCAGGTGCCCGACCTCGTCGTTCCGGGCGATGACGTGCGCGCGCTGGGGCATCGCATCGTCGAATCGCTGTTGCAGGCGCGCAGACTGATCGAGCCGGTGCTGAGGACGTAGGCGCATTCGCGTTCGCTCTGATGCGATTCCGCAAGCAGGCAGCGCAGTCCTTCACGGATCCCCCTCCGCTTGCGGGAGAAGGGAAATTCTGGAAGCCGCAGCTCTCAGACTTGCCGCACAGCGTCAATCTCTTCCGTTTGCTGGGGCGGTATGACGCGCTGAACTCAAGGTTCCAACAGCTTGCGCCAGCCCTCGATGCCCAGCTTCTCCAGCGTCTCGATGTTGCGCTCCACGATCACGTCCGGATCGGGAAAAGCCTCCACCGCACGCTCTACGCTGTCTTCGCGCAGCAGGTGCAGGGTGGGGTAGGGCGACCGGTTGGTGCAGTTGCTGGCATCGTCGGGTTCGGTGCCGGCGAACTGGTAGTCGGGATGGAAGCTGGCGACCTGGATCTCGCCCTCCAGCCCGAGTGCCTCGACCGCTGCATCGGCCTGGTCGAGGAAATCGTTGTAGTCGAGGAAATCATTGAGCACGTGCGGGTGGATCAGCAGCGTGGTGTCGGTCTGCTCCGGATCGGTCTGCGCCAACCTCACCAGTTCGAAAGCCAGCTCCTCCAGCAGCGCCTCGGGCGTGGTCGCCTCGCTCAGCACGAAGCGCACCTGCTGTTTGGCGTACACCGCCTTGGCGAACGGGCACAGGTTGAGCCCGATCACCGCCCGCTCGAGCCAGCGGCGGGTCGCGACGATGGGGTCTTCGCTGTTCATGGCGTGGTCCGATCAGTCGCGGAAATTGTCGTACTGCAGCGGGCGCTCGAACTCGGCGCCGCGCAGCAGGGCGATGGCCGCCTGCAGGTCGTCGCGCTTCTTGCCGATCACGCGCAGCTTGTCGCCGTTGATCTGCGTATCGACCTTGAGCTTGGCGTCCTTGATCGCGCCCTGGATCTTCTTGGCCAGCTCGCGCTCGATGCCCTGCTTGACCGTGACCTTCTGGCGCGCGCCGGCCAGGTTGGTCTCGATGTCGCCGAACTCCAGGCAGCGCGAGTCGATGCTGCGGGCGACGAGGCGCGCGCGCAGGATGTCGGTCATCTGCTTGACCTGGAAATCGCTGGGCGCGGACTGGGTGATGACCTGGTCCTCCAGCACGAACTTGGCATCCACGCCCTTGAAGTCGAAACGCGTGCCGAGCTCGCGGTTGGCCTGGTCGACGGCGTTGGTCAGTTCGTGCTGGTCGACTTCGGAGATTACGTCGAAGGAAGGCATGGAAGGCTCCGCGTGGGGCTTGCGTACAGGGCGCAAAGGGTAGCGCAGCGGGCCCGAACGTGCAGCCGTGGCACGCCGCGTTGCGCCGGTTGCGCACAGCCGGGCAGACAGACGGCGGCTAGACTTGCCTGCTCCACCAGGATTTCCGGATGCCCACATGCTGACCACGCCCGCTTACGCCGTCGCCGATGCGAAGTCGCCACTGGCGCCGTTCACCCTCCAGCGCCGCGAGCCGGGGCCGAAGGAAGTGCTGGTCGACATCCTCTACTGCGGCGTGTGCCACTCCGACATCCACCAGGCGCGCGGCGAGTGGGGCAGTTCGATCTTCCCGATGGTGCCGGGCCACGAGATCGTCGGCCGCGTCGCGCAGGTCGGCCCCCAGGTGAGCCGCTGGAAGATCGGCGACACGGTCGGCGTCGGCTGCTTCGTCGATTCGTGCAGGCAATGCGCCTCGTGCCGCGCCGGCGAGGAGCAGTACTGCGACTTCGGCATGAGCGGCACCTACAACAGCTACGAGCGCAATCCCGAGGACCGCCGCTTCGACAAGACCCGCCCCACCTACGGCGGCTATTCCACGCGCATCACGGTCGATGAGGCGTACGCGGTGCGCATTCCCGAGTCGATCCCGCTCGATCGCGCCGCGCCCTTGCTGTGCGCCGGCATCACTACGTATTCGCCGCTGAAGCATTTCGGCGTCAAGGCCGGCGACCAGGTGGCCGTGGTCGGCCTGGGAGGTCTGGGGCACATGGCGGTGAAGATCGCCGCGGCCATGGGTGCGCACGTCACCGTGCTCAGCAGTTCTCAGTCCAAGCGCGCCGATGCACTGGCGTTGGGAGCGCAGGACTTCGCGTCGACCCGCGACGGCGGCGTGTTCAAGACGCACGCATTGAAGTTCGACTACATCATCGACACGGTTTCCGCCGAGCACGACTACAACGCCTACCTGGAACTGCTGAAGATCGACGGGACGATGGTGCTGCTGGGTATCCCCGAAGTGCCGGCGCCGGTGGCCGCGGGCGTGCTGATCCGCAAGCGCCGCCGCCTGGCCGGCTCGATGATCGGCGGTATCCGGGAGACCCAGGAGATGCTCGACTTCTGCGCCGCCCATGGCGTCGCTTCCGACATCGAGCTGATCGGCATCGATCAGGTCAACGAGGCCTACGAGCGCATGCTCAAGGCCGATGTGCGCTACCGCTTCGTCATCGACATCGCCAGCCTGCGCGAAGCGGGCTGAGCGTTCCGTCGAGTGCTGTCGTCATCCCAGCGAAAGCTGGGATCCCCTTTGCCGTTGCTTTTGTTATGGCAATGGAAGCAACAGCCAAGGCTTCCGTCCGCTCACGCGGCCGGGTCACTTCGGGTCTAGGAAGTTGGTCGGCTGTTTAATGCAAACGCAAAGGCAAGACCAAGCCAAGTCCAGAGCCAAAGCCCGGCCTGGCGGCATGCGGGACGCATGACGGCAGCGCGCATGCGCGCACCAAAGTGGAAACCGTCACATCTCTTCACTTGCCCTGCACGCGCCGTTCGTCGGCATTTTCGATGAACAAAATGCGCTTCCCGTGATCGCAGTCACGCACTTCACGTGCCAGCACCAACCATGCCTTAACGGCGCACGATATCGCCGTTGTAGCGGCGAGTTAGCACCGAGCACGATGCGGACGCCGAAACCGCGGCGATCACTTCTGACGTGAGACGCGCCATGAACCTCAAGCCACGTACCTTCATTCTTGCCGCGGCCATCGCCGCCGCGTTGTTGACCATGGCGCCGGGCTTCGCCCAGGAGGCCGACCCCGATGCTCCGATCATCGCCGAGGCCACCGTGCCCAAGGCGCGCCTGGTCGATCGCTACATCGAACTGGCCGGCAGTCCCGAAGCCTCGGCCGACCTGGTTGGCGACCTGCGCACCGGCGGCGATTTCGTCGTCATCGAGGAAGTGACCACGACCACCACCAACCCCGATGGCACCACCACCACGGTGACCGCACCGGTTGAGCGCACCATCGTCAACCCGAACGGTGCGATGGGCTGGGGCGAGGTCAACATCACCCTGTCGCTGGCGCAAGCGATGATCGATTCCGGTGCCGCGCCGGACCTGCAATCCGCGTTGACGGGCCTGACCGTCACCAACGCCGACGGCACCGTCACCACCACGCCGGGCGTGCTGCAGCTGCGTGCCGACGGCGCCGGCTGGGGCAACATCGCCAAGCAGCTGGGCTTCAAGCTGGGTGCACTGGTCAGCGCTTCCAACCGCGGCGACAAGGCGGTGGCGGCCACGGGCCGTGCCGACAAGGCCAAGGTCGAGCGTACGCAGGACAAACCTGCCAAGCCGGAGCGCGTGGCGAAGGTCGAGCGTCCGGACAAGCCGGAAAAGGTCGACCGTCCGCAGCGTCCCGAACGCCCGGAACGCCCGCAGAAGCCGGAGCGTCCGGACAAGCCCGAGCGCGTCGGTCGCATCTGATCCGACGCATAACTTTGAAGCGCGTCTTCCGCGATGGGCGCCCCCGTGGCGCCCATCGCCTTGTATCGACCCGAGGATTTGAATGAAGCGGATGGCAATCCTGTGCGCCGGCCTGATCGCCGCCGGCGCGGCGCAGGCAGGGGATGGTTTCAGTCTCGGCATGGGCGTGGACTACAGCAGCGGCGACTACGGCACCGACGTCACCACCGACATCCTGTCGGTGCCGGTTGCCGGCAAGTACGTCTCCGGCGACTGGACCTACAAGGCCAGCCTGCCGTGGCTCGACGTCTCCGGTGACCCGGACGTGTTGCCCGGCCTGGGTCGCGTCGACAACACCAACCCGCAAGGCCGCGGACGCGGCAATGGCAACGGCAACGGCAACGGCAATGCGCCGACGCCGACGCCGGATGAACCGACCCAGGACGGCAGCGCGTCGGGCATCGGCGACCTGCGACTGGCGGCGACCTACGCCTTCGACACCGGTGGCCCGCTCGGCGTCGACCTCACCGGCAACGTCAAGATCGCCACCGCCGACGAGGACAAGAGCCTGGGCACGGGTGCCAACGACTACGGCGTCGCGCTGGATCTGTATCGCGATTTCGACGGCACCATGCTGTTCGGCGGGGCCAGCTACATGGTGCTGGGCGACTCGGACTTCATCGACGTCGATGCCGTCGGCGGTGCCAACTTCGGCGTCAGCCAGCAACTGGATGTGGGCAATCTGGGCCTGATGTACGACTTCCGCCAGGCCGCCTCGGACGACTCGGACGACCGCAGCGAAGTGATCGGCTTCTACGGCTTCGGCGCTGGCGAGGACGGCAAGATGCAACTCTACGGCAGCGCTGGCCTGTCGGACGGCAGCCCGGAATGGGGCGCCGGCCTGTCCTACACCCACACGTTCTGACCGGGCCTGCCCGAGTCGCGGCGACGGGCTGGCCGTCGTCACGCCTCGTGCCGCTATTGCCGTACCGGCCGCGAGCAGGCAGCGTGGTGGCTGGCGATGGCGAACGGTGGGCGGCAGATCGGTGGACAGGAAGATTCCTGAGGCAGGAAGCGAAGCGAAGGACCGGGCGGCGCGCATGCACCGTCGCCAGGGCCGGGCGATGCTGACGATGCTCGCCGCCGTCGCCCTGTTCGCGCTGATGGACGCCTGTCTCAAGCAGCTCGCGGCGCACTACTCGTCGTTCCAGGTCGCATCGCTGCGCGGCGCGGCTTCGTTGCCGCTGGTGCTGGTCTGGGCGCTGGTCACGGCCGGGGTAAAACCGCTGATCCACGTGCGCTGGTCGCTGCACCTGCTGCGTGGCGTGCTGGGTGTGGCGATGATGGCGGCGTTCGTCTACGCGGTCGCGCGGCTGCCGCTGTCGACGACCTACTCGATCTTCTTCGTCGCCCCGCTGCTGATCACCGCGATGTCGGTGCCGTTCCTCGGCGAGAAGGTCGGTCCGCGGCGCTGGACCGCGATCGCGATCGGCCTGGTCGGCGTGCTGGTGCTGCTGCGGCCGACCGGCGAAGGCCTGATCAGCCTGTCGGCGTTGGCGGTGTTGCTCGCGGCGGCGATGTACGCGGTCAGCGCGATCACCGTGCGCATCCTCGCGCGAACCGACAGCACTCAGTCGATGATGGTGTGGCTGATGGCGATGATCGCCATCGGCGCTGGCGTGCTCGCCTGGCCACAGTGGACGCCGGTGCGCAGTGAGGACTGGTGGCTGATCGCCGGCATCGGCGTTGCCGGCGCGCTGGGCCAGTACGCGATCACCGAGGCCTTCCGGCTGGGCGAGGCGTCGCTGATCGCGCCATTGGAATACACCGCGCTGGTGTGGGGCGTGCTGCTCGATCTCACGCTATGGGGGGTGCTGCCCGATGCGATCACGTGGTTAGGCGCGGGCATCATCATCGCCAGCGGCCTGTATCTGGTGCGTCGCGAGCGGGTGCACGCGGAAGCAGAGCATCCCTGACCGGATGCGGCAAAGAACAAAACGGACGGGCCGGGGGCCCGTCCGCATGGAGCAGATGCCGGTTTGGCAGATGCCGGTTAGAACCGTGCGCCGATGCCGACACCCAGCACGACCGGGTTCAATTCGGCCTTGCCGACGTTGACGCCATCGACGGCCACGTTCGGCTGGCCGGTGGTGTCCTGCAGGTAGCGCACGTCGGCGCGCGCGAACCAGGTCGGATTGATGTTGACGTCGACGCCGGCCGTGGCCATCGCGCCCTTGGCGGTCTCCACGCCGATATGCTGGCCGGCCAATGCGCCGGTCGGCTCGGCCTGTTCGCCGTCGGTGTTGGCTTCGAAGTAGCCCAGGCCCACGAACGGACGCAGGATGTTGTCGGCGCTGAAGAAGTGGTACTGGCCGCTCACCGCATACGGCTGGCTGTCGACGCTGGCGACCTTGCCATTGGCGGTCTTGACTCGGTGCCCGAACTTGTCGGCCGCACCCCACGCCTCGACGGCGATGTTGTCGGTGATGTACCAGCTCGCGCTCAGCGTCGCGGCGCCGTCGCCATCGACGTGGGTGCGGGTGCCGGCGATGGAAGGATTGCTGGTGGGCTCGGACAGCGCATATCCGCCGACGACAGCGAAGCGCTTGCCGCTTGCGCTCTCGGTGGTGCCCGTGTCCTGGGCGAAGGCGGCCGGGGCAGCGGCCAGGGTGGCCAACATGGCCAGGGTCAAATGACTGAAGCGCATCATGGAGAGATCTCCTCATTATTGGATCGACGCCTCGGGGGAGGCGCGCACACCCTAGCCACGCGCGGATGAACGTTGATTGCGATGCGGACGGCGCACCGCGGAACTATCGCGCCGCGTGGTGATAGCGCGCGCACGCGTTAAAGACACGGTGCGCATGAATCGTGTTTGACCGCTGAAAGCACAAGCCGTGGCGGGCAAAGTCGCGATCGCGAGCGCGGCAATCAGAGCGATGTGACTACAGCCTGCAGCACCGCCCGCAAGCCATTGCGGACAGACGCCCTCAGTCGCGGCAAGATAGGCGCCTGCCCCATGCCCGGGAGTCGACGATGCGCCGCCTGCTCGTAGTGTCCGTCCTGTCCCTGGCAAGCGCTCATGCGCTCGCCGCCGACGTGAAAAGCACCGACGTGAAAGTCTCGTGCAGCATGGACAGCGACTACGATCTGTCCATCAATGAACGCAGCGTGATCCTGACCCGCGACAGCGGCGTTCCGAAGGCCATCGTGATGCGCCAGGGTCGGCTCTTCATCGACGACCGATGGGTCACGCTGAGCACGGCGGACAGCCAGCGGATCCGCGAGTTCGAGAAAGGCGCGCGCGAAGCCATGCCGGAGGCGCAGGCGATCGGTCGCGACGCAGCCGATATCGCCTTCACCGTATTGGGTGAGGTGGCTGCCGGCTTCGCCAGCGATCCCAAGGTGGCGCAGGCCAAGATCGCCACGGCCCGCTCGCAGATCGACGCCCGCCTGGCGCGTTCGGTCACGCCGACACGGTTCGACGGGAGCGATCTGGGCGAAGGCATCGGCGCGGCGGTGTCCGAGGTCCTCCCGAGCCTGATCGGGGACATCGTAGGCGGCGCCATCAGCGCGGCCTTCAGCGGCGATTCCTCGCGGCTCAAGCGCCTGGAGAATCTGGATGCGCAGATCGACGAGCGGGTCGAGCCGCGCGCCCAGGCGCTCGAACGCAAGGCCTCGAGCCTTTGCAAGCGCATGGTCGAGCTCGATCGGATCGACGATGCGCTGGAGTACCGGCTCGCCGACGGCAGGCCGCTGGAACTGTTGCGCGCGCGGCAACAGTCGAACGACAGCCAGCCGCCAAGCCACGAGACACCGGCCGACTAGCCCTGCGCGCGGGCTCGGCCCGAACCTTGCAGGCGGGTCGTCTGGGGGCAAATACCGTGACGGAGGTCGGCTGCGGTTGGCGCAGTCCGTCGGCTACCCCCACAATAGGGTTTTCGTTTTCGCTGCACTGCGCGGAGCCCCCACACAATGGCTGAGCTTAAGGAAGCACGCGTCCCCGATATCGGGGATTACGACGGCGTGCCGGTGATCGAACTGCTGGTCGCGGTTGGCGACGAGGTCAAACAGGACCAGGGTCTGGTCACACTGGAATCGGACAAGGCCACGATGGAGGTGCCGGCGCCGTTTGCCGGGATCATCCGTGAGATCAAGGTCAAGATCGGCGACCAGCTGGCCGAAGGCAGCGTGGTGGCGATGATCGAGCCGGCCGAGGCCGCCAAGGCCGAGCCCGCTCCTGCCGCCAAGGCGCCGGAACCGCCGCGCGCCCAGCCCGCAGCGGCGGCAGCGCCGGTGAAGGCGGCCGAAACCGCCACGCAGGTCGAGCCGGTGGCCGTGCCACAGCAGGCCGACCGCATCGCGCAGGCCTCGATCGACGCGCGCCCGGGGACCGACCCGGAAGCGGTGCCACCGCGCACTCCGCCGGTGGCATTCAACGCCGATGAGCTGATGCCGGACAAGGTGCCGTATGCCAGCCCGGCCGTGCGCCTGTTCGCGCGCGAACTCGGCGTCGACCTGTCGCAGGTCGCCGGCAGCGAGCGTGGCGGCCGCATCAGCAAGGAAGACGTGCAGAAGTTCGTCAAGGGCGTGCTTTCGGGTGGAATGCCGCAGGGCGGTGCCGTCGCGGCGGCGGTGGCCGGCGGTGGTCTCAACCTGCTGCCGTGGCCGAAGGTCGATTTTGCCAAGTTCGGCGAGATCGAGACCAAGGCGCTGTCGCGCATCCAGAAGCTGTCCGGCGCCAACCTGGCGCGCAACTGGGCGATGATCCCGCACGTCACGCAGCACGACGATGCCGACATCACCGACCTGGAAGCGCTGCGCGTCGCGCTCAACAAGGAAAACGAGAAGAGTGGCGTCAAGCTGACCATGCTCGCCTTCCTGATGAAGGCCAGCGTCGCGGCGATGCAGAAGTACCCGACCTTCAACGCCTCGCTCGACGCCAGCGGCGAGAACCTGGTGCTGAAGAAGTACTTCCACATCGGTTTCGCCGCCGACACGCCCAACGGCCTGGTCGTGCCGGTGGTGCGCGACGTCGACAAGAAGGGTGTGTTGCAGATCGCGCAGGAAACCTCCGAACTGGCCAAGAAGGCTCGTGACGGCAAGCTCGGCCCGGCCGACATGAGCGGCGGCTGCTTCTCGATCAGCTCGCTCGGCGGCATCGGCGGCACCAAGTTCACCCCGATCGTCAACGCGCCGGAAGTGGCGATCCTCGGCGTGTCCAAGTCGGCGATGCAGCCGGTGTGGGACGGCAAGCAGTTCGAGCCGCGCCTGATCCTGCCGCTGTCGCTGAGCTACGACCACCGCGTCATCGACGGCGCCGCGGCCGCGCGTTTCACCGCGTACCTGGCGCAGTTGCTGGCCGACATGAGGCGCGTGCTGCTGTGAGCGTGCGCGCCTGGTGTCTGCTTGCCGTTGCGCTGGCCGTGCAGGCCGTGGTGGTCCCGTCGGCACGTGCCGATGACGACGAGGTCGAGGTCTGCCGCATCGATCTGGGCCGCGGCTGGCCGCCGGCCACGGAGAACTACGGTTCGGCCGTCGAAACGCTGTTCACCGGCGGCCTCACGCCGACGTTCAGCCTGACCCGCCTGCCCGTGCGCAGCGCCGAAAGCGCGTTGCAGCTGATCGCCGGTGAAGGCGAGGGCGACTGGACGCTGCGTTACGTCGAGGCCGACGAGCGCATCCAGATATGGACCGGTGGTCGCAAGGAACTGCGTACCACCCAGCATCCGGACGTGGCCTCGGTGCCGATGCCGGCCGCGCTGGCGCGGCGCGTGGTGGCGCAATGGCAGCGCGTGATGGACGCGCAGGTGCCGCGCGACCGCGTCGCGGAATTCCACGACGACGAAGTGGTGCTGTTCGTCGTCGACGGCGCCCGCATAAGTGGCCTGCAGCCCGCCTGCGGACCCATCGTCCAGATGATGGAGCAGGTCACGCTGATGATCGACGCGACCGACGACGGCGACGAAAAGCGCATCAAGCGCTGGCGCGCGCTCACCGAGTTGCTGGACCAACAGGAACAATCGCTCGCCGGCGCCACCGGCGCTGGCGCAGGAGACACGCATGGCGAGCATTGAAGTCAAGGTGCCGGACATCGGCGATTTCGACGGTATCCCGGTCATCGAGCTGCTGGTCGCAGTCGGCGACACGGTGCGCAAGGACCAGGGCCTCGTCACGCTGGAATCGGACAAGGCGACGATGGAGGTGCCGTCGTCGGCCGACGGCGTGGTCAAGGAATTGAAGGTCAAGGTTGGCGACAAGGTCGGCGAAGGTGCGGTGATCGCGATCCTGGAGAGCGCCGCGGCGGCTGAAGCGCCTGCCAAGCCGGCTGCTCCCGCAGCGGCTCCGGCTTCGGCGCCTGCGGAAACCGCGAAGCCGCCGGTTGCGCCATCGCCCGCGGCGCCGGCCGTTGCCGAAACCAAGCCGGCACTGGGAACGGGCCGCAAGGCCGACATCGAATGCCGCATGGTCGTGATCGGTGCAGGTCCCGGTGGTTACACCGCAGCATTCCGCGCGGCCGACCTCGGTCTCGATACGGTGCTGGTCGAACGCTACGCCACGCTCGGCGGCGTTTGCCTCAACGTCGGCTGCATTCCGTCGAAGGCGCTGCTGCATGCTGCCGCGCTGATCGAGGAGGCTTCGCATTCGGCCGACATCGGCATCGATTTCGGCAAGCCCAAGCTCGACCTGGCCAAGCTGCGCGACTTCAAGCAGAACAAGGTCGTCGGGCAGTTCACCAAGGGCCTGGCCGGCATGGCCAAGCAGCGCAAGGTGCGCACGGTGCAGGGCGTGGCGAAGTTCGTTTCGCCGCATGAGCTGGAGATCGTCGGCGACGACGGCAAGACGCAGTTGCTGCGCTTCGAGCACTGCATCATCGCCGCCGGATCGCAGGCGGTGAAGCTGCCGAACTTCCCGTGGGGCGATCCGCGCGTCATGGATTCGACCGATGCGCTGGAACTGACCGACATCCCGGCCAAGCTGCTGGTCGTCGGCGGCGGCATCATCGGCCTGGAAATGGCCACCGTGTATCGCGCGCTGGGCAGTGAGGTCACCGTCGTCGAGTTCATGGACCAGTTGATGCCGGGTTCCGACAAGGACCTGGTCCGGCCGCTCGCCGACCGACTGAAAAAGCAGGGCGTGGCCGTGCACCTGAAGACCAAGGCCGCGCAGGTCGAGGCTTCGAAGAACGGCATTACCGTGTCGTTCGAAGGCGCCGACGCGGGACAGGAGCCGGGCTTGAAGTCGGGCACCTACGATCGCGTGCTGGTGTCCGTCGGTCGCTCGCCCAATGGCGGCAAGCTCGATGCCGACAAGGCCGGCGTGCAGGTCACCGAACGCGGTTTCATTGCGGTCGACCGGCAGATGCGCACCAACGTGCCGCACATCTTCGCCATCGGCGACCTGGTGGGCCAGCCGATGCTGGCGCACAAGGCCACGCACGAGGGCAAGCTCGCGGCGGAAGTCGCCGCAGGCGAGAAACGCGAGTGGGTGGCGCGGGTGATTCCGTCGGTGGCCTACACCGATCCGGAGATCGCCTGGGTCGGCGTCACCGAGAACGAAGCCAAGGCCAAGGGCCTCAATGTCGGTGTCGGCAAGTTCCCATGGGCGGCGTCCGCGCGCGCGGTCGGCATCGGTCGCGGCGAAGGGTTCACCAAGCTGATCTTCGACGAGAAGACCCATCGCATCATCGGCGGCGCGATCGTCGGCGTGCATGCGGGCGACCTGATCACGGAGATCGCGCTCGCCATCGAGATGGGCGCCGAAGCGGCGGACATCGGCCACACCATCCACCCGCATCCGACCCTGAGCGAATCGGTCGGCATGGCGGCGGAGGTGTACGAAGGCACCATCACCGATCTGTACATTCCGAAGAAGAAAGCCTGATCGCGTAATCCGCGAATCGCGACAGCGAAAGCCCCGGTCCAAGGCCGGGGCTTTTTCTTGGTGAGTCGAAAAAGGCGAAGCCCCGGTGGGGAACCGGGGCTTCGGGGCCCGCCGCTGACCATTTGACGAGGAGTGAGTAGCGGCGGACGTTACAGAGTCGGACCGGCCAATCCCGGAAAGGTTCCGCTCAATCCTATTCCTGCCGCCGCCGACACGCATGAATCGGCTAGCCCCACGAGAGCCCGGTGGCCGCGAGCGCGATGGGGCGACGACGGCGACGTTCCAGCCGGCTCCATACCTTCTCGTGGAAATGGAAGGCGACCGTGTTGCAGGCCGGCTCGACCAGCGCCAGCGCACCGCCCACCCAGACGCTGCCGGTCATCAGGTAGCCGACCGTGAAGGCCACGGTGAAATGGACGGCGGCGAAACTCAGGGTCTTGCTCATGGCGGCTCCGCATGCGAGAAAATGAGAGTGGCTCTCATTTTCCTGAGGCGGCAGCAGAAATCTAATCGAATGTTCCGGTCGTCGCGATAGTCGAAATCTATCAGCCGCGCAACTCTCGGGGGTCTGGGCCGGACGGCCGCGAATAACCCCCGGCGGTTGCCCCGGGCAGCCCCGCCGTCTATACTTTTGCGGCTCAACCGGGCGCTTTTGCGCCTGCCCCCAGACCGACGAGTCCCGCGTGCACGATCCTTTGTCCGCAGGTCGCCGGCTGGCGTCGCGCGCGACTGCCTGGCAGGCCGGCGCGGCAGCGCTGGTCGCGCTGGCCTTCCTTCCCTTCGGGGCGCCTTCGGCGCTGGCGGCGGTGGTCGGAGGCGGTGCGGTCGTAGCGGGGACTGCGGTGGCGGCCCTCATGGCCCTCGGCGGCGGCATCCAGCCGGCCGGGATGGCGATAGGGCGGCTCGTCGCCGGTGTGATGTTGAAGTGGGTGGTGGTGCTTGCAGTTTTAACGCTCGGCATGGGCGTATTCAAGCTGCCGCCGCTGCCAATGCTGGTGGGAGTGCTCGCGGTGACGCTGGCATTCGTACTGGCCAACCTTTTGAAGAGATAGGTGTCTTTCGTGAGTGAACAGACCGGTTCGGGCGGCCTGAACGAATACATCCAGCACCACCTCCAGCAGAATGCTATCGAGCTGGGTGGTGGCGCGTTCCACATCGACACCTGGGCGGTGTCGCTGGTGCTGGGCCTGATCTTCATCGCCTGGTTCGGCTACTTCGCCCGCAAGGCGACCGCTGGCGTGCCCTCCAAGGGCCAGGCGTTCGTCGAACTGATCCTGGAGTTCATCGACGGCCAGGTGAAGGACAGCTTCCACGGCGACCGCCGCTCCATCACGCCGCTCGCGCTGACCATTTTCATGTGGGTCGTGATGATGAACTGCATGGACCTGCTGCCGCTGGATGCGCCGTACACGGCCATCAAGCTCGCGGCCGGCGCCGACGCCGCACACCACACGTTCTTCCGCTGGGTCCCCACCGCGGACCTGAACACCACGCTGGCGATGTCGACCACGGTGTTCTTCCTGATCCTCTACCACTCGGTCAAGGCCAAGGGCGGCTTCGGCTTCGGCAAGGAACTGCTGACCGCGCCGTTCCATGCGCACGGCACCGGCACCAAGATCGCGCTGGCTCCGGCCAACCTCGGCCTCAACGTCATCGAGTACCTGGTCAAGCCGGTCAGTCTCGCGATGCGACTGTTCGGCAACATGTACGGCGGCGAGCTCGTCTTCATGCTGATCGCCGGCCTGCTCGGTGGCAGCCTGCTGATGTTCGTGCCGGGCGTGCTGTTCAACGCCGCGTGGGCACTGTTCCACATCCTGATCGTGCTGCTGCAGGCCTTCATCTTCATGATCCTCACCGTCGTCTACATCGCCGGCGCGTACGAGAGTCACTGATCCGAGTTTTGCCAGATACCGCTTCACCTTTCCTTTTCCGCTTCACCCTTTAAACCCAAACGTTTCAGTAGGAGAAAACCATGGAATTCATCGCCAGTGTGCAGGGCCTGACCGCGATCGCGATCGGCATGATGGTCGGCCTCGGCGCGATCGGTGCGTGCCTCGGCATCGCGCTGATGGGCTCGAAGTTCCTTGAGTCGGCTGCCCGTCAGCCGGAGCTGGTGCCGATGCTGCAGGGCCGTATGTTCCTGCTGGCCGGCCTGATCGACGCGGCGTTCATCATCGCGCTGGCCGTCGGTCTGCTGTTCGCCTTCGGCAACCCGCTGCTGGGCGAAGTGAAGAATGCTGCCGCCGCCACCGCCGGCGCCGCGCACTAATTCACCGATAGAACCACGGAGCCGTCCGGCTTGCCGGGCGGCTCTCCCGGGCGTTCCCGCCCGCAGCGTCCCTTTGGAGCTGTCATGAATCTCAACATGACCTTCTTCGGCCAGATGATCACGTTTGCGATCCTCATCTGGTTCACGATGAAGTTCATTTGGCCGCCCCTGAACAAGGCGATCGAAGAACGTCAACACAAGATTGCCGAGGGTCTGGCCGCTGCAGAGCAGAGCCAGAAGAATCTCGCACAGGCGCAACAGAGCGTCGATGCCGAGCTGCGTGCGGCTCGCACCAAGGCCAACGAGATCATCGAGCAGGCGCATCAGCGCGCCAACCAGATCATCGACCAGGCCAAGAACGACGCACTCGCCGAAGCCACCCGCCAGAAGGCGCTGGCCGAAGCCGAGATCGCCGCTTCCGCCAACCGCGCCCGCGAAGACCTGCGCAAGCAGGTGTCGACGCTGGCCGTGACCGGCGCCGAGAAGCTGCTCAAGCGCGAAATCGATGCCAACGCCCACAAGGCGCTGCTCGACGAGCTGGCTGCCGAGATCTGAGCGAACTAGCGATGACCCAGGCACTGACCCTCGCCCGACCGTACGCCCGCGCCGCCTTCGGCTTGTCCCTCGAGGGCGGCCGCTCCGCCGCGTGGTCGCAGGCGCTTGCCTTCGCCGCGCGCGTGGCCGCCGATCCGCAGGCGCAAGCGCTGCTCAACCATCCCCTGCTGAGCCCGGCCGACGCCGTCGGCCTGCTCGCGATGGATGGCAGCGACGAGGCGTTCACCCGCTTCCTCGGCCTGCTGGCCGACAACCGCCGCCTCGCGCTGCTGCCGGAAATCGCCGGCCTGTTCGAGGAGCTGCGCGCCGAAGCCGAGCGCGTGGTCAAGGCCAAGGTGACCGCGGCCAGCGAACTGCCGGCAGCCGAACTCGAAGCGATCAAAGCCGCGCTGAAGAAGCGCTTCGGCCGCGAAGTCGAGATCGAGACGGCGATCGACGCGTCGCTGATCGGCGGCGCCGTGATCGACGCGGGCGAAGTGGTCATCGACGGCTCGCTCAAGGGCAAGCTCGAGCGCCTGCAGACCGCACTGGCGCAATAACGAATTCATCTAGGAACGACCCATGGCAACCACCCAGCTCAACCCGTCCGAAATCAGTGAACTGATCAAGACCCGCATCGAGAAGGTCAAGCTGACCGCCGAAGCGCGCAACGAAGGCACCGTGACCTACGTGTCCGACGGCATCGTGCGCATCTACGGCCTGGCAGACGCGATGCAGGGTGAAATGATCGAACTGCCCGGCAACACCTTCGCGCTGGCGCTGAACCTGGAGCGCGACTCGGTCGGCGCCGTGGTCCTGGGTGACTACGAGCACCTGCGCGAGGGCGACGTCGCCAAGACCACCGGCCGCATCCTCGAAGTGCCGGTCGGCAAGGAACTGCTCGGCCGCGTCGTCAACGCGCTGGGCGAGCCGATCGACGGCAAGGGCCCGATCGCCGCGTCGCTGACCGCTCCGGTGGAGCGCGTCGCCCCGGGCGTGATCTGGCGCAAGTCGGTCGACCAGCCGGTGCAGACCGGCTACAAGTCGGTCGACGCCATGATCCCGATCGGCCGTGGCCAGCGCGAGCTGATCATCGGCGACCGCCAGACCGGCAAGACCGCGATGGCCATCGACGCGATCATCAACCAGAAGGGCACCGGCATTAAGTGCGTGTACGTGGCGATCGGCCAGAAGGCCTCGTCCGTCGCCAACGTCGTGCGCAAGCTGGAAGAGAACGGCGCCCTGGCCCACACCATCGTCGTCGCCGCGACCGCTTCGGAATCGGCCGCGATGCAGTACATCAGTGCCTACTCCGGCTGCACCATGGGCGAGTACTTCCTCGACCGCGGCGAAGACGCGCTGATCGTGTACGACGACCTGTCCAAGCAGGCCGTGGCCTATCGCCAGATCTCGCTGCTGCTCAAGCGCCCGCCGGGCCGCGAAGCCTACCCGGGCGACGTGTTCTACCTGCACAGCCGCCTGCTCGAGCGCGCCGCACGCGTGTCCGAGGAGTACGTCGAGAAGTTCACCAACGGCGAAGTGAAGGGCAAGACCGGTTCGCTGACCGCGCTGCCGATCATCGAGACCCAGGCTGGCGACGTGTCCGCGTTCGTGCCGACCAACGTGATCTCGATCACCGACGGCCAGATCTTCCTGGAAACCGACCTGTTCAACGCCGGCATCCGCCCGGCCGTGAACGCCGGCATCTCGGTGTCGCGCGTCGGTGGCGCCGCCCAGACCAAGATCATCAAGAAGCTGTCGGGCGGTATCCGTATCGCGCTCGCCCAGTACCGTGAGCTGGCTGCGTTCGCGCAGTTCGCCTCGGACCTGGACGAAGCCACCCGCAAGCAGCTCGAGCGCGGCCAGCGCGTCACCGAGCTGATGAAGCAGAAGCAGTACGCGCCGATGTCGATCGCGTTGCAGGCGCTGTCGATCTACGCCGTCAACGAGGGCTACATCGACGAAGTGCCGATCAGCAAGATCCTGGCGTTCGAAGAGGGCCTGCACGCCCACTTCGTCAATACCCAGGGCGAGCTGGTCAAGACGATCAACAGCACCGGCAGCTGGAACGACGACATCGAAGGTGCCTTCAAGAAGGGCATCGTCGAGTTCAAGCAGACCGGCACCTGGTAAGCGGCGAACCGGCAGTCATCCGCGCGGGCTCAGGCCCGCGTCGTTGAGTCCAAGCAGAAGAGAGCAGCATGGCAGGCGGACGCGAAATCAAAACCAAGATCAAGAGCGTGCAGAACACCCGCAAGGTGACGCGCGCGCTCGAGATGGTCTCGGCCTCCAAGATCCGCAAGGCGCAGGATCGGATGAAGGTCTCGCGCCCGTATGCGCGGGTGATGAAGCAGGTGATCGGTCACCTGGCCCAGGCCAACTCCGACTACCAGCATCCGTACCTGGTCGAGCGCCAGGACGTGAAGCGCGTCGGCTACATCATCGTGTCGAGCGACCGCGGCCTGGCCGGCGGCCTCAACAACAACCTGTTCCGCAAGCTGATCGGCGAGTTCCGCAAGTGGCAGGAACAGGGCGTCGAGATCGACGTCGTCACCATCGGCCAGAAGGCTTCGGTGTTCTTCCGCCGCATCAAGGTCAACATGATCGGGTCGGTCACCCACCTGGGCGACCATCCGAAGCTGGAGCAGCTGGTCGGCGTGATCAAGGTCATGCTGGACGGCTACAGCGCCGGCAACGTCGACCGCGTGTTCGTCTGCTACAACGACTTCGTCAACACGATGACCCAGCGCGCGGCGTTCGACCAGCTGCTGCCGCTGCCGGCGTCGGACACGCCGGTCGCCAGGCACGACTGGGACTATATCTACGAGCCCGACGCGGCCAGCGTGCTGGACCACGTGCTGACCCGCTATGTCGAGTCGCTGGTGTACCAGGCGGTGCTGGAGAACGTGGCGTCCGAGCATGCCGCGCGCATGGTCGCGATGAAGGCCGCTTCGGACAACGCCACCAAGCTGATCGGCACGCTGAACCTGGTCTACAACAAGGCCCGTCAGGCGGCGATCACGCAGGAAATCTCCGAGATCGTCAGCGGCGCCGCGGCTGTCTGATCAATCCATTCCCGCGGCGCGGATCGAACCGCTGCCGCAACGCAGATTCAAGTTAGAGGAAACCACCATGAGTCAGGGCAAGATCGTTCAGATCATCGGCGCCGTCGTCGACGTCGAGTTCCCGCGAGAGTCCGTGCCGAAGGTGTACGACGCGCTGAAGGTCGTCAACACCGAAATCACGCTGGAAGTGCAGCAGCAGCTCGGCGACGGCGTCGTGCGCACCATTGCGCTCGGCTCGACCGACGGCCTCAAGCGCAACCTGGTGGCCAACAACACCGGCAAGGGCATCTCGGTACCGGTTGGTGCCGGCACGCTGGGCCGCATCATGGACGTGCTGGGTCGGCCGATCGACGAGGCTGGCGCGGTCGACGCTTCCGCGCACTGGGAAATCCACCGTGCCGCTCCGTCGTACGAGGACCAGTCCTCGGGTAACGACCTGCTCGAGACCGGCATCAAGGTCATCGACCTGATGTGCCCGTTCGCGAAGGGCGGCAAGGTCGGCCTGTTCGGCGGCGCCGGCGTCGGCAAGACCGTCAACATGATGGAACTGATCAACAACATCGCCAAGGCGCACGCGGGTCTGTCCGTGTTCGCCGGCGTGGGCGAGCGTACCCGCGAGGGCAACGACTTCTACCACGAGATGAAGGACTCCAACGTCCTGGACAAGGTGGCGATGGTGTACGGCCAGATGAACGAGCCGCCGGGTAACCGCCTGCGCGTCGCGCTGACCGGCCTGACCATGGCCGAGTACTTCCGCGACGACAAGGACGCATCGGGCAAGGGCAAGGACGTGCTGCTGTTCATCGACAACATCTACCGCTATACGCTGGCCGGTACCGAAGTGTCGGCGCTGCTCGGCCGTATGCCTTCGGCGGTGGGTTACCAGCCGACGCTGGCCGAGGAAATGGGCGTCCTGCAGGAGCGCATCACCTCGACCAAGACCGGTTCGATCACCTCGATCCAGGCCGTGTACGTGCCCGCGGACGACCTGACCGACCCGTCGCCGGCGACCACCTTCGCCCACCTCGACGCCACCGTCGTGCTGTCGCGCCAGATCGCCTCGCTGGGTATCTACCCGGCGATCGACCCGCTCGACTCGACCTCGCGCCAGCTCGACCCGAACGTGATCGGCCACGAGCACTACGATGTCGCGCGCAAGGTCCAGTCGACGCTGCAGAAGTACAAGGAACTGAAGGACATCATCGCGATCCTGGGCATGGACGAGCTGTCGGAAGAAGACAAGCAGGCCGTGTCGCGCGCGCGCAAGATCGAGCGCTTCTGCTCGCAGCCCTTCCACGTGGCCGAGGTCTTCACCGGTTCGCCGGGCAAGTACGTCCCGCTGAAGGACACCATCCGCGGTTTCAAGGGCATCGTCGAAGGCGAGTACGACCACCTGCCGGAGCAGGCGTTCTACATGGTCGGCGGCATCGAAGAAGCGGTCGAGAAGGCCAAGAAGATCACCGGTTGATCCGCTGACTTGTTGACTGACTGACCAGAGGAACCACGATGGCATCCACAATCCGTTGCGACATCGTCAGCGCCGAGCAGGAGATCTTCCACGGCGACGCCGAACTGGTGGTCGCCACCGGCGAAATCGGCGAGCTCGGCATCGCGCCGAAGCACGCGCCGTTGATCACGCGCCTGAAGCCGGGCAAGGTCGTGGTGACCCTGCCGGGCGGCGAGCAGCTGGACTTCGCGATCTCCGGTGGCATCCTGGAAGTGCAGCCGACGGTGGTGACCGTTCTGGCCGACACCGCGGTGCGCGCCCAGGACATCGACGAGGCTGCAGTACTGGCGGCCAAGGCCGAAGCCGAGCGCATCCTCGCCCAGAAGGATCCGAAGATGAGCATGGAAGAGGCGCAGTCGCAGCTTGCGATGAGCGTCGCCCAGCTCAGCGCGCTGGAGCGCCTGCGCAAGACCCTCAAGCACTGATCGCGGCTTGCTCAACGTTCAAGAAACGCCGGCCTAGTGCCGGCGTTTTTTGTTTGGCGGGCCGGTTGCCTCCTCCTGAGAAAGGATCGAGGGATTGGCTCCCGGCTTCAGCGCCGATAGATCCAGTGCCTCGACAACAGGAAACCCGCGGCGCTGAGTGTCAGATCGATCGCGGGCTTGGCCAGCCAGGCCCACTTCAGGCCCACGCTCGCTTCGACGTGAGCGACCGCCCAGGTGCTGATCGCGGTCGTGGCCAGCCACATCAGCACGAAGCGGAAGAACTGGCGTCGCCCGACTGCCGTGTCATCGCCCGCGAAAGTGAAGCGGCCGTTCATCCAGAAGCCGAGCGCCGCGCCACTGATGCGGCCGAGAACGTTGGCCGGTTCCACGGCCATGCCGAGCGCGCTGAGGGCGACGAATACGGCCCAGTCCACCCCCAGCTGCATCAGGCCGATGACGAAATAGCTGCCGCCCTGGCGGAGCAGCGGGGAGTGCGGAATCCATTTGCGCATGGGCCGATTCTAGACAAGGACCGGTGTAGACAAATACAGGTCTGGACAAAGGCGGTCTGGACAGGGCCGATCCATGGGCAAAGGCGGTCCTGGACAAGTCCGGCGCGCCGCGGCCATCGTTCGGTTAACCCCATGCGCGGCCGCGCCACATCGCGATTGCTAAGATTCAGCAGGCGCCGGACGGGCGCGGGATCGGGAAGGAAATATTCGGATGAGTCAGTTGCACGTGGTCATCCTCGCCGCCGGCGAAGGCAAGCGCATGAAGTCGGCCACCGCCAAGGTGCTGCAGAAGATCGCCGGCAAGCCGATGCTGGCGCATGTCATCGACACCGCGCGTGCGCTGAAGCCCGACGGCATCCATGTGGTGTACGGCCACGGCGGCGAGCAGGTGCGTGCCGCGTTCGCCAACCAGCCTGACCTGCACTGGGCGGAGCAGGCCGAGCGCCTGGGCACCGGGCACGCGGTTGAGCAGGCGATGCCGGGCGTGCCGCAGGACGCGCGCGTGCTGGTGCTGTACGGCGACGTGCCGCTGATCACGGCCGAAACGCTGCAGCGGCTGCTGGCCGCGCCGAGCCGTATCGCCGTGTTGGTGGCCGACCTGGCCGATCCGACTGGCTATGGTCGCGTGTTGCGCGATCCGGAAGGACGTGTCGCCCGTATCGTCGAGCACAAGGACGCCGATGAGGATCAGCGCCTGATCCGCATCGTCAACACCGGCATCCTGGTCGCCGACGGCGAGCCGCTGCGTCGCTGGCTGCAGCAACTGGATAACGGCAACGCCCAGCACGAGTACTACCTGACCGACGTGTTCGCCTCGGCTGCGGGTGAGTTCAGCGCGGCCGAAATGGTGCACGTGCACGACCCTGTGGAAGTGGAGGGCGCCAACGACCCTTGGCAGCTCGCGCAACTGGAGCGCGCGTTCCAGCGCCGCGCCGCGAAGGTGTTGTGCATGGCCGGCGCGCGGGTGGTCGATCCATCGCGTTTCGACCAGCGCGGTGAGGTCAGCGTCGGCCGCGACGTCGAGATCGACGTCGACGTGGTGTTCGAGGGCCGGGTCGAATTGGGCGACGGCGTGCGCATCGGTCCGTTCTGTCGCATCAAGGATGCGCGCCTGGGGTCCGGCACGGAGGTGCGCGCGCACTGCGATCTCGACGGGGTCGTGGTCGAGGGGGCGGCGATCATCGGTCCGTATGCGCGGCTGCGCCCCGGCACCGTGCTGGCCGATGGCGCGCACATCGGCAACTTCGTCGAGACCAAGAACACGCGCGTGGGCGTGTCGAGCAAGGCCAACCACCTGACCTACCTGGGCGATGCGGTGATCGGCAGCGGCGTCAACATCGGCGCAGGCACCATCACCTGCAACTACGACGGCGTGAACAAGTCGATCACGATCATCGAGGATGGCGCGTTCATTGGCTCCAACTCGTCGCTGGTGGCACCGGTGACCATCGGCAAGGACGCAACCATTGCCGCCGGTTCGGTGATCACGCGCACGGCGGAGGAAGGCAAGCTCACCGTGGCGCGTGCACGCCAGATGACGGTCGACGGCTGGCAGCGGCCCAAGAAGCAGCCCAAGGGATGAGCGCGGCGGTGTTCGCGGACATGTGAGCTGCACCCTCAACGCCGTCATCCCTGCTTTCGCTGGGATGACGTCCCACGGCCGTGATTGCAGGAGTGACGGCATGCCCGTGGTTGTCGTTCGGTAAGCCAGCCCATCCGCGCGTTCCCACCAGGTGGGCACCATGCCTTGCCCCGGCTGCGCTCACCACGCTATTCGACCGGCAGCACCAGGCTGACGCAGAGTCCACCGCCGTCGCGATTGGCCAGGGCGATGCGGCCACCGTGCGCCTCGGCGATCTCGCGCGCCAGCGCCAGGCCCAGGCCGCTGCCGGTGCGCTTGGTCGAATAGAACGGCACCAGTGCATTGGCGAGCACCGTGTCGGACATGCCGGGGCCGCGATCGCTCACGTCCACGCGCACCATCCGGCCGAACTGCCGCACCGCCAGCGTGACGTGGTCGGGCGATGAACCGGATTCGTGCGCGTTCTTCAGCACGTTGATCAGCGCCTGCTCGATCTGCGCCGGGTCGAAATGCGCGGGCGCCGACGGCAGCTCGGATTCCTGCCGGAACCCGTAGTGCTGCTGCAGCCTGGCCAGGAACGTGGACCATTGCACGGCCTCGGGCTCCGGCACGGGCAGCTTGGCGACGCTGGAATAGCCGCGCAGGAATCCGTGCAGGTGTCGCGAACGTTCCTCGATGGTATCGAAGATGCGGCCGAGCTTGTCGTACTCCGCGCGGCGCAGCAACTCGGCGCCGGAGTGCGACAACGAGGTGATCGGCGCCAGCGAATTGTTGAGCTCGTGGCTGATCACCCGGATTACCTTCTTCCAGGTGGCCACTTCCTGCCGGTTGAGCTCCGCGGTGAGGCGCTTGAACAGGAACAGCGTGTGCACGCGGCCGTTGAGGTGGAACTCGCGGCGGGCGAGGTGGTAGGTCTCTTCCTGGCCCGCGTATTCGAACGTGAACAACCGGTCGCGACCTTCGCCCAGCGCTTCGCGCAACGGTGCGGGCGTACGTTCCATCAGCTGCGCGAAACGCAGGCCCTCGACCTTGCGACCGTCGTTGAACAGTTGCCGCGCCGCCAGGTTGCCATAGACGATCGCGCCACGCGGCTCGGTCAACAGCAACGAGGTGGGTGTGTTCTGCACGACGGTATCCAGCAGCAGTTCGCGCTGGAACAGCGATTGGCGTTCCTCGCGCAGCACGCTGCCGAGTTCGTTGTGCGCTTCGACCAGGTCGTCCAGTTCGTCGTTCGAGCGTTTCGCGATGCTGAAGCTGAAGTCGCCGTCGCGGAAGCTCGCCACCGAGCCCGACAGCGCACGGAACAGGCTCAACTGCGGCGCCAGGTAGCGATGCGCGGCCCACGGCGCCAGCACGGCGCACAACACCAGTGCCGCGCACGCGCCCAGCAGCGGATCGTCGAACAGCCGTGCCAGCAGCACAGTCGCGCCGACCGCGAGCAGCATCGTTGCGAACAGCAGCAGCGCGAGCTTGCCGGTCAGCGAGAAGCGGTGGCGGGTCGGGCGCATGGCGTCACCGCGGGATGCCGAGCTTGTCCAGGCGCCGGTACAGCGCCTGCCGGCTCAGGCCGAGGTCAGCCGCGGCCTGGCTGAGCACGCCACCGGCGCGGCGCAGGGCCGCTTCGATCGTCTCGCGGTCGATCTCCTCATCGCCGGCGACGCGATGCGGCGCGGCGTTCGTGGGCAGTCCGAGCTCCTCGGGCGCGATGCGATCGCCCTGGCCCAGCAGCAGCGCGCGCTGGATCGCGTTCTTCATCTCGCGGACGTTGCCCGGCCAGGCGTAGCGCTGCAGCGCGGCGCGTGCAGAGTCGCCCAGCGTGCGCTGCTGCCCCTGCAGGAAGTGCTCGGCCAGGGGCAGGATGTCGCCGCGCCGTTCGGCCAATGGCGGCACCCGCAATTCGATCACGTTGAGGCGGTAATACAGATCCTCGCGGAACACGCCGTCGCGGATCATCGCCGGCAGGTCGGCATTGGTGGCGGCGATGACACGCACCTTCACCTGGCGCTCGCGGTTGGAGCCCAGGCGCTGGAACCGGCCGGTTTCCAGCACACGCAGCAGCTTCATCTGCCCGGCTGGCGGCAGGTTTCCGATTTCGTCGAGCAGCAGCGTGCCGCCGTCGGCCGCCTCGAACTTGCCTTCGCGCGATCGGTTGGCGCTGGTGTAGGCGCCGGCGTCGGCGCCGAACAGCTCGGCCTCGATCAGCTCCGAAGGCAACGCGCCGCAATTGAGCGTCACGTACGGGCCTTCGCGCACCGAGGAGTTGGCCTGGATGATCTCGGCGATGCGCTCCTTGCCCGAGCCGTTGGGGCCGCTGATCAATACCGGCACATCGGCACGGGCGACGTGGCAGGCCAGGCTGACCAGGCGCTCGCTGGCGGCGTCGGCGAACACGATGCCGCGCAGGTCGTAATCGCGCTCCAGTTGCTTGCGACGGCGGCGTTCGTCGGCGCGGCGTTCGGCCAGTGCGCGGTTGGCCTCGCCCAGTTCGAGCAGATTGGTGACCGTGGTCATCAGCTTGCGGTCGTCCCAGGGCTTGCCCATGTAGTCCGCCGCACCGGCCTTGACCAGCGCTACCGCGGACTCCAGTCGCGTCCATGCCGTCAGCAGGATGATCGGCAGGTCGGGAAAGCGGTCGCGGATGGTGCGGAACAGGGCGATGCCTTCCTCGCCGGACGTGGTGTCGGCGGTGAAGTTCATGTCCTGGATGACCAGGTCGATGTTCTCGTTTTCCAGCAGGCGCAGGCCGTCTTCGGGCGACTCGGCGCTGAGCACGCGCAGGTCGGCCAGCGAGAACAGCACGTCGAGCGCGACGTGCACGGCCTGGTTGTCGTCGATGACGAGGATGGTGCGCATCTAGGGCCTGTTGACACCTATGGATCAGGCCGCGCCGAGCCTGAGCACGTGCGAGGCAAGGAAGAGTGAGGAAGTGTATGTCGATACACGACCGCGCGATGACGCGGCATCGCGCGTGCTCAGGCCCGGCCCTTCGGGTTGCTCCTGCCAGGCCGCCATGCGGCGCCGCACGGCTTGACCTTGCAGGCAGCAAGGCGCGGCGCCACGCAGCACCACCTGACGGCCTGGGAGAAGCAACGCGGCCTGGTCCATAGGCGTCAACAGGCCCTAGCCTAGCAGCCATTGCCTCCTGTCCCGTGGGGCAGGGGAGGCTCCAAAAAGAGACCGCCCGGCCGCCGCACAGGGGCGGCGAACCGGGCGGGAGAGAGACGACTACACGGTGCGCGTGGCCACGGCCGGCGACACGCGGGTGGCGCGCGTGGCCGGACCGAACACCGCCAGCTGACCCAGCAGCAGGACGGTCAGCGCGCCTACCGGCGCGTAGTACCAGGCCAGTCGCGGCAGCTCGTAATGCTTCATCAGCCACAGGTTGAAGCCGTAAGTCAGCAGCAGGCCGAGCGCGATGCCGATGCCGACCACGATCAGGTTCTCGATCATGAAGTAGCGGCGGATGTCGAAGCGGCGTGCTCCGAGCGCACGGCGCGTGCCGATCTGCTTGATGCGACGCGTGACCCAGAAGCTCACCATGCCGACGATGCCCAGGCCGGTGACGGCCAGCAGCGAGAAGATCACCGTTGTCAGCACCACCGTCATCGCGCGGTCCTGGCGGTAGCTCTCGCCGCGCACTTCCTCGATCGAGCGCAGGCCACGGACGATGCGGCCGCTGTTGACCTCGCCGAGCTTGCGTTCGGCTTCCTTCATGATCTCGTCGCGACGGCCGGGTTCTGTGCGGACGAGATAACGCGAGCTGCTGGCATCGAACTCGCCGTGGTCGTACTGCGGCACCAGCATGGCCTGCTCGACCTTGTCCCACCCCACCCATGGTGCCTGCAGGCGCTCGATCACGCCGACCACCGTCACCGGCCCGTCCTTGCCGGGCAGGCTGCTGTACAGCGTCTTGCCCACCGCGCCGCCGGGGAACAGCTTGTCGGCCAGCGCCTGGGTAATGATCACCGAGTGCAGCGAACCCTTGTCGTCCTTGGTGCGCCCGCTGACATCGCCGGCGTTGAAGTTGCGACCGGCGACGATCCTGACGCCCAGCGTGTTCGCGCCGTGCTCGTCGACCATGTAGATCGCCGAGCCTTCGCGCTTGCGCTTGTCCTGCGGCACGCTGTCGGGCTGATCGGACAAACCCTCGCTCCAGCCGCCCTGCGACAGCGGCACGGAGTTGATCGTGGTCGCGTCGACGACGCCGGGAATCGAACGCAGGGCATCCAGGTCCTGGCGCAGGGTGCCGGGCAAGTCGAAGTCGCTGGCGAAGCCCAGGCTGGTCACGGTGAAGAGGTTGGCCTCGTCCATGCCGCTGGGACGGTTCACCTTCTCGATGCGCTGCAGGATGATGAACACGCTGTTGCACACGATCGCGAGCGTGATGGCCACCTGCAGCACGATCAGCAGCAAGCCGGTCTTGTTGCGCATCAGCGCGTTGAGTACGGGACGAAATTCCATGACAGGCTCCCTTACTGCGTTTTCAGTTGCGTGGCGGGCTGCACCTGGCAGGCGCGCCACGTCGGATACAGGCCCGCGACCAGGCTCGCGGCGAGCGCGATCAGCAGCGACAGGCCGACCATGGTCCAATCGAGCTGTGCCAGCTTCTCGATCGACGTGCCGGCGTAAAGCTTGCGCAGTGCCAGCAGGCCGATACCGGTGAAAGCCAGGCCGATGACGCCGCCACCGAGGCCGACCAGGCCGGCCTCGGTCAGGTACTGCGCGAACACCGCCGGCTTGCTGGCACCGACCGCGCGGCGCAGGCCGATCTCAGGCGCCTTGCCCATGAACTTGGCCAGCAACAGGCCCACGGTGTTGATCAGGCACACCACGAAGAACGCGAACGCCAGCCATACCTGCGTGCGTGCGTCGCGGCTGACCACGCGCTGCGACTCCAGCCATTCCGACACGCTGCGCAGCTTGTTGTTGATCGGGCGTGGAAAGCGTCCGTTCTTCTTCTGCTCGGCGACGTAGTTGTTGAGGAAGCTCAGGTAGCGCTGCGCGTCGTCCCCGTCCTTGACCTGCACCCACAGATCCACCCAGATGCACTCGGAACCCAGCAGGCCCTGGTAACCCGGATCGGAGCGGTCCTCGTAGCAGCTGTTGTTGGAGGTGCTGACCAGTTCCCTCTCGATGCCGATGCTCATCGGCACGAATACTTCATGTGGATCGTCGAAGGCGCCGCCGGAGACGTGGTAGACCAGCGGCGAGGGACGCCACTTCTCCAGCACGCCGACCACGGTGTAGTCCTCTCCGCCCATGCGCAGCTTTCGGCCCACGCTGTTCTCGCCGCCGAAGATCTTCTCGTTGGTCTCGGCGTTGATCACCGCCACGCGAGAGGCGTTGCGGTCCTCGGCCTCGCCCCAGCCGCCGCCGTACTTGAACGGAGGCTCGAAGATCGGAAAGAACCCGTTCGTCGTGAACAGCGCCTTGACCATGTACGGCTTGATCTCGCGCTGCGGCGGTTCCAGCGGCAGCACATTGGGGAAGAAGCCGGCTTCGTGCTCGGCCTTGTGCGCGGCCACCAGGTTGCGCACGTCCTGATAGGTCATCAGGTCCGGCGGCTCGCCCGGGTTATCGTCGTCCCAGGCATTGTTGGCGTCCCAGTTGTCGACCTGGACGCGGCGCACGATCTCGTCCTTATGCCCCATCGGGTTGGACGCCATCATGTGCAGCACGGTCATCGAGGTCATCGACATGCCGATGCCGAGCGCGATGGCCATCACCATCAGCGCGGTGAGGATGCGGTTGCGCTTGAGCGAGATCATCGCCAACCGCAGGTAGTAGGCGAGCATGGCGGTGTCCTCAGTTGGCCGGCACGGTGGCGGAAGACGGCATCACGTCGGCGCCAAGGCGCGGCGCATCGTCGAGGTCGGTCACCTGGCCGTCGATGATGTGGACATTGCGCTGCGCACGCGCGGCCAGCTCCGGGTCGTGGGTGACCATCACGATCGTGGTGCCCTGCGCGTGGATCTCCTCCAGCAGTTCCATCACGCCGCGCGCCATCAGCGAGTCGAGGTTGCCGGTCGGCTCGTCGGCCAGAAGCAACCGCGGCGAGCCGGCCAGCGCGCGCGCGATCGCCACGCGCTGCTGCTGGCCACCCGACAACTCGGACGGATAGTGCTTCATGCGCGATAGCAGGCCGACGCGTCCCAGCGCGTGCTCGATGCGCTGCTTGCGCTCGGCCGCGCCGAAGCCACGGTAGCGCAGTGGCACGTCGACGTTGTCGAACAGGTTGAGGTCGGGGATCAGGTTGAAGCCCTGGAAGATGAAGCCGATCTTCTCGTTGCGCAGGCGCGAGCGGGCGTTGTCGTCCAGCCCCCGCACCGACACGCCGTCGAGCAGGTACTCGCCGTCGCTGAATTCCTCCAGCAGGCCGGCGATGTTGAGGAACGTGGTCTTGCCGGAACCCGACGGTCCGGTGACGGCGACGAACTCGCCCTCGCGCACGTGGATGTCGAACCCGCGCAGCGCATGGGTTTCGATCATGTGAGTGCGGTAGACCTTGCTCAGTTGGTTCATTTTCAGCATGGCGATTACTCCGTAATGGTGCGCTGCGTTCAGTCGTTGACCAGCACCTGATCGGCGCCGTTGAAAGAGGTGATGTCGGAAATGACGACCTGCTCGCCGGGCTCCAGGCCCGACAGGATTTCCACGTCGGACAGGCTGCTGGAGCCGACGGTGATCGGGCGTTTGATGGCGGTATCGCCGTCCATGACGTAGGCGATGCGACCGCCGCCGGTATCCAGGAACGGGCCGCGCTGCACCATCAGCACGTTGGGCTTCTCCTCGATGAGGACGCGGGTGCTGACGCGCTGGTTCTGGCGCAGGCCGGAAGGACGACGGCCGTCGGTTTGCGTGTCCTCGAAGCGCACGCGCGCCATGACCTGGCCGTTGACCACTTCCGGCGACACCGCGCGCAACTTGCCGGCGTACTTCTGCGCGCCGTAGCTGATCTCCGCCGCCATGCCCAGGCGCAGGTCGTCGGCGTAGCTTTCCGGCACCGGCAATTCCACTTCCAGCTCGCGCAGGTCCACGACCACCAGCAGCGGCGCGTTGGCCGGCACCACCGTGCGGTCGGTGATCGCCACCGTGCCGACCACGCCGTCGACCGGCGAGCGGATGTTGAGTTCGTCGACCTGGCGCTGCAGCTCGGTCACGATCGCGCGCTGGCGCTGGGCCAGCAGATGCTTGTTGCGCGTGTCCAGGCCGGCGCCACGGTCCTGCAGGCCGTACTCACCCTTGGCATGCGACAGGCCGATGTCGGCCTTCTTCAGCGAATCCTGGGCGCGCGCGACGTCATTCTGTGAAACGGCGCCGCCGTCGAAGCCGCGCTGCTGGCGCTCCAGGTCGCGCAGGGCCGCGGTGCGGTCGATCTCGGCCTGGTCGAGCAGCCGGCGCGCCGTGGAGCGCGCGAGTTGGGCATCGAGGGCCGCACGGCTGGCCTCGGCTTCCAGGCTCGCCAGCGTCGACTGCTCCTGCACCAGCCGGCTGCGCAGCTCCGGACTGTCGATCTCGGCCAGCGGCTGCCCCTGCTTGATCTCGTCGCCCGCCCGCACCTTCAGCTTCACGGTGCCGGCGGCGGGCGCGTACAGGGTCGGGCTGACCGCGGCGACCATCCGTCCCTGAACAGAGACATCGCGCACCAGCGTCCCGCGACGGACCTCGGCGATGCGGACGCGTTCGGCACTGACCGACTGGCTGGCGCCCAGCCAGCGGCCGAGCGTGGGGATGGAGAGGGCCAGCAACAGCGCCACGCCGACGCCGCCGCCGATCAGCAGCTGCTTGCGGCGCGGGCTGACGGGGGGCGCGGCGATGACGCGGTCCTGTCCGGAGGTGTCGCGGATCATTCGATCGAAGTTTTCGCTGGGGAGTCGACCAATCGATGCAGAGACCGTGCCAAAGGTTTAACCCTTTCGATTCAGGCACTTGTGCGGCTGTCCGGGTGTCCGCCGTGTCCGGTGCGGACACTGCGGTGTCCGCTGGCCAGCGAACGTCCCGTAGCTCCCGGTAAACTAGTCATTCCCCTGCAGGAGTTCAGCCGGATGTGCGGAATTGTCGGCGCGATCGCGGATCGCGATGTGGTACCGCTCCTGATCGAAGGCCTCAAGCGTCTGGAGTACCGCGGTTACGACTCGGCGGGCATCGCCGTGCTGGACGGGCAGGACGTGCGCCGCGTGCGCCGCACCGGTCGGGTTTCCGAAATGGAGGCGGCCGCGCAGTCGGAGAACTTCCATGCCACCGCCGGTATTGGCCATACCCGCTGGGCCACGCACGGTGGCGTCACCGAGCTCAACGCGCACCCGCACATCAGCTACGGCGAACTGGCCGTGGTGCACAACGGCATCATCGAGAACCACGATGAGCAGCGCGAACGTCTGAAGGCCGCGGGTTACACCTTCGAATCGCAGACCGATACCGAAGTCATCGCGCACCTGATCCACCACTACCAGTCGCAGGGCGCCGACCTCTTGGCCGCGGTGCAGAAGGCGGTGCGCGAACTGGTCGGCGCCTATGCCATCGCCGTGGTCAGCAAGCGCGAGCCGGACCGCATGATCGCCGCGCGCATGGGTTGCCCGTTGCTGGTGGGCCTAGGCGAGGGTGAGAACTTCGTCGCCAGCGACGTCTCGGCGATCGTGCAGGCCACGCGCAGGGTGATCTTCCTCGAAGAGGGTGACACCGCCGAGGTCACCCGCGAGCAGGTGCGCGTGTTCGACACGCACGGCGCCCCGGTGCAGCGCGACGTGCACGTCTCCGACGTGTCGTTGGCCTCGCTGGAGCTGGGTCCGTACCGCCACTTCATGCAGAAGGAGATCCACGAGCAGCCGCGTGCGATCGCCGACACCATCGAGGCGGTAATGAGCGCCAACGCGTTCATCCCGCAGCTGTTCGGCGCCGATGCCGAAGCGGTGCTGCGCGAGGTCGAAGGCGTGCAGATCATCGCCTGCGGCACCAGCTACTACGCCGGCCTGACCGCGCGTTACTGGATCGAGGCCATCACCGGCCTGCCGTGCTCGGTCGAGATCGCAAGCGAATACCGCTACCGCAAGGTGGTCGCCAATCCGAAACATCTGGTGGTCACCATCTCGCAGTCGGGCGAAACGCTCGACACGATGGAAGCGCTCAAGTACGCCAAGTCGCTGGGCCAGGACAAGACGCTGTCGATCTGCAACGTGCCGGAGAGCGCGATCCCGCGCGCCAGCCGCCTGGTCTATTACACCCGCGCCGGCGCCGAGATCGGCGTGGCGTCCACCAAGGCCTTCACCACGCAGCTGGTCGCACTGTTCACGCTGGCCGCCACGCTGGCCCGACTGCAGGGCCGCCTGCCGCCGGAACTGGAAGCCGAGTATCTGGAAGCGCTGCGCCACCTGCCGGGCAGCGTGCAGCACGCGCTGAACCTGGAGCCGCAGATCATCGGCTGGGCCGAGCGCTTCGCGCCCAAGCAGCACGCGCTATTCCTCGGCCGCGGCATGCATTACCCGATCGCGCTGGAAGGCGCGCTCAAGCTCAAGGAAATCTCCTACATCCACGCCGAGGCGTATCCGGCGGGCGAGCTCAAGCACGGTCCGCTGGCACTGGTCGATGCGGAGATGCCGGTGGTGGTGATCGCGCCCAACGACAGCCTGCTGGAGAAGGTCAAGTCGAACATGCAGGAAGTGCGCGCGCGCGGCGGTGAGCTGTTCGTGTTCGCCGACGACGACAGCCAGTTCGGTTCGTCCGAGGGCGTGCACGTGATCCGCGCGCCGCGCCACGTCGGCGTGCTGTCGCCGGTGGTCCACGCCATCCCGGTGCAGTTGCTGGCCTACCACGCCGCGCTGGCGCGCGGCACCGACGTCGACAAGCCGCGCAACCTGGCCAAGTCGGTGACGGTGGAGTAATGCGGCGCCAACCGCACACAAAAAAGCCCCGCTCATCGCGGGGCTTTTTTTGCATCAGTGCCACGCCTTAAGCAGCGGGCGGCGCCACGTTGCCGGCGTTGCCGTTGCCGTTGCCGCTGGTCTCGCTGCGGCTGCCATTGCCTTCGAACCGCCGCCCCAGCAACTTGCGCAACGCCTCCACGCCTTCGCGTTTGCCCGCAGTCTTGAGATACGAATAGCCCTCCAGCGCGGCGACCATCACATCGCTTCCCAACGCCATGTCGGTGTGGTGCGCCTTCTCCAGTAGCTTGGTCAGGCGCACGACGCGCGCGTTGAGGGCATCGTGCGAGGCCAGGTCGCGCCGCATCTCTTCGATGTCGAAGCTGCGCGGCATCAGCGCCGCGTTCTCGGCGATCACATCCAGCGCCGTGCGGCAGAACGCCACCGACCCGTCTCCCATCTTGACCACCCGCTGCCGCTCGTCCAGCGACAGCGCGACCAGCATCGGTTCCAGTGCCGCAGTCAGCGCGTTGATCGCCGCATCCGCCTGCGCCCACTGCTCGGCCGACAGATGCTGCTGTGCGTAGTTCTGGTTCATCTTCCTTGTCTCCTTGTGGTAACGCTCCTGCACGGCCCCCATGGCCGTACGCGGCCAGCTTAATCCCCGTGGAGCAGCGCCCGCACGTGCGCGTACACCTGTGCGAGAAGTCACCTTTGATGCGCTGAGGGTGTACTCATCTCCTTCGCGCAGTCGCCTCATACCCTCCGTGCACGCACCCTGGCACGCCCGCGCGTTGAGCCCGACCCCTGCGTGCACGGTCCCTTCGCCTCCGCATGCGGAGGTGTCCTGGGGGTCGCGCGCAGGTCCCAGGCTCCGCCGCCAGCCGCCAACCCCTCCGCGCACGCACCTCAACCCCTGCGCCGACGCACGTCCCGACGGGGGGCGGCGCAGCCCGCTGCCTGCGTGCACGAAGGGTCACCGCCCGAACCGTGCACCTGGCCCCCTCCGCTCAAGGACCGCCAAGCCTCCGCGCGCGGAGGGTGTAGGTCGAGTGTGTGCACGCTGGACCCTGCGGTAGGGGGCGGCCGGCGGTCGGCATAACGCGCGAGCCAGGGGTGACACTTCGCATCACTGCGCGACAAAAGTGCGGTTTCGAACCTCCCGGCACCTTGCGTCGTTTCGGGGCGAAAGGCCGCCTGGAGTGACGACATGCGAAAGGAACATCCCGTCGCGCTCGCTCATTGCGTTGCGGTTGACCAAGCCGCTCACGTGCGGCGGAGGGCTGATGGATAACCTGTTGAAGCTGTTGGCATACCGGCGCTTGACGCACCAGGGGGCCAGCCTGAACATCCGGTGCTATACCCCGTATGTGGGGCCTACTAGGCGTTAGAGGTCACGCGATGAGCAATGCTGGCTGTGAAATATGCCGACATGGCGTGTCCTCCGGCGAGTACTCGCCCTTTGAGAGTGGGAGTGCGCAACCTGCACGTGTTGCCGACTCGATCGAGGCACAGGCACAACTGCATCACTGCAGTCTTTGCGGGGCGTGGTGGCAATTCAATGCCCGCGAGGCTCACGTCATTTCAGAGACTGAGGCAAAGCAGATATTCCATGCTTACTTCTCTCGGCGTTGATTCCCTCGGAGCGATGACCTCTAACAATTCATTCAAGCCGAAGCCGCTTCGCGGCTCGGCTTAATTCAGGCGTTAGGCGCCATGGCAACCTTCGACGGCCGTGAAAACCCCTACCAAGCACCGCAGGCTCAGATGAGCCAGGAGAGGACAATCGGCTCTCCTCGGCGCCGGTTCTTGCTTAGCTGTCTTGGTTGGTTCTTGCCGGTCCCTGCCGTGGCAATGCTTCTGTTCTATCTTTTGCCCAACTGGATTCTTGTAGTTCTGGTCAGCCTGGTCGTGCTGTGGATGGCAACGGTCACATGGGTCATTCGGGCTCATCGCAGCACCGGCTTCGCCTATCGGGCTACTGTGGCGGTCGGCCTCACCATTTCTCTAGCCATCTGTTTTGCGCTCGGCTCGGCTTTGCTTCTCGCCCCAATCTTTAGCAAACCCATAGATGTCACGCTTCCTCAGCGTGGCACCTAACAATTCATTCAAGCCGAAGCCGCTTC
This sequence comes from Lysobacter niastensis, assembly GCF_031457115.1. Taxonomy (GTDB): domain Bacteria; phylum Pseudomonadota; class Gammaproteobacteria; order Xanthomonadales; family Xanthomonadaceae; genus Lysobacter_J; species Lysobacter_J niastensis_A. The sequence continues at coordinate 626,311 of NZ_JAVDVY010000001.1, forward strand.
GCGGCTCGGCTTAATTGCGACACGGCACTGGTAAGTCACCCACGGATCGGAACGGGACAGCTATGCAGCCACCCTCATCGACGTCGCAATCGGCAGACACCCAGGCCGGTTCGGAAGGCGTTGCGCCCGGCATGGCGCAACGCGTCTTTGGACAATTCGCCTGGCAGCCGCCGGCCTGGCTGTCGTCGCTCACAACGAAACTTCGCCAGCGCCCGCGCCTGTATCTGGGCGCGCTTGCCGGGCTGATGCTGGTCGCCGGATTGGGGTGGTGGCTGGCGACGAGGCCGACACCGGTGGTGCCGGGAGCTCTGGAGGTCACAGTCGACGCACCGGACCTGACCGATTACACCAAGACGCCGGCCAAGATTGATCCGTTGCGCCTGACCTTCTCCGGTTCGGCCGCGCCCATCACCAAGGTGGGCGCCGTGCCCGAAGGCGTCGTCCTGGCTCCGGAACTCAAGGGCGCATGGGTCTGGCAGGACGACCACACCCTGGTGTTCACCCCGGCCGGCGATTGGCCGGTGGGTGCGAAGTACGAAGTCCGCCTCGACACCCAACGCGCCCTCGCTCGCGGCGTGAAGCTGGGCAAGGACGAATTCGAGTTCGAAACCTCGCCATTCAGGGCCTCTCTGGCGAAGAGCGAGTTCTACCAGGACCCGCTCGATCCGAACTTGAAGAAAGGGGTCTTCGAGGTCTCTTTCTCGCATCCGGTCGATGCCGCGCAGTTCGAACGCCGCATCCGTCTGCAACTGGCCGATGGCGCCGGCACCGCCCTGGCCGCACCCGAAAAAACTGTGAGCTACGACGAGCGACGCCTGAAAGGCTGGGTCCACTCGGCCCCGCTGCAGCTGCCGGAGAACGGCGGCACCCTGAAGCTGGAGATCGCCCAGGGTGTCACCAGCCTGCTCGGCGGCGACGGCACCCGCGAACCCGTCAGCGGCAATGTCGTGCTGCCCTCGCTCTACAGCGTCAACATCACCGGCGTCACGCCGACGCTGGTGGACAACGAGCGCTTCGAACCGGAACAGGTGCTCGTCATCGAGTTCAACAACGCGATGCGCGACACCGACGTCGCCGGCGCGGTGCGGGCCTGGCTGCTACCGGCGAAGAATCCCAAGGTGCCGCTCAAGCAGCAACCCGGCAACTACGACTGGTCGGAAGGCGAGATCGACGAAGCGCTGTTGAAGAAATCGACGCCGCTGCCGCTCACCGCCGTACCGACCGAGCGCGAGTACATCGAGACCCACAGCTTCAAGTACGTCGCGCCGCCCAACCGGCGCGTCTACGTGCGGGTGGCGAAGGGGCTCAAGGCTTTTGGCGGTTTCATCCTCGGCTCCAGCTACGCGACCGTCGCCGCCGTCCCCGAGATTCCGCCGCTGCTGCGCTTCGTGGGCGATGGCGCGCTGCTGTCGCTGCGCGGCGAGCATCGCGTCAGCATCGTGTCGCGCAACGTGCCCAACGCGCGGCTGGAGATTGCACGGGTGCTGCCCGAGCAACTGCAGCACCTGGCCTTCTCCAACGAAGGCAGTTTCGCGCAGCCCTACCTCTCCGGCATCGAGGCAGACGACCTGGTCGAGCGCGAGGAGCGGCGCCTGAAGCTGCCGGCCGACCAGCCGGCCAAGGCGCACTACGAGGGCGTGGACCTGGGCGAGTACCTGAAGCCGTCGCGGCGCGGCGTCTTCCTGCTCAGCCTGCACACGCTCGACGAAGAGGACAGCGAAAAGCCTTCGGCGCAAACGCTGCGTGATGACGCCGGCGAAGAACAGGACAGCCGCCTGGTGGTGCTGACCGATCTGGGCATGATCGTCAAGAAGGCGCTGGATGGCAGCCGCGATGTCTTCATCCAGTCGCTCGCACAGGGCACGCCGGTGTCCGGCGCGAAGGTGCGGGCCATCGCGCGCAATGGCGAAACGCTGGTGGAAGCCGATACCGATGGGGGCGGTCGCGCCCACCTTCCATCGCTGGACGATTTCAAGCGCGAGAAGCGTCCGGTGATGCTGACCGTGTCGCAGGGCGAGGACTTCTCCTTCCTGCCGATCGACGATCGCGGCCGCGCGCTGGATTTTTCCCGCTTCGACATCGGCGGCCAACCGAACGAGATCGAAGGTGGCGCGCTCGATGCGTTCCTGTTTTCCGATCGAGGTCTGTATCGCCCCGGCGACACGATCCATCTGGGCATGATCGTTCGCGCGGCGGACTGGAAGCGTCCGTTGACCGGCCTGCCGCTCGAACTGGTCCTGACCGATCCGCGCGGCACCGTCGCGCAGCGCAAGCGCCTGCGACTGGGCAGCGTCGGGTTCGAAGGCGTCGATTACACGCCGGCCGAGAGCGCGCCCAGCGGTACCTGGGAGGCCAGGCTGTACCTGCTCGGCAAGGACGACGACACCGCACCGACCAGCATCGGCTCGACGTCGGTGCAGGTGCGCGAGTTCGCGCCCGACACGATGCGCGTGCGCGCGCAGTTCTCCACGGAAAATCCGCAAGGCTGGGTCAAGCCCGATGACCTGTCGGTCACGGTGACGGCGGAAAACCTGATCGGCACTCCCGCGCAGCAGCGTCGGGTGGCCGCAACCATGGTGCTGCGGCCGTCGTTCCCGCGTTTTGCTGCGTACCCGGACTACCGGTTCTACGATCCGCAACGCGCCAAGGAAGGCTACGACGAGGAACTCACCGACGCGAAGACCGACAACGACGGTCGCGCGAAGTTCGTGCTCGACATGAAGAAGTACGAGCGTGCGACCTACCAGCTGAGCTTCCTCGCTCGCGCGTACGAGCCCGGCAGCGGCCGCAACGTCGCCGCGCAAGCCAGCACCCTGGTGTCGAACAACGACTTCCTGGTGGGCATCAAGGCACAGGATGACCTGGGCTATGTCGCACGCGACGCCAAACGCGCGGTGCAGCTGCTGAGCATCGGGCAGGACGGCAAACCCAGGCAGGTGACGGGGTTGCAGGCGGTGGTGGTCGAGCGCCGCTACGTCTCGGTGCTGACGAAGCAGCCATCGGGCACCTACCGCTACGTGTCCCACGAGCGCCGTTTTGACCGCAAGCGCTATGCACTGCAGCTCGCCGGTGGTCGCCAGGCGGTGGCGCTGCCGACCGGCCAGCCCGGCGATTTCGCACTGGAAATCCGCGGCAGCGACGACAAGCCGCTCAACCAGATCGATTTCCGCGTGACCGGCGCCGCCAACCTGTCGCGCGCACTGGACCGCAATGCCGAGCTGGCCCTGAGCCTGTCCCAGCCCAGCTACCGGCCCGGCGACACCATCGAAGTCAGCGTACGCGCACCCTATCCAGGCAGCGGCCTGATCACGCTGGAACGCGATCATGTGTTTGCCCACGTCTGGTTCCGTGCGGACACCACCAGCAGCGTGCAGAAGATCCAGATACCGGCGGATTTCGAAGGCAACGGCTACGTCAACGTGCAGTTCCTGCGCGATCCGAACTCCGACGAAATCTTCATGAGTCCGTTGTCGTACGGCGTGGTGCCGTTCGCGGTCGATCGTGCCGCGCGCACGCAACCGCTCGAGATCCGGCTGCCGGCCATCGCCAAACCGGGCGTGCCGGTCACGGCCGACATCACCACGACCGGCAAGGCCCGCGTGGTGCTGTTCGCGGTGGATGAAGGCATCCTGCAGGTGGCCCGTTACCGCGTCGAGCATCCGCTCGATCATTTCTTCAAGAAGCGGATGCTCCAGGTCGACACGGCGCAGATCCTGGACCTGGTGCTTCCCGAGTTCAGCCGGCTGGCGGCCGCGACCGCGCCCGGCGGCGACAGCGAGGGCGATCTGGCGAAGAACCTCAATCCATTCAAGCGCAAGGCCGAGAAGCCGGCGGTCTGGTGGTCGGGGATCATCGATGTCGATGGCCGCAGGCAGTTCACCTACACGCTGCCCGACCATTTCAATGGGCAGGTGCGCGTAGTCGCATTGGCGGTCACGCCGGAACGGATCGGGTTGAAGGAAACCACGCAGCTGGTCCGCGGCGATTTCGTCCTCACACCGACGGTGCCGACGCACCTCGCGCCGGGCGACGAGTTCGAGCTTCCCGTGGGTGTGGCCAATACCATCGCAGGCGCAAAGGCCGCAGCCGATGTGGCGGTGACCGTGAAGCTGCCGCCACAGCTGGCTCCGGTGGGCAGTGCGGCGCAATCGCTCAGCCTGCAACCCGGCCGCGAAGGCAGCGTCCGCTTCCGGCTGCGCGCAGGCGCCACGCCGGGTACGGCGGCCGTCGTGGTAGTTGCGCAGTCCGGCAAGTTCCGTGCGCAGCGCCGGATCGAGGTCTCGGTGCGGCCCGCCGTCACCGCGCGCCAGGACCTGCGAGTGGGACGCGCGGATCACGCCGTGGAACTGAAAGAGCTGCGCGCGATGTACAACCAGTTCGCGACGCGGCAACTGTCGGCCTCGGCTTCTCCGTTGCTCGCGGTCGATGGGCTGAGCGCGTACCTGCAGGACTATCCGCACCTGTGCACCGAACAGCTGCTGAGCCAGGCGATGCCGGCGCTGGTGCTGGAGGCGCATCCGGAGCTGGGCAAGGTCGTGACGTCGTCGAAGAAGCCGGCGATGGACATCATCGATGTGCTGCGTTCGCGCCAGAACAGCGAAGGCGGCATCGGTTTGTGGGCGGCGACGCCCGATGCCGACCCGTTCGTGACCGGCTACGCCGCGCTGTACCTGCTGGAGGCCCGCGAGCACGGCAAGCCGGTTCCCGACGACGTGATCGCCTCGCTCAATCGCTATCTGGAAGCGCAGGCCGCCGATCGCTCCGGCCATTCGCTGCCAGCGCTGCGCAGCCGCGCCCTGGCCGTCTATCTGCTGATCCGCCAGGGCCGCACGGCCAGCAACCTGCTCGGCGCCGTGCACGAGCAGCTCAAGCGCGACCAGCCCAAGGCGTGGGAAGACGACGTCGCCGGGTTGTTCGTTGCTACCAGCTACCAGCTGCTGCAACAGGACAAGGCGGCGCGGCCGCTCGCCACGAAGGCGATCGTGCGGGCCAATCGGTCCTCTCCAGTCGCGCCTATTCCTTACAGCGCGTTCTACGACGACGGCATCGCCCAGGCGTGGACGGTGTACCTGGTCAACAAGCACTTCAGCGCCCAACGCAAGCAGTTGCAGACCGTCGCACTGGAGCGCCTGCTCGACCCCATGCGCACCAATCGCTACAACACGTTGTCGTCGGCACTCACCGTGCTGGCGATGGACAGCTACGCCAACGCCTCCAAACAGCCGCTTCCGGCACTGCAGGCCGCAGGCAAGGACGGCAAGGCGCGCAACATCGGTGTCGCCCGGGGCGTGGTCGCACGCGGGACGTTTGCCGGCACCGACACGCGCCTTTGGGTGCGGCCGGCGGACAAGATGCCGGTGTGGTACCTGCTGAACCAGAGCGGCTTCGATCGCGTGATGCCAAAAGCGGTGCAGGACCATGGGCTGGAAGTCGTGCGCGACTACCTCGATGGTGCGGGCAAGCCGGTCGCGACGATCACGCAGGGTGACGAGATCACCGTGCGCCTGCGCGTGCGTTCGCTGGGCGTGTCCGCGCGCGGCGACATCGCGATCGTCGATCTGTTGCCGGGCGGTTTTGAGCCGGTGCTGCAGTATCCGGAAGCGGTAGCGCAGCCTCGGCCAACGCCCTCCGGAGAGTGCGAGGAATGCGAAGGCGAAGAAGGCGACGAATCCGGTTCGCCGAGTACCGCGCCACCAGCGCCGACGCTGGCGCTGCCCGGCTCGAGCTTTGCGCCGCAACATGTCGAGCAGCGCGAGGATCGCATCGTCCTTTACGGCTTCGTCGGTGCGCAGGTGACCGAGTTCCGCTATCGCGTTCGCGCTGGCAACACGGGCAAATTTGTTGTTGCCCCGATCTTCGCCGAGTCGATGTACGACCGCTCCGTTTATGCGCAGGGTGGCCCGGCCGGCTTCCTGCAGGTGAGCGCGCCCAAGCCATGAGCGACTTTTCCTTCGGTCGTCCTGTCCGAGCCGCCACGCCCGCGCGCGCGTGGTCAAGGGGCTGAGCCACGGGGCCAATGATGGTTCGTGTCGCGCCGCGTCGAAGGATTCCCCGATTGCGCACGCTGCTGGTTGCGTGCGCGGTCCTGGCCATCGCGCTGCTGGCCATCCGCTACTGGCCGCGCCCGCCGCTGTGGGATTCGGTACCGCTGTCGACCGCCGTCCACGACGACCACGACCACCTGCTGCGCCTTACCACCGCTGCGGACCAGCGTTATCGCCTGTGGGTACCGCTGGCGGAGATCTCGCCGACCCTGGTCGACGCCGTCCTGCTGCACGAAGACGCCTGGTTCCGGCGCCATCCCGGCGTCAATCCGGTCAGCCTGGCGCGCGGCGCATGGAGTACCTACGTAACCGGTTCGGCGCGCATCGGCGGCTCGACCATCACCATGCAGCTGGCGCGCCTGCACTGGCGACTCGACACGCGCACGCCACGAGGCAAGCTGGTGCAGATCCTGCGCGCCCTGCAGCTGGAGTCGTGCTACAGCAAGGACGACATCCTCGAGGCCTACCTCAACCTTGCGCCTTACGGCGGCAATATCGAAGGGGTTGGCGCCGCAAGCCAGATCTACTTCCGCAAAGCGGCCGATCAGCTCACCCTGCCCGAAGCCCTGACCCTCGCAGTACTGCCTCAGGCCCCATCGCGCCGCGGCCGGCTGTCCATGCACGGCGGCGATTCCGACGCTTATCCCGGTGAGGGACTCGAAGCGGCCCGTTCGCGTCTATACCGGCGCTGGCGCAGCGAACACGGTGGCGATCCATCGCTCGATGCGTTGATGCAACTGCCGCTGCGGCTGCGCACGTCCTCGAAACTGCCGTTCAAGGCGCCGCATTTCGTCGACCGCATCCTGGCCGATCGCAGCTGGCATCCGCAGGCGGGTTCGAACCTGCGCACCACGCTCGACGCGCGCCTGCAGCGCCTGCTCGAAGAGCGCGTCGCCAACCACCTGCAACGCGAGCGCGAACGCGGACTGCGAAATGCCGTGGCGATGCTGGTGGACACGCGCGACATGAGCGTGCGCGCGCTGGTCGGCTCAGCCGATTACTTCGATGCAAGCATAGACGGACAGGTCAACGGCACCTCGGCCAAGCGCTCGCCGGGATCGACGCTCAAGCCCTTCATCTACGCATTGGCGCTGGATCAGGGAGTGCTGCATCCGGCCACGGTGCTACGCGATGTGCCCACGGCCTTCGGTCCCTACACGCCGGAGAACTTCGATGGTCGCTTCCTCGGCCCGGTCACGGCCACGGATGCGTTGATCCGCAGCCGCAACATCCCCGCTGTCGGCGTCGCCTCCAGGCTTACGCAACCCAGTTTCTACGAATTCCTGCGCCGTGCCGGTATCGGCCGCATGGCGAGCGAGCAGCACTATGGCCTCGCACTGGTGCTCGGCGGCGGCGAGGTCAGCATGGAAGAGCTGGCGCGGATGTACGCGATGCTCGGCAACGACGGCCGCCTGCGCTCGCTGCGCTGGCGTCAGAGTGATCCCGAGGAAGTCGGCACGGCCCTGATCAGCCCGGAAGCCGCCTTCATCACGCGCGACATGCTGCGCCAGAACCCGCGTCCCGATGCGGGCGCGCTGTTCGCCACGGGCGGGCCACCGGTGTATTGGAAGACCGGAACGTCCTGGGGCTTTCGCGACGCGTGGAGCGCGGGCCTGGTGGGGCCTTACGCTTTGGTGGTGTGGCTGGGCAACTTCGACGGCTCCAGCAATCCGGCCCTGATTGGCGTGGAGGCCGCGGCTCCGTTGTTCTTCGACATCGTCGACGGATTGCAGGCCGCGCACGTCGACCTTGCCGAGCCGCCACGGCAATGGCCGCTCAACCTCAAGCGCGTGGAGATCTGCCGCGCCAGTGGCGATTTGCCCAACACCTGGTGCCCGCAGCGTGGCGACACCTGGTTCATCCCGGGCAAATCGCCGATCCGCATCAGCACCGTGCATCGCGCCGTGGCGATCGATCGCGCCACCGGCCAGGTCGCGTGCGGGCCGTTCAATCCGCGCACGATGCAGATGGAAGTCTTCGAGTTCTGGCCGTCCGACCTCGCCCGGGTATTCGCCCAGGCCGGCATGCCGCGTCGCCGGCCACCGCCAGGCAGCGATTGCGCCGGTTCGCAGGCCTGGCTCGGTTCGCCCCCTGGCATCACCTCACCCTACCGTGCGACCCGCTACACGATGCGGCTGTCCCATCCGGAGCAGGCCAGCCTCAACCTGGCCGCCACCGTCGATGCCGATGTGTCGCGACTGTACTGGTTTGCCGGCGGCAGTTTCATCGGCGACTCGGCGGCGGGCGATCCGGTCGCGTGGACGCCGCCGCATGCGGGACGTTTCCGGCTATCGGTCGTCGACGATCACGGCCGCGAGGATGCGCGCGAGATAGAAGTGGCGATCGTGCAGTGATTCAGCACTTGTCCGAACGCCCGGCCGCATAGCGCAGGCCTTGTCGCAGCGGCGCCAGGAAGTGGGGGTCGGCGTAGACAGCGTCATCATGGCCCAAGCCGGTGTACCAGCTGCGTCCGCCGTCGAAGGCGTGGCGTCCGGTGATCGGATGGTCCTTGCCATCGTGCCGCCCTGGTACGAGGCCTCATCCACGGTGGCGCGGACCTCGACCTGCCCGCGCGGGTTATTGCGGTAGTTATGGAGCTCGTCGCGGATCGGCCAGGGCGCGCCGGCGGGTTGGCCGCCGCGCTCCGGATGCACCGGGGGGCCGCGCGGTCCGCCCCCGCAGCCGGGTCGATCTCGACAGATCGGGAAAATTCATGGTCCCGTTCATCGTCGCTGCCGCCGTCCGAGCGCGCTCACATCAATGCCGCACTCACCATGCGCTACCGCATGGCGGCCGATACTTGATACCGATCATCCGCAAGACACCGAAAGTGCCGCAAACTCTACGGTCTACCCCAAGCGGCCCAGTCCAAGTCCATGTCACGCCCTGCTTCACTCGATACCTCGCAATTGCTCGCATGCGCCAACGGCGAACTGTTCGGTCCCGGCAATGCGCGCCTGCCGGCGCCGCCGATGTTGATGTTCGACCGCATCACCCGCGTCGACGAAACCGGCGGTGCGTTCGGCAAGGGCCAGCTGGTCGCCGAACTCGATATCCGCCCCGACCTGTGGTTCTTCGCGTGTCACTTCGAAGGCGATCCGGTGATGCCCGGTTGCCTGGGCCTGGACGCGATGTGGCAGCTCGCCGGCTTCTATCTGCCGTGGCTTGGCGAGCCGGGTCGCGGTCGCGCACTGGGCGTGGGTGAAGTGAAGTTCACCGGCCAGGTGTTGCCGACGGCCAAGCTCGTGCGCTACGAGATCGATGTGAAGCGCGTGTTGCGCGGCAAGCTGCGGCTGGTCATTGCCGACGGCCGCACCTACGTCGACGATCGCTTGATCTACGAGGCCGAAGGCCTGCGCGTGGGCTTGTTCCAATCGACGGAGAGCTTCTGATGCGCCGCGTCGTCGTCACGGGAATCGGTATCGTCTCACCGCTGGGCAACGACGCGGCGACGGTCGCCTCGGCGCTGCGCGAGGGGCGCAGCGGTTTGCGCGCGATGCCGGACTACGCCGAACGTGGCCTGCGCAGCCAGGTCGCGGGGGCGTGCGACATCGATCTGGACGCCGCGATCGATCGAAAGCTCAAGCGCTTCATGGGCGATGCCGCTGCCTATGCCTACGTGTCGATGCGTGACGCGATCGCCGACGCCGGCCTGGACGATGAGGCCGTGCGCAACCCGCGCACCGGCGTGATCGCCGGCTCCGGCGGCGGTTCGGCGCAGTGGCAGATCGAGACCGGCGACCTGCTGCGCGAAAAAGGCGTGCGCCGTGTCGGCCCGTACATGGTGCCGCGCACGATGTGCTCGACGGTGTCGGCCACGCTCGCCACCGCGTTCGGCATCCGCGGCGTGAGCTACTCGCTGTCCGCCGCATGCGCGACCTCGGCGCACTGCATCGGCGCCGCCGCCGACCTGATCAGGCACGGCGTGCAGGACATCGTCTTCGCCGGTGGCGGCGAAGAACTGCACTGGGGCCTGACCTGCCAGTTCGACGCGATGGGCGCGCTGTCCACGCAATACAACAACACGCCCGAGCACGCCTCGCGTCCTTACGATGCAGGCCGCGACGGATTCGTCATCGGATCCGGCGGCGGCATGCTGGCGCTGGAGGACTATGAGCACGCGAAGGCCCGGGGCGCGCACATCCACGCCGAGCTGGTCGGCTATGGCGTCACCTCCGACGGCGCCGACATGGTCGCGCCCAACGGCGAAGGCGCGGTGCGCTGCATGCGCATGGCCATGGCGGGAATGGAGGGCCAGGATGGAGATGTCGGCCGCATCGACTACCTCAACACCCACGGTACTTCGACGCCGCTGGGCGACATCGTCGAACTCGAAGCGGTGCGTGCCGCGTTCGCAGGCGACGTGCCGCCGCTGTCCTCGACCAAGGCGCTGACCGGGCATTCACTGGGTGCGGCCAGCGTGCACGAGGCGATCTACAGCCTGCTGATGCTGCGCGGCGGGTTCATGGCTGCTTCGTCGAACATCGAAACGCTGGATCCACGCGCCGAGGGCTTCCCGGTGCTGCGCGAAATGCGCGAGGCGCCGTTGCGCACGGTGATGTCGAACAGTTTCGGCTTTGGCGGAACCAACGCGACGCTGGTGTTCGCGAAGGTCTGATCCGCGGGATGGTGGGTGATGAAAACCCATCATCCGACATGCCGTACGAGACAGGTTCCACCATCCTGGTTTGGGTGTCCGTTGCCTTGGCGCGGACCCCATCCTCGCCTCCCCATTCCATTCGAGACGGGTTCGGCCCTCCACAATCGTGGGCGCCATTGACCTATGTCAGGTCGACCGGCGTCGCGCGGAGCCACGATGGAGACCGATCAACCACGGAGGTGCCGCATGCGATTCCTTCTGTTTCCGCTGACGCTGCTGTGCGTGACCGGCCTCATGGGCGAGCCGGCGCGCGCGCAGCACCACGCGTCGCATGACCAGGCGGGCGCCTCCCGTTCCATCCCGGCTGCGGGGCAGCGCTGGGGCACCGATGCGCCGCTGCGCGAGGGCATGCAGGGCATCCGTGTCGCGGTCGATGCGCTCGGCCATTATCAACACGGCCATATGGGCCCGGATCAGGCCGTGCTGCTCGCGGATAAAATCGAAGGCCACGTGCGCGACATGATCGCCCACTGCACGCTGGCGCCGGACGCCGACGCTGCGCTGCACGCGATCATCGCGCCGCTGCTGAGCAACGCCGGTGCGCTCAGGCGCGATCCCGGCGACCTGACCGTCATCGCGCCGATGCGCAAGGCGGTGGCCGATTACGCGCGCCAGTTCGACGATCCGGCCGCGCAGCGGGCGAAGTAATGCGGTATCGCTGCGCGGGCGCTTCGCCGGATTCCATGCAATTGCATCCGGCCTGATCCAGATCAATGGCAGTGCCTGCGCGGCCGGCGATGCTGAAGCCTCCGCAAAGAAGCGATGGTGCATCGATGATTTCTTCCCTCAACACCCAGCAGGTTTTTCCCTTCGATGCCCGTGGCATCGGCAAGCGCTTCCGTCATGCGGCGATCCTCGGCGCGCTCGATGCACTCAACCCCGGCGAGACGATGCGCTTCGTCAATGACCACGATCCGCTGCCGCTGCTCGTGCAGTTGCAGCAGCGCTATGGCGACGCGCTGCTCATCGAGTATCGCGCCCGTGAAGCGGGTGGCGTCATGATCGACTTCACCGTGGCCGGCGGCGGCCCCGCCGATGACGAAGGCGGCAACTGCTGCGGCAGTTGCGGCTGAGGCGGGCCTGCAATGACCGAGCGTATCGCCGGTTGGCGCTGCATCGGCTGCGGCAAGGTCGATGCGCCGCAGCCGTGCGTGGGCGTGTGCCAGGACCGCAAGGTTGAACTGGTCCTGGCCGGCGACTACGACGCGTTGCTGGCACGCACGCAGGAACTCGAATCGGCCCTGGCCCTGATCGCGCGCATCACGCCGCGTGAGGGCGAGTGGGAAGCCTCGTGGCGGGCGCTGCAGGAACGGGCGCGGCAGGTGTTGAAGTAATACCGCCGGCTTTTGAAAGCCAAAGGCCTTACGGCCAGTTGCCCGAAGCCATGCACTGGGCGATGCGTGCGCGCGCCGGCATCGGATCGACGCCGCGTGCGCGCAACCAGTCGCGATCGAACAGCGTCTGTTCGTAGCGCTCGCCGCGGTCGCACAGCAGGCTGACGATGCTGCCACGCTCGCCACGTGCGCGCATCGATGCGGCCAGTTGCAGGCAAGCGACCAGGTTGGTCCCCGACGAGCCGCCGTAGCGGCGTCCGAACAGTTCTTCCAGCCGCCATGCGGCGGCGATGGAGTCGGCGTCATCGACCTCGATCACCTGGTCGACCACGTCGAAGATGAAGCCCGATTCGACCCTGGGCCGGCCGATGCCTTCGATCAGCGTCGGCCGGCTTGCGCGTGCCTGCGGATCGCGCGTGTGCCAGCCATGGACGAAGCCGCTGCCGGCCGGTTCGGCGACGCACAGCCGGGTGCGCAGGCCGCGATAGCGCAGGTATCGGCCGATCGTCGCAGACGTGCCCCCGGTGCCGGCGCCGCAGACGATCCAGGTGGGTTCCGGATCGGGCTCGCGTGCCATCTGCTCGATGATCGACTCGGCGATGTTGTTGTTGCCGCGCCAGTCGGTGGCACGTTCGGCCAGGCCGAACTGGTCGAGATGGCAGGCGCCGCGCGCGGCGTGCCAGGCCGCGCGCGCGTGCACGTCGGCGGGATCGTCCACCAGGTCGCAGGTGCCGCCGAGCGCCTCGACATCGGCGATCTTGCGCGGCGCGGTGCAGGCCGGCATCACCGCGACGAAGGGCAGTCCCAGCAGGCGTGCGAACCATGCCTCCGAAATCGCCGTGCTGCCCGAGGAGGCATCGACGACGGTCTGTCCCTCATGCAGGCGGCCGTTACACAGCGCATAGAGGAACAGCGAACGCGCGAGGCGATGCTTGAGGCTGCCCGTCGGATGGGCCGCCTCGTCCTTGAAATAGAAGGCGATGCCGGGAAAGCCCGGCAGGTCCACGCGCAGCAGATGGGTGTCGGCCGAGCGCGCGGCTTCCTGCTGAAGTTTCGCCAGCGCGGCCCGGCTCCAGTCGCGCTGCGCGGCACACGTGGCGCGAACCGCATCGAAGGCAACGGGCGCGGTGATCGGGAGCGACATGGCGGCCGCCTCAGGCCAACGCACGCACGAGCGTGGCCAGGTAGTCGAAGTAGCGGTCGATGTAGCTGATGCCGTTCTCGCGGTCGATCAGGTAGGGGTTCATCAGCGTGTGCCTCAGGATCACCAGCCGGTCCGCATCCGGGCCGAAGGTCGCCGGGTCGAGTCGCAGTTGCACGACGATGCGTTGCAGTTCCGCCGCGGCGAGGGCGTCGGGTCGAAGCGTGGTCATCGAGCCGAAGAACTCCTTGACCTGCAGCGGCCGGTGCGGGTCGCAGCGCAGTTCCTCGTGCAGGCGTCGCGCGAATGCGTTGGCATGGCCGACGTCGCGGTTGCCGGCGGGATTGAGCGCGAGGCACACCAGGTTGCTGTCCGGCGCGAACGGCACGCAGGCGTGCACGATGTCGCCGAGTTCCTCGGCGAAACGTTCCGCGCGAGCGTGGAACGCTTCTGCGGCCAGCACCGTCTGTTTCGACAACTGGCCGAAGTGGGCGTGGTCCAGCGGCAGCACACGATGGGTGACGTACACGGCGGCCGCTGCGGCGCCGGCCTTGGAACCTTCCGGGACGAACTGGCCCAGGCGTCGGTAGCGCGCCATGTAGTCGGTGGCGCCTTCGCCGTCGAACACGTAGTCGGCCTCCTCGGCGAGCAGCGTCATCGCACGGTGATCGCGGCAGATGAAGGCGCCTGCGCCGTAGGGCAGGTAGCCGAGCTTGTGCGGATCGACGGTGACCGAATCCGTTTCGCCCAGCGCGGCGAATGCGGCGTGCACTTCCGGCTGCGGGAAACGGGCGAACTCCGAGCCGACCTCGGCGCGATCGCGCAGGCTGCCGTCGGGGTTGCGGAACAGTGTGGCGAGATAGCCGCCCCAGGCGCCGTCGACGTGGACGGTGAAGCCCAGTCCGCGCGAACGCATCGCGTCGCGCGCGGCGACCACCCGATCGACCGGATCAATGGTGCCGTATTCGGTGGTACCCAGCACCGCGACCACCATCAGCACCGGCTGGCGTTCGCGCAGGCAGCGCTCCAGCGCCTCCTGCAGGGCATCGGCGTCCAGGCGCATGCTGCGCTCGGGAAGCAGTTCCAGTTGTGCGCGACCCAGGCCGAGCAATTTGAGGCCCTTGCTCCACGAGTAGTGCGCGGTGACCGGCGCTAGTACGCGAGGCGGGCGCAGGTCTGTATGCCGCGCGAAGAAATCGGTCAGGCCCAGCGTCTCGATCCGTTCGGACTGCACCCGCATTTGCCAGGCGCTGCGTTGCAGGGACGACTGCGCGGCCAGCCAGCGTTGCCAGCGGCCCAGCAGCGCGATGGTGTCGTCGTTACCGAGATTGAATGCCTCCCAGTCGTCCTTCGGCACGCCGATGTCCGGCACGCCGGCGGCGCGCAGGGCCACCGGGAACGCCTTCGACGCCAGCGCCAGGCGCAACGCCTGGTAGTTGGCGAGCGTGCCGCCGGAGGTCAGGTGGCCGAAGGCGCACGCCTCGCGCGACGGATCGTCGGGGTAGCCGAGCATGCGGGCCAGTTGCAGGCCGGCGCGTATCTCCATTTCGACGGTGACGGGCGCGGCGTCCTCGCTGACGTTGTTCGGGTTGTAGGGCAGGGTGAGCAGCTGCGCGGCCAGTCCCGGCAGCAGCAGGTCCGAGGCCATGTGCCCGATGTAGCGCGGGCTGTGGAACGGCACCGACTTCTTCAGCGCCGCCGACAGGGTGTGCAGTTCGCGCCGCATGCGCGCCTCGAAGGCCTGGTAACCGGGCTGCTGCGCCGCGCGGGTGGGGATCGCCGGCGGGTCCTCCGGATGGAAGTTGCGCCGCCAGTACACGTGGTCGCGCAGGAATTCGACGACGAGCTTTTCCAGCAGGCCGTCGTTCTCGCCATAGGGGCCCAGGAAGCAGGCGTCGAGCGCGTCGCGGCCGAGGCGATCGGGCGCTTCCCCGATGGCATTGCGTGTGACCGCGAGGGGGATGTTCATGCTCGTCTCCGTGGCCGGCGCGGGCTGCCACCATGGCGCGGCGCGGACACGACCAGCGTATTGATCGCCGCGCACGGGGCGTTGATGCAGGTCAAGCGCGACGCCGGTGCCCCCGCGGAGCTAATCCAGTTGGTGGGGAGCCGCCGGGCAGGCCACAGAGGGCGGCATCGCCAGCCCTTTTTGTGGCCGGACATGGGCGCCTGGCGGATCGATTTCGACAACCCGAGAAAATTCATGACGTTGTAGCGGCGCTGTCATCGAATTGTGATGGCCGGGGTGGCGTTTTGATGGCCGGTTCAAGTCATCCGAAGGGGCGGCGCGCAGGTTGGAGCGGGGAGTTTCGGCAGGGGGCGGAGGTATGCACCGGGGCCGGCCCCGTCCATTCCTCTTGAGAACCGTCATGTCCGCGAAACTGCCGCACCTGCATCGCCTGCACCGCCATGCCCTGACTGCCGCGCTCCTATCGGCCCTTTCCATGCCGGTCTATGCCGGCGGCAATTGCCAGCTGGTCGACGCCGCCGGCGCGCCCATCGCCATCGACAGTTCCGCGCCGGGTGCCGAAGCCCTGGCCTGCGGTCCGGACGCCAAGGCCAACGGCGACGGCTCGGTCGCGATGGGCGACGAGACCACCGCCACCGGCAAGAACGCGACCGCCATCGGCTCGTGGATCGACCTGGACGGTGACGGCCTGGTCGATGCGAACGAGATCACCTGGGCCAACGGCGACAACGCCACCGCGATCGGCGCTGCCGCGCAGGCGCTGGGCAAGGCCTCCACGGTGCTCGGTGTCCGCGCCGTGGCCAACCTCGACAACAGCGTCGCAATCGGCAACCAGGCGCAGACCCAGGCGGTGGGCACCAGCACGGTGACCACGCGCGAGGGCGCCACGCGCAACGGAACCGGCACCGTGGTGACGACCAATCCGTCCACCTCGCTCCCGGCCTCGGGCAGCAACAGCATCGCGATGGGCAGCCAGGCCCGCGTCAACGGCAACAACAGCATCGTGATCGGGCCCAGCGCCAGCGCCGAAAAGATCACCAACACGTTCTCGGTGGCAGCGTCACCGGCGGGCAGCAAGGAAACGCAGACGACCACGGTCGGCACGGTGAACAACACCGTGGTCCTTGGCAACGCCTCGCGTGCCAACGGCGACGGCGTCACGATCATTGGCGCCAACGCCACGGCCGAGGCCTCCACTCGGGTCACCCTGAGCGGCTTCGGCGGCACGTACATCCTGACCAATGTTCCGGCGCCGGCCACCAACTCCACCGTCATCGGCAGCGGCGCCTCCTCCAAGGGCGTCAACAACGTCGTGATCGGCAGCGGTGCCGCGACCTCCGGCGCCGGCACCGACGCCACCGGCACGGTCGAACTGAAGGACCAGAACAGCACGGTCGTCGGTTACCAGGCATTTGCCGTGCGGGGCTGGGGTGCCGCGTTCGGTTATCACGCAACCGCGTACGGCCATAACACCACTGCGATCGGTACCGGTACCTACGCCATCGGCAACGGCTCGACCGCGGTCGGCGGGTGGTTCGACGTCAACGCGGCCTTCGGCGCCACCCCGGTCAACACCCCTCCGTCCGGCTTTTCCTTCGGCACCAATACGCCGGGCCTGGCATCGCAGGCGTTCGGCGCCAACGCCCGCACCTGGGGCAATTACGACACGGCCCTCGGCCCGGCGGCCCGCACCAGCGATTTCAACAGCGATGCTGGCGTGGCATACAACTCCAATGACCAGAAGGTCATCAACGGTTCGATCGCCGTGGGCTTCGTGGCCTTTGCCCAAGGCCATTCCAGCATCGCCATCGGCCAGCAGAGCCAGGCCCACGACTCCAACGCCGTGGCCATCGGCAGCGAAAGCGTGGCCTGGGGCATCGACAGCCTCGCCCTCGGCGACGCCGCCATCGCCACCTGGCACCAGGACATCGCCATCGGCAAGGGGGCGGAAGCATGGGGCGGCTTCGGCACCGCCAACACCGCCTTCGGCATCGGCGCCCACGTTGGCATGAGTGGAGGTGCGGACATCAACAACGCCATGGCCTTCGGCACCAATGCCGGCGCCATGGCCGACGGTGCCGTCGCCTTCGGCAATGCCGCACAGGCATTGGCGGCATCCGCTTCGGCCTACGGCGACAACAGCCAGGCGTTGGGCGTATACGCGACGGCCATCGGCTCCTATGCCTACGCGGGTGCCGACAACAGCCTGGCGACGGGCACCAATGCCTTCGCGCTCGGCCTCAACAGCTCCGCGTTCGGCTACAACAGCATCGCCCTGGAAGACGACAGCGTCGCGGTGGGCGCCTATTCCGTCGCCGATCGTGCCAACACCGTCTCGGTCGGCGCGATGGGCGCTGAGCGACAGATCACCAACGTCGCCGCCGGAACGCAGGACACCGATGCCGTCAACGTGGGCCAGCTGAACAACGTGCTGGTCGCCATCGGCGCCAGCAACGTCGCACAACTCGACACCGTGGCGGCCGCGCTCGGTGGCGGCGCCACGCTCGACGTCAATGGCTTGCTGGGCGCGCCCAGCTACACCATCCAGGGCAGCAGCTACAACAACGTCGGCGCCGCTTTCGATGCGCTGGACAGCGCGTTCGGCAACCTGAGCAACCGCATCGTGCAGTTGGAACAGACCCCGGGCCTCGGCCTGCCGGTCGGTACCGGCAGCGGCCTTGCGCTGGGTGAGGGCAGCCATGCCCAGGACAGCCGCGACACCGCGTACGGCAGTGGCGCCTCGGTCATGGCCGATGGCAGCACCGCGGTCGGCAGCAATGCTGTGATCGATGCGGCGGCGACCAACGCCGTCGCCGTCGGTGCCGATACCCATGTCAGTGCCGCCAGCGGCACGGCCATCGGCCAGGGTGCAACGGTCAGCGCCGACAACGCGGTCGCGATCGGCCGCGGCTCGGTGGCCGACCAGGCCAACACGGTATCGATGGGCTCGGCGAGCAACCAGCGCCGCGTCACCAACGTCGCCGCCGGCGCTGCGCCGACCGATGCCGCCAACGTGCAGCAGATGCAGGCCGCTGACGCGCAGACGCTGGCTACAGCCAACGCCTACACGGACACCACCGCGACGCAGACGCTGACGCGCGCCAACAGCTACACCGACAGCAAGATGCAGTCGCTGGA
This sequence comes from Lysobacter niastensis, assembly GCF_031457115.1. GTDB lineage: Bacteria > Pseudomonadota > Gammaproteobacteria > Xanthomonadales > Xanthomonadaceae > Lysobacter_J > Lysobacter_J niastensis_A. The sequence continues at coordinate 644,597 of NZ_JAVDVY010000001.1, forward strand.
TGACCAGTTCACCAACCTCAGCAACGACATCGGCATGCGCCTGGGCAAGCAGGACGAGCGCATCGACCGCGAAGGTGCGATGAACGCGGCGATGATGAACATGGCGATCAACGCGGCCAACAGCCGCAGCGAGCATGGCCGCATCGGCGTCGGTGCCGGCTGGCAGAACGGCGAAACCGCGCTGTCGGTGGGCTACTCGAAGCAGATCGGCGAGCGCGCCTCGTTCTCGGTCGGCGGCGCCTTCAGCAGCGACGACAGCTCCGCCGGCGTCGGCTTCGGCATCGACCTCTAACCCTCACGCGCCAAACGCGGCGCCCGCCCGGGCGCCGCGACATCTCTTCGCCACATCACCAGGAATCCAACATGATCCTCCGTCGTACCGCCCTAAGCCTGCTTCTCGCCAGCGCCTGCGTGCCGGCGTTCGCCGCCAACGCGCAGATCGATCTGTCGTCCATCAACGACGCCACGATCTCGCCACGCTTCATCGTCAAGTACCGCAACGGCAGCGCCGAACGCGTGCAGCCGGCCGCACGCCAGCGCTCGCTCGATGCCGCCACCGATCGCGCACGTCCCGGCATGGGCGCGCAGATCATCGGCCTGAAGGGCTCCGCCGCGCTGCGCGTCAGCACCCTGCGCGAGACCGCGAATGGCAAGCACGTGATCAAGGCTTCCCAACGCCTGAGCCGCAGCGAAGCCGAAACGCTGATGCGCGCGATCGCCGCCGATCCGAACGTCGAATCCATCGCGGTCGACGCGATCATGCGTCCGGCCGCGATGCCCAACGATCCAGTGCTGGCCACGCACCAGATGTGGCATTACGGCACCGGCACCGGTGGTGCTCGCGTCACCACGGCGTGGGGCGCAGGTGCCACGGGTGCGGGCGTGGTGGTGGCGGTGATCGACACCGGCGCGACCCATCACCCGGACCTGGAGCCCAACCTGTTGCCGGGCTATGACTTCATCTCCGATGCGTACCTCTCCGGCCGAGCCACCGACGAGCGCGTGCCGGGAGGCTGGGACCTCGGCGACGGTGCCCCGGCCGGCTATTGCGACACGGGTTCGCCGGCCAGCAACAGCAGCTGGCACGGCACGCACGTCTCCGGCACGATCGCCGAAGTGACCAACAATGCCGTTGGTGGCGCCGGTGTCGCCTTCGACGCAAGGGTCGTGCCGCTGCGAGTGCTGGGCAAGTGCGGTGGTTATACCTCCGACATCAACGACGCCATCATCTGGGCTGCAGGCGGCTCCGTGCCGGGCATGCCGGCCAATCCGTACCCGGCCGAAGTCATCAACATGAGCCTGGGCGGCAACCATGCCTGCGAAGCCGACACGCAGTCGGCCATCAACACGGCGGTGTCGCTGGGTACGACCGTGGTGGTCGCGGCCGGCAACGACAACTCCGATGTAATGGGCCATTCGCCGGCCAGCTGCCCGAACGTCATTTCCGTCGGCGCCAGCGGTTACGGCGGCCAGCGCGCCGGCTACTCCAACTACGGCGCCGGCGTCGACCTGTCCGCGCCGGGCGGTGCCGGTGTGGAAGGCAATCCCAACGGCTACATCTGGTCGACTCTCAACAACGGCACCACTGCCCCCAACGTTCCGATCTACGCCGGTTACACCGGTACCTCGATGGCGAGCCCGCATGTCGCCGGCGTGGTCGCGCTGATGCAGAGCGTGGCCGCGCAACCGTTGACGCCGTCGGTGGTCGAAGGCTTGCTGAAGGCCTCGGCACGTCCGTTCGTGGTCAAGCCGCCCGTGGCGGAGGGCTCTGGCATCCTCGACGCTGCAGCCGCCGTCGATCGCGCCAAGAACTTCGGCCAGCCGCTGACCGGTACTCCGCTGGTCCCCAATGTCGTGCAGGCGATGCCGCCGCTGGGTGCAGGCCAGAGCGTGATCTATGTGGTGGATGTTCCCGTCGGCGCCGCCAGCCTCGAGTTCACCACGTACAGCGGCCGCGGCACGCTCGCCGCGTACGCCAACTACGAGGCCGAACCGATGCCCGCCGCCAGCATCGCCTCATCGGTGCGCCCGGGTACGAACCAGATCATCACCATCAGCGCGCCTGCCGCTGGCCACTACTACTTCAAGGTGACCGCATCCGCCGCCGCGTCGGGCGTGATGGTGCGCGCCAAGGTGCTCTGATCGCAATGGCAGTATTGATCGGGGCGGGCTGTCGCCCGCCCCGGTCAGCATGATGGAGACGTGTCATCGCTGTTTCTTTATCGCTTCGCCGATTGAGTGTGTGGATGTTGTTGTCGTTGGTCGCGTGCCAGCCTATGCAGGAGCGCGCGCTTGACCAGGGCCTGGCGCGCGGGACTGCGCCGGATTCCGGGCGTGCCAGAAGGGAGTCGGTGCAGGCGCCACCAACGCTCGACATTGACCTGGCGAACGCAGCCGACCCCATTCGCCTGCAGGTCGGTCAGGCCGTGCGCGTCCACCTGCCGGCCAGTCCGGCCAGCGGCTATGGCTGGGAGCTGCAGGAACCGGCAGCGCTTCTGAGCATCGAGGCGGACCCGGGAGGCGACCCGTTGACGTTCACCCGATCCGGCTCTGACTCCAGAGTCATGTCGTGGCGTTTCCGCGCCCACGACAGGGGGAGCACATTGCTTAAATTCCGCTACGGCCGACCTTGGGAAACGCGGGCGGATAGCAGGCGGACCGAGACCTTCCACATCGACGTTCGCTGATCGCGACTGCGGCATATCCCCGGCACATCGCTTAGCATCGGAGTGCTGCCCGACTCCACCGATGTCGGGACGATCAAGAGGGACAGATCGGCCTCATGCGTCTCCCGAAGTACCGGTTCGGCCCATTCGAACTCGATGCGGCCTCGCGCGAGCTTTCGCGCGATGGCGAGCGCGTGGCATTGGCGCCGAAGTCCTTCGAATGCCTGGCCTACCTGATCACGCATCGTGATCGCGCTGTGGGGCGCGACGAGCTCATCGCCGCGGTCTGGGGCCGTGTCGAGGTCAGCGACGCGGTGGTGGCGCAGACGCTGCTGCGAGCGCGCAAGGCGCTCGACGATACGGGCAACAGGCAGTCCACGATCCGGACCGTATCGCGCTTCGGATACCAGTGGGTCGCGCCGGTGCAGGAAGTGCCCGCGTCAGGCGATGCAGTGGCGGATGCCGGTGTTCGGGACATGGCAGCGGAACCGGTATCGGATGCGGTGCTGGCGGCCCCGCCGCGCGACGGCGCCGCGAAGTCCCGTCGCGCACGTTGGCCCTGGTTGATCGGTCTTGCGCTGCTGGCCGGCGCCGCCGTTGCGCTCTTCCATTTCCTGTCGCCGCCAGACCGTGTCGCGCAGAAGAAAATCAGCCGCGATGTGGTGCTGGTGCTTCCGGTCGCCGTCGCGCCCGCTGGCAGCGATGACGCTTGGGTTCGCTTGGGCGCCATGGATTACATCGCCAGCCGCCTGCGCGGCAGCGGTATGACCGTGTTGCCCAGCGACCAGGCCATGCACCTGTCCAAGCAGATCGGCGACCACGGCCCGACGCTCGATGCTGCCGAGCTGCAGAAGCTCACGACGGCCAGCAGTGCCGGCGTGATCGTCTGGCCGGAGGCGACCCGGGACGGGAACGGTTGGCGTGTCCGCTTGAACCTGCACGACGCCAGCGGCCCGCACGCCATCGATGCGCGCGGCGCGACGCCCTTGGCCGCGGCAGCGTCGGCGACGGACTCCTGGTTGAGCAGGCTCGGACGGGTGCGCAAGGACAGCGACGCAGCGCCCAGCCCGTTGACCGAGCGCGTGCAGCGGGTCGATGCCGAACTGATCACCGGCCAACTCGACGCCGTGCGCAGGCTGATCGACGCCGCGCCCGCGAACGAACGCGATGATCCGCTGTTGCGTGTGCGCGAAGGCCAACTGGAGTACCGCGCCGGGCGCATGGATGCGGCTGCTGGAATCTTCCAGAAGTTGCTCGATCGCAGGCCGGAAGTGTCGGACGGAATCCGCGCCCGGGCACTGATGGGGAAAGGCGCGATCGCGATCCGCGGCGCCGACCCGGTGGCTGCCGAAGCCGATTACGCGCAGGCGCTGGCGGTGCTGGAACGCAGCGCGGAACAACGGGACGATCCCGCGTTGCTCGGCAATGCCTACAACGGTCGCGGCGTGGCGAGGATCCAGCAGGGAAAGATGCAAGCAGCGGTCAGTGACCTCGGCATGGCGCGGATTGCCATGCAGCGATCCGGCAGCATGGTCGAAGCCGCCGGGGTCGGCGTCAACCTGGCCATCATCGAGGTCCAGCGTGGGCACTATGCACAGGCCCTGCAGGAGTTCGACCGCGCCATCGCCGTGTTCGAGCGCTTCGAAGTGCGGGACTACCTGGCTGCGGCGTTGATGGGCAAGGCCAATACGCAGCTGAAGTTGGCCCAGCCCGCCGATGCCGTCGCCTCGATCCAGCGCACTGATGCCCTGAGCAAGTCGCTGGAAGACAACGACCTGGCGATCCGCATTGCGACGGTCCGTGTGGAAGCGATGCTCGCGGTTGGGCGCCTGGGCGAGGCCGAGCGCAGCATCGCGTCACTGCGGGCATTGGGCGAGCCCGAGACCAGTCAGGTCTTGCAGTCGCAGATGCTTCGACTCCGGATGGCGCAAGGCGACCTCGCGCAGGCAGGAGCGTTGGCGCGGCTGCTGCCCAATGCCGAGGAGGCCGTGCAGGATTCGCTCGTGCTCGCAGGGGTTCAGGGCGCGCTGAAGAATCAGGACCTGTCGACGGCGAAAGCCTGGCTGGACAGATCGACCGGCGAGAAGGACGAATCGATGCTGCGAACGCTGTCCCGCGCCCTGGTCGCGCGCGCGCAGCGCCGTCCCGACGACGCGCTGCAACTGGCGCGCGAGGCCAACGCGATGTCCGAGCGTAGCGGCGTCCCCGATGACAGGATCCAGGCCGGCGTGCTACTGGCCAGAGTGCTGCTGGAGCAGGGACAGACCGACCGGGCCTCCGCGGTATTGGGCGATCTCGATGCATTCTCGTCGTCCGACTATCGGGTGGCCTGGACCACCTTGGCCCTCTATCGGGCCCTCGGGGACGAGGGCATGGCCAGGAATGCGCTGACCCAGGTAGGAGTGCTTCGCGGAGAGCGGGATCCCGCTCTCGAGCCTGCGCTGTAGGGCGACACACCTTTTGCGCTGCCGGTCAACCGCCAGATCCGGCAAATAGCGACGGGGCGCCGAGTAATGAACACGTGGCGACCGGAACGACGTGCGGCACATTTCCGCCTCCGCAACGCACGACAGGGCAGGACATAGCCCGAACGTCACTTGACGAGCCGCGACCGCGCTCCGCACAGTCGGCGAGCTTCGCCGTCTTCTTCGCCTGGCGCATCGACCCGATGCCGCGCGGGCTCATCCGGGGGTACAACAAAAGTGGATAGACGCTCATTCCTCACGATGTCCGGCATTGGCGTGGCCGGGCTGATGATGCCGTTCGGCCGTGCCATCGCCGCCGAGGCCTTGCTGGTGCCGCTCGACGTGGCCAAGAAGAAGTCGCTGGCCGACGCCGCGCTGGCGGCCGCGACCGCGGCGGGCGCCTCGTACTGCGACGTGCGCATCGGCCGTTACCTGCGCCAGTTCGTGATCACGCGCGAGGACAAGGTCCAGAACGTGGTCAACACCGAGTCCACCGGCATCGGCATCCGCGTGCTGGTCAACGGCGCCTGGGGCTTCGCCGCGACCAATGACCTGAGCACCAAGGGCGTCGTCCAGGGCGCGCAGCAGGCCGCCGCGATAGCGAAGGCCAACGCCAGGATGCAGTCCGCGCCGGTGCAACTGGCCAAGGCGCCTGGCGTGGGCGAGGTGTCGTGGAAGACGCCGATCAAGAAGAACTCGATGGAAGTGCCGCTCAAGGACAAGGTCGACCTGCTGCTCGGCGTCAATGCCGCGGCGATCAACGCCGGCGGCAGCTTCGTCAACTCGATGCTGTTCCTGGTCAACGAGCAGAAGTACTTCGCCTCGACCGACGGCAGCTACATCGACCAGGACGTGCACCGCATCTGGGCGCCGATGACGGTCACCGCGATCGACAAGGCCACCGGCAAGTTCCGCACCCGAGACGGCCTGTCCTCGCCGATGGGCATGGGCTTCGAGTATCTCGACGGCGCTGCCTCGGGCAAGTTCGTCTCGCCCAACGGCGTGGTCAACTACGGCCTGTCCTACGACATGATGGAAGACGCGGTCGCCGCGGCCAAGCAGGCCAAGGCCAAGCTGACCGCGCCGTCGGTGAAGCCGGGCAAGTACGACCTCGTGCTCGATCCGTCGCACACCTGGCTGACCATCCACGAGTCGGTCGGACATCCGCTCGAACTCGACCGCGTGCTCGGCTACGAGGCCAATTACGCTGGCACCAGCTTCGCCACGATCGACAAGCTCAAGGACAAGTTCCGCTACGGCAGCGACAACGTCACCGTGTTCGCCGACAAGGTCCAGCCGGGCAGCCTCGGCGCGGTCGGCTACGACGATGAGGGCGTCAAGACCAAGCGCTGGAACCTGATCAAGGACGGCACGCTGGTCGACTACCAGGCCATCCGCGACCAGGCCCACATCCTGGGCAAGACCGAGTCCGACGGCTGCTGCTACGCCGACTCGTGGTCGAGCGTGCAGTTCCAGCGCATGGCCAACGTGTCGCTGGCGCCGGGCAAGGACAAGCTCAGCGTCGACCAGATGATCAAGGACGTCGAGAACGGCATCTACATCGTCGGCGACGGCTCGTTCTCGATCGACCAGCAGCGCTACAACGCGCAGTTCGGCGGCCAGCTGTTCTACGAGATCAAGAACGGCAAGATCACCCAGCAGATCGAGGACGTCGCCTACCAGATCCGCACGCCGGAATTCTGGAACGCCTGCGTCGCCGTCTGCGACGAAAGCGACTATCGCCTGGGCGGCTCCTTCTTCGACGGCAAGGGCCAGCCGGGCCAGGTCTCGGCGGTCTCGCACGGTTCGAGCACGGCGCGCTTCAACGGCATCAACGTCATCAACACCGCCCGCAGCCTCGGCTGATCGTGCCCGGAGACATCATTAAATGAGCATTTTCACCGAAGAGCAGGCCAAGGCCATCCTCGACAAGGTCATCAAGCTGTCCAAGGCCGACCAGTGCACGGCCCAGTTGACCGGCTCGATCGACGGCAACATCCGTTTCGCGCTGAACAACATTTCCACCAGCGGCATCGTGGACAACACCGAGCTGGCCGTGGAAGTGGCGTTCGGAAACCGCGTCGGCGTGGCCACCATCAACGAGTTCGACGACGCCGCGCTCGAACGCGTGGTGCGTCGCGCCGAGGACCTGGCGAAGCTGGCTCCGGAAAACCCGGAGTTCATGCCGGCCATCGAGAAGCAGACCTACAAGCCGAGTCCGACCTTCAGCGCGTCCACCGCGGCCATCACGCCGGAAGTGCGCGCCAAGGTCGCGGCCGACTCGATCGGTCCGTGCAAGGCCGAGAAGCTGATCGCCGCCGGCTTCCTCGAGGACGGCCAGAGCTTCGTCGCCTTCGCCAACAGCAAGGGCAACTCCGGCTACCAGCGTGCCACCAACTTCAACTACACCTGCACGGTGCGCACCGAGGACGGCCGCGGTTCGGGCTGGGTCGGTCGCAACGTCAAGGACGCCAGCGACTTCAAGGCCGACAGCGACATCCGCACCGCGATGCGCAAGGCCACCGAGTCGGCCGAGGCCAAGGCGCTGGAGCCGGGCAAGTACACGGTGATCCTGGAACCGGCCGCGGCCGCGGGCCTGATCTCGTTCATGATGAACTTCTTCGACGCGCGGCAGGCCGACGAAGGTCGCAGCTTCCTGTCGAAGAAGGGCGGCGGAAACAAGCTCGGCGAGCAGGTCTACGATCCGCGCGTGAATATCAGCGCCGACCCGTGGGATGAGCGCGCGCCGGTGCTGCCGTGGGACCAGGAAGGCCTGCCGCGCGAGAAGATGGCGATCGTCGAAAACGGCAAGGTCGTCGCGATGCAGTACTCGCGCTTCTGGGCCAAGAAGCAGGGCAAGCGCGCCGTCGGCGAGCCGGGCAACCTGCTGATGGCCGGTGGCGACAAGACCACCGCGCAGCTGGTGGCGAGCACGCAGAAGGGCATCCTGGTCACGCGCACCTGGTACATCCGCATGGTCGATCCGCAGACCGTGCTGCTGACCGGCCTGACCCGCGACGGCACCTTCTACATCGAGAACGGCCAGATCAAGCACCCGGTGAAGAATTTCCGCTTCAACGAGTCGCCGGTGATCATGCTCAACAACATCGAAGAACTCGGCAAGCCGGTGCGCGTGTCCGGCGACGAGTCCTCGTTTGTGATGATGATCCCGCCGATGAAGCTGCGCGACTTCACCTTCACCTCGCTCTCGGATGCAGTGTGATCTGCGGAGTGTTTGATCGTGCAACGTCGTGATTTCCTGAGCCTCACCGGTCTGGGTCTCGCCGGCTTGCTGCTGCCCCAGGGCCGCAGCATCGCCGCCGAGGCATTGCTCGAACCGGCCGACACCGCGCGGCGCCGGCTGTTGGCCGACGCCGCTCTCGGTGCCGCCCGCAGCGCCGGCGCGCAGTACTGCGACGTGCGCATCGGCCGTTACCTGCGCCAGTTCGTCGTCACCCGCGAGACGCGGGTGGAGAACATCGTCAACAACGAATCCTCCGGTGTCGGCGTGCGCGTGCTCGTCGACGGCGCCTGGGGTTTTGCGGCGTCCAACCAGATGACGACGGACGCCGTCGCGCAGACCACGCGCCTGGCCGTGTCGATCGCCCGTGCCAATGCGCGCAGCCAGACCCGCAAGGTCGAGCTGGCGCCGGTGCGCGGCGTCGGCGAGGTGCGCTGGGCCACGCCGATGCGCAAGAACGCGATGGCTGTGCCGATCAAGGAGAAGGTGGACCTGTTGCTGGGCGTCAACGCCGCGGCGATGAAGGCCGGTGCCGACTTCTTCAACTCGACGCTGTTCCTGGTCAACGAGCAGAAGTACTTCGCCTCCACCGACGGCAGCTACATCGACCAGGACGTGCACCGCATCTGGCTGCCGATCACCGCCACCGCGGTCGACAAGGCCAGTGGCAAGTTCCGCACCCGCAACGGCCTGTCCTCGCCGATGGGCATGGGCTACGAGTTCCTCGACGCCGATCCGGCCGGCAAGTTCGTCCTGCCGGGCGGCGTGATCGGTTACGGCAGCAGCTACGACGTGATGGAAGACGCCGTGGCCGCTGCGCGCGATGCCCGCGCCAAGCTCAAGGCGCCGTCGGTGAAACCGGGCAAGTACGACCTGGTCGTCGATCCGACCAACCTGTTCCTGACCATCCACGAGAATGTCGGCCACCCGCTGGAACTCGACCGCGTGCTCGGCTACGAGGCCAACTACGCCGGCACCAGCTTCGCCACGCTGGACAAGCGCGAGCAGGGCTATCGCTGGGGCAGCCAGATCGTCAACTTCGTCGCCGACAAGACGCGCCCGGGCAGCCTCGGCGCGGTCGGCTACGACGACGAGGGCGTCAAGACCAGGCAGTGGGACCTGGTGCGTGATGGCGTCCTGGTCGACTACCAGGCCACGCGCGATGAAGCGCACATCCTCGGCCACACCGAGTCGCACGGCTGCAGCTACGCCGACTCCTGGTCGAGCGTGCAGTTCCAGCGCATGGCCAACGTCTCGCTGATGCCGGGAAAGACACCGCTCAGCGTGGCCGACATGGTCAAGGACGTCGAGAACGGCCTGTACGTGCACGGCCGCGGTTCGTACTCGATCGACCAGCAGCGCTTCAACGCCCAGTTCGGCGGCCAGCTGTTCTACGAGATCAAGAACGGCAAGGTGACCGGCATGGTGGAGGACGCGGCCTACCAGATCCGCACGCCGGAGTTCTGGAACGCCTGCGTGGCGATCTGCGACGAGCGCGATTTCCGCCTTGGCGGCTCGTTCTTCGACGGCAAGGGACAGCCCAGCCAGGTGTCGGCGGTGTCGCACGGTTCGGCCACGACGCGCTTCAACGGCATCAACATCATCAATACCGCGCGTTCGATATGAACCGCGCGCAGTTCCTCCGCCTGATGCTGGCGGGTGCGGCGGGGGCGATGTTGTCGCCCTTGGCGCGCGCCGCCGGCGCGGAGTACGACTTCTGGCTGACCCGGCTGAAGTACGACTCGGGCGATTGGGACGTCGACCAGCGCATGCCGGCCAACCTGATCACCTCGCTGATCGACTACACCAACTTGCGCGTGGACCCGAAGGAACACGTGCTGGCGCTGGCCGATCCGAAGATGCTGACGGCGCCGTTCTGCTACCTGGCCGGTCACAAGCTGGTCGAGTTCAACCCGGACGAGCGCCGCAACTTCGAGCGTTACGTACGCAATGGCGGATTCGTGTTCGTCGACGACTGCAACCACGACATCGACGGATTGTTCGCCAAGTCGTTCGAGTCGCAGATGTCGTCGATCTTCGGTGCCAAAGCATTGAAGAAGCTGCCCAACACCCATCCGCTGTACCGCAGCTTCTTCGTGTTCAAGGACGGACCGCCGGCGACCGGCTTCGAGCTCAACGGCTGGGGCGACGACCTGGTGCACGACTACCTGCAGGGCATCGAGATCGACGGCCGTCTCGGCGTGCTGTACAGCAACAAGGACTACGGCTGCGAGTGGGACTACGACTGGCGCAACAAGCGGTTCCTGGCCGAAGACAACACCAAGTTCGCGGTCAATGTCGTGATGTATGCGTTGAACAGCTGATGACGTTTACGACGAGCGCCAGCACCCGATGCCGTCATTCCCGCCTTCGCGGGAACGACGAGGCAGTAACACCATAGGATCCGCCCATGAACGACACCCCATCCGAAGCCGACATCCAAGCCCAGCTCGCGCGCCTTGGCACGCTGCGCAACGCGATCGCGCAGGCGATCGTTGGCCAGGAGGCGGTGGTCGAACAGTTGCTGATCGGCCTGCTCGCTGGTGGCCACTGCCTGCTCGAAGGCGTGCCCGGCCTCGGCAAGACATTGCTGGTGCGCTCGCTCGGCCAGGCGCTGGAGCTGCAGTTCCGGCGCGTGCAGTTCACGCCCGACCTGATGCCCAGCGACATCCTCGGCACCGAGCTGCTGGAAGAGGACCACGGCACCGGCCATCGCCACTTCCGCTTCCAGCCGGGACCGATCTTCACCAACCTGCTGCTGGCCGACGAGCTCAACCGCACTCCGCCCAAGACCCAGGCGGCGCTGCTCGAAGCCATGCAGGAGCGCACCGTCAGCTACGCCGGCGTGACCCATACGCTTCCGGCGCCGTTCTTCGTGCTGGCCACGCAGAACCCGCTCGAACAGGCCGGTACCTATCCGCTGCCGGAGGCGCAGCTCGATCGTTTCCTGTTGCACATCCGCGTCGACTACCCGAGCGAGCGCGAGGAACACGACATCCTCGCCCAGACCACCGGCACGCACCACGCGCAGGTGCCGCGCGTGATGCACGGCGAGGAAGTGCTGGCGTTGCAGGCGCGCGTGCGTGAGGTGCACCTGGGCGAGGATCTGCTTGCCTGGATCACGCGATTGGTGCGCGCCAGCCGACCGAGCGAATCGGCGCCCGCCGAAATCCGGCAGTGGGTGAAGTGGGGCGCCGGCCCGCGTGCCGGCCAGTCGCTGGTGCTGGCCGCCAAGGCGCGCGCGCTGCTGCACGGGCGACTGGCGGCGACGCGCGAGGACATCGTCGCGCTGGCCGCGCCGGTGATGCGCCATCGCCTGCTGCTGTCGTTCGCCGCCGAGGCCGAACAGAAGAGCGCCGACGACGTGATCGCCGTGCTGCTGCGCAGCGTGCCGTTCACTTCCTGAGAAACCTGTTCGCGTGAGCGCCGGATCCAGCATCGCCGACTTCATTCCGCCGCAGGTTCGCTCGCGGCTGAAGGATCTGCGCCTGACCTCGCGCCGCGCCGCGGGGTTGCAGGGCATCGGCCTGCATCACAGCCGCAGCCGGGGTGCTGGCCTGGAGTTCGCCCAGTACCGCGCTTACGAACCCGGCGACGAACTGCGCCAGATCGACTGGAAGCTGTACGGCCGTTCCGACCGCTTCTTCGTGCGCGAGGCCGAGCGTGAAAGCCCGCTCGCGCTGTGGCTGCTGGTTGACGCGAGTGCGTCGATGGCGCAGGAAGACGCGGCGCGACCGGGCTGGTCGCGCCTGGCCGCGGCGAAAGGGCTGGCGGCCTGCATGGCCGAACTCGCGCTGCGGCAGGGCGATCGCTTCGGCATGATCACGCTGCGCGACGACGGCGTGCGCCTGTCCGCGCCCGCCACCGGGGTGCGCCAGCGCGATCGCTTGCTGCTGGAATTGCATGGCCTGTCCGCGCGCGGTGGCTGGCCCTCCGCAACGCAGTTGCGCCCGCTGTGGGAACGCATCGGCCCGGGAGACCTGGTCGTGCTACTCAGCGACACCTTCGACGAAGGCGCCGCCGACGTGCTCACGCGGCTCTCAGCGGCACGGCGCGAGGTCCTGACAGTGCGCATCCTGACCGCCGAGGAGCGGGACTTTCCGTTCCAGGGCGGTCACCGCTTCCACGATCCGGAAACCGGCGAGGAACTGCTGGGCGATGGCGCGGCGATGCGCGCGGACTTCATCGCGCGCTTCGGGCAGGCGCGCCGTGCCCTCGATGCGCGCCTGGACGCCAGCGGCATCCGCCACACAGAGTACGTGCTCGACCAGCCGCTGGACCTGCCGCTGCGCCGGTTGTTCGGCGCGCGCGACGCCGCGGAGTACGCGTGAACCTGGCGTTGCTGTTGCCGGCTGGACTGGCGGCGCTCGCGGCGCTGTTGCTGCCGTTGCTGATCCACCTCGCGCGTCGCAGCGAACAGCGACCGACCGCGTTCGCCGCGCTGCGCTGGCTGCGGCAGAAGCCCAAGCCGCGACATCGCATCCGCTTCGACGAATGGCCGCTGCTGATCGTGCGCTTGCTGTTGCTGAGCCTGCTGGCCCTGCTGCTGGCGCGGCCGGTGCTGTTCGGTGCGACCAGCGAAGACCCGTGGGTGGCGGTCATGCCGGGCATCGACCTGCAACAGGGACGTGCTGCACAGGCACCGGAAAACGCGCGCCGGCATTGGCTGGCGCCCGGGTTCCCCTCACTGGATGCATCGCAGCCGGAAATGACGGCCTCTGCGACAGGTGCGTCGGTCACCAGCCTGCTGCGCGAGCTCGATGCCAGCCTTCCACCGGGCGTGGCATTGACCGTTCTGGTGCCGGCCCAACTCGACGGCGTCGACGCAAAGCGACCCGTATTGAGCCGTCGCGTGGACTGGCGCGTCGTTGCCGGCACGGCACCAACGGCACAGGCAGCGAAGGCGCCGGCAACGAACACGGTGCCTGCGCCCGTCCTCAGCGTGCGCTATGCCGCCGATCGCGAAACCGCGCTGCGCTACCTGCGTGCGGCGAATGCGGCATGGCGCGAACCCAATAGCAAAGCATCCGCGCCCGTGCAGGATGTTGCGCCGGCCGGGCAGGCTTTGTCGGGAAAGTCGAAGACCTTGGTCTGGCTCGCACCGGGCCGGGTGCCGCAGGCGGTGAGCGACTGGATCCGGACCGGCGGCATCGCGCTGATCGATGCGCAGGCCACGCTGGCCGATGCGCCGCCCATGGCCGCGCTGTGGCGCGACGACACCGGCGCGCCGCTGGTCGAAGGCGCGCGCTACGGCAATGGCCGAGTGATGCGCCTGACCCGCGCGCTGACGCCGCAGGCGCTACCGGCGCTGCTCGAAGCCGATTTCCCACAGCATCTGCGCAGCCTGTTCGATGCTCTGAAGCCGGCGCCGGCGCGTGTCTTCGCCGCCGATCACGCGCCCGCGACCGGCGGCCCGGTGTTCCCGCAATCGCCGCGTGACCTGCAGCCCTGGCTGCTGGCGCTGATCGCATTGCTGTTCCTGATCGAACGCTGGATGGCCAGCGGTTCGCGGCATCGGGTGACGCCATGAAGGCCACGGCCATCCTTGGCCAGGCGTTGCGTAGTGCACGCCTGCGGCGCGGTCTCGATGCCGCGCTGCTTTGCCTGCCTTGGCTGGCTATCGCGCTGGCGCTGACATGGCGGCTGGCTGGGGCCGGAGCGACGCTGGCGCTGTTCGTGCTCGGCGGCGCGGCGATCATGGCGTTCTGCCTGCACCGCGCACGCCGGATCGATTCACGCTGGCTGGTGCGCGAACTCGATGCGCAGCGAGCCGACATGGAGGACAGTGCCGATCTGCTGTTCGCGCCCGCGGCGCGCATGACGGCGCTGGAACGCCTGCAGTTGGCGCGTCTGCAGCAGCGCATCGAGTCGTCAAAAACGGTTGACCTGCGCCCGTGCTGGTCGGGTCGCGCCATCGCCGGCGGGGTGGGCGTGGCCGCATTGGCGATCGTCGCCATTGCGTTGTGGCCGGCCCGGCAGCCGGTCACGCTGGAGAACGCACTGGCCAATATCGGCGTTGCTGTGGCCGCGCCGACGCACACGCGTGTGGTGCAACAGCAACTGCGGATCGAGCCACCGGGCTACACGCGCCTGCCGGCCCGCGAGGATGCCACGCTCGACGCGAAGGCCCCGCATGGCACGCGCCTGCAATGGGCGCTGCGTTTCGCCCCACAACCCGGCGCCGCGGAACTGGTTTTCCACGACGGCCGTCGCGTCGCGCTGGTGCGCGATGGCGACGATTGGCGCGCCAGCGACGTGCTCACCCGGTCGGCGCTGTACCGCATCGCGCTGCGCGATGCTCCACCGTTGCAGCCGGCCCCGGGCTCGTTGCATCGCCTCGATGCCATCGCAGACCGGGCACCGCAACTGCGCGTGCTCGAACCCGACCGCAGCCTGAGTCTGATGACGCAGGGCCAGCGCAACTGGGGGCTGGCGTTCGAGGCCAGCGACGATTACGGCGTGGCTGCCAATGCGCGATTGCGCATCACCCTGGCCCAGGGCAGCGGCGAGAACATCACGTTCCGCGAGCAGTTCATGACGCTGCGCGGAACCGGCCCGGCCACGCTCAGGCGCTACGCGCAACGCCTCGACCTGGGAGCGTTGGGACTGGCCGCCGGCGACGACCTGATCGTGCAGCTCAGCGTCGACGACAACCGCGTGCCGGCGCCGCAGAACGCGCGCAGCGCCAGCCTGATCCTGCGCTGGCCGTCCGACCTGGGCACCGAGACCACCGGCCTGGATGGCATGGTCAAGAAGGTGCTGCCGGCGTACTTCCGCAGCCAACGCCAGATCATCATCGACGCCGAGGCGCTGCTGAAGCAGCAACGCAAACTCGCCGCCGAGAGCTATCTCGAACGCAGCGACGGGATCGGCGTCGACCAGCGCATCCTGCGCCTGCGTTACGGCCAGTTCCTCGGCGAGGAAGCCGAAGGCGAGCCGAAGCCGCCGCCGACCAGCGATGCGCACGACGAGCCCAAGGACGATGCGACCACCGCCGAGCCCGCGGCGAAAGACGGACACGATCACGCACAGGAGGCGGCCCCGGCATTCGGCCAGGAAAGCGCGGTGCTGGAGGAATACGGTCACACCCACGATCACGCCGAGGCGGCGACGCTGCTTGATCCGGAAACCCGCACCACGCTCAAGGCTGCGCTCGACCAGATGTGGCAGTCGGAGCTGAACCTGCGCCAGGGTCATCCCGAGCGCGCGCTGCCGTACGCCTATCGCGCACTGAAGTTCATCAAGCAGGTGCAGCAGGCCACCCGCATCTACCTGGCGCGAGTCGGACCGGAACTGCCGCCTATCGACGAGAGTCGCCGTCTTGGCGGCGACCGCACCGGACTGGCGCGTCGCGACGATGCACTGGCGGCGGCCACCGCGGCCGAGCCCACGCTCGCCGGGTTGTGGTCTGCGCTGGATGACGTGCCGTCGTCATCGCGCAGCGAAGCGCCGGCCATCGACTTTGCCGAGTTGGAGCGCTGGCTGCGCGCCAACCAGGCGCGATTGGCCGATCCGCTGGCCTTCGTCGCCGCCATCGAGGCCCTGCGCGCGGATCCGGCTTGCGTGTCGTGCCGCCGCGACCTGCGCGCGCTGTTGTGGCCGCTGCTGCCGCGGCCCGCAGCGACCGTTCCCCGTCGCGACGACGGTGGCGATGCCGGCCGCCGTTATCTCGATGCCCTTCGCCAGGAGGAAGCGCGATGACTGCGTTCGACTTCGGTGGCCGAGAGGTCGATCTGGCTGTGCTGATTGCCGTGTTGCTGGCTACGGCGGCCGTGTTGGCGATCCTGCGTCTGATCTACCGGCAATGGCGCGCCGAGCCGGCACAGCGTTCGCGTGTGTGGCGCATTGCATTGCTGGTACTGGCGCAACCGCTGTGCGCCACGTTGCTGTATTACGCATTGCTGCCACCGACCACGCAGGGCGAAGCCGGCACGCTGGTCGTGGCCAGCGCCGGCACGAAGTCCGCGCAACTCAATGCACGCAAGGCCGGAGACGCCGTGGTAGCCCTGCCGGAGGCGCACGCGCTTCCCGGCATTGAGCGTGTGCCCGATCTCGCCACTGCGCTGCGAAAGCATCCCGGCACGCAACGCGTGCGCGTCGTCGGCGCAGGCCTCGAGGCCCGCGACCGCGACGCCATGCGCGGGGTGGCGCTGGACTTCGTTGCAGCCGCCTTGCCGCGCGGTCTGGTGGAACTTACGCCGCCATCGCGTGCCGTCGCTGGCGGCGAATTCCATGTCGCCGGACGCGCCGAGCGAATGTCAGGTGGATTCGCCGAATTGCTCGACCCCGCACGCCAACGCATCGACCGCGCCGCGCTGGCGCCGGACGGCCGCTTCGAGCTGACCGCGACCACGCGCGTGCCGGGCGCGGCGATTTACCTCCTGCGTCTGCGCGATGCGCACCAGCGGATCGTCGAAGAGACTGATCTGCCGTTGCTGGTCGAAGCCGATCCGGCGCCGCGCGTGCTGGTGCTGGCGGGAGCCCCCAATCCGGAACTCAAGTATCTGCGCCGCTGGGCACGCGATGCCGGCTTGGCAATGCATACGCAGGTCGGCGCGGGCGGCGGCATGCAACTGGGCGACGCGCCCATCCCGATCAACGCCGGCAACCTGGCCAGGTTCGACATGGTCGTACTGGACGAGCGCGCCTGGTCGGGGCTCGGCGATGCGCAGCGCGCCGCCATGAACGAAGCGGTTCGTGGCGGCCTCGGCATGCTGTTGCGCGTGACTGCGGCATTGTCCGAACCCGAACGGCGTCGCCTGCTTGCGCTGGGCTTCACCGCCCAGGACGGCCGCGATTCCACGACCATCCGCCTGTCATCGCGCAAGCGCGACGACGACGCCGAGCGGGCACGCATCGGCCCTGGCACGCAGGACTCGCCGCGGCCGCATGACGCGGCGGTCGCGGAGTTGCCGGAGCTGACCCGTCGCACGGTGCGCACCGCCGCCAGCGACGCGATGCCGATGCTGCGCGACGAAGCCGGTACGCCGCTCGGATTCTGGCGTGCGCAGGGGCGGGGCCGTGTCGCGGTATGGACGCTGACGGACAGCTACCGCCTGGTGCTCGCCGGACGCAGCGATGTGTATGGCGAACTCTGGAGCGAGGCCATCGCCACGCTCGCACGCGCGCGGCCACGTCAGGCCTTCGCGATGGACGGCGAGGCGCGGCAGGACCAGCGCATGTCGCTTTGTGGCGTTGCTGTCGGTGCCAGCGTGGTCTCTCCTGACGGGGCAAAGACATCGCTGTTGCCCGATCCTGCAACCGGCGCGAACAGTTGCGCCGCGTTCTGGCCGCGCCAGGCCGGATGGCATCGCCTGCAGTCCGGCGATCGCCAACAACTTTTCCATGTGCGTGCACGTAACGCCGCGATGGGACTGCATGCTGGCGAAGTGCGCGAGGCTACACAGCGGCTCGCTGCGGAGACAACCCGTGCCGTGTCTGACGCGACGACGACAGCGCGGGCGCTTCCGCAGCCGGGTGCGCGTTGGCCGTGGTGGCTGGGCTGGCTGCTGGCGAGCGCGGCCCTGTGGTGGTTCGAGCGTTCGCGTCTCGGCCGTGCTTACGGGATGTGAAGGGCCGCTTCCGGCGCGGACATTGAGCGGCCGCACGAAGTTGATCACGCTGTTGTCGGTGGCGGGACTCACCCATCGCCAGTCCTACGGCGACATCTTCGCCGTGACGGCGATCAAGTCGCTGGCGGTGTTCTTCGTGATCGGGGTCTACGCCGTCACCGGCATCGTCTAGTCCTCGTCGGTCAGGCGCAGCACCACCCGTCCCTCGATGTCGCCTTCGCGCAGGCGGCCGAAGACCCCGTTGATGTTGTCCAACGTGTCCACGCTGTACACCACGCGCACCTTGCCTTCGGCGGCGAACGCCAGGGCCTCCTGCAAGTCCTTGCGCGTGCCCACGATGGAGCCCCGCACGGTCTTCGCATTGAGCACGACGTCGAAGATAGGCAATGGGAAGTCACCCGGCGGCAAGCCGACCAGCGACATGGTGCCCCGCTTGTGCAGCATGCCCAGCGCCTGCGCGAACGCCGTACGCGACACCGCGGTCACGAGCGCACCATGCACGCCGCGGAACGCACTCTGGACCTCCTTCACGGGGTCCTGCGTGGCAGCGTTCACGACCATGTCGGCACCGAGCTTGCGCGCGAGCTCCAGCTTGTCGTCCGCCACGTCGACGGCGACGACGTGCATGCCCATGGCCTTGGCGTATTGCACCGCCACGTGACCCAGCCCGCCTATGCCCGAGATGGCCACCCAGTCGCCCGGCTTGCAGTCGAGCACCTTCAGGCCCTTGTACACGGTCACTCCCGCGCACAGGATCGGAGAGATTTCCGCGAAGTTCACCTTGGGCGGAACGTGGCCGACGTAACCTGGATCGGCCACCACGTACTCTGCATAGCCGCCGTTCACGGTGTAGCCAGTCATCTGCTGGCCATCGCACAGCGTCTCCCAGCCGGTGATGCAGTGTTCGCAATGGCCGCAGGCGGTGTGCAGCCAGGGCACGCCCACGCGGTCGCCCTCGCGCACGCCCTTCACGTCCGCGCCCACGGCGGCCACGTGCCCCACGCCCTCATGCCCGGGAATGAAGGGCAGGGTCGGCTTCACGGGCCAGTCGCCGTCCGCGGCGTGCAGGTCGGTGTGGCAGACGCCGCAGGCCGCCACCTTGACCAGGATGCGGCCCCGGGGCACCTGCGGAACGGGAACCTCCTCGATGACGAGGGGCTTCCCGAAGGAGTGCACGACCGCGGCTTTCATCACTTGCATGGCGTCCTCCTGCCCGATTGAGCGGACCACACAGCCAGCACCGCCGCCATTGCCGCAATCGATATGAGCTTCATGAGGACGCCTCGGGCGCTATCGCGGGTGACTGAAGTGTCTGGGCGCGGGAGTTAACATGGCGTAATAGCCAAGGCTGATCGACCGCTTTGGGTCGGAAGCGGACATCGAATGCACAACCTGGAGCAGCGGCACGGAAGCATCAAGTAACACCCCGGCGGGAAGTTCGGCTGCTGTTTGGGCATGGAGGTTGACGGTGGCGACAGCCGCGGCGCGGTCGCCACCGTTACCTGGGTTGCTGCGGTCGATCCTACGTCTTGCCCAGCAGCCGTTGGATCTGCGCCTCGGTCTGCTCGTAGTCGCCCTCGCCGAAGTGGCGATAGACGATCTCCCCGTGCTGATCGATCAGGTAGAGCGCCGGCCAGTAGCGATTTCCGAAGGCGTCCCAGGTCTTGTAGTCGTTGTCCTGCGCAACCGGGTAGGAGATGTCGAAACGCTTCACGGCCTTTTCGAGGTTGCCGAGGATGCGTTCATGCCCGTATTCGGGTGTGTGGACTCCGACCACGACCAATCCCTGATCCTTGTAGCGCTCGTGCCACTGCTTGACGTGCGGAAGTACGTGGATGCAGTTGATGCAGTCGTAGGTCCAGAACTCGACCAGCACGACCTTTCCGCGCAACTGCTCCAGCGAGAGCGCGCGGCTGTTGATCCAGTGAGTGATTCCCGTGAAGTCCGGTGCCTTGGGCGACTCGATCGCGACGCCGCGGGTCGGCTCCAGGGGATCCTCCTGGGCGCCGCTGGTGCAGGCGGCCGCCAGTAGGCAGGCGGCAAGGATGCTGATGGTGGGCTTGAACATGGTCATAGTCCTGTTGAAACGGAAGGAAGCCACTGCGTCGCCCAGGCGATGACGGCGACGTCGTAGTGGAAGAGCTGGAGCAGGGCGACGGCGACGGCGATCACGCCGAAGCTTTTGCGCAGCAGTTCGGCACTGCGAGTGAACGAAGTGAGCCTTTCGGAGACCCGGTTGCCGCCATAGGCGATTGCCAGCATCGGAATGCCGGCGCCGAGGGCGTACACACCCAGCAGCGCCATCGCTTTTCCCGGAGCTTGGGAACTGGCCGCGAGCGCCAGCACCGAGGCGAGGACCGGGCCCGCACACGGCGTCCAGGCCAGGCCCAATGACGCGCCTATCAACAAAGGTCCTGCCCGTCCGGCCCTGGTCTGCGGGCCGGGGGGGCGGCCATCGCGCCGGGCAAACCACCCGCGCAAGCCCGTTACCAGCCGATCGAAGGGACCGCTCCAGATGCAAGCAAGTCCGGCGGCGAGCAGCAGCAGGATCGAACCTGTGCGGATGCCCTGCTGCAACTCAGCCGACGATCCGGACAGGGCTCCCAGCAGCACGCCACCGGCGGCGAACGAGCCGACGAATCCGGCAATGATCAGCAGCGGTTCGAACCGTCCGCGGCCCGCCGTCGTCGCCAACACGATCGGCAGCACGGGCAGAATGCACGGCGAAGCGATGGTGGCAACGCCTGCCGCGCCGGCAAGAGCGAACTCGATCATCGGCGTGGCTCCCGCGCAGGTGTGGCGCGCGGCATCGAAGCCGAAGTGACGATCAGAGCCAGCATGCCGACGACCCCTCGTAGTCGGCCAGGCGCGCGCCGTCCACTTCCACGAGCTGGTCAAGACGCAGCGTCTCGCCCGTGCCCATCGACAGATACTCGGCGCCCTCGCGGGCGAATACGTCGGTGATCACGGTGTCGCGATCCTGATCGCCGCCGCTTTCGTCGCGGAAGCGGATGCGCGCGCGCTTGCGAAGGGTCGCCAGATCCTCGAGCCGATCGTGAAACTCGCAGCTGATCGGGTGATAGTGGGTTCGATCGTTAGTCATGGCTCTTGCCTCAACGTCAGTGGTCCGGCTTGCCGAAGCCGGCTCAGCCGAAGGATGGTTTTGATGGCGTCGCGCCTTGCCTGGCGGGCAAGCACAGAGGGGCGCTGGCGACCCTCGATTGCGTCGGGCGGCCGTGGGTGGCCGGCCGCCCTCCAAGGGCGACCAGCCACGATCAGGTCACGAAGTGGTGACGTTCACGGCGACGTCGATGTTGCCGCGCGTAGCCTTCGAGTACGGGCAGATCTCGTGGGCCATGTGGGCCAGCTTCTCGGCGACGTCCTGCGCAACGCCAGGCATGCGAATTTCGAACCGGGCCTCCAGCAGCCAAGCGTTTCCGGTCTGGCCCAGGTCGACTTCAATGTCCACGGACAGGTCTGCAGGGAGCGTGATGCGCTTCTGCGCAGCCACGAGTCCGATCGCGGTGATGTAGCAGGCCGACCAAGCGCCGGCGAACAACTGTTCCGCTGTCGGATGCGGGTCCACTGCCGCGTACACTTGCTCACGACCAACGTCGCTGGCGGAAAGCTCGAGATTGACGGTCCCGTGATCGCTGCCCGAAGGGGCCTGGTTGACCGTGGTGTGCGTCTTGCCCGTGAAGAGGACCTTGTCGATCTTGATCATGATGGATTGCTCTTTGTTTCTTGATGGGGGATGGTTGTGCATCGCATGCGTTTAGATCGTATGCGATGGATATACTGTAGTCCTGGGTCGGAGCCGAAGGCAAGGTGGGGAGCGCCCGTCGTTCAACCGTTATTAATCGTATCCGAATGTATCGCGTGCGATGTTATGGCATACCAGAAATCACTCCTTGATTACTGCGCCACCTGGGTGGGCGATGAAGAACACGGAATCCTATTGAAGAGCGGATACCGGGGATGCCGGTGTCTTCGAAGTGGTGGGCGCCCTTTGGGAAGTGCAAGATGGTGTTGTCTCCTGGGTTGTTACTGCATCGTAGTCGATTAGATCGCGTGCGATGGAGCGCACGTTAGGTCGGACGGGCAGGGACGTCAATCGGCCCTGTGGTCGTCGTTGCAGTTTGTTAAGTGTTTACGACTGAATCGCGTGCGCTGTAAATTCACGGGCCAGCGGTGTCGTTCCCAGGACCTGCGGGCCAGCGCCGGGCAGGCGATCCTTCCTGGAAGCCCGTTCAGGAAGCCGGTTATAACGGCACCGATTAACTCGCATGCGATGTATGATGCGCCATCGAACCTGGAGATCCCCGGATGAAATCGAAACCGAACGTACGCCCGGACGCGAAGTTGGCTGACTTTCTCTGCTTTGCGGTCTATTCCACCAACCTCGCGTTCGGCAAGGTCTATCGGCCGCTGCTGGACGAACTGGGCCTGACCTACACCCAGTACGTCACGATCGTCGCGCTGTTTGAGGAGGACGACCAGACGGTCGGCAGTCTCGGTGAGAAGCTCTTCCTCGAATCGAACACGCTTACGCCGATCCTCAAGAAGCTCGAAGCCATGGGCCACGTCGAACGCACGCGCGACCCCGCCGACGAGCGGCAGGTGCGCATCCGTCTGACACGCAGCGGCAGGCGCCTGCGTGAAAAGGCGTTCGGCGCTGATCTGACCGAGGCCTGCGGCATATCGTCCAGCGAGTTCAAGAGGCTGCAGAAGGAGGTCGTGGCCCTGCGTGCCAGTCTGCTCAAGTTCGCGCGCAAGGAAGATTGAATACGGTGTCACGCCGGGCCACGACCTCCGCGGTCGTGCCCGGCCAGAAGGTACTGCCCCGATCCTTGGTCGCAGCTCCGCGACCCTGGTTACCTCAGCGTCCTGAATCCAGCGCGGACTTCCTGGCAGAAGAGCTCCGGTTGTTCCCATGATGGGAAATGGCCGCCCTTGGGAAGCCTGTTGTAGTGCACCAGCCTGGGATAGGCCTGCTCGCACCAACTCTTCGGCGCCTCGTACAACTCGTCGGGGAACACACTGACCGCCACCGGGATGGCGACGCCCTTCACGCTGAAGTAGGGAGTCCTGTTCTCCCAGTACAGACGGGCTGCGGAAACAACCGTGTTGGTCAGCCAGAACAACGTGATGCTGTCGAGCACATCGTCCGGCGTGAGCCCTTCGGGCTTCCCGTCGATGGAGCGCGCGATCATCTCGTAGTTCCTGGGATACAGGTCGATCAGGTAGGCGGCCAGCCCCACGGGGGAATCAGTGAGGCCCGTCATCGTCTGCGGGCGGTCACCATTCATTCGCGCGTAGCCGATGTGCTGGTAGGCGAACGCGATCTGTTCGCACGCGCGCAGCTCGTCTTCGGATAGCCCGGGGGGCGGCGGATCGCCGTGCGAGAGCGCCCTGTCGATGTCCGGCGGGACCGCGCCCGCCATGTTGGTATGGATGCCAACTAGCCCCGGCGGCGTCTTCAACGCCATCTGGTCGACGACAATCGCACCCCAGTCGGTGCCCGAGGCGCCCCACCTGGTGTACCCGAGGCGCTTCATCAATTCGGTGTACGCATCGGCGATGCGCAGGGGATTCCAACCCGTCGTGTCCGGTCTGGCCGAGAAGCCGTAGCCCGGCATCGACGGAATCACCAGATGGAAGGCATCCGACGCGCTGGCGCCGTGCGTCGAGGGGTCGGTGAGCGGACCGATGATCTTCATCCGCTCGATGAACGTGCCGGGCCACCCGTGTGCCGCGAGCAATGGCAGCGCATTCTCGTGCCTTGAACGGGCATGGATGAAGTGAAAGTCCAGTCCGTCGATGGTGGTGAGGAAGTTAGGAACGGCGTTGATCTGCGACTCGACCATTCGCCAGTCGTACGCGGTCGCCCAGTGCCGCGTGAGCTTCTGCATCGTGTCGAGCTGCGCGCCCTGGGTCGAGTCCGTGACCGTCTCGCGATCCGGCCATCTCGTCGCCTCGATCCGCTGGCGAAGATCGGCCAGATCCGCGTCCGATGCCTTGAACTGAAATGGCCGTAGCTCGGTTGCGTTCATGGCTTATATGTACTCGAACCTTGCGGGCTGGGACTCGAAGACATGCAGTTGACCTCCGACCCGGACCGCTATCGCTCACGGTCCGGGCCGGGTCATTCATTGCGACAGCACGCGGCAAGGCGACCTCCCGCATCATCCGCCGCGGATCGCGAGTTCACCTCAGCGTCTTGAATCCGGCCCGCACTTCTTCCGAGTAGTACTTCGGCTGTTCCCAGGCAGCGAAGTGCCCGCCCTTGGGGAGCTTGTTGTAATGCACCAGCTTGGGATACGCCTTTTCGCACCAGCTCTTTGGCGCCTGGAAGAGTTCGTCCGGGAAGGCGCTGACCGCTACGGGAATCGTGACGCCCTTGACGGCGAAGAATGGCGTCTTGTTCTCCCAGTAGAGTCGCGCCGCGGAAATCGCCGTGTTGGTCAGCCAGAACAGGGTGATGTTGTCGAGTACGTCGTCCGGGCTCAGCCCTTCCGGCGTCCCATTGATCGATCGCGCGATCATCTCCTGGCTTGCGGGGTCGTGGTCCATCATGAAGGCGGCAAGGCCGACAGGCGAGTCCGCGAGACCGGTCAACGTCTGCGGCCGGTCGCCCATGAGCAAGGCGTAGCCGACGTGCTTGTAGAAGGCAGAAACCTGTTCGGCAGCGTGTTTCTCATCGCCGGTAAGGTCCGCCGGTACCGGATCGCCGCGGAAAAGCGCCTGGTCGAGCTCCGGCGGAATTACATTCGCCATGTTCGTATGGATGCCGACCAGGCCAGGCGGCGTCTTCAACGCCATCTGTTCGATCACGATTGCGCCCCAATCGCCACCCGCCGCACCCCACTTCTTGTAACCCAGGCGCGGCATGAGCGTGTTGTAGGCAGCGGCGATGCGCTGCGGGGTCCATCCCGTCGTGGTTGGCTTCCCGGAGAAGCCGTAACCGGGCATCGACGGGATCACCAGGTGGAAGGCATCGGCTTCGGTGCCGCCGTGCGCCGTCGGATCGGTCAGCGGGCCGATGATCTTCATCTGCTCGATGATCGAGCCGGGCCAGCCGTGCGCCACCAGCAGTGGGAAGGCATTCTCATGCTTGGACTTGATATGCATGAAATGGATGTCGAGGCCATCGATATTGGTCAGGAAGTTCGGCACGGCGTTGATCTGACCCTCGATCCTCCGCCAGTCGTACTTCGTGGCCCAGTGCTGGGCGAGCTTCTGGATGGTCGCGAGCTGCACGCCCTGCGTCGAGTCCTTCACGGTCTCGCGATCCGGCCATCTCGCGGCTTCGATGCGCTTGCGCAGGTCGGCCAGGTCGGCGTCAGACGCTTTGTACTGGAACGGGCGAAGTTCGGTGGATCCGCTGGCTGCCTTGGATTCTTGTGCGACTTCATTCATGGCATTTTTCCTTTCTGTGCAACTGAGCAGGCCCAGCGGAACGGCAGCAAGCGTTGTCGCCGCGGCACCGCAGAACCTGCGTCGAGTCAGGAGATCGGGTTGTTGAGGTGTCTTCTGCATACGGCTTCCTCTGGCGTGCAGACATCCTTCACGTGGGGGGAGCCCCCACATGACCCTCCCTCCTTTCAAAAAAATGCCACATCAAAATTTGACGTGACCAATCGGCAACGCGTCGAACTGCCGCTCTTTGATATTCATCAAGGCGCGCGTCATTCCGTACGCGGCACATTGGCGTGAACGACACGGGCAAACCGCATGCCACTTCCAGTCCAGTTGCGTGTTGCCGGTGGCATTCTCTGCCGTTCGCTTTGTACGCCGCGCCTATTCGGACTGCAACTGCCTTTTGTCAGTACTACGATTGCAATCCGGCGCAGCCATTCGGCTCGTCGTGTCGAGTTCCGTGCATGAGGTGTCGTCCAGGCGGTGCGACACTTCGCCACGACACGCCTCCCAGTACGCTGAAAGCAGGAAGGAGATTCATATGGGCACGATCCATGGCATGGCGGCGGCTTGTCTTGCCTTCGGCGCCGCGTTTGCGGCTCCGGCCACCCTGGCGCAACAGTCGGGCATCACACGTGACGACCTTCAGCGAAATGACCTTTCCGTTCCAGGTCGCCAGGCCGTGCAAGTACTGGTCAGCTTCGCGCCAGGTGTCGTGGCGCCAAACCATCACCATCCGGGCGAGGAGATCGTCTACGTAATGGAAGGCTCGCTTGAGTACCGTCTCGAGGGCAGGCCGCCCGCGACACTCAAGGCCGGGGATGTTCTGTTCATTCCCTACGGAATCAATCACGAGGTCGAAAACGTCGGGAGCGGAAAAGCGTCCGAGCTGGCGACGTACATCGTCGAGAAGGCCAAGCCGCTCGTCGTACCGGCGAAGTGATGTTCGGCAGGAGTTGCATGCGGTAGCCGTGCGATCCTTGCCTCGCCAGAGACCCTCGTGGAGGTACCTGGCGCACTCGTGCCAGCCATGCGCGATAGGGGCGTGACTGCCCCGGGCAAACCGCGTGCCATTTCAGTCCGCTGCGATGATGGCGGGAGCGGCATGGCGACCGGTTGCCGCACCTGCGGAGCAGGGCGGCTGAGTCGAACCGGATGCATAATCCGGCAATGCCTCTCAGGGAAGCGCCAGACTCGAGCGCCCCCCTTCCGACCGCGTTCGTGCTGGCCGGAGGCGGAAGTCTAGGCGCAGTACAAGTCGGCATGCTGCAGGCGCTGTTTACCTGGGGCGAAGTGCCGTCGTTCCTGGTTGGGACATCGGCGGGTGCGATCAATGCGGCCTACATCGGCAGCAATCCAACCTGTGAGTGTGCGGATGGGTTGGCTCATATCTGGTGCGCGGTTCGACGCCAGGATGTTCTTCCGGTCGACTTGCGCAGCATCGTGGCGGGGATGTTCGGCCGCCGCGATCATCTGGTGGATTCGCGCGGATTGCGGAACTTTCTGGAGCGCCACCTGCCTTATCGTGTGTTGGAACAGGCTGCGATTCCGGTCCACCTGGTCGCTTCGGAAGTGGTCACGGGCCAGGAGGTCGTGTTGTCGACGGGGCCTGCGGTCGAAGCAGTGCTGGCCAGTTCGGCCATCCCGGGCGTCTTCCCGCCGGTCAAGCTGGGTTCGCAGATGCTGATGGACGGGGGCGTGGCCAACAACGCGCCTATTTCCGTCGCGGTTGCCTTGGGCGCCGAGCGAATCATCGTGCTTCCAACCGGCTTCGCCTGCGCCCTGCCGGATGTACCGAGCGGTGCGATCGCACGCGCCATGCATGCGGTCAGCATGCTCGTGGCCAGGCAGTTGGTACGCGACGCCGAATATTGGATCAACAACAGCCGCATCGTGCTCCGCATCGTGCCAGCGCTTTGTCCACTGGCGGTGTCGCCCTACGACTATTCCGCTGCGAGGGACCTCATCGATCGGGCACGCGGCTCGACACAGCAATGGCTGGAAGGGGGCGGACTCGAACGTGCAACCATTCCAACGCAGATACAGGATCACCGGCATTAGCGGGGCAAGGTGTGCGGCCAAAAAAAAGAAGCCCGGCATATGCCGGGCTTCTGCTTTCCGTCAGGCGAGTGGGTTACTTGCGCGGTCCCGCAAGCGCCTTGACCAGCCCGTACCAGTGATCGAGTCCGTCGTAGTAGCCCTGTACCGGGATGCGCTCGTTCAAGCCATGCGCGAACGAATCGCTGTCCTTGATGAACATGCCGCTGACGCCGTACGTCGGAATGCCTGCAGCGCGCAGGTACAGGCCATCGGTGGCGCCCGATTCCTGGCTCGGCACGATCGGCACACCCGGATGGCGTGCATGCACCACCTGGGTGACCGCAGCCATCACGTCTGGCCGCAGCGGCGACGCGTCGCTCGCCGTTGGTGATCCGATCACGCTGACCTCGACCTTCTGGCCCACCACGTCCTGCAGCGACTTGCGCACGGCATCGATCGCGACGCCGGGGAAGATGCGGCAGTTGACGGTCGCAGTGGCCGACTGAGGCAACGCGTTGTCGGCATGGCCGCCGCGCAGCAGGGTAGGGATGCAGGTGGTGCGGGTCTTGCCGACTTCGTACGGCACCTTGGCCAGTACGTCGGCTGCAGCCTCGTCTTTCGGATTCGCAGCGAACTTGCGCATCGCCTCGCCGACTTCGCCAGGCGTTGCCGCACCGACGGCCTTGAACGCCGCCAGCGTGGTGTCGTTCCACATCGTCGGGAAGCGGTAAGCCTGCAACTTCTCCAGCGCGTCGGCCAGCTCGTAGATGGCGTTGTCGGCGCGCGGCTGCGAACTATGTCCGCCGGGGTTGTGCGTGGTCAGCTCGAAGCTGGCATACGTCTTCTCGGCGGTCTGCATGCTGTACATGCGCGGCTTGCCGTTTTCCTCCAGCGTGCCGCCGCCGCCGTCGCTGTTGAGCGCGTATTCGGCGTCGATCAAATCGCGGTGGTTGTTGACGAGATCGCGGATGGTCGCCATCTCGGTCTCCTCGTCGCCGCTGAAGAGGATGATCAGATCGCGCTTCGGCACGAAGCCTTCGGATTTCAGGCGCAGGAAGGTCGAAGTCAGCGTCGCCACGCCGTCCTTAACGTCGCTGGTGCCGCGGCCGTAGAAGTAACCGTTCTCCTCGATCAGCGTGAACGGATCGCGTTGCCAGTCCTCGGGCTTGGCGGTCACCACGTCCATGTGCGCCATCAGCGCGATGGGCTGGCCGCCACTGCCGTCGCCGCGATAGCGCACGACCAGCGAAGCGGTCTCGCCCAGCGGCAACACATGTATGTCGGCCTGCGGAAAGCCGGCGGCGCGGAATTGTCCGGCCAGGTAATCGACCATCGCCGGCACCTGGCCGAGGCCGACGGAAGTCTTGTAGGAGATCAATTTTGCAAAAATCTCGCGGGCCTTGGCATCGTTGGCATCGAGCTTGGCGGCCGGCGCCGCGGTGCACGGCGCGGCGATCGCCAACGCGAGCAGGGCGGCCATAAGGGGGGTACGGGACATGCGGACTCCGTTGAAAAGGGGGGCGTAAGGCATGGCGCGGTGATCTGTTGCCATTGCACGAAGAAAAAGGGCCGGCGACAACCTCCCCAGATTGCCGCCGGCCCCATCTCCACACAGGTCAGAACTTCTGCGAGAACCTCACGCCGAGCGTGCGCGGCTGGTTGGTCACGGTATAGACCTGACCGTTCGGGTACTGCGGCACGACGCCGGAAGCACCGCAGACGGTCTCCGCACAGTTGGTGAAGCGGTAGATGTCGGCGCGCTCATCGAAGACGTTGTTGAGGTACACGCTGACCGCCCAGTTGTCGCGGCTGAAGCCGGCCGAAAGGTCGGCGACGGTGTACGAGTCCAGGTCACCCAGGATCTCGCGCTCGACGAGGCGAAGGTCCGACGTGCGCTCGCCCGCATACACCACCGCACCTTGCACGAACGCGTCGTAGTTGCCGACGTTGAAGTTGTAGCGCGCGATCACGTTGCCCTTGAACTCCGGTGTCACCGGCAGCTGGGTGCCGTCCGGCGCTTCCGGGCCGTCGATCACATCGCCGTCAGGATTCAGCGAGCCGGCCGGGCAGTCGGTGACCGGTTTGCCATTGACGTCGGTAAAGCCGCAATAGTTCTCGGTCAGCTGGGCGTCGTAGAAGGCCACGCCGGCGCTGATCTGCAGGTTGTAGGTGGCGGCCCAGTTCACGTCCATTTCCAGGCCGTCGATGCTGGCCTGGTTGGCGTTCTTGATCTCGGTCAGGCCATTGGCGCCGAGGATGCTGAACTGGAAGTCCTCCCACTCCTGATGGAACACCGAGCCGTTGAAGGTCACCCGGTTGTCGAGCCAGCTGGTCTTCCAGCCCATCTCGTAGTTGGTCAGGTAGTCCGACAGGTACGGCGGCAGCGTGCCGCGGCGGTTGATGCCGCCCGGACGGTAGCCTTCTGACCAGGTCGCGTAGACCATCTTGGACGGCGTGATCTGCCAGGTGAGGTTGGCCTTGCCGAGGTTGCCGGACTCCTTGACCGTTTTGTTGAAGACCTCGCACGGCGCGCCGTTGAACGATGGCCAGTTGGCCGGGTCGTCGCCGAACTGCTCCGCGCATACCGCTTCGCCGTACGGTGCGCCGGGGAACCAGCCGTTGCTGAAGCCGAAGAAGCCCTTCAGGCTGTTCTCGGAGCGGAAATGGCGGCCGCCGATGGTGGCGATCAGCACTTGCGGGATGAAGTCGAAGGAGAGTTCGCCGAACACCGCCTCGTTCTTGTCCTCGCGCTCCTGCTTGGTCAGCCAGATCGTGTTGGGCCAGCCGGTGATCGAGAACTGCGCGCCGAAGCCGTCGATCTTGTAGCGCTGCTGGATGTCGTGCCTGTGGTCGTCCCAGTACAGGCCGGCCACGAAGCGCAGTCGGTCCTCGTTGGGCGAACTCAGGCGCAACTCGTGGCTGTCCTTCTTGTAACGGTCCTCACCCTGGATGTACTGCGACGGGTTGATGAAGTTTTCGTTGTCGTCGAAGGCGTTGTAGTACGCCAGCGTGTCGTACCAGAAGCCGTAGTCGTTGTAGTCGGAGTCCACATCGGTGTTGCGCTTGAGGTGGGCGTAGGCGTAGGTCAGGTCGAAGTTGCCGATCTTGCCTTCGACCGTCAGCGCGCCCTGCCACCAGCTGTCCTTCGAATGCTCCTTGTAGAAGTGGTTCAGTGCCAGATCGCCGACTGCCTCGTCGAAGGCGAACGAGCCATCGGCCTTCGCCGTCTGGCCCATGACCATCGGTGTGATCGACCAGGTATCAGCGAAGTCGACCTTCGCCGCCAGGCGCGCCCCGGTGGTGTCGACCTCGTTGTAGTCGTCCTGAGCGCGGCCCGTGCAGACCAGCAGGTCGGTGGAGGTGCAGTCGCGGTTGGTCAGCACGCCGCCCCAGCTGGCGCGCTCGCCGGTGTCCGGGTCGACGCGCACCGGGAACTGGCGGTCGCCCGGCTTGTTGTCGATGTAGCCGGCGTCATGCTGGTTCCAGCCGACCAGGCGGATGGCCGACGCGTCGCTCAGCGGGATGTTGACGAAGCCTTCCTCGATGTGGCCGATGCCGCCATGGTCGACGGCATTCACTTCGAGGTCGTAACCGGCGGAGTACTGGCCCGGGTCGGGTTTGTTGGTGATGATGCGCAGCGCGCCGGCCTGGGCGCTGGCGCCGTACAGCGTGCCCTGCGGGCCGGACAGCGCTTCGACGCGGGCGACGTCGTAGATGTGCACGTCGAGCGGGCCCTGGATCGTCGTGACAGGCTGCTCGTCCAGGTACACGCCGACGCTGGGCAGCGAGCCGGAGTGGTTGCCGTCGCCGCCGCTGGCCACGCCGCGCATGTAGATCTGCGAGAAGCCCGGGCCGAAGCTCTGGTAGGAGACGCTCGGCAGGTATTTGACGTAGTCCTCGAAGTCGGTGACGTTGAGCTCGTCGAGCTTCTGCTCGCCCAGCACCTCGATGCTGATCGGCACCTTCTGGAGGTTTTCGCTGCGCTTCTGCGAGGTCACGGTCACCGTGTCGAGCACGACCGCCTCGCGCTGCGCGGCGCTCTGCGGTGCGGCCGGCGCCGGCGTGGTCGCGTCCTGTGCGAACGCGGGCGAAGCGAAGGCCAGGCAGATCGCCGCGGTCAGCGGAAAGCGCCTGGGTATTGCGGTTGTGGCTCGTTTGAATGGTCTACTGCCGGACTTCTGCATCGTTCTACTCTCCCCAGACGGACGATCAAGAAAAAACGGGTAGTGCCACGCGCTAATCAGGCCCCCGGTGGCTCAGGGTAAGTGTCGAGCAGCGGTCCGAGTGCCGCCTTGAGCGGCTCCAGCCAGGGCTCGTAGTGACGCCATTGATCGAGTCCCTCGCGGAAGATCGGCCGGCGCACCTGTTCTGAGCTGGCCGTGCGTACCGGCCGCTCGTTCTCGAAAAAGCGCAGGCATTGCGCTTCGAAGGGAAGCCCGCAGTAGTCCAGCAGGCGACGCACTTCGTTGTCGGTGTCCTCGACCATGCGTTCGTAGATCACGCGGTGTACGCGGCCGGGCAGCACGGTGTCGAAATGCGCCATCAGCTCGACGTAGTCGCGGTAGAAGCGGCCGATGTCGTCGAGGCTGTAGCTGAAGCTCTGGCCGCGGGCGAAGTGCTGCTTGAAGTTGGAGAAGCAGCAGGCCAGCGGGTGGCGACGTGCGTCGATGATCTTCGCGTTCGGCAGCATCAGGTGGATCAGGCCGACGTGCATGAAGTTGTTGGGCATCTTGTCGATGAACAACGGTGCGTCGGTCTTGCGGTGGATGCGCGTGCGCTCCAGGTAACGCCGGCCCAGCGCACGCAGCGCGTCGGTGTCGAGTGTGGACAGCACGTCGTGATACGGGGCCGCACCGTGCGCATCCTTGCCAGCGAGGGCGCGCAGCTCGCGACTGATCGTGGTGACTTCCGGCAGTTCGGTCGTGCCTTCGACCTGGTTGTGGCTGGAAAGGATCTGCTCCAGCAGCGTCGAGCCCGAGCGCGGCAGGCCGACGATGAAGATCGG
Source organism: Lysobacter niastensis (assembly GCF_031457115.1). Classification (GTDB taxonomy): domain Bacteria; phylum Pseudomonadota; class Gammaproteobacteria; order Xanthomonadales; family Xanthomonadaceae; genus Lysobacter_J; species Lysobacter_J niastensis_A. The sequence continues at coordinate 677,005 of NZ_JAVDVY010000001.1, forward strand.
ATCGCGCGCGCCGTCGCCGCTGCCATGGCGCTGCCCAAAGAATCCGCGGGTGTAGAGCGAGCGGATGTGCCGCACCTTGTCCGACGTCGCCTCGGCGCTGTAGCCCAGCTGCGCGTGGCGGACAGCGTTGCCGCGCTCGTAGTGGCGGAACGAGGCCTCGTACTGCGCGGCATCCTCCAGAGCCTTGCCGATGGCGAACTCCAGGTGCAGGCGGTGCTCGTCCGGCAGTTTCGGCCGGGCCAGCTGTTGCCGCATCGTGTCGAGGTCTTCCTCGCTGAAGCGGAACGTCTTGAGGTTGGCCAGGCTCCACCAGGCGTCGCCGAATGCCGGCTCCAACGCGATGCATCGACGGTAGGCGGCAATCGCTTCCTGCTGCCGGCCGGCGGTCTTGAGGGCGTGGCCGTAGCTGAGCCAGATTTTGGTCTGGCGCGGGTAGCGGCGCACGATGTCGTCGTATAGGCCCAGCGCCTGGTCGTAGTCGCCGATGCGGCACAGGACCACGGCCTTGAGGTTGCGATAGCCCGGGTTGTCCGGCGCGACCTTCAGCAGCGCGTCGAGTTCGGCCAGCGCCTGCTCGGGCTTGTTGCCGCGGTGCAGGACCAGCGCGTAGTGCTGGCGCGCGGCGTGGAAGCCCGGCGCGAGTTCGAGGCACCGCGCCAGCAGTTGTTCCGCGTCGCCGATCCGGTCCAGGCGCGCGGCCAGCTCGGCCAGCATGCGCAGCGCTGCGACGTCGTTGGGCAGCTTGCGCAGGTGCGCGCGCAGCAGTGCTTCGGCTTCGGGAATCCGGTTCTCATGCAGCGCCGCGCCGGCTTGCAGCAGCGCCGGGTCGCGGCTGGCGTAGCGCAGGTGCTGGCCGTAGGCCGCCTCCGCGCCGTCGCTGTCGCCCGCAGCGGTGAGGTGATCGCCCAGGGCGAGCCAAGCCGTGGGCAGGTCGGGCTTGATCGCGACCGCGCGGCGCAACGCCGCGAGTGCTTCATCGCCGCGACCAACCCGTCCCAGCGCGATGCCGAGTTCGAGTTGCGTGCGCGCCGATGCGGGTTGCGCGGCCGCCAGCGGTTCGAGGACCTCGAGTGCGGCGATCGCATCGCCACGGGCGCTGTGCGCAGCGCCGAGCACGAGTTGTGCGGTCGGATGACCGGGCACCGTGCGCAGGATTTCCTCGGCCTGCGCGGCGGCCAGGGACGGATCGGTGTCGAGCAAACGAGCCGCGTGCGCCAGGGCGATGTCCAGCGAGGCGGTGGGCTCGGGCGCTGCGCTCATGCGGTCTCGTCTCGGGAAGGCAAGGTCGGATCGTCGAATGTTTCCACCGGACTATGCCGAATAAGGTGGCAACAATCACGCGTTTCAAACGCAATGTGATGGAAGTAATGTCGGCTCACTCGACCCGCTCCAACGCGAGCGCCACGCCCTGGCCCACGCCGACGCACATCGACACCAGGGCGCGACGCCCGCCGCCGCGTTCCAGCGAGCGCATCGCGGTGAGCGCCAGCCGCGCGCCACTGGCGCCCAGCGGGTGTCCCAGGGCGATGGCGCCGCCGTGGGCGTTGACGTGTGCGGCATCGTCGGCGAGCCCGAGTGCACGCGTCACCGCCAGCACCTGCGCGGCGAAGGCCTCGTTGATCTCGATGACGTCGTAATCCGGCAATCGGTGGCCGTGTCGGGCCAGCAGTTTGCCGATCGCGGGCACCGGCCCGATACCCATCGTGCGCGGCGGAACGCCAGCCGACGCCATGCCGAGCACGCGGGCGCGCGGCGTCAGGTTCCAGCGTTCGATTGCCTCGGCGGACGCAAGCAGCAGGGCGCAGGCGCCGTCGTTGATGCCGGAGGCGTTGCCGGCGGTGATGCTGGTGCCGGCGCCGAGCAACGGGTTCAACGCGGCGAGCTTGTCCAGGTTGGTGTCGCTGCGCGGCTGCTCATCGGCAACGAGCTTGCCGACCGGCATCAGTTCGGCATCGAAGTAGCCATCGGCCGCCGCGCGCGCCGCACGCTGCTGCGAGCGCAGCGCGAAGGCGTCTTGGTCGGCGCGTTCGATGCCGTGCTCGTGTGCGAGGTTCTGTGCGGTCTGCATCATCGAGTCCACGCCGTGGGCGGCCGCCATCGCCGGATTGACGAAGCGCCATCCCATCGTGGTGTCCTCGGGCTTCTGTTCGCGGCCGAACGCGGTGTCGGCCTTGCCCATCACATACGGGGCGCGCGACATGCTTTCCACGCCGCCGGCCACGATCAGTTCGGCGTCGCCCAAGGCGATCGCGCGTGCGGCCAGCCCGACGGCTTCCAGCCCGGACGCGCACAGTCGGTTGACGGTGATGCCGGGCACCGACACCGGCAGTCCGGCGAGCAACGTGGCCATGCGCGCGACGTTGCGGTTGTCCTCGCCGGCCTGGTTGGCGCAGCCGAGGATGACTTCGTCGATGGCGGCGGCATCGAGGCCGGTGTGATGCTCGATCAGGTGCCGGATCGGCAGCGCGGCCAGGTCGTCGGCGCGAACCCCGGACAGGCCGCCGCGAAACCGGCCGAACGGCGTGCGCACGCCGTCGCAGAGATAGACGGGGCGCGCCGATGTCATGGCCGGGTGGCGATCACGGCGCCGCGGCCGGCAGGCGGTTGGCCGGCAGGCAGCATTCGATCGCCGCCGCTGTCTGCTGCAGTTGCGGCAGGATGTTGTCGATGGCGTGCTGCGCCGCATCGGGGTGGTAGGGCATGCTGACGTTGATCGCGGTGGCGATGCGCCCCTGCGCGTTGCGCAGCGGCACGGCAATCGAGCACAGGCCCAGTTCCAGCTCCTGCTCGACGTAGGCGTAGCCCTGCCGGGCCACGTCCTCGACGACGCGTCGCAAAGCGCGCAGGTCGGTCACCGTGTGCGGTGTGTTCTTGACCGGCTTGCACTGCCCCAGCCAGCTGTCCAGGTCGGGCTCGTCCAGCCCCGACAGCAGCACGCGGCCCATCGCAGCGCAGAACGCCGGCAGCTTGGCGCCCACGCCCAGCGTCACGCTCATGACCCGACGGCCGGGCACGCGCAGCACATAGACGATGGACTGACCGTCCAGCACCGCCATCGAGCTGCTCTGGTTGACGCGCCGCGCCAGGTCTTCGAGCAGCGGTTGCGCCAGGTCGGTGAGGTTGAGCGAGCCCAGGTAACCAAAGCCCAGTTCGAGCACGCGCGGGCCGAGCATGAATTCGCGACCGATCAGGCGCACGTAGCCCAGGTGTTCCAGCGTCAGCACCAGGCGCCGCGCGGCGGCGCGCGACAGCTCGGTGCGTGAGGCGATCTCGGCCAGGCTCAGGCGGATGTGCTCGCGATCGAACGTCGCCAGCACCGCCAGTCCCCGTGCCAGCGATTGAACGTAGTCCCCGCTGTCCTCGAATTGCTCCGAATTTCCTGCTTTCCTGGCCATGCCCTGGAAGGATCCCCTGCCGTTTTCCGTTAAGTCCGTCGTGATTCCGCGACGCGCTTTTGCCCCGCGAACCTTGCGGCCGCGGAGCGATTGACGGCGAGATTAGGGCTTCCGTAGAGTGGTGCGCAATACGCACATCTGTGCGCACAGCGCACAATCGACCGGGGGCGGGGATCGAGGATGGTGATGGCGGAACGCGACTGCGTGCTGCACAGCTGGTCGGTCCAGGCCGACTGGGATGCCCCGACCGTGGTCGGAGGCGAGGGCGCTCGCCTGCGCCTGGCCGACGGGCGCCAGATCCTGGACATGAGCAGCCTGGCCGAATGCAGCAACCTCGGCCACCAGCATCCGCGTCTGGTCGCGGCCATCCGTGAGCAGGCGCAGCGGCTGTGCTTCGTCACCAATGCCTGGGGCGCGACGCCCCGCGTCGAACTGGCGCAGGCGCTGCTGGATCGATCCGGGTTCGAGGGCGGCCGGGTTTTCTTCACCCTTGGCGGCGCCGACGCCAACGAGAACGCGGTCAAGATCGCGCGTCAGGCGGCCGGCAAGCCGCGGGGCGCGATCATCGCCCGCGACCGCTCGTACCACGGCGCCAGCCACCTGGCGATGGCGTTGTCGGGCGACACCCGCACGCGGGCCCTGGTCGATCCGGAGGCGTTCGGCGTGCATCACGTGCCGCCGCCTTATGCGTATCGGTGCCCGTTCGGAAGCAGCGACGAGACCCAGTGCGGAGAGCGCGCCGCCGATGCGGTCGCCGATCGCATCGACGAGCTTGGCGCGGAACAGGTCGCCGCGGTCATCGTCGAACCCAATGCCGGCACCAACGGCATCGTCGCGCCCGATTCCTACTGGCCGGCGTTGCGCCACCGCACCGCGCAGCGCGGCGTGTGGCTGATCGCCGACGAAGTGATGAGCGCATTCGGCCGCTGCGGACAATGGTTTGCCTGGCAGCGCCATGGCGAGGCCGGCCGGCCGGACCTGATGACGCTGGCAAAAGGCCTGACCGGAGCGGCGCTGCCGCTCGGCGCGGTGGTGCTGAGCCGCGAAGTGGCCGCGCGCATCGAGCACGAGATGCTTTACACCGGTCTGACCTACTGCGGGCATCCGCTGGCCTGCGCGGCCGGGCTGGCGGCGCTGGCCGCCTACGAGGAAGGCGACCTGATCGAGCGTTCGCGCTCGCTGGGCGCGGCGTTGCTGGCGCAGATGCGGCAGTTGCAGCACCGCCACCCGGTGATCGGCGACGTGCGCGGCGGACATGGCCTGTTCGCGGTGATCGAACTGGTCGCCGACCGCGAAACGCGCGCGCCGCTCGCGCCGTGGCCGCAGACGCCGCCGGCGCTCAAGGCGCTGGTCGACGAGGCGATGGCGCAGGGCGTGTCCTTCGCGACGCGCGGCAACCTGATTCTGCTGGCGCCGCCGTTGGTGATAGGAGAGGGCGAGCTGGCCGATGCGGTTGCGCTGCTGGACCGCCTGCTGGCCAGGTTCTTTCCGCATTGAGCTTCCCGCATTGAGTTTCCGCATCGGACAAGCAACGAGACCGACATGAGCTTCCGCCTGACCTACGCGACGATGTTCAACCCGCCCGAAGCGATGCACGAACGCTTCGATGCCGCCATGGCGCGTGTCGAAGCCGGACTCGGCGAACGCCACGGACTCTTCATCGCCGGTGAGGACCGCCCCGCGGCACGCTACGCGCAGCGCCACAGCCCCATCGACAACGAACTGGTCCTGGGCGAGTTCGCCCTGGCCGACGAAGCCGACGTCGACGCCGCGATGAAGGCCGCCCACGCCGCCTGGCCGAAGTGGCGTTCGCTGCCGGTCGCCGAACGCGCGCGGCTGGTGCGCAAGGTCGGCGACCTGATGGAGCAGCGCGTCTACGAGATCGCCGCGGCGCTGACGCTGGAAGTCGGCAAGAACCGCATGGAAGCGCTTGGCGAGACGCAGGAGACGGTGGACTTCTTCCACCACTACGCCGACGACTTCGAACGCCACGCCGGCTACGAGCACGAGTTGCCCAACGACCCGCTCGAAGGCGCGGTCTCGCGCAACCGCAGCGTGATGCGACCGCATGGCGTGTGGGTGGTGATCGCGCCGTTCAACTTCCCGCTCGCGCTCGCCGGCGGCCCGGTGGCGGCCGCGCTGGTCACTGGCAACACGGTCGTGGTCAAGGCCGCCAGCGACACGCCGTGGTCCGGACGACTGCTGGCCGACTGCATCCGCGATGCCGGACTGCCGCCGGGCGTCTTCAACTACGTGTCCGGTTCCGGCCGCGAAGTCGGCGAGGCGCTGGCCAACCACCCGTTGACGGCCGGCATTACCTTCACCGGTTCGGTCGGCGTCGGCATGCAGCTGCTGCGGCAGATGGCGAGCGGCGCCTACCCGCGCCCGTGCATCGCCGAGATGGGTGGCAAGAACCCGTGCATCGTCACGGACAAGGCCGACCTCGAACGCGCCGCCGCCGGCATCGTGCGTTCGGCGTTCGGCATGGGCGGCCAGAAGTGCTCGGCGCTTTCGCGGCTGTACGTACACGAGAGCGTCGCCGACGAACTGACCGCCAAAGTCATGGAGAAGATCGCCGCGATCCAGGTGGGCGACGCCCGCCGGCGCGAGCACTGGCTGGGCCCGGTGATCAACGAAGCTGCGTACTCCAACTACGCCAACTACGTGCAACTGCTGAAGGCCGGCGAGGCCAGACTGGTCAACGGCGGCCAGCGACTGCGCGAGGGCGAACTGGCGCGCGGCTGGTATGTCGAGCCGGTGCTGGCCGAAGCGGCGCTGTCGCATCCGCTGTGGAAGCAGGAGATGTTCCTGCCGATCGTGATGATGCATCGCTATCGCGATCGCGACGAAGCGATGCGACTGGCCAACGACACGGACATGGGCCTGACCGCCGGCTTCTACGGCGGTGCCGACGAGGTGCCGTGGTTCCAGGAGCACATCGAGGCCGGCGTCACCTACGCCAACCGCCCGCAGGGCGCGACCACCGGCGCATGGCCAGGCTACCAGCCGTTCGGCGGTTGGAAGGGATCGGGATCCACGGGCAAGGCGATCGCCTCGTTCTACTACCTGCAGCAGTACCTGCGCGAGCAGTCGCGCACCGTGGTGGATTAGGGCTGTTGACGCTATTGGGATAGGCCACGCCGCGCTCGAGCGCGTGCGGGGCAAGGAAGAAGGAGAGAACTTATGTCGAGAAGTGACCGAGTGATGACGCCGCCCCGCGCGCGCTCGAGCGCGGCCCTCCGGGTTGCCCTGTCCGACCACCTGGCGGCCGGACACGACAACGTGGCCTGTCCCGATAGCGTCAACAGGCCCTAAGCATGCAGTTCCTGTCGCTGAAGGACGCCATCGCCATGCACGTCGCCGACGGCGACCGCGTGGCGCTGGAAGGCTTTACGCATCTGATTCCCTTCGCGGCAGGGCACGAGATCATCCGTCAGGGCAGGCGCGAGCTGCACCTTATCCGGATGACGCCGGACCTGATCTACGACCAGATGATCGGCATGGGTTGCGCGCGTGCGCTGACGTTTTCGTGGGGCGGAAATCCCGGCGTCGGGTCGCTGCACCGCTTGCGCGATGCCGCCGAACACGCCTGGCCGCACGCGATCGAACTGGATGAGCACAGCCACGCCGGCATGGCCGCCGGCTACTGCGCGGGTGCGGCGAACCTGCCGTTCGGCACGCTGCGTGGCTACCTCGACAACGACTTGGACAAGAACAACCCGAAGATCCGTCGCGTCGACTGCCCATTCACCGGCGAACGCCTGGCGGCAGTGCAGGCGATCAGGCCCGACGTCACCATCCTGCATGCGCAGCGCGCCGACCATCATGGCAACATCGCCATCCACGGCATCGTCGGCGCCCAGCGCGAAGCGGCAATGGCGGCCAGAAAGCTGGTGGTGACGGTGGAGGAAATCGTCGACCGGCTGCCGGCGGCGATGAACTCGGTCGTACTGCCGCACTGGATCGTCGATGCCGTCGTGCATTGCCCCGGCGGTGCGTATCCATCCTACGCGCACGGCCATTACACGCGCGACAACGCCTTCTACCAGGGCTGGGATGCGATAGCGCGCGATCGCGAACGGTTCGCGCAATGGATGCGCGAGCACGTGCTCGAAACCGCCGACCATGCCGGGTTCCTGGCGCGCCTGCACGGGAAGGCCGCATGAACCACGCGACGCGCGACGAATGGATGACGATCACTGCAGCGCGCATGCTGTGGGACCGCTGCGTGTGCTTCGTCGGCATCGGCCTGCCCAGCGCGGCCTGCAACCTGGCGCGCCTCACGCATGCGCCCGACATCGTGCTGATCTACGAGTCCGGCACGATTGGTACCCGCCCGGACGTGCTGCCGCTGTCGATCGGCGACGGCGAACTGGCCGAGACCGCTGCATTCGTCGTGCCGCTGCCGGAGGTGTTCAGCCATTACCTGCAAGGCGGGCGTGTTGACGTCGGCTTTCTCGGCGCGGCGCAGGTGGACCGCTTCGGCAACCTCAACACCACCGTCATCGGGCCTTACGACAAGCCGGCGACGCGCCTGCCGGGTGCCGGTGGCGCGCCGGAGATCGTCGCGCACGCGCGCCAAACCTTCGTCATGCTCAAGGCGACCCCGCGCAGCCTGGTGCCGCAACTCGACTTCCGTACCAGTGCCGGCTTCCTCGACGGAAGCGGCGCACGCCAGCGCAGCACCGCGCGCGGCGGCGGCCCACGCGCGGTGATCACCGACTTCGGCGTGCTCACGCCGCATCCGCAGACCGACGAACTGCAACTGGGCGCCCTGTTCGAGGAGGCCACCGTCGAGGAAGCCCGCGCCGCGGTCGGTTGGCCGCTTGCCCTGGCCGAACGGGTGGACGTGATCGCCGCACCCACGACGGCCGAGCTGGACACGCTGCGGGCACTGCACGCGCGGACCGCGCAGGCGCATGGCCGGCCCGTGCAACCACCGGGACATGTGGCATGAGCGCGATAGGAGCTATCTTCGAGGCTTCCTTTGCCGATCGTTTCCGCGGTAGCGGGAAACCCGGATACCGCTCCTCCATTCTCAAAGCAGAAGACACCGGCTTCCCGCCTTCGCGGACCGGCAGCAGGATTTCCACATGACGCGAAACCGACACATCCTGACCGAACTGCCCGGCCCGAAGGCGCGCGCTCTGATCGCGCGCGACGCCGAAGTGATCTCGCCTTCCTATCCGCGTGACTATCCGTTCGTGATGTCGCACGGGCGCGGCACCGAAGTCTGGGACGTCGACGGCAACCGTTTCCTGGATTTCGCCGCAGGCATTGCGGTATGCAGCACCGGTCACGCACACCCGCAGGTCGTGCAGGCTGTGAAGGACGCTGCCGATCGCTTCCTGCACATCTCCAGCGACTACTGGCACGAGCAGATGGCGGGCCTGGGTGAGCGGCTGGCGCGGATCGCGCCGATGGGCGAGCCGGCGATGAGCTTCCTGTGTCAGTCGGGTACCGAAGCGGTAGAGGCATCCCTCAAGCTGGCGCGCTACGTCACCGGACGCTCGCGCTTCATCGGATTCCTCGGCGGTTTCCACGGCCGCACGATGGGTTCGCTGGCCTTCACCTCCAGCAAGTACACGCAGCAGAAAGGCTTTTTCGCCACGATGCCCGGCGTGACGCACGTGCCTTACCCGAATCCGTATCGCGCGATGTTCGCCGGCAGCGATCAAGGCAAGGCCGTCCTCGATTACATCCGCATGCTGTTCGAGCGCAGCGTGCCGGCGTCGGAAGTGGCTGCAATCCTGGTCGAGCCGATCCAGGGCGAGGGCGGCTATATCGTCCCTCCCGACGGGTTCCTGGCCGGGCTGCGCACGCTGTGCGACGAACACGGCATCCTGCTGATCTTCGACGAGGTGCAGTCGGGCATCGGCCGCACCGGGCGCATGTTCGCCAGCCAGCACTGGGGTGTGCAGCCGGACATCATGACCTTGGCCAAGGGCCTGGGTTCGGGTCTGCCGATCGGCGCGATGGTGGCCAAGAAGCGCCTGATGTCGCAGTGGAAGCGCGGCGCGCACGGCAATACCTACGGCGGCAATCCGATCGCCTGCGCGGCCGCCAACGCCACCATCGACCTGGTCGAGAACGGCATGATGGGCAACGCCGCCACCGTCGGCGCGCACTTCATGGGGCGGCTGCGCGACCTGGCGCGCGACTATCCGTGTGTCGGCGAGGTTCGCGGAAAGGGATTGATGATCGGCATGGAGCTGGTCGAGGGCGATGCCGAGCGCACGCCCGCACGCAAGCTCTGCGACGACGTCATCACCCGCGCCTTCCACAACGGCCTGCTGCTGCTGTCGTGCGGCGCCAGCACGGTGCGCTTCATGCCGCCGTTGAACGTGACGCGCGAAGAGATCGACGAGGCGCTGGTGCTGTTGCGCAGCAGCCTCGACGAAGCGCTGCTCGGGCAGGAGGACTGACCCGGTGCGGTCGCGACAGTGGGTGCTGGCCGCGGCGTTGCTGGGGGCCGTGGCCGGCATCGCATGGGCGGACGGGCGCGAACCCGTGCTCAAGCAGGTCGACCTGCCGCACAGCTATTACTGGCGCGAGCTGTACCTGCCGCAGCTGACGACGGGACCGTCGTCGGCTGCGTTCCTGCCGGACGGCAATGCGCTGGTGTACAGCATGGCCGGTTCGTTGTGGCGCCAGCGCATCGGCGACGACGAGGCCGTCGAACTGACCCATGCGGCGGGGGCTTATGACTATCAGCCTGATGTCGCGCGCGACGGACGCAGCGTGGTGTTCACGCGCTACGACGGCAAGGCGATGGAGTTGTGGCGGCTGGATCTGGCCAGCGGCCGCGCGCAGGCATTGACCCGCGATGGCGCCGTCAACGTCGAACCAAAGCTGTCACCCGACGGCAAGCGCATCACCTGGGTGTCGACGCAGGGCACCGGCCACTTCAACCTGTTCGTCGCCGACATCAGCGCGGACGGCCTGCGCAACGCACGGCCGCTGCTGGGCGAGCGCAAGAGTACGATCGACCGCTACTACTACTCGGTCTACGACCATGCGATCAATCCCGCGTGGTCGCCGGACGGCAAGTCGATCGTTTTCGTCGGCAACGCGGAGATCGCCTGGGGCAGCGGCGATCTTTGGCAGGTGGCCCTCGACAGGCCGGCACAGCCCAGGAAGATCCTGAGCGAAGAGACCAGTTGGAGCGCGCGTCCGGACATCGCGCCGGATGGCAAGCGCGTGCTGTTCGCCAGTTATCGCGGCCGCCAGACCCATCAGCTCTGGCTGACGACAGTGTCTGGCGCCGCGCCGCTGCCGCTGACCTTCGGCGACGACGAGAAGCGCAATGCGCGCTGGTCTCCCGATGGCCGCCGCATCGCCTACATCGGCAACGACGCTGCCGACGGCAACACCAGCCTGATGGTGATGGATGTCCTCGGTGGCGCCACACAGCGTGTGCAGGCGGGCAAACGCCGTACGCTGGCGCCCGCCGCGCGGCTGGTGCTGGACATCGTCGACGGCCAGGGACATCGCGTGCCCGCCCGGATTTCGGTGACCGGCAGCGACGGCCGCGCGCATGCGCCCGCCACGGCGTGGATGCATGCAGACGACGGCTTCGACCGCGCCAGGCTCGGCAGCGAAGCGCACTACTTCCACTGCGCTCCGCCGTGCGCGGTGGAAGTCCCGGCGGGGACGACCGAGGTGACCGTGCAGCATGGCTTCGCCCATGCGATCGGGCAGCGGCGCATCGACGCGAAGGCCGGCCGCGATATGCCGGTGCGCGTGGACTTGCACGCACAACCGCTTGCGCGCGAGTTCGGCGACTGGATCAGCGCCGACCTGCACGTACACATGAACTATGGCGGCCACTACCGAAATACGCCTCAGCGCCTGGCACGCCAGGCGCAGGCCGAAGACCTGGACGTAATCGAACAACTGATCGTCAACAAGGAAGAACGCATTCCCGACATCGCGCACTTCGGGCACAGCGACGAAGGCCTCGCGCCGACCCGGATCGATCATGCGCAGGAGTACCACACGAGTTTCTGGGGGCACCTGGGCCTGCTCAATCTTCGCGATCATTACCTGACGCCAGATTTCACCGCCTATCGTCACACCGCGATGGCCAGCCCGTACCCGCACAACGGCGTCATCGCCGATTTGGCGCATGCGCAGCAGGGCGTGGTCGGCTACGTGCATCCGTTCGACACGGTGCCGGATCCGGCCAAAGACCCGGTGCTCAGCCACCAGCTGCCGGCTGACGTGGCGCACGGCAAGGTCGACTACCTGGAGGTCGTCGGGTTCTCCGACCACAAGGCCACCGCGAGCGTCTGGTATCGCCTGCTGAACCTCGGCTTCCGTCTGCCCGCGGGCGCGGGCACCGATGCGATGGCCAACTACGCATCGCTGCGTGGGCCGGTCGGCATGAACCGCGTCTTCCTGGACACGGGCGGGCGACGAGACGACGCATCGCTGTTCTCCGCGATCAAGGCGGGCCGCGGTTTCGTCAGCAACGGGCCGATGCTGGGCCTGCTGCTGGACGGCCAGAAGCCGGGTGCGACCGTCGCGGGAGGCGCCACGGGAAAACATCGCTATCGCATTGCGCTGCGTTCGCCGGTCGCGGTCGATCACCTGGAGCTGGTGCACAACGGCGACGTGGTGAAGCGCTTCGACCTCTCCGGCGACCGCCACCAGCTCGACAAAGAGGGCGACATCGAGCTGGCCGAGGGCTGGCTGCTGCTGCGTGCCTGGAACGACGCGGCCGATCCGCTGCTGCTGGACCTGTATCCGTACGCGACGACCAATCCCGTGTGGCTGGGGCAGGGCGGCGCCGTGGCGGGCTCGCAGGAGGACGCGAAGTACTTCGTCGCCTGGATCGATCGCGTGATCGAAGCCGCCGACGCCCGCGACGATTACAACGACGAAAGCGAGAAGCGCGCCACACTCGATTATCTGCGCGATGCCCGGGCCACTTACACGCGCCTGGCGGAGGGGCGCTGAGCCGATGCGCAAGCTGCTGCTCGCCACGTTGCTGATCGCGGCGCCCGCATGGGCCGCGCAAACACGCTTCGGCGTCGACGACATCCCGCGCCTGGCCGACCTGACCGAGCCCGCGCTGTCGCCGGATGGCAACGCGGTGGTCTACACCGTCAGCACGGCCAACCGGGCCGAGGACAAGACGCAGTCGGACCTGTGGCGTGTGGGCTATGACGGTCGCGGCCGCATCCGCCTGACCGACACGCCCAAGCACAGCGAATGGCGGGCGCAATGGTCGCCGGATGGAAAGTCGATCGCGTTCCTGTCCGACCAGGGCGGTGAGGATGCCAAAACCCAGGTCTGGACGATGCCCGCCGCCGGCGGCAAGGCGCGCCAGCTGACGAAGTTCGCCGAGGGCATCGACGATTTCGTGTGGTCGCCCGACGGCAAGCGGCTGGCGCTGATCGCCCGCGATCCGGAGCGACCCGCCGGCACGCCCAAGCCGAAGAATCCGCCGCCGATCGTGACCGAGCGTTACCAGTTCCGCGAGGACGGCGTCGGCTATCTCGATCATCGGCGCAAGCACCTGTATGTGTTCGACATCGCCAGCGGCAAGGCCGAAGTGCTGACGCCCGGCGCGCACGACGAACAATTGCCGGCATGGTCTCCGGACGGACGCCTGATCGCCTACGTGACCAAGCGCGGCGTCGATCCCGACCGGCACCTCAACTTCGACATCTACGTCATCGAGCCCAGGGCCGGCGCAAGCGAGCGGCAGCTCACCACGTTCACCGGCTCCGACCTCGATCCGTATTGGGAAACGCGCCCGGCCTGGAGCCCGGACAGCACGCGCATCGCCTACCTGCGCAGCGGCGAGGACAAATGGATCTACTACGCGCCGTGGCAACTGGCCGTGGTCGATGTCGCGACCGGTGCCGAACGCATTCCTGCGCCGATCGACCGCTGCTTCACCAAGCCGCGCTGGGCGCCGGATGGGCGCAGTATCTATGCGCTGGTCGAGCAGAGCCGCGTCACCCATCTGTCCCGCATCGAACTGGACAGCGGCAACGTCAGCGAGCTGACGCAGGGCAGCCGTTTCGACTACGACCTGGATGTCTCGCGTGACGGGCGGGTAGTCGTGCTGGGTGACGGCGACCTGCATCCGTATTCGATCTCCGCCGTCGAAGCCGGTGGCCTGCGCGAGCTGGCGAACCACAACGAATTCCTCGCGGGCAGGACGCTGGCGCCTGTCGAGGCGATCCGCTTGCGCGGCGCCGACGGCGTCGAGATCGAGGGCATGCTGGTCAAGCCGCTTGGCTATCAAACGGGCCAGCGTTATCCGACCATCGTGCGGTTGCACGGTGGGCCGGTGTACCAGTTCAGCCATGAGTTCATGCCCGACTGGCAGGTGTATGCGGCCAACGGCTATGCCGTGCTGGCGGTGAACCCGCGCGGCAGTTCCGGGCGCGGCTTCGACTTCTCGAAGGCGATCTACGCGGACTGGGGAAATCTCGACGTGCGCGACGTGCTGGCTGCGGTCGATCACGTGGTCGCCATGGGCATCGCCGATCCGCAGCGTCTCGGCGTTGGCGGCTGGAGCTATGGAGCGATCCTGACCAATGCCGTCATCGCCAGCGATACGCGCTTCAAGGCGGCCATCAGCGGCGCCGGCGCATCGAACATGTACGGCATGTACGGCCACGACCAGTACATCCGCGAATACGAGCTGGAGCTGGGCACCCCCTGGGGCAATCGCGAGCAGTACGACCGCGCCAGTTTCCCGTTCCTGCATTCGGACCGCATCACCACCGCGACGATGTTCCAGTGCGCCGGCGACGACGCCAACGTGCCTTGCCTGGGCGCCGAGCAGATGTACCAGGCACTGCGTTCGCGCAACGTGCCCACCCGGCTGGTGGTCTATCCGGGCGAGGGTCACGGCCTGACGGTGCCGAGCTACCTGCGCGACCGGATGGCGCGCAATCTGGGGTGGTACGACCGGTTCCTGAAGGCGTTGCCGTGATGACGGCGTCCCTCCGACTGATGCTGGCCGTGATGTTGTCGGTCGCTTGCACCATCGCTGCGGCCGCCGAACCCCGTGCGCGCGACCTCGGCGTCCCCTTCGAGGGCACGCCGGGAGCGATCAACGCGATCACCGACGTCGGCGGTGTCAGCGTCGGCCAAGTCACGCTGATCGAAGACCTGGGCAACGGCCACAAGGTACGCACCGGCGTCACCGCGATCCTGCCGCGTGGCCGGGCCACGTCCGACACGCCCGTATTCGCTGGCTGGTTCGCGCTCAACGGCAACGGCGAGATGACCGGCACCGCCTGGCTGGAGGAATCGGGCCAGTTGGAAGGCCCGGTGATGCTTACCAACACCCACAGCGTCGGCGTCGTGCGCGATGCGGTAATTGCAGAGCGCGTGCGCGGCGGCGGCGCCGACGCCAGCGGTTACTGGTGGTCGCTTCCGGTCGTGGCCGAAACCTGGGACGGGCATCTCAACGATATCAACGGCTTCCACGTAACGCCGGAACATACGGCGCAGGCGCTGCGCGAGGCCAAGGGCGGCGCGGTCGCCGAGGGCAACGTCGGCGGCGGCACCGGCATGGTCTGCCACGAGTTCAAATGCGGCATCGGTACGGCTTCGCGACGTGTCACCGGCGACGGTCAGGACTACATCGTCGGCGCGCTGGTGCAGGCCAACTACGGCGTGCGCGACACGCTGCGCATCGCCGGCGTGCCGGTCGGACAGCACCTGCGCGGGGACCGCGTCTACACCGATCCGGCGCTCGCCATGGCGGGACATGACGTGCCAGGTGGCGATACGGGCTCGATCATCGTGGTCGTTGCGACCGATGCGCCGCTGCTGCCACACCAGCTCAAGCGCATCGCCAAGCGCGTCGGCATGGGCCTGGCGCGGATGGGCAGCTATGCCGGCAACGGTTCGGGCGACATCTTCGTCGCGTTCTCCACCGCCAACGGCGCGGCGGCCGCGGGCGGAAAGATCAACGACGCGCAGTTCGTCGGCAACGACCACCTCGACGGCCTGTTCGAAGCGACCGTGCAGGCCACCGAGGAGGCCATCGTCAACGCGATGGTCGCCGCACGCGACATGACCGGCGAAGACGGCCACTACGCCAAGGCCCTGCCGCATGCCGAGCTGGTTCGACTGCTCAAGCGCTATGGCCGCTACAAGTCGCCGAAGTAAGCCAACCCATCATCCTCGAGCCTAGCGACCCACCATCATGACCAGGATTACCGCCACCACGCTCGCCTCCTCATTGGCCCTGGTGCTCATGGGCGCCGCGCATGCAGGACAGCCCGCGGCCGCGCAGCCCAAGGCGACGGTCATCCGTGCCGGTCATCTGGTCGATGTCGACCACGGCAAGGTGCTCGCCGACCAGGCGATCCGCATCGAAGGCGAGCGCATCACCCGCGTGGAGCCTTACTCGGCCGCCGCTGTCGGTGACGCCAAGGTGCTCGACTGGTCGCGATACACCGTGGTGCCCGGGCTGATGGACCTGCACACGCATATCGCCGACGAGGGCCAGTCAGCCGATCCCGGCGCACCGTTGAAGAGTACCCCGGCTCGTGATGCCTTCATCGGCGCGAGGAACGCCCGAGATACCCTGCGTGCCGGATTCACCACGGTGCGCGATGTCGGCGTCTATCGCGGCTTCGCCGATGTCGCCCTGCGCGATGCGATCAACGCCGGATACGTGCCCGGGCCGCGGATGTTCGTGGCCGGCGCCTACATCACCATCACCGGCGGCGGCGGCGAGATCACCGGGTTGCCCAAGGGCACGGTAGTGCCGAACGAGTTCCGCGTGGGCGTGGCCGATTCGGAGCAGGAAGTACGGCAGAAGGTCAACTATCTGTTCGACCACGGCGCCGACTTCATCAAGGTGATCGCCACCGGCGCGGTGCTTACCGACGGCACTGACCCGGGCGAATCCGAATACAGCGAAGCACAGATCCGCGCCGCGGTGGAGGAGGCCGCCAAGCGCGGCAGCTTCGTCGCCGCCCACGCGCACGGAGCGGAAGGCATCAAGCGCGCGGTGCGTGCCGGCGTGCGCTCGGTCGAACACGCGTCCTACCTCGACGACGAGGGCATCGCGCTGATGAAGCAGCACGGTACCTGGTTGGTGGCCGACATCTACAACGGCGATTACATCGACACGGTTGGCCGCCAGGAAGGCTGGTCGGCGGAGAAACTGCGCAAGAACCTGGAGACCACCGACGTCCAGCGCCAGGGCTTCCGCAAGGCGGCCAAGGCGGGCGTGAATATCGGCTACGGCACCGACAGCGGCGTGTACCCGCATGGGGACAATGCCCGCCAGTTCGCCTACATGGTGCGGTATGGGTTGAGCCCGATGCAGGCGATCCAGTCGGCCACGATAGGGGCGGCACGTTCACTAGGACGCGAGGCTGAACTGGGCTCGGTGGCGCCCGGCAAGTCCGCCGACCTGGTCGCAGTGGCCGGTGATCCGCTCTCCGACATCAACACGCTGGAACACGTGCAGGCGGTGATCGCCCGCGGACAGCTGGTGTGCGCTGCCGATGGCGAACCGTGCGCGGATGGGGCACGCTGAGGCCGGCTGGGGAGAGCTGGTGTCACATCCACGACGGCGCATGCCGACCGGACCATAACTAGACGAGGGGCGGCGAATGCAGGATCAAGGCAACACGGCGGTGGAAGGCCAGGCGGGGCGCAAGCTCGGGTTCTGGATGTGCACCGCGCTGGTGGTCGGCAACACCATCGGCATCGGCATCTTCCTGCTGCCGGCTTCGCTGGCGCCGTATGGCTACAACGCCATGTTCGGCTGGGTGATCACCGTGGTCGGCTGCGTGGCGATGGCGCGGGTGTTCGCGCGACTGGCCCGCGACATGCCCGCCGCCGACGGTCCTTACGGCTACATCCGCAGCACGCTCGGCGAGGTGCCGGCGTTTCTGGCGATGTGGTCGTACTGGGTGTCGCTGTGGATCACCAACGCCGCCATCGCGATCGGCGTCGTGGGGTATCTGGATACGGTGTTTCCGGGGCTGGTGGGCATTCCTCCCGCGCTGCAGGCGCTGGCGCTGCTGTGGCTGTTCGTCGCCATCAACCTGCTGGGCGTGCGCACCGGCGGCCGCGTCCAGGTCGTGACCACCGCGCTGAAGCTGGTGCCGATGCTGGCGGTTGCCGCCCTCGGCGTGTGGCTGCTGATCACCCATCCGTCCAGCTACACCCAGCACCTGCCAACGGCCTCGGTGAGCCTGCATCCGCTGATGGCGGCCTCGACCATCGCCTTGTTCGCCATGCTCGGCTTCGAGTCGGCGACGGTGCCGGCCAACCGCGTGCGCGACCCCGGCCGCACCATCCCACGCGCGACCATCGTCGGCACGCTGTTGACGGCGGGCATCTACCTGGTGGTTTCGTCGATTCCGCTGCTGCTGATCCCCGTGAACGAGCTGGCCGCATCGAAGGCGCCGTTCTCTGATCTGCTCGATCGCATGGTCGGTGCCGGCTACGGGCGCGCCCTGGCGTTGTTCGTGATCGTCAGCGGCCTGGGCGCTCTGAACGGGTGGGTGCTGCTGGTCGGCGAACTGACCCGCACCATCGCCAGCAATGGCGGCCTGCCGACCGTGTTCGCGCGCAGCAACCGTTTCGGCGCTCCGGCGCACGCGCTGCTGGTCACCGGCGTGTTGGCCAGCGCGATGGTGCTGATGAACTACAGCAAGTCGCTGGTGCAGGGCTTCACCTTCATCACCACCGTCGTCACCGCCGCCAACCTGCCGCTGTACCTGTGCTGCGGACTGGCGCTGCTGGTGCTGTGGCGGCGCCGGCAGCAACCGGCGAGCCGCGACCTGCTGGTGCTGGCGATCCCCGGACTGGCTTATGTGGTATTCGCCTTCATCGGCGTGGGTCGCGAGCCGTTCCTGTGGGCGATCGCCCTGGCGCTGGCAGGATTGCCGGTCTATGCGCTGCTGCGCTTGCGGGCCGCAGGTTCGCGGATAGGATCGGCGGGTGCCGACGTCCTGGCGCCGCCCAACCAGAAGCACTGATCCAAATACCGAACCCGCGGCTCCTGTCGCCCCTGATCGAACCTGCGCCGAACCCTCATGCTGCAACTCAAACGCACCCCCTTCCACGAGCGCACGTCCAAGCTGTGCCTGCCGCAGAACTGGCGGCGCTGGGCCGGCCACATCGTCGCCGGCTCCTACGACCTGCATCTGGACCGCGAGTACTGGGCCATCCGCGACGCCGTCGCGATGATCGATGTCTCGCCGCTGATGAAGTACATGATCGAAGGCCCGGACGCCGCGCGCCTGCTGCACAAGCTGACCCCGCGCGACGTGCACAAGATGGCCGTCGGCCAGGTCGGCTACACCGGCTGGTGCGACGAGGACGGCAAGATGCTCGACGACGGCACCGTGTCGCGCCTGGGCGAGAACCTGTTCCGCCTGACCTCGGCCGAGCCGTCGCTGCGCTGGCTGTCGATGAACGCCGTCGGCATGGACGTGACCATCACCGAGGTCACCGAGCAGGTCGCGGCGCTGAGCCTGCAGGGGCCGAAGTCGCGCACGGTCCTCAATCGCGTCTGCGCCAAGTCGCTGGACAAGCTCAAGTATTTCCGCGTGATGCCCAACACGCTGGCCGGCAAGCCGGTAACCATTTCGCGCACCGGCTACACGGGCGACCTGGGCTATGAGATCTGGATCGACGTCGCCGACGCGCTGCATGTGTGGGATGCGCTGATGGCGGCGGGCAACGACTACGGCATCGTCCCGTGCGGCATCCTGGCGATGGACATGGCGCGTGTCGAAGCCGGGTTGTTCATGATCGACGTCGACTACACCGCCGCCAACCACGCCTGGATCGAAGGCCAGAAATCCACGCCGCTGGAGATGGGCCTGGACTGGGCGGTGCAACTGGACAAGCCAGGTTATTTCGTCGGCCGCCGCGCGCTGGAGCGCGAGAAGAGCGAAGGTTCGGCGTGGAAGCTGATGGGCTTCGAGGTCGATTGGGAATCGATGGAGCGCCTGTTCGCCGCTTCCGGCCTGCCGCCGCAGATACCGGGCATGGCGGTGCGCGGCAGCCTGCCGCTGCTGCAGAACGGGAATCAGGTCGGCTATGCCTCGACCAGCACCTGGTCGCCGGTGCTGAAGAAGTACATCGCCCTGGTCCACCTGCAGCGCCCGTACTACGAGCCCGGCACGCAGCTGCAGATGGAAATCACCGTCGAGCACAAGCGCCTGCATGCCAACGGCAAGGTCGTGAAGCTGCCGTTCTATGAGCCGGAGTGGAAGAAGAAGTAGCCGCAAACCCTACCCAAGCCGTCATCCCCGCGAAGGCGGGGATCCCGCACCTGACGCATGGATTCCCGCCTTCGCGGGAATGACGATCGAATTCGGATCCCTCGACAACACACCATGACCAATAACCAATACGACGCCATCGTCATCGGCGCCGGACACAACGGCCTGATCGCCGCCGCCTACCTGGCGCGCGCGGGCAAGAAAGTGGCCGTGCTCGAGCGCCGCGAAGTGGTCGGCGGCGCCGCCGTCACCGCCGAGCCCTTTCCCGGCTACCGTTTCAGCCAGTTCTCCTACGTGGTCAGCCTGCTGCGGCCGGAGATCATCCGCGACCTCGAGTTGCCGCGTCACGGCCTGAAGATCCTGCCGCTGCCCAGCACCGTCACGCCGATGGACAACGGCGACTACCTGGCGGCGTGGGATGACCACGACCTCACGCGCCAGGAGCTGTACCGCCACTCGCCGCGCGACGCCGAAGCCTCCGACGAATACGGCCGCGTGATGGCGCGCGCCGCCAAGGCGATCAAGCCGATCATTGGCCTGGTGCCGCCGGACCCGTCGTCGCTGAGCCTGCGCGACATGAAGGGCCTGCTGAGGCTTGGCCAGTACGGCAAGAGCCTGAGCGAGAAGGAGCTGTACCAGATCTCCAAGCTGCTGACCCAGTCGGCGGGCGACCTGCTCAACGACTGGTTCGAGTTCGATCCGCTCAAGGGCACCAAGTCGGCCAGCGGCATCATCGGCACCTTCCTCGGTCCGTACTCGCCGGGCACCGCCTACGTGCTGCTGCACCACTACATGGGCGAGATCGATGGCGCTTTCCGCGCCTGGGGCTTCTGCAAGAACGGCAACGGCGGCGTGACCCAGGCGATCGCCAGTTCGGCGCGCGCGCTGGGCGTGGAAATCCGCACCAATGCCGCCGTGCAGCAGGTCATCGTCAAGGGCGGACGCGCTGCCGGCGTGGCGCTGGCCAACGGCGACGAGCTGCGCGCCAAGGTGGTGATCTCGGCGGCCGATCCGAAGCGCAGCTTCCTGCAGTTCGTCGAAGACAAGCACCTGCCCGACGATTTCGTCCAGCAGATCCGCAACTTCCGTGTGCGCGGTTCCTCGGGCAAGGTCAACATCGCGCTGAGCGAGCTGCCGGACTTTACCTGCCTGCCCGGCGAGGGCCCGCTGCACCGTGGCGCGATCTCGATCAGCCCGAGCATGGAGTACATCGAGCGAGCCTACGACGAAGCCAAGTACGGTGAGTTCGCGAAGAACCCGTACATCGACATGATCATCCCGTCGATGATCGACCGCGACATGGCCCCTCCGGGGCACCACGTGATGTCGTGCTTCGTGCAGTACGCGCCGTACGACATCGAAGGCGGCTGGGACGACGCCAAGCGCGACGCCTTCGGCGAGACGGTGATCTCCACGATCGAGCGCTACGCACCCAACATCCGCCGCGCCATCGTCGGCAAGCAGGTCATCACGCCCAAGGACATCGAGAACATCGCCGGCATCACAGGCGGCAACATCTTCCATGGCGAGCTGCTGCTGCACCAATTGTTCTTCCTGCGGCCGGCGCCGCAATGGGCCGACTTCCGCACGCCGCTGCCGGGCTACTACTTCGGCGCGTCCGGCGCGCATCCGGGCGGTGGCGTGATGGGGGCGGCCGGCAAGATGGCCGCGCAGGAAGTCCTGAAGGATTGGAAGTAAGCCATGGGCGCAAACAACAAGTACGACGCCATCATCGTCGGCGCCGGCCACAACGGCCTGGTCGCCGCGAACTATCTCGCCAAAGCCGGAAAGAAAGTACTGGTGCTGGAGCGCCGCGAGCAGGCAGGCGGACAACTGGCGACCGGATCTTTCGACGGCCAGGCCTTCGATCCGCTGCACGCGGGCGCGCAACTGCGGCCCGACATCGTGCGTGATCTCGACCTGGGTCGCTTCGGCCTGTCCGATGCGGGCGCGGCCCATGCGAGCTACACCTCGCTGCTGCCCGGCGGCCGCCGCCTGCAACTGTCGACCAGGCCCGGCGATGCGCAGACGCTCGAATCCATCCGCCAGCTCTCTGCCGCCGATGCCGCGCGCTGGCCGGAGTTCGTTGCGTTCATGGATCGCGCCGCCGCGTTCCTGGACGCGGCCTACCGCACGCCTATGCCGCGTCTGCCGAATATCGGGTTCGCCGAAGGCTGGCCGCTGGCCAAGCTGGCGTGGACGCTGCGGCGTCTCGGCGGCAAGGACATGTTCCGGGTGATCCGGGCGATGTCGATGTCGGCGGTGGAGTTCACCGAGGAGTGGTTCGAGTCGGAGGAGCTGAAGGCGGCGATCGCCGCCGTGGCCATCCACGGCCATACGCTGGGTTCGATGTCGGCCGGCACCGGCTACACGCTGATGCACAACTGGCTCAACCGCGGTGGCCTGGCGCATCGGCCGGTCGCCGGCGGCAGCGGTCGCATCGCCGAAGCCTTGCTGGCCGCGCTGAAGTCGCGCGGCGGCGAAGTGCGCACCGCGGCCGGCGTGGCGCAGATCCTGGTCGACAAGCAGCGCGTCACCGGCGTGCGGCTGGAGGACGGCAGCCAGATCCTGGCGGACCTCGTGTTCTCCGCGGCCGATCCGCGCCGCACGCTGCTGGGCCTGGTCGGCGCGCCGGAGCTGCCGCCGGACTTCGTCTGGCACACGCAGTCGATCAAGATGCGCGGCTCGCAGGCCAAGGTGCACCTGCTGACCGACGGAAAGCACGGCATTCCGTCCGGAACGCTGGCGATCGCACCCACGCTGAAGTACCTGGAGCGCTCCTTCGACGCCGCGAAGTACGGCGAGATCGCCGAACGTCCCTATCTCGAAGTCACCACTGCAGGCGACGTCGTCTCGATCCACTTCCAGTCCGCTCCGTACAAATTGAAGGGCGGAAACTGGGAAGAGGCGAGGTCGCGTATCGAGATCATCGCCGTGGAAACGCTGGCGGCGCATTTCCCTGGACTGACGGCATCGGTACGCGCGCGGCAATCGATCACGCCGATCGACCTGGAGCGCGACTACGCGCTGACCGAAGGCGATCCCAACCACGGCCAGCTGATCCTCGACCAGATGTTCTTCATGCGCCCGATGCCGGGCTGGTCGAACCACGCCACGCCGGTCGACGGCCTGTACCTGTGCGGTTCGGGCGGGCATGGCGGCGGCGGCATCAGCGGCGCGACGGGGCGCAACGCCGTACAGGCGTTCCTCAAGACCTGATGCATGGGGCGGGCCCCGGCCCGCCTTCGAGGTGCGACCGCGCGCGAGCCGTTTGTCGTCCCAATCGAGAGGTCGACGCCCGGATGCGTTGAGCGCAGCAACGCCCATCGACAGGGACGACGTCGTATGAAATGAAACGGCGGCTGGACCTCTGCCCGGTCAATCGGTGCGCTGTTTTCAACACGGCAAGGTGGCCGCACGCGAGCGGACTCGAACCATGGCCGCGACGGCGCGTTCGTGTCGTTGGCGCAGGTATGAGGACCCATTCCTCCGTCGGTGCGACGTTGTACAGGATGCGGGCGAGAAGCCCGCTTCTCGAAGGCATCGTGCGGCACCGATCGGGGCTGATCTGCTTCGCATCCGTGGCGCTGTTCGCCACGATCTGCCTGCTCGCGCAATGGCTGCGCCCCGACCTCGATTGGCGCCAGGCACCGCTCAGCAATTACCTGAAGGGCCACTACGGCGGTTGGGTACGCGGCGCGTATTACGTGCTGAGCATGGCGCTGGTGCTGCTTGGCGCGGGCCTGTATGCCGCACTCAGGCCGCACGCCCGCAGCAGGGCCCCGATGCTGCTGCTGGTGGTGGCCGGCGTCGCGTTATGGGTCACCGCCATCACCGAGACCGATCTGCCGTACCTGACGCACGACCAGGAGAGTCAGTTGCACAAGCTCGCCGCGCTGACGACGTTCGTGAGCGTCACCACGGCCATGATGCTGCAGTCGTGGCGCTTCCATTACGACGCGACCTGGCGCCGGTATTTCGGCCTCGCGTTCCCGCTGGCCGTGGCGAGTTTCATCGCGCTGGCGGTCTACGCCTTCTGGCAGGAGCCGCCCGAGGGACTGCGGCAGAAGAGCGTGATCGTGTTGATCGTGCTGTGGCTGGGCCTTGCCGCCTGGTGGTTGCGTTGCCAGCAGCAGTTGGTGGTGGCGCAACTGGCGGGCACCGCAGGACGGGCAACGCCGCATCCGCCTGCCAGCTGAACCGCCGAATGCCGCGCGGCGGCGCTTACGCCCCAGCCATGAGATCCGCGTGCAACAGGCGATGGAACAGGTGCTCGCCGCCTTCGCGGCGCACCGACAGGCGTCCGGTCGAATAGGCGCGCGAATGCAGGCCGCGCTGCACGGACTTGCAGATCGCCATGTCCTCGTCCTGGATCTGCTGGCCGACGTCGATGCTGGCGCGGTTGTACTCGCGCGCGGCCTCGGATACGTCGGCGAACCAGAAGTCGAAGATCACCTCGGTCTTGTCCACGCCCATCGGCAACACGAGGTTGGTGTCCATCATTCCCTCGTACCAGTTGATCATGAAGTTGGGGTGGAGCCAGTAGTACAGCGCCCGGTCGCCCCTGCGCACCGCGGCATAGTCGTCCTGAGCCTTGCCGGTGGTCAGCGGACTCGATTGGAGGCAGAAGCGCTCGCCGTTCTCGATGGTGTAGTTCTTGTAGTCCAGCACGCTGTCCAGGCCCTTGTGCAGGTGCGGGACGTGGTAGCCGCCGTCGAGGTAGTTGTCGACGAATACCTTCCAGTTGCAGTCGAAGTAGTAATGGCGGCGCTCGAACCAGTGCAGGTTGGACAACTGCAGCGGACGGACCTGTTCGATCAGGTCCTGCCCCAGGAATTCCTCCAGGCTCGGACCCTGCGCATCCAGCCGAACGAACACCCAGTTCTCCCACACGGCCGTCGCCACCGGCGCCAGACCGTGCTGGCTGCGATCGAAGTGGCATTCGCTGTTGAAGCTGGGCGTGCCCTTGAGCGCGCCTTCCAGGGTGTAGGTCCAGCCGTGGTACGGGCAGCGCAGGTTCTGCACGCAGCCCGATGGTTCGGTCATCACCGCGGCCGCGTGGTGGCGGCAGACGTTGAAGAAGCCGCGCAGTTCGCCGTCGCTGCCGCGCACCAGGACGATGGGTTCGCCGGCGATCTCGCAGGTGACGTACTGGCCCGGTTCGCGAAGCTGGTCGACGCGACCGGCAAGCTGCCAGGTACGGGAAAAGGTCGTGCGCCGCTCGCGCGCGTAGATGCCTTCGTCGATGTACCACGACGACGGAATCGTCGAGGCTTCCTCCAGCGGAAGATTGGGATCGTACTGCCCGACCAACTCCATCACCGATGACTTCATTCGCTTGCCCTGTTGCGCGGGCCGATGCGGCCCATTCGTGTTGGACATCCCCTCGACATCCTTTTCCGGGGGCGGTGATGGTGTCAATGCGGGATGCGCAGTGCGCAGAGCGCCCTCAACCCAACCCTCTCCCGCAAGTGGGAGAGGGGGCAGGTTCCCGCGTCGGAGTGAAGTCGTGTCGCATCCCTTCTCCCGCTCGCGACAGAAGGGACCTCCAGATTGCTTTCCAGTTGGGTGCCCGAAGGGCGGATGAGGGTGATTGGCGTGCGGCTACGTGGGACCTCAAAAGAAAGGCCCGGCGTTTGCCGGGCCCTTCACTTGTCTGCGCAACCGCTCGTATCACTCAGCCGGTGCGTAACGCAGCGTCAGGTACCACTCGCGGCCGGGCTGGTTGTAGAACGCCACGGTCTCGTAATCGCGGTCGAACACGTTCGCCACGCGCGCCTGCAGCGACAGGGCGGACGTGAACGCGTACTCGGCGCGCAGGTCGAGCGTGCCGTAGCCGCCCAGGCGACGGCTGTTGGCCACGTCGTCGTAGCGCGAGCCTTCGCCGACCGCGGTCAGGCCGACGCGGAAGGCGCCGAACGCGCGGTCGACGTCCAGGCGGGCGCTGTTCTTCGCGCGGCGCGCCAGTTCGTTGCCCTCGAAGAAGCCGGAACGGTTCTCGGTGTCGACGTAGCTGATCGCGCCGGCGATCGTCCAGTCGGCGAGGACGGTATCGGCGCTGAGCTCGGCGCCGCGGATGCGGGCCTTGTCGACGTTGTTGGGCAGATTGACCGAAATGTCGAACGCGATCAGGTCGTCGACGTCGGTGCTGAAGGTGTCCAGGTGCGCGTTGAACGTCTCGCCGCGGAACGCCAGGCCCAGTTCCCAGGTCTTGGATTCTTCCGGGTCCAGGTTCGGGTTGCCGAAGAACGGGAAGTACAGCTCGTTGAACGTCGGTGCCTTGAAGGCGGTGCCGTAGCCGGCGGTGACGCGCCAGTATTCGGCGAAACCCAGGCCCCACGCCGCGCTGCCGGTGGTGTGGTTGCCGAACTGCTGGTTGTCGTCGTTGCGGACGCTGGCCTCCAGCGATTGCGTGTTGAACTTGCCCTGGTACTGCACGAACGCCGCCTTGTTGTCGCGCTCGGACTCGGCGTAGTCAGTCGTGCCCGAGACTTCATCACGCAGCCAATCCAGGCCGACCGTCAGCAACTGGTCCTGGGCGATGCCGAAGTCGCCCTGCAGCGTCGCGCTGTCGCGGTTGGTGCTGAAGGTGTCCAGGAACACGTCGTCGAGGAAGTTGTCGGATTCGTCCTTATTGCGGCCGGCGGTCAGGTGCAGGTCGACGCGCTCGGACGGCCGCCAGCGCAGCTTGCCGCCGATCACCTGCTGCACCGTCTCGGAGCGGTCGGTGAAATCGCCGTCGAATTCGTTGTCGCCTTCGTTGCGCAGGGCATGGCCTTCCAGGCTCCACTGCTCGTTGAAGTTGAAGCCGCCGCGCAGCGACAGTGCATCCTTCTCGTAGCCGTCGTGGTCGGGTTGCGAGTCGCGCGCGATGAAGCAGCCGCCGCCCTCGAACGTGACCGGGTCGAAGAGTCCGTAGCAGGCGTTGATGCCGTCTGTGCGGGTGTGCTGGAAGTCGGCACCGAACCAGCCGCGGTCGTTGCTGCCGCCGAAGCCCACGCCGAAGCCCTGCGTGTCGTTGCTGCCGACGTCCAGGCGCACGCGCGGCGCGAAACTGCCGCGGTCGCGGCGCGTGAACACCTGGATCACGCCGCCGATGGCATCGGCGCCGTACAGGCTCGAGCGCGGACCGCGCACGATCTCGACACGATCGATCATTTCGATCGGCAGGTCCTGCAACGATGCCAGGCCGGAGGTCGGCGAGCCGATGCGGATGCCGTCGACCAGCAGCAGCACGTGATCGGATTCGGTGCCGCGCAGGAACAGCGTGGTCAGCTTGCCCGGGCCGCCCTGGTTGCCCATCGAAATGCCGGCGCGGCCACGCAGCAGGTCCGGCAGCGAGCGCGCCTGGCTGGTCCGGATCTGCTCGCTGTCGATCACTTCCACCGGCGTCAGCGCGTCGTTGACGCTGACCGCGGTGCGGTTGGAGGTGACGACAACCTCGTCGAGGTTGGTGGCCGCGTCGTTGACCTGAGCATGTGCAGAGGCGGAAGCGACGAGCGCGCAGGCGGCGGCCAGGACGGTGATCGGGGAACGCAGTGACATCGGGTTTCTCCAGCGCACGGTCTTGGCCGTGTCGGTCGCAAGGGTGGAGCCGCGAGGAGAAGGGACAGGCCGCGTTGCGGGCGCACAGCGCCGACGTCGCCGCCGCGACGCCCTCCGCATCGCAACCAGTGAGGGCCATGGGGACCCATTGATTCGAGGCCGGTCTCCGGACTCGCGAGTGGAGGTGTCCCTCCGGCTGCGGCGCCTTCCCGTGCGATGCACAGTGGCGGATGCCGCGCTTTGACTCGCTTACCGTTGCGGGGGCAGTGCCGGAATGGCCGCTTGCGCTGGCGTCACCGGCTTCCCGTTTCAACCCGCCGGCAGGACGCCGCCGGGTCACCTCGAAGCGCGCGCAGTCTACGCGATCCGAAGGAACTGTCCAAAGAACGAAACGTCATGGCCCGATCCGATCGCGTGTGGGAGTGGTGGGAGGACGGGGAACCCGCCCTCACCGGCGGATCAGTCCTGATCGCCGGCGGCGTCGTCGAACAGGGTCGGCATCGCCATGGGCTCTTCATCCATCATCGTGGTGGTGCACGGCGAGGCGGCCGGCCGATGACGCGGCGGCGGCAGCAGCGCGGTGGCGGCTTCGGCGGCCTGGATCAATTCGTTGCGGCGCTCGTCCGGAATCTCCTGCCAGTGGCAGTCCAGCAGCGCGCCTTCGATCGCGTAGAGCAGGTTGAGCGTCGGTTTGAAGCCGGCGCGCTTGACGCGCATGAACGCCTCGACCGATCCGGCCGCGGCGATGTCCTCGGGCGTTCGCAGCCCCACTTGTCGCAGCCAGGCGGCGGACTTGGGCCCGATGTTGCGCATCTTCAATCCGTTCACGCGAGCGACTCCACGAACGCTTTCGCGATGTCTTCCAGTCCCTTCTGGTCCTGCGCGTCGAAGCGGTCCAGCTCCGGGCTGTCGAGATCGAGTACGCCAATCAGTTGGCCATCGCCAGTGAACAGCGGTACCACCACTTCCGAATTCGAGGCCGAATCGCAGGCGATATGGCCGGGGAAAGCATGCACGTCGGCGACGCGTTGCGTCTGCCGCGTCGTCGCGGCGGCGCCGCACACGCCCTTGTCGAGCGGGATGCGGATGCACGCTGGCAGGCCCTGGAAAGGCCCGACCACCAGTTCCTGGCCGTCGTAGAAATAAAAGCCCGCCCAGTTGAGCGCCGGCAGCGAGTGATAGACCAGCGCCGACAGGTTGGCGGCGTTGGCGATACGGTCGCGCTCGCCCGACATCAGTGCGCGCGCCTGCTCCAGCAGCTGCGCATACTGATCGGCCTTGTCGCCAATTAGACTTTGCGTGGTGAACATGATGATTCCTCGTCCCCAGTCTAGCAGTGCGGCCAAGCAGGACTCGTGCCGTTCATGACTCCGCGCGGCCTGTTCATCACCGGAACCGATACGGGCGTCGGCAAATCCGTCGCCACGGCGACGCTATTGTGCGCCTTGCGCACACGGGGCCTTCGTGCGATCGGCATGAAGCCGTTGGCCAGCGGATGCGAATCGACACCGTCGGGCTGGCGTAACGAGGATGCGCTGCTGCTGCAGTCGGTCAGCGATCCGGTACCCGAGTACGACCACGTCAACCCGTATGCGCTGCCTTTGCCGCTTGCGCCGGAACTGGCTTCGGCCGATGCAGGGATCGAAATCTCGCTGGCGACGATCCTCGCCGCGCACGCGCGCCTGGCCGCGCAGGCCGACACCGTCGTGGTCGAAGGCGTCGGCGGCTGGGCTGCGCCGCTGTCGGCCACGCTGGACCAGATCGACCTGGTGCGCGCGCTGGACCTGCCGGTGGTTCTGGTGGTCGGCCTGCGCCTGGGATGCCTCAACCATGCGCGCCTGACAGCGCGCGCGATCGCCGCCGACGGTGCGCGTCTGGTCGGCTGGATCGCCAACGAGATCGATCCGTCGATGCAATGCATCGACCAGAACTTCACGCTACTGCGGCAACGCCTGCCGGTACCTTGTTTGGGTCGGCTGCCTTATTCCCCCCATCCGGATCCGCAGCGTATGGCGCATTTGCTGGATCTGCCTGATGCCGCGGCCCCGTGACTTATGGGAGGTGGGCGCCGGGACGAGAATGCTAGACTGGCGAGTATAGGAATTAAACCAATCTGAGCAGCACGCTGCCTGGCAGCCGCTCGCCATGACAACTCCGGAGACCCCCATGGTCATGACTCCCCGCTCGGTGGCATTGGCCGCCGCGTTGGCATTCGCACTGTCCGCCTGCGGCGGCAAGGAACAGGCCCAGGGAGGCGGCATGCCGCCGCCGGAAGTCGGCGTGGTCAAGGTGAAGCCGGACAGCGTGGCGCTGCAGAAGGACCTGGTCGGTCGTCTGGCCCCCTACCGCAGTGCCGACGTGCGTGCCCGCGTGCCGGGTGTGCTGAAGCGCAGGCTGTATGAGGAGGGCACCGACGTCCAGGCCGGGCAGGTCCTGTTCCAGATCGACCCCGACCAGCTGCAGGCTTCGCTGGGCCAGTCGCAGGCCGCGCTGGCCTCGGCCGAGGCGACCTATGCCAATGCCAAGGCCGCGGCCGATCGCGCCCGCCGGCTGGCGCCGGCCAAGTTCGTCTCCCAGTCCGACCTGGACAACGCCCTGGCCGCCGAGCGCAGTTCCAGCGCGGCGGTGAAGCAGGCCCAGGCCGCCCTGGCCGATGCCCGCATCAATCTCGGCTACGCGACGGTGCGCGCACCGATCAGCGGCCGTGCCGGCAAGCAGCAGGTCACCGAGGGCGCGCTGGTGGGCCAGGACACGGCGACGCTGCTGACCACCGTCGACCAGATCGACCCGCTGTACGTGAACTTCTCGGTGAGCGTGACCGAGCTCGAACAGATCCGACGCACACGCACCGGCGCCGGCACCGGCGAGGGCGAGGTCGAGGTGATCCTGCCCGACGGCACCGCGTACCAGCGCATGGGCACCATGGATTTCTCCGGCGACGTCGTCGACCCGGCCACGGGCGCGATCGCGATGCGTGCGCGCATTCCCAATCCGGACAAGCGCCTGCTGCCCGGCACGTACGTCACGCTCAAGGCCACGCTCGGCGAGCAGGGCAATGCCTATCTCGTGCCGCAAGCCGGCCTGCAGCGCGATGCCAGGAGCGCCTTCGTGCTCGTGGTCGGCAACGACGGCAAGGTCGCGCGCAAGGATGTCGTCGCCGACCGCGTCCAGAGCGGCAACTGGGTGATCAGCAAGGGCCTGGCCGCGGGCGATCAGGTCATCGTGTCCGGCATCCAGCGTGCCCAGCCCGGCCAGCCGGCCAAGGCCGCGCCGTGGAAGCCGGCTGATACCGCCACGGCGGAAGGTCCGGCGCCGGCCGCGGCCGCGAAGGACCAGGCCAAGGACTGACCGCCATGTCCAGATTCTTCATCAACCACCCGGTATTCGCCTGGGTCATCGCGATCCTGATCTCGCTGTGCGGCGTGCTCGCCATCCTCAACCTGGGTGTCGAGTCGTATCCGACCATCGCGCCGCCGCAGGTCGTGGTGTCGACGAATTACCCCGGCGCCAGCGCCGAAACCGCCGAGGGCGCGGTCACGCAGGTGATCGAGCAGCAACTCACCGGCATCGACAACCTGGTCTATTTCAGCTCGTCGTCCAGTTCCAGCGGTGGTTCCAGCATCACCCTGACGTTCGCGCCCGGCACCGATCCGGACATCGCCCAGGTGCAGGTGCAGAACAAGGTCGCGCTGGCGACGCCGCGCCTGCCCACCGAAGTGACCCAGCAGGGCGTGGTGGTGGCCAAGGCCAACGCCGGCTTCCTGATGGTCGTGGCGTTGCGCGCGGACAGTGAGGCGTGGGATCGCGACGGGCTCAGCGACATCATCGGTTCGCGCGTGCTCGACCAGATCGCGCGCGTGCCGGGCGTCGGCAGCACCCAGCAGTTCGGCAGCGAATACGCCATGAACATCTGGTTGAACCCTGACCAGCTGCGCGGCTACGGCCTGTCGGCGAGCGAGGTGCTGGCGGCGGTCCGCGGCCAGAACGTGCAGTTCGCCGCCGGCAAGATCGGCGCCGATCCGGCGCCGGCAGAGCAGGGCTTCACCGCGACGGTGTCGGCCGAAGGGCGCTTCAGTACGCCCGAGCAGTTCGGCAACATCATCCTGCGCACCAACAACGATGGCACCGCGGTGCGGCTGCGCGATGTCGCCCGCATCAAGATGGGCGCGACGTTCTACGGCTTCGA
The DNA here is from genome assembly GCF_031457115.1 of Lysobacter niastensis. Classification (GTDB taxonomy): domain Bacteria; phylum Pseudomonadota; class Gammaproteobacteria; order Xanthomonadales; family Xanthomonadaceae; genus Lysobacter_J; species Lysobacter_J niastensis_A. The sequence continues at coordinate 708,366 of NZ_JAVDVY010000001.1, forward strand.
CAGCCGCTGGGACGGCAAGCCCGCCGCAGGTTTCGCCGTGCAACTGGCGCCCGGCGCCAACGCATTGGGCGTGGCCAAGGCGATCCGTGAGCGCATGGCAGAACTGGAACCGACGTTCCCGCAGGGCGTCACCTGGTTCTCGCCGTACGACAGCTCGACCTTCGTCGCGGTCTCGATCAAGGAAGTGATCAAGACGCTGGGCGAGGCGATCGTGCTCGTGTTCCTGGTGATGCTGATCTTCTTGCAGAATTTCCGGGCCACGCTGATCCCGACGCTGGTGATCCCGATCGCGCTGCTCGGCACGTTCCTGGGCATGTACCTGATCGGCTTCACGATCAACCAGCTGAGCCTGTTCGGCATGGTGCTGGCGATCGGCATCGTGGTCGACGACGCGATCGTGGTGATCGAGAACGTCGAACGCATCATGACCGAGGAGGGCCTGTCGCCGAAGGCGGCCACGCGCAAGTCGATGAGCCAGATCAGCGGCGCAGTCGTGGCGATCACGGTGGTGCTGGCGGCGGTGTTCATTCCCAGCGCATTCCAGGGCGGCAGCGCCGGCGAGATCTACAAGCAGTTCGCCATCACCATCGCCATGGCGATGGGCTTCTCCGCTTTCCTCGCGCTGGGCTTCACTCCCGCGCTGTGTGCGACGCTGCTCAAGCCGACCGCCGAGCATCACCGCGACAACTTCGTTTTCCGCAACTTCAACAAGCTCTACGACAAGGTCAGTTCGACCTATATCGGCCACATCGGCAGCGCAATAAGCCATGCGCCGCGCTGGATGATGGTGTTCGGCCTGCTGGTGGCGCTGTGCGGTTTCCTGTTCTTCCGCATGCCGGGCAGCTTCCTGCCGGAAGAGGACCAGGGCTATGCGATCGCACTGATCAACCTGCCGCCGGGTGCCTCGATCACGCGCACCAACACCGTGCTCGACCAGGTACGCGAAACGGTGAAGAAGGAAGAGGGCTTCGACGGCATCTTCACCGTGTCCGGCTTCAGCTTCGTGGGCCAGGGTGAGAACGTCGGCATCGCCTTCATCCGCCTCAAGCCCTGGGACGAGCGCAAGGTCACCGCGTCGGAATTCATCCAGAAGGCCAACATGGCGCTGTTCGGCATCCGCGACGCGCAGATCTTCGTGATCAACCTGCCGACGGTGAGTGGCCTGGGCCAGTTCGGTGGCTTCGACATGTACCTGCAGGATCGTCGTGGCCAGGGTCGCGACGCGTTGACCGAGGCACGTAACCAACTGCTCGGCAAGGCTGGCCAGAACAAGGCGCTGACGGGCGTGCGTCCCAACGCGCTGGAAGAGTCTCCGCAGCTCAAGCTCGACGTCGACCGCGTGCAGGCGCAGGCGATGGGCCTGTCGGTGCGCGATATCTACACCGCGATCCAGCTGATGCTGGCGCCGGTCTACGTCAACGACTTCGTCGATGCCGGCCGCGTCAAGCGCGTCACCATGCAGGCCGATGCGCCATTCCGCACCGGGCCGGGTTCGCTGACGCACTTCTATACGCCCAGCCCGAACCCCGGCAATGGCGTGGAGGACAACGATCCGGTCACCGGCTCGATGATCCCGCTGTCGAACGTGGTCAAGAACCACTGGATCATGGCCTCGCCGTCGCTGACCCGCTACAACGGTTACTCCGCCGTCGAGATCGTCGGTTCGCAGGCACCGGGCCACAGCTCTGGCGAGGCCATGCAGGCGATGCAGAGCATCGTCGAGAACGACCTGCCGCCGGGCTTCGGCTATGACTGGACCGGCCAGTCCTATCAGGAAATCCTCGCCGGCGCCCAGGCGCCGATGCTGATGGCGTTGTCGATCCTGGTCGTGTTCCTGTGCCTGGCGGCGTTGTACGAGAGCTGGTCGGTGCCGGTGGCGGTGCTGCTGGTGGTGCCGCTGGGCGCGTTGGGCGCGGTGATGTTCTCGATGCTGCGCGGCTTGCCCAACGACATCTACTTCAAGATCGGCCTGATCACGGTCATTGGCCTGGCGGCGAAGAACGCCATCCTGATCGTCGAGTTCGCCATCGAGCAGCGCAAGCACGGCAAGACGCTGCGCGAGGCGACGATCGAGGCGGCGCACCTGCGCTTCCGCCCGATCCTGATGACCTCGTTCGCCTTCATCATGGGTGTGTTCCCGCTGGCTATCTCCAGCGGCGCCGGCGCCAACTCGCGCCACGCGATCGGCACCGGCGTGATCGGCGGCATGATGTTCGCGACCTTCCTCGGCCTGCTGCTGATCCCGGTGTTCTATGTCGCGGTGCGCCGCGTGCTGGGCGACAAGCTGGACGAAGCTCCGAAGCTCGAACAGGATGAGGACGAGGAGCCGCAGACCAGGCCCGCGATGTAATTCCATCCGGCTCCGCTCGATGAGCCAACGACAAAGGCCCGCCTTCCAGCGGGCCTTTGTTTTGCATGATCGGTGTTGATGGCTGCCCGGTCGTCGGACAAGAAAAAACCCGGCAACCTGCGTTGCCGGGTTATCAATCCGCCGTGAAGCGGAGAGGAGAGAGTACTGGGGTGTACGTAACGCTTACTTGGCAGCGGCCTTGGTCGCGGTCGCGCCCTTGACGGCCTTTTCGACGTCGGCCAGCGTGGTCTTGGTGGCGGCTTCGAACTGCGACTTGGCCAGTTCGGTGATGGCGCCCTGCGCCTTCATCGTGCGACCGAACACTTCCTGGCCGGTGCTGACGCCGCGCTCGAGGTTCTCGCGGGCAACCTGCACGCCCTTCGGCAACAGGGTCTTGAGGCCGTCGAGATCGCGCACTTCAGCGGCTTCGCCGAAGAAGGCGAAGGTGGCGTTGACGCGCTCTTCGATCGCGGCCAGTTGCAGGCCGAACACGGCCGAGGCGTTGTCGAGGGCCAGGCGGTTGGCCTGTGCGGCCGTTTCCGCGAACTGGCGCGTAGCGGCGGCAAACTGTTCGTTGATCGGCTGGTACATGGCGAACTCCTGAGATTCCGTAGAGGGAAATCAATCCGGTTGTCGGATTGTGCGGTGCAGCATAATCCGGGTTTTGTTGCAATGCAACATCCGTGGCGGGTGGGTTCAGGGAGTGGTTGGGGAGGTCATGGCGGGCTGGCAGGATCCGGCGACAGCCGATGGGCTGAATGGATGACGGGCGACCCGGGCGTGCCCGCCTGGCACGGAGGATGGCCTTGCAGGATGACGAAACGATGATGGACCCCGATTCCCGGTACTCCGGCGCGCGTCCCGCCGCACGGTGTGGCTGCGCTGGTTGACCGGTGGAATGGAGCGGGTGCTGTGGAGCATCACGCCGCCGTCGGGGTGCGAGTGATGTGGGGCAGACATTGGCGCCGATCCCCGAAGCCCTGGCCGGGACCGGATGCGATCCCGCCGCGCCCGTCCTGGGCGCCGCCGCCCACGGGTCGGCTATCGGCGTGCTCAAGATGCTCGAACGCGAGCGCATCCCGGTCCGCGGTTTGACTGCTTCAGCGGCCGCGGTAGTGGCAGCCGGAGGTGCAGGTCTCATGCACCACCACTTCCGCCAGCAGCGGCAGTTGCGGCTTCAGGCGATCCCAGATCCATACCGCCAGCCGCTCGCTGGTCGGGTTGTCCAGGCCCTCGATATCGTTGAGGTAGTGGTGGTCGAGCTGGTCGTACAGCGGCTGGAACGTCGTCTTGAGGTCGGCGAAGTCCATCACCCAGCCGGCGTGCGGATCGATGTCGCCCTCGACGTGGAGTTCCACGCGGAAGCTGTGCCCGTGCAGGCGCGCGCACTTGTGCCCAGCGGGCACGTTCGGCAGCCGGTGCGCCGCCTCGATGGTGAATACCTTGAAAATCTTCATGTGCTCAGTTTACGCCGGGGCGGCCCGCGGTTGGCCCGGGCGGGTCATTGGCTGGCTGACGAGGCAGTAATCCGGCCACGGTTGCATGGCGTCCAGGCAGTAATTGATCCTCATGGAGTTGAGAAGGCTCGATGGTTCATGCGCCCGTGCAGCGAATTCCCCTCCCGCCTGAGGCTTCCCGGGTGCATTGGCTGCTCCAAGCCTCCTATGCGAGCGGGGAGGGGGCTTCAGCCCGTTGCTGGAGTGTTGTCGCATGACCGCGTTTCATCTGTACCGCACTGCTTTGCAGAGCTGATGAAATGCCTCCCCCAACGACCATCACGCTGCAGGAAAAATAAGACTCCCCCAATAGCCGATGAAGTCGCCAGGCAGCTTGCCCTGCGAGTGTTCGCGATGTTTGTTCTTCGTGCGATCAAGCGCCGAATGGATTGGGATGGGCGATGATCGGCAAGAACGGAGAGGTCCCAGATCTACACACCGGGACGGCCGCGCACGACAACTCAGAAACAAAAAACCCCGCGTCTCCGCAGGGCTTTCATCTCGACGCGTTTGGTGGCTATGGGTGGACTCGAACCACCGACCCCAGCATTATGAGTGCTGTGCTCTAACCGGCTGAGCTACATAGCCGCGGAGAATCGCCAATTATTCATGCCGCGATGGTCTCCGTCAATCGCCTCCCGCCGACTTGTGGTCATCGGTGACGGCGTGGCAGAGTCAGAGACAGTGAATTTGGAGTCCGCATCGTGATCGATCCGGACGGCTATCGCCCCAACGTCGGCATCGTATTGATGCACCCGGACGGACGTGTCTTCTGGGCACGCCGTGTGAACCGGGACGGCTGGCAGTTCCCGCAGGGCGGGATGAATACCGACGAGACCCCGCTCGAGGCTATGTACCGCGAGTTGCGCGAGGAAACCGGGCTGCTGCCCGAGCATGTCGAGGTGCTGGGGGCGACCCCGGGATGGCTACGCTACCGCCTGCCGCAACGTGCGATCCGGCGCCACGATCGTCTGGTCTGCATCGGCCAGAAACAGGTGTGGTTCCTGCTGCGCCTGACCGGGCAGGAGTCCGACCTGCGTCTGGATCTGACCGACAAACCTGAATTCGACCATTGGCGCTGGGTGGACTTCTGGTATCCGGTCGAGCATGTGGTCGTATTTAAACGCGGCGTGTACGCCAGCGCCCTGCGCCATCTGGCGCCGGCGGCGCGGCAGGTGGCCGGCGCCCAGGCCGTTCCGGCGCCCGGGCCGCGGCCGGACCCGGGGCGGAACCGCCCAAGGCGGCGCTTCCGCCCGCCGGGAGCGGCTGCCCGGGGCGGGACCGATCCTGCTGTTAATTGACAATCATTCTCATTCATGGCGGAATGACGCCCGCAGCCAATCCGGCTGCTTGCCCAGTCCGACCGCCGTGTACGTCTGCATCTGCAATGGGGTTACCGATCACGATATCCGCGACGCGGCCGAAGCCGGCTGCCGGAGCGTGACCGAACTGACGATGCGCACCGGCGCCGGTGCCAATTGCGGCAGTTGCCTGGACATGGCCGGCTCCCTGCTCGAAGCCGCCCACGCGGTCCGCGACCTGCCATTCGCGGTCCTGCAGGAAGCCGCGTAAGCGCTCCCAATCGCTACTGATTCCCGGTCGCGGATGCATACGATTCGCGTTCCGACGAGTGTGCGTGAACAGGCTTAAAGTGGCGCCCATCGAACGGGCAAGGGAGCCACGCCATGAAAGGCGACGCCAAGGTCATCGAGTACCTCAACAAGGCGCTCTATAATGAGCTGACCGCGATCAACCAGTACTTCCTGCACGCCAAGATGCTGAAGAACTGGGGTCTGAAGGAACTCGCCGAGCACGAGTACCACGAGTCCATCGACGAGATGAAGCACGCGGACAAGCTGTCCGAGCGCATTCTCTTCCTCGACGGATTGCCCAATTTCCAGGCGCTCGGCAAGCTACGCATCGGCGAGAACCCGCGCGAGCTGCTCAACTGCGACCTAGCGCTGGAACTGGAAGCGCTGCCGCTGCTGCGCGAAGCGATCAAGTATTGCGAGACCGTGGGTGACTACGTCAGCCGCAAGCTCTTCGCCGACATCCTCGATTCGGAGGAAGAGCACATCGACTGGATCGAGACGCAACTGGCGCTGATCGAACGCCTGGGCGAGCAGAACTACCTGCTGACCAAGATCGAGGAATAAGCGGGACTATCGCAACCGCTGCTGGACCAAACCATGACGCCGCCGGAGATCCCGGCGGCGTTCGTTTTTGTGGCCTCAGGCGGTGCCCGGCTTCGGCGTCCGCCGGAACAGCTTGCGCCAGACCCACCACAGCATCAGCGCGACCAGCGTCGACACCACCAGCGCGAGGCTGAGAGCGATCCAGGGATGGGCAAACACCAGCGCCAGGCCGCCGACGACCGCTACGTCCTCGCTCACCGATGCGGTCCAGTTGCTGACCGGTTCCGGCGAGGTATTGAGCAACGCGCGCGAGCCGGACTTGAGCACGTGGCTGGCCAAGGCGATGCCGGCGCCGGCGGCCATGGCGCCGGCACCGAGGTGGCCGTCCGGCGACAGCGTGGCCGCGGCGAGGAACGCCCCGGCGGGCACGCGCAGCAGGGTCTGCAGCAGGTCCCAGACCGAATCCACGCCCGGGATCTTGTCGGCGAAGAACTCCGCGGCCGCCAGCGCGCCCGATACGCCCAGTACCCAGGGCGATTGCGCCGGCTCCAGGGCCTGCGGAAGATCCACCCAGCCCATCGCGCCGGCCAAGCCGACGCCGAATACGGTGAGGTAGGCGCGGATGCCGGCCAGCCAGGCCAGCATCACGCCAATTGCGAACAGGTGCGCAGAGGACATGGCGGCATTCCCGCTAGACTCGGGGCGAGTATAGGGGGAAGTCGGCGGCGAGCCGCTTCGGCATGAGCAGATCCAGGGGCACGACAACACCGCGTTTAATGGTCGTCCAGCAACGCCAGGACAGGCGTCCGCTCGTCTGGACGGCGGCGGTCGCGGCGCTGTGGGCGGCATCGCTGGGGGCGATCTGGGCCTGGGCGACGTGGCGCGCCGCGCCGCAGTTGCCGCAACTGAGCGATGAGCTCGACAGCGTCCGCGGCGAGTTACGCCAGTGGCATCGCCAGGCCGAATCGCTGAAGCAGCGCGAGGCCACGCTGGAGCGTTCCGACCAGATCAGCCGCAACGCCAACCTGCAGATGCAGAACGCGTTGGCGGCACGAGAGCAGGAGATCGCCTCGCTGCGCGCCAATGTCGCCTTCTACGAGCGCCTGGTCGGCGCCACGTCGCAGCCCAAAGGGCTGAATGTCTATTCGGCGGCATTCACGCCGGAAACGGGTGGCACCTGGCGCTACCAGATGGTGCTGACGCAAAGCCTCAATCGCGGCGCGGTCAGCAATGGCAAGTTGCAGTTCGTGCTCGAAGGCGTCCGTCACGGCAAGCTGGCCACGATCGGCTGGGACGAACTTCACCAGCGCGCCGCCGCGCCACCGCAGAATTATTCTTTCCGCTACTTCCAGCAGGTCGACGGCAGCGTGATGTTGCCGGCGGGCTTCACGCCGCAGCGCGTGCGGGTGTCGCTGCACGGCGACAGCGGCACCGTGGAGCAGACGCTGGGATGGAAGCGCACCAACGTCACCGGGGAAACGTGAGCAACATGTTCAAGAACAAGCCGGCCCAGAACGCGGGCCAGATCGACACCCTCATCGGCCCGCAGGTCGTGATTCGCGGGGATCTGCATTTCAGTGGCGGGCTGTATATCGAAGGCCGGATCATCGGCAAGGTGATCGCCGATGAAGGGCAGCACGCGATCCTGACGCTGGCCGAGCAGGGCAGCATCGAGGGCGAGGTGCGGGCCCCGGTGGTGGTCATCAACGGCCAGCTCCATGGCGATGTTCACGCCGGCGACCGCGTCGAGCTTGCTGCCAAGGCGCGCGTGCGCGGCAACGTCCACTACCAGGTGGTCGAAATGACCGCCGGTGCGCAGCTGACTGGCCGCCTGATCCATGCCGACGCCGCCGAGACCGCATGGCCCGTAGCTGAAGCCATGGTGGACGCCGGAGCCCTGGCCGGCTGACCGTACGCCGGCAGCGAGGTAGGCTGGTCGCCGCACTCCCGTGGCGACCGGCATGGACTCACCCGCAACCGCTTCCTCAAGCCGCTCGACGACACGACGCTGGCAGATCGCTGGCGCGGTGACGCTGGTCGTGGCGCTCGCGTTTGGCGGCTGGGGTCTGTGGCGCGTGCTGGCGCCGGTGCCGGACGACCTGCGCACCCAGTTCGGCGATAGCCAGCGACGCGCCCGCCACCTCCAGACCGAGGTCGACCAGTTGCAGCAACGGGTCACCACGCTGTCGCGCTCCGACCAGATCAGCCGCGAAGCCAACCGCGACCTGCAGGGCACGCTCGCCGAGCGCGACGAGGAGATCGCCGGCCTGCGTGCCGACGTGGCCTTCTACGAGCGCCTGGTCGGGAGCACCTCACAGCGCCGCGGCCTGACCGTGCACGCGCTGCGGATGCAGCCGCAGAACGACACCGCCTGGCACTTCACCACGACGCTGACGCAGAACCTCAATCGCGGCGCGGTCAGTACTGGCCAGCTTACGTTGACCATCGAAGGCACCCGCGCCGGCCGGCTGGAGAAGCTGGCCTGGGCCGAACTGCGTCAGCAGCCCGAAGCGCCGGGGCTGGGGTATTCGTTCAAGTATTTCCAGCAGGTCGAAGGCGACGTGTTCCTGCCGCAGGGGTTTGCGCCGGTACGGGTCGCGGTGCGGCTGGCGCCGCAACAGGGCGCGGCGATCGAGCAGTCGTTCACCTGGGCCGACGCGACCCGCGAGATCGCGCCCACCACTGCGGCGCAGTAAGGACCACAGCCGCCGCGTGATGAATGGTCAAGCTTGAATGACGCGCCCGCGGGCCCCATCCTGAGCGGATGGAATCGCTTATCCCCACGCTCGCAACGCCGGATTACCAGTCGCTCGACCGTCCCCTGGAGTTCTCTCCCGCGGCGGCCGCCAAGGTCCGCGAACTGATCGCGGAGGAAGGTAACGCCGCGCTCAAGCTGCGCGTCTACATCCAGGGCGGCGGCTGTTCCGGCTTCCAGTACGGGTTCGAGTTCGATGAGCAGCAGGCCGAGGACGACCTGGCCGTGCTGACCGACGGCGTCACCCTGCTGGTCGATCCGCTCAGCCTGCAGTACCTGATGGGTGCGCAGGTCGACTACACCGAAAGCCTGCACGGTGCGCAGTTCGTGATCCGCAATCCGAACGCGAAGACGACCTGCGGCTGCGGCTCGTCGTTCGCGGTGTGAGCCAACCCACGGCACCTTTCGCATTCGTCGAGGCCGGCGCCGACGCCGCCTGTCGCAGCGCGCTGGATCGCGCTGATCGCCTGCGCAACGACACGGCCGCGCTGACGACCCTGTGGCCGCGGTCGCGGGTGATCCTGCTCGACGAGCAGGGGCTCGCGTACGCCGACGACGCGCGCGGGCTTTGCGCGCCTCGTGGCGAACAGATCAGCGAAGGCCCGGGTGGTGTCGGCGCGGCGGTCTTCCTCGGTCTGGATGCGCAGGGAGGCGGCTGGTTCGCGCTCGATGCCGCCCTGACCGCCTACGAGGCCCCGCAACTGATCGACCTGCGCAGCGCCGCCGCGCTGTGGCCGGCTTTCGAGGCCAGCGTGTTCGCGCAGGCACGCGCGCTGCAGCACTGGCGCCGGCGTCACCGCTATTGCGGCGTGTGTGGAGGCGAAGTGGCGTTCTCGCACGGCGGCTGGCAAGGTCATTGCGGCCAGTGCGGCGCCGAGCATTACCCGCGCACCGATCCGGCGGTCATCGTCGCTGTCAGCGATGGTGAGCGATTGCTGCTGGGCCGCCAGAGCACCTGGGCGCCGCGGCGCTATTCGGTGATTGCCGGCTTCGTCGAGCCCGGAGAAACGCTGGAGCAGACCGTCGCCCGCGAAGTGCTGGAAGAAGCCGGCGTGCGCGTGCGCCGCTGCCGCTACCTCGCATCGCAGCCGTGGCCGTTCCCCGGCGCGCTGATGCTGGGATTCTCTGCCGAAGCCGAACCCGACGAGCCGCAGGTCGACGACGAGCTCGAAGAGGCGCGCTGGTTCACCGCCGAGGAAGTGCGCGCGGCCCTCGCCCGCGGCGAGCCCGGTGGCCAGGCCGACGACGGCGGGCCGTTGTTGTCACCGAGCATCTCGATTTCGCATTGGCTGATCGTGCAATGGCTCACGCTTGCGCAGTCCGGGCGGCTCGCTTGAGCGTGGACGCGGCAGGCTAGAGGCATGGCAGGCTAGAATCGCGGCAGCATCCGTGCCAGGCCGGGAGAAGCACTGAATGTCCATCTCCGTCACCCTGATCGCCGTTGTCGTAGCGTTGCTGCTGGGACATCTGGCGCAGTCGCTGGCGGCCTCGGTGCGCCATTACGACTGGTTCTCCACCTGGCTGCGCTGGCTCGACGGACGCTTCCCGGATGGCAGCTTCTGGCGCGGGCGTTGGGGCATCGTCGTGGCATTGCTGCCGCCGGTGCTGGCGGTTGGACTGTTCCAGGCCGCCTTGGACGAGCCGTTGCTGGGCCTGGTCGGGCTCGTCTTTGGCGTGGTCGTCCTGTTCTATGCCTGGGGGCCGCGCGACTTGGACCTGGACGTGCAGGCGATCGTGGATGCGCCCGATACCGCCGCGCGTCGCGCTGCCGCGGCGCGGCTGTGGCCGGAAGGCGCCACGCCTGCGCTGGATGGCGCCTCGCTGGTCGAAGCAGTGTTCCGCAATGCATTGCTGCGCTGGTTCGGCGTGTTGTTCTGGTTCCTGTTGCTGGGGCCGATGGGCGCGTTGTTGTATCGCCTTACGGCGTTGGCCGCCGAAGGTCCCGGCGCCAGTTCGCTGCCGTACGAGACCCGCAGCGGTGCGCGCAGGCTGATGGCGATCCTGGATTGGCCGGTGGCGCAGCTGATGACGCTGTCGCTGGCACTGGTGGGCAACTTCGACACGGTGCTCGGCGTCTGGCGCGAGGCCGGCGGTGCCATGTTCCAGCTCGATACGCGTTTCCTCGGTGCGGCCGCGCGTGCCAGCGTCAAATGCGAACTGGCCGAAGAGGCTGCGGATTACATCGACGATGCGGGCAATGCCGAAGCCGGCGAGGGTGGCCTGCCGCCACCGCCACCGGCGCTGCAACCCAGCGGCGACGTGCCCGAACTGCGCGATGCGATGAGCCTGGTCTGGCGCATCCTGCTGGTATGGCTGGCGGTGCTGGCGCTGTTCGTGATTGCCGGCTGGGTGAACTGATCCACGCTCACTCCTTCGCTACGCGCCGCTAGCCGGGCGCCATCCAGGCGAACGCCGCCCAGGGCAGGTTGCGCAGGACGCCGAACGCGACCAGCAGCGCGATCCACGCCTTTCCGTTCATCAGTACGCGCGAGAATGGCGCGGGCAATGCCGGCTGTCGGCCGAGCTGGTGCCAGGTCATCGCCGGCAGCAGCGCGAGCATCAGCACGATCATCGGATTCATCGCCCATGCGCGCGCGACATCGGCGTGCAACAGCGCATGCAATGCGCGGGTCATGCCGCAGCCGGGGCAATAGAGTCCCGTCAACAAGCGGAACAGGCATTGCGGCAGTGGGCTGTCGGCGGCGTTCGGGTCGAACACGAACAGCAACCCGGCACCGGTCGCCAGGGCGGCGACCAGCAAAAGCGCGACTGCCGCCTTGCGCGTGGCGGGCGACAGCCGCGCGACCGTCACGACTGCGGTACCGGCTGCGCCTGCTGCAACTGTTGCATCTGCCGCATCATCTCCATGTACTGCGCGGCGCCGCCGGCGGCGATCCAGACGATACTGAGCAACAGACCGAGGATGCACAGGCCGGTCGTGATCCAGCACCAGAGTTTGGCGTTGCGTGAAGCTTCCGCGGCGCCAGCCAGGTCGCCTGCATTCAACTTGCTGTTGACCTGCGAGGAATACACGATCGCGACGATGCCCGGAATGGTGCCGACCACGCAGCACAGGCACAGCGAAGCGACGGTGATCAGGATCGACCAGACCAGATGGTTGGGCACCGACTGCGTCGGGACCGGTGGCGGCATGCTCATGAGTTCCCCTGCTTTGTGATTTTTAAGTGCGGCTTACGGCTGGAACAAGTGTTGATTCGTCGCCCGCAACCTCCGACGACGTCCCGGTCCGGATGCTAGCAGTGGGAGTTGGCCGCCGACAGTCAGGCGGTCGAGCGGACGCGGGTCACGCCGCGTCGCCGCGCAGCTCGCGCACCCGGGCCTCCAGCATCGGCGCGTCCACCGCGGCGCCATCGATCGGCGCATCGGCGATGACCTCGACGTGCGCGCGGAAGCGGCGCGGCACGCGCATGCGGCTCAGGCGGCCGTCGCGACGGCTCCACATGCTGCTCCACATGTTGCGTAGCGCCATTGGCACCACTGGCACGGGGCGGCCGCTTTCACTGGCACGTTCGAGGATGCGTTCGACGCCGGACTTGAACGGCGCGATCTCGCCGTCCCTGGTCAGGGCGCCCTCCGGGAAAATGCCGACGATCTCGCCCTGCGCCAGCGCCGCGTCGATCTCTTCGAACGCGCGCCGCATCAGATCCGGGTCTTCCTTGGCCCCGGCGATCGGGATGGCCTTGGCGGTGCGGAAGATCCAGCTCATCACCGGGATGTTGAAGATCTTGTGATACATGACGAAGCGCACCGGCCTGGGAATGCTCGCTGCCAGGATCAGCGCGTCCATGTAGCTGACGTGGTTGCACACCAGCAACGCGGGGCCTTCGTCGGGCACGTGCTTCTCGATGCCGTGCAGCTTCAGGCGATACAGCCCGCGCACCAGCACCCAGCTCAGGAACCGCATCATGAACTCGGGCACGATCGTGAAGATGTAGATCGCCACGACGATGTTGGCGATCGCCAGCGCCAGGAACACCTGCGGGATGCTCCAGCCCAGGTAGCGCTGCACGACGATGCCCAGGACCGCTGCCAGCACGATGAAGCCGGCGTTCTGGATGTTCATGCCGGCGATCACGCGCGACATCTCGTTGCGCGGCGTGCGGCTTTGCATCAGCGCGAACAGCGGCACGACGAAGAAGCCGGCGAACAGGCCGATGCCGATCAGGTCGATGACAATGCGCCAGCTGCCCGGTTGCTGCATGAAGCCCGACACGCTCAGGCCGGACGCCACGGCCGCGCCGTTGCGGGCGAAATACAGGTCGATCATGAAGGCGCTGATGCCGAACGCGCCCAGCGGCACCAGGCCGATCTCGACCGTGCGCGCGGACAGCTTCTCGCACAGCATCGAGCCGACGCCGGTGCCGATGGAGAACAGCGCCAGCGCGAAGATGTACAGCGTCTCCGCACCACCGAGGTTGACCTCGGCGTAGGTCGGCAGCTGCGAGGTCAGCACCGTGCCGACGAACCAGAACCATGACACGCCGAGGATGGCGTTGCGCACGGCCGGCTGCTTGCGCGCCAGGCGAATGATCGCCAGTGATTCGGGAACCGGATTCCAGTTGACCTTCAGATCGGGCGCGCCGGCTTCGGCGCGCGGGATGGCGCGGCTGACGAGGTTGCCGGTTATGGCGAGCAGGACCACTGCGGTGGCCGCCACGATCGGCCCCTGGTCGCCGGCCAGCTTGAAGATCAGGCCGCCGAGGATCATGCCGACGAGGATCGAGATCGACGTGCCCATCTCGACCAGTCCGTTGCCGCCGGTGAGCTCCTCGGGTTTGAGCACCGAAGGCAGGATCGAGTACTTCACCGGGCCGAACAGCGTCGATTGCACGCCAGTGGAAAACAGCGCCACCAGCAGTACGGGCATGTTCTGGGTGAGGAAGCCCACCGCCGCCAGCGACATGATCACGATTTCCATCGTGGTCGTGATGCGGATCAGTCGGGATTTCTCCAGCTTCTCGGCAATCTGCCCGGCAGTCGCCGAGAACAGGAAGTAGGGCAGGATGAACAACGCCGGAGCGAGGTTGGTGTAGAGCGTGCGTTGCTCCGGGCTGATGCCCAGCCAGAACAGCAGGCCGATGATCGCCTGGCGGTAGACGTTGTCGTTGAAGGCACCCAGCGACTGGGTCAGGAAGAACGGCAGGAAGCGACGTTGCTTGAGCAGTTCGAGCTGGTTGTGCGCCATGCGCTCATACGGTCCGTGTCGGTTCGCGCGAGACTAGCAGAGCGGATGGATCGGCTTCACTTCATGCAGGCCGACTGTGCTCGTCCTGCACTACGTGCCAGACCCTCGTCCGGCCCTGCGGGCCACCTTCTCCCGCAAGCGGGAGAAGGGACAACCCGAACAAGGCGGCTGCTATGGCCTCTCTCCGGTCGGACAGAGGTTGTGTGGGCAGGCAGGGACAGACCGTCAGGCCGGCTCCGCCTCCGCATCCTCGCGCTCGATCGCGCGCCAGCCGATGTCGTGGCGATGGAACTCGCCGTGCCAGGAAATGCCCGCCACTTCGGAGTAGGCGAGGCGTTGCGCCTCGGCCACCGAATCGCCCAGTGCGCACACGCACAGCACGCGACCGCCGGTGGTGACCACGTGCTCGCCTTCCAGCGCGGTGCCGCCGTGGAAGACCTTGGTGTCCTCGATGTCGGGCGCATCCCAGGCGCTGATGACATCGCCGGTGCGCGGCGTGCCCGGATAGCCTTCAGCGGCCATCACCACGCCCAGCGAAGAGCGTGGATCCCATTGCGCCTTGACCGCGTGCAACCGCTGGTCGATCGCCGCCTCCACCAGGTCGAGCAGATCCGAACGCAGGCGCAGCATCACCGGCTGCGTTTCAGGATCGCCAAAGCGCACGTTGAACTCGATCACCTTCGGGGCGCCGTGCTTGTCGATCATCAGGCCGGCGTAGAGGAAGCCGGTGAACGGGATGCCGTCCTTCGCCATGCCGCGCACGGTCGGCTCGACCACTTCGCGCATCACGCGTGCATGCACTTCCGGCGTGACCACCGGCGCCGGCGAGTACGCGCCCATGCCACCGGTGTTGGGTCCGGTATCGCGGTCGCCGACGCGCTTGTGGTCCTGGCTGGTCGCCATCGGCAACGCGGTGACGCCGTCGACCACCGAGATGAAGCTGGCTTCCTCGCCATCGAGGAATTCCTCGATCACCACGCGCGCGCCGGCAGCGCCGAAGGCGTAGTCGGAAAGCATGTCGGTAATGGCGGCCTCGGCTTCGGCCAGGCTCATCGCGACGATGACGCCCTTTCCGGCGGCCAGGCCGTCGGCCTTGATCACGATCGGCGCGCCTTTTGCCTGCACGTATTCCAGCGCGCGATCGGCTTCGGTGAAGACGGCGTAATGCGCGGTCGGAATGCCGTGCCGCGCGAGGAAATCCTTGGCGTACGCCTTGCTGCCTTCCAGCTGCGCGGCGGCGGCGGTCGGGCCGAAGATGCGATGGCCCTTGGCGCGGAAACGGTCGACGACGCCAGCCACCAGCGGCGCCTCGGGGCCGACCACGGTGACGGCGACGCTTTCGTCCTCGACCAGCGCCAGCAGCGCATCGATATCGGTCGCGGCGACGGCGACGTTGCGGCATTTGGCTTCGGTCGCGGTGCCGGCATTGCCCGGGGCCACCAGCACCTCGGTAACGCGCGAGGACTGCGCCAATTTCCAGGCCAGCGCGTGTTCGCGCCCACCGGAACCGATAACGAGGACTTTCATGCAGGCTCCTGCCAATGGCGCGTGTGGGGACAGAGATTTTACGTGACCCGGCCGGCCGCGGACGCAGGCAGGCGCGTGTCAGTGAGTCGAACGTCGTCGATGCCGGTGATCGGCCTGAATGAGCGCCGCAATCGGGAATGTTTGGCAGTTCAGGTCGAGGCTCAGCTCAAACCGAAGGCCGGGTGGTAGCGCACTTCACCTTGCGGAGTCGCTCCGTCCAGGGCCAGCGCCATGAAGTATTCAGCCGGAACGTTGGCCAGTCGCAGGCCCGACCCCGCGCGGAAGCCGAATTGCTGGTAATAGCGCGGTTCGCCCAATACCACGCAACCGGTGGCACGCAGGCGTTCCAGTTCAGTCAGGCCGGCACGCACCAGCGCCTTGCCGACGCCGTGGCGCTGGTCGCGCGGCAATACGGCGACCGGGCCCAGACCGAACCAAGCGACCGCGCCTTCGCCGCCCGGCAGGGACGAAACCGTGATCGGGGAAAACGCGATGCAGCCTGCGATGCGTCCGTCGATGTCGGCCACCAGCGACAAGGTCAGCGCACCGGCCTCGCGCAGCCCATCGACGATGCGCTGCTCGGGACGCCCGTTGCCGGGCTGGTCGGCAAAGGCCGCGCCGATGACCTGCCGAATCGCGTCGAGGTCATCCTGGGTTTCGGTGCGAATCCACATGGGGGCTCCGACTCCGGGCAATGCGTGCTGCGCCGAAGTCTGCCCCGCCTGTGGTGATGGGCGTGTCTGCCGCGCCCGTCGTATCAATGACGGCCGTATTGACGGACGTATCAGTGACGGAAGTGGCGCACGCCGGTGAACACCATCGCGATGCCGTGCTCGTCGGCGGCGGCGATGACCTCGCTGTCGCGCATCGAGCCGCCCGGCTGGATCACCGCCTTGATGCCGGCTTCGGCCGCCGCGTCGATGCCGTCGCGGAACGGGAAGAACGCATCGGAGGCCATCACCGAGCCCGGCACCACCAGGCCCGCGTCGGTGGCCTTGATGCCGGCGATGCGCGCCGAATACACGCGGCTCATCTGTCCCGCGCCGACGCCGATCGTGCGGTGGTCTTTGGCGTAGACAATGGCGTTGGACTTGACGAACTTGGCCACGCGCCAGGCGAACAGCAGGTCGTCGAACTGCTCCTTGGTAGGCGCCAGCTTGGTCACCACCTTCAGTTCGTCGCGACCGACCTCGCGGATGTCGCTGGTCTGCATCAGCAGGCCCGAGCCGACGCGCCTGATATCGAAGTTGTTGCGCCCCTCGCCGTGCGGGATGCGCAGCACGCGTACGTTGGCTTTCTTTTTCGCGTAGGCGAGCGCGCCATCGTCGTAATCCGGCGCGATCAGCACCTCGACGAACTGGCGGTCCAGGATCGCCTTGCCCGTGGCCGCATCGAGTCTGGTGTTGAAGGCAAGGATGCCGCCGAACGCGGAAGTCGGATCGGTGGCGTAGGCCAGTTCATAGGCATCGCCGCAGGCCACGCCTTCAGCCACGCCGCAGGGGTTGGCGTGCTTGACGATCACGCAGGCCGGACGCTCGAACTGGCGCACGCACTCCCACGCCGCGTCGGCGTCGGCGAGGTTGTTGAAGCTCAGTTCCTTGCCCTGCAACTGGGTGAAGGTCGCCAGCGTGCCCGGCACCGGATACAGGTCGCGGTAGAACGCGCCGTGCTGGTGCGGGTTCTCGCCGTAGCGCAGGTCCATCACCTTGACGAAGTTGCTGTTCTGCTGGGCCGGGAACAGCGCACGCGCGCCGTCATCGGGATTGATCGCCGAGAGGTAGTCGCTGATGCAGGCGTCGTACTGGGCGACGCGATTGAACGCGGCCACCGACAGTCGGAACCGCGTCTGCGCCGAGAGCGTGCCGTCGTTGCCCTGCAGCTCCTCGACGATGCCGGCGTACTGCGCCGGATCGGTGGCCACGGCCACGCGGGCGAAATTCTTGGCCGCCGAGCGCAGCATCGCCGGGCCGCCGATGTCGATGTTCTCGACGATGTCTTCCATCGAGCTGGCGGGATCGGCCGAGACTTTCTCGAACGGATACAGGTTGAGCACCAGCAGGTCGATCGGCGCGATGCCGTGCTGCGCCATCACCGCGTCGTCGGTGCCGGCGCGGCCGAGCAGGCCGCCGTGCACGATCGGGTGCAGGGTCTTGACGCGACCGTCCATCATTTCCGGGAAGCCGGTGACGTCGGACACGTCCTTGACCGCCAGGCCCGCATCGCGGATCGCCTTGGCGGTGCCGCCGGTGGAGAGCAGCTCGACACCTTGGGCGGCAAGCGACCGGGCCAGTTCGATCAGGCCGGTCTTGTCGGAAACGGACAGCAGCGCGCGGCGGATCTTCACCGGCGAGGCGGGCAGACGTTCGGAAGTCATGGGGGAGAGGACGGCGACGGGAAACGCCAATTATAGCGGGCGTGTCCGGCCGCACTTACCGCACGCAGGAAGGCGACCCGGGGTTGGCCCGGATCGCGGGGGGCTCAGCCGAGCCCGTAGTCCTTCAGTTTCTTGCGCAGCGTGGCGCGATGGATGCCGAGCATGGCCGCGGCGCGGCTCTGGTTGCCGTCGCAGTGCTCCAGTACCTCGGCGAACAGCGGAATCTCGAGCTCGCGCAACGCGATCTCGTACAGGTTCTCGGTGCCGGAGCCGTTGAGGTCGCCCAGGTAGCGACGGATGGAGTGGGCCACGTGGTCGCGCAAAGGCACGCGAGGTCGGTTGGCTTCGTTGGCAGCTGCGTTCAAATGACGTCCCCTGACATGATCCCGGTCTGGTCCCCTGCCGGCGCTGCGCGCTCGGCCTCAGACGGGATGGCGAGTCTAGCGCGGGGGCGTCGCGACAAACAACGCGACCGATACCCTCATCGGAAATCGAAGGTGAACGCCACGATCCGGGGCGCCGGTTCGATGACGTCCAGCTGCACGGCCGCGCTCTGGCCGGGGGCCAGAAGCTCGGCGCTGCCGCGGTCGCGATATTCGGCGGGAGCGAAGGCGCGTTGCCCGACCTGGCGGCCGTCGATATCCGACAGGCTCAGCACGATCGTCGGCCAAGGTTGGGGCCAGCGCGCGTCGTTGCGGAAGCTGGCGCTGACGGTCAGGACGCCGGCCATGCCGGTCTTGGGTTGCACGTTGCGGTCGAGCATGGTGAAGGCGATTGGTTCGCGCCACGGCGGCAGTTCGCAACCCAGGGCGCCACAGACCGCGGCCACGAGGGGACGCCAGCGCGCCTGCGCGGCCAGTTCCGCGCGTTGGGCGAGCAACAGTTGCAGCGTCAGTAACAGCACCAGCACGACGATGGCGACGGGGCCGCGCCAGTGGAGCTGCCGCGGCGGTGCAGGTTGGCGAACGCGGGCGAAACTGGGCGTGCCTCGCGTTGCCATGGCGCGACGCCGTGGCGGTGCCGGGCGAGCCATGGCCGGCGCGATGGACGATGCCGCGGCGATGGAATCTTCGAAGGTCGGCGCGGGCTCGGCGGAGTCCGTCGCGTCAGCCGTCACTGCATCCACCGCTACTGCATCAGGCGAAGCGGGAGCCGGCGATACAGGCGCGACATCGGTCGTCGGCTTAGTGGCAGGCTCGTTTCGCGCGACGGTCGACTTGCGCTTGGAGCCGCTTTCGGCAGCTTCGCGCTTGGGAGGAGTTGCGGCAGGAACGGGAGCAGCAGCGGGAGCGGGCTCCGGCGTCGGTGCTGCCACTTCCGGTGATTGTGCAGCAGCACCGGCCAGCGCCTCGTTCTTGGCCGAAGCCGCCTTCGGCTTGGCGGGCTTCGCGGCCGGTTCGGCCCGCAGCAACTCGTCGCAACGCGGGCAGCGTTGCTTCGGGTTGTGGCGGGTGGTGGCCAGGGCCACCAGGAAACCGCAATGCGGGCAGGGCGCGAACATGCGGTTATTCAACCATGCGCTGGTGTTGTCGACCTCAGCCGCGGCGCACGCCTGTGACGCGCATCCAGTCTTCCAGTCGGTCGGCGCGAAGCTCGTCGAAGTCCTGCGCGTAGCGCGCCAGTACCTCGTCCTCCTGTCCGGCGAGGATGCCGGACAGCGCGATGCGACCTCCCGGAGCCACGCGTGCTGCCAGCTTGTCGGCCAGCGCGATCAGCGCAGTGGCCAGGATGTTGGCGACCACCACCGGATAGGCGGCCTGCGGTTCGTCATCGGGCAGGTGTACCGCCAGCCGATCGCTCACGCCATTACGCTCGGCGTTGTCGCGCGTGGCGATCAATGCCTGCGGATCGTTGTCGACGCCGACCGCGTGGGCAGCACCGAGCTTGAGCGCGGCCAGCGCGAGAATGCCCGAGCCGCATCCGAAATCGAGCACGCGCGCATCGCGCAGATGGCCCAGCGTGGCCAGCCCGTCGAGCCATTGCAGGCACAACGCGGTGGTCGGGTGCGTACCGGAGCCGAACGCCAGGCCGGGGTCCAGGCGCACTACCGCGGCATCGGCGGCATCGGCGCCGTCAGGTAGTTCGCTGTTCCACGGCACGATCCAGGTACGCTCGCCGAACCGCAGCGGTTCGTACTGGTCCATCCAGGCGCGCTCCCAGTCCTGGTCTTCGACTTCGCGGAAGCTCGTGCGCGACCAGTCCAGCCCTTCGTCGGCGGCACTGAGTGCGTACAGCAGAAGTTCCTGCGGCGTGCCGCTTTCGAACAGGGCGGTCAGCACCATTTCGCCCCACAGCGGCGTTTCGCCGACGCCGGGCTCGAAGATCGCCTGCTCGTCGGCCGCGTCGGCATGGGCGTCGACGAGGGTGACGGCGAGCGCACCGACATTCTCCAGCGCGCGCTCGTAGCGCGGCTGCTGGGCTTCGGTGCAGGGCAGGGTGAGTTCCAGGAATGGCATGGACGGGCGTGTTGCGGGGGAGCGGGCATGGTGGGGCGCGGCCGTGGCGACGTAAAGAGCGTCCTGCGGCCGGGATGCTCGGTTCTGGCGATGACGTCGCCGCCGATGCGGCATCGGGGGCGAGTTGTCTCTAGAATGGCCGGCGCTTGTGCCTGCCCACCCGATCCAGGGGGCGCAGGGCAGGACGCAGGAATACCAGGACTCAGGGAAACAGGATGATCGTGCCCCAGGGCCGGTTCTGCCCGCGCAACGGCCTCGGCCGCTGACGGATGGTGCCGCGCATCGCCAACAAGCAGGTTTTTGGCTTCATCGCGGTCTCCGCGGTGCTGGCGGCGCTTTTCTTCCTGCGTGACCACAACTGGCCGCCCGCCGATCCGGCGGTGGTGGAGGTCGTCCCGGACCCGGTCATCCCGTTGGCGCGCGCGCTGGTTCCGCAAGCGACCGGGCGCCGCGATGACGTCGCGACCTATGGCAACGAAGTGGTCGCGCGGATGCCGCGGGTGCGGCGGGATTTCGAAACCGAGAATGACCTGTACGGGTATGTGCAACGGCTCGACCCGGCCATCCGTGCCTCCGACCCGGACGCGACCTGGATGGCCAGTCGCGCCTACGACTACTGCGCCGGCTTTGCAGCGGCGCCGGTGAACTACACGCGCGACACCGATGCGATCACGGCGCTGGGTTTGCGCACCTCGCAGGCGATGGCCGCCGCCCGCCAGCGCGTGAGCCAGCGTTGCGCGCGATTCGCGCCGCAGGACCGGTTGTTCAGCGCGGTGCTGCTCAAGCGCACCGAAGCGGCCCAGGCCGGCAGCCTGGCGGCGGAGGCCGCCTTGGCTGCGAGCGGGCGACCGCTCAGTGACGATGAAGCGTATCTGCGTGGCTTGGTGATGCGGGTTCGCCAATCGAAGGATCCGGAAGCCTATCTGGCGTTGTCGCCGGCCATGGGCATCGCCGCGAGCGGCAAACCTGAACTGGCCGACCAGGTCGCCGGTACGCAGCTCACCGAGCTGGCCTGGCAACTGGCCGCTTGCGAGTTGGGCATGGATTGCGGTCCCGATGGCGCGCTGATGACGGCGTATTGCGCCAACGGGGGCATCTGTTCACGCGAGCAGGGGCAGGATTTCAAGCGTTTCGTATACGACGCCGCCGTTCCGCGTCAGGGGGCGGAAGTGGTGGAAGAAATGGTCGCGTCGCTGTTGGGCGACGGGAGAGGATGATGATGAAGGACACTCGTACCATGCGCAGGGCCAAGGCCTGTTTCTGGCTGCTGTTGATCGGCATCTATTCGGTCGCCACCGCCGATGTCGTCATCGACGTCATCCGCGGGCAGGAATACCGCCAGTTCTCCACGGTGGCGGCGACCTCGGTCCACTCGCCGGCGCAAGTCCGGGCGGCGGGCGCGGCGCAGATCGCCGCGATATACCGTGCGCGCAGCGGCACGCCGTTTACCTCGTTGCCGCCGGGCAGCAAGTTCAAGGTGGTCTGGCCCGATGGCTCCACCGAGTACGTGCAGGTGGTCAGCCCGATCTCGAGCGCAGGCACGGAACTGCTCAAAGACGCGCAATCCGACGCGCAGGCGTCGGTGGCGGAATCCGATGCTGGGAGCGTCACGGAAGTCCGCTGAAGCTCAATACCGCTGCGCTGTTCGCGCAGCGGTTCGTCGAATCAACCAGCTTGCCCTCCCGTGTTCGGAGAGGGCACGGCCTGTCAGACGATCGACAGCGCCTTTTCCTTCTGTTCCTTCAGGCGCTTTTCCAGGTAGTGGATGTTCATCCCGCCCTGCTGGAAGCCGGCGTCCGACATGATCCGCTGCTGTAGCGGGATGTTGGTCTTGATGCCGTCCACGACCATTTCCGACAACGCCACGCGCATGCGCGCGATCGCGGTCTCGCGGTCGGGCCCGTGCACGATCAGCTTGCCGATCATCGAGTCATAGTTCGGTGGCACGCGGTAGCCCTCGTAGATGTGGCTGTCGACGCGCACGCCGGGGCCGCCCGGTGCGTGGAAATGCTGGATCAGGCCCGGGAACGGCATGAACGTGTCCGGATCCTCGGCGTTGATGCGGCACTCGATGGCATGGCCTTCCAGCACCACGTCGCTCTGCTTGATCGAGAGCTTGTGGCCGGCGGCGATGTTGAGCTGCTCGCGCACCAGGTCGATGCCGGTGACCATCTCGGTGACCGGATGCTCCACCTGGATGCGGGTGTTCATCTCGATGAAGTAGAAGTGGCCGTTCTCGTACAGGAACTCGAACGTGCCGGCGCCGCGGTAGCCGATGCGGATGCAGGCTTCCACGCAGACCTTGCCGATCTCGGCGCGCTGTTCCGGCGTAATGCCCGGTGCCGGCGCTTCCTCGACGACCTTCTGATGGCGGCGCTGCATCGAGCAGTCGCGCTCGCCCAGGTGGATCGCACCGCCCTGGCCGTCGGCGAGTACCTGGATCTCCACGTGGCGCGGGTTCTCCAGGAATTTCTCCATGTAGACCATGTCGTTGCCGAACGCGGCCTTGGCCTCGGACTTGGTGGTCTGGATGGCCGTGGTCAGGTGGGCTTCGGTATGCACCACACGCATGCCGCGACCGCCGCCGCCGCCGGCCGCCTTGACGATGACCGGATAGCCGATCTCGCGGGCGATCTTGACGTTGGTGGCCGCATCGTCCCCGAGCGGCCCGCCGCTGCCGGGCACGCACGGTACGCCGGCGGACTTCATCGCGCGGATCGCCTCGACCTTGTCGCCCATCAGGCGGATCGTGTCGGCCTTGGGGCCGATGAAGATGAAGCCGGATTGTTCGACGCGTTCGGCGAAGTCGGCGTTCTCCGACAGGAAGCCGTAGCCGGGATGGATCGCCTGGGCGTCGGTGACCTCGGCCGCGGCGATGATCTGCGCCATGTTGAGGTAGCTGTCGGTCGACGGGGCCGGCCCGATGCAGACCGACTCGTCGGCCATGGCGACGTGCTTGAGGTTGCGGTCGACGGTGGAGTGCACGGCGACCGTGCGGATGCCGAGCGCGTGGCACGCGCGCAGGATGCGCAGCGCGATTTCACCACGGTTGGCGATTACGACTTTATCGAGCATGGGGCTCTTCTCGAAAAACGGGAGTGGGAAGACGCAACAGGGAAACGATGGGTTGGGGAACGGTCGTTCCCTGTTCCCTGTTTCCCTACGGCCTTACCCGATAACGAACAGCGGCTGGTCGAACTCGATCGGCTGGCCGCTCTCGACCATCACCTTGAGCACGGTGCCGGCGACGTCGGCCTCGATCGGGTTGAACATCTTCATCGCTTCAATGATGCCCAGCGTGTCGCCGGCCTTGACCGCCTGTCCGACGGTGACGAAGGACGGCTTGTCCGGCGCCGGCGAGGCGTAGAAGGTGCCCACCATCGGTGCGCGCACGATGTGCCCCGGCGGAAGGTCGGCTGCGGGCTTGGGCGTGCCGCCGCTGGCCGCTTCGGTCGGGCCGTGCATCGGCATCATCGGAGCCGGTGCGACCGGAGCGTGGTGCGCGACCGGTGCGGCCACCATCGTGCCGCGAGGCGTGCGGGCGAGGCGGACGGATTCTTCGCCTTCCTTGATTTCGATCTCGGCGAGGTTGGATTCCTCGAGCAGGTCGATGAGCTTCTTGATTTTGCGCAGGTCCATGGATGGGCCTCTAGGTCGTGTGCCCGCGTTCGCGGACGGGTGAGTTGGAATCAGTGGGCCGCGCCGGCGGCAAGCCGGGACAGCGCAGCATCGAGGGCGTAGCGGTAGCTGTCGGCGCCGAAGCCGCAGACCACGCCGAGGGCGAGGTCGCTGAAATAGCTGGTGTGGCGGAACGGCTCGCGGCGGTGCGGATTGGACAGGTGCACTTCGTAGAAGGGGATGGCCACTGCCGCCAGCGCGTCGCGGATCGCCACGCTGGTGTGGGTGTAGGCGGCCGGATTGATCAGGATGACGGCGGTGCCGTCCTCGCGCGCGGCCTGGATGCGATCGACCAGTGCGTGCTCGGCGTTGGACTGCAGGCTGTCGAAGGCATGGCCCGCCGCTTCGGTGCGTGCCCGCAGGTCGGCATCGATCTGGGCGAGCGTGGTGTGGCCGTAGACCTCCGGCTCGCGCGTGCCGAGCAGGTTGAGGTTGGGGCCATGCAGGACCAGCAGTTGCGCCATCGAAGACCGGGTCACCCCGGAAAAGCTTGGAAAGGCCGGCAGTGTGCGCGATGCCAAGCGGGGTGTCCAGACGTTCGCTACCGTATCGGCGAAGTTGTCAGGAATTAAGCAGTTGTTTGAGTGGCCGCTCTAATTCGAGACCCAGTCCTCGATTTCGCCCGCCTGGAACGGCCCGATCTTCTGCTTGAGCAGCCGGCCATCCGCCGAAACCAGCACGGTATAGGGCAAAACCCCTTTGGGATTGCCCAGTTGCACGCCCGCGTCGCGGGGGCCGGCCTGGTCGAGCAGGATCGGGTAGTGGACCGGGATGCGCTGCAGGAAGTCGCGGACGGCCTGGACATCGTCCAGCGCGATGCCGACCACTTGGGTGCCGTTTGCACCCTGGGAGGCTGCAAACCGGTCCAGTTCGGGCATTTCCTGGATGCAGGGCCCGCACCAGCTGGCCCACAGGTTGATCAGCACGGTCTTGCCCGTGAAGCGGGCAGGCAGTTCGGTGGTTTTGCCGTCCAGATCCGGCAGTCGCACCGTGGGAATGACCTGGCCGCGCTTGGCGACCACCAGTCCGGCAGGCGGCGGCGGGGCGGTGGCGCCGATGGCGCCCTGCAAGGCGCGCTGGCCGATCTCGGTGCGAAGCAGCGGGCCGGGACCGTTCACCCAGAGCCCGACAATCGCACCGAGCACGCCGGCGACCGCGGCGACCAGCAGCACCTTGGTGGTCGATCCCATCGACATCAGCCCGTCGCCATCAAAGGGGCGGCTCAGCGCGACGCCCGTTGCGCGCGCTGCACGAACTTGTCGGATTCCTCGAAGCCGAACAGACGCAGTTCGCGGCGCTCGCTGCCGCCCGTGTAATAGAGCGTGGCCGGCGGGCCGATGATGCCCAGGCGCTTCATCAGGGCCTGATCGAGCTCGTCGTTGGCGGTGACGTCGGCCTTGAGCAGTACGAAACCGGACAGGGCGTCGTGCACCACGGCCTGCGGGAAGGTGTACTTCTCCATTTCCTTGCAGGACACGCACCAGTCGGCATAGAAGTCCAGCAGCAGCGGCTTGCCCGCGGCCTGGGCGGCGGCGACCTCGCGGTCGAGGTCTGCCAGCGACTTGATCTTGCGGAACGGCAGTTCGCGCGCCTGGCTGCCCGGGCCACTCAGGCCGGCCAGCGGCTGCAGCGGATCGCGGCTGCCGGCCATCGCGCCGACCAGTTGCGCGGTGCCGAGCAGACCCAGCAGCAAAGCGGCGGTCCAGCCCAGCACGCGTGCTCCGTCGCGGCGCACCGGCTTGAGCGCCAGCACCACCGCGGCCGCTGCGGCCAGCAGCAGCGCTCCCCACAACGCCAGCGTCGCCGGTGCCGGCAATATCCGCGACAGCATCCACACCGCCAGGCCCAGGAACACGAAGCCGAACACGCGCTGCACCGCCACCATCCACGGGCCGTTGGTCGGTAGACCCTTGCCGGCGGCGACGCCGAACACCAGCAGCGGCACGCCCATGCCCATCGCCAGCAGGAACAGGGCCGCGCCGCCGAATGCCGGATCCTGGCTCTGGCTGATGTAGAGCACGGCGGCGGCCAGCGGCGGAGCGACGCAGGGGCCGACGATCAGCGCCGACAGCGCGCCCATCACCGCCACACCCACCCACGAGCCGCCACGCTGGCGATCAGTGAGCGAACCAAGCCGGTTGCGCAGCGCCGCCGGCAACTGCAGCTCGTACAAGCCGAAGCTCGACAACGCCAGGGCAATGAAGAGCAGGGCGAAGGCGACGAGCACCCACGGCGTCTGGAAGGCGGCCTGCAGGTTGGCGCCCACCAGTCCCGCGATCACGCCGGCGACGGTGAACACCAACGCATTGGCCAGCACATAGACGAACGAGAGCGCGAACGCGCGGCGCGCGCCTAGTCCCGGGCCGTGGCCGGCGATCAGGCCGGACAGGATCGGGATCATCGGCAGCACGCAGGGCGTGAACGCCAGCAGCAGGCCGAAGCCGAAGAAGCTCGCCAGGGCCCACCAGCGGTTGGGGCCTGACAGGGCTGCGGCGAGGCGACTGTCTTCGGCGAGTTCGCTTCCGGTGGCTGCAGGGGGGGCCGCGGAGGTCGGTGCGGACGTGCCGGTGGCCGCCTGCGGCGATGCCGTGGCACCGCCGGCGCTGGCCGCTTCGGTGCTTGATGGCAGCCGTTGTGCAGGTTCCGGCGCAGTCGCGGCGGGCGGCGCCTGCACGAGGCCCGCCGGCAGCGCGATGTCGATGCTGCGGGTCATCGGCGGATAGCAGATGCCTTCGTTCTGGCAGCCCTGGAAAGTCGCTGTCAGTCGTAGCGGTGTGGCGTCGGCGCGAGTGCGGCCCAGCGGCACCGGCACTTCGATCTCGTCGAAGAACACCACCACATTGCCGAAATGCTCGTCGCGGTGGGCCACGCCGCGCGGCCAGCGCGGGGCCCCAAGGCTGATGCCGGCCCGCGTGGCGGCGGCATCGAGCTTCAGCGACGTCTTGTCGCGATACAGGTAATAGCCGCGTGTCGGCGTGAAGCGCAGCAGCAGGGTGTTGCCGTCGCTGGCAATGGCCTCGAACCGGAACGCCTGCTCCGGCGGCAGCGGCAGGGCGTCGGTCGCGCCGGCAGGATTGGCATTGCCCAGCAGGCCGCCCGGAGAGGCTGCGCCGGGAGCGCCAAAGGCGACCATTTGCTCGCTCGCGGCGGCACCCGGCAGCGCCACGGTGACGTTGCGGGTTTGCGGTGGATAGCAAATGCCGGCGTCGGCGCAGCCCTGGTACTTGATCTTCAGCGTGACGCTTTGTGCGCGGGCCTGGCCCGGCAGGATCGCGGTCAGCGACTGGCGGTAGGTCTCGACCTTGCCGAAGAACTCGTCCTCGTGCGTCTCGCCCTTGGGCAGTTGTAGTGCCTGCGCGGCGAAGCCGGCGTCGGCCTGGACGCCGATGCGGTGCCGGTAGAGGTAGTAGCCATCGGCGATGCGCCAATGCAGCGCGATGCGGTCGGGCGA
Source organism: Lysobacter niastensis (assembly GCF_031457115.1). Classification (GTDB taxonomy): domain Bacteria; phylum Pseudomonadota; class Gammaproteobacteria; order Xanthomonadales; family Xanthomonadaceae; genus Lysobacter_J; species Lysobacter_J niastensis_A. The sequence goes on from NZ_JAVDVY010000001.1 coordinate 735,794, forward strand.
CGTCGCCTCGACGGTCAGCGCGAAGGCCTCGTCGACCGGCAACAGGTCGTCGGGATCGATCGCCGCCGTCGCGGGACCGGCCAGGCCGAGGCTGGCCAGCAGGGCGGCCAACGCCAGTCGGAAGGTGCCGGCGTGGCGGCGGAAGAAAGAGCGCGGGTTCGGGTCAGTCATCTTCACGGGTCTGTTCGGCCACCCAGTCGAGGTACGGGGTCAGGCCGCCGCGGATTTCGACCGCGATCGCTTCGGGCAGTTCATACGGATGCAGGGCCTGCAGTCGCGCGATCAGCGCGTCCTGCCGCCCGGCGGTGGTCTTGATCAGCAGCAGCACTTCCTCGGCCCGCTCGACGGCGCCTTGCCAGCGGTAGGTCGACTGCATTCCGGGCAGCCGGCTGACGCACGCGGCCAAGCGCTCCTCGACCAGTGTCGTGGCGATGGCGTCGGCGGTAGGCAGGTCCGGGCAGGTGCTCAGCAGCAGCCGCACGGTCGAGGCAGAGGGGGTCGGCATGAGGGGCGCCAGTGTACCGCCCGCCTTGGGATCGGGCTAACGCAGGCGAGGTGGCTCAGCGGCCTGGGTCGCGTCCGCCTCGCGCGCGTCCGGTGCGCTGCAGGGCCAATTGCTCGGCCAATTCCACCAGCGGCGCCTTGGCCAGCGTGGGCGCGTTGCGGAAGGCGGCCAGCAGGCGCAGTTCCAGCGGCTCGTCGACGAGGATCGCGTCGACCGCGGCGACCGAATCCAGCGCCGTGTCGGGGGACAGGGTCATCTTGCCGCGACCGGTGGCCAGCCACTCGAACTGCACGCCGGTCACCATCGCCACTTCGCGCAGGTGGGCCGCGCTGGGGAACTTGCCCTGCGCCGCCTCCCAATGCCCGACGGCACTGCGCTGGACTCCTACGGCCGTACCTAGTGCTGCCTGCGATAGACCGGCGTGGCGCCGGGCCAGGCGTATGCGTTGCTGCGGTGTCATATCGGCTCCAATGGCTCCATTTGGAACAAGACAACGATACTCACGACGTGAACAATAAACGCCTAAGGCTGTGCGCTTTCGGTAGCGCGTAGAATGTGATGCCTTGCCGAAAATCGCGGTTATTTCGGGTTTTCGCGTTGCGGATGCTACCTGTAGTCGACATTTTCGCAAGCGGGCCCCTCTAGGCAACGTGCCCCGATCTGCACATGATTGACCCACGCCGACAGGGACGTCGGCACTGACAAGGGGTCGGTTAGGTGATGGGCGCCGGACTGCGCCAAGCCGAGGATGACGGCCATCTCCACGCCACAAGGGCGCGTCCTTCGGGACGCGCCCTTTTTGCTTGGGTTCCCTCCATCGATTTGCTGGCGGGGCCTTGAAAGGTCCGAGCGCGCCCCCAATCTCACGCCCAGTCCCGGTTCGCCCGGGATTTCTTTGACCGGAAACTTGGCACTCGCCACGAGCGACTGCTAAAATTCCGAAACTTTCCCCGCCCATTCAACTACTTACGTACCAGCCTCGGAGGTTGTTGCCATGAATATCAAGCCGCTGTTCGACCGTGTGGTCATCAAGCGCATGGAAGAAGAAAAGATGTCCGCCGGCGGCATCGTGATCCCGGACTCGGCCACCGAGAAGCCGATCAAGGGCGAAGTCGTCGCCGTTGGTGAGGGCAAGGTGTTCGACAACGGCAACCTGCGCGCCCCGAAGGTCAAGGTCGGCGACAAGGTGCTGTTCGGCAAGTACAGCGGCACCGAAGTGAAGCTCGACGGCGTCGAGCTGCTGGTGGTGAAGGAAGACGACATCTTCGCGATCCTCGGCTGATCGCTGCGCTTCCCTACGACTTTTTTTCTGAATTCTTTTTGAGGTAATCCGCAATGGCTGCCAAGGAAATTCGTTTCGGTGAGGACTCGCGCGCAAAGATGCTGCGCGGCGTCAACGTGCTCGCCAATGCCGTCAAGGCAACCCTCGGCCCGAAGGGCCGCAACGTCGTGCTCGAGAAGAGCTTCGGCGCCCCGACGATCACCAAGGACGGCGTGTCCGTCGCCAAGGAGATCGAACTGGCCGACAGGTTCGAGAACATGGGCGCGCAGATGGTGAAGGAAGTCGCGTCCAAGACTTCCGACAACGCCGGTGACGGCACCACCACCGCCACCGTGCTGGCGCAGGCGCTGATCCGCGAAGGCATGAAGGCGGTCGCCGCCGGCATGAACCCGATGGACCTCAAGCGCGGCATCGACAAGGCCGTGATCAGCGCCGTCGAAGAGCTGAAGAAGATCTCCAAGCCGTCGTCGACGAGCAAGGAAATCGCCCAGGTCGGCGCGATCTCGGCCAACTCCGACACCAACATCGGTGACCTCATCGCCCAGGCGATGGACAAGGTCGGCAAGGAAGGCGTGATCACCGTCGAAGACGGTTCGGGCCTGGAGAACGAGCTCGACGTCGTCGAGGGCATGCAGTTCGACCGCGGCTACCTGTCGCCGTACTTCATCAACAACCAGCAGTCGATGCAGGCCGAGCTGGAAGATCCGTTCATCCTGCTGCACGACAAGAAGATCTCCAACGTGCGCGACCTGCTGCCCGTGCTGGAAGGCGTCGCCAAGGCCGGCAAGCCGCTGCTGATCATCGCCGAGGAAGTCGAGGGCGAAGCGCTGGCGACCCTGGTGGTCAACACCATCCGCGGCATCGTCAAGGTCTGCGCCGTCAAGGCACCGGGCTTCGGCGACCGTCGCAAGGCGATGCTGGAAGACATGGCCATCCTGACCGGCGGCACCGTGATCTCCGAAGAGGTCGGCCTGCAGCTGGACAAGGCCACCATCAAGGACCTCGGCCGCGCCAAGAAGGTGCAGATCTCGAAGGAGAACACCACCATCATCGACGGCGCCGGTGAGCACGTCGCCATCGAAGGCCGCATCAAGCAGATCAAGGCGCAGATCGAGGAGACCTCCTCCGACTACGACCGCGAGAAGCTGCAGGAGCGCGTGGCCAAGCTGGCCGGCGGTGTTGCGGTGATCAAGGTCGGTGCCGCCACCGAAGTCGAGATGAAGGAAAAGAAGGCACGCGTGGAAGACGCGCTGCACGCCACCCGCGCTGCCGTTGAAGAAGGCATCGTCCCGGGCGGCGGCGTCGCGCTGCTGCGCGCCAAGGCCGCTATCGCCGGCCTGAAGGGTGCCAACGAAGACCAGAACCACGGCATCCAGATCGCCCTGCGCGCGATGGAAGCGCCGCTGCGCGAGATCGTCACCAACGCCGGTGAAGAGCCGTCGGTCATCCTGAACAAGGTCCAGGAAGGCAACGGCGCGTTCGGCTACAACGCCGCCAACGGCGAGTTCGGCGACATGATCGAGTTCGGCATCCTGGACCCGACCAAGGTCACCCGCACCGCGCTGCAGAACGCCGCTTCGATCGCCGGTCTGATGATCACGACCGAGGCGATGGTCGCCGAGCTGCCGAAGAAGGACGAGCCGGCGATGCCGGGCGGCGGCATGGGCGGCATGGGTGGCATGGACTTCTAAGTCCACGCTGCTGGCTCCACCGCAATATCGAAAGGCCCGCTTCGGCGGGCCTTTCGTTTTGTTGTGCTGCGATATGTCGTGCTTGCCTTTAATGCTTGAGGTCTAGTCGGCCATACAGGCCGTGCTCCTCGTCATCCGGTCCGGCGGAGAAGAACAGCGTATTGACCGGCTGGTTGAGGAAGCCGTTGCCAAAGGCCAAGCCCCACAGTCCCTCGATCTCGATCGGGCGGAAGTTCTTGTCGCGCAGCGGCCCCAGCGGGAAGCCGAATACCGGCTCGTAGGCGTTGATGCGGCCGTCACCGAAGTTTCCTATCAGCAAGGCGTTGCTGAAGAATCCGAACTTCGCCGGCGCCAGCGCGACGCCCCACGGAGCATTGAGCGTGCCGCGGCTGGCGACGCGCCGGATCAGCTCCCCGTTCGGGGTATACACGTCGACGTAGCCTAGCCCCGGCCCCGTGACGTCCTCGGTCATCGATTCATCCTGTTTGGCATAGGTGACGTAAATGTTGCCGCCAATGGCGTGGATGCCGAATGGGGCGAAGCCCTTCGGAATGCCGTGGTCCTTGAACGAGCCCGTCGGCATCACCACGGGCTTGAACGAACTGTCGAATACGTCGACACGGGCGTGGAAGAAGTCGGCGGCATACAGCAACTGGCCGTTGCCGCCCGCGCTCAGGGCCAGGCCCGTGTAGTGCGCGCCGGTTGCCGAATTGTCTACGGCGATGACGGCATGGGTCACATCGACATTGGGCGCCCAGCCAGCGATCACGCCTTGCTCCGTGGCGAAGATGAAGCGGGCGGGACCGGTCAGTCCGTTCTTGGTGACCGTGAAGAAGTTGGACGCGTTGAAGACGATGCCGGTGGGCTCGCCTCCACCTTCGGTATCGCCAGGCGAGGGGATGTTCACGACCAATTGGTTCGCGTTGCCGTCGCCGTCGTAAAGCGTCGATACGCCGGCGTCGGCGTCGGCTACCCAGACGAAACCGAACGGGTTGAATGCGATGCCCCATGAATTGATCAGGTTGGGATCGGTGTGCTCGGCGGGGATGAATCCGTCGGACACCAGGTTGCGCTGTTCGAAGCGGAACCCGTCTGCGGCCTGCGCCGCTGGCGCGGCGGTCAAGGTCAGGGCGAAGGCGAGTGCCATGGGCGCGAAGAGGTGCGTGCGAAGACTTGCAAGCGACTTCATGTGCGGGCTCCCTGGAAAGTGACTGAAGTTTGGAAACGATTCGAAAACGAAACTTTCGCGAGCGCGGAGGCTGGATGTTGTCCGCGCTGCAGGCGTGTATTCCGGCCCGGTCGCGTTCGGTTCACCCTCACGCGCACACAACAAACCGATCACGCGACGCGTGCAAAATTGAACCCGGTTCGACGGTGCAGGTATTGACTGCCGAACGAGGATCGAACGCATGGCGAACAAGCCGGGCAAAAGCAGTGCACGCGGAGTCGTCCGCCGTGGCGCCGCGCCCGATGAGATCGCCTTGATGGATGGCGTGGCCGCAGAACGGATGGACGCGTTCGAAGCCCTGTACCGCCTGTATCACCCCCGGCTGACACGCTTCCTGCAGGGCATGACGAGGCGGCCGGCGCTGGCCGAGGAAGTCCTCGACGACACCATGCTGGTGGTATGGCGCAAGGCGCACACCTACAACCCGAGCGCGAAGGTGTCGACGTGGATCTTCGGCATCGCATACCGACAGGCGTTGAAGGCACTGCACCGGCTCGACGCCGGCATCGATGCCGCCGCATCGGTCAACGAGGATGCGTTGTTCGATCCGTCCCAGCCCGGACCGGATGGCGAACTGCAGCAGCAGGAGTTGCATGAGCGCCTGAGCCGGGCGATGAGCGCGTTGTCGGCCGAGCATCGCGCGGTGATCGAGTTGACCTACTACCTCGGCTACAGCTGCCGCGATGTCGCCCAGGTCATGGACTGTCCCGTCGACACGGTGAAGACACGTATGTTCTACGCGCGGCGCCGGCTGAAGTCGCTGCTGGGGCTCAGCCGGGAGGAGGCGATATGAGCGGCCGCGTTCTCAGGTTTGAAGGTTCCGTGCACAATCAGGCCATGCGCCTGTTGCCGTGGTACGTCAATGGCACGCTGCTGGCCGAGGAGTTGGACCTGGTCTGCCAGCACGTGGCGGGCTGCAGCGAATGCCGGCGCGAGGTCGATGAACTGCGTCAGTTGCAGGCCGTCTGCGCGCAAGTTGAAAGTCCCGCCGATGCGGCGCCATCGTTCGCGCGACTGAAACGTCGCTTGCAGCACGACCACGCTGGTCCTGCATCGAGATGGGATCGGCTGCGCAGCCACTGGATGCAGGCACCGACCTGGTTTCGGGTGACGCTGGCGACGCAGTCGTTCGTACTGTTCGCTTTGGGCGGCGTGCTGATCGGGCAGCAGATTTACGCTGTTCGCTCCGCCGAGCCTCCATCGTTCTACAGAACCCTCGGTGATGCCGTGCCAGGCGAACGCATCGTAAGCGGGAACGATGCACGGTTGGTGGTCATGTTCGACTCGCGCATCAGCCATGCCGAAATGCAGCGCCTGCTGCGGTTGAGTCGGGCGCGCATCGTCGATGGCCCGAACGACGCAGGCGCTTATGTACTGGCGGTCCGGGCGAACGGCGAGAAGGCCGCACTGGACGCCCTGCGCGGCGAACCCGGCGTGGCGCTGGTCCAGAGCCTAGGCAGCGGTGAAGCCGGAGACAAGCGATGAGCGTGCGCGCGCTATTGCTTTGGGCGCTCGTCATGGCAGCGGGGACCGGTCCGTTGGCCGCCGCGCCGCCGGTGGTCGCCATGGCCGAGCCATCCCCGGAGTCGGCATCGCCTGCCACCGGCGACGAGGCAAGCAGGCAAATATTGGTGATGCTTCGCGCAACCCCGCCGCACTACCGGCCTGATTCGGGTTACTCCGGCAGCTACGTCGCGGCACCCGACCGGCAGGCGCGCCGCCGGCTCGCGCGTGCGCTCGCCCGCGAACACGGGCTTCGCCTGGTCGACGACTGGCCGATGCCGACGTTGGGGCTGGATTGCTTCTTGCTCGAGGCCCAGTCGCACGAAAACAGTGAGCGCGTCGTACGCGAGTTGTCACGCGATCCGCGCGTGGAGTCCGTGCAGCCGATGAACCTGTTCCATCTGCTGAGCCTGGGCGATCCGCTGGCCGCAGCACAACCGGCGACCGCGCGCTGGCATTTGCGCGAACTGCATGCGGTGGCGACCGGAAAGCGCGTCACGGTGGCCGAACTGGACACGGGCGTGGATGTCGACCATCCCGACCTGCGCGGCCAGGTGTCGGTCGCCCGCGACTTCGTCGACAGCGCGATGCCGCCGGCTGAAACGCACGGCACGCAGATCGCAGGGATCATCGTGGCCCGCGCCGATGACGGCATCGGCATCGCCGGCATCGCGCCGGATGCGCGCCTGATGGCGCTGCGCGCCTGCTGGCAGCAACCCGGTAACAGCGGCACCGCCACTTGCAGCAGCTTCACGCTCGCCAAGGCCTTGCAGTTCGCACTGCAAAACAAGGCACAGGTGATCAACCTGAGCCTGAGCGGTCCATCGGATCGATTGCTGGGGCGTTTGCTCGACGCCGCGATCGGCGACGGTGTCATCGTGGTCGGCGCGGCCGATGCACAGGCCAGGGATGGCGGCTTCCCGGCGGACCATGCCGGCGTTCTGGCCATCGCGGGCGCGCCTGCCCGCGGCAGTGCGCGGGACGTATTGCTGGCGCCGGCGAAAGGCATTCCGGCCCCAACGCCCGGCGGTGGCTGGAGCCTGGTGTCGGGCCCCTCTTTCGCCGCCGCGCAGGTGACCGGCCTGGTGGCGCTGCTTCGCGAACTTTCGCCGGGATTGCAGGCCGCGCAGGCGCGCGCTGCGCTGGACCCGGTCACTGAGCTAGGCTTGCCTCCGAGGCGGCCTGTGCTGATCGATGCATGCGCCGCGGTCGTGCGCGTAGCCGGGCGCTGCGCCTGCGACTGCGCCGCAGCGCCGACAGTGGGTTGGATGCCGCGCCGCTGAGGTGCTTCCCTTGTTGTTGCGTGGCGCAGTGGCGCTGTGGGCCTTGTTGTGCGTAGGGACGGCCTGCGCGCAGGTGTCCGCGCGCGTCGCGCTCGTCTCCGACTACCGTTACCGCGGCGTTTCGCTGAGCGACGATCGGCCTGCGGTGCAGGCCAGCATCGGCTATGACCATGCCGATGGCTGGTACGCGGGTGTTTTCGCCTCCAGCGTGCGCATCGGGCCGGACTACGACACGCAGGCTCAGCTGCTGCCTTACGCCGGCTATGCACGCCGGCTACGCTCCGGCTTGAGCTGGGATGCGGGCGTCCAGTACGCGGTGTTTACCGGCAATTCCGACTACGACTATCCCGAGTTCCACATTGGCCTGACGTCCACTCACCTGAGCGCACGCCTGTACTACGCGCCTGACTACTTCGGAGTGTCGGCTCCGGTGCTGTATGGCGAAATCGATGCCGCCTATCCGGTGTCTGGCAAGGTGCGCCTGCTTGGCCATGCGGGATGGTTGCATCGCGGCAGCGCCGGCCGTCTCGACGAATATGTGGAGCGTCATCGCTTCGATGCGCGCATCGGCATCGGCGTGGCATCGTCGGGATTCGATCTGCAACTGGCCTGGGTGTTCACCGATGGGCAATCGGGACGATATCCGGTGTACGCCGTCTGCGAGGATTGCATCGATCGCATCGATAGCAGTGGATGGGCGCTGAGTCTGTCGCGTTCCTGGTAAGGCGACTGCATTGGCGCGCGTGCAATCGCACTTCACGACCTCTTCACATCAACGCTGTTAGCGGCAGTCTCCGCGTTGCGTTTGCTGCAATGCCGCACGCGCAACGCGTCGGGATCATCCACAATGCGGGTGGACAGGGGGCTGTTCGTCGCGACATCACCAAAGACCAAGGGGATCCGTTGTGAAGAAAACCGTACTGGCAGTTACGGCGCTTGCCAGCGCCTGCATGGCCGCACTCGCGGCACCGGGATCATCTGCACTGCAAGAGCTCATTCCATTGAATCCGGCCCCCGTGGTCGAATCCGATGCGCCTCGCGACGAAAGTCCGCAGCGCTGGTTCGTGGAACTGAGCGGCGCGCCCGCTGCAGAAGGCGGCAAGTCGGCGGCGCTCAAGAGCGAGAAGAAGGCTTTCCGCGACAACGCCGGCGCCGCTGGCGTGAAATACCAGGAACACTTCGCATTCGACGGATTGTTCAATGGCCTGTCGATCAGCGTGTCACGCTCGCAGCTGAGCACGTTGATGCGCATTCCCGGCGTCAAGGCGATCTATCCGGTCGAGACGGTGGCGATGCCGGATCCGGAAACCTCCAATCCCGAACTGGCCACCGCGCTGGCAATGACCGGCGCCGACATCGCGCAGAACGAGCTCGGCCTCGATGGCCGCGGCGTGCGCGTGGCGGTGATGGATACGGGCGTCGATATCGACCATCCGGATTTCGGCGGCAACGGCACCAATGGCAGCACGCCGTTCCCGACGGCGCGCGTCGTGACGGGCTGGGATTTCGTCGGCGATGCATTCAATGCCGACCCGGCTTCGGCGACGTACAACCCGGTCACCACGCCGGACGCCATCCCCGATGACTGCGCCGGCCACGGTTCCCACGTCGCCGGCATCATCGGCGCCGACGGCACCGTGAAGGGCGTCGCGCCGAAGGTCTCAATCGGCGCCTACCGCGTGTTCGGCTGCCAGGGTTCGACGACGGCCGACGTCATGCTCGCGGCAATGGAGCGCGCGCTGGCCGACGACATGGACGTGCTCAACATGAGCATCGGCTCGACCTACCAGTGGCCGGAATACCCGACCGCCAAGGCCGCCACGCGCCTGGTCAACAAGGGCATGGTGGTGGTGGCCTCGGCCGGCAACAGCGGCACGACGGGCCTGTACTCCACCGGCGCGCCGAGCGTGGGCGACAAGGTCATCTCGGTGGCCTCGTTCGACAACACGCGCATTACCTCTCCGGCCTTCACCATCACGCCGGATGGTCGTGCAATCGGATACAACGCCTCCTCCGATGCGCCGACACCGCCATCGGCTGGCACCGCATCGCTGCAACGCACTGGAACCGCGACTTCCGCGGCGGATGCGTGCACCGCATTGCCTGCCGGAAGTCTCTCCGGCCACGTCGCGTTGATCAGGCGCGGAACCTGCTCCTTCCATATCAAGTCGGCCAATGCACAGGCAGCCGGCGCGATAGCCGTGGTGGTCTACAACAACGTCGCCGGCCCACTCAGTCCCGCGGTTGCCGGTCCCGTGCCGATCAACATTCCGGTCATGGGCATCAACAACATCGACGGTGAAGTGATCGACTCAAGGCTGGCGAACGGACCGGTGTCGCTGACCTGGGGCGCGACCGCGAGCGTGGTCAATCCTACCGGCGGCCTGATCTCCTCGTTCAGCGCCTACGGCATGTCCCCGGACCTGCAGTTGAAGCCGGACATCGGCGCGCCCGGTGGTTCGATCTACTCGACCTACCCGCTGGAAAAGGGCGGCTACGCCAACATCAGCGGCACCTCGATGTCGTCCCCGCATGTCGCCGGTGCTGCGGCATTGCTGCTGCAGGCGGCGCCGAACACGCCGTCGCAAGCGGTCGGCAGGATCCTGCAGAACACGGCGGTGCCGAAGCCGTGGTCCGGCAATCCGAACCTGGGCTTCCTGGATATCGTGTACCGGCAGGGCGCCGGCATGCTGCGCATCGACGAGGCCATCACCACGGCCACGCGGGTTTCGCCGGGCAAGCTGTCGCTGGGCGAAAGCACGTCAGGGCCTGCAACGAGTGAGCTCACGCTGACCAATTCCGGCTCGACCCCGGTGACCTACGCGTTGTCGTCGGTCAATGGCGTGGCAACCGGCGCAAATACATTCACGCCGAGCTTCAACACGGCGGGGGCCGGCGTCGTATTCGGCACCAGCAGCGTCACGTTGCAGCCGGGCGCGACGGCCACCGTCGGCGTGACCATCACGCCGCCCCCTGCGCCAGCTGGCGGCCAGTACGGCGGCTACCTGGTCATGACCCCGAACGACGGCAGTGCCACGCTGCGCGTACCGTTTGCCGGCTACATCGGCGACTACCAGTTGCGCCAAGTGCTGGTGCCCACGGTGAACGGGTTCCCGTGGCTGGCGAAGTTCTCCGGTACCGGCTACACCAACCGGCCGGCAGGGGCCAGCTACACCATGGCCGGCAATGACGTGCCGTTCTTCCTGGTGCACCTGGATCATCAGTCGCGCAAGATGCGGTTGGACGTGACCGACGCGAACACCGGCAAATCCTGGCATCGCGCGCTGGAGGACGAGTACCTGGGTCGCAACTCGACCTCGACCGGCTTCTTCGCGCTGTCGTGGGATGGCATCACCACCGCCGGCAACAAGAGCTACACCGTGCCGAACGGGCAGTACCTGGTAAAGATGTCCGTGCTCAAGGCCTTGGGTGACGAGAGCAACCCGGCGCACTGGGAGACCTGGACCTCGCCGGTGATCACCGTCGCACGCCCGTAAGCGAGCCGTGGAAGAACTGAACAGGGGCCCGTGCGGGCCCCTGTTTTTTGGTCGGTTTATCAGCTGAACAGGGCGCTTTTTAAACTGTCCAGTTCTCTTTTGCAGTGCAGCGTGCAACCGAATAACGGTTCCTTCACGATCGACTCGCATCCCGACGTGGGGGAGGGAGCAGGCCCGCAACCGGTTCGACCGGGGCGGGCTTTTTATTTGCGCGTCTCTTGCGCGCTTTTTGCTTGGCGCCGTTGGTCGGTATTCCTCGAAGGCGTGTCCAGGTTGGCATGCAAAGTGGCTGCGACAGCGGCCTGAATTTCCGCGGCGCTGCGTATGTCTGGGCAAGAGGCATGCCGCCCTTCCGCGCGAGCAAACCTCGAATCGAAAGCGCAGGGGCAGCCCCGGGGTAGTGCGCGCTTTCATCCATACGTTGCTTCGAGGAATCCCCCAATGAGCAAGCTTGCACGGGCCATCACGGTGGCCCTGGTCACCATCGGTTTCGCCGCGTCGGCCCAGGCCGCCACCTATGTGGTCTCGGCGAAAAACCTGTCGTTCGACGCGCAACTGGCGCGTAAGGTCGAAGCCGCGGGCGGCACCATCACCGCGCGACTGCCGCAGATCGGCGTGGTTCTCGTCGAATCCAGCGATGCAGGCTTCGCCGCGCGTGCCGCGAAGATCCCCGCGATCCGTTCGGCGGTGCGGGACATCACCGTGCAATACAAAATCCCTGAGGCGATCGCCGACACAGGGGCCGATTTCGCCAATCCGCCTGCATCGGGCGAGGACGACACCCGCTTCGACCTGCAATGGGGAAGCGCGGCGATCGACGTGGCAGGCGCCTGGAACCAGGGATATCGGGGCGCCGGTGCAATCGTGGCGGTGCTCGACTCGGGCGTGGTCTGCCAGCATCCGGACATCGCGCCGAACCTGTTGCCGGACTCGACCTCGTTCGCTACGGGCGAAGGGCTCTGCTTCACCGTCCCCGGCGCATTCAATCACGGCACCCACGTCGCCGGCATCATCGCGGCGCCCGACAACGCCTTTGGCACGATCGGGGTGGCGCCGGAAGCGAAGATCCTGGCGGTGAAAGTGCTGTCGGCCTCCGGAAGTGGTGACTTCGCGTGGTTGATCGAAGGCCTCGTCTATGCCGCCGATCATGGCGCCGATGTCATCAACATGAGCCTGGGGGCCGACATCCCGGTCAATGGCAGGGGTGCGAACGAGGTCGCCGAACTGGTCAACGCGATCAAGCGTGCCGTGAAATACGCACGCAGCCAGAATGCGACGGTGATCGCCTCCGCCGGTAACGACGCGCGCGACCTCGACCACGACAGCGGCCTGAAGATCTGCGACACCGATGGCTGCTATGTCGCCAACCTGAAGGCCTTCCCCGCCGAAGTACCGGGCGTGCTGGCGATCTCGGCGACGGCGCCGATCGGTTGGGCCACGGCTCCGACCACGACCTCGTACGACAACCTGGCCTCGTACTCCAACTATGGCCAGTCGGTGATCGCGTTCGCCGCACCTGGCGGGGACGACTCCTACCCCGGTAACGAGAACTGTCTCGTCGGCGGCTTGACCCGGCCTTGCTGGGTGTTCGACCTGGTGTTCGCACCGGGCGGCTATACGAGCCCGACGATCGTGAACTACTTCTGGGCGGCCGGCACCAGCATGGCCGCACCGCACGTCTCCGGCGTGGCCGCGCTGATCATCGGCAAGCACGGCGGCGAGATGTCACCGGGTGAAGTCGAGAAGATCCTTCGCACGTCTGCCGAAGATCTCGGCAAGCCGGGCAACGACGACATCTTCGGCACCGGCCGCGTCAACGCGTCGCGCGCCGTGGAACTCTGATCGCCGACCGCATCGTTTCGAGTGCATCACCGGACGGCCGCCTTCGGGCGGCCGTCCGCGCTTTGGGCGACCCGGAATGTTGCGGAGCGCGCCGGCGCAATCGTTCTCAGGGGGGCATCGGATATTTCTCGGGGGGGCATCTGAATCCAGCGGCGGTTGGGCGTTATAACGTGCTGATTCGAGGTGGCCCGCGTCATGCATGCAGAAGATGCGCATGCCGGTCCAGTTCGATACCGAAGGGGAACAGGGACCGCGCCCTCAATCATCCGTTACGAGGGGATTTTATGAGCAAGCTTGCGCGGGCCATTACCGTGGCCCTGGGTACTATCGGTTTTGTGGCATCGGCCCAGGCGGCCACTTTTGTGGTCACGGCCAACCATCTTTCGTTTGACGGGCAACTCGCGCGCAAGGTCGAAGCCGCGGGCGGCACCATCACCGCGCGCCTGCCGCAGATCGGCGTCGCCATTGTCGAGTCCAACCGCAACGACTTCGCTGCGCGCGCGGGCAAGGTGCCGGGCGTGCGTTCGGCGGTATCCAACCTGTCGCTGCAGTTCGATGTGCCGACGGCCGAGTCGTCGCTGGTGGAAGACTTCAACAACCCGCCGGCATCGGGCGACAACGACACGCGTTTCGACCTGCAGTGGGGCAGCGCCGCCATCGACGTGGCCGGCGCCTGGAACCAGGGACAACGCGGGGCCGATACGGTGGTCGCCGTGCTCGACTCCGGCGTGGCCTGCCAGCACATCGACATCGCCGCCAACCTGCTGCCGGATTCGACCTCGTTCGTGCCCGGAGAGGGTGTCTGCCACAACACCGTTGGCACCTTCAATCACGGCACCCACGTGGCCGGCATCATTGCCGCGGCGGACAACGCCGTCGGCACGATCGGTGTCGCTCCGCAGGCGAAGATCCTGGCGGTCAAGGTGCTGTCAGGCGTGACGGGTGGCGGCGACTTCGGCGGCATCATCCAGGGCATTGTCTATGCCGCCGACCATGGCGCGGACGTGATCAACATGAGCCTGGGGGTCAGGGGTGGCCTTCCGGTCAATGGCCCGGGTGCGAACGAAGTGGCCGAACTCGTCAACGCCACCAAGCGTGCGGTGAAGTACGCGCGCTCCCAGAATGCGCTGACGATCGTTTCCGCCGGCAACGACGGGCGCGATCTTGACCACGACTCGGGCGTCGAGCTCTGCGATGCGGACGGCTGCTACCGTGCCAACCTGCAGGCATTCCCTGCGCAGCTGCCCGGTGCGCTTGCCATTGCGGCGACCGCTCCGATTGGCTGGGCCGTCGATCCTTCGGGCAACCTCGACTATCTGGCCAGCTATTCCAACTACGGCCAGTCGGTGATTTCGTTCGCGGCCCCTGGCGGTGATAGCGCGCTGCCTGGAAACGAGAACTGCACCGTGGCGGGAATCACGCGCCCGTGCTGGGTGTTCGACCTGGTCTTTGCGCCCAGCGGTTATGCCGCGGTGCCGGGTGGGATCGCCAACAACTACTCGTGGACCGCCGGCACCAGCATGGCCGCCCCGCACGTTTCCGGCGTGGCCGCGCTGATCATCGGCAAGCATGGCGGCGAGATGTCGCCGTCGGAAGTCGAGAAGATCCTGCGCGCGTCCTCCGACGACCTAGGCAAGCCGGGCAACGATAGCGAGTTCGGCGGTGGTCGCGTCAACGCATCGCGCGCCGTGCAGTACTGATCGTCCAGCATCGCTTCATCGTTCCAGCCAGACGGCCGCCTGCGAGGGCGGCCGTCTGCTTTTGGCCGTGCCAGAATGGCGCGGATGAGCCGCAGCGACGATGACCTGAAGGACAGTGCCGTTCACCCACTCGCGCGGAGTGCGTTGGCCACGCGTGCGTTGTCGCGCCTGCGCAATGCCCTTGGCGAAGCGGGGCGGATACTGGATGACGAGAACGTCGCCGAGCGCGTGCGCCGCGTGGCCGTCGCCAGCGACTTCGCGATCGATACCCTGGCCCGCCAGCCGGCCCTGTTGTCGAAACTGATCGCCGACCAAGGTGCGAACGCGGTCCAGCCGCCGTTGCTGGAGCCGTCGGTGCGCAGCGACTGGCCGGCGCTGCTGCGCCGCTACCGGACCGCGGAATCCACACGACTGATCTGGCGCGATGTGCTCGGGCTCGACGGCGTGGACGACACGCTGGCCGGCAGCACGCGCCTGGCCGAGCGTTGCCTGGAGACGGCACTGGCGGCGCTGGAAGCCGAGTTCGTGCAACGACACGGCGTGGTGCGCGATCGTGAGGGCCGCGAGCAGCGTCTGGTGGTGTTCGGCCTGGGCAAGCTCGGTGGCGAGGAACTCAACTTCAGTTCCGACGTCGACCTTGTCTACACCTACGAACACGACGGCGAGTCCGACGGCGAGCGGCCGCTGGCAGCGGAAACCTATTTTGCGCGGCTGGGCCAGCAACTGGCCCGGCTGCTCGACGAGATGACGGCCGATGGCTTCTGCCATCGCGTCGACCTGCGCCTGCGTCCGTACGGCAACGCCGGCCGCGTGGCCTGGTCGTTCGCGGCGATGGAACAGTACTTCCAGCATGAGGGCCGCGACTGGGAGCGCTATGCCTGGCAGAAGGCGAGGCCGGTGGCGGGCGACATCGAGGCAGGCGAGCGCTTCCTCGAGATGCTGCGGCCGTTCGTCTATCGGCGTTATCTCGATTACGGCGCACTCGATGGCTTGCGCGCGATGAAGGCGGCGATCAGCGCCGAAGTCGCGCGCAAGGAACTGGCGGACGACATCAAGCGGGGTCCCGGCGGTATTCGCGAGATCGAGTTTCTTGCGCAGGCTCTGCAGCTGATACGCGGCGGCCGCGAGCCGGCACTGCGCGGGCGACGGCTGCTGCCCACGCTGCAGGCGCTGGTGGAAGCTCACCACGTCGGCGAGGAGGCGGGCACGCAACTGGCCGATGCCTATCGTTTTCTGCGCGGCCTGGAAAACCGCCTGCAGATGCTGCGCGACGCGCAGACACACGCGTTGCCGGGGGGCGACGAGGATCGCGCGCGCATCGCCGTGGCGCTGGGGTATTCCGGATGGGAATCGCTGCGCAACGAGCTCGATACCCAGCGCGGGCGAGTCACGGCAGAGTTCGAGGCGCTGCTGGCGCCGCGCCGACGCGTCACCGATGCGGACGAGCTGACCGTCTACTGGCGCGCGTTGCCCGACAGCGGCGACAGCGCCGTGCTTGCGGCGGCCGGCTTCGATGAGGCCTCGGCCGCCGACGGCCTGCTGCGCGACCTGGCGCGCAGCCCGGGCGTGCGCGGGCTGTCGGACCAGGCGCGCACGCGCCTGGATCGCGTGTTGCCTGCGCTGCTCAACGCCGCCGCGCAGTCTTCCGAACCGATGCTCGCGCTGCGACGGCTGCTCGCGCTGTTGCAGAACATCCTCCGGCGCAGCGCCTACCTGGCCTTGCTGGACGAGCAGCCCGCGGCGCTGGCGCGCCTGGTCGAGGCGGTGTCGCGCAGCGCGCTGCTGGCCGAACGGCTCGCGGCGTATCCGCTGCTGCTCGATGAGCTTCTGGATGTCCGCGTGGTGGGCCCGTTGCCCGGTCGCGAGGCGCTGATCGCCGCATGCACGTCGGTCGAGGAAGAGGATGGCGATGCCGAGGCAACGCTTCAGGCGCTGAACGAAGTACGCCAGGCCCTGAGCTTTCGCATCGCCATGGCCGTGCGCGACGGTCGCCAGCCGGCGGTCGAAAGCGCGCAGCAGTTGGCGTGGCTGGCCGACGGCGTGGTGATGCGCGTGCTGGCGCTGGCCGAGCAGGAAGTCGCGGCCGCGCACGGACGCGTGCCCGGCGCCCGCTTCGCGGTGCTCGGTTACGGCAGCCTCGGCGGGGAGGAACTGGGCTTCGGCTCCGATCTCGACCTGGTCTTTCTTTACGACACGCCTGAAGGCGAAGGCGCGCACTCCGACGGCGCGAGGCCACTGGAGGCATCGCGGTGGTTCGCTCGCCTGGCGCAGAAGATCGTGGCGCTGCTCGGCGCCGTCACCGGCGCGGGCCGTCTGTTCGATGTCGACGTGCGGCTGCGGCCGGACGGCGCAAAAGGCCTGCTGGTATCGAGCCTGGCCAGCTTCACCGATTACCAGCGCACCCGCGCCTGGACCTGGGAACACCAGGCATTGGTGCGCGCGCGTGGCGTCGCCGGTGACGTGTCGCTGTGCGAGGAGTTCGAACGCGTGCGCTCACAGACGCTGTCCATCGCCCGCGAGATTTCCACGCTCAACGCCGATGTCGTGTCGATGCGCCGCCGCATGCGCGCCGAACTGGATCGCAGCGACGCGGCGGCCTTCGACCTCAAGCAGGGCGAGGGCGGACTGGTGGACCTGGAGTTCCTGATGCAGACCGCGGTGTTGCGCGCATCGAACGTGAATCCCGCGCTGCTGTTACCGCGCAATACGCCCGGGCTGATCGAGGCGGCACGCGAGGCCGCGCAGATCGATGCGGCCACGGCCGAGTCCCTCCACGATGCGCATGCGCTGCTGCTGGCGCGCGGGCTCGACTGCACGCTGGATCGTCGTCCGCGCCGGGTTCCGTGCGATGAGCGGATCGACGCGGCGCGCGCCGCGATCCGCATGTCCGCACGGGCGCAGGGGCTGGATTTCGCCGAGGAGTCTTAACCGGGCAGGTCCAGGCGGGCCTGCACCAGTGCGGCGACGCGCGCGGTTTCGCGCAGTGGCATCACATCCATGGGCAACGCCGAAGCGGCGACGAGGGCGTCGTCCTGCGCCAGATCGAAGAAGCGCACACGACCCAGGCCGTACAGGCTGTCCAGAAAATGCCGCGGCCGTCCGTCGATGCGTTCGGCGCCCGCGACCAACACCGGCGCCAGTGTCGCGGCCGCTTCGGAAAGCATGTTGACCGAGTCGGCAGTGCAGACGATGCGGTCGGCCCAGCCAAGCAGTCCCGCGTAGGGATTGGCTCCGTCCGCTTCGCTACACCACATCACGCCGGGCAATTGCGCGAAGCGGTCGCGCAGCCGCGCGCGAACCGTCGCCGGTGTGCGCCGCGACGCGGTGGCCAAAATGCTGCCGCCTTCGTAGCGGATTAGCCGCTCGACCTGGGCCAGCAGCGCTTCGAACATCGCGTCGTCGAAGCGCGCATTCGCGCTGGGGCCACCGATCAGCAGCGCCGTGCGTGGCGCGGGCAGGGCGGCGAATGCGGCGAACTCGCGGCGTGCTGCCGCCAGCCACAGGTCGTCGACCGGATGCAGGCTGCCGAACATCGTGATGACGTTGTCGCCACGGAGCCCGTCGTGCTGCGGCGCGATCACCAGGTCCCAGTGGTGCGTGGACAGGCGCGGGTCGAGGATCTGCACGGCCCGCGCACCGCCGGCACGCAACAGGCGCGTGGCCAGGGCGGCCTGGCGGCCACATCCGATGGCCACGGCGGGCGGACGCGGCAATGCCGCGGCGAATTCCTCGCCGAAGGCGCGCCGCGCCCCCGGCAACTTTCGCGGCGCCAGCCAGCGCCACGGCGCTTGCGATTGCAGCGACCACTCGCGAGCCGCCAGCCCGAGCGCATTGGCGAGCGCCTCGGCCTGGCGACGGTTGCCGGCATGGCCATCGGTCACGGTCCATGCTCCCGCCGCCGGTTGGGCGGCCGGCGCGACACGCTCCGGGCGGTTCGCGGCAGGATGGCTCGCAGTAGGGCTGCTTTGTTGCACGTTTGTGCTTAATCCGTTCCGAAGTCGTCGGCGGTTCTGCCCACGCCAGACTCTACACTTCCGCCACTCATCTTCTGCAACCTGACCGCGAATGACTGCGGTGCCTTCTGGAGCTTCCGATGTCCCAAGTCCTGTCCGACGCCGCCCTCGACCAGTTGTTCCGTACCGCCCGCACCCATAACGAACTGGGCGGTGAGGTCAGCGACGAGACCCTGCGCCGACTGTACGAGCTGGCCAAGTGGGGCCCGACCAGCGCCAACATGTCGCCGCTGCGGCTGGTGTTCGTGAAATCGCCGCAGGCCAAGGCCAGGCTGGCCCCGGCGCTGGACGAGGGCAACTACGCCAAGACGCTGGCGGCACCGGTGACGGCGATCGTGGGCTACGACATGGCCTTCTACGACAAGCTGCCGTACCTGTTCCCGCATGCCGACGCCAAATCCTGGTTCGACAGCAAGCCCGAGCCGGCGCTGGAAACCGCGGCCCTGCGCAACGGCAGCCTGCAGGGCGCGTATGTGCTGATGGCGGCGCGTGCCGTCGGCCTGGATTGCGGGCCGATGTCGGGCTTCAACAACGCGATGGTCGACGAAGCCTTCTTCGGCGGCACCCGCATCAAGTCCAATTTCCTGATCAACCTCGGCCATGGCGATCCGGCCAAGCTGTTCCCGCGTTCGCCGCGACTGTCGTTCGACGAGGCCGCGCAGGTCCTGTAACGCATAAGCGCTCGACTCAAGTACGCCCCATCAACCCCCCCGGAGATTTCCGATGTTCAAACGTCTTGCCCTCGCCGTGGTCCTGGCTTCCGCCAGCGCCGCCGCGTTCGCTGCACCCGTCACCTACAAGATCGACGCCAACCACACCAGCGTGGTCGCCAGCTGGAATCACTTCGGCTTCTCCAATCCGATCGCGAACTTCGGCCAGGTCGACGGTTTCATCACCTACGATCCGGACCACGTCGGCACTTCGAAGGTCGAGGTGACCATTCCGCTGGCCGGCCTGGATACGCGCGTGGCCAAGTTCGACGAACACCTGCGCAGCGCCGATTTCTTCGACGCAGAGAAGTACCCGACCATCACCTTCAAGAGCACCAAGGTCGAAGCCGCCGGCGACAAGAAGCTGCGCGTGTTCGGCGACCTGACCGTGCACGGAGTGACCAAGCCGGTCGTGCTCGACACCACCATCAACAAGATCGGCGAGCAGCCGATGGCCAAGCGCGCTGCCGCCGGCTTCGACGCCACCACCACGATCAAGCGCAGCGATTTCGGCGTCGACAAGTACGCCCCGAACGTCAGCGACACCGTCACCATCCGCATCACCACCGAAGCGGTGGTCCCGAAGGCCGGCGACGCCAAGTAATCGCGGCAGCATCGGCACAGACCGCGGGTCCGACCCGGACCCGCGATCCGCAGAAAAGGCGGCCGCCGTGAGCGCAGCGTTCGCGGCGTGCCTGCTAACCTTTGCCGATGATCATCGAACGCAACGCCCACTCGCGTGGCCTGGTCCAGGAAGGCTGGCTCGACAGCCGCCACACGTTCTCCTTCGGCAGTTACTACGACCCGGCATGGATGGGTTTCGGTCCGCTGCGGGTGATCAACGAGGACATCGTCGAGCCCGGCGCGGGTTTCCCGCCGCATCGGCACGCCAACATGGAAATCCTCAGCTACGTGCTGGAGGGCCGTTTGGCGCACAAGGACAGCAGCGGCGGAGGCGGGGTGATCCACGCCGGCGAACTGCAGTGGATGAGCGCCGGCCACGGCGTGGAACACAGTGAATACAACGGCTCTGAAACCGAGCCGGTGCATTTCCTTCAGATCTGGATCCAGCCCTCGCGGCTGAACCACCAGCCGGCTTACGCCCAGCGCGACGCGGTTGCCGCCGATGCACGCGGCTGGAACCTGCTGGCTTCGCCGGACGGACGCGACGGCAGCCTGTCGATCCGCCAGGACGCGTGGCTGCGCAGCGTCCGGCTTGATCCCCGCGAGACCGCCGCCCACGTGCTGGACCCGTCCCGCCTGTATTGGCTGCACGTGGCCAGGGGCACGATCCTCGCCAATGGCCGTACCCTGCATGCCGGCGATGCGCTGGGGTTCCAGGACGAATCCGGCCCACTGCGGCTGAACGGAGAGGGCGAACACCAGGCCGACGTGCTGCTGTTCGACCTCCCCCCGTAAGGCGCGGCCAGGCTCTGGGCGATGCGCAGGGCGGGCCTCGGCGAGCCGAAACGATGCGGCCAGGGCATCAAGGATGCGGCGGGCAAGGGCCCGCCCTACAATGGCGCTCCACGTTTCGCACTCCACGCATCATGACCGCAGCCAACGCCCATCCCACCCAGGCCAATGCCGAGCAGCGCTATGTCGTGCACCGCGGCGACCTGCCGCTGAGCTGCCCGATGCCGTCGATGGCGCTGTGGAACTCGCATCCGCGCGTCTATATGCCGATCGAGACCGAGCACGAAGTGCAGTGCCCGTACTGCGGCTCGCATTTCGTCCTCGAAGACTGATCCGGGATCGACGACGGTGACAGGCGTGTGCGTCGGATGACCGGGGCGCCCCTGACCGTCGTGCAACTGCTGCCGGCACTGGAATCCGGCGGAGTCGAACGTTCCACGCTGGAGATTGCCCAAGCGCTGGTCGGGGCCGGACATCGCGCGATCGTGGTTTCCGCCGGTGGCCGCCTGGTGCCGCGGCTGCAGGCGATGGGCGCCGAACACGTCACGCTCGACATCGGTCGCAAATCGCTGCTGACGCTGCGCCACGTGCGTACGCTGCGTGCGCTGCTGGCGCGCGAGCACGCCGACATCGTCCATGCGCGCTCGCGCCTGCCGGCCTGGATCGGCGCGCTGGCCCTGCGCGGGATGGCAGCGCCGCAGCATCCGCGGCTGGTCACCACCGTGCACGGCCTCAATTCCCCCTCACGCTACAGCGCAGTCATGGCTCGGGGCGAACGCGTGATCTGCGTGTCGCGCAGCGTGCGCGACTACGTGCTGCGACATTATCCCGACACCGATCCGTCGAAACTGCGGGTGATTCCCCGTGGCATCGACACGACGGCATTCCCGCGTGCGGCGAACCCGGATGCGGCGGCGCGTGGCTGGGCCGCTGCATTGCATCCGGCGCTCGGCGGCGAAGGGCCGCTGCTGTTGTTGCCGGGGCGAGGCACGCGCCTGAAGGGACATGCCGATGCCCTGGCGCTGCTTGGAAAGCTGCGGGGCGATGGACTCGATGCGCGCCTGTGGTTGCCGGGAGCACGCGAGCGCGGACGCGAACAGTACATCGCAGAACTCGAACGCGAGGCGCGATCGGGCGGATTCGCAGATTCGGTTGCATTCACGCCGGCCACCGACGAGATCGCGCGGGCCTATGCCGCATCCGATCTGGTCCTGCAGGTGTCTCGCAAGCCCGAATCGTTCGGCCGCACGGTGCTGGAGGCGCTGTCGGTCGGGCGACCGGTGCTGGGCTGGCGCCACGGCGGCGTGGGCGAGCTGCTCGATGAAATGCAGCCTGCCGGCGCGGCGACGCCCTTTGATGCCGCACAACTGCATCACATCGCACGTGAATTGCTGGCCCACCCGCCATCGCCACCGGCTACGATTCCCTACACTCTGAGCGCCATGCAGGAAGCCACGCTTGCCGTCTATGCCGAACTCATCGATGAGCGCGACTGATCCGACCTCCGCCACACCGGCCACGCCGTCGGGCTGGCGCTGGGCGCCTGTATGGATCCTGGCCTACGTCGCCTTGTGGCCCGCGCCCGGCTATGCCGAAGGCGTGCTCGTGCTCGGCGCGCTGGCGGCGATCATCAAGCTGGTGGCGACGCGTTTCCGCGGTGGCACCGCGTTGCTGACGGGGCCGGCCTGGGCACTGACCACGGTGCTGTTCTGCGCATATTGGCTGCCGGAACTGGTATCGGCGGTGGATGCCATCGATCCGGCGCGCGCGCTGCGCGAAGCCGTAGTGGACCTGCGTTACCTGCCGTTCCTGTGGCTGGTGGCGCTGGCGGTGGCCGACCCGCGCGGCCGACGCATCACGTTCGGCGGCTTGGCGGTGATCGTCGCGGTCTGGACCATCGACGCGTTGATGCAGGCGATGAGCGGCAGCAGTCCGCTGTTCTCCGCCATCGACGGGCTGAAGCACTCGATCAGCGGACATGGCATGTGCAGCCCGGAGGAAGTGTCCGGCGTGGATCGCCTCAGCGGCATATTGGGACCGTGCAACCTCAAGTTGGGGCAGGTGATCGCCAGCCTGTCGCCGTTCGCGCTGTACGCCGCGGGCCGTCGTTTCGCCACCGCGGGCTGGCTGGTGGCCGCCGGCGCTGTCGGCCTGGTCGTGTTGCTGGCGGGTTCGCGCGCGTCGTGGATCACCTATGCCCTGGTGCTGCTGTTGTCCGGTTGGCGTCTGCTGGGGTGGAGGAAGCTGACGATCGTCTTCGCCTTTGGCGCGATCACGGCCGTTGGGCTGTATTACGCCTCGCCGCAGGTGCACGATCGCGTCGCCCGCACGGCGCATGCGCTGTCCGCCAGCCAGGAGGGCTTCGACAGTGCCCTGTCCGGGCGCACGCGCATCTGGAGCGCGGCGCTGTGCATGGCGCGAACGCATCCGATCAACGGAGTTGGCGCGCGCGGTTTCCGCGAGGCGTTCCCAGCTTGCGATCCGGGCGTCGGACACATCGCCGCCTGGGGTGAGGGTCCGGCGTTGCACGCGCATCAACTGGTGCTGGAAGTGCTCAGCGAAACCGGCCTGTTCGGCATCCTGCTATGGCTGGCCGGCATAGCGCTGGCCTGGCGCGCGTGGCGGTTTGCCGGAGAACAAGCCCGCGAGCGCGCGCGTCCGGCGATGCTGGCGCTGGTGGTGACGGTGTTCCCGTTCAACACCCACCTGGCGTTCTATTCGACGTTCTGGGGCGGGCTTACGCTGTTGCTGGCGGCGTTGTACGCGGGCAGCCTGCTGGCGCGCGATACCGAGTCGCAGGCCGCCGACTAGGGAGCCGCGGCCGCAGCGTCCTTGCGATAGGGCGAGGTCTGGCCGGGAGGTCGGCGCTTGAAGCGGCGGTGGATCCACAGGTACTGCGTCGGCGCCTCGCGCACCATCGCCTCGATCGATGCGTTGACGCGGCTGCTGTCGTAGGTCGCATCCGTGGACGGGAAGTCCTGCAGCGGCGGGCCCAGCCGCAACACGTAGTGCGCGCCTTCGCGACGATGGAAGAACGGCATCACCGCGCAGCCGCTGAGCCGCGCGAACTGGTGGGTGGCGGTGATGGTCGCGGCCGGCACGCCGAAGAACGGCGCGAACACCGTGTCCTTGCCGCGCATGTCCTGGTCCGGCGCATACCACAGCAGCCCGCCCTGCTTGAGGTGGCGCATCGCCGGGCGGATATCCTCGTTGGTGAACATCGCGCTGGCGTAGCGCAGGCGGCCGCGCTTGACCGCCCATTCCATCACCGGGTTGCGATGACGGCGGTACATGCCGGCCAGCGGGATGTGGTCGCACATCAGGCGCCCACACATCTCCAGCGTCATGAAGTGCCCGGATACCAGCAACACTCCGCGGCCCTGGGCGCGCAGCGGCGCGATGTGCTCCAAGCCCTCGATGCGCACGGTGCGTCGCATCGGCGCGGCCGAACCCCACCATGCGCGGGCGAATTCGAACAGCCCGATGCCCAGGTCGCGAAAGCTCGCGCGCAGCAGCTGGTCGCGCTCGGCCTGCGACTTCTCCGGGAAGCACAAGGCCAGGTTGATGGTGGCGGCGCGGCGGCGTTCGCCCGCCAGCAGCCGGGCCAAGGCGCCGATGCCGCTTCCGATCAGGCGCTGCAGGCCCCAGGGCAGCCGCGCACCCGCGCACATCACGCCCAGGCCGAGCCACTGGGGCCAGTAACGTGGGCCCAGCGGCGGTGGCGGGGCGGTGGTTGCAGGGGAGGGCGATGACATGCGCGTGATTCTAGCGTCGTGCCTGCGATGACTGCCCGGATCGCGTGCGCTTGGTTATGCTTACCGCGATGCCGACGGACCCTTTCGAGCGCCTGTTGCGCGGCCTGTACTCGGCGGCGCTCTACCTGTTGGCGCCGATCACGGTCTATCACCTGATCTGGCGCGGCTTGCGGCAGCCCGCCTACTTCCAGCGCTGGCCGGAGCGTTACGCGGTCTATCGCGACGACCGTACGGCCCGGACGCTGTGGGTGCATGCGGTTTCCGTAGGCGAGGTCAACGCGGCGGTGCCGCTGGTGAACGCGCTGCGACGCAGCCGCCCCGACCTGCGACTGCTGGTCACCACGATCACACCGACCGGCTCCGAGCGGGTGCGCGCGCTGTGGGGTGACGGTGTCGAACACGTCTATCTTCCCTACGACCTGCCGGGTGCGGTGGGGCGTTTTCTCGATCACTACCGTCCGTGCACGGCCCTGATCATGGAAACCGAGCTGTGGCCCAGCCTGATGTTCGGTTGCCGCGAACGCAGCATTCCGGTCTACATCCTCAACGCCCGCCTGTCGGAGCGCTCCCTGCGGGGCTATCGCGTGCTGGCCCCGCTGGTCGGTCGCGCCCTGCGTACGGTGCACACCGTCGCCGCGCAATCGCAGGCCGACGGCCAGCGCTTCATCCGGCTGGGCGCGCGCGACGGGCAGATCGAGGTCGCCGGCAACCTCAAGTTCGACGTCGCCGTGCCCGAGGGGTTATCCGCATTTGCCGGCGAATGCCGGCAGCATTGCGGCGGTAACCCGGTATGGATCGCGGCCAGCACGCACGAGGACGAGGAAGCCGCCGTACTGGCGATGCATCGCCGCTTGCGCGCCCGGTTCCCGGGACTGCTGCTGTTGTGGGCGCCGCGGCACCCCGAACGCTTCCGCGCCGTCACCGAGCAGGCGCGCGGACAGGGCTGGCGCGTGTCGACCCGTTCGCAGGCGCGCTGGCCGCAGCCGGACGACGCGGTGTTCGTGATCGACACGCTCGGCGAGCTGATGAGCTTCTATGCCTGCGCCGATGTCGCCTTCGTCGGCGGCAGCCTGCAGCCCATCGGCGGCCACAACCTGCTGGAGCCGGCCGCGACCGGCACTGCCATCGTGACCGGACCGCACCTGCACAACTTCGTCGAGATCGCCGAGCGGCTCGATGCCGCGGGCGCATTGCGGATCGGTGCGGATGCCGATGCCGTGGAAGCCGCCTTGTCGGAGTTGCTGGCCGATCCTGCGCAGCGCGAGCGCATGGCGGCCAGCGGCCGCGAGCTGGTGGAAACCGGCCGTGGCGCGCTGGCGCGGACCCTGGACCTGCTGCAGCCGGCGTTGCCGTCCGTCGCAACCGTTTGACGACGATGGCCAGTGCCCACGCGGCGCAGGCATAAAAAAACCGCCGAGGTCATCGGCGGTTTTTTTGAGACCGAGGGGGTTAGCCCCGTCGCACGTCAGCCCCTGATGTCGGTAAGGGCGACCTGCCCCACGGCATCGACGGTGAGCAGGCGGTTGATGTCCTGCACGTCGTCGACATCGAGCGTGCCGGCGGCCTGCTCCAGCACCAGGCGGGCCTGCAGGTGGCGGTAGCGCGCACGGGCGTACTCGAGCTGCGCGGCGAACAGGTTGCGCTGGTTCTGCAGCACGTCGAGCACGGTACGCGTGCCGACTTCCAGGCCGACCTGCGAAGCGTCGTAGGCACTCTGCGCGGAGACCAGCGCCAGGCGGCGTGCCTCGACTTCGCTGACGCTGGCGACCAGGGTCTGGTAGGCGTTGCGGGTGTTGCGAACCAGGGACCGCTTCTGCTGCTCAAGTTCGTCGCTGGCGACGTCGCGCAGGGCGATGGCCTGGCGCACGCCCGACTGCGTGGCGCCGCCTGAGAAGATCGGCACCGACAGCGTGACACCCAGGGCGGGGCCGAACTCGCGGCTGTCGAGCTCGCGCGAACCCGCGATCAGGTTGCTGGTGCGATCACCCCAGGTGGTGCTGTCGCCGTAGCTGCCGTTGAGGTACAGGGTCGGGTAATGGCCGGCGCGCGCGGTCTGCACGTCCTTGGCGGCCGATTCGACCTGCAGTTCCTTGGCACGCAGCGCAGGGTTGTTGGCGATGGCTTCCTGCACCCAGCCTTCGGCGTCGCGCGATTGCGGCAGGTTCGGCTGGAAGTCCTTGGGCAGCGCCTTGAGCGTGTGCACCGGTTGGCCGGTCAGTTCGACCAGCGCCTGGTACGAATCCTCGACCGCGTTGCGGGCCAGGATGGTGTTGGCGCGCGAGCTGTCGTACTGGGCGCGCGCTTCATGCACGTCGGTGATCGGCGCCAGGCCGACTTCCAGGCGCTTGGAGGCGTAGTCGAACTGCTTCTTCAGGGCGGTCTCGGCCGCTTCGGCCGCCGCCAGCGACTCCAGCGCGATCAGCACGTTGAAGTAGGCGGTCGAGGTGCGGGTGATCAGGTCATCGCCGGCGGCTTCGAGCTGGAAGTCGCTGGCCGCGCTCAGCGCCTTCTGGCTCTGCAGGCGCGTGATGTTGCTGTGGTCGTAGATCATCTGGCTCAGCCGCACCTCGCTGCCGCGGGTGCTGGTGTCCGTTTCGGTGTTGCCGATGCTGATCGTGCCGTCGGGATTGGTGACGGCGTCGCCGCGGCTAAAGCTGCGGTTGCGCGTGAAGGATGCCGAGCCGTCGATCTGCGGCAGCATCGCGGCGCGCGCCTGCACCGCCCCTTCCTTGGTCACCAGGCGGCCGGATTCGGCGGCCGACAAGAGCGGATCGCTGCTTCGTGCCAGTTCGTAGGTCTGCAGCAGGTCTTCCGCGGAGGCGGCGGCCGGCAGCAGGGCGAGAGCCAGTGCGAGAACGATGGGGCGGCGGATCATGCGGGGTCCTTGTCCTTAAAACTCAAAGGTCGGCGCGGGAGCGGCGCCGGCGAGATACGGCAAATCGGTTTCGAACAACGATTGGATGCGCGGAGCGTTGACTTCGTTGCGTAGGAGAACGGCTTCCATCGCCGGCGAGCGGCCGCGGACGACGAACAGGCGTCCGCCCGGCGCCAGCCAGTCAGTGAACCGCGACGGGATGGCATCGACCGCGCCGGTCACGCAGACGACGCCGAACTTGCGGTCCGGCGCGTAGGCGAAGGCGTCGGTGGTGATCACCTGGGCGTTGTCGACGTGCTGCGCGACCAGCCGGGCACGTGCCGCGTCGGCGAGGTCGGCATGGCGCTCCAGGCTCACCACCTCGCGGGCAAGGCGGCCCATGCAGGCGGTCAGGAAGCCACTGCCGGTGCCGATCTCCAGCACGTCGTCGGTCGGGTCCAGCGCCAGCGACTGCAGGGTGCGACCTTCCATGACGGGCTTCATCATGTATTCGCCATGCGCCAGCGGCAGGGAGATGTCGGTATAGGCCAGGTTGCGATGGGCCGGCGCGACGAATTCCTCGCGCGGCATCGCGGCCAGGACGTCGAGCACGCGCGGATCGAGCACGTCCCACGGCCGAACCTGCTGTTCGACCATCAGTTCACGGGCTTTGGCGTAATCGATCGTGGTGCTCATCTCGTTCTCTGGCATGCGCGGGGAAACGCGCATTCTACCGGGCGGGGGCAACAGCCGGCGCCAAGGATCGCCGGCCGGTGCGGCCGCGACTGAGTGCCGGAAGTAACCAAGACTCACGGCAGCGGGCATCGCGCGGTCACCTCCGGACGGCGTATGCGCGCAGAAACAGGTCGACCGTGGCGGCCAAGTGTTTCTCGACGTCGATCTCGTCCGGCTGGGCGCAGCCGAATATCAGGAAGTCGTGCGGCTCGCCCTTGAGCAGGGCGAAAAACTGCGAGGCGGCCCGCTGCACGTCGGGTATGTCGAGGTCTCCGGCGGCGACCCGGCGCCGCAGCAGCGCGGCGAAATCGCCCTGGACGCGCACCGGCCCCGCTTCCCAGAACAGCTTCGGCAAAGGCGAGGCCGCCATCTGCGGCGTGCACAGCATGCGGTGCCCAGCGATGGACTCGGGCGAACTGATCATCGCGAAGAATGCCCGCGCGATGGCCATCAGCCGGTCGCGAAGCGGCGTGGTCGGCGAGGGCTCGAACAGCGAGGAAGGCAGCGAGGTGTCGCAGTGCGACTCCACTGCGGCGACAAACAGGGTGTCCTTGTCGCCAAAGTGGCTATAGACGGTGAGCTTGGAGACCCCGGCCTCGGCGGCGATCTGGTCCATGCTGACGCCGTCGAATCCCAGTTGGATGAACATCCGCTTGGCCGCTTCCAGGATGGCCGCGCGCTTGCTCAGATCCTTCGGCCGCCCCGGGCCGGCTGCCCGCGGCGTGACAGCGGTCTTGGAAACGGCGGGCTTACGCGAGGCGGTCATAAGGTAATACTAGACTAACGGGTTTGATATTTATACAGTACTGCCAGGTACATTAATTCACCCTGAGGTCACCCGCAAATGCGCAGCCGTCCCCCCGCCGCTGCCTTTCCCGCCGCGCCGGCATCGAGTCCGCCCAAGGGCCAGTCAGAGCGCCTGTTGCCGCTGATCGTGCTGGCCGTGACCGTGGCGCTGCTCGCGGCCTGCAGCCGCGAGGCCGCCCCCGACGAGGCCGCCCGGCCGGTGTTGGTGGCGCATCCCACCGCATCCACGCATACCGCCACCGCCTTTGCCGGCGAAGTCCGGGCACGCGAGGAAAGCCTGCTGTCGTTCCGGGTCGCCGGCAAAGTGGTGGAGCGCAAGGTGGACGTCGGCGAACACGTGCGCACCGGACAGGTGCTGGCCGTACTGGATCCCGGCGACCTGGAGGCGCAGGCGCGCGCGGCGCAGGCGCAACTGATTGCGGCGCAGGCCGAACTGGCCAGCGCACGCGCCGATCAGGCCCGCTTCGACAAACTCGCCAAGGACCAGCTCGTCAGCCGCTCCACGTTGGACGCTCAGAACGCCGCCGCAGAGGCGGCACAGGGACAGGTCAATGCCGCCCGCGCCAATCTCGAAGTCGCCCGCAACCAGGCCGCCTATTCGCAGTTGCGCGCGCCCCGCGACGGCGTGATCGCCACGCGCAATGCCGAATCCGGCCAAGTGGTGGCCGCCGGACAGACCGTGTTCTCGCTGGCCGCCGATGGCGTGCGCGAGATCGCGTTCGCGCTGCCCGAGGGCATGATCGCCGCCATCAAGCCCGGGCAGCCGGTGCTGGTGGAAGCCTGGTCGCAGCCGGGCAAGCGCTGGGCCGGCCGCATCCGCGAGATCTCGCCGGCCGCCGATCCCGCGTCGCGCACCTACGCGGCGCGTGTCAGCGTGGACGCGCCTGCCGGCGCGATCGAGCTCGGCCAGAGCGCGCGCGTCTACCTGGCCGGCAACGGCAACGGGGCGCTGAGCGTTCCGCTGGCGGCGCTGCAGCGCGCCGGCGACCGCAGCGCGGTATTCGTGATCGATGCGAAGACGTCCACCGCCAAGCTGGTGCCGATACAGACCGGCCCCTTCGGCGAGGATCGCGTGCCGGTGAAGAGCGGCCTGTCGCCGGACGCGTGGGTGGTCGCCGCGGGCGGCCATCTGTTGCGCGAGGGGCAGAAGGTAACGCCGGTCGATCGGGACAACCGCCCCGTAAAACCGAACTGAAAGATGTCGGCAGCAAGGATGCGCCCCACAAAACGATAGACGCGACGCCCGCACGGCACCTTCGTCCTTCCCTCGCTTGCGGGGAAGAGAGCGGGAAGGGGGCGACGCGCCAGGATCGGATAGCGGAGCAATCCCTCTCCCGTGCGCGGGAAAGGGTGACCCAACATAGGCAACCCAGATGCGCTTCAACCTCTCCGAATGGGCGCTGCGCCATCGCAGCCTGATCGTCTACGCGATGCTGGTGATGGCCATCGCCGGCGCGTTTTCGTACCTGCGGCTGGGCCGCAGCGAGGACCCGGCCTTCACCTTCAAGGTGATGGTCATCCGCACGCTGTGGCCGGGCGCCACCGCCGAGGAGGTCTCGCGCCAGGTCACCGAGCGCATCGAAAAGAAGCTGATGGAAACCGGCCAGTACGAGTTCATCCGCTCGTACTCGCGCGCCGGCGAGTCGCAGGTGATGTTCGTGGCCAAGGACTCGCTGCGCTCCAAGGACATCCCGCCGCTGTGGTACCAGGTGCGCAAGAAGGTCGGCGACATCCAGCCGACGCTGCCGGGCGATGTTGTCGGTCCGTTCTTCAATGACGAGTTCGGCGACACCTTCGGCAACATCTATGCCCTGACCGGCAAGGGCTTCGACTATGCAGTGCTGAAGGACTACGCCGAGCGCGTGCAATTGGCGCTGCAGAAGCAGCCAGACGTCGGCAAGATCGAGCTGTTCGGCGTGCAGGACGAGAAGGTCTGGGTCGAGCTGTCCAACGTCAAGCTGGCCACGCTCGGCGTGCCCGCCTCCGCGGTGCAGCGGGCCCTGGACGAGCAGAACGCGATGGTGCCGGCCGGTTTCTTCGAGACCGGCAGCACGCGCGTGCCGCTGCGCGTCGGCGGCAAGTTCGCCTCGGTCGATCAGATCCGCGAGTTCCCGATCCGCGTCGGCGACCGTACCTTCCGCCTGGCCGACGTTGCCGACGTGCGCCGCGGCTTCGCCGATCCGCCGGCGCCGCGCATGCGCTTCATGGGCGAGGATGCGATCGGCATCGGCGTGGCCATGAAGGAGGACGGCGACATCCTGAAGCTTGGCAAGACGCTGGAGGTCGAGTTCGCCAACCTGCAGAAGTCGCTGCCGGCCGGCATGCAGCTGCGCAAGGTCGCCGACCAGCCTGCGGCGGTGGAGGAGTCCGTGGGCGAGTTCATCCGCGTGCTGACCGAAGCCGTCGCGATCGTGCTGCTGGTGAGCTTCTTCTCGCTGGGACTGCGCACCGGCCTGGTGGTGGCGCTGTCGATTCCGCTGGTGCTGGCGATGACCTTCGCGGTGATGTCGTTCTTCGGCGTCGGCCTGCACAAGATCTCGCTGGGCGCGCTGGTGCTGGCGCTGGGTCTGCTGGTCGACGACGCGATCATCGCGGTGGAGATGATGGCCATCAAGATGGAGCAGGGCTTCAGTCGCCTGAAGGCCGCCGCGTTCGCCTGGGACAGCACGGCGTTCCCGATGCTGACCGGCACGCTGATCACCGCCGCCGGGTTCCTGCCGATCGCCACTGCCAAGTCGAGCACCGGCGAATACACGCGCTCGCTGTTCGAGGTGGTGACCATCGCGCTGATGGTGTCGTGGATCGCCGCGGTGGCGTTTATTCCCTACCTGGGCGACAAGCTGCTTCCCGACTACGGGCATGCGGCCAAGCCGCCGAAGCCGGGCTCGCTGTCGGCACGCTGGCATGACTTCCGTGTGCGGCTGGCCAACGGCCTCCCGGCGCTGCGCGACGTCCTGATGCCCAAGGCGCCGATCGACGGGCATGTCCACGACCCGTACGCGAGCCGCTTCTACACCCGGTTCCGCGCCTGGGTGACATTCTGCGTGCGCCGGCGCTGGCTGGTGATCGGCGTCACTGCCGCCGCGTTCGTCGCATCGGTCTTCCTGTTCCGCTTCGTGCCGCAGCAGTTCTTCCCGGATTCGACACGGCCGGAACTGATGGTCGACATCGAACTTGCCGAAGGCAGTTCGCTGCGCGCCACGACCACGCAGGCGCAACGACTGGAAAAGATCCTCGCGCAGCGCAAGGATCTGAAGAGCTTCGTCGCCTATGTCGGTACTGGCTCACCGCGCTACTACCTGCCGCTCGACCAGCAACTGCCTGCGGCCAACTTCTCGCAGTTCGTGCTGACGCCCAAGGACGTTCACGCCCGCGAGGAAATCCGCAGCTGGCTGATCAAGGACGTGTTTCCGCGCTTCCCCGAATTGCAGATGCGCGTGACGCGCCTGGAGAACGGACCGCCGGTCGGCTATCCAGTGCAGTTCCGTGTGTCCGGCGAGCACATCGAGCGGGTGCGCGAGATCGCCTACCAGGTGCGAGCGAAGTTCCGCGAGAATCCGCATGTCGCCAACGTCAACCTGGATTGGGACGAGCCCAACAAGGTCGTGCGCCTGACGGTCGACCAGGAACGCGCCCGCGCGCTGGGCGTCAGTTCGGCGCGGCTGTCGCAGTTCCTGTCCAGCTCGCTGTCCGGCTCGCACATCAGCACCTACCGCGAAGGCAACGAGTTGATCGAGATGCTGCTGCGGGGCCCGGCCGAGGAACGCCTGCGGCTGGACATGCTCGGCAGCCTGATGGTGCCCACCGAAAGCGGCCGCAGCGTCCCGCTGACCCAGATCGCCACGCTCGACTACGGCTTCGAGGAGGGCATCATCTGGCATCGCGACCGCGCGCCGACGATGACCGTGCGCGCCGACATCTACGACGGCACGCAGCCGGCGACGGTGACCGCGCAGATCTCGCCGACGCTGGACGAGTTGCGCGCCAAGCTGCCGTACGGCTACTCGATCGATGTGGGCGGCAGCGTCGAGGACTCGGCGCGCGGCGAGAAGTCGATCGCTGCCGGCATGCCGCTGTTCCTGTTCGTGGTGTTCACGCTCCTGATGCTGCAGCTGCGCAGCTTCACGCGCAGCATCATGGTGCTGCTGACCGCGCCGCTGGGATTGATCGGCGTGACGCTGTTCCTGCTGGTGTTCCGCGTGCCGTTCGGCTTCGTCGCGATGCTCGGCACGATCGCGCTGGCAGGCATGATCATGCGCAACTCGGTGATTCTGGTAGACCAGATCGAGCACGACATCGGCGAGGGCGCCGCGCCGTGGCAGGCGATAGTCGAGGCCACGGTGCGCCGCTTCCGCCCGATCGTGCTGACCGCGCTGGCGGCGATCCTGGCGATGATCCCGCTGTCGCGCAGCGCGTTCTTCGGGCCGATGGCGGTGGCGATCATGGGCGGCCTGACGGTCGCCACGTTCCTGACGCTGCTGTTCCTGCCGGCGCTGTATGCGGCGTGGTTCCGGGTGAAGGCGCCGGAGACGGCGTGACGGGACTGTCTGCCCGCAACAAACAGAAAGGGCGCCGCAGGGCGCCCTTCCTGTTTCTCCGGATCTTTCAGTCCCGCATCTCGACCACGCCGCACTCCGCCTGCAATTGTTCCAGCACCGCAGCCGTCGCCGCACGCGTTCCGACGCCATGACCGTCCGGTGCCAGGTCGGCCGTGAAGATTCCCGCGTCGAGCGCGCCGCTGACCGCTTTCTCGACGCACTTGGCTTCATCCTCCAGCCCAAGCGAGTGCCGCAGCAACATGGCCGCACTGAGGATGGTGGCGTAAGGATTGGCGATCCCGCGGCCGGCGATGTCGGGTGCGGAGCCGTGGATGGGTTCGTACAGGCCGATGACTTTCTGGTGGCTGTCCTTGGCGTTGCCATGCGCGCCGCTGGACCCCAGTGACGCCGACGGCAGCAAGCCGAGCGAGCCGGCCAGCATCGAGGCCTCGTCGGTGAGGATGTCGCCGAACATATTCTCGGTGACGATCACGTCGTACTCGCGCGGTTTGGCCAGCAGGTGCATTGCCATCGAGTCGACGAGTTGATGCTCGAGCGTGATGTCGGGAAACTCGTCGCGCGCCACTCGCGTGGCGACTTCCCGCCACAGGCGCGATGTCTCCAATACGTTGGCCTTGTCGACCGAGGTGACCCGCCCGCGAAGGCCGCGCGCCAGCGTGCAGGCGCGGCGAACCACACGCTCGATCTCCGCGACGCTGTACTCGCACAGGTCGCTGGCGGAGTCGGCCGTGCGTTGCTTCTGGCCGAAGTAGATGCCGCCGGTGAGTTCGCGCACTACGATCAGGTCGACGCCGGTCAGCAGGTGCGGTTTGATCGGCGACGCGCCGAGTGCGGCGGCGTGCGGTTTCACCGGGCGCAGGTTGGCATACAAGCCCAGCGCCTTGCGGATCGCCAGCAGTCCCTGTTCGGGCCGCACGGTGGCCTTCGGATCGGACCACTTGGGTCCACCGACGGCGCCGAGCAAAACCGCATCGGCGCGCTGCGCGGCGGCAAGCGTGTCGGCCGGCAGCGGTTCGCCGGTGGCGTCGATCGCGGCGCCGCCGATCGGTTTCTCCACGAACCGGAACTCGTGGCCATAGCGGCGGCCGACGGCGCGCAGCACTTCGACGGCGGCGGCAGTGACTTCCGGGCCGATGCCGTCGCCCGGCAGAACGACGATCTCAGCATGCATGGCGCCGGCTCCCATAAAGCGACTCCTCGTAACGTTGGATGGCGGGTTGTTGTTTGAGCAGATAGCCGAGCTGGTCGACGCCTTCGAGCAGGCAGGTCTGGGCGAAGGGGTCGAGCGGGAACCTCACGCGGGTGCCGCCTGGCAGGATCACGCTGCGGCTGGCAACGTCGATGCGCAGTTCGATGCCGGGACGATCGAGCAGTTCGTCTACGACGACCTCGTCCAGCACGATCGGAAGCAGGCCGTTCTTCAGCGCGTTGCTGCGGAAGATGTCGGCGATCTCGGCGCTGATCACCGCGCGGAGTCCGAGATCGGTCAGCGCCCAGGGAGCATGCTCGCGCGAGGAACCGCAGCCGAAATTGCGGCCGGCCACCAGGATCCTGGCGCCGATGCTTTCCGGCCGGTTGAACGGAAACTCCGGATCCGGCGAACCGTCGGCCAGAGTGCGCCAGTCATTGAACGCGTGCTTGCCCAAGCCCTTGCGTTCGGTGGTGGTGAGAAAGCGCGCGGGGATGATCTGGTCGGTGTCGATGTTGCGTTCGCGCAATACGACGGTGCGCGAAGTGAGTTCGGTGAAGGGACGCATCAGCAAGACTCCGGGGAAGTTGAGGCGTCGTCATTCCCGCGAAGACGGGAATCCACAATGGCTACGACGGGATTGGTTGCCTTCCGCGTGTGGATCGATGGATCCCCACCTTCGCGGGGATGACGATCCGAAGCAGTGGAAGCGGCATGCATCACGCGACCTCCAGTGCATCGAGCTCGGGCAGGTCCGCCGGAGCCGTGGTGAGATACGGCCGCGGATCGGTGATCTCTCCGGCCACCGCGCAGGCGGCGGCGGTCAGCGGCGAGGCCAGCACCGTGCGCGCGCCTTTGCCCTGTCGTCCTTCAAAGTTGCGATTGCTGGTGGACACGACCAATTGCCCCGGCCCGACGATGTCGCCGTTCATGGCAATGCACATCGAACAGCCGGGCTCGCGCCATTCCGCGCCGGCGTCGCGCACGATGCGGTGGATGCCCTCGGCTTCGGCGTCGCGCTTGACCTGCTCCGAGCCCGGCACGACCAGCATGCGCACGCGCGGATGCACCCGTCGCCCGTGTAGTACGCGCGCGGCTTCGCGCAGGTCCGACAGCCGTGAGTTGGTGCAACTGCCGACGAACACGACGTCGACCGGGCGTCCGGCCAGCGCCGCGCCCGGCTCCCAGCCCATGTAGTCGCGCGCCTTGGCCTCGTCGCTGTCGGCGTCGTCGGGAACGTGCGCGACGATCGCCGCCACCTGCCCGGGATGCGTACCCCAGGTGATGGTGGGCCGGATGTCGCGCGCATCGATGCGGACCTCGCGGTCGAACCTCGCGCCCTCGTCGGAATGCAAACGTCGCCATTGCGCGACGGCCTGTTCGAACTCCTCTCCCTGCGGCGCACGTGGCTTGCCAAGCAGGTAATCGAACGTGGTGTCGTCCGGCGCGATCAGGCCCGCGCGCGCGCCGGCCTCGATCGACATGTTGCACACCGTCATGCGCTGTTCCATCGACAGGGAGCGGATGGCCGAGCCGCGATACTCGATGACATGGCCGGTGCCGCCGTTGACGCCGATCACGCCGATGAGGTGCAGGATCAGGTCCTTGGCGCCGACGCCCGGCGCCAGCTCGCCGTCGACGGTGATCGCCAGCGTCTTGGGCTTGCGCTGCAGCAGGCATTGCGTGGCCAGCACGTGGCCGACCTCGCTGGTGCCGATGCCGAAGGCCAGTGCGCCGAACGCGCCGTGCGTGGCGGTGTGGCTGTCGCCGCAGACGATGGTCTGGCCCGGCTGGGTCAGGCCAAGTTCCGGTCCCATCACGTGCACGATGCCGCGCTGCGGGCTGTCGTAGTCGAACAGCTCGACCCCGAAGCGAGTGCAGTTATCCCGCAGTTTCTCGACCTGCGCGCGAGCATCGGCGTTGACGTAGGGGCGCTGTCCGTCTTCGTCGGGAGGCAGTGTCGGCGTCGAGTGATCGAGCGTGCCCTTGGTGCGTTCCGCACGGCGCACCGGCAAGCCGCGTGCGTCGAGTTCAGCGAAGGCTTGCGGCGAGGTGACTTCGTGGATCAGGTGCAGGTCGATGTACAGGACCGCCGGCGCCGAATCGCTTTCAGGCGCGACGACGTGGGCGTCCCAGAGTTTGTCGAACAGGGTTCGCGGTGTGGTCGGGGTCATTGGGCTCTGCTTCTGCTTCGGTTTGTTTTGATCCCATCGAGAGGGGCGAGGCACAGGCAAGGAGCAGCTACGCCATCGCCGCCACCCGCGCCGGTTGCCGCGTACGCAATACCCGGTTGGCGATATCAAGCCAGGCCAGCGCGCTCGCTTCGAGGATGTCGGTGCTGGTGCCCGAGCCGGTCAGCTCACGCCCGTCGACGCGCGCGGTGATGCTGGCCTGGCCCTGCGCGTCGTCGCCGGTGGTGACGCTGGAAACCTGGTAGCTCTCGATATCCAGTTCCAGCGACGTGGCGCGCGCCAGCGCCGCAAACAGCGCATGCACGGGACCGTCGCCGATCGCCGCTTCGCTGACCGTGGTGCCGTCGGCATCGACCAGTTGCACGCTGGCGGTCGGCAGGCTGTCCTGCGCGACGCCGGTGCTCACGTGCAGGCGCGCCAGGCGATGGCCGCGCGCGACGCGCGCATCGGCCCCCAGCACCAGGGCTTCCAGGTCCGCGTCGAACACTTCGCGCTTCTTCTCGGCCAGGGTCTTGAAGGCGGCGAAGACCGAGTTGAGCTGCGCTTCCTCCAGCGCGAAGCCCAATGCCTGCAGCCGATCGTTCAGTGCGGCGCGACCGCTGTGGCGGCCCATCACCATCTGCGACTGCGCCCAGCCGACGTCCTCGGGCGCCATGATCTCGTAGGTGCCGCGATGCTTGAGCATGCCGTGCTGGTGGATGCCGGACTCGTGCGCGAAGGCGTTCTGCCCGACCACCGCCTTGTTGCGTTGCACGGCCATGCCGGTGATGCGCGAGAGCAGCCGCGAAGTCGGCACCAGCCGGCGCGTGTCGATGCGGGTGTGCGCTTCGTAGTAGCCGCTGCGTACGCGCAGCGCCATCACCAGTTCTTCCAGCGCGCAGTTGCCGGCGCGCTCGCCGATGCCGTTGATCGTGCATTCGACCTGGCGCGCGCCGCCTTCGATGGCGGCCAGCGAGTTGGCCACGGCCAGGCCCAGGTCGTTGTGGCAGTGCGCGCTGAAGATCGCCTCGTCGGCGCCGATCACGTTCGAGTGCAGGTATTCGAAGAGCGCCCGGATCTCGCTGGGCGTGGTGTAACCGACCGTATCGGGGATGTTGAGCGTGCGGGCTCCGGCGGCCAACGCCGCGCCACAGACCTGCGCGAGGAAATCCGGCTCGGTGCGCAGGGCATCCTCGGCGGAGAACTCGACATCGTCGGCATACTGGCGGGCCAGCCCGACCCCCATCACCGCGCGTTCCAGGACCTGTTCCCGGCTCAGGCCGAGCTTGTGTTCCCGGTGCAGCGGGCTGGTCGAGATGAAGACGTGGATGCGCGGGTGCACGGCGCCTTCCAGCGCGCTCGCGCAGGCCGCGATGTCGCCGGCATGGCACCGCGCGAGGGTAGCCACGGTGGCGCCGCGTACCTCGCGGGCGATGGCGCGCACGGCGTCGCGGTCGGCATCCGAACTGGCCGGGAACCCGGCCTCGATCACGTCCACGCCCAGTTCGGCGAGGGCATGGGCGAAGCGCAGCTTCTGCGGTGAGGTCATGCTGCAGCCGGGCGACTGCTCGCCGTCGCGCAGGCTGGTGTCGAAGATGCGTACTCGGTTGGCGGGACTGCTGGAACCTGG
This sequence comes from Lysobacter niastensis, assembly GCF_031457115.1. Taxonomy (GTDB): domain Bacteria; phylum Pseudomonadota; class Gammaproteobacteria; order Xanthomonadales; family Xanthomonadaceae; genus Lysobacter_J; species Lysobacter_J niastensis_A. Next base: position 774,164 of record NZ_JAVDVY010000001.1, read on the forward strand.
GTTCATGCGTAGAGCTCCTCGTCGTGCGCGCGTGTGGCGAAGGCGGCGCGGGGCGGTGGGGTGGAAGCGGGAGGGATCGTGGCGATGGCGGGCTCCATCGAAAGCGGCGCGGAGGGCTCGCGATGGCGGCGGCGTGGTCGACGCGGCGCGCGCGGGCGCACGTCAGATAGCAGTTGTGCGAGTACGCCGGCATCGAGGTTGCCGCCGGACACCACGGCGCACTTGCGCTTGCTCGCTACGCGGCGACCGGCCGCCAGCGCCAGTGCGCCAGCGCCTTCGGCGATGACGTGCTCCTCCAGCGCCAGCCGCACCAGGGTTTCGCGCAGCTCGGCCTCGCGCACGACGACGATGTCGTCGAGCAGGTGTCCCAGCAGTCGTCGTGTCAGTTGGCCGGGCTCCTTGACGCGCACGCCGTCGGCCAGCGTCGCGGCCGGCTCGCACGGTTCGTTGTCGCCCTGCAGTACACGCCGCATCGAATCGACGCCTTCGACCTGGGCGCCGATCACGCGCACGCGCCGGGACGCTTGCGTCCCGGACAGACACGCAGACTTGAGTGCCAGTGCAACGCCGGAAGCGAGGCCGCCCCCGCCGATCGGCACCAGCACGACGTCTGGGCCGAGTGCGGCCAGTTCGAGACCCACCGTGCCCTGACCGGCGATGACGTCCGGATCGTCGAAGGCCGACAGCAGGCGATAGTCGTGCTGCGCGGCAAGCTCGATAGCGAAGGCCTTGGCTTCGTCGTAACTGTCGCCGTGCAGGCGCACGGTAGCGCCCCAGTGGGCGACGCCTGCGATCTTGGTCTGTGGGGCGGCGCGTGGCATTACGGTGATGGCGGCGATGCCGAGCCGATACGCGGCCCAGGCCAGTCCCTGGGCGTGATTGCCGGCGGATGCGGCGATCACCGTTCGCGTGTCGCCGCGCTCGCGCGCCGCCAGCAGCGCGTTGAGCGCGCCACGCACCTTGTACGAGCCGGTGCGTTGCAGGTTCTCCAGCTTGAGCCAGCAGCCGAAGCGCTCGGCGTAATGCAGCGGTGTCGGCGGCAAGTAGCGGCGCAGCCGAGCTTGCGCCGCCAGCACGTCGGCGGCGGTGACATCACACGGCGTGCCGGAAGCTACGTCTCCGTCCATGGCTAGACCACCGTCAGCCAGGCCGAGCGGCCGGGCTCCTCGCCGCGCACGACGCGGGCATAGAGCGCGGCCAGCTCGCGGGTGACGGGGTTGTCTCCGAACTCGCGACGGTCCAGCGTGCTGATCGGTGCCGCTTCGGCTGCGGTACCGCAGACGAACACTTCATCGGCATCGAGCAGTTCGTGGTGCGTGACCTGCCGCGACTGCGCGCCGCTCAGCGCGATCAGCGTGTCCCGGGTGATGCCGGGCAACGCGTCGCGGTGCTCGACCGCGGTCACCTGGCCGTTGCGCACCATGAACACGTTGGCGCCGGTGCACTCGACGACGAAGCCTTCCTCATCGACGAACAACGCCTCGTCGAAACCGCGCGACCTGGCCTCGCGCTTGGCCAGGATCGAGTTGACGTAGCCGCCGCACAACTTCAGCGGCGGCAGCGCCGTGGCCGGGTTGCGCCGCCACGGCGACACGGTGAGGCGCGTGCGCTCGCCGGACAGGTGCACACGCTGTGCCACCGTGGTGACCATGAAGTGCTGGGTCAGCGGCGACACGTCGAGCCCGAACGACGGGCCGGTCGCGCCGGTGCCGAACCAACTCAGCGGCCGGATGTAGGCATCACGGTGGCCATTGGCGCGCAGCGTCTGCACGGTCGCCTCGGTCGCCAGGGCAGCATCGAAGCGCAGGCCGAGCAGTTCGGCGCCCTTGCGCATGCGCTCCAGGTGCTCGGGCAGTCGGAACACGGCCGCGCCTTCGCGGGTGGCATAGCTGCGGATGCCCTCGAACACGCCGGTGCCGTAGTGCAGGGCGTGAGTGGACAGCGGCGCCTGCATGACGTCGGCGGCGGCGAGTTCGCCATCGAACCACAGCAGCAGCGTGTCGCTGCGGCGTGCATCGTCGAGCATCGACACCGGCATGGCGCCGCGTGCGCGAGTGGCCTGCTTCGTGGGGGAGGGAGTCACCGACATGGCGACACCTCCACGGCGAGGCAGTCGTAGAGCTTGGCGATCTGGCTCTGCAGCGTGTCGTCGGGGCGGTCACCCTCGACGGTCATGCGCAGGTACCAGCGGTCGCCGTCGGGCTGCGCCTCGCCATCGACCGCCAGTGGGCGGAAACCGCGCCGCTCGGCGGCACCCAGTACACGCGCCAGCGCGCCTTCGGCCTGACGCAGGGTGAGATCAAGCTGATATCGCATGGCGGGGCTCCTCGGCGGTGGGTAAGGTGGCGCGCGCTGCAATGGCGGCATCCGATTCCGGATCGAGCATCTGCGCGTTGTTGTGGTTGGGTGGCACCAGCGGCCAGACGTTGGCGGCCTGGTCGATGGCCACGTGCAGCAGCGCCGGGCCGGGTGCATCGAGCAGCGCCTGCAGCGCGTCCTCGACGCCTGCGGCGCGGTCCAGGTGCAGCGCGGCGATGCCGAATGCCCTGGCGATCGCGCCGAAATCGGGGTTGTCGGACAGGTCGACTTCCGAATAGCGCTTGTCGAAGAACAGCTCCTGCCACTGCCGCACCATGCCCAGCGCCTGGTTGTCGAGCAGCACGACCTTGATCGGCAGGCGATAGCGCGCAACGGTCGCCAGCTCCTGCACGTTCATCAGGAACGAACCGTCGCCGCTCACGCAGATCACCTGTGCCTGCGGCTCGCTCTTATCGGAGCGGGCCAGTTGCGCGCCGATCGCGGCCGGCAGGCCGAAGCCCATCGCGCCCAACGCACCGCTGGTCAGGTGTTGGCGCGGATCGGCGAAGCGCCAGTGCTGCGCGACCCACATCTGGTGCTGGCCGACATCGCAGGCGACGATGGCGCTGGGGGCCATCTCGGAAAGTCGCTTCAGCAGCGCCGGTGCGTACACGGTCTCGCCCGGTGCGTCGTAGCGCGCGGCATGCTCGCGGGCACGCTGCTGGCAGGTCGCGCGCCAGGCGCGGCGGGCAGCGCCGTTGCGGCCGTGCAGGTGCGCGGCGCAAGGCAGCGTCAGTGTGGTCAGCGTGGCGCGGATATCGCCGCGCACGCCGACATCGGCATGGCGCAGCTTGCCGATCTCGCAGGCGTCGAGGTCCATGTGCACGACGCGCGCGTTGGGAGCGAACTCGGCCAGCTTGCCGGTGGCGCGGTCGTCGAAGCGCGCGCCGACCACGATCAGCAGGTCCGATTCCTGCACCGCCAGGTTGGCGGCGCGGCTGCCATGCATGCCGAGCATGCCCAGGTTGAGCGCATGACCGCTCGGCAAGGCGCCCAGGCCCTTGAGCGTCAGCACGGCCGGAATCTGGGTGGCATCGACGAAGGTTCGGAACGCGGCCATCGCGTCGCCGAGCGCGATGCCACCGCCGCCATAGATCACCGGACGCTGCGCCTGCGAGATCAGCGCCAGTGCCGCATGCAGCGAGGCATCGATCGCCGTCGGCACCGCATCGACCGGCAAAGGCGTGTGCGGCGGAAGATGCGCTGCATCGCCGACCTGCACGTCCTTGGGCAGGTCGATCAGCACCGGGCCCGGCCGGCCGGAACGGGCGATGCGGAAAGCCTCGCCCAGCATGCGCGGCAGGTCGTCGACGCGGCGCGCCAGGAAGCTGTGCTTGACGATCGGCATGGTCATGCCGAACACATCCAGTTCCTGGAACGCATCGGTGCCCATCAACGCCGTCGACACCTGGCCGGTGATGATCACCATCGGCACCGAGTCCAGCATCGCATCGGCGATGCCGGTGACGAGGTTGGAGGCGCCCGGGCCGGAGGTGGCCACGCATACGCCGACGCGCCCGCTGGCCCGCGCGTATCCATTGGCCGCGAATGCGGCGCCCTGCTCGTGGCGGACCAGCACATGCTTGAGGTCCGACCCGTGCAGGGCGTCGTAGAAGGGCATGATCGCGCCGCCCGGATAACCGAACAGCGTGTCGACGCCTTCCGCGGCCAACGCCTGAACCAGCCAGCGGGCACCGTTCATCACGCGGCCTCGGTCTGCGTCGGCTGGGTGGCGGGTTTCACGGCCTGCGGCGCGGTCGCCAGCCACTTCATGTTCGCGCGCAGCTTCTTGCCAACCGCCTCGATCGGATGATCCAGGTCGGCCTGTTTCATCGCCTTGTAGTTGGCGTTGCCCGCCGCGTATTCGGCGATCCACTGGCGGGCGAAGGTGCCGTCCTGGATCTCCGTCAGCACCTTCTTCATCTGCGCGCGGGTGTTGTCGTCGACCACGTAGGCGCCCCGCGTGAGCGCGCCGTACTGCGCGGTCTCGCTGATGAACTCGTGCATGCGGGTGATGCCGCCTTCGTAGAACAGGTCGACGATCAGCTTCAGTTCGTGCAGGCACTCGTAGTAGGCGACCTCCGGCTGGTAGCCGGCCTCGACCAGCGTTTCCCAGCCGGCCTGGACCAGCTTGGTCGCACCGCCGCAGAGCACGGCCTGCTCGCCGAACAGATCGGTCTCGGTTTCTTCCTTGAACGTGGTCCTGATGGCGTTCTGGCGGGCGCCGCCGATGCCGGCGCAATAGGTCAGCGCGAAGGCCTCGGCATTCCCGCTGCGGTCCTGGTGCACGGCATAGACCGACGGCACGCCGCGACCGATCTCGTATTCGCGGCGCACCAGCGCGCCCGGACCCTTCGGCGCGACCAGAACGACATCAAGATCCTCGCGCGGCGTGATCTGGCCGTAGTGGACATTGAAGCCATGCGCGAACAGCAGGCACGCGCCCTGGCGGATATTGGGATCGATGACCTCGCCATACAGTTGCGGCTGCACCATGTCCGGGGTCAGCACGGCGACGAGGTCGGCATCCTTCACCGCTTCGGCCGGCGTCCTGACGGTGAAGCCGTCGGCCTTGGCCTTCAGTTCGGTCGGGCCGCCCGGTCGCAGGCCGATGGTGACGTCGAAGCCGGAGTCGCGCAGGTTGAGCGCATGGGCGCGGCCCTGGCTGCCGTAACCGACGATGGCGACGCGGGGTTTGGAGCTGGTGGTCATTGCGGTGTCCTTGGCTGGAAAGCGGGAGTGGGAAGCAGAAGGAACGGCGGTGATCAGGCGGGGATCGGTTCGTGCAGCGATGCGGTTGGGTCGCGTCGGGGCGAATCGACAAGGGCGGCCGCGATGCGGCGGTCGTCGAGCGGACCCGGTGCGGTTACGGCGCCACGCGAAGCTGAGCTGACCAGTTGGGCGTACTTGGCCAGCACCCCGGTTGTGACGCGCGGTGCGATGCGCGCGCATTCGCGAGCGCCCAGGTCGACATCGACGTCGATGCGGCGCGTGCCGACATCGATGCGCACGCGGTCGCCGTTGCGCAGGCGGGCGATGGGCCCGCCGCGCGCGGCCTCCGGCGCGATGTGGCCGACCATGAAGCCGTGCGTTGCGCCGCTGAAGCGGCCGTCGGTAATCAACGCGACGTCATTGCCCAGGCCCTGGCCGACCAGCGCGGCGGTCACCGCCAGCATTTCGCGCATGCCCGGACCGCCGGCGGGTCCTTCGAAGCGGATGACGACGACGTCGCCGGCCTGGATCTCGCGCGCCTGCACGGCGGCGAACGCGGCTTCCTCCGAATCGAACACGCGCGCGGCGCCTTCGAAGTGCTCACGCCCGTGTCCGGCAAGCTTGACGATGCAGCCCTCGGGGGCGAGATCGCCGTAGAGGATCGAATAGCCGCCGCGCGGCTTCAGCGGGTCGCCGACAGGGCGCACCACGTCCTGATGTGCGGGCGCCGGCACGTCGTCGAGCTCCTGGAAAAAGCTGCGGCCGGTGACCGTGGCGATGTCCTCGATCAGACCGGCCGCCCGCAGCTCGCGTGCCACCAGGGCGGTGCCTCCCTGCTCGAACATTTCCGCGGCGGTGTAGCGACCGCCGGGCTTGAGATCGGCGATCACGGGCGTGCTCGCGGCTGCCTCGAATTCCTCCAGTCCAAACGCCACGCCGGCCTCGTGAGCGATCGCCAGCAGGTGCAGCGCGGCATTGGTCGAACCCGCAGTGGCCGAGACCGCGCGAGCCGCGTTGCGCAACGCGGCGGGGGAGAGGATGGCGCGCGGTCCCGGCCGCCCTTCGCGCAGTTGCCGCATCACCAGTGCGCCACAGGCATGCGCGGCGGCGGACTTGTCGGGGTGGACGGCAGGAATATCGTTGAGCTGCAGCGGTGACAGGCCGAGGAAGGTCAGCACCATCGCCATCGTGTTGGCCGTGAACTGCCCGCCGCAGGCGCCGGCGCCGGGACAGGCGTGCGATTCGATGCGGTGCAGTTCGGCATCGTCGATGCGGCCGGCGGAGTGTGCGCCGACGGCCTCGAAGACGTCCTGCACGGTCAGCGCGCGCTCTTGCTCGCCTTCCCCCTCGACAGCGCGCCGGGATGGGCAGTGGCCGGGCATGATCGTGCCGCCGTAGAGGATCACGGTCGGGATATCCAGCCGCGCGGCCGCCATCGCCGCGGCCGGGATGGTCTTGTCGCAACCGACCAGCAGCACCATCGCGTCCAGGCAATGGCCGTTGACGGCCAGCTCGATCGAGTCGGCGATGGTCTCGCGCGAAGCGAGCGAGGCGCGCATGCCGTCGCTGCCCATGGCGATGCCGTCGGTCACCGCGATGGTGTTGAACTCGATGGGCGTGCCGCCGTGCTCGATCACGCCGGCGCGTACGTGCTGGGCGAGATCGCGCAGGGTCAGGTTGCACGGCGACACGTCGGACCAGGTATGGACGACGGCGACCAGCGGCTTGGCGATCGCGGCGTCGTCCAGGCCGGTGGCGCGCAGCATCGCGCGTGCCGGAGCGCGTGCGGGGCCCTGCTTGATGGCGTTGCTTCTCACGTGCTGCTGTCTCATCAGTGCGAGTCCCTCGCAAGAGCCCGCACATCCATGTGCGGACTTCTTAAGAAGCCAAGCCGTAAAAACAAAAACCCCGCGCCTTTTCGGGCGCGGGGTCTGGGTTCTTAGACCTGGGGTTTGGTGGTGTTACTTACGCAAACCCGTACTCCGCGCTGGCATGCCCGGTAATAAGTACGAGTACGAGTACAAGTGCGGCCGCGAGCGGCGCGAGCTTGATCAGGAGCGAAGCGTCGATGCTGGCAGCACGCAGCGCTTGCGCCTGGCCGTGCGGCCGGTGCGGTGCGTTCTGCGAGTGGATGCTGCGCTGCGTCATGGCATCGAGGTAAACATGCCCGTTCCGGGCATGTCAACAGTTTCGTTTGTAACGTCGTCGAGTTGTGATGGGGGTCAGGTGAGGTCGCTCAACCCTGCATGAGAAGGCTACGCAATGCCGCGTAGTCGGCGGCCAAAGGCTCGGCGAACGCAGGCCGCCCCAGTGTTTCGGCCAGTGCGGGTGGCGGTTCGACGACGTGGCCGACCAGGGGCTCGACGATGCTTTCGAACTTGGCCGGGTGTGCGGTGGCCACCACCGTCCACGGCCGGCTGTCGCCGCTCTCGCGCAATTGCCCGAGCACGTGCAGGCCAGTGGCGGTGTGGGGGCAGGGCACGATGCCGTGGCGCCTCGGTGCCTGTCGGATCGTGGCGCTGATGGCGGCGTCATCGACGGCGAAGGCGCGCAGCGCGGCGCGCAGTTGCGCATCGTCGCGGTGCCAGTGGCGCAGGCGCTCGAAGTTGCTTGGCGCGCCGACGTCCATCGCGTTGGCCAGTGTCGCTACGGTCGGCCGCGGCTCGTACGCCTCGCCGGCGAAATATCGCGGCAGCACGTCGTTGGCGTTGCTGGCCAGCACGATCTCGCCCAGCGGCAGTCCCATGCGACGCGCGACGAAGGCCGCGCAGGCGTTGCCGAGGTTGCCGGTGGGCACGATGACATTGAGCGGTTCGTCGTGTTCGGCATGAAATCGCAGGGCCGCGTGTGCGTAGTAGGCGACCTGCGGCAGCAGTCGGCCCAGGCTGATGCTGTTGGCCGAGCTCAACGGTACCTGCGCGCGCAGGGCATCGTCCGCCAGGGCCTGCTTGGCCAGACGCTGACAGTCATCGAAGCTGCCTTCGATGCGGAACGCGCGCACGTTGTCGCCCCAGCAACCCAGGCCATGCGCCTGCCTCGGCGACACGAGGCCGTCGGGGTAGAGGATCACCACGTTGAAGCCGGGGCGACGATGGAACGCGGCGGCGACGGCGGCTCCGGTGTCGCCGGAGGTCGCGACCACAATGGTCGTGGGAGTGCTATCGGCCGGCCGTAGTTGCGCCAACGCCGCGGCCAGGAACCGCGCGGCGTAGTCCTTGAACGCGGCGGTGGGGCCGTGGAACAGCTCGAGCAGGTGATCGCCGTCGTTGGCCAGCGCTCGCAACGGAGCCGGGAACGCATAGGCGTGTGCGCACAGTTCATCGAGGCGGTCGCGCAGCGTCGAGCCATCGAAATAAGGCGACAGCACCGCGCGCGCGGTGTCGGCGAGGGAGGCGGTCGAGGGCAGCGACGAGAGCGTCGGAATCTGTTCGGGCACGTACAGGCCGCCGTCGGGAGCGAGGCCGGCGACGAGTGCCTGATCGATGCCGTTGGGCGGGGTGTTGCCACGGGTGCTGATGAATTTCATGGGCGGTCCGCATCGGTCCTGTCAACGCGGGCCATCTTCGAGGACCTCCGCGCGCGGACCCGCCACCGGGGTGACATACGCCCGCGAGCCGTAGCCGGCCGCAGCGAACGCAGCTTGCATTGCAGGCGCCGCCGCTTCGGCGTCGGCCTTCGACGCAAACCATGCGAACGTGCTGGGACCCGCGCCGGAAATGCTTGCGCCGAGCGCCCCATGCGCCAATGCCGCGGCCTTGGCTTCGACGAAGCCCGGGATCAGCGGTGCTCGGCGAGGCTCAACCAGCAGGTCCTGCAAGCCTTCGCGCAACAGCGCGACATCGCCGCGTTGCAGGCCGGTCAGGAACAGCGCCAGATGCGCACTCTGCTTCACCACCAGCGACAGCGGATAGGGATCGGCGAGGACCGCGCGGGCGCGCCGGGTTTCCAGGGTCTGGTCGGGATGCACCACCACGGCGTGCAGCCAGCCGGGCACGGACAGAGGAATCATCCGCGTCGCCGTCGCCATCACCACGCCGCCGAGCAGCATCGGCGCGACGTTGTCGCCATGTCGGCTGCCGCTGGAAACGGATTCTCCGTCCAGCGCGAATTCGTACAGCGCCTCGCGCGGCAGCGGCGCATCGAGCAGTGCATTGGCCGCAACCAGCGCCGCGACGCACGATGCCGCCGAACCGCCGAGGCCAGAACCCAGCGGGATGCCTTTCTCCAGCTCAAGCTCGAAGCCGTACGTCAGGCCCAGGCCGTCGCGCAGGCAGATCAGCGCCTGTCCGGCGGTGTTGTGCCCGGCCTCCATCGGCAAGGAATCGGCACCGGTTACGTGGCCGCGGATCGCGGCGATGCGTACGGCCGGTTCGTCGATGCGGCGTACCGTCGCGATGTCGCGCACGCCGGCGATGGAATGGCCCAGCAGATCGAAGCCGACGCCGATGTTGCCGACGCTGCCGGGCGCAAAGGCGCGGACCTGTCGTGGCTCGATGGCACCGATCATGCGCGCGCCTCCACGTGCGCGTCGCCATGCATCAACGAAACGCCCGATGCGGAGCCCAGCGACTGCGCGATCGCCAGCACGTCGCCGAACACGCCGGCCGCGGTGACGTCCGGACCGGCGCCGGGGCCCTGCACCACCAGCGGGTTGTCGGCGTAGCGGCGCGTGCGGAACTGCACCAGGTTGTCGGTCAGGCGCGTGTGGCAGCAGGCATGATCGGGCGGCAGCGCCATCACGCCAACGCTGGCGCGGCCTTCGCGGTCGAGCCGGGCCAGGTGACGCAGCGCGCATTGCTGCGCGTCGGCTTCGCGATAGCGTGCCTGCATCGGAGCATCCATCTCGTCAAGACGCGCCAGAAACTCGTCGCGGCTGACATCGCGCAGCGCCAATGGCACCAGGTTTTCCACTTCCACATCCTCGAGCGACAGCGCGCGACCGGCCTCGCGCGCCAGGATCACCAGTTTGCGCGCGACGTCCAGGCCGGACAGGTCGTCGCGCGGATCGGGTTCGGTATAGCCCAGCGCCTGCGCCTCGCGCACCAGTTGCGAGAACGGCGCGCTGCCGTCGTAGCGGTTGAACAACCATGCCAGTGTGCCTGAGAGCATGCCGTCGATGCCGATCAGCTCGTCACCGGTGTCGAGCAGGCTGCGCAAGGTCAGCATGACCGGCAGGCCGGCGCCGACCGTGGCCTCGTAGCGGAAACGACCACCGCCGCAGCGGCCGGCGTCCTGGATGGCGGCATAGTGTGCCCAGGCGCCGCTGCCGGCGTGCTTGTTGGGCGTGACCACGTGGATGCCGGCGGCCAGCCAGCGCGGGTAGTGCGCGGCGACCTGTGCGCTGGCGCTGCAGTCGACGATCAGCGCATGCGGCAGGTGTTCGCCGCGGACGTGGTGGGCGAAGCGATCGAGATCGACCGGTTCGGCCCGCTCGCCGTCGAGTTGCGACGCGGCGTCGGCCGGGTCGAGGCCGCGTTCGTCCAGTAGCATCGCGCGGCTGTTGGCCAGCGCGCGCAGGCGCAGGTCGAGTCCCGAGCGCGAGCGCAGTGCCGGAAGTGCCGACGCCAGTTGCGACAGCAGCGCGCGACCGACCTGGCCTGGCCCGATCACACCGATCGAAAGCGTCTGCGGGGACAGCCAGAACGCCGCATGCGCAGCGCGCAGCGCACGCGTGGCGTCGTGCTCGCCGACCGCGACGGAGATGTTCCGCTCGCCCGCACCCTGTGCGATCGCGCGGACGTTTACGCGCGCCTGCGCCAGGCCGCCGAGCAGGCGCGCGGCGACGCCGGGCGTGCCGACCATGCCATCGCCCACGGCGGCGAGCACCGCGATGTCGCGTGTCAGCGTGACGGCTTGGGCCTGGCGGTCGGCGATGGCCTCGGCGAACGCGGAGGCGATCGCATCGCGCGCACGCTCGGCCTGGTCGGCGCGCACCACGCAGCAGATCGAATGCTCGGACGAACCCTGCGAGATCATCGTCACCGACACGTCGGCGCGACGCAGCGCACCGAACAGCCGCTCGGCCGCGCCCGGCACGCCGACCATGCCGTTGCCGACCAGTTCGACGATGGCCAGCTCGCGCACCAGGCTGATGCCCTTGACCGGAGCGCCGTCGAGCCTGCTGCCGGTACCGATCAACGTGCCCGGCAGGTGCGGCCGCCGGGTATTGCGGATCCACAACGGGATGCCGCGTTCCTGCACCGGGGCCATCGTCTGCGGATGCAATACCTTGGCGCCGAAGTAGGCCAGCTCACAGGCCTCGGCGTAGGACATCGACGGCAGGCATACCGCTTCCGGAACCAGGCGCGGGTCGGCCGACAGCACGCCGTCGACATCGGTCCAGATGGTCAGCGCGTCGGCGTCGAACAGGCTGGCGAAGATCGCCGCGGAGTAGTCGCTGCCGTTGCGGCCGAGCGTGGTGGCGCGGCCCTCGCCATCGCGCGCCACGAAACCGGTGACGACGACATCGCCTTGGCCATGAAGGGAATGCCACTGGACCAGACGCTCGCGGCTCGCCGCCCAGTCCACGGCCATGCCCATTTCGCCCGGATGCACGGTCAATACCTCGCGCGCGTCCAGCCGTTGCCAGCCGGCGGCATGCCCGCCCAACGCGGCGTGCATCAGCCTCGACGACCACACTTCACCCAGGCCGAGCAGGCCCTGGGCGACGGGTTCGCTGTCGTGTTCGCCGGCCGCGATCGCCGTGACCTGTGTGCGAAGTTGCGCGAACTCTGTCTCCAGCGCGGCATGCAGGCCGTGTTGATGGTGACCGTCGAGCGCATCGGCGGCGTCGAGGTGGCGCTGGCGCAGCGCGTGCCAATCGGGTGCCCAATCCCGGTCTTCGCACGCTGCTGCCAACAGCCCGATCAGCGCATCGGTGACGCCCTGCATCGCCGAGACCACGACAATGCGCCTGCGGGCGCCGTTTTCCATCAGCGGCACCACGGCGCGATACAGGGCAGGGTCGGCGAGGCTGCTGCCTCCGAACTTGTGCGCGTGGCACAGCGCAGCGGCGGGGAGGGGTGAGGCATCGGCGGACGGCATGGGCGGGCTCCGGGTGGGGCCTCCTCGTCCGTTGCGGGTGCCAGGCCTGCGCACCCGGTTCGGGTGCGGAGGCGTGGTCTTCGATCAGCTGGACACGCCCGTCCGCACCCCGAAGGGAGTGGTGCCGGTACCGGTCGTGGTAATCGCGATCAGGCCTGCCGCGACGGCGCCCGCGCCATGAGGCGGGAACCCGATCTGGGTCTGCAGCGGCATGTTGCGATGCGTCATGGGGTCGAGAAAAGCATGCGATTTCGCGGCCTGTCAACAGTTGCATGCGAAACCTGCGGGCTTGGAAAGCCCTCCAGGTTGGACCGGGCAGGGCGCGCATGGTCAAATGCACGCCGAAGCGGGGGTACCGGTGCGACACGCTAGTCCAGGTGGCAGCCGGTTGAGACAGACCCTTCGAACCTGATGCGGTTGAGACCGCCGTAGGGAAGCTTCGCGACACCGCCTTGCGCGGTGCGCGCCGCCGCTTCGTCCGCGCCGCGACGATCTTTCGGCTGCCACAGGGTCCAACGCGCCGCCGCGCGCGGGAACTTCGCAGCCATGTTGCGTCCGCTGTTTTCCAACGAAACAGGACGAATCCAATGAATGCGGTCCCCTCCGAGTTGATCCAACAGGCCGAGAAGCTGTCGGCCGACGTCACCCGCCCGATTCCGGGTTCGCACAAGATCCACGTCGAAGGGTCGCGTCCCGACATCCGTGTGCCGATGCGCGAGATCGCATTGGCGCGCACGCCGACGATGTTCGGCGGCGAGGACAACGCACCGCTGGCGGTGTACGACACCTCGGGCGCCTACACCGACGGCAACGCCGAGATCGACCTGGCGCGTGGCCTGGCGCCGCTGCGCGCGCATTGGATCGCCGAGCGCGGCGACACCGAGCTGCTGGCGAGCCTGTCGTCCGAATTCGGACGCCGTCGCGAGAACGATCCCAAGCTCGACGCCGTGCGCTTCCGCGAGCGCCCGCAGCCGCGTCGTGCCATCGGTGGCGCCAATGTCACGCAGATGCATTACGCGCGCCGCGGCATCGTCACGCCGGAGATGGAGTTCATCGCCATCCGCGAGAACCAGCGCTTGGAAGCTATCCGCGAGGCGCACCTGCTCAGGCAGCATCCGGGCGAAAGCTTCGGCGCGAACATCCAGAAGATCATCACTCCGGAGTTCGTCCGCGACGAAGTCGCGCGCGGACGCGCCATCATTCCCAACAACATCAACCACCCGGAAAGCGAGCCGATGATCATCGGCCGCAACTTCCTGACCAAGGTCAACGCCAACATCGGCAACAGCGCGGTGTCCTCGGGCATCGCCGAGGAAGTGGAGAAGCTGGTCTGGTCGATCCGCTGGGGCGCGGACACGGTCATGGACCTGTCCACCGGCAAGCACATCCACGAAACCCGCGAGTGGATCATCCGCAACTCGCCGGTGCCGATCGGCACGGTGCCGATCTACCAGGCGCTGGAAAAGGTCGATGGCCGCGCCGAGGAGCTGACCTGGGAGATCTTCCGCGACACGCTGATCGAGCAGGCGGAGCAGGGCGTGGACTACTTCACCATCCACGCCGGCGTGCTGCTGCGCTACGTACCGCTGACCGCCGGCCGCGTGACCGGCATCGTCAGCCGCGGCGGTTCGATCCTGGCCAAGTGGTGCCTGGCGCACCACAAGGAAAATTTCCTCTACACGCACTTCGAGGAAATCTGCGACATCATGAAGGCCTACGACGTGGCCTTCTCGCTGGGCGACGGCCTGCGTCCTGGCTCGATCGCCGACGCCAACGACGCGGCGCAGTTCGGCGAACTGGAAACGCTGGGCGAGCTGACCAAGATCGCCTGGAAACACGATGTCCAGACCATGATCGAAGGCCCCGGCCACGTGCCGATGCAGCTGATCAAGGAGAACATGGACAAGCAGCTGCGCGAGTGTGGCGAGGCGCCGTTCTACACGCTCGGCCCGCTGACCACAGACATCGCACCCGGCTACGATCACATCACCAGCGCCATTGGCGCGGCGATGATCGGCTGGTTCGGCACGGCGATGCTGTGCTACGTCACGCCGAAGGAACACCTCGGCCTGCCCAACAAGCACGACGTGCGCGAAGGCCTGATGGCTTACAAGATCGCCGCACACGCGGCCGACCTGGCCAAGGGCCATCCTGGCGCGCAGGCGCGCGACAACGCGATGAGCAAGGCGCGCTTCGAGTTCCGCTGGGAGGACCAGTTCAACCTGGGCCTGGACCCGGAACGCGCCCGCGAGTACCACGACGAGACCTTGCCGAAGGACGCGCACAAGGTCGCGCACTTCTGCTCGATGTGCGGCCCGCACTTCTGCTCGATGAAGATCACCCAGGACGTGCGCGACTACGCCAAGGAGCACGGCATGGGCGAGGACGCGGCGCTGGCCGAAGGCATGGCGGAGAAGTCGGCCGAGTTCCTGGCACAGGGCGCGCAGGTCTACCACAAGGCCTGAGCCTGCCAGACGCGGCCGTTGGGCGCGCGCGCTTGCGTCCATCCTAGGCAGGCCGGCAAGCTCGGCCTGCCAATCAACGGACACGAGGAACGGGCATGGGCGACGGCAGCAGGCAGGTGGTGAAGGCAGGGATCAGCTTCGGCAGCGCCCTGGCCATCGTGATCTCGTGGACGGCCAACAAGTCGCTGCTGTGGGCCATCGTGCATGGTTTGCTGTCGTGGCTGTACGTCATCTATTACGCCCTGCGCTACCACTTCCGGATGATCGGCTGAAGCGGACATGGCCGGCATGAGCGATCGCAGCTACTCGTCCCTGCGCTGGCGCGTGACCGCGCGGCGGCATCCATCGGCATTCCTGCTCGGCGCGCAGTTGTTGAGCATGGTGGTCTATCCGCTGTTCGACGATCTGCACGGCGGACGGGTCGTGTTCGGTGCATTCGGCGTGCTGGTGCTGGCGCTGGTGGTCTGGGTGGTCAACCGCAGTCCGGCCAATACCTGGATCGCGTGGTTGCTGGCCATTCCGGCCTTCGGGCTGTCGCTGTTGTCGGTATTGCTGGACAGCGAGATGTTGCTGGTCGCGTCCTCGGCGCTGGAGGCCCTGTTGTACTTCTATGCCGCAGGCAGCCTGATCGGCTACATGCTGAGCGATCACCGCGTCACCTCCGACGAGCTGTACGCCGCCGGCGCGACGTTCACGCTGCTGGCATGGGGTTTTGCCTACTGCTTCCTGGTCTGCCAGGCCTGGTATCCGGGCAGCTTCACCGGCGCGGTCGAACCGGAACGGCCCCGGCAATGGCTGGAACTGCTGTTCCTGAGTTTCACCAACCTGTCCGCCGTCGGGCTGGGCGACGTCATTCCCCTGGGCTCGACGGCGCGGGTGCTGGTGATGCTGGAGCAGTTCGCCGGTGTGGGCTACATCGCTGTGGTGGTCTCCCGCCTGATCGGCCTGACCATCCTGCGGCAGCCCCACTGACAAGCTCTCCGGGCGGGACGTACCGGCACGCCATGCTGGAACACTGAATTCCGTGGCCGTAGGGCGCGGGAGGGGGCTGCGAGCCCCGGGGTAATCGTCGGGACGTTAGAATGTTTTATCGTCCGGCGCTTTACCGGAACCCGTCTTCGCGCTTTGCCGCATGTGGCAGCTGAATGGACTATTCATTCAGGCACATGACGGAATCCGGGTCCGCGCGCACCATCCGCAGGATTCATGCCCCGCCCTACCGAACCACCGTCGCTGCACCCCCCTTCGGAGCGCCTGCGCGTCGGCGATTGCATCGTCGATGTGCCGCTGCGCGAGGTGCGTGCGCCGTCGACGCGCAGGCCGCAGCGGATCACGCCCAAGTCGATGGGCGTGTTGCTGGTGCTGGTCGAGAGCGCGGGCAAGGTGGTCAGTCGCGATGCGCTGCTCGCCGAGGTCTGGCCCGACACGCTGCCCACCGACGACGTCATCACCCAGGCGATCACCCAGCTGCGCAAGGCTTTTGGCCAGGAACGCGGCGACCCGCGCTATATCGAGACGATCGCCAAGAATGGCTACCGCCTGCTGGCGCCCGTGGAATGGCTGGCGGCGTCTGCTGCCAATGCCCCCGAGCAACCTGCGCCGGTGCCGGAAGCGGTCGGTGACGCCATCGCAGCGGTGCCCTGGCCGGCCACGCCACGGCGTTCGCACAGTGAGCTGATCGTCGCCAGTGCGGTGGTGTTGCTGTTGCTGGGGCTGGTGCTGCTGTTCGCATGGTCGCGCAACGGCAATGAGCGCGCGAAGATCGAACGCGACGCCTGGCTGCAGCAACCCCCGCCGGCCTCGCGTCCTTATCGCCTGATTACTTCGGCGCCCGGCTTCGAGTTGATGCCGTCGCTTTCTCCCGATGCCTCGATGGTGGCCTACGTCGCGGTGCCGGCGGATCAGCGCAATACCGCGATCCTGGTGCAGACCACCGATCAGAGCCTGCCCCGGCAATTGACGCGGCCTACGGGCGAGGCCGAGGACAGCTTGCCGGCATGGTCGCCCAATGGCCGCGAGATCGCGTACGTGCGGATGATCCCGGGACAGGAGTGCCAGGTGATGGTCGTCGCCGCCAGCGGCGGCGCCGAGCGCAAGGTCTCCGACTGCGATCGCCGCAGCGCGCCGACCTTCTCTTGGACTCCGGACGGCCGTGGCCTGATCTTCGGCAGCATGGTCACGGACGCCGGCTCCAGTGGGCTGCGCATCCTCGACCTGGCCAGCGGCGCCTGGCGCTCGGTGGAGTACCGCACCGGTGCCGACGATGTCGATCTGTCTCCGCGGTATTCCCCGGACGGGCGCTGGATCGTGTTCGTGCGCAACGGCCCGCTGGGCGACTTCTGGCGCCTGCCTGCGCACGGGGGGGAAGCGCAGCGGCTGAGCAACCTGCGCGCCGACATCCGCGGGTGGGACTGGCTGCCGGACGGCGCCGGATTGCTGTTCGGTCGAATGACCGACGGCATCGTCCGCATGAACAGGTTCGATTTCCACGAAGGCCTGGTCACCGATCTGGGCATCGACGACGTGTGGACGCCGACGGTGGCGCTGGCGCGTCCCGCGGCGGCTTTCGTGCAGCGCAAGCCCTATTACGGCCTGTTCCGGATAGCGCTCCCTGATCCGCGTCAGCCCGGCGTCCACGTGGCCGAGCCGATCTTCCCGTCGTCGGCCCGCGACATATCGCCGATGGTCTCGCCGGACGGTCGGCAACTGGCCTTCTTCTCGGACCGTACCGGCGTCCAGGCGCTCTGGTGGGCGGATCTGGCCAATCCCGATTCGCTGCGGATGATCGCCGACGTGCAGCCGCGCCCCCGCTACGCACCGGCCTGGTCCCCGGACAGCCGCCGCCTGCTGGTGACCGGCGTCGACACCACGGGCAGGTCGGGTATCTATGAGGTGATGCCCGCCAGCGGTCAGGCGATTCGCCTGCCGGTGCCGGTCCGTGACCCGGCCGAGGCGGTGTATGTGCCGGATCCGAAGCAATTGCTGGTCCTGGCCGGCGCCGGCGACGGACGCCTGCAATTGGCCTTGTTCGACCGAAGCGCCCAGCCCTGGCGGCGGGTGGCGAACCTGGACGACGTGTCGCACGTTCAACTCGACGTCACCGGCAAGCGGCTGCTGTTTACCCGCCAGACCCGCGCGGGCCTCTGGCAGGTTGATCTGGACCTGGATCCGGCAAGTGTCCACCAGGTCGATGGCGATGGTCCGGCGCCTGACCGCTACCGTCTGTGGAACGTCGCCGCCGATGGCCAGGTGGTTTATCTGGAGCAATTGCAAGGCTGCGCGGCCCGGCTTCGCCAGCTCGGCCGTCCCACTCCACCACCCGCCATTTGCCTGGATCAGACCCGTCGATCCGCTCCCACGGGCTTCAGCCTCGCACCGCGCGATGTGATCTATGTCTCACTCGCCGAATGGGACGGCGCCGACATCGGCTTCATGGAGCTGCCCTCGGAATCCGAAAAGCATGCGCCAGGTTGGTCCAGGTAGTTGATCCGAAAAGGAAAATACCTTTCGGACTTTTTTCGGTGAAGCGGTCGTGAAGATTTCGTATAACTCTCCTCCAACTTTCCGGATCGAACCACCCGCTTCGGGCAAACCATCCAGCCATTCTCAGCACAATGAGGTTGGCCATGGAGCAATCACAGTGGGCGGATCGCGGGCAACTGCTGCAGCTCGACTCCCCTGAAGGAACCAGCCAGGCAGGATGCGTGGGCATTTCGCGACTGGGCAGCATGCAGCTGTCCAGCAACCTGTTCTCGATCTGGGTCCAGCTCCGGGGCGCCTCCTGGGTCGAGGCCAAGGAAGGGCGGTTCCGTCTCCGTCAGGGTGAATGGATCGCCCTGGAAAAGGATTCCAAGCCGGTCATCCAGGCCGACCGCTTCGGCGTCTGCGTGGGCTTCACCCTGACGGCCGAAGCGCTCAAGTCGATGGCCCGCTTCTCCGATTGCGGTCTCTATGCTGGCCGCGGCCGCCTGTCGCGCCACGATGCCCGCGTCACCCTGCGCCTGTGGCGCGAGGCCTGCAGCCGGACCGTGCCTGCCGCCGCCGACGTGACCTGGCTGCGGCCGGCCCTGCTGCACCTGGCCGGCGTCCAGCGCGAGCTGGCCGCGCGCATCCCGCGTTGCCCCGGCCGCTCCCGCAGCCGCAAGCGCCAGGTGTTCGGCCGCCTGCAGCGGGCGCGCCTGTACCTGGAAGGCAACTGCGATCGGGTCGTGCGCATCAGCGAGCTGGCCGAGCTGACCAGTTTCTCCAGCTGGTACTTCTCCAAGACCTTCCACAGTCTCTATGAAGAGAGCCCGCAGGCCGCTTCGGCCCGCATGCGCCTGGAGCGCGCCGCTGACCTTCTGACCTCGACCACGATGATGATCGGCGAAGTCGCGGCAGCCAGCGGGTTCGATAACTGCTGCAGCTTCGCGCGTGCTTTCCGTGCGCGCTTCGGTGTTTCGGCAACGCGCTACCGCGGTGCGGCCGGGACCGCCGAGTCCGCAAGGTCTCCCCGTGCCAGCCGTAAAGCGGTGGTTCGCACCGGAACCTGAGAGTTCGACCGAACCGGCCAGCTGCCCTCAGCTGGTACTCACCGGGGCGTCGCACAGCCCCATCAGCAACGCGCCGCCTGCCGTGCGCGTTGCGTCTGGAACACGCAGCGATCTGCTCATGCCGACCACCGGTGGTGGTCGGCGAAATCGCCGTGGCCAACGACTTCAACCGCTCCACGGCTTCGCGCGCATTCCGCGCGCGTTTCGTCACGTCTCCGCCTGGCGCTGCTGAAGTGGTCCCACGATTGCACGGGCAGATTCCGCAAAGTCTCCAAGCGCCAATCGCAAAGCGATAGGCCGCACCGGAACGTAACTTTGCTGGGCGTTTAACAAAGCGATAACAGACGCGCCCATCCGAAAGTTTTTTCTGGAGAGAGATAGATGAACCATCGCAATTTGCGCACCGCGGTGCGCTTCGGCCTGCTTCCGGCCGGCATCGCGATCGCATTGGCGCCGGCATTTGCCAGCGCGCAGGAAGGTGGCCAGCAGGACGCCACCACGCTGGACAAGATCGAAGTCACCGGTTCGCGCATTCGCCAGGTCGACCTGGAAACTGCTGCACCGGTCCTTCAGCTGACCCGTGAGGACATCGAAGGCCAGGGCTTCAGCTCGGTCGCCGACATCCTCCAGAACATCACCGCCGCGGGCTCGCCGGCGATCAGCCGCACCTCACCGCTGTCCTCCGGCGAAGCCGTCGGTGGCCAGTACATCGACCTGCGCAACCTGGGTGCCAACCGCACCCTGATCCTGGTCAACGGCAAGCGCCTGGGCATCACCAACGACGGCCTGCAGGACGTCGCGCAGATCCCGGCCTCGATGGTCGAGCGCATTGAAATCCTGAAGGACGGCGCCTCCACCATCTACGGTTCGGATGCGATCGCCGGCGTGGTGAACATCATCACCCGCAAGAACTTCGAAGGCGCCGAAGCCAATGCCTACTACGGTCAGTACGACCAGGGCGACGGCACGCGTCAGGTCTACGACTTCGTGATGGGCTTCACCGGCGACCGCGGCTCCCTGACCGCCGGCGTCGAGTACTCGAAGGAAGATCCGGTGTGGGCGCGTGACCGCTGGTTCTCCGAAGTGCGTTTCCCGACCGGCGAGAAGAGCGCGCCGCGTCCGGGCGGCACCTCGGCCATCAGCCAGTACGGCCGTTTCACCTACGACACTGGCCGGGTCAATGCAGCCGGCAACCCGATCTTCTCCGGCCCGCTTACGCTCCGCCGTGACGTGGCCGGCCTGAATCCCGCCGACTTCGCCAGCTACCGTGCTTTCAGCAGCGCCACCGACAACTCGAACCCGAACCAGGCCTCCACGGTCTACTCGGGCATCGAGCGCCGTTCGGTCTTCCTGAACGGTCACTTCGACATCACCGACAGCATCGGTTTCGACACCGACGTGCTGTACACGGACCGCGACTCGTTCGCCCAGAACGCCGGCTATCCGATGCAGAGCGCCGCGTTCGACCTGTCCTCGGGCGGTCTGTCGATCGACAGCTACTTCAACCCGCTGGGCAACCAGGCCACCGGTGCGTTGCCGGCCGGCGTGTCGCCGCAGGCGATCCAGTACATCCGTCGTGGCTGGGAAGTGCCGCGCGAGGTGAACAACAGCCTGACCACCTGGCGTTTCACGGGTGCGTTCAGTGGCTCGTTCCAGACCGGTGATCACTACTGGGATTGGGATGCCGGCTATCTGTACAACCAGAACGAAGGCAAGCAGATCAGCACCGGCAACCTGAACACCCAGGCAGTCGGTCTGGCCACCGGTCCGTCGTTCTTGAACTCGCAGGGCGTGGTCCAGTGCGGCACCGCCGCCAACCCGATCCCGCTGGGCTTCGGACCGGGCGCCTGCACCCCGTGGAACCCGCTGGTTCCGCAGGGCTACGCTGCTCCGAACAGCCTCGCCGACCCCAACGTCCAGGCATTCCTGTACCTGCCGGGCCAGGCACTGTCGGAAACCGAGACCAAGTCGTACTTCGCCAACATCACCGGCACGCTGTTCGCCCTGCCGGCCGGCGACGTCGGCGTCGCGGTGGGTTACGAGTACCGCAATGAGAGCGGCTTCTTCTCGCCGGATGCGCTCGCCCAGACCGGTATCTCCACCGACCTGGCCTCCGGCCCGACCGGTGGTGGCTACTCGCTGGACGAGGTCTACGCCGAGCTCAGCATCCCGGTGCTGGCCGACCTGCCGTTCGCCAAGGAACTGAACATCAGCCTGGCGTCGCGCTACTCGGACTACAACACCTTCGGTGACACCACCAACAGCAAGTTCGGCTTCACCTGGAAGCCGCTCGACCAGCTGCTGGTCCGCGGTACCTGGTCGGAAGGTTTCCGCGCCCCGACCGTGGCCGACCTGTACGGTGGCGTCTCGCAGTCGTTCGAGGACTACACCGATCCGTGCGACACCCTGTTCGGTTCGGCTGCCGGCAGCGCCGCCTGCTTGGCCGACGTTCCGGCCGGTTACCGCCAGCCGGCGCAGGCCGGTGGCCTCGCCCCGGGCCCGGGCACGCAGTCGCCGATTCCGTTCCTGTCCGGTTCCAACCCGAACCTGACGCCGGAAACCTCGACGTCCAAGACGCTGGGCTTCGTGTGGAGCCCGACCTTCGCCGAAGGTCTGAACATGTCGCTCGACTGGTGGAACATCCGCATCGAGAACACGATCGTCGCGGACACCCCGACCGACATGCTCAACGACTGCTACATCCGTGGCATCTCGTCGCGTTGCGAAAGCGCGACGACGTTCCAGCGTGATCCCGCCACGGGTGAGCTGACGTTCCTGGCGTTCGGCGGCCGCAACGCCGGCTTCCAGGAAACCGAAGGCTTCGACTTCGACCTGAACTACTCGATGTCGACCGACTACGGCAAGTTCGGCCTGTCCTGGCTGAACACCTACGTCAGCAGCCTCGAGCTCAAGACCGACAACCTCGAAGGCGCCCCGCAGCAGCTCAACGGCTTCGGCGGCAACTTCCGTCTGCGTTCGAACATGAACCTGACGTGGGAGAAGGGTTCGTGGGGCGCGACCTGGGGCGTGCGTTACTACTCGGGCACCAAGGAAGAGTGCTTCTTCGCTGATCGCTGCTCGCTGCCGGACTACGCTGCTCCGGACACCGACGGCACGATCACTCCGATGAACGAGCTGGGCGCCAACACCTTCCACGACGTCCAGGTCCGCTGGAACGCTCCGTGGAATGCGACGGTGGCCCTCGGTGCCAACAACGTGTTCGAGCACTACGCCGCTCCGGCGTACGCCCAGCCGAACTCGGGCTTCTCGTACTACGGCGGTTTCGACATCGGCCGCTTCATGTACCTCAAGTACCAGCAGCGCTTCTGATCGGCTGCACGCAACAAGCAAGACCACTACGGCCCCGAAAGGGGCCGTAGTTTTTTGTGCGGCGACCGTGGGCGGTGATCGTCCGGGGCGGCGGGCTGTACGATAGCGGCTGATTTGTTTCCCGGGTCCGCAATGAAGCTGCAGGTGCCGTTCATCCAGTTGCCACTGTCCATCGACGCGGACGTGTTGGCGGCGGAAATCGCCGCATTGGGCGAGGGGCCGTGGCGCCCGCATCCGCAGGGTTTTCCGGGCAATTCGATGTTGCCGCTGGTGGCAGTGGGCGGCGATCCGGCCAACGAAGCCTTTGCCGGCCCGATGCGGCCGACCCCCGAGTTGTTGCAATGCCCCTATCTGACCCAGGTCTTCGCCAGTCTCGGCGCCACGGCCGGCCGCAGCCGCCTGATGCGCCTGTCCGGCATGGCTGAAGTGAAGCGGCATGCGGACCAGGGCTACTACTGGACCGAACGCGTGCGCGTGCACGTGCCGGTGATGACGCAGCCGACGGTTCGTTTCGAATGCGGTGACGCGACGATCAACATGGCCGCCGGCGAATGCTGGATCTTCGACACCTGGCGCCAACACCGCGTGCTCAACGACGCAGTCGAGTCCCGCGTCCATCTGGTCATCGACACCGTGGGTGGCGGCGACTTCTGGGATCTGGTCGGTCGCGGCAGGCCGCACGATGCGCCGCGGCTGGGCTGGCCGATGAGGGCGCTGACGCCCAAGCCGGGCGTGGTCGCGACGTTCCCGTGCGAGAGCGTCAACGTGCCGGCGGTGATGAGCCCGTGGGAAGTCAACGCACATCTGGGCCTGCTGTTCGCCGATGTGGTGCCGCATGCGAACCTGGCGCAGGTCCGCCAGATGTCGATGCGCTTCGCGCACACCTGGCAGGGCCTGTGGTTCGAGTTCGGCGAGCGCAGCGAAGGGCATCCGCATTACCGCGCTGCGCTGCAGCGCTTCCTTGACGATATCCGTACGCCTGCTCAACCGCTGTTGCTGCACAACGAACTGCGCTGGTTCAATGCACTGCAGACGATCGTGGCCAAATTCGCGGTCGGAGTACCTTCCGCGCCGACCTCCGGCGCAACCTCCGCAGCGGCCCAGCGCGACATCGGCGACAACGCCTGAGAATGCAATGAACAACATCCCCAACGCCGTCGACGACGAGTTCGACCGCCCGGTATTCATCGTTTCCTCGCCACGGTCCGGCGCGGAGTTGCTGTACGACACGCTGATGCGCGCGCCGCGCGTGTTCACCGTCGGCAGCGGCAGCCACAAGCTGGTCGAAGATATCGACGCCCTGCACGTGCGCGCGCACGGCTTCGACTCCAACCGGCTGTCGGCCGGCGATGCCACGCCGGAAGTCGTGGCACAGGTGCGCCAGGGTTACCGCGACGGCGCCGTCGATCGCGATGGCGCCCGTCCGCGCCGGATGCCGTTGCGCCTGCTCGACAAGACCCCCAAGCACTCGCTGCGCATCCCGTTCCTGGCCAAGGCATTCCCGCAGGCGCACTTCGTCTACCTGTATCGCGACCCGCGCGAAGCCCTGTCCAACATGCTGCTGGCATGGGAATCCAATCGCTTTTGCACTTACAAGTCGTTGCCGGGCTGGCCGCGACCGCACTGGTCGCTGCTGCTGACCCCGGGCTGGCGCGAACTGGCGGGCAAGCCACTGGCGGACATCGTGGCCGGGCAATGGCGTGCCGCCACCGAGGTCCTGCTGGACGACCTGGCCGCGCTCGAACCGACGCGCTGGCGCGTGGTGCGTTACCGCGACTTCATCGACAACCCGGCAGGCGAGATCGCGCGGCTGTGCCTGTCGCTGGACTACGCCTGGGACCGCCCGCTGGACGGCGGCCTGGCCGGACTGATCAAGCTGCCGACAACGGCCGATGCCGAAATCATCCGCAAGCACGCCGCCGACCTGCAACGCGCCTGGCCGTCGCTACAGGCGGTGGCCGATCGCGCCGCGCGCGTGGCCGGCGCGGTGGCGGTGCACTGACCAGCCCAAACGACGAAGGCCGCCCGATGGCGGCCTTCGTCTTCGCGGTCAGCGATCGGCAGACGGCCTCAGAACTTGGGCTTGTCTTCTTCGGCGTTGAAGCGGGCGATGGCGTCGTTGAGGATCGCCTTGGCTTCGACGGCGCCGCCGAAACCGTCGAGCTTGACCCACTTGCCCTTCTCCAGGTCCTTGTAGTGCTCGAAGAAGTGGCCGATGCGGTCGAGCCAGTGCTGCGAAACCTGGGCGATGTCGGTGATGTGGGCGTAGCCGCCGAAGATCTTCGGCACCGGCACGGCGATCAGCTTCTCGTCGCTGCCGGCCTCGTCGGTCATCTTCAGCACGCCGACCGGCACGCAGCGGATCACCGAACCCGGCACCAGCGGCAGCGGCAGGATCACCAGCACATCGGCCGGGTCGCCGTCGCCGCACAGCGTGTGCGGAACGTAGCCGTAGTTGCACGGGTAGCGCATCGGCGTGGACAGGATGCGATCGACGAAGATCGCGCCCGAAGCCTTGTCGACCTCGTACTTGACCGGCTCGGCATCCTTGGGGATTTCGATGATGACGTTGATCTCATCCGGCGGGTTCTTGCCGGTGGGGACGAGGTCCAGACCCATGCGTTGCTCCAACTGCTGTTGGCCGCGCGCGATGTCGCGGCCGGGTGGGGGCTTTTCAGGAAAGCGGGGCCGGCATTTTACGCGGCTGGCTGCTGCGGCGCAGCAGTCCAGGGCGGCCGCGGCCGCCCCTTCTTCACGGGGAGGCCTCTCCGGTGGGGTCACGCGCTGGCGCGGAATGGAACCCCTCTCCCGCGGGAGAGGGGTTGAGGTGAGGGCAGGCCGCCGGCAAGCGGCCCTTGGGACCGCCCTCGTCCCAAACGAAGACGGCGGCCCGAAGGCCGCCGTCCAGGTATTGCGAATCCACCAGTGCCTTACAGCAGCGGCACCATCAGCAGCGCGACGATGTTGATGATCTTGATCAGCGGATTGATCGCCGGGCCGGCGGTGTCCTTGTACGGGTCGCCGACGGTGTCGCCGGTGACGGCGGCCTTATGCGCGTCGCTGCCCTTGCCGCCGAAGTTGCCGTCCTCGATGTACTTCTTGGCGTTATCCCAGGCACCGCCGCCGGTGGTCATCGAGATCGCGACGAACAGGCCGGTGACGATCGTGCCGATCAGCAGACCGCCCAGCGCCTTCGGACCCAGCAGCAGGCCGACGATGATCGGTACCACCACCGGCAGCAGCGACGGCACGATCATTTCCTTGATCGCGGACTTGGTCAGCATGTCCACGGCCTTGTCGTACTCCGGCTTGCCCGTGCCTTCCATGATCCCGGGGATCTGGCGGAACTGGCGACGCACTTCCTCCACCACCGCACCCGCCGCGCGGCCGACGGCTTCCATCGCCATCGCGCCGAACAGGTAGGGGATCAGGCCGCCGATCAGCAGGCCGATGATCACCGTGTGGTCGGACAGGTCGAAGCGCAGCGCTTCGCTTGCCACGCCGGTCGCAGCCATCTTGGCGGCCGCGGCGCTTTCCAGGTTGTGCGTGTAGTCGGCGAACAGCACCAGCGCAGCCAGTGCCGCCGAACCGATCGCATAGCCCTTGGTCACCGCCTTGGTGGTGTTGCCGACGGCGTCGAGCGGGTCGGTGATGGCGCGCACTTCCGGCGGCAGTTCCGCCATCTCGGCGATGCCGCCGGCGTTGTCGGTGATAGGGCCATAGGCGTCGAGCGCGACGATCATGCCCGCCATCGACAGCATCGAGGTCGCGGCGATGGCGATGCCGTACAAACCACCCAGATGGAACGCGAACCAGATCGCCAGGCACACCGCGATCACCGGCATCGCGGTCGACTTCATCGACACGCCCAGGCCGGCGATGATGTTGGTGCCGTGGCCGGTGGTCGATGCCTGTGCGATGTGGCGCACCGGCTTGAATTGCGTGCCGGTGTAGTACTCGGTGATCCACACGATCGCACCGGTCAGCACCAGGCCGATCAACGCGCAACCGTAGAGGTTCATCGCGCCATGGCTGTTGTCGCCCATCAACTGCATGGTGATCGGATAGAACAAGATCGCGGCCAGCACCGCCGACACGATCACGCCCCGGTACAGCGCGCCCATGATCGAGCCGCCGGCCTTCACCTTGACGAAGAACGCACCGACGATCGAGGCGAGGATCGACACGCCACCCAGCACCAGCGGGTACAACACCGCGTTTTGCCCAGCCTCCGCCATCATCAGGCCGCCAAGCAGCATGGTCGCGATCACGGTGACCGCATATGTTTCGAACAGGTCCGCGGCCATGCCGGCGCAGTCGCCGACGTTGTCGCCGACGTTGTCGGCGATGACCGCCGGGTTGCGCGGGTCGTCTTCGGGAATGCCGGCTTCGACCTTGCCCACCAGGTCGGCGCCGACGTCGGCGCCCTTGGTGAAGATGCCGCCGCCCAGGCGCGCGAAGATCGAGATCAGCGAAGCGCCGAAGGCCAGACCGACCAGCGCGTGCAGCGCGGCTTCTCCGGTCACGCCCATGTGATGGGTGAGCACGACCCAATACCCGGCAACGCCGAGCAGGCCCAGGCCCACTACGAGCATGCCGGTGATCGCGCCGCCGCGGAACGCGACGTCCATCGCCGGGCCGATGCCCTTGCGTGCGGCCTCGGCGGTGCGCACGTTCGCACGCACCGAGACGTTCATGCCGATGTAGCCGGCCGCGCCCGACAGCACCGCGCCGATCAGGAAGCCGATCGCGGTGGGCCAGTTGAGGAAGAATCCGATCACCACGAACAGCACCGCGCCGGCGATGCCGATGGTCGTGTACTGGCGATTGAGGTAGGCGCGTGCGCCTTCCTGGATCGCGCCGGCGATCTGCTGCATGCGTTCGTTGCCGGCGGGTTGTGCGCTGATCCAGCGCGCGGAAATGACCCCGTAAAGGATCGCAATGACGGCGCATACCAGCGCCAAGGCCAAACCGTACTGCTCCAGCATGAACCCCTCCCCAGAGTGGACATCGGACGACAACGGACTTTTACCCTTCGATTTTTTGGCTGCCGGCTTCGCGAGTGGGGGCGCGCGGCAACGTTCCGACTATGGCACAGGGGCGATGACCGTGGAACCGGAGGGCTGGCCCGTGGAAGCGCGGCTCGTGAAACGACGGTTCAGCGCCTGCATGCCAGTCTGCGACCAGCATCACGCTGCGGAGCCAGTCCATGCGCCTTGTCCCTCTCACCCTGCTGCTCCTGTTTGCGGCCGCGTGGCCCGCGCTCGCCGACACAGCCGACGGCGATCCCAAGCCCGAGATCAAGCGCGATGCTGCCAAGCCGCAGCCCCAGAACAGCGTGCACACGCTGCGGCAGATCCCCGAGGCCTGTGCGCGGCTGGAGGGCATGTTCACCGGCCAGGCCGAGGATCCCTACACGTTCGCCGTGGTCCGCATCAGCCCGACCTGCCAGGCGCGAGCACGCTTTGTCGATGCCGCCAAGGCGAAGCCTTCGCAGGCCACGGGCTGGAAGTTCAACGACCTGATCCGCGTGCCCAATGCCAATTGCCCGTCGCAACAGGTGGTCGTGCGGGTGTGGCGCAAGCCGGCCGCGGTGGCTCCGCCTGCGCTCGATGCACAGGGCAAGTCACGCATCTATCTGGAGGAGCAGAAGCAAGCGGCGGCGGCCGGAAAGCTCGCGGCCGTGCCGATGTACGCCGCGACGATGGCGGTGGAGGGCCAGGCCTGTCGCTGATCGGAACCCTGCTGCCGTGGCGCGCCCGCCACATTACACTCGTGGTGCCGTCGGGAGGACGGCTTTACCAGGGGTGTTTGCATGTTACGTATGTTGCGCATTGCGCTGCTTTTCCTGTTGCTGTTTTCCCCATTGGCCTTCGCCAAATCCAAGCTCATGGAGCCGGCCGCCGATCAGGTGCCCAAGCCCGAAGCGGGCAAGGCACTGGTGGTCTTCATGCGGCCTTCGTTCTTTGGCGGGGCGATCTCGTCTTCGCTGTATGACGCGCCCGACGGCGCCACCCGCTTCCTTGGCGTGCTCAAGTACAAGGACAAGGTCGCCGTGCAGATGGACCCGGGCGAACACCGGTTGATGGTCGTCTCCGAGAATGCCGATTTCCTCGACGCCACTTTGGAAGCCGGCAAGACCTACTACGTGCTGGTGAAGGCGCGTCCGGGAGCATGGAAGGCGCGGTTTTCGCTGATCCCCGTGCACAACCGCGCCGACGCCGAATACAACCTGCAGAGCGCGGAGTTCAAGCAGTGGAGCGACGCGACCAGCTTCGTGTCGGTCACGCCGGAAGCCGAGAGCTGGTATCAGGAGAACCAGGCCAGCATCGAGGAGAAGAAGACGGACTACCTGCGCAAGTGGGAAAAGATGCTGCCGGAGGACCGCGCGGTGCTGGTGCTTCATGCGGAAGATGGCGTGACCTCGTAAGTCGCGATCTCGTAAATCTGATTTCGTAAATCCGACTTCGCGCGACGTCGAGATCCTCGCAGGTACGCACACGCAATCGGCTTGCCCGCCCCTCATGCGGGGGCGGGCAGCCGGTTCGCGTGTCATCAGACCTCGTAGGCGGGCAGCTTCCGCTCCACGGCCACGTTCTTCAGCTCGACATACTTGGGAATGCCATCGCGACCATAGGGCGGCGGCGCTTCGCCGCGGATCAGCGGTTCGAGGTAACGGCGCGCGGCCTCGGTGATGCCGTAGCCATCCTTGCGGATGAAGTTCGACGGCATCTTCTTCTCGTGGTTGGCGATCTCGTCCAGCGGCGCGGCTTCGATCTTCCAGCGATACGGCGAATCACTGGCGCGCACGATCACCGGCATCACCGCATTCATGCCTTTCAATGCGAACTGCACGGCCTTGATGCCGACGGCCTGTGCCTGGTCGAGGTCGGTCTTCGATGCCAGGTGGCGCGCCGAGCGTTGCAGGTAATCGGGCAGGGTCCAGTGCACCTTGTAGCCCAGTTCGTCCTTGACGCGTCCGGCCAGGAAGGAGGCGACGCCGCCCAGCTGGGTGTGGCCGAAGGCGTCCTTGCCGGCGCCGGCATCGGCGACGAAGCGGCCATCGGCGGTCTGGATGCCCTCGCTGGCAACGACCACGCAATAGCCCACGCGCTCGACGGTCGCCTTCACCCGGGCGAAGAAATCGGGCTCGTCGTAGGGGCGTTCGGGGAACAGGATCAGGTGCGGAGCCTGGTCGGGGTCCTGGCCTGCCAATCCCGACGCCGCCGCGAGCCAGCCGGCATGGCGGCCCATCGCCTCGTAGACGAACACCTTGGTCGAAGTGTCGGCCATGGCTGCGACATCGAGCGCGCACTCGCGCACCGAGACGGCGGTGTACTTGGCGGCCGAGCCGAAGCCCGGGCAGCAGTCGGTGACTGCCAGGTCGTTGTCGACCGTCTTGGGCACGCCGACGCAGGTCAGCGGATAGCCGAATTCGGCCGCCAGTTGCGACACCTTCAGCGCGGTGTCGGCCGAGTCGTTGCCGCCGTTGTAGAGGAAGTAGCGCACGTCGTGGGCCTGCAACACCGCCAGCAGGCGCTCGTACTTCGCCCGGTCCTGTTCCAGCGACTTGAGCTTGACCCGGCACGAGCCGAACGCGCCGCCCGGAGTATGGGCGAGCGCGCGGATCGCCGCCGCCGGCTCCTTGGACGTGTCGATCAGATCTTCACGCAGAGCGCCGAGAATGCCGTTGCGCGCCGCCAGGACCTTGACCCGGCGCGCCCGCGCGGTCTGGATGACGGCCGAGGCGGTGGCGTTGATGACAGCGGTGACACCGCCAGATTGCGCGTACAGCAAGGTTCCGGAGGCCATTTCCATTCCAGGATTGGGGCCGGGATGCGGTAAGCTGGCCGCGATATTTGGCCCGGCGGGGGCAGGTCGCGCGAGTGTAGCGCCGCACCCCGGGTCCTCGGCCTGCGGCGAAGTCCGGGGTCGCGCGGGTCCCTCGGACCGCACGAATTTTCTTGTTCTAGGAGTGAAGTTGATGCGATTGGTACTTCTGGGCGCGCCCGGTTCCGGCAAGGGCACGCAGGCCGCGCGCCTCAAGGAACATCTGCAGGTCCCTCACATCTCCACCGGCGACCTGTTGCGCGCCGAAGTCGCCGCGGGCACCAAGCTTGGCCTGGAAGCCAAGGAGATCATGGCCGCGGGCAACCTGGTCAGCGACGAGATCCTGCTGGGCATGCTCGAGGACCGCTTCTCCCGCCCCGACACTGCCGGCGGCTTCATCCTCGATGGCTATCCGCGCAACCTGGCCCAGGCCGATGCGCTGGACCAGTTGCTGGGCCGCATCCGCCAGCCGATGGACTATGCCGTGCAGCTGGAAGTGCCGACCGAACTGCTGGTCGAGCGGATCGCCGGCCGCGCCAAGGCCGAAGGCCGCGCCGACGACAGTCCGGAATCGGTGCGCAATCGCCTGCAGATCTACGACAACTCGACCGCGCCGGTGATCGAGTTCTACCGCCAGCACGGCCAGTTGACCGTCGTCGACGGCGTCGGCTCGCTGGACGAGGTGTTCAACCGCATCATCGAGGCGCTCGCGCCGGTGAAAGAAGTCGGTTGATGTGTTCGACCTCTCCTTTTGCGGGAGAGGCGTCGAGTAATCTCTTGAGCCCTTTTCCGCTTGCGGGAAGGGGTTCGGGTGAGGGCAGGCGCGAGTTCTGGAATCAGCGGGTTCTGGAATCAGGTAGTCCCGCTGCCCCCACACCTTCACCCCTTGCCCTCTCCCGCAAGCGGGAGAGGGGATCAGGTACGGTGCGGGAGTCGTTTCGCCGGACATGCCGGCCGCGTTTGGGAATACGGGATCTTGAAGCTACATATTCTGGGCATCGCCGGTACCTTCATGGGCGGCGTCGCCGCGCTGGCGCGCGAACTGGGCCATGAGGTCGAAGGCAGCGACCAGGCGGTGTATCCGCCGATGTCGACGCAGCTGGAACAACTCGGCATCGCCCTGAAGCAGGGATACAAGCCCGAACACATCGGCGCGGACTGCGACGAGATCGTCGTCGGCAACGCACTGTCGCGCGGCAACGCCGCGGTCGAGCAGGTGCTCGACGACGGACGTCGCTACACCTCCGGCGCACAGTGGCTCAGCGAGAACCTGTTGCCCGGCCGCGACACGATCGCGGTCGCCGGCACCCACGGCAAGACCACGACGACCACCATCCTGACCTACCTGTTGCAGGCTGCCGGGCGCGAACCGGGCTTCCTGATCGGCGGCGTGGCCGAGGACTTCGGCGTGTCCGCACGCGTTGGCGGCGGGCGCGAGTTCGTCGTCGAGGCCGACGAGTACGACACGGCGTTCTTCGACAAGCGCAGCAAGTTCGTCCACTACCGGCCGCTGGTGGCGATCCTCAACAACCTCGAATACGACCACGCCGACATCTTCCCGGATGTCGCCGCGATCCAGCGCCAGTTCCATCACCTGGTGCGCACCGTGCCGCGTCGCGGCCGCCTGATCGTCAATGGCGAGGACGGCCATCTGGCCGAAGTGCTGGCGATGGGATGCTGGACGCCGGTGGAAACCTTCGGCCTGGATGCCAGCCTGCTGCCGCAGACGACGCAGCGCGAAGCCCACGGCGACCGCGCCGACGAGCGGGTCGCCGCGCGCGCCGCGTTCGACTGGACCGCGCGCCTGATCAACGAGGACGGCAGCGCATTCTGGGTCGTGCACGACGGCGTCGAAGTGGGCGAGGTGCACTGGCCGCTGCTCGGCCGGCACAACGTGATGAACGCGCTGGCGGCACTCGCCGCCGCGCATGCGGTGGGAGTCGATGTCGCCATGGCCCTGCCGGCGCTGGCGCAGTTCCGCAGCGTGAAGCGGCGCCTGGAAGTCATCGGCCAGGCCGATGGCATCACCATCTACGACGACTTCGCCCATCACCCCACCGCGATCGCGACGACGCTGGCCGGACTGCGCGCGAAGGTCGGCGATGCCCGCATCGTCGTGGCGATGGAACCTCGCAGTAATTCGATGCGCCTGGGCGCGCACGCCGATTCGCTGGCGCCGTCGCTGGACATCGCCGATGCGGTGGTTTTCCTGCACAGGCCCGAGCTGGCATGGGATGCCGGCAAGGTCGTCGGCGCGTTGCGCGGCGAAGGCGTGGCCGTTCCCGATGCCGATGCGCTGATCGCCGCGCTGCGCGAACGTACGCGACACGGAGACCATGTCGTGTTCATGTCCAATGGCGGCTTCGACGGCGCCCCGCGCCGTTTCCTGGCAGTGCTGCAACACGGCTGAAGGGCCGCGCGCCGGCACGCTTGCCTGCGCGCGCAAGCGCTTTACACTAACTGCGATGCCGAATGCCTCGCCGATCGAGCCGCTAGGGTTGTTTCCGCTGCACACCGTGCTGGTGCCTGGTGCGTCGCTGGGCCTGCGCGTGTTCGAGCCGCGCTACCTCGACCTGGTCCGCGACTGCGGGCGTGCCGGCAAGGGTTTTGGCGTATGCCTGATCCTCGATGGCGAGGAAGTCGGCGCACCCGCGTCCGCGGCGGCCTATGGCACCGAGGCATTGATCGAAGACTTCGGCAGCGGTGACGACGGCCTGCTGACCCTCCAGGTGCGTGGCGCGCGCCGCTTCCATACCCAGCGGGTACGGGTGCGCGACAACGGCCTGCAGGTGGCCGACGTGGAGTGGTGCGATCCGGATCCGGGCGATGCGGTGCGGCCGGAGCACGGCCTGCTGGTGACGTTGCTGGAGCGGCTGATCGAGCGCATCGGCGGCGAGCATGCA
Organism: Lysobacter niastensis; assembly: GCF_031457115.1. Classification (GTDB taxonomy): domain Bacteria; phylum Pseudomonadota; class Gammaproteobacteria; order Xanthomonadales; family Xanthomonadaceae; genus Lysobacter_J; species Lysobacter_J niastensis_A. The sequence continues at coordinate 807,338 of NZ_JAVDVY010000001.1, forward strand.
CAGGCGCCGAAAGCGCAGTTCGACGATGCCGCCTGGGTTGGCTGGCGCCTGGCCGAGTTGCTGCCGTTGCAGGACGAGGAGCGGCAGGCGTTGCTGCAGATCGACGACCCCCACCAGCGCCTGGATCGATTGCTCGCTTTACTTCCTTGAACTGCGGGTAGGAGAAGTGCGCAGCCGCAGCACCGGGGTTCCACTGGAGGGATGCGGCGCTTCTCGCGATTCGAAATCGCCCAGCACGGCCTTGACCATCGCATGGGCTTGGCCGTCGTCGCGCTCGGGCAGCCACAGCGCGGCGACTTCCAGCGGCCGCGACAGGCGCAGTGTCTGGGTGCTGCCAAGCCACAGCGGCGTACCGTCCTGAAGGACGGCCGGCGCCTGCCAAAGACGCAGCGCGTACTGCTCGTCCTCGGACTGGCCGTCATGCAGCAGCACCAGCGTTTCGGCGTGCGCGTCCAGCGTGGCCGGCAGCACCGGCTGATCGTGCGCCGGCGTGTCGTCATCGAGCAGTCCGACCGTCGCCACCCAGTCCGCCTGCGATTGCACGCGCCAGCCCTGTGCGACCAGGCGTGCACGTAGTGGTTCCAGTGGACCGGCGACCTGCACGTCCAATGGCCAGCGGCGACGGATGTCGCTTTCGTTGCGCTGATCCGGCAGCTTGGCCCAGTCCTGCTGCCACCACTGGTCGGGGTCCAGCACGATGGTCGGTGTCGCGGCTTCGAACTTGGCCAGCAGCGCGTCGGCGCTGCGCGGCGCATGCCACAGCGCGGCCAATGCGAACGTGCCATAGAACAGGATGGCCAGCGGACGCATCCAGAACGAGCGTGCGACGTGGCGGCGATAGGCGATGCCCAGCATCAGCAGCCACAGGATGCCGAACAGCGTGCCGCCGACCAGGTCGCTCGGCCAATGCGCGCCGAGATAAAGCCGTGCGAACCCGAGCACCGTGGTGACCACGCCGGCCAGCAGGTACGGCCACACGCGCGTGCGCCCCGGCAGCTCGCGTGCGATCAGCACGGCGAAGAAACCGAAGACGATCGTGCTCATCGTCACCGCGACCGACGGGAAACCGAAGCCGGCCGGGGCGGTCGGCGGGCGCGGCATGTCGATGGCCTGTTCCAGCAGCGAGGTCAGCACCAGGCCGAACACCAGCGCCGCCACCCAGTGCGCCGCCGCCATCCAGCGTCGGCGCCACAACAGATAGCCCAAGGCGACGGCGGCCGCAGGGCCCAGCACCGAGGCATCGCCCAGGCCCGCCAGTGCGGCCATCAGGCGATCCGCCAGCGGGTTGCGCAGGCTCCACATGAAGTCGTGGACGCGGTGATCGATCGCCAGCGGTCCGCCACTGGCCAGCAGCGATGCCAGCAGCGTGAACCAGGCCCAGCTGATCGCCAGCAGGCACACCGCAAGCATCACCAGCGACGGCGACTCCGGGCGGTTGGGATCGATCAACGCCGCGGCGTAGCGACCCAGGTGCGGATGCTCGCGGGTCCAGCGCAGCGCACGCGCGAGCAGGTTGTCGGCATGTGCGGCGAACCAGCGCCAGGTGTAGAGCACGCAGGCCCAGACCAGCGCGATCGCGACCACCAGCGTGGCCAGCGCGATCGCCAGCCGGTCGGCGACTGCGGCGACCGCGTCATAGGACGCTCCCAGCACCCAGCCGGGCGCCAGAAACGACGCCGACCAGATCGCGCAGGCGCCCAGGCTGGGCAGGGCGTAGCGGCGAAACGGCATGTGCAGCATGCCGGCGATGGCGGGCACGAACGGACGCACCGCGCCGACGAAGCGCGCGGTGACGATGCTCTTGACGCCGTGCCGGCGGAACATCGATTCGCCGCGATCCAGCCATTGCGGATAGCGCGAGAACGGCCAGCGGCTGCGCAGCTGCGGACCCCAGCGGCGCCCGATCCAATAACTCAGCGCATCGCCGATGAACGCCCCCAGCGTGGCGCACAGCAGCGCGTACGGTCCGTTGATGTGGCCCAGCCCGATCAGTGCGCCGACGGCGAACAACAGCGGCAACGCAGGTACCACGATGCCCAGGATCACCAGCGCATCGCAGAAAGCGATCAGGAAAATGAGAGCGCCGGCAGCGTTGGGGTTTGCGCTGATCCATGCGGTCGCGCTTTCGAGCCAGGCGGATTCCATCGGGCGATTATAGGCAGCACGCCGATGACACCGCGATGGCCGGAATGCAGGTCGACGATGCGCACGGTTCGCGGCCGGGGCGGGCGATTCCGTACACTGACGCCATGCCGTCCCGTGCCGAAGCCATGCAAGAAGCCATCGAAGTCCAAGCCCTCAAGGCCGACAGCTTCGGCCGGATTTCGCTGATGCGCGATGCGCGCGGGCTGTTCGTGCGCCGCGACCTGGGGCATGTGCCGCTGTGGTTGCGGCTGCCGGCGTGGTGGCTGGCCCGGCGCGAAGCGCGCGCGCTGCATCGAGTCGATGGCCTGGAGGCAACGCCGCAGTTGCTGGGATGGGACGGACGACGGCTCGACCGCAGCTACCTGGACGGCGCGGCGATGTACCAGCGCCCGCCACGAGGGGACGTGGCTTACTTCCGCCGTGCGCGACGCCTGCTTCAGCAATTGCATCGGCGCGGACTCGCGCACAACGACCTGGCCAAGGAGGCCAACTGGCTGGTGCTGGTCGACGGCAGCCCCGCCATCATCGACTTCCAGCTCGCCACTCGCGGCCACCCGCGCTCGCGCTGGATGCGATTGCTGGCGCGCGAGGACCTGCGGCATCTGCTCAAACACAAGCGCACCTATTGCCCCGCTGCATTGACCTGCGTCGAGCGCCGGGTGCTGAAGCGGCATTCCTGGCTCCGCGAGGCCTGGTTCGCCACCGGCAAGCCGGTCTACCGGTTCGTAACGCGCCGGCTGCTGCAATGGGAAGACAATGAAGGTCAGGGACCCAAGCCGTAACCGGCGAGCCCTGAACGGCCGGCCGACCTGGGCCAGGAGGAGGACACCCCCATGCGTACCCTGAGTGGCAAAACCCTGTTCATCACCGGCGCTTCGCGTGGCATCGGCCGCGCGATCGCCCTGCGCGCGGCAAGCGATGGCGCCAACATCGCGATCGCGGCCAAATCCGACGTGCCCAATCCCAAGCTGCCCGGCACGATCCACAGCGTGGCCAAGGAAGTCGAGGCCGCCGGCGGCAAGGCCCTGGCGTTGAAGTGCGACATCCGCGAAGAGGACGACGTCCGCGCCGCGGTGGCCGCCACGGCCGATGCATTCGGCGGCATAGACATCCTGGTCAACAATGCCAGCGCGATCTACCTGAAAGGCACGCTCGACACGCCGATGAAGCGTTACGACCTGATGCAGGACGTCAACGCGCGCGGCACGTTCCTGTGCTCGCAGGCATGCCTGCCGCACCTGCTCAAATCGCCGGACCCGCACATCCTGTCGCTGGCGCCGCCGCTCAACCTCGAACCGAAGTGGTGGGCGCCGCACACGGCCTATACGCTGGCGAAGATGGGCATGAGCTTCGTCACGCTGGGCCTGGCCGCCGAGTTTGGTCCGCAGGGCGTCGCGGTGAACGCACTTTGGCCGCGCACGGTCATCGCCACCGATGCCATCAACATGATTCCCGGTGTGCAGGCGGAGCAGTGCCGCAAGCCGGAGATCGTGGCGGACGCCGCGCACGTGGTGCTGGCTCGGCCGGCGGAAGGCTTCTTCGGACACTTCCTCATCGACGACGACGTGCTGTTCTCGGCCGGCATCACCGACTTCGCCCAGTACGCCGTCGACCCGAGAGCGCAGCATCTATTGCCCGACCTGTTCCTCACCGAGTCGCAACTGGCGAGGAAGCCGCGCTAACCATCAACCTCCTGGTGGCGGCAATGGCTGCCCGCAGCGAAGGCAATAGCCGGCCAAGGGGTCATGCCCTTGCTGGCCGCATCCGCCGCAGACGCGATGGTCCGCGTGGTCTTCGCGAACATCGCTGCGCAGGCCGCTCGCCAGTTCGGCCGTATAGATGCCGGTGGGCACGGCGATGATGCTGTAGCCGATCAGGATCAGCAGCGAGGTGATGAACCGTCCCAACGCCGACTGCGGAGCGATGTCGCCGAACCCGACCGTCGCCATGGTCACGATCGCCCAGTAGATGCTGGTCGGGATGTCGGTGAAGCCGTGATGGGGGCCTTCGACCACGTACATCAGCGCGCCGAAGACCACGGCGATGGTGACCAGCGCCGACAGGAACAGCAGGATCTTGCGCCGGCTGCGCACCAGTGCACCGATCAGCACGCTGCCTTCTTCGACATACTGCGTGAGCTTGAGCACGCGGAACAGCCGCAGCATGCGCAATACCCGCACCGCCAGCAGGCTTTGGCTGCGAGGCAACAGCAGCGACAGGTAGGTCGGCAGAATCGACAGCAGGTCGATCACTCCCCACAGGCTCAGTGCATAGCGCAACGGGTGGCGCACCACGATCAGCCGCATCAGGTATTCGATGCTGAACAGCAGCGTGAACCCCCACTCCAGCCGGTAGAGCAGGCTCGCATGACGGGCGTGGATCGACGCAACGCTGTCGACCATGATCACCAGCACGCTGGCGAGGATGGCCACGATCAGCAGCAGGTCGAAATTGCGCGCCAGGCGCGTGTCGTGGCGGTAGATGATGTCGAACCAGGTCCGGCGCCAACCCGATTCGCTGGCCGGCTCGTGTTGCGGATCGAGTTGCAGGCGCATGGGGACCCCTTGGCGAGGCAGGGCCGTGCGAGGCGGAGGCGGGCGATTGTGCCGGGCGACCGGTGTGCGCGGCGCGAGGGATCAGGCCCGGACGCGGGCTCCGCGATCGGCGACAATGGCGCCTTCAATCCCCCCCCATTTTCTCATGTCATGACCGCTTCAACGTCCGACCTGTACTCGCTCTCCGAACGCTACTACCTGCCGGTGTATCGGCCACGCCGCATCGTCCTCGACCACGGCCAGGGCGCGCGCGTCTGGGACCGTGACGGTCGCGAATATGTCGATTTCGGCGCAGGTATCGCGGTCAATGCGCTCGGCCACGCCCATCCGGCGCTGGTGGCGGCGCTGACCGAACAGGCCGGCAAGCTCTGGCACACCAGCAACGTGTTCGTCAGCGAGCCGCCGCTGCGCCTGGCAGAGGAACTGGTCGCTGCGTCGCGTTTCGCGCAGCGCGTGTTCTTCTGCAATTCCGGCACCGAGGCCAATGAGGCCGCGGTCAAGCTGGCGCGCAAATGGGCGACCGCACAGGGCCGTACGCCCGATCGCCGCGTCATCCTCAGTTTCCGCGGCAGTTTCCACGGTCGCACGCTGGCGGCGGTCACCGCGACGGCCCAGCCCAAGTACCACGAGGGTTTCGAGCCGCTGCCGCCGGGCTTCCGTTACAGCGAATTCAATGACTTGGAGGCAGCGCAGGCCGCCATGGCCGCCGGTGACGTCTGCGCCGTACTGGTCGAACCGGTGCAGGGTGAGGGCGGCGTCACGCCGGCCAGCGAGGAATTCCTGCTGGGCCTGCGCGCGCTTTGCGATCGCCACGGCGCCTTGCTGGTCCTCGACGAGATCCAGTGCGGCATGGGCCGGACCGGGCACCTGTTCGCCTGCCACGCGTTCGGCGTCACGCCCGATGTCGTCACGCTGGCCAAAGCGCTCGGCAGCGGCTTCCCGATCGGCGCGATGCTGGTGGGCGAGAAGGCGGCCGACGCGATGCAGTTCGGTGCGCACGGCACCACGTTCGGCGGCAACCCGCTGGCAGCGGCGGTGGCGCGCGCCGCGTTGCGGGAGTTGTCCTCGCCCGCCCTACTCGCCAACGTCGCCAGGCAGTCGCTGGCAATCCGCGACGCGTTGTCGGCGATCGACGCCGACCTCAAGCTGTTCTCCGAGATCCGCGGCTGCGGCCTGATGCTGGGCGCGCAGTTGCGCGAACCGTTCCAGGGTCGCGCCGGCGAGATACTGGACCGCTGCGTCGAGCACGGCCTGCTGCTGTTGCAGGCCGGTCCCGACGTGCTGCGCTTCGTGCCGGCGCTGAACATCAGCGATGCCGACATCACCGAAGGCCTGCAGCGGCTGCGCGCGGCGTTGACGGCGTTCGTGCAGCCGACTGGCTGACGCGCGGGCTGGAAGCCTCGACGCCGTCGCCGCAGCACGCGGTCGACGGCGTCGTTATGTTTACAGCGTGCCGAACGCGGCCTGCGCTGCTTCGAGCGTGTGCTTGATCTCGGCCGGGCCATGCGCGCTCGACATGAAGCCGGCTTCGAATGCCGACGGTGCCAGGTACACGCCGCGTTCCAGCATCGCGTGGAAAAACGTGTTGAAGCGGTCCGTATCCGATGCCTTGGCATCCTCGAAGGTCTCCACCGGTCCGTGGCGGAAATACAGGCCGAACATGCCGGGCGCGCGCGTGGTGGTGAAGGCGATGCCCGCTGCATGCGCGGCCGCTTCCAGCCCGTCGCACAACGCGTGCGTGTTGCGTTCCAGCGCGTCGTGGAAACCCGGTGCCTGGATGAGTTCCAACGTGGCCAGTCCCGCCGCCATCGCAACGGGGTTGCCGCTGAGCGTTCCGGCCTGGTAGATCGGGCCGCTCGGCGCGACCTGCTCCATCAGCTCTCGACGACCGCCGTAGGCACCCACCGGCATGCCGCCGCCGATGATCTTGCCGAAGGTCGAAAGGTCGGGCGTGATGCCGTAGCGCTGCTGCGCGCCGCCGAGCGCCACGCGGAAGCCGGTCATCACCTCGTCGAAGATCAGCACGGTGCCGTGCTTCGTGCACAGCTCGCGCAGATGCTGCAGATAGCCATCGCGCGGCAGGATGCAGTTGGCGTTGCCCACGATCGGCTCGATGATGAGCCCGGCAATTTCATTGCCGGCGTCGTTGAACAGGCGCGTCGCCGCGTCGAAGTCGTTGTAGGGAAGCGTCAGCGTCAGGTCCGCCAATGCAGCCGGCACGCCAGGCGAGTTCGGCAGGCCCAGCGTCATCACGCCGCTGCCGGCCTTGACCAGGAAGCTGTCGCCATGGCCGTGATAACAGCCTTCGAACTTGATGATGCGCGAACGTCCCGTCGCGCCGCGGGCGACGCGGATAGCCGATAGCGTGGCCTCGGTGCCCGAGTTGACCATGCGCACCATTTCGCAGCTCGGCACGATGCTCGTGATCGCCTCGGCCATCGTCACTTCCAGCGCGTTGGGCACGCCAAAGCTCAGACCGTCGCGCATGGTCTTCTCGACCGCGGTCAGCACCTGCGGATGCGCGTGTCCGGCAATCATCGGGCCCCAGGAGCCCACGTAGTCGACGTAACGATTGCCATCGACGTCGTAGAGGTAGGCGCCTTCCGCGCGCTGGGCGAAGAACGGTTCGCCGCCGACCGACTTGAATGCACGCACCGGCGAATTGACGCCGCCGGGAATCAAATCCTTGGCGCGGGTGAACAGGGCATGCGAGCGGTCTTGGTTCATGGCGTGGGGGCTTCTTTGAAACAGGAGAGGTAGGCGCGCACGGCGGCGGCAGGGTCGGGGGCGTCGAACACGCCGCTGATGACGGCGATCAGGTCGGCGCCGGCCTGGACCAGCGGAAGGGCATTGTCAGGCGTGATGCCCCCGATCGCCACCCGCGGCAGGCCGAACTGCGCGGCGTCGCGCAGCAGGTCCGGGGTGGCGCGACGGGCATGCGGTTTGGTCGGCGAGGGGTAGAACGCGCCGAAAGCCACGTAGTCCGCGCCAGCGGCCGCGGCGCGGCGCGCAAGTGTCAGATCGGCATAGCAGGAGGCGCCCAGGATGGTGCCGGCAGGCAGAGCCGCCCGGGCCGCGACGAGTTCGCCGTCGTCCTCGCCCAGGTGGGTCCCGTCCGCGCCGATCGCCGCCGCCAGGCGCCAGTCGTCGTTGATGATCAGCGGTACGCGCCACGCACGACACAGTGGCAGCAACTGCGTCGCCTGATGTTCTCTCAGCGGCCCGTCGGCCGTCTTGTTGCGGTATTGCAACCAGGCTGCGCCCGCCTGCAATACCGTTTGGACCCGTGCCAGCAGTTGCGTCGTGTCGTTTTCGTCGGGAGTGATGGCGTAAACCCCGCTTCGGGGCCAGGGCGAATTCATGCTCGGAGCTTCCGTGGGCGCGGGCGCGGTGGGACAATGCCCCCTTCGCAAACACGCATTATCCGCCCATGTCCGAGATTGCCGCGACCACCACCTTCCGCACCTGGATGTGCGTCGTCTGCGGTTTCATCTACGACGAAGCCCAGGGGTTGCCGGAAGAGGGCATCGCCCCGGGGACCCGTTGGGAGGACGTGCCGGACACCTGGACGTGCCCGGATTGCGGCGTCACCAAGGACGATTTCGAGATGATGCCGCTCTGAGGCGGCGCGTCCCGTTCAGTTTCCGGCCTCGATTCCGGGACCGAATTTCAGTTCCGCGCCATCTTTCAAGCCGATCCGCGCCGCTTCGCCGGCGTTGAGCTCAAGCACGTACCGGGCCGGAGCATTGCTGGGATAAGGCGGGCAGCGATCGCCAAGCGAACACGGCGGAACATCGCGCTGCTGCGACACCAGCTTGAGCGCATCGTCGAAATACAGGATGTCCAGCGGAATCTTTGTGTTCTTCATCCAGTAGGCGAGCGGTTCCTGACGCTCATGAATGAACAGCATGCCGTGATCGACGGCCAATTCGTCGCGGAACATCAGGCCGCGAGCGCGTTCGGCATCGTCGTCGGCGATCTCAATGGCATAACGCTGCCCTCCGAGTTCAACCCACAGGCCGGTTCCCGACGCGCAGCCGGCCAGGGCCAAGCCGCAAAAAACCAGCAACACACGCATTGCGGACATGATCAGCTCCATAAGCAGGCGAACAAGGGGCGAGATGGCGAACATCAGCGAGACGATGATCGGCAGTCAAGTTCGCTCGCGGAAAAAATCTTTGAAAAACCTCTTCCAAATTCCGTTGTGCATGTGCACAATGCGCGCCCCGCTGAGGTGAAGCGATTGATCGCGGCGGGGACGCGCAGAAAGGCGGTTTTGACCGGTTGACGGAATCGAAGCTTGCTGTAAGATGCGCGGCCCGCTGGAAGGGATGGCCGAGAGGCCTGAACGGAGCAGCGGGGAGCCAAAAAAGATGACCGGCACGGTGTTGACGGAATCGAAATTGGCTGTAAGATAGTCGGCTCCCTCGGGCACTTTGGTGATTCGGGGCGAGTAACGGGAAAGGCGCTGAGGCCGGCCCCGAGGATCTTTGACAGTGTGCGCAGGTGACTTGTGCGGGCGTCTGGCCGGTGGATGACTGTCCATCAGCAGACGTTCGTAACAGAGTCCAAAAGATTCAAGAAAGCATGCAAATGCGAGTACTCGAGTAAATAGGGCTCAGGAACGACGACTGCACTCAAAAAATTGACGAAGCCTTCGGGCCGAGTCGAAACATTTAAGTGAAGAGTTTGATCCTGGCTCAGAGTGAACGCTGGCGGCAGGCCTAACACATGCAAGTCGAACGGCAGCACAGCAGTAGCAATACTGTGGGTGGCGAGTGGCGGACGGGTGAGGAATGCATCGGAATCTGCCTATTTGTGGGGGATAACGTAGGGAAACTTACGCTAATACCGCATACGACCTACGGGTGAAAGTGGGGGACCGCAAGGCCTCACGCAGATAGATGAGCCGATGCCGGATTAGCTAGTTGGCGGGGTAAAGGCCCACCAAGGCGACGATCCGTAGCTGGTCTGAGAGGATGATCAGCCACACTGGAACTGAGACACGGTCCAGACTCCTACGGGAGGCAGCAGTGGGGAATATTGGACAATGGGCGCAAGCCTGATCCAGCCATGCCGCGTGAGTGAAGAAGGCCTTCGGGTTGTAAAGCTCTTTTGTCCGGAAAGAAAAGCATTCGGTTAATAACCGGGTGTCATGACGGTACCGGAAGAATAAGCACCGGCTAACTTCGTGCCAGCAGCCGCGGTAATACGAAGGGTGCAAGCGTTACTCGGAATTACTGGGCGTAAAGCGTGCGTAGGTGGTTTGTTAAGTCTGATGTGAAAGCCCTGGGCTCAACCTGGGAACGGCATTGGATACTGGCTTACTAGAGTGCGGTAGAGGGGTGTGGAATTCCCGGTGTAGCAGTGAAATGCGTAGATATCGGGAGGAACATCTGTGGCGAAGGCGACACCCTGGACCAGCACTGACACTGAGGCACGAAAGCGTGGGGAGCAAACAGGATTAGATACCCTGGTAGTCCACGCCCTAAACGATGCGAACTGGATGTTGGGTGCAATTTGGCACTCAGTATCGAAGCTAACGCGTTAAGTTCGCCGCCTGGGAAGTACGGTCGCAAGACTGAAACTCAAAGGAATTGACGGGGGCCCGCACAAGCGGTGGAGTATGTGGTTTAATTCGATGCAACGCGAAGAACCTTACCTGGCCTTGACATGCACGGAACCCTGCAGAGATGCGGGGGTGCCTTCGGGAACCGTGACACAGGTGCTGCATGGCTGTCGTCAGCTCGTGTCGTGAGATGTTGGGTTAAGTCCCGCAACGAGCGCAACCCTTGTCCTTAGTTGCCAGCACGTAATGGTGGGAACTCTAAGGAGACCGCCGGTGACAAACCGGAGGAAGGTGGGGATGACGTCAAGTCATCATGGCCCTTACGGCCAGGGCTACACACGTACTACAATGGTAGGGACAGAGGGCTGCAAACCCGCGAGGGCGAGCCAATCCCAGAAACCCTATCTCAGTCCGGATTGGAGTCTGCAACTCGACTCCATGAAGTCGGAATCGCTAGTAATCGCAGATCAGCATTGCTGCGGTGAATACGTTCCCGGGCCTTGTACACACCGCCCGTCACACCATGGGAGTTTGTTGCACCAGAAGCAGGTAGCTTAACCTTCGGGAGGGCGCTTGCCACGGTGTGGCCGATGACTGGGGTGAAGTCGTAACAAGGTAGCCGTATCGGAAGGTGCGGCTGGATCACCTCCTTTAGAGACTAAAGACAGCTAATTGCCTGTCAGACGTCCGCACAAGTGACCTGCATTCAGAGTTCCCGGTAACGCCCAGGGCGATTACCGCGGGAGCGTCCCGTTTTATATGGGGCTTTAGCTCAGCTGGGAGAGCACCTGCTTTGCAAGCAGGGGGTCGTCGGTTCGATCCCGACAAGCTCCACCAAACCAGCCGTGCACGACTTTTGGGTCTGTAGCTCAGGTGGTTAGAGCGCACCCCTGATAAGGGTGAGGCCGGTGGTTCGAGTCCTCCCAGACCCACCACCATTCCCGAGACGAACTCTGAACTGCGCACACACATGAAGATTTGAAACGGATGCGGCGTTGAGGCCGGATTCGTGTTCTTTGAAAATTGGGATGTAGCGAAACGTTTGAGATTTGAATGTCCAGACGTGTCGTAGAGGCTAAGGCGAGTGTCTTCGGACACTTTATTAATTGAGTCGTTATATTCGAGTTCGGGCTTTGTACCCCCGAACCCAATGACTCCGAGGCGACTTGGGGTTATATGGTCAAGCGAATAAGCGCACACGGTGGATGCCTTGGCGGTCAGAGGCGATGAAGGACGTGGCAGCCTGCGAAAAGTGCGGGGGAGCTGGCAACAAGCATTGATCCCGCAATGTCCGAATGGGGAAACCCACCTCGCAAGAGGTATCGCATGGTGAATACATAGCCATGCGAAGCAAACCCGGAGAACTGAAATATCTAAGTACCCGGAGGAAAAGAAATCAACCGAGATTCCCTAAGTAGTGACGAGCGAACGGGGACCAGCCCTTAAGTTGAATGAGTTTTAGCAAAACGACCTGGAAAGGTCGGCCATAGACGGTGACAGCCCGGTATGCGAAAGGGCTCATTCAATGAAATCGAGTAAGGCGGGGCACGAGAAACCCTGTCTGAACATGGGGGGACCATCCTCCAAGGCTAAATACTCCTGACCGACCGATAGTGAACCAGTACCGTGAGGGAAAGGCGAAAAGAACCCTGGTGAAGGGAGTGAAATAGATCCTGAAACCGTGTGCGTACAAGCAGTCGGAGCCCGCAAGGGTGACGGCGTACCTTTTGTATAATGGGTCAGCGACTTACTGTTTGTGGCGAGCTTAACCGTATAGGGGAGGCGAAGGGAAACCGAGTCTGATAAGGGCGCATAGTCGCAGGCAGTAGACCCGAAACCGGGTGATCTAGTCATGCCCAGGGTGAAGGTTGAGTAACATCAACTGGAGGCCCGAACCCACTCCCGTTGCAAAGGTAGGGGATGAGGTGTGATTAGGAGTGAAAAGCTAATCGAACCCGGAGATAGCTGGTTCTCCTCGAAAGCTATTTAGGTAGCGCCTCGGACGAATACTGCTGGGGGTAGAGCACTGTTATGGCTAGGGGGTCATTGCGACTTACCAAACCATGGCAAACTCCGAATACCAGTACGTACTATCCGGGAGACACACGGCGGGTGCTAACGTCCGTCGTGAAAAGGGAAACAACCCAGACCCACAGCTAAGGTCCCAAATTCATCGCTAAGTGGTGAACGATGTGGAAAGGCACAGACAGCCAGGAGGTTGGCTTAGAAGCAGCCACCCTTTAAAGAAAGCGTAATAGCTCACTGGTCGAGTCGGTCTGCGCGGAAGATTTAACGGGGCTAAGCGATGAACCGAAGCTTGGGGTGCATAACTTTGTTATGCGCGGTAGAGGAGCGTTCCGTAAGCCGATGAAGGTGGATTGAGAAGTCTGCTGGAGGTATCGGAAGTGCGAATGCTGACATGAGTAACGATAATGCGGGTGAAAAGCCCGCACGCCGAAAGCCCAAGGTTTCCTTGCGCAACGTTAATCGACGCAGGGTGAGTCGGCCCCTAAGGCGAGGCAGAAATGCGTAGTCGATGGGAAGCTGGTTAATATTCCAGCACCTCGCGTAAGTGCGATGGAGGGACGGAGAAGGTTAGGTCTACCGGGCGTTGGTTGTCCCGGAGAAAGGCGGTAGGTGTGGGTCTTAGGCAAATCCGGGACCCTTTAACACCGAGCACCGAGACGAGCTCATTAGAGCGAAGTGACTGATACCACGCTTCCAGGAAAATCTCCTAAGCTTCAGCTTACGCAGACCGTACCGTAAACCGACACAGGTGGGCAGGATGAGAATTCTCAGGCGCTTGAGAGAACTCGGGTGAAGGAACTAGGCAACATGGCACCGTAACTTCGGGAGAAGGTGCACCCCTTTTGGTGGCTCATGCGAGCTATAGCTGAGAGGGGTCGCAGTGACCAGGCCGCTGCGACTGTTTATCAAAAACACAGCACTCTGCAAACACGAAAGTGGACGTATAGGGTGTGACGCCTGCCCGGTGCCGGAAGGTTAATTGATGGGGTCAGCCGCAAGGCGAAGCTCTTGATCGAAGCCCCGGTAAACGGCGGCCGTAACTATAACGGTCCTAAGGTAGCGAAATTCCTTGTCGGGTAAGTTCCGACCTGCACGAATGGCGTAACGACAGCGGCGCTGTCTCCACCCGAGACTCAGTGAAATTGAAATCGCTGTGAAGATGCAGCGTTCCCGCGGCAAGACGGAAAGACCCCGTGAACCTTTACTATAGCTTTACACTGAACGTTGAGTTCGTCTGTGTAGGATAGGTGGGAGGCTATGAAACCCTGGCGCTAGCTGGGGTGGAGCCAACCTTGAAATACCACCCTGTCGTGCTTGACGTTCTAACCTAGGTCCGTAATCCGGATCGGGGACCGTGTATGGTGGGTAGTTTGACTGGGGCGGTCTCCTCCCAAAGTGTAACGGAGGAGCTCGAAGGTACGCTCAGCGCGGTCGGACATCGCGCACTGTGTGCAAAGGCATAAGCGTGCTTGACTGCAAGATCGACGGATCAAGCAGGTAGGAAACTAGGACTTAGTGATCCGGTGGTTCTGTATGGAAGGGCCATCGCTCAACGGATAAAAGGTACTCCGGGGATAACAGGCTGATACCGCCCAAGAGTTCATATCGACGGCGGTGTTTGGCACCTCGATGTCGGCTCATCACATCCTGGGGCTGTAGTCGGTCCCAAGGGTATGGCTGTTCGCCATTTAAAGTGGTACGCGAGCTGGGTTCAGAACGTCGTGAGACAGTTCGGTCCCTATCTGTCGTGGGCGTTGGAGATTTGAGAGGGGCTGCTCCTAGTACGAGAGGACCGGAGTGGACGAACCTCTGGTGTTCCGGTTATCACGCCAGTGGTATTGCCGGGTAGCTATGTTCGGAAGCGATAACCGCTGAAAGCATCTAAGCGGGAAGCGCGCCTCAAGATGAGATCTCCCGGGAGCTTGACTCCCCTAAAGGAACCATCAAGACCAGGTGGTTGATAGGCAGGGTGTGTAAGTGCAGCAATGCATTGAGCTAACCTGTACTAATGATCCGTGTGGCTTGACCATATAACCTCAAGTGGCCTTGGACTCGACGACGCGTCGACGTTCAGACCAAAAGTTTCGCTACAGTCCCAACCCATTCGCCGACGACGGGCATCCGTCCGAAGCACCCAACGAGAGCGTGTGCGCGACTCAGTCCACCGAGATCCGCGACCCTCCACCCTCTCCCTGGTGATAATAGCTGTGTGGAACCACCCGATCCCATCCCGAACTCGGAAGTGAAACGCACACGCGCCGATGGTAGTGTGGCTTAAGCCATGCAAGAGTAGGTCATCGCCAGGGGCTTTATCCCCAAAACCCCAGCTCTCGCGAGCTGGGGTTTTGTCTTTGTGCGGCCGGATAATCCGCGCGGCGGACAGGACATCTCGGGATGCCCCAGGCCTCTGGCTGGCGGTCTTCCTGCCCGTATCGATGGCGCCCCATTCCCGATAGCTGAGCATTATCTCCGCATGCTTCTCGGAGTCGTGAACCCCGCTGACTCTGATAATCCAGGCTGGCCAGCGTTCAATATTCCAGGCCTCCGCTGAGCGCGGATTGAGCAATATAAATCTGGCTGCCCAAGGGCGCGCGTTCCGGAGCCACACCGATTCGATAGCTCATGGGTAGGCCTGCCCCGCAATCCTGCCCGGAGCCCTGCTAACGAGAGCGACCAGCGAGCCGGATTAGGCATAGGGAAGACTGACCGCTGGCGGTTCCGTGGCACGGCGTGTGCCGCTCCCGCTTGTTACGAGGGCTTTCGTAGAGCCCCGGTGGACCACCATGGCCCTTAGAACTCCTCCTCGTCGCCGCAGCACGATCGAATCCGGACCGGTCAGCGGATCTTCCTTTGTGCCGGCGAGGCCCGCCGGCTAAGGGATCTGGAGTGGAATGCGGCGACGGATCGCACCGACGGGTGCTTACGCAGGTCAATAACCCGTTACGCCGCGCGATCCACTGGTAAGACTCAGAGGACGGTCGGCGGTTCCCCGCCCACGATCACGACATCCGCCGGTCGACGTGCGAACAGGCCGACGCTGACCACGCCCGGGATCTGGTTGATCGCCTGCTCCAGTCCGACCGGATCGACGATGGACAGGCCATGGATGTCGAGGATGACGTTGCCGTTGTCGGTGACCACGCCATGGCCGTCGGCGTCCTGGCGCCATACCGGCTGCGCGCGCGTCATGCCCTGGATCTGACGTGCGACCAGGCTGCGCGCCATTGGAATGACTTCGACCGGCAGCGGAAACCTGCCGAGCACGTCGACGCGTTTACTCGGATCGATGATGCAGACGAACTTCTCGCTGGCCTCGGCGATGATCTTCTCGCGGGTCAGCGCGGCGCCGCCGCCCTTGATCAGGCGCTTGTGCGGATCGCACTCGTCGGCGCCGTCGACATACAACGAAAGCGGCCCGGTGGCGTTGAGGTCGAGCACCTCGATGCCGTGGCTACGCAGGCGCTGCGTGCTCTGTTCCGAGCTGGATACGACACCCTTGATGCGGTCCTGGATACGGGCCAGCGCGTCGATGAAATACGCGACGGTCGAGCCGGTGCCGACGCCGACGATCATGCCGTCCTCGACATACTCGATGGCCTTTTCGCCGGCCAGGCGCTTGGCTTCGCTCATGGGTTATCCGATGTCATTCAAGGGAGAGGAGGTGCTTCCACTGCGCCGCCGTCACCGGGAACACGGAAAGCCGATTGCCACGACGGATCAGCGCGAATTCCTCGCCGAGGCGGTCGGCATGCTGCTTGATCTCGTCCAGCGAAATCGTCCGCCCCAGCTTGCGATCGAAAGCGACGTCGACCAGGAACCAGCGCGGTTCCTCGTGTGAGCTTTTCGGGTCGTAATAGTCCGACTTGGGATCGAACTGGGTCGCGTCCGGATAGGCCTTGCTGGCCACGGTGGCGGTGCCGACGATGCCGGGCACGGCGGTATTGGAATGGTAGAACAGAACGCCGTCGCCGACCTGCATGCCATCGCGCATGAAGTTGCGCGCCTGGTAGTTGCGCACGCCGTTCCACGGCTCGGTGCCGACGCGCTGCAGGTCGTCGATGGAGAAGGCGTCCGGTTCGGACTTCATCAGCCAGTAGCGGCGGCGTGCGCTCATCGGGGCGGCATCAGGCGGTTTCGGATGCGACATTGTAGGTCGCCGACTCAGTACAGACCGCGTCGAGGGCGACATCCCAGTCGGCGCGCTCTAGCGCATCCACGCGTTGGACTTCGAAGGCGGCCCCTACCAGCCATGGCGGTGCGGCCTGTTGTTGGCGGAACGCGAAGCTGCGGTCGTACCAGCCGCCGCCCATGCCGAGCCTGTGGCAGGAGCGGTCGAAGCCCACCAGCGGCGCGACGACCAGGCTCATCTGCCCGGCGTCGAGGAGGGCATCGGTGGAGAGATCAGGTTCGGGGATGCCGTGCCGATTGCTGACCAGCGGGTCGCCCGGACGCCATGGGGCGAAGCGGAGCTGGCCATCCTCATGCAGGACCGGCAGGCAGTACACGCATTCACGCGGTAGCCGCAGTTGCCAAACGTGCAGGGCGATCTCGCCATCCATCGCCCAGTAGCCGGCGACATAACCCGATGCAGGCGCAAACGGCAATGCCAGCAGCCGTTGCGCCAGGCGTTCGGCGCCGGCGATGCGTTCGCTCGCAGGCAAGGCACGGCGGCGGTCGCGGAGTTCGCGGCGCAATGCCGCGCGGTCAGCCGTCATGCGGCGCGGATCCCTGTTGTGAACTCGCTGTTGTGAACTCGGCGCGCGGGATGGCCGCCGCATGGACAAAAAAGAACAGGCGCGAAGTCGCGCCCGATCTTGGGTTGGAGCCGCAGGATAACGCAGCCCCGGAATGGGAAGTCCTCCGCCAATGGCGATGCTTGCGAAACGACCTTGAACCCGGGGTTCAAGTGGGGACGCTTGGATGCCGTCGGGCTTCCCGCTACAAGGCGGACCTGCACTCCGGGCTTCCGCCGCATCCCCGTGGTCGTCAATAAGGGACAAGGCGAATGTTTGCGCAAGCTGTCGTGCACAGCAGAGGACGTGGAAGAAGTATAGCGCGGGAGTCGGGTAGGGCGTGGCCGCTCGTCGGCACGAAAAAGGCCAGGTTCAGCGGGCCTGGCGTCAGCGCGCAGTGACGTCGAACAGGTCGTCGAGACGGCGGCGCAAGTCGTTGAGCGTGCGAGAAAGTTCGCGATCCCGGCCTTCGCCATCGCCGCGCACCTGCTGCAGTTCATGTGCAAGATTGAGCGCGGCCAACACGGCGACGCGATCGATTGCCGCCATACGGTTGCTGCCACGGATCTCGCGCATCTTCTGGTCGAGCAGCTTGGCGGCGGCCAGCAGGCTGTCGCGTTCGTCGGGCTCGCACCCCACCGTGTACTCGCGATCGAGCACGCGGATGTTGACCGGTTCGCTGGTGGAACTCATGGCGCGGAACTCACGTGTGCTGCTCCAGCGACTTCAATCGGGCGATCATCGCCTCCACGCGCATGCGCGCCTGTTCGTTCTTCGCCAGCAAGGATGAGCGTTCGCCGATCAGTTGCTCCTGCTGCTGGCGCAGGCTGCGGTTCTCGTCGCTGAGACGACGCGTCCGCTCGGCCAGCTCTTCGAGGCGGGCGGATAGCGACTGCAGTTCGGCGATGAGCTCGGCACGGTCCATGGCGGCACGATAGCAGGGCGCGCGGGCCGGTCAAGGCGCCCGCTCAGGGGGCCGCCCCAGCCGTGCTGAGGGCATTGGGGGTCCAGGTGCGAATGAAGGCGAAGCAGTGCTGCGCTTCCAGCGGCCTGGCCAGCCAGTAGCCCTGGATCTCGTCGCAGCCGTGTTCGCGCAGGAACCGCATCTGGTCGACGGTCTCCACGCCCTCGGCCACCACGGTCAGGCCGAGCGAGCGGGCCATGGTGATGACCGTGCTGGTGATGGCTTCGTCTTCGGGGTCGTGGGTCAGGTCGCCGATGAACTCCTTGTCGATCTTGAGCGTGTTGATCGGCAGGCGCTTGAGATAGGCAAGGGAAGAGTAGCCCGTGCCGAAATCGTCGATGGCCAGCCCCACGCCGATCGAGCGCAACGCCTGCAGCGTGGCCGAGGTCTGCTCAGCGTTCGCCATGACCACGCTCTCGGTCAACTCCAATTGCAACTGCTCGGCGGGCACGCCGCTTTCGATGAGCGTGCGCGCGACCGTCTTGGGCAGGTTGCCGCGCAACAGTTGCAGCGCCGAGACGTTCACCGCCATGGTCAACTGGTCAAGGCCGTTATGGCGCCAGCGCTTGAGCACGCTGCAGGCTTCGCGCAGCGCCCATTCGCCGATTTCCATGATCAGGCCGCTTTCCTCGGCCAGCGGGATGAACTGCGCCGGCGATATCTCGCCGTGCTCCGGGCTGTGCCAGCGCAGCAGGGCTTCAACGCCGGTGATGCGCGAAGTCGCCAACGACAGCTTGGGCTGGAACACCAGGCGCAACTCGCCGCGATCGAGCACCTTGCGCAGCGCCGCCGAGATGGTCGCGCGGCGGCGGATCTCGACGTCCATCACTTCGTTGTAGCGCATGTACGTACGACGCCCCGCGGCCTTGGCCTGGTACATCGCGGTGTCGGCGTGCTTGAGCAGGTCGGTCGGGACCTGCGCGTGCTCGGGGTACAGGCTGATGCCGATCGAGGGCGAGATGGAAACGTCCTGTCGCTCATCGATCTCCAGCGGATCCTCGAACGCCAGCAGCAGTTCGCGCGCGATCCGCTCGGCTTCGTCTGGACTCTTCAGGTTCTCGAGCACGACCGTGAACTCGTCGCCGCCGAGTCGCGCGACGGTGTGCTCGTTGCCCACCGCGTTGAGCAAGCGCGCCGCGGTGGCGCGCAGGATGCGGTCGCCGGCGGCGTGGCCGAGCGAGTCGTTGATGTCCTTGAAACGGTCCAGGTCTAGGAACAGCACTGCGATGTGCGTGCCCTGCCGGCGCGCACGCACGATGGCGCGCGACAGCCGCTCCGACAACAGCGTGCGGTTGGGCAGGCTGGTCAGCGTGTCGTAGTTGGCCAGGTAGCGCAGTTCCTGCTCGGCGCGCTTCTGGTCGGTGATGTCGGTGAGCACAGCGACGTAATGGCTGCGCTGGCCGCTGGCGTCCTGCACGGCGCTGCCCTGCAGCCAGCACAGGAATTCGTTGCCGTCCTTGCGCTGTTGCCATATCTCGCCCGACCACCGCCCGCTGCGCTCCAACTCGCTGCGCATATGCCGGTAGAACTCCGAGTCGTGCTGCATGCTGTCGATCAGGCTCGCGGAGCGGCCAATGACTTCGGTGTCGCTGTAGCCGGTCATGCGGGTAAAGGCGGGGTTGACCGACACAAACACGAAATCGCGGTCAACCACGCATACCGCTTCGGCCATGCTGCGCAGCACTTCGCTGGAGATGCGGCGCTCACGCTCGGCGCTGCGACTGGCGGTGATGTCGCGGGCGGTACCGGCCACGCGCTTGGCCCGGCCGGCGCTGTCGCGCTCGACCACGCGGCCGCGCGCGCGCACCCAGTTCCAGCCACCCGTGGCGACGTTGCGGATGCGGTGTTCGGAAAGGAACAGCGCCGCGTCGCCGCGCAGGTGCTGGCGCAGCAATTCGCGCACGCGCGACAGGTCGTCGTGGTGTATCTCGTGCTCGTCCTCGATGTAGGTCTGCACGCCAATGTCGGGGGCCTGGCCGCTCGCATCGTCGACGCGCATGCGGTGAAGTTCGCCGCGGACGAGGTCGTAATCCCAGAACTGTTCGCCCGATGCCCACAGTGCGAGTTTCAGGCGTTCCTCGCGTTCGCGGATCTGCTCGAAGTAGCCGCGCTCGCGCTCGCGTCGCTGGTGCCAACGCCAGCTGGAGGTCGCGCCCAACCCCAGCAGGATCAGTGCCGCGGCCGTGAGCGCCAGCGGGTGGCGCCACAGCGGCGGTGCGACGAACACCGGGATCTGCAGCTCCTGCGGGTTCCACACGCCATCGCGGTTGGTCGCCTGCGCGCGGAGCGTGTAGCGGCCCGGCGGCAGCCCGGTGTAGGAGATGTCCTGTTGCGCGCCATTGTCGACCCAGCCCTGGTCGAACCCGTCCATGCGGTAGCGGTAGCGGATGTTGGCGGTGGGCGCGAAATCGAGCGCGCCGATGCGCAGGCGCAACAGGTCCGATCCGTCGGGCACATCGAGGCGGGTCGGATCCCAGAGCACGCCCGCGTCGAAGGCATCGTCCGCCCCGACGCGTGCGGACAGCAGTCGCACCGGCGGCGTGTAGCGGGAGTCGGCCATGCGCCGCGGATCGAACAGGTTGATGCCGCGCACGCCGCCCAGCACGACTCGACCGTCGCTCAGGTAGGCGACCGCTCCGCCGTTGAATTCCAGGTCCTGCAGGCCGTCGGCGAGGCCGTATGCGCGGGCCTGGTCGGTGTCGCTGTCAAAACGCAGTACCCCCGCGTCCGTACCGAGCCAGAGCCGGCCGCTGGGCGCCTCGGTAATCGAGAACACGACCGGCACCGGACGGCCGCGCAGGGCTTCACTGAGCGGATGGGCAAAGTGGATCTGCTCGCCGGGGACTTCGATCACGCGGCTCAATCCGGCGTGCGTGCCTATCCATATCGCGCCGTCGCTGGCGATGTGCACGGCGCGCACGCGGTTGCCGGCCAGGCTGTTGGCGACATCGCTGCGATGACGGAAGTGGCGCAGTTGGCCGGTGGCGGGATCGAGCAGGTCGAGGCCATCGCTGGTGCCCATCCAGATTCGCCCGCGCCGGTCCTGCGCGATGGCGTGCACGGTCGGATGGCTCAGGCCGCTGGGCTGGCCCTCGCGATAGGCGTAGCGCTGCACATGGCCGTTGCGCGGGTCATAACGCAGCGCGCCGAGATTGTTCGTGCCGAGCCACAGCGCGCCATCGCGATCCTGCGTGATCGTGCGCAGGGTGGCATCGCGGTATTCGCCCAGATCGACCTTGTCGGACCGGCGCGTACGCGGGTCGTAGCGGATCAGTCCGTTGCTGGTGGCGACCCAAAGCTGGCCGTCCCCGGCGGGCGCGAAACCCACGACGCGATGCTGTGGCGGCATCGCCAGCGATGCACTGGCATCCTCGAAACGATCCTGCTCGAGCTGGTAGCGCAACAGGCGACCGTTGTCGGTGCCCAGCCAAAGGGCGCCCTGGTCGTCCTGGATGGCGGCCCGGACGCTGTCGTCCGCGGCCGGGTTGCGGTTGCGGCCGCTGTCGAGGTCGAAGACGTAGCGGAAGCGGCTGCCGCGGGGATCGGTGATCGAGATGCCGCGGAACTGTCCGCCCACCCACAACATGCCGCTGCGATCGATCAGCAGGCTGCCGATGGATTCGTCGGGCAAGGTGGCGTCGACACCGGCCTCCTCGCGCACCGGCTCGCCGCGACCGGTCGCCGGGTCGTAGCGAAGCAATCCTTCGCCGGCGATGGCCAGCCACAGGCGGCCGTCGGGCGCCTCGGCCAGCGCGCGCACATCGAATGCACCGGCCTCGTCGTCGCCGGGCCATACACGGATCAAGCTGCGGTGGTCGCTGTGCAGGCGGTACAGGCCATCGTGGCGACCGATCCATAGCTGGCCGCGATGATCCTGTCGGAGGCTGCGCGCCGGTTCGGCCGGCCCCACGCGGTCGGCGGTACCGTTGGGCGCAATGCGGTAGAGGCCGGCATTGCTGGCGAACCAGATCGTGCCGTCGCGAGCGGCCAGCAGGTTCTGCCAGGGCGCTTCGCGGGTGGTCTGCGGGTTGAGCCTGACTACCAGCGTGCGTCGGCCGGAGGTCGCGTCGAGTCGCTCCAAACCGGCGACGGTACCGACCCAGAGGGCGCCTCGGGACGGCAGCACCGCCATCACCTGGCGGTTGGCATGCTCGCCGTCGGTGATGCTGTAGCGGCGGATCTTGCCGTTGCGAAGGTCCAGGCGGGCGACGTACTCGGAGTACGTCCCGATCCACAGTGCCTGCTCGCCTTCCACGGCCAGCGCGGTCACGAAGCTGTCCGGGAGGGTTCCCGGGTCTCGCGGGTCATGGCGGAAGGCGACGTAGCGCTGGCCGTCGTAGCGGTGCAGACCGCCCTGCGTGCCCACCCACACGAAACCTTGCCGGTCCTGCGCCAGCGCCGTCACCGTGTTCTGCGTGAGCCCGCGATCGCTGCCCAGCCGGGTGAAATAGAAATCGCGCGTGGCCGCATCCGCCCGCGGGGCAATGCCCGCAGCGATCAGGATCAGGCCCAGAAGGCCTATGGCGGAAAGGGCAGGGAAATACCGGCGCACAGCGTGCAGTGTAGGCAGGCGCTCCTATCAGCAACAAGCTCGACAGCCCGACCCGTTGCTACACTGCTGCATCCCCCCATCAGCCGCTTTGCGGCCCGCCCGTGTCCAAGACCGACGCCATGCCTGCCGAACTCCCCGCCCTGTCCGCGATCGACGCCGAAAGCCGGCGATTGGAGCTGGCGACTTCGCCCTTCGAGCTCCATGGGGCGCTTTGCGGCTGGCTGGCAGGAGGCGGCGCTTCGGTACGTGAATGGCCCGCCAAAGTGCTGGCCGACGACGCGATCGCCGCGCCGGCCGAAGGCGGCGCGCTGGATGAACTGCGCCTGGCCAGCGCCTCGCAGCTGGACGACCGCAGTTTCGACTTCGCCCTGCTTCTGCCCGACACCGAGGCGTCGCTGGCCGAGCGCAGCGGGGCCCTGTTCGAGTGGTGCCGGGGCTTTCTCGGCGCCTTCGGCCTGGCGGCCGGCAACCGGCAGAAGCTTTCCGAGGAGGGGCAGGAAGCCCTGGCCGACCTCGCCAGGCTGGCCGCCGCTCAGCCGCAGGACGAGGGCGACGAGGACGATGAAGAGGCGTTGGTGGAGATCGAGGAGTTCGTGCGCGTGGCGGTGCTGCTCCTGCACGGCGACTGCGTCCTCGCCGCGCAGCATCGCCAGCGCCTGAATTGACGGCCTGGCCTGTCCTTAAGCGATCGATCAATCCCGCTTGGACGGGAATCCGAGCAAGAGCACACCGGCCAACCCCATGACCAAACCCCTCACGACTCCCGCCAAGGCCTACGCACGCCGACGCAGGCAGCTGATGCGCATGGCCGGGGATGACGCGATCCTGGTGTTGCCCGCCGCTGTCGAGCGCATCCGCAGCCGCGATACGCATTACCCGTACCGGCAGGATTCGGACCTGCTGTATCTCACCGGATTCCCCGAGCCGGAGGCCGTGCTGGTGCTGGTGCCGGGCCGCAGGCACGGCGAGGTGATCCTGTTCTGCCGCGAGCGCGATCCCGAGCGTGAGGGCTGGGATGGCCCGCGCTTCGGTCCGGAAGGCGCGATCGAGGCGTTCGGTCTGGACGACGCCTATCCGATCACCGATCTGGACGACATCCTGCCGGGCCTACTGGAAGGCCGCTCGCGCGTGTACTACCACTTCGGGCGCGACCAGGAGTTCGACCTCAAGCTGATCGGCTGGCTCAACCGGGTGCGCGCGATGGTGCGTCAGGGCGCGCAGCCGCCGCATGAATTCCTCGAACTGGGGCACCTGCTCGACGAGCTGCGCCTGTTCAAGGACCGCGACGAACTCAAGCTGATGCAGCGTGCCGCCGATATCAGCGTGATGGCGCACCGTGCCGCGATGCGCGTGGTGCGTCCCGGCATCCGCGAGTACGAACTGCAGGCGGAGCTCGAATGCGTGTTCCGCCAGCACGATGCCGAGCCGGCGTACAGCAGCATCGTCGGCGCGGGAAGCAATGCCTGCGTGCTGCATTACCGCTCCAACAGCGCGCAGGCGCTGGACGGCGACCTGGTCCTGGTCGATGCCGGCGCGGAATACCGCGGCTATGCCTCGGACATCACCCGCACGTTTCCCGTCAACGGCCGCTTCAGCAAGGAGCAGCGCGCGCTCCACGACCTGGTCGGTGCGGCGCAGGCCGCCGCGTTGGCGCAGGCGCGCCCCGGCGTCGCTTACGAGGCCGGCCATGTCGCCGCTGTCGAGACGCTGACCGAGGGCCTGCTCAAGCTGGGCCTGCTCAAGGGGCGCCTGGAAAAGAACCTGGCCGATGGCAGTTACAAGCGCTTCTACCGGCACAAGACCGGTCACTGGCTGGGCCTGGATGTCCACGACGTCGGCGAGTACCGCATCGATGGCGAATCGCGCCTGCTCGAGCCGGGCATGGTGTTCACGATCGAACCGGGCCTCTATGTGTCCGAGAACGATGAGACCGTCGATGCAAAGTGGCGAGGCATCGGCATCCGCACCGAGGACGACGTGCTGGTGACGCGCGACGGCTGCGAGGTCCTGACCGATGCGCTGGCCCGCAGCGCCGAGGAAATCGAGGAATACATGGCCGCTGGCGCCTAGCCAGGCCCGGCCAACCGCGCATGCCATGTCGACATGCGCGGTCAGGCGATCACGCGACTTCGGCGAAACCTTCGCGGGTCAGGTTGAGCGGCGCGGCTTCTGTGCAGACCACATCGTCCTCGATGCGGATGCCGCCGAACGGCTTGAACGCGTCCACGCGCGCCCAGTTGATGCTGTCGCCGTGGCCGTTCTTCTTCACCTCGTCGAGCAGCATGTCGATGAAGTAGATGCCCGGCTCGATGGTGACGACCATCCCTGGTTCCAGCTCGCGGGTCAGTCGCAGGTAAGGGTGTCCGTCGGGCTTGGCGATGGTGCCGCCTTCGTCGGACGCGGCGAAGCCGGCGACCTCATGCACCTGCAGGCCGATGCCGTGGCCGATGCCATGCGGGAAGAAAGCGCTGCTGACGCCGGTCGCGAGCGCGGTTTCCGGCGAGACCTTGATGACGCCGAAGTTCCACAGGATGCCGGCCAGCGCCAGGTGCGCGTCGACATGGATCTGCTTGTAGTCGACGCCGGCACGGACCTGGTCGCACATGCGCAGCTGCGCCGCGTCGACGGCGTCGATCATCGCCTGGAACTCCTGGCCGGCATCCAGCGCGTAGGTGCGCGTGATGTCGCAGGCGTAGCCGTGGTGGCTGGCGCCGGCATCGATCAGGAAACTGCGCACCTGCCGGGGCGGCACCACGTCGCGTTCGGTGTAGTGCAACACCGCGCTGTGCTCGTTGAGCGCGATGATGTTGTTGTACGGCAGCTCGGCCAGATCCTGGCCGGCGGCCTGGCAGTAGACCAGGTGGATGCCGAATTCGCTCGCGCCGGCGCGGAACGCGCGCTCGGCGGCACGATGCGCGCGCACGCCACGGCGCGTGGCCTCGCGCATCATCGCGATCTCATAGGGCGTCTTGTAGGCGCGGTGGTACTCCAGGTAGTTCACCACCGCGACCGGGTTGTTCGGAACGTACTGGTCCAGCGTGCTTTGCGGCTCGCCCAGGATCGCGCAGCGCGCGACGTTGGCGGGCAGGTGCTGCAGCGCTTCCTCGGGCCGGCGGATCACGACGATGTCGAAATGCTCGACCCAGTAGCCGCTCGGCGCCGACGGCACGACATGCCAATAATCGAACGGCTGCAGGAAGATCAGCTTCGGTTTCTGGCCGGGCGTGACCACCAGCCAACTGCCCGGGGCCTTGGTCAGCGGCAGCCAGGCCTTGAACTGCGGGTTCACCGCGTACGGATAGTCGCGGTCGTCGAACACGTGGTAGTGCAGCGTGCCGCTGGGCACGACCAGGTGGTCGAAGCCGCCGCGCTCCAGCGCCAGCGCGGTGCGGCGCTGCAGTTCGACAACGTGCTGCGGGTAGAGGGCGGAAACGGTGCTGGGAAGGGTCATCGCATGAGCGGCCTGGCGGAATCAGCCGCATTTTGCCGCAAATCGCCCCGGCCTATTTTGCCGAGGGCGGTATTGCAGGGACGGTTTATTCGTAGACCGCGCCAGGGGCGTCCAGCCACTGCCGCAACTGCAGCATCTGGCTTTCCAGCATCGTGATGAAGCGGAACCCGGTCCAGGTCTGGCCGGGCGCGCTCGCGTCGTCCTGCCAGAGCAGGTGTGCACCGACTTCGATCGGCAGGGCGCGGTCCGGTGCCTGGTACAGGTTGAAGCGGAATTGGTAGAGGCCGTCATCGACCAGCGGGGCGCTGGCGATCAGCAGCATGCCCGTCTCGGAGAGGTTGCCGAGGTGGCCGACGACGTTGTCGGTCATCGTATCGACGACCTGGATGGTTTCCGGCACCTTGCGGCGACGGACCCGGCGGAACTCGTCCATCATGCGGTGGTCTCCTCGGCCGGGCCGAGGCCGGCGAAGTTGCGCAGAGCGTTCACCGCGGCATGCCAGGCGCGGTCGACCAAGCGACCCTTGTCGGCGGTGACGATGTGGGCCTGCCCCGCGGCAAGCATGCGAGCCAGGCTGTCCAGCGATTGCTCGCCGACGCGTTGGCCGCGCTGGTTGACGAACAGGGCGTTATCGGTGACCGGGCTGTACCACGACAAGCGCCGACGGGTGACGTCGCCCTGCTGGTTGGTGACGAATTCGAACCACGTGCCGAACGGCAGCGCGCGCAGCTGGTCGTAGCAGCGCTGCTCGTGCTCGCTGCGGGGCGCCGGGACCTTCTTCGACGGACCGGTGTCCTCGCCCAAGCGGCCACGCGCCTTGAGCTTCATCGCCAGTTCCGTGCGCGACGCCGGATCGTCATCGTCGGGGTTGACGCCTGTGGTCAGGCGGCTAGCGATGGCGGCAGCTTCGTCGGCGTGATAGCCGACCAGGCCCAGCGCATGTTCCACCTTGGCGCCCAAGCCTCCTGGCACCTTGCCGCTGCGACCGCCGATCGTGGCCAGCACGATCTGGCGCGTCATTTCCTGGTGCTGCTTCCACTCCGACGATTCCTCGCCATGGCGCAGCAGGATCAGGGTCAGCACGTCGGCCCAGGCCTGGCTGAGCAGCGAGCGTGCGAAGCGCGGCACCTGCTGTCCCTGCGTCGCCGATACGATCTCCTCGGCAGCGCGGTGCTTGGCCAGTTCAAGCTTTTCCTTGCCGCGTGCCGCCTCGACGTGGCGGCGCTCGGTGACCTCGGCCTTGCGCGCCATGGCGCGCAGGTGTTGCTGCAGGCGCTGGTTGGCGGCTTCGAAGACGGTGGTGTCGCCGTGGTAATTCTCCACGACATGGTCTACGGCGCGCCGCAGTTGCTCGTCCAGTTGCGGGTCGGCCTCGTCCTCGGACATCCAGCTGGCGCCGGACTCTGCCACGGTGTTGAGCAACTGACGGGCCGGATGGCGCTGCTGCACGAAGAACGAACGGTCGAGCAGCGCCGCGCGCAACAGCGGTACCTGCAGGCGGTTCAGCAGGACGCTGGCGTTGCTGTCCTCGTGCAACTCATGCTGGATGGCCGAGTACAACATGCCCAGCAATTCGAAGGTGTCGTTGTCCTCGCGCGACAGCGCGGCAGGCTCGCCGTGCCGCTTGAGGCTCTGTGCGAGCAGTGCCTGCCGCACGTCGGACAGGTTGCGCGGCTGCACGCCGCTATTGGCCGCGTCGCCCTGGAAATTGCCCAGCGTCGCGATGACCTCGGCGGTCGGAATGGCCTTGGCGTTTTCCGTCCGTCGGCCCGGGCGGAGCTTGCCCAGCAGGTCGTGGCGGCCCGACAGCAACTGTTGCAGTAGCGCGATCGCCGCCCCTTCGTCGGCATCGTGGGAGCGATCGTTCTGGCCTTGCCAGGCGGTGTGGGGGCGCGGTCCGATTCGGGGCGGGGCGACCACGCCTTCGGCATTGAGCGCCAGACGCTCCTCGCGACGCGTCCGCGCGCTTTCCATCTGCGCCTGCGTCGTAGGCCGGGCCCGGATCGGCACGAAAGCGAGACTGGGCAACACGTTTTCCCGCGCCAGCAGCGCGTTCATCGTGTCGACCATCTGCGCATAGCCGTTCAGGACATGGCGGTCGAAGGTGCGGAACAGCAGCAACCTTTGCTCCATGCCGATCTGCAGGGTGTGGCTGGCGTCGCCGAGGATGCTGCACACGGAGTGCGGGCCGACCGGCAGTCGATCGGCCTCGAACGCCGGCGCGCCGCCGAGCACGCCGAAGCGCTGGCCGAGCAGGTGCAATCCGAGGCTGGCGCGGGAGGTGTGGCGGGCGGCGATGCCGCGCAGCACGCTGCCCTCGTCCATCTCGTTGTCTTCGACCAGGCGCAGGTCGCGGAAGGTCGGCACGGTGCGCGGATCGAGGACCTCCGGGAGCATGATCGGGTCGCGCACGCGGGTGAGCGCGGCCTCCAGTCCCATCAGGTAGTGCGGCACCAGGTCGGCGCGGTTCAGGCGAACGATCCGCAGCGTCTCGAAATGCAGCGACTGCTGCGCGGGGTTGCGTGCGTGGTCGGCCTGTCGGAACAGTTGCTGTTCGAACTCGCCGAGCATGCGCTCGAGCTGGCGCGCCATCTCATCGGAGACCAGGGCGTACAGATGTTCCAGCACGCGCCGTACCCGCCGCGGAAGCGCTGCCGTTGCGAGCGTGGGCCTGACGACGGTGGAGCCGAGCGGTTCGAACATAGCGTGTAGGGGCCTGCGCGGGACCTTTGGCGACGATCTAAACATGCCTGACAGCCGTCTGCCAGACCCGTCGGCGGCCGGCCTCTAGGTAAAAGCGTCGCCTCGCCGGGCAATCGGCCAGGCTCCAGGACCCGGCTCAGCCCGGTTCAGGCCTAAGAATCGAGGAATAGGGACACGACGTCGTTGGTGAAGCGCCGCCCCAACTCGGTCGGACGAATGCGACCGGCGGTGTCCTGCGCCAGCCAGCCGGCAGCGGCGGCCTGCCGCAGCCCCGGCTCGATCGCCTCGCGGCGCAAGCCGGTGCGGGCTTCGAATTCGCCGGCGGTGAAGCCGTCGACCAGCCGCAGCGCATTGAGCATGTACTCGAACGGACGTCGTTCCGGGTCGATCCGTTCGTCGCCGCCGATCGCGCCGGGATGCCCGGCCTGGACCAGGTACTGGCCGGGGTGCTTGACCTTCCAGCGACGCAGCACCGTCTGCTCGGCGCCGAGCGTCAGCTTGCCGTGGGCTCCGGCGCCAATGCCGAGGTAATCGCCGTAGCGCCAATAGTTGAGGTTGTGCGCACATTGCCGGCCCGCACGCGCGTAGGCGCTGACCTCGTACTGCGCGTAGCCGGCCTGTGCCAGCAGGGTCTGGCAATGCTCCTGCATATCCCAGCTGGCATCGTCGTCCGGAATTCCCGCCGGCGGGCGCGCGGCGAACATCGTGTTCGGCTCCAGCGTCAGCTGGTAATGGCTAATGTGCGCAGGCTCCAAGGCGAAGGCGCGCTTGAGATCCCGCTCGGCCATGGCCAGTGTCTGCTGCGGCAGCGCGTACATCAGGTCGAGGTTGAGATTGTCGAAGCCGGCATCCTGCGCCAGCTTCACCGCGGCTTCCGCCTCGCCGCTGTCGTGGATGCGGCCCAGCCGTTGCAGGCAACCGTCGTCGAAGCTCTGGATGCCGAAACTGAGCCTGTTCACGCCGGCGCTGCGGTACAACTCGAAGCGCCCGTGCTCTGCAGTTCCCGGATTGGTTTCCAGCGTGATCTCGCAGCCCGGCGCGAAGCGCAGCCTTGAGCTGGCGCCCTGCAGGATGCGGTCGATGAATTCCGGCGGAAACAGACTGGGCGTGCCGCCGCCGAAGAACACTGAGTGCACTGTGCGGCCCCAGGCCAGGGGCAGGTCGAAGTCGAGGTCGGCCAGCAGGGCGTCGACATAGGCGTCGTACGGCAGCGCGCCGCGACCCTCGTGCGAGTTGAAGTCGCAATACGGACATTTGCGCACGCACCAGGGCAGATGCACGTAGAGCGATAGCGGTGGCGTAGTCAGGGACACGACGTAATCAGATGAAGGAAGTCAGGCGGTGTCAGGCACGATGAACGTGCCGATGTGGCGTTCGGACAGCGTCAATGCGTCGCCTTGGGCATCGATCTGCGCGTAACGGGAATGCTGGTGCTGCTGGAATGCAGTGTAGTCCTGCACGTCGCGCCAGTGGTCCAGCGTCAGGTAATGACCGTGGCGTTCGCCTCGCAGCAGATCGGTGCGCAGGTAGCCGGGTTGCTCCCGGAACAGCCGCACCCATGCGCCGTGTTCGCCGTACAGCTGCTCGAACGCGGCTTCCATGCCGAGCCGCACTTCGTATTCCCAGACGGTCACGAACATGGCAGTTATTCCGGGGCCGGCAGCTTTGCGCGCAATGCCGCCAGGGCGCGGCCGCGGTGGCTGATGCGGTTCTTGCGTTGCGCATCCAGTTCGGCGGCGCTGATGCCCAGCTCGGGATCGAAGAACACCGGGTCGTAGCCGAAGCCGCCGTCGCCGCGGCGCTCGTGCAGGATCCGTCCGGACCAGACGCCTTCGGCGATGAGCGGCTGCGGATCCTCGGCATGCCGAAGCAGCACGATCACCGCGTAGAAGTGCGCGCCGCGCTGCGCCTCCGGCACGTCGCGAAGCGCATCGAGCAGTTTGTCGATGTTGGCCCCGGCATTGCCGTGGATGCCGGCATAGCGCGCCGAATACAGTCCGGGCGCGCCACCGAGCGCATCCACGCAAAGCCCCGAGTCGTCGCCCAATGCCGGCATTCCGGATTCGCGCGCTGCCTTGCGTGCCTTCAGTAGTGCGTTCTCGACGAAGCTCAGTCCGGTCTCGTCGGCATCGCCGATGCCGAGTTCTCCCTGTGTGACGAACTCGATCCCGCTGTCGCCGAACATCTCGCGGAACTCGCGCAGCTTCCCGGCGTTGCTGCTGGCGATCACCCATTTCATCGGGACGGTCATGCAGCAGGCTCCAGCAGATCCCAACGATTGCCGTACAGGTCTTCGAACACCGCCACGGTGCCGTATGCCTCGCGGCGCGGAGCCTCGAGGAAACGCACGCCGCGTGCGATCATCGCAGCGTGATCACGATCGAAGTCGTCGGTGTGCAGGAAGAAACCGACGCGACCGCCGGTCTGGTCGCCGATCCGCGCGCGCTGCGTGTCGTCATCGGCTTGCGCCAGCAGCAGCGCGGTTTCACTGGCGCCGCGCGGCGCGACGCGTACCCAGCGCTTGCCGCCGCCCAGCGCGGTGTCTTCGAGCAGCGCAAAGCCCAGCGCGCCGGTATAGAAGGCGATTGCCTCGTCGTAGTTGCGTACGACCAGGGTGATGTAGGCGATGCTCTGCTTCATGGTCTGCAATCTATGGAGAGCATGGGGCGGGCCTTGGCCCGCCATCGAACGTCGCGATCAGAGGGGCGGGTCAAGCCCCGTTCCTACGCGAGCGCTTCGCGTTGCTTGGCGATCAGCTCGGCGATGCCGGCCTCGGCCAGGTCCGTCAGCGCCTGCAGTTCATCGCGGCGGAAGGCATGCCCCTCGGCCGTGCCCTGCAGCTCGATGAAGCCGCCGCCGTCGTTCATCACCACGTTCATGTCGGTGTCGCAGTCGCTGTCCTCGGCGTAGTCGAGGTCGATCACCGGCACGCCGCGATAGATGCCGACCGACACAGCCGCCACCGCGCCGAAGATCGGGTCGCGGGAGATCTCCTTGCGCGCCCGCAGCCAGCGCACCGCATCGACCAGGGCGACGTAGGCGCCGGTGATGGCCGCGGTCCGGGTGCCGCCATCGGCCTGCAGCACGTCGCAGTCCAGCGTGATGGTGCGCTCGCCCAGCAGTTTGCGGTCGATGCAGGCGCGCAGCGAGCGGCCGATCAGGCGCTGGATCTCCAGCGTGCGGCCTCCCTGCTTGCCGCGTGCGGCTTCGCGATCGGAGCGCGAATGCGTGGCCCGCGGCAGCATGCCGTATTCGGCGGTGACCCAGCCCTCGCCCTTGCCGCGCAGGAACGGCGGGACCTTGTTGTCGACGCTGGCGGTGCACAGCACGCGGGTTTCGCCGAAGCTGACCAGCACCGAGCCCTCGGCGTGATGGGTGTAGCCGCGCTCGATGCGAACCTCGCGCATCTGGGCCGGGGAACGGCCGCTGGGGCGGGCGACGGTGCCCGCGGTGGAGCCGGCGGAAGAGGCGGTCATGGCCATGGGTACCGTTCTGAGGGCGCGCGAGTTTACCATTCGCCCCCTGTTGGCCTTGGATTTCCTGATGATCCGCAGCATGACCGCCTTCGCCAATGGCGAGCGCACAACACCCTGGGGTGCGCTCGGCTGCGAGCTGCGCTCGGTCAACCACCGCTTCCTGGAGCTGGGCGTACGCCTGCCCGAGGAGCTGCGCGTGCTCGAACCGGTGCTGCGCGAGCGTGTCGCCGCGCGGGTGGCGCGCGGCAAGCTGGACCTGACCCTGCGACTGCGCGCGCCGGAAGGCGAGGGCGCCCTCCAACTCAATCCGACCCGCCTGCGCGAGTTGAGCGAGCTGGCCCTGGACATGGAGGCGCGCTTCCCGCGTCTGCGCACCGGGTTCACCGAACTGTTGCAGTTCCCGGGCGTGCTGCAGGCGCCCTCGGCCGATCCGGTCGAACTCCAGGCGCAGGCGCTGGCGTTGCTGGACCAGGTGCTCGACGAGTTCGTGGCCTCGAGAGAGCGCGAGGGCGCCAAGCTGGCCGCGGTGATCAATGAACGTATCGACGGCATTGCCTCGATCGCGCGCGACGTGCGCACAATGATGCCGGCGATCCGCACCGGCCAGCGCGTCAAGCTGGAAACGCGGCTGGCCGACCTGGCGCAGCCGCTGGACCAGGGCCGGCTCGAGCAGGAACTGGTGCTGTTCCTGCAGAAACTCGACGTCGAGGAGGAGCTCGACCGCCTCGATGCCCATGTCGGCGAAGCACGGCGCGTGCTCAAGCTGAAGGAGGCCGTCGGGCGCCGGCTAGACTTCCTGCTGCAGGAGTTCAATCGCGAGGCCAATACCCTGGGCTCCAAGTCCGTCGACTCGCGCAGTTCCGCGGCGGCGGTGGAACTGAAGGTGCTGATCGACCAGGTCCGCGAGCAGATCCAGAACATCGAGTGACACGTAAGCCCCTCCTTCTCCCGCATGCTGGAGAAGGGAGCAGCAGAGCTTAAAAACAGGAATATTGATGCGCGGAACCCTCTTCATCGTCGCGGCCCCGTCGGGCGCCGGCAAATCCAGCATCGTCAACGCGGTGCTTGCGCGCGATCCGAACATCTGCCTGTCGATCTCGTTCACCTCGCGCCAGCCGCGGCCGGGCGAGCGCCACGCCGAGCATTACCACTTCGTCAGCGCGCAGGAATTCGAGGCGATGGTCGAGGCCGGCGATTTCTTCGAGTCCGCGCGCGTGCATGGCGACTGGAAGGGCACCGCCCGTCAGTCGGTCGAGCCGCAGCTCGCAACGGGCAAGGACGTGCTGCTGGAAATCGACTGGCAAGGCGCGCGCCAGGTGCGGTCCAAGGTCCCCGACGCGGTGAGCGTGTTCATCCTGCCGCCGTCGCGCGAGGCGCTGGAGCAACGCATGCAAAGCCGCGGGCAGGACAGCGAGGAAGTGATCGCACAGCGCCTGGCGGCCGCCCGCGAGGAGATGTCGCATTACGGCGAATTCGACTACGTGATCGTCAACGAGCACTTCCCGGTCGCCGTCGACGAGATGTGCGCGATCTTCACCGCCAGCCGGCTCCGCCGCGACCAGCAGGTCGCCCGGCATTCGCGCCTGATCACGGCCCTGCTCGCCTAGGGCGGGTCTGGGTCGCCTTCGTGCCGATCAAGGCGTGGTTGGACGGGTGAATGGGGTGCGAGCGGGGCTTGGAGCCCCTCAAGGACGGGCCAGGGCCGCCCTGTGTGAGGTAACTGACTGATTTATGGGGCTGGAGTTGCCCGGAAGCGGCCGCGCCAGTACAATCCCCGGTCCCTTAAAGCCTGTATGGACGGCCGCCCGGCCGCCAGGAGCCCCATGGCCCGCATCACCGTTGAAGATTGCCTGGAAGTGGTCAACAACCGCTTCGAACTCGTCATGATGGCCGCCAAGCGCGCCCGCCAGCTCGCCAACGGCGTCGAGCCGCAGCTGGACAACAGCGAGGCCAACGACAAGCCGACGGTGCTGGCGCTGCGTGAAATTGCTGCCCGCCAGATCAATCCGGACTACATCGACGCCGTCGAGAAGGCCGAGCGCGAGCGCAAGGAACGCGAAGCCCTGGAGTGGGCCGCCGCCGAGGTCGTGGCCGACGACGACATGTCAAAGGGCGACGACTGACGCGCAGTCGCACGTCATCTGATCGCATCATTTGATCGCATGAACGGCCCCGCTCAGCGGGGCCGTTTTGCGTTTGCGCGGCGGCTTTGTGGGTGGCCATCGGGTGATGGCCCGACGTGATGTTAAAAATGTGATGGTGGGCTCGTACTACCTGCATTGCGCGTCGCGCCATTGCACGCGTAGATTCCCGGTATGACCCCCGCTGCGTCAGCGCTGACCTTGCCCGCCATTCCCGCCTTCGACGAGGCGGAACTGCCGGACTACGTGCGCGACTTCGAGCGCACCGCCGATTACCTGCCCGAGCCCCAGCGCCAGTTGTTGCGTCGGGCCTGGGCTATCGGTGCGGCGGCGCATGCCGGCCAGACCCGCAAGTCCGGCGAGCCCTATATCACTCATCCGGTGGAAGTGGCCAAGGTCCTGGCCGAGCAGGGGCTGGACGTGGAGACGCTGGTCGCGGCGATCCTGCACGACACCATCGAGGACACGCCGCTGACCCGCGAGGCGCTGGCCAGCGAATTCGGCACCACGGTGTCGGAACTGGTCGACGGCGTCACCAAGCTGGACAAGCTGCAGTTCCGCGATCGCCAGGAGGCGACGGCGGAAAGCTTCCGCAAGATGTTGCTGGCGATGTCTCGCGACCTGCGCGTGATCCTGATCAAGCTCGCCGACCGCCTGCACAACATGCGCACGCTCGGCGCGCAGAGCATGGAGGCGCGCCATCGCATCGCCAATGAGACGTTGGATATCTACGCGCCCATCGCCCAGCGACTGGGCATGAACCTGATCAAGGCCGAGCTGCAGGACCTGGGCTTTCGCGCGCTGCATCCCTGGCGTCACGCGGTGATCTCCAAGCGCATCCGCACCCAACCGGTGGTGCGGCGCGAATCGCTGGTGCAGATCGAAGCGCACCTGGCGCAGCGGCTGGCCAAGGAAAAGCTGATGCACCGGCTGGTGAGCCGGGTGAAGTCGCCGTGGAGCATCTACACCAAGATGCGCAGCGAGCACAAAAGCTTCGCCCAGGTGATGGACGTGTTTGGCTTCCGCGTCGTCGTGCGCAACGTGCCGGACTGCTATCACGCGCTCGGCGTGGTGCACGCGGCCTACAAGCCGCTGGACTCGCGCTTCCGCGACTTCATCGCCATCCCCAAGGCCAACGGCTACCAGTCGCTGCACACGGTGTTGTTCGGGCCGTACGGCTCGCCGGTCGAAGTGCAGATCCGCACCGAGGAAATGGACCTGATCGCAGAGCGCGGCATCGCCGCGCACTGGTCGTACAAGCACGGCGGCGATGGTCCCAACAGCGCGCAGAGCCGCGCGCACAGCTGGATCGCGGGGCTGGTCGAATCGCAGCGCTCGACGGGCTCGTCGCTGGAATTCCTGGAGAACGTCAAGGTCGACCTGTTCCCGGACGAGGTCTACCTGTTCACGCCCAAGGGCGACATCATGGCGTTGCCGCGCAATTCCACTGCGCTGGACTTCGCCTATGCGGTGCACACCGACGTCGGCAACCGCGCGGTCGCCGCGCGCGTGGACAGCAAGCTGGTGCCGCTGCGCACCAAGCTGGCCAGCGGCCAACGCGTGGAGATCATCACCGCCAAGTCGTCGACGCCGAAGCCGCAATGGCTGGAGTTCGTCGTCTCTGGCAAAGCCCGCACCTCGATCCGCCAGCAGCTCAAGCAGCTCGAGCACGAAGACGCGGTGCAACTGGGCCACCGCATGATCGACCGCGCGCTGGAGGCGCAGGGCATCTCGCTCGACCGCATTCCACCGGTGCGGCTGGAGGCCTATCTCAACGAGTTCCGCTATCCCCGCCTGGAGGCCTTGCTGGCCGACATCGCGCTGGGCAACCGCATGCCGCAACAGGTGGCGCAGGCGTTGGCGCGCGAAGCGCCGGGCAAGCGCGGCTCGCGGCCTGCTGTACCTGCCGAGCCAATGTCGCAGGACAAGATCCTGATCACCGGCTCCGAGCGCGGCGTGATCAGCTTCGCCAACTGCTGCCTGCCGATCCCGGGCGACGAGATCATGGGCTACCACACCGCCGGCAAGGGCATCGTGGTGCACCGGCTGGATTGCCCCAACGTCGCCGATTACCGCAAATCGCCCGACCGGTGGGTACCGATCGGCTGGGACCGCGAGGTGGCCGGTGATTTCGCCGCGGCGCTGCGCATCGAGGTCGACAACCGGCCCGGCTCGCTGGCGCAGGTCGCCGCGGCCATCGCCGAGGCCGAATCCAACATCGATCGCGTCGAATACCTCGACCGCGACGCCAACGTGGCAGTGATGCGCTTCGCCATCGAGGTCAGTGGCCGCCGGCACCTGGCCGACGTGATGCGGCGGGTGCGCAGGCTCAACGTGGTGCTCGGCGTGCAGCGCATGTAGTCCATGGGCCGGTCCGTGACCGGCCGGCTTCGATAAACTGCGCTTCTTTGATTCCGGAGCGCGCCGCATGTCCCGCAAGATCATCCACACCGACAAGGCGCCGGCCGCGATCGGCCCGTACTCGCAGGCCGTGCGCGTCGGCGATACCGTCTACCTGTCCGGGCAGATCCCGCTCGATCCGGCCACCGGCCTGCTGATCGAAGGCGACATCTCGGCGCAGGCGCGACGCGCGTTCGACAACCTCAAGGCGGTGTGCGAAGCCGCGGGCGGATCGCTGTGCGATGTCGCCCGGCTCGGCCTCTACCTGACCGACCTGGACAACTTCGCCGCGGTCAACGCGGTGATGGGCGAATACTTCCAGGCGCCTTATCCGGCGCGTTCGACGATCGAGGTATCGGGGTTGCCGCGCGGCGCGGGCTTCGAGGTCGATGCGGTGATGGTGCTGGCGTAAGCCGCTGCAAGCGGCTTACGCCCCAAAGTTTGTTGCGCAAACTTTGGGCCCCGCGCCGTTGCTTCCACACCCCCGTTCGCACTACGTGCGAATCGCCCCCTCACTAAGGGGGCGACTGCGCCGCCTGCGGCGGCTTGCTTCGGTTCATGCCGCGCTTGCGGGAGAGGTGTTGGAGTGAGGGAAAGGGTTGGGCTGAGGAAGGGATGAGGGGCGGCGCTAGCCCTGCTACCGCATCTCCCGCGGCGCCACCCCCGTCCAGCGCTTGAACGCGCGACGGAACTCGCGGGCATCGCGAAATCCCACCGCCGCGCCGACGTGGGCGATGCTGAGGGTGTGGTCGGCGAGCAACGCGCGCGCTGACTCGGTGCGCACTCGGTCGTGCAGGGTGGTGAAGCTGGTCTGCGCGGCCTGCAACTGGCGACGCAGCGTGCGTTCGGTCAGGTGCAATTCTTCGGCGATATCGACCAGCCGGGGGTTTTCGGCCAGGCGCCTGCGCAGCAGCCGCTCCACTACCGCCACGATTTCGCTGCGCGATTCGCCGGCGGGCATCTGTTCGTCACACAGCGCCAGCACCTGTTGCGCGCTCAGGGTGTTGTGCGCCGGCATCGGCGCGCGCAGCCACGATGCATCGATCACGACCCGGTTGCGAGGGCTGCCGAAGCGGACCTCGCAATCGAAAAGCTCCGCGTAGTCGGCGCCGTAGGCGGGCTCGCGGTACGCCAACTCGACCTGTCGCGGGCGAAAGCCGGCGCCCAGCAAGCCGCGGCACAGCATCAGCGAGCTGGCGAACAGCTCCTCGCACAGGAACGGCTCCAGTTCCGCGTCCGCGCTTCGCATGCGGGCGATGAAGCCGACGCCGCCGGCGCCGTCATCGTCCAGGCCAAGCTCCATCATCGCCCCGGTGATCGGCGCGTAATGCACGCCCAGCTGCAATGCCTGCCCGAAGTCGGGCGCGGTCAGCATGGCCAGCCCGAGCAGGCCGAAATGGCCGATGTTCTGGCGCACGCCGAGCGTCAGGCCCGGGCCGCGGATGGGCAGGCTGCGCACGGCGCGACGAACGATCTGGCAGGCCTGGCGGTAGGACAGGTAGGCGGCGTTGTCGCCGCTGAACTCGGCTGGCCCCAGGCGCAGGCCGGCGAACCAGCCGTCGCAAGGCACGCCGGTTTCGGCCGCCATCGCCACCAGGCCCGCGATGATCCCGCTCTTGATGTTGGCGACGCCCAGTCGCGGGTCGTCGATGTCGAGATCTTGCATACGCGGCGGTAGGTTGTCCGGTTTCCCCCCCTGAGTATGCCGGCTTTGCCCTCCACGCACGCCGCCCGATAGTCACAGACTGAAGAGGGGGCCAGGGGACTGTCCGGCGCGACAACGCGTCCGGCGGCGACTGGCATGGGGCGGCGGATGGCCGCGCAGGACAGGATGGAGTTGGATGAAGCGGATCGTTATCGCCACGGCAATGACCGGTTGCATCGCGCTGGCCGCCTGCCAGCAGGCTGGGCAGGCCCCGGTGGCCGCCGACGCCCAGTACCAGAAGGTCCTGATCGAGCGCCTGCTCGACGCCAAGGCGGGCGATGTCATCGAGATCCCGGCCGGACGTTTCGCGTTTGATCGCAGCCTCACCTTGCGCGTGGACGGCGTGACCATCCGTGGCGCGGGCATGGACAAGACCATCCTGAGCTTCAAGGGACAGAAGACCGGTGCCGAAGGGCTGCTGGTCAATGCCGGCAATTTCACGCTTGAGAACCTGGCCATCGAGGACACCAAGGGCGATGGCCTGAAGGTCAACGAGGGCGAGAACATCACCATCCGCGGCGTGCGCGTGGAGTGGACGGGCGGCCCGAAGACCAGCAATGGCGCTTATGGCATCTATCCGGTGCAGACGACGAACGTGCTGATCGAGGACTCGGTGGCGATCGGCGCGTCCGATGCCGGCATCTACGTCGGCCAGTCGAAGACCGTCGTGGTGCGCCGCAACCGCGCCGAACGCAACGTGGCCGGCATCGAGATCGAGAACAGCATCGGCGCCGACGTGTACGAGAACACCGCCACCGACAATACCGGCGGCATCCTCGTGTTCAACATGCCCAACCTGCCGCAGCCGGGCCACACCACTCGCGTCTACCGCAACAAGGTCATCGCCAACAACACCGGCAACTTCGCCGCCAAGGGCGCGGCGGTGGCGAGCGTGCCGGCGGGCTCGGGCGTGGTGATCAACTCCAACGACCAGGTCGAGATCTTCGACAACGACATCGTCGACAACCAGACCGCCAACGTCATCGTCTCCAGCTATTACTCCACCGGCTACATGAACGAGCAGGGCGTCGCCAAGGCCTTCGATCCGTATCCGGAAGAGATCCACATACACGGCAACCGCTTCAAGGGCGGCGGCGACAAGCCCGACGGGCTCGACCTGAAGGCGTTGAAGGTAGCGATGTTCGGGTTGAACGGCCGCCTGCCGGACGTGCTGTGGGACGGCTACGTCAACGGCGCGCGCGCCGGCGGGCCGCAGGTATGCGTCGACAACGGCGCCGCGGCCACGCTCAACGCCGACGGACCCAACAAGTACAAGAATCCGCGCGTGGTGACCGAGGAAGTGCGCTGCACTTTGCCGGGCCTGCCGGTGGTGAACCTGCCCGGCAGCGACGCGGCGCCGTCCGCGAAGGTGGCACCGGCAGCATGAAGTTGAGGTGGATGATCGCCGCGGCCCTGCTGGCCGCGATGGCGTTGAGCGGATGCAAGCGTAGCCAGGCCCCGGTGCAGTTCCACGCGGACGGCCAGCCGGAGCGCCTGAGCGACTGGCACGTGCTGGCGGTCCAGGACGGGCGCCTGCGCCTCAATAAAGGCGTGGAGCCGTATGCGCTCAACACGGCCTTGTTCAGCGACTACGCTCACAAGCTGCGCACGCTGTGGCTGCCGCAGGGGAAGGTGGCGACGTACCGCGCGGACGCGGCGTTCGAGTTCCCGGTCGGCACGATCATCAGCAAGACGTTCTACTACCCGCGTGCCGGAGGCGGCGAGGATGCCGTGTTGCGCGTGGCCGAGCAGGTTGGCGAGAGCCGCGATGGGCTGGACCTGAGCCAGGTGCGGCTGATCGAAACGCGTCTGCTGGTCCGTCGTGAGCGCGGCTGGGTTGCCTTGCCTTACGTGTGGAATGCCGAGCAGACCGAAGCGACGCTCGCGCGCGCCGGCGACGCCGTGCCGTTGCGCATGCGCAAGCCCGACGGCAGTCCCGCGCAGCCCTTCACCTACATGGTGCCGGACGAGAACCAGTGCGCGAGTTGCCATGCCAGCAACAACACGACCCGTGAACTGCAACCGATCGGGCCCAAGGCACGCCACCTCAACCGCGACGATCCCTGGCATCCAGGCAAGAATCAGCTCGCGCGCATGGTCGAGCTCGGCCGCCTGCAGGGGTTGCCGGTGACCGGTGTGCCGCGCAACGCCCGATTCGACGATGCCTCCGCCAGCCTTGAGGATCGCGCCCGCGCATACCTGGACGTCAACTGCGGGCACTGCCACAACCCGAAGGGAGCGGCCGACACGTCCGGACTCTGGCTCGACACGGCCACCACCGAGCCGCGTCGACTCGGCCTGTGCAAGCCGCCGGTGGCCGCGGGGCAGGGCACCGGCGACCACCTGTTCGACATCGTCCCCGGACAGCCGGAGGCGTCGATCCTGGTCTACCGGATGGCCAGCCTGGATCCGGGCGCGATGATGCCTGAGCTCGGGCGCAACACGGTGCATGAAGAAGGTGTCGACCTGATCCGCGACTGGATCGCGGCGTGGCTGGGTGAATGCCGCAGCGAAGGGGCGGCGATCGCGCCTTCGAGCGGGATGCATTAGGGAACAAGCAGCACGTCATGCCGCGCGTGGGTGTTCCGCGTGCGGTCACAAAAACTAGAACGAAGTCATTGGGAGGGGAGTTCCGATGTCGCTACGCAAAAACCGGCTTGCGGCCTGCATGGGGCGAGCGTTGTTCGGCTGTGTGGTTTTCACCGCGGCCATGCCGCTGGCCATCGCGCAACAGGCGACCACGGCCGATACCGCGCCTGCCGCCACGCAGGTGACGGCCAAGCAGCTGGACACCATCACCGTCACCGCGCAGAGCCGTGAGCAGGAACTGCAGGACGTGCCGATCGCGCTACAGGTGGTTACCGAGCAGCTGCTCGATGACGTCACCGCGGAAAACCTCGGCGACATCGACAGCTTCGTGCCGGGCCTGGTGGTCAACAGCCAGCAGCCGACCCAGCCGGGCTTCCAGTTGCGCGGCATCAGCACCGACGACTTCGGCATCGGCACCGATCCTGCGGTCGGCGTCTACGTCGATGGCGTGTACGCCGGTCGTGGCGGCGGCGTGCTGCTGCCGTTCACCGACGTGGAGCGCATCGAGGTGCTGAAGGGCCCGCAGGGCACGCTGTTCGGCCGCAACACCGCCGCCGGCGCGATCTCGATCATCACCCACCGCCCCGGCAGCGAGGACGCGGCGCGCGCCAAGCTGCGCCTGGGCAACGACAACAAGCAGTATTTCGAAGGCATGGCGAACATCGCCGTCGGCGAAGACTCGGCCTTCCGCCTCAATGGCATCTACAACAAGAGCGATGGCTGGATCCAGGATGCCGTCACCGGACAGGACCTGGCGCCCGAGGACAACTGGGCCACGCGTGCCGCCTTCCAGACGCGCTTCGGCGACAACACCCGCGCCTGGATCAGCTGGGACCACGAGGAACTCGACCAGCTCGGCCAGGCCACCACCGGCATCGCACCGATCCCGCCGCTGCCGGCGTTGCCGCTGGCGCCCGCCGATCCGGCTTCGTTGCGCAATCCGCTCGACGTGCCGACCGCGATCGATGCGGTGGGCAATGCCGAGACCCGCGATTTCGATGGCGTGACCCTGATCGTCGACCACAACTTCGGCTGGGGCAGCCTGACCTCGACGACCGCGTGGCACGACTACGACTCGCTCAACCGCGTTGAAGAGGACGGCACCAACCTCAGCTACCTCTACGTCGATTCGACCAACACCGAGAGCAACGAGAACTTCTACCAGGAGTTCAAGTTCACCGGCAGCAGCGAGCGCCTGGACTGGGTGGCCGGCGTCAGCTACTTCCAGGAGGACGCCGACCAGACCAGTGAGGTCAACGCGCTCACCGACTCGGTCGATACCATCGCCAACAACCTGGGCCTCGCGCCGGGCGGACTGTATGGGCCGCTCACCGACGTGGCCAACATGTTCGGCATCCCGGTCAATCTGCGCGGCCTGCCGTGGAACGAGAAGTTCGTCAACACGCTGGAAACCAAGGCCTACGCCGCGTTCGGCGACGTGATCTGGCACGTCAACGACAAGCTCAACCTGACCGTGGGCCTGCGCTACACCCGCGACGAGAAGGACTTCACCTGGTTCAACGACCTGCGCAGCGCGCCGGAGCTCGACGCGCAGCTCGACCTGCTCGAATCGCTGGGCTTCTTCGACGCGATCGGCGTGCCCAAGGACCAGTTCGTGTTCGACATCGCCTTCATCGATCCGCCGGCGGTGATGAACAAGGGCACGCTCACCCGCGACAGCCAGTCGTGGGATGACTGGAGCCCGCGCTTCGTCGCTGACTACCACTTCCAGGACAACCTGATGGGCTTCGCCTCGCTGGCCAAGGGTTACAAGGCCGGTGGTTTCAACGCGCTGCAGATCGGCAGCGAGTTCGACAACGAGGACGTGTGGAACTTCGAGACCGGCATCAAGCACTCGCTGCCGGACTATCGCCTGAGCTACGGCGCCTCGGCGTTCTACTACGTCTACGACAACCGGCAGGCGGTCACGCTGGACATGAGCACGGATATCCCGCGCTTCGTGGTCGACACCTCCGACCAGGAAGCCTGGGGCGTGGATTTCGACGTCCGTTGGCAGGCGACCGATGGCCTGGGCTTCGACTTCAATGCCGAGTACCTGGATTCGACCTACAAGAACTACAGCAACCCGCAGGGCATCGACCTGAGCGGTCAGGCGACCGGTTCGCCGTACTGGTCGCTCGCGGCCGGTGTGAACTACGTCTGGCGCCTGGCCAACAGCAGCGACGTGCGCTTCGCGCTGCGGCATTCCTATATCGGTGAGTGCCGCCGCAACAGCGAATCGGACGTCCAGTTGAGCTGCGGAGTCAATCCGGCGCTCGACGTGGGTGAGGCGCAGAACCTGACCGACGCCCGCATTGCCTGGACTTCGCCCACCGGCCGCTGGGGCTGGGCGTTGTACGGCAACAACCTGTTCGACAACCAGTACGTGAATTCGCTGGGCACCTACGGCATGACCGTGCTCGGCACGGTGGGTGCGCGCGTGACCCAGCCGCAGACCTACGGCGTGGAGGTCAGCGTGCAGTTCTGATGCGTGTGGCCTGCGCGTGCCGCATGCGGCTCGCGCGGGCCTTTCCGACGGAAGGCTTACACTTTCCCGACCCCGGCGAGGTACGCGCCGGGGTTTTTTTTTGGTCGCCGATCCCGGCATGCTGTAGCGATGCCGACGCGCAAGGACGGGGCCACCGTCGATCTCCAGCCGCTGCCGATCACCACCTTGCCGGGGGTGGGCCCGCGCGTGGCCGAGAAGCTGGCCGCGCGCGGCCTGCTGACCCTGCAGGACCTGTGGCTGCAACTGCCCAGGCAATACGAGGACCGCACCGCGATCACGCCGATCCGGCTGTTGCAGCCCGGCGTGGCCGCGCAACTGGAGGGGCGCGTGGAGGCGGTCGAGCGCGGCTTCCGTTACCGCCCGATGCTGCGCGTGGCGATCGGCGACGATTCGCATGGCACGCTGGTGCTGCGCTTCTTCCACTTCCGCGCGGCCCAGGTCGCGCAGTTCCGACCGGGAGTGCGCGTGCGCTGCTACGGCACGCCGCGACCGGGCCAGCATGGCCTGGAGATCGTGCATCCCAGCTATCGCGTGCTCGACGACGAGGCCGATGCGGCGTTGGGCGAAAGCCTGGATCCGGTCTATCCGGCGATCGAGGGCATCGGTCCGGCGTCGCTGCGACGCCTGATCGGCCTTGCATTGGACCGCCTGCCCGACGAGCAGGCGCTGGAGCTGCTGCCGCGCGAGTTGCGCGATGGCTTCCGCCTGCCGTCGTTGCGCGAGGCGCTGCTCACCGTGCACCGGCCGGCGCAGGACGCCGACGTCGCCGCGCT
Source organism: Lysobacter niastensis (assembly GCF_031457115.1). Taxonomy (GTDB): domain Bacteria; phylum Pseudomonadota; class Gammaproteobacteria; order Xanthomonadales; family Xanthomonadaceae; genus Lysobacter_J; species Lysobacter_J niastensis_A. The sequence continues at coordinate 851,631 of NZ_JAVDVY010000001.1, forward strand.
GCTGGCAGGACGCCATCCTGCGCAGCGGCGGCTTGCGCTGGAGGAATTGCTGGCGCACCACCTGAGCCTGCGTCGCCAGCGCATCGCCCAGCAGGCGCACGCCGCGCCCGTGCTCGAAAAGGCGAAGCTGGCCGAGCGCCTGCGCAAGGCCCTGCCGTTCGCACTGACCGGGGCGCAGCAGCGCGTATTCGCGCAGATCCGTGCCGATCTCGCCAAGCCGCACCCGATGCTGCGCCTCGTGCAGGGCGATGTCGGCAGCGGCAAGACCGTGGTCGCGGCGATGTCGGCGATGCTGGCAGTCGAAGCCGGCAAGCAGGCTGCGCTGATGGCGCCGACCGAACTGCTGGCCGAGCAGCACCTCAATAACCTGCGCGGCTGGCTGGAGCCGCTCGGTGTGCGCGTGGCCTGGCTGGCCGGCAAGGTCACCGGCAAGGCGCGTGCGAAGGTTCTGGAGGAGGTCGCCTCCGGGCAGGCGCAGGTCGTGGTGGGCACGCATGCGCTGATGCAGGAAGGCGTGGCCTTCCACGATCTGGCGCTGGCCATCGTCGACGAGCAACACCGCTTCGGCGTGCACCAGCGCCTGGCGCTGCGCGACAAGGGCACCGGCGGCACCGGCAACGGTGATGCTCTTGTTCCCCACCAGCTGGTGATGACCGCCACGCCCATCCCGCGCACGCTGGCGATGGCGGCCTACGCCGACCTCGACGTGTCGGCCATCGACGAGTTGCCGCCCGGCCGTACTCCCGTGCAGACCGTGGCGCTCAGCGCCGAACGTCGCCCCGAACTGGTCGAGCGCATCCGCAAGGCCTGCGCCGAAGGCCGGCAGGCGTACTGGGTCTGCACGCTGATCGACGACAGCGACGAGGTCATCGCGCAGGCCGCACAGAGCACGTTCGAGGATCTGTCCAAGCGCCTGCCGGAATTGCGGGTCGGGCTGGTCCACGGACGCATGAAGGCCGCCGACAAGCAGGCGACCATGCGCGCCTTCAAGGACGGCGACATCGACCTGCTGGTCGCCACCACTGTCATCGAGGTCGGCGTCGATGTTCCCAATGCCTCGCTGATGATCATCGAAAACGCCGAGCGGCTCGGCCTGGCGCAGCTGCACCAGCTGCGCGGGCGCGTCGGGCGTGGCACCGCCGCGTCCAGTTGCGTGCTGTTGTACCAGCCGCCTTTGTCGCAGATGGCGCGGCAGCGCCTGGAGACCATGCGCGAGACCAACGACGGTTTCCTCATCGCCGAGAAGGATCTGGAGCTGCGTGGACCGGGCGAACTGCTCGGTACCCGCCAGACCGGCCTGGCCAGCTTCCGCGTCGCCGACCTGGCCCGGGATGCCGATCTGCTGCCGCAGGTCCAGCGCATCGGCGAACAATTGCTGGAGCGCTCGCCGGAACTCGGCGAGCGCATCGTCGCGCGCTGGGTCGGCAGCGCGACGCGCTACGCCTCGGCCTGATCATGCGCGGCGGTGCCCGGTTTCCGATCGGAAAAGAGCGGCCTGTAGCCGATAATCAAGCCGGTGTGATGGTCGCGCCCCATCCTCGTGCAAAATGTGGGTGATGGCGGATCCGTAATCGGCCGCTTGCATGCGGACTCGTATGGTCGTCGAGTCGCAGCTTCACGCCGGGCTTGGGCATCATGCGCAGTCCGCTCTCCCCCCAAGCCTTCCCCGCACCGTGATGCCAGAATCGATTCCCTCCGCCAGCCTGCGTCCCGGGCAGCCTTTCATCGCCGCCGATGTCGGTGGCACTTATGCGCGCCTGGGATTGGTGCAGATGGGCGAGGACGGCAAGGTGGCCGTGCTCGAATACCGCCGCTATGCCTGTGCTGCGCACCCGAGCCTGGCAGCGATCCTGCGCGCGTTCGCCGATGCCGTGCCGGTCGATGTGGATTCGGTGCGGGCCGAGCACGCGGTGGTGGCGATCGCCGGGCGCCTGGAGGGCGACACGCTGATCAACAGCAATCTTCCGTGGCCGGTGTCGTTGTCGCAGACCCGGCGCGATGCGGACATCGCCCATCTGGGCCTGCTCAACGATTTCGAGGCGGTCGCCTGCGCGATGCCGCACATCGATCCGGTCGCGATGACGCGCGTGTGCGGTCCGGACCGGCCCAGCGCCGGACCTGCGCTGGTGCTGGGGCCGGGAACCGGTTTTGGCGCGTCGCTTTGCCTGCCCAGCACATTCCAGCCCGGGTCGCCGCCGCGCGTGCTGGCCAGCGAAGCCGGGCATGCCTCGCTTGCCGCGGGCAACGAGCGCGAGCTCGACCTGGTCCGGCAGCTGCTCAAGCGCTGGTCGCACGTGGACAACGAGCGCGTGCTGTCCGGACCCGGGCTGATCAACACGTATCGGGCGTTGTGCGAGATCGACGGGCGCGTTCCCGAATTGGATTCGCCGGTCATGATCACTGCGGCCGCCTCCGAGCGCACCGATGCGCATGCCGTCGAGGCGGTGACGATGTTCTGCGCACTGCTGGGCAGTCTTGCCGGCGACCTGGCCGTCACCTTCGGCGCCGATTCGATCTACCTGGCAGGCGGCATTCCCGCGCAGATCGGCGATCTGCTGCTGGAGAGCGAATTCGCCGCGCGGTTCCTCAACAAGGGCGTGCTGGGCGAGGTGCTCGCCAAGGTGCCGGTGTGGCTGGTCGATCACGGCCAGTTGGGCCTGATCGGCGCGGCCGCGTGGTATTTCGAGCGGCAGGCCGAGTACTGATCGCACGTCACCCGCCCTGATTGCGCGAGTCCTGATCGCCGGAGTCCTGACCATGAGCAGCCGTCGCCAGTTCCTGCAGACCTCGTTAATGGCCGCTGGCGCGCTGGCGCTGCCGGGAGGACAGGTCGACGCGTCGAAGCCCGCCAACGCAATCGCACGCGTGGTGTCGACCTGGGATTTCGGCGTCGGCGCCAACCGTGTCGCATGGGGCGTGCTCGCGCGTGGAGGCAGCGCGCTGGACGCGGTGGAGGCCGGCGCGCGCTGGGCCGAATCCGACCTGTGCAATGCCACCGTGGGCCGCTGCGGTAATCCCGACCGCGACGGCGTGCTCACGCTCGACGCCAGCATCATGGATGGCGACGGCCGCTGCGGTGCCGTGGCCGCGTTGGAGGACATCGTGCATCCGGTCTCGGTGGCTCGGGCGGTGATGGAAAAGACGCCTCACGTGATGCTGGTCGGGCAGGGCGCGCAGCAGTTCGCCGTGGCCCAGGGTTTCGAGAAGACGCCGCTGCTGACCGACACGGCGCGCCAGGCATGGCGGGAGTGGCAGAAGACCTCGCAATACACGCCGCAGATCAATGCAGAACGCCGGCAGCGACCGGGCGATGCCAGCAACCACGACACACTCGGCATCCTTGCGCTGGATGCGGGTGGCCACCTGGCCGGTGCCTGCACCACCAGCGGCATGGCCTGGAAGATGCATGGCCGCGTCGGCGACAGTCCGATCATTGGCGCTGGACTCTACGTCGACAACGACGTCGGTGCCGCTACGGCCTCGGGTGTGGGCGAGGAGATGGTGCGCAACGCCGCCAGCTTTCTCGTCGTCGAATTGATGCGCCAGGGGCGCTCGCCGGCGCAGGCATGCCGCGAGGCGATCGAGCGCGTGGTGCGCAAGCGTCCGGAGGCGAGCAAACGGCTGCAGGTGTGCTTCCTGGCGATGAACCGGCAGGGCGAGGTCGGTGCGTTCGCCCTGCACAAGGGTTTCGTCTACGCCATGCACGATGGCGGCCCGGGTCCGCACGACCGCCTGCACGATTCGTCCTCGGTGTACGCCTCGGAACAGACATGAGCGCGCCGCTGCTCGAGATAGCCGCCAACTCGCTGGCCTCGGCGCTGGCGGCGCAGGACGGCGGCGCCGACCGGGTCGAGTTGTGCGAGAACCTCGGCGAGGGCGGTTGCACGCCGTCCTACGGCACCCTCGCGCGCACCCGCGACTGCGTGCGCATCCCGCTGTACGTGCTGATACGCCCGCGTCCCGGCGATTTCTATTACGACGAATTCGAGCGCGACGTGATGCTGCGCGACATCGAAGCCTGCGCGCGGTTGGGGTGCGATGGTGTGGTGATCGGCGCGCTCGATGCCGACGGCCATGTCGACACGGCCACCTGCCGTGAACTCATTGTGGCGGCGGGATTCATGGGGCTCACCTTCCACCGCGCGATCGATGTCGCGCGCGATCCCGCCCAGGCGCTGGAGGCGGCGATCGCACTGGGTTGCCATCGGGTGCTGACCTCGGGAGCCAGCACCACCGCGCTGGAAGGCGCCGATGCCATCGCAGCACTGGTGCAGCAGGCCGAGCATCGGATCCGGGTGATGGCGGGCGCGGGTATCAACGCGGGGAACCTGCGCGAAGTGGCCGGGCGCAGCCAGGCCGATGAGTTTCACGCCTCGGCGAAGGCGCTGCGGGTGTCGGCGATGCGTCACCGCAATGGCCTGCTGGCGGGTCTGGATCCGGATTGGCAACAGAGCGATCGGGAGATCGTCCGGACGCTGCGCCGCACATTGGATGCCGTGATTCGAAGCGACAGGCCCGCTGCCCCTTAGCATCCAGGGCCAAGGCCTGCTCTGCTGCGCCGCAGAATGCTTCCGCCGGTCGGATGTGTTTAATTTAGATCGATCTAAGGCGGCACGTTTTTAGGCATCGAGCAATTCAAGGATCCGGGGTCCAGAGCATCCGATGACAACGGCCAGGAAACCGCGCGCCCACCGCCAGGCCGTCACCGTCACCGATATCGCCAAGGGCTGCGGCGTATCGCGTGCGACCGTGTCGCTGGTGTTGCGCGGCAGCCCGCTGGTGCATGCCGACACGCGCGCGCGGGTGGAGGCCGAGCTCAAGCGCCAGCGCTACGTCTACAACCGTGCGGCGGCGAACCTGCGGCGGCGGACGTCATCGTCGATAGCGCTGGTGATCAACGACCTGTCCAACCCGTTCTTCGCCGAGTTCGCGGCGGGGGTCGACGAGGCATTGGGCGGCGAAGGCTATGTCACGCTGCTTGGCAGCACCGGGGAATCGCCCGAGCGCCAGCAGGCGGTTCTCGGCTCGCTGGTCGAGCACGCCCCTGCGGGCATGATCCTCTCGCCGGCCGAGCATAGCGACGGGCTGGCGTTGCGCCGGCAAGTAGGCGCCGGCGTGCCGGTGCTGGTATTCAACCGCGAGTTGAGCGGCGCCGATTGGGACTTCCTCGCCTTGGACAACCAGCGCGGCGCGCGCCTGGCCACCGAGCATCTGCTGTCGCTCGGACATCGCCGCATCGCCTTCTTTGGCGGACACGCCGACTCGAGTTCGTGCCAGCAGCGACGCGCGGGCCATGCCGAGGCGATGCGCGCGGCCGGCCTGGAGGCGGATCCCGACTGGCTGGTGGAGTGCAGCCCCACGCGCGCTGAAGCCGCTGGAAGGACTGGCGAGTTGTTCGAGCGTGCTCCGGGCGCGACCGCGGCGGTCTGCTACAACGACAACGTCGCGCTGGGGTTGATGCTCGGACTGGGCGCGCGCGGTGTGCGGCCCGGTGCGGAGTTCGCGCTGACCGGTTTCGACGACATCACCGAGGCCGCCCTGTCGACACCACCGCTCACCACGCTGGCCGTGCAACCACGCGAGTGCGGGCGCCATGCCGCGCAATTGCTGCTCGATCGCGTGCGAGAGCCCGATGCGCCGGTGAAGCGCGTGGTCGCGCCGGTGCGCCTGGTAGTGCGTGGCAGCAGTGGAGCCCAGGTCCCGTGAGCCAACCTTTCCTACGCCGTGTCCGCGGCTCCTCCTTCGAGTACTCCGGCCAGCCATGAGCACACAAACCCTGAACAACGCACCCAACACCCCCGACGCGCCCGATGTGCCGGCAGGCGCCGCGCAGGACACGCGCAACCGCGTGGCGCTGGTCGCGATGACCGCGATTTTCTTCATGTGGGGATTCATCACCGAACTCAACGGCGTGCTGATCCCGCACCTGCAGTCGGTATTCCAGCTGACGCATGCGCGTTCGATGTTGCTCGACTCGGCTTTCTTCGGCGCGTACTTCGTCATGGCAGTGCCGGCCGGCCGTGTCGTCGCGCGCGTGGGCTACAAGCTCGGCATCGTCATCGGCCTGCTGGTGGCCGGTGCCGGTGCGCTGCTGGTGCTGCCGGCGGCGCAGATGGGTTCGTTCAATCTGTTCCTGCCGGCACTGTTCATCCTGGCCAGCGGCATCGTGCTGCTGCAGGTGTCGGCAAATCCGTATGTCAGCCTGCTCGGTGCGCCGTCGCGCGCTGCCAGCCGGCTCAACTTCGCCCAGGCGGTCAACTCTCTGGGCCACACCCTCGGCCCATATGTCGCCGGGGCGCTGATCTTCAGCGCCACGCTGCTCAGTGCCGACCAGCTTGCGGCCCTGCCGGCCGCCGAGCGTGTGCAGAGCGTGCAGCCGCTCTACGTCGGCGTGGCGCTGGCGCTGATCGTGCTGGCGCTGGCGGTGTACTTCTTCCGCATGCCGGCGTTGACCGAGGCCACCGAACAGGCCGACCGCCAGCGACATTCGTTTGCGGAAGTGCTGCGCTACCCGCACGTTCGCTGGGGCGTGCTGGCGATCTTCTTCTACGTCGGCGTCGAGGTCACCGTGGCCCACTTCATGGTGACCTACGTATCGCGGCCCGAGATCGGTGCGATGGCGGAGGGCAAGGCCTCGTTGTATCTGTCGATCTACCACGGTGCGGCGATGATCGGCCGCTTCGTCGGCGCCGCGCTGCTGCTGAGCGCCAACCCGCGCCGTCTGCTGCCCGCGTATGCCGCGATCAACATCGGCTTGCTGCTGACCACGATGTCCACCGCCGGAGGCGTGGCGATGTGGTCGGTGGTGGCGGTCGGGCTGTTCAACTCGATCATGTTCCCGACGATCTTCACGCTGGCGATCGAACGCCTGGGACCGATGACCGAAAAGGCTTCGAGCCTGCTGGTGATGGCGATCGTCGGCGGCGCGGTGATCCCGCCGCTGCAGGGCTGGGTCGTCGATCTGTTCAAGGCCACGACAGGCAACGAGACGCAGGCGCTGCAGTACGCGTTCTTCGTCTCGGTGCTGTGCTATGCCTACATCGTCTGGTATGGGTTGCGCGGCTCGCGTCTGACATCGGCTGGCGCTTTGCCGCAGGGGCGGGGCTGACACAGCATGCGCAAGATCGTCTGTTTCGGCGAGGCGTTGATCGACTTCCTCGCCCAGCCGGGTATCGAGCCGGATGCGCCGCGTAACTTCGTGCAATACGCCGGCGGCGCTCCCGCCAACGTGGCCGTGGCCCTGGCGCGCCTGGGAGCGCGCTCTTGCTTTGTCGGCATGATCGGTCGGGACATGTTCGGCGATTTCATCGTCGACAGCCTGCAGCACGCCGGCGTCGACACCGCCTTCGTCGTGCGCACCGACCAGGCCAAGACCGCACTGGCTTTCGTCGCATTGGATGCGGAAGGTGAACGCAGCTTCAGTTTCTATCGACCGCCGTCCGCAGACCTTCTGTTCCGCGCCGAGCATTTCCAGGCGCAGTGCTTCGAAGGAACCGCCACGTTCCACGTCTGCTCCAACAGCCTGACCGAATCGGGCATCGCCGAAGCCACGCTGGAAGGGATGCGCCGCGCGAGGGCTGCGGGCGCACTGGTGAGCATCGACCTGAACCTGCGGCCGATGCTGTGGCCGGCCGATGCGAATCCACTGCCACGGCTGTGGCAGGCCTTGCATGCCGCCGACCTGGTCAAGCTGGCGCGCAATGAACTGGAATACCTGGCGGCCGGGTTCGGTGGCGGCGAGGCGGGTGAGCGCGCCGTCGTGCGCCAGGTACTTGCCGGCGCCGCGCGTTGGCTGGTCGTGACCGACGGCGCCGCTCCAATCCGCTGGTTCTCGCGCGATGCCGCGGGTGAACTCGAAGGATTCCGCGTCACGGCCGTCGATACCACGGCGGCGGGCGATGCCTTCGTCGCAGGCCTGCTTTTCCGGATGGCCGAACGGGGCATCGATGCCGCGCAATGGCCGGCCTTCGTCGCTGACCACGAGGCCATCGATGACGCGTTGCGATTCGCCGCCGCGGTCGGCGCACTGGCGGTAACCCGTCATGGCGCGTTCGCGGCGATGCCGTCGCGCGAGCAGGTGCGGCAGTTGATGGCCGCCCAGAACGTCAAGGAAAGCTGAGACATGCAACCCCAAAACCCCGACTTCCGCTCGCCGGACTTCCTGCGCGCGCATATCGCCCACACGATGGCGTTCTACCATCCGCGTTGCATCGATCCGGATGGTGGCTTCTTTCACTACTTCCGCGACGATGGCTCGGTGTACGACGCCGACCATCGTCACCTGGTCAGCAGCACGCGCTTCATCTTCAACTATGCGATGGCGGCGCGCGAGTTCGGCGCGGATGCGTCGCTTCGCGACCAATACCTCGCGGCGACGCGCCATGGCCTGCTTTACCTGCGCGAGATGCACCGCAACCCGCTTACCGGCGGCTACGCCTGGACGCTGCGCGACGGGACGGTGGAGGACGAGACCTACCACTGCTACGGTGTCGCTTTCGTGCTGCTGGCGTATTCGACCGCGCTCAAGGCGGGCATCGAGGAGGCGCGCGGCTGGATGGACGAGACGTGGCAGCTCCTGGAGCATCGCTATTGGGATGCCCCGCCCGGTCTGTACCGCGATGAGGCCGACGCCTCCTGGAACTTCAGCGCCTACCGCGGTCAGAACGCCAACATGCACATGTGCGAGGCGATGCTGGCCGCATACGAGGCCAGCGGAGAAACCCGCTATCTCGACCGCGCGCTGACCCTGGCCGACCACATGACGCGCCGGCAGGCGGCACAGGCCGGCGGACTGGTGTGGGAGCACTACGACGAAGACTGGAACGTCGACTGGACCTACCACCTCGATGACCCCAAGCACCTGTTTCGCCCTTGGGGGTTCCAGCCCGGCCACCAGACCGAATGGGCCAAGCTTCTGCTGATCCTCGACCGTCACGTGCAGGTCGACTGGCTGGTGCCGACCGCATGCCGTCTGTTCGATGCCGCATTGGCGCATTCCTGGGACGCCGAGCGGGGCGGCATGTACTACGGCTTCGCCTTCGATGGCCTCAGGTCAGCCGATCAGGGCAACGCGAAGGTCGAAGGCGAAGCTTATGTCTGCGACGACGACAAGTATTTCTGGGTGCAGGCCGAATCGCTGGCCGCGGCCGCATTGCTGGCGAGCCGTACCGGAGAAACGAAGTACTGGGACTGGTACGACCGTTTATGGACGTATTCCTGGAAGCACTTCGTCGATCACCGGTATGGCGCCTGGTTCCGAATCCTAGATGCCGACAACCGCAAGTACAGCGACGAGAAGAGTCCGGCCGGCAAGACCGATTACCACACGATGGGTGCCTGCTACGAGGTGCTCAAAGTCGTGCGTGCCACGGTGCCGTGACGAGCCCCCATCCACAGCCGCGACCGCGGCGACCCGACATGAAGTGGTGACCCCATGAAGAACAGAATCCGGTTCCGGCTGCTTGCGATCTTGCTGACCGGTATCGTCGGAACATCGGTGCAGGCAGCGCCGGCATCGTCGCGCGCCGCCGATGCCGTCAGCGACGCCGAGTCGGCCAAGCTCGCCGAACGAGTCAAGGCCGAAACCCGGCACGCCTGGCAGGGTTACAAGCGCTACGCCTGGGGACACGACGCGCTGAAGCCGCTCAGCCATGCGCCGCACGACTGGTATGCGCAATCGCTGCTGATGACGCCCGTCGATGCGCTCGACACGCTGATCCTGATGGGCCTGGACGAAGAGGCCAAGGAAGCGCGCGAACTGATCGCCTCGCGCCTGTCGTTCGATCACGACATGGAAGTGCAGAACTTCGAGGTGACGATCCGACTGCTCGGTGGGCTGCTGTCGGGGTACCAGCTGACCGGCGACGAGCGCTTGCTCAAGCTGGCCGACGATCTGGGCGCGCGCCTGCTGCCGGTGTTCGACTCGCCCACCGGCATGCCATATCGGTACGTCAATCTGCGCACCGGCAAGGTGCGGGACAAGGTCAGCAATCCGGCCGAAACCGGTACGCTGCTGATCGAGTTCGGCATGCTCGCCAAGCTCACCGGCAAGCAGGTCTATTACGACAAGGCCAAGCGCGCGCTGGTCGAAACCTATCGCCGCCGAGACAAGACCACGGGGCTGGTCGGCACGTGGATCGACGTGGAGAACGGGCAGTGGACCGACCGCGATTCGCACATCGGGGGCGGCATCGACTCCTACTACGAGTACCTCTACAAGTGCTGGCGCCTGTTCGGCGACGCCGATTGCAAGGCGATGTGGGACGACGGCATCGCGGCGGTCAATCGCCATCTCGGCGACGAAGTGCGCAAGGGCGAGTTGTGGTACGGCCATGCCGACATGACCACCGGAAAGCGCACCGCTACGGAGTACGGCGCTTTGGACGCGTTCATGCCCGCCTTGCTGGTGCTGGGCGGCGAGTTGGGGCGCGCCAGGCGCTTGCAGGATTCCGGACTGAAGATGTGGCGCCTGCACGGCATCGAGCCGGAGCAGATCGATTACGCGAAGATGCAAGTGACCTCGGGCGGCTATGCGCTGCGACCGGAGATCATCGAGTCTGCCTATTACCTGTATCGCTACACCGGTGACGCGAAGTACCGTGCGATGGGGCGCGAGTTCTTCGATGACTTCGTCCGCCACTGCCGCACCGCCGACGGCTATGCGGCGCTGAAGGACGTGCGCACCAAGGAGCAGAAGGACTCGATGGAGAGCTTTCTATTCGCCGAGACGTTCAAGTATTACTACCTGTTGTTTGCGCCGAAGGACACGCTCGAATTCGACAAGGTGACCTTCAACACCGAGGCGCACCCGCTGCGCCTGCCGGTAGCCAGGTGACAACTGCAGTGCGGGGCGCCGGAAAACGGCGCCGCGTTGCGGCCGTTACGCGACCGGCGGCGCTCGCGCATGACTCGCGCATAATGGGCTGATGACGAAGATCCCCCTGTTGATCGATACCGACCCGGGCGTCGACGACGCGCTGGCCCTGCTGATGGCGTTCAACGATGCGCGTCACGAGGTCGTCGGCCTGACCATCACCGCCGGCAATGTCGGCCTGCGCCACACCGTGGCCAACGCTTTGAAGGTGTGCGAAGTGGCAGGTGTCGGCGTGCCGGTGTTCGCCGGCTGCACCGGCCCGCTGCTGCATGCGGCGCCCGATGCGGCGTATGTCCACGGCGAGGATGGATTCGGCGACGTCGGCTATGAGCCGGCGCGGCGACAGGCCGAAGCAGAGCATGCGGCCCTCGCGATCCTGCGCCTGTCGCACGAGCACGCCGGCCGCCTGCTGCTGGTCGCGCTCGGCCCGCTGACCAATATCGCGCTGGCCCTCAAGCTCGACCCGACGCTGCCCGAGCGCGTGGCGCGGATCGTGGTGATGGGTGGTGCGGTGACCGCGCACGGCAACATCACGCCGGCGGCGGAGTTCAACATCTACTTCGATCCCGAGGCGGCGCATATTGTCTTCACCTCGTTCCCGCGGATCGAGCTGGTGGACTGGGAAGCGACTCTCGCCCACGGCCTGCTGCACCAGAAGGTAGTGGGATGGCTGCAGGCCGACTCCGAGCGGGCGCGGTTCTACGAGCGCGTTTCCAGGAAGACCCGCGAATGGTCGGAAGACCGGCGAGGGGACTACTGGCATAGCGCGGATGGCCTCGCGATGGCCTACGCCCTGGAGCCGGAAGGAGCGCTGGAGCAGGTCGATCGGCCCGTGGCGGTGGAACTGGAAGGACGCCAGGGGCGCGGTGCCACGGTCGTGGACTGGCAACGCCACACGGGACGTCCGGACCATGTCCGGATCACGCTGCGCTACGACCAGGCCCGGTTCGAACGCCTGGTCCAGGCGGCATTGGCCGCAGCTTGACCGATTTTTGGATTTTGGCGTTCCCGGGACTTGCCTAACCCCCGGGGCAGTCCGTATACTGCCGCGCTTTCCCGCATTGAATTGGTGAGTGCCATGAAGGCCGGCATCCATCCCGAGTACCGCGAAGTCGTCTTCCAGGACGTGACCACGGATTTCTCGTTCCTGACCCGCTCGACCCTTGGCAGCAAGGAGAAGATCAAGTGGGAAGACGGTAATGAGTATCCGCTGATCAAGGTCGATATCAGCTCGGCGTCGCACCCGTTCTACACGGGCAAGCACAAGATCGTCGACACCAGCGGTCGAGTGGACAAGTTCCGCAAGCGTTACGCGCAGAAGTAATACGCGTCGTAATGGCTGTGCGCACAACGGCTGCCCTCTGGGCGGCCGTTTGCGTTTGTGCGCGTGAAGGCGCTGGCGGCCGGCTCAGGCGCGAGGGCTTTGGGCTGATGTTGCCGTCACACCGCTGAAACAAACCGGTGCAGTAAGGCAGGGCCCACCGCCAAAGTCCGAACCTCTGCTCCAGGGTCGTTATGCGATAATTACTGGATCGCATTGTCCCGACCCTGTTCCCACTTCGCGCCGTGGCCCTCCCTGCGGCATGCAGACTTGAGGAGTGTTTTGTGTCTGATTCTATTAAGGCTGACTCCAAAAAGGCCGGCTTCGACCAGGTCACGGTGACCGCCGGCGACAAGAACGTCACCCTGCCGGTTCAGTACCCGACGCTCGGCGCGCCGTGCATCGACATCGCCAAGCTGCCGAAGGAAACCGGCGCGTTCACCTACGATCCGGGCTTCACCGCCACCGCCAGCTGCAAGTCGGCGATCACCTACATCGACGGCGATGCGGGTGTGCTGCTGTATCGCGGCTATCCGATCGAGCAGTTGGCCGAGAAGTCGAGCTTCCTGGAAGTCGCCTACCTGCTGATGAATGGCGAGCTGCCGACCAGCGACCAGTTCGCGGCGTTCGAGCATGAGGTCACGCATCACACGATGATGCACGAGGCCTTCCGCACTTTCCTGTACGGCTTCCGCCACGACGCGCATCCGATGGCGATGTTGACCGGCATGCTCGGTTCGCTGGCCAGCTTCTACCACAACGATCTCGACCTGGAAGATCCGGAGGAGCGCCGCCTGTCCGCGATCCGACTGATCGCCAAGGTGCCCACGATCGCAGCGGCCTGCTATCGCTATTCGATCGGCTGGCCGATCCGCTATCCGCGCAACAACCTCGAGTACACCACGCGCTTCCTGCACATGATGAAGGAAGTGCCGAGCGAGCCGCTGGAGCTCAATCCGGTCGCCGCCAAGGCGATGGACCTGCTCTTCATCCTGCACGCCGACCACGAGCAGAACGCCTCGACCTCGACCGTTCGCCTGGTCGGCTCGACCGGCGCCAATCCGTACGTCAGCGTCGCCGCCGGTGTCGCGGCGCTGTGGGGGCCGGCTCACGGCGGTGCGAACGAAGCCGTGCTGAAGATGCTGGCCGAGATCGGCAAGCCCGAGAACGTCGGTGCCGCCGTCGCCAAGGCCAAGGACAAGGAATCGGGCTTCCGCCTGATGGGCTTCGGTCATCGCGTGTACAAGAACTACGACCCGCGCGCGGCGCTGGTGCGCAAGATGACCCACGACGTGCTGGGCCAACTGGGCGTCAACGATCCGCTGCTGGAAGTGGCGATGCGCCTGGAAGAGGCCGCGCTGAAGGACGAGTACTTCGTGCAGCGCAAGCTCTACCCGAACGTCGACTTCTACTCCGGCCTCATCTACAAGGCGCTGGGCATTCCGGTGGAGATGTTCACCGTGATGTTCGCCATCGCCCGTACCGCCGGCTGGGTGTCGCATTGGCTGGAGCAGCAGAACGATCCGGAAAACAAGATCGGCCGTCCGCGCCAGATCTATACCGGCTCGGCCAACCGCGATTACGTCGGTATCGACAAGCGCTGATTTTCGAAAGCGCAGTCCGCATGCCCGGCGTCAGCGCCGAAGCAACCACGAAGCCGCGGCCCGACCGCGGCTTCGTCGTTTTCAGATGGCTGGTGTATGCGCTGCTGGCGGGCGATGTGGTCCTGTACGCGCGTTTCGGCCGCGCGACCGAGCTGCTCGACACGGCGGCCTGGTTCGTACTGCTATTGCTGTTCGAGTGGGAAACCGGCGGCTGGAATTTGCCGTCGCGATGGCGCCCGGCACTGCACGGCGTGCGCGCGCTGGCGGCGTTCGCCGTGGTCATGGCGTGTGTCGGATACGCGCTTGAACGCGTGTGGCTGGATTTCGCCAACGAGATGGTCTGGCTCGGCGTGATCGCGCTGCTCGAGTTGGAGGTGCGATTGCCAGCGGATGCCATCAGGCTGCATCGCATCCGACGCGCGATGGCCCTGGCGCTCTATCTGGCATTGGTCGGTTTCATGCTGACCTGGGCCGCGATGGGCATCGGCGACGAGGCTGCCAGTCGGGAAAGCATGCGCGCGGCCTGGCTCGATGCCTGGGACGCGCTGCTGTGGCTGGTCGCGTTCGTCGCGATCGAGCTCAACGTGTTCGGGCTGGCGCCTTCAAGGCCCAGGCGCGATCCGCGCGGCACTCACTCGCCGCGCTCGTAACCTTCGATTTCCTCGGTGGCCAACAACTGCCGCAATTGCGTCGCGGATGCCCGGCGCATCGGCTTCTCGTCGGTGCTCGATAGTGGCGCCTGGCGCAGCACGTCCAGCGGCAGCACGGTGACGTCGAAGGTGATCTCCTCGGCGCTGAACACCCACACCGGGAAGTCGCCAGTGCGTTCGCGGTCCAGGCGCAGGCGCCGGCTGCGCGCCTCGGCGGGAATACCGTGCTGGTCGAGGAAGCGCGGCGCAGCGTCGAGGTCGTCGCTGTACAGATGCAGCGTCACCGGACTGCGCGTGTCGGCGGTGCCTTCGAGCACCGGGCCAACCAGGCGCGGGTCGAAGTCGCGAAAGAACTCCAGCGCACGCAATGCCGCCTCGCGGCGTTGGCGCACGGCGGTGACGTTGTCGGGCTGGAACAGGCGTTGGTACTCGCGCAGTGCGTCCTCGATCTCGCGGTTACGTGGCAGCGAGGCGTCGTCGAAGATGCCCAGTCGCTCGGCGGCCTTCAGCTTGGCCTGGTGGTAATCGCGGATGCCACCTTCGGCCATCAGGCGCGCGGCCTCGTGCGCGAGCCGGTGGCGGCGCTCGCGGGTACGGGTCTGGGCGTGCTGGTGAGCGTGCTGTCGGGCGTGGGGCATGACGACCTCCGCGGCTGGCACGACGACGGCGAGGGCGCTCGCCGCGGCCGGCCGCAAGGGCCGGCAATCAGAAGATATCAAACGATTCTTCGGCCGGCATGGTTTCTTCCGGGCCGTAGTCGACGTAAGCCTGCATCCGTTCAAGATCTTCGTGCTTTACCCATTCCAGGACGCCGCCCGTTTCCGACGGCACCAGCGCGCCGTTGGCGCCGACGGCCACCTTGACCATGCCCTGCGGCGGCTCGTTGACCGCGAGCGGCTGGTCCTTCAACGCGACGCGCATGTAGTCGATCCAGATCGGAAGTGCCGCCTTGCCGCCGTACTCGCGGTAACCAAGCGACTCGAAGCCGTCGCGGCCCACCCACACCGTGGTGACGAGCGGGCCGCCAACACCCGAGAACCAGGCATCGCGGTGGTCGTTGGTGGAGCCGGTCTTGCCACCGATGTCCTCGCGCTCCAGCACCTTGGCCGCGGTGCCGGTGCCGCGCTGCACGACATCGCGCAGCATCGACACGATCTGGTAGGCGGTGCGGTCGTCGATGGCGCGAGGTGCGAGCACCATGTCGGCGCTGCTCGTCGGCGGCACGGCGGTGGGCTTGGGCTTGTCCTCGGCCGTCGCCGCGACCGGTGCCGTGGCGCCCCCTGCGGGGCCCAGATCGAAGCCGTCGACGACGTTCGAGGCCGGCGTCGCGATCGAGCCGTTGGCACGCGGGCCGCACTCGCGGCAGGCCACGGCCGGCTTTTCCTTGAACACGATGGCGCCGTCGCGATCCTTCACCTCGTCGATGAACCACGGCGTGATACGGAAGCCGCCATTGGCGAAGACCGCATAGCCGCGTGCCATCGACAGAGGCGTCAGCGACGCGGTACCGAGCGACATCGACAGGTTGGGCGGCAGTTGTTCCTGGTCGAAGCCGAACTGGCTGATGTACTTGCGGGCGAAATCGACACCGATGGCATCGAGCAGGCGCACCGACACGAGGTTGCGCGACTGCACCATCGCCTCGCGCAGGCGCATCGGGCCGGCGAAATTGCCGGTGTCGTTCTGCGGGCGCCACAGATGACCGCGGCGGTCCTTGAAGACCACCGGGGCGTCCAGCACGATCGAGGCCGGGTTGTAGCCGCGCTCGAACGCGGCCGCATACACGAACGGCTTGAAGCTCGAGCCCGGCTGGCGACGCGCCTGCGTGGCGCGGTTGAACTTGTTGCCAGCGAAGCTGAAGCCGCCGGAGAGCGCGCGCAACGCGCCGTTGGACGGTTCCAGCGATACCAGTGCGGCCTGTGCACGCGGCAACTGATCCAGTTTGTAGCTGGGTGCCGCCTGCGGCTGGTCCGGGGCGGCTGCGGCCGTCACGCGCTGCACCCGCACCATGTCGCCACGCTTCACCAGGCTGGCGGGACTCTTGTCGCCCCAGCCCTGGTTCGGGCCGAGTTCGATCTGCGTGCCGTCGCCCAGCACCAGCCGGACCTGGGTGTCGCTGACACCGAGCACGACCGCCGGCAGTTGGCCGGCCTGCGGTGCGATGTTGGCCAGGCGCGCGCGCGCGGTGGCGGCATCGTCCTGCGCGGGCAGCTCGAAATGCTTCTCGACCCCATGCCAGCCGTGGCGACGATCGTAGACGGCCAGGCCGTCGCGGATCGCCTGGTCGGCGGCGGTCTGCAGCACCGCATCGATGGTGGTGGTGACGTGGTAGCCCTTGGTCAGCGCTTCCGCGCCATAGCGAGCGACCATCTCCTGGCGGACCATCTCGGCCACGTACGGGGCATAGACCTCGACCGGGCGTTCATGCGGGGTGGCGTGCATCGGCGCGGCCTTGGCGTTCGCGGCCTCGGCGGGCGTGATGAAGCGCAGGTCGGTCATGCGGTCGAGGATGTAGTCGCGGCGCTGCTTGGCGCGTTCGGGATTGCTCAGCGGATTGCCGCTGGAAGGGAACTTGGGGATGCCGGCGAGCGAGGCCATCTCGTCCAGCGTCAACTGGTCCAGCTTCTTGCCGTAGTAGAACTCAGCCGCGGCGGCCACGCCGTAGGCACGGTTGCCGAAGAAGCTCTTGTTCAAGTACAGCTCGAAGATCTCGTCCTTGCTGAGTTCGCGCTCCATGCGCATCGCCAGCAGCATTTCGGCCAGCTTGCGGGTATAGCTGTATTCCGAGCTCAGGAAGAACTGGCGGGCGACCTGCTGGGTGATGGTCGACCCGCCCGGGACGCGCTTGTTGTCGGTCGTCGCCAGCAGCCATACCGCGCGGAACACGCCTTTGAAATCGACGCCATGGTGGTGATAGAAGCGGGAGTCCTCGATGGCGATGAACGCCTTCTTGAGCCGGTCCGGTACCGCCTCGATGGCGATGGGGTAGCGCCGGGTCTCGCCGAACAGGCCCATCAGGCGGCCGTCACGCGCGTACACGTACATGGGCTCCTGCATCTCGACGTTACGCAGCGTCTCGACATCGGGGAGCTTGGGGGCCACCAGGTAGTACAGGACGCCCAGGCCGACCATGCCTAGAAGGAACACGCCGGCGAACGCGAGGAGCGCCCAGCGCAACAAACGACCAAGACGGGGCATCAAAGCGGATTTCCGATTGCGGGTGTCGTAAGCGTGGAGTATAGAGGAGCGGAAGTGGGGAGCTTGGGGTGCGGGCCGGGGGCGGCGTCCGGAAATGGGACCGCATCCCGTTTGGCGGGGAAATGGGGTTCTGGTTGGCGCTATTCGAAAGAAGTGGTTGCCAGCTTGCGCAAAGTCCGTTATTTAAGGCGGGGCCACATGAAGTGCTCGTAAGCGCTTGTGGCAAGGGGAGAAAATCGTGGGGATAGTCACAAAAAGCCAGCCGGCACTGGTTGGCGTGGACATCAGTTCAACCGCGGTCAAGCTGTTGCAGCTCTCCAAGGCTGGCAACCGCTACCGCGTTGAGCATTACGCCGTCGAACCGCTGCCGCCCAACGCGGTGGTGGAAAAGAACATTGTTGAGGTCGAGGCCGTTGGCGAGGCGATCAAGCGCGCCGTGGCCCGGTCCGGCACGCGCGCCAAATTCGCGGCGGCGGCAGTGGCCGGCTCGGCGGTGATCACCAAGATCATCCCGATGGCGTCCGACCTCGATGGCGACGACCTCGAGAGCGAGGTCGAGCTGGAGGCCGTCAATTACGTCCCGTATCCGATCGAGGAAGTGAACCTCGATTTCGAGGTGCTGGGGCCGATGCCCGGCAACGCCGACATGGTGCAGGTGCTGCTCGCGGCATCGCGCTCGGAGAACGTCGAGGTCCGGGCCTCCGCCCTGGAGATCGGCGGCCTGACACCGAAGGTGATGGACGTGGAGGCCTTCGCGATCGAGAACGCCTTCGCGCTGATCGCCGACAACCTGAGCAGCCCGCGGGACGGGGTCATCGCGCTGATCGACTCCGGCGCCACGATGACCACGCTCAACGTGCTGCGCAATGGACGCAGCCTCTACAGCCGCGAACAGGTGTTCGGCGGCAAGCAGCTTACCGACGAGGTGATGCGGCGCTACGGCCTGAGCTACGAGGAAGCCGGCCTGGCCAAGCGCCAGGGTGGCCTGCCGGACAGCTACGAGGCCGAAGTGCTGGAGCCGTTCAAGGAAGCCATGGTCCAGCAGGTCAGCCGACTGCTGCAGTTCTTCTACGCCGGCAGCGAGTTCAACCGGGTCGACCAGATCGTCATCGCAGGCGGCTGCGCGGCGATCCCGGGCATCGCCCAGATGGTCGAGGAGCAGCTCGGCGTGCCCACCATCATCGCCAATCCGCTCGCCCACATGACGCTCGGTCCCCGTGTCCAGGCCCACGCGCTCGCGCAGGATGCGCCGGCGCTGATGATCGCCTGCGGCCTCGCCCTGAGGAGCTTCGACTGATGGCACGGATCAATCTCCTACCGTGGCGTGAGGAACGGCGCAAACAGCGCCAGAAGGAATTCGGGATGATGCTCGGTGGTTCGGCGCTTGGCGCCGTGCTGCTGGCCTTCCTGATCGTCAGCTTCTACAAGGGCCAGATCAGCGGCCAGAACGAGCGCAACACCTACCTGCGCGACCGCATCACCGAGGTCGACACGCAGATCAAGGAAATCGAGGAGCTGGACAAGAAGAAGGCCAAGCTCCTGGCGCGCAAGGAAGTGATCGAACAGCTGCAGGCCAACCGTTCGCAGATGGTGCATCTGTTCGATTCGCTGGTGCGCACGATTCCGGACGGCGCGGTGCTGACCTCGATCAAGCAGGACGAGAAGACCCTGACGCTGGAAGGCCGCGCCCAGTCCAATGCGCGCGTCAGTACCTACCTGCGCAACCTCGAAGGTTCAGGCTGGATGACCAATCCCGACCTGTCGATCATCGAGGCCAAGGGCAACGACAAGGGCCTGCCGTACGAGTTCAGGCTGCAGGTCCAGCTCGCCAATCCGAACGCGCCGAAGGATGAGGACGGTGACGGCAAGCCGGATGTACCGGCCGCGCCTGCGGCACCGGCGGCCACCACGCCCGCCGCGGCACCGACCAAGGGAGGAGCTGCGTCGTGAGCCAGAAGAAAGTCTCGCTGAAAGACCTCGACTTCAACAACATTGGCGGTTGGCCGCAGCAGGCCAAGATCGGCTTCTGCGTGATCATCGGCTTGCTGATCGTCGGCCTGGCCTGGTGGCTGTTCGTGCGCGACCAGCGCGAAGAGCTCGCCGGCCTGGAACGCCAGGAGTCGGACCTGCGCGTCGAGTTCGAAACCAAGCAGGGTCGAGCCGCGAACCTGGAGCCGCTCAAGCAGCAGCTCGCGCAGATGGAACAGCAGTTGCAGCAGATGCTGCGCCAGCTGCCGAGCAAGACCGAGATGCCCGACCTGATCGTGGACATCTCGCAGACCGCACTCGCCACCGGCATCAGCAACGAGCTGTTCCAGCCTGGTCCGGAAGTGCCCAAGGAGTTCTACGCCGAGAAACCAATCGCGCTGCGCATGGTGGGCACTTACCACCAGTTCGGCGGTTTCGTCAGCGGCGTGGCCTCGCTGCCGCGCGTGGTGATCATGACCATGCACGACATTTCACTGAAGCCGCGGGCCAAGGCGCCGAACGCCGTGATCACGCCCAATAGTCCGCTCGAACTGGCCGGCACCGTAAAGACCTATCGTTACCTGGACGAAGAGGAAGTGGCCAATCAGCAGAACACGGCCGGGTCCGCCAAGGTCGGACAGGGGGGAACCTGAGATGCGCGTGAATACCGTTCGCACCGGTTTCCGTCCCGGTCCGCTTGCACTCGCTTTGCTCGTCGCGATGGGCCTGACCGCCTGCTCGCGCGGAATCACCAGCACGCCCGGCGAAGCCCCCAACCTCGAAAAGTGGGTCGCGGAAGTCAAGGCACGCCCGGCGCCGCCGCTGGATCCGTTGCCTGTGATGCAGCAGTTCGAAACATTTGAATACGCCGCGCAGGGCATGCGCGATCCGTTCAGCAACGCCTTCACCGACGAGGGCGGCGGCAACGGACCGCGACCGGATGCGGCGCGTCGCAAGGAAACACTCGAGCAGTTCCCGCTCGACAGCCTGGACATGGTAGGTACGCTGGGCAAAGGTGCCGGTGTCATCGCGTTGGTGATGGCGCCGGACAAGGTGACCTATCGTGTGCGGCCTGGTGCGTACATGGGGCAGAGCGACGGTCGCGTGACCGCCGTCTTTGAAGATCGCATCGAGCTGGTGGAACTGGTGCCGGATGGCGCGGGTGGTTGGCTGGAGCGTCCAGCCACGGTCGCGTTGGAAGATCAATGATTGGGGGATTGTCATGATGACCGTATTCAACGCCACACGCTCGCGGCCTGCCCGGCGCCCCATGCTCCTGCTACGCAAGGGCAGCGTCGGCCTGCTGGTGGGCGCCGTCGCCGCCTTCAGCGCCGTGCACGCGGCCCCGCCGAGTGCCGCAGCGCCGACGACCGTGGCACCGACGCCCAGCCGTGACCCGGCCAAACAGCTGCCCGGCACGATCTCGGTGTCGAACATCGACTTCAAGCGGGGCGATGGCGGCGCGGGCCGCCTGATCCTGCGCTTCGACGGCGATGGCGCCGCGCCGGATCTGCGCAGCACCGGTTCGACCGTCACCATCAACGTGGGCAACGCGCAACTGCCGGCCAACCTGCAGAAGCCGCTCAACGTCACAGACTTCGCCACACCGGTGCAGCGCATCGACGCGCGTCCCGCCGGTACCGGCACGCAGCTGGTGCTGAACACCAGCGGCAACTACGAGTCGATGGCCTACCAGAGCGGGCGCGAGTACATCGTGGAGATCGTACCGCGTGCCGCTGGCGCCACCGCTTCGCGCGGCAAGGCCACCGGCAACACGGCGATGGGCGCCACGAACTCGACCACGTCCACGCGCGCTTACAGCGGCCGGCCGGTGACGTTCAACTTCCAGGACGTGCCGGTGCGCACGGTGCTGCAGCTGATCGCCGAGGAATCGAGCCTCAACATCGTCGCCGCGGACACAGTGCAGGGCAACGTGACGCTGCGACTGGTCAACGTGCCGTGGGACCAGGCGCTCGACATCGTCCTGCAGGCCAAGGGCCTGGATAAGCGCCGCAGCGGCAACGTGGTGTGGATCGCGCCGCAGGCCGAGGTCGCCAAGTACGAGCAGGACAAGGAAGACGCACGCATCGCGCTCGACAACCGCGTCGATCTGACCACCGAGTACATCCAGATCAACTACCACAACGCCGCGCAGATCTTCAAAGCGCTGACCGAGGCCAGAGGCGTCGGTGGCAGTGGTGGTGGTGGCGGTGCGGGTGGAGGCAACCAGGACAGCGGTTTCCTGTCGTCGCGCGGCCGCCTGGTTGCCGATGAGCGGACCAACACCCTGATGGTGAGCGACATCCCGAAGAAGATCGCGCAGATGAAGGAGTTGATCCGGGTCATCGACCGACCGGTGGATCAGGTCGTCATCGAGGCTCGCGTCGTGATCGCGGTCGAGAGCTTCTCGCGCGAGCTGGGCGCCCGGTTCGGCGTCTCCGGCTATACCCACGACGCCCAGGCCTTCTTCAACGGCAACATCCAGAGCAACATCGATACGCAGAACTCGGTCGTCGACGCGAACAACCAGAACAGCGCCACGCCGCCGCCGAACCCGCCTGTCCTGGGCACGATCACCCGCGGCCTGATGACCAACCTGGGCGTTACCAACCCGGCCGGCTCGGTTGCCCTGGCCATCCTCAACGCGGGCTACGCGCTGGACGTCGAGTTGTCGGCGATGCAGCAGGAAGGGCGTGGCGAGGTGATCTCCAACCCGCGCATCGTCACCAGCAACCAGCGTGAGGCGGTGATCAGCCAGGGCCAGGAAGTCGGCTACGTGACGATCTCGCCGCAGCAGGGCGGCAACGACATCCCGATCCCGAACGTGCAGTTCAAGGACGTGCTGCTGCAGATGAAGGTCACGCCGACGATCACCAACGACGGCCGCGTGTTCCTCAACATGGCGGTCAAGAAGGATGAAGTCGAAGGCTTTGTCGACACCTCCATCGGCCAGGTTCCGCAGATCAGCAAGCGCGAGGTCAACACCGCCGTGCTGGTCGAGGACGGCCAGACCGTCGTGATCGGCGGCGTCTACGAGTTCCGCGACCGCAACGACGTCAGCAAGGTGCCGTTCCTGGGCGACGTTCCTTTCCTGGGCAACCTGTTCAAGAAGAAGGGTCGCAACAAGGAAAAGGCCGAGCTGCTGATCTTCGTGACGCCCAAGGTGCTGCAGGTCTCGCAGCGCTGACAGCTCCGGCGGTGAACGCAGGGAGGGCCTTCGGGCCCTCTTTGCATTTGTGGCCGTGGGTGGGGCGCCCACGCCGCGACGGCGCCTGAACGCGTGCGCTGTCAGACTGAACCTCACGTGCGGGCATCGGTCAGAATTGTCCTGCCACAGTCTTCCGAGAGCGCAATGGATCTCAGCCCTCCCGATCTGCGTCCACGCAGCGAAATTGCCCGTCTGCACGACGTCTTCCGCGCGCTGCGCGATGCCCTCGCCGCCGAGATCATCGGCCAGGCGGCGCTGATCGAGCGTCTGCTGATTGCCCTGCTGGCCGACGGTCACCTGCTGGTCGAAGGTGCCCCCGGTCTGGCCAAGACCAGCGCGATTCGTGCGCTGGCGGCGCGGCTGGAGGCCGATTTCGCGCGAATCCAGTTCACGCCCGACCTGCTGCCGGCGGACCTGACCGGCACCGAGGTCTGGAGGCCGCAGGAAGGGCGGTTCGAATTCCAGGCCGGTCCAGTGTTCCACCCGATCCTGCTCGCCGACGAGATCAACCGCGCGCCCGCCAAGGTGCAATCGGCGCTGCTGGAGGCAATGGGCGAACGACAGGTCACGGTTGGCCGCGCCACCTACGCGCTGCCGCAGCTTTTCCTGGTGATGGCGACTCAGAATCCCATCGAACAGGAAGGCACGTTCCCGTTGCCGGAGGCGCAACTGGATCGCTTCCTGATGTACGTGCGCATCGGCTACCCCGAGGCGGCGGCCGAAGCGGAGATCCTGCGGTTGGCGCGATCGCGCGCCCGCGAATCGCTGCACGCCGCACCGCAGCCGCTCACCCGCATGCCGCTGGCCGATGTGTTCGCCGCGCGTCAGGCCGTGCTCGACCTGCACCTGGCGCCGTCGGTAGAGCGCTACCTGGTCGAGCTCGTGCTGGCTTCACGCAACGCGGCGCGCTATGACGCGGCGCTGGCGCGGCGTATCGCCTGGGGCGCCAGCCCGCGCGGGTCCATCGCGCTGGAACGATGCGCGCGCGCCCATGCCTGGCTGGCCGGCCGCGATTTCGTGACCCCCGATGACGTTCGCGCGGTGGCGCCCGACGTATTGCGCCATCGCATCCTGCCCAGCTACGAAGCCACGGCCGAGGGATGGGACGGCGAACGACTGGTCGGCGAATTGCTGCAGCGGGTGCCGTTGCCCTGAGCCCATGTCCATGCGAGGACCACACGACACTGTTGCTGCTCCCGAAGTAGCTGCCCACGCCGGCGATGGCATTACGCCTTGCCTGTCCGAGTTGGTCGCATTGCGAGCCGTCGCAGGCGGTCGTCGGCAGGCGCAGCGCGGCCGGTTAGGCGTCAGCGGTCATGCGCTGTCGCCGCTGCGCGGACGCGGCATGGAGTACGCGGAGTCGCGCGAATACTCCATTGGCGACGATGCCCGTCACATCGACTGGCGCCTGACCGCACGCACGGGGCGTGCCCACACCAAGCTGTTCCAGGCCGAGCGCGAGCGCCTGAGCCTGATCGTCGCCGATACTTCGCCATCGCTGTACTTCGGCACGCGAGTGCGCTTCAAGTCGGTGCAGGCTGCGCGCGCTGGTGCGGTGGCGGCATGGGCGGCCGTGCGCGACGGCGATCGCGTCGCGGCGTTGCGCGGCAGCCTGCGCGAGCCACCGGTGACACCGGCTGCGGGTCCCCGCGGCGCGCTGCGCGTGCTTGATGCGCTGGTGCGCTGGTACACGCGCCCACCGGCAGAAGATGCCGGCCTCGACGTCGCGCTGGACCACGCTGCACGTTTATTGCGCCCGGGTTCGCGCCTGGTGCTGCTGGCCGACCCGCGCAGCGTCGCAGCCATCGCGCCGCAGCGTTGGCCGGCGCTGGCCCAACATCATGAAGTGATCGTGCTGTTGCTGAGCGATCTGCTCGAGAGCCAGCCGCCGAAGACGATGCTGCCGTTCTCCAGTGGCGGCCGCCGCGTCGAGCTGGATCTGGCCGCTGCGACGTCGCGGCAACGCTGGCGCGAGGAGTTCTCCGCGCCGATCGAAGCGGCATTGCGGATGCTGCCTGCGCGCGGCGTGCGCGTGCAGGTGCTTTCCAGCCACGACGACAGCGAGTCCTGGCTGCCCTTGCTGGGACGCTCCCGACCGTTGGTGGCGTGAGGCGGCGATGAACGGGATTGTCCTGCGCGATATCCACCAGCCGCCAGCGCCTTCGTTGTGGCCGCCGGCGCCGGGCTGGTGGCTGGTCGCCATCGCGTTGCTGGGCGTGGCCGCATGGTGGTGGTGGCGCCGCCGCCAACGCGAACGCAAGCGTCTGGCCATGGCCTCGTTGTTCGACCGGACGCTCGAAGCCGCCACGACATCGGCCGACCAGGTCGCCGCCATGTCGGAGTTGCTGCGCCGCGCCGCACGGCGAGTGGAAGCATCCGCCGACCGCCTGCAGGGCGATGCGTGGCTGGAGTTCCTCGACCGCCCGACCACCAGCGGAAAGCGCAAGCGAGCGATCCACGACAAGCCTTTCGCACAAGGCGCAGGACGGCTGCTGCTCGACGGCGGGTACCGCCGTGAGGTCGAGCCGGAGCAGGTCGACGCGTTACGAGTGCTCGCGCGGCAACGGTTCCTGCAATGGATGGGCGCGGCATGATCGAGGCGATGAGCGCATCGCTGGCGTCCTGGCTGGGGCACTTCGCATGGCCCTGGTGGCTGCTCGCGCTGCCGTTGCCGTGGCTGGCCCGCATACTGCTGCCACCGCTGCGAGGCAACTCGGTGGCGTTGAAGGTGCCATATGGCGATCGACTCGACGCCGTGGCGAAAGCGGGCGGGCGTGGCGTGCTGGCCGGTGGCATCGGTCTGCTGCCGTGGCTGGCGTGGATCCTGTTGTGCGTGGCGGCCGCCCGCCCGCAGCAGCTCGGTGAAGCCGTGGAGCCGCCGCAGGAGGGTCGCGACCTGATGCTGGCGCTCGACCTGTCGGGCAGCATGAGCGAACCGGACATGGAACTCGGCGATCGGCCGGTCGATCGTCTCACCGCCGCCAAGGCGGTGCTGTCGGATTTCCTCGATCGACGCGGCGGCGACCGGGTCGGCCTGATCGTGTTCGGTCGTCGCGCCTACGCGCTGACACCGCTGACCCGTGACCTGACCTCGGTTCGCCAGCAATTGCAGGATGCCGTGATCGGCCTGGCGGGGCAGGAGACCGCGATCGGCGATGCGATCGGCCTGGCGGTCAAGCGCCTGTACGCACAGCCCGCGGAGCAACGCGTCCTGATCCTGCTCACCGATGGCGTCAACACCGCCGGTTCGCTGGAACCGCGCAAGGCCACCGAACTGGCACGCGACGCTGGTGTGCGCGTGCATACGGTGGCCTTCGGCGGCGACGGCACGATGTCGGTGTTCGGTTTTCGCTTGCCGATGCCCGGTGGCGGCGACGAAATCGACGAAGCTTCGCTGCGCGCCATCGCCTCGAAGACCGGCGGACGCTTCTTCCGTGCGCGTGATACCGCGCAGCTCGCAGGCATCTACGCCGAGATCGATCGGCTGGAACCGATCCGTCATCCGGGCCCGGCGCTGCGCCCGCGCATCGAGCGGTACTGGTGGCCCTTGGCCGCGGCCTTCGTGCTGGCCCTGCTCGCATTTGCGCAGCCCACATTGGTGCGTAGCAGGCGGAGGCTGGCATGAGCATGGACTTCTCCGCCCTGCACCTGCTGCGTCCGCACTTTCTGTGGGCGCTGCTGGCGCTGCCATTGCTGGCGGCCTGGTGGCGCGGGCGACGGCTTCGCGAGGGCGTCTGGCAATCGCTGGTCGATCCGCATCTGCTGCCCCACCTGCTGGAGAAGAAAGCGGACCGGCGCAGTCGCGTGGGTTTCGGTTTGACCGCGCTGGCCTACGGACTGTCGGTGCTGGCATTGGCCGGGCCGAGTTGGCGGCAGGGCGAGCAGCCGCTGTGGCAGACGCGTACACCATTGGTGGTAGCGCTGGATCTTTCCGGTGCCGCGCTGGCGTCCGACCTGCCGCCTTCGCGGCTGGCGCAGGCGCGTGCCAAGATCGCCACGTTGCTGCGCGAGCGGCAGGGCGGGCAGGTCGCTCTGGTGGCCTATGCAGGCGACGCTTTCACCGTGGCGCCATTGACCGACGATGCCGGCAACGTCGCCTTGTTCCTCGACGCACTGGCGCCAGAGGTGATGCCGGTGGACGGCCAGCGCGGTGACCGTGCCATCGCCTGGTCATCGCAGTTGTTGCGGCAGGCCGGATTCGCGAGCGGTCAGATCCTGTTGATGACGGACCACGCCGACGACGCTGCGCGCGTCGCGGCCGGCGAGGCGGCACGCGCCGGCTACCGCGTTTCCGTGATCGGTTTGGGTAGCGAGGAAGGGGCTTCGTATCGCCGCATGGACGGCAGCATCGACACTGCCCGTCTCGACGCGTCATCGCTGCGCGCACTGAGCGGCGGCGGCGGCGGCCGCTACTCGGCCCTGACACCGGATGACGCCGATATCCGCGCGCTGGGCGTGCTCGAGCCCGGCATCGACGATGCCGATGCCAAAGGCGGTCCGAAGGGACGCGTGTGGCGGGATGAAGGCTACTGGCTGTTGCCTCCGCTGATGCTGCTGGCGCTGTTTGCATTCCGTCGACGTGGCGCTGCCGCCCTGGTCGTGTTGTGCTTCGTGCTGCCATGGCAACCGGCGAGGGCCGTGGAGTGGTGGCAACGCGACGACCAGGCGGCGCATTCGCGGCTGGAACGCGGGACGAAGGCCTATCGTGCGGGCGACTACGCCGGGGCCGCGCAAACCTACCAGAGCGTCGACAGCGCAGACGCGCACTACAACCGCGGCAACGCGCTGGCCAAGGCCGGCGCGTATCCGCAGGCGATCGACGCCTACGACGAGGCCTTGAAGCGCGAACCGGGCATGGCCGATGCGATCGCCAACAAGCGCGCGGTCGAGGCGGCGATGAAGCGCAAGCCGCCATCCGGACAATCGGGACAGCAGAACCCGCAATCGTCGAAGGGCGGCCAAAGCCAGCCATCGCAAGGGCAGGGCGCGCAGGCAAAACCCCAAACTGGTCAGCAAAAGGACCGTTCGCAGGCGCAACAGCAGCCGCAGACGCCGTCGCAGGACCAATCCAAAGCCACGCCCGCCGACGCCAAGGCGCAACAGGCTGCCGATGCGGCGCAGCGCGAGCGCATGCAACGCGCGTTGCAGCAGGGCAAGCCGCAGGCAGGAGATCAGCGCAGTCCGGCGCGGCCGGCCAACGAGACGCCGCAGCAACGCGAGCGGCGCCTGGCCAACGAGGCCTGGTTGCGGCGCGTGCCGGACGATCCGGGCAGCCTGCTGCGCGAGAAGTTCAGGCTCGAGCACGAGCGCCGCCAACTGCGAGGGTCGCTGGAAGAATGATCGGGAGATTGGCCACGATGCATCCGCTGCAGCGCCGCTTCGCTTTCCTTTTCGGAGCGTGGCTGCTGCTGTCGATGATCAGCCTGGGCGCGTCCGCGCAGACGCGCGCCTGGCTCGATCGCGACAATATCGCGGCCGGGGAGACGGTCACGCTCAACATCGAGACGACGTCGGCGGTGTCCGTGTCGCCGGACTACACGCCGTTGCAGCGGGATTTCTTTCTCACCGGCCATACCAGCCGGCGCGAGTACGAACTGGTCAACGGCCGCAGCCGCACGCGGACCCTGTATGCCGTGGCCTTGCAGCCGCGGCGCGAAGGCCTCATCGCGATTCCGCCGCTGTCCGTGGGCGGCGAGCGCACCCAGCTGCTGAGCCTGCAGGTCGCGGCGCGCAGCGCGCAGGTGCCAGCGCGCGCCGGCGCCGACGTCTTCATCGAGAGCGAGGCGGACGATGAAGCGCCCTACGTGCAGCAGGCGGTGGGCTGGGTGGTGCGGCTGTATTCGGCGGCGCCGCTGGTATCGGGCCAACTCGACCAGATGGCACCCGACGGCGCATCGTTGCAGCGCGTTGGCGACGACGCGCAGTTCGTGCGCGAAATCGCCGGGCGCCGCTACAGCGTGGTCGAGCGACGTTTCCTGCTGATACCCGAACGTAGCGGCGCGCTGACCGTCCCCCCTGCGACCTTCGAAGGGCGCGGCACGGGAGGCTTCTTCGATGATCTGTTCGGCAACCGCGGCGGCGAGTTGCGCGCGCAGGCGGCGCCGCGGTTCCTGCAAGTGCGGTCCGCGCCGGCCAACGCGCCGCAGCCGTGGTTGCCTTTGCACGACCTGCAGTTGCGTTACCAGTCCACGCCGCAGGAACTGCGGACCGGAAGCGCGGCGACGTTGACCGTGGAAGCCGTGGCCGACGGTGCCACCGCCGCCCAAATGCCCGAACTGCAGTTGCCCGCGATCGATGGCGTGCAGGTATTTCCTGATCCAGTGCAGGCGGACGAGCGTTTCGTCGAGGGTCGTCCGCGCGTCAAGCTGACCCGTCGTTTTTCGCTAGTGCCCTCGCGCGCCGGGCAGGCGCAGTTGAGCGGCATGCGCCTGCAGTGGTGGGACGTGCGCGCGGGCGCGGTGCGCAGCGCCAGCCTGCCTGCCCTGTCATGGCCGGTCGCGGTCGGTGATGCCGCGTCGACGGACCAGAACGCAGCGAGCGCGTCGGCCGCTCCGGCAACCGTCACGGCTGCCGGCACCGCTGCCGTGCCTTGGGGCGCGATGCAGGGAGCCAACCGCAACTGGATCCTGATCGCGCTGCTGTTCGCCGCGCTGTGGTTGTTCACGCTGGTGTGGGGCCTGCATCGCCGGGCGCCAGCGGTTGCGGCTGCATCGAAGGAACCGGTCGACGCCATGCCCGCGGAGATCCGCAGCCAGGCCGATCTGAAGCGGGCGCTGGACCATGCCGATTTTGGCGAACTGGCCCAGACCCTGTGCGCGATGGCGAGGCCGCCGGCACAGGGCATCGACGAGGTGCTCGCCAGATTGGCCGACCCGCGCCAGCGCCAGGCCATCCAGGCGATGGAGCGGGCGCGCTGGGGCGGGGGCGACGGCCCGGCCGCACGCGGACTGCTGCGCAGCGCCTTCGCCCAGGGGCCGCGCTGGCGTACTGCTGAGTCGACGGCGCCTTCGCCACTGCCTCCGCTGTACCCGCAAGGCGAGGCAAAAGGCGGTCCGGGAGGTGGTTCGGGCGGATGAACCGGGTGGGCCTGGTGTAATCTCGCCGGCTGCCTCGCCCGAGAGAATTGCATGAGCCACGCCAGCCTGCCCGAGATCCCCCTGCCGACCAAGGGCATGCCGCTGCACGTCAAGGTGCTGATCGGCTTCGTCGCCGGTGCGGTGCTCGGCCTGTTCGCCCACTTCGTCGCGCCGGGGTCGCCGCTGGTGATGGGCCTGGTGGGATATGTGGCTCAGCCGATCGGACAGTTGTTCCTGGCACTGTTGTTCATGTTGGTGCTGCCGCTGATGTTCTCGGCGCTGGTGCTGGGCGTGGCGGAGCTGGGCGACGTCGCCAGCTTGGGCAAGCTCGGCTGGCGCACGCTGATCTACACCGCCGTGGTCACGCTGATCGCGGTCGGCATCGGTCTGTTGATGGTCAACCTGATCGGACCCGGCCACGGCCTGGACCGCGGCATGCTCGACCAGGCGATGGCGCAGGGCGCGCAGAAAGCCGGAGAGATCGCCGCGACCGGCCAGCAGCTCGACTTCATGAAGATGCTGCTCGGCATCGTGCCGAAGAACGTGCTGGCCGCCGCGGTCGACGACAAGCAGAAGCTGGGCGTGATGTTCTTCGCGCTGATGATCGGCATCGGCCTGGTGATGACGCCGAGCCCGGCCACGCAGGCATTCAAGCACGCGATCCAGGGCCTGTTCGAGATCTGCATGCGCCTGATCGGCATGATCATCAAGATGGCGCCGTACGCGGTGTCGTGCCTGATGTTCGCGCTGTGCGCGCAGTTCGGCTGGGAACTGCTGCTGGTGCTGGGCAAGTTCGCGTTCACCGTTGTCGCGGCGATCGCCGTGCACATGTTCATCGTGCTGCCGCTGTGGGTGAAGTTCATGGGCGGCATGAGCCCGCGCGCGTTCTTCCGCGGGAGCCAGGAAGCGCTGCTGACCGCCTTCGCCACAGCGTCCTCGACCGGCACGCTGCCGGTCACGCTGCGCGTGGCCGAGCAGAACCTCAAGCTGCCGCGCAAGGTCTCGCGCTTCGTGCTGACGGTGGGGGCATCGGCCAACCACCACGGCACGGCGCTGTTCGAAGGCATCACGGTGCTGTTCCTGGCGCAGGCCTTCGGCGTCGAGCTGACCCTGGCGCACCAGGTGATGGTGCTGGGACTGTGCCTGCTCGGGGGCATCGGCACCGCCGGCGTGCCGGCCGGCTCGCTGCCGGTGATCGCGATGATCTGCGCCGTGCTCGGCATTCCCGCCGAAGGCGTGGGCATCATCCTTGGCGTCGACCGTTTCCTCGACATGTGCCGCACCTCGCTCAACGTCACCGGCGACCTGGCCACGGCCGTGGTGGTCGCCAACCGCACCCGCGACATCACCGAGGGCGAGATCGGGGAACTGCCGGTCGAAGGCGTGCCGGAAGCGGCTTCCTGAGGGATCCGCGTCTCCTTCCCCGCCTGCGGGGAAGGCCGAGGGAAGCGGCGCGACGGCCTCCCCATCTGATTCCCTGGCTCTGCCCGACCGGCGGGTCGTGACGCCGGCGCTGCGCCCGCACATCGCCAGAGCGCATGTGTCCCTGCCCGGATGAAGGCGTCCTCCACGCCGCTTTCGGCATCATCCGGTGTTCCCGCAGCCCGCGTGGAGCGCCGACATGACAGCCGACGGGAAAGGCGACCGCCCCGGCAAGTCCGGATTGCCGCTGCACTGGAAGATGGCGATCGGCTTCACGGTCGGCCTGCTGCTGGGCTTGGCCGTGCACTACGTCATCGGCGCCGGCAACCCGGCCGTGCAGTGGTTCACCACGTACATCACCCAGCCCGCCGGCACGCTGTTCCTGCGCCTGATCTTCATGCTGGTGATCCCGCTGCTGTTCTCGGCCCTGGTGATAGGCGTGGCCGAAATGGGCGACGTGCGCGCGCTCGGCCGCATCGGCTGGAAAACGCTGGGTTACACCGTGGTCGTGTCCGGCATCGCAGTGCTGATCGGGCTGGTGCTGGTGAACTGGCTCAAGCCCGGCGCCGGCATCGACCCGGCGTCGGCGCAGCAGTTGCTGGCGGAGGGCTCCGAACGCGCCAGCGCCATCGTCAGCAGCACGCGCACACAGCCCAAGGGCCTGGAAATGCTGCTGGGGATCGTGCCGGACAACATCGTCCGGGCCGCGGCCGAAAACGCCATCCTGGCGGTGATGTTCTTCGCGCTGATGCTTGGCATCGGCCTGGTGCTGACCCGCACCGCGGCTACCGAGGTGCTGCAACGCGGTATCGAAGGATTGTTTGAAATATCGATGACGCTGATCGGGCTGGTCATCCGGCTGGCGCCTTACGCGGTGTTCTGCTTCATGTTCAACCTGGCCGCGCTGTTCGGCTGGGAGCTGCTGGCGCGTCTGGGCGCGTACGTCGGCGTGGTGGTGCTGGCGCTGGCGCTGCACATGTTCGTGGTCTATTCGCTGGTGCTGAAGTTCGTCGGTGGCTATTCGCCGGCGAAGTTCTTCAAGGGCGTGCAGGAGGCGATGCTGATGGCGTTCTCCACCGCCTCCAGCAACGCCACGCTGCCGACCGCGCTGCGCGTGGCCGACGAGGAACTCGGGCTTCCGCGCCGCGTATCGCGCTTCGTGCTGACCGTGGGCGCCACCGCCAACCAGAACGGCACCGCCCTGTTCGAGGGGGTGACCGTGCTGTTCCTGGCGCAGTTCTTCGGCGTCGAGCTGACGTTGGCGCAGCAGGTGACGGTCATGTTCGTCTGCATCCTTGGCGGCATCGGCACCGCCGGCGTGCCGGCCGGCTCGTTGCCGGTGGTGGCGCTGATCTGCGGCATGGTCGGGGTGCCCCCGGAGGGCATCGGCCTCATCCTGGGCGTCGACCGCTTCCTCGACATGTGCCGGACCACGCTGAATGTGACCGGCGATCTGATGCTGGCAACCGTGGTATCGCGCGGCGAGATGGAGACGGAGGACGCGTCCGGGCCCACCACGTAGGGCTGGCCTCGGCCCGCCACTCCGGAAATTGCGCAGGCGGGAGTACAAACCCGTCCCGCCTGCGGCGGCCGGGGCGACAGCGCGCCCCCCGGATGGGACAATAGCCGGCCCTCCCGCCTGGGCTGCCCTCCGGCGCCTTGCGGCCTCCGCCCCGCTCCCGAAGACCCGCTCCCGACGCCATGACGACGCCCAGCCGCCGCGACCTTGCCAACGCCATCCGATTCCTCGCCGTCGACGCGGTGCAGGCCGCGAACTCCGGTCATCCCGGCATGCCGATGGGCATGGCCGACATCGCCGAGGTGCTGTGGAACGACTACCTGAGCCATAACCCCAGCAACCCGAACTGGCTCAACCGCGACCGCTTCGTGCTGTCCAACGGCCACGGCTCGATGCTGCAGTACGCGCTGCTGCACCTGGCCGGCTACGACCTGGCGCTCGACGAGCTGAAGAACTTCCGCCAGCTCGACTCCAAGACGCCGGGCCATCCCGAGAACTTCATGACGCCGGGCGTGGAAACCACCACCGGCCCGCTCGGCCAGGGCTTCGCCAATGCCGTGGGCATGGCGCTGGCGGAGAAGCTGCTGGCGCAGCGCTTCAACAAGCCGGACTTCGACGTCATCGACAACCGCACGTGGGTGCTCCTCGGCGACGGCTGCCTGATGGAGGGCATCTCGCATGAAGCGGCCTCGCTGGCCGGAACGTGGGGCCTGCACAAGCTGGTCGCGTTCTGGGACGACAACAAGATCTCCATCGACGGCAACACCGATGGCTGGTTCACCGACGACACGCCCAAGCGCTTCGAGGCTTACGGCTGGAACGTCGTGCGTGGCGTCGACGGCCATGACAGCGACGAGATCAAGACCGCGATCGACACCGCGATGAAGTCCACCGACAAGCCGACGCTGATCTGCTGCCGCACCACGATCGGTTTTGGTTCTCCGGGCAAGGCTGGCAAGGAATCCAGCCACGGCGCGCCGCTGGGCAAGGAAGAAGTGATCGCCACGCGCGAGGCGCTGAACTGGCCGTACGCCGCCTTCGAGATTCCGGAAGCCATCTACGACGGCTGGCGCGTGCGCAGCAACGGCGGCCAGCGCGAGCAGCAATGGAACCAGTTGTTCGCTTCTTACACGCGGCAGCATCCCGAGCTGGCCGCCGAACTGATCCGCCGCTGGAAGGGCGAACTGCCGGAAGGCTTCGTCGCCGCCGCCGATGCCTACATCGCCAAGCTGCAGGCCGAAGGCCCGACCGTGGCCTCGCGCAAGGCCTCGCAGATGGCCATCGAAACGTTCGCGCCGCTGCTGCCGGAGCTGATCGGCGGTTCGGCCGACCTGGCGCATTCCAACCTGACCCTGTGGAAGGGCAGCAAGTCGGTCGTCAGCGACGATCCCAACGCCAACTACATCCACTACGGCGTGCGCGAGTTCGCGATGACCGCGATCAGCAACGGCCTGGGCCTGCACGAGTGCTTCATCCCGTACGACGCGACCTTCCTGGTGTTCAGCGACTACGCGCGCAACGCCGTGCGCATGAGCGCGCTGATGGGCGCGCACGCGATCCACGTCTACACCCACGACTCGATCGGCCTGGGCGAGGACGGACCGACCCACCAGCCGATCGAGCACCTGGCTGCGCTGCGCTACATCCCGCACAACGACCTGTGGCGTCCGTGCGACGCGGTGGAGTCGGCCGTGTGCTGGAAGGAAGCGATCGTGCGCAACGACGGCCCGAGCTGCCTGATCTTCTCGCGCCAGAACCTGGCCCATCAGCAGCGCAGCGAGCAGCAGGTTGCCGACATCGCGCGCGGTGGTTACGTGCTGAAGGATTCCAACGGCGCGCCGGAGATCATCCTGATCGCGACCGGCTCGGAGGTCGACCTGGCCGTGAAGGCCGCCGCGCAACTGGGCGACAAGGTGCGCGTGGTGTCGATGCCGTCGACCGACGTGTTCGACCGCCAGGACGCCGACTACCGCGAGTCGGTGCTGCCCAAGGCCTGCCGCAAGCGCGTGGCCATCGAGGCGGGCGTCACTTCCTTCTGGTTCAAGTACGTGGGGCTGGACGGCGCGGTGATCGGCATCGACGACTTCGGTGCCTCGGCACCCGCGGAGAAGCTGTTTCCGCACTTCGGATTCACCGTGGAGAAGGTGGTCGAGGCGGCGAAGTCGCTGGGCTGAACGTAACGCGCTGCCGCGCGCGATGCCTTGAAAAGACGCTCCCGATGGAGCGTCTTTTTTGCGGCCAACCCGTCAACCGAACCCGGTCGTGAGATGCGCTAACTTGCCGTCCGCGACAATGCCAGCGACAACAGTCGCGCCTGAAGCCATTGCCCGAGGCCGGAGGTGCGCTCCAGCCCCATCCGTGCCATCGCCTCGTGGTCGGTCGATGTGCCCGTGCCGATCGCCCGCATCACGGTCTTCAGCTTCGCCGTGCGGCTCGCGGTGTTGGCTTTGAGCCAGGACAGGGCCATGACCAGGCGCTGCTCTACGACGGTGAAGTCGCTGCCGAGCGGGTAGTCAGGCAACGTGCCGTCGGCGCGGAACGCCGACATCGCCGAGGCCAGGTGCCCGGGCAGGTTGTCGGCGCAGTGGGCGGGCAACGCGAAATCGCCGCGCAGCTTGCCATTGGCTTTCGCCGTTTCGATCAATGTTGCCTGGAAACGCGCGTCGGCGATGCCGGCCATCGCGATGATGCAATCCTCGTCGCTGCGTCCGCGCACGTCGGCGATGCCGTACTCGCTGATGTAGACGTCGCGCAGATGGCGGGGGATGGTCGTGTAGCCATAGCTCCATAGCAGGTTGGAGGTGTTGCGGCCGCCGGCCTCGCGACTGGCGCGCAGCATCAGCACCGAACGCGCATCCGGCAGCGCGTGCGCCATCGCCACGAAGTTGTACTGGCCGCCGACGCCCGATACCACGTGGCCGTTCTCCAGCGCGTCCGACACGGCCGCGCCGAGCGCGGTGGCCATCATGCAGGTATTGAAGAAGCGCGCGCGTCGCCGCTGCATGCGTTCGAGCGATTCGTTGCTGCCGTAGAGCTCGTTGACCTCGCTGACCCGCTTCATGCCGATGCCGCGGCACTGATCCTCGGGCAGGTTTCGCAGCCACTGGTAGAACTCGGGCGAACCGAGATAGAACGCGCCGTGCAGGAACTCGCCTTCGCGTTCTAGCCGCGCCAGGTCGTCGTCGCTGGCGTGGCCGCTGTCGACGCGTCGCATCAGCGCCTCGTCGTCCACGACCTTGCGCCTGATCACGCCCACCTCGACCAGGCGACGGAATCCTTCGTTGATCATCTCGCTGCAGCCGTACAGCCCTTCGACGAACGGACCCAGCGCCGGATCGTCGACCTTCGCCGCGCGGAGCGCATGCAGCACCCTGCGATAAGCGGCGTTGTCGGTGTGGCGCAGCACCAGCGCGTGGCACAGCGCATCGGCCAGCGCGCCGATGCCGATCTGCAGCGTGCCGCCGTCGAGCACCAGCGTGCTGGCGTGGAAGCCGATCGCGTAGTCCGCATCGCTGACCGGCTGCCGCGGCAGCCCGAACAGCTTGGGGTAAGGGGCGGGCGGCGCGACGACGATGTCGAAGAAGGCGGCCTCCACGCTGGCGCTGCCACCCAGCCACGGCAGCTCGGGGTCGACCTCGGCGACCAGCAACGGACGCGGCAGTCCGCGCGCGACCAGCGCGTCGATCGCATCGAACGTCAGGTCGGTGTTGCACGACAGCGACAGCCGCGTACCGTCGGCGGAGCGCGCGACCTTCTGCACGATCGCGTTGACGCCGCGATCGCCCAGCGCTCTTGCCACGTGCGTGTAGTTCAGGCTGGCGTAGCGCCGCTGGGCCTGCGTCGAGTGCAGCAGTGCGCCGGACTGCATGTAGAACTCCTCGACTTCCATGTGTGCCGGCAGCGCATTGCGCTTGAGCGCCTGTACGTAGGTCAGGCGCGGAAAGTCGTCGCCGAAGTGGCGTTGCACGAATGGCCGGATAAATCGCGCCTCCAGGCCCTTGCCGCCGCCCGGCGGGTCCAGCGACAGCGCCGTATACAGGTGCAGCCGCCGCGAGGGATCGCGTTCGACGCGCGCGTACAGGGCGTTGAGCAGCCGATGCGGCTTGCCCAGGCCGAGCGGGGCGCCCACATGCAAGGGGCCGTCGATGCGCGAGAGCATGGCTTCGATGGCGGCGTCGAGGGAATCGAGAAGGACAGGAGCGGCGCGGGCAGTCATGCGGTCAGACTAACGCCAGCAACCCGGGCCGCACGTGAGTGAAGCCCTCGGGCTCCTTCGGGGATCATCGGGTGCGGTCAGCTGCGATGGTCGTGTCGATCCAGCGCACCAGCGCATCGATCGCCTCCACCATGACCTCCGCGTCCTTGCGTCCCGAGCGGGCCGGAACGTGGAAGGAGTGGTCGGCGTACTCGAGCCAGTGCAGGGTGCCGCGTGCGCCCAGGCGCTCGACCGTCGCCTGCAGCAGCGATTGCACGGCCAATTCATCCCGGGTGCCCTGCAGGAACAGCATCGGCACCTCCACGTCGAACAGGTGTGCCGCGCGTTCGTCGGACGGCTTTCCAGCCGGATGCAGCGGAAAGCCCAGGAACGCCAGGCCACGGACGCCCGGCAGCGGCGAGGCAGCTTGGGCTTGCGAGGTCATGCGGCCACCGAAGGACTTGCCGCCTGCCAGCAACGGCAGTCCTGGCGCGAGCTCCGCTGCCCGCGCGACGGCAGCGCGCACGGTCGCCTGCGCCAGGCGCGGAATATCCGGTCGTCTGGATCCGCGTTCCATATACGGGAACTGGTAGCGCAGCGTGGCGACGCCCCGCGCGGCCAATCCCTCCGCGATGGCGGCCATGAACGGATGCGCCATGCCGGCGCCGGCGCCATGGGCGAGCACATAGCAGGCTCGTGCCTCCGACGGCGCGATCAGCAACCCGGAAACGTTCTGCTCTTCGTCCAAGGTGATGGAGACCTGCTGCACGGCCGGCGTCATGGCGTCGCCTCCGCAGCGAGCCGCAGCAGCGCCTGCGCGTACTGCGGCGCCGTCGGCTCATGCATGAAGTACACGTGGACGTCCTGCCACGACGTCGACATCAACCGTTCCGCCCAGCGCGCCAGGTCGCTTTCGGAATACTCCTCCAGGCGCAGGCGTACATAGCCCCACGGTGCGGTCTCCACCAATGGCGGCGGCGCGTCGTCCTCGCGTTCGGACAGGCACAGCGCGGCGGACGATTTCCGGAGCAGGACGTAGACCTCCTCGTCGAACCAGCTGTCGTGGCGGAACTCGAACGCGGCGCGATGGTCCTGCGGCAGCACCTGCAGGAATTCCTCCAGTCGCGGCAGATCCTTCTTCAGGAAGGGCGGCAACTGGAACAGCACCGGGCCGCGCTTCACGCCCAGCGTATCCAGGGTCTTGTACAGATAGGCCACCGAGTCGGCAGCCGCACCGGCCTTCAGTCGCGCATCGTGGGTGATGCGCCGCGACGCCTTGATGGCGAAGCGGAAGTCCGCCGGTGTCGCCTCGGCCCAATGCTCCAGCACCGATGGCCTGGGCATCTGGTAGAACGTGTTGTTGATCTCGACCGTGGGCAGGTGCTGCGCATAGAAGGCCAGCATCGCGTCGGGCTTGATCTTCTCGGGATAGAAGGGGCCCTTCCATTCCTTGAAGGAATAGCCGCTGGCACCGGCCCATAGTCGTGGTGCAGTCATCGTCCGGCCCCGCGCGAAGGTTCGAGATGGCCAAGCTCAGCGAATATTCCGCCAAGCGACGCTTCGAAGCCACCCCCGAACCGGGGCCGGTCGTGGCCGAAGGCGGCAGCGGGCCGCTGCTGTTCGTCGTCCAGCAGCATTCGGCGCGGCGCCTGCATTACGACTTTCGCCTGCAATGCGACGGCGTGCTGAAGTCCTGGGCGGTGCCGAAGGGCCCTTCGCTCGATCCCGCCGACAAGCGCATGGCGGTGTACGTCGAGGACCATCCCTTCGATTACGGCTCGTTCGAGGGTGTCATTCCACCTGGGCAATACGGCTCCGGCGAGGTCATCGTCTGGGATTGCGGCACTTACAGCCCCGACGAGGACGGCACCTGGTTCCACGACCGCGAACAGGCGCAGCGCCAAGTCCGCGAAGGATTGGAGAAAGGCAAGCTCAGCATCCAGTTGCGCGGCGAGAAGCTCAAAGGCTCCTTCGCGCTGGTGCGCACCAAGGAAGCCAATCAGTGGTTGCTGATCAAGCACAAGGACCGGTTCGTCACCAAGGACGACATCACCGCGCGTGACCGGTCGGTGCTGTCCGGCGTGACGGTCGCGGACATGAAGGTGGTTCCCGCGCATCGCATTCCCGCGGCGCAACTGGTGCCCGCGTTGCGGACCGGATCGGTGCAACCGATGCCGGCGAAGCTGGCGCCGATGCTGGCCGAGATTGGCGATGCGCCGTTCCACCGCGACGGCTGGATGTGGGAGCCCAAGCTCGACGGCTACCGCGTGATCGCGTTCATCGACCGGGACGGCGTGCGCCTGCGCTCGCGTCGCGGACTCGACCTGACTCCCGCGTTTCCCGCGCTCGTGAAGGAACTGGGCGATCAGGGGGTGGACGGCATGGTGCTCGACGGCGAGATCGTCGCCTTCGACGCGAACGGCACGCCGTCGTTCAACGCGCTGCAGAACCGTGTGCAACTGAAGTCGCAGGCGGAGCTTGCGGCTGCCGACCGCAATGCGCCTGTGGTGTTTTTCTGCTTCGACCTGCCGTATTTCGCCGGTGTCGATCTGCGCGAAGTGCCGTACCGCGACCGGCGCCGCTATCTCGGGCAGGCGCTGCTGCCGTCGCCGCTGGTGCAACTCGTGCATGCCGACGAGGACGGCATCGCATTGCAGCAGGCCGCGCTGGCCAGCGGTTTCGAGGGCGTGGTGGGCAAGCGGCTGGACAGCCGTTACCACGCCGGCCGCCGATCGCCGTCCTGGCTGAAAGTGAAGCCCGTGCAGAGCGCCGAGTTCGTGATCGGCGGCTACACCCAGGGCAAGGGCGCGCGCGAATCGCTCGGCGCGATCCTCGTCGGCTATTGGGAGGACGGGCAGTTGCGTCATGCCTCGCACGTAGGCTCGGGTTTCGACGCGCGCACGCTGGATCGGTTGCTGGCGCGGCTGGCGCCATTGAAGCGCCGCTCGTGCCCGTTCGCGGAAAAACCGGAGCTCAACAATCCGACGACCTGGGTCGAGCCGGAGCTGGTGGCCGAGGTCCAGTTCCAGGAGTGGACCGGCGACGGGCATCTGCGCGCGCCGGTGTTCCTCAGGATTCGCGACGACATCGATGCGAAATCGGTACGGCGCGTCGCGCTGGCCAAACCCACCGGGTCGTCATCCCCGCGGAGGCGAGGAACCAGCGACTTGAAGGCCGCAAAAGCACCAGATTCCCGCCTCCGCGGGAATGACGAAGGGCAAGCGAACGGGGGCGAGAGCGCCGGCGAGATCGACGGCATCCTCTCGCAGCTCGACAACCCGAAGCACGCCTTCGAACTCGCCACCGGCCCGCACCGCATCCGCCTCACGCACCTCGACCGCGTCTACTGGCCCGCCAACGAGGCACTGCAACAGCCGCCGTTGACCAAGCGCGACCTGCTGCGCTACCTCGCCCAGGTCTCGCCGCTGATGCTGCCGCACCTGGCCGACCGGCCGCTGACGATGATCCGCATGCCCGACGGCATCCTCGGGCAACGCTTCTTCCAGAAGCACTGGACGCAGGAGCGCCCCGGCTTCGCCGAGTCCGTCACCGTGTTCTCGGGACACAAGGACGAGGAGCACGAGTACCTGTTGTGCAACAACCTGCCGACGCTGCTGTGGCTGGCGCAGTCGGGCACGCTGGAATTCCACATCTGGCACTCGCGGGCCAAGCCCGGCCCCGACGCCGTATCGAAGTCCACCGATTACGCCAGCTCGCTCGAATCGCTGGAAGCGTCGGTACTCAACTATCCGGATTACGTGGTCTTCGACATCGATCCCTATATCTATTCCGGCAAGGAAGCGGCGGGCGCGGAGCCGGAGCTCAACACCGTGGCCTTCGACAAGGGTCGCGAGATCGCCTTCCACCTGCGCGAGCTGCTGCACGGCATGTCGCTGGAGCCCATCGTCAAGACCTCGGGCAAGACCGGGCTGCACGTGTTCGTGCCGATCAGGCGGACCATCGACTTCGACGCCGCGCGCGAGGTGTCCGAGCTGGTCAGCCGGCATCTGATGCGCCTGCACCCGCGCGACATCACCATGGAGTGGAGCGTGCCCAAGCGGACCGGAAAGATCTTCATGGACCACAACATGAACGTCCGCGGCAAGACGCTGAATGTGGCCTATTCGCCGCGCGGAGAACCGGGAGCGCCGGTGTCGATGCCGCTCACCTGGGACGAACTGGCCGACGCCCATCCGCTCGATTTCCGGCTGAACAACGCGATAGCCCGGCTGGCCCGCACCGGCGATCGCTGGCGCGACGCGCTCCGGCATAAGCAGGACCTTGGCCGGATCCTGAAGCTCGGTTCGTGAAAGGAAATAGCCTGACGTTCACGCCTTCGTCATCGCGCCAATGCGACACGGCAGGGACACTGGGCTCCTCAAGTGGACCGTTCCCGCCGAGGCGGGACGGGCGGGTATTCGGTATTACGGAGGCCGTCATGGCTGCGCGTTCGATTGCATCGCTGAACATCTCCTTTGGGCTGGTGTCGATTCCGGTGAAGCTGTACACCGCCACTGAATCCAGCCATGCGATCTCCTTCAACCTGCTGCACAAGACCTGCGGTTCGCGCCTGAAGCAGCAACTGCTGTGCGCGCGCGAAGACATCCCGGTTCCGCGCGAGGACATCGTCAAGGGCTACGAGTTCTCCAAGGACCAGTACGTGATGTTCGAGCCCGAGGAGTTGAAGGCGCTCGAGGAGGCCGGCACGCACGCCGCCGACATCACCGAGTTCGTGCCGATCGAGGCGATCGACCCGGTGTACTTCGACAAGGCCTATTACCTGGCGCCGGACAAGGGTGGCGCCAAGCCTTACGCGCTGCTCGCGCGGGCATTGCGCGAATCCAAGCGATGCGCGATCGGCCGCTGGGCGGCGCGCGGCAAGCAGTACATCGTGATGATCCGACCGGTCGAAGACGGGCTGGTCATGCAGCAGTTGCTCTACGCCAACGAGGTGCGCTCGATCAAGGACCTCAACATCCCCAGTGCCGAGGTCAAGGCGGCCGAACTCAAGCTGGCCGAGCAACTGATCGACCAGCAGGCGTCCGACACGTTCGATCCGACGGCCTACAAGGACGAAGTGCGCGAGCGCATCGAAGCGGCGGTGCAGGAGAAGGTCGCGGGCCACGAGGTCACGCTGGCCGAGGAGCCCGAGCGCGGCGGTGCGCAGATCATCGACCTGATGGAGGCGCTGCGTGCCAGCCTGGGGAAGAAGGCGCCTGCGGCCGCGCGCAAGACGGCGACGGCCGCCAAACCTGCGCGCAAGCCGGCCAAGGCGGCGCCGCAGGCCGAGGCCGCTCCGGAGAAACGCAAGGGCACGCGGCGGGCCAAGTGAGAGCCTGTCCCATGTCTTCGCATGGCCCGCGTTGCCCCGCAGAGGCCCCCAGGTGGTGGTGCGCGCCGCTGCGCCTTGCTGACTGCAAGGTCAAGGCGCGCGGCGCCGCATGGCGGCCTCTGCAGGGCAGGTCCCCAGCTCCGGCGCGGGCCATGTGAAGGCATGGGACAGGCTCTGATGCACCAGTACGGGGTGGGCGACGTCGAAAAGCTGCTCCGCCTGCCGCGCAGCACGGTGCGCGCGCTGGTCGATGCCGGCTTCGTGGCGCCGCTGCGCGGGCCGCGCAACACTTTGAAGTTCTCGTTCCAGGACCTGATCGTGTTGCGCACCGCACAGGCGCTGGCGGTCGCCAACGTTCCGAAACGACGGATCATGCGGGCGCTCAAGGAACTGCGCGGCCGATTGCCGGAGGCGATGCCGCTGTCCGGCCTGAGCATCGGTGCAATCGCCGACCACGTCGTCGTGCGCGAAGGCGGAAGCCGCTGGCATGCCGAATCGGGACAGTACCTGCTCGCGTTCGAAGGCGACCCGGCGCAGGGCTCGTTGCGCGTGATCGAGCAGGCGCAGGCCGTGGTGCCGGCCGAGGAGGGTGACTGGTACTCGCGAGGCGTCGCGCTGGAGCGCGAGGACGTTGATGCGGCGATGCTGGCCTATCGGCGCGCCATTGCCGAGGATCCAGATCATCTGCATGCGCGCATCAACCTGGGGCGGCTGCTGCACGACGCCGGGCACCTGGAACTCGCCGAGCGGGCCTACCGCGATGGCATCGATGCCGGTGGCCGGGATGCGTTGCTGTTCTACAACCTCGGCGTCCTGCTGGAAGACATGGATCGCAAGCCAGAGGCGGTGCACGCCTACGAGGCGGCGCTGCGCGAGGATCCGCAGTTCGCCGACTGCCACTACAACCTGGCGCTGCTGTGCGAGGAATTGGGAGAGCCGCGCCAAGCGATCCGGCACATGTCGCAGTACCGGCGGTTGGCGGGCGATTCAGCCGGTTAGCATCGCGGGGCGCGGACTAGGCTGTAAGCCTGCGCGCCAGTTGCGAGCCCGCCACCACCGTCACGACGAACACCAGCGCTTCCAGCGTTCCGTGCGCGAGGTTGGCCAGCGCCGGCCCCGGGCAATAGCCGGCGATGCCCCAGCCGATGCCGAACAACGCACTGCCGATCAGCAGCCGGCGGTCGATCGTCGACGACGGCGGTCCGGGCAGGGCATCGCCGGACAGCGACACGTCGCGTCGTCGCATCCAC
The DNA here is from genome assembly GCF_031457115.1 of Lysobacter niastensis. GTDB lineage: Bacteria > Pseudomonadota > Gammaproteobacteria > Xanthomonadales > Xanthomonadaceae > Lysobacter_J > Lysobacter_J niastensis_A. Next base: position 895,247 of record NZ_JAVDVY010000001.1, read on the forward strand.
GCATATCCCGGCACCGTGATCGCGAGCGCACCGCCCATCACCAGCGCCAGCGAGGGATCCCATTGGCCGGTGAGGTCGAGGAAGTTCAGGACCTTGTCCGGGTTGGTCATGCCCGAAACGGCCAGGCCCAGGCCGAACAAGGCGCCGGCGATGGCGGCCAGGGCGATCCGCTTCATGCCACCGCTCCGATCACGTGGCGCACGACGAAGGTCGTGACAATGCCCATGCCCATGAACACCAGCACGGCGAGCAATGAACGCCTGGACAGCCGCGCCAGTCCGCACACGCCGTGTCCGCTGGTGCAGCCGCTGCCCCAGCGCGTGCCGAAACCGACCAGCAGCCCCGCGACGATCAGCCATGGCAGTGGGAAGTTGTCGCGACCGGGCGCACCCGTGAAGGCGAACCAGGCGCCGGCGCCGGCGATCAATCCGAGCAGGAACGCGAGCCGCCAGCCTCGTCCCTCGCGCTCATCGACAGCGCTGTTGAAGATGCCGCTGATCCCGGCAATGCGGCCGAGCGAGGCGAACAGCCAGGTGGCGGCCAAGCCGATCAATGCGCCGCCGATCAGCGCGGACAGGGGTGTGAAGGTCGTGGGCATGCAGCTGTGTCAGAAGCGGTCGAGCGGAATCTTGAGGTAACGCACGCCATTGTCCTCCGGCGGCGGCAACGCGCCGGCGCGGATGTTGGTCTGCACAGCAGGCAGGATCAGCACCGGCATCGCCAGCGTCGCGTCGCGCGCCTCGCGCATGGAAACGAACTCGTCCTCGCCGATGCCGTCGCGCACGTGGATGTTGTCGCGCTTCTGCGCGCCGATGCTGGTCTGGCAGGCCATCTCGCGGCCGCCGGGGCCGTAGTCGTGGCAGACGAACACCCGCGTGTCGTCCGGCAGGTCATCGAACAGGCGATGGATCGACCGGTACAGCGTGCGCGCATCCCCGCCGGGGAAGTCGCAGCGCGCGGTGCCGCCGTCGGGCATGAACAACGAGTCGCCGGTGAACAGCGCATCGCCGATCAAGAAGGCATTGCTGTCGGGCGTATGGCCCGGCACGCCGATCACGCGGACCTGCAAGCGGCCAACCGGGAACGACTCGCCATCGACGAACAGGTGATCGAACTGCGAGCCGTCGACGGGAAAGTGCTCGCCGAGGTTGAAGATGGGGCGAAAGGTTTTCTGCACGTGGCGGATGCCTTCGCCGATTGCCAGCCGTGCCTGCGGCCACACGGATTTCAGCCAATGCCCGGCGCTGAAGTGGTCGGCATGGGCATGCGTTTCCAGGATCCACTGCACCTGCAGGCCCTGGGCGTTGACGAAGTCGACCAGTTGCTGGGCCGAGGCGGTCGAAGTGCGTGCGGCCTTGGCGTCGAAGTCGAGCACCGCATCGATCACCGCGGCGGCGGTGCCGTCGGGCTCACGCACCACGTACGACCAGGTGTTGCTGTCGGCGTGGAAGAACGGTTGGACCTGGGGCTTCATCGCGGGCTCCTGCTCGAAGCGTGCGGGATATTATATTAGTAATTGCTAATTTAGCAATGGCGAATATAATGGCGTCGTCCGGGGTCATTCCGGATTGCAGCCATTGAGGTTTCAGTTGCCCAAAGTCCAACGTCCCAGCCGACCGCCGATGGCCATCGCGCAAATGCAGGCGCATGCCGCCGATGCCGCGGCGCTGCTGCGTTCGCTGGGCAACGAGCAGCGCCTGATGATCCTGTGTCTCCTGGTTGAGGAGGAACTCGGCGTCGGCTCACTGCTGTCGCGCATGTCGTTGTCGCAGTCGGCCCTGTCGCAGCACCTGGCCGTATTGCGCGACGCCAATCTGGTGCAGGCGCGGCGCGAAGGCCTGCAGGTGTTCTATTCGATGGCACCTGGCCCGGCCAGGGAAATCCTGTCCACGCTGCATTCCATCTACTGTGAGCAGCCATGAACGCATCCATTCCATTGCGCCTGTGGCGCGCGATCGCGGCCATCGCCGTGACCTGCGCCATGACGTCCGTGCTCGCTGCGCCACCCATCGCCACCGTTTCCGACACTTCAATGCAGACTTCCGTTCCGAACCTCCGCGAGCCCAATGATCGACTGCTGACCGGTGGTCAGCCCGACGCAGCGGCCTGGAAGCATCTCGCGGCTGACGGCGTGACCACCGTAATCAACCTGCGACCTGACGATGAAATGGCCGGGCGTGACGAGGCCGCCGAAGTGGTCGCGGCAGGGTTGTCATATCGCCAGATCCCGGTGGCCGGTGCTGCCGGCATCACCACAGAAAACGCCACTGCGCTGTGGACGGCCCTCGCGCAGGCGCCGGGCAAGGTGCTGGTGCATTGCGCGTCGGGCAATCGTGTGGGCGCCCTGCTGGCGCTGGGTGCCGTGGAGCAAGGCGGTATGGACAGCGAGCAGGCGCTGCAATTCGGCAAGGCCGCCGGCCTTACGGGCGCCGAACCGCGCGTGCGCGAGATCCTGGGGCTGCCGCCGGCCGATTGATTGGTGGCGCGCCGATCAGCGGCGCTTCGTGCCCAGCGCGGCGTTGAGCGTGGCGGCCAGATGCGCGCCGCCGTGGCGCAACTGCATTTCCGCCACCGGTCGCCAGGTTTGCACGTAGTCCTGGCCGACCACCGCCGCGGGCGGATAGAAACCGGGACGCACCACGATCGCGCACGAGGCTTCCGCCCATTGCGGGGAAGGCGGCGGCAGCGGCTGGCGCGCCATCGGCACGGCCAGCGGCATCGCCCTCAGGCGCTGCAGGTAAGCCGCTTCGTCGAGGCCGGCGTCGTTGAGCATGCCGCTGTCCCACAGCGAATGCAGGTTGCTGCCCTTGCCGTTGAAATTGATCTGCCGGTCGTTGCCGCCCTTGTCGTGGCCATAGCCGGCATGCAGCGGCTGGTGCACGTCGCCAATGAAGTGCACGACGAACTTCAGCGCCTGCAGCCGTATCGCCTTCGGTTGCGTGCGGTCGGCCAGGATCGCGGTCTGCGCGCGGATCGCCTCGACCACGCAATCGCTGCCGTTGGGGCAATGCATGGCCTGCACGTAGCGGCAGCCGTCCTCGGCGATGTTGACGTAATGCCACTTGGACGTGCGCTTGCCCAGGTCGGGATCGTTGTCGCGCAGTTCGTCGGCCCAGTTGGCGACACCGGCCAGTGTGGGCTCGGTTTCGCCGGCCAGCAGTTCGGCGATGGCGGCGCGGGTATTCGGCGTCAGGTCATCCCACGCCAGGTCGGCGACCAGGCGGTGGCCGAGGCGGCCCCAGGCGGACGCTGCGCCGGGGATAAGGCTGAGGACGAGCAGCAGGGCAATGAGGGCGCGGATCATGGCGCGCACTTTATCCGAGGCCCGGCGATGGAGGCTTGCGGTGTCTGCCGGGTTACGAGGTCGGATGAATGGCCGGGGCAGGGTAAGCCGGTTGCGGTTGGGGCGCCCGGCCCCCACAGCCGAACCGGCACCGCCTGTTAGAATGGGGGTTCCCGTCCATCCGCCGCGCCAGGGCGCGGCCGCAGGAGTTTTTCAGCTATGACCATCAAGGTAGGTATCAACGGCTTCGGCCGCATCGGGCGCAACGTGCTGCGCTCGGCCGTGCAGAACTTCGCTGGCGAGATCGAGATTGTCGCCATCAACGACCTGCTGGAGCCGGACTACCTGGCCTACATGCTGAGCTACGACTCCGTGCACGGCCGCTTCAAGGGCGACGTGAAGGTCGAAGGCAACACCCTGATCATCAACGGCAAGAAGATCCGCCTGACCCAGGAGCGCGATCCGGCCAACCTGAAATGGGACGAAGTCGGCGCCGACGTCGTCATCGAATCGACCGGCCTGTTCCTCGACAAGACCACCGCGCAGAAGCATCTCGATGCCGGCGCGAAGAAGGTCGTGCTGTCGGCCCCGTCGAAGGACGACACGCCGATGTTCGTTTATGGCGTCAACCACAAGAGCTACAACGGCGAAGCGATCGTGTCGAACGCCTCGTGCACCACCAACTGCCTTGCGCCGCTGGCCAAGGTGCTCAACGACAAGTGGGGCATCAAGCGCGGCCTGATGACCACCGTGCACGCCGCCACCGCGACGCAGAAGACCGTCGACGGCCCGTCCAACAAGGATTGGCGCGGCGGCCGCGGCATCCTCGAGAACATCATTCCGTCCTCGACCGGTGCGGCCAAGGCTGTCGGCGTGGTCATCCCGGAGCTCAACAAGAAGCTCACCGGCATGGCCTTCCGCGTGCCGACCTCGGACGTGTCGGTGGTCGACCTGACCGTCGAACTCGACAAGCCGGCCACCTACGCCGAGATCTGCGCCGAAATGAAGGCCCAGTCGGAAGGCGCGCTGAAGGGCATCCTGGGCTACACCGAGGACAAGGTCGTGGCGACCGACTTCCGCGGCGATGCGCGCACCTCGATCTTCGACGCCGAAGCCGGCATCGCGCTGGACGGCACCTTCGTCAAGCTGGTCAGCTGGTACGACAACGAATGGGGCTACTCCAACAAGTGCCTCGAAATGGTCAAGGTCGTTGCCGGCAAGTAATTGCAACGGGTTCAGACTGGACACTCCAAGGCCGGCATTGCCGGCCTTGGTTTTTTATGGCCTGGCCCTCATCCATTGCACGTCATGAGCGATACCACCGAACTCACCGAGCAGGACCTGGCGACGCTGGTCGACCGGTTCTATGAACAGGTCCGCGTCCACTCCGAGCTGGGCCCGGTCTTCAATGCCGCCATCGACGACTGGCCCGAACACAAGCGCATGCTGACCGCGTTCTGGTCTTCCGTGGCGCTGGGGACCAAGTCTTATCGCGGCAATCCGATGGCCGCCCACCGTCCGCATCCGATCCGTGCCGAGCATTTCGAGCAATGGTTGTCGCTGTGGCAGCGCACCGCAAACGAAGTGCTGGCGCCCGAGCACGCGGCGCAGGTGATGGAATACGCGACCAGGATCGGCCACAGCCTGCGCTACGGACTGGGTCTGCTCGATCGTGAGGGCTCGCGTCCGCTCGGCTTGCCGGTCGCCGGCGCGCGCTGAGGCGCGCTGCCAGCGTCCGTGATCACCCGAAGCTGTGCATCTGCGGCCACACGTCGGCCCAGCGCACACGCAGATTCCGGCAGATGAAGATCTCCGGATGATCGCGCGTCTCCTCGTTGAGCACGCCGAAGCGGTTGCTCACCCGTCCGACCGGCACGCACTCGCCCGGCGTGTCGGCAACGCCTTCGCGCGTATCGCCCAGCACGATCACGGTACGCGGAGGCGTGGAGCCATAGCCGCGATACCAATACGAGTTGATCGGGCTGATCGCGGTGGGAAGGCCGTGCCGCGGTCCGTACAGGTTGATCGCGCCGGCTTCGCCATAGTTGTTGGCGAAGATCGCGGTGTGCATGCGTTCTTCCGCCGGTAGCGACCGGTAGATGCGCGCAACCTCGGTGGTCAGCTCCTGCCAGCCGATCTGTTCGGCGAAGTTGTCGTGGACGGCGCGGCTGATGCGCCAGCCGGTCGAGTTCACCGGGGACAGCTGCAAGCCGAGCACGCCACTGCCCACCGCCATCAGGATGATCCATGTCGCCAGAGCGCCTGCGCCGATCCGGCGGATTCCTGTGCCCAGCGGCTGGCGCGCCCGCAGCCACCGTTCCGCCGCGACGCAGCCCGCAGCGGCCAGCATCGGATAAGCCGGCGCCATGTAGTAGGCGCGTCCCTGCGCCACCGCGAACAGCAGCAGCGGAACGGCGTACATCCAGGCCAGCACGCGATAGCGCCGCGCAGCGCCGGAGAACGCCAGCCAGCCCAACCCCATCAGCCAGATCGGCAATGCCAGCGGGCCGGCGTTTGCATAGAGCTGGCCGAGCAGGAAGTCGTCGGTGCGCCCGATGCGCATGTCGCGAGCATGTATCGCCTCCAGGAAGTCCAGCGACACGAACTCGTGCTGCCACTGCCAAAGCGCGTTGGGCAGGAACAACAGCAGCGACACGGCGACGCCGGCCCACAGCCAACGGCTGGTCAGGTGCGCCCGCAGCGGCGTGGCCAGCGTTCCAACGACGATGCCGGCCACGCAGAACAGCATCGTGTACTTGGTCAGCATGCCGACGCCGATCGCCGCGCCAATCGCAAGCCACCAGCGCGCATCGCCGCTGTTGACCAGGCGCAGCAGCAGCCAGGCCAGCAGTACCCACCACAGGTAGTCGATGCTGACGTACTGCATCACGCCGCCGGCGATCATCGAGAAGGGCATCAGCGCCGCGACCAGCGCGGCAATGATCTGTGCGCCGCGGCGGCCTCCCAGTTCGCGCGCGATCAGCGCGGCGAGCACCACGCTCAGGCTCTGCGCCAGTGCGGCGAACAGACGGAAGCCGGTCAGTGAGTCGCCGAACAGCTCCAGTGAAATCCGTGCCAGCGATGGCGTCAGCGGCGGATAGGCGACGTAGCCCCAGGCGAGTTGGCGGGCATCGTCGAGCAGGGCCAGTTCGTCTCGATGGAAGCCATACCGGGTATTGGTGAAAAGTCGAAGCAGCAACAATCCGAGTGCGATGGCGATCGGCCAGGCCAGATGGCGGCGCGGCAATGCAACGGAGGGGGTCTGCATGCGAGGGTTCCCGGCGACGTTGCAGTATTAACGGCGGAACAGGGCCGGCGCGCAATCCGGCGACCCCACGTATGCACCTGCTGACCGATATCAGGTGACGAGCACAGGTACCGTCGTCGGCTGGCCATCCCGATCCAGCGCGACCATCGTGAAACGTCCGCGGGTGGCGAGCTGCGCATCGCCCGACAGCAGGTCCTCCCGGTGCATCTCGACCTCGACCTGCAGCGAGGTACGCCCGGTACCGACCACGCGCGCGACCAGTTCGACCAGCGCGCCCTTCGGCACGGCGACGTGGAAATCGATCTGTTCCGAGCGCGCCGTCACCACGGTGCAGCGTGCGTAGCGCGAGGCGGCGATGAACGCGGCCTTGTCCATCCACGCCAGCGCCTGACCGCCGAACAGCGTGCCGAGGTGGTTGGTGTGGTCGGGGAAGACTATTTCGGTCATGCGGGCTTCGACTGGACGTTGTCGGGTACCCGTGCCCTCGCCACGGCCCTCTCCCGCAAGCGGGAGAGGGAGCGGAGCAGGAGCGGGCGCGACTTCAGAACGCGGCATCGAACGCGACCTCGCCCTGAACGCCAACCTGGTAGGCCGAGACACGCCGCTCGAAGAAGTTGGTCACTTCCTGCACGTCCTGCAGGTCCATGAAGGCAAACGGATTGGTCGCGCCGAAATGCCGGGGCATGCCGAGCTGGGCCAGGCGCTGGTCGGCGCAGTACTGCAGGTACTGGCGCATGTCCTTGGGCGACAGACCCGCGACACCGCCAGACAGCACGTCCTGGGCGAACTGCATCTCGCACTCGACCGCCTCCTCGAGCATCAGCACGACCTGCCGGGCGAGTTGGTCGTCGAACAACTCCGGCTCCTCGCTGCGCGCGGTCCTGATCACCTCAAACGCGAACGCCATGTGGCAACTCTCGTCGCGGAACACCCAGTTGGTGCCGGAAGCCAGGCCGTGCAGCAGGCCGCGCGAGCGCAGGTAGTACACGTAGGCGAATGCGGCGAAGAAGAACAGCCCTTCGATGCAGCAGGCAAAGCAGATCAGGTTGAGCAGGAACTGCCTGCGCTGCGCCGCGGTCTCGACCCGCCGCAGATCCTGGATCGAGTCGATCCACTTGAAGCAGAACTCGGCCTTGGCGCGGATCGAAGGAATGTTCTCCACCGCATCGAATGCCTTGGCGCGCGCGACCGGGTCGGGCAGGTAGGTGTCGAGCAGGGTCAGGTAGAACTGCACGTGCAGCGCTTCCTCGTACAACTGGCGCGACAGATACATGCGCGCCTCGGGCGCGTTGATGTGCTGGTAGAGGTTCAACACCAGGTTGTTGGCGACGATGCTGTCGCCGGTGGCGAAGAAGGCGACCAGCCGCTCGATCAAGTGACGCTCGGCGGGGCCCAGCTTGTGCTTGAGGTCGTTGACGTCGAGCGAGAAATCGACTTCCTCGACAGTCCAGGTGTTGCGGATCGCGTCGCGGTACATCTCGTAGAACTGCGGGTAGCGCATCGGCCGCAGGGTGAGGTCGAAGCCGGGGTCGAGCAGGCGGGCAGGCAGTTGTGCGGACATGTCGAATCTCTGGGTGATCCTGTCCCTTCAGCGGGCGGGCGGCGGCTCCTGGGGGAGGGAGAGTGCCGCCGGCGTCCGCCAGCTGAAGGGAAGGAAGGGGTAATCGAACCGAAGCCGGGCGCCGTCTTTGGCTTTTCGCCGTCATCCCCGCGTAGGCGGGGATGATCCACCGTGACGTGCACGGATTCCCGCCTGCGCGGGAATGACGGCATGGAGCGAAGGAGCTTTTACTGACACGCCTCGCACGCCTCCGGGTTCTCCAGCGAACAAGCCACGGCCTCAGCCGGAGTGACCTCCGGCTTCGGCGCCTGCGCCACGCCACTGCTGACCGTGGTCTTGGCGATCTTCGTGGCCGGCCGCGAACGCAGGTAGTAGGTGGTCTTCAGTCCCTTCTTCCACGCATACATGTACATCGACGACAACTGGCCGATGTTCGGGCTCTCGATGAAAAGATTCAGCGACTGGCTCTGGTCGATGAAGGCGCCGCGCTCGGCCGCCATGTCGATCAGCGAGCGCATCGGCAGTTCCCACGCCGTGCGGTAGACCTCGCGCAGCGAGGCGGGTATCTGCTCGATGCCCTGGATCGAACCTTCCGCCATCTTGATGCGATCGCGAAGCTCCGGCGTCCACAGGCCGAGCGCCTTGAGTTCCTCGGCCAGGTAGCGGTTGACCACCAGGAAGTCGCCCGACAGCGTCTCGCGCTTGAACAGGTTGGACACCTGCGGCTCGATGCATTCGTAGCAGCCGGCAATCGAGGCAATGGTCGCGGTCGGCGCGATCGCGATCAGCAGCGAGTTGCGCAGGCCGTGCTCGGCGATGCGCGCGCGCAGACTGCCCCAGGGTTCCGGTTCGCTCGGCGCGACGCCCCAGGCCTCGAACTGCAGCTCGCCCTGGGCGGCACGCGTGTCCTCGAAGCCGGGATGGCGGCCGCGCTCCATCGCCAGCTCATTCGACGCCGACAGCGCATGGAAGTAGATGGCTTCGGCGATCCGCCGCGACATCGCCCGCGCCGCCTCCGAGTCGAATGGCAGGCGCAGCTTGAAGAACACGTCCTGCAGGCCCATCACCCCCAGTCCGACCGGACGCCACTTGAGGTTGGCGCGGCGCGCGGTTTCGATCGGGTAGTAGTTGAGGTCGATCACGCGGTCGAGCTGGCGCACGGCGAGCCGCACGGTTTCGGCCAGCTTGTCGAAGTCGAAGCGTCCGGCTTCGCCGTGCACGGGGCCTTCTTCGAAAAGTTCGACGTGGTGCGAAAGATTGATCGAGCCAAGGTTGCACACGGCGGTCTCGTCCTGCGAGGTGACCTCCAGGATCTCCGTGCACAGGTTCGACAGATGCACGACGTTGCCATCGCGCAGCGTCTGGTTGCAGGCGCGGTTGGACTTGTCCTTGAAGTTCATCCAGCCGTTGCCGGTCTGCGCCAGCGTGCGCATCATCCGCGCGTACAGCTCGCGCGCCTTGACCTGACGTGTCGCCAGGCCGGCGGCTTCGGCGGCGCGGTAGGCGCGGTCGAAGGCCTCGCCCCACAGGTCGGTCAGTTGCGGCACCTTGTAGGGATCGAACAGCGACCACTCGCCGTCGGCCTCGACCCGGCGCATGAACTCGTCGGGGATCCAGTTGGCCAGGTTGAGGTTATGGGTGCGGCGCGCCTCGTCGCCGGTGTTGTCGCGCAGCTCCATGAATTCTTCGATGTCGGCGTGCCATGGCTCCAGGTAGACGCACGCCGCGCCCTTGCGCTTGCCGCCCTGGTTGACCGCGGCGACCGAGGCGTCCAGCGTCTTGAGCCACGGCACGATGCCGTTGGACAGGCCGTTGGTCGAACGGATCAGCGAACCGCGCGAGCGGATGCGCGTGTACGACAGGCCGATGCCGCCGCTGAACTTGCTCAGCTTGGCCACGTCCATGTAGCGCTTGTAGATGCTCTCCAGCGAATCCTCGGGCGAGTCGAGCAGGAAGCAGCTCGACAGCTGCTCGTGCGTCGTGCCGGAGTTGAACAGCGTCGGCGAGGACGGGATGTAGTCCAGCTGCGCCATGCGCCGGTACAGGGCCAGCGAGTCGCTCACGTCCTCGCTGAGTGCGCAGGCGATGCGCAGGAAGAACTGCTGCGGCGTCTCGATCACCGTGCGTGCGGTGGGATGGCGCAGCAGGTAGCGGTCGTACAGCGTGCGCAGGCCGAAGTAGTCGAAGCGTGCGTTGAGCGAATGGTCTATCGCGTCGTTGAGCTTGCGCGCGTTGGCCTGCACGAACGTGAGCAGGCGGTCGTTGATCAGCCCCAGCTCGTGGCCGCGCTGCACCGATTGCGAGAACGCATGGATCTCGATGCCGGCGACTTCCTTCTCGATCACGCCGGCCAGCAGGCGCGCGGCCAGGCGCCCGTACTCGGGCTCTTCGGCGGTCAGCAGTGCGGCGGTGCGGATCGACAGTTCGTCGAGCTCGCGCGTGGTCGCGCCGTCGTACAGGCCGGAGATCGTGCGCGTGGCCACGCGCATCGGATCGATGGAGAACAGCCCTTCGCAGTTGCGCATCACCGCGCGCACGATCTTGTTGAGGTCCACCGGCTCGCGACGGCCGCTGCGCTTGGTCACCGTCATGGTGAGGTTGGCGGTGGGAGGAGTCAGGGCGAAGCCGGGGCTGGCGTTGGCCGCGGGCGGGTTCGGCGAGGCGTGGGCCGGGGAAGAGGCCGCGGCAAGAGGTGCTTCGGTGATGACGGACATGATGGGCTCCGGTGCGTGGGCGCACGGCTCGTCGTCCTTCCCTCGAAGGGCGACGCGGGCGCGGAGTCCGGAGATTGGGATCAAGGCGTCGCGCAGCCCGAGACGGGCCATGACGGTCGTTCCGTCACCTCGCGACACCGACCGTCTTCCCTCCGAAGACTCGCTGGCCGGTCACCGCGCGGTGTGCAACGCGCGGTTGTCGGCAGGTCTTCGGACTCGGGACATGACGCGAGTGCCGCGTCGCCTACCGGAGGTCGCTTCCCAGACGCGTGCGCGCCCAGTGCCATGACCACCTTCGTTTCCCATACCGCTGCGGGGCAGCGCTGGATTCTCACCAGCTTCCCGTTTTAAGCCGACCGCGAGGTCGGCACCGACGGACACAACATAGTGGGGGTCATGGGATCCGTCAACGCAAAATGTTGTGAAGGGCCCGTAAAGTCCGGCGTGATGCGGATTTGCCGCGGACGCGCGCGAACGGGACAATACGCGCCCTCGCCGCGGCCCTTCGCGCCGCGCAGCGCTCCCCCTTCTCATCGCCAGACGGAACCGCCCATGTCCATCCTTCGCATGTCCGACCTCGACCTCGCCGGCAAGCGCGTGCTGATCCGCGAGGATCTCAACGTGCCCATCGAGGGTGGTCGAATCACTTCAGAACAGCGCATCACCGCCGCGCTGCCGACGATGAAGCTGGCGCTGGAGAAGGGCGCCGCGGTTATGGTGACCTCGCACCTGGGCCGCCCGAAGGAGGGCGCCTGGACGCAGGAGGACTCCCTGGCCCCGGTCGCCAGGCGCCTGTCCGAACTGCTCGGTGTCGACGTGCCGCTGGTGAAGGACTGGGTCGACGGCGTCGACGTGAAGCCGGGCCAATTGGTGCTGCTTGAAAACTGCCGCATGAATGTCGGCGAGGGCAAGGACGACGAAGCCCTGTCGAAGAAGTACGCCGCGCTATGCGACGTCTTCGTCATGGACGCCTTCGGAACCGCGCACCGCGCCCAGGCCTCCACGCACGGCGTGATCCGCCACGCCAAGGTCGCTGCCGGCGGCCCGCTGCTGATGGCGGAGCTCGACGCGCTGGCCAAGGCGCTCGACAACCCGGCACGCCCGCTGCTGGCCATCGTCGCCGGCTCCAAGGTCTCGACCAAGCTGGAGCTGTTGTCCTCGCTGGTGTCCAAGGTCGACCAGTTGATCGTCGGCGGTGGCATCGCCAACACCTTCATCGCCGCGATGGGCCACGGCGTGGGCAAGTCGCTGGTCGAGATGGACCTCATCGACACCGCCAAAAAGATCATGGCCGATGCCAAGGCGCGCGGCGCCGACATCCCGGTGCCAGTGGACGTCGTTGTCGCGCCGGCGTTCGCCGCCGACGCACCGGCCACAGTCAAGTCCGTCGATGCGGTGGGCGCGGACGACATGATCCTCGACATCGGCCCCAAGACCGCGGCGCAATACGCCGAGCTGATCAAGAAGGCCGGCACGGTGGTGTGGAACGGCCCGGTCGGCGTGTTCGAGTTCGATGCCTTCGGCAAGGGCACCGAAACGCTGGCACGCGCGATCGCCGCCAGCAAGGCGTTCTCCATCGCCGGTGGCGGCGACACGCTGGCGGCCGTGGACAAGTACGGCATCGAGAACGACGTCTCCTACATCTCCACCGGCGGCGGTGCGTTCCTCGAGTTCCTGGAAGGCAAGGAACTGCCCGCGGTCGCCGCGCTGAAGCAGCGCGCTTCGTGACGTAGGCCGTTCCTGTTCCCCCGGGACCCCTTTAGTATCGGGCCGGGGGAAAGGGAGAACGGCGGATGAGGATGCTTCTGGGGGTGCTGGCTTTACTGCTGGCAGGCGTCACGTACGCGCAGGAGGGGGAGTACCAGCGCGGCGAGTATCGATTCAAGGTGGGGCCCGAGCCGGCGTTCGTGCAGCGCCACGAGGTGCCGGCGGCGTGGGAGGCGGATGCTCCGGGCGCAACGGGCGTCCCCTGGCGCTACTGGCTGTACGACCTGCAGTCGGACAACCGCGGCGGGCGAACCCAGTACTACGTCGAGCACGTGTTCGAGCCGAAGTCCGCCTCGCTGCTCGGCGAGGCCGGTCGGTTCCAGATCCAATTCAATCCCGGCTATCAGCAACTGGCCATCCATCGCGTTGAACTTCGCCGCGGCGGCCAGTGGCAGTCGCGCCTCGTTCCTGACCGGATTTCGCTGGCGCGGCGCGAAACCGCGTTCGAGCAGGACATGGCCGACGGAGAGGTGACCGCGCTGATCGTGCTCGACGACGTGCGCGTCGACGACGTCATCCGAATCGGCTTCTCGATCACCGGCGGCAATCCCGTGCTGGCCGGCAACACGACCGACTCGATGGCGTTCGGCTGGCGCAACCCGGTCCTCGACACCTACCTGCGCGTGTTGTACGACGCCGGCAGCCAGCTGAACGTGCAGCGCGAGAACAACGCGCCGGTGCCGGTCATCCGCGACGTCGATGGTCATGTCGAATCGCAGGCCCACCGCCATGCCGTGCCTGCCTACGTCTACGAGGACAACTACCCGCTCTGGTACCAGCCGTACCCGATGGTGCGCGTCGCCCTCAAACGCAGTTGGGGCGACGTCGTCGACTGGGCGCTGCCGCTTTACCCTGCGGTCGGTGCGCTGCCGCCCGACCTCGAGGCGAACATCGCCCAATGGCGCAAGCTCGGCACGCCGGAGGCCAAACTGAAGGCGGCGCTGCGCGCGGTGCAGGACCAAATCCGCTACTTCGGCGTGGAGATGGGTGAGAACTCGCATCGGCCGACGCCACCGGCCGACACCTGGACGCGACGCTACGGCGACTGCAAGGACAAGACCTACCTGCTGGTCACGCTGCTCGGCCGCCTCGGCATCCCCGCGGTTCCCGCGCTGGTGTCGACTTCGCGCGGACGCGGCATTGCCGACTTCACGCCGGCAGCCTCGGTGTTCAACCACGTGATCGTGCGCGCGCAGGTCGGCAAGGACACGGTGTGGGTGGATCCGACTCTCACCGCCGAGGGCGGCGACCCGCGCGACAGCGACCAGAGCGTGTATGGCGTGGCCCTGCCGGTCGCGAAGGGCGTCACCGGCCTGCAGGAGATCCAGGCGCCACGGCGTTCCAGCGTCGAGGTCGTCATCAACGAACGCTACCAGCCCAGTGCCGATGGTCGCGAGGTCGCACTGAAGGTGGAAACGGTCTACCAGGGCTGGACGGCCAATGAGGCGCGCCGCTCCTTCGCCAGCCAGCGCATCGACGAGACGGCGCGCCGCTACGCCGACCACTACCGCCAGCGCTTCGGCGACGTGTCGCCGATGGGCGCGCCGACATTCGATGACGACAAGGAAAGCAACCGCCTCAAGGTGGTCGAGCAGTACGTGCTGCGCATGCCGTTCGAGAACGAGGGCGCGGTCAAGGCGCTGGACGTGTACGCGGAGGTCCTGTCCAAGGCGAGCGAGTTGCCGCCTTCGATATCGCGCGCGGGTCCGCTGTTCTTCGGCCGACCCCTGCGCTATCGCCAGGAAATGCAGGTCGACCTTCCCGAGAGGTGGAAGCCGACCTTCCATGCCGAGGGCGAGCGCTATTCGTCGGCCGCTTTCGCCTACTCGCGCGACGTGCAGGTCGATCCTGGCAGCGTGCGCCTGGTCTACGACATGCAGGTGCTGGCCCAGGATATTCCGCCGGAGAAGGTATCCCAGCACGTAGACGAACTGCGCAAAGTGCGCGACTCGCTGTCGGCCCGATTGCGCTTCCAGCCGCCGGCGGATGTCCAACGGGAAGATCGGGACGCACGCCTGAAGGCGCTGCTCAAGAACGTGATGGAAGAAGGAGGCGCACGATGACGAAGGCAGGTTTCCGGTTCCGCCCTCTGGCGGGCTGCGTGTTCGGCGTGCTGCTTGCGGCTCCTTTGGGATTGGCGGTGGCAGCGATGCCAAAACCGGTGTCGACGCCCGCGTCGACACCGGCGGTACAGGCCTTCGATCCGGCCCGCGCCTGGGAGAAGTTCCTTTCCGATGGCGAATATTCCGCCGCCTTTGCCACCTTCGCGGTGATGGAGGAGGTCGGTTACGACGGCAACGCGGTCGATCCGGAGAAATGCGCGAAGCAGGCCGCAGCGTTGCGACAGGCGGTGGCGGCGGCGCCGGTCAGCATCGCGATCAGGCATGTCGCCTACCTGTGTGCCCAGGGCGGCAAAGATGAAGCGGCGGCGGACCGGGAGATGGAAGCACTCGCCGCGCTGTCCCGGCATGCGCTGGCGCAGGCGGGCGACGCCGACGTCACTCATCCGATCCGTGTGCTCGCCCCTGTCGACGCAAGCGCACTGATGCGGGTCAGCGACATGGATGTGATCTATGCCTACTACACCCACATCAGGCCATCGCGTTATTTCCCGATGGTCGCGGCCGGTTGGGACGCCGAGGCCAAGATCGAACGGCATCTGGTCTTCGACTTCATCGACACCGACTACCGCATCGACCGCGAGAACCAGTATTGGGGCAACCCGTTGCTGCGCAACGGGCTCGCCGAGGGGCTCATCGACGGATGGGCCGGACAAGGCAACGAGGAGGCGAAGGACATCAAGGCCGTGCGCGATGCAGCAGACGTCGATGACACGGGCGAAAAGCTCGAAATACTGCGGCCTGCGGCGCAAGCCGGAGGCATCCAGGCGGCGTCCGCCTGGCTGGTGCTGTGCGATGGCTCGCAGCGGCCCGGCTGCGCAGAGGGCCTCGTCGACGCGCTGCTGACTCGCGCCGAGCGCAAGCAGGCATTGCCGATGCTGTTGCTCGCGTACGCCTATGCCAAGGGCATTGGCGTCCCGCGCGACGAGGATGCGGCGTGGAACCTGGTTGATGCCGCCGAGCGTCGCTGGCCGCGCGGTGCAGCCACAGCACAGTTCACCCGGCAGTGGCTGCTCAAGTCCGAAGACATCCCGGCGAAACTCAAGCAGCGCCTCGACAACGCCAGCGCCCAGGGCAGCCGTTACCCGCAACGCCTGACGATCAAGCGCAAGGTCAAGGCTGGCGGCGAAGCGCGCCTGAGCGACTCCGAAATCGCCTTCCTGGCCGATGCCGCGGAGAACGGCAACGGCGCCGGGTACGCCGTGCTGGCCGACTACTACGATCGCCTCAGGGAGCCTGCGAAGCGCATGCCCTGGCTGGAGAAGGCCGCGCTGGCCGGCGACACGTTGTCGCAGGCGCACTACTCCTCCGCGCTGATCTATGGCGATGTCGCCGACATCAAAGTGGATCCCGTGCGTGGACAGGCGCTTCTGCTCGAGGCCGCGCACGGCGGCCAGGCCTGGGCATTGCGCCACGAGGCCGACCGTCAGGCATCGCTGGCGAAGTGGGCCGACGCCGAGGCGTGGTTGATGCCCGCGATCCAGGCCGGCGACATCGATGCAATGCTCGATCTGGCCGATCTCTATGAGTACGAGCGTCCTGGCGTCAAGGGCAAGGTCGAGCGCGCGGTAACGATCTATCGCGCGCTTTCTGACTACAACGACTCGGCGACGGCACGCCGGAGGTTGGCCGACATGGCGATCGCAGGACGCGGCATGAAGAAGAACCCCAGTCAGGCCGAGCAGTGGCTTCGCGTCGATGCCGAGAAGGGCGACCACGAATCGGAAACCCGCCTGGGCACCGCCTACCTGTACGGCGACTTCGGCAAGGCCGACGAAGCCGAGGGAATCCGCTGGCTCCAACGTGCCATCGACGGAAAGGAGGAGGTCGCGTACACGCGCTATGCCGGCTGGCTCTACCATCGCAAGGGCACTGTGCAGGCGCGCGCGCAGGCGCTCGCGCTGTGGCACCAGAGCGGCGACGCCGGGTTCTCGCGGGCCTACAACGAGCTGGCATGGGCGTCGTGCACGTCGCCGCACGCAGACATGTACGATCCGGCGCGCGGCATGGAAACGGTGGCGAAGATGCCCAGGACCGACCTGCTGGACTTGCCCGAGCTGGACACGGTGGCCGCCTGCTACGCCGCCGACGGCGACTTCAAGCGCGCCGCGGAACTCCAGAGCCAAGCGCTCGAACGCCTGGTACCCCTGGTCAAGGCCGAGCCGGGCGTGTACCGGGGAATGGCGAAGGAGTTCCGCGAGCGACTGGTGCTGTACCAGTCGGGCAAGCGCTATATCGATTCCGACATGCAATGACCGCCTGGCCTTGACGGTTTCGGCGATTCCGTAACCAGCCCGCTTCGGCGGGCTGGTCTGTTTTTGGCGGGGTATTTTCAGACCAGTTCGGCGAATGCGCAGCGGGATGGCGCGGTTGAATGCGTATTCAATTCGAATGTCCCGACAGCTGTGCTAGCGTCGCTGGGTTCAATGGAATTGAGATCGATGACGACCACCTTTCGACGCACCAAGATCCTCGCCACCCTCGGCCCGGCCACCGATGCGCCGGGCGTGCTCGACGCGCTGCTCACGGCCGGCGTCGATGTCGTCCGCCTCAACTTCTCGCACGGCGATCCTTCCTCGCAGATCGCGCGCGCCCAAGCCGTGCGCGAAGCGGCGCAGCGCGTCGGCGTCGAGGTAGGCATCCTCGCCGACCTGCCGGGTCCGAAGATCCGCATCGAGCGTTTCGCCGAAGGACGCGTATTGCTCAAGGCCGGCGACCGCTTCGACCTGGTCGCCAGCACCGATGCGCCGCCGGGCACGCTGCGCGAGGTCGGTGTCAGCTACCTGGGTCTGCCCAACGACGTCGCCCCGGGCGACGTGTTGCTGCTCGACGATGGACTGCTGCAACTGCGCGTGAGCGCGGTGCAAGGCGAACGCATCGTTACCACCGTGCTCAACGACGGCGTGCTGTCCGATCGCAAGGGCCTCAACAAACAGGGCGGCGGCCTGTCGCTGGGCGCGCTGACCGAGCGCGACAAGGAGCTGATCGGCGTTGCCGCCGAGCTTGGCGCCGATTTCATCGCGGTATCGTTCTGCCGCAACGCGCAGGACATGGAGGACGCGCGCCGCATCGCCCGCGCCGCCGGCAGCGACGCCGCGCTCGTGTCGAAGATCGAGCGTACCGAGGCGATCGAGAACCTGGCCGAGATCGTCGATGCCAGCGACGTGGTGATGGTCGCGCGCGGCGATCTGGGCGTGGAGATCGGCGACGCCGAGCTGCCCGGCCTGCAGAAGAAGATCATCCGCGAATCGCTGGCGCGCAACCGCGTGGTGATCACCGCCACGCAGATGCTGCAGTCGATGGTCGACAGCCCGATCCCGACCCGCGCCGAAGTGCTCGACGTCGCCAACGCCGTCATCGACGGCACCGATGCGGTGATGCTGTCGCAGGAATCCGCCGCCGGCCGCTACCCGGTCAAGGCGGTGGAAGCGATGGCGCGCATCTGCCTCGGCGCCGAGCGCCAGTTCGACCACGACACCGACTTCGAAGCCGCGCCGCGCAACCTGGAACGCGCCGACCAGGCCATCGCAATGGCGGCGATGTTCCTTTCGGAGCACATCGGCGTGCGCGGCATCATCGCCATGACCGAGTCCGGCGGTACCGCACGGTTCCTGTCGCGTTTCCGCTCGCAGGTGCCGATCTTCGGACTGTCGCGCCACGACGGCGCGCGCCGGCGCATGGCGATGATGCGCGACGTCGTCCCGCGCGAATTCGACAGCCGGGGCCTGACCTCGCGCGACGCCGCGCGTGCATCGATCAAGCAGCTGTTCGACGCCGACCTGCTCAGTGTCGGCGATCGGGTGGTGTTCACCAGCGGCGACTACATGGAGCATCACGGCGCAACCAACACGCTGCGCCTGCTGCAGGTCGGGCCGGGAGGCTGCGCGGAGGGGCTTGGCGAGCTGTGATGATTAGCTGAACCGCCAGGAGGAGTGCTGGCCGACGCGTCGATCCAGGCGCGTTGGATAGACGCATTCCCCCAAGTGCGAGGTCGTCATGCTGCACGATCCAGCGGTTCGCCGCGGGTGCGTGAGTGACCGGATCTCGCGCTTCGTCGCGTTGTTCCAGCGCCTGGTCGGCTTGGCGATCTGCGCCTTGACTGCCTGCACCCTGGCCGCCTGCACCACCGTCGGCGTACATACCGCGCAGCGCTTCCAGGCCGGATACGGGGCTCCCGCGCAGATGCGGGTCTGCGTGTTGCAGGCTCCGGGCGTGGCACGCAAGCGCGTGGACAAGCTGATCGCGCAGGTCAACCGCGAATTCGCGCCTTACGCGATCGAGGTGACGGTCCAGTCGGTGCAGCCATGGAAGCGCCCATCCTTCACGCACAGCGGAATGATGGAAGATCTCACTCGGCGCGAACTCGATCCGTCCTGCGATCGGCTCATGGCATTCGTCGACCGCAATGCGGCGGATTTCCTCTGGAGCCTGGTGATGCCTGAAGTGCTGGGGGCCGTGGACGATGCGACCCACACCCGCGGATACATCGTCGCCAACCAAGTGAGTTTGAACCAGCTATTCCAGTCTCCTGGGGAGACGGCAGTCCATGAGTTCTATCACCTGCTCGGATGCCCCCACGCCCGGACCCTGCAGAACTGCTACGACCGAATCGCCGCGCTCAAGCAGCAATTCGTGACGGGGGCGGATTTCTTCCCGTCTGTGGGTGTCGATGGAACGCCGCTGCTGACGCGCAAAGCCGTGGATGCCGCCCTGCACGGCGCCATCATTGCCCAGGTCGAATCGGCACCCGGGCCATAGCGGGCGTTAACCTACCCCCGCTGCGGACCCCACCGCGACTGGTATTGAAAACCGGGGGGTCTGGTACGCAAGTGGTTGATTTCCGGTTGCCTTGGTCGGGCAGGAGCCCAAAGCTCCGGCTATAATGATGGGCTTCCCACCCGCTCCCGCAGGACGTCCCATGAGCATCGAACAGCTTGCCGAAACCGCCCAGGCCATGGTGGCCCCGGGCAAGGGAATCATCGCCATCGATGAGTCCAACAACACCATTGCCAAGCGCTTTGCCGGTGTCGGCATCGAAAACACCGAAGAACACCGCCGTGCCTACCGCGAGCTGCTGCTGAGCACGCCGAAGCTGGGCGACTACATCTCCGGCGCGATCCTCTACGACGAAACCATCCGCCAGGCGACGAAGACCGGCGTGCCCTTCACCAAGCTGATGATGGACAACGGCATCATCCCGGGCATCAAGGTCGACAAGGGCACCTTCGCGCTCGCCGGCTGCCCCGGTGAAGTCGTGACCGAAGGCCTCGACGGCCTGCGCGCGCGCCTGGAGGAGTACTACAAGCTCGGTGCCCGCTTCGCCAAGTGGCGTGCGGTCATCAACATCGGCGACGACATCCCGTCGGGCACCTGCATCGAGGCCAACAGCCACGCGCTGGGCCGCTATGCCGCGCTGTGCCAGGAGCAGGGTCTGGTGCCGATGGTCGAGCCGGAAGTGATCATGGACGGCAGCCACGACATCGACACCTGCTACGAGGTCACCGAGGTGACGCTGCGTTCGCTGTTCGCCTCGCTGTACGAGCACAACGTCGTGCTCGAAGGCACGATCCTGAAGGCCTCGATGGTCCTGCCGGGCACCACCAGCGGCGAGAAGGCCTCGGTCGAGGAAGTCGCCGCCGCCACGCTGCAGTGCCTGAAGTCGACCGTGCCGGCGACGCTGCCGGGCATCGTGTTCCTGTCGGGTGGCCAGAGCGACGAGGACGCCACCGCGCACCTCAACGCGATGAACATGATGGGCCCGAACCCGTGGCCGCTGTCGTTCTCCTACGGCCGCGCCATGCAGCAGGCCGCGCTGAAGCTGTGGTCGCAGGACCTGGTGAACAACCTCGCCAAGGCCCAGCAGACGGTCTACGAGCGCGCCCGCGATAACGGCCTGGCCGCGCTCGGCCAGTGGAAGAAGGCGGCGTAAGCCATTCTTTCGCAGTTCCAAAAAACGCCGGCCATGTGCCGGCGTTTTTTTTGCCGGACGCCCCGGCTTGCGTCCGGAACTTTCACAACCCGTGCAAATGCCTGTGCTAGTGTCCGGCCGGAACTGGGGCTGTACTTGACTAGTGCGGAGCCTGCCTTGGACCTGTCGGATGACGTCGCCAAACGCCGGGAGCGCGTCGCGTTCCTGCTGCTTACGGCCGTCGTGTTTCCCCTGTTGACGGTGATGATCGTGGCCGGTTACGGCTTCATGGTCTGGATCTGGCAGATGTTCACCGGTCCGCCGACGGGGCACTAGCCATGTCCGCCGCGCCCGATCGTTCCCGTCGCGCGCTTGTTTTCGGCCGGCAGCAGGCGGAGCCGCCGCTGCGGCCGCCCTGGGCACTGACCGAGTCCGACTTCCTCGATCGCTGCACCGGATGCGGTGCGTGCATCGATCGCTGTCCCGAGCAGGTCCTGGCCCGTGGCACGGCCGGCTATCCGGTGTTCGATCCCAAGCTGGGCGAATGCACGTTCTGCGGCGATTGCGAGCAGGCCTGCGTGCCGCGCGCGCTGGACCGCGATGCCGTTGCTTCGCCGTGGAATCATCTGGCGCAAGTGGGCGACGCCTGCCTGCCGCGGCATGGCGTGGTCTGCTCAAGTTGTCGAGATGCCTGCCCGGAGCGCGCGATCGCGTTTCCCCTCACCACCGCCTTGCCCACGCCCGTGATCGACGCCGCGCTTTGCACCGGTTGCGGCGCCTGCGTGGGCGTTTGTCCGGTCGATGCGATCACGTTGCATCGCGCCGACAGGGAGACCGCATGACCACCGCATCGGACGTCGAACTCCACATCGCCAGCTTCGTGGTGCAGCACCGCCCCGAGGCCGCCGCTGCGCTCACCGTGAAGATCGACGAAAGCGGCGACATGGAACTCGCCCGCGAGGGCGAGTTCCGCAGCATCGTGCTGTGCGAATGCGAGAACCAGTACGCCATCCTCGACCGCATCGATGAACTGCGCGCCATCCCGGGCGTGCTCAATGTCCTGCTGGTCTATCACCACGCCGAACCGCGCGAGGCATTGGAAGCATCGATGCCGCATGCGCCCGACGCCGGAGTCGCGCCATGACCACCCGTCGCGAATTCATCCGAAACACCGCCGTCGCCACGGCCGCCGCCGCGGCCGGCATGACCCTGCCTGGCGACGCGGCCAACATCGTCACCGAGGGCGATCTCACCGCGCTGAAGTGGGACAAGGCGCCGTGCCGGTTCTGCGGCACCGGCTGCGGGGTCAACGTCGCGGTCAAGAACGGCCGCGTGGTGGCCACGCACGGCGACGTGCATGCCGAAGTCAACCGTGGCATCAACTGCATCAAGGGCTATTTCCTGTCCAAGATCATGTACGGCTCGGACCGCCTGACGATGCCGCTGCTGCGCAAGAAGAACGGCGCCTACGCCAAGGACGGCGAGTTCGAGCAGGTGAGCTGGGACGAGGCCTTCGACGTGATGGCCGCACAGTTCAAGCGCGTGCTGAAGGCAAAGGGGCCGGGCGCGGTCGGCATGTTCGGCTCCGGGCAGTGGACGATCTTCGAGGGCTACGCCGCCAACAAGCTGATGAAGGCCGGCTTCCGCAGCAACCACATCGACCCCAACGCGCGGCACTGCATGGCATCGGCGGTGATGGGCTTCATGCGCACCTTCGGCATGGACGAGCCGATGGGCTGCTACGACGACTTCGAGGCAGCCGATGCGTTCGTGCTGTGGGGCTCGAACATGGCCGAGATGCATCCGATCCTGTGGACGCGGGTCACCGACCGGCGCCTGTCGCATCCGCACGTGAAGGTCGCGGTGCTGTCCACGTTCGAGCACCGCAGCTTCGAGTTGGCCGACATCCCGATCGTGTTCAAGCCGCAGACCGACCTGGTCATCCTCAACTACATCGCCAACCACATCATCCGCAGCGGCAAGGTCAACAAGGACTTCGTCGGCAAGCACACCAGCTTCAAGCGCGGCAACGACGATATCGGCTACGGCCTGCGCCCGGAGCACCCGTTGGAGGTGAAGGCGAAGAATGCCAAGGACCCGGGCGGCGGCAAGCCGATCACGTACGACGAATTCGCCGCCTTCGTCGCGCCTTACACACTCGAGAAGACCGTCGAGATGACCGGCGTCGAGCGCGGCTGGCTCGAGCAGCTTGCCGAGTTGTATGCCGATCCCAACGTCAAGGTCACCTCGTTCTGGACCATGGGCTTCAACCAGCACACGCGCGGCGTGTGGGCCAACAACATGGTCTACAACCTGCACCTGCTGACCGGGAAGATTTCGACGCCGGGCAACAGCCCGTTCTCGCTGACCGGGCAGCCGTCGGCATGCGGCACCGCGCGCGAGGTCGGAACGTTCTGCCATCGGTTGCCGGCGGACATGCTGGTGGCCAACCCCGAGCACCGCAAACACGCCGAGGAAATCTGGAAGATCCCGCATGGCATCATCCAGCCCAAGCCGGGCTACCACGCGGTCGAGCAGAACCGCGCGCTGCGCGACGGAAAGCTCAACGCGTATTGGGTGATGGTCAACAACAACATGCAGGCCGCGGCCAACCTGCGCGAGGAAACCTGGCCGGGTTATCGCAACCCGGACAACTTCATCGTCGTGTCCGATGCGTATCCGACCGTGACCGCGCAGGCCGCCGACCTGGTGCTGCCGGCGGCGATGTGGGTGGAAAAGGAGGGCGCCTACGGTAACGCCGAGCGGCGCACGCAGGTCTGGCACCAGCTGGTCAAAGCGCCGGCGCAGGCGCGGTCGGACCTGTGGCAACTGATGGAATTCTCCAGGCGCTTCACCACCGAAGAGTGCTGGCCGGCCGATATCCTCGCCGCCAATCCGCAGTTCAAGGGCAAGACGTTGTTCGACGTGCTGTTCCATAACGGCAATGTCGACCGCTTTCCGGTTTCGGACATCGAGCAGGGCTACGCCAACGACGAGTCGCAGGCGTTCGGCTTCTACGTGCAGAAGGGCCTGTTCGAGGAATACGCCGCGTTCGGCCGCGGGCATGGCCACGACCTGGCGCCGTTCGACGACTACCACCGCACGCGTGGCCTGCGGTGGCCGGTGGTCAAGGGCAAGGAGACGCGCTGGCGCTACCGCGAAGGCGCCGATCCCTACGTCAAGGCCGGTACCGGCTACCAGTTCTACGGCAATCCGGATGGCCGGGCGGTGATCTGGGCATTGCCTTACGAGCCGGCACCCGAGCCCCCGGACGCGGAATACGACATGTGGCTGGTGACCGGGCGCGTGCTCGAACACTGGCACTCGGGTTCGATGACCATGCGCGTGCCGGAGCTGTACCGCAGCTTCCCGACCGCAGTGATATTCATGAACCCTGACGACGCCAAGGCACGCGGTCTCAAGCGCGGCGACGACGTGCGCGTGGTGTCGCGTCGGGGCGACATGCGAACACGGGTCGAGACGCGTGGGCGCAACCGCATGCCGCCGGGCGTGGTGTTCGTGCCGTGGTTCGACGCCGGCCAGCTGATCAACAAGGTGACGCTGGACGCGACCGATCCGATCTCCAAGCAGACCGATTACAAGAAGTGTGCGGTCAAGGTGCTGCGCGCCTAGGAGGAGTGCGATGGACATGCGCAACAAGCCGTGGCTGCTCGGCGCCGCCCTCATCGTGCTGATGATGGTGCTGGTATTCCTGGCCGGCCTGATGCTTGGGCGCGGCGCGAAGGCGCCGACAACGCCCCCAGCCGCGCCCGCAGCCAAGGTGTCGACGACGAATGTTCACGCGGAATCCAGCGTGATCGGGCGGACCGCATCCAAGCAACTCGACGGATTGCGTCGCGGCGTGCCGGTGGACCAGGAGGCGGCGCCGCTGCCGATGGCGCGGGTCGAGAACGTCGATCGCAAGCGCCTGCGCGCCTATCCGATGCAGCCACCGACCATCCCCCACGCGATCGACGGCTACCAGGTCGACAAGAACAGCAACCGCTGCATGCTCTGTCACGCCCGCGCCAATGCCGAGAAGTTCCAGGCTCCACCGGTCAGCGTCACCCATTACATGGATCGCGACGACCAGTTCCTTGCCACGATTTCGCCCCGGCGCTATTTCTGCAACCAGTGCCACGTGGTGCAGACCGACGCGCCGGTACTGGTGACCAACACCTTCGAGGACATCGATGCAGTAATGGCGGCCGCGGCTGAATCGAAAGGAGCGCAGTGATGCTGCGGCGCATCCTGGATGTCCTGCAACCCTACTGGCAGACGCTGCGCTCGCCGAGCGTGCACTACAGCCTGGGCTTCCTGGTGGCGGCCGGATTCCTCGCCGGCATCTTTTTCTGGGGCGGGTTCAACACCGCGCTGGAGGCGACCAATACCGAGAAGTTCTGCACCGGCTGCCACGAGATGCACGACAACGTGTTCAAGGAGCTCAAGTCGACCATCCACTACAGCAACCGCTCCGGCGTGCGCGCGACCTGCCCGGACTGCCACGTGCCGCACGACTGGACCGACAAGATCGCGCGCAAGATGCAGGCATCCAAGGAAGTGTGGGGCAAGGTGTTCGGCACGATCGATACGCGCCAGGAATTCCTCGATCACCGCCTGGAACTGGCCATGCACGAGTGGTCGCGCCTGAAAGCCAACGATTCGCTCGAGTGCCGCAACTGCCACGACTACGATTCGATGGACCTCACCCGCCAGGGCTCGCGCGCGGCGCAGATCCACCAGCGCTGGCTGGGAACCGGGCAGCGGACCTGCATCGACTGCCACAAGGGCGTGGCGCACAGCTTGCCGGACATGACCGGAATTCCGCAGGGCTGAGGCCTGCTCCGCTCATGGCGCAGGCGCAGGCGCAGACGCCTGCAGTTCCACGCGATAGCGTTGCGTCATGGCGTCGCCGAAGCAGGCAAAAACGATGCGCGCCTGCGGATGCCCGATCAGCCACGCCCGCACTTCGGCGACCGCCAGCGGCACCGCCTGTTCGATCGGGTAGCCGTACACGCCGCAGCTGATCGCGGGGAAGGCGATCGACGACAGGTCATGCTCATCGGCCAGCCTCAGCGCATTGCGGTAGCACGAGGCCAGCAGCGCCGGTTCGCCGACCTCTCCGCCGTGCCATACCGGACCGACCGTGTGGATGACGTGTCGCGCCGGCAGCCGGTGGCCGGCGGTGATCCGCGCCTCGCCGGTCGGGCAGCGCACGCCGGGCCGGACCTGCGGCAGCACGCTGCATTCGGCGAGCAGGCCGGGGCCGGCTGCGCGGTGGATCGCGCCGTCCACGCCGCCGCCGCCGAGCAGGGTCTCATTGGCGGCGTTGACGATGGCGTCGATCGCCAGCTCGGTGATATCGCCCTGGTAAATCTCGATGGTCATGTGGGGCGGACCTCGGCCCGCCGTGGATCATGTGCGCTGTGCGCCAAATGCCGTCGTCGCAGTGTGGTTGAACGGCGGGCCAGGACCCTCCCTACAGGCCTGCCAGCCATTCGTCGTCGGAACCTTCGTTGACGCCCTCGAACAGGAACGTGCTCAGGTAGCGTTCGCCGGTGTCGGGCAGCATGGCCAGGATCACCGCGCCTTTGTCTGCATCCTTGGCGACCTCCAGCGCGGCGGCAACGGTGGCGCCGGCAGAGATGCCGACGAACAGGCCCTC
Organism: Lysobacter niastensis; assembly: GCF_031457115.1. Lineage (GTDB taxonomy): Bacteria > Pseudomonadota > Gammaproteobacteria > Xanthomonadales > Xanthomonadaceae > Lysobacter_J > Lysobacter_J niastensis_A. The sequence continues at coordinate 921,533 of NZ_JAVDVY010000001.1, forward strand.
CTCCTGCGCGAGCCGGCGCGCCGTATCGCGCGCGACGACATCGTCGATCGGCAGGATCGCATCGGCGACCTCGCGATTGAGCACTTCGGGCACGAAGTCCGGTGTCCAGCCCTGGATCTTGTGCGGCTGCCACTCCTTGCCCGACAGCAGAGACGCGCCGGCCGGTTCGCAGGTGGTGACCCGCACTTCGGGGCGCGCGACCTTGAGCACTTCGCCCACGCCGGTAAGCGTGCCGCCAGTGCCCCAGCCGGTGACGAAATGATCCAGGCGCTGGCCGGCGAAATCGCGCAGGATTTCCGCCGCGGTGGTCTGCCGGTGGTAAGCCGGATTGGCCGGGTTGGTGAACTGCCTGGCAAGAAACCAGCCATGCTGCTTGGCCAATTCCTCGGCACGACGCACCATGCCGCTGCCGCGCTCGGCGGCCGGCGTGAGGATGACCTTGGCCCCGTAGGCCCGCATCAGCTTGCGCCGCTCGATCGAGAAGGTTTCGCTCATCGTGGCGACGAACTTGTAGCCGCGCGCGGCGCAGACCATGGCCAGGGCCACGCCGGTATTCCCCGACGTCGCCTCCACGACGGTGTCGCCGGGCTTGAGCAAGCCCTTTTCCTCGGCGTCGAGAATGATCGCGATCGCCAGGCGGTCCTTGACCGAACCCCCGGGATTGAAGGCCTCGACCTTCACGTAGAGGGTGACGTGGGTTGGCGCCAGCCGGTGCAGGCGGACGACCGGGGTATGGCCGATCGTGTCGAGGATGCTGTTGTGGATCATGGGCGACTCCAGGGCATTGGGGCGGGGAAGTCGGCCCGGCGCGTGGATCGGGCTGGTGGGGCTCGCCGGGCGGGGGCGTACGCTTGATCGGTTTCGCAGGTTGCCACAGACCTGCCAGGCATGCAGGAGTGGCCTGCCAAGGCCGAATGCACCGATTGTGCACAGTTTGCGGTCAACGAACGGGCCACGCGGACGTTATTGGTCGACCGCTAGAATTGGCAGGTTAAGAATCGGCGGGTCAAGACAATCCCCGCTCGCCGGCAGCCCTGTTCAAAACCGGGACCGCCACCCGCTCAGATCGATCCGCCCAGAGAACCGCATGCGACTTGTTTCCGTGTTCCGCGCCAGTTGCGTCCTGGCCTTCGTCATCGCCCTGGCCGCCTGCGGCCGCGACGGCGCTGCGCAGCAGAACGGGGGCGGCGGCGATCGGCCGGTGCCTGTGACCACGACGCAGGTGCGCATGCAGCCCTGGAGCGACACGGTGCTCGCGCTGGGCAACGTCAAGGCGCACGAGTCCATCACCGTCACCGCCAAGGTCAGCGAGACGGTGGAGAAGGTCCATTTCGAAAGCGGCGACACCGTCGCCGAGGGCGCGCCGCTGATCACCCTGACCGGTAACCAGCAGCAGGCGGCGCTGCAGCAGTCCGAGGCCGCCGCGGCGGAGGCCGATCGTCTGTACCAGCGCCAGAACGAACTGGCCGCGCAGCAGTTGATCGCGCGCTCCTCCCTGGACACCCAGCGCGCCGCGCGCGATGTCGCCCGCGCCCGCGTCGCGCAGATGCGCGCCGACATCGGTGACCGGGTGATCCGTGCGCCGTTCGGCGGCGTGCTCGGCATCCGCCAGGTCAGCCCCGGCTCGCTGGTGACGCCGGGCACGGCCATCGCCACGCTCGACGACACCGCGCGCGTCTATGTTGATTTCCCGGTGCCGGAAGCAATGCTTGCGCAGGTGGCCGTGGGCCAGATCGTGTCGGGCACCAGCACTGCCTATCCCGGACGCAAGTTCGACGGCAAGGTCAGCACCGTCGACGCCCGCATCGACGAGGCCACGCGCGCCGTGACCGTGCGCGGCGACTTCGCCAACGACGATCGCGCGCTGCGCCCGGGCATGCTGTTGCAGGTGACGCTGACGCGTCCGCAGCGGCCGGCGCTGCTGGTGCCCGAGATTTCCATCGTGCAGGTCGGCACCGATTCGTTCGTGTACCGGGTCAAGTCCGACGGCACGGTCGAGCGCGCCGACGTCAAGGTCGGCACGCGCCGCGAGGGCCTGGCCGAAGTGGCCGAAGGCCTGAAGGTGGGTGACCGCATCGTCGTCGACGGCACCGGCAAGCTGCGCGTCGGCGCCCGCGTCACCGACATCAAGGCCGAGCCGGGCAAACCCGCCGCCAAGCAGGGCTGACTGCGATGAATGTTTCCGATCTCTCGATCCGCCGCCCCGTATTCGCCACGGTCATCAGCCTGCTGCTGATCGTGCTGGGCGTGATGGCGTTCTCGCGCCTGACGCTGCGCGAGCTGCCGGCGATCGATCCGCCGATCGTCTCGGTCGACGTCACCTATCCGGGCGCCTCCGCAGCGGTGGTCGAGACGCGGGTGACGCAGATCCTGGAAGACGCGCTGTCCGGCATCGAGGGCATCGAGACGATCGAGTCGCGAAGCGTCAACGGACGTTCGTCGATCAGCATCGAATTCACCCTGGCGCGCGACATCGAGGCCGCCGCCAACGACGTGCGCGACTCGGTCAGCCGCGTCACCAACCGCTTGCCCGAGGAGGCCGATCCGCCGCAGATCGAGAAGGTCGAGGCCGACTCCGATCCCATCCTGTGGCTCAACATGAGCTCCACGCAGATGGACACGCTGCAGCTGTCCGACTACGCCGAGCGCTACGTCGTCGATCGGCTGTCCTCGGTGGACGGCGTGGCCCAGGTGCGCATCGGCGGCCAGCAGCGCTACGCGATGCGGGTGTGGCTGGACCGCGACGCGCTGGCCGCGCGCGGCATCACCGTCAACGAAATCGAGAAGGCGCTGAGCTCGGAGAACGTCGAGCTGCCGGCCGGCCGCATCGAATCCAACACGCGCGACTTCACGTTGCGCGTGGCGCGCAGCTACCAGAAGCCCGAGGACTTCGCCCAGATCCCGCTGGGCAAGGGCACCGACGGGTATGTGGTGCGGCTGGGCGACGTGGCCAAGATCGAGCTGAACTCGGCCGAGCGCCGCGCTTATTACCGCAGCAACGGCGAGCCCAACATTGGCCTGGGCATCGTCAAGATCTCCACTGCCAACAGCCTGGACGTCGCCCGCTCCGTGCGCGAGCAGGCCGAGCGGATCCAGCAGACGTTGCCGGCCGGCACCAAGATCTTCGTCGCCTTCGACACCACCACGTTCATCGAGTCGGCAGTCGAGCGCGTGTACCACACGCTGATCGAGGCGATCGTGCTGGTGCTGATCGTGATCTGGCTGTTCCTCGGCAGCGTCCGGGCCGCGCTGATCCCGGCGGTGACGGTGCCGGTGTGCCTGCTCGCGGCGTTCATTCCACTGTGGCTGTTCGGCTTCTCGATCAACCTGCTGACGCTGCTGGCATTGGTGTTGTGCATCGGGCTGGTGGTCGACGACGCGATCGTCGTGCTGGAGAACATCCAGCGCCGGACCGACCTGGGCGAGCCGCGCCTGGTGGCGGCGGCGCGCGGCACCAAGCAGGTCGCGTTCGCGGTGATCGCGACCACTGCGGTACTGGTGGCGGTGTTCCTGCCGGTGGGCTTCATGGAAGGCAACACCGGCCGCCTGTTCCGCGAGTTGTCGGTGGCGCTGGCCGGCGCGGTGGCGATCTCGGCCTTCGTCGCGCTGACGCTGACGCCGATGATGTCGTCCAAGCTGGTGCGCCCGCATCGTGAGGAGAGATCCAATCCGGTCAACCGCTGGGTCAACGCGCGCCTGGACTCGGTCGGCAACCGTTACGGCGACCTGCTTTCGCGCCTGATGGATCGCCCGCCGATGCGGCTATTGGCGATCATGGTTTCGGTGATGGTGCTCACGGGCATCGCGAGCGTCGTGCTGTTCAAGTTCGTTCCGTCGGAGCTGGCGCCGCCGGAGGACCGCGGCTTCTTCCAGATCTCCATACTCGGGCCGGAGGGCGCGGGCTTCGATTACACGGTCAAGCAGGTCCAGCAGGTCGAGAAGATCGTCGCCAGCCACACTGGCGCGGAAGGCGTGATCCAGCGCTACAACCCGCGCGTACCGGGCGGGTTCGGCGCCAGCGAGGAGATGCACACCGGCCGTGTGTCGGTGTTCCTGAAGGACTGGGACCAGCGCAGCATCAGTACCGCCGACGTCGCCAAGCAGCTCCAGGGCGAACTCGCCCAGCTCCCTGGCGTGCGCGCAATGCCGCAGGTGAGCGGCGGCCTGGTGCGCAGCCGCGGCCAGCCGATCGCCATCGTGCTGGGCGGGCCGGAATACGCCGAGCTCGCGCAGTGGCGCGACAAGCTGCTCGCGCGGATGGAGCAGAACCCCGGCTTCTTCTCCGCCGATTCGGACTACAAGGAAACCCGCCCGCAGATGCGCGTGGAGATCGATCGCCAGCGCGCCGCCGATCTGGGCGTTCCGGTGGGCGACATCGGCCATGCGCTGGAAACGATGATGGGCAGCCGTCGCGTCACCACCTTCGTGCAGAACGGCGAGGAGTACGACGTGATCGTCCAGTCCGACCGCGAACTGCGCGCGACGCCGGCCGACCTGGCGGCGATCCAGGTGCGCGCGCGTGACGGCGGACTGATACCGCTGTCCAACCTGGTCACTTTGAAGGAACTGGCCGAACCCGGCAGCCTCAACCGCTTCAACCGCCTGCGTTCGATCACCATCAGCGCGGGCCTCTCGCCCGGTTACCGCATGGGCGATGCGATCGCATGGCTGGAAAAGGCCGTGCAGGAAGAGTTGCCCGAGCATGCCCAGATCGATTGGAAGGGTGAGTCGCGCGAGTACAAGCAGGCCGGCGGCGCAGTGATGCTGACCTTCACGCTGGCGTTGCTGATCGTGTTCCTGGTGCTGGCGGCGCAGTTCGAGAGCTTCATCCATCCGTTCGTGATCATGCTGACGGTGCCGCTGGGCGTGCTCGGCGCGCTGATCGGCCTGGCGTTCACGGGCGGCACGCTCAATCTGTTCAGCCAGATCGGCATCGTCATGCTGGTCGGCCTGGCCGCGAAGAACGGCATCCTGATCGTCGAGTTCGCCAACCAGTTGCGCGATGAAGGCCGCAGCATCCGCCAGGCCATCGTCGAGGCTTCGTCGGTGCGCCTGCGCCCGATCCTGATGACGTCGATCGCCACCGTGGTCGGCGCGGTGCCCCTGGTGCTGGCTGGCGGTCCCGGGTCGGCCAGTCGCGCGACCATCGGCATCGTGGTGATCTTCGGCGTGTCGTTCTCGACGTTGCTGTCGCTGTTCGTGGTGCCGGCGTTCTACGTGATGCTGGCCAGGTTCACGCGCTCGCCGGAAGCGGTTGCGCACGAACTGGAAAAGCTGGAGGCGGAGACGCCGCAGGTGAGCGGGCACGCCTGAGGTTGGCGTTGCCGTTGTACTCCCTCTCCCGCGTCGGGAGAGGGCTGGTGAGGAACGAGCGCCGAATGCGCGAGTGCCTTTGCCGTTGCTTCGTTCCTGAAACAACAACGGTCAAAGCTTCCGTTCGCCCAAGGGTGGCTCCGTCCGTCGGCCACAGCGTCATCCCGGCGAGTGCCGCGCCTCGGTCCGTGGCTTGCGGTAACCTTGTTCCCATGTCCACGCCGGTTTCCCGTTCCCGCTTTCACGATGTGGCGTTGCGCGGCGAAGGTTTCGTGCTGCGGCCGTGGCGATCCGACGATCTGGGCGCATTGCTCGAACATGCTAACGACATCCGCATCGTGCGCGGCCTCAGCGACCGGTTCCCGCATCCGTACACCCGCGAAGACGGCGAGCGCTTCCTCGCCGGAGACGTCGTCGATCTGCGCGATCCCGTCCTCGCGATCGAAGTCGACGGACAGGCCTGCGGCGGCATCGGGGCCCGTCCCGGGCACGGTGGACGGCGTCATGGCGCCGAATTCGGATATTGGCTGGGCCACTCGCTTTGGGGGCGCGGCCTGATGACACAGGTGGTCGCGCTGTATGCCCCCTGGGTCATGCAACAACTGGCGCTGCACCGGCTGCAGGCGACGGTGCTGGACAACAATCCTGCATCGGCGCGCGTGCTGCAGAAGAACGGTTTCGAGGAAGAAGGCGCACTGCGCTGCGCCGTGGTGAAGTTCGGCGAACTGCGCGATCTGCGCGTATTCGCAAAGGTAAAAAGGAGTCTGGAAGATGCAACGCAAACCGCCCAATGATCCGCCCGGCCGCCCGCCGCGTGGCGGCCCCCGTTCCGAAGGTGGTGGCTCGCCGTGGACGCGCACGCCCGCGCGCGAAGGTGACGCGCACCGGCGCGAGCGAGGCCCGGTCCGTCCACGCGAGCAGCATGCGCGCGTGCACCAGGCCCGCGAGCATCAGGCCCACGACGAGTCCCATGCCGGACACGAAGACACCTCCGCCTTGCGCGAGCAGCGCAGCGTCGAGTTGCGCCTGTACGGACTCAACGCGGTGCATGCCGTGTTCGCCCGTCGTCCGCAGGCGATCCGCAAGCTGTATCTGAGCGAGTCGCGCATTCCGGCGCTGCAGCCACTGCTGAAGTGGTGCGTGGCCAATCGCGTGGGCTACCGCGTGGTCGACGAGACCGATCTGCACAAGTTGGCCGCCAGCACCCACCACGAAGGTGTGGTCGCCGACGTGCTGCGCGAGGAGCCGCTGGCGTTGTCGACCTGGCTGCGCGATCTGCCAGCCGGACCGCAGTGCGCGTTGTGGCTCGACGGCGTCGGCAATCCGCACAACCTGGGCGCGATCCTGCGCTCGGCCGCGCATTTCGGTGTCGTCGCGGTGTTCTTGCCGAAGCACTCGGCGCTGGCGCTTTCCGGCGCCGCCGCGCGCGTGGCCGAAGGCGGCGCCGAAGCCGTGCCGATGGTGCGACTGGGCCGCAGCGACAACGCCATCGCGCAGTTGCGCGGCGCGGGGTTCACCCTGGCCGCGACCATGGTCAAAGGCGGCAGCGACCTGTTCGGCACCGAACTTCCCGATCGCGTGATCTACGTAATGGGTGCCGAAGGCGAGGGGATGGACCGCGAGCTGGCAGCGGCCTGCGACCTGCAGCTTTCGATTCCGGGCACTGGCGCGGTGGAAAGTCTCAACGTCGCCGCGGCGACCGCCGTGCTGTTGTCGGTCTGGCGGGCCGGGCATTGAGCATGGTCATAACGATGGCGTGGCGCTCGATGGGTGTGCTCAAGGAGCCGGTGGTTCGCAGGCGTAATGAGCGTAGCTGACGTTTTCCGCGCTCTCGGCGCCAGGCGGCCATGACAGTTCCGCGGATCGTACTGAGCCAGGCAAGCAGCCCCGAGCTTGTCGTTGTCGCTCGTGATCTCTTCCGCGAGTACGCCCGGGCCATCGCGACCGATCTGGAGTATCAGGGCTTCGCGGCTGAGGTTGCGTCATTGCCCGTGCCCTACGTGCCACCCAATGGAGCACTGCTCATCGCGCATGCGGGCGCCGCCGTCGCCGGTTGTGTTGCCCTCAGGCCGCTTGATGCACACACGGGCGAGATGAAGCGTTTGTACGTCCGGCCCGCCTACCGGAACCTCGGCCTCGGCAAGCACCTGGTTGAAGCGATAATTCGAGCGGCGCGCGAGGCCGGCTACCGCGAGCTCCGTCTGGACACGCTGCCGAGCATGGCATCGGCCCAGGCGCTGTATCGGCAACTCGGATTCGCCGAGATCCCGCCGTACAACGAAGCGCATCTGCCGGGCACCCGTTTTTACGCACTAAGCCTGACCGCCAAACCTGGTTCAAGATCAGGCATGGCACGATCCCCACTCCGGAACTGGGCAAAAGCGCTGAAGCGGCAGACGCTCGTCGTCTACTTCGCGGCGCGCGACCCGCGCACCACCTGGCCGGTACGGGTGCTGGCGCTGTTCGTCGCGGCGTATGCACTCAGCCCGATCGATCTCATCCCGGATTTCATTCCGGTACTGGGCTACCTCGACGACCTGATCATTGTTCCCTTGGGTGTCATGCTGGTCCTGCGCCTGGTGCCGCCCGAGGTCGTGCGGTCCGCCAAGGAACAAGCGCTGGCAGCAGTCGAGCGGCCGGTCAGCCGTGCCATGGCCGTGGCCATTGTGGCAATCTGGAGCGTGTTGGCGGGGGTGCTCGGACTGTGGGCGTGGCAGTCGGTGCGCACGTGATCATTCAATGAATCCGAAGCCATCCTCGTAGCGGAAGGGGCATGAAGAACATCCTGCTGGTTGGCCTCGGAGGTTTTGTCGGCTCGATTGCCCGCTACAAGCTGGGCGGTTGGCTGCTGCACATGACGGCCCAGGAGCGGTTCCCCTTCAGTACCTTCGCAATCAACGTGACCGGTTGCCTCGTCGTGGGCATCCTCGCCGGGCTTGCCGAGCGCTACGAGTTTTTCAGCCCCGGCACTAGGTTGTTCCTGTTCACCGGCCTGCTGGGAGGGTTCACTACCTTTTCCGCGTTCGGGTTGGAAACCATGTTCCTGCTGCGGCGCGGTGAGCCCTGGGTGGCCGCGACGTATGTCGGTGCCAGCATGGTGCTTGGCATCGGCGCGGTCTGGCTCGGCATCAAGTTCATCTCCTTGTTGCCGCGCTAGTACGTCAGTTGTTTGTCTGCGAGGTCGTTGTCCGCGAGTCAGCGCATCAGGGAGACGATATGGGCTGGTTGATCACCAAATACCTGCTGACGGCCGCCGTCGTCGTCATCGTGTCGGAGGCCGCCAAGCGCAGCGACCGGCTTGGCGGTTTCATTGCGGCGCTTCCGATGGTGACGGTGCTGGCCCTGATCTGGCTCTATGTCGAGAAGCAGCCTTCGACCAAGATCGCCAACCATGCGTGGTACACGTTCTGGTACGTGGTGCCCACGCTTCCGATGTTCCTGGCATTTCCGGCGCTGCTGCCCCGCATTGGTTTCTGGCCGACAATGCTGGCCAGCGTCGCCATCACGCTCGTGTCCTTCTATCTGTTCGCGCTGCTGGTTCGACCGTTCGGGATCGACCTGCTTCCCTGATGGGCGCACGCTGCCTACGACGCAGCGCTGCTCACAGCGTCCTGACGACCTCGCCACCGGATCGCTGGAGCAGGTCGGCCGCGATCTTCATCTGCTCATGCGAGAGCGCATGCACCACGACGGCGCATTTGCCTTCTTCCAGCGCACCCCGGATTTTCAGGATGTAGGGGTCGTGGTCCGGTCGAAGGGTGACCAGTCCTCCCAGGAATAGTCCCGCGGTGGCGCCGAAGAATACGAGAACTCCAGCCGCCATCACGGCCGAGTTGACGATGAACGGGATGCCCATCGAGAACAGGAGTGCAAACGCCAGGGCGCCTACGACCGCGCCAGCCAAGCCGAGCCACAGGTGCGCGCGGAGCATGGTCAGGAAGATTCCATGACTCTCCGGTTCCAGCTTCCGACCAACGCGCGGATCCCTTGAGGTAATCAACTGCACCTGGGAGCGGGGCAGGTCCAGTGAGCGCCGCAGATGATCGGCCACTCGTTGCGCTTCGACCTCGTTGCCCAGCACGGCGGCCACCTTGCTGTTCGAAACTTCGCCGGTGATGACATGTTCCGCCATGGCACGACTCCCATTGCAAACACCCTTTGGGAGGGTCGGACGTGCCGGGTCGCGTGTCCGTGAAATAAGGCATAACGCGGGCGCAAGGTTATGGCCGGGCTTACGTAGGTGATGCCGACGTGAGCCTTGCGACATGTTCAGTTGATCCGTCTTCAGGGACTGTGAGTCGGACCTGCTGATACGTTGCGTCGCTGTGCGCGGACCCAAGCAACATCCTCTCGACGCGGGGCGGCAATGCATGTGCCAAGGAAGCGCCGTACGGCCCGCGGATGGCCAATGCATTCGATTGATGGTCGCCGTGAAAAGCGCAGCGATTGGATTGTCGCGCGCGCCTGCGGGCTACTGCGTCGCCAATTCCCGCGCGGCGTTCTGCGGTGAAAAGGCGGTTGCCGCGATACGACCAGATTGTCGTACCGCGGCGTCCTTATCTGCGAATCACTTCGCGGCGGCGGCGTGGCCGGTGGTCGGCTTGCTGCCGAAATCACCCTCGGCCGAAGCGGCCAGGTACGCGAACACGGCATAGGCGGCCACGTTCTGCGCCAATGCCTTCGGGTCGATCTTGTCGAAAGTGTCGTCCGGCGTGTGATGCAGGTCGAAGTAGTCGGTGCCGTCCTGCGCCAGGCGCGCCCAGGCCAGGCCCTTCTCGGCGGACGGGCCGATGTCCGGGCCTGCACCGCCCTCGCCAGGCTTGTATTCGATGCCCAGCGGCGCCAGCGCCTGCGCGATCTGCGCGTCGGCGGCCTTGGCGTAGTCGGGCGCCGAGCTGGAATAGGCATAGATGCGGCCGGCGCCGAAGTCGCTCTCTGCGCCGATCTGGTGCTTGCCCAGGTTCGGCTCGTGCCGGGCCGCGTAGGCCTTGCCGCCGTGCAGGCCTTGTTCCTCATTGGCGAAGGCGACCACGCGGATGGTGCGCGCCGGGCGGTGCTTGAGATCGCCGATGAGCTTGGCGGCGGCCATCGTCAGGCTCACGCCCGCGCCGTCGTCGATCGCGCCGGTGCCCAGGTCCCACGAATCCAGATGCCCGCCGATCAGCACGATTTCCTCAGGCTTCTTGCTGCCGCGGATCTCGCCGATCACGTTCTGCGACGTGTAGGTGCCGTCCCATCCGCAATCCAGCGCCATGCGGACCTTGACCGGGCCACGCGCGAGCAGGCGCGCGAGCTGGTCGGCGTCGGGCACCGCGAGTGCGGCCGACGGGATCGGCGCAAGGCCCTCGTCGAAGCGGGTGATGCCGGTGTGCGGCATGCGGTGCGAGTCGGTGCCGGCCGAGCGCATCAGGTAACCGGCCGCGCCGGCGCGGATCGCCGCCGACGGACCGCGGCTGCGGACCTTGCCGCCCGGGCCGTAACCGGCGCCGTCGCGGGCTCGCTCCATGCGGTAGTCGATGAAGGCGATCTTGCCGGCCAGCGAACCCGGCGCGGCGGCTTCCAGCGCGGCCAGGTCGGCGAAGCGCACGACTTCGGCCTCGACGCTGCCGCCCGGGCTGCCGCCCAGCGCGGTCAGGCGCAGCGGCTGTGCACTGGCGCCCAGCACCTGTGCGCTCTCGCTGCGACGCTCCCACTTCGGAAAGGTCACCGGCTCGGTCCAGACGCGGTCGAAACCGAGCTCCTTGAACTTGGCCTGCGCCCAGGCCACGGCGCGCGCGTCGGCTTCGCTGCCGGCCAAGCGCGGACCGACCTCGGTGGTCAGCGATTCGGTGATGCGATAGCCCAGGTCGCTGGCCAGCGCGGTCTCGCGCAGCTTGGCCGCGCTGGCCATGGCCTGGTCGGGAATGCGGGTTTCGCGCTTGGAAATATCGGCGGCGAGGGCGGAGCTGGACAGCACGGCTCCGGACAGCAGCGTGGCGATGGCCACCGACAGCATTGCGCGCATTACGACGAATCCCCAGGCGGAAAAAACGAAGCCGCGAGCGTAGCAACTCGCGGCTTCATGCAGGGGTGCCTGTAGTCACGCGGGCTGTGCCGCGTTTGGCATTACGGCTGGCGCGTCTTCAGCGAGTCGCGGATCTCGCGCAGCAGCAGCACGTCCTCGGGCACGGCCGGCGCCGCGGCGGGGGCGCGCACTTTGTTGTAGGCCTTGAGGAACAGGAAGATGACGAAGGCGATCAGCATGAAATCGATGATGGTCTGGATGAATGCGCCGTACTTGATCGCCAACTCGGCGACCTCCTTGCCGGCGGCGTCCAGGTGCGCGGGCCGGATCACGTGCTTCCAGTCGCTGACGCTGGCACCGCCGGTCATCGCGCCGATCGCCGGCATGACGATGCCGTCGACCAGGGCGGTGACGATCTTGCCGAAGGCCGCGCCGATCACCACGCCGACGGCGAGGTCGACCACGCTGCCGCGCGCAATGAATTCCTTGAACTCGCTGATCATGCCCATCGTGCGTTCCCTTCCAGGGTGGACTGACCGGGGACTATACCGTCGGTGCGGTGACCTGGCCCTGCAACACGGCAATCCCGTCGAGCACGGCTTCGAAGCGGTCGCCCGGCTGCAGCGGCCCGACACCGGCCGGCGTGCCCATGAAGACGAGGTCGCCGGCGCGCAGTGCGAACAGGCGCGACAGTTCGTGCAGGATCTCCGGCACGTTCCAGACCAGGTCGGCGAGCGACCCATGCTGGCGGATCTCGCCGTTGACCTTCAGGCCCAGCGTGCGCGCGCCCAACTCGCCGGCTTCGGCCAGCGGGACGATCGGGCTGATCGGTGCGGAATGGTCGAACGCCTTGCCGGTATCCCACGGCAGGCCCTTGGCCTTGGCGGCGCCCTGCAGGTCGCGTCGGGTCAGGTCCAGGCCGACCGCGTAACCGAACACCAGCGCTCCGGCATCGGCCACGTCGAGCACGCCTGCGGGCGCGTCGCGTCCGATCGCCACGACCAACTCGACCTCGTGGTGCAGGTCGCGGGTGCCGCGCGGGTAGGGCACCACGCCGTCCAGGACGATGGCGTCGGCCGGCTTGCAGAAGAACACCGGCGAGCCGCGGTCGGCGGCGGACGTCGGCACCGCAGCGCCCATTTCGCGGGCGTGCTCGGCGAAGTTGCGGCCGACGCAGTAAATGCGGCGGACCGGGAATGTGCTGTCGGAGGGGAGTTGCTGGCTGCGGACGGGGATGCGCGGCTGCTGCGGCGCCGGGATGACGTCGCTCATGCGCGGCGGGTCAGCACCGGGGCGGCAACGGCCGGGGCGCGGACCACGCGGAACTCGCCCTCGACCACGCGCGGACCGTGCGCGACCCGCTGGCCGCGGCGCTTCCACATCTTCCACACCAGGCCCGCGGCGATCATCGCCGCGCCCAACACCACACTGAACATCACCAGCACGACCAGCAACGACAGCCCGACCAGACCCAGCGCGAAGCGCAGCAGGCGATGGCGGGGCTTGCGCGGCTCGAAGCCGTTCCGGAACAGATGATCGAAGCGGAAGCTCTGGGCGGACATTCTTGGCGTGAGACAATGCGGCTGGCGCCGGGCAGGCGAGTATCGGGCCAGGTATGAACGAGGGTGTGAGAACTTCGTTAAACAATGAGCATCCCGCGGCCGGGGAAACGGTCGCGTTGCTGCCCCTTGACCGCATAGCGGACGGCGGCTTCGCCGAAACCGAGGTCACCATCGACGGCGATGCCGAGTCGCTGCTGCTCTATCGTGACGGCGATCACGTGCGGGCGTGGCTCAACATCTGCCCGCATGCCGGCCGCCGCCTCGACTGGGCGCCCGGGCAGTTCCTCAAGAGCAAGGACGGCCTGCTGGTCTGCGCTGCGCATGGCGCCAGCTTCGAACTGCAGCGCGGCGAATGCGTCGCCGGCCCGTGCCGCGGCGAGGCGTTGCGTGCCGTGCCGGTGTCGATCCGCGAAGGCCAGGTCTTCCTCGGCGACTGATTCTGCAGTGATGACCGGCGCGAGGATCATTGCGCGGACGGCCTGACAGGCATCGGAGGCTCGGCATGGACAACTCGGTAGTCACCGCGATGGCCGCCCTGTTCGGCAGCCTGATCGGCGGTCTCACGACGCTGGCGACGGCATGGCTGAGCCAGCGCTACACCACCCGTAACCAGCGCCTGCGCGAGGAGATCGCCAAGCGCGAGACGCTGTACGGCGAGTACATCGACGAAGCCTCGGAGCGGATGATCGACGCACTCGGGCACGAGCTCGGGGACGCCAACCAGATCGTGCGGATGTATGGCCTGTTCTGCCGCATCCAGTTGGTGTGCAGCGGTCCCGTGCTGGAGACGGCGGAGCAACTGATGAAGAGGACGGCCGAGGTCTATGCCATGCCGAGCATCACCCTGGAGGACCTGCTGCGCGGCGCACGCGAAAGTACGGCGGAGAGCGATCCGATCGTCGCCTTCAGCCGGGCGTGCCGGCAGGAGCTGGAGGAGCTGCAGCGCCGATTGTGAGGCTCGTCCTCAAAGGAGGAACGAGCCAGCATTCCCGCACGTGCTCAGTACAGCAGGTTGACCATCAGCACGATCACCAGCGTGTAGATCAGCGACAACGGCCCGCCGATCTTCCACAGTTCCTTGCCCGTGTAGCCGGCCGGGCCCGTGATCATCGAGATCACCGGATTGGATGCGGTCATGAAGTTGTTGGACGCCGACAGCGCCACGATCAGCGCGAACGCGGTCGGGTTGCCGCCGGCCGCCAACGCCAGGTTCACCGCGAGCGGCACGACGACGATGGTTGCACCGACATGGCTGATCACCAGCGAGAACGCCGTCGTCAGCAGCCCCAGCGCCAGTTCCAGCAGCCATACCGGCGTGCCGCTGGGCAGCCGCTCCACGGAGTGCCCCGCGATCCACGCCGCCGCGCCGCTGGAGTCCATCGCCCATCCAAGCGGGATCAGGCACGCCATCAGGAACACGGTCTTCCAGTTGATGGCGGCATAGGCTTCGTCGATGTGCAGCACGCCGGCGACCAGCATGCCGGCCACGCCGGTCATCAGTGCGATTGACACCGGCAGCCGCGAGGACAGCGCCAGCAACATCGACACGGCGAAGATCGCCATCGCGATCTTGAACTTGTGTGGGCGCTGCTCGCCCTTGGGGTAGTCGGTGACCACCACCAGGTCCTTGCTTTCAGCCGCTTCGGCCAGGTCGGTCCAGATGCTGTGGAACACCAGCATGTCGCCGGCGCGCAGCGACACATCGCGCACGTTCTCGCGCAGCACGGTCTTGTCGCGGTTCACCGCCAGCAGGCTCAGGCCCATCTGCTTGCGCAGCTGCAGGTCGCGGCCGGTCTTGCCGATGAACTGCGACGTGGCCGGGATCACCGCCTCGGAGATGCCGGCCCGGCTCGGGTTGAACAGGTCGGCGAAATTGCGCAGACGTGAACTCAGGCGCAGCAGGTGGTTCTGGGCGAAGTCGCTGACCTGCTGCCTGGTCCCCATCGCGCCGATCACGCTGCCGACCCAGATGCGCTCGTCCGCCGGCGGTGCCAGGCGCGATTCGTCGCCGGTCTTGAGCGCCAGCAGCAACGGAGCGCTGTGCAGGGCCTCGGCCTCGCCCAGCGACATGCCCACCAGCGGGCTGTCGGCGGTGACGGTGAGCTCGTAGACGTCGCCGTCGATGCCATAGGCCTTGGCGAAGTAGCTCTGCGTGCGTGCCGGCGTGGCGCCCTTGCCGTCCTCGTCGCGCAGCTGCTTGTCGCCGAAGAAATGGAAGTACGCCAGCGAGGCCGCCAGCAGCCCCAGGCCGATCGGCAGCGGCGCGAACATCTTCAGCGGTTCCAGCGTCGCCGCGCCCGAGGGCAGGTTGGCGTTGGCGGCCAGCAGCAAGTCGTTGAGCAGGATCAGCGGCGAGTTGCCGACCATGGTCAGCGCGCCGCCCATCACGATTGCGGCGGCGATCGGCAGCAGCAGGCGCGGCAGGGTCAGGCCGGTGCGCGAGGACAGGCGCGCGGCGACCGGCATGTAGAGCGCCATCACCGACGGGTTCTGCATGATCGACGAGTTGATGCCCGCCACCGCGCAGGTCAACAACAGCAATCGCTGCTCAATACCCCGCGCGCGCCGCAGCAGCCAGCCGGCCAGGCGATTGAGGGCGCCGGTACGATCCAGCCCGGCGCCCAGGATCATCGTCGCGATGATGCTGATCACCGCGTTACCGGAGAAGCCGTTGAACAACTCGTCGGTCTCGACGATCCCCGACAGGCCCAGCAGCACCAGCACGACCAGGGCGACGACGTCGGCGCGGATGCGCTCGAACAGGAACATCACCATCGTGAAGCCCACCAGCCCGAGCACGAGCTTCATGTCAGTGGTGAGCGGCAGCGCGGTGTCCATGCCGTTATTGGGTCGGCTCGTCAGGTCCGGTCATAAAGAAGATCCCACACACCGTGGCCAAGTTTCTGGCCGCGGGTCTCGAAGTGGGTCTGCGGTCGCCATTCCGGCCGCGGCACGCTGCCGCGCGGACCGGCTCGATTGATCAGCCCCGGCGTCGCATCGAGCACGTCCCACATCTGCTCGGCATAGTCGTGCCAATCGGTAGCGAGGTGCAAGCGCCCGCCGACGGCGAGTTTGCCGGCGATCAGCCTGGCGAACTCGGTCTGGACCAGGCGGCGCTTGTTGTGGCGCTTCTTGTGCCAGGGATCGGGGAAGTAGATGCGGACCTCGTCGAGCGAGCCGTCGGCGATCTCGTTGCGCAGCACCTCGACCGCGTCGTGGTGGTAGACGCGCACGTGGTCGCTGCCGTCCTCGGCCAGCGCATTGAGCAGACGGCCGACGCCGGGCGCATGCACTTCGATGCCGATCAGGTTGCGGTCCTTGTCGTGCTGGCCGGCGTAGCGCAGTGCCTCGCCGTTGCCGAAGCCGATCTCGAGCACGCGTCGGGCCTTGCGGCCGAACACCGTGTCGAAATCGCGCGGCTGGCCGGTGTAGTCGAGGCCGAACCGCGGCCAGTGTGTGTCGAACGCGCGCTGCTGGGCCTCGGTGAAGCGGCCCTGGCGCAGCACGAAGCTACGTATCTGGCGGCGGCCTTCCTCGACGGTGAAGGGCTTGGGCGGGACTTTCCTCGAATCCTCTGAACTCATGGCGTCAGCCGATCAACCCATCGATCGGGCTCGACGCCGAAGCGAAGCGCTTGCGGGGGATGCGGCCGGCCTTGAAGGCGGCGCGGCCGGCCTCGACCGCCAGCTTCATGGCGTGGGCCATCAGCACCGGATCGCGGGCGCCGGCGATGGCGGTGTTCATCAACACGCCGTCGCAGCCCAGCTCCATGGCGATGGAGGCGTCCGAGGCGGTGCCCACGCCGGCGTCGACGATGATCGGCACCTTGGCGTTCTCGACGATCTCCAGCAGGTTGTAGCGGTTCTGGATGCCAAGGCCCGAACCGATCGGCGCGGCCAGCGGCATCACCGCCACGCAGCCGATCTCTTCCAGCCGCTTGGCCAGGATCGGGTCGTCGGAGGTATAGACCATCACGTCGAAGCCGTCCTTCACCAACTGCTCGGCGGCAGTCAGCGTCTGCACGACGTCCGGGTAGAGCGTCTTCTGATCGCCCAGCACTTCCAGTTTGACCAGCGTGTGGCCGTCGAGCAGTTCGCGCGCCAGGCGGCACGTGCGCACCGCGTCGTCGGCCGTGTAGCAGCCGGCGGTGTTGGGCAGGATCGTGTATCGGTCCGGCGGCAGCACGTCGAGCAGGTTCGGTTCGCCCGGGTTCTGGCCGATGTTGCTGCGGCGAATCGCGACGGTGACGATCTGGGCGCCAGCGGCCTGCGTGGCCAGGCGCGTCTGCTCCAGGTCGGTGAACTTGCCGGTGCCGGTCAGCAGTCGCGAGGAATAGGTCTTGCCGGCGATGACCAGAGCGTCCGTCGCCGTTGCGGAAGAAAGGAATGCGGTCATTCGCTCATGGTACCAGCGCGCCACCTGTCGGCCGAGTTCGACCGGTAGTCGTGGCAAGATGAAAAAACCATGAACGGTTGGCCTCGGGCTCCATTTGGCTGCGTATACGCCATGTGAGCGGCTCTCGCGAGCGTGGACGGGTATCCCCCTGTTCCCCGTCTGCCGGGTCGAGAACGCTTCGCGCGGTGCGATACCGTGCGTACGAAAAGGCACACCCGGCGCGAGCCGGCGTCGCAAAGCCGCGGGTCCCGCTCATTAGGTGGGATGGCCGGGTTCCCGTCCGTACGGTATTCACCGCGCGGTTTCTTCTGACAGACACGCCTCTCCCCTTCGGGGGAGTCAATGCGTGGCAGCGGTCCACCAGCCGCGTCGATGCCCCGCCGAAGCGTCAGCCGCCCCCGAGCGCGTGCACGATCTCGATGCGGTCGCCCATCGCCAGCGCATGCTCGCCGTGACGGCTGCGGGGAATGATCTCGCCGTTGACCTCGACCGCGACCCGGCGTTCGCCGAGTCCTTCCTGCGCCAGCAACTGCGAAACCGTCGTCATGGCCGCGATCGCGCGCGGCTCGCCATTGAGGGTGATATCCATGCCGGCATTGTCGCGCTGGGCCGCGCCCGCGGCCAGCCGGCACGGGACTTGCCGGGTTATGCCGCGCTGCCGCTTGTCATGGCGGCGTCGCGCGTGGTTCGATGCCAGCCATCCGCAGCCGTACGTGGGGCCGGCGGGTTGCGTCGAACCATCAAAAACCAACGGGGAAGAACAACCAGATGAAACCTGTCCGTACCATGCTGGCCATGGCGCTCGCGGCTGCTGCCGCCTCGGTGGCGCTGCCGGCCTCCGCGCAGACCTATTCGCAGACGATCTTCTTCGGCGACAGCCTCACCGACTCGGGCAGCTTCCGCCCGGGCCTGATACAGGCCGTGGGACCGTCGGGCGCGCTGCTGGGCAAGTTCACCACCAACCCCGGGCTGGTCTGGTCGGAATACGTGGCCGGCTTCTATGGCGGAAACTCCACCCCCGCCAACCAGGGCGGCACCAACTACGCCGTCGGCGGCGCGCGCACCGGCACCAACGGCGCCAGCCCGTTCGGCGCGATCCCGTCGCTCACGACGCAGATCAACGCTCACCTCGCCGCCAACGGCGGCCGCGCTGATTCCAACGCGCTGTACACCGTATGGGGCGGCGCCAACGACCTGTTCACCGCAGCCGCCGTTCCTCCGGCGCAGGCACCGGCCATCATCGGCGGCGCCGTCGCCTCGCAGGTCGGCAACGTCATGGCGCTGAGCAATGCCGGCGCTCAGTACATCCTGGTGCCGACCGTGCCCGACCTGGGCATCACGCCCCAGTTCCGCGCGCAGGGCGCTGCTGGCATGGCCGGCGGCACGCAGCTGTCCACCACTTACAACAACGCGTTGTTCAGCAGCCTGGCCAGCGCCAACCTGCGTGTCATCCCGCTCGACACCTTCCACCTGCTGCAGGAAATCGTCGCCAACCCGGCGCCCTATGGTTTCCGCAACGTGACCGACGTGGGGTGCCGCACACAGCCGGCACCGGCGGGCGCCTCGTCGCTGTTCTGCAACCCGGGCTCGTACGTGGCGCCGGACGTGCCCACGGGCTATGCCTTCGCCGACGGCGTGCACCCGAGTTCGGGGGCACACGCCATCCTGGCCGACTACGCCCTGTCGATCCTCGAAGCCCCGCGCCAGCTCGCGGTGCTGACGCACTCCGCTTCGACCGTCGGCCGCTCGCGCGCCGATCGCGTCGCCGCGCAGATCGAGCAGCGTCCGGAAGCGGAAGGCTCGCGTTGGTGGGCCGACGTTCGCATCGACAACCAGCGTTACGGCGATGCCGACAACTACGACGGCATGGGCCCGACCCTCAGCTTCGGCATGGACTGGGCCAGCGACGAACTGGTGTTCGGCGGTTTCGCCGGTTACGGCGTGCAGGACATCGACTGGGGCCTCAGCCGCGGCGACTTCGAACAGACGGACGCCACGTTGGGCGGCTACCTGGGCTGGTCCAGCGACGCGTTCTGGGCCACCGCCCAAGCCAGCTACACCTGGTTGAGCTATGACGTCGACCGCGACGTGAAGCTCGGCTCGGTCACGCGCACGCACAGCGGCTCGCCGGACGGCAGTAACCTCAGCCTGGCCGCCAGCGCAGGTTGGGACTTCGAAGCCGGCACGCTCAAGCACGGCCCGGTGATCTCGGTGGTCTCGCAGAGCATCGACATCGACGGCTACGACGAGAACAGCACCGAATCCACCGCGCTGACCTTCCTCGACCAGAAGTACGACTCGCTGATCGGGTCGGTCGGCTGGCAGCTGCGTGCCGAACTCGGCGACCTGCAGCCGTACGCGCGCCTGACTTACGACCACGAGTTCGAGGACGAGGAGGATCAGGTGTTCGCGCAGCTGCGCTCGATGCCGGGCCTGGCGCCGTACGCCGTGCCGGGCATCGAGTTCGACCAGAACTACGGCACGCTCACCTTCGGTGCGCGCACGCAGGTCTTCGGCATGGGCGCCGACATCGGCACCGCGCTCACGGTCGGCCAGAAGGGCGGCAACGACGCGACGATCTTCGTCAGCATGAACGGCACGTTTTAAGTAGCCTCGACGCGGCGTCGCCCCGGCGGCGCCGCGTTGCCAGCCTCCCGCAGCCGGCTTAGACTGGATGCGAAACGCGGGTGTAGTTCAATGGTAGAACTGCAGCTTCCCAAGCTGCTAGCGTGGGTTCGATTCCCATCACCCGCTCCAGATGCAAATGACGAGGCCCGCGAAAGCGGGCCTCGTCGGTTCTATTACGGCTTGAATGAATTGTTAGGCAGTAACCGATCCAGGTCAGTGCCGCCAAAGAACGCAACGAGCGCGGCGGCCAACCCGCATGTCGCTGCTATTGGGTAGTGATGAGGTGTGAACCAATCCCACCCCCAAAGCAGGAAGAAGACCAGAGCGGCCAGATAGCACAGGAAGAAAATGCAGCCAAGCGCGATGGCCCAACTGCGGGACAAGGCGGCTTTCCGGAACGACCATTCCGGGACGCTCAACAGGAGCGTGGCGAGCACAAGGGATCCCGCAATGATGGTGCTCGTTGCCGCCTCTGCTAGTGGGATGGCGATCGTGTCCGCAGTGGTTGGATAAACGCCCGCACGAAGATTGCCTGTGAGGGTGAACCATGTCGCCGCGTCGATGGCGGCGATGGCGGCGATGTATAGAGGCACCCGGATCAGACGCTTCATTGGAGCCTAATGCCTGAAGGCCGAACCGCTAAGCAGCTTCGGCTTGAATGAATTTTCAGGCATCAAGCCGGCTAGAAGGCCAGCGTGTACCTGCCCAGTGGACTCATGGATTGGCATGTCGAGCGTGATTGTGTTGAGGCCGATGTGAGCAGGAAAGTTGGACAGAACAATGTCCGCCCTATCTTGGCCCAGCCGATGGGTGGCCTGAAACAGGGGAAGCTACTGACGAGCTGTACGGCACCGACGCAAACGTCATTGCGGCCCAGCAGCTCATCCCCCTCAAAGAGAGCAAGTTCGACGCGCATGGATTTATCTCTTGATGCCTGACGCCTGAATTGAGCCGAGCCGCTATGCGGCTGGAATGAATTGTCAGCCGCGCCCACGCTATCAAAGCGGACGACTTCAATTCACCCGTTCATTGCGGTCGGAGCGGGCCGATCTAGATTGGCACCGCGGCTGAAGAACACGCCGGACACTACGAAATCCTAACGCCCGCATCCCCCGGACTGCTTGTATGCTGGCCGCGACGACGAGCTTGCAGATGCGGTCGGCCAGGGTCTTGGCCTTCTCTACACACTGCAACGGCGGCCTGCTTTACAGTGGCCGCCGTTTTGCCTTTGACAGGCTCGGGCCCAGGAGGCGCGATGGCGACGAAGATCGTGCTCGGTTGGCGTGAATGGGTGGCCCTGCCGGAGCTCGGCGTCGGCCGCCTGCGCGCCAAGGTCGACAGTGGGGCGCGCAGTTCGGCGCTGCATGTCGATGCGCAGTGGTACTTCCGGGAACACGGCGCGCCGTGGGTGGGCTTCCGGTTCAGTCCCGGCCACGGAGCCGGCACCGTCGAGGCGGCGGCGCCGATCTTCGACGAGCGCGAGGTGACCGACTCGGGCGGACACTGCACGCGGCGCGTGTTCCTGCACACAACACTGTCGTTGGCCGGCGTGGAGCGCGAGATTGAAATCAATCTGTCTGACCGGCGCGGCATGCTGTTCCCGTTGCTGCTGGGACGCACGGCGTTGGCCAGGGTCTATACCGTCGATCCGGCGCGTTCCTTCCTCCATGGACGCCAGCCCCTCGGGGCTGTCGGTGTCTCCAATCTGAATTCGCTTCGATGAAACTGGCCATCCTCTCGCGCAACACCAAGCTCTATTCGACCCGCCGCCTGGTAGAGGCCGCGCGCGACCACGGCCATAGCGTCCGGACCTTGGATCCGCTGCGCTGTTACATGCGCATCGCCAGCGACGGCTTTGCCATGCGCTACAAAGGCCTGCCGATTTCCGGCTACCACGCGGTGATCCCGCGCGTGGGCGCTTCGATCACCCGCTACGGGTCGGCGGTGCTGCGCCAGTTCGAGCTGATGGGCAGCTACACCCCCAACCCATCCGACGCGATCCTGCGCGCTCGCGACAAGCTGCGCTGTCACCAGTTACTGGCCGCGGAAGCAATCGGCCTGCCGATCACGGTGTTCGGCGACAACCCCGACGACACGCAGGATCTTCTGACGATGCTTGGCCCGCCGCCGCATGTGATCAAGCTGAACGAGGGCACGCAAGGCGCGGGCGTGATGCTCACCGAGAAACCATCGGCTTCGCGCGGCGTCATCGAGGCGCTGCGTGGCCTGTATGCGAACTTCCTGGTGCAGGAGTTCATCGACGAAGCCAAGGGCGCCGACGTTCGTTGCTTCGTGGTCGGCGGACGTGTGGTGGCCGCGATGAAACGGCAGGCGCCGAAGGGCGACTTCCGATCCAACCTGCATCGCGGCGGCACGGCCAAGGGAGTGCGGGCCAGTGCAGCCGAACAGGAGGTCGCGGTTCGCGCGGCGCAGGTGCTGGGCCTGGGCGTGGCGGGCGTCGATCTGATCCGCTCCAACCGCGGCCCGCTGGTGCTCGAGGTCAACGCGTCGCCAGGGCTGGAGGGGATCGAGGAGGCCAGTGGGGTAGATGTGGCGTCCGAAATCATCCGCTACGTCGCCCAACACGTCGGTCGGAAGCCGAGCAAGCACGCCGCGGTTCGTTAATTTAACGAAATATGGCGAAGATGTCGGCTGTTTAGCCGATATTGTCGGCAATATCCGGCCATCAGCGGTGGCCGCCGTTGATCAGGATCTGCTCGTTTAACGAATATTTAACCGCCGGATTTAACAACGGCTTAATCGATTCCGGCGTAGCTTAAGCACTGCCGCAGCACTGCCACTTCCAAGTTCAGTCGATCCTGGTCGGAAGCAGCCTACGGTAATCGGGGCAATACCTTTTTGGCCCAGGCGCGGTGGCCCCGCCTTGGGCCTTTGTTTTGTGCGCCGTTCGCTCCCGATGTTGGGCAGCCGCATGTTGAGCGGCGAGCAATCGGCGCGTGCGATCAGGGGTACTAACGCGATGGCGACGATTGCCGTCTTAACGTTTAGTCTTAACGTTTAGTCCGCATCTCTGGCGTCGCTGCCGGAACCTCGCCGCACCTGCGGGGTCGAAGGCCAACAATCAGGAAGGTCCCATGCGCATTCTCGTCATCGAAGACAACCAGGACATCGCCGCCAACCTCGGAGACTTTCTCGAGGACCGGGGCCACACCGTAGATTTCGCCGCCGATGGCATCACTGGCCTGCATCTGGCGGTGGTGCACGACTTCGATGCGATCGTGTTGGATCTGAACCTGCCGGGCCTGGATGGGCTGGAGGTTTGTCGCAAGCTGCGCAACGAGGCGCGCAAGCAGACGCCCGTCCTGATGCTGACCGCGCGCGACAGCCTGGACAACAAGCTGGCTGGTTTTGATTCCGGCGCTGACGACTACCTCATCAAGCCGTTCGCGCTGCAGGAGGTCGAAGTTCGACTGAACGCGCTGTCGCGTCGCGGTCGCGGCGTGCAGACGCGCGTGCTGACCGCGGGCGATCTCGAATACAACCTCGACACGCTGGAAGTGCGCCGGCAGGGCAAGCTGCTGCAGCTCAACCCGACCGCGTTGAAGATCCTGCAGGCACTGATGGAAGCCGCTCCGGCGGTGGTGACGCGCCAGGAATTGGAAACCCGCGTGTGGGGCGAGGAGTTGCCCGATTCAGACAGCCTGCGCGTACATATCCATGGCTTGCGCGCGGTGGTGGATAAACCCTTCGAAGTGCCCCTGATCCAGACCCGACATGGCATCGGTTACCGCATCGCCGCTCCCGACCACGGATAAGCGCGTGGCGCAGACGGGGGAGCCCGCGCCGACCAGGCGCAGGATGCGCTATCGGCGGCAGCTGCGCAGCCGCATCATCCTCGCCTTCGTCCTGCTCGGCTTCGGCCTGACCGCGCTGTTTGCGTGGGCGACCAACTGGACACGCACCCGCGTGGAGAACCAGCTGGTCGAGGACGTGATGAATCGCAATATCGAACAGGCAGCGCGCCAGTTCGAGCAGAACCCGGACAATCCGCAATTCGCGGTCGACCAGATTCGCGCCTATGTCTATACGCCCGAGAACTTCGACTCGGTGCGGGTCAACTGGCCGGAATGGTATGAGCTGCGCGACGGCATCTACGGCATGACCGGTGTCGGTGCCGACGGCGATCCGTTCGCCTACAAGCTGGCCGTGCGCAAGACACCCAAGGCGTGGTTCTTCCTGGCCTACGACATGTCGCAGGCCACCCACGGCGAGGAAAAGTTCAATCGCGCCATCTACGGCTCGGTCGTCGTATTCACGCTGCTGTCGCTGGTGGTGGGCTGGTGGTCTGCCTCGCGCGTGATGAGTCCGGTGTCGGAACTGGCCAGGCGCCTCAAGCGTTCCGGCCGCAGTTCCGAGCCGGAGAATTTGGCCCAGCACTTCCCCGACGACGAGGTGGGCCAGTTGGCCGAGGCGCTGGACGACTACGCCGAGCGCCTGACCGAAGTGGTCCAGCGCGACCGCGAGTTCAATGCCGACGTCAGCCACGAACTGCGTACGCCGCTGGCGGTGATCAGGGGCGCCGTGGAACTGCTGCTGTCGCGTCCCGAACTCGACGACAAGACCCGCACCCGGTTGCTGCGCATCCAGCGTGCGGAGCAACAATGCACCGATCTGATCAGCGCGCTGTTGCTGCTGTCGCGCAACGAGCGCGGACATGGCGCGACCGACGTAGGCAAGCTGGCCGAGCAACTGCTCGACGCACATCGGGCCCAGCTGGGCGGTAAGCCGCTCGAGTTGCGGGTCGAAGGCGAGCGTGGGCTGGTAGTGGACGCCCCTGAGGCCGCCGTGGCGGTGGCCCTGGGTAACCTGGTCGGCAACGCGGTGAAGTACACCACCCAGGGCGAAGTCGTGGTGTGGCTGGGCGGGCGCTCGGTCGAAGTGATCGATTCCGGCCCTGGCCTCAGCCAGGAGGACGCGGCCAAGCTGTTCGAGCGCGGCTATCGCGGCACCCATGCAGGGCACTCGCAAGGCGGCGGCATCGGCTTGTCGATCGTTCGCCGGCTCTGCGACCTTTACCGGTGGGACGTGCGGGTTCGGCCGGGCGAACAGCGCGGCGTCGTGGCCACGCTCACCTTCGAGGCCCGGCCTCCGGCGAAGACGAAGCCGGAGGCGTGACGCCTCCGGCGCATGCGCCTTACAGCGCTTCCAGCCAGCCGCGCTTGTCCGGCGTCTTGCCTTCGAACAGGCCGAAGAACAGCTCCTGGACGCGGCGGGTGACCGGCCCGGGCTTGCCGGTGCCGACCTGGCGACCGTCGACCGAGCGGATCGGGGTGATTTCCGCCGCTGTGCCGCACATGAAGAGCTCATCGCACAGGTACAGGTATTCGCGCGGCAGGTCGCGCTCGACCACCTCGACACCGGCGTCGCGGGCCAGGGTGATGATGGTGTTGCGGGTGATGCCGTTGAGCAGCGCGGCGCTGACCGGCGTGGTGTGCAGGGCGCCTTCGAACACCAGGAACAGGTTCTCGCCTGCGCCTTCACTGAGCAGGCCGGTGGAGGCCAGCGCGATGCCCTCGCCGAAGCCCAGGCGGCGCGCCTCGCGCGCGACCAGCTGGCCGGACAGGTAGTTGCCACCGGCCTTGGCGCCGGCCGGGAGGGTGTTCGGCGCGAAGCGCTGCCAGCTCGACACGCAGGCGTCGATGCCCTGTTCGAGCACGCTGGCGCCTAGGTACTGGCCCATCTTCCAGGTCGCCACCGCCAGGTCGGTCGGCGTGTCCGCCGACAGGCCGAAGCCGCCGAGGCCGCGGTAGGCAACCGGGCGCAGATAGTCGGTGGTGTTGTTGTTGGCGTGGATGACGTCGCGGCAGGCCTGGTTGACCTGCTCCACCGTGTAGGGCATCGCCATGTCGTAGATCTTGGCCGAGGCGAACAGGCGCGTGTTGTGGTCGGTCAGGCGGAAAATCACCGGGCCGTTGGGCGTCTGGTAGGTGCGGATGCCTTCGAAGACCGACGAGCCGTAGTGCAGGGCATGCGACATCACGTGGGTGGTGGCTTCGGCCCAATGCTTGATGGCGCCGTTGTGCCAGATCCATTCGGGGTATTGCATGCTCATGCCGGACTCTCGGGGGATGACGATACGGAAGCCCGCTAGTTTACTGGGCCTCGTCGGCAAAGACCCGTGACTGGGCACGGCGGCGGGCACGAAAAACGCCGTGTGCTCGCCCGCACGGCACCGAGGCGCCAAGGGCACCGCCCTACAGCTGGACCCACCAGCAGCCCAGGTGCTTGCGCAGGCCGAATACAGTGCGCGAGGGCGTGATGCCGTTGGCCTGGGTCTGCTCGACGCGCAAAGCGACCGGCGTCGAACGGACACTGGTCTGCGGGTAGTACTCCCCATCCACGCGGGTGGCCGCCTCGCCCACATCCGCGGCCCCTTCGCTGGTCGGCGAGTCGGGCATCACCGGAACCAGGTCGACCAGTGGTCGCTGCACCATCGCGTCGAGGCGATCCAGGATGGAGTAGGCACTGCTTCCGGACATGCCGGCCCAGTGATAGACGCCTGCAAGGCGGTTGGCGTCGTGCGCGTCGAAGGCGCTGGTCATCTCGTACATCAGGTCGTGCACGGTGCGCGCGCAGCCTCGATAAGCCGTGCGGCTGCTGGCGGCAGGCGAGGCGGGTCGCGCGGCCTGCTCCTGGGCGCCGATCTCGGCGCATTCGTGGTCGGTGAAGACGACCGCGCCGCCCGGACTGACGCATCGGCGTACCTGCGCAATCGCCGGCGACGACGCGAGCGCCGCGACCAGCAGGAGCAGGAGCACTCGCAAGGTTCGATGCATGGACTCAGCCTAGCCCCGCTGGCCGGCTGCGAACAGTGCGGCCCTTCACGAAGCGATCGTCATGACGTCCGCTGGAGGGTGACGAAGTAGCAACCCGAATAGCGACGCACGTCCAGGTCGACGACATTGGCTCCGCTGCCATTGGCAAGCAGCAGTTGCACGATGCCGGCGTTTCCTTCCATTGGCATGTCGGCGGGGCCGATCTGTGCATTGAAATAGTCGGCCCGCTGCACGGGCTGGTTGCTGAGTTGCCGCAACCGGTCCATGACGCGATGGCTCTGGCGATGGCTCATGCCCACCCAGTGGAAACTTTCGGCGAGGCGATTGACGTCGTGCAGCGCCCACGCGCCTTCCAGGTCGAGTGACAGTTGTCGTGGTGTCCTCGCGCAGCCGTCCACGAGCGGACGCCGCTTCGGCACCGTGCCCCGCGATGGATCGTCGAAACGGCCGGCGAAAGAAATCGACGCCGCCGAATACCCGGGCTCATACACGATGCGCGAGATCAACTCATGCGGTAGTGGCGTGGGCCGCGCGCCGGAGGCCGCACAACTTCGATCGGTGTACACCACCTCACCTTGGGCAGACTCGCAGCGCTGGAGGCTGAAAGCTTGCATTTCGGCGGCCGGCGACGATGCCGGCGCGAAGCTTCCCGCGACGGCGCCGAGAACGGCTGTGGCACTCAACGCGGGAAATCGCATCGCCATGCCGGCGGGAAATCGCATCGCCATGCCGGGAATGCTGCTCCGGCAAGCGTCAGCGCAAGGTGCTGAAATCCCATGCCGCGCTTAACCGTGAACTAACACAGCACGGCGATATTCCTGGTTCAACGCCTGTTCCGGTTGCTTAACCGGCGTGTCGCCGAGTGGATGGTTTATCGAATGCGGGCAAGCACGCTCAGCGTCGGCTTGGACAGATTGAGCGTGTAGAAGTGCAGCGCAGGGGCGCCGCCTTCCACCAATCGTTCGCACATCGAGGCCACCAGGTCGGCGGCGAATTCGCGGATCGATTCGACATCGTCGCCGAAGGCCTGCATGCGCTTGCCGATCCAGCGGGGGATTTCGGCGCCGCATGCATCGGAGAAGCGCCGCAACTGGGTGAAGTTGGAGATCGGCATGATGCCAGGCACGATCGGCACGCTTACGCCGATGCGGCGCGCGTCTTCGACGAAGCGGAAATAGGCATCGGCGTTGTAGAAGTACTGGGTGATGGCGCCGTCGGCGCCGGCGTCGATCTTGGCCTTGAAGTGGCGCAGGTCGGCGAGCGCATCGTCGGCCTGCGGATGGCATTCGGGGTAGCAGCCGACTTCGATATGGAAATAGCCGTCGTGGTCGCGGCGGATGAAATCGACCAGGTCGGTGGCATAGCGGAAGTCGCCGGGGTGGCCCATGCCCGAAGGCAGGTCGCCGCGCAGCGCGACGATGCGGCGGCAGCCCATCGTCTTGTAGCGCTCGAGCAGTTCGCCCAACTCCGCGCGAGTACCGCCGACACAGGACAAATGCGGCGCAGCATCGAAACCGTGCACCTGGTGCAGGCGCTCCACCGTTTCCGGCGTGTAGCTCAGCGTCGATCCGCCTGCGCCGAAGGTGCAGGACACGTACTCGGGATTGTGCGCCTTGAGCTTGGCTGCGGTCTTGTCGAGCTGCGCGCGCTGTTCGTCGGTCTTGGGCGGATAGAACTCGAAGCTGATCGGGGAGGCCATGCTCGGTCCAGACGAGGTGTGGCCAACAGTCTATCGCTTCATCGCGATGAAGGAAATAACGAGGGGCGACGCCACGCCTTCGCGCGCGATGGAGCCGCTCAAGGCTGATCCTGTTCCGAGGAATGAGCCGGGCTGGCGGGCAAAAAAACGGGCGCCGAAGCGCCCGTTTTCTTGCCATGAGTGGCCCGCGATCAGTAGCGGTAATGCTCCGGCTTGTACGGACCGTCCACCGACACGCCCAGGTACGCAGCCTGGTCGTCGGTCAGCCTGGTCAGCTTCACGCCGATCTTCTCCAGGTGAAGGCGCGCGACTTCCTCGTCGAGCTTCTTCGGCAGGATGTAGACCTTGGGCTCGTAGGTGTCCTTGTTCGCCCACAGGTCGATCTGCGCCAGCGTCTGGTTGGAGAACGAGTTGGACATCACGAAGCTGGGATGGCCTGTAGCGCAGCCCAGGTTGACGAGGCGGCCTTCGGCCAGCAGGAAGATCGAGTTGCCACCCTTGAAGGTGTACTTGTCGACCTGCGGCTTGATGTTGAGCCGGGTTGCGCCGGAAGTGTTGAGCTTGTCGACCTGGATCTCGTTGTCGAAGTGGCCGATGTTGCAGACGATGGCCTGGTCCTTCATCTGCGACATGTGCTCGAGCGTCAGCACGTCCTTGTTACCGGTCGTGGTGACGTAGATGTCACCGCGGCCAAGCGTGCTCTCGACGGTGTTGACCTCGAAGCCCTCCATCGCCGCCTGCAGGGCATTGATCGGGTCGATCTCGGTGACCACCACGCGTGCGCCGTAAGCACGCAGCGAGTGGGCCGAGCCCTTGCCGACGTCGCCGTAGCCGCACACGACCGCGACCTTGCCGGCCAGCATCACGTCCATCGCGCGCTTGAGGCCATCGGCCAGCGACTCGCGGCAGCCGTAGAGGTTGTCGAACTTGCTCTTGGTGACCGAGTCGTTGACGTTGATCGCCGGTACCAGCAGCGTGCCGGCTTCGGCCAGCTGATAGAGGCGGTGCACGCCGGTAGTGGTCTCTTCCGAGACGCCCTTCCAGTCCTTGACCACGCCGGCCCAGAAGCCCGGACGTTCCTTGGCCACGCGCTTGAGCAGGTTCTTGATGACCTGCTCTTCGTGGTTGCCCGACGGGGTGTTGACCCAGTCGGAACCGTTCTCGAGCTCATAGCCCTTGTGGATCAGCAGGGTGACGTCGCCGCCGTCGTCGACGACCAGTTCCGGGCCCTTGTTGCCCGGGAAGGTCAGTGCGTCGAGCGTGCAATCCCAGTACTCCTCCAGCGACTCGCCCTTCCATGCGAACACCGGCGTGCCCGACTTGGCGATCGCCGCGGCGGCATGGTCCTGCGTCGAGAAGATGTTGCACGAGGCCCAGCGCACGTCGGCGCCGATGTCCTTCAGCGTCTCGATCAGCACGCCCGTCTGGATGGTCATGTGCAGCGAGCCGGTCACGCGCACGCCCTTGAGCGGCTTGGTGGCGGCGTGCTTTTTGCGGATCGACATCAGGCCCGGCATCTCGTGCTCGGCGATGTCCAGTTCCTTGCGGCCCCACTCGGCCAGCGAGATGTCGGCAACCTTGTAGTCGCCTTCGGTGGAGAAGGTCTTGGGTACGGCGTTCATGGCAAAGCTCCGTTGGATTGAAGCGGGCGCCGTTGTTGCGGTCATCCCGCCGAGCCTGGCCGTGCTTGGGAGCGAATCAAGGCTCCTGTCACGGTCGCAGCGCCCCTCGGCGGGGGAATGGGTTCCGCGCCAGGCGCGGTCGGCCGCAGGTCGCGCGGCCGGAAGCAGCATTCTATCGTCACCGCGCCACGCGTTGATGAACCGAGCGGCGGATTACAGCGAAATGGAAACGGGCCGCGCATGGCGGCCCGTCGTTCCAGGCGCACTCCCGCAAGCGGGAGAGACGCCGATTACTTCTTCAGGCCGGCATCCTTGCGCAGGTCGTCGGCCTTGTCGGTCTTCTCCCACGAGAAGGCCGTGGCGGTGTGCTTCTTGCCGGCACCGTCGACGTAGCTGACTTCCTTCGGCTTGCGGCCGAAGTGGCCGTAGGCGGCGGTCGCCTGGTAGACCGGATGGATCAGGTCGAGCATCTTCACGATGCCGTACGGACGCAGATCGAAGTGCTTGCGGATCAGCTTCTCGATCTTGTCGTCCGGGATCTTGCCGGTGCCGAAGGTGGTGACCGAGATCGAGGTCGGCTCGGCCACGCCGATGGCGTAGGAGACCTGCACTTCGCACTTGTCGGCCAGGCCGGCGGCGACGATGTTCTTGGCGACGTAACGCGCGGCGTAGGCGGCCGAGCGGTCGACCTTGGACGGATCCTTGCCCGAGAACGCGCCACCGCCGTGACGGGCCATGCCGCCGTAGCTGTCGACGATGATCTTGCGACCGGTCAGGCCGCAGTCGCCGACCGGGCCGCCGATCACGAAGATGCCGGTCGGGTTGATGTGGATCTTGCCCTTGGGCAGCGTGTCGAGCCACTTCTTCGGCAGCACCGGCTTGAGGATGTGCTCGTACACGCCCTCGACCAGGTCCTTCTGCTTGATGCCCGGGTCATGCTGGGTCGACAGAACCACCGCATCGAGGCCGGCGACATTGTGCTCGGCGTCGTAGCGCAGTGTGACCTGCGACTTCGCGTCCGGACGCAGCCACGGCAGCGGCGAGTTCTTCTTCTTGCGGATCTTGGCCTGCTGCTCGACCAGGCGGTGCGAGTAGTAGATCGGCGCCGGCATGAATTCCGGGGCCTCGTTGCAGGCGTAGCCGAACATCAGGCCCTGGTCACCCGCGCCCTGTTCTTCCGGCTTCTTGCGGTCCACGCCCGCAGCGATGTCCGGCGACTGCTTGCCGAGCATGTTGATGATGGCGCAGGTGTGGCCGTCGAAGCCGACGTCGGAATTGTCGTAGCCGATCTCATTGATCACGCGACGCGCCAGCGACTCGATGTCGACCCACGCGGTGGTGGTGACTTCACCCGCGACGATGGCCGCGCCGGTCTTCACCATGGTTTCGCAGGCCACGCGGGCGCGCTTGTCCTGGGCCAGGATGGCGTCGAGGACCGCGTCCGAAATCTGGTCGGCGATCTTGTCCGGATGGCCTTCGGAAACGGATTCGGAGGTGAACAGGTAGCTGGACATCGAGGCTTTATCCTCGTATTCGGATGAAAGGATGGCCGACCATGATACAGGGTCCGCCGGGTCGGCGCATTGTGCGGCCTCGGGATGTTGCCCCGGGTTAAGGGCGGGGGCACGGCTGTCACCGGATTGAAGCCAAACCGCCACGCGCCTGTCGTCGCCGGAGAGCAGGCTGCGCGGCGAAACGCCCCGTCGGGGTGACCCGCGACGCCCGATGCTGCAGTTCGAACGCCGCCTGCAAGAGCGATTTCCGCACTGGTTCCGGGGCCGTCGGGCCACGCTGGCCAGACCGTTGCTGCGCACGATTGGCCGCTGGTCGCGTTTCGACGAGGTCGATGCCTTCCTGCACGCAAGTCGTGGTCTTCGCGACTTCGATTTCGTCTCGGCGGCACTGGACCACCTGCAGGCCCGTTACCACGCGAATCCGGCCGAGACCGCGCGCATTCCCGCCAGCGGCAGGCTGCTGATCGTCGCCAACCACCCTTCCGGTGCGCTTGATGCGCTCGCGCTGCTGGATCTGGTCGGGCAGGTGCGCCGCGACGTGAAGATCATCGCCAACGACCTGCTATCGGCACTG
The DNA here is from genome assembly GCF_031457115.1 of Lysobacter niastensis. Lineage (GTDB taxonomy): Bacteria > Pseudomonadota > Gammaproteobacteria > Xanthomonadales > Xanthomonadaceae > Lysobacter_J > Lysobacter_J niastensis_A. The sequence goes on from NZ_JAVDVY010000001.1 coordinate 953,641, forward strand.
GAGCCGCTGTCGGGCCTGCTGCTGCCGGTGCGCGTCCTCGGCGGACGGCCAGGCGTGGAAAGCCTGCAGGCGATCGATGCCGCCCTCCGCGACGAGCAATGCGTGATCGTGTTTCCGGCCGGCGAGGTGGCGCGACTGGGCTTGCGCGGCGTCACCGATGGGCGCTGGCGCCGCGGTTTCCTGCGCTTTGCCCGCAGCAGCGGCGCGCCGGTACTGCCGGTGCGCATCGAGGCGCGCAACTCGGCGCTGTTCTACGGCGCCTCGGCGTTGTTCAAACCCGTCGGCACCGCGTTGCTGGCGCGCGAAATGTTCGCCCGAGGGGCGCGTCGGATCGCCTTGCGCATCGGCACGCCGCTGTCGCTGCCTGCCAACGGCGATCCGGAGCATCTGCTGCGGCAGGTGCGGCGTGAGTTGTTCTCGCTCGGCACGCGTCGCGGCGGACCCGCCCCGGAGGCTGCGGGATCCATCGCGCCGGACGCGCTGATCGATGTCATCGATCCGGCGACCGTGCGCGCTGGCATCGAGGCAATGGTCCTGCTCGGCCAGACTTCCGACGGCAAGCAGATTCGCGTAGGCCGCCTCCACGCTGGCTCCGGCCTGCTGCAGGAGATTGGTCGCCTGCGAGAGTTGACTTTCCGTGCGGTGGGCGAGGGCACGGGACAGCGCTTGGATGTCGATGTCTACGACAGCTGGTATGAGCACATCGTGTTGTGGGACGAAGCGGCATCCAAGATCGCCGGGGCCTACCGCATCGCGCGGGGCGCCCGTGTGCTGGCCGAGCGCGGATTGGACGGGCTCTATACCGCGTCGCTGTTCCACTACAGCGACGAGTCGATACCGCGCATCGCGCAGGGCATGGAACTGGGGCGGAGCTTCGTCGTGCCCGACTACTGGGGCAGCCGCAGCATCGACTACCTGTGGCAGGGTATCGGCGCGTACCTGGCGCACCACCGCAACGTGCGTTACCTGTTCGGTCCGGTGTCGATCAGCGCCGCGCTGCCTCTCGATGCGCGCGAGCAGATCGTCGCCTACTACGAGCGGTACTTCGGCAGCGCCGAACAGGACGCGGTCTCCAGGCAGCCGTTCGTATACCGTGCCGCGCCGCCAGCGTTCGACACGGTGGATGCGACGACGGCATTCCATGTGCTGAAGGCCAATCTCGACGCGCTCGGCGCGACCTTGCCGATGCTCTACAAGCAGTACACCGATCTGTGCGAGCCGGGCGGCGCGCGCTTCCTCGCGTTCGGTGTCGATCCGGCTTTCAGCGATTCCATCGACGGCCTGATCGAAGTCGACCTTCAGCGCATGCGTCCGAAGAAGCGCGAGCGCTATCTGGGGGCGATGCCGGACACCGGCACTGCACCGTCCACGGAGGCCACCTTATGACGCCGATGCCGACACGGCTGCCACCGCGTCGTCGAGCGGTATTCGTGTCCGACGTGCACCTGGGCTCCAAGCACTGCCATGCCGCCGAGTTCGCGGACTTCCTCGGCGGCCTGCGCTGCGATCGCCTCTATCTGGTGGGCGACATCGTCGACCTGTGGTGGATGGCGCAGCGCCGCGCCGCCTGGGGCAATGCGCAGCACCGGGTGATCGAAGCGCTGCACAAGCTGCGTCGCGACGGGACCGAACTGATCTACGTGCCGGGCAACCACGATCGCCCAATCCGCAGGTTCTGTGGACTGTCATTACCGCGCATGGCGATCCGTCGTCGCGCGATCCACGTCACTGCGGATGGAAGGCGCCTGCTGGTGACGCACGGCGACGACTACGATGGCATCACCCATTTCGGCGGGTTCCAGGAGCGCTTCGGGGACTGGCTGTATTACCGCATCCTTACCGGCAACCAGCTCTACAATCGCCTGCGCCGCCGCATGGGGCGGCGCTACTGGTCACTGTCGGAGTTCCTCAAGAGCCGCAGCGGCGCGGCTGAGCGTTACATCAACCGCTTCGTCCAGGCCGGTATCGACGATGCAGTTCGCCGCGGCCTCGACGGCATCGTTTGCGGCCACATACATCGCGCCGGGTTGCTGCGGCGCGATGGCTGCATCTATGCCAACGACGGTGACTGGGTCGAGAGCCTCACGGCATTGGCCGAAGACCCGGACGGAACGTTGCGATTGCTGGCGCATACCGGCGAGACGCTGGCGGAGTTGCCGCCGACAGGAATATTGCCAGCAACGTTGTCCCATGCGGCATGAGAACACGCGGCATGAGCGCCCCTTGGGGCGCATGCTCGGGCTTCTGGAAGGAATTTCTGGAAAGAACTTCTGGAAAGAAGATGGCACCGGATCCGGTGCCATGTGATGACCTAAGCTGCGGATGTTGTCAGGAATGTGGCATCGAATACGACTTTGTACATCGCCGCGTCGCCGCCCAGCACCAGGCTGGTACTGAGCGGCTATGGCACGTGGCTGTCAATGATGGTCAAAGCCGCTGATTCCTTGTTCAACGATCTGCGAAGTTGCGGTTTACAGCTTGACGAGCTTGCTCTCGCGGATCTGGAAGACGACCTTCTGTCCCTGCTCGTCCTGCAGTTCGATAGGCTGGCCGCTGATCAGCATCTGGTAGCGGACTTCGCCGACCGCGTCGACAAACTTCTCGAGCGAACGCTGATAGGTGTACGGATACTCGGCGAACGAGCTGCGGTTACCGACAATCATCTGGACCTTGCGTTCGCTCAGTCCGGTGATCTGGGCCAGGTCACCAACAGGATCTTCTTCCTCGGCCGCCCAGGCCGCTGGTGCGACGGTCGCCAGTGCGACCACGAGTGCTGCGATCTTGGCTTTCATGTCTGCCTCCGTGACCGGGACGTTGGGGGAAGGAGCACATGGACTGATCCCGGTGCATGTAGTTCCTCACAAGCGCGGGGGGAAAGACATCGCCCATTGGGTGCTATTACTTTCGACCTGCGTTGGCACGCATAAGCTCAGTTGCATGGCATGCAATCTGCGAAAGATCCCGATCGCAGCATTGTTCGTGGAATTGATGGGTGGCATGCGCTGCGTGACTGCGCGTGCGCGGGACAGTTGCCAGCGAAACAGTTTCAGGTGTTACGCACTGTGCCGGACACACGGCCCGCGCCGATCGCGCGGATTAGGTCGCTTCGAGATTGGCCGCACCACGGATGCGTCCCGATGGGGCCATTAGCGACGACACAGGTGCAAAACCGCAACGACGGCAGGCCATGACTTGCGTCATGCATGACCACAGTCATGTCGAAGTTCAATGCCCGGCGTGCCGGTTACTCCGCCAGGTCAATAGACCGTGGCCCGCGCCTGCACGAAGGAATAGAAAAACACCGCGTTGGGATCGTTCTGCACCTGGTGCATTTCGTGACGCATGCCGTCGACCACGTCGCACGTGACCTTGCCTGCGTCGATCAATTGATCGGCAGCCGACAGCAAAAGTTCCTCCCAGAACGCGATCATTGTCTTGCGCCTGGCTGGTTCCCGGTTGTCGTAATGGAACGTCTTGACCTCGGTGGTGACGTCGCGGAAACCGCCTGCCAGAAGCAGGTTTCCCAGTTTCGCGCCGACGAACGGATCGCCACCGCTTTCGTATTGGAAGTCGTTGAACGCCATCCAGTAGCGCCAGACATTCGGTGAGTACGGGTCCAGAAGGAACGACGCATTCATGACCTCGGTGATGTAAACGGGGGAGCCCGGGGCCAGCACGCGACGGACCTCGTTGAGCACGCGCGCAGGCGAAGGCACGTGCTCCAGCACCCAGCACAGGAACGCGGCGTCGAAGCTGCGCGGTTCGAACGGCAGGTCGGTGGCGTCGGCCTGCTGCAGCCGGTAGCGACCGTCCAGCCAGGGCATGCGACCCAGGTTCTCGCGGGCGGCGGCCAGTTGCGGCTCGCTCAGATCGACGCAGCTGACATGCAGATCGGGGAAGCGGCGCAGCAGGATTTCCGTTTGCGCGCCGACACCACTTCCGACCTCCAGCAGGCGTCGCGCGGCGCTGTAGTCGATGTTGTGGAAGATGGTCGCTTCGGCCAGGCGCGCCTGCTTCATCAGGCGTGCCTGTTCGGTGGCCGAGAAGCCGTGCAGGTAGGGGAATTCGTTGCTGCGGGACTGCTCGCTCATGACGGACTCACACGTGTGGCGTTGGGTTCATCCCGGGAATCGACCCCATTCGGGTAGAGACCCACACGGGGATGAGGACCCATGCGGGTGCCTTCCATTGTGCGGCGACGCCCGTTACGACGGTGAGCACGCCGCGCGCGAACGAGACGGGGCGCTGTCAGCCGCTCTCAGGCGGCTACCGGTAGCCGGGGCGGCACGCCGGCGATCAATGCATCGAAGTAGTCGCGGGTCAGCCGCAATTGCGCGTCTGCGGTTTCCGCATGGTTGACGACGGCGCGGAATGCGCCGTTTTCGGGCCGGTCCTTGGCGTACCAGCCCAGATGCTTGCGGGCGATTCGAACGCCCGACGGTTCGCCATAGAACTCGTGCAGATGCGCGAGGTGACCGAGCAGCACGTCGCGCACTTCAGCCAACGAAGGCGGCGGCAGGAGTTCGCCCGTGGCCAGGTAATGCGCGATCTCGCGAAAGATCCAGGGTCGCCCCTGCGCGGCCCGGCCGACCAGCACCGCGTCGCAGCCGGTGCGCGCGAGCACCTGCGCTGCCTTGTCCGGCGAATCGATGTCGCCGTTGGCGAACACGGGGATCGACAGCGCCGCCTTCACTTCGCCGATCGTGTCGTACTCGGCGACACCGGAGTACTGCTGGTCGCGCGTGCGCCCGTGCACCGCCAGTGCGGCTACGCCGGCTTCCTGCGCGATCCGCGCGATCGCCAGCGCATTGCGCTGGTCGGCGGCCCAGCCGGTGCGGATCTTCAGCGTCACCGGCACGTCGACCGCACGGACCACGGCGTCGAGGATGCGTGCGACCAGGGCTTCGTCGCGCATCAGCGCAGAACCCGCCCAGGCGTTGCAGACCTTCTTGGCCGGGCAGCCCATGTTGATGTCGATGATCTGTGCGCCGTGATCGACGTTGTAGCGCGCGGCATCGGCCAGGATCTCGGGCACGGTGCCGGCGATCTGCACGCTGATCGGCGCGGGCTCGCCGTCGTGGTCCATGCGGTGTCGCGACTTGGCGGTATTCCAGAAGCGCGGATCGGACGTGGTCATCTCGGACACGCACAGCCCGGCGCCGAGGCGCTTGCACAGCACCCGGAACGGCTTGTCGGTGACGCCGGCCATCGGCGCGAGGATCACGCGGGGCGCGATCTCGTGGGGGCCGATGCGGAAACTGGCGGGTTGCGGCGTGTGGTCCGGCATGGCGCGCATTGTAGCGGGCGCGCCGGAATGCCCGGGTTTAACGCCCTGATTCAATGACGGGCGCGCCGGCGGCGCCAGAACAGGAATCCGGTAACCAGCATGAACGCCGGCAGCAGTCCGGTGAGCGCGGTCAGGCATTTCATCAGCGTGCCGCCGACTGCGCCGGTGTGCAGCGGATAAATGGCATCGCTCATGCGCGAGCCCAGGCCGTTGCCGGTGGCATCGTAGGTCTTGAGCAGTCGCGCGTCGTCGGCATGGATCAGCACCAGGCTGCGGCCGACCGGATGCCACTCACCATCGGCTCGTGCGCGGAACGCGATGGTGCCGTCGCCGGGCTTTGGCGCGGACAGGCGGCTCAGGCGCGCACCCGGCAACGCGGTGTCGGCGCGATCGAGCACCGTCGCCCAATCGATGGACTTGCCTTGGCGTGGCGTCTTGGAGGGTTTAACCGGTTCGCCGCCGAACATCGCGATCAGCGCTGACTGGACAGCCTTTGAATAGACCATGCCGACGCCGGTCAGCGTGGCCAGCAGCAGCAATGGCAGCAGAACGGCGCCGGTGGTCCGATGCCAGGTCAGCCATCGCCTTACCGGCGGACCGGAATACATTTTCAGGTGCGCGCGCACGCGCCCATGCCTGGGCCACCACAGGTAAAGCCCGGACAGCAGCAGGCCCAAGGCAATGCAGCCGACGATCCCGAGCACTTTCTCGCCGGTCTCGCCACCGAGCAGCTTGGTGTGCCACGCGCGCAGCCACAGTACGGCGTCGTCGTCCTGGCTGCGGGTCAGCAGCCATGCGCCGTCCTCCGGCGCGAAGTAAGCGCGCCGGCCGCCCTTGAAGTGGCCCTCCCAGACCGGAAGCTCATCGCTCGGCAGGTCGAGCGAGTTGAGGCCTTCCGGCGACCAGCGCTCGATCAGCGCACCGAGCACATGGCCGTCGGCGACGGGCGCGTGCTGCGTCAGGGTCGGATGCTGCAGCGTCAGCAGCTCGTCCTGGAACACCAGCACAGTGCCGGCAAGGCCGATCAGTGCGAACAGCGTGCCCACCGTCAGGCCGACCCACAGGTGCAGCCACGACAGCGTCGCCCGCAGGCGGCGCCGATGACGGGTGGGGGAGTGCGGGATGGCGTTGGTGACCCGAGTGTCCATGGTGTGCAGTATCGGTCAGGGAGGTCTGTAGGGAGCGTCAGGGCTGGTACGTCAGAACGGGGCCGTCAGAACGGGGCCGTTAGAACCGGTGCGACCACCCGACCGTCAGCACGCGGCCGCGGCCGGCGACGTAGGTGTCGTTGCGTGGCGTGCTCTGCGAGTAGTAGGTGACGTACTGCTCGCCGAACAGGTTTTCCACACCGACGTTCAACTGGCCCAAGGGCAGTGCGAAGCGGGCCTGCAGGTCGACCGTGGTGTATCCGTCGAAGCTGGCCACCTGCACGCCGCGCAGGTCGAAATCGCGATCGAGCGAGCGGCTGGCCTGCAGGCGCGTGGAGACCGTTTCGGCCCAGCCCTGGTCCCAGAACGCGGTGACCCGGTCCGGGCTGACATTGATGCCGGGAAGGTCGCTGTCGACGCGATCGTCGCCGTTGCTGTCGTAGCGCGCTTCGGTGGCGGCATAACCCAGACCGACGCGACCCGCTTCGGAGAACTGGAACGCGACGTTGCCCTCGATGCCGTTGATCTCGGTGCGCTCGCGCACCACGTTGTAGGACTGGGTGGCGTTGTCGAAAGCCAGGCGCGAGCCCAGGTCGGAATCCGACCAGTAGGCCGCCAGGTGTGCGAGCCAGCGGCCGTTGTCGAAGTCCAGGCCGATCTCCTGGTTGTCGGCGATCACCGGCTGCAGATCGACCAGGTTGTCCACGCTCTGGCCGGGCGCGGTGATGGCGCGCAGCACGCGACCGATGTCGGCGACGGTGTAGCCCTCGGAATACGACGCGTAGAGCTTCAGCGAATCGGTGGCTTCCCACACGACACCCAGATTGGGCAGCACTTCGCTGGTCGAGGGCGAGCCGCCTTCCACCAGGTAGCGGGTCCCCTTCACGCCCGCAGGCGAAGTGCGCTGGTCCGGGATGGTGAGGTAATCATCGACCTCCAGTTTGCCGCGCTCGTAGCGCAGGCCGCCGCTCAGCATCACCGAATCGGCGACCCACCATTCCATCTGGACGAACGGCGACCACGACTCGTACGTGGTTTCCGGCACCCAGTCGATGTTGGCGCGCACCAGTTCCTGATAGGTCGTGTCGCGTGCGAGGTCGAGGCCCAGCGTGGCGCGCAGGCGCAGGCCGAACAGGTCGCCGCGCGACCAGCTGAACTTTCCGCCGAGCTTTTCGGATACGTTCTGCGACTGGTCGAACCAGTGGGGATCGCGGCCGTCGCCCCAGAAGTCGCCCCAATCGGTGCCGCCATAAAGCGCCTCGAAATCGACCCAATACAGCTGCGTTTGCAGGTAGCCGCCGGCCAGGTCCTTGTCGGTGTAATCCACGCTCAGCGATGTGGAAAGGTTGCGCGGACCTTCGCCTTCGCTGCCGCCGGGGGCCGACGTGGCCAGCTGGCCGGTGGCGATGTTGCCGTTGACGGTGTGGTAGTCGTTGTTGCCCTGCAGTTCGTATCGGTTGGCGGTGAAGTTCAGCCGCTGGTCTTCGCTGAGGTTCCAGCCGACCTTGCCGAACAGGTCGTTGCTACGGGAGTCCATCAGGTCGCCCTGGACATCGTTGACGGCGATCGCGTTGCCGTCGCCGTCGTAATACAGCCCTTCGCTGGCGTAGGAAGCGCCGCCGACGAAGTCGAAATCGCCGCTGCGCGTGCCGAATACATAGGAGCCGCGATAGCCGGTGCTGTCGCTCTCGTGCGGCAGCGCGGTGCTGGCGGCGACGTTGATGTCGTGGAAGGACTCGCCGCCCGGGCGCGGGGCGCGCTTGGTGATGATGTTGATGATGCCGCCCGAGGCGCCCAGGCCCTGCAGCGCGTTGGCGCCGTGGATCACCTCGATGCGCTCGATCATCGCCGGATCGATCGTGTGCCCATCGCGGCCGCCTTCGCGCAGCGGCGTGGACTGCGGCACGCCGTCGACCAGGTACAGCGGCTTGCGGCCGCGCAGGGTCTCGCCGCTGTTGCTCAGCTTCTGCCGGGAGGGCGAGAACGACGGGATCAGGTTGGCCAGGACCTGCGAGATGTCCTGGGTCAGCGCAAGCTGCTGCTTGAGCTGCTGCTGGTCGATCACCGTGATGGTGTTGGCCAGTGCCGCTTCGGAGTCGGGGATGCGGCTCGTGCTGGCCGAGACGGTGACCCGATCCAGCTCGGTGGCGTCATCGGCGCGCGCGACGGGCGAGACAAGGGCGGCGAGCAGGGCGCTCGCCAGAAGCTGACGACGGGGCATTACGCGGGATGTCCGTATGGGTTCAGGCTGTCATGTTAATGCGAACCATTCGCGTTTAACAGTCCGATAACCTCCTGCCTCCGAAGAGGACCAGTCCCGCAAAGCCAAAGGGGCGGGGCGCCGCCCGCAATATCGCGTGTCAAAAGGCGCCGAAGCGCTCGCGGACCTCAGCGTCCCGGGGCATGGACGTGGCGGCTCCGGCACGCTCCGTGGAGAGCCCGGCGTAGTGCACGGCATAACGCATGTGCTCGGAGAAGGCCGCGTCCGGCCTGGCGGCCAGTGAGGCCGCCAGGGCGCCATTGAAGGCATCGCCGGCGCCGGTGGTGTCGATGGCGTTCACCGTGGCGGCCAGAACGCGGTAATACGGGCCTGCATCGTTGCGAAGCATCTCCGGCGCATGCGACACGAAACAGCCAGCGGCGCCGAGCGTGATCACCACGCTGCCATGGGGCAACAGCCGGCGGCAGGCGGCGTGCAGCGTAGCGTCATCCTGCCTGGGGAGCGCATCGGCATCGATCCGCTCGCCGACATGGCGCTCGAGTTGCGCGCAGAACTCGGTTTCGTTGGGCGTGATCACGTCGGCCAGGGCTAGCAGCGACGCCGGAGCCACCGCATCGGCGGGGGCCGGATTGAGCAGCGTGAGCGCGCCCGCCCGGCGCGACTGTGCAAGCGCGGCTTCGACCGCCTGGACCGGAGATTCGAGTTGCGCCAGCACGGTGGCAGCGGCGGAGAACACATCGTCATGCTGGCCGACAAAGTCCGCGGAGAGTTCGGCGTTGGCCCCAGGGCCGATGACGATGGAGTTGCGGCCGTCGCTATCGACGTAGATTCCGGCGGTGCCGGTCGGCGCCTCGCAGGACAGGTCATGCAGATGGATGTCGTCCGCCGCGGCGAGGGCGCGTGCCAGCTGCCCGCCCAGGTCTTTGCCCAGCGCGCAGATGAAGCGGGTGTTCGCTCCGGCCCGTGCTGCGGCCGTAGCCTGGTTGAAGCCCTTGCCGCCCGGGCCGGTGTGGTAGTGGCCGCTCAGCGTTTCGCCGGGGCGGGGCAGCGAGGCCACCGTCCAGACGTGGTCGACGTTGAACGAGCCGACGACGACCACATTCGGGCGGCGGGCCTGTGTCATGGCATCAGCCGAAGTGTGTCAGCACGCCGGCGATGGTCGCGGTCATGAAGGTCGCGATTGAGCCGCCCAGCACCGCGCGCAGGCCGAAGCGGGCCAGGTCGTGGCGACGTTCGGGTGCAAGGCCGCCGATGCCGCCGATCTGGATCGCGATCGAGCTGAAGTTGGCGAAACCGCACAACGCGTAGGTCGCGATCAGGCGACCCTCGTCGGTCATGGCGACGCCGGCGACCTTGCCGTTGACGATGTCGGCCAGGTGCGCGTAGGCGACGAACTCGTTCAGCACGATCTTCTCACCGATCAGTCCACCCAGCGTGGTCGCATCCACCCACGGCGTGCCGATGACCCAGGCGAGCGGCGCGAGTACGTAGCCGAACAGCGTGGACAGGTCGGTCGGCTTGCCGATCGCGGCGGCCAGGCCGGTGGCGTCGCCGATCCACACCAGCGGCCAGTTGATCAGCGCGATCAACGCGATGAAGGCCAGCAGCATGGCGCCAATGTTGAGCGCCAGGCGCAGGCCGTCGCCGGCGCCGGCCGCAGCGGCGTCGATGATGTTGGCGGTGTTCTTCTCGACTTCCATCTTGACCGTGCCGCGGGTCAGCGGCTCGCCGGTTTCCGGCACCAGGATCTTGGCGATCACCAGTGTCGCCGGAGCGGCCATGATCGACGCGGCCAGCAGGTGCTTGGCGTAGAACGCCTGCGCTTCCGGATCGCCGCCGCCGAGCATGCCGACGTACGCGGCCAGCACGCCGCCAGCGATGTGCGCCATGCCGCCGATCATCATCGTGAGCAGTTCAGACTCGGTCATCTTCGGGATGTAGGGACGCACCGTCAGTGGCGCTTCGGTCTGGCCGATGAAGACGCTGGCGCAGACGCTGGTGGTCTCGGCGCCCGACACCCGCATGACCTTGGTGATCACCCAGGCCATGCCGCGCACAACCGCCTGCATCACGCCCAGGTGGTACAGCACGCCCATCAGCCCGGCGAAGAAGATGATGGTCGGCAGCACCTGGAAGGCGAAGATGAAGCCGAACCTGGAAGTGTCCATCAGGCTGCCGAAGATGAACTCCGAGCCCTTGCCGACGAAGCTGAGTACCTTGACGAAGCCGTGGCCGATCGAATCGAACACGTCGCGACCGCCGGGCACCAGCAGCACCACCGCGGCAAAGGCAACCTGCAGGCTGATGCCGGTGGCGACCAGCTTCCAGTCGACTCGGCGCTTGTTGTTGGAAAACAGCCAGGCTATGCCGACCAGCACCGCCAAACCAAACAGGCCGAAGGCCACCCGGACGATTGCTTCCACTCAGTACTCCCCCTGCCATCGGCGGGCGCCGCGGCTGATCTTGTTCGCATATCGGAAAAACGGACGTACCGCCCAGTTTTCCCCAGCCGGCGGCGCAGCCTAGTCCAGGCCCCCCCGCAGCGGCAAGCAGCAGCGAGCGGTGGTGGAAAGATCCGGTCGTTCAGCTATCGCGGGCGATCACCCGGTTGCGGCCCTGGCGCTTGGCCAGCCGCAGACGATGGTCGGCGCGGCGCAGCAGATTGGACAGGTCCAGTCCCTCGTGCGGATAGCCGACCAGCCCGGCGCTGAAAGTCAGCTGCATCGGTTCGGCGCCGCGTTCGACCTCGAAGGGTTTTTCGGAAACGGCCTGGCGGATCGCGTCGACCCGCTCCCACGCGGTGCCCAGCGGCTTGCGCAACAGCATGACGAACTCTTCGCCGCCCAGGCGCACCAGCCACTCGCCGGGCTCGGCCTGGTCGCGCAACGCGGAGACCACGTGCCTGAGCGCGCGGTCGCCGGCGTGGTGGCCGTTGTTGTCGTTGATCCGCTTGAAGTGATCCAAATCGATCAGCGCCAGCGTCAGGCTGCCGCCGTTCTCTCGGATGTGGTCGAACAGGCGTGGGACACGATGCTGCAGCCAGATGCGATTCGGCAGACGCGTCAGGCCGTCGGTGCCCGACATTTCCACCAGCCGCTGCATGCGGTAGACCACCATCGCCGTGATCAGCGTGACGATCATCAGCAGCACCAGGCGCTGCCCCTGGCTGGACAGGGTCACGGCGCCGTAGTCGGTGGACAACAGTTGCTCCGGCGAGGAGGCGACCGCGAACACGGCCAGCACGAGCATGGCGTACTGCGCGACGGCCAAGGCGCCCGCAAACAGGGTGACGCGACCGTCGCTGCGCAGCGCGGTCAGCAGGATAGCCAGCACATAGCCGCACCATACGATCAGGCTGTTCAGCGCTGCCGGCAGATGGTGGAAGGCCAGCACCACCAGGATCAGCGTAGTCACGCTGACGTCGTAGGCGGTGGTGACGAATGGCAGCCAGGGTAACTGCCGGCTTCGCCGGGCCAGCGCCAGCCACACCTGCGCGAAGACGTTGATGAACACGGCGCCGCCGAGCCCGATCATGGTTTCGCGGACGCCGCCGCCGCCGGCGGCATTGATCAGCGGCAACATCAGCAATGCCACGGCAATGACGGCGCGCAGCCGGGCCACCAGCAACTCGCCGCCGGCACCGACCTCGAGCAGGATCTCGTCGGGTCGTGCCATCAAGGCCGTGGCGATTTCACGCAGCTTGCCGACGTGCATGCTTCCCCCTGGCCGTCAGGCTTTGCGGCGAGCATAGCGCGCGTCGTGGCCGATCGGGATCAGCCCACTCCCTTCCAGGCAGCCCAGACGGCCAGCAAGCCGAACACGGCTGCGGCGACGTGTCGAGCGGCCTTCAGCGGCAGGCGGTCGGCGAATCGGCTGCCCAGCAGCACCACGGGGACGTTCGCCAGCAGCATGCCGACCGTGGTGCCGGCGACCACCTGCCATAGGGGCTGGTACTTGGCGGCGAGCAGCACCGTCGCGATCTGGGTCTTGTCGCCGATCTCGGCGACGAAGAAGGCCAGCGTGGTGGCGATGAACGCGCCGCGTGCCGGCAGTGTTTCGCCGTCGTCGAGCGTATCGGGCTTGAGCGTCCACAGAGCGATCGCGGCGAAGCTGCCGGCGACGATCCAGCGCAGGACATCCGGCTGCAACCAGTGCGCAACCAGCGCGCCGAGCCAGCCGGCCAGCGCATGGTTGAGCATGGTCGCGACCAGGATCCCGGCCACGATCGGCCACGGCTTGCGGAACCGCGCCGCCAGCAGCAGTGCCAGCAACTGGGTCTTGTCGCCGATCTCGGCCAACGCGACCACGCCCGTCGATACGGCGGCAGCGGAAAGGGGAAATGCTTCCATGTTGAGAGTTCCGGGGCCGGGCATTCGCGTGGACGCGAAGGCAAACGCCACGCGGCCCGGCCCGGCTTTCGCCAGATTGCTCGCGTAACGCCTGCCTTCGGTCTTGCCCGTGGTCGTGGCCTCAGCCTGCGACCGCTCCAGCGCCATGGCCTGTGGGCCAAGTGTGTTGACGCGGGTCCCCGCTGTACTCCTCGCATGCAACCGGCATACAAGGCGATGGACGGGTGAGCTACTCCCCGGAGGAGGAAGTGCGCGCATTCTACCAGCCGGTCCGGGCGGGCGACACCGCTAAACTGAACGCATTCGGTTCCAGGAGCCCCCATGCAATACCGTCGTCTCGGTTCGTCCGGCCTGCAGCTTTCGGCGCTGTCCTTCGGCGCGTGGCTCACGTTCGGCTCGCAAATCGGCCGCTCCACCGCCCGCGATCTGATCGCGACGGCCTGGGACCATGGCATCAACTTCTTCGACAACGCCGAGACCTATGCCAACGGCGAGGCCGAGAAGGTCATGGGCGACGTGATCGCCGACTTGCGTCTGCCGCGCGACGGTTACTGCGTGTCGAGCAAGGTTTTCTTCGGCGCAGTATCCGATCCGCGCCCGACCCAGAAGGGCCTGTCTCGCAAGCACGTGACCGACGCCTGCCACGCGGCGCTGAAGCGGCTGCGGGTCGAGTACCTCGACCTGTACTACTGTCATCGGCCGGACCCAGATGCACCGATCGAAGAAACGGTGCATGCAATGGATACGCTGGTTCGCCAAGGCAAGGTGCTGTATTGGGGCACCTCCGAATGGACGGCCGCGCAGATCCGCGAGGCGAACAAGATCGCGCGCGCGAACCATCTGTGCGCGCCCACCATGGAACAGCCGCAATACAACCTGCTGCATCGTGAAAGGGTCGAACTGGAATATGCGCCGCTGTATGCCGAAATGGGCCTGGGTACGACCATCTGGTCGCCGCTGGCATCGGGCCTGCTCACCGGCAAGTACAACGCAGGGGTTCCGAGCGAAGCCCGCCTTGGCCGGGAAGGGCTGGGCTGGTTGCAACGCACGGTGCTGGGCAGCGAAGGCGAGCGCTTGGCGCGTGCGCGTGGCTTCATCGATTACGCGGGCGAGATGGGCATCGCACCGGCGCCATTGGCGATCGCCTGGTGCCTGCGCAACCCGCATGTGTCCAGCGTGATCCTGGGCGCGAGCCGACCGGAGCAACTGCTGCAGAACCTGCAAGCGCTGGAGCTGGTGGAGCGCCTGGGCGAGGCGGATTGGCAGCGCATCGAGGCGGCCGTCCGCGCATAGCGGTTTGTTGACTCGGTAATGAGAATCATTATCATCTGTGGCTCGTCCAGAACGAGCCAAGCCCATGTCCCTGCGCGCACCGCTGCTGCATCTGAAGCCACGTTCCGATCGCCCGTCCTCCTTGATGAGCGCGCACGCCTCTCTCGCACCGATTCCGCTCCAAGGTGCCGTGGAGAGCAACTCCCTGCTGCGGGGCAGTCGTGAACTGCTGATCCGTCACGGTGACGAGGTCTATCGGCTGCGCCACACTCGGAACGACAAGCTGATCCTGACCAAGTGATTCCCGTCCGGGTTTGTACCGAACCGAATCAACGATTGAACAAGCGCTGAGATCGTCATCCCGCCGCGCTTCCCGATGCGAGCAGCGTGGCGAGGCGCACCAATCTCAGAACGGCCTCAGATCAACATCGTCAGAGCCGGCGCTTGCGGCGGCTTCGGCGGAGCAGGAGGTGCCGGCGGTGCCGGGACTCCGGCGGGCGGCACCGGTGCGGTTGGCGGCGTCAGGTGCGCGGGGGGTGCCGGTGGTGCAGGGGGCGCCGGCGGTGCGGGCGGTGCTGGCGGGAACTGCAGTTGCGCCAGCTTCGGCACCTTGACCTGGGCCGTTCCGGTCTTGCGATCACGCAGGTAGGTCACGCTTGCTTGGCTGTCGACGGGTTTATTGCGCAGCGCCGCCATCGCTTCGCGGGGTGAATTGACGGCCTTGCCGTCGATGCTTTGGATCACATCGCCAGCTTTCAGTCCCGCCAGTTCGGTGCTGGTGCTCAGCACCAGCACGCCACGATCCGCGCCGAAGTAGCGCCCGAGGTCCTTGTCCACGGTCGCCAGGTTGAGCCCGCTCCAGCGGAACGCCTCGGTCAGCATCGGCAGCCGGCAATCGTCGCCCTTGCAGTTCCCCGGGGGGCCGAGTCGGATGATCTCGCTGCGCACCTGCGGTGCCACGACCGGCGCCACGTGCATCTCGATCGCATCACCGTCCACGTTCCAGTCGGCCGCGCCGTTGCCGGTGACGATGTGACGGGTCATCACGGGACCTCCGTCCTGGTCTCGCACCAGCAGCACGCGGTCGCCTGGCTGCGGCGTCGCCTTGACCGTGGCGCTGCGGCCGTCGCGCTCGTAGGTCAATGCGACCGGCGTCTTGATGTCGATGGAGCGCAGGTTCTCGCGCGCCTGCGCCAGCCGCTGCTCGGGGTTTTTGTCGGTCAGGTTCTTTCCGTCGATCGCGGTGATGCGATCGCCGCTGCGCAATCCGGCCTTGGCGGCGCCGCTTTCGGGCGTGACCGCGGCGATACGCACGCCAGGGCCCGAATCCGGTGCCAGCACGACACCGAGCACGGGATGCGACTCGAAGCGGCGCTCGAAGACGAAGGTCTCGGCGCCGCCCTGTTCGCGGCTGAGTTCGGCGACCCGCTTGGCGGCGCGGTCGAGGTCGGCGCGAGCGGCGGCGAGTTCGCGGGCCTTATCGGGGTCGCTGGCTTTGTCCTGCGCACTGGCGGTGCAGGCGAGCAGCAGGCCGATCGACGCGGCGATCAGGGTCGGCTTGGCTTGGCTGAGCTTCATGGTGTGTTCTCGTCCTGCGTGGTTGAGTGGGTTCAGTCGACGCTGACCAGGGCGCCGTCATAGCGCTCGCCCTGCGCAGCGAGCCAGAGTTGGGTGGTCTCGACGCCAGCGAGGTCGCGCAGCGTGCGCACGCGCTCGCGCCACAGCGCCTCTCGTTGATCGAGGGGCAAGGAGTTCTGGGTCAGCCCGGCGTCGATCAGGCCGATGCGCTGGCCGAGTTCGTCGCTCATCACCGTCGCCGCTGCGCTGCCGACGCGGTCGTCGCGGGTCATGGCGATCAGCGCTTCCAGTCGCGCCGATTCGGCCTGCAGTTGCATCAGCGTGTCGGCGCGGTCATTGCTTGCATCGACCGTGGCGGCGGTAGTGCGGGCTGAGGTGCTGCTGGCGATAGCGTCCGTGCCCGGGCGCGAGGCCGTGTCGTGAATCGCCGTCGATGGAGCCGCCGTCGATGGAGCACGCTGCGTAGGCGCAGGGGCGCGCTTGGTCGTGGCCTGTCGCGATGCCGCGCGGACGGGTGCTGCATTGGCGAAGTCGGCGCTGGCATGGGCCACACCGGTCGCCAAGCGAGCGGTCGATGCGATCGCATTCGAAGGCGTTGCCGCCGCGACAGTGTCAGGTGAAGTGCGGGACACCGCTGCCGGCGGAGTCGCGGTCGACACCGTTGCGGGAAGGTCAGAATCAGGCGCCGAAGTGACGTGCTCGCGCATCAACAGCAGAGGGACCACCGCCACAGTGGCAAGCACGGCCGCAAGCGCCAGCCAGCGATTGCGCCTGTTTCGTGGGAGACGGATGGCGGCAGGCGAGTCCAGCGCCCCGGACAAGCGCGACCAGCCATCAGCCGGCGGCGTTTCCAATGGCAGC
The DNA here is from genome assembly GCF_031457115.1 of Lysobacter niastensis. Classification (GTDB taxonomy): domain Bacteria; phylum Pseudomonadota; class Gammaproteobacteria; order Xanthomonadales; family Xanthomonadaceae; genus Lysobacter_J; species Lysobacter_J niastensis_A. The sequence goes on from NZ_JAVDVY010000001.1 coordinate 970,357, forward strand.
GCGGCGAAGGCGGCGTTCCAGTCGTGGGGCATCGTGTCTGGATGGGCAGTGTCAGGCATGGGCCCTCTCCCGTTGCAATCCGGTCTGTTCCGGTTCGAGCAGTTCGCGCAGGCGGCGGCTGCCGCGGGCGAGTTGCGATTTGGAGAAGCTCGGCGTGCGCTGCATCAGCGCCGCGATCTCCTCGTGGGTGTAACCCTCGGCGTGGTACAGCCACAGCACGCTGCGCGTGGCCGATGGCAGTTGATTCAATGCCCGTGTCAGGACGGCGGCATCGGCTGCCGCTGCCGGCAGTGGACCTGGGTCAACGACGTGCGCGCCGTCGTCTTCCAGCACCAGGTCGTTGGCGAAACGGCGCTGGCTGCGCAGGCGCATCAGCGCCTCATTGACGGCGATCTGCCGCAGCCATCCCCAGAACGGGCTGCCCTGGTGGCCGCGGAATTCGCCAATCTTGCCGAGCACCTTGAGCATGGTTTCCTGCAGCACTTCGGCCGCCTCCTCGCGATCGCCACCGATGCGCATGGCCAGGTTGAATACCGGCCGCTCGAACCAGCGGTACAGCTGCTCGAACGCCGCCCGCTCGCCCGCGCGCGCCCGTGCCAGCAGGGCGTCGGGTACGTCGATGGCGAAACTGCTCCGGGGGGAGGAGGGCGTCGCCGACGGCTCGGTGGAGTCGGTGTTTGGTGGCATGTCACATAGCTAGATGCAGCGGCCGGCAAAACCGTCGCACGGCCTCGACGGGAGGGGCTTCCACCTATACTCGGTCCCAATACAGGGAGGGGACACCATGAGTCTGGGTACGCTGTTGGCGGTGGTAGTGCTGTTCGCGGGCGTGGTCATCCTGTTCAAGACCGTGAGGATGGTGCCGCAGGGCTACGAGTGGACGGTGGAACGCTTCGGAAAGTACACCCATACGATGGACCCGGGGCTGCACTTCCTGATCCCGATCGTCTACGGCGTCGGCCGCAAGATCAACATGATGGAGCAGGTGCTGGAAGTGCCCAGCCAGGACGTGATCACCAAGGACAACGCGGTGGTCAAGGTCGACGGCATCGTCTTCTTCCAGGTGCTCGATGCCGCCAAGGCCGCCTACGAGGTCGCCCAGCTGGAAGTGGCCATCCTCAACCTGGTGATGACCAACATCCGTACCGCGATCGGCTCGATGGACCTGGACGAGTCGCTGTCCAAGCGCGACGAGATCAACACCAAGGTGCTGATGGCGGTCGACGCGGCGACCCACCCGTGGGGGCTCAAGGTCAACCGCATCGAGCTCAAGGACATCCAGCCGCCGCGCGACCTGGTCGATTCGATGGCGCGCCAGATGAAGGCCGAACGCGAGAAGCGCGCCAACGTGCTCGAGGCGGAGGGCTTCCGTCAGGCCGCGATCCTGAAAGCCGAGGGAGAGAAGCAGTCGGTGATCCTCGAAGCCGAGGGCCAGAAGGAAGCCGCCTTTCGCCAGGCCGAGGCACGCGAACGTCTGGCCGAGGCCGAGGCCAAGGCAACGCAACTGGTGTCGGACGCCATTGCCAGCGGCAACGTGCAGGCGATCAACTATTTCGTCGCGCAGAAGTACATCGAGGCGTTCAAGGCGCTGGCCGAGGCGCCGAACCAGAAGTTCGTGATGATGCCGATGGAGTCGGCGGGCGTGATCGGTTCGCTGGCCGGTATCGCCGAGTTGGCCAAGGAGGCGCTGGATCGACAGCCCACCCGCGCCGTGCCGCCGCTGCCGCGCACCGGAGGCTGACCCATGCAATGGAACTGGGAGACGGTGACCTGGGCCGCGGTGGCGTTGCTGCTGTTCGCGGCCGAAGCGCTTGCGCCGGGCGCATTCATGCTGTGGCTGGGTTTTGCCGCAGCCGCGGTGTTCGTGTTCGTGCTGCTGGTGCCCGGTGTATCGGTGTTGGCGCAGGTGGCGGTGTTCGTCGTGCTCAGCTTCGTATCCATCCAGGTGTACCGGACGTGGTTTCGTGGCCGCGAGCCCAGGAGCGATCAGCCGGTACTCAATCGCCGCGCGGCCGCGTTGATCGGGCGCGCCGTGCCGCTGGAGCGGGCCATCGTCAACGGCCAGGGCCGCGTGCAGATCGCCGATGCGTATTGGGACGTCACGGGTCCCGACTTGCCGGCGGGCACGACGGTGCGCATCGTCGCCGCGGATGGCATGACGCTGAAGGTGCAGCAGGTGGACAGCTAGCGCCACGTGCGCCGGCGTATGCGCAGCCAGCCGGCCAAGCCGCGCCGCATCTGGGATAATGCCGGGCTCCCCTTCACGCAGGCCCGGCCATGATCCAGAAGACCATCCTCAACGACGCCCACCGCGCTCTCGGCGCCAAGATGGTCGACTTCGGCGGCTGGGACATGCCGATCCACTACGGTTCGCAGATCGACGAGCACCACCTGGTGCGTCGCGAAGCCGGCATGTTCGACGTCAGCCATATGACCGTGGTCGACCTGCGTGGCGCCAAGGTGCGCGATTTCCTGCGCCGCCTGGTCGCCAACTCGGTCGACAAGCTCAAGGTGCCGGGCAAGGCGCTCTACACCTGCATGCTCAACCCGCAGGGCGGCGTGATCGACGACCTGATCATCTATTTCCGTACCGAGGACTTCTTCCGCCTGGTGGTCAATGCCGCCACGCGCGAGAAGGACCTGGCGTGGATCACCGGGCAGGCCAAGGCATTCGACGTGCAGGTCACCGAGCGTCCCGACTTCGGCATGATCGCCGTGCAGGGTCCGCAGGCGCGCGAGAAGGTGCTTGGCCTGCTGCGCGAGGAAGACCGCGCTGCCATCGCCAAGCTCGGCAAGTTCGCCGCCGGCGAAGCGCGCACGACGGGCGGCGTCGACGTGTTCGTCGCGCGTACCGGCTACACCGGCGAGGACGGCTTCGAGGTCGTCGTGCCGGAAGACCAGACCGTTGCGTTCTGGAACGAATTGCTGCAGGCGGGCGTGAAGCCGGCGGGCCTGGGGGCGCGCGACACGCTGCGCCTGGAAGCCGGCATGGCGCTGTACGGCCAGGACATGGACGATGCCGTATCGCCGTATGAAGCCGCGCTGGCATGGACGGTCGCGCTCGACGAGGGCCGCGATTTCATCGGTCGCGGCGTGCTGGAAGCGCAGAAGGCCGCTGGCGTGCCGCGCCAGATGATCGGCCTGGTCATGGACGAGAAGGGCGTGCTGCGCCACGGGCAGAAGGTGCTCACCGACAACGGCGAGGGCGAAATCCTTTCCGGCACGTTCTCGCCGACGCTGGGCAAGGCCATCGCCTTCGCCCGCGTGCCGGCCGGTGCGCCGGGCAACGTCCGCGTCGACATCCGCGGCAAGGAAGTGCCGGTGCGCGTGGTCAAGTTCCCGTTCGTGCGCGATGGCCAGCCACAGGAAGGCGTGCTGGGCTGAGCACTGTCCACTGATGCATGAAGCCGGCGAAAGCCGGCTTCATGCTTTGGGGCTTGCTGACCCGATGCATTGGCATGATCCGTGTGTGCACGGGTAGTCGGGCATCGTGCAGGTTTCAGATTCTGATGACTCACTGGTAGCGAGGCGTCCAGCGATGGCCATTTCCCCGACCGTGCTGACGGTCGACTATTTCTTCAGCCTGCTATCCCCGTATGCGTATCTCGGGCATGCGGCCCTGCTTTCGGTGATGCGGGAGGCCGGCACCAGGCCGCGCTATCGCCCGGTGCGGATCTTCGAGTTGTTCGCCGCCAACGGCGGGCTGCCGTTGGGGCAACGCGCGCCGGCGCGGCAGCGTTACCGGCTGGTCGAACTCCAGCGCTGGCGCGAGCAGCGCGGATTGCCGCTGAACCTCGCACCGAGGTTCTTTCCCGTCGATATTGCCCTGGCCGACCGCTGCGCCATCGCGTTGGTCGAGGCGGGCCATGATCCGGCCGGCTACATGGACGCCGCGTTCCGCGCGCTGTGGGCGCACGACCTCGATCTCGCCGATCCACAGGTGGTCGCGCGCCTGCTCGGCGGCCACGGCTTCGATGCGTCCGCCGTGATGGCCGTGGCGGCATCGCAGGAGGTGGGCAATGTGTACGACCTCAATACGCAGGCGGCGATCGCCGCCGACCTGCCCGGGCTGCCGGGCTATGTGCTCCATGGAGAGCCGTTCTGGGGCCAGGACCGGATCGATGCCCTGCGCGCGGCCTTGATCAGCGGTCGTGCACCCTACGTACCAGACTGAGATTGCGACCCTGTCGCACGGCGCGGCTGCGCCGCTAAACTAGCCACCGTCCCAGCCGTCCCCCGCAAAGTTCGAGGCCAACGCCATGAGTGAAATCCCCGGTGATCTGAAGTTCCTTAAATCCCACGAGTGGGTCCGCATCGATGGTGACGGCAAGGCCACCGTCGGCATTTCCGACCATGCCCAAGGCCTGCTCGGAGACCTGGTCTACGTCGAACTCCCCAACGTGGGCGACCGTGTCGAGGCGGGCAATGCCTGCGCGGTGGTCGAGTCGGTCAAGGCGGCCTCGGACGTGTACGCGCCCGTGACCGGCAAGGTCGTGGCGGTGAATGCCGCGCTGGCCGACAAGCCGGAAACGATCAACGAGGACGCGTACGGCGAAGGCTGGATCTTCACCGTCGAACTCGAAGAGCCGGAACAGCTCAACGAGCTGCTTGCCCCTGATGACTACGCCGAACTGCTGGAAGACGAAGACCACTAAGCCGTCTTCCCAGCCGTCACCCGAGACCGGCCGCCCAGTGCGGCCGGTTTCTTTTTTGGGGTGTGGCGTGCGTAAAACCGCATGTTTTCCCCGGGTGCGGCGCACACATTCCGGTCGAGCGATGCCGCGCCGAGCCGCTTCGCATCGAGGTGCCTGGTGCACGATCAGAACCCTGATCGGCATGCGTCCGCCGTCCTGGCCCTGGACGTTCTTTCCACTGCGATACGTGTGCGGACCCGAGTCGGACACGTGCCGCGCGGGGTCGCCGAGGCATGTCGATCTCGATGCGCCGATCGCTTCGACAGGTCCGATCGAATGACCGCGGGCGGAAATTTCTTTGCGCACTTTCGCGCAAATCGGCTTGTGCGACGCGAAATCGGCCGGTGTCGAAGCGAGGTTAATTGCAGGCCCCGATTCTGCCCCGCGCCAGCGTCCCGGAACGCAGCGGCGATACCTGCGAGTAACCGGCCACTCGCAATGCGTTGCGTATTGGAGCGCTGAAATAAAGCCTTTTTTTAAAACCGATTATTCGATCATCGCTGCAACGGAAAAACCGTGGCCATGTTTGATCGCCCTGTTCGACGCCTTCCGCATACCCCCGGGAAGAGGGTGACCACAAAAAAAAATCCCCGGACTTGTTGACAGTCCGAAAAACCGTGATTAGGTTTCGCCCAGCAGACGTTTCCTGCGGAAGCGAGTGAGCAAAGACAACGCGACAACACGCAGTGCTAAACGGACCTCCGCCCGGACATTCAAAACGGTGGAAGCAGGATTCGTTTCCCCTGCGGAATCGCACAAGGCAGATTTCTTGAAACCCGGTTCGCCTTCGGTGGGCCGGGTTTTTGTTTGGCCGCAAAGCGCGGTCAGCCACGTCCGTGCTGTCCTGATCGGACGTGGCGCCCATCGTCGGGAGGCGATGGGGATGCAGAGAATCCGTTGCGATGCGCTTGGCGCATCGCCGGCTGGAGGCGGGTCCGATTCCCGCTCCTTTGGTTCGACCTGGGCTGTAAACCCGAAAGACCACTGATCGACTACTGACGAGGAGCCATACCATGGCCATGAAGAAAGCTGCTAAGAAGAAACCCGCTGCCAAGAAGGCCGCCAAGAAGGCGGTGAAGAAGGCCGCCGTCCGCAAGGCCGTCAAGAAGGCCGGTGCCCGCAAGGCCGTCAAGAAGGCCGCTGTCCGCAAGGCTGTGAAGAAGGCCGCTGTCCGCAAGGCCGTCAAGAAGGCCGCTGTCCGCAAGGCTGTGAAGAAGGCCGCTGTCCGCAAGGCCGTCAAGAAGGCTGGCGCCCGCAAGGCCGTCAAGAAGGCCGCTGTCCGCAAGGCCGTCAAGAAGGCCGGTGCCCGCAAGGCCGTGAAGAAGGTCGCCCGCAAGAAGGTCGCGAAGAAGGTAGTCCGCAAGGCCGCTGCGAAGAAGGCTGTCCGCAAGGCCGCTGCGAAGAAGGTTGTCCGCAAGGCCGCTGTGAAGAAGGCCGTCCGCAAGAAGGCCGCGAAGAAGGCGGTTGCCGCCGCAATGCCGGCCACCCCGGCGCCGATGATCTAAAAAAAGAAAGTCCCGATTGCCGTAATACAGCTCTCTCCCCGCGCCCAGGCGGGGGGAGAGTTTTTTTTTGAGCATGAGTCCGGTGCGGACGCCGATGTTCACCAGTACTACGCATGTCAGCGGCACCTGATGCGACCCGTCGCGCTGAATGCAGTGCCATGGAGCCGTCACGTATTCGCGGTCGGATGGAGCAAACTCCCAGTTTGGCGTGCCGTGCCGGCTCAAGGTCATGGCGCTGTTGTTCTCAACTGCAGCATGCCGGAACAAGAATCCCTCATCCGTCCTTCGGGCCCGTTCTCCCGCAAACGGGAAAGGGAACATCCAGGCCATATCCCGCTTGCCCAGAAGGATGAGGGCCGCGATCAGCAGGCTTCAGGCGATTTTGATAATCCCGGGCCGTATGGGGCTCGCGCTGCCCTCGATTGCCTCTCGGGCGCGTGATGTGCACTCAGAGGGCGCATGGAGCGCCACACCACAATTGCGGCACGACCCTCTGTGTCGCTGGGCATCGATCTGCGCGTCTGGGTTCGAGCCCAACGCTGAAGTTTGTGATGGAGGCCGCCGCGTGGAGCAGGCCCCCAAAACAAACGGGCCGCGCAGAAGCGCGGCCCGAGTGCTGCGAAATGCGCAGTGGACGGACGTCAGTGCGGAGACGCGCTCGCGCTGGCGGCACTGGAACCCACGTTGCCTTCCGGATTGGCGGTGTCGGTGTCCGCATACAGGCCCGGGTCTTCGAAATCGACATCGAGCCAGCGCTGCGTCGGCAGGCCGAGCGCGCGGTCGAGGATCGTCGGCAGCATGCCCGTGGGCAGGGAGCTTTCGCTGTTCCACAGGATCGCGATGCCGAGATCCTGCTCGGGCAGCATCGCGACCAGTCCGCGGTATCCCTGCACGGCGCCGCCGTGGAAGACGACGCGGTGGCCGGAATAGTCGTAGACGCGCCAGCCCAGGGCATAGCCGGCCGAGGAAACGCGCTGACGACGCCATGCGGAGCCGCGGGTTTCGCTGGGGGTGTTGACCAGCGGCTGGTGCAGCGTCGCGAGCAGCGGCGCAGGCAGCACGTCAGGACGATGACCGGTGTGGGCCAGCAGCCATTGCGCCATGTCGGAGGCACTGGCGTTGACGCCTGCGGCTGGCGCGACCTGGTAATAGCTCGGCTTGGGCATCAGCGGCACCCAGCCGCCGCGGCCACGAACGTGGGGACGAGCCCAGCGCGGACTGGACTCGATGCCGTCGAGGCCGAGGCTGGCGTCGTTCATGCCCAACGGCTTGAAGATGCGGCGCTGCACCTCCTGGCCGTAGAAGTCGCCGGTCGCGGCGAAGACCACGTCGCCGATCAGGCTGAAGGCGATGTTCTGGTAGCCGTAGCAGCTGCCGGGTGCGCAGTTCATCGGCGCATTCGCCAGCCTCTGCGTCAGCGTGCGGTAGTCGACGTTGGCTTCGAGGTCGCGATCGAAGGTGTTGTGGGTGAGGCCGACGCGATGGCTGAGCAGATCGGCCACGGTGAGCTGGCGTGCCGCGTAGGGATCGCTGAGGCGAAACGTCGGCATGTAATCGACGAGCTTGCTGTCCCAGCGCAGGATGCCGTCATTGACCAGCAAGCCGGTCATGGTGCCGGCGAAGGCCTTGGACAACGATGCCAGGCGGAACACCGTATGCGCGTCTACTGGCTGCCCCGCGCGCACGTCGGTGATGCCGTAGCCGCGCGCGCTGACGATCTGCCCGTTGTGCACGATCGCCATGGCCAGGCCGGGCACGCGCCGGTTGGCCACCAGCTGCTGCGCCATGCCTTCGAAATGGCGAACGTCGAAACCCGGGGCCAGCGGTGCCGTCGCGCGCGCGGGGATGACCGCGGCGACCACGGGAGTCGCGACGGGCGCGAGGCTCGTTGTTGTTTGCGGCGCGGTGGCGTGCGAGGGCGCGGAAGGGTGCGGCGTGTTCCAGCGCAGCGAAGTCTGCGCTGTCGAACCCAGAGTCAGGCTGAGAAGGACGGCGAAAGTGCCGTAACGCCAGGCCTTCCGTGACCGCGGGTTCATGTCGAGATTCATTGGTCGCAGCCTGCGGGCGCTGAGATTGCGGCGATTCTAGCGCCGAATCTCAGGGTTTTGGGGAAAAGCCAACCTCAGCGTTTTGATTTTTACGGGGTTTTGATGGGGACGTCGCAGTTAACCAGGGATCGGCTGAACCGGCTCGGCGCATTCAGGGAAACCCTCGCATGAACGCCTCCTTCACATGATGGAACGCAAGCCCCGGTCCAAGCCGGGCATCAGCCGGCGAGGAGTCGTACTCAACCGACGCGAATCAGGTCCGCGGCACGTTCGGCGATCATCATCGTCGGGGCATTGGTATTGCCGCCGATCAGGGTCGGCATCACCGAGGCGTCGATCACGCGCAGCCCTTGCACGCCGCGTACCCGCAGTTGCGGGTCCACCACCGAGGCGTCGTCGCGGCCCATGCGGCAGGTGCCGATCGGGTGATAGATGGTTTCCGCCTTGGCTCGTATGAACTCCACCAGGCCGGCATCGTCGAGATCGTCGCGCGCCGGGAAGATCGGGGCACCCCGGAAATCGTCGAAGGCCGGCTGCGCCAGCAGTTCGCGCGAGAGCTTGGCGCACTCGACCATCATCTTCAGGTCGAATCCTTCCGCGTCGCTGAGGTAGTTGGCCTCGATGCGCACCTTGTCGGCAGCGCGGCCGCTGACCAGACAAACCCGCCCGCGACTGCGCGGACGCAACGGACAGGCATGGACGGTATAGCCGTCGCCAGCCAGGCGATGACGGCCATGGTTGTCGAGCATGGCCGGCAGAAAATGCAGCTGGATGTCGGGGCGCGCGTCCGGGGCGTGTTGCGAGCGCACGAAGCCGCCGGCCTCGGCGATGTTGCTGCTGCCCGCGCCACGATGGCCGCGCAGGTAGTAGTCGAAGGCGACCTTCACGTCGCTGACGCGGTCGTAGGTGATCGGCTTGGTGGAGTGCTGCAGCGTGCAGATGTCGAGGTGGTCCTGCAGGTTCTCGCCCACCTGCGGCGCGTCGTGCATGACGTCGATGCCGTGCCGGCGCAGTTGCTGGGCCGGCCCGATACCCGAGAGCATCAGCAACTGAGGCGAGTTGAGCGCACCGCCGCTGAGCAGCACCTCGCGGGCGGCTGGCTGGTGAAACGCCTTTCCGTGCGCGGTGTACACCACGCCACTGGCGCGACGCGCGCCGGCCGGGCCGTCGAAGGTGATGCGGTTGACGAGGGCGTCCGTGACGATGGTGAGGTTGTGGCGCTCGCGCACCGGATCGAGATAGGCCACGGAGCTTGAGCAGCGCGCACCGTATTTCTGCGTGACCTGATAGAAACCGACGCCTTCCTGCGAAGGCCCGTTGAAGTCGCGATTGACCGGGAAACCCGCTTGCCGTCCGGCTTCGATGAAAACCTGCGAGAGCGGGTTGGTATAGCGAAGATCGGACACGTACAGCGGGCCCTGATCGCCATGCAGCGCATCGCCCCCGCGTTCGTTGCGCTCGCTGCGCTTGAAGTAAGGCAGCACCGATGCCCAGCCCCAGCCCTCGGCGCCCAGTGCGACCCACTCGTTGTAGTCGGCCGGCACACCGCGCGCGTAGCACATGGCGTTGATCGAACTGGAACCGCCCAGGACCTTGCCACGAGGCCACCACAACGTGCGCCCGTCGAGCTGCGGCTCCGGTGCGGTCGCATAGTCCCAATTGAGCCTCTTGATGGCGCTCAGCTTGGCCAATCCCGCGGGCATGTGGATGAAGGGATGGCGATCGCGTGGGCCGGCTTCCAGCAGCAGCACCTTCACGTCCGGGTCTTCGGAAAGACGATTGGCGAGCACGCAGCCGGCGGAACCGGCACCGATGATGATGTAGTCGAACACGTCCATTCCTGCGCGCTCTGCGCCCTGCGCCTCTAAAGCCGGTTGAAGCCGTAATGCCGGCGGCTGGCCGACCGTAAGCGCCGCCATTAGAGCAAATGCTCCCCACGCCCGTTGGCAGGCATCCTCGCATGCTGCGGCGGCGGCCGCGGCGCTAGGCGCTATGGGCCAAATCGGCTAACGTGCCGCCACCAGTTTCGGAGCAGCGCCATGGCGCCCAGCCACGACGACGGCGTGTCCGCCCGGCGCATCCAGGGCGGAGAGTGGCAAGCGGTCGCGCTCTCGTTCCTGTACTTCTTCTGCGTGCTGGCGGCTTACTACGTCATCCGACCGGTCCGCGAGCAGCTTTCGGCCGCGGTCGGCTCGACCCAGTTGCCCTGGTTCTATGCGGCCACGTTCCTGGCCACCCTTGCCTTGACGCCGGTGTTCGGCGGCCTCGTCGCGCGCTATCCGCGACGGGTCGTGGTACCGGTGGTGTATGTCTTCTTCATCCTCTGCCTGTTCGGGTTCATACCGTTGTTCACGCAGGAAGGACTGCTCAGCCCGCGCGCGCTGGGCACGGTGTTCTTCGTCTGGGTCAGCGTCTTCAACCTGTTCGTGGTGTCGGTGTTCTGGAGCTTCATGGCCGACATCTGGAGCGCGGAGCAGTCGAAACGGCTGTTCCCGATCATCGCCGTGGCCGGCACCGCCGGTGCGGTCACGGGCCCCGCGTTGACCCACGCGCTGGTCGACGTGATCGGCGTGGCGCCGCTGCTGATGGTGTCGGCCAGCCTGCTGAGCGTCGCGGTCGTCTGCATCGTGCTGCTGGGACGCTGGGCGCGTCTGCATGGAGCGCGCCGGCACGAAGTCGCGCATGAGGCAGCCATCGGCGGCAGCATGTTCGATGGCTTGCGGCAGATCTTTGCAGACCCGTTCATGCGCGGAATGGCAGTGCTGCTGCTGTTGGCTGACGGCATCGGCACGGTCAACTATGCATTGGTGGCGGATTATTCCGGTGCCACTTTCACCGACGCGGTATCGCGCACGCGCTTCGCCGCCAATGTAGACCTGATCGCCAACACCCTGACGGCGCTGACGCAGATCACCATCACGCGCTGGCTGCTGCCACGCAAAGGGCCAGGCACGGTGATCATGATCTGGGCGCTGGTGAGCATCGGCGTGCTGTCCCTGGTGGTGTTCGCGCCCGATCCCCATGCGCCGCTGATCGGCTCGATGCCAGCCGTGGCGATAGCGCTGATCGTCAGCCGCGGCCTGGCGTACGGCATGGCCGAGCCGGCGCGCCACAGCCTCTATACCCGCGTCCCGCGCAGCATCCGCTACAAGGGCCAGAACGCGGTGGACACGGCGGTATGGCGGTTCGGCGACACCGCCATCGCGCTGGCGATGAATGGCCTGCGCTCGGTCGGCGTGGTCACGGCCGGTTTTGCCGGATTGAGCGCGCTGGCCGCCTTCACGGCGGCGACGATCGGCTGGCGTCTCTCGCGACGCGTGGAAGGCAGCGAACCCGCGGGTCCGGCGCAGACGGCCACTTCTTGACCTTCGGGTTCATGACCTTCGGGGCATGGCGCGCGCGCTGAACGCGTCGCACGCTGCGCGCTTACCACTGTGCAAGGCGCCAACCAATGACCGATCGCCGCGACTTCCTCGTCTCCGCCTTGGCTGGTTTGAGCCTGCTGGCCTTGCCCGCCCACGCGCGCAAGGCGGCCAAGCCGCTGAAGATCCTGGTGCTGGGCGGCACCGGCTTCCTGGGCCCTCAGTTCGTCGAAGCCGCGCGTGCGCACGGCCACACGCTGACGCTGTTCAACCGCGGCAAGACCAATCCCGAGCGTTTTGCGGACGAGAACTACCGCGACGTCGAGCAGTTGCACGGCGACCGCAAGACCGACATGTCGGCGCTCGAAGGCGACCGACGCTGGGACGCCGTACTCGACACGTCGGCCTACCTTCCCGCCGACGTGACACGATCCACGCAGTTGCTGGGCAAGCGGGTCGGCCAGTACGTGCTCGTCTCGACCATCTCGGTTTACGCGAAGAACGACACACCGGGGCAGGACGAGTCGGCGGCACTGATCGAATTGCCCGATCCCAACGTCACCGAGGTGACCGGCGAGACGTATGGCGGCCTCAAGGCGCTGTGCGAGAAGGCCGCACACGCGCAGATGCCCGGTCGGGTCACGGTTGTACGGCCGGGTTTGATCGTCGGTCCCGGCGACCACACCGACCGCTTCACCTATTGGCCGGCGCGCGCCGATCGCGGCGGCGAGATCCTCGCACCTGGCAGCGCTGCCGATCCGACGCAGTTCATCGACGTGCGCGATCTGGCCGCGTTCCTGCTGACGACCATCGAACGGCGCATTGTCGGCATCTACAATGCCGACGCGCCGGAGGGAAAGCTGACCATGGGCGCGCTGCTGCCGACCTGCCAGGACGTTGCGCGCGATATGAAGGCGCCGGCCTCGCGCCTGACCTGGGTGCCTGCCGATTTCCTGGAAGCGCAGAAGGTGTCGCCGTGGCAGGACATGCCGGCATGGATTCCGGCCCAGGGCGAGTACGCCGGTTTCGGTCGCCTCAGCAGCGCGAAAGCGCGGGCCGCGGGACTGACCTATCGGCCGCTGCGCGACACGGTGCGCGACACCCTCGTTTATTGGCGAGGCCTGCCTGAGGAGCGTCGCGCCAAGCCGAAGGCGGGTCTGTCTCCGGTGCGCGAAGCGGAAGTGCTCAAGGCGTGGCACCTGCGCGATGGCGCGCCGGGTGGATGACGTCGTCGCGTTGTCCTCCGGCAACGCGGCATCGCCATTGGCCTAGACTGGATTCCACTTCCTCCGTTCGGAGTCGCGCGCATGTCGATGCTGGCCACCGTGCTGATCTTGCTGGTCGCGCTGCTGCATCTTGGCTTCCTGGTCCTTGAAATGTTCCTGTGGACCCGACCGGCCGGGCTGAAGGTGTTCCGCCAGTCTCAGGCGCAGGCCGAGCAGTCCAGGGTGCTGGCGGCCAACCAGGGGCTGTACAACGGTTTCCTCGCCGCAGGCCTGGTGTGGGCGGCGATATCGGCACGCAGCGATGTCGCGCTGTTCTTCCTCGGTTGCGTCGTGGTGGCCGGGGCTTACGGTGCGGCGACAGTGAGCCGTCGCATCTTCTTCGTGCAAGGCGTACCGGCTTTGGTCGCGATAGCCGCGGTCTGCCTGGGCTGAAGCGGTGGCGCCGCGCCCGCGATGGCAGTGGTCACCGGGAGCGCAAGCGCTGTGCCTGTACCTGTGCACGGCTCCATGCGGTGCGGGCAGTGCCGAAGTGCCGGCACGCGTCCAGGTCGAGGAGCATGTCGAGTACTACCGGATACAGGGGCGGGACCTGCGGGAGTTGGCGGTGCAGATGCAGCTTCATGGCCCTGCGCACTCCACCTCTGGCCGTCGCACCGCCGGGACCACGCACTGGAGCATCACCTGGACCCACCGCATCGGCATGCGCGATGGGCAATGTGAGTTGGAGAGTCTGGATGTGGATGCCGTCATCCGGGTGACGCTGCCCCAATGGGACGGTGATCGCGGCAACAGCCCGACCGTCAGGGAGTGGCGCCGGTTTCTCGCCAGCCTGGAACTGCATGAGGCCACCCACGTGCGCCACGGCCGGGAAGCGACCTTCGCGATCCGTGACGCGATGATCGCAGCGCCACCGCAGGCGACATGCGCCTTGTTGACGCGGGCATTGGCGCGCACGGCCCGCAGTCAACTGCGTCGATACACTCTGCTTACCCGTCGCTATGACACGCTGACGGATTACGGGGCGGAGCAGGGCGTGCGGTTCGAGTTCTGAGTTTCGCGGCGGTTGAACGTCACCGCCTGGGCGATACCCACATGGCGATACGTGCGCGGAAAACCGTGTCGCCGGCACTGTTGGTCACGGCGACGGTGACAGGAAGGTCGTAGCCAGCCTTGGATTCCACCGCCGGAACGTCGGGTGTGGCTACGCCGTGCAGCGTGCCCGTCGCCTTCTTGAGGTACTCCACGGTCATGCCCTTGGGGATCCAGCGCATGCTGGCGGGAATGGTGGCGTCGGTCATCACGCCAGCGCTCAGCTCGGCCAGGTTGCACAGCGCGATCGCGTGCACGGTGCCGATGTGGTTGTGCACGCGGCGGCGGTCGCGGATGCGTACCTCGCAGCGGCCCGGCTCCAGTGAAACGAAGCGCGGCGCGATCGTGGCGAAGTAGGGCGCCTTCAGGCAGACCGCTCGCGAGAACAACCAGTGGCCGGCGGGCCAACGCGTGATGCGGCGGTACAGGGCGAGCACGGGGGCGGTCATTGGCAGTCTCCGGTGGCGCATACGACGACGGCGGGTCAGTGCCCGCCGTCGTGTTGGATCATCGACATTGCCGCGATCAGGCGGCGGCGCGACTGTCGTGCTGCGCGGAGCGATAGCCGGCCGAGCGCAGCTCCTCGGGGTCGAAGTCGTCGACGCTGATCGTGTCGATCGTCATCTCGCGCAGCTCTTCCAGCTGCTTGCGTTCGTCGGCCGTGATCCAGCCCTCGCGCACACCCTCGTCGAGTTGCTCGGGGAAGCTGAGCGCCTCGATGTCCTTGGTCTTGAGAGCCTTGAGGAACTTGCGTTCCACAGGCTCGGCCAACACCACCTTCTGCAGGTAGCTGTTGATGCGGCCGGCCGGGTTGTTGGCGCAGGGCGTGAGGAAGATGCCGGTAGCGAGCCGGTCGCGCGCTTCGTTCGGCGACATCAGCAACGACGCGGTCTTGTGGCCCAGGCGGTCGCTCGGCGCCTGCGCGCGGCGGCCCCACGGGAACACCAGCATCCACATCAACCAGCCGATCGGACGGATCGGGAAGTTGCGCAGCGCCGCCGAGAACGCGATCTCGATCTTGTGCACGCTGTTGTGGAACGACCAGGCCAGCAGCGGCTGGTCGGACACCGGGCGGCCTTCGTCCTCGTAGCGCTTGAGGATGGCGCTGGCGATGTAGAGGTGGCTGAGCACATCGCCCAGGCGGCCCGACAACGACTCCTTGAACTTCAGCTTGCCGCCGAGCAGCAGCATCGAGGTGTCGGCCATCAGCGCCAGCGCCGCCGAATAGCGGTTGAGCTTGCGGTAGTAACGGCGCGTATAGGCATCGCCCGGCGCCGCGCCGATCTTGGCGCTGGTCAGGCCATACCACCAGCTGCGCACGGCGTTGGAGATGGCGAAGCCGATATGGCCGAACAGGTTGCGGTCGAACTCGCGCAAGCGCTCTTCCGGATCGGGCAGCGTCGCCGCCTTCATCTCCTTGAGCACCCACGGATGGCACAGGATCGCGCCTTGCCCGAAGATCATCAGCGAGCGCGTCATGATGTTGGCGCCCTCGACGGTGATCGCGATCGGCGAGGCCTGCCAGCCGCGACCGAGGTAGTTCTTCGGGCCGAGGATGATGCCCTTGCCGCCATGGATGTCCATGGCGTCGGCGGCGGCCTGGCGGCCCATCTCGGTGCAGTGGTACTTGGCGATGGTCGACGGCACCGCAGGCAGTTCACCGCGGGCGACCGCGGCCGCAGAGGCCTGCGCCAGCGCACTGGCCGCATAGGCATTGCCGGCCAGGCGCGCCAGTGCTTCCTCGACGCCTTCGAAGCGTCCGACCGACAGACCGAACTGCTTGCGGATGCGCGCATAGGCGCCGGACACGACCGCCGCCATCTTGGCGCCGCCGCTGGCGGTGGAGGGCAGGGTGATCGAGCGGCCGATCGACAGGCACTCGACCAGCATCTGCCAGCCCTTGCCTGCATAGGCTTCGCCGCCGATCAGCTGGCTCAGCGGAATGAATACTTCGCGGCCGTGGATGGGACCGTTCTGGAACGGGGAGTTGAGCGGGAAGTGGCGACGACCGATCTCCACGCCCGGGGTGTCGCGCGGCAGCAGTGCCAGGGTAATACCGATGTCGCGCTTGTCGCCGAGCAATCCATCCGGGTCGTACATGCGGAAGGCCAGGCCAATCAGCGTCGCGACCGGGGCCAGCGTGATGTAACGCTTGTCGAAGGTCAGCTTCACGCCAACCACGCGCGCGCCGTTCCATTCGCCGGTGGTGACGATGCCGAAATCAGGGATCGAGGTGGCGTCCGAGCCCGCCCACGGACCGGTCAGGCCGAAGCAGGGCACTTCCCGGCCATCGGCCAGGCGCGGCAGGTAGTAGTCCTTCTGTTCCTGCGTGCCGTAGTGCATCAGCAGCTCGGCCGGGCCGAGCGAATTTGGCACGCCGACGGTGGAGCTGACCACCGAGGAGATGGAGGCCAGCTTCTGGATGACCTTGTGGTTGGCCAGCGCGGTGAAGCCCAGGCCGCCGTATTCCTTCGGCACGATCATGCCGAAGAAGCGGTTCTTCTTGATGAAGTCCCACAGCTCCGGCGACAGGTCGGCGCGGACGTGGGTGATGTCCCAGTCGTCGACCATGCGGCACAGCTCTTCGGTCGGGCCGTCGAGGAAGGCCTGCTCGTCGGCGGTCAGCGCGGGCTTGGGCTGGCTCAGCAGCACGTTCCAGTCGGGCTTGCCGGAGAACAGCTCCCCCTCGAAGCCGACCGTGCCCGCCTCCAGCGCGACGCGCTCGGTTTCCGACAGGGGCGGAAGGATCTTGGTGTAGAAGCCCAGCAGCGGCTGGGTGATGAACGGCAGGCGGAATTGCGGCAGCAACAACGGCACCGCGATCAGCGCGGTGACCAGGCCGGCAATCAATGTGGCGGTGCCACTGGCGCCGAGCAGCCAGCAGGCGACCAGCGCGGTGGCGGTCAGCGCGGCCCAGACCGGCAGCCGCAGCCGGTGATAGGCGGCGATCGCGCCGACCAGCAGGAAGGCAATAAAAGGAATCACGACACTCATGACGACGCTCCAGCAACGATGCGGCGGTGAAAATGGGGGCGGTGGATGAGTGCTGGGATGGGGCCCTGGGGGGTGTGGCCATTCAATCGCCTGCATCAAACACACAACATACGGACGAGTATGGTAACCTTCCTCGCCCGCTGTCAACCTCGCCTGAACCCACCTCAGGCTTGCGTACTGTTCCCGCCGGTGGCGTATGGTTAAAATTGTCACCTTATGAGCCTGACCGCCCAGAACAAACAAGAACGCACCGGCCGACTCAGCGCCGATGATTGGGCGCAGGCCGCCCTGGACATGATCGCCGAGCAGGGGGTCGCCGCCGTCGCGGTCGAGCCGCTGGCACGACGACTGGGCGTGACCAAAGGCAGCTTCTACTGGCACTTTCCCTCGCGCGACGCGCTGCTGGTCGCTGCGCTGGAGCGCTGGGAAAAGGTCGAGCAGGAAACCGTGTTCGGCCAGCTCGAGCCGATCCCCGACCCCCGCGAGCGCCTGCGCGCGCTGTTCACCCTGGTAGCGCATGAGTTCAAGTCGCACGTCATCTATTCCGAGCTGCTCAAGGCGCTGGACCACCCGGCCGTGCAGCCGGTCATCGGCCGCGTCTCCGAACGCCGGCTCGATTACCTGACGGCGTCGTTCCGCCAGGCCGGCCTGAGCCGCACCGACGCCCAGCACCGCGCGCGCCTGCTCTATGCCGCCTATGTCGGCTTCCTGCAGTTGAACCTGCAACTGCACCAGGCGCGCATGCAACACGACGAATTCGAGGCCTATGTCGAGCACATGATGGCCACGTTGATCCCGTCTACCTGATTTTCTTTTGTTTAACAGCCCCCTGGGCTGGAGGATGTTTTTCGTGAATGCCATTTCCCACGACGTCTCGAAACCTGCCATCGCGCCGGGAAGCGAAGGCAGCAAGCTGGCCGCGCTCAATGCGTGGGTCGCCGAGGTCGCCGCGCTGACCCAGCCCGACGCGATCCACTGGTGCGACGGCAGCGATGCCGAGAATGCCAAGCTGGTCGCGCAGATGCAGGCCGACGGAACGCTGATCAAGCTCAACGAGCAGACCCACCCCAACAGCTGGCTGCACCGCTCGCATCCGGACGACGTCGCCCGCGTCGAGCACCTGACGTTCGTCTGCACCAGCGAGCAGGAAGACGCCGGCCCGAACAACCACTGGATGTCGCCGGCCGACGGCCACAAGCAGATGGATGCACTGTTTGCGGGCTGCATGAAGGGACGCACGATGTATGTGATCCCGTACTGCATGGGCCCGATCGATTCGCCGTTGTCGCGTTGCGGCGTGGAGATCACCGACAGCCCGTACGTGGTCGCCAACATGCGCATCATGACCCGCATGGGCGCTCCGGCCCTGGCGCGCATTGAGCGTGAAGGCAAGTTCGTACGCGGCTTGCATTCGATCGGCGAGCTCGACCCCGAGCGTCGCTTCATCATGCATTTCCCGGAAGAGCTGACCATCAAGTCCTACGGTTCGGGCTACGGCGGCAACGCGCTGCTCGGCAAGAAATGCCACGCTCTGCGCATCGCCTCGCATCAGGCGCGCAATGAGGGCTGGCTGGCCGAGCACATGCTGATCCTTGGCCTGGAGAACCCGCAGGGCGAGACGCACTATGTCGCCGCGGCGTTCCCATCGGCCTGTGGCAAGACCAACCTGGCCATGCTGATTCCGCCGGAGGGCTACCGCGCCCAGGGCTGGAAGGTGTGGACCGTGGGCGACGACATCTGCTGGATGCGTCCGGGCGCCGATGGCCGCCTGTACGCGATCAACCCGGAAGCCGGTTTCTTCGGCGTCGCTCCGGGTACTTCGCGCAAGTCGAACCCGAATGCGCTGGCCTCGATCCGCCACGACACCATCTTCACCAACGTCGGCGTCACCGCCGACAACCAGCCGTGGTGGGAAGGCATCGACAATGGCGACACGCCGGTCACCGACTGGCGCGGCAATGTTTATGACGCCGCCAAGGGCCCGGCCGCCCATCCGAACTCGCGCTTCACCGTTTCGGCCAAGCAGTGCCCGAGCTACTCCGAGCAGGCCGAGAACCCAGCCGGCGTTCCGATCAGCGCAATCGTCTTCGGCGGCCGCCGCGCCTCGCTGGTGCCGCTGGTGTTCGAAGCGCGCGACTGGACGCATGGCGTGCTGGTCGGCGCGGCGATGGGCTCGGAGACCACCGCCGCCGCAACCGGCGCGGTCGGCGTGATGCGCCGCGATCCTATGGCGATGAAGCCGTTCTGCGGCTACAACTTCGCCGACTACTTCAGCCACTGGCTGTCGTTCGACAAGACCGGCGCCAAGCTGCCGAAGATCTTCCACGTCAACTGGTTCCGCAAGGGCGACGATGGCAAGTTCCTGTGGCCGGGCTTCGGCGACAACCTGCGCGTGCTGGAGTGGATGATCCAGCGCGTGAAGGGCGAGGCCGGTTCGATCGAGACGCCGATCGGCCACCTGCCGGCGGATGGCGACCTCAACCTCGACGGCATCACGCTGGGCGAGGAGGCGCGCGCCAAGCTGTTCGGTTTCGACCACGCCGGATGGCAGGCCGAGTTCGCCAGCATCGGCGAGTACCTGGACGAGTACGGTCCGCGCATGCCGCAGCAGCTCAAGGACGAACAGCAGCGCATCGCCCGGGACCTGGCCGGCTGAGAACCATCTGATGACAACAGCGAACCCCGCAGCCCTGGCAGCCAGTCGTGAACTCGTCATCGATGGCCGCCCGCTGCGGGTGTTCGACGGTCATCTGCCCAACGTCGGCGAATACGTGCGCGGCCTGTCGCGGGCCGCATTCACGCGCACCGAAGTCGCGCGTCCGGAAACGGCCGAGTACAAGCACTGGGCAACCGAAATAAAGCTCGACGCTTTGGCACAGCAGCCGATCTTCGATATCACCCGTCGCGCCGTACTCGGTTTCACGACGCCGTCGTTCGGATACAGGCCTTACCGCGCCTACACCAACGTCGCCAGCTTCGGCGACATGCTGTTTACCCACACCGACTGCCTGCCTGACCAGCACGACCTGACCGCGCTGTGGTATCTGTGCGAACACTGGGACCTGGAGTGGGGCGGCGAGACGATGTTCTTCGACGCGCAGGACGAGGTTGCCTGCGCGGTCCAGCCACGGCCCGGCAGGCTGGTCATCTTCGACGGCGCCATCAAGCACGTCGGCCGCCCGCCCAACCGCATCTGCTACGCGCCTCGGTACACCTTCGCGATCAAGTTCGAGAAGATCGCGGTGGCGGGCGCATGAACGCACAGCTCCCGCAACGGCTCTGGCGCCAGGGCGAAGACTACGCTCGGCAGGGACAATGGGCTGCTGCGCTCAAGGCCTACGACGGCCTGCTCGCGCAGGAGCCCGGCCACGTGATGGCGCTGTTGCGGGCTTCGCGCATGGCGCTCTCACTGGGCCGATATCGGCTCGGGCACGACTACGCGATGCGGGCGCTGGCCGCACGGCCCCGCGGCGACGAAGCGGTGATCATGCTGGCGCGCGCGCTGCGCATGTTCAACGAGCCGCTTGCGCTGCTGGAATGCGTGGAGCATTCGGCGTGGCGAGAATGCCGCTCGGCTGAATGGCTGACCGAGCTGGCGATGCTGGTCAGCACCATCGGCGACAACAAACAGGCGATGGAGCTGCTCGACCTGGCGATCCTGCGCGACCCCAAGCACCCTCCGACCCGCTATTTCCGCGGCGTCGTGCAGATGTTCTTCGGCGACATGGAGTCCGCCGAGCAGGAACTGGAGCGCTGCATCGCCCTGGTCCCGACGTTCGCGCAGGCGCACTGGGTGTTGTCGCGCCTGCGCAAGCAGACGGCACAGGCCAACCACGTGGCCCGGATGAAGGCCCTGCTGCAGCGTGTGCAGCCAGGTACCGACAGCGATGCCTACATGGCTTTTTCCGTGCACAACGAGCTTCACGACCTGGGCGAGTACGACGAAGCCTGGCAGGCCCTGGACCACGCCTGTCGCGTGAAGCGGCGCCTGACGCCGCACGACCGGCTGGATGCGCGGTGGATGTACGAGCGCCTCGCAGCACTGTGCGATGAGCAGTTCGTGGAGGCGTCGACGCAGGTCGACGGGTCGTTCACTCCGGTGTTCATCGTGGGCATGCATCGCTCCGGAAGCACGCTGCTGGAGCAACTGCTGGGCGGCCACCCGATGGTGTCCGACGGCGGCGAAACCTACTCATTCACCACGCAGATGCGTTACGCCACCGATTACCGCAATAAAGGCGTAGTGGACGCGGAGCTGGTGAAGCGCGCGCGCGATGCCGACTATGCGCTCGTCGCTCACCGCTTCTACGAGGCCAGCCGGTGGCGCACCAAGGGGCGCCCGTTCCTGACCGAGAAGCTGCCGTCGAACTTCCTCAACCTCGGATTCATCGCCAAGGCGCTCCCCCAGGCGCGCATCCTGCACATGGTGCGCGATCCGCTGGACACGTGCTTCTCAAATCTGCGCACGATGTTCTCGGACGTGAACACGTTCTCTTACGACCAGCGCGAGCTGGCCGAGTGGTACGGCCAGTACCACCGGCTGATGGCGCATTGGCACCGCGTTTTGCCAGGGCGCGTGATGGACGTGCACTACGACGCGCTGGTGGCCGATCCGGACGGTGTGATGCGGCAGGTGCTCGATTTCTGCGGGCTGCCCTGGGATGACGCGGCCACGTCGCTCGATCGCGCAGGCGCCGTGGCGACGGCCAGCAGTCCGCAGATGCGCGGCGGCATCATGAAGAACCGAGGGGCCGCATGGCGACCCTACGAGGCGTGGCTGAAGCCGTTGATCGACGGTTTGGCTGAGTTCCGCACACCGCGCGATTAGGGCAACACGCGTCAGCATGGAAATGCTGGCCGCCGTGGCTTGGGCCTTCGCGGGCGGCGAAGCTTGGCGCCTGGATCTTCGAAAACGCGAGCGCCTTGAGCGAGGGAGGCTCAGCCTTCCTTCATTCCGAACCAGCAGTTGAACGCAATGGTGATGCGCTCGTCATCGCCGTAGAACGGCATGACTTCATGTTGCAGCCACGACGGGAACAGCACCAGCTGTCCCGGCTGGAAACGCACGTTCCAGGTGCCATGGTGGTAAGGCGCGCGAAGCCGTGCGTTGCCCGCATCGAGGAAATAGTTGCTGTAATGGTGCGGGTTGTGGAATCGCAGCACGCCCGACTCCGGGCGGTCATCGGGCGTCCGGCCCGGGGCGACGCAGTACACCCCCGACCATGACGCCATCGGATGCGTGTGCAGGATCGTGAAGCCGCCGTGGCGGGTCACGTGGAACCACGTATGCGAGAAGATCTGCAGTCTTTGCATCTCTTCGGCGCTGTAGCCGTTGCTCTCCTGGATCATGCGTCCCAGTGCGCCCCAGCAGAACTGGCGCAACTGCTGGATGCAGGCTTCCGGCCAGGCAAAGAGATTGAAATCGCTCTCGAACACACCGTGTTGCTGCTTCAGCGACGGGGCCGGATTCGCGTAGCGGGCGCCCTGGTTCTCGCGAGCCAGCAGGAGCGCCTTGAGTTCGGCATTGAGCGTCTCGGCGTCAGGGTGCTGGTCCTGGCCGAACGGCACGGCGAACATCGGGTTGATTTCGAGAGCCATGGCGGAATCCGGGGAGTGAGCCGTTATCGCAATTGTAGCCCGCAAAAAACTACGGCCCCTTTCGGGGCCGTAGCAGTTGCAGCGTTTGGAACCGATCAGAACTTCTGCGCGTAACGCATGTAGAAGAACTGGCCCGGCACTTCGTACTGCGGGTCGAACGAGTTGGCGAACGTGGTGACCGAGACCGGCGGGTCCTTGTCGAACAGGTTGTTGATGCCGACGGTGATCTTGGCGTTCCACGGCGCGTTCCAGTAGGCGCTCACGTCGTGGTAGGTCACCGCGCCGATGTGGCGCTCGGCCGCATTGCGCTGGATCAGCGAATCGCCACCCGCCGTACCGTCCCACACGCCGTTGCCGTTGGTATCGTTCGGCACGGCAATGACGCGGTCGGGGTCGGTGCAGAGGAAGCCGTAGCCGTAGTCTTCCAGGGCCTGGCAGTTCTCGGTCTGCGACGAGTAGTAACGCACGTTCCAGGTCGCACCCCAGTCGCCCATTTCCCAACGGGTGGCCAGGTTGGAGCGGACGCGCCAGAAGTTGCTCTGGTTGACGCCGTCGTACTCGCCGACGTTGTTGCCACCTTCGTTGAAGAACAGCGGCTGGCCGATGTCCGGCACATCCTGCTCGTCTTCGCCGAACACGCCGTTGCCGTTGAGATCGCTCTCGTCCTTGGCCAGGTAGGTCGTGTCCCAGGTGAAGCTGAACTTGCCCCACGCGGTTTCCGGCAGGCGGTAACCGATGGTCAGGTCGTAACCTTCGACTTCACGACCACCGATGTTGGTGGTGGTGTTCAGCAGGGTCTGGATGTTGCCATCCGAACGACGGGTGTACAGGGCGCAGGTCGGGCCGGCGCCGCCGGAGTCCAAGCACTGCTGGATGATGCCTTCGCCACCGATGGTGGTGATGGCGTCTTCGATCTTGATGTTCCACCAGTCAAGCGCGATGTCCAGGCCTTCGACGAAGCTCGGGCTGTAGACCATGCCGAAGGTGATCGACTCGGACGTCTCAGGCAGCAGGTCCGGGTTGCCACCAACGGTGATGCGGATCTGCTGGTTGTCCTGCTGGTAACCGCCAGCCGGCACGCCTTCGGCCACGCAGCGGGCCTGGGCGGTCGGGATCTGGTTGCCGAAGTTGGCGTTGTTGCAGGGGTCGCTCAGGGTCGGGAACGAGTCGGCCTGACCGGTGAACAGCTCTGCAATCGACGGAGCGCGGAAGCCCTCCGACCAGTTACCACGGACCAGCAAGTCGTCGATGGGCTTCCAGCGGAAACCGAACTTGCTGTTGAGCGTATCGCCGAAGTTGCTGTAATCCGAGTAGCGGGTCGCCAGCGAGAAGTCGAGCAGCTTGGCGAACGGCACGTCGGCCAGCACCGGCACGGCCAGTTCGAGGTAGGCCTCGTCCAGGTCGTAACCACCGGCGGTGGCGGTACGGGCGTTACCCGTGGTGTTACCCGAGTTGATCAGGGCATCCGGCGAGTCGAAGCCGTCTTCGGTGCGGTGTTCCAGGCCGAACGAGAAGCCCAGCGCGCCACCCGGCATGTCGAACAGGTCGCCGCTGATGTTGGCGTAGTAGTTCTTCTGCGTGTAGCTGTACTCGTCGTGCGCGGTGAACGAGACGAAGTTCAGCATTTCCGGCGTGATGCTGCCGACGC
Source organism: Lysobacter niastensis (assembly GCF_031457115.1). GTDB lineage: Bacteria > Pseudomonadota > Gammaproteobacteria > Xanthomonadales > Xanthomonadaceae > Lysobacter_J > Lysobacter_J niastensis_A. Next base: position 994,521 of record NZ_JAVDVY010000001.1, read on the forward strand.
CGCCGAGCAGGTTCAGCGGCACGCAGCCGGCGATGATCGCAGTCGGGGTGCCGCAGCGGGCAACGCCGCTGGCATCACGGAACGACGGGCCCAGCGCCTGCCTCAGCGCGATGACATTCATCAGGCCGAAGGTGGTGACGTGGGCCTTGTTCTCTCCGCGGAAGTAGCCGGCTTCCCAGTCGAAGTACTTCTCGCCGAAGGTCAGGGTGCCTTCAAAGCCGGCGTTCACCGCGAAGGTGTTGACGTCCTGGTTGAACGAACGGCCGCCGGTCTCGACGAAGCGGCGGTTGATGCGCGAGACGTCTTGGCCGAACGGGTTGTAGATGTTGTTGCGGCTGATGAAGACCGTCTGGCTCTGCGGGTTGGCACCCGGGGCCGTACCCAGCACCACCGGCATGGCCGCGAGCAGCTGCTCGGACACACGCTCGTTGTAGGTGATGGTGGTCTTGAAGCGGATGTCGTCGGTGATGTCGACCGACGCGTTACCGAAGACCGAGCGACGCTCCTGCGGGGTCAGCAGGTAGTTGTCCGGGGCGAAGTTGTAGATGTCGCCGGGGATCAGGAACGGACGCGGGGCGCTGTTGCCGCCCGGGTTGTACGTGAACGTGCCAGCACCACCATTGAAGTTGGTCTGGCCGCCGGTGCAGGTGTTGGTGGCGGAGTTGAAGCCACCCGGGCACAGGGCGAAACGGCCGCCCGGCGTAGTGCCGGAGCCGAACGCATTGCCGGTGCCGACGATCGGCTCCTTGGAGATGTCACGGTCGCCGGCCATGACCGGCTCTTCCTTGACATAACCAAAGCCCATCATCGCGGAGAAGCGGTCGCCGGTGCTGCCGATGGTGAAGTCGTAGGCCTGACGGGTGCCGTCGCCCTTGTCGAACTGACCGAAGTAGGCGTTGGCTTCAGCGCCTTCGAAGTTCTGGCGCAGGATCACGTTGACGACGCCGGCGATGGCGTCGGAGCCGTAGATCGTGGAGGCACCGTCCTTCAGGACTTCGATGCGCTCGACCGCGGCGGTCGGGATGGTGTTGAGGTCGACTGCGCCACCGAGACCGGTGCCGCCGACCCAACGCTTGCCATTGACCAGCACCAGGGTGCGGTTGGAACCGAGGTTACGCAGGCTGACGCGGGTTTCGCCGTTGCCGCCGTTGTTGAAGGTGCTGTTGAGGGTCGAACCGTTGGCGGTGATGTTCTGGATCACGTCGCCGACGGAGGTCAGGCCCTGGGCACTGATGTCGTCACGGCTCAGCGAGAAGATCGGCTGCGAGGTTTCGATGTCCGCACGCTTGATGCGCGAACCCGTTACTTCGATGCGATCCAGGGTGGTTGCTTCTTTCGGCTGCTCTTCCTGAGCAAATGCGACGCCGGTGCCGGCCGCTGCGGTGGCGCCCACGGCGAGCGCGAAAGTAATCGCGTCGCGGAGCTGGGTGGTCTTAAAGGTCATCTCTCTCTCTCCAAGGTGGTCTTGGGTAATCCCATGGGGGCCGCCGGGTGGCGCAAAACAACGTACCTAATTCGGCAAGGCCGTCCCGATACTAGCCCACGTGGGGCAGGAAATTAAAGTGTCGTTAACAAATAGGGTGTGTCTCGTTATCTCGTGAGACTTGCCCGATAAAACTACGGCCCCGTACGGGGCCGTAGGTTTGTTGCGTGCCGCGTCTTTATCAGAACTTCTGGGTGTACTTGAGGTACATGAAGCGACCGATATCGAAGCCACCGTAGTACGACACGTTGGCGCTCGGCTGGGTGTACATGATCGGGCCGACCTTGTCGAAGACGTTGTTCACGCCCAGCGAGATGTTGGCCTTCCACGGGGTGTCGTAGCGGAACTGGACGTCGTTGAACGTCGTGGAACCGTGGTTCTGGCGGCGCGTGATCGCACTGGTCGTACCCGTCACGTTGCCGGTCGGGGCGAAGTGGATCTCGTTGCACTCCAGGTTCGGCGTGGTCGAGCCCGGGATGAAGTACGTGCAGCCTTCATACATCGGCGAGTAGTAGCGGGTGATCCAGCTGACGCCGAACGCGCCCATCTGCCAACCCAGGTTGAGGTTGGAGCGGATGCGGAAGGTGCTCGTCTGCCCGACGTTCGACAGCGGAACCTGGGGATCGTCGCTGTTGGTGAAGTAGTCCTTCGACGTGTAGGTGCTGTTGGACACCACGCTGAAGGTACCGAACTGCTCGGTGTTCATGCGGTAGGCGATGTCGAAATCCCAGCCTTCAACCTTGCGGAAGCCCGCATTGCGGTTGCCGAAGCTCATGAAGTTGACGAAGCCAAGCGCAGGATCACGCGTAAACAACAGCGGCGAGCAGCGGCTGGTCAGGCCCTTGATGTAGCAGTCCTCGAGGATCGCGGTCGGCGTGTCGGCCACGATCGTGTCGTCGATGCGGATCTTCCACCAGTCGAGCGACATGTTGAGGCCTTCGGCGAAGGTCGGGCTCCACACGGCGCCGATGGTCTGCGACTTCGACAGCTCCGGCGTCAGGGTCGGGTTGGAACCCGTAGTGAACGCCACCGGCGTCTGCGAGTTCGGCGTGCCGACCGGTTGGAGGCCCTGGCCCAACTGACGGTAGGTGTTGGCGACCGCACCCATGGCCGCCACGCAGTTGGCGCGGGTGGTGGCGTTGTCACGCGAGCTGCCGAAGTTGGTGTCGCACGGATCGGTGAAGAACGAGAACGTCTGCGAGCCGCCGCCGAACAGGTCGCTGATCGTCGGCGCGCGGAAACCGTCGGCGTAGGTGCCGCGGATCAGCAACTGGTCGAGCGGCTTCCACTTCAGGCCGAACTTGTTGTTCGTTGTCTCGCCGAAGCTGTCGTAGTCCGAGAAGCGGCTGGCCAGGTTGACGCTCAGTTCGCGCGCGAACGGCAGGTCGGCCAGGATCGGAATCTGCAACTCGGCGTAGATTTCATCGACCGAGTAGCCGCCACGGGTCGGGCCGCCCGCCAGGTTGGTCGAACCAGCGGTCACGGCGAGCGCGTCCGGAACGAACTTGCCCTCTTCCTTGCGGTTCTCCAAACCGACCGCGAATGCGAGGTCGCCGGCAGGCAGGGTGAAGATGGTGCCCGCCAGGTTGGCCTGCATGTCCGTGGTTTCGGTGCGACCCGTCGAATGCTCTTCCTGGAACAGGTACCGCTGCAGTGCCTGGTTGTTGGTCAGGCCACCCGGGCCTTCAACGCCAAACGCCAGGAACGGATTGAACGGCACGCAGCCGGCGATGACGTTGCGCTCGTTGGCCGTGGTCGCCGGATTGTCCGGCGTGCCGCACACGACCTGGCCCGTGGTGGCGTCGAGGAACGACGAACCGACGGCGAGGCGGGTGTTGGCCAGGTTGAGGTTGCCGAACGTCGACTGGACCAGCTTGTTGGTGTTGTTGAGATAGTTGACGTCCCAGTCGAAGTAGTGGTCGCCGATCTCGAAGCTGCCTTCAAACGCGCCGGTGAAGCGATAGGTGGTCAGCTCGCTGTCCGAAATGCGCGGCTGTTCCCACGTACGACGCCACCAGTTGCCGATGGTTGCGCCCGTCGGATTGAAGAAGCTCGTCGCCGCCATCGGCGTGGCGAAGGACTGGGCCTGCATCGGGTAACCCGCGATGTTGCGGCTGCTCTCGCGGTTGGCGTACAGGATGTTGGTGCGGAAGCGGACGTTGTCGGTGATGTCGTAGAAGCCGTCCACGTACAACTGCTTCTGTTCCAGCGGCGTGTGCAGAGTGGTCTGCAGGTTGGTGTTGCTCTTGTCCAGGATCGAGCCGGGGGTGCAGCCGGTGGCCTCGGTTGCGCCCGCGCAGGTACCGATGACGGTGTTCTGGCGACGGTAGTCGTTGATGTTGCGGGGATTGCCGCCCTCGCGCAGCATCACGCGGGTGCCGGTCGGGATGCCCGGAACCGCCGTGGTCGCCGTCGTCACGAAACCGCCCTGCTGGCCGACGGTGGTCCAGGCGTCGGTCGGATGGCGGCTGGAGCGCGGGAACGCGCTGAAGTCGCGATCGGCAGACATGACCTCTTCTTCATTGGTCCACTCGGCGCCGATGGTGACCGAACCGCGGTCGCTGCCGAAGCCCATCAGGAAGTCGCCCTTGGTGATGGCGCCGTCGCCTTCGTCGTACTGGCCGTAGTAGGCGCTGGCGGCCACGCCTTCGTAGTTGGAGCGGGTGATGATGTTGATCACGCCGGCGATGGCGTCGGAGCCGTAGGTCGACGAGGCGCCGTCCTTCAGCACTTCGATGCGCTCGACCGACACGGTCGGGATCGTCGACACGTCGGACAGGCCGCTGGTCGAGATGCCCAGGCGCTTGCCGTTGACCAGCACCAGGGTGCGCTGCGCGCCGAGGTTGCGCAGGCTGATGAAGGTGCCGCCCACGTTTTCACCCGACGACAGCGGCTGGGCGCGGCTGATCGGCGGTGCGCCGGTGGCGGAGATGTTCTGCAGGATGTCGGCGACCGACTGGAAACCCTGCTTCTCGATGTCGGCGCGGGTGATCGTCAGGACGGGCTGCGCCGTCTCGGTGTCCACCTGGCGGATGCGCGTGCCGGTGACTTCGATTCGATCGAGCGTGGTTGCCTGCGGTGCCTCTTCCTGCGCGTAGGCCGTCCCCAGACCTGCGACGGCGGTGGTACCTACGGCCAGTGCGAAACAGATCGCGTCGCGGAGCGGCGTGGTCTTGAAAGTCATCTCTCTACTCTCTCCAAAAGATTCGGTCTTTTTGTTTCCCCAAGGCTCGACCGAAGCTGTCAAGAGTCTCGACACATCCGGCAAAGCTGACCCCGATCTTAACCAGATGTGTAGAGAAAGTGAAAGATGCGTTAAGTGTGTGATCCAGGTCGCACCCGCCCCCGTTATCAGCAAGAGCCGATGGAGGTAGGGAGTGCGGCGAGTGCGCCGCCGAAGGGCGGGCTTGCTGAACGGGGAGGCGTTGGACGCCAGTGCGGTGGAGCTAGGACCGGAAGGTGCAGGCCGGACGCGGTCCGGCGACCCTGATTACAGGTCTTGCTCGTAACGGACGTAGGGCATGGTGCCCTCGTCCTGGTCTTCATTCGCCGGAGCGAAGGGGTTCTTGCCACGGGTAACGACGTTTTCGGCGCCTACGGTGAGCTGGCCGCTCCACGGCGTGCGCCAGGTCAGTCCGACCCCAAGGCCCTGCCATTGGCCGGCTTGACCAGGGGTATCGACGACGCGGCCAATGATGCTGGCCCCGAAATCGCCGACGTTGGCCCCGATGGTGAGCGTCTTGCTGGTCCAGCGATCCGAAAGCTCAGCCGGCATGTCGCCAGCCGGAATCAGCCGGGCTTTAGCCATCGTGCCGCCGATCGACACGGTCGCCTCGCGGCCGATGTTCTTCTGCCCGTAAAGGGTCAGCGTGTTCTGGTCGAACTTGCTGACCTTGTTGTTGGGGCTCAGCCAGTTGGGAAGCGTGTCGCGGCCGGTACCTACGGTGAGGCCGACCTTGCCGCCAGGGCGGCCCAGGCTGGCGCCCGCCATGACCTGGCGGCTGCCGGAGCGGTCGTCGTTGTCCTGGTCGAGCGCGGCCAGCATGCAATGGTCTGCCAGGCCCCCGATGGAGTTGGCGAGGCCGGAGCTGCGGTCGCAGATCACGCCCAGCGTGTCGCCGGTATCCAGGCCGAATGCCGCATCGAGCGTGGTACTGCCGGCACGCCAGCGTGCGCCGGCGGTCGGGATGCCGGTGGGTTCCAGTTCCAGGAAAGCCTCCACCTTGCCGCTGGCCTTGTTCCAGACGGGCAGCATGGTCGTGTCGCGGGTCGCGGACTTGTTCAGCGACTGGGCATGCGCGCCTGCTGCCACGCCGAGGGCGAGCAACAAAGCGAACGGCAGTCGTAGCAGATGGTTCCGCATGGTCCGGTTACGACCGGCGCGAAGCCGGCGAGTTCCCCTATCCTTAGGCCCGAATTATAGGCGATTTATACTTCTTTAACAATCTGAGCGACCGTTACCCCCTACTGGACCCGGTCTGGAGCGTCCAGCTCGACCGAGGCCTTGGCGAACAGTGTGGCGATCTGGCGCTCATCAAACCGATACGTCTGTCCGCAAAACTCGCAACGCACCCTGGCCTCACCATCGGCCACGGCGGCGACCGCCTCGACCTCGCCCAAGGACACCAGCATCGCCTCCACCCGCCCCTGGGAGCAGGAGCAGGCAAAGCTCAGGGGCTTGTTTCCCAGCACTGAAACCCCGTCTTCGTGGAAAAGGCGGGTCAGCAGGGCATCGGATCGGACTTCCAGCAGCTCCTGGGGGGAAAGGGTGTCGAACAGAGCTCCGGCGCGGACCCAGCCGTCCTCGTCGCCCTCGTCGCCGGGCAGCTTCTGCAGCATCAGGCCGGCCGCCTGCCGTTCGTCGGCGGCCAGCAGCAGGCGCGTGGGCAGCTGTTCGGACTGCCGGAAGTAGTCTTCGAACGCACCGGCCAGGGAATCCGACTCCAGCGCGACCAGGCCCTGGTATCGCGTCGGGTCGCGACCGTTGGCGGTTGGCGGGTTCTCGATCGTGATGGCCAACACCGCGCTCGGCCCAAGGTCGCGCAGGTCGCGCGTCACCTCGCCTTCTTCCGCCAGTTGGGCGATACCGCGCAGGGTGCCGGCGGCGGTGCATTCGGCGAAGAGAGTGCGCAGTGCGCCATCGCCCCGCAGTTGCACGGACAGCCGCCCGTCGATCTTGGCGTGGCCGGTGAACAGCGCAGCGGCCGCCGTGGCCTCGCCAAGCAATTCAGCCGCGGCCTGGGGGTACTCGGCGCGTTCGCGGATCTGGTGCCAGGTGTCCTGCAGGTGCACGCGCACACCACGAACACCGGCGGTCTCGATCAGGAATCGGGTGAGTTGGTCGCGGTCGTCGGCGTGGGAGGCGGTCGGGTCGGTCATAGTCGTACTCATGCGGCTGCCGCGCGGCATCGCGGATAATGCGCGCGTCGATGTGAAGGGGGTTCTACCGGAGATGGGGATGCCATGCACCAAGGGCAAGCAGTGAGCGAGTCCGCGTCCGCGACCAGAAAACCACGTCGCTGGTGGCGCTGGCTGCTGGCCCTGCCGTTGCTGTTTGTCGCGGCGAGCGTGCTGCAGGTAGCCGCGCTGCGCTTCATCGATCCGCCGTTCAGCGCCTTCATGGTGTCGCGACAACTGGAGGCGTGGGGCGAGGGCGACTGGGGCTTCCGCATCGCCTACGACTGGCGTGACCTGGACGAGATCTCGACCAACGTGCCGGTGGCGCTGGTGGCCTCGGAAGACCAGAACTTCGCCGAGCATTTCGGCTTCGACCTGAAGGCGATCGAGAAGGCGCGCAAGGCCAACGAACGCGGACGCAAGATCCGCGGCGGCAGCACCATCAGCCAGCAGACCGCGAAGAATCTTTTCCTGTGGAGCGGTCGCAGCTGGATTCGCAAGGGCATCGAGGCCTGGTACACGCTGCTGCTCGAAGCGATGTGGCCGAAGCACCGCATCATCGAGGTGTACGCCAACATCGCCGAGTTTGGCGATGGCGTATACGGGGCGCAGGCCGCGGCGCGCACGTACTTCCGCAAGGATGCAAGCCGCCTCGGCGCCGCCGAGGCGGCGCGCATGGCCGCCGTCCTTCCGAGCCCGCGCCGCTACAGCATCGTCCGCCCCGGCCCCTATGTGCAGCGACGCAGCAAAGCGATCCAGAGGCAGATGCGCTACATCGGCGGCAACGGCTACCTGAAGCAGATCGACTGAAGTGCCCGCGCCCGCTGGCGGCAGGCACCCCGTTTTATCGCTTCAGCAGCAGCCTGAGGCTGGCGAGCAGGCATTGCCGGACCGTACGCGCGGCTTGGCCGCGCTATCGGTGATCTCCGGTGCGGCGGGGCCGCAGCAGGTATCTGTCGGCACCTCGGCGCCGGGCGCGTAATAGCTCGTCGCTTCGCCGTGGGTGTGGAAGGCCTCCCAGCGCACGCCTTGCGGATCTTCGGCCCAGAACTTGTCCGAACGCGCGTAGCAGCACGTGGTTCCACTCTCGGCTAGTGCGATCGAATCGGCGGCCTGCAGACGGGCGCCGACGGCGGAGAGCGCCTGCGCGTCGCCGGCCTGCAGGCCCAGGTGCGCAATTCCCGATTCGCCGGCCTTGCCGGTGGAGATGGCGAAGTTCACGCGCGGATCCTCCAGCAGCCACTTCGCGTAGTCCGGCTTGAGTACCGCCGGCGGCACTCCGAACAACTGCGTGTAGAAGGCGATATTGGCGTCGAGATCGGCCACATGCATATGCACGTGGAAGCGGTTGAGTATGTCGGTCGTGGTCACGTCGAGCTCCCTTGTTGTGTATTCCATATTTCCAGAAATATGGAAATATGTCAACGAAAGGGGGCCGGCCGCTACTATTCAGCGATGACCTGCGATCGCCTCACTGTCGTCATCTCTGCCTACAACGAGGCCGAAAGCCTGCCGCTGCTGCAGCCGCGTATCGCCGCCGTGCTGGATGCGCTGGCCGCTGACGGCGTGGATGGCGGGGTGTTGTACGTCGACGACGGGAGCAGCGACGCCACCTGGGAAGTCATGCAGCGGTTGGCGGCCGCCGATGGGCGCATTGGCCTGCTGCGGTTGTCGCGCAATTTCGGCAAGGAACTGGCGCTGACGGCGGGCCTGGACCGGATCGACGAAGGCGCCGCGCTGATCCTCGACGCCGACGGGCAGGATCCGCCGGAGCTCATACCTCAGTTCGTCGCCAAGTGGCGCGAAGGCTTCGACGATGTGCATGGCACGCGCCTGGAGCGGGAAGGCGAGGGGTGGATCAAGCGCAGTACCGCGCATGCGTTCTATCGGGTGATCGGACGACTGTCGAAGACGCCTATCCCCGCCGATACGGGCGATTTCCGGCTGCTGTCGCCACGCTCGCTGGCGGCGCTGCGCCAGCTGCGCGAGCGTCATCGTTTCATGAAGGGGCTGTTCGGCTGGGTGGGATTCAATCGCGTTGCGATCGCCTACCACCGCGAGCCGCGCGCGGCCGGTCGCAGCAAGTTCAATTTCTGGCGGTTGTGGAACCTCGCGCTGGAGGGGATCACCAGCTTCTCCACGGCGCCTTTGCGCCTTGCCACGTATATGGGCCTGGTGACGGCGCTCATCGCATTCGCCTATGGCTTGTGGGTGATCGTCAAGGCGCTGTTCTGGGGCGACGCCGTGGCCGGCTGGCCGACGATGATGGCGGTCATCCTGTTCCTTGGCGGCATCCAGCTGATCGCACTGGGCCTGATCGGCGAATACCTGGGCCGCCTTTACGAGGAGTCCAAGCAGCGCCCGCTGTATCTCGTCGACACCTGGATACCGGCGGCAGGAGTATCCTCGGCCCGAAACCCGCTTGCAGAAGGAGATGGCCATGCGCACCGTGCGTCAACTGCTCGAAGCGAAAGCGCCTGAGATCTACGCGATCGGCCCCGATTCGGCGGTCATCGACGCGATCCGGTTGATGGCGGACAAACGCATCGGCGCATTGCTGGTACTCGATGGCGGACGCTTGGTCGGCATCGTTTCCGAGCGCGATTACGCACGCAAGGTGGTCCTGCAGGGCCGTTCCTCGGCCGACACGCCGGTGCGCACGATCATGACGACCGATGTCGTCACCGTGGGACTGAGCGACAGCGCCGAGTATTGCATGCAGATCGTCACCGAACGCCGCTTCCGCCACCTGCCGGTGGTGCACAACGACGAAGTGCTCGGCGTGGTGTCGATCGGTGACCTGGTCAAGGCGGTGATCGAGGACCAGCAACTCGAACTCGACCAGTTGCAGACCTACATCCGCCACGCATAAGCGGCTGGCGTTACATCGCGTAATGGCCGCCGCACGAGGCATCCTCGCCGGGGCCCAGTTCCAGCGTCGCCAGCAGCGCGGCCGGCGGCGCGATCGACGCCAGCGTCAGAGCGATGCCCCCACGCAGGCCCAGCCGGCCGACATCCGGATGCAACTGTGGATGCTTGAACGTCCCATCCAGTTCCAGCGGCGTGCGGAAGGCCAGCAGGCTGCGGTCCTTCGGCCGCGGTTTGATGGTGAGATCGAGCGATTCGTCGCGCAGGTTGATCGTCCCCGATCCGACCAGGATCGTGTCGGTGGTATCGAAGGCGAGGGCGCGCGTGGTCATCATGCCGTTGTCGATGGCGAAATCGCCGAAGGCGCAGCGCAGCGGGATCATGCGGTCGCCGCCGAGCTTGAACTTGATGATCTCGGCCAGGTCGATTCCCGCCATTTCCATCAGCAGGTTGCTGATCCGGCCACGGCCGATGCCCAGCAGCGCATGGCCGTCGCTGCTGCCCAGAATCTTGGCGACCGAGTTGCCCTCGCCGCTGATCGACACCTTGCCGCCCAGATGGCCGATGGCGTTGTTGGCGAGCTTCACCTGCGGCAGCAGCTTGGACAGGTCCAGCCCGCGCGCGCTGGCGTCGGCCCGCGTCTTGATTGTCGAGGCGCGCGCATCCATGTGGACGATCGAGCGCACCGTGCCGCCAGCGACGCCGAAGTCGAGCGGATCCAGTCGCAGCACGCCATTTTCCAGCAGCAGGTGTGCGTCCATGTCGTCCAGCGGGAGCCTGGGCGCATTGATGCGACTGGCGCGCAGGCGCACGTCGGCGTCCATGGCGCGTAGCCTCTCCAGTTCGTAGGGCTTGTCCGGCAGCACGCGACCGCTCGCCTGCGAGCGAGCGGCTTGGGCGGCGAGTTCGGGGTTGCTGGTCTCGCCCTTGCCCGTCTGCGGGGCGCCTCCGACGAAGCCGGCCAGATCGTCAATGTCCAGTTGTTTCGAACGCAGGTCGGCACGGAAGTAGGGACGCGCGCCGCTCGTGTCGATGCTGGCGTCGCCGGCCATGTCGCTGTCGCCGACGCGGCCGGCGAACTTGCGGTAATACCACTGCTCGCCGTTGCGGCTGAAGCGGCCGTCGAGCTTGTAGGGCGGGGTAGGCGGGATGGCGATGCCGGTCAGCGGATACAGGTCTGCCAGGTCGCGGCCCGAGAGCGTCATCCGCAGGTCGAACACGTTCAGGCGCAGCGGGTCGTTGAGGATGCCGCGCGCGTGCGCTTGCGTTGCTCCGGCCGATCCGCGCAGGTCGATCTGGTAAGGCGCATCTCCCTCGCGCAGCGCGAGCGGCGATTGCGCGGTGCCCGTCACGATGAAAGCGTTGCCCTTCCAGCGGCCGCCGCCGGAAACCGCGATGGGAGCATCAGTAAGGGCATCAGCGCGGGCGGCATCGGCGTTGCTCGCGACCTTCACCTGCAAGTCGCTGCGCTGCCGGCTGTCGATGAAGCGCACGTGGCCGTCATCGACCCACAGTCGCCTCACGTCGGCGGCGCGCCCCGGCTCACCGAAGACCCAGTTGCCGGGGCCTCCCTTCGGGTCCGCCTCCAGCAGCAGTCGTGGCCGCGTCAGTTGGAGTTCGTAGACGCGCATCCGGCCGAGCAGCAGGGAGCCCAGTGCAACGCGCAGCCGCGCGCGTTCGGCACTTGCCATCGTGGGCTGCTTCGACCACGCCGCATTGCCGAATCGCACGTCATAGAGGGTGATGACAGGTGTGCGGCCAAGGTCGACGTCCATTTGTCCGGCGATTTCGAAGGCGCGGCCCGTGCGCGCCTCCACCAGCCGTTCCACCGGTCCTCGAAACCAGTTCCAGTCCCAGATCGCGATCAGCACCGCCAGTCCCAGCGCGATCAAACCCAGAGCGCTGAGCCAGGGATGACGTTCCGACCAGATGCGCGAGTCGGCATGACGTCGCCTTTTCTCCGGGCCGGGATACCCGTTGTCTTGCCGCGAGCCCATCTCGCCGCCTTGCCGCCTGACATGACGCTACCTTCGTCAGAAGGGGGTCAAGTGACAGTGAATTCGGCGTAGGTCGCGGCGTCGGCGGTTCAGCTAGGCACGCGCCGGCATGCGTTCATGTCGGCAGCGACGGCGTATAGATCACCTGTGCCATCACCGCCACGTAATGGCAGACGCTGCCACCCAACACGAACAGGTGCCATATCGCATGGGAATACGGCAGGGATGGCCGGTGATAGAAGACCGTGCCGAGCGTGTAGAACGCGCCACCGGCAAACATCCAGCCCAGCGTCCAGCCATCCAGTGCTCCCAGCAGCGGCTTGATGGCGACGATGACCAGCCATCCCATGGCGATGTAGATCCCCGTCGACAGCAGCTTGAAGCGCCCGGTGTAGAACAGCTTGAACACCACACCGGCCAACGCCAGGGACCAGATCGCCGCAAACAGGCTCCAGCCCCAGGGGCCGCGCAGGCCGATCAGGGTGAATGGCGTGTAGGTGCCGGCGATCAGCAGGTAGATGGCGCAGTGGTCGAATACCTTCAGGCGTCCTTTCACCACCGGGTGCTGGACGGCGTGGTACAGCGTGGAAGCCAGGTACAGCAGCAGCAGGCTGGTGCCGAAAACGATCGCGCTGGCGAGTTGCCAACCGTCGCCGTATAGCGCCGCCAGCGTGATCAATACTGCGCCGCCGGCGAGCGCGGCGGTGGCGCCTAGGCCGTGCGTGAGGGCATTGGCGAACTCCTCGCGCATGGAATGTGCTGGCGCGAGGGCGACGGAGGGCTGGGAGCGATGTGTGGCGGGCATAGGGCAGCATCGTAGCGCGCCGTGGAGCAATTGCTTGGGTGGCCCCCCGTTCATCGCGCTCCGCGAAGGCGCTGCATCCGGCGTGGACGTGTCCTTCAGACAGAGCCGGTAGCCACTATCATTCGGCGTCCACCCGAAACGACCCGGCTGCCGGGCCACCATGATCATTTCCCACCAGCACCGCTTCGTTTTCGCCGCGATTCCCAAAACAGGCACCCACTCGGTCCGCCAGGCGCTGCGCGAGCACCTCAGCGCCGACGACCTCGAGCAGGTCGGCCTGTTCGTGAACAAGCGCTTCCCGTTCGAGGAACTGGCCGCGATCAAGCACGGCCATATCAGCCTGGAACAGATCCGGCCGTTCCTCGGCGAGCAGGCATTCGCCGACTACTTCAAGTTCGCGTTCGTCCGTAATCCGTTCGACCGCTTCGTTTCCTATTGCGCGTTCATGACGCGTGCGGATGGCGCGTTCCTCAAGAATCCCCAGCATGTGATGCGCCATATCCTGTTCCAGGCGCGGCCGCTGCAACACGTGCTGTTCCAGCCGCAGCACACCTTCGTCACCGACGCGCAGGGCCGGTTGCTGGCCGACCGGATCGGGCGGGTCGAGGATATGCAGTCTTCCTACGACGCCATCTGCGAGCGCATCGGCATCCCCACCGCGTCGCTGGGGCAGGTCAACAGTTCGCGCCGCGGCAGCTACCGGGACTACTATGACCAGGCCCTGATCGACGGCGTGGCGGATTTCTACCAGCGCGACCTCGAATTGTTCGGATACGAGTTTTGAAGATGCCTTCCCCTGCCGCCATCCAGCCCAATCCGCGCAAGACCACCAGCGTCCGCCGGCTCGGGCGTGTCGACATAGCACGGCTGCGCGAAGCGGTGCTGGCGATCCCCGAATCGATGTGGGATGCCGAGAACGCCGACAAGCCCAACCGCTTCGAGGCGCTCGATCGGACGCGCCACATCGTGTTCCGCTTCGTCAGCAACTTCCACGACTGGCGGGATTCCTACGACCGGCCGCTGTGGGCGCAATGGCACACGCTGCTGGAGCCGGTGCTCGCGCAGGCAGTGGCGCCCTACGGCTACGCCCGTGGCGTATTCCCGCGCGTGATGCTGGCGAGGATGGCGCCGGGCGGAGTGATCAAGCCGCACCGTGACGCCAACCCTGCGGCAAAGTGGCCGCACAAGATCCACGTGCCGCTGCTGACCAACGAGCAGGTGACGTTCTTCGTCGACGGCGTCGGTTACCACTTCGAAGAGGGCGAGGCCGCGGAAGTCAGCAACATGGCCGTGCACGCGGTGGAAAACAACGGTTCGAGCGACCGCATCCACCTGATCTTCGAGTATTTCGATCCCGACCAGCCCGAGCCGGAATGGCTGGCGTCGGTGATCGACTCGGCGCGGGCGCGCGCCGTCGCCCGCTGAGGAAAGCGCTCCGACGCATCGGACGATGCGCCGGGCGCGCGCGGCACGTCACTTACCGGCAGTGCTTACTGCGGCATCGCCTCGGCGGCGGCCTGCATCGCCTGCATCTGTTCGACATAGCTGCCATAGCCCATGAAGAACATCGCGATGCCGACCACGCTGAGCAGCAGCGGAATCTTGTTCTCGGCGAAATTCAGCACGCCGTAGATCTGCGCGACGAACGGCACCAACAGCGAACCCAGGCCCCACAACACGCCGCTGGAGCGGAACGCGTTGACGACCAGCCACAGGCCGCCCACGGTGGACAGCAAAGCTCCCAACCAGAACATGGTGATCTCCCCTCGATGGTGGATGCCGGGATCCCCATCCCGGTCTCGGGATCCTAGCCCATTCAGGGAGTTTTTGTGACGTCAGTCAAAAGCCGCCGCGTGGGCATGCTCGCGGGTGGCGAGGAACTGCACGTCCGGGGCGCGCTCCTGCGCCAACTGAAGGTTGACGCGGGTCGGCGCCAGGTAGACCAGTTCGCCGGCGGCGTCGAGCGCCAGGTTCATGGCGTTCTTGTCGCGGAACTCCTCCAGCTTCTTCTCGTTGCCGCAGCGGATCCAGCGCGCCGTGGCGACGCTGACCTGCTCGAAGCTCGCATCCACGCCGTATTCGTCCTTCAGGCGATAGGCCACCACGTCGAACTGCAGCACGCCGACCGCGCCCAGGATCAGGTCGTTGCTCATCAGCGGGCGGAAGAACTGGGTCGCGCCTTCCTCCGACAACTGCGCCAGGCCCTTCTGCAACTGCTTGAGCTTGAGCGGATCTCGCAGGCGCGCACGGCGGAACAACTCAGGCGCGAAGTTGGGGATGCCGGTGAAGCTCAGCGCCTCGCCTTCGGTGAAGCTGTCGCCGATGGAGATGGTGCCGTGGTTGTGGATGCCGATGACGTCGCCCGGCCAGGCGTTCTCGGCGATCTCGCGGTCGGACGCCATGAAGGTCAGCGCGTTGGCGAGTTTGACCTCCTTGCCGCTGCGCACGTGGAAGGCCTTCATGCCGGCGCTGAACTGGCCCGAGCAGATGCGCATGAACGCCACGCGGTCGCGGTGCTGCGGGTCCATGTTGGCCTGGATCTTGAACACGAAGCCGGTGAGCTTGGGCTCGTAGGCGCCGACCTCGCGCGAGGTGGTCTCGCGCGGCTTGGGCGCCGGCGCGTGCTCGACGAAGAAGTCCAGCAGCAACTGCACGCCGAAGTTGTTGACCGCCGAGCCGAAGAACACGGGAGTCTGCAGGCCGGCCAGGTACCTGGCCGGATCGAACGGATGCGAGGCGCCTTCGACCAGTTCCAGTTCGTCGCGCAGTTCGGCCAGCATCTGCTCGCCGATGCGCTCGGCCAGGGCCGGGTCGTCGATCGAGGAGAAAATGGTGGAGTCCTGACGGGTGAAGTTGCGGCCCTGCTCGTACAGGTGCACTTCGCCGGTGATCAGGTGATACACGCCTTTCAGACGCGAGCCCATGCCGATCGGCCAGGTGATCGGTGCGCACTGGATGCCGAGCACGCTTTCCACTTCGTCCAGCAGATCGATCGGGTTCTTGCCCTCGCGGTCGAGCTTGTTGATGAACGTCATGATCGGCGTGTCGCGCAGGCGGCAAACCTCCATCAGCTTGATGGTGCGTTCCTCGACGCCCTTGGCCACGTCGATGACCATCAGCGCCGAGTCGACCGCAGTCAGCACGCGATAGGTGTCCTCGCCGAAGTCGGCGTGGCCGGGTGTGTCGAGCAGGTTGACGATGCAGTCTTCGTAAGGGAACTGCATCACCGAGGATGTGACCGAGATGCCGCGCTCCTTTTCCAGCGCCATCCAGTCGGATGTCGCGTGGCGGGCGGCCTTGCGGCCCTTGACGGAGCCGGCCATCTGGATGGCGCCGCCGAACAGCAGCAGTTTTTCGGTCAGCGTGGTCTTGCCGGCGTCGGGGTGCGAAATGATCGCGAACGTGCGACGGCGGGCGGCTTCGAGGGAAACGTCGGACATGGCTACGGCGCGCGCGGGCGCGTCGGGTAAGCGAGGGAGGTCGGCATTATACGGGCTGCCACGGGTGACTGCCCGAGCCGGGAAGGGCAGGTCAGGAGGCCTCAGTCCGGGCCTTGGCAGCAAATTCGCCGCTTATTCGGCATCCGGGCCGGGGCTTGGCCCAATCCTAGGGCGCACCACTGGCGATGCGCAGCGGGCCCGCCGGTCCACGCATGCGGAAGGGGATCGACTCCAGCCGCATGCCGCGGTTCACCTGCACGGCGAAGTGCAGGTGCGGGCCCGTGGTGAAACCGGTGTTGCCCGACAGCCCGATCTGCTGGCCCCCGCGCACCCGTTGGCCGACCCGGACCAGCACGCCCTCGGTGCGCAGATGCGCATACAGGGCCATCGTCCCGTCGTCGTGGAGGATGCGGACGAAGTTGGCGCGCCCACCGTAGCGTTCGCGATTGAGGCCGGCCTTGTCGAAGTCGGATTCGACCTGCATCACCACGCCCTCGCGTGCGGCCAGCACCGGCGTACCTTCGTCGGCGGCGAAGTCCACCGCGTAGCGGTTCTGCGTGTCGGTGTGGCTGAACTGGCCGCCGTAGCCCTGGTCGATGCGGAAATCGGGTTGGCTCAGGGGAAGCACGTACTCGACGTCGCCAGGCCGGGCATTGGGGTCGCCGGGCAGGCTGTCCATCCGCAACTCGAAATCGCCGCCGCGTCCGGGGTCGGCTGCCGTGAGCACGGCGACGAGCGCGCTGCTGCGTGGCTTCACGGTCGCGCGCGCCGGCAGCGGCGGATCGCCGACGATGTTGTTGGTGCTGGCGAAACTGAGCATCACTTCGATCGGCCCGGCCAGGGTGTTGTCGGCGTATGCCAGGTACCGGCCTTCGTCGCTTTCCACGCGCAGGCGCGCGATCGCGCTGGGTTCGACCTGAACACGGATCTCCTTGACCGACCCCGCACGCACCGCGTCGGAATGCTGCCCGCCGGGCGCGCTGTCGCCGTAGTGGGTGACGCCGTTGCGGTCGGTCCAGCGGTAGATCTTGGCGGCGTCCGCCACCGCCACGCTGCCGGCCAGGGCCAGCAGGCCCATTGCGATCGAGATGTTGCGGGGCGTGCTCATCGGGGCGGTCGTCGGTTGGGGGCGACATCGCCCGCGTCGGGCGCAGACCGACGCGGACGCCCTTAGCCTACTGCGTGCAGTCCTGTTCTAGCGAGAGGGTTTTGGCGACATCGCGCAGGTCGAAGGCGGTGACCGACTTGTCGTCGTGCACCGCGAACAGCGCACCGCCCGGGAAGCTCGGCGTCGCGGCAGCATGCAGCGCCACGCCATCGGTGTGCGCCGTCACCTTGCCCTCGAAGCTGCCGCGCGGTTGCAGCGTGACGCGGTCGAAGAGATGGAAGATCGTCAGCGGCGCCAGCTGGTCGACGGCGATCCAGTAACCGCCGCCGCCCGGGCAGGTCCACAGCGCCACGCCTTCGGCCTCGGCGCCGAAGCTGTCCTGCGGCAGGCTGCGCCCGGTGTACTTTCCGCTGAAGGTGTATTCGCGCAGCGTGGACAGGTGGCGACGGTCCTCGTCCGCGATCAGCAGGCGGTCGTTGACCGGGTCGCCTCCGATTGATTCGACCATGCGCAGCGCGGTGTCTTCATTGACGTCGCCGAACGAGCCGCCGTAGTTCGCGCGCAAGCGCCCGGCCTGGTCGAACTGCACGCGGTAACGGCGCACGCGCTGGTTCAACTCGGCGAACGGCGGCACCTCGTCGAACTTCTTGCCGTACATGAAACTGTCGGTGATGTAGGCCTCCAGCTCGCCCGGCTCGGTTTCGGTCAGCCAGATCCCGTAAGGGCTGCGCAGTTCCTTCTCGCCGAAGCTGCCGACCGGTTTGAAGTCGGGCAGGGACAGCACCTGCACGCGATGGTTGTCGCGCTCGACCACGAACAACTGGTCGCCGTACACGGCCAGGCCGTTGGGACGATCGAATTCGCCGGGCGACGCGCCCTCCTTGCCGACCTCACGCAGGCGTTCGCCGCTGTCGGCATCGAACACCACCAGGCGATGGGTCGACTTGGCCGAGGCAATGAGCCAGGTGCGGCCGTCTTCGGTCGGCCAGGTCGCCAGCGAGTCCAGTTCGTCCTGGGGGGTTTCGGCCGAGACGTAGCGCTCGGCAACGGTATTCACGGCGGGTGCCGCCTGTGTGCTCGGCGGCGCGGTGGTGGGGCGGGGTGCGGTGGTGCAGGCGGTCAGCAGGGTCGCCGCGAAGGCGATCGAAAAGAGCTTGGTCATCAGCGAAGTTTATTCGTGATTTATGAACACGTGCGAGGCCCGGGACGGTTCTTATGACAAATCGCTCTATGCGGATAAAGCGATTGACAAGAGCGGGAAGCCGCTGGCAGACTGCGTCCATCCATCGAGACCGGCAGAGGGACAGGCCCTTTGAAGCCGGGGCAACCCAACCCAGTGGAGCAACTGCTCCCGGGTGAAGGTGCCAATTCCTGCGACGGGTTCGCCTCCCAAGGCGCGCCGGTCCAAAGATGGTTGCGTTGTGCACCCCTCCTCCACGGGGTGCGCTCGGCGACTCGCAGGCTCGATGGCCCCTCCATTCCGGATGCACGCCATGAGTCTTGCCCCCGCTTCTGCCGCCCACGAACACGCCACCGTCGATCGCTCCGACGCCCCGCACGTGCTGGCACACGCCACTGCGCCCACGCCCATTGCCGATGCGGTGCAGGGCGAGTGCATCGTCGAACTCGAACTGCGCCACGCCGGCCGTCGCCGTGTCGGGCTGCGATACGAAATCCACGGCGATCGCGCGCTGCCGGCCGTATTCGTCGCCGGCGGCATCTCGGCGCATCGGCATGTCGCGTCCAGCCGGGCGTTTGCACAGGACGGCTGGTGGCAGGAGCAGGCTGGTCCGGGACGCGCACTTGATCCCCGCCAGCATTGCCTGGTCGCCTTCGACTGGCTGGGTGCGGAAGGCGACCTCGACGCGCCGATCGATCCGGCCGATCAGGCCGATGCCATCGCCGCGCTGCTCGATGCGATCGGCATCGCACACCTGCAGGCCTTCGTCGGTTGCTCCTACGGCGCCATGGTCGGCCTGCAGTTCGCCGCGCGGCACGGCTCGCGACTTGGGCAACTGGTCGCCATCAGCGGCGTGCATCGCGCGCATCCGTATGCCAGCGCCTGGCGCGCGCTGCAGCGTCGTGCCGTCGCGCTCGGCGCCCTGCAATGCGACGAGACCCACGGCCTATCGCTGGCGCGGCAGTTGGCCATCCTGAGCTACCGCACGCCCGAGGAATTCGCCGAACGCTTTGACGCCGCCCACGTCAGTGACGGCCGCGTGCGTGTCGGCGCCGAGGATTACCTGGATCACTGCGGCGCGAAGTATGTCGAGCGCACCTCGCCCACCGCGTACCTGCGCCTGTCCGAATCGATCGACCTGCAGTGCGTGGATCCCAGCGTGATCCGCCTGCCGGTGACGGTGGTGGCCGTGGCCGAGGACCGGCTGGTACCGCTGTCGGATGCCTACGAACTGGTCGAACGCCTGCGCGGTGAGACTCGTCTGCGCGTGCTGCGTTCGTTGTACGGCCACGACGCCTTCCTCAAGGAGGAGGCCGCTGTCGCCGCGGTTCTGCGCGAGGCGTTGGATGACGTCGAACTGGAGGTGGCCGCATGAGCATCCGCAACCGCTGTACCGCCGCCGTGCGCGCGGGCATCGACTCGGACACGGCTTACGGCGCAGTCACGCCGCCGATCGTGCTGTCATCCAATTTCAGCTTCGCCGGCTTCAACGAAAAGCGGAAGTACGACTACACCCGCAGCGGAAATCCCACGCGCGACCTGCTCGCCGAAGCCCTGGCCGAGCTCGAAGGCGGCGCCGGCGCGGTCATCACCGCCACCGGCATGGGCGCGATCACGCTGCTGCTGCACGCGCTGCTCAAGCCCGGCGACCGGCTGGTGGTGCCGCACGACGGCTACGGTGGCAGCTGGCGCCTGTTCAATGCGTTGGCGAAGAAGGGCGCGTTCGAACTGATCACCGCGGACCTGACCGATCCGCGCTCGCTCACCGATGCGCTCGCGGCCGGCCCGGCTGTGGTGTGGATCGAAACGCCGTCCAACCCGCTGCTGCGTGTCACCGACCTTCGCTTCGTCATCGAATCGGCGCAGGCACAGGGCGCGTTGACGGTGGTCGACAACACCTTCCTGTCGCCGGCGCTGCAGCAGCCGATCGCGTTCGGCGCGGACTTCGTCCTCCATTCGACGACCAAGTACATCAACGGCCACAGCGACGTGGTCGGCGGCGCCGTGATCGCCCGCGACGCCGGGCAGCACGAGCAACTGGTGTGGTGGGCCAACGCGCTCGGTCTGACCGGTTCGCCGTTCGACAGCTTCCTCACGCTGCGCGGCCTGCGCACGCTGGACGCGCGCCTGCGCGTGCACCAGGAGAACACCCACGCGCTGGCGGCGCTGCTCGACGCGCATCCCGCGGTGCGCACCGTGCACTACCCGGGGCTGGAATCGCATCCGGGCCACGCGCTGGCGGCACGGCAGCAGGACGGATTCGGCGCGATGCTCAGCGTCGAGATCGAAGGTGGCGAGCCGGCGGTACGTGCCTTCCTCGATGGCCTGCAATGCTTCACCCTGGCCGAGTCGCTCGGCGGCGTGGAAAGCCTCGTCGCGCATCCGGCGACGATGACCCACGCGGCGATGTCGCCCGAAGCCCGGGAAGCGGCCGGCATCGGCGATGGCCTGCTGCGTCTTTCGGTCGGTATTGAGCATGTCGACGACCTGCTGGCCGACATCGAGGCCGCGCTGGAGCGCGCCGAGCATGCGGTGATCGCGGTCGAACGGGCGAAACGGTGAGCCGGGCCGCCGCAGCCGCTTTGGGAGTGGCCCCGTTTGCCGAGCCGGCTGCCGCGCGGGTGGCGTTGCTCGGCACCGGAACGGTAGGCAGCGCCGTACTCGAGCGCCTGGCGTCGTGGCGGGGTTCGCCGTTTGCGGAGAAGATCTCGCTGGTGCACGTGGCCAACACGCGGCAGTCCGCGAGCGACCGCTCCGGCCTGGCACCTGCGGAAGCCCTGCACCGCCTGACGCTGGCGCCGCAGCGAAGTTCGCTCGAGGCCGTCGAAGCAGCGCTCGCCGGCGAAGGCGCGCGCATCGTCATCGACGCCACGGCCAGCGAATCGGTGGCGGAGCGCCACGCGCACTGGCTCGCGCGCGGTATCCATGTCGCCACCGCCTGCAAGATCGGGCAAGGCACATCGCTGTCGCGCTGGCGCGCGATCCGCGCCGCCGGCGCGGCCGGTGACGTGGGCTACGGAGACAGCGCCACGGTCGGCGCCGGGCTGCCGCTGCTGCGCTCGCTGCGCGAACTCCAGACGGGCGGCGATCGCATCCACGCCATCGCCGGCGTGTTGTCGGGTTCGTTGGCGTGGTTGTTCAATCATTACAACGGCATGCGCCCGTTCTCGGCCCTGGTGCGGCAGGCACGCGATGCGGGCTACACCGAACCGGATCCAAGGGACGACCTGTCGGGCGAGGACGTGCGCAGGAAGCTGCTGATCCTGGCGCGGACGGCTGGCGTCGAACTGGAAGCCGACGAAGTCGAGGTGACGTCGCTGGTGCCGCCGGAGCTGGCGATCCTGTCGCGCGATTCGCTGGATGCGGCCTTGCCGGCATTGGATATGCCGCTGCGTGAGCGTTACGCCGAGGCTTACAAGCGCGGCGAGAAACTGCGCTTCATCGCCCGCCTGCAGGATGGCCGCGCGCGTGTCGGGCTGGAATCGCTGCCACACGACCACCCGCTCGCCGGCGGTGCCGGCACCGACAACCGCGTCGCGATCTGGTCCGACCGCTATCGCACGCAGCCGCTGGTGATCCAGGGGCCGGGGGCGGGCGCGGAGGTGACGGCGGCGGGGTTGCTCGATGATGTGCTGCGGCTGAGCACTCGTTGAAAGGAACAGGAGGGGGTCAGCGAGGCGATGCCTTTCCTGGTGGGAGTCAATGCCCTGTCGAACCTCTGCGCAGGTCGCGCACGAGCGCCGCATCCACCGCGCTGCCCTGCACTCCGTAACGGGCACGCAGCCAGGTGGACAAGGCCGCCACGTCGGCATCGCTGAGATCCTGTGCGAAACCCGGCATGTCCTGCATCCGCGCCAGCCCCGGGAAGTCGTGCTCCGGCAGGCCGTCGAGGATCGCCACGACCAGGTTGTGCGGATCGGCATCGCGCAGGCTGCTGTTGCCGCGCAGCCTCACCGCCACGTTGGGCACGCCTTCGCCGTCGCGGCCGTGGCAGCCCGAGCACAGATCGAGGTAATGGCGACGACCCGGATCCGGACCTTGCGCGCCGGATGCAGTGTGGGCTTGCGCCATCAGCGGCTTGTCGCCGAGCAGGTACGTGGTCATGTCCGCCACGTCCGGCGCACTCAATCGGCTCGTGGACAGGCTGACCACCTTCAGCATTTCGTCCGATGCGACCGCATGCGACGTGATGCCGGTAGCCAGGTAATTGCGCATCGACGCCGCGTCCCAGCCGCGTGCCGAGAGGCCAGCCGGCGTGATGTCGGGCGCGGCGAAGCGGCCCAATTTGCTGTTGCCGGCCAGGGGGCGGTCACGATCGACCTGGCCGAACGTTCCGCGCGGGCTGTGGCATTCGCCGCAATGGCCCAACGTGTCCACCAGGTAACGGCCGCGTTGCCAGGACGGCGTCGCGCCCTGCGACGCGGGATGCGCCTGCGCACCGGCGAACAGCATGTTCCAAAGGTGGATGCCGCTGCGGATGTTGAACGGGAAGTGCACGCCGTTGCGCAGGTTGCGTTGCCGCACCGGCGGCTGGTTCATCAGGTAGGCATAGATCGCATCGCTGTCTTCGCGCTGCATCGTCCGGTAGGACACATACGGCATCGCCGGATACAACTGGTGGCCGTCGCGCGCTTCACCGCGAGTGAGCGCG
The DNA here is from genome assembly GCF_031457115.1 of Lysobacter niastensis. Classification (GTDB taxonomy): domain Bacteria; phylum Pseudomonadota; class Gammaproteobacteria; order Xanthomonadales; family Xanthomonadaceae; genus Lysobacter_J; species Lysobacter_J niastensis_A. The sequence goes on from NZ_JAVDVY010000001.1 coordinate 1,017,450, forward strand.
TGGAAAAAGTCGTCGGCGGTGTAGCGGCCGATGCCGGTGTCCGGATCGGGCGTGATGTTGGTGCCGTGGATCGTGCCGAACGGTGTATGCAGCGGCACGCCGCCGGCGAAAGGCGCCCCGCCGTCCGCCGTGTGGCAGGCGGTGCAGTCGGCCGCTTCGGCCAGATAGCGTCCCTTTGACAACTGCTCCGCCGTGGCGGCGACACGCTGCGCCGGACCGCGACTGGACCACCAGCGCGACAGCCACGCGACCAGCAGCGCCACCAGCACGATGAGCACCAGCCAGGCGAGGATGCGCTTCCAGCCGGTGCGGGTCATGGCGTGCGCTCCCCGTCGCGCACCAGGCCCGGTGTCTTGAGTACGAGCTCCTTCACCGCCTGGTAATAACGGACATAACCGGTGCAGCGGCACAGGTGCGGCGCCAGGGCTTCGCTGATGGTGGCTTCCACCTGCTGCCGCTCGACAGGGGTTTTCTGCAGCCGCTCGATCAACACGGTCGCGGCGTTGACGAAGCCAGGCGTGCAGTAACCGCACTGGAAACTGAAGTGATCCAGGAAGGCCTGCTGCACCGGGGACAGTTCGGTGATGGCGCCGCTCGCGTCAAGCTTTGCATGTCCTTCCACGGTACGGATGCGCTTGCCGTCGAAGTAATGCGCGCCGGTGATGCAACTGCGCACTTCGCGTGGACCCTGCTCGTCGTCGACGATCACCGTGCAGGCCCGGCACACGCCCTGGCCGCAGCCGAAGCGAGTGCCGGTCAGGCCGAGGTATTCGTGCAGCACGTCGACCAGCATCATGTCTTCCGGGATGTCCACCGGCCCGTGGCTGCGGCCGTTGATGTGCAGCGTCAGCGATCCGGTACGCGCGGGTGTCGTACTCATGCCGGCTGTTCCTTGTCGGTCGTGGATGGCGCAGGCTCGATGCGGCCGGTGGCCAGCGCCACGCGCACCTTCTCCGCCGTCACCGGGAGTTCGCGGAAGCGCAAGCCGGTGGCGTGCGCGATGGCGTTCACTATGGCGGGCACCACCGCGATCATCACCACCTCGGCCATGCCCTTGGGCGGATCGGTGTCCGACATCGCGGGTAAGACTTCGCCGGTCTGTTTCCAGACCGCGACATCCTTTGCCAAGGGCAGCGTGTAGCGGTTGAAGTTCCAGGTGCCGTTGCCCGGGCCGTCCTCATACAGCGGGAGGTATTCGTGCAGCGCGTGCCCGATGCCCATCGCCAGGCCGCCCTGCAGTTGGCCGGATACGAGCTCAGGCACGATCGGATTGCCGCATTCGAGTACCGAATGATGATTGAGCAGTTCGATCTCGCCGCTGCCGGTATCGACCGCGACCTCGGCGATCGTGCCGATCGCGCTGTAATAGACCACGCCCGCATTGTTGCGCTGAGCGTCGGGATAGTGAGCCCGGGTGCGTTCGATCATGCGGTAGCCATTCTCAGTCGGCGTGCCCTTGCCCTGGACCTCTCCGTCGCCCCAGCGCAACGCGATGCCGTCCAACGGCAACCGCGCGTCCTCGCCATCGAGCGGGAACTCCGCTTCGGCCCATTGCCAGCGATTGAAGGTGTGCACGACCGCGCCGGTCGCCAGACCCAGTTCGAAGGCCTTGGCCGCCAGTTGCTCCAGCGGCAACGGCGTCAGTCCGCCGGCGGTGAGCTTGCCGGCCATCCAGCGCGCCTGTTCGCGCCGCACCGACAATGGCGACAGTTGGCCACCACCAAAGCCCTGGCCCCAGATCGCCAGGGCCGCGGGCCACAGTCCCTGGGTGAACAACAGGCGCGCCGCCTCGCGCGTCGCATGCCCGAAGAAATACGCCGAGTTGCTGGCGCTGCTGGGGCTGACGTAGTTCGGAGTCCAGCGTGGATTGCCGATGTTGCGGTCCTGCTCGGCCTGCTGCATCAGCCACGGATCGCCGGTGGCGAACATCGGCAATTCAGGCCATTGGGTCTCGCCGGTCCGGATTTCGTCGGCCGGGCGGCCGAGCCAGGGCACGCACAACGCGGACTGGCTGGTCGCCATCCCGGTGCCCATGTCGATGCCGATGTGGCGTAGAAGCACCTTGCCTTCGCGCGATAGGGATACTTCGGCGAATGCCGCTTCCGCACCGGTGCCGAAATCCTTCTGCACGCAGCCGAAACCCACGCCGTAGCGCTTGCCCGGATGCGCGGCCTCGTATTCGTGCTTGCGCTGTGCGCGCTGCTGCCACAGCGGGTGTGCGCGGCATCTGGCCAGCACCTCGTCGGCCCGCTGCGCGCCACCCGGAATCGCGCCCTGCGTGTTCTTCATTCCCGACTTGAACACGTTGCGCTGGCGCAGCTCGATCGGGTCCAGCTTGAGTTCGGCGGCGACCTCGTCGACCAGCATCTCGGTCGCGCCCATGCTCTGCAGCGTGCCGTAGCCGCGCGCCGAGCCGGCATCGAGCGCACGCGATGCGATGACCGTGCTGGCCAGGTCGCTACGAGGAAAATAGTAGATCGACTGCGCCGCCGTGGCGGCCACCAGGCATACCGACGGCGAAAAGTTCTGCCGCCCGCCGCCGTCGCCGAGCATCGTGCCCTGGAAGATCCCGAACTTGCCGCTGTCGCGGTCCACCGCGAGGCGATAGCGGATGCGGAAGCTGTGGCGCTTCAGGCTCGACTGGAACTGCTCGTAGCGATCGTTGGCCAGCCGCACCGGACGGCCGTCGCCGTACAGCCCCGCCATCAACGCGTAGAACGGAAACGCGTTGTGATCCTTCGAGCCGTAGCCGACGGTGTAGCACGGGTGAAGCACCAGTCGTTTCACGCCCAGCGCGCTGGCGGCGAGCATGCGGGCGCCGTCTTCGGCCACTTCCTGCGGCGATTGCGTGGCCGTGACCAGGTGCATCGTGGCGTTGGCGGCGTCGAACCATCCATTGCCGTTGTCCAGTTCGAAGGCCGCCGTGTCGATGGATTGCGAAAAGTACTCGCGCTCCAGCACCAGCGTGTCGGCGCCGGGCGTATCCAATGCCGAAGCCATCGCCTCGGCGTGGGCCATCCCCTTCGCGTCGATCGCACCAGTGGCGTCGCTCTGCGGCCATTGCGGGAGATTCTTGCGGTAACCCGCCGGGAACAGCGGCGTGTCCTTCAGGCTCGAATAGGTGTCGTCATCGAAGGGCGTTGCGCCGCCCACGCGCACGTAACGGAAGCTCGCCCATGGCGGGCGCTCCAGTGGCCCGGTCTGCGCGCCCCAGCGGATCAGGTCGTCTCGGAATTTCAGTGCCGTCTTGGCCGCGCGAAAGCGGGCGAAGTCGTGCCACACCAGCAGTGCAACGGCCTGGCCCAGGTAGGCCGGCGTCTTGCCCTCCGGCAGCAGCATGTCCTCGCCATAGAACGCAGGGAATGCCACGCCGTCGCGCTGCAGGTCGGCGGCGGTGACGATGCGGTCGGCTTTGAGCGCGTCGCCAAGCAGCGAGAGATCGAAGCCGGCATAGACGCGATCGGCCTGCGCGACCCGCAGCAGCATCGCGTGTGCCTGCTCGCGGGGCCAGCCGGGCAGGTCGCGGCTGCGCATGTCGTAGCTGAAGATCTTCTCGCCGGTGACCTTGGCCGTGGCATCGGTGCGGTAGCGGATGTGGCCGGTGGCTGCATCCCACGGCAGCGGACGCTGCCGTTCACGCTCGAACAGGGCCGCCAGCGCCGCACTGCCGGGTGCCGCGATGTAGACCGTGATGCCGGCCACGACGCTGCATTTGAGGAAGTCGCGACGACTCAAGCGGGCAGGCATGGGCGAGGCTCCGGCTGGCCTGGCCCGATAGTAACCACAGAACGCGAAAGCCGATGTTGCCGCCCGCCCCCGAAACCAATCGCTAAAAAGCCGCCGTCCCGCGGCGGCTTCGCTTACGCCATCAGCACTCGATGACGTTGACCGCCAGGCCGCCGCGGCTGGTTTCCTTGTATTTGTCCTGCATGTCGCGGCCGGTGTCGCGCATGGTCTTGATGACCTTGTCGAGGCTGACCTTGTGCTTGCCGTCGCCGCGCATCGCCATGCGGCTGGCGTTGATCGCCTTCACCGCGCCCATCGCGTTGCGCTCGATGCAAGGGATCTGCACCAGTCCGCCGATCGGGTCGCAGGTCAGGCCGAGGTTGTGCTCCATGCCGATCTCGGCGGCGTTCTCGATCTGGCCAGACGTGCCACCGAGCGCGGCGGTCAGTCCTGCCGCGGCCATCGAGCAGGCCACGCCGACCTCGCCCTGGCAGCCGACTTCGGCGCCAGAGATCGAGGCGTTCTCTTTGTAAAGGATGCCCACCGCAGCCGCGGTCAACAGGAACGTCCGAACGCCCTGGATGTTGGCGCCCGGGATGAAGCGATCGTAGTAATGCAGCACCGACGGAATGATGCCGGCCGCGCCGTTGGTCGGCGCGGTGACGACGCGACCGCCGGCGGCGTTCTCCTCGTTGACGGCGAGGGCGTACAGGTTGACCCAGTCCAGCGTGGTCAGCGGGTCTCGCATCGCCGCCTCCGGACGCGAGGACAGTTCGTGGTGCAGCGACGGCGCACGGCGCGCGACGTGCAGTCCGCCCGGCAGCGTGCCCTTCTCGCGGATGCCGCGCACGACACAGGCCTGCATGGCGTTCCAGATCTCGTCGAGTCCGGAGTTGATCTGCTCCGGCGTGCGCCAGACCTGCTCATTGGCGTACATCAGCTCGGCGATGCTGAGGCCGGAGCGCTCGGACTGCGCCAGCAGCTCGTCGCCGGAATGGAACGGGTAGGGGAGATCCGTGGTGTCGGCGACGATGCGGTCTTCCGCGGCCTCGTCCTGGTTGACCACGAAGCCGCCGCCGACGGAGTAGTAGTCGCGCGTGGCGATCACCTCGCCGTCCGCGTCGAACGCGGTGAAGCGCATGCCGTTGGTGTGGAACGGCAGCTTCTGCCGCTTGTTCATGATCAGGTCGTGCTTCTCGTCGAAGCCGATCTCGTGTTCGCCGAACAGGCGGATGCGCTTCTGGCTGCGAATGCGTTCGAGTGCGGCCGGAATCATGTCCGGGTCGATCTCATTGGGCCAATGCCCTTCCAGCCCCATCAGCACGGCCTTGTCGGTGCCGTGGCCGCGGCCGGTCAGCGCCAGCGACCCGAACACTTCGGCGCGGACGCGGGCGGTGCGGGCGAGGTCGCTGCCGTCACCGGGGCCGCCTTCGATCAGCCAGCGCTGGACGAAGCGGGCGGCGGCACGCATCGGGCCGACGGTGTGGGAGGAACTCGGCCCAATGCCGATCTTGAACAAATCAAAACTGCTGACGGCCACGCGCGGTACTCCTGAAGCCCCGCGAGGGATGGCAAGCGGGGCGATCCCGGTATTCTACGCGCCCCGATGGGCCTGGCCCGCCATACTGCTGCGCATTGCGATGTCCGACGACACTCCCGTGCTGATGCCCGAGCTGACGCTGTTCCAGCGCGATGACTGCCATCTGTGCGACCTCGCCCTGGAGGTGCTGGCCGCCGCACGCTCGCCGGAGTTCGAAAGTGTGTTCATCGACGAGGATGACGGACTGGAGGCGCGCTACGGCATCCGCGTGCCGGTGCTGCGCGACGAGGCGCGGGGGCTGGAACTGGATTGGCCTTTCGACGTCGAGGGCGTGCTGCGCTTTCTCGCCCGATAGCGAGGGCTCATCCATCAACCCTGCCGTTTGAAGTACTGCACCTCGCGCTCGTGTTTTTCCGCGGCAGCGCGCGTGCGGAAAGTGCCCAGATTGCGGCGCTTGCCGGTGCGGGGATCCTTCTTGCGCGAGTACAGCCGGTATTCGCCCGATGCCAGTTTGCGGATCATGCGCGATCTCCCGGATGAGATAGCGGCATGGAGACATGCGGCACGTAACCGCGCTGTCCAAGGCGCGTCGTGATCGCGTGAAGCGCCCTCATGAACGAACGGAGCCTTGCGGCTCCGTTCATGCTTCAGCGTCGTTGGCGCGTACTGCGGTCACTTCGCCGGCGCGAAAACCACCTTCGTGCTGACCGCCACTTCATTGGGGATCAGCGCGGTATCGGCCCAATCGCCGGTGCCGACGCCGAAGTCCAGGCGCTTCACGATGGCCTTGCCGTTGAGCACCGGCTGCGCGCCAGGCGTCCAGGTGAAGGTCAGCGTGACCGGTCTGGTCGCGCCACGCAGGCTCAGCGTGCCGTCTGCGGCGTACTGGTTGCCCCCCAGGCTGCGGAACTTCGTGGCGGTGAAGCGTGCCTGCGGGAACTTGCCGATGTTGAAGAAATCGGTGTCCTTGAGGGCGTCGTCACGATCGCTGTTGGCCGTGGTGACGCCGGCAAGCGGAATGACCACGTCGAGCTTGGACGTCGCCAGTTGCTTTGGATCGAAGCTCAGCTTCGTGTTGAAGCTGGGGAACCGACCGGTGAAGCCCTCGCCTTCGTACTTGCTGGCAAACGTCAGGCTGGAGCCGGCCGACTGCACGTAATCGGCCGCGAAGGCCGGGGCGGCCAGTGAAGTCGCGGCTAACAGGACAGCAGCCAGCGGAAGTTTGATCGACATCAACGGATCTCCGAAGCGGGGGAGTTGGGGGAGGGCGCGCGTCGGCGCGCCGGCAGCATGCGGGTCAGCGTTGCGTCATGCTGGAACAGATGGTGATAGAGCGCCGCCGCCGCATGCGCCGCGACCAGGGCGACCAGCACCCAGAACAGCCATTCGTGCCAGTCGCGCATCACCGGTTGCAGCGGCTGGCTGGGGGCGGCGAGCTTGGGCACCTTGAACAAGCCGAACCAGCGCAGCGGACGCAGCCCGCTGACCGAGTCGAACAGCCAGCCCGACAACGGAACGGCGATGGTCAGCACGTACAACAGCCAGTGGGTGATGCCGGCCACGCGCTCCTGCCAACGTGGCGTGCCCGGCACCGGACGCGGCGCGCCGGCATACCAGCGCCACAGCAGGCGGATCGCCACCAGTGCGAACGCGGTCAGGCCGGCCGACTTGTGCAGGTCATAGACCCAGAAATAACGCGGCGATTTCGGTAGTTCGACCATCACCAGGCCGACCACGGCCAGGAGCAGGATCAACGCCACGATCAGCCAGTGCAGCAACTGGCTGACTGGGCCCCAGCGGTCGGCGGTGTTCTTCAGGGTCATGGAGTCGGGTCCGGGGTGGGCTCGGGCGGCGTCTTTTCAGTAGAGGCCGGTGGGGCGGGTTCTGGTTCAATTGGCGGTTCAGCGGACGGCGGGGATTCCGCTTCGGACGGGAGTTGCGTCGACGAACCGCCGTGCACGGCCTCGGCCTCGATGCGCAGCTCGACGCTGTCGCCGATCACGTTCTTCCAGGCGTTGATGCCGAAATCGGAGCGGCTGAGCGTGCCGGTGGCCGAGAATCCGGCGGTGCGCCGGAACGGCGGCAGCGGATGGCGCTTGACCGCGTTGAGCGTGACATCCAGGCACAGCGGCCGAGTCACGCCGCGCAGGGTCAGCTCGCCGCAGACCTTGGCATGGTCGGCGTCGACCGGCTCCACCGTGGTGGAGACGTAATGTGCGTCCGGGTGCCGCTGGCCATCGAGCAGGTTGGTGGCCAGCACGGCGGTGTTCCATTTGGCATCGCCCAGGTCCAGCCGCTGCAGCGGCACGTGCACGTCGAGCCGGGCACCGTTCCAGTTGTCGCGATCGAACAGCAGCGTGCCGGTGCTGCCCGACACGGTGCCCAACGCCTTGGAGAAACCGGCGTGTTCGACCGCGAAAAGCACGCGTGTGTGCACCGGATCCAACTCAAAGGGTTCCGGGCCGGCGGCATGGGCGCTGGACCAGGCGCCGAGAAACAGGCCGAGCAGCGGGAAGGCAATGCGTTGCATGGGCTCGTACCGGTGGTGGGCCAGGTCGATTCTAGGAGGAGAGTTGCCGGGGGCGCACATCATGCCGGCGCAAGGACCGCCCTGAAGGCTTGCGCATGCAACGATGCGTTGCGAGGATTCCGATGCCCCTCGGGGAGCGGGCGAGAGGACGAAAGATGCGACGTTGCACAATGATCGTGCTGTGGATGCTTGCATTCGCGGCTGGGATGCCGGCATGGGCGGGGTTGCCGGAGACACCGCATCCGCGCCAGTTCACGGTCGCCAACGGGCTTCCGTCCAACCGCATCAACGGCATCGCCGAAGACCAGCACGGCTATCTGTGGATCGCCACCAGCGACGGGCTGGCCCGCTACGACGGCATCGATTTCCGCATCTGGCGAGTCGAGCAGGGATTGCGTGACAACTTCGTGTGGTCGGTGCATGTGGACGCTCGCAATCGCGTGTGGATCGGCACGCGCCAGGCCGGCGTCGCGATGCTGGATGCCTCGCGCAGCCGGTTCCGCTACTTCAACCGGGCCAACACCCCCGTCATCGCCAGCGACGACGTGTGGTCGGTCGCGTCGACGAAGGACGGCGCCATCTGGTTCGGCACGGCCGATGCTGGCTTGTACCGTATCGCGGCTGACGACAAGGTGACCCGCTTCATGCCGCGCGCCGACGATGCACGCAGCCTGCCCGATGCCAGCATCGGGCAACTGGCGCGTACTCCCGATGGCGCGCTGTGGATCGGCACCAAGGCAGGCGTGGTTCGCTGGAACGGGCGCGACTTCGAGCGGGTTCCGGCGTCGGCGTTGAACTCGCCCGCCATCAATGGACTCACCGTCGAGCCTGACGGCACCTTGTGGATCGGCACGCCCGAAGGCGTGAGTGTGCGCCGCTCCAACGGCAGCTACTCGAAGGCGCCATGGCGCGAGCAGGGTGTGAGCGACCAGATACTGCATGTGCTCCTGCGCGACCGCAGCGGCCAGTACTGGTTCGACATAGCCGCGGGGCTCGGCCGCGACGGCGATGGCGCGGTCTCGGTCGTGCCGCTCTACAGCGAGGCGGCCAATGGCCTGGTGCGGCCGTCGTGGGTCGGCGCCTACGAGGATCGCGAAGGCGGCGTGTGGTTTGCCAGCTACAACAGCGGGCTGTGGTACCTGCCGGCGAACTGGCGCCGCTTCGCCGCGTTGTCGCGTCGCCTGGACGACACAACCACGATCGCCAATGCGCATGTGCGTGGCATCGCACCGGCCGCCAACGGCGACATGTGGCTGGTGGGCACCGGTGGCGTGCTGGACCGGCTCGATCCCGAAAGCGGGCGCGTGCAGCACGTCTACCAGGACGTCGGCAAGGGCTACGTGCTGGCCAGTGTGTTCGAGGACCGTAGCGGCATCGTCTGGGTGAGCTACCAGCACGGGCTGGCGCGGATCGAACCCGTCACCGGGCGGCTGCAACGCTGGCATCGCGACGACCGCGTCGATGCAGCACTGGCCGGCGACGGCTATTTCGCCCAGACCTCGGACGGCCTGATCTGGATCGCCACGGAAGGCAGCGGCGTCCAGGCCCGCGACGGCGACGGCCGGGTGCAACTGACGGTCGTCCCCGGTGATGGACGCGGCCTGCCACGGGACATGGCGTTCCAGCAGATCGGCATTGCGCCGGACGGTGCGCTCTGGCTCGCCGGATCGCGCGGCCTTTATGCGTGGAATTCCGGTGCCCGGCGTTTCGAACCCGTGCCAGGCGCTCCCGGCGATCAGGTATACGGTTATGCCAGCGGGCCCGGGGATCGCGTATGGCTGGCCAGGCTCGGCGCTGTCGAGGCCTATCGCTGGGATGGCGCCGGCCTGAAGCTGGAATTGCGCATCGACGCCCAGCATGGCTTTCCTGCACTCGAACCCAGCGGCTTGACCCTCGATGCCGCAGGACTGGTATGGCTGACCAGCGTGCGTGGGTTGATCAGGGTCGATCCGGAGGCGGCGTCGGTGCGGGTCTACGGAGTGCGCGATGGTCTGCCGGGCCAGGAATTCGAGGACGCTCCGGTGGCTCGTCCCGGCGACGGCCGGATACTGGCCGGAAGCACCGATGGCCTGGTGCTGTTCGATCCTGCGGCAGTCCGGCCCGCGGACCAGGCGCCGCAACTGATCGTGGAAGCCATCGATGTCCGGCATGGCGATGAACGAACAGCCTTCACGCCGGGGCAGGCGTTTTCCATCAGCCACGACGATCGCGATCTGCGCATCGTGGCGCGCCTGCTGTCGTTCAACGACGCCCACAACCATGCCTATCGATTCCGCCTGAGCGGTTACGACCGCGACTGGGTCGATGTCGACTCGGCCGGCGAGCGCACTTTTTCGCAGCTCAGGCCCGGTCAATACCGGTTGGAAGTGAAGGCGCGCGCGGCCGACAACGTGTGGTCGCGCGTGCAGTCGATCGAATTCAGCGTGTCGCCACCATGGTGGCAGACGTGGTGGGCCATCGCCGGTTTCGCCGGACTGGGCGTCCTGCTGTTGTGGACCCTGGCCGATACCTATCGCCTCAGGCTCAAGCGCCGTCATGCCTGGCAGTTGGCCGAGCAGAAACGCAAGCTGGCCGAACACGCTTCATTGGCCAAAACCCAATTCCTCGCCACGCTGGGGCATGAAGTGCGCACGCCGATGACCGGCGTGCTCGGCATGAGCGAACTGTTGCTGGGTACGCCGCTGGACGCGCAGCAGCGCGGCTATGCCGAGTCGATCCACAATGCCGGCGAACACCTGCTGCGCCTGGTCAACGATGCCCTGGATCTGGCCCGCATCGAGTCTGGCCGCCTGGAACTCGCCGATGGAGTGTTCGACCTGCGTGCCGTGGTCGATGAGGCCGGTGCACTGATGGCGCCACTGGCCCAGCGCAAGGGTTTGGCCTTTGCAACGCATGTGGAACCCGACGCGCCGCAGGGATTGCGTGGCGATGCGATCCGGATCCGCCAAATACTGTTGAACCTGCTGGGCAATGCGATCAAGTTCACCGAGCAGGGGCGCGTCTGTCTGCGGGTGTCCGCGCTGACGCCACAGGGCGTGCGTTTCGACATCATCGATACCGGTCCGGGGCTCAACGAGGAACAGCAGGCACGATTGTTCCGGCGCTTCGAGCAGGCCGATGGTGCGCGCACCAGTGCGCGCTATGGCGGCAGCGGCCTGGGCCTGGCGATCTGCCAGGAACTGGCCGAAGCCATGTCGGGTCAGGTCACGGTCGACAGCCGTCCGGGAGAGGGTGCGTGTTTCAGCGTCAGCCTGCCGCTGTCGGAAGCCGAGATCCAGACCGTCGACGTGACGGCCGCCGCCGCAGCGCCGGCGTCGGTACGTCCGCTGTCGCTGCTGCTGGTCGAGGACGACCCGACGGTCGCCAACGTGATCGCCGGTTTGCTGCGCGCGCAAGGCCATCGCGTGACCCACGCGGGCCATGCGCTGGCTGCCTTGGCGGAAGTGGCGACGCTGCCTTTCGATGCCGCGTTGCTGGACCTCGACCTGCCCGGCATGGACGGCTTCGCGCTGGCGCGGCAGTTGCGGGCGCAGGGCTTCGACCGGCCGCTGATAGCGCTGACGGCACGGGCGGATGCGGAGGCGGTACCGCTGGCGCTGGCGGCCGGGTTCGACCGTTTCATGCGCAAACCGGTGACGGGCGCGCTGTTGACCGAATTGCTGGAAGACGCCGTGACCTGACCGGTTGCGGAAAAACTTTCCGGCCGCTCAGGCCAGCGCGTCGAGTCCGCTGCCGCAGCGGATGGGTGCAGCGACGACCAGTTCACCGGTTTCGCCGTACACGCGAACGACCACGCTCCGACGGCTGATCCTGGCGTGCAGATGGGCATCCCGCCGTCCCGCAGTGGCGGCTTCGTGCGGGGTCGAATGACAAAGGAGCGTGGACGGCGCCGGTACGCACGAGCCGGCGGAGCCGAATTCGCGGATTTCGACGCGGTAGCTCACTTTCTTGCCTCCGCCTGCCTGGCGTCGTGCGAGGAGTGGCCGGTTCCGGCGGGCGCTATGGCGTGGGCCATCAAAGCCAGCGCCGCCACCGTCAGCCAAACGACCAGGAAGCGGCGCGCGCCTTGCCGGATACGCTCGGCGCGGCGGTCGTTACGTGATGCGCGGTAAACGACATGCGCCATCGGAGGCCCTGCCCGGAAATCGTGCTGTGAAGCCACTGTTGAAGAAGGCGCCCCGGCCCAGCTGAACCCGTTGCTCAAGCGGGCGGCCTATATTCCTTTGCCGAGCGGTGATTCCTTGACCATCGCAAAGGCCGGGCTGCCGGGGCGCAGTCAGAATGCTGTACAGCCGGGAAACCTTCAGTCAGCGGACGGCGCGCAGCCGCGTAGGAAATTTCCTACGCGAGTCGCTCGTCCGCTCGATGGGATTCCGGCCCTAGCATCCTGACCGCACGCACAGCATGGCTGTCCCGCTGCCTACGTCGGGTGAAGACTGCCGACTCGATGGCTTGGCCGCTTGATGATCAGCGGGCGCTCAGTTCCTGCACAGCCGCGACCAGCGCGGCGACGTGATCGGGGCTCATGTCGGGCGACATGCCATGCCCGAGGTTGAAGACGTGACCCTCGCGCGACCCGCCATTGCCGGCCGCGTAATCGTCGAGCGCACGGCCGACTTCGCGACGGATCGCGTCCGGCTGCGCGTACAGCGTGACCGGATCGAGGTTGCCCTGGATCCCGACCTTGCCGCCGGTGCGGCGCGCGGCTTCGCCCAAGTCGACCGTCCAGTCGACACCGACCCCTTCGGCACCGCTGGCGGCCAGTTCCTCGAGATACGTGCCGTTGCCCTTGCCGAACAGGATCAGCGGAGCCTGCTCGTCGCCGCGCGGCAGTTCCTGCGCGATGCGCTTGAGGTAGCGCAGCGAGAACTCGCGGTACATCGACGGCGACAGCACGCCGCCCCAGGTGTCGAAGACCTGCAATGCCTGCGCGCCGGCCTGGCGCTGCGCGTGGAGATAGGCGATGACCGAATCGGTGACGACCTCCAGCAAGCGGTGCATCGCGGCCGGATCATTGAGCGCGAGCGACTTGACCTTGGAATAATTGTCGCTGCCGCCGCCTTCGACCATGTAGCAGGCCAGCGTCCACGGGCTGCCGGAAAAGCCGATCAGCGGCACCGAACCGTCGAGTTCGCGGCGGATCGTGCTCACCGCGTCCATTACGTAGCGCAGTTCGTTGCCCATGTCGGGAACCGCCAGCCGCGCGATGTCGTCATGGCTGCGGATAGGGCGTTCAAACTTGGGACCTTCACCTTCCACGAAGTACAGGCCCAGCCCCATCGCGTCGGGCACGGTGAGGATGTCCGAGAACAGGATGGCCGCGTCGAGCGGGAAGCGGCGCAGCGGCTGAAGCGTGACCTCGCAGGCCAGGTCCGGATTCTTGGCCATCGCCAGGAAGCTGCCGGCGGCGGCACGGGTGGCGCGGTACTCCGGCAGGTAGCGACCGGCCTGCCGCATCAGCCACACCGGCGTGCGGTCCACCGGCTGGCGGCGCAGCGCGCGCAGGAAGCGGTCGTTCTTCAGCGTGGCGGACAGGGTCGGGGCAGGGGCGGTGGCGGTCATTCGGGGTCTCGGGCGCGTGGGGTCGCGCGGGGCAGGTCGGCATTATCGCCGGAGCGCGAGTGGCGCGGGCTGGCGGATCGCCGCCGCGCGCCAACCCGGAGCGTTCCAGGCAGGGCCTTTATTTCGGGGCGTCGGCACCCTGCACGAACATCAGCTGGAAGCCGCGCTTGAGCTGCTGGTCGCGCGCGTGCTCCAGCGCGGTCAGGGCGCTGGTGTGGTCGAGGAACTGCTCGCGCCGCAGCGTGCTGCGACCGCCGATCTGGCCCGACTCGCGCACCAGCGTCCAGCCGCCGAGCAGGTCGGGCTGCAGCATCAGTTGCACGAAGCGCGGGGCCTCGCGGCCGTCCGGCCGTTGTTGCAGTAGCAGGCGCATGGGAAAGATTGTACGGGACGCGGAGAGAGCAGGTCCGCCCGGGTATCAGGACTCCGCTGTCCCGAGAACCAGCCGCCTCAAGGAGGTTGCGCGCGTCGGGCCGTCAGCCCGCGCGCAGCACCTCGAGCACGGCCTGATCCGGAACCCCGGACACCACCGTCGCATCGCCGATATGGTTCAGCAGGATGAAGCGCAGCCCGCCCGCCACGGCCTTCTTGTCCAGCCGCATCCGGGCCAGCAGCGCCGGGGCATCGAGTCCTGCGGGAATCGCGGTCGGAAGGCCCAGGTGTTGCAGCAGCGTCTCGACACGTCGGGCATCGGAGAGCGGCGCCCGGCCTACCGCGGCGGACAGCCTTGCCGCCAGCACCATGCCGACGGCGACCGCTTCGCCATGGTTGAGGGCATCGCGATCGGTGCCGGCGTAGCCCAGTTCGCATTCGATGGCATGCCCGAAGGTGTGGCCGAAGTTCAGCAGCGCACGTTCGCCGTGCTCGAAGGGGTCGCGCGACACCACCTCGGCCTTGTACTGACACGATCGCGCGATCGCCTCGGCGAGCGCGGCGTCTTCGCCGGCGACCAGGGCGCTGGCGTGCGCTTCCAGCCAGCTGAAGAAATTCTCGTCGAAGACCGCGCCGTACTTCACCACCTCGGCCAGGCCCGCGCGCAGTTCGCGCGCCGGCAATGTGCGCAGCACGGCGGTGTCGGCAATGACTGCGCGTGGCGCGTGGAACGCGCCGACCAGATTCTTGCCGGCGGGCAGGTCCACCGCGGTCTTGCCGCCGACGGAGGAGTCGACCATCGACAGCAACGTGGTCGGAATCTGCACCACGTCTATCCCGCGCATCCAGCACGCCGCGGCGAATCCGGCAAGGTCGCCGACCACGCCGCCGCCGAGCGCGATGACGGCGGCATCGCGGGTCGCGCCAAGCGCGGCCAGCGCATCCAGGCACTCGCAGAAACGCGCCAGCGTCTTTTCCTGTTCGCCTGCCGGCATCACGTATCGGGCCACGTGCAGCGCCGGCCGCCCAGAACGCAGTGCCGCCTCCACGCGGTCGGCATAAAGGGGCGCCACGTTGGCATCGCTGACGATCAAGGCATGCTTTCCGCGCAGCGTGTGGGCGATGCGCGCATCACCGAGCAGCCCGGGCCCGATCAGGATGTCGTACCGCGCCTCACCGTCGACCTTGACCGTATGCAGTGCGCTCATGACGGAACCCTCCTTTGGCTGCGTGCGGCGGCGATGGGCCAGTGGATTTCCAGCAGCTGCGCCAGCCTTTCGGCGGCCTCGGCTTCGGAATGGCCATTGGTATCGAAACGCAGGTGTGCAACCTGCGAATACAACGGCTCACGTACACGGGCCAGGTCGTGCAGGACCTGCTCGCGGTCGCCGCGGGCCAGCAGCGGCCGGGTGCGATCATGGGCCAGGCGTCGCAGTTGCTGCTCGACGCTGGCGTGCAGGTGCACGACGAAGCCGCGCTGGCGCAGCAACGCGCGATTGCCGGCATCGAGCACGGCGCCGCCGCCAGTGGCCAACACCAGGCCGTCGCCGCTCAGCAACTCGGCCAGTGCCACACGCTCGCGTTCTCGGAAGCCGGCCTCGCCTTCGCTTTCGAAGATGCGGTTGACACTGGCGCCGGCACGCGACTCGATGGCGTGGTCGACGTCGGCCAGGCGCAGTCCGAAGCGGTCGGCCAGGCTGCGGCCGATGCTCGACTTGCCTGCACCCATCGGGCCGACCAGGACCAGGTTGGATGCGGCTTCGGACGGGCGTGAGGCGGTGCTCATGACGCGATTGTAGCCAGCCGCCCGCCTGTGCGCCGTCCATGCGTGGCATTAACGCCGCGCGGCGTACGGTCCCGGTGCGCCGGAAATCCACCGCCGGCCACGGAGAATCGTCATGTCGGTAGCCAAGGTCATCGAGCTCAAAGCCGCGTCGAAGACGAGCATGGAGGATGCGGTCAAGGCCGGTCTGAAGAAATGCGCCGAATCGGTAAAGGGCATCCAGGGCGCCTGGGTCAAAGACATCAAGGTCGTGACCGACGAAAAGGGCAAAGTCACCGAATGGCGGGTCGACCTCAAGGTCACCTTCGTCATCGAGTGACCGGCCCGTGTCTCAGGGCTGAGGCCGGCGTCGTTCGTCCAGGCGCAGGGTGAAATCAGCCAGCCCAGGCAGGCGTCGCAGGGCCTGCCGGCTGACGCGCTCGAACAACTGCACGAAACGCTCCAGTTGTGGACGCGTCATGCCGATTGGCGCGCGCGCGCCGGCTTGTGCCTGCAGCGCCTTCTCCTGCTGCCAGCGCCATTCCGGCACGGTGGCGAAACTTGGGGGCTGCAGGAACAGCAGCCGATCCAGCCGCGCCCAGAGCGCGGGATAGTCGCGAGCAAGCGTGTCGTTGCAATAGCGTCGCCAGACGCCGTTGCGGTCCTCGTCGCGCTCCACCGCATTGATTGGCTCCAACAACTCGTCGGCCGTCTGTGGCGGCGTCTTCAGGAACCAGCCTTCGAACAGCACGAGGTCGACGTCGGCCGCTTTGGGCCAGCGCGATGGCGGCAGGCGGGTGTCGGCCAGCTTGTTGAAGCGCGGCAGGCGCGCCGGCAGGCCGACGCGCAGGCGGTCCAGCACATCGCAGGCAAGCGCCACTTCGTGCGTGCCGGGCGGGCCGCGCGTCGCCAACAGAGGGTGCACTTCGCGGGCCAGGCGCAGGCGTTCGCGACGGCCGAGGTAAACATCGTCGATGGACAACGTGGCCACGCGCAGTCCGCGTGTCAGCCCCAGGCGCGACACCTGCGTGGCGAGGGTGGACTTGCCCGATCCCTGCAGGCCCGCGATCGCGTAGATGCGCGCGCCGTGGGCCAGCGCATCGTCGAGGACCTGGCAGACGATGGCGTCATCGAAACCGACCGGGGTCGAAGGATGCAGTCGTGGCGACATCGGCCCACAATATCGCAATGACGACTTCCGCCTTGCTCAAAGAAGCCCTCGATACGTTCGCGCAGTTGTTTGAAGACGCGCGGGCCGCCGGCGAGCCCGATCCGACCGCGATGACGGTTGCCACAGCCTCGCTCGACGCGCGGCCGTCGGCGCGTACCGTGCTGCTCAAGGCCTTCGACCAGCGGGGCTTCGTGTTCTACACCCACCTCGACGGGCGCAAAGGCCGCGAACTGCAGGCCAACCCGCACGCGGCACTGCTGTTCTACTGGCCGCGCGTGCGCAGCGGCGTGCAGGTGCGGATCGAAGGACCGGTCGAGATCGTCGGCGACGCCGAGGCCGATGCCTACTTCGCCACTCGTCCGCGTGGCAGCCAGCTCGGCGCCTGGGCCTCGAAACAGTCGGAAACCCTGGATTCGCGCGATGCCTTCGAGCGGCGCCTGGACCAGGCCGAGCACGAGTTCGCCGGCCGCGATGTGCCGCGTCCCGAGCGCTGGACCGGGCTGCGGGTGCGGCCGCAGATGGTCGAGTTCTGGTACGGCGCCGACTTCCGGCTGCACGAACGCCAGTGCTACGAAATGGATGCGGCGGGCGACTGGCACAAGAGGATGCTGTATCCATGATCGGCCCGCGCCGCATCGTGTGCCTCACCGAGGAGCCGACCGAGACGCTGTACGCATTGGGTGAGCAGGACCGGATCGTCGGCATCAGCGGTTTCACGGTGCGTCCGGCGATCGCGCGCAAGGAGAAACCCAAGGTCAGCGCCTTCACCAGCGCCAAGATCGGCGAGATCCTGAAGCTGCAGCCGGATTTCGTCATCGGTTTTTCCGACATCCAGGCCGACATCGCCGGCGAGCTGATCCGCCACGGCGTCGAGGTGTGGATCAGCAACCATCGCAGTGTCGAGGGCATCCTCGATTACATCCGCCGGCTCGGCGCCATGGTGGGGGCCTCCGACAAGGCCGATGCCTACGCCGAGGCACTGCAACGCGGGCTGGAGGAGATCGAACGCGAGGCCGCGGACCTGCCGCGTCGCCCGAAGGTCTACTTCGAAGAGTGGGACGAGCCGGCGATCACGGGCATCCGCTGGGTGGCCGAACTGGTCCGGATCGCCGGAGGCGACGACATATTCCCGGAGCGTGCCGCCGAACCGCTGGCGCGCCAGCGCATCCTCGAGGATCCCACCGAAGTGGTTCGACGTGCGCCCGACATCATCCTGGGCTCGTGGTGCGGCAAGAAATTCCGCCCGGAAAAAGTGGCGGCACGCCCCGGCTGGGACGCGATTCCCGCGGTCCGCGACGGGGAACTGCACGAGATCAAGTCGCCCATCATCCTGCAACCGGGTCCGGCAGCGTTGAGCGAGGGCGTGCGGGAGATCGCGGCGCTGATCCGCGCCTGGGGTCGGCGGCAGGCTGGTTAGTCGGTCCTGTCGGGGAACTGCCCCCTCTCCCGCTCGTGGGAGGCTGGGGTGATGGCGATGGCGTCGGCGCCGGAAGCCATCAGAAGACTCGCTCAGCGAGGAAAGAAATCGCGCGCGAACTGCATCGTCGAAGTCGCTCCGCCATCCAGGGCCACCGTCAGTTCGAAGCGCAGCGTATCCGGCGGCGACACGTCCACCGTGCCGATGTAGTCGAGCAGCACTTCGGTGCCGGGGCCCTTGGTCCGCATTTCGCGCATCGTGACCGGCTGGCGGCGGCCGCGCAGGTCGGTCACCGTGGCGGTGATCCTCGCCGGCACTGCCGTTTCCTGGCCCGCCGGTCCGCGACGTATCGCGACCAGCAGCAACACGCTGCGATCGTCGCGGACGATGCCGTACTCGGCGGCGACCTGGGGCGGCAGCGTCGAAGTCTGCACCGCGCTGGCGCGAACGGTGGCATCGCCTGCCTGGCTGACGGCCTCCTGCGATCCGCCCGTGGTGGCAGGCGCGGGCGTGGTGGCCGAGGTCGGTGCGGGCGCTTCCCGCGAACACGCACCGAAGGCCAGAGCGACGGCGGCAACGGCGGCGAGGGTAATCCTGCGGGTCATGGTGTTCTCCTGGGCAGCGCTAGTCAGTCGTGCGCGGCCGAAAGCTGACGGCCGCGTTCGGTCGCCGCGGCAATGGCATCGTCGACCAATGCCCGGAAGCCGCCGGCCTCGAAGGTTTCGATCGCGGCCTGCGTGGTGCCGCCGGGCGAGGTCACGCGGGCGCGCAGCACCTCTGCCGGCTCGTCCAACCGGGACAGCATCGTCGCCGCGCCGAGCAGGGTCTGCCGGACCAGGGCTTGTGCGGCGTCCGGTGCCAGGCCCTGGCGTATGCCGGCCGCCGTCATCGCCTCGGCCAGCAGGAACACGTAGGCCGGCCCGCTGCCGGACACGGCGGTCACCGCGTCCATCCGGCTCTCGTCGTCGATCCACACGGTCGACCCGACCGCGTGCAGCAGCGCAGCGGCGCGCTCGCGCCCGGCCGTGTCGGTAGCGGCGTTGGCAAACAGGCCGGTGATGCCGACCCCCAGCAGGGCCGGAGTGTTCGGCATCGCCCGTACCACCGCCTGGCCGCCGCCCAGCCATTGGTCCAGTTGCTGAGTGCCGATGCCGGCGGCGACCGAGATCACCAGCGGATGCTGCGATTGCGCCTGGGGCGCCAACTCCTCGCACACCGCACGCATCACCTGCGGCTTGACTGCCAGCAGCCAGACGCTGGCTCCGTCGGCCGCGCCCGCGGCGGAGTCGTAGACGGCCACGCCGAAGTCGCGCTGCAGCCCGTCGCGCAATGCGTCGACGGGTTCGGCGACATGCAGGGCCGAAGGCTTGTGGCCGCGCGAGGCGAGGCCGCCGATCAGGCTGCGGGCCATGTTGCCGCCGCCGATGAATGCGATGGAAAGGGTCATGCGGGGGAGTGGCCTGTAGGGTCTGGAGTCTTGGCGGGGCGTGCGCCGAACAGGGCCGTGCCGACACGGACCATGGTCGCGCCTTCGGCAATGGCGATGGCGCAGTCGTCGCTCATGCCCATCGAAAGGGTGTCGATGTCCGGATGGTCATGGCGCAGGGCGTCGAACAATTCGCGCGTTCGGGCAAACGCATCGCGCCGCCGTTCGATGTCGGGATGCGGAATCGGGATCACCATCAGGCCGCGCAGCCGCAGGCGCGGTTCGGCGGCGATGGCGGCGGCCAGCGCCCCGATCTCCTCCGGCCGGCAGCCATGCTTGCTGGTCTCGTCGTCGATGTTGACCTGGACCAGCACGTTCAGCGGCGCCCGGTCGGCAGGCCGATAGCGGGCGAGGGCGGGGACCAGTTTGATCCGGTCCACCGTCTGTACCCAGTCGAACAGCGTCGCCGCTTCTTTCGCCTTGTTCGACTGCAGGTGGCCGATCAGGTGCCATTCCAGCGCGAGCGCATTCAGCTGGCCCTGCTTGACCGTGGCCTCCTGCACGTAGTTCTCGCCGAACGCGCGCTGGCCCGCGGCGGCCAGTTCCGCGACGGCGGTCGCATCCTGGGTTTTGGACACGGCCAGCAATCGAGGCACTGGCCGTTGTACGGCCCTCGCTGCGTTATCGAGTCGTTGCAAGACGTCATGCAGGGCGTGCGTGAGCACGTCGACAAATCCTGGTATGGGGGCTGGAACGGCGGTACGGGTCCGGGGCTATACTGCCCGCAGGGGTGGTTTCGCGCCAGTTTTCGCGGGCGCAGACACGTATCGGGTCATTCCGGATCTAGTAGTTTCCGCAGTGCGGGGGGAGCACGCATGGATATCGCCGAGCTGTTGGCGTTCTCGGTTAAGAACAAGGCATCCGACCTGCACTTGTCGGCGGGACTTCCGCCGATGATTCGCGTGGACGGCGACGTACGGCGCATCAACATCCCGGCGCTCGACCACAAGCAGGTGCACGCGCTGGTCTACGACATCATGTCGGACAAGCAGCGCCGCGATTACGAAGAGTTCCTCGAAGTCGACTTCTCGTTCGAGATCCCGGGCCTGGCGCGCTTCCGCGTCAACGCCTTCAACCAGAACCGCGGCGCGGGTGCGGTGTTCCGTACCGTTCCGTCGGAAGTGCTGACGCTCGAGGACCTGGGCTGTCCGCGCATCTTCAAGGAACTGATCGACCAGCCGCAGGGCCTGATCCTGGTCACCGGCCCGACCGGTTCGGGCAAGTCGACGACGCTGGCGGCGATGGTCGACCACGTCAACAAGAACGAATACGGCCACATCCTCACCATCGAGGACCCGATCGAATTCGTCCATACCTCGCAGAAGTGCCTGATCAACCAGCGCGAAGTGCACCGCGACACGCACGGCTTCAACGAAGCGCTGCGCTCGGCGCTGCGTGAGGACCCGGACTACATCCTGGTCGGCGAGTTGCGCGACCTGGAAACCATCCGCCTGGCGCTGACCGCCGCGGAAACGGGCCACCTGGTGTTCGGCACGCTGCACACCAGTTCGGCCGCAAAGACCGTGGACCGCATCATCGACGTGTTCCCCGCCGGCGAGAAGCCGATGGTGCGCTCGATGCTGTCCGAGTCGCTGCGAGCGGTGATCTCGCAGGCGCTGCTGAAGAAGGTCGGCGGTGGTCGTACCGCTGCGTGGGAAATCATGGTCGGCATCCCGGCGATCCGTAACCTGATCCGCGAGGACAAGGTCGCGCAGATGTACTCAGCGATCCAGACCGGCCAGAACCACGGAATGATGACGCTCGACCAGCACCTGCAGGACCTGGTCAAGCGTGGCCTGATCACACGTCCGAACGCACGCGAGTACGCCAAGGACAAGCGCCTGTTCGAATGATCCACCCGTCCGGCCGTGCTGCGGCGTAGAGCGCGCCGCAGCGCATGGAACGCAACAAGCCTCACGGAGGCATCGCATGAGCACCACCGCAACCACCATCGATTTCACCTCCTTCCTCAAGCTGATGGCGCACCAGAAGGCGTCGGACCTGTTCATCACCGCCGGCATGCCGCCGTCGATGAAGGTCCACGGCAAGATCTCGCCGATCACGCAGAACCCGCTGACCCCGCAGCAGAGCCGCGACCTCGTCCTCAACGTGATGACGCCGCAGCAGCGCGAGGAGTTCGAGAAGACCCACGAGTGCAACTTCGCCATCGGCGTGTCGGGCGTTGGCCGCTTCCGCGTCAGCTGCTTCTACCAGCGCAACCAGGTCGGCATGGTGCTGCGACGCATCGAGACCAAGATCCCGACCGTCGAGGAGCTCAACCTGCCGCCGGTCATCAAGACCCTGGCGATGACCAAGCGCGGGATCATCCTCTTCGTCGGCGCGACCGGCACCGGTAAGTCGACGTCGCTGGCGGCGATGATCGGCTACCGCAACATGAACTCGACCGGCCACATCATCACGATCGAGGACCCGATCGAGTTCGTGCACAAGCACGAGGGCTGCATCGTGACCCAGCGCGAGGTCGGCATCGACACCGACAGCTGGGACGCGGCGCTGAAGAACACCCTGCGCCAGGCACCGGACGTGATCATGATCGGCGAGGTGCGTACGCGCGAGGGCATGGACCACGCCATCGCCTTCGCCGAAACGGGCCACCTGGTGCTTTGCACGCTGCACGCCAACAACGCCAACCAGGCGATGGACCGTATCATCAACTTCTTCCCGGAAGACCGCCGCCATCAGTTGCTGATGGATCTCTCGCTCAACCTCAAGGGCGTGGTCGCGCAGCAGCTGATCCCGACGCCGGACGGCAAGGGTCGTCGCGTCGCCATGGAAATCCTGCTGGGCACGCCGCTGGCGCAGGACTACATCCGCGACGGCGAAATCCACAAGCTCAAGGAGCTGATGAAGGACTCCGTGCAGCTGGGCATGAAGACCTTCGACCAGAGCCTGTTCGAGTTGTACCAGGCCGGCGAGATCAGCTATGAGGACGCGCTGCGCTACGCCGACTCGCAGAACGAGGTGCGCCTGCGCATCAAGCTGGCCCAGGGCGGCGATGCCAAGACCCTGGCGCAGGGACTCGATGGCGTCGAGGTGGCCGAAGCGCGCTGACCGCGGTCATCGCAGTTCGGTACGACGACAAGCCGGGCCATGCCCGGCTTGTTCTTTTTGTGCATCCTCAACGCCGGTCGTGACGCGGACTTAACAGGTGCCCGTTGCATGCTGTGCGCGGGGACAATCCTGTGACGAACGAATGCGTGCGCGAGGGGGCGCAGGCAGTTCGACGGATGTCGTTGCATACCCGCCATTTCCAGCCCGGCCGCTACCCTCTCCGAATTCCTCCCTATTGGCGGCCGGGCTTTTCTGTTTCGCAGTCATGCGATGGGTCTGGGCCACGGCGTGGTTCAGCGGGGCGACGTCATCCACGGAGGTTGGAGCTTCCTGATGCGCGCGTACGCCGGGCAACTCTCGCGGTGGGCGCCGGGCAGGTAGCCCAGGCTCATCAGGAACTCGCCGGTGATCTCGCCGCCGGTGAACCGGAAGGTCTTCTTGAACAGCTTCACCCATGCCGCCTTGTCGCGTGCATGGCCCTCGACCCGGTGCTGTGCGTCGAGCCATTGCGCGAAGCTTCCGTGCTCGTCGCGAAGCCCTCGGATCACCTGCGCGTTATGGATGGCGGCATCGACCTTGAGCCGGTTGCGGATGATCCCCGGATCGGCCAGCAGGCGTTCACGGTCGCGTTGGCCATAACGGGCGACCTTGTCGATGTCGAAGCCATCGTAGGCGCGGCGGAACCCGTCGCGCTTTTTCAGCATCGTTTCCCAGCTCAGGCCGGCCTGGTTGATCTCCAGCACCAGGCGCTCGAACAGCACGGCGTCGCCGCGCTGCGGGAAGCCGTATTCCTGGTCGTGGTAAGGGCCATGCAGCGGATGGCCCGGTGCGAAATCGCAATAGCCCGACATCGAGCACCCTTACGGCGTTTTTGGCGTGGCGTACTGCGACAGGCCCAGCACCTCCAGGCCCTGGTCGAAGCGGATGTCGATCGGGATCTTCGCGTCCTTCAGGCGGGCGAGGTCAGCGGCCAGCTCGGGCTTGATGACACCCATGGTCTCGGTCATGCGCTTCGCGCCGGCATAATCGCCGTCGCCCTGGATGGTCAGCAGTTTGGCGCTGAGCGCATTCATGGCCGAGCGCATCTTCTCGAAGTCGACGCGGTAGCGGCCGTCGGCATCGCGGCTGAAAGCACCCTGCTCGGCGAAGAAGTTGAAGCGGACCATGTTGGCCTTGCCATGGGCATCGCTGGCGCCGAAGCGCACCGAACGCAGGATGCCGGCGAGGAAGGTGACATAGCCGTCCATCAGCTTGGTCTTGTCGAGCTCGCCCTGCTGGCTCAGCGCATCGATCATGTACAGGCCGAGGATATCGGCCTTGCCTTCCTCGAAGCTGGAGGCGTATTCCTTCAGCGCCTCGTCCACGGTGCCCTTGCCGTCGAGCGTCTTCTTGATGCCCAGGCCGTGCGCGACCTCGTGGAACATCACGTCCTCGAAGAACGCGTCGAAGGTGACGTGCTTGAGCTGATCCTGCACGATCAGCTGCTGCGCGATCGGCGTCAGGATGGCATCGAACTTGGCCTTCATGACGTTCTCCAGCTGAAGGCGCCGGGTGCCCTTCTTCAGCTGAACTTCCTCGTCGTTGGGCAGGTTGATGGCGATGGTCTTGGCGCCGACGTTGGCGTTGCCGCCGTAGTAGACGACCTGGTAGGCGTTGAGATCGGCATTGGATCCGGGCGTCTCGGCCTTGTACTTCGAGTCGACCGGCAGGCCCTTCTGCAGTACCGGCAGCAGCTTGGCGAAGCGGGCGAGCTTCTCGCTCCACTCCACGTCCTTGACCAGCACCAGGCCTTCGTAGGCGGCCTTGTAGCCGAACAACTGGTCCTCGTACGTCTCGATGGGACCGATCACGACATCGACCGGATTGGACTTCATGTCCATCCACGCCATGTCGCTGGGGCGGAAGTTGTCGGACAGCAGCGCATCGGCGCGCATGGTGAGGTAGCTGGCGAACGTCTTGTCGGCGCTGAGCGCGGAGGCATCGCGCAGCAGGGCCGCGGCGCGCTCGAGTTCAAGCCGGTAGGCCTGGTGGTACGGCACCGTGACCAGCTTGCCGTCCGTGCCGCGCCGCAGCAGCGTGTAGTTGGACGTCTTGTCGGGCAACGCAGCCGATTCGAACTCCTGCTTGCCCATGTCGACGGGATAGAACGGACCGCCGGCAGGACGCGGACCGACACCGGCGATGAACGGCGTGTCCTCGTTGAGCCGGTCCCACGGGCCGAAGTTGACCTCGACCAGCTCGCGCGTGGGGGCATCGGGCGCACGCGCCAGCAGTTGCTCGCGATCGCCGTCCCACGATTGCTTCCAGTAGATCGCGTTCATCACGTCGCTGGCTTCGACCAGCTTGGCGATCATGCGGCGGGTGCGCTCGTCGAACCTGGACAGGTCGGCCTTCAGCGCAACCCGGGCATAGTCGCCGGCATGCGCGGCGGCGTAGGCGGCTTCGGCAGGAGGCTGCTGCGGCGCGGGCGATGCGGTCACCGCCGGTTCCGGAGCCTGGCGCTGGCAGGCGCCCAGCGCGACAACGGCGAGGCAGGATAAGGCAAGGGGACGCAGGGAGAATGCGGGCATGTGGGTCATCGATGAGCCGGGGCCAAACGCCATCCTACGCCGACCGGCGAATGCCACGCGATCACACCCCGCGCGATAGAATATGGTCATGACTGCAATGCCGACGCCCCTCGCCAATCAGTTGCTGATCGCGCTGCCGGCCCTGGCCGACACCAATTTTTCGCGCAGCGTCGCGCTGATCTGCCAGCACGACGACGACGGCGCCATGGGCATCGTCGTCAACCGCGCGTCCGAGTACACGTTGGGCGAAGTTCTGGGGCAGATGGGCGTGGAAGGCGGCGACGAAGGCATGCGTGCCCAGATCGTCCTGGCCGGCGGACCGGTGCATCCGGAGCGCGGCTTCGTACTGCACGACGGCGGCCTGCATTGGGATTCGACCATGGCGATCGCCGACGCCCTGTTCCTGACGACCTCGCGCGACATACTCGAGGCGATGGCGAAAGGCGAGGGCCCAACGAATGCGATCGTGGCGCTGGGCTGCGCCGGCTGGGGGTCGGGTCAGCTCGAGCAGGAACTGACCGAGAACGACTGGCTGACCGCGCCGGCCGACCCCGAATTGCTGTTCGCCCTGCCGCTGGAATCGCGCTGGCAGGCCGCCGCCGGACGCATCGGCGTCGACTTCGCCCATCTGGCCGATTACTCCGGACACGCGTGATGGCGTCGTCGCCCGATCATCCTCCCGAAGAAACCCCTGGCACCAACCCTCCGCGAATCCGGCGAGACGGCACCGTGCTCGGCTTCGATGTAGGCGCACGCCGCATCGGCATCGCCGTCGGTAGCGCGTTTGGCCATGGCGCGCGCGCGCTGGCCGTCGTCGACGTGCATGCCAACGGCCCGGACTGGGCGATGATCGACCGCCTGCGCAAGGAGTGGCGGCCCGACGGCATCATCGTCGGCGATCCGATGACACTGGAGGGGGGCGACCAGCCCATCCGCCAGCGTGCCCATGCTTTTGCCCGCGAACTGCACGCCCGCTATCGGTTGCCGGTGGTGCTGGTCGACGAACGCCACAGTTCCATCGAAGCCGCAGAGCGCTTCGCCGCCGACCGTGCCGAGGGTCGCAAGCGCCGCCGCGATGCCGATGCACTCGACGCGGTCGCCGCGGCGGTGATCATCGAACGCTGGCTGGCTTCGCCGGACGATGCCACCGAACTCTCCGACCTGCCCGCTGCATGAACGCCTCCAACACCGCAACGCCGCGCCACCTGCTCACCCTGGATGGCCTGTCCCGTGACGTCCTGACCGCGCTGCTGGTGCGTGCGCAGGCCTTCGCCGAAGGACACTACGACCGCCGCGCCCTCGATGGCGTTGCCGTGTGCACGCTGTTCTTCGAGCCGTCCACGCGCACCCGCATGAGCTTCACGCTGGCCGCGCAGCGGCTCGGCGCCGACGTGCTCAACTTCGACGCCTCGACCTCATCGACCAGCAAGGGCGAAACCGCGCTGGACACGATGAAGAACCTGGAGGCGATGGGCGTACGCGGCTTCGTCATCCGGCACCGCGAAGACGGCGCTGTAGCGGCGCTGGCCGGGCACGCCAATCCGGGGACGTCGCTGGTTAACGCGGGCGACGGTCGCAGCGCGCATCCCACGCAAGGACTGCTCGACATGCTGACGCTGCGCCAGGCCAAGGGCGCGGATTTCTCGCGGCTGAAAGTCGCCATCGTCGGCGACGTGAAGCATTCACGCGTGGCCCGTTCCGACCTGCAGGCGTTGCGCGCGCTGGGCGCCGGCGAGATCCGCGTCTGCGGTCCGGCTGCGCTGCTGCCCGATGACGGGACGCTGCAGGGCTGCGTGGTCTCGCACGATCTCGATGCGGCGCTGGAAGGCGTCGATGCCGCGATGATGCTGCGCCTGCAGCGCGAGCGGATGGAGGAAGGCCTGGTCACGTCGCTGGACGATTATCACCGCGACTACGGACTGACCGCCGCACGCCTGCGCCGCGCAGCGCCCGACGCCGTGGTGATGCATCCCGGGCCGATGAACCGCGGCGTGGAGATCACCGACGAAGTCGCCGACGGCCCGCAGTCGCTGATCCTCAAGCAGGTCGGCAACGGCGTGGCGGTGCGCATGGCGGTGCTGGAAGCCCTGCTGCGCGGCTGATATTCGCCCCCTCCCTTTCGCCGAAGGCGACGGGGAGGGCCGGGAGGGGGCTTTTGTTTCCGCGCCCAGATTCGACCGCTCAACGCTCCTGCGCGAACAACCACATCCACAAATCGGGCGTGGCATAGGCCGGGTCCCAGGCGTTGTGGCCAGCGTCGGCGAATTCGGTGTAGCGCACGTTGCCGCCAATCTTGCGCAGCGCCTCGACCATGTGCCGCGACTGGTCCGGCGTGACCACGTCGTCCCTGGCGCCATGGAATGCCCATACCGGCAGGTGCTGCAGGCGCGCTGCCGCGGCTGCGAATGGATCCGGTGCTTTTGCGACCCCTTCGACCTGCAGAGGCTCTTTGATGGCGGGCTGGGTGATGCCGCCGCAGACCGGCACCAGCGCGGCGAACAGGCGCGGTTCCATCAGCGCCAACTCATACACGCCATAGCCGCCGCGCGATATGCCGGTGAGCGCGATGCGGTCGTCGTCGCCGTTGAACTCGCGCACGCTGGCCTGCAGTTCCGCCAGCGCCATGCGAGCCGTCGCCCCGCTCCAGGACTGCCCTTGCGACGCCTGCGGAAAAACGACGATGGCCGGGAAGTCGGCCAGGTGCTGGCGAACATGGGTGCCCAGCCCGACCTCGGTCTGGCGCTGGTTGTCGTCGCCGCGCTCGCCGGAGCCATGCAGGAACAGGATCACCGGCGGATGCCGGCCGCCGGCTTCGCGTGAGGGTACGAACACCTGGTAGCGATGGAGGGCGCCGTCGAGCACCAGCTCCTTCTGCACGAAACGGCCGGTCTCCGGTTTGGACGGTGCGACCGAACAGCCGGCAGCGAGCAGCAACGCGAACAGGGGGAGAAGCCAGCGAGAGCGAACGGTCATGATCGGGGGTCTGGTATTTCGGTGCGCGGATTTTCCAGACCGGCCCGATGGCGCGCCCGTGTCTGCGTCGCAGAAACGCGCGGTGACATCACGGCGACGGGATCACTGCAGCAGGAGCAGCGTCGCCAGGCCGAGGAAGGTGAAGAAACCCATGACGTCGGTCACGGTGGTCAGGAAGATGCTGCTCGCCAGCGCAGGGTCGAAGCCGAAGCGCTTGAGGGTCAGCGGCACCAGCACACCGGCTGCCGCTGCCGACAGCAGGTTGAGGGTCAACGCGATGGCGATCACCAGCGACAGGCCGATGTTGTGGAACCACAGCATCACGATCACCGCCAGCAGCGTGCCCAGAGCCAGACCGTTGAGCAGCGCCACGCGGATTTCCTTCCACAGCAGTGTGCGCACGTTGGAAGCACCGACCTGGCCTAGTGCGAGGCCACGCACCATCAGCGCCAGCACTTGGGTGCCGGCATTGCCGCCCATGCCCGCGACGATCGGCATCAGCACCGCCAGAGCGACCAGCCTGTCGATGGTGCCGGCGAATTCGCCGACCACGCTGGCAGCCAGGAATGCCGTGGCCAGGTTGATGGACAGCCAGATCAGCCGGCGGCGCATCGCGCGCCAGACCGGACTGAACAGATCCTCGTCCTCGTCCAGGCCTGCGGCGCCCAGGGCCTGGTGCTCGGCCTGCTCGCGGATGATGTCGACCACGTCGTCGATGGTGATGCGGCCGAGCAGGATGTTGCTGTCGTCCACCACCGGCGCGCTGAGCCAGTCGTGGTCGGAGAACTTGCGCGCGACTTCGCCGGCGGATTCTTCCACGTCGATGGCCGGCTGCTCGTCGTCGATCAGCTTGTTGATCGGAGTGCCGGGCTCGTTGGTCAGCAGTGCCGCGACCGCGATCCGGCCCAGGTACTGGTGGCGACGGCTGACCACGTACAGATGGTCGGTATGCTCGGGCAGCTCGCCACGCAGGCGCAGGTAGCGCAGCACCACGTCGATGGTGGTGTCGGCACGCACCGTCACCACGTCGGGGTTCATCAGGCGCCCGGCGGTGTCCTCCGGATACGACAGCACCTGCTCGAGCCGCTCGCGGTTCTCGCGGTCCATCGACTTGAGGACTTCGTCGATGACCGTATCGGGCAGGTCCTCGACCAGGTCGGCGAGATCGTCGATGTCGAGGTCCTCGACCGCCGCGATGATCTCGTCCGGATCCATCTCGGCCAGCAGGCCTTCTCGCACCTCGTCGCCGACGTGCACCAGCACCTCGCCGTCGTCCTCGGCATCGACCAGGCCCCACACGATCGTGCGCTTGGCCGGCGGAAGGGATTCGAGCAGGTTGCCGATCTCGGCCGGAGACAACGTGTTGACCAGCCGGCGCACGGGCCCCAGACGGCCGCTGTCGAGCGCGTCGGAGAGCAGGCGCAGCTGGCGCGCGGTCTTGTCGTGGCGGACGGCTTCGGCCATGGGAGTCCGTTGGCGGTCGCAACCACGATGGCGCGACAGGGTCAGGCGTTCATGCCGACATTATCGCCTCTCATATCCACTCTGCCCACCCCGGATCGACACGAAGGTGGTCCAGTGCGCGTCAGGGAGTGTTTTCCCTCAACCAGGCCTCGATCGAGGCGCGGTCGCGCGCGCGCAACAAGGCCGGCGCCTGGGCCTGGAGCCGCGACAGGTCGCAGGCGCGGATGCAGCGGCGCAGTTCCAGCAGCGTCGCCGGATGCAGGCTGAACTCCATCAGTCCCAGCGCCAGCAGCATCGGCGCGAAATGCGGATCGCCGGCCATTTCGCCGCAGACAGCCACCGGCTTGCCGCGCTTGTGGCCGAGCTGGATCACGCTGCGCAGCAGTCGCAACACCGCCGGGTGCAGCGGCGTGTACAACTCGCCCAGCGCTTCGTTGTTGCGGTCCGCGGCCAGCAGGTACTGGACCAGGTCGTTGGTGCCGATGGACAGGAAATCCACCGCGCCGATGAAGCTGGGCAGGGCGATGGCGGCGGCCGGCACTTCGATCATCGCCCCCAGCGGAACCTGATCGGCCACGGCGTGGCCTTGTGCGCGGACTTCCTCGATCACGAGCTTGAGGCGGCTGCGCACGGCGCGCACCTCCTCCCGCGAAGTAACCATCGGCAGCAGGATGCGCACCGGCCCGTAGCCGGAGGCGCGCACCAGCGCGCGCAGCTGCGTGTCCAGCAGGCCGTCGCGGGCCAGCGACAGGCGCACGCCACGCAGGCCCAGCGCCGGGTTGGGTTCATCGCGCAGCGCCAGGCCGGTGCGATCGGCCTTGTCGGCGCCCAGGTCGAGCGTGCGGATCGTCACCGCGCGGCCGGTCATGCCCAGCACGACGTCGCGGTAGACGCGGAACTGCTCCTCCTCGTCCGGCAGCTCGTGACGCTGCAGGAACAGGAACTCGGTGCGATACAGCCCGACGCCCGCCGCGCCCAGCGCATGCGCTTCGGCCACGTCCTCGCGCGACTCGGCGT
This sequence comes from Lysobacter niastensis, assembly GCF_031457115.1. Classification (GTDB taxonomy): domain Bacteria; phylum Pseudomonadota; class Gammaproteobacteria; order Xanthomonadales; family Xanthomonadaceae; genus Lysobacter_J; species Lysobacter_J niastensis_A. The sequence goes on from NZ_JAVDVY010000001.1 coordinate 1,048,112, forward strand.
TGGCGAACAGCTTGATGTCGATGCCGTCGAGGGTGCGGGTCGGCTCGCGGCGCAGGCGGTGCAGCTGCTTGCGCTCGCGCGCCAGGTCCCGCATGCGCGTGCGATGCGTGCGCAGGTCGTTGGCGTCCGGTTCCAGGACCACGCGACCGGTGCCGCCGTCGACGGCCAGCACGTCGCCGTCGTTGATCCGCTGCATCGCCAGCGTGGCGCCCACGACCAGAGGCAGGTGCAGGCTCCGCGCCAGGATCGCGCTGTGCGACAGCGCGCTGCCGGTCGTGGTGACGATGGCCATCACGCCCTGCGCCTGCAGCTGCGCCAACTCGGCGGGAGCGACGTTGTCGGTGACCAGGATCTCCCCGGCCACGCCCTGCACGCTGGCGTCGTGTCGATGCAGCGCGGCATGGATGCGGCCGATGACCTGGTCGACGTCTTCAATGCGGCTGCGGAAGTAGGCGTCGTCGAGCGTGTCGAACACCGAGGCGATCCGATTGCGCTGCAGCCGCAGCGCGTAGTCGGCGCTGTACAGGCCCTTGCGGATCAGTTCATCCAGGCCTTGCAGAAGCTCCGGGTCGTCGAGCAACAGTGCGTGCAGGTCGAGGAACTCGCCGACCTCGTGTGCGAGCGCGCCGTGCAGGCGTTCGCGCATGGCGTGCATCTCGCTGCGGACGTGGTCGATCGCGGCATGCAGGCGCTGGACCTCCGTCTCGGCCGCGGCTTTCGGGATCCGCTCCTCGGCGACTTCCAACACGTGAGGCAGGCGCACACGAGCACGGCCCAGCGCGCTTCCGCGCGACGCGCCATGTCCGATGAACTCCTGTCTCATGAATCGTCCCTATGCAGTGGTCGGGTCAGCTGTCTTCGTCGAATCGGCGATCGAACAGGTCAATCACGGCGTCGGCCGCGGCAATCTCGTCCTCGCCCTCCACGCGCAGCTTGACCGGCGTGCCCTGGCCGGCGGCCAGCAGCATCACGCCCATGATGCTCTTGGCATTGATCTCGCGACCCTTGGCGGTGAGCGTGACGCTGCTGCGGAAAGCGGCCAGCACCTGCACCAGCTTGGCGGTGGCGCGCGCATGCAATCCCAGGCGATTGGTGACGGTCAGTTCGCGTTCGATCATCGTGTATCCCTCAAGCCCGTCTCCAGCAGTCGCGCTTCATCCCGTCACGTTTCATCCAGTCACGTTTCATCCGGTGGTGCGTCCTCATGCCTCATCGATGATCACGCCGTTGCGGGTGCCGGCCGCCGCCACGGCGGGCAGCTCGTCGAGTTCCAGCTCGGCGTAGTTCATGACCCGAAGCAGCATCGGCAGGCTCAATGCCGACACCCGTCGTACGGGTGTGCCCAGGCGGGCGACCTTGGCCGCGAGGTTGCTGGGCGTGGCGCCGTACAGGTCGGTCAATACCAGCACGCCCTGGCCGCCATCGACGCGGCGTAGCGCGGCGCTGGCCTGGGGCAGCAGCGCATCCGGGTCCCCGTCGAACGGCACTTCCATCGCTTCGACGCGTAGCGGAAGCGAGCGCAGCAGTCGCTGCGCCACTGCGATGAGCGCGCTTCCGACGCCTTCATGGGTGATGAGCAGGATGCCGACGGCCATGCGGCCAACTTAACAGACCGGGGTTGCAAGTCGGAAGCATCGAGAGGGGGCGCACGCGACGTGGGCAGCCAACCGGCTGCCCACGGGATGGTGCAGGTGCCCGGGTTGCGATTACCGCGGCGGCGTAGGAGGTGTCCGCTCCTTCTCCTCCTCCTCGGTCGGGGTGTCGGCGGGAGGCGGTATCTGGGCTGGTGGCGAAGTGGCCGCAGGGGCGTCGGCAGAGGTGGCCGGAGCGGTCTCGGCAGGTGGCATAGGTTCCGCGGGTGGTGGGGTCTCGGCGGGCGCCTCAGCGGTCGGCGTTGCGGCGGCGGATGGCTCTTCCTTCTTCTGGCAGCCGGCTGTGGCGGCGACTGCGCCCAGCACCATCGCCAGGGCGACGGGGCCGACCCATTGATCGTGAATCTTCGATTTCATCGTCATGCTCCTTCGGCTGCATCGCGGCGGCCGTGGCTAGTACCGGGTGCCCGACTCCTTCATGTGCGCGGCGTTGCATTCTGCTTCGGACAAGCTGCCATCGCGGTTGGCGTCATGGCTGGCAAATAGGATTTCATCATGTGGCTCCCTGAGGTTGCGCGCATGCCTACGCACACTAGACCGTAGGCCAACGACAGGAAGCCGTATGCAACGCGCTTGCAAAGGTTTCGTTGCGCGATGTCGCGCAAGTCGTGCAGGTCAGGAGCGGTTTATCAAGCATTGCATGCGCCGAAGTGCCGTCGCGGCGTCGTCGGTTCAGCCGCTGCTGGTGTCGTCACTCCGGGACTGGCCTTCAGTCCAGTTCGCGATGATGCACGGCCACTTCCTGCCAGCCCCGGCTGCGCGCGTGCTCGGCCAGCCGCTCGGCCAGGTAGACCGAACGGTGCCGGCCGCCGGTGCAGCCGAAGGCGATCGTGGCGTAGCTGCGGGTGCTGTCTCCCTGCAGGCGCGGCAGCCAGGTGTCGAGAAAGGTCGTGATCTGCTCGAGGAACTTGCGCACGTCAGGCTGCGCTTCCAGGTACTCGCGCACACCGGCATCGCGACCGGACAGCGGGCGCAGGGTCGGGTCCCAGTGCGGGTTGGGCAGGCAGCGCGCGTCGAACACGAAGTCGGCATCGCGCGGCACGCCACGGCGGTAGGCGAAGGATTCGAACAGCAGCGACATCGTCGCATCGCCTTCGCTGCCGTAATCGCTGATGATCTGCCGGCGCAGCTGATGGATGTTGAGGCGACTGGTGTCGATCACCGCATCGGCGAGCTGTTGCAGCGGCTTGAGCACCTGCCGCTCCAGCGAGATGGCATCGGCCAGCGCCAACCCGAGGTGGCTCAACGGGTGCCGGCGGCGCGTGTCGGCGTAACGCTTGAGCAGAGCATCGTCCTGGGCATCGAAGAACACCAGCTTGGGATCGAGGCCGAGCCTGCCGACCGCCGACAGCGATTCGGGCACGGCGCTGAGGTCGCCGTGGCGGTTGCGCACGTCGATGCCGACTGCCAGCTTGGGAGCGACGTCGTCGCCCTGCAGGACGCTTTCGACGAACTGCGTCAGCAGTTCCACCGGCAGGTTGTCCACGCAGTAGAAGCCCAGGTCCTCGAAGGTTTTCAGGGCCACCGACTTGCCCGATCCGGACATGCCGCTGACGATGATCAGGGTCGGGGTGTTGTTGGCAGGGGTCACGGGGTTCCACGCTCGAGGAAGTGGCTGTGTCTTGCCATGAAGGCCGCGGCCGGGTCGACGCCCTTGGCGCGCAGGATATGGGCGCGTGTGGCCGCTTCGGTCAGGACCGCGAGATTGCGGCCGGGCATCACCGGCAGGGTGATCATCGGCACGTCCAGGTCGAGCACGCGACGCGCGCTCAGATCGCCGGTCAGGCGCTCCATGCCGCTGGGCTGCGGCTCCAGGTGCGGCCGGGTCAGGTGCACGATCAGGCGTAGGTACTTGTTCTTCTTGACCGCGGTGTCACCGAACATCTGGCGGATGTTGAGCACGCCCAGGCCGCGCACTTCGAGCATGTCCTGGATCAGTTCGGGGCAGGTGCCGTCGAGCACGTCGGGGGCGATCTGGGTGAACTCAGGCGCGTCGTCGGCGACCAGCCGGTGGCCGCGCGTCACCAATTCCAGCGCGAGTTCGCTCTTGCCCGACCCCGGCTCGCCGGTGATCAGCACCCCGATGGAATAGATCTCCATGAAGACCCCGTGCAGGGTCACCCTCGGCGCCAGCGTCCGCGCCAGGTGGTATTGCAGATGGTTGAGCAATTCGTGGCCTCTCCTTGGCGATATCCACAACGGCGTCTCGCTTTCCTCGGCCGCGCGGCGCAGGTCCTCGGGGCAGACCTGATCCTTGCTGATCACCAGCGCCAGCGGGCGGAACTGGATGATCTTCTCGATCGTTTCCCAGCGCATCCGCGAGTCCAGCGCATCCAGCCACGTCAGCTCCTCGGTGCCCAGGATCTGCACCTTGTTCGGGTAGACGGCATTGAGATAGCCGGCCAGCGACGGTCGGCGCGCGACGGTGTCGACTGCTTCGAGCACGCGCTCCTCGCCGCTGCGGCCGGCGAGCCAGCGCAGGGACAATCGTTCGCGCTGCTGTTCGAACAGTTCGCCGGCACTGATGCGGGCAGTCATCGGAAGGCCTCAGTTTGCCGGGCGTGGATCGGGTATACGGGATCCGGGTCGAATCGCAATGGTCGGGTTCCGCCACGGGGCATCGTCCGGCTCGGGCGAATGCTCGGCGACTTATGCCATTGACTGCAAGTGGCGGCGCCTGCAAGGGCAGGCTTGCGACCGAACTCGGTGGACGGATCGGAGCTGGACAGGTGCGGCATCGCCGCATCGCGAAGGTCGCGCTGCGCGCATTGGACGGAGGAATCGTGGGAGCTTGGCCGGCGGTCGCTTTGCCGCCGGCCAGCATGCGGATCAGGGTGCGTGGTGGCTATCCGAGGTGACGTCCGGAACGAAGCCGGGAACGCGCCTGCAGATCACGATCGATCCGCTTTGTGCAGTGGGCGGGTGCAGCTCAGCCGAACTGGCCGCTGCGCGCGACGCTCTCGCCGCGATGATGGTCGACGACCTTGCTTTTGTGCTTCATCAAAAGGCGGTCGAGCTTGTCGGCTAGCAGGTCGATGGCGGCATACATGTCGATGCCGGAAGCGTCGCAGTGAAGGGTACGGCCGGAGAGGATGACGGTGGCCTCGGCGCGGTGATCGGGCTTGTCGAGACTGAGTTGTGTGCGGACGTCGAAGGGTTGGTCGAAATGGCGTTGCAGTCGTTCCAGCTTACTTTCCATGTAGTCACGCAGGGCCGGGGTGACTTCAATCTGCTGGCCGTAGGTTTCGATGCGCATCGGAGACCTCCTGAACGTCGCGACGGAATTTATGTGACATCTGGACAGGGTCCAGGGTTCCAGCATCGCACGCCGCAGGCGTCGCGGAACAGCGTGCTGTATCGCAGATTGCGCGACTAGGTCGTAGCCGCGTCAGGATCGACTTCAGGCTCCTCCTGGCGGGTTCATCAATGTGATGCTTTCGGTTGCAACGCTTTCAACAGCGTTTCCTGAAGCACATGGACTAAGGCGCTGTCCGGAAACGATGTTTCAGCCGATCCGCACCCGATCCTGCGATGACGGGATGCTCATTGCTTCACGATACTTCGCCACGGTACGGCGTGCCACCGGAACGCCGGTGGCCTTTAGTGTTTCGGCCAGTCGCGCGTCGGATAATGGCTTGCGCGGATTTTCGGCGTCGATCAGTTGCCTGATCATGGATTGGATCGCCGTGCTCGAGGTTTCGCCGCCGGCTCCGGTCTCGATGCCCGAGGCGAAGAACGCGCGAAGGGGAACGGTTCCGCGCGGCGTGCGCGCGTACTTGCGCGCGATTGCGCGCGAGACCGTGGATTCGTGCAGGCCTACTTCAGCGGCGACTTCGCGCAGGGTCAACGGACGCAGGGCGCCGTCGCCGAATTCCAGGAAAGCGGCCTGTTGGCGGATGAGGCTGCGGGCGACCTTGAGCAGGGTATCGCCGCGTGCTTCCAGGCTCTTCAACAGCCACCGCGCCTCCTGCAGATGTCCGCGCAGGTAGCTGGCATCGGACGGGCTGGCGTATCGGATCATGCCTTCGTAGCCGCGGTGGATCGCCACGCGCGGACGCATGTTCTCGGCCAGAGTCACGCGCCACAGGCCGTGCTGGCGCCAGATCACGACGTCGGGCGCGATATAGGTATCGCTGGCGATGGCGCCGATCTGGGCGCCGGGACGCGGGTCCAGCGAGCGCAGCAGGTTCACCGCCAATTCCACCTCGCGGGTATCGCGCTTCAGTTCCGCCGCCAGGGCAGGGATGCCGATTTTGGGGAGGCGCTCCAGCGAGTCGTTCGCCAGCGTCCTGGCCAGTGTGCGGCCGGGGGTATCGTCCGGAAGCTGTTCCAGTTGCACGCCCAGGCACTCGCCGACGGTGCGCGATCCGACGCCGACCGGGTCGAAGCGCTGCACCTGGTGCAGCACGGTGAGCAACTCCTCATTGCCGGCATCGACCTGCGGCCGGAGCGATTCGGCGATGGTCTCCAGCGGCTGGCGCATGTAGCCGTCGTCGTCGATGGCTTCGATCAGGGCGACCCCGATCTGCCGGTCGCGAGGCGACAGCGGGCTCAGGTGCAGTTGCCAGAGCAGATGGTCCTGGAGGGTGTCGGCCTCGGCGACCTGTTCAGCCATGGGCACTTCGTCGTCGCGGTCGGAATGTCCGATCCGCTCGTACCAGGTTTCGCCATCCTTGTTGCCCCAGTCAGCTTCCGCCGGCGCCCCATCGTCGCCCGCGTCGCCATTGATCATCGGGGGATGGGGCACTTCCTCGGCCGACAGGCTGCCGATGGACGGGTCGGTCCAATCCAGCAGCGGATTGCTTTCGACGGCGTTGGTGAGCTCCGCTTCCAGTTCGACCGCCGACAGTTGCAGCAAGCGAATGGCCTGCCGCAATTGCGGCGTCATCACCAGATGCTGTCCTAACGCGGCTTGGAGACGGGGCTTCATTGTCGTGATCTAACGCGAGCTTGCAGGGACGGCGGCCGCAACGCGCCGCGCGAGGCGTCCCGACTACCATCGTTGCTGCGTGATCACCTGGGAATACCCGGATTACAGACGGAAGGTTTCGCCCAGGTACACACGCCGCACATCGGGGTTGGCCAGCAGCGCGTCCGGAGCCCCCTGCGCGAGCACGCCGCCTTCGCTGAGAATATACGCCCGATCGCAGATACCCAAGGTCTCTCGCACGTTGTGATCGGTGATCAACACGCCGATTCCGCGATTCTTGAGGTGGCGCACGATTCGCTGGATCTCGCCGACCGAAATCGGATCGACGCCGGCGAAAGGCTCGTCGAGCAGCATCAGGCGCGGCTTGGCGGCCAACGCACGCGCGATCTCGACGCGACGACGCTCGCCGCCGGACAGGCTGGCGCCGATCTGGTCGGCGACGTGGGTGACCTGCAGCTCGTCCAGCAGGCTGTCCAGCTCGCGTTCGCGGCCGGTCCGGTCCAGGTCCTCGCGCAACTCCAGCACCAGGCGGATGTTGTCGGCCACGCTTAGCTTGCGGAACACCGACGGCTCCTGCGGCAGGTAGCCGACGCCGTACTTGGCGCGTGCGTACATCGGTTCGGAGGTGATGTCTTTGCCGTCCAGCACGATCTGCCCGGCATCGGCCGGCACCAGGCCGACGATCATGTAGAAGCAGGTGGTCTTGCCGGCGCCATTGGGGCCGAGCAGCCCCACCACTTCGCCGGCGTCGAGGGTCAGGCCGAAGTCCTTGACGACCTGGCGCGCACGGTAGGCCTTGCGCAGGCCCTGGGCCACCAGCATCAGCCGCCCCCCTGTGGGGTCTTGGGCTGGATTCGCATCTTCACGCGGCCCGCGCCCTCGCCACCGCTGGTGACCTGGCTGGTCTTCATGTTGTAGACCACGCGCTCGCCATTGAGCGTGCCGCGGGGTTCCTCGATGGTGACCTGGCCGGTGAACACCACGACCTCGCCCTTGAGGTCGTAGTCGACCTTGTTGGCCACGGCGCTGAAGGGGGCCCCGCTGTCGAGCTGCTGCTTGAGCTTGACCGGACCCCCGGTCAGGACGGCGCGCACCGGTTCGCCACCCTGCTGGGTGATGGTGGCGGTGCTGGACCGGATGTCCAGCGTGCCCTGGGTAATGATCACGCCGCCGCTGAGGACGGTCGGGCGGCTGTCGTCGAGGGAGTAGTCGGAGTGCCCGGCATCGATATCCATCGGCTGGTTGCGATCCGACGAGCGCGCCAGCGCCGGCATCGGGACCAAAGACGCCGTGACCAGCGTCAGGCCCAGCAGGCTAGCGGGGAGTACGTTCATAGCGACCCTTGATGTCGGATTTGAGGGCAATGTTGTTGGCCTTGAGGTCGGCGTCGAGGCCGCGACCGCTAAGTGTAAATCCCGGCTGCCGCAGCGTGATCGGGGCGCTGGAGGTCGCTCGCTGTTCATCGGGAAAGACGTTGAGCTCCTCGGTGGCCACGCTGACGGGCTTGCCGTCCTTGTTGGTGCTTTGCGCGGTCACCTGGCCGCGCAGGCGCAGTTCCTTGCCCTCGGGGCTGACCCAACCGGTCTGGGAGCGGACCTCCCAGGGCTGGTTCTGCGAACCCTGCGCTGGCGGGATCACGAACAGCGGCGTGGCGATGGTCATCGTCTCCGCGTCGGGGTCCCGTTCCAGTTTGGGGGCGCGCAGCGTAAAGGACTCCTGGCCCTTCTTGTCCAGCGCGATCAACTCGAAATCGCTGAGCACGTAGTCGGGACGGCGTTGTGCCGCATTGCGCGCCGGCTCGCGGTCGCGCTGGAGCCAGCGCATCCATCCGGTGGCGAGTACTGCGACCAGCAGCAGTGCCGTGAAAATCCCGCGCCAGCTCACGCGTTGCCCTCGATGCGGGCGCCTTCGATCCGGGTGGCCTGCGCCAGCAACGCCTCGGCATGGCCCTGGGCCGCCAGCAGCAGGTCGCAGAATTCGCGTGCGGCGCCATGGCCGGCGCGCTGCCCGGTGCGCCAGTGCACGCGCTCGCCCACCCACGGATGCGCGCTGGCCGGGGCCACTGCGAAGCCGACCTGCAGCATCACGCGCAGGTCGGGCAGGTCGTCGCCCATGAAGGCGACTTCGTCCAGGCCCACGCCCACGCGCGCGGCGATGTCGCGCACGCAGGCCAGCTTGTCGGCGACCGCGGTGTGGACCTCGGCAATGCCGAGGTCGGCCGCGCGCTGCTCGGCGACCTTGCTGGCACGCGCGGTGACGAAGGCCACGGTGATGCCGCTCTTGCGCAGCAACACCAGCCCCTGTCCGTCATGCACGTGGAAGGCCTTCAGTTCAACGCCATTGCTGTCGAAGAACAGCCGGCCGTCGGTGAGCGTGCCATCGACGTCGAAACACGCCAGGCGGATGCGCGCGGCGCGTTCGCGGACGTCGGCGGGGTAATCGTTGAGGTGCGAGTAAGGCATGTCGGCAGGCGGCATCGGGCGATCACACCACCCGGGCGCGCAACAGGTCATGAATGTTGAGGGCGCCCACCACGCGGTGTGCGCCATCGACGACGATCAGGCCGCTGATCTTGTGAGCTTCCATCAATTGCGCGGCCTCCACCGCCAGAGCATCGGAACCGATGGTTTTTGGCGAGCGCGTCATCACCTCGACGATGCGGGCGTTGCGCACGTCGAAGCGATGGTCGTCGAGCGTGCGGCGCAAGTCGCCGTCGGTGTACAGGCCGATCAGGCGGTTGTCGTCGTCGACGATCGCGGTCATGCCCAGGCGCTTGCGGCTCATCTCCACCAGCGCCTCGCTGATGCTGGCGTCGGCACCCACGCGGGGCACGTCGTCGCCGGCATGCATGATGTCGGCGATGTGCAGCAGCAAGCGGCGGCCGAGCGCCCCGGCCGGATGCGAGCGCGCGAAGTCGTCGGCGGTGAACCCGCGCGCTTCGAGCAGCGCGACGGCGAGGGCATCGCCCATCGCCAGCGAAGCGGTGGTACTGGAGGTCGGGGCCAGCGCCAGCGGGCAGGCTTCGGCCGGCACACTGACGTCCAGGTGCACGTCGGCCTCGCGCGCCAGCGACGACCGGGTCCGGCCGGTCATGGCGATGAGCTTGTTGCCCTGGCGCCGGAGCACCGGCAGCAGCAACAGGATTTCGTCGCTCTCTCCGGAATAGGAAAGGGCCAGCACGACGTCGGCGTCGGTGATCATGCCCAGGTCGCCGTGGGCCGCCTCGCCCGGATGCACGTAGAAGGCGGGGGTCCCGGTCGAGGCCAGGGTCGCGGCGATCTTGCGGGCGATGTGGCCGGACTTGCCCATGCCGGTGCAGACCACGCGGCCACGGGCCGCCAGCATCAACCGGCAGGCCGCGGTGAAGTCGCCATCGATACGCCCGGCCACCGCCGCCAGGGCCTGGGCTTCGATGTCGAACACGCGGCGGCCGCTGGCGGCCAGGCCGGCAGCGCTGTCGTCGATGGGCGGTACGGGGGCGGTTGCCATTTCGGACCGATGGCCTTTCCGTTAGGCTAATTGACCAATTCTAAGCGGTTCACCCGCGAAAAGCCCGCCAGCGTCAAGCGGCGGACGATCCCACGACCGCGCGACCGCAGCGACCGCTGCGCGTTGCGCATCCATGCGAGGCCCAGCAAGTGAATGCCGACACCATCCGCCAGTTGATCGAACAAGGCCTGCCCGGCGCACAGGCGCAGGTGCAGGGCGACGATGGCGTGCATTTCGAGGCCACCGTGGTGGCTGAAGCTTTCCGCGGCAAGCTGCCGTTGGCCCGCCACCGCCTGGTCTACGCCACGCTGGGCGAGCGGATGGGCGGCGAGATCCACGCCCTGGCGCTGAAGACGATGACGCCGGAAGAAGCCGGGCGCTGATGTAGGGCGGGCCCTGGCCCGTCGAGAAGAACAAGGCACGGGCCAATGCCCGCTTCAAGATGAAAGGTGTCGGGCCAAGGCCCGGCCTACGGGAAAAACCATGCAGAAGATCGTTGTCGAGGGCGGCGCCGCACTGAACGGCGAAGTACAGATCTCCGGCGCCAAGAACGCCGTGCTGCCCATCCTGTGTGCGACTTTGCTCGCCGACGCGCCGGTCGCGATCAGCAACGTGCCGCACCTGCACGATGTGGTCACCACCGCGCGGCTGCTCGGCGAGCTGGGCGCGGGCATCACCGTCGACGAGGGCACGGCCGGCGACGGCCAGCCGGGTCGCGGCCGTGGCATCACCGTCGATCCGAGCACCGTCAACAGCCACGTCGCCCCGTACGAGCTGGTCAAGACCATGCGCGCCTCGATCCTCGTGCTCGGCCCGCTGCTGGCCAAGTACGGCCAGGCCGAGGTCTCCCTGCCCGGCGGCTGCGCGATCGGCTCGCGCCCGGTCGACCAGCACATCAAGGGCCTGCAGGCGCTGGGCGCCGAGATCAGCGTCGACCACGGCTTCATCAAGGCCCATCGCAACGGCCGCCTCAAGGGCACGCGTTTCGTGTTCGACGTGGTCAGCGTGACCGGCACCGAGAACGTGCTGATGGCCGCGGCGCTCGCCGAAGGCACCAGCGTGCTGGAGAACGCGGCGATGGAACCGGAGGTCGTCGACCTCGCCGACTGCCTCAACGCGCTCGGTGCGCAGATCGAACATGCCGGCAGCGGCCGGATCGTGGTGCATGGCGTCGAACGCCTGCACGGCGGCCATCACGACGTCCTGCCCGACCGCATCGAGACCGGCACCTTCCTGGTGGCCGCGGCGATGACCGGCGGCCGTGTCACCGTGCGCCGCAGCCGCGCCGACACGCTCGACGCCGTGCTCGACAAACTGCGCGACGCTGGCGGCGAGATCATCGTCGACGGCGATCGCATCACGCTGGACATGCACGGGCGTCGCCCCAAGGCGGTCAATGTCACCACCGCGGTGCATCCGGCGTTCCCGACCGACATGCAGGCGCAGTTCATGGCGATGAACTGCATCGCCGACGGCGTGGGCGTGATCAACGAGACGATCTTCGAAAACCGCTTCATGCACGTGCAGGAACTGCTGCGACTGGGCGCCGACATCCGCGTGGAAGGCCACACCGCGATCGTGCGCGGCGTCGAGCAGCTCAGTGGCGCGCCGGTGATGGCCACCGACCTGCGCGCTTCGGCCTCGCTGATCCTGGCCGGCCTGGTCGCCGACGGCCAGACCACGATCGATCGGATCTACCACCTCGATCGCGGCTACGAGAACATCGAGGAAAAGCTGTCGGGGCTGGGCGCGAATATCCGTCGCATTGGCTGATTGCCCGTCATGACTCGTCCTTCGCGATTCCCGATGCGCCGCCGCATCCTGCTCGGCGTCGTTGCCGTGATTCTGGCCGGCATGGGCTGGCTGCACTTCACCGGTGCGGCCGGTACCCGTGGCATGGCGCTGCGCGACATGGACTGGAACGCCGATGGCAAGGCCGGCATGGACGAGTGGCTGCAGTCGATCTACGCCGTGGTCGTGGACAAGACCGTGGACGGACCGCGCGAATGCAGCACCTATGCCTGGCGCAGCGACCGCCGCACGATCCGTGTCGATTGCAAGACGGTGGTGAAACCCGATTCCGAAGCGAAGTGATGCAGGGCGGGCCTTGGCCCGCCGTACATTAGCTGCACAACAAAAAGCCCCGCTCGCGCGGGGCTTTTTGCATGTGCCGTCATACCGCAGGACGACGTCTTTCCAATATCAGGGCGCCGACGCCATCCGCAGGTCGATCGTGTCCTGGCCCTTGTCGCGCTGCAGGATCCGTGCCGGCACCGGCATGCCCTCGACGATCCAGGCAATGGTCTGCTTGTTACCGGAAGTGCCGATAACCTTGGTCGCCTGCTGCTGCTTGCCGCCGATCGTGATCGATTCCTTGCCGGCGACGGTGTAGCTCAGTTGCTTGACGCGTCCATCCTCGACCATGCGGTAGTTCATCGGCTTGCCCGCCGCGACGTCGCGCACGATGGCCAGGTTGACGAGCAGGGCGTCGAGATCGCCGGCCTGCAACTTGATCGGTCCGGCGCGCTCGGGCTTCACGTCGCCGGTCCAGTTGGCGACGCCGCGCGACCAGTCGTAGTTCGCGATCTTGTTGGTTTTCTTCGTCAGCACGCTGGTCGTATCGTTGCCCGACAATGGCCGCCACTGCCCGCCGTTGTCCTCGAATACGGTCGACTGCCGCAACGTGGCCAGCGGACTGGTCACATCGAGGCTGTATTTCCACTTGTTGCCGCCGGCCGAGGCCAGGGTCATGCGGCCATTGCCCTGCATGCCCATGTAGTTGGCCTGGTAGTCGGCCGTGAACGGCTGCACGGCGGCAGCAGGCGGGCTCGATGCGGCCAACGCGGCGGCGACGATCGCCGAAGCGGTCATGGCGACCATCCTCCCGTGCAGCTTCGAAGTCGTGCTCATGGTCATCTTCAGGCTCCCTTGTACTCGACCAGTCGCAGGTCGTAAGTGTCTTGGCCATTCTCGCGTTGCAGGATGCGCACCGGGGTCGGTACGCCGTCCACCACCCAGATCACGGTTTCCTCGTTGCCGCTCTGCACGCGGTTGACGCGCATCGCGCTGAAGCTCATGTCACCGACCTTCACGCCTTCGGTGTCGGATGAAACCACGTACTCGTGGGGGCGGACGCGGCCGTTGTCGACGAACCGGTATTGCAGTGTCTTGCCGGGCTGCGCGTCGCGGATGACCGCCAGGTTGATCAGCAGGCCGCTCATGTCGCCGGACTGCAGCCCGATGGGCTTCTGGCGCTCTTCCTTGATATCACCCTGCCAGCGCGCCGTCTGTGAGCGCCAATCGTAGATGCCGATGGTCTGGCGGCGGGTGAACAAGGCCTTCTTGACCGTGCCCTGGGTGAGCGGCCGATAGAGGTCGCCGACCTGGTCGAACACCGTGCTCTGCTCGGCGTTGACGCCGGCCAGGCCCATCAGGCCGCTGGTGCCGTGGATGCCCAGGTCGACCCGCCAGCGCCTGGCATCGTTGCGGACCACCTGCATCGTGGCATCGCCCATTTCCTTGCCGCCGTTGAAGACCTGGTAGTGGGCGATGAACGGCTCCAGCGCCTGTGCGGGCAGGCTGCACGCCATGGCGGCTGCGACGATCAGGGCGGAGAAACGCGGTCGCGCACGGGTCATCAGGGAGTGGGGCATCAAGGGTCTCGGTGCGGTAGTTGGAGCCGGTTGTCGTCGCCCAGCCGCAACGGCGCATGCAGCACGACATCGTCGAGCTGCACGCCGGTGCTGCCCAGGGTGATGCGGCCATCGGCCAGCAGGCGCACGGTGTCCACCAGCAGCGGATGCTCGCGGCCGAGGACGCGCGCAGCGAGGGTCTGCTCATCGTCGCCGGCCAGGACCGGCACGCCCGCCTGTGCGATCACGGGGCCGCCGTCCAGCTCCGGCGTGACGAAATGGACGCTCGCTCCGTGCGTTGCCACGCCGGCATCGAGGGCCTGGCGGTGCGTGTGCAGGCCCTTGAAAGCGGGCAACAGGGACGGATGGATGTTGATCATGCGGCCGCGGCGGGCTTGGACTTCGTGTTCGCTCAGCAGACGCATATATCCGGCACAGACGATGAGATCGGGCTGAACATCGTCGATGCGGCTGAACAGGGCTTCATCGTAGGCCGCGCGCGTGTCGTAATTGCGCGGAGAAAGTGAAACCGCGGCGATGGCCGCCTCGCCAGCCAGCGCCAGCGCTCCGGCGCTGGCCCGGTCGGAGAAAACGCCGACGATGCGCGCGTTCAGCCGACCGGCATCGATGGCCGTCATCAGCGCCTTCAGGTTGGTGCCGCGCCCGGACGCCAGCACCGCGATCCGAAGCATCGTGTTCAGCCGATCCGCAGGCGTTCGCCGCCACCCGCCGAGGTGACCTGGCCGATCTGCCAATGCGCCAGGCCGAGGCGGTCGAGATCGGCATTGATCCCCGCCACGTCGCCGGGCGCGACCATCAGCACGAAGCCCACGCCGCAGTTGAAGGTGCGCCACATTTCCTCGCGCGGCACGTTGCCTTCGCGCTGCAGCCAGTCGAACACCGCCGGCAGCGGCCAGGACGAAGTGTCGATCTCCAGCCCCAGCGGCTGCGGCACCACGCGGATGATCTTCTCGATCAGCGCGCCACCGGTGACGTGGGCCATGGCATGGAGGTCGTACTTGGCCAGCAGTTGCAGCACCGGCTTCACGTAGATCCGGGTCGGCTCCATCAGTGCATCGGCCAGCTTGACGCCGCCCAGGTCGAGATCGAGGCCGCCGTTGTCGGACGTGACGCCGGCGCGGGCGAGGATCTTGCGGATCAGCGAATAGCCGTTCGAATGCGGGCCGCTGGAGGCGATGCCGATCAGCATGTCGCCCTCGCGAACGCGGCTGCCGTCGATGAGACGGGACTTCTCGACGGCGCCCACGGTGAAACCGGCCAGGTCGTATTCGCCCGGCGGGTACATGTCGGGCATCTCCGCGGTTTCGCCGCCGATCAGCGCGCAGCCGGCGATCTCGCAGCCCTTGGCGATGCCGCCGACCACGTCGACCGTGGTGTCCACGTCGAGCTTGCCGGTAGCGAAGTAGTCGAGGAAGAACAGCGGCTCGGCGCCCTGCACCAGCACGTCGTTGACGCACATCGCGACCAGGTCGATGCCGATGGTGTCGTGGCGGTTCAACTGCTTGGCCAGGATCAGCTTGGTGCCCACGCCGTCTGTGCCGGAGACCATCACCGGCTCCTTGTACTTGCCGGACAGGTCGAACAACCCGCCAAAGCCGCCAATGCCGCCGCCGAGCACTTCCGGACGCAGGGTGCGCTTGATGGCGGGCTTGATGCGCTCGACGACTTCGTTGCCCGCGTCGATATCGACGCCGGCGTCGCGGTAGGTCATCGGGGTGGGGGAGGTAGGCTGGGACACGGCGGCCTCGGCGGTCGCGGAAGATGAAGACGGCGATTTTAACAGTCGTGACGGCCGTGAATGGACGCGCCGACCTGGCTGCGGCACCATTTCCGCTCATTACGCACCTTAAGGAAGGCGATGGTTCGGGCAATCCGCACGGCGACACTCCATTCCAGGGTCTTGGGGTTGGGCATGGCGTTCGCCATGGCGATGCTGCTTTTGGCCAGTTTCAGCGCCGCGGCGCAGCGCGTCGAAGGCGACCGGGTCAAGGCCGAGGGCCTCTATGCCGCCGAGATTTCGGTCAACGGGCAGGGCGAAGCCGAGCGCAATACCGGCTTCGCGCGCGGGCTGGCCCAGGTTTTGGGGAGGCTGACCGGAGACCGCGGGGCGGCGTCCAAGCCCGGCGTCGGCCAGGAACTGCGCCGCGCCCGGGACTACGTCGAAGGCTACGACTATCGCCAGGACGAAGGCGTCTCCGCCCAGGGCGCGCCCACCTTCGGCACCACCCTGGTCATCCGCTTCGACGAGGAGAAGGTCAACGAACTGGCCGACATCGTCGGTTTGGCGGTCTGGCCGCAGCCGCGGCCCAAGCCGGTGCTGTGGCTGGCAATCGATGACGGCAGCGGCCCGCGGCTGGTCGGACTGAAGCAGGTCAACGCCGCGCGTCCGGCCCTCAATCGTGCGATCGACCGCGGGTACCGGCTGGGCCTTCCCGGCGGCACCGCGGCCGAACAGGCCGCGGTCGGCGCGATCTGGCGCGGCGACACCGCCGCCGTGGCCCGCGCCTCCAGCGCCTACAGCCCGCCGATGCAACTGGTCGGCAAGCTGTATCGCAGCGCGGGCGGCTGGACGGCGGACTGGATCTTCGTCGATGGCGGCAAGGTGCTGTCGACGTGGTCCGCCAGCGATGTCGATGCCCGCAAGCTGATGACCTCCGGCGCCGACGGCGCCGCCGATGCGCTGATCCGCCGCTACGCCAAGCGCGGCACCAGCCTCGGCCTGCCGGGCACGTACCGCGTGATCTTCAGCGGCATCAACAGCAGCGAGGATTTCATGCGCGTGTCGGGCTACCTGCAGAAGCTGCAGGTGGTGCGCAAGCTCACCCCGGTGCGGGCGTCGGCGCAGGGGCTGGAATTCGACATGGAGCTGCTGACCGGTACCGAGGGCCTGCGGCGCGCGATCCTGCGCGACAGCGTGCTCAGCGGCGGCGAAGGCGAGCCTCCGACCTTTACGCTCAACTGATGGGGCCGCACTGAATGGATTCCGCACCCGTCTACGAAATCGCGCGATTCCTCAAGCGGCTGCAGTGGACCGCGCTGGGGCTCGGCGCCGTCTGGCTGCTGTGGTTGCTGGCGCCGATCCTGACCCCGTTCGTATTCGCGCTGATGCTGGCGTGGCTGGGCGATCCGCTGGTGGATCGCCTGCAGCGCGCGGGGCGTTCGCGCAATGTCGCGGTCACGCTGGTGTTCACGCTGATGGCACTGCTGCTGGTGATGGTGCTGGTGGTGCTGGTGCCGTTGATCGAACGCCAGATCGCCACGCTGGTGACCTCGCTGCCGCACTACCGCGACTGGTTCATGCTGACCGCGCTGCCGTGGATCGAGGCTCGCACCGGCTACGAGATCACCGACTGGTTCGATCTCAGCCGCGTGGCCAGGCTCATCCGCGACAACTGGGAGAGCGCTGGCGGAGTCGCCACCACGCTGCTTGGCTATCTGTCGCGCTCGGGCTTCGCGGTCGTTGCGCTGGCGGCCAACATCGCGCTGTTGCCGGTCATAACGTTCTTCTTCCTGCGCGACTGGGACTTGCTGGTCGAGCGGGTCGCATCGCTCATTCCCCGCGATCACCTGGGCACGGTCAGCCGGCTGGCGCGCGAATCCAGCGACGTGCTGGGTGCGTTCCTGCGCGGGCAGTTCATGGTGATGCTGGTGCTGGGCGTGCTGTACGGCCTGGGGCTGTGGGGCGTCGGACTGGACCTGGGCATCCTGATCGGCTTCATCGCCGGAATTCTGACGTTCGTGCCTTACCTCGGCCCGGCCAGCGGCATCATCCTGGGCGTGATCGCCGCGCTGGTGCAGTACGGCGACTGGCAGCATGTCGTAGGCGTGCTGGTCGTCTTCGGCGTCGGACAGATGATCGAGAGCTACGCACTCACGCCCAAGCTGGTCGGAGACCGCATCGGTTTGCACCCGGTCGCGGTGATCTTCGCGGTGTTGGCCGGCGGGCAGTTGTTCGGCTTCCTCGGCATGCTGCTGGCATTGCCGGTGGCCGCCGTCGCCAATGTGCTGCTGCGCTATGCGCAGGATCGTTACCGCCACAGCAAGTTGTACGTCGGCGAGCATTCCGCGGGCACGCAGGTAGCGGCCGATCCACTGGCCGACCCGCACCTGGCGCCGCGGGCGGATCAGGACGAAAAGTAAGAGGCCCGCAGTGAGTGTTCCGCAGTTGCCGCTGACGTTGCGGTATCCCCCCGACCAGCGCCTGGACACTTTCGTCCATGCGCCTGCGGGAGCGGTCGAGCAGTTGCGCGCGCTGGCGACATCGCCGGTCGCGCCGCTGGACAACGTGCCGCTGGACAACGTGCCGCTGGACAACGTGTACCTGGCTGGGCCTTCTGGAGTGGGCAAGACCCATCTGTTGCTGGGTACCTGTGCCGCCGCGGAATCGGGCGGCTTGCGCGCCGCCTATCTTCCGCTGGTCGCCGCGGCCGGACGATTGCGCGATGCACTGGAGGCCTTGGAGGGGAACGACCTGATCGCGCTCGACGGCCTGGAGGCCATCGCGGGCAATCGCGACGACGAGGTCGCATTGTTCGATACGCACAACCGCGCTCGAGCCGCCGGCATCCGCCTGGTCTATTCCGCGCGCGACATCCCGGATGCGATCGGCCTCGGGCTGCCCGACCTGCGTTCGCGCCTGGGCCAGTGTTCGCGCATCACGCTGGCGCCACTCGACGACGAGGGGCGCCGTGAGGTACTGCGCCAGCGTGCGCAACGACGCGGACTGGTGCTGGAAGAACCGGCGCTGGATTGGCTGCTCAAACGCGTCGGTCGCGACCTCGGTGGACTGACCACGCTCCTGGATCGCCTCGACCGCGCCTCGCTTGCGGCGCAGCGACGCATCACCGTACCGTTCCTTCGGCAGACGCTGGGCAGCTGAGTTGCGGTCCGCCTGCGAGTGGCTTCAGGCGATGCCGGAAGCCAGCGACTCGTTCAGTTCCTGCAATCGCTGCGGCGTGCCCACGTCGGTCCATTGACCTCGGTGATGTTCGCCGCCGATGCGTCCGGCCGCCATGTGCGCACGCAGGATCGGCGCGAGACGGAAGCGCGGTGGTGTCTCACCGGCCCCGGCATCGTCGCTGTGCGAGCGCCAGTCGTCGAGAAGCTGCGGGCGGTACACGCCGAGGCCCGCGTAGGTGAGGCGATGCGCGCCGTCGCTGCGCACCAGTCCGTCTGCGTCGAGCGCGAAGTCGCCCTGCGTGGCCTGGGGCGGACGATCGACCATCACCAGATGCGCCAGGCCGGCGGGTTCGCGTGGCAGTCGGGCGAAATCGGCGTCGGTCCAGATGTCGCCGTTGACCAGCAGGAAAGGTTCATCGCCGAGCAGCGGCAGGGCATGCAGCATGCCGCCGCCGGTTTCCAGCGGACGCGTGCCTTCGTAGGAGTAGTGCAGGCGCAATCCCCAGCGGGCACCGTCGCCGAGCGCCTGCGGAAACTGGTCGGCCAGCCAGCTGGTGTTGATCACGACATCGCGCACGCCGATGGCCGCGAGCTTCTCCAGGTGCCAGACGACCAGCGGCTTGCCGGCCACCATCAGCAACGGTTTGGGCGTGCTGTCGGTCAGCGGTCGCATCCGCTCGCCCAGGCCGGCGGCGAAGATCAAAGCTTTCATCTGTCACGCCCCATTCAAGTCGGCAATCGCGGCCATGGCCGGGCGGATGCGGCGGTCGAGCAGATCGCGCAGCGGCGACAACTCGGGATAGCGCGGCAGTACTTCATCCAGATAAGCAATGAATCGCGGCGCATCGGGCAGGTACTTGGTCTTGCCGTCGCGATAATGCAGTCGCGAGAAGATGCCGAGGATCTTCAGGTGGCGCTGCACGCCGAGCCAGTCGGCATCACGAAGGAATTGCTGCAGCGGCGGCACCGGCAGGCCGGCTTCCAGCGCACGTGCGTGGTAGTGCGCGAGCCAGCCGTCGACCCGTTCCAGCGGCCAGCTGAGGAACGCATCCTTGAACAGGCTGATCGGATCGTAGGCGATCGGGCCGAGCACGCAATCCTGGAAATCCAGCACCGCCGGCCCGTCGGCCAACGGCATCAGGTTGCGGGGCATGAAGTCGCGGTGGGTCAGCACTCGCGGCTGCGCAAGGGCGTTGTCCATCAGGTGGCGCTGCACCAGTTCCAACCCCTCCAGGTCACCGCAATCGAGTTCGATGCGCAGATGGCGGCGCAGGAACCATTCCTCGAACAAGCCCGCATCGCGTTGCAGCAGCGCCTCGCCGAACTCGCCCATGCCCTGCGGCGCCGCGATCGCCTGCAACCGCAGCAGTTGGCCGATCGCGGCATCGAAATGTGCGTCGGCGCTGTCGGCGTCGATCAACTGCGCCAGTGTCGGCCCGCCCAGGTCTTCGAGCAGCAGGAAGCCGGCGTCGACATCCTGCACCAGCACCTGCGGCACCCGCACGCCGCCGTCTTCCAGCAGGTCGCGCATGCGCAACCACGGGCGGACGTCTTCGAGCGCGGGCGGGGAATCCATCACGATGCGACTGCCTTCGCGCACGTTCGCACGCCAATAGCTGCGGAATCCGGCATCGACGGAGGCGCGTTGCAGTTGAAGCGCGGGATCGCCGGTCGCGGCGCGCGCCCAGGCCAGTCGCGCGGCTTCGCGCGCTCCGGCATCGGCGGAAGGGGGGGCAACGGTCATGCAATCTCCACGCGGCGAAAGTCGCCGCATGCGCACAGGGTAGCGAGCCGTTGCGCGCCGGGGAATGCTGTGGGTCGACAAGTGCGAAGGGCGCCCCATCCGGCTCACAAGCCGGAGAAGCGAACCCCTCTCCCGCCTGCAGGAGAGGAAAGGGGTGAGGGCGCCTCAGGCCGCTTGCGCCTCCGCGTCCAGTGAAGCCAGCCATTCATCGTCGGAGCCGTCGCTGACGCCCTCGAACAGGAACGTCGACAGGTAGCGCTCGCCGGTGTCCGGCAGCACGGCCAGCAGTACCGAACCTTCCGGCGCGCTTTCGGCCACCTTGAGCGCGGCCGCGACGGTGGCCCCCGCGGAGATCCCGACGAAGACGCCTTCCTCCGCCGCCAGCCGGCGCGCGGTGTCGCGTGCCAGCACTTCATCCACGGGCAGTACTTCGTCTGCGATGGTGCGGCTGAGCACGGCCGGCAGGAAGTCCGGCGTCCAGCCCTGGATCTTGTGCGGCTGCCACTCCTTGCCCGACAGCAATGCTGCGCCGGCCGGCTCGCTGGCGATGATCTTCAGGTCCGGCCGCGCGAGCTTGAGCACTTCGCCCGCGCCGGTGATCGTGCCACCGGTGCCCCAGCCGCTGACAAAATAGTCCAGCCGCTTGCCGGCGAAGTCGCGCAGGATTTCCGGGCCGGTGGTGCTGCGGTGCCAGGCCGGATTGGCTTCGTTCTCGAACTGGCGGGCGAGGAACCAGCCGTGCTTGTCAGCCAGTTCCTTCGCCGTGCGCACCATGCCCGAGCCCCGCTCGGCGGCCGGCGTCAGGATGACCTTGGCCCCATACGCGCGCATCAGCTTGCGGCGCTCGATCGAGAACGTCTCGGTCATCACCGCCACGAACGGATAACCGCGTGCGGCGGCAACCAACGCCAAGGCGATGCCGGTGTTGCCCGAGGTCGCCTCCACGATCGTCTGCCCAGGCTTGAGCAGGCCTTTGCGTTCGGCATCGAGCACGATGGCCAATGCCAGCCGATCCTTGACCGATCCACCGGGATTGAAGGCCTCGACCTTGGCGTACAGCGTGACGTGTTTCGGGGCAATGCGGTGCAGTTTGACGATGGGTGTGTTGCCGATGGTGTCGAGGATGCTGTCGTACAGGGCCATGAGGTTGCTCCGTTCGGAATATCGATGGATTCTGTTTCGTCGTTTCAGGCGGCTTGCGCGATGTCGCTTGCCACCGCGCCAAGCGGCGCGTCACCGAACCAGTGCAGCTTGTCGGCCAAGGCGGCAACCTCGCCGACGATCAGCAGCGCCGGCGACTGCACGGCATGGACGCGGGCACGCTCGGCGAGCTCCGACAGCGGTCCGGTGACGACGCGTTGTCGATCACGCGAGCCGTTCTCCACCAGCGCGAACGGAGTGGTGGCCGCGCGGCCGTGCGCGATCAGGCGCTCGCCCAATGCGTCCAGGCCGGCCACGCCCATGTAGACCGCCAGTGTCTGGCGTTCGAGCGCCAGCGACGCCCAATCCAGTGTGTCCAGCGAGTCCTTGCAGTGTGCCGTGACCAGGCGCACCGACTGCGCATGATCGCGATGGGTGAGCGGAATACCGGCATAGGCGGCGCAGGCGAGCGCGGCGGTGATGCCCGGTACGACTTCGTACTCGATGCCGTGTGCGCGCAGCACTTCCAGTTCCTCGCCGCCGCGTCCGAACACGAACGGATCGCCTCCCTTCAGTCGCACCACTCGTTTGCCTGCGCGGGCGTGTTCGAGCATCAGCGCGTGGATCTGCTGCTGGGTGGCGTGATGATTCCCCGCCTGCTTGCCGACCTCGATGCGTTCGGCATCGCGGCGGGCCAGTTGCAGTACTTCGTTGCTGACCAGCCGGTCGTGCAGGATCACGTCGGCTTCGTTGAGCACACGCAGCGCGCGCAGCGTCAGCAAACCCGGATCGCCCGGTCCCGCGCCGACCAGCGCCACCGAGCCGCGCGGGGAGTCGGCGTCCTCGGCCAGCGCGATGCTGAACTCGCGTTCCGCGGCCAGATGCCGGCCTTGTCGCAGCAGGCGCGGTACCGGCCCGGCCAACAGGCGCTCGAAGAACCGGCGCCGCTCCCCGATCCGCGGGTGGCGGGTGCGGATGCGTTCGCGCTCGCGGGAGAGCAGCCGGGCCAGCGCCGCCAGGGAGGCATCGAGCGAGATTTCCAGTTGTTCGCGCAGATACCGCGCCAGCATCGGTGCGCCACCGCCGCTGGAAATCGCGATCTGCAGCGGCCCACGCTCGACGCGCGCCGGAATCTGCACGGAGGAGGCCTCCGCGTCGTCGACGACGTTGACCCAGATCCGCCGCGCCTGCGCAGCTGCGGCGACCGCACGATTGACCGCCTCGTCATCGGTGGCGGCGATGACCAGCCAGGCCTCGTCGAGCCACACCGACTCGAATCGTCCCGCCAGGTGCTCGATGCGGCCTTCGTCGGCCAACCGCTCCAGCGCCAAGGTGAGGTCGGGGGCGCCGACCCGCACCGTCGCGCCGGCCTCCAGCAGCGCCGCCACCTTGCGCTGGGCCACGCCGCCGCCGCCGACCACCAACACGGCGCGGCCACGCAGGTCGGCAAATACGGGAAACAGTGGACTGGTCATGGCGTCGATTGCGGCAGGGTCGGGCGGTACGGTGAACGCTATAGGCCGGGCCCTCGCCCCGGAAATGACGCTGCCTCCTGGGGGTATGCCGGAACGGCATGACGCTGGACATGCCCTCCCGGCCGGGTTAGGTTGTTCCATCCCTTTATGCGAATTGAGCGATATATATGAAGACCATGTGTTGTCAGGCAGCCGCGAACTCCCCCGCCACCCTCGTGATCCCCGCATCGCCTCCTATCCGGTTCGCTCCGACATGACCCTCACCCAGCTTCGTTATCTCGTCGCCATTGCCGATTCCGGCCTCAACATCACCCTCGCCGCCGAGCGCGTGCACGCCACCCAGCCCGGCCTGTCCAAGCAGCTCAAGCAGCTCGAGGACGAACTCGGCTTCCAGTTGTTCACCCGCAAGGGCCGCAGCCTGGAGTCGGTAGCCCCCGCCGGGGAACGCGTGCTGGCGCATGCGCGCCGCATCCTCGAAGAGGCGGGCAACATCCGCGCCTACGCCGCCAACGAGCGCGGCCAACATGCCGGCCGACTGGTCCTGGCCACCACCCACACCCAGGCGCGTTTCGTACTGCCGGAGATCATCGCCGCGGTGAAGCGCGAGTTCCCGCAGGTCAGCGTCCACCTGCAGGCGGCCGCCGACGGCGAGGTGCTGGAACAACTCGCACGTGGCGAAGCCGACCTGGCGCTGATCAGCACCGCCGGATCCGAGCCCGAAGGCGGCGTGGCCGTACCCCTGTTCCGCTGGCGCCGAGTCGTGCTGGTGCCGCGTACCCACCCACTCGCCGCGTTGGATCGTGCGCCGACGCTGATCGAACTGGCCGCCTACCCGCTGGTCAGCTACGAATCGTCCAACAAGCCCGAATCCTCCCTGCGTCGCGCGTTCATCGCCCGCGGCGTCGAACCGCAGTTGGCGATCACCGCGCGCGATGCCGATCTGATCAAGACCTATGTGCGAACCGGGCTCGGCGTCGGCGTGCTGGCCGAGATGGCGACCGGCGCGCGCGACGTCGATCTGAAGGTGCTGCCTGCGCCGGACGAGTTGCCGGAGTGCATCACCTGGGCCGTGATTCCCCGCGCACGCGTGCTGCGCGAGTACGCGCTGGCGCTGCTGCACGGCATCGCCCCGCAACTCGATCGGCGCGATCTGCGGCGCGTGCTGGAAGGCAACCTGGAACCGCGCTGGCCGGCCGCGCCGACCTGGCGGGAACTCAGTCAGCCGATCACCACCTGACCGTTCCATCCACCGCGGGCGGAGATGCAGGCGTCGACCGCCTGCATCTCACCATGCCCCGTCGAGTGGGGCGGGTGTTGAATTAATTATCGCGGGCCAAATCGATAGGTCGGCACGGGTTCGCTCAGTAACATGATCGGCCCCGACCACCGGAATGTGAGCGATGAAGTTCGTTGTGGCCACTTACGGAACCGAAGGCGACGTCCGACCGCTGGCGGCGCTGTGCCGCGCGTTGATGGATGCGGGCCATGAGGCGACGCTGCTGGCCGACCGCGCCACGCTGGGCATCGCGCAGACGCTCGGTGTGCCGGCCAGGGCGTTGTCCGGCGACATCAAGGGCACGTTGGACCCGTCTGCTGCGATATCCAACGTGGTGGGAAAGGACCATGGCCTCAACAGCACGGCCAAGGCATTGGCAGGAATCGCCAACGCCAATGCCGAGACCTGGCTGCGCGAGATCGTCGACGCCGCGGAAGGCAGCGATGCCCTCATCGTCTCGGCCCTGGCGGCCTTCGTCGGTCTGTCTGCGGCGGAGCACCTGGGCATCAAGGCGGTGGGCGTCGGCTTCATTCCGCTGTCGCCGACGGCCGAGTTCGCTTCGCCGTTCCTGCCGCCGTCGCGTGTCCCGCATGCGCTCAACCGGCTGAGCCACACCTTCGTCAACGCGATGCTGTGGCGCGCGTTCCGCAAGGCCACCAACGACGCCCGTGCGAAGGTGTGCGGATTGCCGGCGCGCAAGAAGAACTGGACCACACACCCGATGCTGTACGGCGTGTCGCCGAGCCTGGTCGCGCCGCCGTCGGACTGGCCCGCCAATGCACACGTCTGCGGGCAATGGCTGCCGCCCGAAGGCTCATGGTCGCCGCCGGAGGCGTTGACGGAGTTTCTCGCAGCCGGCGACGCGCCTGTCTATGTCGGCTTCGGCAGCATGGTCGGCTTCGACCGCAAGGCGCTGCTCAGCGAGGTCGTCGCGGCCGTCGGCGGCCGCCGCGTGCTGTTCTATCCGGGATGGAGCGGAATCGAAGGCCTGGACCTGCCCGGCAACTTCCATGTGCTGGGCGACACGCCGCATGCGTGGCTGTTCCCGAAAGTTTCGGCGGTCATTCACCATGGAGGCTCGGGTACCAGTCATTCCGCGGCGCGCGCTGGCGTGCCGTCGGTCGTGGTGCCCTTTGCAGGAGACCAGTGGTTCTGGGCCGACCGGCTCCGGCGCGCCGGCGTTGCCGCGCAAGCGGTGAGCGGACACCGCCTGAGCGCATCGGCGCTTGCGCGCGCGATCGAGTATGCCGGGCAGGCGCAGGTCCTCTCACGCGCCCGTCAGTTGGGCGAACGCATGCGCACCGAGAACGGACTGGTGGTGGCAACGAATACGCTGGAAGCAATCATGGCCGCCTGATGGCTCACGCCGCATTGGGCTCGTCGAAATGCAGACCGCACTCGCGCTTGAGGCCGAAGAAGCGCGTGTCTTCGTCGTTCATGCCTGGCTGCAGCGGCCGCGTGGTGTGCACGTCGCCGATCGAAACATAGCCCTGGTGCCACAGCGGGTGATAGGGCAGGTCGTGGCGTTGCAGATACTCCCACACGTCGCGATCGCTCCAGTCGGCGATGGGGTGCAGCTTCCAGCGGCCGTCGCGCAGTTCCAGGAATTCGATGCCGGCGCGCGTGCGCGCCTGGCTGCGACGCAGGCCGGCGATCCAGGTGCGGACTCCCAGTTCGTTCAGCGCGCGCTGCATCGGCTCGACCTTGCGCATCCTGTTGTAGCGGTTGATGCCTTCGAGGCCGTTTTCCCACAACTTGCCAAAGCGCGCTTCCATCCAGGCGATGCCGATCTGCGGGCGATACACCTTCAAGTTGAGCCCGAGGTGCTCGGTGAGTTGGTCCACGAAGCGGTAAGTCTCGGGGAACAGGTAGCCGGTATCGACCAGGATCACCGGCATCTGCGGTGCCTGCTGCGTGACCAGATGCAGCGAGACCGCTGCCTGTGCCCCAAAGCTGGAAGAAAGCGCATGCGCACCAGCGGTGTGTTCCAGCGCCCATGCGATGCGCTGCCCGGCGCTGCGCCCGGCCAGCCACTGGTTCAGCTCCGCCAGGGCGCGCGGAGACTCGGCGGCGGTGATGGGGTCGGGAGGGGCGCTCATGTCGCGTTCTCTGTACGCAGTTGCAGGGGGATGGTCGGACGCGGCGTGACGATGGCGCTGCGCACCAGGAAGTCGCCGAACCCTTCGTCGTCCTCTCGTTCGGTGGCATAGCGGGCGAACAGCGGGTCGAGTGCGGTCAGGATCTCCGGCTCGGCGATGTTTTCGCGATGAAGCGTGTTGAGCCGCTGGCCGCGATGATCGGCGCCGAGCATCAGGTTGTAGCGGCCGGGCGCCTTGCCGACGAGCGCGATCTCGCCGAGGTAAGGACGCGAGCAGCCGTTCGGGCAGCCGCTGATGCGCAGGTGGATCGGCGCATCGCCGATGCCGTGCGAGTCGAGCAGCGATTCGATCTTGCCGACCAGTTCCGGCAAGTAGCGCTCGGCCTCGGCCATGGCCAGGCCGCAGGTAGGAAGTGCCACGCAGGCCAACGCGTTGCGATGGAGTGGGCTGGCGGTGCCATGACCATCGAGGCCGTAGCGGGCAACCAGCGCATCGACGCGTTCGCGCAATCCGGCTGGAACTCCAGCGATGACGAGATTCTGGTTGGGCGTGAGGCGGAACTCGGCGCCTTCGCCCTCGTCATCGAGGAGTCTGGCGATCTCACGCAGGCCGCTCAGGTCGCTCCTGTCGTCGCGATCCCAGATGCGGCCTGCGGGAATTCTCAGTGTCAGATGCGCGCGGCGATCGCCTCCGGTGTCGTCATCGGACTGGATCCAGCCGAAGCGGTCGCCGTTGTGGACGAAATCGAACCGCCGCGCCGGGGAGAGAGGGAACCCGGCGCGGCGTTCGACCTCGGCCTTGAACCAGTCCAGTCCGCGATCGTCGATGGTGTATTTCAGGCGCGCGCGCTTGCGCATGGCGCGATTGCCGAAGTCGCGCTGCGCGGTGACCACGGCCTCGCCGATGGCGATCACCTGCTCGGGCGTGACGAAGCCGATCACGTCGCCCAGGCGTGGGTAGGTTTCCGGATCGCCGTGGGTGGCGCCCATGCCGCCGCCAATGGTGACGTTGTAGCCCACGACCTCGTCGTTCTCGACGATGGCGATGTAGCCCAGGTCCTGCGCGAACACATCGACATCGTTGTAAGGCGGAATCGCGAAGCCGATCTTGAACTTGCGCGGCAGGTAGGTGGCACCGTAGATCGGCTCGTCCTCGCTGCCGCTGCCAGCGACGCGCTCCTCGTCCAGCCAGATCTCGTAGTAGGCGCGGGTGTTGGGCAGCAGGTGTTCGGACAAGGCCGCAGCGTGCGAATGGACGGCGGCATGCGCGCGCGACTGCAGGGGGTTGGCCGCGACCGCCACATTGCGGTTCACGTCGCCGCAGGCGGCCAGCGTGTCGATCAAGGCGGCATTGATCGCCTGCATCGTCGGCTTCAAGTCGGTCTTGATCACGCCATGGAACTGGAACGCCTGGCGCGTGGTGATGCGCAGGCCGCGCTCGGCATAGGTCGTGGCGATGGCGTCGAGCTTGAGCCATTGCGCCGGCGCGACCACGCCGCCCGGCGTGCGGGTGCGGATCATGAAGCTGTAGGCCGGTTCGAGCTTCTGCAGGCGGCGTTCATCGCGGATGTCGCGGTCGTCCTGCTGGTAACTGCCGTGGTACTTGATCAGCGTCTGGTCGTCATCGCGGATGGCGCCGGTGACCGGGTTGGCGAGCGACTCCAGCAGCGTGCCACGCAAGCGGGCACCGTTGTTCTTGATGTCTTCGACGGAGTGGGTGCTCATCAGGTGAATCCTGGGCGTGGGGCGACGACGCGCATCAGTACACGTCCCTTGCGTAACGGCCCTGCTGCTGCAGGTTGGAGAGATATTCCTCGGCGGCTTCTGCCGACTTGCCGCCGTGCTCGGCGATCGTCGCCAGCAGCGATGCGTGCACGTCGCGCGCCATGCGGGTGGCATCGCCGCACACGTACAGGTGGGCGCCGCCTTCGAGCCAGTCGAACAGTTCGCGACCCTGCTCGCGCATCCGGTCCTGCACGTACACCTTCTGCGCCTGGTCGCGCGAGAAGGCGAGGTCGAGCCGGTGCAGGCGACCATCCTTCAATGCCTGCTGCCACTCCACCTGATAGAGGAAGTCGCTGCGGAAATACGGATTTCCGAACAGCAGCCAGTTGCGTCCGCCGGCACCAGCTGTCGTTGGTCGCGTCGCGGCGCGTTCCTGCACGAAGCCTCGGAACGGGGCGACGCCGGTGCCAGGGCCGATCATGATCACGTCGCGCGTGGTGTCGGCAGGAAGCCGGAAGCGCTCGTTGTGCTCGACGAACACCGACAGGAACGCACCGTCCGCGCTGGCCGCCAGTTGGTGCGAGGCAGCGCCCCAGCGCGTGCCGCGATCCACGGTGTATTCGACATGGGCCACGGTGAGGTGGGCTTCATCGCCCACTTGCTTGCGGCTGGAAGCGATCGAGTACAGACGCGGGGTCAGCGGACGCAAGGCGGCGACGAATTCCTCGGCGCTCCAGTCGGCCGGATGCTGTTGCAACAGGTCCAGCACCTGTGTCCGGCCCAGGAAGCCGGCAAGATTCGCCTGCTGTCCGGGTGCCAACAGGCCGTTGAGTTCTTCGCTGCGCGCCTGCGCAGCGTGGCTGGCGAGGAACGGGCGCGCCAGTCGGGTCAGTTCGCGCTTTTCGCTCAGCCATTGCCGCACGGGCAGGGTCTGGCCGTCGTGGGTGACCGCGGTAATTCCGTCGAGCGCAAGCGTGGTGAGCACCTCGTCGACCAGTTCGGGTGCGTTGCTGGGCCACACGCCGATCGCGTCGCCGGGCTCGTAGTGCAGGCCGGAGCTTTCCAGAGACAACTCGATATGGCGGATATCCTTCGTGCTGCCGCTACCCGTGATGCGCTGGTTGAGCAGCAGTTCGGCAGAAAAGGGCGCATCGCGATGGTGGTGCGGCGCTGAAGGTGGCAACGGCCGCAGCGGCGTGACGGTAGCCAGCGGCGCGGCCGGCTTGAGCGCCTCCTTGGCGCGGGCCAGCGCCTGCTCGACCCACGGCGTGGCGATGGTCTCCAGATCCAGGTCGGCGTCGCCGCGCGGCAGCAGCCGGGTCGCGCCAAGTTCGGCCAGGCGCGCGTCGAGCTTCTGCCCGATCGCGCAGAACTGCGGGTAGCTGGAATCGCCTAGTCCGAGCACGGCATAACGCAGCTGCTTCAGTTCAGGCGCGCGCCGACCGGAGATGAACTCGACCAGCCCGCGCGCATCGTCGGGAGGATCGCCATCGCCCTGGGTGCTGATGACCAGGTAGAGATTGCACTCGTCCTTGAGTTCGCGCGTGGGGTAGGCGTCGGCGCGCAGCAGGCGCACCGGCAGGCCGGCGGCTTCGCCCTGGCGTGCCAGTTGCTCGGCCAGGCGCTTGGCGTTTCCGGTCTGGCTGCCATAGACGATGGTCAGGCGGCCTGCGGGCGACGCCTCGGGGGCAGGCGATTCGTGGACGGGTGCGTCGTGGAAGGGTGCGATGGCGCCGGCGCGGCTGGCCAGACCGGCCGCGAAGCCCGAGAGCCACCACAACCCCAGCGTGTCCAGCCCCTCGGTGACCCGACCCAGCGCGGCCAGCCGCTCCTCGGTCAGGGGCGTGGTGAATGCGGCGGAGGCGAGGGACGAGGCCGACATCGGCGTACTGGCTGCTGTGCGGGGATGTCAGCAGGCTAGGCCCCGCCCGCGCCCAGCTGAAAGGAATCCGCGTTATGCACACATGCCGGGCGCTTATTTATGGGGCGGGCGTGGCAGGCTCCTACAATGTGGTCAGATAGCCGCGCCCTCCGTACCGGAGGCCTCCGGCCATGGTGCCGCGAACCCAGACCCAAAGATGACCCTGCCTGTAAACCTGAGCCACCTCGACCGCCTCGAAGCCGAGAGCCTGCACATCCTTCGCGAGGTTGCGGCCGAGTTCCGCAACCCCGTCATGCTGTACTCGATCGGCAAGGACAGTTCGGTGCTGCTGCACCTGCTGCTGAAGGCGTTCCACCCTGCGCGGCCGCCCATCCCGCTGCTGCACGTCGATACCGGCTGGAAGTTTCGCGAGATGATCGAGTTCCGCGATCGCCGCGCCAGCGAAACCGGCGTGGACCTGCGCGTGCACACCAACCCCGACGGCGTCGCCCAGGGCATCGGGCCGATCAGCCACGGCGCCACCGTGCATACCGACGTGATGAAGACCCAGGGCCTGAAGCAGGCGCTGGATCAGTTCGGCTTCGACGCCGCCATCGGTGGCGCGCGCCGCGACGAGGAGAAGTCCCGCGCCAAGGAGCGCATCTTCTCGTTCCGCAGCGCACAGCACCGCTGGGATCCGAAAAGCCAGCGTCCCGAACTCTGGAATCTGTACAACACCCGCATCCACAAGGGCGAGTCCGTGCGCGTGTTCCCGCTGTCCAACTGGACCGAGCTGGACGTGTGGCTCTACATCTACCGCGAGAAGATCCCGGTGCCGTCGCTGTACTTTGCCGCGCAGCGTCCGGTCGTGGAGCGCGATGGCGCGTTGATCCTGGTCGACGACGAACGCCTGCCGTTGCGCGCCGATGAAACCCCGACTGTCCGGCAGGTGCGCTTTCGCACGCTGGGCTGCTATCCGCTGACCGGCGCCATCGAATCGCAGGCCGACACGCTGGAAAAGATCATCGCCGAAATGCTGGTGGCGACCACGTCCGAACGCCAGGGGCGGGTGATCGACCATGATCCTTCGGCGTCGATGGAGAAGAAGAAGCAGGAGGGATACTTCTGATGAGCGTCGCCACCGACACCTCCGCTGCGGTCGCCACTTACCTGCAGCAGCACGAAACCAAGGACCTGCTGCGCTTCATCACCTGCGGCAGCGTCGACGATGGCAAGAGCACGCTGATCGGCCGCTTGCTGTACGAAACCCGGGCGCTGTTCGCCGATCAGTTGTCGGCGCTGGAATCGGACAGCCGCCGTCACGGCACCCAGGGCGATGCAATCGATTACGCGCTGCTGATGGACGGCCTGTCGGCCGAGCGCGAGCAGGGCATCACCATCGACGTCGCCTACCGCTTCTTCAGCACCGAGAAGCGCAAGTTCATCGTCGCCGACTGCCCCGGCCACGAGCAGTACACCCGCAACATGGCCACCGGCGCGTCCACCGCCGATGTCGCCGTGGTGCTGGTCGATGCGCGCAAGGGGCTGCTGGCGCAGACGCGACGGCACAGCTACATCGTCTCGCTGCTGGGCATTCGCCACGTGCTGCTGGCGGTGAACAAGATGGACCTGGTGGGCTACGACTTCGCGGTGTTCGACGAGATCGTCGACGGCTATCGCGAGCTCGCGGCGCAGTTGGGCATCGACAATTTCCAGGCGATTCCCCTGTCGGCCCTGCAGGGCGACAACCTGCTGCAAAGCTCGCCGCAGACGCCGTGGTACGACGGCCCCAGTGTTCTGGAGTACCTGGAGACGGTCCGGGTCGAGCGCACGCGCGGCGATGTGGGCTTTCGTCTTCCGGTGCAATGGGTCAACCGGCCCAACCAGGATTTTCGCGGCTTTGCGGGCACCGTTGCCGCGGGCACGGTGCGTCCCGGCGACGAGATCGTCGCGTTGCCGTCGGGGCGTCGTTCGAAGGTAGCCCGCATCGTCACCGCCGACGGCGACCTGGACATCGCCGGCGAAGGCCAGGCCATCACGCTGACGCTTGCCGACGAGCTCGACATCAGCCGCGGCGACGTGATCGCCGATGCGCACAAGCCGCCGCAGGTGTCCGACCAGTTCGCCGCGCACCTGCTGTGGATGGGCGAACAGGCACTGCTGCCGGGACGGCCTTATTGGCTGAAGATCGGCACGCGCACGGTCAGCGCCAGCATCACCGAGATCAAGCACAAGATCGACGTGAACACACAGGAGCCGCTGGCGGCCAAGCACCTGGAACTCAACGAGGTCGCCTACTGCAATATCTACCTCGACCAGCCGGTGCCGTTCGAGGCCTATGCCGACAACCGCACGCTGGGTGGTTTCATCCTGGTCGATCGCCAGAGCGACGCCACGGTCGCCGCCGGCACGCTTGATTTCGCTTTGCGCCGTGCCGGCAACATCCACTGGCAGCATCTGGACGTCGACAAGACGGCGCGTGCGCGCATCAAGGGCCAGCAGCCCCGCTGCCTGTGGTTCACCGGCTTGTCGGGGTCGGGCAAGTCGACCATCGCCAACCTGGTCGACAAGCGCCTGCATGCGATGGGGTACCACACCTTCATCCTCGACGGCGACAACGTCCGCCATGGGCTCAACAAGGACCTGGGCTTCACCGACGAGGACCGCGTCGAGAACATCCGTCGCGTCGCCGAGGTCGCCAAGCTGATGGCCGATGCCGGACTGATCGTGCTGGTGAGCTTCATCTCACCGTTCCGCGCCGAGCGGCGCATGGCACGGGACCTGTTCGCACCGGGCGAGTTCGTCGAGGTCTACATCGACACGCCACTGGCGGTGGCCGAGGAACGCGACGTCAAGGGCCTTTACGCCAAGGCGAGGGCAGGACAGCTGCGCAACTTCACCGGCATCGACTCGCCTTACGAAGTGCCCGAAGCGGCGGAGCTGGAGCTGGACACGGTCAGCGATCCGGCCGAGCGTTTGGCGCAGCGGGTGATCGATTACCTGATCGAGTGAGTGGCGCAGACGCGAAGCGAAACGCGGACGGATCCGTCGCAAACGAAAACCCCGGCCTGCGCCGGGGTTTTCGTTTTATCGCATTCGCGCTCAAGCCGATGGTTTGACCGTCTTGCTGCGAATCAGCTCGTAGATGAAGAGCAGCACGATGGCGCAGATGATGGAGACGATGAAACCGATCATTCCGCCGCTCTTGTAAAGCAGGCTACCGATATAGGCGCCTGCGATGCCCAACAGGATGGTGAGGATCCATCCCATCGGGTCCGCGCCCGGTTTGAAGAAACGCGCAAGGACACCGATGACCGCACCAATGATGATCGTGTACAGGATGCCGCCCATATCACTCCCCTCCAGGATGGTTGGTGACGCGACCGCATCCTAGCAGCTCCCCTGAACGGGGACCGGCCCCGGAGGGCCGGCCTAGGCGATCGCTCAGCAGCAGCCGTGATCGCCGTGATGCTCGCCGCCCGCTACCGCGGCCACGCCGGCGGTCTCGCCACGCTGGCTCGCCAGGTGGTGTTCGGCGATCACGCGCGAGACGCAGGCGGTGACGCGCTTGCCCATGGGGATGTGCAGGAACTCGTTGGGGCCGTGGGCATTGGAATGCGGACCCAGCACGCCGGTGATCATGAACTGCGCGCCCGGGAACTTCTCGCCGAGCATGCCCATGAACGGAATCGTGCCGCCTTCGCCCATGTACATCGCCGGCTGGCCGAAGAACTCGCGGCTGGAGGCGTCGATGGCCTTGGTCAGCCACCCCGACTGCGCCGGGGCGTTCCAGCCGGTCGAAGCCTTCTCCAGGTCCAGCGTGACCTGCGCGCCGTTGGGCGGATCGCGCAGCAGTTCCTTCCTGAGCAGCTCGCCGGCCTTCTTGCCGTCCATGGTCGGAGGCAGGCGCAGCGACAGCTTCACCGAGGTGTGGGGACGCAGGACGTTGCCCGCCGAGCTGAGCGGCGGCATGCCGTCCACGCCGGTCACCGACAGCGCCGGACGCCAGGTGCGGTTGAGCACCAGTTCGGCCAGATCGTCGGCCATCGGCTTCATGCCAGGCAGGAACGGGAACTTGTCGAACACGGCGGTATCCAGCACGCGCGCGGCTTCCTTCGCCTGGGCCAGGCGCTCGGCCGGGATGTCGGCGTGCAGGCCTTCGATGAGGATGCGCCCGGTGTCCTCGTCCTCGATGCGCGACAGGATCTGGCGCAGCAGGCGGAAGCTCGACGGCACGATGCCGGAGGCATCGCCGGAGTGGACGCCTTCGCTCAGCACCTTGACGGTGAAGTTGCCGCCGGTCAGGCCGCGCAGCGAAGTCGTGCACCACAGTTGCTCGTAGTTGCCGCAGCCCGAATCCAGGCACACCACCAGCGAGGGCTTGCCGATGCGGTCGGCCAGATGGTCGACGTAGGCGGGCAGGTCATAGCTGCCGGATTCCTCGCAGGCCTCGATCAGGATCACGCAACGCGCGTGAGGCAGTTTCTGCTCCTGCAGCGCCATGATCGCCGCCAGCGAACCGAAGATCGCGTAGCCGTCGTCGGCGCCGCCGCGGCCGTACAGGCGGTCGCCCTTGATCACCGGCTTCCACGGGCCCAGGTCGGCGTCCCAGCCGGTCATTTCCGGCTGCTTGTCCAGGTGGCCGTACAGCAGCACGCAATCCTCGTTGCTGCCGCCGTTGGCCGCCGGGACGTCGATGAAGATCAGCGGCGTGCGGCCTTCCAGGCGCACCACCTCGACCTGCATGCCCGGGATGGTCTGCGCCTTGGCCCAGCGTTCCATCAGCTTGACCGCGTCGTCCATGTAGCCGTGCTGGACCCAGTCGGCATCGAACATCGGCGACTTGTTGGGGATGCGGATGTACTCGACGAGTTGGGGGACGATTTCGTCGTCCCATTTCTCGCCGACGTAGCGGTCGACCTTGCTGGCGTCCATGGAACGGCCTCGAGCGGGGATAGGAGAGACCGTCATTCTACCGTTCCCACCCAGGTAGGACTTTTCCTACCCGGTGGCGAGGCGAGCGCCGGCTTCGGGGCGGCGGGTCGGACGATACGCTGGCCTCAAGGGGAGCTGGAGACTGTCCACACCGGCAGGACCTCGTTCCCGGGCTCGGAAGTCCGGGCCTGCCGGCGGAACGGAATCCACCTCCAAAGGAGACACCCATGAAGTCGTTCGCTCTTGCCTCGAAGTCCCTGATCGTGTCGCTGCTGATGGCCGCCAGCCTGTTGGCAGCCAGCGCCCACGCGGCTGACAAGGTCAACATCAACACCGCCGATGCGGCCACCATCGACCGCGTCCTGCTCAACATCGGCGCCTCCAAGGCCGAGGCGATCGTCGCCTACCGCAAGGCCAATGGCCCCTTCCGCAGCCCCGACCAACTGGCGCTGGTAAAAGGCGTCGGGCTGAAGACCGTCGAGAAGAATCGCGACCGCATCGTCGTGGGTGGCGTGGCGCCGGCCACGAAGCCCGCCGCCGCCGCGCCGCGCACGCCGGTCAGGCGCTGACCGTATTGCCGGCGCCGCACGGAAGCGGCTCGGCAGGGGCAGGAAGCCCGCAGGATTCGGGGGAGAGACCCTGGACAAGGACGTGCACCGCCCGGACGCAGACGGACCTGCGTCCGGGCGGCCTTTTTCGGGAGATCAGTTTTGCAGGAAGCAGCGCCCGGAGGCCGCCGCAAAGTCCCCGGATCGTTAGACTCTTGGGAGCTTCCACCGGACCGGTGCATGGAATTGGCAGACCTCAAGCGCTCGCAGGTGATCCCCGCCAACGAGTACCGCCGCGAACGTTGGCGCAACCAGTTGGGCTGGACGCGCGAAATCGCCCGCTGGCCCGAGGAGGGCGACTGGGTCTGGCGTCTGTCCATTGCTGAGATCGAGCGCGATTCGGCGTTCTCCGCATTCCTCGGTGTCGATCGCGAACTGGTCCTGCTGTCGGGCAATGGCCTGCGCCTGCGCTTCGACGATGGCCAGGTTCACGAACTGGAGCCACCGCACGGCAAGCTGCGCTTTGCCGGCGAGTCCGGCGTGGTCGGCGAACTGGTCGACGGGCCGACCCACGACTTCAACCTGATGTGGCGTCGCGACCGGGTGCAGGCGCAGCTCTGGCATCGCCCCCTGGTCGGACCGATGGTGATCTTCGTGGAGCCGCACACGACCTGGGTGGTGCACCTGATCGCCGGCCAGGCGCTCTTCGGCGATGCCTCGGGCCTGCCGCCGCTGATGACCGGGGACAGCGCGATCTTTACCGCGGGCCATGAGCGCATGCGCCATGTGCTCGATGGCGGCGGCGAAGTGCTGCTGATCAGGATCGAGCCGCGCGCCGACTGACGCGGGTTTCAGTAGACGCCGCGGCCGGTAGCGGCCGCCTAGCGCCATGGCCTGTAGCGCCTCGACGCCGACGGCCCGATCAGGCTGACCGCCGAACTGATCCGGTGCCAGCGGTGCATGGTCTTGAGCACCACGCAACGGGGCGATAGGGATCCGCACCGGCCCGAGCCCTGCGATCACGTTTCGGTCCAGCGCCGCAACAGGTTGTGGTAGACGCCGGTCAGTTGCACCAGCGCAGGATGCTCGGGCACGTCCTGCGTCAGCCGGCGAATCGACACGTCGAGTTCGAACATCAGCCGGCGCTGCGCGTCCTCGCGCAGCAGGCTCTGAATCCAGAAGAACGAGGCGATGCGTTCGCCACGCGTCACCGGCGTTACCTTGTGCAGGCTGGTGCCGGGATATAGCACCATGTCGCCGGCTTGCAGCTTGACGCTGTGCGTGCCGTAGGTGTCTTCGATCATCAGTTCGCCGCCGTCGTATTCCTCCGGCGCGCTGAGGAATAGCGTGGCCGACAGGTCGGTGCGGATGGGATCGACACCGCCGCGACTGCGGTCGTAGCGCACCGCATTGTCGACGTGGAATCCGAACGATTGTCCACCGGCATATCGGTTGAACAGCGGCGGATAGATCCGTTGCGGCAGCGCCGCCGAGAAGAATGTCGAGTTGCGTGACAGCGCTTCGAGGATCAGGCCGCCCAGCTCGCGGGCGACCGGATCGTTCTCGGGTAGCTGTGCATTGTCCTTGGCCAGGGCCGACTGGTAACCGGCGGTCATGCGACCGTCGGCCCAGGCGGCCTGTTCGAGCCTTTGCCGGCAATGGGCGACCTGCTCGGCGTTGAGGACTTGCGGAAGCTGCAGCAGCATGGCCTGCTCTCGATGACGCCGCGATGGGCGTCGCCTGGACGGATGGAGCGGGAATTAGAACCTGTAGCTGGCGCTCAGCACCACCTGGCGGGCGTCGCCCGGGGTGGCCCACCCATTGTTGCGCACGCGGATGTAGTACTCCTTGTCGAACAGATTGTTGGCGTTGAGCTGCAGGCTCAGGCGCTCGTTGACCTCGAAGGCGACCATCGCGCGGTGCGTGGTGTAGCCCTTGATGTCGCCGAGGTTGTTGAGCAGGGTCGTCGCGTTGCTGGTGTAGTACTCGTAGCCGCTCTGGTAGGTGATGCCATAGCCGAACGTCCACTGGTTCAGGTCGTAGGTGGTCCAGATGTTGCCCGCACGCTCCGGCGTGGCGCTGATGGGCATCCCCTTCAGCGGATCCGGGTTGGCTGCGGTGTTAGCGCAGGCCGGACGCGGACGGACGAGGCAATCGTTGGATACGCCCTGGAGCACTTCGCTTTCGAGATAGGTGAAGTTGGCGAAGACCGACCATTCGTGGGTGATCCGGCCGGCCACGCCCACGGTGATGCCGTCGACGCGTGCCTCACCATCGAGCTGCTGCTCTCCGCTCGGGTTGGCGGGGTTGCCCGGGTCGGCGACCTTGTAGTTCTGGCGCTCGTTGCGGAACACCGACGCGGTTACCGCGAGGTTGTCCATTACGTCCCACTTGGTGCCCAGTTCGTAGTTGACCGCAGTTTCCGGGTCGGCGCTGCAGTTGACCGTGCCGGCGGCGACAGTCGTGGACGAGGACAGGTTGCACGAACCGTTCACCGATGCCTTCGACGGCGTCTTGCTGTTGGAGTAGGACAGGTAGATCGTGCCGTTCTCGACCGGCTTGAATACCAATCCGGCACGGTAGGAGAACAGATCGTCGTCGTTCTCCGCCACCGGGGCGCGGCTGAGGATGGCACCGATGTTGCTGTTGTCCGGTCGCGGGTTGGCTGCTGTGGGCGCCGTGTAGGTCTTGATGTTCCAGATCGCGCTGTCGCCTTCGTTGTGTTCGTAGCGCGCGCCCAGGTTCAGCATCCACTTCTCGTCGAACTCGAGCGTGTCGAAAGCATAGATGGCCTGGTTGTCGAGCGTGCCCTCGGTGCGACCGGTCAGGAAAAAGTTGTACGGACCGGCGTACAGCGAATCCGGATTGGCGATGCTCAGCAACGGCAGCGTGGCCGGGGTGCCGTCGGCATTGCGCAGTACGGCGCCGCTGTCGAGGTCGAAGCTTTCGTGCGAGATCGACACGCCGGTTACCAGCGCATGCTCGATCGAACCGGTGCTGAAGCGCGAGGTCAGGTCGGTCTGGCTGATCGCGATCGCGTTGCGGGTGTCGCGGGAATGGCCGCGCGGACCCGTCGCAGGGATCAGGCCGGTACCCGGCACAGAGCCCCGCGCGCAAGGCGCGCCTGTGGCGGGGTTGATGCCGCTGTCCAGGCACCAGGTGCCCTGCGGGGCATCGACGATGCTGAGCTGGTCGACCTGCTGGAAGCGGGCCAGGCTGCGCAGCGTCATCGCGTCGCCGAAGTCGCGCTCGAACACGCCGGTCAGCATGTCGACGTCGATCTCCTGCGTATCGACGTTGTGGTAGCCGTAGTAGTTGCTCGGGTCCACGCCAGGCAGCGGACCGCCGAAAGCGCTGAAGTAGGGCACTCCGTACTGCGGGAAGTTGTCGTCGCTCTGATGGAAATAGCTGAGCGTGAAGCGCGTGTCGGTGCCTAGGCCGAACGCGATCGACGGCGCGATGCCCCAACGCTTGAAGTCCTCGTAGTCGCGGCCCGGCGCATCGTTCTGGTGGGCCATGGCGTTGATGCGGAAGGCGACGCCGCTGTCGAGGCTGGTGTTGCTGTCGACGGTGATGCGTCCGTAGCTGTCGGTGCCGGCACCGGCCTGGATCACGGTGAAGTCGTTTTCGCGAACGGCCTTGCTGACCAGGTTGATGTTGCCGCCGACCGATCCCGCGCCGGAATAGACCGAGTTGGCGCCGTTAACCAGCTCCAGCGCTTCCACATTGAAGGTGTCGGTACGGCTGTACTGGGCGCTGTCGCGGACGTTGTCGGTGGTGATGTCGCTGTTGGCGCTGAAGCCGCGCAGGTTGATGCTGTCGCCGTAACCGCCGCCGCCTTCGCCGGCGCCGAAGGTAATGCCGGGCAAGGTGGTCAGCACGTCGCGCAGCGACAGCAGGCCTTGGGCATCCATCACGTCCTTGGTGACGACCGTGATCGTCTGCGGGATGTCGAGCAATGGCTCGGTGTATTTGACCGAGCTGGGCTTCTCGACGCTCTGGCCGATCACTTCGACTTTGTCCAGGTCGGTCGCCTGCATGGGATCGCCAGCCGGCGCCGCCAGAGCGGGGGCGCTCAGTGCGAGGGAGAGGGCGCCTGCGAGCGGCGAGACAACGAACATCCTGTTGGTCATGGAATCCCCGAAATCAAAGCGATTGGCGCGGCGCTTCGTGGCCGCTTCAGTCAGCAATGGTAATGAGATCGATTCGCATTTGCAACGGAATGGACCGCGAAACCCGGCCAAATAGCCCCGGCGGCGGGTTGTGGGAGTGGTGATGGCCTGGTGAGCGCGGACCGGCACGTTTCTTGAAGCGTCAACGCCGATGGAACGCCAACGCGGCGAGGGCCCGTGGCGTCCCGGCGCCATGTTTTGAAACGTCAAACGCCGGCGGAACGCCGGCGCGCGCTTAGTTGCGGTCGTCCCGGGTCCAAACGCCGGTCTCATCGATCCTGACCGGGAATTTCGGCACCGGCTCGTAGGCCGGCGCGCACAGCGGTCGGCCGTCGCGCACGTCGAACCTGGCGCCGTGCAGCACGCACTCGATTGTCGCCTCCTCGCCGTCGAACGTGCCGGCAGAGAGCTCGTAGTCCTCGTGCGAGCACTTGTCCTCCAGGGCGTAGAAGTCGCCGTCGTAATTCAGCACCAGGATCGGCGTGTCGCCGTCCCAGACCACCGTGGTTTCGCCGGGCAGCAGTTGTGAGGTGGCGCAGACGAAGACCCAGTTCTCGCTCACAGCGCCTTCTCCAGGACTTCGAAACGCAGGTCGCCGCGCTTGGGCTGTCCGAAGCGCTCGTCGCCGTACGGGAACGGCTTGTGGATGCCGGTGCGGCGATAGCCGCGGCGCTCGTAGAAGGCGATCAGTTCATCGCGCACGTCGATGACGGTCATGCGCATCGCGCCCAGGCCCCAGTCCTCGCGGACAACGCGTTCGGCTTCTGCCAGCAGCAGCTTGCCGATGCCGCCGCCCTGCAAGGTAGGCGACACCGAGAACATGCCGAAATAGCCAGCGCCATCCTCGATGGCCACATGGGCGCAGCCGAGCAGTTCGTCGCCGCGCTCGGCCATCAGGATGACGCTCTGCGGCCGTGCGATGCAGGCGCTGATGTCGTCGGCGCCGGTGCGACGCCCGCCGAGCAGGTCGGCCTCGGTGGTCCAGCCCTGCTTGCTGACGTCGCCGCGGTAGGCGGACTCGACCAGATAGACGAGGGCGTCGATGTCGGCAGGGGTGGCGTTGCGGAAAGCGAGGGGGGCTTGCGTCACGAAAGAACACTCCAGAACAAAATGGCGAGCAGCAGCGCGATCAACGGAAGCACGATCCACAGCATTCGCCGGGCGGCGGTCATCAGTCCCGCGCGGCGAGCCTGCAGGGCTTCAGAGTGCTCGTTGATGCGCTGGGCGCGATCGTACTGCTGCTTGTACAGAGCGAACTGCTCGCGCTGCAGCGACAGGGCTTCCTCCTGCCGCTCGAGCTGCCGCCGCTGCTGGTCGCGGATTTCGCGAAGCAGCGACAGGGCTGCGGGATCGGTGCTCACGGGCGCTCCCAGGGATGGACCGGAACAGATTAACCGAGCAGCCGGTCTTAACCGAGCAGCTTGCGCACCTTGCCCAGCGCGGCGACGAAGGCATCGATCTCGTCGTGCGTGTTGTAGAACGCGAGCGAGGCGCGGCACGTGGCGGGGACGCCAAAGTGCTGCATCAGCGGGTGGGCGCAGTGGTGGCCAGAACGGATCGCCACGCCTTCCAGGTCGAGCAGCGTGGCCAGGTCATGCGCATGTGCGCCCTCGACCAGGAAGCTGATCACCGCCGCCTTGTCGCGGGCGTGGCCGAAGATCCGCAGGCCGGGGAGTTTCGCCAGTTCTTCGTTCGCGTGGGCCAGCAGTTCCTGCTCGCGCGCCTCGACATTCGCCATGCCCAGCGACGACAGGTAGTCGACCGCCGCGCCCAGGCCAATGAAGCCCGCAATGTTGGGCGTGCCCGCCTCGAACTTGTGCGGCGGGTCGTTGAATACGGTGCCTTCGAAGCGCACTTCCTTGATCATCTCGCCGCCGCCGATGAAAGGCGGCATCTGGGCCAGGTGCTCGCGCCGGGCCCACAGCGCGCCGGTGCCGGTCGGTCCGCACATCTTGTGGCCGGTGATGGCGTAGAAGTCGCAGCCGATCGCGGTGATGTCGAGGGCGCGATGCGGCGCCGCCTGCGAACCGTCCACGGCCGTGACGATGCCGCGGCGGCGCGCCTCGCGACAGATCTCGCGTACCGGGTTGACCGTGCCCAGCACGTTGGAGACGTGCGTCAGCGACAGCAGCTTCACTTCGGGCGTGAGCAGCGAATACAGCTGGTCGAGGTCGAGCTCGCCGCGCTCGTTGA
Source organism: Lysobacter niastensis (assembly GCF_031457115.1). GTDB lineage: Bacteria > Pseudomonadota > Gammaproteobacteria > Xanthomonadales > Xanthomonadaceae > Lysobacter_J > Lysobacter_J niastensis_A. The sequence continues at coordinate 1,089,902 of NZ_JAVDVY010000001.1, forward strand.
GCTCGGCGACCTTGATCGTCGCACCCGTGCGCTGTGCCACCAGCTGCCACGGGACGATGTTGGCGTGGTGCTCCATGCGCGTCAGCACGATGGCATCGTCCGGCTGAAGGCGCGGCAGCGCCCACGAGTAGGCGACCAGGTTCAGTGCGAAGGTGGTACCGCTGCACAGCACCAGTTCGTCGCTGCGCACGTTGAGGAACTTCGCCAGCTTCGCCCGTGCGGCTTCGTAGGCGTCGGTCGCCTCGGTGCCCAGAGCATGCACGGCGCGGCTGACATTGGCGTTGTGGTGACGATAGAAGTCGTCGACCGCTGCGATCACCGATTCAGGTTTCTGGCCGGTGTTGGCCGAGTCGAAATAGACCAGCGGCTTGCCATGGACGTGCCGGGTCAGGAGCGGGAAATCGGCGCGGACGCGGGTCCAGTCGATGGCGCTGTCGGTTGCGACGTCCATGGCGTCCTCGCGGCTCATGCGATCTCCAGTCGGGTCAGGGCCGAATCCAGGCGCGCGGTCAACGCGTCGCGCAGGGCGGCATCGTCAAATACGCGCAGCGTTTCACGGCAGAACGCCGCGGTGAGCAGGGCACGCGCCTGGTCGGCCGGCACGCCACGGGTGCGCAGGTAGAACAGCGCGGTCTGGTCGAGCTGGCCGACGGTGGCGCCGTGCGCAGCCTGCACTTCGTCGGCGTGGATTTCCAGTACCGGCTGGGTATCGATCTCCGCGCCTTCGCTGAGCAGCAGGTTCTTGTTCGACAGCTCGGCGGCCGTGCCATCGGCACCTTCGCGGATCACAATGCCGCCGTGGAAGGCGGCCTTGGAGCGGCCGGCGCCCAGGCCGCGCCAGATCAGCTCGCAGGCGGTGTCTCGACCGACGTGATCGATGCCCAGGCGAGTGTCGAGATGACGTTTGCCATTGGCCAGCAGCACACCATTGGCGTGCAGCTTCGCACCCTGGCCGTGCAGGGCGACATTGAGTTCATGACGGGACAGGCCGGCGCCGAGTTCGAGATCGAGGCGGCGATAGTCAGCGTCGCGCGCCATGACGGCATCGGTACGTCCGAACAGGCTGGCGCCGAGGGATTCGTCCTGCACGCGAGCGTGGCGCAGGATCGCGCCCTGGCCCAGGTGGACGTGCGTCACGGCGTTGCCAAGGTGGTTATGCGGGCCATGGCCCAGGTGATGTTCGACCAGGGTCAGTTCGGCGCCTTCGCGCAGTTCGACCAGGTTGCGCAGGTGCCACGCGCGGTCGCCCTCGCTGGCCGTGCCGATGAAGACCATATGCACCGGCGAGGTCACGCGGACGTCGCTTTGCACACGCAGCACGCAGCCCTCGTCGGCGAGCGCGGCGTTGATACGGGCAAAGATCTCGTCGGCGCGCTCGTACTTGCGCGCCAGGAAGTTGGCGTCGCGTGGCTCGCCTGTGGCCAGCACCTGCGACAACGCCTGCAGCGTCACGCCGACCGGCAGCCCGCTGAGGTCGGTGTGGCCCGCGTCGAAGCGGCCGTTGACGAAGACAATGCGCGGCGCCCGGATATCCGCGAGCAACGCTGCGTCGAACGGCGCCGGCGCCGCATCGGCGGCCTTGAATGCGCGGCGTTCGAGCGAACGCAGCGGGGTGTATTTCCAGGCTTCCACGCGCGCATGCGGGATGCCGTCGCGCAGCGCGGCATCGAGCGCGGCCTGGCGGCTGTCGCGCAGGCCGGCGGCATCGCGTGCGGCGAGCGTGTCGAAAGCAGTCGCGAAGGAGTCGAGCAGGGCACTCATGTCAGACCGCCGCTTCCGGTGCAATGCGTTCCTTCACCCAGGTGTAGCCGTGCTGCTCCAGTTCCAGCGCCAGTTCCGGACCGCCGGTCTCGACGATACGGCCGTCGGCGAGCACGTGCACCACGTCCGGCTTGATGTAATCAAGCAGGCGCTGGTAGTGGGTGATGATGAGGAACGCGCGATCGGGCGAGCGCAGCGCGTTGACTCCGTCGGCGACTGCCTTGAGCGCATCGATGTCCAGCCCGGAGTCGGTCTCGTCGAGGATCGCCAGCTTGGGTTCGAGCAGGGCGAGCTGGAAGATCTCGTTGCGCTTCTTCTCGCCGCCCGAGAAACCCTCGTTGACTCCGCGGTGCAGCAGTTCGTCCTTCAGATGCAGCACGGCCAGCTTTTCGCGCACCAGCTTGAGGAACTGCATCGAGTCCAGCTCCGGCTTGCCGCGCACCTTGCGCTGGGCGTTGAGCGCGGTGCGCAGGAAGTAGGTGTTGTTCACGCCGGGGATCTCGACCGGGTACTGGAACGCCAGGAACACACCGGTAGCGGCGCGCTCTTCCGGTTCCAGCGTCAGCAGGTCCTGGCCCTCGAACGTCACCGATCCGGACGTCACCTCGTAGCCTTCGCGGCCGGCGATGACGTTGCCGAGCGTGGACTTGCCGGCGCCGTTGGGACCCATGATGGCGTGCACCTGGCCGGGCTGCAGCTCCAGCGAGAGGCCCTTGAGGATCTCCTTGCCGGCGACGGAGACGTGGAGGTTTTCGATCTTCAGCATGATGTTTTCCGTTTCACTTCTTTAGCCCCTCTCCCGCAGGCGGGAGAGGAGTTGGGGTGAGGGCCGTTGACGAAGAGCGCCCTCATCCGCCCTTCGGGCACCCTGCGACAAGCTCAGGGCAGGCCTTCTCCCGCGAGCGGGAGAAGAGAAAAAACAGCCAGGTCAGCCGACCGAGCCTTCCAGCGAGACTTCCAGCAGCTTCTTGGCCTCGACCGCGAACTCCATCGGCAGTTCGCGGAAGACGCTCTTGCAGAAGCCGTCGACGATCATCGACACCGCATCCTCCTCGCCGATGCCGCGCGAGCGGCAATAGAACAGCTGGTCCTCGCTGATCTTCGACGTGGTCGCCTCGTGCTCGACGGTGGCGGTCGGGTGCTTGACCTCGATGTACGGGAAGGTGTGCGCACCGCACTTCTTGCCGATCAGCAGGCTGTCGCACTGGGTGTGGTTGCGCGCGCCCTCGGCGTTGCCGAGCACCTTCACCAGGCCGCGGTAGGTGTTCTGGCCGCGGCCGGCGCTGATGCCCTTGCTGATGATCTTGCTCTTGGTGCGCTTGCCGACGTGGATCATCTTGGTGCCGGTGTCGGCCTGCTGGCGATGGTGGGTCAGCGCGACCGAGTAGAACTCGCCGGTCGAGTCGTCGCCCAGCAGCACGCAGCTCGGGTACTTCCAGGTGATGGCCGAACCGGTCTCGACCTGGGTCCAGCTGATCTTGCTGCGCGCACCGCGGCATTCACCGCGCTTGGTGACGAAGTTGTAGATGCCGCCGCGGCCTTCCTCGTCGCCCGGATACCAGTTCTGCACGGTCGAGTACTTGATCTCTGCATCGTCCATCACGACCAGCTCGACCACCGCCGCGTGCAATTGGTTCTCGTCGCGCATCGGCGCCGTGCAGCCTTCCAGGTAGGAGACGTAGCTGCCTTCCTCGGCGACGATCAGGGTGCGCTCGAACTGGCCGGTTTCGCTGGCGTTGATGCGGAAGTACGTGGACAGCTCCATCGGGCAGCGCACGCCCTTGGGAATGAACACGAAGCTGCCGTCGGAGAAGACAGCAGAATTCAGCGCGGCGAAGTAGTTGTCGCCGGTCGGAACGACGCTGCCGAGGTACTGCTTCACGAGATCGGGATACTCGCGGATGGCCTCGGACATCGAGCAGAAGATGACGCCCTTCTCGGCCAGTTCCTTGCGGAAGGTGGTGCCGACCGAGACCGAGTCGAACACCGCGTCGACCGCGACGCCGGCCAGCTTGGCGCGCTCGTGCAGCGGCACGCCGAGCTTCTCGTAAGTGTCGAGCAGCTCCTGCGGCACTTCGTCGAGCGAGGCGTACTTGGCCTTGGGGGCGCTGTAGTAGCTGATCGCCTGGAAGTCGATCGGCCCGATGTTGAGCTTGGCCCAGTGCGGGACCGGCATGGTCAGCCAGTGCCGGTAGGCGGCCAGGCGCCAGTCGGTCATCCACTGCGGCTCGTCCTTCTTGGCCGAGAGCGCGCGGATGATGTCCTCGTTCAGGCCGGGAGGCAGGCTGTCGGATTCGATGTCCGTGACGAAGCCGGCCTCGTATTTGCGGCCGAGCTGCTCATGGATCTCGCGGTTTTCGATTACTTCGGTGGCCATTGGGCTGCCTACGGGTTGTTCCTGCATGGCGATGCGGGCATCGCCTACGCGTTGGCCAGGTGCAGTTCGATGCGCCTGGCCGGATGTTCGGGAGGGGGCGGCGGCGCCAGCATCTGCGCCAGGGTCACGCCGCGCAGCGCTTCGATCACGACGTCGTTGATGCGCCGCCAGTTGGCGCGCACGCCACAGGACTGCTCGATGCCGCAGTTGCCGGTGTGGATGCTGCACTCGGTCATCCCGAGTGGCCCTTCCATGGCCTCGACGATCTCGAGCAGGCCGATCGCCTCGGCCGGACGGGCCAGCCGGTAGCCGCCGTTGGCGCCGCGGAAGCCTTCGACCAGATCGGCCTGGGCCAGGGGCTTGAGCACCTTGGAGACGGTGGTGGGCTCCAGACCGGCGCGTTCAGCCAGTTCCGAGGCGCTGAGCACGGCCTCGGAATGATGGGCGAGGACGGTCATGACGACCGTCGCGTAGTCGGTGAGTCGGGTAACGCGGAGCATGGCGGCGGGGGAGGTTGTAATCCGTACCGGAATTGTACGGTTTCGAGCCCGCGCGGCCAAGCACGAGTCCCCGATCATTCAGGCGGAAAGGGTATTTCCCCTGTTCAGGCGCCGGGATCAGGCCTTGGGAGGGCCTGCCGTCGGGAGCATGAGCTCGTAGTACGGAAGCGGCGGCTTCTCCCCAGGCGGCAGGTAGGCCGGGGCGGGCTCGCCGGCGGGCCCCAGCGACTTGATGAAATGGAAGATGGCCCGGCGATCGTCCTCGTTCATGGCGCGGACATTGAAGTCCGGCATGACCGGCCGGGTGCGGAGGTTGGCCGTGAACGTCAGCCATTGCGCCTCATCCATGGCGGCGATCCGCAGGCGCAGGTTGGTGGCGTAGGTCGTCCCCCATGGACCCTTGAAGCCGATCCGCGAGCCCATCAGCCATTGCGACGTTTCCATCCGGCCCTGGCTCTCCGGGTAGCCGGCCGTGTGGCAGTCGTTGCAGCCGGCGGTGCGGATCAGGTACTCGCCGCGCGATACCAGGTCCGTTGCGGCAGGGGCAGCGGCGGGTGTCGCCGTGGATGCCGATGCGGTAGCCGGAGCGTCGGTGGCGCGGCTCTGGCAGGCGGCAAGCATGGGCAGGGTCGTGGCGATCGCGAGTAGCAGGGCGGTTCTCATTGCGCTTCGTTCTGGATTGGAGAACGTCGCTAACGGAAGGCCGGACGCCAAGCGGACACTGCGATGGCGGTGGCGCGTCGATCCGGGTCAGAATGTCCGCTCTGTTCCCCCCTATCCGGAAAGTCCGCATGCCGCGCAAGATCGTCGCCCGCCGTTCCGCCATCCACGGCAATGGCGTGTTCGCCGCCGCCCCGATCGCCCAGGGCGAACGCATCATCGAGTACAAGGGCCGTCGTCGCACCCACGAGGAAGTCGATGCCGGCGACAGCGGCGACGTCGACACGGGGCACACCTTCCTGTTCACGCTCAACGACGAGTACGTGATCGACGCCAACTTCAACAACAACGACGCGCGCTGGATCAATCACAGCTGCTCGCCCAATTGCGAAGCGGTGCTCGAGGAAGACGACGGCGACGATCGTCGCAAGGACAAGGTGTTCATCGAGGCGATCCGTGCGATCGAGCCGGGCGAAGAGCTGTCCTACAACTACGGCATCACCCTGGAAGAGAAGCACACCAAGGAGCTGAAGAAGATCTGGGAATGTCGCTGCGGCTCCCCGAACTGCACTGGCACGATGCTGCAGCCCAAGAGTGACAAGAAGAAAAAGAAGGCCGCGAAGAAGGCCGAAAAGGCCGAGAAGAAGGAAAAGAAGGAAAAGAAGGAAAAGAAGTCCAAGGACAAGGCAGGCAAGGACAGCAAGAAGAAGTCCGGCAAGGAATGACGCCCGGCCCTCCCCATGCCGGGCGTGGACGACACGTACCAACGGGCAATGGTCCGGCCGGCGAGGCGTTGCGACACTGCCGACATGCGCCAGCGGCATGGTGGCGCGCCCCGAACTTAATCCAGGAGTTCCCATGAACCCGATCGAAGGCAAAGTCGCCATCGTGACCGGCGCCGCCAGCGGCATCGGCAAGGAAATCGCGTTCGAACTCGCCCGCGGCGGGGCAGCGGTCGCCATTGCCGATCTCAATGAGTCCGGCGCGCAGGCGGTCGCAACGGACATCAACGCCAGTGGCGGTCGTGCGATCGGTTTGGCCATGGATGTCACCGACGAAGCGGCGGTCGAGACGGGCGTCGCCCAGGTGGTCGCACAACTGGGTGGCGTCGACATCCTGGTGTCCAATGCCGGCATCCAGATCGTCAATCCGATCGAGCAGTTCGCGTATGCGGACTGGAAGAAGATGCTGGCGATCCACCTCGACGGCGCATTCCTGACGACCAAGGCGGTGCTGCCGCACATGTACGGCGGCGACGCGACGGGCAAGAGCCGTGGCGGCATGGTGATCTACATGGGGTCGGTGCATTCGCACCTGGCGTCCCCGCTCAAGTCGGCCTACGTCACCGCCAAGCACGGCCTGCTGGGCCTGGCGCGCACGCTGGCCAAGGAAGGGGCCAAGCATGGCGTTCGCAGCCACGTGGTATGCCCGGGTTTCGTCCGCACGCCTTTGGTCGACAAGCAGATTCCCGAGCAGGCGCGCGAACTGGGCATCAGCGAGGAAGAAGTCGTCAGCCGCGTCATGCTCGGCAACACCGTCGACGGCATCTTCACCACCGTCGAGGACGTGGCCAAGACCGTACGCTTCCTCGCGGAATTCCCCAGCGCCGCGCTGACCGGACAGAGCTTCGTGGTCAGCCACGGCTGGCACATGCAGTAACCCGCCAGGCATCTTTGCGATGCCGCTGACCAGGGTGTGGTCGCCATGGCGAACCTCACGCGCCGCGCGCCGGCCACACCGTAAAATGCGCGCCCCATGCATACCCGCACGTCGCTGCTGCACGGCCTTGGCTGGTTCGTACTGGCCAACGCCCTGCTGTTCGAGCTGATCACCGCCTGGTTCTGGCGCGGTGTGATCGAGCCGGCCGCTGACACGCCGGCCGCGGCCTACCGTGTACTGAACACCTTCGTGCACTGGCCGCTGTTGGCGCTGATCATGATGGGGCTGCCGACGGCCCTGGCCATCGTGTTGCTGCCGCGGCAGCCGGCGCTCAAGTGGGCGCCGTTGATCGTCGCGGCGCTGTCCGGCGGTATCGCGGCCTGCGTGATGATCCTCGATGCCGTCGTGTTCTCGCAGTACCGCATGCACCTGGGGCCTTATGTCTGGGGCCTGGTCGCGGGCGGCGCGGGCGGCGAGACCTTCCTGGTGTTCTCCCGGAAGCTGCCGTTCCTGCTCGGCGCCGGCGCGCTGCTGATCGTCGCCGCCGAGGGCGCTCTGTTCGCGCTGTGCCTGCGCCTGGCCGGGCGCCTGCGGCCGCTGGCGCGGCCGGTGTGGATCACCTGGGTGGCGTTGCTCGTCGGCGCCAACGCCTGGTACGCCTGGGCCGACGCGCACTACCAGGTCAACATCACGCAGGAGAGCGGCCACTTCCCGTTCTACCGGCCGATAACCGCCAAGCGCGTGTTCCGCAAGTTTGGCGTGACCGACTTCGAGCAGCGCCCGGCGTTGCCCAGCGCCAGCGACCGCGGGCTGTTCTACCCGAGCCAGCCGCTCGAGTGCGCGCCGCAGCGAAGGCCGAACGTCCTGCTGATCGTGGTCGACGCCTGGCGCGGCGACCATCTCCAACCGCAGTTCACGCCGAACATCTTCACGCTGGTGCCGGAGTCGCTGCGCTTCGAGCACCACGTCAGCGGCGGCAACGTCACGCGCTTCGGCCTTTTCTCGATCTTCTACGGCCTGTCCGGCAACTACTGGTGGCCGGTACTGGATCACCAGACGCCGCCGGTGCTCATGACCGAGCTGCGGCGTCAGAACTACGACCTCGAGATCCTCGGCAGCTCGCCGCTGGTGCACCCGGAGTTCGACCGCACCATCTTCAGCGGCATCCAGGGCCTGCGGCTGAAGACGCCCGGCGCCACTCCCTATGAACGCGACCGGCGCGTGGCCGCCGACATGGTCGAGTTCCTGTCCGATCCGGCGCGTGCGAAGAAGCCATTCTTCGGCTTCCTGTGGCTGAACTCGGTGCATTCCTACTCGATCCCGCCCGACTATCCGTTGCCGTTCCAACCGTCGTGGCGCGAGGTCAACCACATGGCGCTGGGGCCCGGCTTCGACAAAACGCCGTTCCTCAACCGCTACCGCAACGCGCTGCACTTCGTGGACGCCGAGGTCGGCAAGGTGCTCGACGCGCTGCGTGCGAGCGGCCTCGCTGACGACACGTTGCTGATCGTCACCAGTGACCATGGCGAAGAGTTCAACGACACCGGCAAGAACTACTGGGGCCACAACGGCAACTTCAGTCCGTACCAGGTGGCCGTGCCGCTGCTGGTGCGCGGGCCCGGCTGGCAACGCGGCGGCGTGGTTTCGTACATGACCACGCACAACGACCTGGCGCCGACCATCCTCACCGACGCGCTGGGCTGCACGACGCCCTCGGCGGCCTACAGCCTGGGTTGGCCGCTGCGGCAGACCGAGGGCCGACGCGACTTCTTTGCGGTGGTGGACTACAACGACACCGGCATGTATGAGCCGGACCGTATTACATTGTTCTCGCCGTTCGGCGGGTTCCCGGTCTACAGCCACGACTACGACCGGCTCGACGAGCCGCCGCGCATGGACCACGTGCGCGCGGTTACGCAGGACATGCTGCGCTTCAGCCGCAAGCCGGCCAAACCATTGCCTCGCTAGTCTTTGATTGCGGCGCGAGTCGGCGCATTCGCGCCAAAACCGTGCGCTTCCTCGCAGAACGACCAGCCAGGGTGGGCATACGCAGTGACCCGCCAAGCATCTTGCGATGCCGCTGGCAACCATTTGGTTGCCATGACTAACGCCAGTCGGTGAACAGCCTTCTTGCGGCTAATCTGCGCACCGCTCGAGCGTCCGTCGCTGGAGCCGGTCCCAAGGCCGAACGCTCCAGCACGACCGCGCCGGACTCCGACCTCGACCGAGGCACGACCGGGATCGCCGCCGTGATGCCTATCCCCCCGTTGGCGAGAAATCCGAACGATGCGTGCCTCGTTGTCCCTGTTTGTACTGACCGTGCTGGCTGTCCTGTCCGCTCCCGCGGCCGCGGCCACAGTCGCGATCGACGGTCGCATCGACGCGATCGAATGGCAGGGCGCCCGCCACGTCACCGACTTCCGCAAGGTGCAGCCGCTGTCGCGCGAACCGGGCACGCTGACGACCGAGGCATGGGTGATGGCGACCCCGGACGGTCTTGCGGTCGCGTTCCGCAACCTGCAGCCGTCGCAGACGCGTACCCGGCAGAAGGTGCAACGCGACTTCGAGGAGCAGGTCGACCGCATCAACCTGATGGTCGATTTCGACGGGGACGGCCGTACGGCCTACGACTTCACCGTGGCGTCCACCGGCGGCATCGCCGATTCGGTGGTCACCAACGAGAACCAGTTCAACGACGACTGGGATGGCCAGTGGCAGCACTCGGTCAGCGAAGACGAGGCCGGCTGGAACGTGGAACTGCTGATTCCGTGGTACACCGCGCCGATGCGCAGCGGCCGCGATGGCATGCGCACGATACGGGTCTACCTCGACCGTGTGATCGGGTCGACCGGTGAGCGTTCCGCGTGGCCGGCGGCGAGTTTCGAGTTGCCCCGCTTCCTGTCCGATTTCGCGCCGCTGGAAATCCAGCAGTACAGCCAGTCGCTGCTGGCGATCACGCCCTACGCATCGGGCCTATACGACAATGTCGCGCACGACAGCGACTTCGACGCGGGTGCCGACATCTTCTGGAAGCCCAACGGGCAGTTCCAGCTGACCGCGACGCTCAACCCCGACTTCGGCCAGGTCGAGAGCGACGACCTGGTCATCAACTTCAGCGCGACCGAAACCTTCGTCAGCGACAAGCGCCCGTTCTTCACCGAGAACCAGGGCATCTTCGAATTCACCACGCCGTCGGATTTCAGCCAGCTCCTCTACACGCGCCGTGTCGGCGCGCCTGCCGACGACGGCAGCGGCGAAGCCGGCGACATCACCGCCGCGGTCAAGCTCAACGGCAGCATCGGCGCGACCAAGTACGGTGTGTTCGCAGCCGAAGAGGCCGACGAAGTCGGACGCACGTTCGCGGCGCTGCGCCTGGTGCGCGACTTCAGCGAGCAGAACCTGGGCGCAATGCTGACTCGCGTGGAGCGCCCGTTCCTCGATCGCGAGGCGACCGTGGGCGGCATCGACCAGAACTGGCGGCCGACCGAACGCCTGAGCCTGCAGACGCGCGTGATCGGCAGCCAGATCGACCAGTCCGGCGAGACAACGCGCGATTCGGGTTTCACCACCTGGATCAAGTACCAGATGGACGGTGGCTGGCGCCAGGAGTGGATCGGCATGCACTTCGGCAACGAGCTGCAGATCAACGATTTCGGTTACCTGGCGCGCAACAGCACCAACTACGCCCACTGGGAGCTGCGGCGCCGCTTCACCGATCTGTCCGAGGATTCGCGCTACTCGTCCAAGGAATGGCGCTGGCGCGCCAGCACCAACCACAACGATCACGGCGAGCGCCTGGCCAACCAGTTCCGGATCAGCCGGCAGGGCGGGGTGGTCGACGGCAGTTCCGAGTACATGCAGCTCAACGTCAACAGCGCCGGTGTCAACGACCTTCTGACGCGCGGCCACGGTTCGGTGAACCTGCCGCCGAACTTCAATGCGTATTACGAGTACGTCCGGCCGCGCAAGGGCGACTGGGGGTTCGAGGTCGACGCCAACGTGCTCAGCGGTGGCCTCGCCGGCAACGACCAGGTCGGTTTCATTTTCGAGGTCACGCCGACCTATTTCATCAACGATGCCTTCAGCGTCTATGCCGGTGCGTACTACGAGCGCATACCGGCGTGGCTGGTGTGGCAACGCGACAACCTGATTGGCGAGTTCGACGAGCGCTGGCTCCAGTTCAACGCGGGGCTCGACTGGATGATGACCGACCGCCACGAGTTGCGGGTGAAGCTGCAGGCGATCGGCCTGGATGCGCCGCTGCGGCAGGGATATCGCGTCGATGCTTCCGGTAATTCGATTGAAACCGCCGAGCCAATCAACGATTTCAGCGTGCGCAACCTGGGCTTCCAGATCCGCTACCGCTACGAGCTCGCGCCGCTGTCGTACCTGTACGTGGTGTACGGTCGTGGCGGCTACCAGCAGGACGAGTTCTCCGGTGAGCCCAGGGAGTTGCTGCGCGACAGCCTGGAACTGCGCGACGACGAGCAGCTGGTGGTCAAGGTGAGCTATCGCTTCGAGATCTGATCAAGCCGGTCGATGGTCGCGAACCGATAGACGCGAGGCCGATCGACGCAACTAGCCGGTGCGTTCCGTCGCAGGCGGCCAGGCCTGTGGTTCGATGATGTCGAACAGGCCGTCGCGACGGGTGCGGCGGCCGAGACGAAGCAGTTCGTCGTCGCGGCTGACCAGCCAGCCCGCGCCGGCGTTTCGTGCCAGTTCGAGGAATTTCTGATCGTCGGGATCGCCGCAGCGGGGAAGTGGCGACAACGCTGCCTCCGATTCGCCCATGGGCACGCATTCCACGATCGCGTCGAATGCGGCAACCGCGCCGGCCCGGGCGGCGTCGTCCAGGGCCAGTTGCGGATACTGCAGCACGCGCAGCCACTCCTCCCGACACGCGGCGTCGGTCACCGCGTGCACCTGGCCGGATTGCAGCGCAGCCCCCAGCGCGACAACGCGCGGATCGCGGAACAGGAACAGGTCCAGGCAGACGTTGGTATCGAGCACCACGCGCGGGACCGCCTGCTTGCCCCCTGCGCTGCGGGCCGGTTTGTCCACGGTTACTGCGTCACTTCACGCAGGTCTGCCGAAGCGATGCGCCAGGCGCGCTGGTCGGCCGTGGCGCCGTCGATGACAGCCCGGCGCAGCGTGTAGGCGCCGACGAAACGGCGTTCGCGTCCATCCTGGCCTGTGACGGCAAAGGCCACCGGCACCTCGATGAAGCGCGATCCGGCGGCGGCATCCACGCGGCTGGCCGCCATGATCTCGACGGACACTCCACTGGTGTTGCCGAAACCGTCGGCGAATTGCTGTGGCGACTGGCCGCTGGCGCGGCCGGCGTCCGACCACAGCGCATAGGCGCGGTCGAAATTGCGGGCGTTGATGGCGGCGTAGTAGTCGCGCACCACCGCGATGGCATCTTGCGGCGTGGGCTCGTCCGCGAGCGGTACTTCGACCGATGCGACGGCCGCATCGGTGCCGGTCTCCGGCGTCGCGCCCTCCACGGGCACGCCCTCCACGGGCTCGACGTCGGCGCCCGTGTCATCGGGCAGTATCGGATTGCCGTTCTCGTCCAGCGCGAGCATGTCCTGTTGTGCCGCCGACGGCGGGCCGACCTGACCCGGTCCCGGCTTGGAGGGCATTCCGGTTACGCCGCCGCGCACGTTGACCCGCGGGGCGGGCAACGCCTCGTCGGCGACGCCATCGACGTGGCCACCTTTGTCGTTGTCGCCCCCGCAGGCGGTCAGCAGTACGGACAGGATGAGAGGGGCGAGGAACCGGCGGCTTTCAGGAGGCATGTCATTGGTCGAGGTGGACGGTTACGTGCCCGTTCGCGATCTCGGTGGCGCCGATGCGACGCGATCCGAGCCTGTCGAGCAGGCTGTTGTCGAAGCGGTACACAGGCTCCTGCCGCGCGTAATCGCCAAGCCAGGCATTGAGCAGGGCGCGAGAACTGCTGTTCATCACCCCGCCCAGTGCCGGCACGTCGACATTTTCGATCATTGGCTGGTCCAGGTGCAGCCCCCGGGTGGATGGGTCGTAGCGCAGCGCACTGGTCACGGCGAAACGGCCGGTGGGCTGGCTGCTGTCGCTGCCCAAGGCCCCCAGGCCGATGTCGAAATCCAGGCGCAGCCGGCTGCTGCCTTCCGGGATCGACAGGCGAGGGTTCATCAGTGTCATCGAGACCAGGCCGCCAAGCTTGTCGTAGTGCTTGGGGAAATTGCGGTTGAGCGACTGCTGCAACTGCAACTGGGTGAAGGTCACTTCGTTGCCGAGCAGGGCGCTGACGGTCGAACAGGCAGCCAGCAGGGCGCCTGCGGCAACAATGCCGGCGGCTTGAAGCAGGAAGCGGCGTCGCACGTTCATCGCAGGCTCCATCGGGACTGGCCGAACGATACGCGCGACAGATCGGCGGCGATAGCCGCAGACTTCGGGAGCGATGGCATCGACCGCGCCGAAAGCGCCGTGATGGCTCAATGCGGAGGGCGGACCTGCGGCAGGTGTGCCCAGTTGCGGGCCTTGGACGCCACGGATCGCACGCGGTTCAGGCCATGGGTCAGCCGTTCCACGCCCGAGTAGATGAGGTCGCGGCTGGAGGTCGGATTGGATTTGCCGAGCCACTCCAGGCCAGAAGCCTTGATCGAATCCACCAGCGGGGATTGCTCCGGCGGTCGCGGATGCAGCCCGGATTTCCTCAGGATCCGGTTCATCTGGTGCACGTGGGCGCGCCGGTCCAGATCGCGTGCGCAGATATGGATGCTCGCGCTGATCGAGATGTCCGAGCCATTGCGGACCCAATGCGGTGCCAGGGGCGGATGGTGCACGCCCACCCCAGGCACCAGCCGGAAGCACCGGCCGCGCGGCTGGTACTGCTCGCGGTAACGGGCCGCGTTGGTTTCGCCCAGATAGAAGCGTTCGATCTCGTCTGTCGGGAGGAGTTCTCGATCATGAGGATCGAACAGATAGACGTCCTTCTCCCCGGTTATCTGGCACAGGAAGTTCGCGTCATGATCGATGTGGTAGGGGGTTACCAGATGGGGCGCGGCGATGAACATCGAAAGATGGACCATCGTGACGCCGCCCAGGATCTCGTGCCCGAGCAAGGCTTCGGTATCGGCCACCACTTCCTGGCAAAGATCGTCGTAATCCCGATCGGCCTCGTTGACGTTGCTCAATTTGATGAACAACGCGGAGTCGCGGAGTTCCTCGAAGGCGGATAACGACTTCGGCCGCTCCATTTCTTTCACGTACGGTTTGTCGACGTCGTAGGCACCGGCGCGGACGCTGAATCGGTTGCCTATGCCGGCGTGGATCATGCGCTCGGCGGCGACCGCCAGTCGTGGCAGCGAGAACAGCGGGTTGTCCGCGAGCCGGTGGTGAAACGAGAAGGCAACATCGCCGAAAGACGCGCGGAAGCGGTCGCATTCGGTGTCGTAAAAGACGCCGAGGGGGCGGATGGACGCGTCGCTGTGTCCGCTGATGGAGGACATGCCTACTCCCCGCAGCAATACTCGTGATCGTGGGTGCAGTCTGCCGAGCCAATGCAAAGCAACGGCAACTGAATCCAATCTAGCACCGCGCTGGGTGCACTCCATCGGGTTCGACGGGGGATAGACGGGTGAGGTGTGCGGGGCAAGAGTTGCATCGCCGCGATGGCGGAACGACACACGCGGTCATTTTTCTGAAGCAGTGGTTCCGCTCTTGGCTTTGGCCTTGTTCTTCGACTTGGGCGGGACTGGCACGGGTTCGTCCTTCGGGCGGGCCGAGGTAGCCGGCGGTAAAGGCAGTGGCGGGGGAGCGCGCGTGCCCGTCGCGTATCGCGCGTAGTTCCGATACAGCGACTGCACCGCCGGCGTGCCATTGAGATCATGCGCGGCGGTGCCGCCCTGGCGCGGCTTGAGCACCGCGAACCAGCGGTTGGCGCCGACGATGTCGCGATCGGTCAGCGGGCGTCCTTCCGCATCGGTGGCGACGATGGTCAGCGTCACGGCGTGATTGACGTTTCCCCCGATCCCGTACAGGCGACGCTGCTTCGGGTCGGTCTTGACCACCAGGTCGCAATGCAGCGCGAGGGAGTCGCTGCTCATGTTGCGCACGTCGGCGATGGTGGAAAATGTACTCGAGCCTCGGGCCGTGCATAGCAGGTCGCCCGCTGCGGGAACGGTCTCCGCCAGGTCGTACGCCACGTAAGCGTAGGCCGGATCGCTGCCGTCACGCGCGCGCACCGCGGCGAGCACGTAGTCGTAATGACCGCCGCTGCGGTGGAACTGCTGGGGCGACCAACCCGACTCGCAGGCCAGCCATGAGATGAACGCGGCCGACCACGGCATCGCCCAGCCGGCTTCGTGCCAGCCGTAGTTGACGATGCTCTGCACGCGCATCGCTTCCTCGCTGCCGGTGGCGGCCCAGTATCCGGCGATGGTCGCGCGCACGGGGCCGTCGTCCTCCATCATCCCCAGTCGCGGCGCCTGCCGCAGCACCCGGTCGCCGATCGAGGCATTGCTGCGGGGGGCGATGATGTCGATGACTTCGCCGGGTTGCGCCAGGCGCGGCACGATCGCCGCCGGCTCCACCGACAGGTCCAGCACGGGCAGTCCGAAGTAGGCCCATTCCGCCGCGGCCAGGTCGATCATGCGGGTGCGCGGATCGCCGCTCACGCTGGGCATCGACGGACAGGAGGTCATCGCGATGCGGTAGCCGGAGGCGCGGGCCGGCGTGTAACCGCCATCGGGCGAGCGGCGGTACAGCGGCTCAAGCCGGCCCGGCGCGGTGCGCACCATCATCGGCGGCGATTCGCTGCCGTTGGAGTACTCCACGCGCAGGGCCGGATCCGGCGAGCCGGCCGGGCGGGGAAAGTTGGGAATGACGCGGCTGCTGCCAGCGACCTGCGCCCAGGTGGAAGCGGCCGGCAAGGCCGTGACGAGGATGATGGCCAGCAGTGCGAACGTGGGCACTGCGAACTTCGGCACTGCGAACGCCGGCAAATCCGGGGGGCTGGGTCGCATGTGCACGTTCCTTGCCGTGGGATGCCAGCTTCTTTCAGTCCATGTGAAGCCGGCATCGCGCCGCAGCGTCCCAGCGGCGGCGCTAGTCGTCTTCCGCCTTGGGCTTGTAGGCCTCCACGAGCTTCTGCTGGACGTTGGGCGGCACCGGTTCGTAGTGGCTGAAGTCCAGCGAATAGCGGCCGCGACCGGCGGTGACGGACTTCAGTTCGGCGGCGTAGCCTTCCAGTTCCGACAGCGGAACCTGGGCGCGCACGACGATCTCGCTGCCGCGCACGCTGTCGGTGCCGCTGATGCGCGCGCGCTTGCTGGCCAGTCCGCCGCTGATGTCGCCCATGTGCTGCTCGGGCGCGTTGACTTCCAGGTCGACGATGGGTTCCAGCACCTGCGGGCGCGCCTTGCCGATGGCGTCGAGGAACGCTTTCTTGCCCGCAGCGACGAACGCGACCTCCTTGCTATCGACCGGATGGTGCTTGCCGTCGTAGACGATCACGCGCACGTCCTGGATCGGGTAACCGGCCAGCGCGCCGCTGCGCAGCACCTGCCGTACGCCCTTTTCGACGGCGGGCAGGAACTGCCCCGGGATCGTGCCGCCCTTGACCTCGTCGACGAACTCGAAACCCGTGCCACGCGGCAGCGGTTCGATGCGCAGGAACACCTCGCCGAACTGGCCGGCGCCGCCGGTCTGCTTCTTGTGGCGATGGTGGCCCTCGGCCTTGCTGCTGACGGTCTCGCGGTAGGCGATGCGCGGCGGGCGCGATTTCACCTCCACGCCGTAGCGGTCCTTCAAGCGCTCCAGGTTGATGCGCAAATGCAGGTCGGACAGGCCGCGGATCACGGTCTCGTTGGTCTCGGCCTCGTGCTCGACGGCGAAGCACGGATCTTCCTCGGACAGCTTGTGCAACGCCGTGGCCAGCTTCTGCTCCTGGCCCTTGCTGGCCGCCTCGATGGCCAGCCCGAACATCGGCTTGGGGAAGTCCTGCGGCGCCAGGCGGATCTCGTCCTCGTCGTGGCTGTCGTGCAGCACCGCGTCGAAGTGAAGCTCGTCGACTTTCGCAATCGCGGCAATGTCGCCGGGAATTGCCTGATCGATCTCGACATGGTCCTTGCCGCGCAGCTTGAACAGATGGCCTACCTTGAACGGCTTCTTGCCGTCGTCGACGAACAACTGCGTGTCGCGCTTAACCGTGCCCTGGTAGACGCGGAAGATGCCGAGCTTGCCGACGAAGGGGTCGTTGACGATCCTGAAAACGTCGGCGACGACGTGCGCCTTCGGATCGGGCGAGGCCTGGATGCGCTGGCGGTCGGCGCCCTTCTCGAAGGGCGGTTCGTTCGCTTCGGCGGGATTGGGGAACCATTGCTCGGCGACTTCCAGCAGTTCCTTGACGCCGGCGCCGCTGCGCGCCGAGCAGAACAACACCGGCACCAGATGACCCTCGCGCAGGCATTGCTCGAAGGCGTCGTGCAGTTCCTCGCCAGACAGGCCTTCCTCGCCGAGATCGAGGTAGTGCTCCATCACGGTCTCGTTGATCTCGACGATCTGGTCGATGATCTTCTGGTGCCAGTCGGCCACCGGTCCCAGGTCGCTGTCGCCGGAGGTGCTGCCCAGGCAACCGATCACCTGCTTGCCGCCGTCGGCGGGCAGGTTCAGCGGCAGGCATTCGGGGCCGAAGGCTTCGCGCAGGTCGTCGAGCACGCGTGCTGCCGTAGCGCCCTCGTGGTCGATCTTGTTGATCACCATCACGCGGCACAGGCCGCGGGCCTTGGCGTATTCCATCATCCGGCGCGTGCCGTATTCCACGCCGCTGCCGGCATCGACGACTATCGCCACGGTTTCCACTGCGCCGAACGCGGACAGCGCCGGGCCGCGGAAATCCGGATAGCCCGGGGTGTCGATGAGGTTCACGTGGATTCCGGCGTGGTCGATGCTGGCGATCGCCGCGTCGATGGAGTGGCCGCGCTGCTTTTCGATGGGATCGAAGTCGGACACGGTGCTGCCGCGCTCGATGCTGCCTGCCGTCTGGATTGCGCCGCCGGCGTGCAGCAGGGCTTCGAACAGCGTGGTTTTGCCGGCGCCGGGGTGGCCTGCCAAGGCCACGTTGCGGATGGTTGCTGTGCTGTGGGACATGAGGCCGTCTCTCCCTGGACTGGGTCGAAAGAGGCCGTCATGGCTGTCCGCTTCGGAAGCCCTGCCGTCCGAGCAGGCGCTCGGCGGGCGGTCATGGCGGGGCCGGCGTGACACCGGGATCGCAAGACTCCCGCAAGGTTCCGGGCGGGTCAAGCGGCCCCAAGCTCCAAGGCTCACGTAGCCCGGCGGGGCCAGAGGCCAGCGGCCGGGAAAAGCGCGACACGCAGCACGCCTGGACGACATCCGATGCCACGCACCGCTCACGTCGCGGCGGGTAGGCTGTGCGTCCCCCACCCCGATGGAGTAGCGACATGGGTTTCAAGCGTTACGCGGAAGCGGTCTGGCAGGGCGACCTGCAGGCCGGCAAGGGCGCGATGAGCACGCCGCAAAGCGGCCTGTTCGCCGGCCAGAACTACTCCTTCAAGACCCGGTTCGGCGACGAGAAGGGCACCAATCCGGAGGAATTGCTGGCCGCCGCGCACGCCGGCTGCTTCAGCATGGCCCTGTCGGCGGTGCTGGGTAAGTCCGGTTTCACCCCGGACCGGATCGAAACGCGGGCCGAGGCGACGATGGATCCGGGCATGGATCCGGGGCCGACCATCACCGGCGTGAACCTGATCGTCAGCGCCAAGGTGCCCGGGATCAGCGCCGAGCAGTTCCAGCAGGTCGCCGAGGCGGCCAAGGCGGGCTGCGTGATTTCCCGCGCGTTGTCGGTACCGGTGACCTTGTCGGCGACGCTGCAGGGTTGAGCGGGTTGTCGATCCTCCAGGCGGCCGCTTGGCGGCCGCTGCCATGATCCGCCCCGAAGTCCCGCCATCTTTGCTAGGGCATGCCGTCCCCAGGCATGCCGTGCTCGTGCACGGCGCAGGCGGCGGCGCCTGGGAATGGAATGTGTGGCGCGCGGTGTTCGCCGCACGTGGCATCGACGCTGTCGCGCCCGACCTGCGGCCCGTCGCGGCAGGCCTGCCGGCGACCGGCTTCGGTGATTACGCCGCGCAGGTGGCGGAGGCCTTGCAGGCCCTGCCGCGGCCGCGCGCCGTGGTCGGCGCCAGCTTCGGCGGGTTGCTGGCGATGGCCTGCGCGGGGCAGGCAGATGCCCTGGTCCTGGTCAATCCACTGCCGCCGGCGCCCTGGTCGAGCCGGATGCCGGCGCGGGAATGGAACGACGTGGTGGCCTGGGGGCGCGATGCGCGCCTGGCGTCTACACGGCGGGCATTGCCGGATTCGGACGAGGCCACTGCGCTGTTTGCCCTGCGGCGATGGCGCGACGAGTCGGGCGCGGTGCTGCGCACGGCGCGACAAGGTATCGAGGTCGCGGCACCGGCGTGCCCGGTCCTTTGCATTGCATCCGGCCAGGACGAAGACGTGCCAGCCGCCGTCACCATGGAACTGGCGGAGGCCTGGAATGCCACCTTGCTGCGGTTGCCAACGGCCAGCCACGTCGGCCCGCTGCTGGGTCGCGGCGCCGCCCTGGTGGCGGAGCAGGCCGCCGCCTGGCTGTCGGCGAGGTAAACCGTCCCGCCTGAAGGACCGGGGAGGCGGCTGGATTCAGCACCGGTTGCTGCGTCCAATTCGACGATCCGCGCACGCCATTCCGGCGCTGGAGCCCGCGATGAACCGCCTGCCCGTCAGCCCTGTGCTGGCCTTGTCCGTCCTGGTGCTGGCCGGAGCATCCGGCCCGGCCTTCGCGCAGGGCTATCCCGACGACACGGTCTACAGCCAGCCGGCTTACGGCCAGACCAGCCAGTCCGATTACGCGCGGGTGATCCGGGTGGATCCTGTGCTCGATGGCTACGCTACGTCCTCCACGCAACGCTGTTACGAGCGTCCCACCTACGTCAACGGTGGCAACGACGATTACCAGGATGGCTATTACCGTGGCGACGACGGCTACTACGACCAATACGGCAACTACCGCCGCAATACATCCGGCACCGAGACCGGGCGCACGATGGCCACGGCGATCGGCGGCATCGTCGGGGCGGTGGTTGGCAGCCAAGTCGGTGGAGGAAGCGCGCGATACGCCACCTCGGCCATCGGCTCGCTGGTCGGCGGCATAACCGGTCGCCAGATCTACGAACAGAGCAAGCGCAGCGAGGACCGGGTCGGGGCGGTGCGGGTGTGCGACCCGGTTCCTGTCGGCGGCGTTCCGGCGGGTAACGGTGATTACTCCGGCGATCGCAGGGCGTACGACGTCACCTACGAGTACGCCGGCCGTACCTACGTCACCCGAACGAACTACCACCCGGGCGACCGCATCCGCGTCCGCGTCGACGTGCGGCCCGAATAAGTCGTAGCGAGGTGTGGGGAATGGAGGGGCCACGGATGGCCCCTTCGTCTTTGCGATCAGTCGTCGATCAGGGCCAGTCGATTGCGCCGCGCACGACGTTGCAGACCTGGCCGCCCGACCAGACATCGCCATCGGCATCGACGCTCAGGTGCAGGCGCGCATCGAATCCGACTTCGCGCCCCTGGCTGACGGTGTAGCGGCCGCCGCGGCCGGGCAGGGCGCCGTTGTGATTCAGCCATGCCGCCAGGGTCGCATTCGCCGCCCCAGAGGCGGCATCTTCGAATCGGGCCGGCGCGCCGACGAAGGCGCGCACCACCAGGTCGTAATCGCGTCCAACGTCGGCGCGGGCGAACGCGCACAGGCCCATGCTCTCGGTGCCTTCGGCCAACGCGGCGATCGCATCCCAGTGGGGCGTGGCGCTGCGCAACGCGGCTTCGCTGGCCAGTTCGGCCAGCCACCAGCGCCGTCCGCCGTCCATCAACGCGGGCGGCAGCGCACCAGGCGACAGGCCCTCCAGCACGTCGGTCAGGCGCGGATCGGTGGCTTGCGCGATCTCGACCACACGGGCACGTGGCGTGCGGACCGAAATCTTCCGCGAAAGGCCTTCGCCGTCGACGGCCAGCGGCAGCAAGCCCGCGACGCCCTCCTGCAAAAGATGCCCGCTGTTCAGGTCCGCCAGCCCGGCTTCCAGCACCACATGCGCGGTGCCAACGCTGGGGTGTCCGGCGAACGGCACCTCGCGGCGCGGGCTGAACATGCGGATGCGATAGCTGGCGCCGGGCTGGGTTGGCGGGAACACGAAGGTCGTTTCAGGAAGGCGCGTCCAGCGGGCGATCGCCTGCATCTGGACGTCATCCAGGCCTTGCGCGTCGAGCACGACGGCCAAAGGGTTGCCGGCGCCGGGGCGATCGGCGAATACGTCCAGTTGCAGATAACGGCGAAGAGTCATTCGGCGGGGGTCCGAGTGGATTATTCGACTAGAATTGCGGTCTTTGTGGCCGCTGCGCCCGCCCTGTACCGGTGCGGAGCGCGACATTCTAGGTTCTGTCCGGGCTGCGTGCCCGAACGGTTGCAGGCGTAATCAACTCATCAACCCTGATCATCACCCTGATCACATCACATCAAGAGGGCAGTTGCGGTGGCGGAAGCGAATCGCTGGGTAGTACTCAAGTTCGGTGGCACTTCGGTGTCTCGCCGTAACCGTTGGGACACCATCGGACGCCTCGCCTCCAAACGCATGGCCGAGGACGGCGCGCGCGTGCTGGTCGTGGTATCGGCGCTGTCGGGGGTGACCAACGAGTTGCAGGCCATCGCCAATGGGGATGGCATCGACGCGCGTATCGCCGCGCTGGTCGAACGTCATCGCGCGTTCTGCGGCGAACTCGACCTCGATGCCGATGCCGTGTTGGGCGAACGCCTGGCCGCGCTGCAGGCGCTGGCCGTCGATCCGCGCGCGGCCGCGCGCAGCCTGGACTGGCAGGCCGAGGTGCTGGCGCAGGGCGAGCTGTTGTCGTCCACGCTCGGCGCCGCCTACCTGCGCTCGCAAGGACACGAGTTCGGCTGGTGCGATGCGCGACAGTGGCTCGATGCAGTGTCGTTGCCCAACGCCAGCGCCTGGGCGCAGCGCTTGTCGGTGAACTGCCGACTCGACGGCGATCGCGGCTTGGCTGAGCGCAGCTTCGGCGAACGCTTCTCCGCGCAGGCGGCGCCGATGCTGATCACCCAGGGCTTCATCGCCCGTCACGGCGACGGTGGTACGGCGGTGCTCGGTCGCGGCGGCTCGGATACTTCGGCGGCGTACTTCGGCGCACTGCTCAAGGCGCAGCGCGTGGAGATATGGACCGATGTCCCGGGCATGTTCAGCGCCAATCCGCGCGATGTACCCGATGCGCGCCTTCTCACCCGCCTGCATTACGCCGAGGCGCAGGAAATCGCCACCACCGGCGCCAAGGTGCTGCACCCGCGCTCGATCGCACCGTGCCGCGACGCCGGCGTGCCGATGGCGATCCTCGACACCGAGCGCCCCGACCTGCCGGGCACGCGCATCGACGCCAGCGCGGCGACCGTACCGGGCGTCAAGGCGATCAGCCGCCGCAACGGCATCGTGCTGGTGTCGATGGAAAGCATCGGCATGTGGCAGCAGGTCGGCTTCCTCGCCGATGTGTTCGAACGCTTCAAGCGCCACGGCCTGTCGATCGACCTGATCGGCTCGTCGGAAACCAACGTCACCGTGTCGCTCGATCCGAGCGAGAACCTGGTCACCACCAACGTGCTGGAGGCGCTGAGCGCCGACTTGGCCGAGGTGTGCCGGGTCAAGGTGATCGCACCGTGCGCGGCGATCACGCTGGTCGGTCGCGGCATGCGCTCGCTTCTGCACCGCCTGTCGGACATCTGGGCGACGTTCGGCCGCGAGCGCGTGCACCTGATCTCGCAGTCGTCCAACGACCTCAACCTGACCTTCGTCATCGACGAGGCCGATGCCGACGGCCTCCTGCCGCACCTGCACGCCGAGCTGATCCGCAGTCGCGCCATGCCGGTGCGCGACGAGACGGTGTTCGGCCCGAGTTGGCGCGAGATCGCGCACGGCAAGCCGCAGCGTGCGCCGGCCTGGTGGCTGGGGCGTCGCGAGCAGTTGCTGTCGCTCGCGCAGCCGGGCACGCCGCACTATGTGTACGACCTGGCGACCGTGCGCGAGCGAGCCCGCTCGCTGAGCGCGTCGAACGCGGTGGATCGCTGCTTCTACGCGATCAAGGCCAATCCGCATCCGGCCATCCTCAAGACCATCGTCGGCGAAGGCTTCGGCCTGGAGTGCGTGTCGCTGGGCGAGGTCGAGCGCGTGTTCGCCACGTTGCCGCAGATCGACCCCGGCCGGGTGCTGTTCACGCCGAGCTTCGCGCCGCGGCGAGAATACGAGGCGGCGTTCGAACGCGGCATCATCGTCACGCTCGACAACATCGAGGCGCTGCAGCGTTGGCCGGAGGTGTTCCGCGGCCGCACGATCTGGCTGCGCATCGATCTGGGCCACGGCGAGGGCCATCACGAGAAGGTCCGCACCGGCGGCGTGGCCGCCAAGTTCGGTCTGCCGATGACGCGCTTCGACGCCTTCCTCGAGGAGGCGCGCAAGCTCGGCGTGCGCATCAGCGGCCTGCACGCGCACTTGGGCAGCGGCATCGAGGATCCGCAGCACTGGCGCGGCGTCTACGCGCACCTGGCCGGGCTGGCCGACAACGTCGGCACCATCGAGACCATCGACATCGGTGGCGGCCTGCCGATCCCGTACACGCCAGAGGCGCCGGAGTTCGACCTGGCCTTGTGGCGCAACGGCCTGGACGAGATCAAGTCGGCTTATCCGCGCTACGGGTTGGTGATCGAACCCGGCCGTTACCTGGTGGCCGAGAGCGGCGTGCTGCTGCTCACCGTCACCCAGACGGTGGAGAAGGACGGCGTGCGCCGCATCGGTTGCGATGGCGGCATGAACGCGCTGATGCGCCCAGCGATGTACGAGGCCTACCACGGCATCTTCAACCTCAGCCGCCTGGACGACGCGGCCACGGCGGCGTTCGACGTGGTCGGCCCGGTCTGCGAGAGCAGCGACGTGCTCGGCCGCGGCCGCACGCTGCCGCTGGCGACCGCCGAGGGCGACGTGATGCTGGTGGCCGATGCCGGCGCCTATGGCATGGCGATGGCCAACACCTACAACCTGCGGGCCCTGCCGGCAGAGGACGTGATCGAATGAGTGAGTGGAAATTCAACCGCGACGCGATCCGCGCGTTCCGCTTCGTGCGTTGCGGTCTCGATGCGCAGACCGGTGTCGCGCAACTGGTGTACGCGTTCGACGATGGTCCGGAGCTGGTCGAGACCGTCACCATCCCGGGTGCGCCATTCGTGCTCGAAGGCGCGCGCGCCGTTGCCGTGGAGCGTGCGCTGCGGCTGCTGCACCTGATAACCGGCGTGAGCTACTACAAGGCGGCGGTTCCGGAGGAGATCCGCATCGACTCCTACGCCATCGACGCCGACACCGCCGCGTTGCTGGAATTGATCTACGTCAACGGCCTGGGCGAGTTCGCTTATCGCAACGGCCTGAACCTGCACGGGAAGATCCGCTTCCCGGTGGCCGCGGGCGATGCCGAAGGCATGGCGCCGGCGCTGGGCCTGCGCGAGCACGCACTGGTCGCCATCGGCGGAGGCAAGGACTCGCTGGTCAGCATCGAAGCGTTGCGCGCGCTCGACATCGGCCAGACGGTCACCTGGATCGGCGGTTCGCAGCTGATCCGCGCCTGCGCCGAACGCACCGGCCTGCCCACGCTCAACATCGGTCGCGCGCTGGCGTCGCAACTGTTCGACTACAACCGCGAAGGGGCCTGGAACGGCCACATTCCGGTGACCGTGCTGAACTCGGCGATCATGGCACTGGCCGCGCTGCTGCACGGCGTCGACCAGGTGGTGTTCTCCAACGAGCGCTCGGCCAGCTACGGCAGCCTGATCGAGGGCACCGGCGAGGTGAATCACCAGTGGTCCAAGGGTTGGACTTGCGAGAAGGCGTTTGGTGAGTACCTGCAGCGTCACGTTGCGGCCGACCTGCACTACTACTCGCTGTTGCGTCCGCTCAGCGAACTGGCGGTGGCCCGCCAGTTCGCCCGCACCGACCATTACGACGCGCACTTCAGCAGTTGCAACCGCAACTTCCACATACTCGGCGAGCGTCCGGCCAATCGCTGGTGCGGCGTCTGTCCGAAGTGCCATTTCGTGTTCCTGGCGCTGGCGCCGTTCATGTCGAAGCCGCGCCTGGTCCGCATCTTCGGCCGCAACCTGCTCGACGATCCTGCGCAGACCGATGGCTATGACGCGCTGCTGGAGTATCAGAACCACAAGCCGTTCGAGTGCGTCGGCGAAGGTCGCGAATCGCGTGCGGCCATGGCGGCGTTGAGCGAACGTCCGGAGTGGCGCGAGGACGCGCTGGTGGAACGCTTCGCCAGCGAGATCCGCCCGCAACTGAGCGAAGAGGAGCTGCGCATCGAACCGCTGCTGGTGATCGACGACGAGCAGCGCATCCCGCCGAAGTTGTGGGAGCGGCTGCGTGCGCATCTCGCAACTTGACGGTAAGGGGGTCGCGCTTTGGGGCTGGGGCCGCGAAGGCCGCGCAGCCTATCGCGCGATCCGTTCGCGCCTGCCGGAATTGCCGCTGACGGTGTTCTGTAACCCCGAGGAGGCGAGCGAGGCCGCCTCGCTGGGCGATACGCATCTGGTCACGGACACCGATGCCACCGCCGAGCGCCTGGGCGCGTTCGACGTGGTGGTCAAGTCGCCCGGCATCAGCCCTTACCGGCCCGAGGCGATCGCGGCCGCCGAACGCGGTACGCGCTTCATCGGTGGCACGGCGTTGTGGTTCGGCGAGCATGTGGGCGCCGACGGCGTCGTTGCGCGCACTGTCTGCGTGACCGGCACCAAGGGCAAGAGCACGACGACAGCGCTGCTGGCGCACCTGCTTCGCGCCGGCGGGCATGTCACCGGGCTGGCCGGAAACATCGGCCTGCCTTTGCTGGAAGTGCTCGACCCGGAGCAATCGCCCGAGTTCTGGGCGGTCGAACTGTCCAGCTACCAGACCGGCGATGTCGCGCTCAGCGGAGCGCATCCGCACATCGCCGTGGCGCTCAACGTATTTCCCGAGCACCTGGACTGGCACGGTTCGGAAGCGCGCTATGTCGAGGACAAGCTGCGCCTGCTGACCGAAGCTGCTCCGAAGATCGCGGTCGTCAACGCCAGCGATCCGCGCCTGGCCGCACTGCCGCTGCCCGGCAGCGTCGTGCTGCGATTCGGCGACGATAGTGGTTGGCACCTGCGGGAGGACGATCTGTATCGCGGCGGGCACTTCGTCATGGACACGCGCGCGCTGCCGCTGCCCGGACGTCATAACCGCGGCAACCTGTGCGCGGTGCTGACCGCCATCGAGGCGCTGGGCCTGGATGCGGCCGCGCTCGCGCCACATGCCGCTTCGTTCCGGCCGCTGCCGCATCGGCTGCAGTCTCTGGGCACCTGCGATGGCATCACCTACGTCAACGACTCGATCAGCACCACGCCGCACGCCAGCCTGGCCGCGCTGGACTGTTTCAGCCAACGTCGCGTCGCGATCCTGGTGGGCGGGCACGATCGCGGCCTGCCGTGGGAGGACTTCGCCGAGGCCATGCGCGAACACGCGCCGCTGGCCGTGATCACGATGGGCCAGAACGGGCCGCGGATCCATGCGTTGCTCGCGCCCGTCGCCGCGCAGGGCGGGTTCGCGTTGAATGAGGCTTCGGACCTGGCCGACGCCATGGCCCAGGCCAAGGCCCTGCTTGGCGACGATGGCGTCGTGCTGCTGTCGCCGGGCGCACCCAGCTTCGGCATGTACCGGGATTACGTGGCGCGCGGCCGGCATTTCGCCGAGCTGGCGGGCTTCGACCCCGATACGATCAACACCATCCCCGGACTGGGCATCGCCTGAGTTTTCGTTTTCGTCTCCGTCACGCGGGCAGAGTAGGCTGCGCGCGAACCCTTGGGGAGACGCCGTCATGCCACGCCTGGTTCATCGGTCGATTCGAAGCCCGATCCAGCGCCTGATCCTGTCCGCGGTCCTGGCGCTCGGCTCGTTGCCGGCCACCGCCGCCATGGTCGACAAGCCGGTCGACTGGACGATCGGCAAGGATCGCTTCACCGGCGTGCTGGTCTATGACGACGTCAACGCGATCCCGCGCCCCGGCCTGGTGATGGTGCCGAACTGGCAAGGCATCAATCCATCGGCCATCGAGAAGGCCCGGCAGATCGCAGGCGACGACTACGTCGTGCTGGTCGCCGATGTCTACGGCAGCAGTATCCGGCCGAAGAACGACGAGGAGGCCGGCAAGGTCGCCGGGCCGCTGCGCGACGATCGCCCGACGTTGCGGGCGCGCGTGGAGAAATCGGTGGCCGTGCTCAAGGCGCAGGCCGGCAAGGTACCTGTCGATGCAAAACGGATCGGCGCGCTGGGCTTCTGCTTCGGTGGCACCACCGCCCTGGAGCTGGTGCGCGGCGGCAGTGAGCTGGCCGGCGTGGTCAGCCTGCATGGCGGCCTGTCGACGCCGCTGCCGGCCAAGGACGATGCGGTGCGTACGCCGGTGCTGGTGCTCAACGGCGCCGACGATCGCGGCATCACCGACGAGGACATCGCCGCGTTCGAGAAGGAGATGGACGCCGCCGGCGCCGACTGGCAGTTCGTCAACTTCAGCGGCGCCGTTCATTGCTTCGCCGAGGCCGATGCCCACAACCCGCCAGGCTGCGTCTACAACGAACGTGCCGCCAAACGCGCCTACGAGATGATGTTCGACTTCTTCCGCGAGCGCTTCGCAGCGAAGTAAAGCCCTGTCCGGATGCCGTGCGCGGCCATCGTTTGCGGGCCAAGGCCCGCCCTGCGCATCACTTCAGGATCGGCCCGGGCAAGCGCTTCGCACCCGGGGATGCAGATCAGTGGTCGCGGCTGACGGCGTAGCGGGCCAGGCCGCGCAGGGCCAGGGTGTAGTCATTGTCGGCGAGGCCGTCCAGCGCCCGCTCGGCGGCAGCGGCGTATTCGCCGGCGCGACGGCGGCTGTAGTCGAGCCCGCCCGTGGCGTGGATGGCGGCCAGCACTTCGGGCAGCGCTTCGGTGTCGCCCTGTTCGACGGCGTGGCGCAGGCGAGCTCGGGTAGCCTCGTCGCTATGGGCGATGGCGTGGATCAGCGGCAGCGTGGCCTTGCCCTCGGCCAGGTCATCGCCCAGGTTCTTGCCCAGCGTCTGTGCATCGGAGGCGTAATCGAGCACGTCGTCGGCGATCTGGAAGGCATAGCCCAGGTTCAGGCCGTACTCATGCAGGGCGTCGCAGGTGGTCCCATCGGCGCCGGAGAGCAGGGCGCCCAGGCGCGTGGCCGCGGCGAACAGCACCGCGGTCTTGCGGTCGATCACGCGCAGGTAGGCGGCCTCGTCGGTGTCCGGGTTGCGCACGTGCAGCAGCTGCAGCACCTCGCCCTCGGCGATCTGGTTGGTGGTGTCGGCGAGGATCTGCATGACCGGCATGCGTTCCAGCTCGACCATCAGCTGGAAGCTGCGCGAGTACAGGAAGTCGCCGACCAGCACGCTGGCGGCGTTACCCCAGACCGCGTTGGCGGTCTTGCGGCCGCGGCGCAGGTCGGATTCATCGACCACGTCGTCGTGAAGCAGGGTGGCGGTGTGGATGAACTCGACCACGGCAGCGAGCTGGTGCGCGTCCGGACCGCGATGCCCCAGCGCCCCGGCGGCGAGCAGCAGCAGCATCGGTCGCAGGCGCTTGCCGCCGGCGCCTACGATGTACTCGGCGACCTGGTTGATCAGCACCACGTCCGAGGCCAGCCGGCGCCGGATCAGCGCATCGACCGCCGCCATGTCCTGTTTGGCCAGGGACTGGATAGCGCCCAGGTCGGGGACGGACAGGGTCGGGAGGCTCGATTGCATGGGCGGACCGGCTCGGTGGGAGCAGGATTATACGGTGCCGCGGCGGTACGGCTGGGCCGTGATCAGGCAAAGGCCTACGCGCCAGAGCGTGTCGGTCCGACGGCTCGGAGGCCCGCTATACTGCATTGTCAGTCGCCAGACCCGGCGACATCGAGAGGACACGCAACCCATGGCACGCGGCATCAACAAGGTCATCCTGGTCGGCAACCTCGGCAACGACCCCGAAACCAAATATACCCAGGGCGGCATGGCGGTGACCAAGGTCAGCCTGGCCACCACCAGCGTGCGCAAGGACCGTGAGGGCAACACCCAGGAGCGCACCGAATGGCACCGGGTGACCTTCTTCGGCAAGCTCGGCGAGATCGCCGGCGAATACCTGCGTAAGGGCAGCCAGGTCTACGTCGAAGGTTCGATCCGCTACGACAAATACACCGGCCAGGACGGCACGGAGCGCTACTCCACCGACATCATCGCCGACGAGATGCAGATGCTCGGTGGTCGTGCGGAGGGTGGCGGTGGCGGTGGCGGCCGGGGCGAGGCCCGCGGCGGTGGGGAACGCAGCGAGCGCCCGTCGCGCGCACCCGCACGCCAGGAGTCGGCCCCGCGCCGAGAGGCCGCACCGGCCAAGTCCAACGACTTCGCCGACGATTTTGCGGACGACGACATCCCGTTCTGATGGCGCAGGCCATTTTTGAAACTGTCAATTATTAAACGGAGTTTTTGAGTGCTCACTTGGCTTGTGACCGGCGGAGCCGGTTTTATCGGCGGTAATTTCGTTCTCGACGCGGTCAGGCAGGGCGTGAAGGTAGTCAACCTCGACGCTTTGACGTACGCAGGCAACGTCGACACCTTGGCAGACGTGCAGGGAAATCCGAGCCACGTGTTCGTGCAGGGCGACATCGGCGATGCGGCCCTGGTCGAACGTCTGCTGGCGGAGCATCGTCCCGACGCCGTGATCAACTTCGCCGCCGAAAGCCATGTCGATCGTTCGATCGAGGGCCCGGCGGCGTTCGTGCAGACCAACGTGGTAGGCACGCTCACTTTGCTGGAGAAGACCCGCGATTACTGGAAGTCGCTGGACGAGACCAGTCGCGCGGCGTTCCGCTTCCTGCATGTCTCGACCGACGAGGTCTACGGTTCGCTAGGCGATACCGGCAAGTTCACCGAGGAAACGCCCTACGCGCCGAACTCGCCGTACTCGGCATCGAAGGCGGCTTCCGACCATCTTGTGCGGGCCTTCCACCACACGTACGGCCTGCCGGTACTGACCACCAATTGCTCGAACAACTACGGTCCGTACCAGTTCCCTGAGAAGCTCATCCCGCTGGTGATCGCCAAGGCGCTGGCCGGCGAATCGCTACCGGTCTATGGCGACGGCAAGAACGTGCGCGACTGGCTGTTCGTCAACGACCATTGCGCCGCGATCCGCCGCGTGCTGGAAGCCGGGCGCCTGGGCGAGACCTATAACGTCGGTGGCGATGCCGAACGCCAGAACCTGGTCGTCGTCAAGACGATCTGCAAGCTGCTGGACGAGCGTCGACCGCTGGCTGACGGGCGCGCCCGCGAATCGCTGATCACCTTTGTCGCCGACCGGCCGGGCCACGATCGACGCTATGCCATCGACGCGTCC
Organism: Lysobacter niastensis; assembly: GCF_031457115.1. Classification (GTDB taxonomy): domain Bacteria; phylum Pseudomonadota; class Gammaproteobacteria; order Xanthomonadales; family Xanthomonadaceae; genus Lysobacter_J; species Lysobacter_J niastensis_A. Next base: position 1,120,387 of record NZ_JAVDVY010000001.1, read on the forward strand.
AAGCTCCAGAATGAACTCGGCTGGGCTCCGACGGTGACCTTCGAGCAGGGCATGGCCCAGACGGTGGACTGGTACCTGGCCAACCAACCGTGGGTGCAGCGCGTGCTCGACGGCAGCTATCGTCTTGAACGCATCGGACAGGCCTGAGGAGCAGCGCATGGACCGCAAGGGCATCATCCTCGCCGGGGGATCCGGCACGCGCCTTTACCCGATCACGCAGGGCATCAGCAAGCAGTTGTTGCCGGTGTACGACAAGCCGATGATCTACTACCCGCTCAGCGTGTTGATGCTGGCGGGGATCCGCGAAGTGCTGGTCATCAACACGCCGCACGAGCAGCCGCTGTTCCAGACGCTCCTCGGCGACGGTTCGCAATGGGGCATGCGGATCGAATACGCCGTGCAGCCGAGCCCGGATGGTCTGGCGCAGGCCTACTTGATTGGCCGGGAGTTCGTGAACGGCCAACCGAGCTGTCTGGTGCTGGGGGACAACATCTTTCATGGCCCGGGTTTGACCGAGATGCTCAAGCGCGCCGGTCAGCGCGACCAGGGTGCAACGGTATTCGGTTATTGGGTTAAGGATCCGGAACGCTACGGTGTTGCCGAATTCGACGGCAAAGGCAAGGTCGTGGGGCTCGAGGAGAAACCGACCAAGCCGCGCTCCAACTACGCGGTTACGGGCCTGTACTTCTACGATGGACGTGCCAGTGATTTCGCTGCGCAACTAAAGCCTTCCCCACGTGGGGAACTCGAGATCACCGATCTCAACCAGTGCTACCTCGACGAAGGGTCGTTGCATCTGGAGCAGTTGGGCCGCGGCTACGCCTGGCTCGACACGGGTACCCACCAGTCGCTGCTCGAAGCTTCGAACTATATCGAGACCATTGAGGCGCGGCAGGGCCTTCGCGTCTGCTGCCCTGAGGAGATCGCCTGGAGCAACGGGTGGATCAACGCCGATCAGCTCAATGCGCTGGCCAAACCCCTGGCCAAGAACGGATATGGCCAATACCTGTTGAGCCTGGTCGACCGCGGTCACGTACCGTGAAGGTCATTGAAACCGATTTGCCAGGCTGCCTGGTGATCGAGCCGCGCGTTTTTGGCGATGCGCGCGGCTTCTTCTTCGAGTCGTTCAATCACGACAAACTCGCGCAGCACGGTCTGCAGCCGCAGTTCGTGCAGGGCAACGTCTCCTCGTCCACCCGGGGCGTGTTGCGCGGGTTGCACTACCAGTGGCCCAATCCGCAAGGCAAGTATGTCTCGGTGGTCGAGGGCGAGGTCTGGGACGTCGCCGTGGACATCCGCCGCGGTTCGCCCCATTTCGGACGCTGGACCGCGGTTGTTCTGAGTGCGGAAAACAAGCGGCATTTCTGGATTCCGGAAGGCTTCGCGCACGGGTTTGTCACCTTGAGCGAGCGGGCTGTATTCAGCTATCTGTGCACCGCAACCTACGATGCCAGCGCAGACGCCAGCATCCGCTGGAACGATGCGCGCCTGGCGATCGACTGGCCGGTGACCGATGTCAACCTGTCCGACAAGGACGCACGCGCGCCCTTCCTCGATGAAGTGGCGGACGAGCGCCTGCCTATCTACGTGCCATGAAGCTATTGCTGCTGGGAGCCAACGGTCAGGTCGGCCACGAACTGCGCCGCAGCCTTGCACCGCTCGGCGAAGTGGTTGCGACTACGCGCAGTGGTCTGCTGGACGAGGGCATCGCCTGCGAACGCTTCGATCTGGCCGACCTGGACGCGATCGGACACTTGATCGAGCGCGTGCACCCCGACGTCGTGGTCAACGCCGCCGCCTACACCGCGGTCGACAAGGCCGAGGACGAAGCGGTGGCCGCCTTTCTCACAAACGCGCAAGGGCCGGGCCGGCTGGCCGAGGCCTGCGCGGCGCGCGGTATCGACCTGGTGCATTACTCGACCGACTACGTGTTCGACGGCCAAGGTACGCGGCCTTATCGCGAGGACGACCCGACCGCGCCGCTGGGCGTGTACGGAGAGAGCAAGCTGGCCGGCGAGCAGGCCATCGTCGCCAGCGGCGTGCGCCATCTGATCCTGCGCACGGCCTGGGTGTACGGCCTGTACGGCCAGAACTTCCTTCGGACCATGCTGCGAGTCGGCGCCGAGCGCGACGAGTTGCGCGTGGTCGCCGACCAGCGCGGCTGCCCGACGCCGGCTTGGCTGATCGCCGATGTCACGGCCAAGGTGCTGCAGCAGGGTATCGCCACGCCCGGGGTTCGACACCTCGTAACGGCGGGCGAAACCAGTTGGCACGGCTTTGCCGAAGCGATCTTCGACGAAGCCGTAGCGAATGGCGCACTGACACGGCGTCCCGTGGTCCACGCCATTACCACCGCCGACTATCCGACTCGGGCGCAGCGACCGGCGTATTCGGTACTGGACTGTCGCCGTTTGTGTGACGAGTTCGCCATTTCCTTGCCGGACTGGCGAAGTGCGTTGTCGGCAACTCTCGCCGGACAGGCCTGACATCCCCGCGCCGTCGCGATAGCCTTGGTGCAGGCGGCACGTCGGGGGACGAGCCGTGGGCAGGACGGACCTGACAACAAAAGGACGGGGGCACAGATGAAGCAAGTGATGATGGCGGCGCTGCTGGCGCTGTCGATGACGGCGCACGCCGCCGGCGTGGATGTCGGCGCGTACGTAAAGAAGGACCAGTTCACCGACATCAAGGTTTCGCCCGGAGGGCAGTATTTCGCGGCCACGGTACCCTTGGAGGATCGGACGATCCTGGCCGTGATCGAACGCAGCACCAACAAGCTCATCGGCAGTTTCAAGCTGGGCGAGCACACGGACATCAATGACTTCGCCTGGGTCACGCCCGAGCGCCTGGTAATCGGCACGTCCGAGAAGTTCGGCCTGCTGGAGGAGCCCGAGCTCACCGGCGAGTTGTACGCCATGAACGCCGACGGCAGCAGGCTGGAAATGTTGGTGGGGCAGCGCGTCGACGACGGCGGTCCGGGTACGACGATCAAGCCCAAGAAGGGCAACGACAAGGTCGCGGCCTTCCTGATCGATGCTGTGCCGGCGGGCAAGGATGCGCGCACCGTGCTGATCTCGGCGCAACCTTATGTGGACAGGAACGCCCCGGGTAGGGACGTATTCACGACGGTCGAGCGCATCGACCTCTTCACCGGGCGCATGCAGCGAGTGGCGACGGTTCCGGTGCGGAACGCGGACTTTTATCTGGACAATAAGGGGGCGGTGCGCTTCGCCCGTGGCACCAGCAGCGACAACGTCAGGAAACTATTCTACCGCGCCGACAACAACGCGGACTGGGACCTAATCACCATCGAGAAGGGTGGCCTGTTCGAGACACCGGTCGGATTCTCCGCGGACGACAAGATCGCTTATTTGAGGGTCGAGATGCCCAGTGGTCCTGACGCCATCGTGGCGTTGGACTTGGTCACCCGGAAGCGCACGGAAGTCCTGCGCGACGACGATACCAATCCAGGTCAGATCATCTACCGCAACGGCACACGCATTCCGATCGGCGCGTATTTCTGGGACGGCAAGCTGCGCACTGCGTTCTTCGATCCGTCTGCACCGGAGGCTCGCCTGCAGCACAGCCTGGAGGCGGCATTCGCAGGAGACGGCGTGGTGATCACCTCGCAGACCGCGGACAGTGGCTTGGCCCTGGTCGAAGTGTTCAGCGACCGCAATCCCGGCGATTTCTACCTGTTCGATACGGTGGCCAAGAAAGCCTCACACGTGCTCGCTCGCCGTCAATGGTTCGACCCTGAGCAGCAGGCGCAGATGCAGCCGATCACCATCACCGCGCGCGACGGCATGAAGCTGCATGGCTACGTCACCCGGCCAAAGGGGGCCGGAGAGAGGCCGCTGCCGATGGTGGTCATGCCGCACGGCGGACCCTACGGCATACGCGATGCGTGGGCGTTCAATGACGAAGGGCAATTGCTCGCCCAGGCAGGGTACGCTGTGCTGCAGCTGAACTACCGCGGCTCGGGTGGCTACGGCCGGTCGTACGAGTCGGCGGGTGGACGCGAATGGGGCGGCGAGATGCAGGACGACCTCACCGATGCCACTCGCTGGGCAATCACGCAGGGCATTGCCGACAAGTCGCGCATCTGCCTGTACGGCGCGAGCTACGGCGGTTATGCCTCGCTGATGGGCGTGGCCAAGGAGCCTTCGCTCTATGCTTGTGCAGCGGGCTATGTCGGCGTCTATGACCTGCCGAAGATGCAGACCGACGACAAGCGCGAGAACGTGCGCGTGGGCAACTGGTCCAAGGAGTGGGTCGGCGATGCGGCCAGCCTTGGAGCGGTCTCCCCCAATCGAATTGCCGATCGCATCAAGGTACCGGTGTTCCTTGCGGCAGGCGGCGAGGATGAGATCGCGCCCATCGAGCACAGCAAGATGATGGAGGGGGCGCTGCGCAAGGCCGGCGTTCCGGTGGAAACCCTCTACTACGACACCGAAGGCCACGGCTTCTACAAGCCCGAGCACCAGCAGGAGTTCTACACCCGACTGCTGGCCTTTCTGTCGCGCAGCCTCGGCGGCGGGGTGGCGATCACCGGCGGTGGCGAAGCCAAGAACGCCAAGTAACGGCGCGAGCAGTAGCGGATAAGGAAACGGCGCCCGAGGGCGCCGTTTCCTTTTGCACCAATGAAAGCACGAGGCGCGTTACTTCACCCCATGCATCATTCGCCGCAACAGCGGCGACACGGCGAACGCCAGCACGGCCCAGCCGATGCCGATCCACATCAACAGCTCGAACAGGTGGGCGTACTTCTCGCCGGCCATGGCGAAATCCAGCGCGGTGCCTTCGGGGATGTCGATCGCTGCCAGCTTGCCGAACAGCGCGGCCAGCGTTTCCGAGAACGCGGTCGCCAGGAACCAGGTGCCCATCATCAAGCTGACCACGCGCGGTACCGACAACTGCGTGACCGCGGACAAGCCGACCGGATACAGGCACATCTCGCCGAGCTCCAGCAGCAGGTAGGCCAGTACCAGCCACCACACGCTCGCCAGCTCGCCGGTAGCGCCGGCGTGCTGCGCGGCCCACACCAGCGGCAGGAAGCTCAGGCCCGCGAAAAGCAGGCCGAATGCAGACTTCGTCGGCTTGGACGGATCCAGCCCGCGCTTGTCCAGGCGCGTCCAGATCACCGCGAACATCGGCGCCAGCAGGACGATGAACATCGAGCCCAGGTAGGTCAGCGATCCGGCCGTCTGCGGCAGCAGCACGGCGTCGTGCACCAGTGCGGCCAGCATCGCCAGCATTGACAGGATCAGCAGCGAACGCGGCCAGGGCGAGGCGGGCGTACGCTCGGAGATCGACGACGCCAGGACGAAGGCGACCGGCGCGAACAGCAGGGCGGGGATCGACCACGGCCACGGCGTTCCGTCGCGAAGGACCATCGACGGGAACAGATCCTTTCCGAGCAGGCGGTCCGTGAAAGTCACCCACGAGCCGTAGGTCTGCTCGTACAGCGTGTAGAAGATCAGCGCGGCGAAGATCATCACCATCATCGCGCCCATGCGCTGTGCTTCGACCTTCGTGCAACCACGGGTGACAAAACCTGCGTACCAGAAGCCCACGACCAGGAACACCACCGACATCAGCACCAGCGCCAGCGTCGCTTCCTCGACGAAGAAGTCGAGCACGCCGTAGCGCGACGACAGCCAGTTCACCGCGATTCCCATCGCGGCAAACACCAGCAGCGACGGCGCGTAGGCCGACAGCGGCCTGGGTGCGGCGTCGTCGCGACGCAGGCCGTGCCACATCGTCCAGGCGATGCCGACCAGGGCCATCACCACGATGTAGTAGGTCCAGCGGATGGTGTCGGGACCAAGGCGGATCGCGGTCACTGCGTGCATTAGCCAGGCCACCGGCAGCAGGCCGGCAATGGCCAGCGCATAGATCGTCCACTCGCGCGAACGGCTGAGCGGCCTGGGCGGTTCGGCGATCCCACGCAGGTATTTGCGGCCCCACAGGAACTGCGCGAGACCGAGCATCATGCCGATGCCCGCCGCGCCGAACCCGTACCTCCAGCCGTAGGTCTGGCCCAGGTAACCGCACACGATCGACGCGAACAGGCCGCCGAGGTTGATTCCGGCGACGAACAGCGAGAAGCCCGAATCGCGACGGGGATCATTCGGCGCGTACAGGCGACCGACGATCGTCGAGACATTGGGCTTGAGGAAGCCCACGCCCATGATGATCAGCGACAGCGACAGGTAGAACACGCGCAGCGCGCCCTCGTCACGGACGACGACGCCATTGACCGTGGTCGCGGCGTGGCCTTCGACCGCCATGCCGATGTGGCCGGCCACCAGCAACAGGCCACCGAAGATCACCGCCTTGCGCATGCCCAGGAAGCGGTCGGCGAGCAGGCCGCCGATCACCGGCACGCAATACACCAGGCCGCCGTAGGCGCCCAGCACGTCCAGGCCGGCGCGGTCGCCGAAGCGGTGGTGCTGCAGCAGGTACAACAGCAGCAGCGCCTTCATCCCGTAGAAGGAGAAGCGCTCCCACATTTCGGTAAAGAAGCAGACGAAGACGCCTTTGGGATGTCCGAACAGCTCGTCGCGGGGGTCGCGAGTGAAGGGCAGGTCGGGACTGGCGGGCACGGGCGGCTTCCTTCGGAGGTCGGGCGAGTATAGCCAGCAGGCTCCGGCGGCCGTCGAATGGCCTTGCCGAGCACTTACCGCGGCCGGCCCGCGGATGCGATCATCGGCCGATTGCCCCGATCCGCTATTCGCCCGGAGATGCCGATGGCTTCGCCTTCGCCCGCAACACCGCAATTGACCTTCCGTGCCGTGCTGCTGGCCGTCGTGCTGGCGATGATCCTCGCCGCCGCCAATGCCTACCTGGGCCTGTTCGCGGGCCTGACCATCGCCACCGCCATCCCGGCGGCAGTCGTCTCGATGGGCGTGCTGCGCCTGCTCGGTGGCGGCACCATCCTCGAAAACAACATCGTGCAGACCGGCGCCTCGGCCGGCTCGTCGATCGCGGCGGGCGTGATCTTCACGATCCCGGCGCTGGTGATCATGGGGTACTGGCCGGACTTCAAGTACTGGTGGGTGCTTGGCATCGCCGGCCTCGGCGGTCTGCTCGGCGTGCTGTTCTCGGTGCCGCTGCGCCGCTCGATGATCGTCGAGGAGCCGCTGCCGTTTCCCGAAGGCAAGGCCGCGGCCGAAGTGCTCAAGGCCGGTGAGAACCCCGGGCCGGGCCTGAAGATCCTCGCGCTGGCCGGTTCCATCGGCGCGCTGGTCAAGCTCGCCGCCGAAAGCGGCCTGCGCATGATCCCCGACAACGCCGTCGGTTCCGGCTTCATCGGCAAGTACCTGGGCTACATGGGCACCAATCTGTCGCCGGCACTGCTCGGCGTGGGTTACATCGTTGGCCTCAATGTCGGCATCGTCGTGCTGTCGGGCAGCATCCTGTCCTGGAACATCGCCATACCGATCTACCAGGCCTTGTTCATGGGCAGCGATCCGGAACTGGCCGCGCGCGTCGCCGACGGCAGCGCCGCCGACATCGCCGGCGCGATCTGGTCGGCCAAGATCCGCTATCTCGGCGTCGGCGCCATGCTGATCGGCGGCATTTGGACGCTGTTCTCGCTGCGCAACTCGCTGGCATCTGGAATCAAGAGCGGCCTGGCCGCCGCACGCAAGGGCGGTGGCCTGGCGGTCGCCGAGACCGAGCGCGACCTGCCGATGAAGTGGATGCTGGTGGCGCTGGTCGCCTTCGTCGTGCCATTGGCATTGCTGTATCAGGCCATCGTCGGCAGCTGGATGGTGAGCATCCCGATGACCATCATCATGATCGTCGCCGGCTTCCTGTTCGTGTCGGTGTCGGCGTACCTGGCCGGCCTGGTGGGTTCGTCCAACAACCCGGTGTCGGGCATCACCATCGCGACCATCCTGTTCGCCTCCGTCGTGCTGGTGCTGCTGCTCGGACGCGATTCGCCGATCGGCGCGGTCGCCGCGATCATGATCGGCGCAGTGGTGTGCTGCGCGGCCGCGGTCGGCGGCGACAACCTGCAGGACCTCAAGGCCGGTTACATCGTCGGTGCCACGCCGTGGAAGCAGCAGCTGATGCTGGGCATCGGCGCGTTCTCCTGCGCGCTGATCATGGCGCCGGTGCTGAACCTGCTTTCTGCTGCCTACGGCATCGGCGCGCCGACGCCGGAACATCCCAACTCGCTGGCCGCGCCGCAGGCAATGCTGATGGCGTCGGTGGCCAAGGGCCTGTTCGGCGGCAAGCTGCCGTGGACGATGATCGCCATCGGCGCGGGCATCGGCGCTGCGACCATCGCCTTCGACGAATGGCTGAAGGCGCGCAAGTCGCACTTCCGCGTGCCGGTGCTGGCCGCCGCGATTGGCATCTACCTGCCGCTGGAACTGATGGTGCCGATCTTCCTCGGCGGCCTGCTCGCCTACATCGTCGAGCGTCGTCATGGACTGAGTCTGGACAGCGACGAAGCCGATCGTGATCGCGCGCATCGCCCGGGCACATTGTTCGCCGCCGGCCTGATCACTGGCGAGGCGTTGACCGGCATCCTGATCGCGATTCCGATCGTGGTCTCCGGGCGCGCCGACGTGCTGGCGCTGCCGGAGGCCTGGCATTTCGGTTCGCTGGTGGGACTGGTCGTGCTCGCCGTCGTCGCGTGGCTGCTCTATCGCGTCAGCGTCCGCAATGGCGGCGCTGCGGAGTCTGTCGCCAAGCCCAGCGCCTGATCAACACCTTCTCCCTCCCTTCGCCGATGGCGAAGGGAGGGTTGGGGAGGGGTGCTCCTCTTGCTGCGCCAACAAGCCGAAGCAAACGCACTCCCTCCCAAACTCCCCCTGCTCGCTGCGCGGGCAAGGGGAGGGTGAAAAGCAAAAGCCAACTACTGCTTTCCTTGTATCGAGAGAATTCCATGTCACCACGTCACGCCCTGCTTCCACTCGCCCTGATGCTGGCCTGCGCTTCGTCGCAGGCCCTGGCCGCCCGCGGATTCGAAGTCCGCGATATGGCCAAGCTCGACCGCGTCTCCTCGCCGACCCTGTCGACCGATGGCCGTCGCGTGGTGTTCGCCAAGCGCGTGATGGACTACGCCGCCAACAAGGCGTCGACGTCGTTGTGGATCGAGGACCTGTTCGCGCGTGACGCCGCGCCGCCGGTGCGCCTGACGCCGGAAGGCTGGAACGTCAACTCGCCGAGCTTCTCCGCCGACGGCCAGACCGTGTATTTCCTCAGCGCCAAGTCGGGCAGTTCGCAGCTCTACGCGATCCCGGCCGGTGGCGGTACGCCGAAGCAGCTCACCGCATTCGATGCCGACGTCGCCGGTTACAAGCTCTCGCCGGACGGCAAACGCGTCGCCTTCAACGTGGAAACCTTCGTTGAGTGCAAGCAGGACCTGGCCTGCACCAAGAAGAAGATGGACGAGCGCGGCCAGCAGAAGAACACCGGCATGGTGTTCGACCGTATCTTCATCCGTCATTGGGATGCCTGGAACGATGGCCGCCTGAATCGCCTGTTCGTCGCCGCGCTTCCGACCGACGGCAAGGCGACGAGCGCCGCGACGCTGGTCAGCGGCGACGTCATCGGTGACGTGCCGTCGCGACCGTTCGGCGACAGCGCCGAGTACACCTGGTCGCCCGATGGGCAGAGCCTGGTGTTCAGTGCGCGCCTGGCGGACGCGAAGGAGCCGACCTCGACCAACTTCGATCTGTACCAGGTCAACGCCGACGGCAGCGCGGGTGCGAAGAACCTGACGACGGACAATCCCGCCTGGGACACCGGCGCGGTGTTCAGTGGCGATGGCAAGACCCTGTACTACCGCGCGATGAAGCGTCCCGGTTTCGAGGCCGACCGCTTCGGCTTGTTCGCCCTGGACCTGGCCAGCGGCCAGCGTCGGGAAATCGCGCCGGCATGGGATCGCTCGGCCGACGGCATCGCCTTGTCCGCCGATGGCAAGACGATCTACACCACCGCCACCGACCTCGGCGAGCACCCGCTGTTCGCGGTCGACATCGCCAGCGGCAAGTCCACCAAGGTGGTCGGCGAGGGCAGCATCTCCGCCTTCCAAATGGCCGGCCCGACGCTGGCGCTGACCCGCAATACGCTCAAGAGCGGCGACGTGCTCTACACGACCAGCACCGACGCCAGGGCGCCGTTGCGCGCGATCACGGCGGCGACCGGCGAGACGCTCAAGGACGTGGCGTTCGGCGAGTTCGAGCAGTTCAACTTCAAGGGCTGGAACGGCGACACGGTGCACGGCTACGTGGTCAAGCCGTGGAATTACGTCGAAGGCAAGAAGTACCCGGTTGCCTTCCTGATCCACGGCGGCCCGCAGGGCAGCTTCGGCAATGGCTGGAGCTACCGCTGGAACCCGCAGACCTACGCGGGCCAGGGCTATGCGGTGGTGATGATCGATTTCCACGGTTCCACCGGCTACGGCCAGGCCTTCACCGATGCGATCAGCCAGCACTGGGGCGACCGCCCGCTGGAAGACCTGCAGAAGGGCTGGGCCGCCGCGCAGCAGAAGTACGCGTTCCTCGACGGTGGCAACGCCTGCGCGTTGGGCGCCAGCTACGGCGGCTTCATGGTCAACTGGATCGCCGGCAACTGGCATACCCCGGCGTCCGGGGCGTGGAAGTGCCTGGTCAACCATGACGGCGTGTTCGACCAGCGCATGATGGGCTACGCCACCGAGGAGCTGTGGTTCACCGAGTGGGAGCAGGGTGGCACGCCTTACGACGTTTCGAAGAACTACGAGAAGTTCAACCCGGTCAACCACGTCAAGGAATGGCGCGTGCCGATGCTGGTGATCCACGGCCAGCAGGATTTCCGCATCCCGGTCGAGCAGGGCATCGGCGCCTTCACCGCGCTGCAGCGCCAGGGCATCGAGTCGAAGTTCCTGTATTTCCCCGACGAGAACCACTGGGTGCTCAAGGCGCAGAACAGCGTGCAGTGGCACGATACGGTCAACGGCTGGCTGAAGCAGCACATCGGCCAGGCCACGCCGTAAGTCGGGTGCCGGGGGTGTCCCCCGGGCCGGATGGTTGACGCGACGGCGTCCAGGGGTTGAACCTTGGACGCCGTCTGCTTTCAGGGGGAGCTCATGGGCGACATTCCCAAGCCGGATCGACAGGTCCCGTCTTTCCAGATACAGCCTCTGGAGGGTTCGCCCCAAACCGGGCGCCTTCCGCAGGAGCTGTCCTTCAAGGAGCGGCTGCTGCAGGAGCAGGCGACGCCGGACGCGCCCGCCTCGGGCCAACCCGCCACGTATCAGGGAACCGAGCGCCGAAACGGCAAGGAACGGCGACAGGGGAATGAACGCCGCGAAGAGTTCCGCTTCGAGCCGGGCAAGGATGACCGCCGCAAGGGCAAGGACCGGCGCAAGCACAGCCGGTTGGACGACACGCTGCTGCGCTGAGCGAGCGCGCGCACCACAGCCTCAGCATGCTGCGGCGCGCCATCGCGTAGCGGCGCCACTACCAGCGTCAGCAACAGCGCGAACGGCCCTTGCCGTAACGCGCCAGCATGCGCTCGTGGAAGAACTCATCGCGTGTCATCGGGACGAGCGCGGGATGGTGCCGGCGCATGTGGTCGACGTAGTTGTCGTAGTCGGGTATGCCGATGGCCAGGCGCGCGGTCTGGACACTGGCGCGCCACCAGCGCGCCAGTAATGAGCGGGCCAGCATTCCGATGTCAGCGACTGACCGCATCCATCGCGACATAGTCGCTCTCCTTGGTGGTGGGAGCCTGGCTGGCACGCGCCGCCAACGCTGCGCGCACGCCGAAGAAGACGGTCGCCAGCAGCACGGCAATGAATAGTGCGGCCAGTCCGGCGTCCACGTAGTTGTTGAAGATCACACGTTGCATGTCCTCCATGGACTTCGCCGGGGCCAGCACTTCACCGCGCGCGGCAGCGTCGGCGAACTTGCGGGCGTTGGCGATGAAGCCGATCTTCGGGTCTTCGTGGAACAGCTTCTGCCAGCCGGCCGTCAGCGTGCAGGTCAGCAGCCACGCGGTCGGGACCAGCGGCACCCACAGGAACTTCTCGCGCTTCATCTTGACCATCACCACACTGCAGAACACCAGCGCGATGCCGGCCAGCATCTGGTTGGCGATGCCGAACAGCGGCCACAGCGTGTTGATGCCGCCCAGCGGGTCGACCACGCCCTGGTAGAGGAAGTAACCCCACAACGCGACCGCAAGGCCGGTGCAAGCGACGTTGGCTGGCCAGCTATCGGTGCGCTGGAACGGCGTATATGCCAGGCCTATCAACTCCTGGATCATGAAGCGCGCCACACGCGTACCGGCGTCGATGGTGGTTAGGATGAACAACGCCTCGAACAGGATCGCGTAGTGGTACCAGAACGCCATCATCCCTTCGCCACCGACCAGGCCGTGGAGGATCTGCGCCATGCCGACCGCGAGCGTCGGCGCGCCACCGGTGCGCGACAGGATGCTGGCCTCGCCGATCTCCCTGGCGGTGGCGGTCAGCACTTCGGGGGTGAGCACGAAGCCCCAGCTCGAGATCGCCGCCGCCGCCGATTCCGGCGTGGTGCCGATCAGCGCCGCCGGCGCGTTCATCGCGAAGTACACGCCAGGCTGCAGCACGCACGCGGCGATCAACGCCATGATCGCGACGAAGGCTTCCATCAGCATGCCGCCGTAGCCGATCAGCGGTATCTGCGATTCGTTCGAGAGCATCTTCGGCGTGGTGCCGGAACTGATCAGCGAATGGAAACCCGAGACCGCACCGCAGGCGATGGTGATGAACAAAAACGGAAAGAGTTTGCCGCTGAACACCGGACCGGTGCCGTCGATGAACCTGGTCAGCGCCGGCATCTGCAGGTCGGGCCTGGCGACCAGGATCGCCACGGCCAGCACCAGCACGGTGCCGATCTTGAGGAACGTGGACAGGTAGTCGCGCGGCGCCAGCAGCAGCCACACCGGCAACACCGCGGCGACGAAGCCGTAGCCGATCAACAGCCAGGCGAGAGAAGTGGCCTTGAGGCGGAACACTGCCGCCCAAGCCGGATCGGACGCAACGAGGCCGCCCAGCCAGATCGACAGAAGCAGTCCCGCGAAGCCGAGCACCGATACCTCGAGGATGCGACCCGGGCGGAAGTAGCGCAGGTACACGCCCATCAGGATCGCAACCGGGATGGTCATCGCCACCGTGAACGTGCCCCATGGGCTTTCGGCCAGCGCCTTGACCACCACCAGCGCCAGCACCGCCAGCAGGATGACCATGATCATCAGGATGCCGACCATCGAGATCATGCCGGCGGAGGGGCCGATCTCGGCGCGGATCATCTCGCCCAGCGAACGTCCGTCGCGGCGCGTGGAGAAGAACAGCACCAGCATGTCCTGCACCGCGCCGGCGATGACCACGCCGAACAGGATCCAGAGCGTGCCGGGCAGGTAGCCCATCTGCGCGGCCAACACCGGGCCGACCAGCGGGCCGGCGCCGGCGATCGCGGCGAAGTGGTGGCCGAACAGCACAGCCCGTGGCGTCGGCACGTAGTCCAGGCCGTCGTTGCGGCGCCAGGCCGGAGTCGCGCGGCTGGCATCGACCAGCAGGGCGTTGCGTGCGATGTACAGGCCGTAGAAACGGTAGGCGATGGTGAATACCGACACCGCCGCCACCACCAGCCACATCGCGCTGATGGTTTCGCCGCGGTGCAGCGCTATGGTGCCGAGACAGAACACGGCCAGGACCGCGAGCGCGGCCCAGCCAAGCCAGGACAAACCTTTCATGACGCCCCTCCGATGGATCATCGAAGAGTCGCGCCACAGGAGTTCGGGGTCAATGCGCAATGCGGCATGCCGCCTGCGACTTTGGCTAAACGTGCGGCAGGTCGCGCCGCAGGGTGATGAGCGCTAGAGCCACTTGGCGCGGCGCAGGTACCCGTACAGAACGAGGACCACGACGATCGTCACGCCGACCATGACCGCGTAGCTGTGGCGTCCGGCCAACTCCGGCATGTGCTTGAAGTTCATGCCGTACCAGCTGGCGATCAGGGTGGGGGCTGCCAGCAGCGCCGCCCAGCCAGCCAGTCGCTTGACCACCTCGCCCTGCTGGATGGTGACGAGCGACAGGTTGACGCTCATGGCCGCCGTCAGCATTTCGCGCAGCGTGTCGGTGACCTCGTTGATGCGCACGGTGTGGTCGTGCACGTCGCGGAAGTAGAGTTGGCTTTCTTCGTCGATGATGTTGCTGCGCAAACGCGCCAGCTGGCCCAGGATGTCCTGCAACGGCGATACGGCCATGCGCAGCCGGGTCAGCTCGCGCTTGAGGTCGTAGAGTTTTCGGACCGTGTCCTTGCGGAAATCCTCGGCGAAGATGTCGTGCTCCAGCTCGTTGAGGTCGCTGCTGAACTCATCGACGATCGGGGCGAAGTTGTCGACGATCAGGTCCAGGACCATGTACAGCGCCGCGCCCGGCCCGTGCGCCATGTCCCCAGGCTCGCGCTCCAGGCGCGCCCGTGCCGGCGCATAGCTGACCGAGGCGCCGTGTCGTACCGTCACCAGGTAGCGTGGTCCGACGAACAGGTGCGTCTCGCCGAAGCGGATGTGCGAATCCACCGACTGCGCCGTGTGCACGACGATGAACAACGAGTTGCCGTAGTTTTCCAGCTTCGGGCGCTGGTGCGCGTTGTTGGCATCCTCGATGGCGAGGTCGTGCAGGCCGAACTCTTCCTGCAGCTTTTCGAGGATGCCCTCGTCGGGCTCGTACAAGCCGACCCAGACGAAGCTGCCGTCGTCCTCCGCCAGCACGTCGCTGATCGCGTCGAGGCTGATGTCGCGACGCTGGCCGTCGCGGCTGTAGACGGCGCAATTGATCACGCACAGGGGCAGGGTTGGATCCTTCATGGCGTGCATCCTGCCCCCGCGCCGCAGGCGCGGCAAGCGCTCAGCGCCGGCGGAAGGCCTGCAGCAAACCGAGCTGGATCGGCAGCAACAGCGAGATCCAGTGTGCGTTGCGCTGGGGCAATACGGGCAGCCAGTACATGAACAACCCGAGCACGGCGCCGGCGGCGATGACGGCCAGCCATCGCACGAACCACGGGCCGGGATCGCGGCCGCGCAGCACGCGCCAGGCACCCGGAAGCAACAGCCAGCTCAGCGGGCTCAGCAGCAGCAGGTTGTGGTTGGCCCAACCATAACGATGCGCGGTGCCGAACCAGATGAACAGCATCAGCGCGGCGAGCACACCTGACAGCAGCCAGAACGGCAACGCGACCGCCGCGAGCGCGCGCGGTCGGCGACGACCCAGCCAGATCGCGCCGATGCCGATCGCGATGCCGGCCAGTGCCCACGGCCACCAGCGCGGCGGTGCGTCCTGCGGCTCGGGCGGCAGCAGGTGCGGCAGTACGGGCTGGTCGCCGAGGACCAGCGGACGGCCATGGCCGTTGGTGGTTTCGCGCAGGGCATCGGCCAGGCGCATCGGAACGAAGGATTCGTTCCACACCGGCTGCGGCAGGTCCGCGGCCGGACCCAGGCCCAGGTCGAAGCCCAGCCACATCCACCACGCCGGCCGCGCCAGCCGCACCGCCTCGCTGCGGTAGGTACTGCCGTGCGAGCGTCCTTCGATCTGGCGGCGCAGGCCGCCGCCGAGCGTGCGATCGATGGCATCGCGAACGCGCGTGGAGCAGTTGTCGTCGAAATACTGGTAGCGGTAGAAGGCGTTCTCGGGCTTGGCGTTCTGCGCGAGCGCTGCGGCGAGTTCGTTGGCTTGCCTGTCGTCCAGGTCGAGCCACTGCACGTCGACGCCACGACCTTCGTCGCGGTACTGCGCCAGGTCCTGCTCGAACGGCAGCGCCGCCAGCCGGTAGCGCATTTCGCCGCGGATGAAGCGGCCGAAGAAATCCTCTTCGGTCGGATCGAAGAAGCCGAAGTTGTAGGACATCGCCGCACCGGTGTCGGCATCGACCACCACCAGTGCGTTGTGCCCGAACCGCTCCCAGAAGATTTCGCCCGGCTGCATCGTGGCCACGCCGATGCGCGGCGCGGCGGCGAAGGCAGGCGTGGCGGTGAAGGCATTGACCGCCAGCAGCCAGAGCAGACAGGTGACCAGCAGCCGCCGCACGCGGCCCGCGTTACGCATCGCCCAGCACGCCGACGTGGAAGGCGTGCACGCGGCGCGCATCGGCGCTGGAGACGCGGAACACGAAGCGGCCGAGCGTCAGCTCCTCGCCGGATTCGGGCAGGTGGCCGATCGCGGCGGTGATCAGTCCGCCGATGGTGTCGTACTCGTCGTCGTCGAAATCGGCGCCGAAGCGCTCGTTGAAGTCCGAGATCGGCGTCAGCGCGTCGACCACGAACTGGCCGTCGGCCTGCGCCGCGATCAGCGCGTTCGGGTCCTCGGCGTCGTCGTGCTCATCGTCGATCTCGCCGACGATCTGCTCCAGCACGTCCTCGATCGTCACCAGGCCGGCGACGCCGCCGTGCTCGTCGATGACGATCGCCATGTGGTTGCGCGACTGGCGGAACTCGCGCAGCAGCACGTTCAGGCGCTTGGATTCGGGGATCAGCACCGCCGGGCGCAGCAGCGAGTGGATGCTGCCGGGGCCGTAGTCGGCGACCACGCCGCGCAGCAGGTCCTTGGCCAGCAGTACGCCCAGGATCTCGTCCTTGTCCTCGCCATGCACCGGAAAGCGCGAGTGGCCCGATTCGACCACCTGCTTCATCAGGTCGATGAATTTGCCGTCGGCCGGCAACGAGACCATTTGCGCGCGCGGGATCATCACGTCGCCGACGGTCATGTCGCCGATCGCGATCGCGCCTTCCATCATGCGCAGCGTGTCTGCGGCGATCAGGCCGTCGGCCTGCGCGTCGCGCAGCAATTCGACCAGGTCTTCGCGGGTGGTGGGCTCGCCGGATAGCGCCGAACTGATGCGTTCGAGCCATGACCTCCGCCGTTCCTGCGGTTCCGGCGCGTGGAAGCTACTACTGTCGTCCTCGGACATTGCGTTCTTGAAGGCGCCCGTGGGGAAGGGCGTCCCGATCAGTCTAGCGCATGCCGGGAGGGGCGGCAGGAAGCCGGCCGGGGAGCGGGCCGGCTCAGGCGCGGTAAGGGTCGGCGATGCCCATGGTCGCCAGGATCTCGCGCTCGAGCTGTTCCATGCATTCGGCCTCGCGCTCGTCGTCGTGGTCCCAGCCGAGCAGGTGCAAAGCGCCGTGGACGGTCAGGTGGGCGTAGTGCGCGGCCAGCGGCTTCTTCTGCTCCTTGGCCTCGCGCGCCACGACCGGGGCGCACAGCACCAGGTCGCCCAGCAACGGCATCTTCACGTCCTTGGGCAGGCCTTCGGGCAGTTCGGCCGGGAAGCTGAGCACATTGGTCGCGTAATCCTTGCCGCGGTAGTGCCGGTTGAGCGCGCGTCCCTCCTTGCTGCCGACGATGCGGATCGCCAGGTCGGCTTCGCGGATGCGGTTGGCCAGGGCGGCGGCCACCCACTTGCGGAAGCTGATCGCGGCGGGGATGCCGATGCGCGGCACGGCGTAGTTGATCGTCACATCCAGGCGAATGGGGCCTTTGGTCATGGTCGAGAGCCTGTTGGATGCTCAGTGGGACGGGCCGGTGGCGGCGTCCTGCTCGTCGCGTGCGTCGTAGGCGTCGACGATGCGCGCCACCAGCGGATGGCGTACCACGTCGCGGGATTCGAAGAAGGTGAAGCTGACGCCGTTGATGTTGCGCAGTACTTCCAGCGCGTCCTTCAGGCCGGACTTCTGGTGCTTGGGCAGGTCGATCTGGGTCATGTCGCCGGTGACCACGGCGGTGCTGCCGTAGCCGATGCGGGTCAGGAACATCTTCATCTGCTCGATCGTGGTGTTCTGCGCTTCGTCGAGAATGACAAACGCATCGTTAAGCGTGCGTCCGCGCATGTAGGCCAGCGGCGCGATCTCGATGACGTTCTTCTCCAGCAGCTTGACCACCTTCTCCACGCCCAGCATTTCGTAAAGCGCGTCGTACAGCGGGCGCAGATACGGGTCCACCTTCTGGGTCAGGTCGCCGGGCAGGAAGCCCAGCTTTTCGCCGGCTTCCACCGCGGGTCGCACCAGGATCAGCCGCTGCACGCGCGATTCGTTCAACGCTTCGACCGCGCTGGCCACGGCCAGGAAAGTCTTGCCGGTACCAGCCGGGCCGATGCCGAAGTTGATGTCGTGCGTGGCGATGGCGTGCAGGTACTTGGCCTGGTTGGCGCCACGGCCGCGGATGGTGCCGCGCTTGACGCGGATGTTGACCTCTTGCGGTTCGACGCCATCGCTGGCGACGGCGTCGGCGTCGATCTCGGTCAGGCGCAGGTGGATGTCCGGTTCCGACAGCGTTTCTTCGGCGGCATCGCGCCACAGGTCACGCAGCAGTTTCTCGGCCTTGCCGACGGCGACTTGCGGGCCGACCACGCGGAACACGTTGCCGCGGTTGGCGATCTCCACGCCCAGGCGCAACTCGATCATGCGCAGGTGGCCATCGAACGGGCCGCTCAGGTTGGCCAGGCGCTCGGTTTCGGCGGGCTCGAGGACGAATTCGGAGGTGGTTCGCGATGGCATCAGAACGAAAGGTCTTCCATGGGCCGCGCGGTCGTTCGCGCGAGGGGGGTGTCAGCTTGCGCTCGCATGGCGAATTTCGCAAAGGGACGCGGTCAGTTGTCCGGGTGGTCTCGCGAGTGTTTGTGGACTCGCGCGATGTCGATGATGCCAATCACGCAGACCGCCACGGAGCCCGCCAACCACAGCCATGCAACAGAATCGGAAGCGATGTCGGCGTCGCGTGCCGCCTTCATGCCGTATCGGAGCAGACCGAGCACGCCGAGTCCCAGGAACCAGAGACCCAATGCGAAGCGACGCAGGGCAGGGGGGCGGGGCGAGTCGGGCGACATGGGGCAACGATAGACCAGCCCGCCGGCCGCGTGCCTTGCCCGGCAAGGCGGCGTGCCGGGCCGGGGCAGTAAATGCGGCCTGAACGCTCGTCGGTTCGAGGTTGAAATCTAATTAATCACATAATTAATATTTCTCCCCATGAGTCAGACCAAGCCCCAGAAGGCGCCCGTCAAGGGGCGCGGAAAGCCCGCTGGTACGGGCAGTACCGTCGGCCGGGCGCCGGGTCGCCCCGGTGCCGACAGTCCCGACTTGCGCGAACGCGTGCTCGACGCAGCCATCGCCTGTTACACGCGCCAGGGAATCGCCGCCACGTCGCTGCGGAGCATCGCGGCCGAGGCGGGCGTCAATCCGGCGCTGCTGCATTACTACTTCGGCGACAAGGAACAACTGCGCGAAGCCATCATCACCGAGCGTGTGCTGCCAGCGTTCTCCACGCTGCGCGAGCCGGTAATGGCGGCCGGAGAGGATGTCGCGGGCCTGGTGGCGGGGTTCGTGCAGGGCGTGGGCCGGCTGGTGGCCGAGCATCCCTGGTTGCCGGCGCTGTGGGTGCGCGAGGTGCTGTGCGAAGGCGGTGCGCTGCGCGACGTGCTGTTCGAGCGCATCGGGCCGCAACTGCCGCAGTTGATGGCCGCGCGGTTTGCCCAGGCGCAGCAGCGGGGCGAACTCAACGAGGACCTCGACCCGCGCCTGCTGATGGTCTCGCTGGTCGGCCTGACGCTGTTCCCGGCCGCCGGCGCGCCCATCTGGCGACGCCTGCTGCAGGCAGAGGACCTGGATTTCGATGCGCTGCGCCGGCACACGCTGGCGTTGCTGGACCGTGGCCTGGGTTGCGGCTGATTGCGTGAGGTAGAGATGAGCACTGTCACCGGAGTCGCGACCTTGAAGCGCGCACGAAGCCCCCTGTGGTTGCTGTTGGCGCTGGCCCTGACCGGCTGCAACGACGAAAGCCAGCAGGCGCTGGGCACGCTGGAATGGGACCGCATCGCACTGCCGTCGCCTGCGGCGGAGAAGATCGTCCGCATCGATGTGCGCGAGGGGCAGCGCGTGGCCGCGGGTGCGCGGCTCGTGCAGCTTGAACTGACCCGCACGCAGTCGCAGCTGACGGCCACGCAGGCGCAGGCGCGGCAGGCCGGCGACGTGCTCGCCGAACTGCAGGCCGGCCCCCGCCGCGAAGATATCGCCCAGGCGCGCGCCAATCTCGCCGCGGCGCAGGCCCGTGCCGCCAACGCGCAGGCGTTCTTCCGCCGCATGCAGCCACTGGGGCGGCAGCAACTGGTGTCCGCCGCCGAAGTGGATCTCGCACGCGCGGCGGCAGAAAACGCACAGGCGGAAGTGCGCGCCGCCCAGGAGGCCTTGCTGGAACTCGAACGCGGTACGCGCAGCGAGCAGATTGCGCAGGGCGAGTCGGCGGTCGCGTCGGCCAAGGCTCAGGCCGCGGTGCAGGCGGTCACGTTGGAGAAGCTGGATCTGATCGCGCCGCGCGCCGGTGTCGTCGACAGCCTGCCGTACCGCCTCGGCGACCAGGCCCCGGTGGGCGCGCCACTGGCAATCATGCTCGTGGGCGATGCGCCGTACGCGCGGGTCTACGTTCCCGAACCGATCCGCGCCAACGTGCGCGTCGGCCAGAGCGCGCAGGTGCACGTCGACGGCCGTGACGAACCGTTGCAAGGGCGGGTGCGGATGATCCGCAACGAGCCCAGCTTCACGCCTTACTACGCGCTGATCGGCAAGGACGCCGCGCGCCTGAGTTATCTGGCCGAAGTCGAGCTGACCGGACACGATGCCGCGCAACTTCCGTCCGGTTTGCCGGTGCGGGTCGAGTTCACGAAATGAGCGGCGATACCGCCCCCGCCATCCGCGCGCGCGGGCTGACCAAGCGGTTCGGCACGCTGGTGGCGGTCGACCATGTCGATCTGAGCGTGCCGCGCGCCAACGTCTACGGGTTCCTTGGGCCGAACGGTTCGGGCAAGACCACTTCCATCCGCATGCTCTGCGGCCTGTTGACCCCGACCGAGGGCGAGGTGGAAGTCCTGGGGCTGCACATTCCCGCGCAGGCCGAGGCGCTGCGCCGCCGCATCGGCTACATGACGCAGAAGTTCTCGCTGTTCGACGATCTGAGCGTGCGCGAGAACCTGGAGTTCCTCGCCGCAGTGCAGGACATTCCGCGGGCGCAGGCGGCCAAGCGCATCGACGAGCTGCTCGGGCAGTACCACTTCCAGGATCGCCAGAACCAGCTGGCCGGCACGATGAGCGGCGGCCAGAAGCAGCGCCTGGCGCTGGCCGGCGCGGTCATCCACAAGCCAGAACTGTTGTTCCTGGACGAGCCGACCAGCGCGGTGGATCCCGAGTCGCGCCGCGATTTCTGGGAAAAGTTGTTCGACCTGGCCGACGCCGGCACCACGATCCTGGTCTCGACCCACTACATGGACGAGGCCGAGCGCTGCCACCGCATCGCCATCCTCGATCGCGGCGTGCTGGTCGCCGACGGCACGCCAGACGAACTGACGCAAGCTTTGGCGGGCCGTACCGTCGAAGTGATCGCGCAGCATCCGCGCCGCGCGAAGCAGTTGCTGGTCGGCGTGCCCGGCGTGCTCAGCGTGGCCCAGATCGGCAATGGCCTGCGCGTGCTCAACGACCGCAACGGCGATGCCGCCGAGCGGCTGCGCAAGGCGCTGGCCGAAGCCGGCCTGCAGGCGGAAGTCGCCGATTCGCACCCCAACCTCGAGGATGTGTTCGTGTCGGCCACGCGCGGCCGCGACGACGAGCAGGGGAAAGCGGCATGAGCCTGCGGCGCCTGCAAGCGATCGTCGTGAAGGAGCTGCGGCAGATGCGTCGCGACCGCATCACGCTGGCGATGATCGTCGGCATCCCGGTGATGCAACTGGTGCTGTTCGGCTACGCCATCAACCTCAACCTGCGCGGCCTGTCGGCGGGAGTGGCCGACCAGGCCAACACCGCGGCATCGCGCGCGGTGGTGATGGACATGGTGGCGACCGGCGTGATCGAGCCGACCGTCAGCGCCCGCACGCCGCAGGAGCTGATGGAGCGCTTGCGTCGCGGCGAGATCAGCGTGGGCGTGGTCGTCCCTCCCGACTTCGAGCGACGCCGCTTCGAAGGGCGCGAGGCGGTGCAGGTGCTGGTCGACGGCAGCGACACGGTAGTACAGAGCGCGGCGGTCCAGCTGGCACAGATGCCGTTGGATACCAGGCCGATCATCAACACCCGGCCACTGCGCGAAGGCAGCACCGGCCCGGTCGCGGCCGGGCAGATCAGCGTGGTGAGCTTCTACAACCCGGAGCGGCGCTCGGCGATCAACATCGTCCCGGGGCTGATCGGCATCATCCTGACGATGACGATGGTGATGTTCACCGCCGTGGCGATCGTGCGCGAGCGCGAGCGTGGCAACATGGAGCTGTTGATCGCCACGCCCGTGAGCAGCAGCGAGCTGATGGTCGGCAAGGTGTTGCCCTATGCCGGCATCGGCCTGATACAGACCACGCTGGTGCTGCTACTGGGCGTGTGGCTGTTCGATGTTCCGATCCGCGGCAGCCTGGTTGACGTGTATGCGGCCGCGGTGCTGCTGATCATCGCCAACCTCACGCTCGGCCTGCTGATCTCGACCAAGGCGCAGTCGCAGTTCCAGGCGATGCAGATGACGTTCTTCGTGTTCCTGCCGTCGATCCTGCTGTCGGGCTTCATGTTCCCGTATGCCGGCATGCCCAGGATCGTGCAGTGGCTGGCCGAGGTGTTGCCGCTGACGCATTTCCTGCGGCTGATCCGCGGCATCATGCTGCGCGGCGCCACGCTCCCGGAGCTGTGGCCGGAAGTGCTGGCGTTGCTGGCTTTCATCACGGTGATGATGACGGCGGCGATCCTGCGGTTCCGCAAACGCCTGGACTGAGTGGTCCGCATTGGCGCGGCACCGGCTTCCTTTCTTAACGATGGGCGTGCGAGCGGGATCAACGCGATCGATCGTTGGAATGTGTCGATCGATCGACACCTAAAAACGCAAATGGGATGTTTCCTATGTTGGGCTAGCGCGCGCATAACTAAGTTAGGCCTCCTTTTATTGAGGCTCGATCGTGTCTACAAAGAACCTGCTGCTGCCCCTGGCCCTGCTGTTGTCGCTCGTGCTGGTCGCGGGCTGCGCGGCCGGGAAGGAAGAGAGCGCCTATCTCGCCCAGCCCAAGGCGGGTGATCTGTACGCGGTCGAGCTGTCCCACTTCTCGGGCAGCGAGTTCGGCGAAGACGAAACCAGCTACGGACTCATGAAGGTGATCCAGGTGACGCCGGACCAGGTCGTCTTCGTCACCGAGAACGCGGGTTGGCCGAATCCGCAGAGCGCGCGCAACGATCTGCACGGCGATCTTTCCGGCATCACCTGGGACAACTCGGAGAAAATCCCGGTCAGGCGCGCGGACTTGCCCGGGTACTACGGCAACAGGATCATCGAAATCCGACGAATGGATACCGCCCCGGTCACGGCATCCGGGGAGGGGTGATCCGATGAAGAATCTGGGTGGGTGGCTCTTTCTGCTTGGCCTCGGCTCGTTCGTTCTGAACTACTTCAACTTTGAGTTCAAGTTGTTGCGCTGGATCGATTACTGGGGTTATGCGCCGGGGATCGCGATTCGAATTGGGCTGATCGCAGTGGGCGGTGTCCTATGGCTACTTGGTCGTCGCCCCGAGCCGGAGCGCTGATAGACGCTTTGCCGCTCCTGTTCCCAAGCCGGCGCCGCTTGCGCCGGCACGAGGGTTTGCGCAAAGTCCGGGGCAGTGCTCGGATTGCCTGGGGAGGCGGAATGCGCAAGCAGCATGGGAGATTGTGGTCGGCGGCATCGGGCCTTGCGGTAGCGGCGCTGGCGTTCGCAGCGCCCGCCTTCGCCGCGGAAGTGACGGTATTGAGCGCGGCGCGGATCCACACCATGGAAACCGCGCAGCCGATCGTGCAGGCGCTGGCCTACGACGACGCCGGACGCATCCTCGCCCTCGGCGACACCGCGGGACTGCTCAAGCGTTATCCGAAAGCGAAGCGCCTGGACGCGGGCAGCGCGACGGTGGTGCCCGGTCTGATCGATGCGCATGGCCACGTCGAGGGACTTGGCCTGTCGATGCTGACCGCCGACCTCGTAGGCACGCGGACCAGGGCCGAAGTGCTGCAGCGGCTGCAGGCGTTCGCTCGGCAACTGCCGCCCGGTGCCTGGCTGATCGGCCGGGGCTGGGACCAGAACGACTGGCCTGAGCAGCGCTTCCCGTCCGCCGCCGACCTGGATGCGACGTTCCCGGATCAGCCCGTCTGGCTTGAGCGCGTCGACGGCCACGCCGGCTGGGCGAACAGCGCGGCGATGCGTGCAGTGAAGCGCGAACTGTCGGGAGCGTGGCAGCCGGAGGGCGGCCGCATCGAGCGCGATGCCAACGGCAAGCCGACCGGGATCTTCGTCGATGGCGCGACCGCGCTGGTCGATGCCGCGCGTCCCCCGATGGACGAGGCCACCGCCGAACGCGCGCTGGCGCTGGGAATGCGATCGGCCGCCGAGCACGGCCTGACCGGCGTGCACGATGCCGGCGTCGATCTCGCCGAACTGCATCGCTATCAGCGCATCGCCGACCGTGGCGAGATGCCACTGCGCATCACGGCGATGGCAGCGGGCGACGGCGACGCACTGGAGATGCTGTGTCACGACGGCCTGTACCGCCACCCGTCTGCGCGCCTGCAGATGCGTACGGTCAAGCTCTATGCCGACGGTGCGCTAGGCAGTCGGGGCGCGGCGATGTTGCAGCCCTACAGCGATGACCGCGCCAACCGCGGCCTGATGCTGATGTCGCCCGAGGCGATGGCGACTGCCGTCGCCAAGGCCAAGCGCTGCGGCGTGCAGGTAGCCACGCACGCCATCGGCGATCGCGGCAACCATGATGTGCTCGAAACCTACACTCGCGTGCTCGGCGCCGATGCTACTGGCGACCATCGCTGGCGCATCGAACACGCACAGGTGTTGGCGCCACGGGATTTGCCGCGATTGGCGCAATTGCACGTGATCGCTTCGATGCAGCCGACCCATGCGACCAGCGACATGCCCTGGGCCGAGGACCGCGTCGGCCCGCAGCGCATCGTCGGCGCCTACGCCTGGCGCCAGTTGCGCGACAGTGGAGCGCGGCTCGCATTGGGCTCGGACTTCCCGGTGGAATCGGTGGATCCGCGTCTGGGGCTGTATGCCGCCGCCACTCGCACCGATGCGCAGGGCTTGCCGGTCGGCGGCTGGCATCCGGAAGAGAAGCTGACCGCGTTCGAGGCGCTGCGCGGCTTCACGCTCGATGCGGCCTACGCCGGCTTCGCCGAGGCCGAGGTCGGCAGTCTCGCCGTGGGCAAGCGCGCCGATTTCGTGCTGCTCAAGGAAGATCCGCTGACGATCGATCCCGCGAAGCTGCGCGATCTCACGGTGCAGGCGACCTATGTCGATGGTCGCGCGGTGTACAGCGCCTCCAAGTAGCCGAGGCGTCTATCCCTTCTCCCGCCAGCGGGAGAAGGGCTTCAAACGACCTCGAGCGCGTCCGCCATCGCCACGCGCCCGCGCAGCGAGTTGCTCATCGCCTCGGTGATGACCACGTCGACGAACTGGCCGACCAGGCGCGAATGCCCCGGGAAGTTCACCGAGCGCATGTTTTCGGTCTTGCCGGTGAGCTCGTTCGGGTTCTTTTTCGACGGACCTTCCACCAGCACGCTCTGCACGCTGCCCACCATGGCATCGGAGATCGAGCGCGCATGCGCGTTGATATGCGCCTGCAGGCGCGACAGTCGAGCGTGCTTCTCCTCGCTGGAGACGTTGTCTTCCAGGTCGGCGGCCGGGGTGCCCGGGCGACGGGAGTAGATGAAGGAGAACGACTGATCGAAGCCGACGTCCTCGATCAGCTTCATGGTCTTCTCGAAGTCGGCTTCGGTTTCGCCCGGAAAACCGACGATGAAGTCGGAGGAGATCGAGATGTCCGGCCGCACCGCGCGCAGCTTGCGGATCTTCTGCTTGAACTCCAGCGCCGTGTAGCCGCGCTTCATCGCCGCCAGCACGCGGTCGCTGCCCGCCTGTACCGGCAGGTGCAGATAGTTGGCGAGCTTGGGCACGTCGCGGTAGGCCTCCACCAGAGAGTCGGAGAACTCCAGTGGGTGCGAGGTGGTGAAGCGGATGCGGCCGACGCCTTCGATCTCGGCGATGGCGCGGATCAGCAGGCCCAGGTCGGCGATTTCGCCATCGACATAAGGCCCGCGATAAGCGTTGACGTTCTGGCCCAGCAGGTTGATCTCGCGCACGCCCTGCGATGCGAGGTCGGCGACTTCCACCAGCACGTCCTCGAACGGCCGGCTGATCTCCTCGCCACGGGTGTAGGGCACCACGCAGAACGAGCAGTACTTGCTGCAGCCTTCCATGATCGAGACGAATGCGCTCGGGCCCTCGGCGCGCGGCTCGGGCAGGCGATCGAACTTCTCGATCTCGGGGAAGCTGATGTCGACCTGCGGCAGGCCGGTCTCGCGCTTGGCGCGGATCAGCTCGGGCAGGCGGTGCAGCGTCTGCGGGCCGAACACCAGGTCCACGTACGGCGCGCGCTTGACGATCGCCTCGCCCTCCTGCGACGCCACGCAGCCGCCGACGCCGATCACCACCGGCCGGTCGCCCTGCTTGAGCGACTTCCAGCGGCCGAGCTGGCTGAAGACCTTCTCCTGCGCCTTCTCGCGGATCGAGCAGGTGTTGATCAGGATGACGTCGGCTTCCTCGACGTTGGTGGTCAGCTCCAGGCCATCGCTGGCGGCGAGCACGTCGGCCATCTTGGCCGAGTCGTACTCGTTCATCTGGCAACCGTGGGTCTCGATGAAGAGCTTCTTGGTGGGCTGGGCTAGGGGCTGGCCGGCCGGGGATGTCGTATCGGTCATGTCTCGATCCGGGAGGGGCGGCGGTTAATCCGCGCCGGAGGGGCGGTAGTTTACCGGCGCAACCGGGCCTGCGGGCCGGTTTGCCGCCCTGGTCACGTTTCCGCGGTCATCAGCCATCAAGGCCTTGGCAAGGTCTGTGCGACGGGAGACACTCGCGGCATGAGGGGGGGCGCACTGCTGCTGGGGATCAGTTGTCTGCTGCTGGGCGCTCCAGCCGTGGCCGGTGCCCTGTATCGCTGCGAGGCCGCCGACGGCAGCCGCAGCTACGTCAGCAAGCCCGTCAGGGGCGCGCGCTGCACGGTGGTCAGCCAGTACCGGCCATCGAAGGAAACGGCGTCCCGTCCGGCCCCGCCGCCGTCGCCGCCAGCGGCTCTGCCCGCCGCCGTCGGGGCGGTCACGTCCGCCAGCGTGGTGACCGGCACGCCGGCCGCATCCGTGCCCAGGCAGGCAGGCGATGCCCCAATGAAGGCGCGGTTCCTGCGCATGGGCTCCACGACGACCTACTCGTATATCGACGCCAACGGCGTACGCAACTACAGCAACCGGCGGCCCGCAGGCGTGGCCAACGTCAAGGTGACGAGGGTCGACTTCCCGATCTTCCAGATCGAGAACTGCTACGCCTGCGGAGCGCTGCCTGGCGTCAATTTCGGCAAGATCCGGCTCAACACCACGGCCTACAACTCGGAAATCGCCAGCGCTTCGGCCCAGTTCGGGGTCGAGGAAGCGGTCGTCCGGGCCATCATCCACGCCGAGTCGTCCTTCAACCCGGGGGCGCTGTCGCGAGTGGGGGCGCAGGGCCTGATGCAGCTGATGCCGGCCACCGCGCGCCGTTTCGGCGTCGGCAACGCCTTCGATCCCGCGCAGAACATTCGCGGCGGCGTGCAGTACCTGGGCTGGCTCCTCAAGCGCTTCAACGGCGATCTCAGGCTTGCCGCAGCCGGGTACAACGCGGGAGAGGGGGCTGTGGACAAGTACAAGGGCGTGCCGCCCTACAGCGAGACCCAGCGCTACGTGCAGCGCGTTGCGGTGCTGGCCGAGCGTTATCGGGGGTCGGCGCCGGTCGTGCGCTGAGGTGCCGGACCGTTCCGAATCCGGGCATTCCGGGCCGGGAAGGAGCCGTGACGGCTGCGGCGGATTGTCGGGCCATTCACCGTTCCGTTACACTTCCTCGTCTTTTTGAGCCGCAAGCCGTCGCCAGTGGCGCGTGCGATGCGGCGAAACTTCGTTCTCTAAAGTTTTGCGGAGTGCCGGATGGCCAACCAAGGGATCAAAGATCCTAAAAACGATCCTGTGAACACTGGCCGCCGCCGGTTCCTGACTGCCTCCACGGCTGTGGTTGGTGCGGTCGGAGCCGGGTTCGCGGCGGTACCGTTCATCAAGTCGTGGAACCCCAGTGCGCGGGCCAAGCTGGCCGGCGCGCCGATCACGGCCGACATCAGTGCCCTGACCGAAGGCCAGCGCATCGTCCTGGAATGGCGCGGCCAGCCGATCTGGATCGTCAAGCGTTCCAAGTCGATCCTCGAAACGCTGCCGACCCTCGACAGCCGCCTGCGCGATCCCAAGTCGGAAAACAAGGATCAGCAGCCCGCCTACATCAAGGGCGAGCTGCGCTCGATCAAGCCGGAAATCTCCGTGCTGGTCGGCCTGTGCACCCACCTGGGCTGCTCGCCTGAAATGAAGGCCGAGATCCGCCCGGAGCCGTTCGATCCGGAGTGGAAGGGCGGCTACTTCTGCCCCTGCCACAAGTCGCGCTTCGACATGGCCGGGCGCGTCTTCCAGGGCGTGCCGGCACCGACCAACCTGGTGGTCCCGCCGCACCATTACGAGAACGACAACACGATCGTGATCGGCGTGGATCCCACGCAGTCCAGCAGCACGGGAGCGGCGTAAGTCATGTCCAACATCATTACCCGCACCGCCAACGGCGTCATGGATTGGGTCAACGCGCGCGCTCCCGGCATGATGCCGATGTACCGCAAGCACATGACCGAGTACTACGCGCCGAAGAACTTCAACTTCTGGTACTACATGGGTTCGCTGGCGCTCCTGGTGCTGGTCAACCAGATCGTCACCGGCATCTTCCTGACGATGCACTTCAAGCCGTCCGCGGCCGAAGCGTTCTCGTCGGTCGAATACATCATGCGTGACGTGGAGTGGGGCTGGCTGATCCGCTACATGCACAGCACTGGCGCGTCGATGTTCTTCATCGTCGTCTACCTGCACATGTTCCGCGGCCTGATGTACGGCTCCTACCAGAAGCCGCGCGAACTGGTGTGGATCCTGGGCATGCTGATCTACCTGGTGCTGATGGCCGAAGCCTTCATGGGCTACGTGCTGCCGTGGGGCCAGATGTCGTTCTGGGGCGCCAAGGTGATCATCTCGCTGTTCGGCGCGATCCCGATCATCGGCAACGGCCTGACCGAATGGATCATGGGCGACTACCTGCCCGGCGACGCCACCCTGAACCGCTTCTTCGCCCTGCACGTGATCGCGATGCCGCTGGTGCTGCTGCTGCTGGTCGTGCTGCACATGGGCGCGCTGCACGAGGTCGGTTCCAACAACCCCGACGGCGTCGACATCAAGAAGGGCCCGAAGGGCAACCGCTGGGATCCCACCAAGCCGGCCGACGGCATTCCCTTCCACCCGTACTACACGGTCAAGGACATCTTCGGCGCCTGCTTCTTCCTGATCATCTGCGCCTTCATCATCTTCTTCGCGCCGGCCTTCGGTGGCTGGTTCCTGGAACATGACAACTTCACCGAGGCCAACCGCCTGGTGACGCCGGAGCACATCAAGCCGGTGTGGTACTACACCCCGTACTACGCGATGCTGCGCGTCATTCCGCACAAGCTCAGCGGCGTGATCGTGATGTTCTCGGCGATCGCGGTGCTGTTCGCGGTGCCGTGGCTGGACAAGTCGCCGGTCAAGTCGCATCGCTACCGCGGCTGGATCACCAAGGTGATGCTTGCGATCCTGGCCATCTGCTTCCTGTGGCTGGGCAAGATCGGCGCGGGTCCGGGTACCGACCCGGTCGAGACGATCATCGGTCGCGTGCTGACGTTCCTGTACTTCACTTTCTTCATCACGATGCCGATCTGGACCAAGCTGGACCGGACCAAGCCGGTGCCGGAACGGGTGAAGATGCATGACTGACCTAATCGCCCAAGGCCCTGAAGCACACAGCCGCTCCGTCCTGAAGATGCCCATCGTGAAGAAGCTCGCCACCTTCGCCGCCGGCCTGCTGGTCTCGGCCAGCGCGTTCGCCTCCAGTGGCGGCAACCTGCAGCCCTCGGGTACCGACCTGGGCGACACCGCGTCGCTGCAGCGCGGCGCCCAGCTGTACATGAACTACTGCTCGGGCTGCCATTCGCTGAAGTACCTGCGTTACTCGCGCATGGCCGAGGACCTCGGCCTGAGCGAGGACGAGGTGATGGAGAACCTCAACTTCACCGGTGCCAAGATCGGCGAGCAGATCCAGGTCAGCCTGACCCCGGAACACGCCAACCAGTGGTTCGGCAAGATGCCGCCGGACCTGAGCCTGATCGCCCGTGTCCGCGGCAGCGACTGGATCTACACCTATCTGAAGTCGTTCTACCTGGATGAGTCGCGCCCGCTCGGCTGGAACAACCAGCTGTTCCCGAACGCGTCGATGCCCAACCCGCTGTGGGAGCTTCAGGGCCTGCAGCACGCCGAGTACGGCGAACCCGACAAGGCCACCGGCGACCGTCCGGTGCATGGCCTGAAGGTCGCCACGCCGGGCAAGCTGGACAGCGCCCAGTTCAACCAGGCGGTGCGGGACATCACTGTATTCCTCGAGTACGCCGGCGAACCGGCCGCCCTCAAGCGCCAGAACCTGGGCGTGTGGGTTGTCCTGTTCCTGGTGGGCTTAACACTGATCGCCTACCTGCTCAAGCTTGAGTACTGGCGCGACGTGGATAAGCACTGATCGCATACCGTCCACTGAAAGGCCCGCTTGATCGCGGGCTTTTCATTGCATGGCAGGGGATGCGAAGCTCGAGGCCGTGACGACCGTCCACACGGGGTGGATGGCGTCTTGCTACTGGCGGATTCCGGTGGCTGGAGAGGTCGATGATGGCGGCGAGCCCACGTATGCGTAATGCGCTGACCCTGTTTTCTTCCACCGACTGCGTGCTGTGCCACCGCGTGCGCCTGGTGCTCGCGGCCAAAGGCGTCACCTACGACCTGATTCCGGTCGACCCGCAGAATCCGCCCGAAGACCTCGTCGACCTCAACCCGTACCACTCGGTGCCGACCCTGGTCGAGCGCGACCTGGTGCTGTACGCAGCGAGCGTGGTCAGCGAGTACCTCGACGAACGCTATCCACATCCGCCGCTGATGCCGGTCGACCCGCTTTCGCGGGCACGCCTGCGTCTGGCGATGCTGCGGCTGGAGCACGACTGGGTGCCGCAGGTTCAGGCCATTCAGCTGGGCAACAAGGTCCAGGCAGAGGCGGCGCGCAAGCGCCTGAAGGAACTGCTGACCGCCTCGGTGCCGCTGTTCAAGGCCAGCAAGTTCTTCCTGAACCCCGAAATGAGCCTGGCCGATTGCGCCATGGCGCCGATCATCTGGCGGCTGGATGCGCTGGGCGTGCCGTTGCCGAAGGACGGCAAGGCCATCGAGGATTACGGCAACCGGATCTTCCGCAACCCGGGTTTCACCCGCAGCCTGACCGAGCAGGAACGCAAGCTTCGCGAGCTACCTGCCTGATTGCGCTCCCGGCATTCCGCGGCATGGTGCCGCTCGTATGATGGGGATGGAGCGCGCGTTGCGGACGCTGCATGGTCCGCTGGAGAGCCTGCTCGGCGTTAGACTGTGGGCATGAGTGAAGACAGTTCCCTGATGACCAGCCACCGTCCGTACCTGTTGCGGGCGTTGTACGAATGGATCGCCGACAATGGCATGACGCCGCACCTGCTGGTGGATGCCACGCGACCGGCCGTGCAGGTGCCGATGCATGCGGTCAAGGACGGCAAGATCGTGCTGAACATTGCCGAGCGCGCCGTGTCGCACTTGGAGATGGGCAACGACACGATCCGCTTCAGCGCCCGCTTCGGCGGCGTCAGCCATCCGGTGTCGGTCCCGGTCGGCGCGGTGCTGGCGATCTATGCCCGCGAGACCGGGCAGGGCATGGCCCTGCCGGACGAGGCGCTGGCGTCCGGCGGCGAGGCCGAGGACGATGCCGTTGAGTCCTCTCAGGACCACTCGCCGCATGGCGATGACGACGGCCCCGATACTCCGGCACCGCCGCGGCGAGGTTCGCACCTGCGCATCGTCAAATGACGTTTTGGCCCCGCTTCAGCGCGGCTTCGCCGAAACGTCATCCCCGCGAAAGCGGGGTTCCACCCAGTCCGAGACGGGCATCTGCAAAGGCCCGGATTCCCGCCTTCGCGGGAATGACGCCCCGATAGCGAAGAGCTGGCTACTGCGCTTCAGCGCGGCCTTGCCTTAACGTCATCCCCGCGCCCGGAATGACGTCAATGCAACGGCGCCACGTTGCGCGTCACCGGGCCGCTGAACGCGATCAGTCGATCGCCGCGGAGCACCAGTCTCCCGACGTGGCGATCTTCGCCGTCGATGGAATAGTCAAAGCGGAACGTACGTTCCCAACCCAGCCAGCCGTTGTCGTGACGGCACAGCTTCAGGCCGATGGCGTGCACGCTTTGGTCCAGCCACTGCACGCCGGCGGCTTGGCAGGCGTCGCGCCCGACTTCCTCGGCGCGTTCAGCTGCGGCGCGCCCGGCGCTCCAGAATGCGAACACCGTCGCAGCGACGATCATCAGGATCAGTAGAGTCGGCATGCATCTACTGTGGTGGCACGAGTGCGAACTCGCAAGCCTCCGCAGAGTGCAAGTGGAGGGGGCCACTGTCCGCATGAAACTCGTATTTCCCGATGGCGATCATCCGCAGGTCCTGCTGGGCCTGGGCATCAACCGGGTCGGTTCCGACCCCGAATCCAACATCGTGCTCGATCGTCCCGGCGTGCTGCCTCAGCACTGCCAGCTGCACGTGTCCAACAACGGCGTGATGCTGGATGTGCCGCACGGCATTCCGGTCAGCGTCAACGGACGCCGCGTCGATGGCCTCATCGCGCTGCGCCCCGGCGACAGCATGGCCTTCGATCGCGTCCATGCGCGGCTGGCTTCGCTGGAGACCACGCCGGGCCTGCGGCCCGATGAGAGCCCATTGGACGCACCGGCGGCCAACGACGACCCGGGCGTGACCGCGGTGCGTGCGGCGACGCCGCGCTACGTCCTGCGCGGCCTGTCGGGCAACGCAGTGGGCCAGCAGCTTCCGATTCACGGCGTCGTCACGATTGGACGCGCGCCCGAATGCCAGCTGCGACTGGACGACGAAGGCATGTCGCGACGACATGCACGGCTGCTGCCTACCGAAACGGGCATCCAGGTGGAGGACCTTGGCTCGACCAACGGCACCTACATCAACGGCAAGCGCGTGCTGCGCGGCGAGGCCAAGGTGGGTGACGTGATCGCGTTCGATGCCCTGCAGCTTCGCGTCGCCAAGCCGGGCCAGAAGGCCGGACCGGTTCAAGTCGTCACCAAGCAGGTCGTGCCCAAGTCCCCGCGTCGCCGCGAGAGCCACCCCGGCGATCGTCAGACCTGGTTGTGGCTGGGCGTAGCCGCCGTAATCGCGTTGGCTGCGGTGGCCGGGGTCTGGTTGTTGCGTTGACGATGCGGTTGCCGCAAGGCATCCGTCATTGCGCGGATGCCGGCGGCGGTCCCAGTTTCAGCGACAGGTCGATCGCGCGGACATGCTTGGTCAGTCCGCCGATCGAGATGAAGTCGACGCCATCTTCGGCGATCACGCGCAGCGTGGTCATGTCGACGCCGCCGGATACTTCCAGCGGGATCGTGCCGTTGAAGGGAGCGGCCTTGGCGATGCGCACGGCCTCCCGCCTCATGGCCGCGTCGAAATCGTCGATCAGGATGCGGTCGCAGCCTTCGCGCAAGGCCTCTTCAAGCTGGGCGATCGATTCGACTTCCACGATCAGCGGCAACGACGGATGCATCGCGCGCGCCGCGCGGATCGCCGCGGTCAGCGTGCCGGCCGCGCGCACGTGGTTCTCCTTCAGCATCACCGCGTCGAACAGGCCGATACGGTGATTGACGCCGCCGCCCACGCGCACGGCGTACTTCTGCGCCAGGCGCAGGCCGGGGATGGTCTTACGCGTATCGAGAATCCGGGTCCCGGTACCGCTGACGGCCACGACGTATTCGGCGGTGGTGGTGGCGGTGCCTGAAAGCGTCTGCAGAAAGTTGAGCGAGGCGCGCTCGGCGCTGACCAGAGCGCGGGTGCGGCCTTGCAGGGTTGCCAGCACGGTGCCCTTGTCGACGCGGTCGCCTTCGGCCACATGCCAGTCGATGCGCACGTCGGGGTCGAGCGCGCGATGGCAGGCGTCGAACCAGGGGCGCCCGCATACCACGGCGTTTTCCTTGCACAGAAGGTAGGCGCAGTCCGTGTCGTCCGGCAGCAGCGCGGCCGTCACGTCGCCGGCGCCCAGGTCCTCGGCCAGAGCGAGGCTCACATCACGGGCGATCGACTCGGCGGGCGGCGGGGCAAAGCGGGGGCTCATGCGGCGGGAAATCCTTCGACCTGGACCGTGGCGATGGCCTCTTCGGCCAGCAGCACCGGTATGCCGTCGTCGATGCGGTAGACGGTCTTGCGGTCACGGGTGACCAGCGCTTCGCCCAGGGCGTCGGCCTGTGCGCTGCCGTCGCCACGGACGATGCCGCCGGCCGCGATGGCGGCGTTGAGTGCCTGCAGGCCACGGCCGTCGAGCAGTTGCAGGGGCTGGCGCGTGGTGGGGCAGACGAGCAGGTCGAGCAGCTTGCGGTCCATGGGCGGTGAAGCTCCGGCGGAAGGCCGGTAGAATACCGTTTTGCCGCAGGGTCGAACCATGACAAACGCATCGCAGGCGCCGCTGGTCGGCATCGTGATGGGCTCGCGCTCCGACTGGGAGACGATGCAGCACGCCGCCGCCAGGCTCGAAGCGCTCGGTGTCCCGCACGAGATCCAGGTCGTGTCGGCACACCGCACGCCGGACCTGCTGTTCGACTACGCGGCCAATGCCAAGGCACGCGGCCTGCGCGCGATCATCGCCGGCGCCGGCGGCGCGGCGCACCTGCCGGGCATGCTCGCGGCCAAGACCGCGGTGCCGGTGCTGGGCGTGCCGGTGCAGAGCAAGGCGCTCAATGGCATGGATTCGCTGCTGTCGATCGTGCAGATGCCGGCGGGCATTCCCGTGGCGACCTTCGCCATCGGCAATGCCGGCGCCGCCAATGCCGCGCTGTTCGCAGCCGCATTGCTGGCGCACGACCAGCCGGGCATCGGACAGGCGCTGGAAGATTTCCGCAAGCGCCAGACCGACGACGTTCTCGCCAACGGCGATCCGCGGCAATGAGGGTGTGTCATGCCGCTTGCCATAGATCGCGTTGCCCCGCAGCCGCCGTCAGGCAAGGCGTGCGCCGCAGCGCCGCAGCCGTCCTGCGGCCAAGGCGCGCAACGCAGTGTGGCGGTGGCTGCGTGGCAACCCGAAGGGCCGTGGTTGTGCGCCCGCATCGCCGCGTCATCG
Source organism: Lysobacter niastensis (assembly GCF_031457115.1). Lineage (GTDB taxonomy): Bacteria > Pseudomonadota > Gammaproteobacteria > Xanthomonadales > Xanthomonadaceae > Lysobacter_J > Lysobacter_J niastensis_A. The sequence goes on from NZ_JAVDVY010000001.1 coordinate 1,155,780, forward strand.
CTCAGTCGTGGATCGACATCCACTCCTTCACTCTTCCTTGCGCTGCAGGCGCACAATCACGGCGCGGTCTATGGCAAGCGGCATGACACACCCTAAGGTAGGCATTCTCGGTGGCGGTCAGCTGGCGCGCATGCTGGCGCTTTCCGGCGCGCCGCTCGGCCTGCGCTTCCTGGTGATGGACAACGTCGCCGACGCGTGCGCCGGACAGTTCGCGCCGATGGTGGTGGGCGACTATCGCGATGAGGCGGCGTTGACCGAATTCGCCTCGAAGGTCGACGTGGCCACGTTCGACTTCGAGAACGTGCCGGCCGAATCGGCGCACTGGCTCAGCGATCGCGTCACGGTGTTCCCGAACCCGCGTGCGCTGGCCATCGCACAGGATCGGCTGGCCGAGAAGACACTGTTCGTCGAGCTCGGCATCCCGGTGCCGCCTTTCGCGGCGATCGACACCCGCGAGCAGCTCGGTGCCGCACTCGAACAGATCGGCACGCCTTGCATCCTCAAGACGCGCCGGCTCGGCTATGACGGCAAGGGCCAGTTCCGCATCAAGACGCCGGCCGACGCCGATGCCGCCTGGGAAGCGCTCGGTGCGCAAGCCGGCAAGGTCGGCCTGATCCTGGAAGGTTTCGTGCATTTTCAGCGCGAGCTTTCGGTGGTGGCCGTGCGCGGCCGCGAGGGCGAGTTCCGCACCTGGCCGCTGACCGAGAACTGGCATGTCGACGGCGTGCTGTCGGCCAGTCTGGCGCCGGCCAGCGTCGATGATGCGATGACGCAGACCGCGTTCGAACATGCGCGCAAGCTGGCCGAGGCGCTCGACTACGTCGGTGTGTTCGCGCTGGAGTTGTTCTGCCGCGATGGCGAACTGCTCGCCAACGAGCTCGCGCCGCGCGTGCACAACTCCGGCCACTGGACCATCGAGGGCAGCGAGACCTCGCAGTTCCAGAACCATCTGCGCGCCGTGCTCGGCCTGCCGTTGGGCGATACGCGGATGGTCGGCGTGGCCTGCATGCTCAACTGGATCGGCGAGATGCCCGATGCCTTGCCGGTGCTGCGCGAACCCGGTGGTCATTGGCACGACTACGGCAAGGAGCCGCGCGCCGGCCGCAAGGTCGGACATGCCACGTTGCGTGCCGATTGCGGACAGGCGCTTGCGCAAACGCTGCAGCGTGTCGGTGATGCGCTTGGCCGCGAGGCGCAAGTGGCGCCGGTGATCGCGGCGCTGGCTCGCTGATCTCTGCGACCATCGCAGGACAAAGAAAAACGGCCGGGGAAACCCGGCCGTTTTTTATCGCGCGATGGGCGCCGCTTACTTCATGTTGGAAGCGACGAAGTCCCAGTTGACCAGGTTCCAGAACGCCTCGACGTACTTCGGGCGGGCGTTGCGGTAGTCGATGTAGTAGGCGTGCTCCCACACGTCGCAGGTCAGCAGTGCGATGTCTTCACCGGTCAGCGGCGTGGCCGCGTTGGAGGTGCTCACCAGCGCCAGCGAACCGTCCGGGCGCTGCACCAGCCAGCCCCAGCCGGAGCCGAAGGTGCCGACGGAAACCTTGGTGAACTCTTCCTTGAACTTCTCGAAGCTGCCGAACGCCTTGTTGATGGCGTCGCCCAGCTTGCCGCTCGGTTCGCCGCCGCCCTTCGGCGACAGGCAGTTCCAGTAGAACGTGTGGTTCCAGATCTGCGCGGCGTTGTTGAACATGCCGCCCTGTGACTTGCGGATGATCTCTTCCAGCGGCATCGAGGCGAACTCGGTGCCCTCGATCATCTTGTTGAGGTTGTCGACGTAGGTCTTGTGATGCTTGCCGTAGTGGAAGTCGATGGTCTCGCCGGAAATGTGCGGCTCGAGCGCGGTTCGGTCGTAGGGCAGGGCGGGCAGTTCGATGGCCATTGCGGGCTCCTGAAGGGCTGGCTAGGGGGTTGCCGGGGTGAGGTCCGGGGGATGGACGCGACCGCGGCTCGGGAAGGCTTACAATTACATTCTATCCCCACGCTCCGTTGCTGTGCCGTCAATGGCCGAGCAACAGACATTCGCAGGAGTTTCACCCATGTCCGTGATGGAACGGATCCAGGCCGAAGTCGAAAGCCACCCGATCGTGCTTTTCATGAAGGGCACTGCGCAGTTCCCGATGTGCGGCTTCTCCAGCCGCGCCGTGCAGGCGCTCAAGGCCGCCGGCGCTTCGCAACTGCACACTGTCAACGTGCTCGAGGATCCGGAAATCCGCGCCAACCTGCCGCGCTATTCGAACTGGCCGACGTTCCCGCAGCTCTTCATCCACGGCGAGTTGATCGGTGGCTGTGACATCACGCTGGAGCTCTTCGAGTCCGGCGAACTGGCACGCATGATCAGCGAGACCCAGCGCCAGTGAGCGCCATCGGACCCGACCAGCCGCGCGCGCTCGATGGGCGCGTGATTCTCGTGACCGGTGCGCACGGCGGGCTCGGCAGTGCCGCAGCCCAGGCCTGTGCGCGTGCCGGGGCCACGGTGGTGCTGCTCGGCCGCAAGCTGCCCAAGCTCAACCGCATCTACGACGCCGTCGCCCAGTTCGGGCCCGAGCCGCTGATGTACCCGCTCGACCTCGAAGGCGCCGCGCCCGACGACTACGCCGAATTGGCCGAGCGCCTGCAAGGCGAGGTGGGGCGCCTCGATGGCGTGCTGCATTGCGCCGCGGATTTCGCCGGACTGACGCCGCTGGCGCAAACCGACCCGGCCGCGTTCGCCCGGGCGATCCACGTCAACCTGACGGCTCCGTGGTGGCTGACACAGGCGTGCCTGCCTTTGCTCGGCCAGGCCGACGACGCCGCGCTGGTGTTCGTCCTCGACGACCCGGCGCGGGTGGGGAACGCCTACTGGGGTGGCTACGGGGTCGCCAAGCACGGCCTGGCCAGCCTGGTCGGGATGCTGCACGCCGAACTGGCCAACTCGCGGGTCCGCGTCGCCGGCCTGCAACCGGGTCCGATGCGCACGCCGCTGCGTGCCAAGGCCTACGTCGAAGAGAACGACCGCGCCGCCGTCGATCCGTCGGTGTATGCCGACGCCTGCGTGGCACTGCTGTCTCCGGCCGGCGCGGGTCATCGCGGACAGGTGTGGAACCCCTTGTCGTGACGGCACGCCCATGACAATCGCCTCGGCAGCGTTGCTGCTGTTCCTGATCCTCGACCCGCTCGGCAATGTGCCGGTCTTCCTCAGCCTGTTGCGCAGCCTGCCGCCGAAACGGCAGCGCTTCGTGCTGGCCCGCGAGCTGCTGATCGCGCTGGCGGTGCTGATGATGTTCCTGTGGGGCGGCAAGTACGCCCTGGAAGTGATGCACCTGCGCCAGGAGTCGGTGTCGATCGCCGGCGGCATCGTCCTGTTCCTGATCGGCATCCGCATGATCTTCCCGTCGCCGGAAGGGCTGATGGGCGAGATCCCGGGCGGCGAGCCCTTCATCGTGCCGATGGCCATCCCGCTGGTGGCCGGCCCCTCGGGCATGGCCGCGGTGATGCTGATGGGCAGCAACGAGCCCGAACGTCTGGGCGAGTGGAGCCTGGCGTTGCTGATCGCCTGGGGCGCGACGGCAGCGATCCTGTTCTCGGCGACGATGCTCTACAAGCTGCTGGGCATCCGCGCTCTGACCGCGATCGAACGGCTGATGGGCATGCTGCTGGTGGCCATTTCCGTCCAGATGTTCCTCGACGGCCTGGGGACTTACCTGCAGATCACGCCCCCCTGACGGCCCGCGGCGTTTAACGACTTTTTTTGACGCCCGTCACGGCTCTGTAACAACTCCGTCCTAGCCTGTTAAACTGCTGTTAACCCGGCAGGGGTGCCTACCGCCGGGTCAGGGGTTTTCCGACTGTGTCCGCGAGAGACGCCAGACCCACATGGCGCCCGTCCTTCTACTGCCACGATTTTTTACGCATTGAGGCCAATGTAATGACCCACCCGAACCGTGTCCGGTTGTCCAAGCTCACGCTTGGCCTGCTTGCCGCTCTTGCTGCTGCTCCTGTATTTGCCCAGGCCACGTCCGCCGGTATCGCCGGTCGCGTCGTCGGCGCAGACGGCCAGCCGGTGGTCGGCGCCGAAGTCATCATCACCCATACCGAATCGGGCACCGTCAGCCGTGCCGTGACCGGCGAAGACGGCCGCTACAACGCCCGCGGCCTGCGCGTCGGCGGTCCGTACACGATCACCACCAGCACTGGCGCCGGCGCCGGCAGCCAGCAAGGCGTCTACCTCAACCTCGACAAGGTCAACCAGGTCGACGTGACCGTGGCCGGCAGCAGCAGCGTCACCACGCTGGAGTCGGTGCAGGCGATCTCCTATGGCGGCTCGGAAGTGTTCAGCGCGACCAAGATGGGCGCCGGCACGACCGTGACGCGCGAGCAGATCGAGACGATGCCGTCCATCAACCGCAACATCCAGGACTTCGCCCGTCTGGATCCGCGCGTGGTGCAGAGCGACAAGGCCCGTAACGAAATCTCGGTCGGCGGCCAGAACCCGCGCTTCAACGTCATCCGCGTCGACGGCGTCAGCAGCGCCGACTCGTTCGGCCTGGAATCCAACAGCCTGCCGACGCCGCGCCCGCCGTTCTCGATCGACATCATCGACGAAATCGCGGTCGACGTCGCCAACTACGACGTGACCATCTCCGGCGGCACCGGTGGCGTGATCAACGCGGTCACCAAGTCGGGCACCAATGAGTTCCACGGCTCGGTCTACGGCATCTACCGCGAGAACGACTGGTCCGGCAAGAACCAGAACGACATCCGCCCGGCGCTGTTCGACAACGAGCAGACCTACGGCGCGACCTTCGGCGGCCCGCTGGTCAAGGACAAGTTGTTCTTCTTCGTCAACTACGAGAACTACACCGGCAAGGACCTGTTCACCGGCAACTCGGGCTTTGGTCCGATCGGATCGGGCGAGAGCAACATCGTCGGTATCACCCAGGCGCAGATCGACCGCGTGATCGCGCTGTCGCAGGCCAAGGGTTTTGATCCGGGCACCCTGGCCAAGCCCTCGCTGGACACCGAGAGCGAGGAGTTCGGCATCAAGTTCGACTGGAACATCACCGATTCGCAGCGCGCCAGCTTCCGCTACGGCAAGACCGAGCAGAACACTCCGTTCCTGCAGGGCTTCAGCAACTCGTCGCTGGCCTTGAACACCTACCACTACGTCCGCGATTTCAATCTGGAGACGTACACCGCGCAGTTGTTCAGCGACTGGACCGACACCTTCTCGACCGAAGCCAAGGTCTCGTACCGCGACTACTCGGCCGTTCGCAACCCGCTGGCCGACCTGCCGGCGATTGCGATCCGCATCGGCAGCAACACGCTGAACTTCGGTACCGAAGAGAACACCCACGCCAACGTCCTCGAGACGCAGACGTGGAACGCGTTCTTCGCCGGCAACCTGTTCCTGGGCGACCACACCGTCAAGTTCGGCGCCGACTACGAGTCGAACGAGGTCTACAACCTGTTCGGTCGCCGCGTGAACGGCGTCTACACCTTCAACTGCATCAACGCTCCGGGACCGGTCGGCCAGCCGGTTGTCCCGGACAGCTGTCCGCAGTCGTATGAGGCCGGCATCTCGAGCCGCTACCAGCTGTTCTATCCGGCCGGCGGCGACCTGGACGCCATGGCCGCGGTGTTCACCCAGAAGAATCTTGGCTTGTTCCTGCAGGACAGCTGGGCGGTCAACGAGAACCTGACGCTGACCTATGGCCTGCGTTACGACCGCTCGATCGTCGATGACAAGCCGCCCTTCAACGCCGCGGCATCGTCGGCGTTCGGCGTGCGCAACGACAACACCATCGATGGCAGCGACCTGTGGTCGCCGCGCTTCGGCTTCAACTACACCTACGACACCGAGCGTCCGACCCAGGTGCGCGGCGGTTTCGGTCTGTTCAAGGGCGCCGCGGCGACGGTGTGGCTGGCCAATCCGTATGCCAACAACGGCCTGACCTACACCGACTTCTTCGACTCCAATGGCACCAACGTCTTCTCGCCCGATCCGAACGGCCAGTTGCCGATCGCGCAGACGGGCGGCGTGCCCGGCACCCAGTCGGTGGACTTCCTCGACAACGACCTCGTCCAGCCGTCGGTGTGGAAGGCCAACCTGGCGTTCGATACCGAGCTGCCGTGGTGGGGCGTCGTCGCATCGACCGAGCTGGTCCTGACCTCGGTGAAGGACGCCATCTACTACCAGCAGCTGAACCTCGGCGCGCCGACCGCGGTGGGCCAGGACGGTCGCCTGATCTACTGGAATAACGCTACCGGCGCCGTCGCCAACAGGACCAACAACGGCCTGCGCCCGAACAGCTGGAACGTCAACGGCGTGGTCACCAACGGTGACGCGCGCTTCAACCGCAACCGCACCTTCAACGACGCGATCATCGCCAAGCGGACCGGCAAGGGCGAAAGCCAGCAGCTGACGGTCGGCCTGGACAAGCAGTTCAACGACAGCGACTGGGCCTGGGCCGCGTCGTACACGTACACCAACGCCAACGAAGTCAGTCCGCTGACCAGCTCGACCTCGAGCTCGCAGCTGGGCAACACCTCGATCTTCCAGGCCAACGAGGAAGTCAACTCGACCTCGAGCTACGAGATCAAGAACCGTTTCCTGGCTACGCTGCAGTGGAAGCACGCGTTCTTCGGCGACAACGACACCATGGTGTCGATGGTCTACGAAGGCCGCTCGGGTCGTCCGTACAGCTACAACTTCGACAACGACGCCAACGGCGACGGCCGTCTGAACGACCTGCTGTACATCCCGAAGGGCCCGGGCGACGTGGTGTTCGGTTCGCCGGCCGAAGAAGCGGCGTTCTGGAGCTTCGTCGCCAATGACGACTACTTGAACACGCACCGTGGCCTGGTCGCCGAGCGCAACGCCGCGCACGGACCGTGGGTCAACCAGTTCGACCTGCAGATCTCGCAGGAATTCCCGGGCTTCTGGGAAGGCCACAAGGCCGAGCTGACGCTCGACGTCCTCAACATCGGCAACCTGATCGACAAGGATTGGGGTCGCGTGGAAGAGGTGTCGTTCCCGGCCATGCGCGGCGTCGTCGAGTACGGCGGCATCTGCGGCGCCGGCGGCGCTCCGCTCACCGGTGTTTGCGCCGGCAATGCTGGCAAGTACGTGTACCGCGTCAACACGCCGGACAACCTGACCGTCTACGACGACAAGGGCATCTCGCGTTGGGCCGCCCAGATCAGCTTCCGCTACAAGTTCTGATCTCTGCCGCAGGCAACAAGCAGTACAGAAAACGGCCGGGGATCCCCGGCCGTTTTCTTTTGTGGGGGCGGCTGCGATAGAGTCGTAGCCGATAACACGACGAAAGAAAGAGAAAGATGAGCGCCAAAATCGACACCAGCCTCCCCACCGTCAACGCCCGCATCTATCCGCGCGGCGGTCTCGACGTGCTGTCCCGCGACGAAGTCGCACGCCTGCGCGATGCCTCCACGGGCATGCACGACCTGCTGCGCCGATGCGCGCTGGCCGTGCTGACCAGCGGCAGCGCATCCGACGATCCGCGCGCGGCGCGCGAGTTGTATCCCGATTTCGACATCCAGGTGCACCAGCAGGACCGCGGCGTCCGCATCGACCTGGCCCATGCGCCGGCGATGGCTTTCGTCGATGGCGAGATCATCCACGGCGTCGCCGACCTGCTGTTCGCCGTGGTGCGCGACCTGGCCTATACCGCGATCGAGCTGCGCGCCGATAGCGGCCGCGACCTGGAAAGCACCGACGGCATCACCGACGCCGTGTTCGGCCTGCTGCGCAACGCCCGCATCCTGCACCCGACCGAGCCGAACCTGGTGGTGTGCTGGGGCGGTCATTCCATCTCGCGTGACGAGTACGTCTACACCAAGCAGGTCGGGTACGAACTGGGCCTGCGCGGCCTGGACATCTGCACCGGATGTGGCCCGGGTGCGATGAAGGGCCCGATGAAGGGCGCCACGATCGCCCATGCCAAGCAGCGCCAGCGCCGCAGCCGCTACATCGGCATCACCGAGCCGGGCATCATCGCGGCCGAGTCGCCCAACCCGATCGTCAACCACCTGGTGATCATGCCGGACATCGAGAAGCGCCTGGAGGCCTTCGTCCGCCTCGGCCACGGCATCATCGTCTTCCCGGGCGGCGTCGGCACGGCCGAGGAGATCCTCTACCTGCTGGGCATCCTGTTGCGCGAGGAGAACGAGGGATTGCCGTTCCCGCTGATCTTCACCGGGCCGTCCGCATCGGCGCCGTACTTCGAGCAGATCGACAAGTTCCTGCGGCTGACGCTGGGCGAGGCGGCCACCTCACGTTACGAAATCGTGATCGGCGACCCGATTGCCGTGGCCAAGCGCATGGCGGCCGGCATCCGCAAGGTGCGCGAGAACCGCATCGCACACAAGGACTCGTTCTTCTTCAACTGGTCGCTCAAGGTTCCGGTGGAATTCCAGCGTCCGTTCGTCCCGTCGCACGAGGCCATGGCGACGCTCGACCTGCACCACGGCCGCAAGCCGCATGAGCTGGCGGCCGACCTGCGCCGGGCCTTCTCCGGCATCGTGGCCGGCAACGTCAAGGAAGACGGCATGCGCCGCATCGAGGCGCATGGTCCGTTCGAGATCCATGGCGACCCCGGCATGATGCAGTCGCTGGATGCGTTGCTCAGGGCGTTTGTCGAGCAGCGGCGGATGAAGATCGCCGGGGAGTACAAGCCCTGCTATAGGGTGCTGGCCTGATCGGTTACAGGCAGTTGCCACCGCCGCCGGCAGTCTTCTGCGGCGGCACACCTGGCCGGGCCGAGACGTCCAGGGCCAGGGTGTAGGTGCCGCAACGGTCGCCCGTCTGGGAACCTTTTGGCGTAGCGGTCAACGTGTAGGCCGATGCGGAATTCACCGTTACGGCGAAGTCGTAATTGCTCTGCGCGCCGTTGAACAACGCGGCCGTCGTGCCCGTGACTTCCGCCAGCGTGCCATAGGTGGTGTGGTTGGATCGCCACCGCTCCTGGCGAAGCTGCAGGTCGCCCAAAACCGTGACGGCCTCCGAACGGCGGCTCTTTTTGATCTGTTCTGCGAAGGAAGGAATAGCGATTGCGGCAAGGATGCCCACGATGGCGATCACGACCACCAGTTCGATCAACGTAAAGCCAGACTGTTTCATCGCAGGGTCCCCAAAACCTCGATGCGGAATCGTAGCACCCGTCGGTCGGTCTATCGCGACTGCGCAGGGCGTTCATCCAGCCCGCGGGCCCGTTCGTCCGGCAGGACATTGCCGCTGGCTCCCCGTCTTGCTTAGATGGCATGGGAAAAGGGGTCCAGGCCATGCGCGCGGCAAAGACAAACGGATTTACCTTGGTGGAACTGATGGTGACGCTCGCCGTGCTGGCGATCCTCGCCGTGCTCGCTGTTCCGTCCTTTACCGATTTCCGCCAACGCAGTGCATTGCGTGGCGCCGCCGATCAGGTCGTGTCCTTCGTGGGCGATGCGCGATTCGAGGCACTGCGTCGCAATTCGGACGTGAAGGTCGGTTTCAGGACCAACGTGGCTGGCGAATTCTGCATTGGCGCGGCGACCACCACCGACCCGAGCGATGACACGCCTTGCGACTGCTTCACCGCGGGCGCCTGCGATGTCAGCGCCTACCCGACTGCCCAAAGCGAGTGGCGAGGGGCGAGGGTGCCGTCGAACCCCACCATCGGCGATACCGATTCCGATACCGATGGGGTGGTCGTCATCAATCCCAAGCGCGCCAACCTTACTGAGGCCGGTGACGCCGGTCGCATTTCCCTGCGGTCGCCGATCGGGTCGCAGGACTACCGGCTCGACATCATTGTCGACCGCAACGGACGTGCGATTTCCTGCCAGCCGGCGGCGGCGCCTTCCAAGATTCCCGAATACCTGGATCGAGGGTGCTGATGATGGCCGCAGCGCGCAAACAGGCCGGCTTCACGCTGGTGGAGTTGATGGTGGCGCTGGTCGCCGGGATGATCGTCGTCGGTGCGGTGCTGGCCTTCGCTTTGTCCAGCATTCGCGCCAATTCCGAATACGTTCGTTCGACGCGCCTGACCCAGGAGCTGCGCACCAGCCTGGAGACGGCCACCGACGACCTCAGGCGGGCGGGCTATGACGAGGACGCGATGCGCTACGTTTCGCGCCCTCCGACGTTCACCGCGGCCTCGCCTTTCTCCAGGATCTTCCTGAGCACCAACGGTTCCTGCGTGATCTACGCATACGATCGCGAGAACGGTGGGATGGGCGTGCTGAACCTCGATAACGGCGAGGTCCGCGGCATCCGGCGCGTCGTCGCCACCATCAACGGCCGCCAGGTGGGCGTGCTGGAGATGGCCGAGAGCGCGACCGGCGTGCAGCCGGACTGCGGCGGCGCGGCGGTCGATTACTCCAGCTACCCGGCTTCCTGCAGCAGCGGCGGCTGGTGTCCTTTGTCGGACCCCAGGGTGGTCGACATCACGGCGTTCCAGGTGGTGAACGATCGAGCAGCGACCGGCGGCGTGCCGGGCCTGATAGCGGCTGCCGGCACCGCGGTATTGCCTATGCAGTTGCGCAAGATGCAGGTCACGCTGACCGGATCGCTGGTATCCATGCCGGGTGTGTCCCGCACCATCACCACCGACGTGCGCGTGCGTGCGGACTGCGTCCGAGCCGCCGCCTCAACCAATTGCATCGCCGTTCCGAACGGGACGTAAGGGATAACAGGATGAACGCGCGAAACCCCCGCTTTCCACCGCAGTGGCCTCGTTCGCAGCGAGGCATCACCACGCTGGCGATCACCCTGATCCTGTTGGGCATCGTCACCGTGATCGTGCTGTTCGCGACCAACGTTGCGTTCTTCGAGCAGCGCACCTCTACGAACCAGAACCGCGCCGTATCGACCGAGCAGATGGCCGAATATGCCGTCAGCCTCGGCGGGCAGTTCCTCAACGCCAATCGGGCCGTGGTCGTCAAGACCGCGACTGGCGGTTGGCTCACCGGGGGTACCACGCGCTGGGTGCAATGTCCGAGCGGCACACTCTCCGCCGGCCACCCGTGCTCTGCGGAACGTGATCCGGTGCGCCGCGCGGGTCTGTACTACTACGACAACGATACTTCCACGCCGGCAGTGGAGGGCATTCCCTACGGTACCTTGACCGCCTCGGTCGGCGGCATCCTCACCGGCGCCGATACCAGCAGCCGTTTTACCGGAGCGACCACGCTCAACGCATTGCTGTGCCGCGTGGGCTATTCGGCCACCAATCCGACGGTGCCGGAGTGCCAGCTCAACCCGACGGCGGCAGGCAACGTGGCCGTCACCCTGATCGCGAATTCCCAGGTCGCCGGCGAAAGTGCCGCGGCGACGGTCAAGGAGACCTGGGCCACGGCGATGACCATGAATCCCTCCGCGCCGGTGCCACTGATCGCCTCGGGCCTGGTGGAGGGCCTGGGTAATGCCCAGGTGGTGGCGGCCCCCAATGCGGGCGGTTACGGCGTCGCGGCGTCGATCTGGTCGCCCAACGACATCGACATCGGCACCAGTGGCGCCAGCGCCTGCGGCGCGGGCGGCCTGGGTAGCGTCAGCACCTGCCACATGGGCGAATACCTGCAGTCCACGCCCCGCACCGACCTCAAGACCACTTGTGCGACGTCGAACAACGCCTGTGGCTGCCCGTCGGTCAGTGCGAGCGGTGTCGACTTCCTCTCCGGTCACTCGCAGAGCGTTCGCAAGGAGAACCTGGATATTCTCGATCGCGACGGCAACTGCGGCGCACTGCCTGACATCACGTTCTTCCCGCGCGAGCCCTACGACGATCCCAACGACCCGACCGACGACTCGTTGTTCGAATACATCTTCGATATCGACTACGTCATGGCCGAAGGCGGTTCGACAGTGCTGACCAACTGCGGGCCCAGCGGGACGGACAATTGCGCGGCATTCGCGCTGATCAACGACTACAACGCCACCGTACTGCCGAACTGCAGCAGCCTGGGCACGTCGTCGAGCGGCATCTTCTACGTCACCGGCGACTGCGATCTGAACTCGACGGGTTCGGCGACCGGTTCGGTCATCCTGGTGGTGGACGGCGAGGTCAGGATCAACGGCAACGTGGACTTTTTCGGCATGCTGTTCGCCCGAAGCAACAACAACACGGCGAAAGTGCGCGGAAACGGCAACGTGAAGATCTTCGGCTCGCTGGTGGTGGAGGGCGACGTCAAGATCACCGGCAGCATCGACCTGATCTACGACAGCACGAGCGCCTCCGGCAATGCCGGCGGCGTGATTCCGGACAGCGTCAAGTTCGGTCGTGTGACAGGCAGTTGGCTCGACAGCCAAACCGGAATCTGAGGGCGCACCCATGAAATTCCATTCCCCGAATCGACGCGCCCGCGGCTTCAGCCTGCTGGAAGTGCTGATCGCTGTGGTGGTTCTTTCGTTCGGCCTGCTCGCTCTGGCCGCGTTGCAGAGCCGGATCTTCCAGGCTTCGGCCGAGGTCAAGGCACAGTCCATCGGTCTGGCCCTGGCCAAGGGCAAGCTGGAGGACATGCGCTCGTTCATGACCATGGCCCAGTACCAAGGCCTCAACACGGGCTCGGACTCGGCGACGACGGTCGATGGCACTGCCTTTACCAGGTCCTGGACGGTAAAGCGCTACGCCGTTCCGGTGGCGGGCGGTGGCACGACCTTCCAGCAGTACGGCACAGTGACTGGTGCATTGCCCGCGGCCTACGCGCCCAATCGTGAGTTCAAGACCGTCGAGATGGCGGTGACCTGGACCGATGCCTCGGGGCAGGCGCGAGCGGTGCGGATGGAGGACGCGATCGCGGGCATCGATCCTCAGGATTCGGCACGCAATCAGCGCTCGCGTAGCGGGCGGTCGCGAGGCCCCAAGGTCCTGATCTACGATCCAAGCACGGAAAATGGCGTGATTCCCATCGCCGTCGGCGACGGGACCTCGACCGCAGCCACCAACCCCAAACCGGTCAACGTGTCCCGCACCGGGGACGACGCGGTGGAAACCCGATACGACGTCCTGACGTATGCCGCCTTGAGCGGCGGAAACGCGCAGGCGCAAACCCGCGTCGAAACCTCAGTGGTCGGCTGCACCTGCACCAATACGCCGACAACCGCGGCTGCGTACCGACCGACCTATTGGAACGGCACGCGCTACGCGGTGCCGGAGGTGGCCAACTACTCGGCGCGGGCTCGTCCCGCCAATGGCGTCACGCAGAGTCGCTACTGCACCGCATGCTGCGGCAGTCATCACGATCCCTCTGGCACTACCGAAAAGAAGTTCTCTCCTCGCCTTACGACGCATCTGCATTACCGTCTGAACAACGGAGCATTCGAGGTCGCCGGGGCAGGAGATAACTACCTGGAGGCATGCCGCCTGATCCGCGTGGATGGCATCTTCGACGTCGCCGCCGACCTGTCGAACGACTACACCAATCTCCTGGCGACGGCGAGCAGCGCAAGTACTCCTGCCCCAGGCGGTGTTGCCGTCACGAACTATCAGAATTTCGTACTGGATTACCTGAACCACCGCTACGTTGTCCAGAATCCGGGTGCCCAGACCGCCAAGACTGTTTACAACGACCGCGTGTCGCCGGCGCCCGCAGTCGACGCCACCACGCATCAGTTGGACAGTCCCGCGGAATTGAATATCGCAGCCACCAACGACACCAAGTGGCTGCATGCGCGCGGCCTCTACGTCGATTATCTGGAACAGGAAGCGGTCGATGCCGTCATCGACGCGAAGAGTTCATGCGGTAGTTCGGCGACGCCTGCGCAACTGCGCGATTGCGTCCTGCGGGTCCTGCCGTTCACGTCCATCAACCTGACCGAAATTGCGGAATGGACGCCCATCACCGGCAGCCAGGTGAAGGTGACGAACGACGACTTCTCCACGTCGATCGCGATCGACACGCCGGTGCGCGGCAAGGTCACGCCTGGCAGCAACCCGACGCCCAACCAGGTGACGGACGTCTTTGCGCGGGTCGGCTCTTCCAATTCGGGCATCGCCATCTTTGGCGACATCAGTCCGAACGAGGATGAGCAGATCTACAACCCCGACGTGACGGGTTTCTGGCGCGACCAGCAGGCTTTCCGCGTCAGCAACAACAGTGGTGGCGGGCAGCCGGGCGGCACCTTCTATGTCAGCTTCGGCAACTACGCCATTGCCAGCAACGACCCGCCGCAGGCCGGCTTCACGTACGGCACGCGCAGCGAACCCTGCAGTGGCAGCCATCCGGTCCCGTGCACCACCCAGCAGGGTGAAAACCTGCCCAGTGCACTGACGGTGCGCGTCGGCAATTACAACAAGAGCGGCACCATCGACATCCCGAACCCGTGCCGCAACAACGGCAACACAACGATGCCTTACCGTGTGGACTTCGACGTGACCGCGTTCACCTCGAGCAATGGGTCGGCGACGTTCACTTCGGTGGCCGGGACGGTGATCAACCCGAATGAGGTGGGGGTGATCCCCATCGGTGAATACACTGAAGTGGGTGTTTCCACCATCGCCCAGAACGACACGATCACGGCGACGTTCGGCGGCCCGACCTACCTGTGCCCGTCCAATTACCCGAGCCCCGGCGGCAACAGCAACAACCCCGACAGTCGCTATCAGTGCACCGGTAATGGTTCGAATGCGGCTCCTAACTGGTCGACCACGTGGGTCGCCTGCCCGAGCCAATCAGGTGTTCCGACGTTCCCGTGATCGACGGGCGCCGGTGAGCCAAAAGGCGCGCGTCTGGGGTTGACCAGGCGCGCTCGGCCAAGCATCATATGCAGCCCCGCCCGAATAGCTCAGCCGGTTAGAGCACTTGACTGTTAATCAGGGGGTCGTTGGTTCGAGTCCAACTTCGGGCGCCAGATTTGAAACAAAAAGGCTCGCCATCAGGCGGGCCTTTTTTGTTTGCTCGACTCCGGCGCTGCGCGACCGATCACAGGCGTCCGGTCACCGTCCATGGACGCATTCCGATGCCGCCGTCGGCGTAGGCACGCCCTGACGCATGCGACCACTGTTGGACAGTATCAAGGCCGTTGCCTTGGCCGAGCCGCGTCCGTCGCAGAGTGTGAAGGTCACGTTCGAGCCGGCGTTTCCGCCGTTGGCTTGGATGACCAGCCGGGTACGCCCGGAGGTCGATCTCAGGTGAACGCCCCCCTCCAACGGGGAGCTGCGCCGGACCAGTGTCTCGTTGGCATCGTGGGTTCGGTCGCCGTCCAGGTCGGCGAATACGATCCAGCCGTGGCTCCAATCGACACTTCCGCTGCAAAGGTCCATGCCGGTGCTGGAGCAGATCACGGTGTCGGTGCCGGTGATCGTGGCGTGGCGGCCGGCATCGATGAAGGTTTCCACCAAGGCGGCCCTTACGATGCCGTGGCTCACGGCAGCCCGGGCATCGGTAAATGCCGGTATGGCCACGGCAAACAGCACGGCGGCCACCGCAAGCCCGATGACCAGCTCTAACAGGGTCAAGCCGGCATCCTTGCCGCTCATGGAGGTGAGTCCTTTCCTGGGAGCCGGCAGGTTAGAGGCTTAACGCGTTCAGCCGGCATAGGTCCTGCCTTCCAGGCCGGGTAGGAAAACCGACCTGAGCCCCCATCTTCTTGGCGGACTACACTGTCGGATTACCCCGCATTGACCCCGATGAACGACATCGACCAGCCCGCCGGATTCCAGCTCGTAGCGCCTTATCAGCCCGCCGGCGACCAGCCGCAGGCGATCGATCGGCTGGTCGACGGGTTCGAGAACGGTCTGTCAGCGCAGACCATCCTGGGCGTCACCGGATCCGGCAAGACCTACACTGTGGCCAACGTCGTCCAGGCGGTGCAGAAGCCGACACTGGTGATGGCGCCCAACAAGACTCTGGCGGCGCAGCTGTACGGGGAGTTCAAGGCGTTCTTCCCGCACAACGCGGTCGAGTATTTCGTCAGTTACTACGACTACTACCAGCCCGAGGCCTACGTGCCGTCGAGCGATACCTTCATCGAGAAGGACAGCTCGGTGAACGAGCACATCGAGCAGATGCGGCTGTCGGCGACCAAGGCGCTGCTCGAACGACGCGACACCATCATCGTGTGCACCGTGTCGGCCATCTACGGCCTGGGCGATCCCAACGAATACTTCCGCATGGTGCTGCACATGGTGCGCGGCGAGCGCATCGACCAGCGCGAACTGATCCGCCGCCTCACCGAAATGCAGTACACGCGCAACGACACCGAGTTGCGCCGCGCCACCTATCGCGTGCGCGGCGAGGTGATCGACGTGCATCCGGCCGAAAGCGATTCCGAAGCGCTGCGGATTGAGCTGTTCGACGGCGAGATCGAGCAGCTGACCCTGTTCGACCCGCTCACCGGCGAGACGCTGCGCAAGGTGCCGCGCTACACGATCTACCCCGGTTCGCACTACGTCACCACGCGCCGCACCGTGCTCGACGCGATCGAGACGATCAAAGCCGAGCTGCGCGAGCGGCTTGAGCAGCTGTATTCGCAGAACAAGCTGGTCGAGGCGCAGCGCCTTGCCCAGCGCACCCAGTTCGACCTGGAGATGCTGGCCGAGGTCGGCTACTGCAACGGCATCGAGAACTACTCGCGGCACCTGACCGGCCACATGCCGGATGAGCCGCCGCCGTGCCTGTTCGACTACCTGCCGCCGGATGCGCTGCTGGTGGTCGATGAGTCGCACGTGACCGTTCCGCAGATCGGCGCGATGTACAAGGGCGACCGCTCGCGCAAGGAGACGCTGGTCGAATTCGGGTTCCGTCTTCCCTCCGCACTGGACAACCGGCCGTTGCGGTTCGAGGAGTGGGAGGGTCGTTCGCCGCGCGCGATCTTCGTCTCGGCCACGCCGGGTCCGTACGAGTTGCGCAAGTCCGAGGACCAGATCGTCGAGCTGGTGGTGCGTCCGACCGGCCTGATCGACCCGGAGGTCGAGATCCGTCCGGTCGGTACCCAGGTCGACGACGTGCTGGGAGAGATCCACGACCGCGTGGCGATGGGCGATCGCGTGCTGATCACCACGCTGACCAAGCGCATGGCCGAGAACCTCACCGAGTACCTGGGCGAGCACGGCGTGCGCGTGCGCTACCTGCACTCGGACGTGGACACGGTCGAACGCGTGGAGATCATCCGCGACCTGCGCCTGGGCAAGTTCGACGTGCTGGTCGGCATCAACCTGCTGCGCGAGGGCCTGGACATGCCGGAGGTGTCGCTGGTGGCGATCCTCGATGCCGACAAGGAGGGCTTCCTGCGCTCGGCCGGCTCGCTGATCCAGACCATCGGCCGCGCTGCGCGCAACGTGCGCGGCAAGGCGATCCTCTATGCCGACCGCCTCACCAATTCGATGCAGAAGGCCATCGACGAGACCGACCGCCGCCGGCAGAAGCAGGTCGAATACAACACCGAGCACGGCATCACGCCCAAGTCGGTCGCCAAGCCGATCGTGGACATCATGGAAGGCGCACGCGCCGAGCCGGGCGAGGTCGCCAAAGGGCGCGGCAAGGCCAAGCGGGTCGCCGAGAGCCTGGCCGATTACGCCAAGCTCAGCCCCAGCCAGTTCGCCGCGCGGATCAAGGCGCTGGAACAGCAGATGTACCAGCATGCGCGCGACCTGGAGTTCGAGGAGGCCGCGGCCGTGCGCGATCAGTTGCGTCGCCTGAAGGATGCTGGATTCGCCGCCTGATTCTGAATCGGCTCCGCACAGGGCGCGCAAGAGGGCACCACGGACGCCCGAGGTGCGGGATTTTTCGCTCCGGCTGTTGATGCCAGCGAGCCGACGGGCTAAACTGCGCGCCCCTCGTCGAGCAATCTCTGACGACGAAAGGGCGGTTAGCTCAGCGGTAGAGCACTACCTTGACATGGTAGGGGTCACAGGTTCGAACCCTGTACCGCCCACCAATTAAATCAACGGCTTCGGCCGTTTTTGATTGACAAAATCCGGCTCAGTACGGAAAAAGTACGGAAAACCGCCCTGTAGCAGGGGCGGTTTTTTCGTTTCTGTCCCACGCGAGATCGCCGGCATGTCGGCGGCGGGTGCAGGCGAAGCTCGTGCCGGGGACGGCGGCCCAACGGCGTGGCGCTTCCGATTAGGGAACGGCCAGCCTCAAGCGGTTTCGCGACGTGGTGGAGTCTAGGTTTGCCTCGACGAGGTCGGAGGCGTGGCGCGCGCGCGAGGCCACGGCGACACCACTACGACTATTCCCTTGGCAGGCGCTGACGTGCCCTTCGGGCCAGGCCCGTACGGCAGTTCCTCCCCGTCCAGGCGGAAGGTTCGGCGCGGGCGCGGGAAGGCGACCACATTCGGTGCGAGCCAGTAGAGGGCGGGCCATTCCATGGAGTCCATCATCCGCCAACGGCCATGACCGGCCGGTCAACGGCCTGGTCTACCCTGGGCGCAAGTCCTCAATCCGGATCCGTCGCTGCAAGATCTGCTGCGTTGGTACGCATCGGAGTTCGTCAATTCGCACGATCCCTTTGCGTAGTGCAGCGTTGCATTGCGTGGCACAGGTTCCCTTACGCCACGACTGCGGCTTGGCCGCCAGGAGAGGCATGCACGCACGCAAAGGTCCAGGCGCAATGCGAAGGGCTAGGGGGGCTGGCTGCCACGCGATCGCGTGCCGGTCTTCTCAAGCGCGGCGCTTTGATAGAGAAGAAGATGGCGGATCCGCGCGAGCCCAATCTCCTCTATGTGGCCTGGCGAGGTGATCATCAGGGCTGGGCACTGGAGTGGTGGCTGGCGCAGTTGCAGAACAAGCGGTTGGCGTCGCGCCTCGTTAAGGGTATCGAAATCATCGCCGCCGCTTGCAGTCGTCGTTCAGCGTCCGCTTCTGGCCGATAGCGGCCATCGAGGCGAGCCGATCCCTCGCGAAGCCGAACTTGAGGAAGGCCGCGTAAATCTCTATCTCGCACGCGATTGACCGGTGCACCTTGCAGCCGACGCACCATCGCGAGGGTGAGGGGCTCGCTAGCGCTCGTTATCAGCCAAACGCTGTGCGAAACCCTTGATCGCTTCGATCATCGGTGCCGTCTCGCCTAACCACCACCAATGCGCGGTCCCGGGCAATTCGAGCCACTGGGCGTCGGAAATGGCAGCTGCGACATGGCGGCCGGCGTCGACGCGCACGGCGCGGTCGCCTGTTCGATGCATGACAAGCGTCGGCACGCGCACCTGCGGCAGCAAAGCGCGTACGTCGCTCAGCGCGAGCGTGCGCAGGACGGCGTGCATGCAGCGCGGGCTGGAGCCGAGGCGCAGCATGCGCGCCCACCAGCGCCGCACCAGCGGATCGCTTGCGTGGTCGGGCGCGAAGGTGTCGATTGCAGCCGGGCGCCCCCATTGCGCGACAAGCGTATCGAGCCAACGTTCATAGCGCTCGGCGGTCAGTGCCCACGGATAGTCGTGCGCCGCGGTACCTCGGGCAAGCGTTGCCCAAAGGGCCAGCCCCGCAACGCGTTGCGGATGCTCGACCGCGAGCCGGATCGCGATCGGTCCGCCTTCGGACACCGCGAACACGAGCGCGCGCCGGCTGCCCACCGCGTCGAGTACCGCCAGCGCATCGGCGCTACTGACCGATGTATCAGCGGGATCGACGGTGCGATCGGAGAGCCCGACGCCGCGCCGGTCGTAGAGGATGAGCCGAAAATCGCGCGCGAGTTCGCGGAAGAAGGCAGCGGGCCCGCCAGGCTCCCAAGCCTGCTCCAGATTCGAGATGAAGCCGCTGATAAGGAGCACATCGAGCGGACCGGCGCCAAGCACTTGATAAGCGAGATGAACATCGCCGCTGCGCGTGAACCGCACTGCCACACCCGCGGGCGAGTCGTCGGCAAGCGTCATCGTGGCGGCGTCACGCCCGCGGATCTGCTCGGCGAGGTTGAGCGTTGCGACTTCCGGCTCGACGCCCAGCTCGTCGTGCAGGATCTGCCGGCATCGCTCGAACTGCTGCAATGCTGCGCGGGGCTGTCCGACAGCGGCATACAGTCGGATGAGTCGGCGCTGCGCATCTTCGTTCAGAGAATCGATCGCCACCAGCTCTTGCGCATAGTGGAGCGAGCGCTCGTGCTGCTGTGCGCCTTCGAACCGCGTGACGAGCTGCGCCAGCGCCTGCGCGCGCGCCTGGTGCAGCGATTCGCGCTGTCGTTGGAGCCACGCCGACACTTCGTCGCATTCGTCGAGCGCCAACCCCTCCGCGAACTCGGCGGCGGCCAGACCCGTCGCGTGCTCGAGGGCGGCGAGGCTCTCGTCGCTCGCGTCCTCAGTCGGGCGATACAGTCCCTGCGCGAGGGAGCGGCGCAGCGAGGCGATATCGGTGGCGGCACACACATCGCTCGCGAGCGCGACGGCCTGACGATCGGTGACAAGCGCGTTGCGCCCCAAATGGCTCGACATCTCGTGCAACAAGCGGCGCATGCGCCCGCGCGCGTCAACGTCGTCGGCATCGGGCCAGAGCATTGCAGCAAGGCGGGCGCGACTCATCGGACGCGCCTCGGCGGCGAGCAGAGCGAGGAGCGCCTGCTCGCGCCGTGCGCCCGGCTCGAACGTCCCCGATTCTCGTTCGAGCCGCACCGGCCCGAGCACGCGAAGCGCGAGACGTGCCGACACCTCAATGGTCATGCGACGGCCCGCTCGAGGCATTCGACGTTGACTCGGCGCAATTGTGGGCGCACCCAGGCGACGATTTCAGCGACCACCTCGTCCGGACTCCGCGCCCAGGAAAAGTGACGCCGCCACGGCGCGTCTGCCGTGACGCCGTCGATCTGCCGGCGCTCGATCGCGCAGGATGCGAGCTTCGCGAGCAGTTCGGTCGTCGCGCCCGTCGGCGCCACGGGATCGGCACGGATTTCGACCGACAGGACGGGCAGCACGATGTCATTCAGTGCCTCCTCGTAGTCGATTCTACTGCCTGCACAGCGATACCGGCCGGTGCTGGCGTTGTAACTCCAATCGGCCATCAATCGGCGCGGCTGGTCGCCGCCGAAGCCCAGCAGCCGGCCGGGGTACCAGGGCAGCAATGCAGCCACGGTTCGGACGGCCCGCACCGCGATGCCCGCGCGCCACCGCAACGCTTTTGGCCACACCCGATAGTGCGCGGTGCCGCTCGCCACCAAGATCAAGCCCGCGAGGCCGGGCGCCATGTGCGCTGCCGCGAGGCTGCCGAGCTGACCGCCCAGACTATGACCGACCAGATAAATGGGCCGACCGGGAAACTGCGCGGCGATCGAGGCGGTCAACGACGGGATGTCCTGCGCGACGATTTCCTGATAGCCGAATCGCGCGCCGCGTCGTGCGAGCGCCTCGCTTTGGCCCTGTCCGCGCAGATCCGTCAGCACCGCCACGCCCTTGGCGGCTTGCGCAAGCGCTTCCGCGAACGGCGTATAGAAGCTCGCGGCGACACCCATCGCCGGCAGGCACACGAACACCGGGCCGCGCGCGTGCGGCCGGGAATGATTGAAGATGACGACGAGCGCTGCCTGATCGTCATCGGCGAACCATGTTCGGCTGGGATCGAAGATCGTCATGAGCGGCTCCAGATTCGCTAAGGAGCCGTGAGCGTAGCGAGCGAGCGTCCGCTGATCGTCCGCTGGCAGCTCTCGGCTCGGGGCGTGAAGCCGGTCGAATCAGCTCCGGGGATCAGGCAGCATGGGACGGAGTGTCATGGAACTGGGCTTTGGAGATTTCGGCACTGCGCATACGACGTGGACCTATACCGGCCGATGCTCGGACCAGTCGTTCTCGACATGACCTTCTAGGCGCGTCATTCGCGAAACGACGTTCCGGCATTCTGGGCGCCGAAGCATCACCTTTGCTCCGGCCAGGAGGTCGCCCACCCCACGTCGTTTAGCGGTGACGAAGGTGTCAGCTTTACTGCGCTCGCCGCAGTGGCGGCTGGGTCCATTTGCCATTGACGGCCTCTTCTTTTGGCCAATAGAGGCGCAGCGCCATCGCAAACGGACCTTTCGGTGCAGGTAGCCAGTTGCTTTCCTTGTCCTTGCCTGGGGATTCGTTCTGAATTAGCAACGTAAGCCCGCCATCGGCATCGCGCTTGAACTGTGGAAGCATTGGCGAATTGAGCAGGTAACGATTGATCGGATTGGCCACGAGAAGACTTGACGGCATTTCGTACATCGTCAGCGACCAGAAGGCATTGACGGGCGGTAGTTGGCCCGGCCCAAAGCGCAGCGTGTAACGGTTGGCTCCGTCCAGTTTCTGCTTCGTCTCGTCCAGCGCGTAATACCCATAGATCGCTTCCTGTTTTGCATTTCCATAGAGGCCGAGTACGGCGCCCGTGAAGCGGTACAGATAGTTGTTCTTCAGCGATTCCCGAGAGCCGAACACGTCGCCAGAATTGATCTTCCCGTCAGCCCACTCCTTCTGCATCCCGCCCAAGGCAACCCAGGCGTCGGCCATGCCCTGCTGCAGGGCGGCCTTCACTTCTGGCGACAGCTTGCCGACGTCCAGCGTCTTCCCGGCACCTACACCGATCTTCGCGAAACGTGTCATGAGGTCCGTCTCGGATGGATGCGTCGGGGTGAACTGCAACATAAAGTTCAGGGTGTTGAAGAATTCAAGCGAGGTCTTTTCGTCTGCTGGACTGAGCGGCTTGATGAAATCGATGGCCGGTGCTGCTTTTGGTGCCGCGGTGCCAAGAAATGCCGACAGCGTCTGCACTTTGTAGCCCGCCTGGACCTTCTTCACGTTGTCCAGATCGCTGGGACTGAAGAGCTGCGTGCGATAGATGACAAAGGCGAACTCCGTCTCGGAGCGAAATGCTTTCTTCACCCCTTTGGGCGTCTCGCCTTTCCAATTGGGGCCAGCGACAAGGTAGCTGCCGCCATCGTTGCCTGTGGTGCGGCTGCCGATGTAGTCGAAGACGAAGGTATAGGCGTCGATGAGCTGGATGCTGAAGTAGCGCTTCTTGTCGATCGGCGGTGCGGTGAGGACGACGGGCTCCGTGCGCAGGTCCAACCCCACGAACGAATACGGCGTGTCCGAGTTGGGCGATTGAATGGCCTTGTCCGCGGGCGTGTGCGTCGCCCTGCCGGGCGTCGGGCGCAAACGGCTGGCCTTTCACGATGCCCAGCGGGGCGCAGAATCCTGGTGAAGCATGGCGTCACCCGGTGGGGTTACCGCATGCGGCCAGATCGATGCCTTTGAGCCTCAGGAAGTCGTCAAACGACTTGTCGGGCCGGAGAGCCTTCAGTGATGGTTGCCGCAAGATGCCGGCCGAAAGCCGGTGGCAAATGCGCCGCTCCCGCGGACCAGGGAACGACTGCTAATGACCCAGAGCGGTCGTCACGTGAGCTGAACAATTCCCGGTGTAATCGAAGGCGTCCCCCTCCGAGAAGAATGCCATGGGCTCATCAACGCACTGGCTGTGGGCGCAGACCGCCCTGGCCGTCCCTGTCCTGCTGTTCGGTCTGGCCGCTTGCCAGAAGAAGGCCCCCGAGACCGCCCAGCCTTCTGCCACCGCACCTGAGGCCGCGACGTCCGCGGCGCCTGCGACGGGCGCGGTCACGCCGGAAGAAGCGCGCACCATCGCCAAGGAGGCCTACATCTACGGTTTCCCGATGGTGGACAACTACCGCATCCAGCACGCCTATTTCGTCGACACCAAGAACCCCGAATACAAAGGCCCCTGGAACACGCTCGTCAACATCCCGCGGGTCTACACGCCGAAGGACACGGCGATCCAGACGCCCAATTCCGACACGCCGTATTCGATGGTGGGGATGGACCTGCGTGCCGAGCCGATGGTGCTGACCATTCCGCCGATCGACAAGAAGCGTTACTACGCCGTCCAGATGATCGATGCCTATACCTTCAACTTCGCCTACATCGGCAGCCGCGCCACCAGCGGCGAGCCCGGCAACTACATGATCGCCGGCCCGAACTGGAAGGGCGAGACCCCCAAGGACATCAAGCAGGTCATCAAAGCGGAAACGGACTTCGTGATCGGCGCATATCGCACCCAACTGTTCAACCCGGCCGACCTCGACAACGTGAAGAAGGTGCAGGCCGGCTACAAGGCGCAGCCGCTGTCGGCGTTCCTCGGCCAGCCCGCGCCGCCGGCGGCGCCGGTCGTCGAGTTCATCCAGCCGCTGACGCCGGAGGAGCAGAAGACGTCGTTGAAGTTCTTCGACATCATGAACTTCATCATGAAGTACACCCCGCCGAATCCGACGGAGACGGACGTGCTGGCGCGCTTCGCCAAGATCGGCGTAGGTCCCGGGCAGACCTTCAATGCGGACGCGCTGTCGCCGGAGATCAAGGCCGCGATCCAGGAAGGGATGAAGGACGCGTGGGCGGACTTTGCAACGCTGCAGAAGAAGATCGACGCGAAGGAAGTGACGTCGGGGGATTTGTTCGGTACGCGCGAGTACCTGAAGAACAATTACCTCTATCGCATGGCGGCGGCCGTGTTGGGCATCTACGGCAATTCCAAGCAGGAGGCCATGTATCCGGTCTACCCGGTCGATTCGACCGGCCAGAAGCTGGATGGTTCCAAGCGCTACACCCTGCGCTTTGCCCCGGGCCAGCTGCCCCCGGTCAATGCGTTCTGGTCGCTGACGATGTACGAGTTGCCACAGAGCCTGCTGGTGGACAATCCGATCAACCGCTACCTGATCAACTCGCCGATGCTGCCGCAGTTGAAGAAGGACGCCGACGGCGGCCTGACGCTGTACATCCAGAACGAGTCCCCCGGCAAGGACAAGGAATCCAACTGGCTGCCCGCGCCGAAGGGACCGTTCGTGATGTTCATGCGCCTGTACTGGCCGAAGGAAGAAGCGACGAGCGGCAAGTGGACCGCGCCGCCGCTGAACGTGGCGTCCTGACGAAAGAGCGTTGCGCGCTGTTGGTCCGTCGCGGGAAATATCAGGACGTAACCGTCCCGTGGGATGTCCGCTTCCGACCCGAAGCGGACATTCGGCGCCGTCTCCGGCGTGTCCATACCGTTCGGGCGGGCTATCCATCGGCTTGCACATCGCATGTCCATCGATGAACTTCCGGCAATGGAGTCTTCGGACTCGTCGCGAAATCGGCCGAAGCAGCATACGGCCGTATACTCGACCGCGACTCAGTCCGCCGGGGAACCTCATGCTCGCACCGCTGCTCGCGCTGGGCCTTGCGACCGGCGTCGCCGCCGCACCCGCCGCTGCCGACTTCGAGCGCGTGGTGCAGGCGAACCTGCCCGAGTTCCTCGAACTGTTGGCGATTCCCAACGTCGCCAGCGAGCCCGCCGACATCCGCCGCAATGCCGCGTTCCTCGAGGTTGCCCTCGAACGCCGCGGCTTCAGCGTGCAGCAGCTCGACAACCCCGCGCGACGGCCGCTGGTATTCGCCGAGATGCGCAGTACGCGGCCCGACGCTAAGACGGTGTTGTTCTACATCCACTTCGACGGCCAGCCGGTGGTGCCGGAGGAGTGGGCGCAGGCCAGTCCCTTCGTGCCGGTGGTGAAGCAGCGCGTGGGCGAGTCGTGGCAGGTCGTGCCGACCGCGCGCCTGCAGCAGTTGCCGCTGGATCCCGAGCTGCGCGTGTTCGCGCGCGCCGCGTCCGACGACAAGGCGCCGATCGTGATGGTGCTCAATGCCATCGACCTGCTGCGCGAACGCGGTGCCACACCCGCGCAGCACATCAAGCTGCTGCTCGACTCCGAGGAGGAGATGTCCTCGCCCAGTCTGGCCGGCGTCGCCGAACGCCATAGCGCGCTGCTGACTGCGGACGCTCTGGTCATCCTCGACGGGCCCGAGCATGCCTCCGGCCGCCCGACCGTGGTGTTCGGCAACCGCGGCATCGCCCAGGCCACGCTCACGGTGTACGGGCCGAAGGCGCCGCTGCACAGCGGCCACTACGGCAACTACGCGCCGAACCCCGCGATCCGCCTCGCGCAATTGCTGGCCGGCATGAAGGACGAGGACGGGCGCGTGCTCGTCGCAGGCTATTACGACGGCGTGCGCCTCGATGACAGCGAACGCGCGAAGCTCGCCCGCACGCCCGACGACGAGCCGGCGCTACGCAAGCGCATCGGCATCGCGCAGGCGGACCGGGTCGGCGCCACCTACCAGGAAGCGTTGCAGTATCCGTCGCTCAACGTGCGCGGCCTCGCGTCCGCTTCGGTCGGTGCCAAGGCGGCCAATGTCGTGCCGAGCGAGGCAGTCGCCGAGCTCGACTTCCGCACCACGCCGGAGACCGACGGCGCGCACCTGCAGGACCTGGTGCAGGCGCACATCGAGAAGCAGGGCTACCACGTCACCGCGGGCCCGCCGACCGATGACGAGCGCGCGCGCTATCCGCGCCTGGCCAGTTTCGTGCGCGGCCCGGTGCAGCGCGCCGTGCGCACGCCCGACGACGCGCCGCTGTCGCGCTGGGCGATCGCCGCACTGTCGGCGCCGCAGGTGGCGGCGGGCGTCGAGCCGGTGCGCATCCGCATGATGGGCGGCACGCTGCCCACCGACGTGCTGGTCGATGCGCTCGGCTTGCCGTTCGTGATGGTCTGCACGGTCAACGCCGACAACAACCAGCACGCGCGCGACGAAAACATGCGCCTCGGCAACTTCGTCAGCGGCACCCGCGCGATCCATGCGCTGCTGACCACGCCACTGGACTGACCGCCCCCCGGCGCCCGCTTCTGCGCGAAGGCCGCGAAGGCCTCGCGCGCTTCCGGGCCGCGCAGCCTTTCGAGGAATTGCGACAATTCGGGCCGGCAGCTGCCCGGGTGTTCGGGCGTTCCAGCCCTGCGGGGGCTTGGGGCGCGTGAGCCCCCGTGTTGAGAACGGCATCCGCTCGCGACCGTGGCGACGCCTCTGACCTTGTGAGACTGCTCTTGGTCGGCTATGCGAGGCGCCGCATCAGCCTGGGTCAGGGAGGACCAGGAGGAGAGTTGCCGTCGGTCGCCGGCGCCGCTGCCGGCGTCGGCAACAGGCCCAGTTGCTTCATCAGCCCAAGCGAATCGGCGCATGTCCATTCTTCGGCGATTCGCCCGTCCGCGATTCGAAACAGCGTCGTGCCCGTGGCTTGCACTGCGCGACCGGTCGCCGGAATACCATTTCCGGTGCCGGTGTTGGTCCCGCGCGCGGTCCAGCGCACGGCCACCAGATCGCGCTCGGCAACCTGCTTGTCGACCGTGATCTTGAGATCCGGAAACGCCTCGCGCCATCCCTTGGCTTCGGCCATGCCATCGGCGTGGGTGAAGGTTGTCCTGCCGCCGTGCCCAACGAAGCCTGCACTGTACGGCACTTCGAATCGACCCTGATTGAGGCCTTCCTCGTACACCCTGCGGGTGATCGACTTGTTGAGCTCCACAGACTCGGCGGGAACGCCGTCGGACGCAGTGGCCTCGCACGGAATCACGCCGGTGAGGGCGACGATTGTTGCCACTGCGGACAGCAGGATGTTGAACGTCTTCATGACCATCTCCGAAACGCGGAAGTGCGTGCTGCGGATGATGAGGTCCCGTACGACCGCTCGCGCCCCCCTTGGTGTCGGGCGGACGCGGCGGTGGGATGAGTAGCGGCTGCGCAGTGACGGGAGCGTGTCGTACGTCGGCGCTACCGGCATGTTGTCCATCGTGGTTGCAGGATGCGAGCTGAACTTGGCGATCGGGCCGATCTACCGCAGTTGCGGGGCGCAACGGACGCGCGTGGCCACGCAGCTCGACCAGCGTCCACGGGTGCCGTAGGGCTTCATGCAGCGGCTGCGCTGGCCGCGATCCTTGCAATTAACGGTTGAGATCGCCCATCCCAGGCGGCGGAGCGCGCTCTATTGCGTCGCCTGACCAGGGAAGCGAGCCGTGCGGAAAACAGCGCTCAGCGAAGCAACACTTCGAGCGCCGCCCGGTAACGGCGGCTGCCGTTGACCTGCGCGCCGTTCTTGAGGAGAACGACGAAGTCGCCATTGAACAGTGGCTGGACTTCGCGAATCCGGGCGATGCTGACGATCGCCGCGCGTGATACCCGGATGAAGCGTTGCGGGTCCAGGCGGGACTCGAGGCTGGTCATCGTCTCGCGCAGCAGGTGCTGTTTCGCGCCTGTGTGGATCTCGACGTAATTTCCCGCGGCGACGATGCGATCGACCTCGTCGATGTCGAGCAATCGAACGCGACCCTCGGATCGGATTGCGAGTCGCGAGGGGTAACGCTGCAGTTCTCCCCGATCGATCGACTTCAAGGCCTCGGAAACGCGGCGGACAAAGCCGTCATCGGGATGGGCCAGGTGGGAACGAGCGCGCTGCAGCGCACGGCGAAATCGTTCCGGATCGATCGGCTTCAGCACGTAGTCGATCGCTTGAGCATCGAACGCCCGCACGGCGTGTTGATCGAACGCGGTTACGAACACGACCGCCGGCATGCGGGTGCCCCCGATGGCTTCAATGACGGCGAACCCATCGAGTTCGGGCATCTGCACATCGAGGAAGACGAGATCGGGCGAATGCGCGCTGATTGCCGATACAGCCGCTCCACCGTCACTGCACTCTGCGACGACTTCGATGTCCGGCTCCTGCCGCAGCAGCCGCAATATCCCGCGGCGGGCGACCGGTTCATCGTCAACGATCAGTGCGCGGATGGTCATGCGACAGTGCGCCAAGGCAGCTCGATCTCGGCGATGACGCCGCCGTCATCGGAATTTCGCACCTCGAAGCGTTGCCTGTCCTCATACAGCAAGCGCAACCGCGCCCTCGTGTTCGCCAGGCCGACGCGTTCGGTCGTCGCCGATGGTAGCCCTCGGCCGTCATCGACGACGCACAGCATCAGGGAGTCGCCATGCCGGTCCGCTTTGATTTCCACTCGCCCCGGTCCGGCGCGCGTGGCTAGGCCGTGGCGCAGCGCGTTCTCGACGAGGGGTTGGAGGATCAGGTTTGGAACCCGCGCTTGGAGAACCTGATCAGGAATGAGGATCCGGTAGCTCAGGCGCCCGCCGAAGCGGGCCTGCTCGATCTCGAGATAGTTCTCGAGAAAGGCGATTTCTTCGCCGAGCGTCACCTCATGCGCCTCGGTGCTGTCGAGCGAGAGGCGCAGCAACGCGCTGAGCCGCAGGAGGACCCGATCTGCTGCGTCGACATTCTCGTGCATCAGCACCGAAATCGTGTTGAGCGCGTTGAAGAGGAAGTGTGGCTGCAGCTGGGTGCGCAGCGTCTGCAGGCGGGCATCGGCCAGTTGCGCTTCAAGGCGGAGTCGCCGGCGATCCTTTTCCCGGGCGGTCCGCACGAGTCGCTCCACATGTGCCGCGGCGACGATCAGCCAATAGACCGGGAGGTTCAGCAGATATGTCGTGCCAAGCAGCCGGCTGAAGGTGCCGAGCCAGGTGGGTTCGACCTGGGTCGCACCGATGACGGGCGCCGCCAGCGCGAAGACCGCCAGGTTGAGCAGGGCGCAGGTCGCCGAAGCGACGCCGTGTACCGCTAGCGCGGCAAGGATGTGCGGTCGCTGGAGCGGGAACCGAGCCTCGAGTCGGAGCGCGATCGGCGTGAGGGCAGCCCAAACCGCAGCCCAGACGAGCCAGATGGCACTGGCACGTGCCCAAGCCAACGATTCGCCGCGCACCTGTGCAGCAAACCAGGCCTGCCCGGCGAAGAGCATCGCCACCAGCGCCCATGCCCCCAGAATGGCCACGCCCCGACGGCCGATTCCGGACCCGTTCTCCACCGCCGGTGTCGCCATTTAGTGCTCTTCTCCAGAGAGTTGTGCAACCGGCCGGGCTGCTTCCCGTCGCCGACCCCGTCGCCGGCGTTGGCAGCATACCCAATTGCTTCATCCGCCCGAGCCAGTCGCTCATGTCCATTCCTCGCGCGATGCGTGGTGCCATCGTCCCTTGGTTGCAGGTTCCTGAAGCCCAGGGAGGGACGACCGGGGGCCGCAGTGGGGTGAGTGGAGGCTGCAGCCACAGAGGGCTCGTCGTCGGGGTGTGAGCCAGTGCCGGCCTGCGCGTCCGTCTACCGCCGCAGGTTGCAACGGCCTTGTGCAACGCAACCCGCCGTTGCACTTGCACGTGCTCTATCACTGACCGCCTCTGGCCGATAGCGGTCATCACTTCGAGTTCAGCGCTACGGCGGGCCGAACGTCTGCTATCGGCCAGAAGCGGACGCAATCTGGCCGTCTCCGAGGCTGATCCGAGCGGCGGACATCGGCATGTTCGACTTTGAGAGTGCAGCGCAGGTACCCGATCGTGCGGCAGCGGACGCACAAGAGCCACCGGAGCGAAGCGCACGACGCTGGCACCAGCGACCCCGCAACATTGCTCGCATTGACCGGCACCACCAATTCATTCGCGTAGCCATGTCTCATGGCATGGGATAGGAGTGTCGTCCGCACTTATGCTTCCGCGCATGCACGGGCACTCCCGCTGGTGCAAACACGGAGATGCAATGCATGGGATTGACGTTCAAGGCAGTGCTGCTGGCAACGACGATAATGGCTGCAACGGTTGCGCATGCAGGTGAGGCGCCGGTGCAACGCCACGGCTACGTGCTGAAGGCCGAGCAAACCGGCAATGGCCCCGTGGACGTCGTCTTCGAGTCGGGTTTCGGCCAGGGCGCGGGCGTGTGGAAAGCCGTCATCGCTGATCTCGGCGAGCAGTGCCATTGTGTCGCGTATGCACGCGCCGGGCTGGGCAAGTCCGGGACGGACGGCAAGACCAAGACAATCCAGGCACATGTCGAAGATCTGGGTGCGATGATCGACTCGCTCGCGCCGGGCCGCAAAGTCGTGCTCGTCGGTCACTCTTATGGCGGCCTGCTCGTGACCGAGTTCGCGAAGCAGCATCCGGAGCGCATTGCCGCATTGGTCCTCGTCGACCCCGCGACGATGAGCCAGCGCCGCGCGTACATGGCGGCTGACCGCAATCGCGTGCTCGCCGACGACAAGGCGCTGCTCGGCATGCTGCCGCCGGCGATGGGTGCGGATTACCGGTTGCTTATCCAACAGCTGGACAGCGCCGACGCTGCGTCTGCACGTGCGATGCCCGACCTTCCGGTGGCGCTGCTGACCTCGACGCAGATCGCGGCTGATCCGATGGTGTTGGAGGAAACGGCCCAGGGCAAAGCCATCTGGAAGGCCCAGCATGCAGCCCTGTTTGCCAGCTTCTCCCGTGGCAAACACCAGTATTTGGCGACGGGCCACAACATCCATCGGGAGGATCCGAAGGCGGTCGCGGACGCAATCCGCGACGTCGTGGCGTCGGCGTCCAAGCCGACGAACTGATCCCTCGGACGACCGGGAGAGCGTGGCCGCAATCAATGGACGCGGCCACGCCTTCAACGTGCTGCGCTGTCGTCTCCCGGTACGGATTGGGCCTTCAACGGAGCCTTGCGGCCCACAAGCTTGTCCTTGTTCCAAGGGACTGGGTTAGCGCCAGCGTTCTGCATGTCGGACTCCAGGGTGGGAGGTTCGAACATGCCTCAAATGCCCAGGGGGCTGCCCGATGGCCGCTACCGACCCATTGCGGACATTCGGTCTGCAGTTCGTGCGGTCGCGCTTGGTCCGGTTATTCGCCGGCTTGTTAGCCGGACGCAGGCTCGGGCACGGATAGAGTGGGCCCGGGGCCTTGCCGCAGGGAGGTGACATTCGCGAACGAGCCGTGCGTCCCGGTCGAAGGTTCGCCGGCGCCGGGATCGATTGCAGAAGACCTCGACACAACCCGCTTGGCCGCTTCGGCCCCTCGGAGACGTTCGCGGATTTCGAAGCGACATTCGGACGCTCCCGCAGGGGCGGTCTGCCAACGTGGCGCTTGAGGGTGGAGACATGTCCGTATTCGCGGAGCTGAAGCGTCGCAACGTGGTGCGTGTCGCCGTGCTGTATGGCCTCGCGGCCTGGCTCATCCTGCAGGTCGCGGAGGTGCTCTTCGGCCTCCTCGATCTGCCGACCTGGGCCGGCAAGCTGGTTCTCGGATTGCTTGTGCTCGGTTTTCCCCTGGTGCTGATCTTCTCCTGGGTCTACGAGCTGACGCCGGAGGGCCTGAAGCGCGAACACGAAGTCGAACGCCACCAATCCATCACCCGGGAGACCGGCCGGAAGATCAACTATCTGATCGGCGCCCTGGCGGCGATCGCTATCGTGATGATCGTCGCCGAGCGATTCGTTCCGCGTGCAGCGCCCAACCCCGGCGCGACGCAAGCAGGTGCGCCGAGCGCGAGCGCGCCCGTCCTTGCCGCGACGAAGTCCATCGCAGTGCTCCCGTTCGCGGACATGAGCGAGGGCAAGGACCAGGAATATTTCGCCGATGGCCTGTCGGAGGAACTGCTCAACCTGCTGGCCAAGATCCCCGACCTGCGGGTGGCCGCGCGCACCTCGGCCTTCAAGTTCAAGGGCGAGAAGGTCGACCTGCAGGACGTGGCGCGCAAGCTCAATGTCTCGCACGTGCTCGAAGGCAGCGTGCGCAGGTCAGGCAACAAGGTCCGCATCACGGCGCAGCTGATCAAGGCGTCGGACGGCTACCACGTCTGGTCGCAGACCTACGATCGCACGCTCGATGACATCTTCGTCGTGCAGGACGACATAGCCGGCGAAGTGGTCAAGGCGCTGAAGCTGACCCTGCTCGGCACGACGTCGGCGACGCGTTCGAGGCCGACGGACCCGGAGGCCTACAACCTCGCCTTGCAGGGACGTTTCTTCGTCGGACGGCGTAGCAAGGAGGACCTGGAGCGTGCGGTCGATTACTTCCAGCGGTCGCGTGAGCGCGATCCCGGCTATGCCCCGGCCTGGGCAGGGTTGTCGCAGGCATACGCGCGGCAAGCCGACGGCGGTTTCCTGCCGATCGCGGACGGCCATCGACAAGCGCGCGGGGCCGCGGAGAAGGCGCTGGCGCTCGATCCGCAACTCGTCGACGCGCACCTGGCGATGGGCTGGATCCAGCTCTCTCACGACTTGGACTGGGCGGCCGCGGACGCCAGCTATCGCACAGCACTCGACCTCGAACCCGGCAACGCCGAGGCCCTCAGGCACGGCGGCTGGCTGGCGGGCAACCTCGGACACTGGGACGAAGCGATCGACCTGATGCACAAGGCCATCGAGCGCGACCCGCTGCGGCCGAATTCCTACACCTACCTCGGCTACCTGTTTCTGGCAGTCGAGCGCGACTCGGAGGCCGAGGCCGCATTCCGCAAGGCCCTGGAACTCGATCCCGACGGAGCCGCCCGGCACCGGACGATCGGGTTGGCCCTGCTCCTGCAGGGCAAGACCGACGCCGCGCTGCGGGAAATGCAGCAGGAGACGGACGAGGGTTGGCGGCTCGCGGGATTGCCGCTCGTATTTCACGCGCTCGGCCGGCGCGGCGAGTCCGACGCGGCGCTGGCGGCCCTGAAGGACAAGTACGCCGGGGACTCTGCCTATCAGATCGCCGAAGTACACGCCTTCCGCGGCGAGGCCGCCCTGGCGTTCGAGTGGCTCGAACGCGCCTATGCCCAGCGCGACGCCGGCGTACCGGAGATCAAGTGCGACCGGCTGATGCGCGGGCTCGTCGGCGATCCGCGCTACAAGGCGTTTCTCAGGAAGCTGAAGTTGCCCGAGTGATTGTGCCCGCGATCGCGAATGTCCGCTCCTGGCCGGTAGCGGACATCGGGGTTACCCGGGCGCCGGGGCCGGGGCTAACGTCCGCTTTCGACCCGAAGCGGACATTCGTTATCTGAAGACGTATGCCCGATGGTCAGAACTCGATGCTGGCCAACACCATGAACGGATCGCCTTGGAGTCGGTTCTTGACATCGAACCGGTAGCGAAATGACTTCGGCGTGGGCGTGGGCGTCGGCGTCGGCGTCGGAGTAGGTGTTGCCGATGCGTCCTTTGAAGCGAGGCTGGGGCATCGGCAGGATGTCTGACAACAAAGGAGCGCCGGGCCGGTCGTCGTGCTTTTTCGTTCCCATTTCGAACTTCCTGTGGAACAAGAACGCACGCGAAAAAATGCACTCCCGGGCGTTACCTTCACGTCAATTCAACCCGGTCCTGGGCACTTTCCAAACGCATTGCCGCAAAGATGCCTGTAGCACTCCCAGTGCGCCCTTCCGGAGGCGATCGATGAGCGAGAAAGGACCGAACATCGTCTATTTCCTGGTCGACAACCTCGGCTTTGGTGAGCTCGGATGCTACGGCGGTGGCATCCTCCGCGGGGCGGATACCCGGCGCATCGACGCATTCGCCGGTGAGGGCAAGATGCTCCTCAACTTTGCACCGGAGGCGCAGTGCACGCCATCGCGCTCCGCCCTGATGACCGGCCGCTATGCCATCCGCTCGGGGAATCACACCGTCGCCATGGCCGGCAGCGAGGGTGGACTCGTGGCCTGGGAAAGGACCATGGGCGATGTACTGTCGGAACACGGCTACGCGACTGCCTGCATGGGCAAATGGCACATCGGCGCATCCGAGGGACGCTGGCCGATCGACCATGGTTTCGACGAGTGGTATGGCATTCCCAGGACCTGGGATGAAAGCCTGTGGCTCGACGACCCCTGGTACGACCCGGCTCGCGACCTGGTCAGCCATGTCATGGAGGGGCGCAAGGGAGAACAGGTCTATCCGGTTGCGCAACTGACGCTGGATGTCCGCCGGGATATCGACACAGAGTTCCTTGCCCGCAGCAAGGACTTCATCAAGCGCAGCGTGGATGCGAAGGCGCCATTCTTCCTCTACTTCAACCACTCGTTGATGCACCTTCCGACGATTCCGCGGCTGGAGTTCAAGGGAAAATCCGGACAGGGAGACTGGGCGGACTGCCTGCTTCAGCTCGATGCCGATTTCGGCACGATGCTCGATTACCTGGATGAGTTGGGCATCGCGGACGACACCATCGTCGTCTTTTCCGGAGACAACGGTCCCGAAGAAGTACAGCTGTGGCGCGGCCATTCCGGGTTCTTCGCGGGCTCCTACTTCACCGGGATGGAAGGTTCGCTGAGGACGCCCTGCGTGGTGCGTTATCCGGGCAGAGTTCCGGTCGGCGCGAAGAGCAACGAGATCGTGCACATCACCGACATGTACACCACGCTATTGCGATGGGCCGGAACGGATGCGCCGCAGGATCGGGTCATCGACGGCGTCGACCAGCGCGATTTCCTGGAGGGACGGCAGGAGACATCCGCTCGCGAGGGCTTTCCCTACTGGATGGGCGACGTGCTCTACGGCGTGAAATGGCAGAACTTCAAGCTGGCGATGTATTCCCAGAAGACGCTGACCGAGCCGGCGCAAAAGCTGGCCTCGCCGTATCTGATCAACCTGATGACCGACCCGGGGGAACGGGAAGCATTCGATCTGCCCTACCTGCATTCCTGGGTGGGCGTGCATTTCGCGAAGATTCTTGGGGATTTCGCCCGCAGCGTGAAGCGTGAGCCGCCGATCCCGGCCGGCGCGCCGCTGGACCATGTCCCGGTGTCGAAACGCTAGCGACGCGACGAGGGCCTACTTGCCATCAGTGCCTCCGCTGGAGGATGACCGGACGTGAATGCGCCCGCCTGCGTTCGATGAGTGTGAATGTCCGGTTCTGGCCGGAAGCGGACACTTGGGCCAGGGTGGTCGCCGGTTGGCGACAGACGTCGGCTTCCGAGTCCTGCAGTCCCTGGAACCTTCTGATGGGTGGACGCATCCGATTGGCGACGGGCGCGGTGCTTTCGCCAACGTCTTAGGATGGCGTCGGATGCGGGGCAGCGCTACGCTCTCCTGGTCGTATCCGTTGGTGGCGTATGGAAAAGGTGGATCGCTATTCCGGTATCGTCAGGAACATGGGGACTCAGGATCTCGACCTACTCGAATGCCTGCTGCGCATCGACCAGAACCTCTCCCTCGATGACAGGGCCTCCGCGCTGCTCGACCGTCTCGTCGAAGGCGGATTGGTGGACAGGGAAGGCGCGTTCCTCGCGCTGACGACGGCTGGCATCGAGCGATGTCGCTCACTGCAGCATCGCATCGCCTCCGACGAGGAAGCCGCAAAGGTGCTCGCCGCTCGCGGAATAGCCTTGGCTGACATCATGAGCCGCAAGTAAGCAGCCGTACTTTGTTGGTTCCTGGTTTACCTGACGCCAAAGGCACCGGTTGAGCGATCACCTTGACCACGCGCTTCGCACAGCGGCGTGAAGCGCATCGATTGACGCTGATTCGATTTCAGTGGCGCTCACATTAGTCCATGGCCTGCGTTCACACGTGGCTCCATGAATGAGCGGTCGTGCGACGATCCATCGACGCCTTCGCAGCCCATGAACACACGCGTCTCTATAAGTGATTCCGTTATTCACCAACGGACTCAATCATGGCACGTACATCAACGTTCGATCAGGCACAGCTACACGAACTGCTTCTGCAGGCACTGGAAACGGAGCGCGGTGGCATCCAGGTTTACACTGCGGCAATTCGTGCGGCCAAGAACCCTGAACTCAAGAAGGAATGGCAGGAATACCTGGACCAGACGAGGACCCACGAAGAGGTGCTCACCCGCGTTTTCGGTGAACTTGACATCGACACCGAGGCGCAGAGTGCTGGCCGTTCGGTCGTGTCGCACCTTGGCAAGGCGCTGGTTACTGCGATCGAGATGGCGATCAAGGGAGGCGATCCTGCCGCCGCTGAACTTGTGGCTGCAGAGTGCGTGGTCCTCGCCGAAACCAAGGATCACCAGAACTGGGAGTTGATCGGCCACGTTGCAAAACATGCCAAGAGCGACTACGCGCGACTGCTAAAGATGGCGTACGACGCCGTCGAGAATGACGAGGACCATCATCTGTATCACACCATGGGTTGGGCGCGTGAACTGTGGATTGACTCATTGGGCTTCCCTGCCGTGATTCCGCCGCCGGAGGAAGTCAAGAAAGTGGAGACTGCAATCGGCGCCTCGCGCGCGGAACAGGCTCGAGACGAGATGCTGAAGCGGCATTGACTATCGCAGTCAGTGCGCCCTCCAACGGAAGCGCTGACCGCTGCCATCTACCGCCGACCGTTGGCATCAACAGCATTTCAAACGATGGCCACTTTTCAAACGGTTGCCACTTTCGACCATGGCAGACGTCCGACATGTCCCGCCTCTCCCGGCGAACTCAGCGCCGCCCTGTTAAGTCTGGGAATGGAAGCCGGCGATACGCCTGTCCGATCCCATGAAGTGGTTTCACATGCCACTGCCGGGGGATGTCGTATGTACGTTTGAGTGGACGCGACCGAGCTTCTGCAAACCATCTTCGATAGCCCGAGCCAGCACGGGATCATCGTCACTGACCTCAACGGCATGGTCTGGCTGTGGAATCGGGGCGCCCAGAACATCTTCCAGTATGAGAACGAGGAGATCGTCGGCAACGATATACGTGTCCTTTTCACGCCTGACGACCGGGCTCACAGGGTGCCGGAAGAGGAAATGAAGAAGGCGCTTGAACGAGGATTCGCCGGCGATTTTCGATGGCACATGCGAAAGGATGGTTCGCTGTTCTGGGCCGATGGCATGCTCTACCCGGTCCGCAGCCGTGCCGATGAACTGCTGGGCTTCGTCAAGATCCTTCGCGACGCCACTGCAGAGAAGGCAACCGGCGATGAAACATCCCGGCAGGCACTTGAGGACAGCCTGACCGGCTTGCCAAACCGCATGGAGTTCCAGCATCGCTTTGTCGATATGCGAGCATCGGCCGAGCGACATCACAGTCTCCTTGCCCTGCTCCTTCTGGACCTGGATCACTTCAAGGAAGTAAACGACAGCCGTGGCCATGCGGCAGGGGATGCGCTGTTGCAGCAGGCCGCCCATCGGATGCGTTCGGTGTTGCGCGATACGGACTTTGTCGGGCGGCTTGGGGGCGACGAGTTCGTGGTCCTGCTCCCCGACTTGGAGTCGTCCGAACAAGGCGGCTCTGTGGCCGAGCATCTGATGGAGGAACTGGCGCGTCTCTTCAGCATCAATCAGGAAGCCATCCAGATCGGCGCAAGCATAGGGATAAGCGTCTTTCCCCAGACCGCACAGGAATTGGAAGAGCTGTTCGATCAGGCCGACCTGGCGCTCTACCAGGCCAAGGCCGATGGCCGTTCGGCGTATCGCTTCTATACCCCGGAAATGAACAAGGCCGCGCATCGTCGCAGGCAGTAACGCGGCGTCGTAAGATCCGGGATCGGGCCTTCAGCCAGCGTACAGCCCCACATCGCTCGCAGGGACGACCGGAAAGGACCGATGCCCGGCGGATGAGCGCGCCATAGCCACGAAGCTTGTCACCAATGGACCTCAGGCGCCGGTGCTGGGCGCCCCCGACCGAGCGCTGTCATGACGGCGAATGACTGCTTCTGGCCGGAGGCGGACATAGATCGGCAGTCCACCGCGGCGAGTCGGCTAATGGCCGCTTCCGACCCGAAGCGGACATTGCGCGCGGTGCGGTAGTGATGCCGGGAGGGACTATGTCGACCGTCTAGACGCATTGGAGGAGAGCCGGTATAGCTTTCCTTACTGATGAGGTGGGAGGAGTCGAAAAAAGTCTTCGAAGATCGGTCGGTGCAAAAAACGGCCCGCTATTTTGGGATTCAAGCCGCAACTCGCGAGTTGCCACTCCTTCACAATCCATTTACGTATTCGGACGCAATCTGCCGGAGCTCACCAGCTTAAATCCGCGATATTTCCGATATCCCAGACGAAGGAGAATGTTCATGACCAAGCAAAATCTGGCGATGGCGCGTACGCTCGGTGTGGCGATCGTCGCTGCCGTGGGCCTTGGCGGCTGCGCCACCTATAAGGAAGAGTTTGCAACGATCAACTCGCGCCTCGATTCACTCGACGCGAAGGTCCAGAGCGCAGCCCAGAGCGCCGAATCCGCCAATCAGTCCGCGCAATCCGCCAATCAGTCCGCGCAGCAGGCCAACCAACGGCTGGATTCATTGGAAACCCGCGTCCAGCAGCTCGAAACGTCGCCGCGCCGCAAGCCGCGCGGTTAGTCGCTCTTGCGCAATTTCTGACGAACGGTATGAGCTCCTTCCCGGTGGCCTCTGTTGGGTCACCGGGTCTTTTTTCTTCACCCAGTCTTTGTCCCAAGGAATCGTCCCATCGTTACGCGCCTACACCCTGCGATCCGGGCCGCTTATGGTGGCGCGATGGTGCTGGCGCTGGCGTGCGCCAGCTTCGGCGTGGCCAGCGCCGAGGATGCCGCCGCGCAACCGGTGGCCGCCGTCGACCAGCTTCCGCCAGGCCAAGAAGTATCCAACACAGTGATTGAGCTCGCGGGCTGGGTTGCCGCAACCAAGGACAGCCAGGGCTATCCGTTCGCGGTTATCGACAAGGCTGCTGCACAGATATTGGTGTTCGGCGGCGACGGCCGGCTTCGCGGCGCAGCGCCTGGGCTCTTTGGTTCGGCGATCGGCGATCATTCGGCCCCCGGCATCACCGGTCTCGCGCTTCGCGAAATTCCGGGCCGGGATCGCACGACGCCTGCTGGTCGCTTTGTGGGCGGTTTCGGCCCATCAACCGACGCTGGGCGCGTCCTGTGGGTGGACTACGATTCCGCGGTCTCCATGCACCCTACGGCTACTGGCGTCCCGGCCGAGAAGCGCCCCGAACGCCTTGCATCGCCTTCGCCGGACGACAACCGCATCACCCATGGCTGCATCAACGTCTCGCCCGAATTTTACGCGCAGATCATCGGTCCGACGTTCGAGCGGGGCGGGGTGTTCTATATCTTGCCGGACACGGCGCCGCTAGGGGAGACCTTTCCGGAGTTCGTGCAAAGTCGCGCTACTGCGCAACACAACGATGGAAGACGTGCACGGTCCGCCCACCAGTGAAGGGCGCGTTGGCGTGTTGCCTTTGGCGTGCGAGACAGCGCAGCAGCTGACGCTGCTCGTGGCCCGGCCTCTTCTGCTGGTGTGCACAGCACAACGCCGTGGCTTCCCATGCGGTGGGGATCAGGTCAGGCGTTACGTCTAATCTTGGCAGCTCGTCGACCCACCAAGGTCCAGGAGCATGCGTCCTTAACTCAGACATCCGTCTCCTCGGCATTGCTCCGTCGAGTTTGCTCAGTGAGCAGGTCTGACAATTTATCAAGCCGAAGCGGCTTCGCGGCTCAGCTTAATTCTGGCGTTGGTCTATGTCCGCTTCTGGCCGATAGCGGACGCTAATGTCCGCTCTGGACCCAAGGCGAACGTG
Source organism: Lysobacter niastensis (assembly GCF_031457115.1). GTDB lineage: Bacteria > Pseudomonadota > Gammaproteobacteria > Xanthomonadales > Xanthomonadaceae > Lysobacter_J > Lysobacter_J niastensis_A. Next base: position 1,195,796 of record NZ_JAVDVY010000001.1, read on the forward strand.
CAAGCCTCAGGTCGCCGCTTTCGCCCCTTTCTCGGGATGAATCTCGACGGTCACCTGATGGATCCTGCCGGTGAACTTGAAGGGAAGCTGGTAGGTCCAGTCGACCGCCGAGCCGTTGTCCATGCCCACGTCCAGGCCTTCGCCAATCGAGAACTGGATGGGCACGGTTTGTTCAAGGCGCCCGCTCGCGACGGGCTTGCCGTTCGCTCTCAGCGTCACATTGCCGCCCTTGCCCATGCCACCGCCGTCGTACGCGAACTCCACGACCAGCGTCGTCCTGCCCTTCGGAAGAGGTGCATCGGCCGCGAACGTCGGCCGTTCCCTGCCCAGATAGTTGTAGACGAAGGTGGGCTTGCCGTCGCGCAGGTAGAGCCCATAGCCGCCCTCAGATCCGCCTTGCGTGACGATCATGCCCTGTGCGTTCTCGCCCACTTCGATCTCGGCCGTGATCGTCCACGACTTGTTGAGCATCGGCAGGCAGGCCGCGTCCGGCAGGGCGCGCATTCCTTCGTAGTAGGTCGCCTTCGTGCGCTTGCCGACCAGGCTGGGGCGTCCCATCGCTTCGGCGTTCATGCGGATCACGGCGCGCCAATCGAGCGGCAACACGTTGTACTTCGACGCCTCCACCCACCACAGATCCTGCAGCTGGCGCAGCTTGTCGGGGTGCTTGCCGGCCAGGTCGTTCGCCTGCGAGAAGTCCTCGTCGAGCTTGTACAGCTCCCAGACCTGCGAGTCCGGATTCCAGTTCTCGTCGCGGTTGGGTTCCCACGGCGCGAACGAAGGCGCCGAAGCCATCCAGCCGTCGTGATAGAGCCCGCGGTTGCAGCCCAGTTCGAAGTACTGGGTGCGCCGCCGCGTCGGCGCCGTGGCGTCGTCGAACGTGAAAGCGAAGCTGATGCCTTCTATGTCTTTCTGTTCAATGCCGTTGAGCTCGCGAGGCGCGGTAACGCCGCACAACTCGTAGATCGTCGGCACCAGGTCGATCACGTGCAGGAACTGGTCGCGCAGGCCGCCCTTGTCCTTGATGCGCTCCGGCCAGCTGATGATCATCGGATTGCGCGTGCCACCGAAATGGCTCGCCACCTGCTTCGTCCACTGGAACGGCGTGTTCATCGCGTGTGCCCACGATGAAGGGAAGTGATTGAAGTGCTTTGGCCCGCCCAGTTCGTCGATGACCTTCAGGTTGTCATCCCACTTCTCGGGGAACCCGTTGAAGAACAGGTTCTCGTTGAGCGAGCCCTCCAGCCCGCCTTCCGCGCTGGAGCCGTTGTCGCCGGCGATGTAGATGATCAGCGTGTTGTCGGCATCCGGCAGCGCCTTGACCGCGTCGATCACGCGTCCCATCGCTGCGTCGACCTGCGCGCCGTACGCGGCGAACACCTCCATCATCCGCGCATACAGGCGTTTCTGATCCGCGTTGAGGTCGTCCCACGCCGGCAGGCCTGGCGAGCGTTTGGTCAGCTTCGTATCCTTCGGCACCACGCCGAGCTTCTTCTGGCGCTCCAGCGTCTGCTCGCGGTAGGCGTCCCAGCCCATGTCGAACTGGCCCTTGAACTGGTCGATCCACGACTGCGGCGCCTGATGCGGCGCGTGCGTGGCACCCGGTGCCACATAGAGGAAGTACGGCTTGTCCGGCGCGATGCTCTTGGCTTTGCGAACCCAGGCGATGGCGCGATCGGCGAGGTCTTCGGTGAGGTGGTAGTCCGGGTCGTCCGAGGCCGGAACGAGGTCGCGGTTCTCGAACAGCAGCGGGTTCCAGTGGTTCATGTCGCCGGCATTGAAGCCGTAGAAATAGTCGAACCCCAATCCGTTCGCCCAGCGATCGAACGGGCCGGCCGCACTCAACTCCCACGTCGGCGTGTTGTGGTTCTTGCCAACCCAGGCGGTCATGTAGCCGTTCTGGCGCAACACTTCGCCCACCGTTCCACAGCTGCGCGGCAGCACGCAGCAGTAGCCGTCGTAGCCCGTCGCCAGTTCGGTGATGCCCGCGAAGGAAGTCGAATGATGGTTGCGCCCGGTGATGAGGGCGGCGCGCGTGGGACTGCACAGTGCGGTGGTGTGGAAGTAGTTGTAGCGCAGACCCTCGGCGGCCAATCGGTCCATCGTCGGCGACGGCACGCCGCCGCCGAACGTGCTGAACTGGCCGAAACCGACATCGTCCAGCAGGATCAGGACGATGTTCGGCGCACCTGCAGGCGGCTGGACCGGCTGCGGAAACTGCGCCGGGTCGGAGTCCAGGTACGTGCGGCCCACTTCGCCGGTGAAGTGGAAATCAGGACGGGGCAGGGTCTCGGGAGTGCCTGCCGTGATGGGTTTCGCATCGCGCTTGCTGGCCATGTCCGACTCCATGTCAATGCCCGGGCCCGTTGGCCGAAGGCGGAAGCACGAAGGGTGTGCGATGTGCCGTTCACGGCTCGTGATTCCCTGCGGCAGCATCCGGGCGATAGGGGGCACGAGGCAGGGCGTGGCGGTGAGTCGACTGCTGATGTCCGCTCTCAACACGAGGCCACATGAAAAGGTCAGCGAAGTTCAGTGGGTGATCGAGCCATTCCGGTTACATGTGGAAGAGGATCTTCGCGAATTGGTCGGACTGCTGTTGTCTGCAAACTTCTTCCGACCCGAAGCGGGGCATATGCAGGGCTGTGTCGACGGCTCTGGCCTTAACGAACTTGAAGGCCACCTTCACGATCGTCGGCGCAAAGTGACGAGCCTAACGGCATGTCCGGGCGCGTTCATCGCACCGTTGACGGGCCCCATCACTGGAGCTGTGGCCATGGCAAACAAGAAGGACGCGACACCCGAAAACGTCGATACGATCCCGCGCCAGATCCTGCCCATTCCAGACGCGAAGTTCGTTGGCCTCACCACCTACGACGCAAAAGATCCGAACACGAACTACCCGCCGATCAAGGCGCTGCGGCCGCCGAAGGCCGCACCCAACGTGCTGATCATCCTCGTCGACGACGCCGGCTTCGGTTCGTCGTCGGCCTATGGCGGCCCTTGCAACACCCCGCATTTCGAGAAGCTCGCGGCCAATGGACTCAAATACACGCGCTTCCACACCACCGCACTGTGCAGCCCCACGCGCCAAGCGCTGCTGACCGGGCGCAACCACCATTCCGTCGGCATGGGCGCCATCACCGAGATGGGCACCTCCGCACCGGGCAACAGCGGTGTGCGCCCGAAGGACAAAGCGCCGCTGGCCGAGGTCCTCAAGCTCAACGGGTTCTCCACTGCGCAGTTCGGCAAATGCCACGAAGTGGCGCTGTGGGAAGTCACGCCCGTCGGGCCGTTCACGCAATGGCCGACCGGCTCGGGCTTCGAGCACTTCTACGGGTTCGTGGGAGGGGAGGCCAACCAGTACTACCCTGGCCTATACGAAGGGACCAAGGCGGTGGAACCGCCGAAGACGCCGGAGGAGGGCTACACGCTCAACAACGACCTTGCCACGCGTGCGGTCACCTGGATCCGGCAGCAGAAGGCCTTGATGCCGGACAAGCCGTTCTTCGTCTACTACGCGCCAGGCGCGACGCATGCGCCGCACCACGTGCCGAAGGAATGGTCGGATAAGTACAAGGGCAAGTTCGACGGCGGCTGGGACAAACTGCGCGAGGAAATATTCGCGCGGCAGAAGGCATTGGGCGTGATCCCCAAGGACGCGGTGCTGACCAAGCGCCACGACGAGATCCCCGCCTGGGACGATATGCCCGCCGATCTGAAACCGGTGCTCGCCCGACAGATGGAAATCTACGCCGGCTTCATGGAGCAAACCGATCACGAGATCGGACGGGTAATCGCCGCGGTCGAAGACCTCGGCCTGCTGGACGACACCCTGATCTACCTGATGATCGGCGACAACGGCGCCTCGGCCGAGGGCACCATCAACGGCTGCTTCAACGAAATGACCACACTCAATGGCATGCCGGCCATCGAGACGACGGAGTTCCTGCACAGCAAGATCGAAGACTTCGGCACGCCCAAGGCCTACAACCACTACGCCGTCGGCTGGGCGCACGCCTTGTGCACGCCGTACCAGTGGACCAAGCAGATCGCCTCGCACTGGGGCGGCACCCGCAATGGCCTCATCGTGCACTGGCCCAATGGCGTGAAGGGTAAAGGCGAGTTGCGCCACCAGTTCCACCACGTCATCGACGTGGCCAAGACGATCTTGGAAGTCTGCCACCTGCCTGAGCCCACCATCGTCAACAGCATCACCCAGGCGCCCTACGAGGGGTTCACGATGGTGCCGACGTTCAATGATGCCAAGGCGGAGGAAAACCACATCGTCCAGTACTTCGAGATGATGGGAAACCGCGGGCTCTACCTGAAAGGCTGGACCGCCTGTACTCGTCACCGTACGCCCTGGAAGGCCGACCCGCCGCCGCCGTTCGACGAGGACGTGTGGGAGCTATACGGCCCCGACGATTGGACCCAGGCCAACAATATCGTCGCCAAGAATCCGCAGAAGCTCGCCGAGTTGCAGCGCCTGTGGCTAATCGAGGCCACCAAATACAACGTCGTTCCCCTCGACGACCGTGGGTTCGAACGTGTCAATCCTGACATCGCCGGGCGACCGCAGGTGATTACCGGTAATAGGCAGGTGCTGTTCCAGGGCATGCGCGTGACCGAGGCATGCGTACTGACGCTGAAGAACAAGTCGTACTCGGTCACTACACAGGTAACGGTGTCCGAGAAGGGGGCCGAAGGCGTGATCGTCACGCAGGGCGGCGAGTACGGCGGCTGGACGCTGTACTGCAAGGAAGGAAAGCTGAAGTATTGCTACAACTTCTTCGGCATCGAGTACTACATCATCGGCGCCGACCAGGCAGTCCCCGCGGGTGATCACCAGTTGCGCGTCGAGTTCAAGTACGACGGCGGAGGCCTCGCCAAAGGCGGCGACGTGACGCTCTACTACGACGGCAAGGCCGTTGGTAAAGGCCGTGTCGAGAAAACCCAGCCGATGGGCTATTCCGCCGACGAGGCCTGTGACGTTGGCGGCGACACCGGCTCGCCGGCATCGCATGAGTACGGAGCGACCGGTAACTCGTTCACCGGGACCATCCACTGGGTGCAGATCGATGTCGGCGAAGATGACCACAACCATCTGATCACCGCCGAGGATCGCTATCGGATCGCGATGGCACGGCAGTAGCAGGGATTGATGGATTGTCCTTGTTCGAGAGCGCACGTAAGCAAGATGAGTCCCAGCGCTATGAGTGCGCTGGGACTTGCATCGGAGCTGATGTCCGCATTTGGCCGCGAGAGTACATTTTCTGCGGCCGCGCCGAGCGGGTCGTTCAGTCTTTGCCGATGTCCTTTGTTGCACGGCCGGGTTGGGCGGCGATGGAGTCGCCTGGGGGAGGCCGTCGCGGCCCAGCGGATCCGGCGTGATGTCCGCCGTGGACGGCTCCCGCGTGGGGAGCTGTCGCGTTGCCATGACCGTGCCTACTTCGCGATCGCTCCGGCCGGTGCCTGGGCTTTGCGCCGACGCGTGTCTTCCAGCAGTTGTTCGCGCGCTGCAGCCTGCAGCTCATCGATGCTGACCGCATCCGGTGCCTTGCCCATGCTCCGGGTCAGGTCGGCGACCACGCGCTTGTTGGCGTAGGTGTGCGGCGAATTCACGTCGTCGCTCTGCGCGGTCATCATGTAATCCAGTCGCTTGAGGCCGACCTCGCGACCCTGTGCCAGTTCGACCAGCTTGGCGCGGTACTCCAGCTCCCAGGACGCGATGCCCGGATAGGCATTCTGGTCGGCGAAGTGCTGGGTTTCGTGGCCGAGGAACACGACACGGAACTCCTCGCTGTCGAGTCCCTGGCTGTATCGGGGCACGACCGCGTACAGGGTCTTGTCGGTCGCCCAGCCGCCGGCCGAACCGCGCTCGCAGCGCCCGTAGGCCATCCAGCCGCGACTGACGAAATCATCCAGCAGTTCGACACGGACCGTGTACGGGCCATCCGGCAGCTGCACGTCGTACATCCGCGTTTCCTGCTTGCGCCACACCATCAGCTCGCGCAGCGGCGGCGTGCGACCGAGCTGGGCGTGAAAGCCGCGCTGCTCCAGTTGCGTCTGCAGGAACGGTTCGATCTCGTCCATGGTCGTGGCCTTCGCCGCGCCCGAGCCCAGGCGCTTGTGCAACTTCGAAAGCAATGCTGCTTCCTGCGTCGCGCGCTGCGTCGGTGCGGCCATCGAGCGCCACCAGTAGTCCTGGTAGTCATCGAGCACACCGCGCAGAAAGGTGTCGTCGACGGCGGACGTGGTCAACACGGGCTGCTTCGCGTGGTATCGCGCGAGCATGCAGGCGCGGTAGTCCGCGTCCTTGCCCTGGAACTCGACGGCCGGCGTGGCCTCCAATGCCGCCAGCGCGCGCGCACTGTCGGCCTGCAGGATGGCGCTGGTGGATTCGGCGATCGCAGCGATGGCGGTCTTGCTGCTGGTCGGCGCTTCGGCCGCGGCGGCGGCGAAAGCCGCGCAAAGCAGGGCAGACAACAGGATGAGGGTGGCCTTGGGCTTCATCTGGCTTGGATTCGCGGATGGCGGTCGGGGAGCCGCCTTCGCCCCTATTGCAGCCGAAGGGCGCTCGACCGGTCTTGAACGGAGTTGATCTGGGCGGCGGTGGATCTCAGTCCTCGCCGATGTCCTCGTTCCACCCTCCGTCTGATGCGTGCGATCCCGGGTGGCCCGGCTCCATTCGCATCTCGCGAAAAGACAAAAGCCCCGGGGAAACCCCGAGGCTTTTGCTTGACTCGTCACTCCCGTCGGTAAAACGAGAGAGTTCGCGCGAGTGGGGCGCGACGCGCCCCACTGTTGCTGGTTCCCGCTTATTGCATCGTGACCGCATCCCACGCCGCAGCGACGGCGTTGTGGTTCGCCGAACCGGCGCCGTACAGGTCGGCTGCTGCGTTGAGCGTGGCAACGCGCGCACCGGCGTAGTCGGTGTTCGAGACCATGTACACCGTCAGGGCGCGGTACCAGATCTGCTGGGCGGCTTCGCGACCGATGCCGGCCAGCGTGGTGTTGCCGTTGCAGACCAGGCTGCTCGGGGTCAGGTTCGCCGGGGTACCCGCACCGTAGCCCTCAGGCACCACCGCGCCCTCGGCGAGCAGGTAGTAGAAGTGGTTGGCCACGCCCGAGGAGTAGTGCACGTCCATGGCCTTGAAATTGGCCAACGAGATGCCGTTCGACGGGGTGGTGGGGCTCGGGTAGCAGTCCGGCGAGATGCCGTCGAGGTTGGGCTTGAACATCCAGCGGATCGCCTTGTTCCAGGCCGGCGTCACGAAGAGGCCTTCGCCGATGATGTAGTTCGGCGGCTGCTGCGCGTTGTTGACGTAGTACTCGACCATGGTGCCGAGGATGTCGGAGTTGGCCTCGTTCAGGCCGCCCGACTCACTGCTGTAGATCAGGCCGGCGGTCACGCTGGTCAGGCCGTGGCTCATCTCGTGGCCCATGATGTCGAGCGTCACCAGCGGGCGGATGGAGGTGCCGTTGCCGTCGCCGAAGGCCATGCAGAAGCATTCATCGCTCCAGTAGGCGTTGACGTAGTTGATCGAGTAGTGGACCGCACCGAACGCGCCGACGCCGTCGCCGCGGATGCCCTCGCGGCCGAACTTCTCCTTGTAGAAGTCCCAGGTCTTGGCGAAGCCGTAGGACGCATCGACGGCGGCGCTCACGCGATCGGTCGTCGCGCCGTTGCCCCACTTGTTGTCGGCATCGACCACCAGGGTGCTGGCCTCAGTGCGGTAGCCGTTACCCGCGTCGGTGATGTGGGTGTTGCCTCGGGTCGGGTCCTTCATCTCGAAGATACGACGGGTGTTGTTCCACTGGGTGCCCAGCGACAGCACGCCGGCGATCAGCGAACGACCGGTGCCGGTCGTCGCGGTGACGTTCGGCGGCGGCGCAGGCGTGCCGGTGACGCCGCCGGTGCCCGGCAGGGTGCCGGTCTTGATCGCGTCTTCCTTGCCGAGGATCGCGCCGTTGAGGGCATCGACGTAGTAGTGCATGCGCGTCGGCGTGCCGTCGGTCTTCGTGCCGGCGTACAGCACGTCGTAGGCCAGCTTGGGGCTGGCGCCACGCGCGTAGACGACCAGGCTGGCGCTGGGCACGGCCTGGAAGCCGGTGCCGAACTGCACGCCTGCGGCGGTGATCGCGGCGTCGACCGTCAATGCCGGCGTGATGCCGACGTTGATCGGCGCCACCAGGGTCAGGCTGGCGTCCTGCAGGGTGCCGGCGCGGGAGTGCACGACGATGTCGCCACCGAGCACGGGCAGGCCGCCGTAGGTGCGGTCCATGCGCACGTGCTCCGTCCCGTTGCGATCGACCGTCACGCTGCGCGCGCTGAACGCGTCGGCAGCGGACAGGCGGGTCGCCGTCGGGTTCTGGCGGATGGCGACCAGGGCGCGGTCGACCACGGCCCCGTTGATGGCCGCGGCAGACTGGCCGGCGGCTCCCATGAGAATGGCCACGGACAGGGCCTTAGCTAACGACGACATGAATTCCCCTCGAAACTCGAAATGATTTGGATGTCACGAACGGTCGCGACCCAAGCAGACTCGGGCTTAAACCAGCGTCCGGAACTCCCCACCTCGGGGGGGTGAATCGCCCCGGTCGGGTGGTCCACTGGCGATCCGGGCGCGCGCGCGTGATGAACACGCGAGGAAGGCCGTCCGGGCTCCGCACCGATGCCATGGAAGGTGCCCGGCGCCCCCCCGACCCGGACCTTCTTCATGCAGCAAAACGACCTCTCGGCCCTGTGGCAGCAGGCCCTCGTCCATTTCCAGCACAAGCGCTACGCCGAAGCCGAAGCGCTGTGCATGGAGCTGATCCGGCACGCGCCCGAGCGGCCCCTGGCCTACGCGATGCTGGCGCAGACCTGCCACGTCGCCGGCCTGACTCGCGAGGCCACCCACAACGCCTTCCTGGCGTGCCAGCGCGCACCGACGGCCAGTTCGCAGGAAATCCTCGAAGTCGCGGAGGTCCTGGTCGAAGTCGGCGAGCACCAGCTCGCCCATGCCCTGCTGGGCTTCATCGATCCCGAGCTGCCGGCCAACGCCGGTGGCCTGGTTGCGCTCGCCCGCCTGTACAGCAGCCTCGAGGACCAGACGCGCGCGCTGCGCTGCATCGAACTGGCGCGCGCCGCCGGCCACGATGGCCACGTCGTCGCCCATATGCAGGGCATTTTGCAGAGCTTCACCGGCCCGATCGACGCCGCGGTCGCGGCCTGCGAGGAAAGCGTCGCCAAGGCCCCCACCTACGGTCACGGGCACTGGTCCTGCGCCCAGTTCGGCCGCAAGGAAGGCGCGCGCGAGCGCGTGGCGCGCATGCGCGCGGCGCTGGAGCAGCCCGGACTTGAGAACGACGACGTCACTTACCTGCACTACGGCCTGTTCAAGGAGTTCGACACCCTCGGCGAGACCGACCAGGCGTGGGCGTCGCTGATGGCCGGCGCGCAGGCGCGGCGCAACGTCACCGTGCACGACGCCGCGCAGGAGACCGCCGCCTATGACGGTCTGATCGCGGCCACGTCGGGCGGTTTTCTCGACCAGTGCGCGGACGTGCCGACCGACACCACGCCGATCTTCGTGGTGGGCATGCCACGCACCGGCACCACCCTGCTGGAGCGCATCCTCGGCAACCACCCGCAGATCAAGACCTGCGGCGAGCTCAACGACTTCCGCGATCAGATGCAGTGGGTCAACAACCGCCGGCTGTCGCTCACGCTGAAGCAGGACATCGGCGAGTACGTCGCGCGCCTGGACGCCAACCTGCTCGGCCAGCGCTACCTGGCCAAGACCGCGTGGCGCGCCGAAGGCAGCACCTTCTACGTCGACAAGCACCCGATGAACTTCCAGTGGTGCGGCGCGATCCTCAAGGCGCTGCCGCACGCCAAGATCATCCATCTGCGCCGCCATCCGCTGGACAGCTGTTTCTCCAACCTCAAGGAGCTGTTCGCGCACAAGTACTACCCGTACAGCTACGCGCTGGACGAGCTGGCCACGCACTACCGCAACTACGCGCGGCTGATGCGGCACTGGCACGCCATCGCCCCGGGCCGGATCCTCGACGTGCGCTACGAGGACCTGGTGTCGCAACCGGACGTCGAGGCGCGGCGCGTGCAGGCCTACCTGGGGCTGCAGGAGGTCGAGGGCGTCACCGACATCCTCGCCAACAAGACCGTCACCACGACCGCCAGCACGCTGCAGCTGCGCCAGCCGATCCACACCCGCAATGTCGGCGGCTGGCGGCGTTACGCGGCCGGCATGGCGCCGGTGCAGGCGCTGCTGTCGGACCTGGTTCGCGCCTATGAGGATGAGGCCGCGGGCGCCGACGTACTGCCGCTTGCAGCGGCCAGCGGGGCCTGAGCCCGCGCGGGGCCGTCGCCAGCGGGCCCGTTAAGGCTTGGCGCCTGAACCAAGCCGAGCCGCGACGCGGCTTCGGCCTGAATGAATTGTCAGGCCTCGTCATCTGTCCAAGCTAGCGATGCAATACGCCAGCCAGAATCGAGCGCGACCAGTTGAAAGCATTTTGTGCCGGCGCCAGCGTATACATTGCCGTTCAACAGACCCGCTTTGCGATAGCGCGATGTGCGGACAGCAATGCCGCCAAAGATATTGGTAGTAGAGCTGGTCTCCGCCTCGTGGAAATTTACGAGTGAGCCCCCCGTAAGCAGCTCAATGCGCGGCCGTGCGAACTCACCGGCCGTATAGAGCTGGGTATCTGACTTTGAGGAACGAGCAATCACGGCTTTTTCGGCAAAGCAGCCCAGGACAGAGGCGAGGGCCGGTGTGCGATTGCGATTGTCAAAGGCTGCGAAGAAGCCCGCGATGAGCTTGTCTATCTCTTCCTGAGCACAAGAGTCTTTCATACGAGGCCTAACGCCTGAATTGAGCCGAGGCGCGAAATGGCTTCGGCTTGAATGAATTGTCAGGCATTACTGCCGAGTAGTCTCAACTGCCTCGATGCGTACCGTAGACGTCTTGGCCGCGAGCGCAATGATCTCGTCCGCAGACATGCCGGCCACCCGATCTTTAATGCGCCCCACTGACGGAGCCTTCAGTTCCGGGTTATTGATCACCTCATAGACGCTATTGACGCCCACCATGTTGAGCATTACGACCGCTAGCCCGAGCTGCCGCTTCTTGGGTTCGGAAAGCTGCCGCATCATTGCCTTGTAAGAGGCCTCGGCGGCTGCTTCGCTAGAAGCATCGATGCGTGCCACAGAGTGGCTACCCCCCGATGCGGCACATCCGCCCAAGAGGATCGCAAAGCCAAGGGCAAGAGCAGCTTTTCTGAGCATCGTTGAACTCTCCATGTAAGGCCTAACGCCTGAACTAAGCCGAGCCGCGAAGCGGCTTCGGCCTGAATGAGCCGCTCCATTGCACACGTTAGCCAATGGAATTGCCTATAACTGTGCCAGTGATTGCGCCAGCAAACACTACCGCACCACCGGTCCAATGCCGCCACCAGAACGCCGGGAGTGCCGCGATGAGCTGCTTCTTAGCCTCAACCATCTCGGGGCTGTCATCTGAGTCTATGTATCGCTGGGGATTTGTCATGAGCCTGAGTTGCTGTTCATGGCTTAGCTGAGTGTCGTTCCAGTCGTGGTCTTTCCATGCCACTGCTTCAACACGCTTCTGAAGGGACCGGCCTTGCCGCATGTTTCGCAAAATAAGCCCCATGCCAGGCAGCGCACCTAACAAGAAGCCGATTTCACCGTAGCTCATAGCGACACCTCAAGCGGCCTGACTACCTGATATACGGACCCGTCAGAGGGATGGGCCGCTGCCCCCCGCCGGGCGTCTGTCTGGGACAGGCGTATAGTGGAAGCGCACCCGGTGATTTGTCGCCTCATCGTCGCTCCCAGAGCTTCCGTGCAGCTCTCTGCATACGAGAGGCCTCTTATGTCCTATCGACTTTACGCAGGCGAGAATCGTGCTTGGCTCGTCGTGCCAGATTGCATGCTACCTCCGCACTACGCCACTGATTTGCACGGGCCGCTATCCTTCTTAGGTGAAGCGGATCCAATGGTGCTGAGCCCCACCGAATCGGCGGAAATCCAAGCGGCCCTTGAAGCCCAATTATTCGCCGAGATTTCCGAGCAGGTTGCACAGTTGCTCGCTGCTTCGATCCCCGAGAATTGCATAGCGCACGCCAATTGAGCCGAGCCGCGAAGCGGCTTCGGCTTGAAGGAATTGTTAGGCCGATACACGGTGAGCCACCACGCCAAAGCTGCCCCGACGAATGTGCCAAATACCCCGCCCGCCAGCAAGCCCGCGATCCACTCCCATAGCGGCAGCGACGAAAAGCCGCTCAGTTCGTTTGCTACATAGCCCAAGCCCCACGAGCAACATATGCAGACGTTTGTTTCGCTCGGCTACTTGAAAGACACCGGGACGCCGAAGGGTCGAGGCGTGTTCGCCTCTCGCCCGATTACCGAAGGCGAGGTCGTGGAGCTTTGCCCCGCCCTTGTGCTGACGCAGCTCAGAGCATTGCCGAGAGCGCTGCGGAACTACGTCTACTGCTGGAGCAAGCTCGCCAAGGGCCCTCCATCGTCTGCGCTCGCGCTCGGCTATGGCAGCATGTACAACCACGACAATCCTTCCAACCTCCGCTATGAAGCCCTTCCGGATACTGGCTGCATGCGTTTCATCGCCGTGCGCCATATCGAGGCGCACGAGGAGTTGACCATCAACTATGAGGCAGAGGGAGGCGGCTTGGAATCGGACCTCGGCAATGGTTGGTTCGATGGAGCGGGCATCCCCACGCCCCCTAATCCACTACCCGAAAGGCGGAGGGCTTAGTGCCGGCGCCCGCTGTCGGATATGGGTTAACCCCAGCGGGTCTGGCAGTTTTGGGCGGGGCTGTCCCAAATTTGTCTCACAGGTCGTTATTGAACATTGTCCACATGGCGAGGGAAGTACCGTGAGCACCGTACAGTGGCATGAGCTTGGGGAAGTCGGAGTCAGGTTGAGCCACATCTGCGCCGTGTCGATAGTTAAGCCAAACGGAGCAGACGGGTTCGGCTACACGGTACACATGATCGGTGGGCAAAACTTCAACATTCTCTTTGGAGAGCAGTCGGCCGCTGAGACAAGTAGGGATAAGCTTATCCAGATCTTGGCCGACCTCGTCCCGGGCTGAGTCTCACTGCAGGCAAACAACCTAAAACCAAGCCGCGAAGCGGCTTCGGCTTGAGTGAATTTGTTAACTGCCTGCAACTCGCCGAAGCTCGTGAGCCAGTGCGATCAGCCAAGGCCGCAGGTCTTGCTCGGCACCTGGCCAGTATTCGCACCCAAGCTGGGACAGCTTAGCGGCAAGGCTTGCATCATCTGGCTCCGATTGCACGAGAGCAAGAATTGAGTCTGCGGCCGAGGTTGCCGCCGCTGATCCATCTGACTCCGCGAATTGTCTTGCAACGGCTTGCCAGGACTCTGCATCAAGTTGCCAGTCTTGGTGGAACCATGCGCCGAAGAATTGCTCGAGGTTTTGCATGGGGACTCTCGCTAACGCCTGAGTAGCCGAGCCACGAAAGTGGCTTCGGCTTGAATGAATTATTAGGCCGGGTGCCCAAAGACCAAGAAGCTAGCACCGCGGGGTCGCATCGGACGCCAACGATCTGATCACCGCGGCAATCTCGCTCAGATCATTGTTGAGCTGATGATCTCGACCTGGCAAGTGACGGAGATGGGCTTGTGGAATCGCGTGCGCAAACAGTTCGGCGTGCGACGGTGGCGCGGTGTCATCGTCGAGACCATGGTAGAGATAGATTGGGACTTCTCTGGGAAGCTTCCCGCCGAGTTCGGGCTGAGGTTTCCAGCCGTCGCTCTGCCAGCCACCCTCGCCAACAAAAGGTGCCGCGATCAGGAAGATCGCGCCAAATTCCCGCTTTCGCGGGTGCTCAGCGAGAGCATTGATCAGTATTGTTCCACCTATCGAGTGACCGATGAGGACCGCGTCGTCGTTCAGGGCCGCTAGCTCCTTCTCAAGCGTCGCCTTCCATTTGACGTAGCTCGGGTCATCTTCATTGGGCATGCGTGGATAGCGGATCTCGTAGGTGGGCCCTAGCTCGGACCTCAGACTCTCTACAAGTTTGGCGTCCCAGTCATCATGAGTGCCTTCGCCTCCGCCTTGGACGAACAGCACCTGACGCTTTATGCGCATAGCTGCATCTCCTGGCACTGCGGCATGGAGCGGCTTGAGTGAATTGTCAGGCCTCTACAGTCACGAACAGTGCGGTAGGGCCTAACGCATGAGTTAACCGAGCCGTGAGCTGCGGGAACCTAGCTGCCGAAACCCCATATGAGGGTAACCACAAGAATGGCCGCGAAAGTCACGGACGCAACCAGGCCGATGACTGCGATGACGAGGGTCGTGGACTTTGGCGCGGCTAGGCGGCTGAACATTGCAACCAGCAGCCCGGTTGCCATGGACCCAAGAGTAAGGGGAAGGTAACCGGCGGGCTCGCCAGTGCGATGCGCATAAATGTATTGGAGCAATGTGGCGCAGGCAATGATGACGCTGCCGATTGCAGCTAGCAGTACGTACCAACGAGCACGTCTTTCCATTGGGGCCTAACGCCTTAATTGATCCGAGCCACGAAGCGGCTTCGGCTTGAATGAATTGTTAGGCCTCACTGGAAAATGGCCCAGAACAAGGACACACCAAACAGCGCCCAACCAAAGAACTTCCCGACCTCGGCAAAAATGCGGTAATGCCTTTCGTTGTTACGGCGGTCGTAATGATCCGCCACAACTGACAGCATGACTATGCAGGCGCAAATCATTGCCCCGCACATGAGCCAGGCCGGGACGTCATGGAGATGGACTCCCCGTGATCGCTTGCCAGGAATATAGAGATCATTGACCCACACGCCGTAGCCGCCATATGCGAAGAGAAGCAGCGAAAAGATGATGTGGTTGGCGCGCTCGCCACTAGGGATGAGGTTGGGAATGTAGCGTCCGTTCTCGTCGTATTTTGGCTGCGGCCAATCTTCCTCGATGTCGTCAACCGCAGCAGAGTTCTCAGCTTGTGGCGGAGACGGAAGAGTTGATCCTAACAGCTCGTATGCGGAGCACAGATTTGCATAATTCTTCGGGTACTTATGCTTGTTGATGCCAGCGAATGCTTCCTCAAGTTCGAGAAGTGTGTACCTGGAGTAGTCGATATCGCCATCATGCATAGCGGGGCCTAACGCCTTAATTAATCCGAGCCACGAAGGGGCTTCGGCTTGAATGAATTGTTAGGCCGCGGGTGCATGACCTATCTACTCGTTGGACATGTTGCCAAGAACGACCTGCTCTGTGATGCGCACATGCGCGTCGGTGACATGGACACCATAGGTGCCCAAGTCCTGAAGGCATTCGCCGACATCTACGCCTGGCATGGGCTCACCTTCCCGCATTTCAACGGTTTTGAAATGAGCCCATGGGGAAAACTTCTGAGGAAGATTGACACCGGACTCATCCTGGCTAAAGCCAAAGATACGGCCGGGTCCACGAAACAAATGTACGAGCATGCAGAACACCTGTTGTTTTTTAAGGTAAGCGGTCGTGGTTCAGAACGGCCTAACGCCTGAACTATGCCGAGCCGCGAAGCGGCGTCGGCTTGAATGAATGGTTAGCCGCGCTCGCGCCGGTAGTGCATGGCGACCGCGCCGCTGCGGAGCGGCTTCGCGGAGACCAGATCGAGCCGTCGCGTACTAGGCAGTCCACTCTGGTACAGGGTCGGGCCGTGGCCGGCGATCCTGGGGTGGACGAGGAACATGTACTCGTCGATCAAATCCAGCCGATCCAGCTCGGTCGCGAGCTTGCCGCTACCAAGGAGCACACCGGCCGGAGTCGCGTCCTTCAGTTTCTGCACCTCCGTGCGAAGATCGCCGGCGATGTGGTGGGTATTGTTCCACCGAAAGTCCTTTCGCGTCGACGACACCACGTACTTCGGCTTGGTCTCCAGCTTGACCGCCCACTCGCGGATCGCGGGCGGTGCCTCCACGTCGCCTCGGGCGACTGCCGGCCAGTAACTCTCCATCATCTCGTAGGTAACGCGGCCCCACAGCATCGCCCCGCCTTCGTCCATGAGGCGGGTGAAGAAGGCATGTGTCTCGTCGTCGGCGATCCCCTCCCGGTGGTCGACGCAACCATCGAGGGTGACGTTGATGCTGAAAGTCAAAAGCCCCATGACTGCGAATTCCTCGTAGCACCTAACGCCTGAACTAAGCCGAGCCGCGACGCGGCTTCGGCTTGAATGAATTGTTAGATTTCATGGCGACTAGCGTATCTGACCAGTCACAATCGTTCCAAACGGCGATTCCACCGTTTCAATGAATATCGCGGAGCCGCTCCCGTAGGCAACCGGATAGCTATTGCCTATGCACCGAGACATGCTCAATGGGCCGTCTCCTGTCTGGATGGAGGCATGTAGCCTTGCGCACTGGCCGGACCGTCTGCGCGTAAATGCTCGGTTGGAGTATGGCTCCCAGTTATTGACGACTCCCAAGCGGTACTGGGATTGACCCGAGCCAACTGCGAAAAAAGGCGCCACGCAGTAAACGAGCGCCAAGTACGTAAAAACCGCCATCATTACTAAGACCACCGTACGTAGCCCGCGATTGTCACGTCTTCCGAATGATCTTGATGATGGTTTTACTTCGTAAGGAGCAATCCCATTCCTAAGCCAAATAGCTGATAGGAGCGCGATTGGCGCAGCCAATGCAAACGTGATGAGCTTAGGGTAGAAAGACTCCGTGCTCATACTCGCGACCGCGATCGCCATAATGAAAAGACTGATTGCGTTTGCGACAATCTTTCTCATGAAATCTAGCGCCTGAGTTAAGCCGAGCCGCGAAGCGGCTTCGGCTTGAATGAATTGTTAGGTGCCATGCCGGGACACCTCAAGCACCACCTTTTGGATCTCTCGCTCGGTGAGGCCCGAAACGCCAATAGAGCAGGACTTGATGCGGCCGTACCCATCCAAGAAGAACACCGCACTCTCTCCGGGAAGGATTGCGGAGCCGCACTCAGCTCCGCGCACTTCACCGCCAGGGAAATGCCCCTTGTAGTCATGGAGGACAGCGACGGTTGGCTGGTCATGAACCTCGTTGGCATCCAGTAGCGGCGGGGCGACAGAAATGACCCGGCCAAAGAAGACGTACGTGGAGCCTTGATACTTGGTACGCGCCCAGTCGACTGGATCCGAGGTGACGGCGTTGCATGTGCATTCCTGGGCCGACGAGAGACCCGGAAGAAAAAGAAGCAGAGCTGCGATGAACAATCTCATGGCACCTAACGCCTAGCAGTCCCCGAATCCGGGGGATAGCGCCGGATGTTCAGGCTCCCGGGAGGGGCCGTCAATGGTGGGGGCGCCTGCAGCATCAAGACGTTGTCCTCCGTTTCCGAGCGGCGTGTTTGGGGCATCGTTCAACTCCCGCACCCGAAAACGGGCGGATAAAAGATATCGCCTCGGTTATGGGGGATAGACACCTGCGAATTCGCTGGCGCTATCGGCGGCAGCCCTGGTGCACAGCTTCCACCGACCGGGCAACGGCCATGCGCAGGGGATCGGCGCCATTCGCTGGCGGGGATAGCGCTCGCACGTCTTTCAGACTTATCTGATGCGCCTGGCCCGCGCGATGTGGTCGGGTGGTGGTGTGGCGTCAGCGGGCGCCACGCAATCGGTTGAATCCACAAGGAGCAAGTGATGAGCCAGAACCTGATTTCCCTGCACTGGACCGATGAGGACCTCGGTGCGATCGACGATGCGTTGAGCATCCTGGAAACGCGCATGGGCGCACTGCTGTCCCTGCAACCGGACGAGCGTCGCGCCCTTGCGAAGATGGGCGACAAGTCCGAGGCGTTCTGCCGGCAGACCTTGCACGTGCTGGCGCAGAACCGGCAGGTGGTGCCCCCCAGCTTGAACCTGGACGAGGCACAGGCCGATCTGCGCGCCATCGATGTCCTGCGTCCGCGCCTGGTGCGCATGCAACAACTCAGCGACCGCCTGCGGGACACGGACATTGCCCTGGGCAGTGACGTTATGGGCGCCGCGCTGGAGGGCTATGCGCTGTTGAAGGTATCGGGCAGGAACCAGGGACTGGAGACCCTTCGGCAGAGCCTGTCGGCGCGTTTCGGCAAGGGCGGGCGCCGGGCCGCCGAACCCGCCACGTCGGCCTGACGGCGGCGTGATGCCGGGCCAGGTCTCGCTCGCGGGGCCTGGCGCGGCACCGTTGCGGCGGCAGGCTGCCGCGACGCGGAAGTTTTCTCCGTCGATGGAGCGTTTGTCTCCGTTGACGGAGCTTTTTTCTTGATGGGTGAGGCTTCTTTCCCTATCGACGGAGCTTTCTTCTCCATCGATGCCGCGCTCCAGCGGTGATCGCCCGGCCCGGAGCTGTGCCGGTGCGGCTTTTCTCTGCGGCGATGGACAAGATTTCACCATCGGCCGGGCTTTTTTCTTCATGGATGCAGTTCCCCATCTGCATCGCCCGGGCTTTTCTCTCCGCTGATGCAGCTCGGCACTGCACGGTCGAAGAAGGAAGTCACAAAGGCGCGGCGTTTCCGCACGATGCCGCCTACTGCGGCCGGACGCTCGACGTTCATGAGGCCACTGGGAATGGATCCCCGCCTTCGCGGGGATGACGAGCGGACGCGGAAGACGGGCAAGCCGGAAGCGGGCAGGGCGCCGCCGGCTTGCAAACTCAATTCCGCCTGCAACGGCAGGGCGTGAAATTCCGCCTGCCGCGGCAGCCATCCCCAAAACAAAAACGCCGTGCCGGCCCGCGCGAACGCGGAACCGACACGGCGTGCCTGTGCGGCGCCCCCCCCGGAGCGCCGCGGACCCCTGTCTTACAGATCGATACCGAAGCCGACGCCGGCCGAGGTGTCGTCGCTGCTGAACGCTCCGCCGACCGAGAACGATGCACGCTCGCCGATCTGCTTGGAGTAGCCGACCGACAACGCGCTTTCGCCGTTCTGCCAGCCTGCGCCGACGCCGATGCGGCCATGCTCGCTGCGGCTGTTGGCCGCGTTGATCGCCATGTTCATCATCGCCGCGTTCATCGCACCCTCGCGGTCGATGCGCTCGTCCTGCTCGTCCAGGCGCAGGCCGATGCCGGTGAACTGGTCGTCCAGCTGCTGCACGGCCGCGTCGGTGTAGCTGTTGGCGCGGGTGAGCGTCTGCGTGGCGGTGGTGTCGGTGTAGGTGCGGGCCGAGGCCAGCGTCTGCGCGTCAGCGGCCTGCATCTGGCCGACGTTGGCGGCGTCGGTCGCGGCGGTGCCGGCGGCGACGTTGGTCACGCGACGCTGCTGCGTGGCGCTGCCCATCGACACGGTGTTGGCCTGGTCGGCCACCGAGCCCTGGCCGATCGCCACGGCACCCGCGGCGCTGACCGTGGCGCCCTGGCCAATGGCGGTGCCGCTGGCGGCGCTGACGTGGGTGTCCGCACCCACGGCGACCGCATTGGTCGCGGCAGCATCGATCACGCTGTTGCTGCCGAGCGCGGTGCTGCCGTCGGCATGCACGGCGGCGCCGGTGCCGTAGGCGGTGTCACGAGCGTCTTCCGCGTGGCTGCCGCTACCGATGGCCAGGCCGTTGCCGTCGCCCATCGGCAGGCCGTAGCCCGGGCTGCTCTCCATCCAGTCCATGCGCGTGGTCAGGCTGCTCAGCGACGAGTCGAACGCGGCGAAGGCATCGCCGACGCTGTTGTAGCTGCCGCCCTGGATGTTGTAGGTGGGCGAACCGAGCAGACCGTTGCCGTCGATCATGGCGCCGCCACCGAGCGCGGCAGCCACGCTGTCGAGCTGGGCGAACGTGTCCGCGCCGATTGCGGCCAGCCTGGTGTCGAGCTGGGCGAGGTTGACCGCATCGGTGTCTTCCGTACCCGCTGCGACGTTGGTGATCTGGCGTTCGGCACCAGCGGCGCCAACCGAGACCGTGTTGGCGCGATCGTTGTACGAACCGGCGCCAAGCGCGACGGCATTGTCGACGCCGATGTCAACCTTCGCGCCCGAACCGATCGCGGTGCTGGCCACGCCACGCGCCTTGGCATTGGCGCCGAGCGAGGTCGCATCGTCCGCCGAGGCCGAGGCCGAGAAGCCGACTGCCGTGCCGTTCACGATCTCGACGATGTTGCCCGGACGGCCACCTGCGCCGGTCCAGTCGAAGTCGCCGCCCGCAAACGCCCACGTACCCAGCGCCGTCGTGCCCTGGCCGAAGGCCAGCGCCGAACCGAACGCCGCGCTGTAGTCGCCGCGCGCTTCCGACAGGAAGCCGACCGCGGTGCTCTCGTAGCCGTAGGCGAACGCGCCGCCGCCGAGCGCGGTGGAGAAACCACCGGTCGCCTGCGCGCCGGTGCCGAAGGCCGACGACCAGGAACCGGTCGCCTTCGATTCCGCGCCCGATGCGATCGAGCGGCCGCCAGTGGCGTAGGCGGCATCGCTGCCGTCGAGGGCGCCTTCGGCAACGAAGTATTCGCTGACGCCGGCCATGGACGAGGCGAGCGAGTCGAGCTGCGACTTGTTCACCGCGTCGGTCGATTCGGTACCCGCGGCGACGTTGGTGATCTGGCGCTCGGCACCGGCGGCGCCGACCGAGACCGTGTTGTCGCGGTCGGCGATCGAGAACGAGCCCAGTGCGACGCTGTCGATGCCGGTGGCCTGGCTGTTCATGCCGATGGCCGAAGCGCCGTCGCCCGAGGCGGTGGCGTAGTAACCGGTCGCGTTGCTGCCCAGGCCGGTGGCCATGCTGTAGGCGCCGACGGCGCTGCTGTAATCGCCGAGCGCAGTGGCGGTGTCGCCGAGCGCGGCGCTGGAAGTACCGCCGGCCACGGCCAGCGAGCCCACGGCGGTGCTGAACTCACCGACCGCGAGGCTGTAGGCGCCGATGGCGCTGCTGTAGCCGCCACGGGCCTCGGCGTAGGTGCCTTCGGCGGTGCTCATCCGGCCCAGTGCCGTGCTGTAGGCGCCGGTGGCGCTGGCGTAGTCGCCGGCGGTCCAGGAATAGGCACCGGTGGCGTTGCTGAACTTGCCGAACGCATTGGAATAGGCGCCCAGCGCCGTGCTGGCGAAGCTGTAGGCATTGGCGAGCGCGCCAATGCCCGTGGTGTAGTCCTCGGCCGCCGTGGCCAGGTAGCCCATTGCGACACCGGCCTGTCCGCTGGCCCAGGAGTAGGAGCCCACGGCAATGGACTCTTCGCCGATGCCCGCCGCGGAGTAGCCGATGGCGGTGGCGTCGAAGCCGTTGGCGTATGCCTCGTTGCCGATCGACATCGAGAAGGCGCCCGTGGAGTACGCGCCGGTGCCGATCGCGATGGCGTAGTTCTCCAACGCACGGGCATAGGAACCCACGGCGAGCGTGTTCTGCTTCGTGGCGTGCGAATCGATGCCGAGCGCGATGGCGAACTTACCGGACGCCTCGGTCGCGGCGCCGACGGCCGTGGACATGGCGGGACCCGTGGCCCGCGCCAGGGTACCGATGGCGGTGCCGTACGCGCCGGCCTTGGACATCGCGCCGAACGCGGCGCCGTACTTGTCGATCACCTGGGCGCTGTTGCCGACGGCGGTGCCGCTGGTGCCGAGGGCATTGACCGAGGCGCTGTGGCCCGCGGCAAAAGAGCTCGAGCCGAGCGCGTTGGCCTGGCGGCCGACGGCGGTGGCGGAAGTACCGCCGGCGTTGGCAAGCCGGCCGAACGCCGAACTGCTGGTGTTGCTGGCGATGCTGCCCACGCCGACCGCGGTGGCGTCGGTGTTGCTGGCAGTGGCGCCCTTGCCGAAGGCCGAGGCATTGCTGTTGCTGGCGATGGCGCCGGAGCCGAAGGCCGAGCTGTCGTTGCCGGTGGCGCTGGCGCCGTTGCCGACCGCAGTGGCGTTGTTGACGGTGGCGGTGGCGCTGCCGGCGGTCGCGCCGTTGCCGATGGCGGTGTTGTTGCTGCCGCCCAGGGCCCGGGCGTTGTAGCCGAAGGCCGAGCTGTTGATGCCGGTGGCGGTGGCGAGGTTGCCGACCGCGGTGGCGAATGCGCCGGTGGCCGAGGCGCCGCTGCACTGGGTCCGGTCGGGGGTGGTGCCGGCGCAGTCCTGCGCGAAGGCCGCCGGTGCGGCCATGGCCAACAGCACGGCCGCGGTGAGGGTCGCGCGGACCGGAGTCTTGTTGTGACGACGAGCGGTATTCACGAAAAAAATTCCCCAAGAAAAAATGAATCGGCGACGGCCGAACCAGCGTTGGGCCATTGCGCCAACGGGGGCCGACATTGCAGTCAACCCCGGTGGCTGACACCCCCCGCACAGGGGGGCGCGTCGGGGGGCGGAACACGCGCCAATGACCCTCCCCCCACTGACCGGTACCTCCGCGTGCGTCAGCTGCTTCTCGCTTCATCCCTCGCCCTGGCCTCCGTCGTCGCCGGAACCGCGTTCGCAAAATCGCCCGAGCCGTCGGCGCCCAGTCCGGCCGCACAGGCGGACGTGCAGCGCTCACCCGCCGCCAATGAAGCGGTGCAGGTGGTCGATACCTTCCTGACCGCACTGGCCGGCGGACGGCTCGAAGCCGCGCGCCAGTTGATGACGCCAGACGCGATGGTGCTTGCCAACGGCCACGTGCTCGGCGATCGGGACACTTACATCAACGGCGCGGCGAAAGGCGATGCGGTCGCGCTCGGCACCGTCGAGCACAAACTGCTACGCCGCGACGTCAAGGCCGGCGCCAACCTCGGCTGGGTCGTGAGCGAAAGCAGCCTGCGTTATCCGAACAACGCTTCGGCGGTCGAAGTGATGACCGAAACCATGCTGCTCACCCGGACGGCCGATGGCTGGAAGATCACGCACATCCACTGGTCCGGCCGACACGCTGGCTGATTCCATCCGGGACGGTGAAGGTATGCGGCGATATCGCTTGAGCGCAGCGACTGCGGACGGTGGTCCTGCGGCACTGGGCCACCAGATCAGGCTTCGGATCGATCCCATGGCAGGCGCTCTGGGTCGGGTGAAAACCCCTTTCGGACAGTCGGGTAAGCTGCGGCTGCGCGGTGCCCCCGTCCGACAAGCCGTCATGTCCGACTCCGAGATCACCCTCAAGATCACGCCGCCGCGCCTCCCGCGCGGGGCGGTGGAGCGCGAGCGGCTGATGGAGTTCTGGGACGACGTCCACGAACGCACCGCCATCCAGCTGGTCGCGCCCGCCGGCTTCGGCAAGACCACGGTGCTGCTGCAGTGGCGGCGCCGCTGGCTGGAACACGGTGCCGTCGTGGCCTGGGTGGGCTGCGATGCCGAGGACGATCCGGCCCGCTTCGTCACGGCGCTGAGCCGATCGGTGCACAGCGCGAGCGGTCGGCTCGGGCCGGGCTCCACCCGCTCCGGCATCGCGGCGCTGACCGACCTGCTGTCGGAGATCGCCCAGCGCGGCGCGCAGACGGTCATCGTCATCGACGAAGCCGAGCGCCTACCGGCGGCGACCGTGCGCACTTGCGTGCAGTACCTGCTGTTGAACGCACCGGCAAACCTCAGCGTGGCCATCGGCTCGCGCGCGGCGTTGCCGCTGCGCGTCGCCGAACTGGCGGCAAAGGGCAATCTCGCGACGCTGTCCACCGACGATCTGCGGCTGCGTTTCGAGGAGTCGCTCTCGATCCTGGAGAAAAGCCTCGGCCCCAAGCTGACGCTTGACGAGCGAGCGCTGCTGCACGAAGCCACAGAGGGTTGGCCGATCGGCCTGCAACTGGCGATCGCAATGGCCGAGCACGACGCGGATCCAGGTGCGGCCGTGCGTTCGCTGTCGGCGCGGCGCGGCCACCTGCAGGACTACTTCGTTGAATCGCTGCTCTCGCGCCTGCCTGCATCGACGGTGGCGTTGTTGACGCGCATCGCCATCCTCGACGATGTCAACGCCGAGCTGTGCGAGCTGGTGAGCGGCCAACCTGACGGCGACGCGCAACTGCAGCAGATCATCGGCGAGACGCCGATCGTGATCGTCGGCGAGGATACGGACTGGGTCCGTCTGCACCCGCTGGCGCGCGACTTCCTGCTCAGCCGGTTCGAGCAACTGCCGCGGCACGAACAATCGGAACTGCATGCGCGCGTGTCGCACTGGTATGCCAGGCACGAGCGGTTCCACGAAGCTGCCCGGCACGCGCTGGCGGCGGGCGATGACCTGCTGTCCCAGACCTACGCGTCGCGATCGCTGTGGACGCTGGGCACGCAGGGCAAGATTGCCGAGGCGAGGGAATGGCTGGAGCGGATCCCCGCGGCCATGCTTGCGCGCGATTCCGGACTGAAGCTGGGGGCGGCGTTCGTACTCGCGGCGACCGACCGCAACGCCGACGCCCTGCCGATCGCGCGCGAGGTCATCGACGATCCCGCCGCGTCGCCGGCGTCCCGTGTCGAGGCGTCGCGGGTTGCGGCCGGCGCCACCATCTATGCCGACCATCTCGGCCTGCTCCCGGAGTTGCTGGCGCGTTGGCTGCCGATGCTGCCCGAGCACGGCGAGCCGCTCTACGCCGTTTCAAGCCTCAACGCGCGTGCGATGGCGGCCTTGCATGCCGGCGACACCCGCACGCTGCGCGAACTGTTGGACCAGGCCGAGCATCACGGCGAAACGGGCTCGTTGCGGCTGGCTGCCGGGCTCGGTCGCATGCTGCGCGCAATGAGTCACCTGTGGGATGGCAACCCCGAGCTGGCCGCCGCCACCTTGCGCCACGTCGTCGCGCAGTCGGAACAGGAGAGCGGGCGTCGCAGCATGGTCGCGTCGCTACAGGCCTCCGTGCTGGCCGCCGCGCTGTTGCGCGTCGGGCGCCCGGGCGAGGCGCTGTCGCTGCTCGCGAACCGGCTCGACGTCATCGAGCAGTGGGGCGCGCCCGACAACATCCTGCTGGCCTACCAGACGCTCGCGCGGAGCGCCCTGGGCGAAGGCGACGAGCGGCGGGCGCTGCAGGTGCTGGAAGAGATGGATGCTTTGGCCGAGCGCCGGCAACTGCCGCGCCTGCGCATCCACAGTCTCGCCGACCGCATCCGCATCCACGCGCCGCACAATGCCCGGGAAACCATCAGCGCGCTGACGAAGGCGCTCGACGAGACCGTGGCCGAGATGCAGCGCGACGAACTTCGTCCGCTGCTTCCGGAGTGCCAGCTCGCGGCCGCGATCGCCAAGGCCGATGCCGCGCTGGCACGTCATGCCGTGGACGAAGCCGAACGCCTGCTCGATGCCGGCGATGCGCTGGCGACTTCGCTGCGTCGCCACGGCGACACGCGATCGATCATGACGCTGCGTTCGGTAGTCGCATGGAAACGCGGAGACGAGACGGCCAAGCCATTGCTGAAGGAAGCCATTCACCTGGCCACCGTGGCCGGCGATGCCTGGCTGCTGGTCCATGCCCATCCGCTGGCGTTGGACATGGCCAAGGATTGGGAGGCGGGCGTCGTCGTCGCTGAACCGAAACCCGCTCGTGCATCAAAGCTCGCGGCGGGTCCGCGGCCTGCGGTGGAAAGACCGCTGCTGGTGCGCAACGGCGTGCTGACGTCGAAGGAATCCGAGGTGCTGGGCCTGCTGGCCAGGGGGCTGTCGAACAAGGCGATCGCGCGCATCCTCGATGTCAGCGGCGAGACCGTCAAATGGCATCTCAAGAACCTGTTCCAGAAACTGTCGGCCACCACCCGCAAGCATGCGGTGGACCGGGCGCGCCTGCTGGGGTTGCTGCAGGAGGGATGAGGCGGCCCGGACGGGCTTCTGCCTCCCGGGAATGCCGGGCTGGACGGATGCTTTTCAAATCAACGGGTTGTGGGTCGCGCAGGGCCTGCTACGCATGCCGCGGCGCGCTCCCGGCGTTGACTTGACTGCGTCCAGCCACAACTATTGTCTGGTGTTCCGGCCACCCGGCCGGAGTCAGAACAAAGGTGGCCCGCGGCAAAACCGCCGGTCGAGCGTGCGACATGAGCACTACCATTCTCCACCGCTGAACGCCGACGACGCCCCTGAATGACGGCGCCGCGGCGCCGTTTTTGTTTCTGGCCCTGTGCCACACCTTCATCGCAAGCGCGCAACGCGCGCCCGCCATATCGCAGCAGACCATGATCGCCATTACGCTCCCCGACGGCAGCCGCCGCGAATTCGAACAACCCGTATCCGTCGCCGAGATCGCCGCCTCGATCGGCGCCGGCCTGGCCAAGGCCGCGCTGGCCGGCAAGGTCGACGGCAAACTCGTCGACACCACCTACCGCATCGCCAACGACGCCTCGCTCGAGATCGTCACCGAGAAGCACCCCGACGCCCTCGACGTGCTGCGCCACTCCACCGCGCACCTGCTGGCCCAGGCCGTGCAGCGCCTGTTCCCGGGCGCGCAGGTCACCATCGGCCCGGTCATCGACAACGGCTTCTACTACGACTTCGCCTACGAGCGCCCGTTCACGCCGGAAGACCTGCCGGCGATCGAGGCGGAGATGCAGAAGATCGTCAAGGAATCGCTGCCCGTTTCGCGCAGCGTGAAGTCGCGCGACGACGCAGTCGCGTTCTTCCGCGGCATGGGCGAGGAATACAAGGCCGAGATCATCGAGTCGATTCCCGCCAACGAAGAGCTGTCGCTGTACTCGCAGGGCGAGTTCATCGACCTGTGCCGCGGCCCGCACGTGCCGGGCACCGACAAGCTGCGCGCGTTCAAGCTGATGAAGGTCGCCGGCGCCTACTGGCGCGGCGATTCCAACAACCAGATGCTCAGCCGCATCTACGGCACCGCCTGGCTCAACGACAAGGACCTCAAGGCCTATCTGACCCAGCTGGAAGAGGCCGAGAAGCGCGACCACCGCAAGATCGCCAAGCAGCAGGACCTGTTCCACCTGCAGGAAGAAGCGCCGGGCCTGATCTTCTGGCACCCCAAGGGCTGGTCGATCTGGCAGGTGGTCGAGCAGTACATGCGCAAGGTCTACCGCGACAGCGGCTACCAGGAAGTGCGCTGCCCGCAGATCCTCGACGTGTCGCTGTGGAAGAAGTCCGGCCACTGGGACAACTACCAGGAGAACATGTTCTTCACCGAGTCGGAAAAGCGCACCTACGCGATCAAGCCGATGAACTGCCCGGGCCACGTGCAGGTGTTCAACCACGGCCTGCACAGTTACCGCGACCTGCCGATCCGCTACGGCGAGTTCGGCGCATGCCATCGCAACGAGCCGTCCGGCGCGCTGCACGGCATCCTGCGCGTGCGCGGCTTCACCCAGGACGACGGACACGTCTTCTGCACCGAAGACCAGATCGAGTCCGAAGTGACGGCGTTCCACCGCCAGGCCATGGCGGTTTACGAGACGTTCGGCTTCTCCGACGTGCAGCTGAAGATCGCGCTGCGTCCGGAGCCCCGGCTGGGCGATGACGCCACCTGGGACAAGGCCGAGGACGCGCTGCGTTCGGCCCTGCGTGCGGCCGGCGTGGAGTGGCAGGAGCTTCCGGGCGAGGGCGCCTTCTACGGCCCCAAGATCGAATACCACCTGCGCGACGCCATCGGCCGGACCTGGCAGCTGGGCACCATGCAGGTCGATTTCATGATGCCGGGGCGCCTGGGCGCCGAGTACGTGGACGAGCACAGCCAGCGCCGCCACCCGGTGATGCTGCACCGGGCCATCGTCGGCTCGATGGAGCGCTTCATCGGCATCCTGATCGAGCACCATGCGGGCCAGTTCCCGTCCTGGCTGGCCCCGATCCAGGCCGTGGTCATGAACATCACCGACGCCCAGGCCGATTATGTCGCCGAGGTCCGGAAATCCCTTGCAAATCAAGGGTTCCGGGTCGATGCCGATTTGCGGAACGAAAAGATCGGCTATAAGATTCGCGAGCACACGCTGCAGCGCGTGCCATACCTGCTGGTGGTCGGAGACCGCGAGAAGGAAAATGGCCACGTCGCCGTGCGCACGCGAGGAGGGGAGGACCTGGGGACGATGACCGTCGCCGAGTTCGCCTCGCGTTTGCGCAGTGAGGGCGTACAGTAACGCCCGCAGCGTGTCAGGTCCGGTCGCGCCCCCGCGACCGGTACGACCCCCACCGGAGATTGCAACATCAGTACCCCCGAAAAGCCGAACCGAAAGAACCAGGAAATCCGCGTCCCGCGCGTGCGTGTCATCGGCAGCGATGGCGAGATGATCGGCGTGCTGACGCGCGACGAAGCGCTGCGCATGGCCGAGGAGGAGGCCCTGGATCTGGTCGAAATCCAGCCCAACGCCGATCCGCCGGTCTGCAAGATCATGGACTTCGGCAAGTTCCGCTTCGAGCAGCAGAAAAAGGCCAACGAGGCCAAGAAGAAGACGAAGCAGGTCGAGATCAAGGAACTCAAGTTCCGTCCGGTCACCGACGAAGGCGACTACCAGATCAAGCTGCGCAACATGCGCCGGTTCCTGGAAGAGGGCGACAAGGTCAAGGTCAACATCCGGTTCCGTGGCCGCGAGATGAGCCATCAGGAGCTCGGTCGCGAAATGGCGGCCCGGATCGAGGCGGACTTGGGCGACGACATCGTGATCGAGTCGCGGCCGCGCCTGGAAGGCCGCCAGATGGTCATGATGATCGCGCCGAAGAAGAAGTAACCCGCGCGATATCCCCTCTCCCGCCTGCGGGAGAGGGCTGGGGTGAGGGGGCGCCGGAAGGCGCCTTCTTTGCTTTGGAAGCCCTGGCCTGTCTACGCGGGCGGGGATGGGGCGGTCAAAAGCCCCTGATTTTCAAAGGAAAGATTGCAACGCCCGTCACGAGCCCGCATAATACGCGGCCCGGTTCGCCGGGTTTGCAGTTGTTGTATCAGGAACCTGTCTTGATTCTTTAAAGATCAAAGACTTACAAGCCGGCAAGGGCAGGACGGAAAGAGTGGCGACAGCCACCGCCCAGGCCAGTCACGAAATCCGAAAGGACATCGCAATGCCCAAGATCAAGACCAATCGGGCGGCGGCCAAGCGCTTCCGGAAGACCGCTTCCGGCAAGTACAAGTGCGGCCACGCCAACAAGAGCCACATCCTCACCAAGAAGGCGACCAAGCGGAAGCGCAACCTGCGGCAGACGAACCATGTTCGTGCCGAGGACGCGGGCCGTCTGGACCGCATGCTTCCGTATTTGTGAGGAGACTGAAAAATGGCACGAGTTAAGCGTGGTGTTACGGCGCGTCGCCGTCACAAGAAAATCCTGAAGCAGGCCAAGGGCTACTATCACGCCCGTCGCAAGGTCTTCCGCGTCGCCAAGCAGGCGGTGACGAAGGCCCTGCAGTACGCCTACATCGGTCGCAAGCAGAAGAAGCGCAATTTCCGTTCGCTGTGGATCACCCGCATCAATGCGGCGGCCCGCATCAACGGCATGAGCTACAGCCGTTTCATGAACGGCCTGCTGAAGGCCGGCATCACCCTCGACCGCAAGGTGCTGGCGGACATCGCCGTGCACGACGCGCAGGGTTTTGCGGCGCTGGCAGAGAAGGCGAAGAGCGCGCTCGCGGCGTAAGTTGGTCGGTCCACGCCTCCCGATTCGTCGGGAGCAGCGCGGAGCGCACAATGCAGTACACGCATGGGGAAGGGCGCAAGTCCTTCCCCATGTTCGTTTTTGGGTCGTGGTTTATTGCCGTCGTTCCCGCGAAGGCGGGAATCCAGTGTCTTCGTAGCGTGGGGCCTCGGTCATACGGTCGGAGCAGCGGCAAAGCCACTGGATCCCCGCCTGCGCGGGGACGACGAAAGTGGTGGTCTGGGAGACTCGCCGGTTTATGAGTGGAATCGAATCACTGACGCAACAGGCATTGACCGACATCGCCGCGGCGGACTCGCCGGATGCGATCGAAGCCCTGCGCGTAGCGCTGCTCGGCAAGAACGGCAGTGTCACCGCCCAGCTCAAGCAGCTCGGCGCATTGCCGCCCGAACAGCGCAAGGCCGCCGGCGAAGCGATCAACACGGCGCGCGATGCGCTCGCCGCGGCGCTCACCGAGCGCAAGGTCGCACTCGACGATGCCGCGCTCGATGCGCGCCTGGCCGGCGAAACCGTCGACATCACCCTGCCGGGCATCAATGCCTCGCGCGGCGGCCTGCATCCGGTCAGCCGCACGCTCGAGCGCATCGCCGACATCTTCGGACGCCTGGGCTTCGAACTCTCCGATGGCCCCGAGATCGAAGACGACTGGCACAACTTCGAGGCGTTGAACTTCCCGCCGCACCATCCGGCGCGGGCAATGCACGACACCTTCTACTTCGGCGACGGACGCCTGCTGCGCACGCACACCTCGGGCGTGCAGGTGCGCTACATGGCCGACCACCAGCCACCGCTGCGCATGATCGCCGCCGGCAAGGTCTATCGCAGCGACAGCGACCAGACGCATACGCCGATGTTCCACCAGGTCGAGGGCCTGCTGGTCGACGAACACGCAAGCTTCGCCGACCTCAAGGGCACGCTGGCCGAATTCGTCCGCGCGTTCTTCGAGCGCGACTTCGAGATGCGCTTCCGCCCGAGCTATTTCCCCTTCACCGAGCCCTCGGCCGAGGTCGACATCGCCTGGCAGCAGCCCGACGGTTCGACGCGCTGGCTGGAAGTGCTGGGTTGCGGCATGGTCCATCCGAACGTGCTGCGCAACGTCGGCATCGATCCGGAGAAGTACACCGGCTATGCCTTCGGCCTGGGTGTCGAGCGTTTCGCGATGTTGCGCTACGGCGTGGACGACCTGCGCAGCTTCTTCGAGAACGACGTGCGCTTCCTGCGCCAGTTCGCATAGGGCGGGCCTGGGCCCGTCACCCTTGAAAGCTTGATGGCGGACTTCGGCCCGCCCTACGGACAACCGGTGGGCCACGGCCCGCCCTACGGGTAACAAGACATGAAGTTCTCCGAAAACTGGCTGCGCCAGCACGTTCCGACCAACGCCACGCGCGATGAACTCGCCGCGACGCTGACCGCGATCGGCCTGGAAGTCGAGGACGTGGCCGAGCTGGGCGAGTCGCTGGATGGCGTCGTCGTTGCGCAGATCCTCAGCGCGGAAAAGCACCCGGAAGCCGATCGCCTGCAGGTATGTCAGGTCGACACCGGCAACGGCACGGTGCAGATCGTCTGCGGCGCGCCGAACGCGCGCGCGGGCCTGAAAGCGCCGCTGGCGACCGTGGGTGCGAACCTGCCCGGCGGCATCGCGATCAAGGCTGCGAAGCTGCGCGGCGTCGAGTCCTTCGGAATGCTGTGCTCGGCCAAGGAGCTGGGCGTGGATCCGGATGCGTCCGGCCTGCTGGAACTGCCGGCCGATGCACCCGTTGGCGCGCCGCTTGCACACTACCTGGGTCTTCCCGACGCCACCATCGAGATCAAGCTCACCCCCAACCGCGCCGACTGCTTCAGCGTGCGTGGCATTGCCTACGACGTGGCCGCCGCGGCGGGTGGCGAGGTGGCCGCGTTCGAAGTCGCGCCGGTTGCGCCGCAATCGCAGGCGCGCCTGGCGGTGGAGCTTCACGCGGGCGCCGACGCGCCGCGCTATTGCGGTCGGGTGATCGAGGGCGTCGACGCTTCGGTGCCGACGCCGGTGTGGATGGCCGAGCGCCTGCGCCGCAGCGGCATCCGCCCGGTGTCGCTGCTGGTCGATGTCACCCAGTACGTCATGCTCGAACTCGGCCAGCCGATGCACGCGTTCGATCGCGACATGCTCAAGGGGCCGGTAGGCGTGCGTCGTGCCCGCGCTGGCGAAAGCGTGAAACTGCTCGACGGCCGCGATGTCGTGCTCGACGGCCAATTCCTGGCCATCACCGATGCAGACCGCGTGGTCGCGCTGGCCGGCATCATGGGTGGCTTCGACACGCGCGTGACCGACACGACGAAGAACGTCTTCCTGGAAGCCGCGCACTTCGCGCCGTCCGCCATCATCGGCCGCGGCCGCAAGCTGGGTCTGCATACCGATGCCGCCCACCGATTCGAACGCGGTGTCGCGCCGGTACTGCCCGCCACCGCGATCGAATACGCGACCCGCCTGATCATCGACATTGCCGGCGGCGTGCCGGGACAGGTCGTCGAAGCGGCGCTGCCCGAACATCTGCAGCAGCCGCATCCGATCCTGTTGCGCCGCGCGCGCCTGGCCCGGGTGCTTGGCCTGCAGATTACCGACGAGCAGGTCGGTCGCATCCTGCATGGCCTTGGCCTGTCCGTGGAGAACGTAGCCGAAGGCTGGCGCGTCGTGCCGCCAAGCCGTCGCTTCGATCTGGCGATCGAGGAGGATCTGATCGAAGAAGTGGCGCGCATCCATGGTTACGACGCCATCCCGACCACATTGCCGGGAGGGGCCTCGCGCCTGGTTGCGCCGAGCGAGACCCGCATCGACGAAGCCGCCGTGCGCCGTCAACTGGCGGCACGCGATTACCTGGAGGCGGTGAACTACGCCTTCGTCGATGCGCAACTGCTTGAGGCCTGGAATCTCGACGCCGGTGGCGTGCCGCTGGCCAACCCGCTCAGCGCCGAACTCGGCGTGATGCGCACGGCGCTGCTGCCGGGGTTGGTGGCCGCGCTGGGTCGCAACGCGGCACGTCAGCAGGCGCGGGTCCGTTTGTTCGAGCTGGGCCGGGTGTTCGCCGCCAACGGCAACGAGGCGCCGCTCGAGACCCGTCGCATCGCGGGCGCCGCCATTGGTTCCCCCCAGGCGGAGCAGTGGAGCGTGCCGTCCCGGGGCCTGGGCTTCCATGACCTCAAGGGCGACCTGGACAGCCTCGCCGCGCTGGCCGGGGCCGAGCTCGAATACCGCGCCTCGCAGCCGGCCTGGGCGCACCCCGGCCGTTCGGCCGACGTGTACCGGGACGGAGTTCGCCTGGGTTGGATCGGCCAGTTGCATCCGCGCCTGCAGCGCACCTTGGACCTGGACGCCGAAGTGATCGCCTTCGAACTCGATTTCGGCCCCCTGTTCAGTCGGACCGTCGCCCAGGCAACCCACCTTTCCAAGTACCCGTCCGTCCGACGCGACTTGGCGTTCGTCGTCGCGGAAAAGGTCAGCTGGGCCGAGGTTTCCGCGGCCGTTCGGTCCGCCGCAGGCCCGGCCCTGCGCGATCTGGTGTTGTTCGACCGCTACCAGGGCAAGGGCGTGGAACCGGGATTCAAAAGTCTCGCTATGGGCTTGATTCTGCAGGATGAAACGCGCACCCTGACTGACCGCGACGTGGACGCGGCGGTGGCCTCGGTGACCGAGGCGCTGCAGCGCAGCCACGGCGCCGTGATCCGCGGTTGAGGTAGGGCGGTTGAGGCTGGGAAGGAGAGCAGATGGCACTGACCAAGGCTGAAATGGCGGAACGCCTGTTCGACGAAGTCGGGCTGAACAAGCGCGAAGCGAAGGAGTTCGTCGATTCGTTCTTCGACGCCCTGCGCGAGGCACTCGAGCACGGTCGGCAGGTCAAACTGTCGGGCTTCGGCAATTTCGACCTGCGTCGCAAGAACCAGCGTCCCGGCCGCAACCCGAAAACGGGCGAAGAGATCCCGATCTCGGCGCGGACCGTGGTGACCTTCCGCCCCGGCCAGAAGTTGAAGGAACGCGTGGAAGCCTACGTCGGAGGTGAGCATGCTTGATCCGGGCAGCAATCGAGAACTTCCGCCGATCCCGGCCAAGCGCTACTTCACCATCGGCGAGGTCAGCGAGCTGTGCGACGTCAAGCCGCACGTGCTGCGCTACTGGGAGACCGAGTTTCCGACGCTCAATCCGGTCAAGCGCCGCGGCAACCGCCGCTACTACCAGCGCCACGAAGTGCTGATGGTCCGGCAGATCCGCGGCCTGCTGTACGAACAGGGCTATACCATCGGTGGCGCGCGCCTGCGCCTGGAAGGCGAGGCGGCCAAGGACGAGTCCGCGCTGAGCTCGCAGATCATCAAGCAGGTGCGCATGGAGCTGGAAGAAGTCCTGCACCTGCTGCGTCGTTGAACCGCTCCAGTCTTTTCAACGGAGATCCGCCGACGCATGGCGGGATCCGGCGTTAAACCGCTATACTTCACGCCCGCCTGAGGGCGGACATCGCACACGTCGGGGCGTAGCGCAGCCTGGTAGCGCATCTGCCTGGGGGGCAGAGGGTCGTCGGTTCAAATCCGGCCGTCCCGACCATCTAATCAACGATTAGGTGAAGTGCGAAAGACTTCCGAGCCGATCTCCTTAGCGCCGCCTGGCGCCGCTCACTCTCTCTGCGCGGGCGAGGCAGCCTCATCATCAGAATCCTGCGGTCCGTCACAGACGGTTAATTACCGTTCGTCGAATCCACCGGTTGTCCACAGGGTTATCCCGATTGCCCACAGGGTTATCCGTCGCGCAGTCAGGTAGACGCGCGTAGCGTCGATGACGTGACAGGGGCCTTTGCCGGGGGGTATCAATGAGTCGGAGCAGCATCCAGTACAGACATGCGATGGAGCGCTACGTTTCGCTTGCGAATCCGCAGGAGATAGCAGACCTGATCGATGACTATCTGTTAGCACGCAACTACAGTCTCACCGAACAGAGCCGCGAACTTGTCCGGAACGTCCTCGTTCCGTTCCGGTCGCATCCGCCGATGCTGCGGGCGGACCTGATCGCGTTCCTCGACACGATGGTGGCGCCGGCCCGTTGAAACCGGGCGGCGTTGCGTTGCGCCGCGTCGAGGGCGTTGATATGCGGACCGGTAACGGTCCGCTTTTTTTTGTGTGTGTTTGGGAACCGGACACCACCGTGGCAGTCTGATCGTCTAACCGATCGAAGCAGCAAGGACGTCCATGCGCCGAGTTCTTTTGGTTTCCTGCCTGACCTTCATGGCCATTTCCCGAGCGTTCGCGCAGGAGCAGCCGCCTTCCGAGGCGCCGATCCGCGATCTCGACACCGTCGTCGTCAGCGGCGTGCAGCCGGGGCCGGGGATGTGGAAGGTCTCGAAGGGTGATCATGCGCTGTGGGTTCTCGGCACGATATCGCCGCTGCCCAAGCGCATGGAATGGGAGGCGCGCGATGTCGAGGCGGTGATCGCGCAGGCGCAGGAATACATCGAATCGCCGGGAGTGAGGATCGATGCCGACGTGGGTTTCTTCCAGCGCCTGACCCTGCTGCCCAAGGCCTTTGCTGCGCGCAAGAATCCGGACGGCCAGACGCTGCAGCAGGTGGTGCCGGCGGACATGTACGCTCGCTGGCTGGTGCTCAAGCGCAAGTACATGGGCAATGACGCCGGAGTCGAACAATGGCGCCCCATGTTCGCGGCGATGGAGTTGTACCAGGAGGCGATCGAAGACACCGGCCTGAAACAGAGTGGCGTGGTCGCGCCTGTGATCGATCGCGCGGTCAGGCGGTACAAGGTCAGCAAGACTTCACCGCTGGTAACGATCGCCATTTCCGACCCGAAGGTGGCCCTGACGGAGTTCCGCGAGTCGAGGCTGGACGACCTGGATTGCTTTGGTAAGACCCTGCAGCGGCTGGAGTCCGACCTGGGCACGATGCGTGAGCGCGCCAACGCCTGGGCGATAGGTGACCTGGAAGCCTTGCGCGCGCTCCCCTACAGCGACCAGAACGAGGCTTGCCTGCGCGCCGCCGCACAGGCCGGCGTGTTGCGCAAACGCGCTGGTGACATCGAGGCGCAGGTGGAGGCACGCTGGCTGGGAACCGCTGAAAAAGCGCTGGCCAACAATGCCGTCACCTTCGCCGTGCTGCCCATGCGGGAGTTGCTCAAGCCGGACGGTTACATCGCCAAGCTACAGGCCAGGGGCTACACGGTGGAGGCGCCCTAACGCGGTCGTGCGCGGCAGGCGCCATCGCGAGATCACCCTGGCGGCATCACACGGCGCGCTTCAGCGCCCAGTACACAGCCTTGGCCCGGGAGTAGATCGGCGAATCGCCCGCTACCGACGACCGGAAGAAATCGATCGCCTTCATCTCCATCCTGTGGCGCCAGAACTCCATCGGGTCGCGCTGGCGATACGCCTCGAAATACTCGTCGAGTTCCTCGCGCGTATTCGCCTCGGCCTGGTCCGAGTAGCGCGCGACGTAGGGCGTGAAGTCCGGATAGAGCCCGGAGCGCGGCCAGGTGCCAATCAACGTGGTCTTCATGAAATTGCCAATCAGTAGATCGTCGAAGATCCGGTACTCGACTGCGGTCATGAGCGAGTTGCGCGGCACATCGAAGCGCAGGCTACGGTCGTGGCCTCGCCCGAGCGGGATCTCGAAATCGTTTGCGCCGACGCGCAGCACGACCGAATCGAGCCAGGTCGCCAGATGTTCGACACGCTGGAAGTAAGCGCGGCATTGGATCTGGTCGTCGGCACTAAGCACGTCGCCCCAGTCGTCGCCGAATTCGATGGGCGCGAACACGCGGCCGTCGTTCGGCCTCGGGTCGATGGGATAGTGTTCGTCGTTCTCGCAGTTCCAGCGCGTGAAGGCGGGTAGCAGTTCCACAGTCTTCGATTCGAAGCCGGTGGCGAAGTCCGAGATGGGCGTGGTGTATTCATGGGCCCACAGGGAATCTGCACGTTGGTACTTGTGCATCGTCGAGAACGGGATGTAGTGAGTGACACCGTAACTCTCGGCGCTTTGCTTGACCATCCGTCCGACCGGAAGCTTCAGTCCAGCCTTGGGGACGATGAAGCTTCCATCCTCCCGGTAGTAGTTGATCATGTCCGCATCGCCGTAGCCGATCAATGCGAGCAGGAAGCTCTTGTCGAACTCCTTGATCACTCGCCGGACATGGCGGCCCCAGCCGCGGTCGATTGCGTCGTTGGTGTTGACCAGCAGGCGCCCGCCGACGTCGATCAGCAGGATCGCGTCCTGGTAGTAATCGGACAGGCATTGCACGCGCACGTGCGGCGACAACGTGACCCATTCCTTCTGCGGCAGCACCTTCACCGTGTGGCCCATGCGCTCCAGGTCATCGTGGATCCGCTGCCCGCGATGGTCGGGCAGCAGGATGGTGCGGCCGAGGAACAGTGGCAGCGATTCCGGATTGAGATGGTCGGGATGACCGTGCGAGAACCAGACGAAGGGCGCCTGCCTCGCCGCCTGCATCTGCGCCGGCGGGATCTCATGGCTGAGCGTCCAGCTTCCGAAATAGCTCGATCCTTCTATCCACGGATCGGTGGCGAGCAACGGCATGCCCTGGTCATAGACCAGGATGGTGGCGTTGCCGATGGTTTCGAATCCGCACCGAAAGGGTGCCGGTGTGCCCACAGCTCAATCTCCTGCATCAGGAACTGCTGGACCGCGCCCTTCGCGGTGTACTCAGCATCCCGCTCTACAGTGTGGCTTGACGCGACTCGTTGCGCTGAACGGCCACGGTGCATCGATGGGTGTCACCCGGAATTTTTCAGAGCGCAGCGCTTCGTGGCTTGGTATTTGCCAGATCGGGCCAACGCTGCATCACGGCTTCGCGGATGCCGGCGACGTCGAGGCCCGCTTCCTCGAGCAGTTGTTCGCGGCTGGCGTGATGCTGGAATGCATCGGGCAGGCCAAGGTGCAGGACCGGCAGCGTAATGCCTTCGGATGCGAGCAGTTCGGCAACGCCGGAACCCGCGCCGCCAGCGACCACGTTGTCCTCGATCGTCACGAAGACGTCGTGGCTGTTGGCGAGTTCGAGGATCATCGCGCGGTCGAGCGGCTTCACAAAGCGCATGTTGACCACGGTCAGGCCGAGTTCCTTGCCGACCTTTTCCGCGGCCGCCACGACCGCGCCGAAGGCGAGCAGGACGATGCCGCGGCCGCGACTGCGCAACTCCGCCTTGCCGATCGGCAGCGTGTCCAGCGTTGTCTGCACGGCCACGCCGGGGCCGGTGCCGCGCGGGTAGCGCACCGCTGCCGGGCCGGCGTATTGGAAGCCGGTGCTGAGCATCTGCCTGCATTCGTTCTCGTCGGCCGGCGCCATCACCACCATGTTCGGTACGCACCGCAGGTAGCTCAGGTCGAGGTTGCCGGCGTGGGTGGCGCCGTCCGGACCCACCACGCCGCCGCGGTCGATCGCGAACAGCACATCGAGGTTCTGGATGGCGACGTCGTGCACCAGTTGGTCGTAGCCGCGCTGCAGGAACGTCGAGTAGATCGCCACCACCGGCTTGGTGCCTTCGCAGGCCATTCCGGCGGCGAGGGTGACGGCGTGCTGCTCGGCGATGGCGACATCGAAATAACGCTGTGGGTATTCCCTGCTGAAACGCACCAGGCCGGAGCCTTCGCGCATCGCGGGGGTGATTCCCATCAGCTTGTCGTCCGCAGCGGCCATGTCGCACAGCCACTCACCGAAGACGTCGGTGTAGGTCGGTTTCTTTGCGCCGGGCTTGCTGACCATGCCCTGGGCCGGGTCGAACGGACTCACGGCGTGGTAGCCGATCTGGTCGCCCTCGGCGAGTTCGTAGCCCTTGCCCTTGGTGGTGATGATGTGGAGCAGCTGCGGGCCCTTGAGTCCCTTGAGCGTCTTCAGCGCGCCCATCAGCGCTTCCATGTCGTGGCCGTCGATCGGGCCGGTGTAGTGGAAGCCCAGTTCCTCGAAGAACGTGGAGGGCACGAACATGCCCTTCCAGTGTTCTTCCCAACGCTTCACGAACCGGGCCGGAGCGCCGTGCTTGTCGCCCAGCAGTTTCTTGCCGCCTTCGCGGATCGCGTTGAGCGTGCGGCTGCCGGTCAGGCGACCGAGCATGCGCGTGACCCCGCCGACGTTCTCCGAGATCGACATCTGGTTGTCGTTGAGGATGACCAGCAGGTTCGGCTCGATGCCGCCCGGCTCGTCGCCCATGCCGCCGGCGTGGGCGAGCGCCTCGAAGGCCATGCCACCGGTGATCGCGCCATCGCCGATCACTGCCACGACCTTGCGTTCGTCGCCCATCCGCTGCAGCGCGATGGCCATGCCCAGCGCCGCGGAGATCGACGTGGACGAATGCCCCACCCCGAAGGTGTCGTACTCGGACTCCTCGCGCTTGGGGAACGGCGCAACGCCGTCCCTCTGCTTGACAGTGTGGATCGTGTCGCGCCGCCCGGTGAGAATCTTGTGCGGGTAGCACTGATGGCCCACGTCCCAGACCAGACGGTCGACCGGCGTCTCGTACAGCCAGTGCAGGGCGACGGTCAGCTCGATGACGCCCAGCCCTGCGCCGAAATGGCCGCCGACCCTGGCGACCTGTTCGATCAAGTAGGCGCGCAGTTCGTCGGCGATCGCGGTCAGTTCCTCTTCCGGGAACTGGCGCAGGTCGGCGGGAACTTCGATGCGGGAGAGACGCGGGTAGCGCTGCTGATCGATCATTACGACGGGATCTGGCGATTAGCCGCCAATTGTCCCGCCGTAGCCGCGCCCCGGCAAGGCGCGGCTGCGCAGGCGACCGCGCTCAGCGGCCGCGCAGGCGACCGAACAGGCCGCTGGGCTTGGGCGGATCGGTTTCGGGCTCGGGTTCGCGGAAAGGCTCGGCGAACCCCGTCGCCAGGTTGGCATTGACGAAATCCGTGGCCTCTTCGAGGGTCACGCCGCTGGCCTCGGCGATCTCCGGCAGTGTCGCCGGGCCCTTCATCATCGCCGTGGCGACGCGGAAGTGCTTGGGGAACTCGCGTTCGGTCTGCGGCCATTTGAGCAACTGATAGCGCGCGGCCGCATCGAAGCCCGACGCCAGGCGGCCACGGTCCGCCAGCAGGGCGCCGAACCAGAGCAGGCGGCTCAACGGCTGGGCGGTGCCCAGCGCTGCGACCTGTCGGTCCCAATCCGTCGAATCCACCGCAACGAACGACTCTTCGCCGAGTGTGGTTTGGAGGATGCCGGCCAGCGGCTTGAGCAACGCCGGACCGTGATACTGACGGCGCGTCGTATCGATGAGCAGCACCTGGGAGTCGCGCTCCAGCCGGACGCGGTCCGCCAGGGTTCCGGCTATCAGCCAGTCCACGAGCGTGCGCGCGGCCGGGGCCGACGGCGCGGGCGCCTGTGCCGCAGCAACCGGCGACTGGGCCGCAGGTTCGACGGCGGGCGTGGCCAGGTTCGCGGACGGGGCGACTGCCAACGATTCCACCGTGGCCGACGGAGTACTGGTCGGGGCTGTGGCCTCTTCAACAGAAGCGGCCTCGGCCGACGTCGTGGCCTCGACAACGGGCATCGGCTCGGGCGTCTCGACGACGGCGGGGGTCGAAACGCGCACCTCCGGGGTGCCCGAGTCGAGCTGCTGCAGCAGCGCCCTGAGTTCGTTGCCACCGAAGGGCTTGCCCAGCCGGTACTCGGTCTGGACCCGCGATGCGGAAGTCAGGCCGATCACGGTCTTGCCAGCACCATGCAGGCGCAGCCAGCTCATCGGGCCGTACATGCTGTCCATGTCGACCACGACATAGTCGGCTACTGCATCAGGAAGCAGTTGCCAATGGCCTCCGACTTGGGCGTTGGCGTCAGCGAAGGCCGCCTGCAGTGCTGACTCCGTAACCGGATCCATCCCGGTGAGACCCAAAGTGGGGCGCATTCGTCGCGTCCAAATATTTGCAAAGGTCCGCCGAGTGTTGCGGACAACCCCACCGCCGTCAACGCGCTGCCGAGGGGGGCAGGGCACCGTGGATGTCTATGGCGCCGAAGGACCCCACTCTTGGCGGTCAGGTCACCAGTCGCGATTTCTGTGGCAGTTGGCTGCGCAGGAAGGTCATCTGGTCGGCCAGGATGTTGCGGTTGCTCAGGATCAGGTGTTCGACCCAGCTTGGCCGGTAAGGGACCGCCAACAGCGGCATGCTGGCCTGCTGCGGGGTCCGGTTGCCCTTGCGCGAATTGCAGTGGAAGCAGGCGGCGACGACATTCTCCCAAAGATCGCGGCCGCCCTTGGAGACCGGCATGACATGGTCGCGGGTCAGCTGCGGGCGGTGGAACTCGTTACCGCAGTACAGGCACAGATAGCCATCGCGTGCGAACAGCGCGGCATTGGTCAAGGCTGGCGTCGGATCCCACGAGTGTGCGTGCGCATGACCACGTGCGGCGACGATCGGATGCAGCGAGATGGTGCTCTGCTGGCCGGTGCGCCGGCAGGTGCCGCCATGAACCTCCAAACAAGGGTCGCCCAACGTCCAGGCAACCGCATCGCGAACGTACAGGCAAGTGGCTTCTTGCCAACTGATCCAGTCCAAGGCGCGGCCGTGCGCATCGAGCGACAACAGGCGCACCGCATTGAGTCGCGAGACCGGGTTTGGGCTGTTATTGCCGGAGACATCGAAAGTGGCCGGGCCAGGCTGAATCGAATCAGCAAGGGTGCCGGCTTGGACCAGGCGAAGCTTCGCTCTATCGGTCTCCATCGGGTATTCAGCTTATACCCGAAAGATGACGATTTGCACACGGGGCAGGCGGACGCAGGTTGCCGACTCGCTGCGACCACAGTCTGTCTTGGATATTTCGACTGGAGGTTTCAGCCAGTCAGGCTCGATTTCACCGTGACCGCGCGCACAACTTGCAGCTGTCGAAACCAGCCCCGCTTCATCGGAGCGGGGCATGGCTCGCGCACGGGCATCAGAACGCGTCGGCTTCCAGTGTGGTCAGCGTATCGGCGCCACTGGCGACGGCAGCGGCGTGAGCCAGCGTCCGCGGCAGGATCCGCCCGTAGTAGAAGCGCGCGGTTTCACGCTTGCCGGCCTTGAAATCGGCTGGCTGCGAAGAGGCCTCGCTGGCCGCCACGCTGCGCGCCCACCAGTAGGCGAGCACGACGTAGCCCGAATACATGAGGTAGTCGTACGACGCAGCACCGATCTCGTCGGGATTGGCAGCGGCCCGCTTGCCGACCTGCACGGTCATCTGCTGCCATTGTGCGGCTTTCTCGCGCAGCGGGCCGATGAATTCGGCAACCGCGGCATTGCCCGCTTGTTCCTCGCAGAATTTTTCCACCTGGGCCAGGAACACCTTCAGGCCCGCGCCCTGCATCTGCAAGACCTTGCGACCCAGCAGGTCGAGCGCCTGGATGCCAGTGGTCCCCTCGTACAGCGTGGTGATGCGCGCATCGCGGGCCAACTGCTCCATGCCGTGCTCGGCGATGTATCCGTGACCACCGAAGCACTGCAGTGCGTTGTACGTGCACTCCACGCCCCATTCCGTCAGGCAGGCCTTGACGATCGGCGTGAGGAAGCCGAGCAGGGCATCGGCCTGTTCGCGCTCTGCGGTGTCGGCCCCATGCGTGGCGATGTCGACCTGCAGGGCGGCGTCGTAACCCATGAGCCGTCCGCCTTCGACCAGTGCCTTGCACGTCAGCAGCATGCGGCGCACGTCGGGATGGACGATGATCGGATCGGCCGGCTTGTCGGGGAACTTCGGGCCCGACAGCGCGCGCATCTGCAAGCGCTCGCGCGAGTAGCGCAGCGCGTTCTGCAGCGCACGATCGGACACGCCCAGTCCCTGCAGGCCCACCGCAAGCCGCGCGGTGTTCATCATGACGAACATCGCCATCAGGCCCTTGTTCGGTTGCCCGACCAAATAGCCCTGCGCGCCATCGAAGTTCATCACGCACGTGGCCGAGCCGTGGATGCCCATCTTGTGTTCCAGGCTGCCGCAGCGAACGGCGTTGGCTTCGCCCATGTTGCCTTCACGATCGACGCGGCGCTTGGGCACGACAAACAGCGAGATGCCCTTGCTTCCGGCGGGCGCGTCCGGCAGGCGTGCCAGCACCAGGTGGACGATGTTGTCGGTGAAGTCGTGCTCGCCGGCGGTAATGAAGATCTTGGTGCCGGCGATGGCGTAGCTGCCGTCGGCCTGCGGTTCGGCGCGGGTCTTGAGCAGGCCGAGGTCAGTGCCGCAATGCGGCTCTGTCAGGCACATCGTGCCGGTCCAGCGGCCTTCGATCAGCGGCTTGAGGAACGCTTCCTGCTGCCATGCCTCGCCGTAGTGCAGCAGGGCTTCGGTGGCGCCATGCGAGAGCAGGGGGAAGTTGCCCCACGACAGGTTGGCCGCGTCGATCATTTCCTTCAGCGGAACGCCTGCCGCGTGCGGCATGCCCTGGCCGCCGAACTCGACCGGGGACGTCAGTCCGGCCCAGCCGCCGTCCACGTACTGCGCATAGGCCTGCTTGAAGCCGGCGGGCGTGGTGACCGCGCCGGTATCGCGATCGAGCTTGCAGCCCTCACGGTCGCCCACCGCATTCAGTGGCGCCAGCACGGTGCCGGTGAAGCGCGCGGCTTCGTCCAGCACGGCATCGAGCACGTCACGCGTCGCTTCTGCATAGCCCAGGCGCTGGAACACGGATTCCGCACCTAGCACGTCGAACAGGGCGAAACGCATGTCGGCAAGGGGGGCTTGGTAGGTGCTCATGATGGATCTCGATTACTCAAGTGGCGGGTGCTGGGCAGGATGTCCATCAAACGCTTGTTTGGTTTTTGGGTCAAGTGTTCGGGGGGGGCGGGCCTGGCGGAGAAATGGGGGGCTGGCGCCTAGCGCAGGACGCCCGGGAGACCCGGTGCGGGGCTCAGGGCGCTGGTGCGCTTGATATCGAAACTGCGCTGCTTGGCTTCGTCGGGGGTGACATCGATTCGACCTTCCAGCGAGTAGGCGATGCTGCGCCCCCCGGCGAGGGCGTCGGCTACGGCGAACTTGGCGGCAGCGGCGGGCTTGAGGTCGATGGTGACCACGTCCGCCGACTCCGGTCCGATCGAGATCGCCGGCTGCGCCAGCAGGTGCCCGGCGAGTTCGTCGCCGAATTGGAGGGTCAGGTCGAGGGAATCGAAGCGCATCGGGATGCTGCTGAAGTTCTCTATGCGAACTTCCGCCGACCAGCTGCCGTCGGCGCGGACGCTCAGCTGCTGGAGTCGGGCAGAGGGTTCGGATACACGGCGTACCGGTCCGCTTGTACAGGCGGCCAACAGCAGACCCACCACCAGCATTGCTCCCAAGGCCCGCCCCAATCCCCACATCGCCTTCATGCCGCAGCCACTCCGTCACGATCCGAAAAACGAGAATACACCGGGGTAGGGGCAACGAGCGCGACGCTCCGACGGGTCGGAGGGCATCGCTGTCGCTGACGACTGGATGGAAGTGGCGGTTTGCGCAAACGCGGTCCTCAGCATCTCGTCCAGCGCGATGCAAATAATCGGGTGATCATCTGCGATGAGGATTCGCATGGATCCCTCTCGGTGCGGCGGCATCCCGCACGTTGCGTTCTTCGGATCGGTACGACGTCGCAACGATATCGCAGCCGCGCAACGGCGCGGTCGGGTTCGCGTCCGCCTGCATGCGGAGCGTCGTGATCTGCGGGGGGTCACCGCCTGGATTGCGTTCTGCGCAGTTGGCCCGAGACGCCAGCATTTGCCATGCGATTGGGCCGGATGCAAGCCCGCCGCAGGCACGAATTCCGCGTTCCGGATGCTTGCCAGTTCCGCTCGATGCCCGTATCATCGCGCACCTCACACGGCCTGCCGTGATGCGGCCGGGTAGCTCAGTTGGTAGAGCAGGGGATTGAAAATCCCCGTGTCGGGGGTTCGATTCCCTCCCCGGCCACCATTTGCGGTGGACTTTGAGTACAGGCGAAGGGTTGCGCGAAGGCGCAGCCCTTTTGCGTTTCTTGGCATGCCGTTGTCCTTACGTTCGCTGAACACGTTCGGCGGGGATAATTCGCGAGGCAACGGCGAGCGCATCATGGACTTGAACCCGCCAGCGCCAGGCCGGAATCCACCAGCGTCCGGTTGGC
This sequence comes from Lysobacter niastensis, assembly GCF_031457115.1. Taxonomy (GTDB): domain Bacteria; phylum Pseudomonadota; class Gammaproteobacteria; order Xanthomonadales; family Xanthomonadaceae; genus Lysobacter_J; species Lysobacter_J niastensis_A. The sequence continues at coordinate 1,240,289 of NZ_JAVDVY010000001.1, forward strand.
GAGGAGTCCGACGATGAAGATCCTCCTGTTCGCGATCAGCCTCCTGTTCGCTTTCTCCGCCTGTGCCAGCGATCCGAAGATGCGCGAAGCCGACCGGCTCGAGTTGTACCGCGCCAACGCCGGCGCCTCGGTCGAAAACTTCCAGTATTTCGGACGCCTGGACGGCTGGACGCCGCTAGGCGAGAACGCCGTGGCGATATGGACCCGCCCCAGCGAGGCCTATCTGCTGGAACTCAACGGCACCTGCCCGGAGCTGGACTTTGCCCAGGCCATCACCGTGACCAACCAGTTCGGCCGGGTCTACCGGCGTTTCGACAAGGTGATCGTGGTGGGGCGCGGCGCCGACCAGATTCCCTGCTGGATCGAGGACATTCGTCCGGTCAACGTCAAGGCGCTGAAACAGGCCGAGCAGGAGAAGCGTGCGGCCGATACGGCTGCACGTGAAAGCTGATCACTGTCCCTTACGCGATTGCCCCAACGGGCCGCGTCAGTCCTCCGGCGGAACGTAGCCGGCGGGTTTTGCCGCGTCGCGGCTGAAGAGGAACTTCTGCATCTCGCCTTCGAGGAAGGCACGATGCTTGGGATCGAGCGGCGAGAGACGGTTCTCGTTGATCAGCATGGTCTGGTGTGCCAGCCACGCCGCCCAGGCCGTCTTGCCGATGTGGGCGAAGATGCGCTTGCCCAGTTCGCCCGGCCACGGCACGAAGTCCAGGCCTTCGGTTTCGCGTTGCTCGTATTCGCAGTAGATGGTGCGCGGCATGTTTCAGGATTCCGGTATGCACGATTCCAGCGGGAGGCTGGCTTCCAGGAGCTTGCGAATCGGGGCGGGGATGCCCAGCGTGGCCAGCTCCTCGCGGGCGACCCAGCGCAGGTCGTCATTGTCGCCGATACGGTTGCGCAATGACGCGCCGCGCCAGCGCAGTGGTTGCAACTGCAGCTTGTAATGGCTGAAGGCGTGCGCGACAGGTGCAAGCGCCTGCGCGCGCGAACGCTCGCCGGTCAGATGGGCGTCGAACCACTGCATCGCCAGGGCTTCATCTTCCGTCTGCGGCAGCGTCCACAGCGATGCCCAGATGCCGGTAGGCGGGCGACGTTGCAGCAGGATGCGACCGTCTGCGTCTTCCGCCCAGAGCACATGCGCGTATTTCTGTGGCGGGGTCTTGCCGGGCTTGGCAGTCGGAAGTTCTGTGGTACGTCCTTCGCGGCGCGCCACGCAATCCTGTTGCAACGGACACAGCACGCATGCGGGATCGCTGCGCGTGCATAGCGTCGCGCCAAGATCCATCTGCGCCTGGGTGTAATCCGCCATGCGCGCATCGGGCAGGTCCGGATTTGCGACGTGCTCGTCGGCCAGCTTCCACAGACGCTTCTCCACCACGGGAAGCCCCGGCCATCCGTCGATCCCGTGATAGCGGCTGAGCACGCGCTTGACGTTGCCGTCGAGGATGGCGAAGCGGTCGCACCAGGCCTGCGAGAGGATCGCGGCAGCCGTGCTGCGGCCGATGCCGGGCAGGGCGGTCAGCGCATCGATGTCGCGGGGCAGGTCGCTGCCGTGTCGTTCGACGCAGAGCTTGGCGGCAGCGTGGAGATTGCGTGCACGGGCGTAGTAGCCCAGCCCGGACCACAGGGCGAGCACGTCGTCGAGCGGCGCCCGTGCCAGGTCGCAAAGCGTCGGCAGTGCCGCGACGAAACGCTCGAAATAAGGTGCAGCGGTCTTGACCTGCGTCTGCTGCAGCATGATCTCCGACAGCCATACGCGGTACGGCGTGCGCGGGTGCTGCCAGGGCAGGTCGTGGCGGCCGCTGACGTCGAACCAGGCCAGCAGGCGTGTAGCGAAGGTGTCGGTCATGGTGAGGTCGGTGCGTCGTCGCCGAACTGGATTTCGATGCCTTCCAGCACTACGCCGGCGATTTCGATCCGCGGCGAGGCGAGGCGGCCGTCCAGCGGCGGCAGCGGTGAGCCCTGCGCGCCGGCGTCAATCCAGTTCAGCATCTGCGGCAGGCGAAAACGGCCGTCGAAGGCGGTGCCGTCGCGATGAAGTTGCAGCGAGGTGACCGCCGACAGATCGGCTTGTCCGCGGTACATGAGTTGGAAGGGAAGGGACGATGTCGATTGCCCGATCGGCGCTGGCAACGCCGGCCAGGATTCGGGCCATTGCGCGATGTCGCCGTCGAGTTGCATGGCCAGGGCGTCGCCGAGCTCGAAGCCGCCACGGGCGTCCAGCGTTGGAATCAAACCGTGTCCCCGCACAGCCAGGCCGAGCGGCGCGATGTCGAGATCGCCTTCGTGCATGCGCAGTCGGCCGGCCAGGCCGAGTACGAACGGTTGGTCGGCATCGCCATTGCGGTAATGCGCATCGGCAGCCACGCGCAGACGGTCCAGGCCGACGCCGTCGTCGCCGCTGTGCAGGCGGCCGGACAGCGTGGTGTCCGTTGCGAGCGTCCACGGCTTGGATTGGATCGAGATGTCGCCTGAAAGACCGACACCGGCGCCCGCAGCGGGCCGTGTCATCGCAGCATCGAGGTCGAATGGAACACGCACTTCGCCGCTGATGAGGCGTCCGCGCAACTGCGCCTTAGCCGGTTGTTGCGGATGCAGGTCAGGCAGATCGAGATCGATGGCTTCGACCGACCAGCCGTCGCCCGTCACGCGTCCGCGCACCATGTGCAGACCATCGGTGAGCGTGGGGATGCGCGTTTTCGATGGCGGGCGCGTCGCCAGCCAGCGCTGCAGCGCGGCAATATCCACCTGTGGCGCATCCAGTTCGATGCGCGTGATCGTCAGGTCGGCGCCACGGGCGCGCACGGTCGACCAGGGAAGCTCCAGCCTGATGCGCTCGGCGCGCAGCAGCGGCGTGCTGGCACCGGGCTGGCGCGCGACGACGTCGCGAATGGCAAGCATCGGCGTACCGCGCAGGCGGTACTCGCTGGCTCCGCGCGCCGTGATCTCAAGTCCGAGCGCATGGCCAACCTGGCGCAGGATCAGCCCCGCGATCTGGCTGGGTTGCGATACCCAGCGCAATGCCAGCAGCAACAACAGCACGATGACCGCGATTGCGATCCACACCACCGGGCGGCGGGAGCGTGGGCGTTCCTGTTGGCGGGTCTCCGGCGCGGGCATGCGCGGGCGATCGGTGGCGCTAGGCGCCGAGCGACTCGGGCAGCAACGCGTCCACGAACGCCTCGGCGTCGAACACGCGCAGGTCCTCCGGACGTTCGCCGATGCCGGCGTAGCGGATCGGAATGCCGAACTCGCGCGCCAACGCGAACACCACGCCGCCCTTGGCTGTGCCGTCGAGCTTGGTCACCACCAGCCCGGTCACGCCGACCGCTGCATGGAACTGGCGCAGCTGCGACAGCGCGTTCTGGCCGGTGGTGCCGTCGATCACCATCAATACTTCGTGCGGGGCGCCGGCGTCGAGCTTCTGGATCACGCGCTTGATCTTGCCCAGCTCGGCCATCAGGCCCTGCTGAGTGTGCAGGCGGCCGGCGGTGTCGGCGATCAGCACCTGGGTGCCGCGTGCCCTGGCCGCCTGCAGCGCGTCGAAGGCAACCGAAGCTGCGTCCGCGTTCTGGCCCTGCGCCACGACCGGCACGCCATTGCGGTCGCCCCAGGCCTGCAACTGGGCCACCGCGGCGGCGCGGAAGGTGTCGCCGGCGGCGAGCATCAGAGGGCGGTTCTCGTCCTTGAAGCGTTTGGCGAGCTTGCCGATGGTGGTGGTTTTGCCTACGCCGTTGACGCCGACGGTCAGCAGCACGAAGGGCTTGGCCTCGGTGTCGATTTGCAGTGGCTGCGCCACCGGCCGCAGCATCGCCAGCAGGTCGGCGCGCAATGCGGCGAGCAGCGCACGCGCGTCGGCGAACTCGCGCGCCTTCATGCGCTTGCGCAGCGATTCGATCAGCTGCGTGGTGGCGGTGATGCCGACGTCGGCGGTGATCAGCGCGGTCTCGATCTCGTCGAGCAGGTCGTCGTCCAGGCGCGGATGGCGCGAGAACAGGCCGTTGAAGCTGCGCGCGAAGGTGCTGCCGCGCAGGCGTTCGCGCCAGCCGGACTTGCCCGGGGCGGCGGGCGCCTCGGAGGCGGTTGGCGGTGCCGGTTCGGGCGCGACGTACGGCGCCTGGGAAGGCGCCTGCTGCACCGGCTCAACGTCGAGCGCCGCGGCGATCACTTCGGCGGGAACCGGCTCCAGGCTTTCCGCCCGAAGGTCCGGGCTGTCGGTTGGACGATCGGCTGGACTATCGATTGGACCGTCGATTGCACGATCGGCTGGCAGGTCGTGCGATCCGGCGTCGGGGAATGCCGCGGCCAATTCCTCGATTCGGGAGTCCTGCTCGCTGGAGCCGGACTTTGCCGCATCGGTTGGGGTCTGGGGTTTCTTGCGGCGGAAAAAACTGAGCATCGAAGGCGAATCGGCGAATGCGCGAGAATGCGCACATGCTAGCACCGGCCCTCCGACGCGCCCGATGAACAGATCGCCACCACGACGCCCATCCGCCGCCACGCCGGGCAAGGTTCGCCTGATCGGCGGTCGCTGGCGCGGAACGCGCCTGGAGGTGCCGGACATGGCCGGACTGCGGCCGACATCCGACCGTGTGCGCGAGACCTTGTTCAACTGGCTGATGCCGGTACTGCCGGGAGCCAAGGTACTGGACCTGTTCGCAGGCAGCGGTGCGCTTGGCCTGGAGGCGCTCTCGCGAGGGGCCGCGTCGGCGGTGCTGGTCGAACGCGATCCTGCCCTGGCGGCGGCGCTGCGCACCCTGGTCGCGCGTTTGCCGGGAGGCGAGGCGGCCGATATCGTCCAGGCCGACGCGCTAGCCTGGCTGGCCACCCCGCCGACGCGGGCTTTCGACCTCGCCCTCGTCGATCCGCCCTTTGCCGCCGGACTGTGGAATGCGGCGCTGGAGCGGCTGATGCCCTGGCTGGCGCCAGCGGCATGGCTGTACCTGGAATGCCCGCACGATGCCGGCGTGGGGCTGCCGGAAGGTTGGGCGCTGCACCGGGAAGGCCGGACCCAGGACGTCCGTTTCGCGGTCTACCGGCGACAACCGGCGGCCGCTGCTACACTTTCCGACAACCCGGCAAGCGGCATGCCATCGCCTCAGACCATCGAATGACTTCGGCCCGAAACCGCATCGCCGTTTATCCCGGCACCTTCGATCCGATCACCAACGGCCACATCGATCTTGTCGATCGAGCCGCGCCGCTGTTCGAGCGGCTGATCATCGGTGTCGCCGAAAGCCCGGGCAAAGGACCGGCGCTACCGCTGGACCTGCGTGTCGACCTGGCACGCAAGGCCGTGGCCCACCACCCCCATGTCGAGGTGCGCGGATTCGATTCGCTGCTGGCCCATTTCGTCGCCGATGTCGGCGGCGGGGTGCTGCTGCGTGGGTTGCGCGCGGTGTCCGACTTCGAATACGAATTCCAGCTGGCGAGCATGAACCGCCACCTGATTCCGGAAGTGGAAACGCTGTTCCTCACTCCGGCCGAGCAATACGGATTCATTTCCTCGTCGCTGGTGCGCGAGATCGCACGCCTCGGCGGTGATGTCTCCGGTTTCGTACCTCCCGCCGTCGCTGCTGCGCTGAAGGCGCAGTGGAAGCGCGCCCATTCCTGAACTCCCACCTCACACCAACTCAAAACCAGGGGATTTCCTCCATGAAGAACGCCACCCGCCTGCTGCTGATCGCCTGCCTTTCGCTGCCCTTCCTTGCCGCCTGCAAGAAGGAAGAGCAGAAGGTCGCCGCCGTCGAAGCGCCGCTGACCGCACCGACCACCAGCGACGAGAACGCGTGGAACGCCTACCTGACCGACGTGGTCAAGCGCAATCTCGACGGCGTCAGCAACACCTACGTGTACGTGCTGCCGGCGGAGGGTTCGCAGGACTTCCAGGGCTACTACGACCGCCAGCTCGAGAAGGCGCAGACGGACATCTCGCGCGGCATCCTGGAAGGCAACCTGCTGGCCTTCGGCTCGCCGACCTCGGCCAAGACCGCCGACCTGACCATTGCCGCCTTCTCCAAGGCCCAGCCCGGTTCGATGAAGGGCGTGAAGGTGCTGTTCATCGGCGCGGCCGCCGACAACGATCGCGTCAAGGCTGCCGTGGCACCGGCAGGCGTCGACTACAAGTTCGTCGAAGCCAAGTAACGATCCGGCCCGCGCCCGCGTTGCGGGCGCGGCTTTGCCGGATCGTCATCCCCGCGAAGGCGGGGATCCAGTGTCTTTTGCCCCAACCCACCGCCTGACAGCTGAATCGTCATGCCCGAGAAAGCCACTGGATTCCCGCCCTCGCGGAATTGACGAGTAAAGTCGAACAGACGCCCTGCAAGGCGCCGTCGGCACCAGAGATTCATGTCCCTCAAGATCAACGAGCTCTGCGTCAACTGCGACGTCTGTGAACCGGCCTGTCCGAACCAGGCGATTTCGCAGGGCGAGACCATCTACGTGATCGATCCGGCGCGTTGCACCGAGTGCGTCGGCCACTTCGACGAGCCGCAGTGCGTCGTCGTCTGTCCGGTCGAGTGCATCGACCCCGATCCGGACCACCCCGAATCCCACGAGCAGCTGCTGGCCAAGCTGGCCAGGCTGCAGCAGGAGCCGACCTGATGCATCCAGCGTTGCGTGCGCTGTCAACGAGCTTGTTGTCCGCCTGTCTGCTGTTCACCGCAACGCTGCCACTGCAGGCAGCTCCCAAGACCACTCCGACCGCCGCAAGCGCCGCGCGCCCGCCCGGCACGGCGATCGCCAGCGCCCACGCACTGGCGACCGATGCGGGCCTGGAGATCATCCGCGCCGGCGGCAATGCCTTCGATGCCGCGGTCGCGGTGTCCGCTGCCCTGGCCGTGGTGGAGCCGATCAGCTCCGGCATCGGTGGCGGCGGCTTCTTCCTGCTGCACGATGCCAAGAGCGGCAAGGACATCTTCGTCGATGCGCGCGAAACCGCGCCGGCATCGGCAACGCCCGCCGCGTTCCTCGACGAGAAGGGCGAACTCAACCGCGACCGCGCCACCAACGGGCCGTGGTCGGCCGGCATTCCCGGCCTGCCGGCGGCGCTGGTGCACGTGGCGAAGAAGTACGGCCGACTGCCGTTGAAGACGTCGCTGCAACCGGCGATCCGCATCGCCCGCGAAGGTTTCGAAATCTATCCGCGCCTCGAACGCGGCTATGGCAGCCGCCGCCAGGTGATGGAGCGTTATCGCGGTACGCGCGAAGTGTTCCTTGCCGACGGCACGCCGCCGACGGCGGGCGAGATTCTCAAGCAGCCTGACCTGGCCCGCACGCTGGAGTTGCTGGCCGAGAAAGGCTTCGATGGCTTTTACCGTGGCGAAGTCGCCAGCAAGCTGCTGGCCGCGGTGAAGGAAGAGGGCGGCCAATGGCGCGCCGACGAGCTGACCGGCTATCGCGTCAAGGAACGCGAGCCGCTTCGCTTCCAGTATCGCGACTGGGCGATCACCACCGCGCCGCCGCCGTCGTCGGGTGGCGTGGCGATCGCCGAAATGCTGCAGATGCTGTCCGGCTGGGACTTGACCAAGCTCGATGCGGCGCAGCGCACGCACCTGATCGCCGAAGCGATGCGACGCGCGTTTCGCGACCGCACGATCTACCTGGGCGATCCGGACTTCGTGAAGATGCCGCTGGCGCGCCTGACCAGTTCCGACTACGCCGCCGGGTTGCGCGCCACGATCCATCCGTCCAAGGCCACGCCCAGCGATCTGCTGCCGGGCCAGCCGGCGCCGCTGGAAGACGATGAGACCACCCACTTCTCGATCATCGACGCGAACGGCAACCGTGTGTCGGTGACGCAGACGGTCAACCTGCTTTACGGCTCGGGCATGGTGGTGCCAGGCACGGGCGTGCTGCTCAACAATGAGATGGACGACTTCGCGCTGCGTCCTGGCACGCCGAATGCGTTCGGCGTGATGGGTTTTGCCGCCAATGCGCCGGAGCCAGGCAAGCGCATGCTCAGCTCGATGACGCCGAGCTTCATCGAGTCCAGGGACAAGATCGCGGTGGTCGGCGCCCCCGGCGGCAGCCGGATCATCACCGAAGTGCTGCTGGGCATCCTCGGCTATGACTGGGGACTGGACGCGCAGGGCGTGGCCGCCTTGCCTCGCATCCACCACCAGTGGATGCCCGACGTGATCTCGGCCGAAAAAGGCGCGCTCGATGCCGAAACCGTGGCCGCGCTGGAGGCGATGGGGCACAAGGTCAACGCCGGAGAGAACCCCTGGGGCAACCTGCAGACGGTGTCCTGGGACAAGCGCAGCAATACGCTTGAAGCCGGCACCGATCCGCGCAATCCCGTTGGCAAGGCGGCGGTAGTGGAGTCCGCTCCCGTGCGCTGAGCACGTAATCGTGCTGCAGCGAGCCGAGTTCAGTTCCGGCGCGCTAAAATCCACTGATCAGAAGCGAACCGGTGTGCAGGACATGAAACTCTGGTCGGTACTGGGCAACAGCCAGAAACTCGATGGCGGCGCGATGTTCGGCAATGCGCCTCGGGCGATGTGGGCCAAGTGGGCACCGCCGGACGAGCAAAACCGCATCGACCTGGCCTGCCGTGCGCTGCTGGCCAGTCCGTTGAACGGAAAGACGGTGCTGTTCGAAGCCGGCATCGGCGCCTTCTTCGAGCCGAAGTTGCGCGAGCGCTACGGCGTGGTCGAGGAGCGTCATGTGCTGGTCGACTCGCTGGCCGCGGCGGGCTTCCAGCCGGACGACATCGACGTGGTCGTGCTGTCGCATCTGCATTTCGACCATGCCGGCGGCCTTTTGGCGCCCTGGGCAGAAGGTCAGGCGCCGCACCTGCTGTTCCCCAACGCCAGCTATCTGGTTGGCCGCGAGCATTTCGAACGAGCCAAACAACCGCATCCGCGCGATCGCGCCAGCTTCATACCGGAGCTGGTCGGCCTGCTGGAGGCGACCGGTCGCCTGGAGTTGGTCGATGGCCAGTACTCGAAGATGCTCGGAAAGACCGTTCGATTCCATTACAGCGATGGCCACACGCCGGGATTGATGCTGGCGGAGATCGTCGGGCCTGAAATGGTGAATGGCGAGCCGCATGGCGGCGTGGTGTTCTGCGCCGACCTGATTCCCGGGCGGCCGTGGGTGCACGTGCCCATCACCATGGGCTACGACCGCAACGCGGAACTGCTGATCGACGAGAAGAAGTCGTTCCTGGCCGACAAGCTCGCGCGTAACGTCCATCTGTTTTTCACCCACGATCCGCAATGCGCGCTGGCGCAGGTCACGCAGGACGAAAAAGGCAAGTTCGGTACCGTGCACGAGGTGGCCGAGCTGCATGCGAGGACGCTGACGGCATGACCCCCGCCTGGGCGAGGGCGGCGCTCGCACCGATGCTGATGCTGGCGACGGTGGCGATGGCGCAACCGGCGCAGTCGGCGCAATCGGTACAGCCCGTCGCGCCGATCGAGCCGGTGGACGACCCACAGCCTGGCGAGGCGTTGCGCGATCGCGATTTCGGCGTGGTTTCGCGGCAGTTCGGTCTCGATCGTCAGGTCGAGATGTACCAGTGGCGCGCCGATGGTGAAGGCTATGCCCGGGTATGGAACTCCGCGCCGATCGACTCCTCCGGCTTTGCTCCGGGGCACGAGAATCCGACGAAGATTCCACTCGACAGTCGTCGCTGGTGGTCCGACTCGGCCACGCTGGACGGCCAACCACTGGATCTGGCGGTGTTGCAGGTCCTGGGCGAGTGGCACGTCTTCCGCCCGAGCTTCTCGCGGCTGCCGGCCAACCTGGCCGCGTCGTTCCAGCCGGAAGGCGATGGCCTGGGCAGTGCCGAGAACCCCCTCGATCCGCAGATCGGCGACCTGCGAGTGCGCTGGCGTGAATTGCGTCTGCCACCGCTCGCAGGACGGGTGGAATGGCGCGGTGGCGGCTGGCGCCTCAGGCCCGATGCGATGCAGGGAAGGCCGCCGGACGAGGAGCCCGCATCCGGTCCGAATGGCTCAGGAGCACTGTCGCGCACCACGACGTGGCTCGTGGGCGGTTTGATGGCGGTGATGCTGGTCGTCGTACTGCTGCGACGGCGCCACCGCCGCGCGCACGCCAGCCGCGCAAAGTCGCCGTAGGGCGGGCTTGAGCCCCGCTTTGCTTCGGCGGTGGTTTCCTCGCGAACAAAGGTGGGCCAAGGCCCACCCTACGGTTAGAAGACGTGCATTCAGTAATGCTTGGTGCCGAAGATCTTGTCACCCGCATCGCCCAGGCCGGGCAGGATGTAGCCCACTTCGTTCAACCGCTCATCGATCGAAGCGGTGTAGACCTCCACGTCCGGATGCCGTGATTCGAGCGCCCGCAGTCCTTCCGGCGCGGCAACCAGGAACAATCCCTTGATGCGCTTGCAGCCCGCCGTCTTGAGCATGTCGACGGTGGCGATCAGCGTGCCGCCGGTGGCCAGCATCGGGTCGAGGATGATCGCCGTGCGCTCGTCCATGCGGCCGGTGAGCTTCTCGTAGTAGCCGACCGGATGCAGCGTCTTCTCGTCGCGCTGCAGGCCGACCACGCCGACCTTCGCCGCCGGGATCAGCTCCAGCACGCCGGGCAGCATGCCCAGTCCGGCGCGCAGGATCGGTACCAGCGTGACCTTGGCGCCCTTGATGCGTTGCGTCGTCACTGGCCCGGCCCAGCCCTGGACCACGAAGTCCTCGGTTTCCAGATCGGCCGTTGCCTCGTAAGTCAGCAGTGTGGCGACCTCGGAGGCGAGTTCGCGGAATTCCTTGGTGCTGATGTGGCCCACGCGCATCAGGCCGAGCTTGTGTTGCACCAGCGGATGGCGGACTTCGACGATTTTCACGGGCGTGCCTGGCAGTGGAGGCAATGGAGGAGGAGAGTGTGCCCTCTCCATGACGCTTCGCGCCTCTCCCCTGAGGGGAGAGGCGATCCCGGCAAGGTCACACCGTACCGCGCCCGCTCGCAAATGACCCATCCCACTCTCCCTGCGGGGGAGGGACGACCGCCGCAAGGCGGTCAGGGAGAGGGGGATGGGGTCAAGCTGCCGCCGCCTGCTGCGCGCGCGGACCTTCCTTCAACGCGCGCGCGACCATCGATACCAGCAGGTCGATCTCCTCGCTGGTGATGGTGAACGTCGGCGTGAAGCGCAGCGAATTGACGCCGCCGTGGATCACGCCGAGGCCATGTTCGCGCAGCCATTCCTCGGTCGAGCCGGCGCCGTAGCACTTGAACTGCGGCGCGAGTTCGCACGAGAACAGCAGGCCGGTGCCCTGCACCTTGGTGATCATGCCGCCGAGTTCGGCCTTGAGCTTCTCGAGCTTCTCCAGCGCCTCGGCGCCCCGCGCGCGGATGTTCCCGCGCACGGCCGGCGTGACCTGTTCCATCACCGCGCAGGCGACATCGAGCGCACGCGGGTTGGTGGTCATGGTGTTGCCGTACAGGCCCTTCTTGTAGAGCTCGGCGGCGCGCGTGCCGACTGCCAGCACCGACAGCGGGTACTGGCCGGCGTTGAGCGCCTTGGAGTACGTCTCCATGTCCGGCGGGTCGAGCTTCTCGAAACCCGGGTAGTCGATGATCGACAGCACGCCGTGCGCGCGCAGGCCGGCCTGGATCGAATCGACCAGCAGCAGCGATCCATGCGAACGGGTCAGCTCGCGCGCGGCGGCATAGAACGCCGGCGGCACGCTGCGTCCCGGGTCGCCTTCGCCCATCACTGGCTCAAGGAACATCGCCTCGATGAACCAGCCGTTGGCGTCGGCATCGGCGAAGACCTGCTTGAGGGCATCGATGTCGTACGGCTCGACGGTGAGCAGCGTGTCCTCGCCGCGGAAGCTGGCCAGGTACTGCATGTAGGTCTTGCGCGAGGAGTCCGAATACAGCGCAGGGCGCTCGGTGCGGCCGTGGAAGCTGCCCTTGACCACGACGCGCTTGATCGTGCGGCCGGCATGCCTGCCGCCTGCGTCGGTCATCAGCTTGGTGTTGACGTCGGCGATGCGTGCGGCGAGCGAGACCGATTCGGAGCCGGAATTCAGGCACAGGAACTTGTCGTACGGGCAGCCGCCGCGAGCGACGCCAATCGCGGCGCGGATCGCGCGATCGAAGCGCAGTTGCGACAACGACGGGGTCATGATGTTGGCCATCGCCTGCGGCTTGGCCATCGCCGCGATCACGGCCTTGGGCGCATGACCGAAGCCGAGCATGCCGTAGCCGCCGGAGTCGTGCAGCACCGCGCCCTTGAGCGTGACGATCCACGGGCCGCGCGCGGCCAATGCGACGTACGGGTTGACCGCGTCGTCCGGATAGAAATTGATGTAGCCGGCCTGCACGGCCTGGACCTGTGCGTCCTCGTCGAGATCGAGCAGGTCGGCGAAGTCGTCCTTCAGGCGCTCGTATTCCTGCCCGGCAGCCTCGATGACTTCGATCAGTTCGGCGTGGCTGGTAGCGAAACGGACGACCGTGGCGTCGTCCAGGCCCAGGGTGCGGCGGCGACCCTGGTGGGCGCGCAGCGGGGCGAGTCGGTCGATGACGGCCATGGGGATTCTCCTGGGTTCGGGCGCAATCTTCTTATTATCTGAATTAAATCGTCGAAAGACAGTAGAACTTTGTACGAAATATCGGATAATTTCGTCGATTCGACGAGAATGGGCGTACACAATGAAGATCACCGATGAAGACCAGCAACTTTTGTCGGTGCTGCGGGAGAACGCGCGTGCCTCGACAGCCGAGATCGCGCGCCGGCTGAAGCTGTCGCGGACCACCGTGCACAGCCGGATCGAGCGGCTGGAACGACAGGGCGTGATCGACGGCTATACCGTGCGCGTCCACGACGAGGCCGAGCGCGGCCACATCCGAGCCCACATCATGATCACGGTGCTGCCCAAGCAGATGGCCGCGGTCGTCGCCGCGCTGCATGCGATGCCGGAGGTGCGCGCGCTGCATTCGGTCAGCGGCCCGTTCGACCTGGTCGCGCTGGGGGTGGCGCCGTCGGTGGCGGCGATGGATGAGCTGACCGACCGGATCGGCGGTATCGACGGGGTCGAGCGGACGACCTCGTCGATCGTCCTGTCTGCGAAATTCGAGCGCTAGGCCGGGGCGCCGGGCCGGGACGGCGAGGCTTCGCACCGGCGGACCTCTTACAATGGCCGGTCCTGTCGCCAGCCAGCCGCCCCAGTCCTCTTGAAGAAGTCCGATTTCCATTATGAGCTGCCGCCGGAGCTGATCGCCCAGGTGCCGCTGCCCGAGCGCTCGGCCAGCCGGTTGCTGGTGGTGCCGCCGTTGCGTGTGGGTGCCCCAAGCGGGCATTTCGAGGACCGCGCATTCCAAGATCGCGCGTTCCAGGACCGCGCGTTCCAGGACCGCGCGTTCCAGGACCGCGCGTTCCAGGACCGCGTGTTCCAGGACCTGCCCGGGCTGCTCGCGCCGGGCGACCTGCTGGTGTTCAACGACACACGCGTGATTCCGGCGCGCCTGTTCGGGCAGAAGACCAGCGGAGGCCGGGTCGAAATCCTGATCGAACGCCTGCTCGGCGGCCATGAGGCCCGCGCCCAGTTGGGCGTGAGCAAGTCGCCCAAGGCCGGCGCCCGCATCCTGCTCGATGCCGGCGGCGAGGCCGAGGTGCTGGGACGCGAGGGCGAGTTCTACCGGCTGCGCTTCGACATCGGCGAGTCGCTGGAAAAGTGGCTGCTGCACGCCGGGCGCCTGCCGTTGCCGCCGTACATCCAGCGCGACGCCGGCAGCGAGGACGACACCCGCTACCAGACGGTGTTCGCGCGCGAGGTTGGCGCGGTCGCCGCGCCTACTGCCGGGCTGCATTTCGACGAGGCGCTGCTGGAGGCGCTCAAGGCGCGCGGCGTGGAGTTTGGCCATGTCACCCTGCACGTCGGCGCCGGCACGTTCCAGCCCGTGCGTGTGGAGGAACTCGACCAGCACGTGATGCACAGCGAGTGGCTCAACGTCGGTGCCGGGCTGATCGAACAGATCCGCCGCACCCGCCAGGCCGGCGGGCGCGTGATCGCGGTGGGCACGACGGTCGTGCGTGCGCTGGAAAGCGCGATGCGGGATGGCGAGCTCAAGCCCTATGCGGGCGAGACCCGTCTTTTCATTCTGCCGGGGTACCGCATCCGTTCGGTCGATGCACTGATCACCAATTTCCATCTGCCGGAAAGCACGCTGCTGATGCTGGTGTCTGCGTTTGCCGGCAAAGCCCGCGTGTTCGCGGCTTACGAGCATGCAATACGCGAGCGTTACCGTTTCTTCTCTTACGGCGATGCGATGTTGTTGTACCCGGAATCGACGTCATGACATGTCGCCGCGGGAACCTCATTGACGTCCTCCCGGCGAACGCCGGGATCCATTTCGATTTTTTCCTGGCTTTAACCTTGGACAGCATCAGCAACAACAAAATGGATCCCGGCGTTCGCCGGGATGGCGGACAAATCGGACGTCGAGCGGAAACCGTCGCATGAGCCGGATGTCCTTCGAGCTGTTGCGCACCGACGGCACTGCCCGCCGCGGCCGGCTGACGTTTCCGCGCGGCACCGTGGAGACGCCGGCCTTCATGCCGGTCGGCACCTACGGTTCGGTCAAGGGTGTGATGCCCGAACAAGTGCGTGAGCTGGGCGCCGAGATCATCCTGGGCAACACCTTCCACCTGTACCTGCGTCCGGGCCTGGACGTCATCGCCGACCACGGCGGCCTGCACGGCTTCGGCCGCTGGGACGGCCCGATCCTGACCGACTCGGGCGGCTTCCAGGTGTTCTCGTTGGCGCACAAGCGCAAGATCACAGAGCAGGGCGTGACCTTCGCCGCGCCAACCGACGGCAGCAAGGTCTTCCTCGGGCCCGAAGAGAGCATGCATATCCAGAAGGTGCTCGACTCGGACGTGGTGATGATCTTCGATGAGTGCACGCCTTACCCGGCCACCGAGGAAGTGGCGCGCAAGTCCATGGACCTGAGCCTGCGCTGGGCCGAGCGCAGCAAGCGCGCGCACGAGGGCAACGACGCGGCGCTGTTCGGCATCGTCCAGGGCGGAGTACATCCGGCGTTGCGCGATCGCTCGGCGGACGGGCTCAAGGCGATCGGATTCGACGGCTATGCCATTGGCGGGCTGGCCGTCGGCGAGCCGGAGGCCGAGCGCAACCACATGCTCGAGCACACCTGCCCACAGTTGCCCGAGGACCGGCCGCGCTACCTGATGGGGGTGGGGCGGCCCGAGGACCTGGTCGAGGGCGTGGCCCGCGGCATCGACATGTTCGACTGCGTCATGCCCACCCGCAATGCGCGCAATGGCCATTACTTCACCTCGTTCGGCACGGTGCGGGTGCGCAACGCCAAGTACGAGCGCGACACGCGGCCGATCGAGGAAGGCTGCGATTGTTATGCCTGCACCCGCGGTTTCAGCCGCAGCTACCTGCGCCATCTGGACCGTTGCGGCGAAATGCTGGCGCCGATGCTGGGCACCCTGCACAACCTTCGTTACTACCAGCGCCTGATGGCGCAGATGCGCGAAGCCATCGCCCTGGGAACCTTTGCCGCCTTCCGCGAGTCGTTCTACGCAGCCCGCGCCGAATAGCCCATTCGCGGGAGGTGGATGAGGGCAGGCCCGCCAACGGCAAAACGCGCCCTCATCCGCCCTCCGGGCACCTTCTCCCGCCGGGCGGGAGAAGGAGAACGGGGCCTCGTGGCATAATCCCCCGCTATTTTTCGATTCAGGACATTCGTCATGAACCTGCTTGACCTCGTGATCTCCCCCGCCCATGCCCAGGCTGCCGGCCAGCCCGCAGGCGGCGGCATGATGACGCTGCTGTTCCCGATCCTGCTGATCGGTGTCATGTACTTCCTGATGATCCGCCCGCAGATGAAGCGGCAGAAGGAGCATCGCGCCATGCTGGAGAAACTGTCCAAGGGTGACGAGGTGCTGACCAACGGCGGCATCGCCGGCACCGTCACCGACATCGGCGAGAACTTCATCACGGTCGAGATCGCCGACAACGTGCGCATCCGCCTGCAGAAGGGCGCGATCGCCAACGTGCTGCCCAAGGGCACCTTGAAGTCGGCCTGAGCCGTCGCCACGACATTTGATGCAACGGCGGCCGGAGGGTCGCCGCAGGGGCCCTAGATGCTGACTTACCCGCGCTGGAAATACTTCGTCATCCTGATCGTCTTGCTGTTGAGCGCGGTGTATGCCGTGCCCAACATCTTCCCTCAGGATCCGTCGGTGCAGGTCACCGCCAACCACGGCGCCAAGATCGACCAGGCGCTGCGCACGCGCGTCGGAAACAGCCTGGGGAAGGCCGGCGTCTCGCCCAAGGCGATCGAACTGGATGATCGCAAGGGCAACCTGCTGGTCCGCCTCAATAATCCCGACCAGCAGGTCAAGTCCGCCGATGCGCTGCGCGATTCGCTCGGCAACGAGTATGTGGTGGCGCTGAACCTGGCCTCGAACGTGCCGAACTGGCTGGAGAAGATCGGAGCCAAGCCGATGCTGCTCGGCCTGGACCTGCAGGGTGGCGTGCACTTCCTGATGCAGGTCGATCAGAAGGCTGCGCTGGACAAGCGCCTGGAGGCGACGGCCGAAGACATGCGCGTGGTGCTGCGGGACGGCCACGTCCGCTACGAGTCGGTCGAGCGCCGCGCCAACAACACCCTTATCGCCACGGTGGGCAACCCGGCCGACGCGGAGAAGGCGCGCGAGTTGATCGCCAAGAACCAGCCGAACGTGCTGGTTGAGGTCCAGGGCAATTCGGTCGCCGCCAAGGTGCCGGACGCCGAGTTGCAGCGCATGGCGCTCGACGCGATCGAGCAGAACATCGGCACGCTGCGCAACCGCATCAACGCACTGGGCGTAGCCGAGCCGATCATCCAGCGCCAGGGCAGCGACCGCATCGTCGTGCAGCTGCCGGGCGTGCAGGACACCGCCCAGGCCAAGCGCATCCTCGGTGCCACGGCGACGCTTGAATACCGCGCCGTGGTCGAAGGCAACGCGTACGACGCAGTGTCCAGCGGCGTGGTGCCGCCCGAGGCGCGCGTCTATTACCGCAAGGATCCGGGTCCGGACGGCAAGCCGATGCCGATCCTGCTCAACAAGCGCGTGATCGCTTCCGGCGACCAGCTCGTCGGCGCGACCTCGGGCATGGATCCGCAGAGCGGCAGCCCGTCCGTATCCGTGCGCCTCAACGCCGTGGGCGGCCAGCGCATGTTCGACTTCACCAGCGAGAACGTCGGCAAGCCGATGGCGGTGGTGTACATCGAACGCGTGCCGGAAGTGCGCGTGGTCGACGGCAAGGAAGTGCGCACGACCAAGATCAACGAGGAAGTGATCTCGGTGGCCAACATCAACGGCGTGTTCGGCAAGGACTTCCAGACCACCGGCCTGGATAGCAGCAAGGAGGCGGCCGACCTGGCGCTGCTGCTGCGCTCGGGTTCGCTGGCGGCGCCGATGGACTTCATCGAGGAACGCATCGTCGGCCCGAGCCTGGGTCGCGAGAACGTCGAGCGCGGCCTGACCGCGGTCCTGTATTCGTTCGCGTTCGCGCTGATCTTCTTCCTGTTCTATTACCGCATGTTCGGCGTCATCACCTGCCTGGCGCTGCTGCTGAACATGCTGATGCTGATCGCGGTGATGTCGTTGTTCGGCGCCACGCTGACCTTGCCTGGCCTGGCGGGCATCGCGCTGACGGTGGGCATGTCGGTGGACGCCAACGTGCTGATCAACGAACGCATACGCGAGGAGTTGCGACTGGGGTTGCCGCCGCAGACCGCGATCGCCGAGGGTTACGAGCGCGCCTCGGGCACCATCGCCGACGCCAACCTCACCGCCATCCTCGCCGGCATTGCCCTGTTCGCGTTCGGCACCGGTCCGGTCAAGGGCTTCGCGGTGTCGATGCTGGTCGGCATCCTGACCTCGCTGTACACCGCGGTCGGCGTCTCGCGCGCCCTGGCCACGCTGTTCTACGGTGGTCGTCGCAAGCTGAAGTCCATCTGGATCTGACGGGAAGTTCCTGAGCATGAAACCTTTCAACGTCTTCCCCTACGACTCCAACATCAACTTCATCCGCCTGCGCTGGTTGTCGCTTGGCGTGGCCCTGGCGATCATGCTGGTCGCCATCGGCGCCATGGCCACCAAGGGCTTCAACTTCGCCCTGGACTTCACCGGCGGCACCGTCACCGAGCTGCGTTTCGACAAGCCCGTGGACGTGGACGATGTCCGCGCCCGCCTGGAAAAAGTCGGCTACGGCAACGCCCAGGTGCAGAACTTCGGCAGTGGCAACGACCTGCTGATCCGCCTGCAACCGAAGGAAGGCGCGGCCGCCAGCAACGCCAACACTGCCGCCGACGTGCAACGCGCGCTGGCGTTCGAGGGCAACCCCGGCAAGGTGCTGCGCAGCGAGTTCGTTGGTCCGCAGGTCGGCAAAGACCTGGCGATGAACGGCTTGTGGGCGCTGATCTTCGTGGTGGTCGGCTTCCTGGCGTACATCTCGTTCCGCTTCGAGAAGAAGTTCGCCATCGCCGCGGTGCTGACCACCCTGCACGACGTCGTGGTGGTGTGCGGCTGGTTCGCGCTCAGCGGCCATGAGTTCGACCTGACCGTGCTGGCCGGCGTGCTGTCGGTCATGGGTTACTCGATCAACGACACCATCGTCGTGTTCGACCGCGTCCGCGAGAATTTCCGCTCGATGCGCGCCTCGCCCGACGAGATCCTCAACAAGTCGATCAACCAGACGCTGTCGCGTACGGTCATCACTTCCTTCGTCGCGTTCCTGACCGTGTTTGCGCTGTATGTCTACGGTGGCGGTTCGCTGCGGGGCATGGCCGAATCGCAGATGATCGGCATCGTCATCGGCACGCTGTCCTCGATCTTCGTGGCATGCCCGCTGCTGACGCTCGGGTTCCTCAAGGTCACCAAGCAGGACCTGATGCCCAAGGCCAAGGACGAGGCGGCGCTGGCGCGCCGGCCGTAGTTCTTCCGGTCGTCCGGATGCGAAAAAAGGCCGCGCGTTTGCGCGGCCTTTTTCATGGGCGATATTCCCGGGAGTCAGCAGAAGGGCCCCGGCGTTCGCCCGGATGACGGCTCCCTGTCGTCGGAAATCCGGCTTGAGCCGACACTCCCGACACGAAAAAGCCGCGCAACGCGCGGCTTTTTCGCATCAACGTGGCACAGGCCCCAGCGATCAATCGAACGCCGACGCATACCCCGTATTGACGATCTTCGTCTGCAGCGCGTCGCAGATCTTCAGGTTGCCGGCGACCAGCTGGCGCGGCATGTGGCCACGGGTGTCCATCGGCCCGGTGGCGCGGCCGCGGAAGTCGACGACCTTGCCGCCGGCCTCGCGCACCAGCAATGCGCCGGCGGCGATGTCCCACGGCTTCACGCCGGCTTCGAAATAGGCGTCGGCGCGGCCGCAGGCGACGTAGGCCAGGTCGAGCGCCGCCGAACCGGTGCGGCGGATGTCCTCGGCCTCCAGCAGCAGCGCGTCCACGCACTTGAGGTGGGCACTGGTGCGCGCGCGCTCGCGCGGCGGAAAGCCCGTGATCAGCATTGCTCCGGCCAGGTCCTTGCGCTCGGCGACGCGGATCTTGCGGTCGTTCAGGGTGGCGCCGCTGCCGCGACTGGCGGTGAATAGCTCGTTGCGCAGCGGGTCGAAGATCACGCCATGGGTCGGTTCGCCGTTCTCGACCAGGGCGATGGACACGCAGAAATGCGGGATGCCGTGCAGGTAATTGCTGGTGCCGTCGAGCGGGTCGATCACCCAGGTGTAGCGGCTGTGGCCGCTGGCGCCGCTTTCTTCGCCGAGGATGGCGTAGTCGGGCGTGGAGCGGCGGAATTCCTTGATGATCTCTTTCTCGGCCAGGCCATCGACTTCGCTGGCGTAGTCCATCCGGTCCTTCTCGACCACATTGAGCGCGTCGAGCTTGTTCATGTGCCTCAGCAGCACGTTGCCGGCGGCGCGGGCGGCCTTGACCATGAGGGTGACGGCGGGTTTCTGCATGGCGAACGGCCTCGGGCGGGGGAGGTTGGGACGGACTGGCGGCGGCAAAGAGCAGGCCGGTTCGTTGACCGGGGCGCGGAGTTTACCATTGCGCGGCATGAGTACCGAATCCCAATCCCCCCCTCCGGCCGCCGCGCCGCCCTCCGCCGACCGCGTGCGCATCGTCCTGGTCGGCACCCAGCACCCCGGCAACATCGGTTCAGCCGCCCGGGCGATGAAGACCATGGGCCTGTCCCGGCTGTTCCTGGTGGCGCCGGAGAAGGCGCCCAACACCGAGTCCTACGCCCTGGCAGCGGGTGCCGACGACGTGCTGGCCGCGGCGACGACCTGCGCGACGCTGGCCGAAGCCGTGGCCGATTGCCGGCTGGTGCTGGGCTGCACCGCGCGCAGCCGCCGCATCGCACTGGAGGAGCTGTCCCCCCGCGAGGCCGGCGAACGCGCTGTCGCCGCCGCAAATCGCGGCGACGAAGTGGCGCTGGTGTTCGGGCGTGAACGCACTGGCCTGGACAACGACGAATTGCAGCTGTGCCACGCGTCGGTTCACATCCCGGCCAATCCGGACTACAGCTCGCTGAACCTGGCTGCCGCGGTGCAGGTGCTCAGCTACGAGTTGCGCCTGGCGCTGCTGGCGGCGACGCCTCCGCAAGCATCGTCCGAGTTGCGCGAACCGCCGGCCTCCCACGCCGAAATGGAAAGCTTCTTCGCCCAATTGGCGCAAACGCTGGATGCGATCGACTTCCACAAGGGGCGCGCCCCTGAATCGGCGCTGCGCAAACTGCGCCGGATGTTCCTGCGGGCCGAACTGGATGCGCGCGAGGTCCGCATCCTGCGCGGCGTGCTGGCCGATGCGCAGCGCATGGCGATGCTGGCGGGACAGTCGTCCCGGGATTAGGCGACGACTGGGGATCTTTTCTCCATTGATGTGGAAGGGGAGAAGGAATGCCGGGATCAGCACATGCTGACGCAGACCCCAGCCCGCTTTTCAAGGGCCTTCTTCCGCATGGCGGCCTGCGGTCGCCTGCGCGGACGATCGGTGTATCGGCCAACGGCGGTTTCGATTAGGCTGCATCGGTCACCGCACTGGTTCTTCCGCTTGATCCCCAGCGTGCGCCGTACCGTCCTGCTGACCCTGCTTGCCTTGGCGACCTTGTTGCCCGGTTTGGCGTCGGCCCAGTCGACGACGCTGGTGGCCTCGCATCCGATAACGGTCACCGCCGCGTCGGCGCCCGACGACGGCGTCCTGGTGATCGGCCGCATCAGCGACGATCCCAAGGCGCATTACGAGCAGCTCAAGCCGCTGCTGGACTACGTGGTGCCACGCATGGCCGATGTCGGCATCCGCGAAGGCCGCATCCTGATGGCCAAGGACGTGCAGCAGATGGCGAGCTATCTGCGCCGCGGACGGGTCGACTGGGTCACCGAGACCGCCGGCACCGCGATGCTGCTGCGCCAGCGCGCCCAGGCCCAGCCGCTGCTGCTGACCGAACGCGACGGCACCAGCCATTACCACAGCGTCTTCTTCGCCCGCCGCGACAGCGGCCTGCGCTCGCTGGACGACCTGCGCGGGCATAGCGTGGCGTTCCAGCGATCGTCCTCGACCAGCGCCTATTTCGCCCCGGTGGCCGCGCTGCTCGGGCGCGGGCTGCCGCTGGAAATCCTGCTCTCGCCCACCGATCACATCGCCACGGGCGCGGTCGGATACCTGTTTGCCCGGTCCGAGCTGAACATCTCGACCTGGGTGCACAAGCGCCTGGTCGACGTCGGCGTGATGAGCAACATCGACTGGGACAACCCGCAACGGGTGCCGGCAGCATTCCGCCGTGACCTGATGGTCATCGGCCGGACCGAGGACGTCCCGCGCGCCGTCGAAGTGGTACGCGGTGGGATGAACCCGCGGGTGCAGGCCCGCCTTCGCGAAGTGCTGATCGAGGCGGCGGGCGATCCCGATGCCGGCGAGGCGCTACTGAGATTCTTCAAGACCACCCGTTTCATGCCGATCGATCCGACTTCGCAGCATGCGCTCGACCGGATTTCCGCGGGCGTGGCGCGCGTCCGTGCGGAGGTGGAATGAAGTTGCGTTACGGCTTGCAGGCCAAGTTCCTGACATTGATGGGTTTGACGCTGCTGGTCGTGCTGGCATTGGTCGCGCTGCTGTGGAGCCGCCAGGAGCGCATGCAGCGCGAGGTGGAGTTCGTCAGCCGCGACGCCATGCAGAGCATGGCGGGCGAGACCATGCGCCGCCGCGGCGAGGGCATGGTCGCGCAATTGGCCGACTCGCTCGCCAACCCGCTTTACTACTTCGACCTGGATGCGATCGGCGTCCTTGGTCGCTCGGTGCTGCGCCAGCCGGGCACGCGCTACGTCATCGTCTACGACAGCGACGGCAACGTCGTCCATGACGGAAGCGAGGAGATTCCGAGCTACGGCAAGCGCATGGACGATCCGATGGCGTTCGAGGTGATCGCCGCCAGGAACACCCATGCGCAATGGGGGGATGACGTCATGGACGTCTCCTCGCCGATCATGATCGGCAGCGAGCGCATCGGCGGTGTCCGCGTCGGTTTCGACCTGGATGCCGCGCGCACCGTGCAGGACGCCGCCGTGACCAGCCTGCGGCATCGGCTGGAAGAGCTCGGCGACCGCCACCTGGTGTGGGTGGGCGTGCTCGGCATGGGCCTGCTGGCCCTGGGTGCGGTGATGTTGTGGCTGATGCAGCGCTTCCTGGTACGACCGATCAGCCAGTTGGCCGACGCCGCCCGCCAGATCGAGGCCGGTCGTTTCGACACGCAGCTGCCCGAGACCAGGAGCCAGGACGAGGTGGGTGACCTGATCCGCGCGTTCGGAAGAATGGGGCACAGCGTGGCGCGCCACGACCGCGACATCCGCCGCATGGCCTACACCGATGCGCTGACCGGCCTGGCCAATCGCCTCGCTTTCCGCGAGACGCTGGATGAGCGGCTGTTGCAGTTGCGCGGCGCCGGCCGCCAGCTGGCACTGTTGTTCGCCGACATCGACGATTTCAAGCGTGTCAACGACACCCTCGGCCACGATGCCGGCGACGAAGTGCTGTTGCAGTTCTCCAACCGCATCCGCGAGACCGTCCAGCGCCTGGGCGGCGACGATGCCGTGCTGGCGCGCTTCGGTGGCGACGAGTTCGTGATCCTGGTGCAGGCCGGACAGACGCAGGACGGCGACGTGCGCGGCTTGGCCACGCGTCTTGCCGAGAACATGGTGGCGGAGCTGGGGCTTCCGATCCGCGTGCAGGACCGTCAGGTATTCCTGGGCACCTCGATCGGCATCACGCTGTTCCCCGAGGATGCTTCAGGCGCGACCGCGCTGATGAAGAACGGCGATATCGCCATGTACCAGGCCAAGGTCGCCGGCAAGAACTGCTACCGCTTCTACAGCCGGGCGATGGACCAGGCGGTGGAGCGCCGCGTGCACCTGGAGCACGAGTTGCGCGGCGCCTGGGACCGCGGCGAGCTGAGCCTGGTGTACCAGCCGGTGTATCGCCTCGCCGATGGTTTGATGGTGGGTGCCGAGGCGTTGTTGCGCTGGCAGCACCCGCAGCAGGGCCTGATCGCGCCGTCGGTATTCATCGATGTCGCCGAGCAGAGCGGACTGATCGAAACACTGGGGCCGCAGGTCCTGCGCACCGCCTGCCGCGACGCGGTGGGCTGGCAGGAGGCGAGGGCATCGGGCGAGCCGATGTTCGTCTCGGTCAACGTCTCGCCACGCCAACTGCGCAGCGGCGACCTGCCTCAGTCCGTCGCCGAAAGCCTTGCCGACACCGGCCTGGATGCCAACCGCCTGCACATCGAGTTGACCGAGACCGCGGTGATCGGCGACGAAGTCCACGCCAGTGCGTTGCTGTCGCAGTTGCGCGCCTTTGGCGTGAAGGTGTGGCTGGACGACTTCGGCACCGGCTTCTCCGGGCTGAGCCACCTGCGCCGCGTCCCGGTCGACGGCGTCAAGATCGATCGCAGCTTCATCGCCGACGTGCTGCGTGATCCCGACGACCTGGCGTTGACCACGGCGATCATCGCCATGGCGCATTCGCTGGGTATCACGGTGGTGGCCGAGGGCGTGGAGCGCGAAGGCCAGTACGCGATCCTGCGCGAGCGCGGCTGCGACCTGGCGCAGGGCTATTGGCTGGGGCACCCGGTGTCGAACGACGAGTTCATGACGCTGCTGCACTGAGCGTGTCAGAGCGCCAACGGGGCTGCCTGCCATTCCCATGACTGGCGACGCGGTCGAAGGGCGGGGAGATGGCTGCTCAGGGCAAACGTGAAGCCTGGTTGGTCCGCCGATCTTCGACTGCCTGCGCTTCTGTCCACCTGGAGGGAGGGCGCTCCCTCAGGCCAACCTGTCCAGCAACTGTGCAGCGAATGCCGCCAGGTTGCCGGACAGCACGCCGGCCACCGTAATGGCCAGGGCGCCAGCCACCCACGCCACGATCATCAGATGCCCATCGCGCTCCAGCAGCGCCAGTGCAAACAGCAGCAACAGGGCGCCGAACAGGTAGTTGGTGAAGGGGATCGGCAGCGACAGCAGCAGGCCGAGAACGATCAGCAGCAAGCCGGTGAACGAACTGGTGACGAAATGATCCAGCAGGGTGGTCGCGCGCGGGCGAACGACCCGCTCAAGGCGCTGGAGCCAAGGCGATAGCCTCTCGCGAAAACTCATCAGCGCGTGCCGGTGCGGCCCGCGATCGGCGAGGAAGCGCGGCAGCCATGGGCGATGCAGACCGATCAGCAGTTGCAGGCCGATCAGGATGACCAGTGGCCCGCTGACCGCGCCGCCCACGCCCGGAATCGGAATGAAGGCGGGCAGGGTAGCCAGGAACAGCAACATCCCGAACGAACGCTCGCCCAGTCCGCCGAACAGGTCGCCGAGCTTGAGTACTTCCTGTGGATCACCCTCGGCGAAAGAATCGAGCAGGGCACGGGTGCCGGCCTCGGGTGATTCCTTGTCGTGGTCAGCCCGATGCTTCATTTTCGTCCGTGTCGGTTTCGATGCGCTTGTACAGCAGCAACTTGTCGATGCGCGGCCCGTCGAGGTCGACCACCTCGATGCGCCAAGCGTTCCAGTCGAAATATTCGCCCACGTAGGGGATTCGCCCGAAGTGCGCGATCACCATGCCGGCGGCGGTGTGGAAGTCGTGCTCCTCTTCGTCGGGCAGGATGCCGCCGCCGAGCAGTTCGCGCAGGTCTTCGATCGGCAGTGAGCCGTCGAGCAGGAACGAGCCGTCGGCACGCTCAACGACCGGGCCTGCGTTGTCGACGATCTGGGCCGGCAGGTGCTTGCCCGACTGGCCAGCGACGGTATGGATCCGTCCGACGATGGCGTCCATCAGGTCGGCTACGGTGACTATCCCGCTGATCTCGCCGTATTCGTCCACCACCAGCGCCATCGACTGCTGTTCCTCGCGGAATATCTCGAGCAGTTTCATGGCATGGGTCGACTCGGAGACGAACAGCGGCTCGCGCAGTTCCTTGAACAGGTCCGGCGCCTTCTCGTCGAGGCGATCCAGCAGCGACTTCACTTCCAGGATGCCGAGTACCTCGCTGTCGTCGCCGCGGTAGACCGGATAGCGCGAAAACGGTGTCTCGCGCATCGACGCCAGGTTCTCGGCGAAATCCGCGGCGGCGTCGAGCCAGGCGATGCGCATGCGCGGCGTCATCAGGCTTTCGGCGCTGCGGTCGCCCAGGCCGAGCACGCGGTTCATCATCTTGCGTTCGTCGGCGTCGATCACGCCCTGCTCGTGGCTCTCGCTGACCAGCAGGCGGATCTCCTCTTCGCTGATCGCACTGCGGGCGTCGTCGCGGATGCCGAGCATGCGCAGCACGCCGCGATTGATCCAGCCCAGTGCGGCTACTACCGGGCGCGCCGCGCGCGACAGGCCGTAGAGCGGGATCGCCACCTGGCACGCGATGCGCTCGGGGTTGGTCAGCGCCAAGCGTTTGGGAATGAGTTCGCCGAAGATCACCTGCGCGGCCGTGATCAGGCTGACCGCGGTGCCGATGCCGATGGCGCGGGCGTATTGCGCCGCTTCCGGCCAGGCATGCCCCAGCCAGCCGGCGATGGCCAGGCCGATCGCTTGGCCACCGAACACGCCGGTCAGCACGCCGATCAGCGTGATGCCGACCTGGACGGTGGACAGCAGGTTGTCGGGATGCTCGGCCAGGGCCAGCGCCAGCTGGGCGCGTCGGCTGGGATGAGCGGGGTTTTCGGCCAACTGCTTCAGGCGCAGCTTGCGCGAGGTCATCAGCGCCATCTCCGACATCGCGAAGAAGGCATTGAGGACGATCAGGGCGAGAACGATCAGCAGCTCCAGCATGGGGTCCGTTCCGGGGTGGGGCAGGCTGGGCGGCGCGTGGGGGAGCGATCAGTCGGCAGCAGGGGAAGCGACAGGATCTGGGCAGGCGGCGGTTTTGGGTCGTCGTCCATCGGGTCGATGTGCAGGGGCGATGTGCCGGGTAGTAGCGACGGGGCCATCTTAACAGGCTGTCTCGGACCGGCCCGGTGAAGGCTGCGCGGGGTCGGCGGGCGCGCGAAAGCGCCCCCAAACCGTCATAATCGCGCCCGCTGACCCCACCGCGCCGCCATTGGGCGCACAACCAGGCATCTACCGCATGTTCTCCCTGCAAACGATTTTCGGCCAAGGCAACCAGTTCTACACGCTGCTGGAAGAGGCCGCCGTCGCGGCCCACGACAGCACCAAGGCCCTGCATACCATGCTCAAGGATGCCGACCGGCAACCGGCGCTCGACGCCTTCAAGCTGGCCCGGTCGCGTGAGCGCAGCGCCGCCGACAAGATCAGCCAGGAACTGGTGAACAGCTTCATCACCCCGATCGAGCGCGAGGACATCGAGGCGCTGGGTTCGGCGCTGTACAAGATCCCCAAGCAGGTCGAGAAGTTCGCCGACCGCTATGCGCTGGCGATCCGCCACCTCGAGGGCATCGATTTCGCGCCGCGCGCGGCCATGCTCGAACAGGCCGCCGCCGTGGTCGTGAAGATGGTGCACCAGGTGCGCGAGATGAAGCTGGAGCCGATGAAGGCGCTCAACGACCAGCTGCGCGCGATCGAGAACGAGGCCGACCGCCTGATGCTCGAGCTGTACCGCGACATCTATTCCGGTCGCCTGGACAACCTGCAGATGTTCCTGCTCAAGGAGTTCTTCGAGATTCTGGAGAAGGCCATCGACCGCTGCCGCGAGGCCGGCGTGGTGGCCTACGAAATCGTGCTGAAGAACTCGTAAGGGGCCGGGCCGATGTTGACCCTGGTCCTGGTGGTGGTGCTGGCCGCGCTCATCTTCGAGTACATCAACGGCTTCCACGACACCGCCAACTCGATTGCGACCGTGGTCGCGACCAAGGTGCTCTCGCCGATGCAGGCGGTGGCCATGGCCGCGGCGACCAACCTGATCGGCGCGCTGTGGGGCACCGCGGTGGCCAAGACGATCGCCTCCGGCCTGCTCGATTCGGGCGTGGTCGAGGTGACTTCGCAGCTGATCCTGTGCGCCCTGGGCGGCGGCATCGTCTGGAACCTGATCACCTGGGCGATGGGCCTGCCGTCCTCGTCCTCGCACGCGTTGATCGGCGGGCTGTGCGGCGCGGCGTTCGCTGCGGCGATGAACAACCCGCACGCGATCATCTGGTCGCAGCCGGCCGATCCGTGGTTCAAGAGCGCGGGCCTGCTGTGGAAGGTCGTGGTGCCGATGTTCAGCTCGCCGCTGCTGGGCTTCAGTGCCGGCTTCCTGCTCATGGGCCTGCTGTTCGCGATCATCTCCGGCATGGCCGCCAGCGGAGGCGTGCTGGCGCGCCTGGCGCGTCCTCGCTGGGTCAATGCGTTCTTCGGCAAGGCACAGCTGGCATCGGCGGCCTACATGGGCTTTGCGCACGGCTCCAACGATGCGCAGAAGACCATGGGCATCATCGCGCTGGCGCTGGTGAGCGCGCAGGCGGCGGGCACGCTGGACAACCTGCCGTCGTGGCTGGCGTTCCTGCATCCGTCGCACCACGCGATCGTCGACAAGGACATCGATACCTGGATCAAGGTGACCTGCGCCATGGTGATGGCGGCCGGTACCGCCGCCGGCGGCTGGCGCATCATCAAGACACTCGGCCACAAGCTGGTGAAGCTGCACCCGATCCATGGCTTCGCGGCCGAAGCCAGCGCGGCCACGGTGATCACGCTCGCATCCTCGCTAGGCATCCCGGTGTCGACCACCCACAACATCTCCGCCGCGATCATGGGCGTGGGCACGGCCAAGCGCTTCAATGCCATCAAGTGGACGGTGGTGGAGCGCATGATCTGGGCATGGATCCTGACCATCCCCGCTGCCGGCGGCATCGCCTACTTGTTCTACAAGTTGCTGGCGATGATGGGCTGGACCTGACGGTTTCCGAAGTCCGCAACAGAAAAGGCCCGCGCATGCGGGCCTTTTCGCTTGTCAGGGTTGCGATGCTTGCTCAGAACAAGTCGCCACCCGCCGAAAGCATGCGTTCCATGCGATCGCCGAGCCCGCCGATCTCCAGCACCAGGCGGTCGATTTCGGACGCATCGAGACCGTCGTAGGGTCGGTTCTCGCACAGTTGCAGGTGCGGGATGCCGTCGAGGTCGCCGATGGCGAGGTAACCGACCCGGCTCTGCCAGTTGAAGATCAATGCGCGCTTTGCATCCAGGCCTGTGATCGGCGAGACCGCCGTGCTGACCCGCAGGTAGGGGCGGCCATCGTCGTCGTCGAGCTCGGACAGGAAGATCGCCTGGTGGCGTGTTCCCTGTTCCAGCGACATCTCGATGCAGATGACGTCGACGTCATGCTCGGTAATGCGGAAGTCGCTGCTCTTGAGGTGGCGGCGGATGGTATCGAAATTGCGCACGGGTGGCTCCTGCCTGAGGCTGCCCCGGTATGCTACCGCGATGAGCAATCAAGATGCCGGCAAGGACGCGGCTGCGCAGCGCATCCTGGCCGCGATCCGTGCGATACCCCGTGGTCAGGTCGCCGGATACGGCGAGGTGGCCCGTCGTGCCGGGCTGCCCGGGCGCGCGCGCTTGGTCGCGCGCCTGCTCAGCCAGAACGACGACCGCGACTTGCCCTGGCATCGCGTACTGCGTTCGGACGGCCGGATCGCCTTTCCAGAAGGTTCCAAGGGCTTCCGTGAACAAAGCCAGCGCCTGCGCGCCGAGGGGGTGCGTGTCGAGGCCGGGCGCGTGCGCGGCCAGCGTGCGGCGGCCACGCTCGACGAGCAGATGTGGGGCGATGGCATGCTCGCTCCCCCGGCGTCGGCCAGGCCGGTTCGCAAGAGCCGGGCCGCGTCGACCGGCGGCAAGCGCGCACGGAGCTGACGCCGACGGAGGCACGTCGCCGCGTACCGGCTACCATGTGCGCTCCCGAGGAGCCGCAATGTTTTCCAATCTCCCCCCCGTCACCAAGGCGTTGCTGATCGCCAACGGCCTGGTATTCCTGTTGCAGTTGTGGCTGGGCGAGCCTGCGCTTGCCCAGTTCGAGCTATGGCCGCCGGTGGGTGGCGATGATCCCTACGCCTACACCTTCCTGCCGTGGCAGGTGGTGACCTACGGCTTCATGCATGGCGGCTGGCCTCACCTGCTGTTCAACATGCTGACGCTGGCGATGTTCGGCGCGCCGCTGGAGCACGTGTGGGGGCAGCGCCGCTACTTCACGTACTACCTGGTCTGCTTGGTCGGCGCCGCCGTGTGCCAGCTTGCCGTCGGCGCATGGACGGTGAGCCAGGGCGGCGAAGCCTACCCGACGGTGGGCGCATCAGGCGGCATCTTCGGGCTGCTGCTGGCCTACGGCATGTTGTTCCCGAACCAGCGCGTGATGCTGCTGATTCCGCCGATCCCGATGAAGGCGCGCACGCTGGTGATCGTCTACGGTGCGATCGAACTGCTGCTGGGAATCACCAACGTGATGCCGGGCGTGGCGCACTTCGCGCACCTGGGTGGAATGTTGTTCGGCTGGTTGCTGATCCGCTACTGGCGCGGGCAGCCGCCGTTCGGGCGCAAGGGGCCGCCGCGGATGCGGGTGGTGCGATAGCGCTTCACGCTTGACCTTTCGCGCCTCGCGCGAGCGTCGCCGCCACTTTCGCAGGAAACATTGCAGTAAAAAAAACGGCGCGAAGTTCGCGCCGTTTTTTTTGCGAGCGGCCGTCGGCTACGGGAACAGCTTGATCTGCTTATCCGCCGCAACCTGCATCGACGCCCCCGCCTTGCAGCCGAATGCTTCGCCGAAACCGGGCTGGCTCATCAGCGGCGCATTCGTGCGCCACTGTCCCGGCGCATGCACATCGGTCGCAGCGCGCTCGGTCGCGGCGGCCGGGCTCAGGTGTTCGGCCCACAGCGAAGCCCAGCCCTTGTAGAAGTCCTGCTGCGTCGTCTTGCTGGCGGAAGGCTGCGCGTTGCGGAACGCGGCCCAGGCCAGTTCGACGCCGGCCAGGTCGGCGATGGCGTCGTCGCGCACCTGCGTGCCGTTGACGCGCGTGCCGGACAGGCCGGGGTAGGCGAAGCCGCCGTACTGCGCCGCCACGCGGTTGCCGAACGCGTCCCATGCGCTGGCTTCGGACGGCGTCCACCAGTCGCGCAGTTCCTGTTTTGCATCGACCAGTCGGCCGCGATTGTCGAAACCATGGCTCAGTTCGTGTCCGACCAGCGCGCCGTAAGCGCCGTACTGAGCGGCGATGTCCTTGCCGGTGTCGAGTACCGGCGGCTGCAGGATCGCGGCGGTGACGATCAGGCGGTTCTGGGCGATGTCGTAGGCCAGCGCCGGCTGCTGCGGCAGCACATCCCAGCGGCGGTCGGCGTTGCCGCGGCCGATGCGCTTCATTTCCTCGCGATGACGCCACGTCGATGCGATCAGCATGTTGCTGCCGAAGCTGCCGCGGCCCATCGGCTGCACGCTGTAATCGAGGTCGCGCCTGGGCGCGCCGATCTCGATGGCGAGCTTGTCGAGCTTGGCCTTGGCCTCGCTCTTGGCGGGAGCGCTGAAGCGGCTGTCGCGATCGATCGCGGCACCGAGCGCGCCGCGCACCTGCGTGGCGATTTCCTCCGCGCGTGCGCGCGTGGGAGCCGACAGGTAGCGGCGGGTGTACTCGCGCCCGAGCATCGGGCCGGCGGCGAGATTGATCGCGTCCAGCACCGCCTGCTGCCGCGACGGCGCGGGCCGGCCACTGAGCAGGCGACCGCGGAAGTCGTACTCGGCGTCGCGAAATGGCTTGGCCAGGTAAGGTGCCATCGAGTCGCCCACGCGCCAACGCAGGTACGCCTTCCATTGCTCGGGCTTGAGGCTGCCCACCAGGTTATCCAGTTGTGCGAACAACGCAGGATTGGCGATCGACACGCTGTCGTCGGAGACGCCCTGCGCCTTGAGGAACTCGGCCAGCTGCAATCGCTTGTACTGCTTGGCGGCCTTGGCGGCCTCCACCGGGCCGTAGTTGTTGCGCGGGTCGCGCAGATCGAGCAGCGGCCGCGACGCCTGGGCGATGCGCGTTTCCAGATCGATGACCTGGCGGGCTTCGGCAGCGAGCTTGTTCTGCGGGGTGCCGGTCAGCGCGAGGATCTTCTCGACGTAGCTCGTGTACTGGCCCATCAGCGCACGCGTGTCGGCGTCAGTGCGCGTGTAATAGGCCGGATCGGGCAGGCCCAGGCCGCCCTGGCTGAAATAACCGATGTGGCGGGTCAGGTCCTTCAGGTCGATGTCGGCGCCGAAGTTGAAGACGACCGGAATGCCGACCTGGTGCAGCGCCGCGATCGAGGCGGGGATGTCCTTGGAATTCTTGATGGCGTTGATGCGGCCCAGCAACGGCGCGATCGGCTGCGCGCCGTCACGCTCGACCGCTGCTTCGTCCAGACCGCTGGCCCAGAAGTCGCCGAGCAGCTTCTGCACGTCGCCTTGCGGCGAATTCATCGCGTTTTGCAACAACTCGATCTGCTGCGTACGTGCGCGCTCGTTCAGTTGTCCCAGCGCCGATACCGAGGCTGCCGTGGACGAGAGTGTGTTGGCGCGCAGCCAGTCGGCATTGGCGCTGGCGTAGAAGTCGGTGCAGGCGTTGGCGGTAGCCGGCGCTTTCGACTTCGCAGGAGCGCGTTTCTTCTGGGCATCGGCGGCCGGGGAGGCCACTCCCGCGATCAGAGCCAGGACAAGGGCGCAGGCAAGCGGGCGAGCGGTGGCCATCGCGGATCATCCATGCAGTCGAAACCGGGCCGAGTGTAGCAGCGGGTTTTCGCAGGCGATGTGCACGCCGGGCGCATGGCCGGCCTTCGTTCAGGGCTGTCCCGCCAATAAGCAAAAGGCCCGGAAAACCGGGCCTTTTGCTGTTACCTGATGTCGCAAACGGTTACCAGATCACGACCTGCTTGTCGCCCTCGCGGACCATCGGCTGGCCCGGCTTGCACGAGAACGCCGCGGCAAAGGCCGGCAGGTTCGACGGCGCGCCGACCGCACGGAACGTGGCCGGAGCGTGCTCGTCGGTGTTGACGCGCAGCTTCAGCTCGTCGTCGGTGAAGTTGCGGCGCCACACCGTGCCCCAGTTGAGGAAGAAGCGCTGGTCGCGGGTCAGGCCGTCGGACTTCGGATCTTCCTTGCCCTCGGTGGCCTTCTTCATCGCGTCGTAGGCCGTGGCCAGACCGCCCAGGTCGGCGATGTTCTCGCCCAGGGTCAGGTCGCCCTTGACCTTCATGCCCGGCGCCGCCTCGTAGCCGTTGAACTGCTGCACCAGCTTGTCGGTGCGGCCGGAGAAGCTCTTGGCGTCGGCGTCGGTCCACCACACCTCGAAGTTACCGCCCGGTCCGAAGCGGCTGCCCTGGTCGTCGTAGCCGTGGGTCATCTCGTGGCCGATCACCGCGCCGATGCCGCCGTAGTTGGTGGCGTCGTCGGCGTTGGGATCGAAGAACGGCGGCTGCAGGATGGCGGCCGGGAACACGATCTCGTTCTGCAGCGGGTTGTAATAGGCGTTGACCATCTGCGGCGGCATGCCCCATTCGGTGCGGTCGACCGGCTTGCCGATCTTGCCCATCATCCACTTGTAGTTGAACTCGTTGGCGGCCAGCACGTTGCCGATATAGCTGTCGCGGCCGGTGCTCAGGCCGTTCCACTCACGCCACTTGTCCGGGTAGCCGATCTTCGGGGTGAAGGCGGCCCACTTCTCCATCGCCTTCTTCTTGGTGTCGTCGCTCATCCAGGCCAGGTTCTGGATGCGGCCCTTCAGCGATTCGGACAGGTTCTTCACCAGTTCCTGCATGCGCGCCTTCGATTCCGCCGGGAAGGCGACCTTGACGTACATCTGGCCCAACGCTTCGCCGGCCTGCTGTTCGATCGTCGACAGCACGCGCTTGCCGCGCTCCTTCAGCTCCTTCTGACCGCGCATGGTCTTGTTGTAGAAGTTGAAGTTCTCATCGACGAAGGCATCCGACAGATACGGCGAAGCCTGATCGATGGTGTGGAAGCGCAGGTAGCTCTGCCACTGCGCGGCGGGCACGTCGGCCAGCATCTTGCTGACTTCGGCGTGGAAGGCCGGCATCGCCAGCGAGAACATCTTCGGCACTGCAACGCCCTGCGACTCGATGAACTTCGTCCACGGGAAGTTCGGCGCCAGCTTGTCGGCCTCGGCCGGGGTGACCGGGTTGTAGTAAAGCGAGACGTCGCGCTGCAGCGTCTTCTTGTCGACCGAAGCCTTGGCCAGGCGGGTCTCGAACGCGATCACGTCCTTGGCCTGCTTGGCGGCATCGGCAGCCGGGACGCCGCTCAGCTCCAGCACCTTGGCGACGTGCTGCTCGTACGCGGCCAGCTTGTCCTTCTTGTCGGCGTCGAAGTAGTAGGGCTTGTCCGGCAGGCCCAGGCCACCCTGCGAGGCGTAGGCGATGTTGTTCTTGGAATCCTTGAAGTCGGCTTCCGGACCGAAGCCGAACAGGACGTTCTCGCCCTTGGCGGCGCTGGTGCGCAGGTACTCGGCGATCTTCTCCTGGCTGTCGAGCGCGGCAATCGCGTCGAGCTCGGACTGGATCGGCTTGATGCCCTGTTCGTTGATCTTGGCCGCATCCATGCCGGTGGCCCAGAAGTCACCGACGATCTTCTCCACGCCGGCGGCCTTGGTGTCGGCGGCGGCCTGCTCGGCGAGCTGGCGCTGCACGGCGATCGAGCGCTCGTTGAGCATTTCGAACGCGCCCCACGAGGTGCGATCGCCCGGGATCGGGTTGGCGGCGAGCCACTTGCCGTTGACGTAGCCACCGAAGTCGGTGCACGCGTCCTTGGTGGTATCGAGATCGGCGACGGCGAAGCGGTTGACGCCCGGCAGCTTGCTCTCGTCGAGCTTGTAGGCAGTGGCTTCGGCCGGCTTGGCGGCGTCGGCGACCGGTGCGGCCTCCTCCTTCTTGGCGCACGCCGACAGGGCGGCGGCGACGGCAACGGACAGCATCAGGATTTGCGGTTTTTTGAGGCTCACAACGGGCTCCGGCCGGACTGGCGTTAGGGAGATCTGGGACAACCCCGGGTGGGGCATCGGCGGACATTAGCTGTGATCGGGCCCGGGCGGGGGTGTCGAAGGTCACGTTGGGCTCTCTGTCGTCGTGCCGGACCGCGAAAAAGTAGGGGGCAGGACGCCGGTCCATGCTCCGGAGGATGGCGGCGGTGGGGGGCGTCCACCGGTCACGCCATGACCTCCACGCGTGCTACGGTCGGGCCGTTCCACGACGAAGCGCAAAGAGGACGGCCATGCGTGTGCACTTCCATGGAGCGGCGGGCGAGGTCACCGGTTCGCTGCACGAAGTCGATGCGGAGGGACGGCGACTGCTGCTGGACTGCGGCATGATCCAGGGCAGTCCCGAAGCCGAACGGCGCAACTTCGAACCTTTCCCGTTCGAACCGGCCGCGCTGGATGCGCTGATCATCAGCCACGCGCACATCGATCACATCGGCCGCGTGCCGTTGTTGGTCAAGCGCGGGTTTCGCGGGCCGATCTATGCACAGGCGGCGACCGCGGCGCTGATGCCGGTGATGCTGCTCGATGCGGCCTCCATCTCCGAAGGAGAGGCCGAACGCGCCAACCGGCATCGCCGCAATAGTGAGCCCGAGGCGCTGCCGCTGTACACACGCGAGGACGTGCAGGCAGCGATGGAGCAGGTGCAACCGCTGCCCTACGACACGCGGCGTGAGATCTTTCCTGGCGTCGAAATCGCCTTCCGCGAAGCCGGCCACATTCTCGGCTCGGCCAGCGTCGAGTTGTGGACGCATGGCCGCGACAAAGACGGCCGCAAGCTCGTGTTCTCCGGCGACATCGGCCCGAGGGGCACGCCGATCCTGCGCGATCCGGCCAGCATCGACCGCGCCGACCTCGTGCTGATGGAATCGACCTATGGCGACCGCCTGCATCGCGATCGCGCCGATACCATCCGCGAGTTGGGTGGCATCCTCGATGCAGCATGGCGCGATGGCGGCAACGTGTTGATTCCGGCCTTCGCCGTCGGGCGCAGCCAGGAGTTGCTGTACTGGTTCGCGCGGCACTGGGAGGAATGGGGGCTGGCGCGCTGGCGCATCTTCCTGGACAGTCCGATGGCGGCGAAAGTGGTCGACATCTATGACCGCCACGCCGACCTGTTCGACGAGGATGCCAAGCGCGTCTGGCGCGAAAAGCCCAATCCTTTCCGCCTGCCCAACCTGCACGTCACGGCGAGCCGGGAAGAGTCGATGGCGATCAATCGCATCGACAGCGGAGCGATCGTGATAGCCGGCTCCGGCATGGCCAATGCCGGCCGCATCCTGCACCACTTCCGCCATCGCCTGGATCGCCGCAGCACGCATGTGGTGTTCGTCGGGTATCAGGCCGAAGGCACGATCGGACGTCGTCTGGTCGATGGTGCGCGGTGGATCCGCATCCACGGCCGCGACGTGCGCGTCAACGCGCAGCGACACACCGTGGGCGGGCTGTCGGCGCATGCCGACCAACGCGGGTTGATCGATTGGTACGGCGTGATCGCCGGTTCCGGCAACGGCGGTCATCCGCCGCTGGCGTTGGTGCACGGCGAGGACAAGGCACGCGAGGCGCTGGCCGGCGAGATCGGTGAACGTTATGGCGTCACGGCAACGCTGGCGAGGCCGGGGGCGGTGCTGCAGGTGTAGGCTTCATGCGTCCGCAACGACGACGGCTTACGCCCGGCGCACCGCGATCGTTTCCCACACCGCCACGATCATCAGCACCGTCGTCGTCGCCGTGCCGAGCGTCAGCGGCGAGAACGTGTGCGAGTAGGCCAGCGGCGTCAATGCGGCCAACATCGCCAAGCCGGCGCAATGCGAGAATGGCGGCCCGCGGCGGTCGTTGCTCACCCATTTGAACAATGCGTTGCCGGTGATGTAGATCGCCGGGCCGCCCAGGATGGTGGCGATGGCGTCGTTGTCGTGTCCGCTGAAGTGGTTCGGATGTGCCAGAACCAGTTCATCGGCCACGGCGCTGACGATCACGCCCGCGATGATCAGCAGGTGCAGGTAGGTGTAGGCCAGCCGTCCCTGTCGTCCCGGATCGTCCGAGTGGGCAATGCGATGGCTGGCGCGCTCGGCGCCGGTGTCGAAGTAGATCCACCACATCGCCACGCTGCCGAGGAAGGCGACGACGAACGCCGCCATCGTGGCCGTGTTCCATTCCTGCTGGGCGAAGGCGCTGCCAGTGACGAGGATCGACTCGCCCAGCGCAATGATCACGAACAGTGAGCAGCGTTCGGCCAGGTGGCGGCCATCGATGTCCCAGTCGGCGGTGGTGGAACGGCCCAGTCGCGGCACCCAGAAGTACAGCGCCGGCGATATGTATTCCACGGCGACAGCGACGATCCAGCAAGCGGCGCGGGCAGGACCTTCGGCCAGGCCGCCCAGCACCCAGAACACGCCCGAGAGCAGCAGCCACGCCGCGATCCGCAGGAAGCTGAGGTAATGGCTCTGGTGATGGCGGCGCATCACGAAGGCCACGAACAGCGTGCGACCGACCTGCATCGCGGCGAACACCACGCCGAACACCAGTCCACGATCCCCGAAGGCCTGCGGGATCGATGAGGACAGCACCAGCCCGCCCAGCATCAGCGCGAACAGCATCACGCGAACGGGCAGGCGGTCCGGGTCGAGCCAGTTGGTGACCCAGGAGGTGAAGATCCACAGCCACCACACCGCCAGGAACAGCAACAGCGTGCGCAGCGCGCCCGCGGTCGTGAGGTCCTCCAGCAGCGTGTGCGAGAGCTGGGTGACGGCGAACACGAACACCAAGTCGAAGAACAGCTCCACCGGGGCGACGCGGTGGCTGTCTTCGTGGTCGCGCTGGCGTAGCAGGGACGTGGGCACTGCCGATACTCCCGTTGGTCGCGCCGATGGGCCGTTCAGGTAGGCCGATCTTAACCAGAGCCCATCGGGGGGCGGGGGCGAGGGTGGCGGCCGGGGGCGGTTTCGCGTAGAGTCCGCCCCGTTCAGCGCACGGCTGCCTCCCCGCAAGGGGTACGTTTCCCAGGTATGCCCGCCGTAGGCCCCTTAGCGGGGCCGCTCAAAAACGGCTTTTATCCCGCACGTCTTTCGTCGCGCAGACACGGCCCGGAGCTTCCGGCAGCCGTCCAATTCGATTACTCGCAGCGCGGTTCAAGGGAACGCTGGAGTCATCACGCGACCGTATTCGGCGCGTCCACGAACTGTGGACGCCCGTTGGCTCGCGGGCCAAAGGAGTTTCACCACATGACGTTCGAATCCCTCGGGCTTTCGCCCGCGCTGCTGCGCGCGCTGACCGAACAGAACTACGCCACCCCGACGCCGATCCAGGCCGAAGCCATTCCGCTGGCGCTGGCCGGCCACGACCTGCTGGGCGGCGCCCAGACCGGCACCGGCAAGACCGCCGCGTTCGGCCTGCCGCTGCTCAACCGCCTGTCCAAGCAGACCGCCGCCAACGGTTCCCGCCGTCCGCGCGCGCTGATCCTGGTGCCGACCCGCGAGCTGGCGGTGCAGGTCACCGAAAGCATTCGCGGCTACGGCAAGCATCTGCGCATGAACATCAGCGCGATCTACGGCGGCGCCGGCATGGGTCCGCAGGTGGAGATGTTCCGCCGCGGCGTCGATGTGCTCGTCGCCACCCCGGGCCGCCTGATCGACCATATGGAGCGCGGCACCGCCAAGCTCGATTCGATCGAGATCCTGGTGCTGGACGAAGCCGACCGCATGCTCGACATGGGCTTCCTGCCGGCGATGAAGCGCATCCTGGCCAAGCTGCCGCGCGATCGCCAGACGATGCTGTTCTCGGCGACGTTCGAGTCGCAGCTCAAGCAACTGGCGCTGGAGTTCATGCGTGAGCCCAAGCAGGTGCAGGTTGCGGCGCAGAACACCATCGCCGAGACCATCGCCCATCGCGCCCACGTGGTCGATGTCGCGCGCAAGCGCGACCTGCTGGTGGATATCCTCAGCAAGCGCCACACCGATCGCGTGATCGTGTTCGGTCGCACCAAGCACGGTTGCAACCGTCTGGCCGAGCAACTGGAAGAATCCGGCCTGGCTGCGGTGGCGATCCACGGCAACAAGAGCCAGGCCCAGCGCCAGAAAGCACTGCGCGACTTCAAGGCCGGCAAGGCACGCGTGCTGGTCGCCACCGACGTGGCCGCGCGCGGCCTCGACATCCCGGATCTGCCGCTGGTCATCAACTACGACCTGCCGATGGTCGCCGAGGACTACATCCACCGCATCGGCCGTACCGGCCGCAACGGTGCCAGTGGTGAAGCGGTGTCGTTCGTCGCGCCGGAAGAGGGCGGACTGCTGCGCCAGATCCAGCGCATGCTCAAGGCCGACGTGGAGCTCGCGGTGGTGGAAGGTTTCGAGTCGAGCCGTCCGATCCAGCTCAACGCGCCGCTGCCCAAGCCGGGCGGTCGCCAGAACCAGGGTCCGCGCAAGGCCCATCGTCCGCACGGCAAGCCGGCCCCGCGTCACGCGCATGCCGGTCCGAAGCAGCACCGCAGCGGCGGTCAGGGTCGTGGTTCGCGCAGTGGCTTCGGCGGCTGATCGACACCTTGGTGATGCAAAACGAAAGCCCCGGGAGACCGGGGCTTTTTTTGTGGATCGACCGGCGCATCAACGCTGTGCCGAGGGCGCGCTTTTCGTTTCCAAGGACGTTGGCGCCGGATGGCTGGATCCCCGCCTTCGCGGGGATGACGGCTGGAATCCCGTGCGTCCGGAAGCTCAGCGCCGGAAAAGAAGAAGGCCGGCAGTGCCGGCCTTCTTCAGCGTCATGACGAACCGGTTCAGCCCTTCTTCGCTGCAATCCAGCGATCGATCTTGGCTTCCAGCACGGCCAGCGGCACCGCGCCGTCCTTCAGCACTTCGGCGTGGAACTCGCGCACGTCGAACTTCGGCCCCAGTTCCTTCTCGGCCTTGGCACGCAGTTCCTTGATCTTCAGCTCGCCGATCTTGTACGCCAGCGCCTGTCCCGGCCACGCGATGTAGCGCTCGGCCTCGGCGGTGGCCTGGGTATCGCTCTCGGCCGAGTTGTCGCGCATGTACTGGATCACCTGCTCGCGCGTCCAGCTCTTGCTGTGCAGGCCGGTGTCGGTGACCAGGCGGATCGCACGCCACAGTTCGTTCTGCAGGTAACCGAAGTAGTCATACGGATCGGTGTACACGCCCAGCGGCTTGCCCAGCGATTCGGCGTACAGGCCCCAGCCTTCGCTGAAGGCGCTCTCGCCGCCCCAGCGGCGGAACGCCGGCAGGTTCTTCAGCTCGATCTGCAGTGCGATCTGGAAGTGATGGCCCGGGATGGCCTCATGCAGGTACAGGTCCTCGGCGTCCCAGGTCTTGCGCGTGGGCAGGTCGTAGGTGTTGACGTAGAAGATGCCCGGGCGCGAGCCGTCGTCGCTCGGCGGATAGTACTGGCCGCCGGCCGCGGACTTGGCGCGGAACGGCTCGACCGGGCGGATCTCGAACGGCGCCTTCGGGATCAGCGAGAACTGCTCGGGGATCTTCTGGTTGATCTTGGCCTCGAGCGCGCGGTAGTCCTTCAGCAGCGCGTCCTCGCTCTTGAAGTTGAAGCGCGGGTCTTCCTGCATGAACTTGAAGAAGTCCTGCATCGAGCCCTTGAAGCCGACCTGCTCCATGACCTTCTTGATCTCGCCATG
Source organism: Lysobacter niastensis (assembly GCF_031457115.1). Lineage (GTDB taxonomy): Bacteria > Pseudomonadota > Gammaproteobacteria > Xanthomonadales > Xanthomonadaceae > Lysobacter_J > Lysobacter_J niastensis_A. The sequence goes on from NZ_JAVDVY010000001.1 coordinate 1,280,378, forward strand.
GATGCGCGCGACTTCGTCCAGGCCGATCTGGTGGATCTGCGCCGGAGCGAGGTCGGTGGTGGTGCTCTGCTTGGCGTTGAACGCGTACCACGCCGCGCCACCCGGCAGCTTGTCGAGGCCGACGCTGTCGCGGGTCTTGGGCAGGTATTCGTCGTTGATGAAGACACGCAGCTTCTTGTACGCCGGCATCAGCTGCTCGGCGATCAGCTTGCGGTAGGCATCCGTGAGGCGCTGCTTGTCGGCGTCGGAGAAGTCTTTCGGGAAGCTCTTGACCGGGCCCCAGAACAGCGTGTCTTCCGGCTTGTCCTTGATCAGCGCATCCAGCTGCGGGATCACCTTCACCATCAGCGCGCGCGGCTGCACCACGCCGGCCGTGACGCCGTCGCGCATGTTGGCGATGTCGGTGTCGAACAGCACCGGCAGGCGGCCCGCGCGCTTGAGCCAATCGTCGTAGTCCTTGACCGTCTTGAACGGCTGCGCGCCGGTGCCGGAACCGAACTGCACCGCGAGCGTGGCGAGGCTGTCCATCTGGTTCACCGGCAGCTGCCAGGTCGGGTACTGGTAGGACTCCAGCGCCTCCTTGGCATCGTCGACGAAGATCTCGTAGCTCAACAGGTCCTGGCCATCGAGGCCCTGCGGACCGATCGCCTCGATCTTCTTCAGCCAGTCGCTGGTGAAGCGCTTGCTCTCGTCGCGGTACTGCGCCGAGCCGTAATCGGGCAGTTCGGCGTTGTAGCGCGGATCGCCCTGGAACGTGGCCAGGACCGGGTTGAGCTTGAGGTTTTCTTCCCAGTATTCGGCGTAGAGCTTGTTGAGCTGTTCGGCCTTGGCCTTGGCATCGACCGTCGTGGCCTGGGGAGTGGCGGTGCTGGTGGTGTCGGGCGAGGGCGCGCGGTCGCAGGCAGCGAGCGCGGCGGAGACGGCGAGGGCGAGCAGGATGGGGCGGAGCGTCACGGATACCTCCTGGGTGAGACGGTCGGAAGGGCCGATGCTGTCATCGGCCCCGCATGGCGGACTGTAACGCCGCTCAGCCGCGCTTGGCGGCGATCCAGCGGTCGATCTTGCCTTCCAGCACTTCCAGCGGCACCGAGCCGTCCTTCAGCACTTCGGCGTGGAACTCGCGCACGTCGAACTTCGGGCCCAGTTCCTTCTCGGCCCTGGCGCGCAGTTCCTTGATCTTCAGCTCGCCGATCTTGTACGCCAGCGCCTGGCCGGGGATGGCCATGTAGCGTTCGGCTTCTGCGGTGGACTGAGTTTCGCTTTCGGCGGAGTTGGCGAGCATGTACTGGATCACCTGCTCGCGGGTCCAGCCCTTGCTGTGCAGGCCGGTGTCCACGACCAGGCGGATCGCGCGCCACAGCTCGTTCTGCAGGTAGCCGAAGTACGAGTACGGATCGGTATACACCCCCAGGTCCTTGCCCAGCGACTCGGCGTACAGGCCCCAGCCTTCGCTGAAGGCGATCTCGCCGCCGAAGCGGCGGAACATGGGCAGGTTGGTCAGCTCCTGCTGCAGCGCCAGCTGGAAGTGATGGCCCGGGATGGCCTCGTGCAGGTACAGGTCTTCGGCGTCCCAGGTCTTGCGCGTGGGCAGGTCGTAGGTGTTGACGTAGAAGATGCCGGGACGCGAGCCGTCCTCGCTCGGACGCATGTAGGAGCCGCCGGCGGCCGACTGCGCGCGGAACGCCTCGACCGGGCGGATCTCGAACGGCGCCTTCGGGATCAACGAGAACTGCTGCGGGATCCGCTGGTTGATCTTCGCTTCCAGGCCGCGATAGAACGCCAGCAGCGCCGGCTCGTCCTTGAAGCTGAAACGCGGGTCGTTCTGCATGAACTTGAAGAAGTCCTGCATCGAACCCTTGAAGCCGACCTGCTTCATGACGCCGCCGATCTCGCCGTGGATGCGGGCGACTTCGTCCAGGCCGATCTGGTGGATCTGTTCCGGCGTGAGGTTGGTCGTGGTGGTGTTGCGCGTGTTGAACGCATACCACGCCGAACCGTTGGGCAAGGCGCCCAGGCCGGACGTAGTGCGGGCCTGGGCCATGTACTCGTCGGCGACGAAAGTGCGCAGGCGCTTGTAGGCCGGCATCAGCTCGCCTTCGATCATCGCCTTGTACTCGGCGGTCAGGCGCTGCTTGTCGGCGTCGGAGAAGTCTTTCGGGAAGTTCTTGACCGGACCCCAGAACAGCGTCTGGTCGGCGCTGTCCTTGATCAGCGCGTCCAGCTGCGGCACGACCTTGGCCATCAGCGCCTTGGGCTGGACCACGCCGTGCTTCACGCCTTCGCGCGAGTTGGCGATGGCCTGGTCGAAGATCGCCGGGATCTTCGACGCGCGCTTGCGCCAGTTCTCGTAGTCGGCGACGGTCTTGAACGGCTGCGCACCGGTGCCCGAACCCAACTGCACCGCGGTCGAGGCGAAGTTGTAGAACTGGTTGATCGGCTGCTGCCAGGTCGGGAACTGCTCGCTCTCCAGCGACAGCTTCGCGTCGCGCACGAAGATCTGGTAGCTCAGCAGGTCCTGTCCGGTCAGGCCGTCGGAACCGACCGATTCGACCGTCTTCAACCAGCGCGAGTTGAACTCGTGCTCCTTGGCGCGGTAGTCGGCCGAGAGGAAATTGGGCAGCTGGTCGTTGTAGCGGCTGTCACCCTGGAAGGTCGCCTGCAACGGATTCAAGCGCAGCAGTTCTTCCCAGTACTGTGTATACAGCGCGTTGAGCCTGGCCGGCTTGGCCGCCTGCTGGCTGGCCTGCGGTGCATTGGCGGCGAACGCTGGGGCGGTCGCGGAAACGACCGTCAGGGCAATGGCTAGGGCGAGCGGACGCAACGGCATGGAGTTCCCCGGAGAGCGAAAGGCCAAGCATGGCCGACGCTTCCGGGACCGCCCCGGGCCGGAAGTCACGGAAAACGTGACGGCGGTCCGGCCAGGCCGGTTGACGTCAGGCGGCCGCTTCCTCGCGCAGGCGGCGCGCCCGCGCCTCGCCCAGGAACGCGGTGATGCCGCCGCGGACCAGGTAGATCAGCGGGATCATCGCCACCGCGGCGAGCATTTTGTACAGGTAGTTGACCGAACTGACCGCCAGGAACAGCGAGGTCGGCCACTTCTGCGGCCCGAGCACGAAGGCGATGTACAGCACCACGAAGCTGTCGACCAGTTGCGACACCGCGGTCGAACCGGTGGCACGCAGCCACACATGCTTTTCGCCGGTGGCGTTGCGGATGCGGTGGAACACCGCCACGTCGATCAGCTGGCCGAGCATGAAGGCCACCAATGAGCCGGCGATGGTCCACAGGCCCTGCCCGAACACGGCCGAGAACGCGGCCTGGTAGTCGTGCACGCCCTGCGGCCGCGCGGCCTTGACCCACCAGTCCGCCGGCGCCAGCGAGATCGCGGCGAAGGCGAACAGGAATCCATAGACGATCAGCGCCGCCGCCAGCCAGGAGATCAGGCGCACGCCGCGTCGGCCGAAGAACTCGTTGATGACGTCGGTCATCAGGAACACCACCGGCCACAACAACGTGCCTGCGGTGAAGCTGAGCGAGCCGCTTTGCCCGAACAGATTCCATTGCAGCGGCGCGATGCCCAGCGTGTCCTCCAACGCGAAGATCTTCACGCCGATGAACTCCGCGAGCACGGCGTTCACGCAGAAGAACGCGCTTAGCACGATGAACAGCCAGAGCGCCCGGTCATCGAGAGTGCGGGCGTCGAGCGTGCGGGCGGCGGCACTCATGCGGTCGGCGCGGCCGGCGGGGTCGGTGGGGTCGGTGGGGAGAACGGGATGGTGTCCGGAGCGACGGCGCCGCCGGAGATGATGAAGCCCATCGCCTGGTCGACGGTCCAGTCGGTAGGCGTGATCTTCTCCACCGGGACGATTTCCAGGTAACCCGAAGTCGGGTTGGGCGTGGTCGGCACGTACACCGCCGCCAGCTCGCGTCCGGTGCCCTGTTCGCGGATGACGCGCGTGACGAAGCCAATCGACTTCATCTCGGTGTGCGGGAAATCCACCAGCACCACGCGCTGAGTGCCATCGGGCTTGGTTTGCAGGATGTCGAGCAATTGCCGTGCACTGCCGTAGATGGTGTTGGCCAGCGGAATGCGCTGGATCAGCGCTTCGAACCAGCGCAGCATGCGCTGGCCGATGACGCGCCGCGCCATCACGCCCGAGAGCAGGATCACCGCCACCGTCGCCAGCAAGGCCAGCGCGGTCTGCACCCACGGCTGGGTCAGCCAGGACAGCGACGGATCACGGCTGGCCAAGTTTTGCAGCGCCGGGTCGATCAGCGGCCGACTGATGTCCGAGAGCAGGACGAAGACGAACTTGACCACGACCCAGGTCAGCCAGATGGGCAGCAGGGTCAACAGGCCGGTGAGGAACAGGCGTTGCAGGGTGGGTTTGCGCATGGGGGCCGATTGTATAGGCCCCAAGCTCCAGGTGAGTGCGTCGGGGCGTGCCCGATCCGCGCGTTCCTATAGTTCGCGCACCAGGCGGAAACCCACGTCGTCGTAACCGCGCGCGGACGTCAGCGCACGCTGCTGCTCGGACTTGCGCCACGACGAGCCCACGGCTTGGCGCTGCTGGCAGTTGCGGCCACAGTCGCGCAGCCACAGCGAGATATCCCGGCCGCTGACCTCGGCGGCGGCCTTGCGCGCTTCCTCGGCATTGGGAAGACGGTAGCGATGCCCGGTCTGGCGGCTATACCACAGCGCATAGGCCTCGGCGTCCTCGAACGATACGCACACGACCGGTTCGCCATTGCCCTGGGTGAAGCCGGGTGCCTGCCAGCTGCGGGGGGACAGCAATCGCAATACCGAGGCCCGCTCGCGGCACAGTGCGGCCGCGCGGCCGGTGGCGGACGTGAAGCGCTGGTAGTCGCCGCGGGTGACCGGCTTCTGGCTGATCGCGAATGCACCCGTGGAGCCATCGCGCAACACCGCGCCCGCCGGATCGCCAGGAAGCACCTGACCCTTGCGCGGAACGGCCTTCGCGCTGGCGACCATCTTCGCCGCGGTCGCGGTGGGGACATCGAAGTCGGGTGCGAGTGCGGCCACGCGCTGGGCCGACTCGCGGTCGTAGCGCTTCACTGCCTTGTCCATTCGCGCCTGCAACTCGGTCAAGGCCGTCTTGCGCAATGCCTGCTGCTCAGCACTGTTGCCATTGCCGGTCTGCTCGCCGAGCGCGACGGCCGTGGCGAAATAGTCGCGTGCCCGCGTGTCGTTGCCGCTGCGCAGGTTGCGAGCGAGTTCGTCGCCCAGGGCGTTGGTCAGCTCCCCGATCACCCGATGCACTTCCGGATTGGTGCTGTCGGCATGCCAGGCTGCAAGCGCGCTGGAGTAGGCGTTGCCATCCTCCGGGGCGGTCAGTTTGCGTTGCGCGATCTGCCGGCGCGTGTCGTCCAGCGCGCGTTGCAACGGGGCTTCGGGAAGCGGCGCCATCATCGCGTCGGTGGGATCCGGAGCGATCACGGCAGGCGTCGGTGCCGAGGCGTCGACGCGGAAGAAGCTGTCGCTTCCATCGCGGCCCATCAGCCACAAGGAGCCCAAGCCTGCGGCTGCCAGCAGTACCAGGCTGGCCCAGAGCCTCGTAGGCGATTGCGTCAGCGACATCACCCGCTCGCGCGCTGCATCCAGGCGCGGCCAGACGCGGTGCTGCTCGATCGCGGTCAAGGCCTCGCGCATATGCGCGACGCTCTGGAAACGGTTGAGCGGACCCTTGGCCAGCGCGCGGTTCATGAAGCGCTGCCAGTGGCGCAGCGATGCCGGAAGTTTCGGGATCGGGTCCTGGGCGTGCATCACCGCCATCGAGAGCGCATCGCCGGCCTGGTAGGGCAGGTGTCCGGTGAGCATCTCCCAGGTCAGTACGCCCAGGCTGTAGAGATCGGCGCGTCCATCGACGTCCTCGCCACGCGCCTGCTCGGGTGCCATGTAGGCGGTGCTGCCGATGGCCAGGCCGGCTGCGGTCACGCGCGGGCCGAAGCCGCGGCGCAGTGCGATGCCGAAGTCGGCAAGCAACGGCCTGCCGCTGTCGTCGAACAGCACGTTCTCGGCTTTCACGTCGCGATGGATGACGCCGCAACTGTGCGCGTATTCGATCGCCGATAGCAGCGCGCGCAGGATGTCGATGACGCGTGCCTCGTCGGTCACGCCGTTCTTGCCGATGAAGCTGCGCTGGCCTAGGTGGCCGCGCGCCAGGTGCGGCATCGAGTAATAGGGCAGGCCGTCGCCGGTGCGACCGACTTCGTAGATGCTGACGATGTGCGGGTGTTCGAGTCGCGCGATGGTGCGCGCCTCGTTCTCGAAGCGGCGTCGACTCACTTCATCCGACAACGCCTGCGCCTGCATCACCTTGATCGCGACCTCGCGCGACAGCGCGAGCTGCTGGCCGAGGTACACCGTCGACATGCCGCCGTGGTTCAACACGCGCAGCACCCTGTAACCGGCGATATCCGGCAAGGGCGGTGCGTGGCGGTCGTTGTTCGATACGGTGGTTGACATCGCCGCCCCCCGAAGCGGATACGTCAAAAATCAAACAATACGCCCATCGCGTCAAGGACTCGACAACGCCGCTCACGCTCCTGCGATTTCCGAGGTGACGCCCTGCGTCACTTGTGGTTGCGATGGGTGGGTTTACGACGCACGTAGAGCTGTTTTCGCACCCGCGCCACCACATCGCCTTCACGGTCGATCACCTCGGTGTCGAACCAGCGCAGGACTTTCTCGCCGCCGGCGGCGTCCCGGCGCAACTGGTCGAGCGTGGGCTCATCCAGCCGGAACTGGGCATGCACGCGGCCGCGACCAGGCTTGACGAACTCGATCGTGCCGGCCTTGTCCCACACGTAGTAGTCGCGCCCCATCGCCTTCATCGTCAGCAGCATCCAGAACGGATCGGTCATCGCGAACAGGCTGCCGCCGAAGTGCGTGCCGACGTAGTTGCGGTTCCAGGGGCGCATGCGCAGTTCGACGCGCGCATGGCGGTAGTCGTCGGCGATGTCGGTGACATGGACGCCGGCAAAGGAGAATGGCGGCCACAGGTTCAGGATGTGGCGCAGGAAGCGGGCTTTCATTCGCGATGCAGGGGCAAGAGGGGGTTCTCAATCTTGCCATACGCATGCGTATTGCTGAAGCCGGCACTGCGTCCGGTGTTCGCTCAGAACAGCAGCGAGGCCATCCGGCGACGGTAGCGACCGACCAGGTCCTCATCCTCGACGATCCGGAAGGCGTCGATCAGCGCCTTGCGCGGCAGGCCATCGGAATAGCTCCGGTCGCGACGCAGCATCTCCAGGAACTGCTCGAGCCCCGCTTCGGATTCGCCAGCGACCAGGCGCTGCACGCCCAGCAGGTGGCGCGCGCGCAGGTCATCCGGATTGCCGGCGATCGCCGCTTCCAGCACCTCGCTCGACGGCGCGTCCTTCAACAGGGCGGCAAAACCCAGGCGTGCACGTGCGCGTTGCGTGCGCTCGTCGGTGGCGAGGTTGGCCGGCAAAGCATCGAGCAGCTGCTCGGCTTCGTGCGCGGCGCCGGTACGCAGCAGGGCCAGGGCGAGATCGAGCTTGAGCTCGTCCTTGTCCGGCTGGGCCGCCACCTCGCCGCGCAGGCGCACGACTTCGGCGTGCGGATCGAGTGGCGGCGCGGCTTCGGCAGTGGTGTCGTCCGCCGCTTCGGCCGCTTCCGCGGGCTCGATGCCGTGGTGCGTCAGGAACTCGCGCAACTGGCCTTCCGGCAGCGCGCCGGGGAAGCCATCGACCAGCTGCCCGCCCTTGACCAGGAACACGGTCGGAATCGAGCGCACCTGGAAGGCGCCAGCCAGTTGCTGTTCCTTGTCGACGTCGACCTTGGCCAGTTCGAACGCGCCGTGATATTCGCCGGCGAGTTTTTCCAGAATCGGCCCCAGCGTCTTGCACGGACCACACCATTCGGCCCAGAAGTCGACCAGCACCGGCGTCTGCATCGATTTCTGCAGTACTTCGGTCTCGAAGTTGTCGGCGGTGGCGTCGAAAACGTGGGGCAGGGCGGTGTCGGCGGTCATCGGTACTGGCTCGTGTAGCGTTGTCGCAGGTATGGGGGCGGCACCGCGGGCAGGCAAGGCGTGCATCGGACGGGTGCCGGAAGGTTGCGCACGCTAGCATGGCGGCATGACCCGCATCCTTTCCCGCCATGACAGCCACCTGGGCGTGCTGGCGGCGACCTGCAGCATCCTCGCCGTGATCGGTTTCGGCGTGGCGCTGGACGGCTACTCCCACGTGGTGCATCCACTGGCGTTGCTCGGCGCCCGTGGCGTTCCGGGCGCAACCGCATTCAACCTGCTCGGGTTCGTCGCGCCGGGACTGCTCGCCGCCGCGGTGGCGCTGCGCATGCGCACGCGCCTGCCGAAGCAGGGTGGCTGGGCCGGCGGCATCGGCGCCGCGCTGCTGCTGCTGTCGGCGTTGGCATTTGCGGCGCAGGGGCTGCTGCCGCTGGATCCCCATGACCTCGACGGCCCGGTCAGCCAGTGGCATGCGACCTGCTGGACGCTGTGGTGGATTGCATTCCTGCCCGGCACGGCCCTGCTCGCGCTGGGACTGCGGCGTAGCGACGGCTGGCGAGGCTTGGCGCGGTTGGCCGCGGTCGCCGCGGTGGGCGGACTGGTGCTGACGGTGGTGTCCGGCGTGCTGGTGCCGGGCCCGATCGCACAGCGCCTGCTGCTGGCGCTGTGGTGGTGCGTGATAGTCGTGGCGTCGCGATCGCGCTGATCGCGACGCCGGTTGACGGCCCTCAGCCCTGCGCGGGCTGGCGATACACCACGCCGTCCTTCATCACGAAGTCGACTTTCATCACCGCGCCGATGTCGTCGACAGGATTGCCGGGCATGGCGACGATGTCGGCGCGCTTGCCTGCTTCGATGACGCCCTGGTCGTCGACGCCCAGCACTTCGGCGGCACGGATCGTCGCCGACTGCAGCGCCACGGTCGCGGGCATGCCGGCTTCGACCATGTAGATGAATTCGTGCGCGTTTTCTCCGTGCGGACCCACGCCCATGTCGGTGCCGAAGGCGATCTTCACGCCGTTCTTGTAGGCGCGCGCGGCGGTGTCCTGGATCAGCGCGCCGATCCGGACCGCCTTCGGGCGCACCACTTCGGGGAAGTAGCCATCGATCTTGGCCTTGTCGGCGACGAAGCGCCCGGCGGAGATGGTCGGCACGTACCACGTGCCCTTCTGCTTCATCAGCGACATGGTGTCCGGGCTCATGTAGGTGCCGTGCTCGATCGAGGTGACACCGCCGAGCACCGCGCGGCGGATGCCTTCGTCGCCGTGCGCATGCGCGGCTACCTTGTAGCCGTAATCCTTGGCGGTATCGACGATGGCCTTGACCTCATCGACCGTGAACTGTGGCGCGTCGCCGGATTTGGCGTAGGACAGCACGCCGCCGGTCGCGGTGATCTTGATCAGGTCGGCGCCGTCCTTGTAGTGCTGGCGCACGGCCTGGCGCGCCTCGTCGACGGAATTGACCACGCCTTCGGTGGGGCCGGGCGGACCGACCAGGTGCGCGAGCGCGTCGTTGTAGCCGTTGGTGGGATCGCCGTGTCCGCCCGTGGTGGAGATGATGCTGCCGGCGGCCCAGATGCGCGGTCCATCGACCAGTCCCTGGTTAATGGCATCGCGCAGGTGCAGCGATACCTCGCCACCGAGGTCGCGCACGCTGGTGAATCCGGCGAGCAGGGTCTTCTTCGCGTAGCCGACCGAGCGGAACGCGAAGTCGGTGTCGTCGAGGCGGAAGCCTTCCGAGTAGCTCTGCTGACTGGACTGGCTGCCCAGGTGCACGTGCAGATCGGTCCAGCCGGGCGAGCAGGTGTGGCCGGACAGATCGATGACCTGAGCGTCGGCGACGCTGGCGCGGCCGGGCAACACTTCCGCGACCTTGCCATCGCGTACGACCACCGTGCGAGCGTCGAGCAGCTTGCCGCTGCGGGCATCGAAGAACTGGCCGCAGTGCAGGGCGCGGACGGGTTCGGCGGCATGGGTGGCCAGGCTGGCCGTTGCGGCGGCCAGCGCCAGTGCGACAGTCTTCAACACGGATCATCTCCCCAGATGGATGATCCGATTGAAACACATGGCGATCGGCCGCAAGCGCGCAGTGGGATCACGACAGCATCGGCAAAGCTTCCGTGGCGGCCTGGAAACCTTGGCTTGCGTCAGCGGGCAATGACGCGGATCGCCACTTCGCGTCCGAGCAGGCACGCGCCGACCACTTCCCAGTCCAGGTGCTGTGCAGCGGCAAACTCGGAGAAAGCTTTGAGTTCGTGGTCGGCATAGCCCGGATACGCCAGCAGATCGTCGAACACGAGCACGCTTCCGGCCAACAGTCTGGGTTCCGCCGCCTGCAGCACCGTCCGGGTGGAGCTGTAGAGATCGCAGTCCACATGCAACAACCGGACCGCGCCGGGTTGGCTGGCGAAGAAACCGGGCAGGGTGTCCTCGAACCACCCGGCATGCAGGTGCACGTTGTCGCCTGCGCGCGGCAGCCGTCCGGCCGTGCTGTAGGCCCCGGCCCCTTCATGGGCGCTCCACGCTTCGGGGAGCCCCTGGAAGCTGTCGAAACCGTGCACCGGGCCCGGCGTGGAGCGGGCGATCAGTCGCAGCGAGCGTCCGAAATAGACGCCGCATTCGAGCGTGATGCCCTCGGCAGGCGCCAGCGCGAGCGCCCGTTCCAGCACGCGGGCAGGCAGGCCGATGTGCACATCGGGCGCACAACGTTGTTGCATGACCCAGCGCAGGCTTTCGATGCGGGCCTGGTGGCGCGGATCATCGCCTTCGGCCTGGGGCAGACGCCCCGACTGGATGGCGGCGATGGCCTGGTCGAACTCCCCGCACAGGCCCCGGCCCAGGTGGGGCTGCAGCAGCGAGCGCGCCGCATCCAGATCGTCCGGCACCTGGTCGAGCGCGGCGTGCAGCGCCACGTCGGGATCGTTTCCATGCAACTGCAGTGCCAACGCCATCGCAGCCGATTCGAGCGAGCGCTGCCCCAGCATCGACGCGGCGCGCAGCAAAGCCACGTGGGCATCGCCGGATTGCAGGTTGCGGTCGCGGGCCAGGATGAAATGTCCGAGGGCTTGCTCGTAATCCCCGCACATCCATTCCCCTCGCGCCAGCGCCAAGGCCGTATCGGCGGAGTTTTCCGCGGCATGGCGCTCCGCCAGGCCGCCCAGCCATTGGCGCCGGGCCTGGTCCAGTTGCTCGGCAGAACGTGACAAAGCGGCTCCGAGGTGGGTTTGTGAGGGCGCCATGGTACCCGCGCGCGTAGCGGCACATGGTGCGCTGCGGTAGGCTTCACAGTCTTTCCCCCGACGTCCCCGCCGCCGTGTCCAGCGAAGCCGTTACCGAAATCCGCCCCTTCGAACCGCAGGCGATCGAGACCGCCGCCCAGCTCTACTGGGAGTCGACCCGCGCCTTCGAGGTGACGGAGGACTCGGGCAAGCCCAAGTACTACTGCCTGTCGATGCTGCCGTATCCGTCCGGCGCGCTGCACATGGGCCACGTGCGCAACTACACCATCGGCGACGTGATCAGCCGCTACAAGCGCATGACCGGCTACAACGTGCTGCAGCCGATGGGTTGGGACGCGTTCGGCCTGCCGGCGGAAAACGCCGCGATCAAGAACAAGACCGCGCCCGCGAAGTGGACCTACGCCAACATCGCGCACATGAAGGCGCAACTGAAGCAGATGGGCTACGCGATCGACTGGTCGCGCGAGTTCGCCACCTGCACGCCGGACTACTACGTGCACGAGCAGCGCATGTTCGTGCGCCTGATGAAGCTGGGCCTGGCCTACCGCAAGAACTCGGTGGTCAACTGGGACCCGGTCGACCAGACCGTGCTGGCCAACGAGCAGGTGATCGACGGCCGTGGCTGGCGTACCGGCGCGGTGGTGGAGAAGCGCGAGATCCCGCAGTGGTTCCTCAAGATCACCGACTACGCGCAGGAACTGCTCGACGGCCTGGACACCCTCCCGGGCTGGCCGGACGCGGTCAAGACGATGCAGCGCAACTGGATCGGCCGCTCCGAGGGGCTTGAGATCCGATTCGACGTGGTCGATGCCGATGGTCGCGCAGTGCCGCCGTTGTCGGTGTTCACCACGCGTCCGGACACCCTGATGGGTGTGACCTTCGTGTCGATCGCGGCCGAGCACCCGCTGGCGCAGGCAGCCGCGGCCAAGGATGCCGACCTCGCCGCATTCCTGCAGGACCTGAGGAAGGGTGGCGTCACCGAGGCCGAACTGGAGACGCAGGAAAAGCGCGGCATGGATACAGGCCTGCGCGCGGTGCATCCGATCACCGGCGAGCAGTTGCCGGTTTACGTCGCCAACTTCGTGCTGATGAGCTACGGCACCGGCGCGGTGATGGCGGTGCCTGGCCACGACCAGCGCGACTGGGAATTCGCCAGGCGCTACCAGTTGCCGATCAAGATGGTGATCGTGCCGATCGAGGTGCGCGACGCCATCGGCGAGATCGGACAACACATCGCCCGCCACGACGACCCGATGCGCAGCGCGCTGGGCGGCGCCGGGTCGGTCGATGTTTACGAGACCAGCGCGGCCGTGCAGGTCGTCGAGGAGTTCCAGCACCGCATCGCCGAGGAATCGGGCTACACCGAGCGCGGCTGGCTGGTGAACTCGGGCGAGTTCGACGGCATGGATTTCCAGCAGGCGTTCGATGCGCTCGCCGCGCGATTCGAGGCCGAGAACCGCGGCCAGCGCCGCGTCAATTTCCGTCTGCGCGACTGGGGTGTCAGCCGCCAGCGCTACTGGGGTTGCCCGATTCCGGTGATCCTGTGCCCGAATTGCGGCGACGTCCCGGTGCCGGAAGAGCAATTGCCGGTAGTGCTGCCCGAAGACGTGGCCTTCAGCGGCGTGGCATCGCCGATCAAGGCCGACCCGCAGTGGCGCAAGACCACCTGCCCGCAGTGCGGCATCGCGGCCGAGCGCGAGACCGACACCTTCGACACCTTCATGGAGTCGAGCTGGTACTACGCGCGCTACACCTCGCCGGGCGCGGAGCAGCAGGTCGACGAGCGCGCCAAGTACTGGACGCCGGTCGACCAGTACATCGGCGGCATCGAGCACGCGATCCTGCACCTGCTGTACTTCCGCTTCTACCACAAGCTGATGCGCGACCAGGGCCTGGTCGCATCCGACGAGCCGGCGATCAACCTGCTGACGCAGGGCATGGTCATCGCCGAGACCTTCTACCGCGAGAATGCCGACGGCTCGAAGGAGTGGATCAACCCGGCCGACGTCGAGGTGATCCGCGACGAGCGTGGTCGCATCACCGGCGCGACGCTGAGTGCCGACGGCCAGCCGGTGGTGATCGGCGGCATCGAGAAGATGGCGAAGTCGAAGAACAACGGCGTCGATCCGCAACTGATGGTCGGCAAGTTCGGCGCCGATACGGTGCGCCTGTTCTCGATGTTCGCCGCGCCGCCCGAGCAGTCGCTGGAATGGCACGAAGCCGGCGTCGAAGGCATGGCGCGCTTCCTGCGCCGCTTCTGGCGCGAAGTGATCACGCATGCCTCGCAGCCCGATCATCCGCGCGTCGATCCGTCCAAACTCGATGCCGCGCAGAAGACCATGCGCCGGCAGCTGCACGAAACCATCCAGAAGGTTGGCGACGACTACGGCCGCCGCCACAGCTTCAACACCGCGATCGCCGCGCTGATGGAACTGCTCAACCACATCGGCAAGTTCACCGACATCAGCGAGCAGGGTCGCGCGGTGCGCCACGAGACGCTCGAAGCGATGGTGCTGCTGCTCAATCCGGTCACGCCGCACGTGTGCCATGCGTTGTGGCAGGCGCTGGGCCATCGCGAGACGCTGCTCGAGGACGTGCCGTTCCCGCAGCCTGATCCGGATGCGCTGACGCGCGATGCGGTGACGCTGGCGGTGCAGGTCAATGGCAAGCTGCGCGGCACGATCGAGGTGCCCGTCAGCGTGAGTCGGGAAGACGCCGAGCGGCAGGCCCTGGCCGAGCCGAACGTGGCCAAGTACCTGGAGGGCCTGGCCGTGCGCAAGGTGATCGTGGTGCCGGGCAAGATCGTCAACATTGTTGCGGCCTGAATGCCTCGGCTTGCCGGTGGTGTCGGCCTCGTCCAGACTGCGCGCATGACCTTCCGACCGTTGCTCCGACACCCGCTGCTGCGCATGGTTCCAGTGGCTCTCGTGCTGGCCCTCTCGGCCTGCGGCTTCCACCTGCGCGAGGCGCTGGAACTGCCGCCGGACCTGGGCGCGGTGAAAGTGGTGTCGGTGGACCGCTACAGCCCGCTGGCCGAATCGCTGTCGCAGTCGCTGGCCCGCGCCGGCGTGCCGGAGGCCACCTCCGACATGGAAGAGGTGACGGTGCTGGACCTGCTGGCCGAGCGCTGGGGCGATCGCCCGATCGCGCTGGACTCACTCGGCCGCGCGCAGGAGTACAGCCTGCGCTACGCCGTGACCTTCGAGCTGCGACGGGCCGACGGCTCCACGGCGGTGCCGCGACAGACCATCGAACTGGCGCGTGACTACGTCTCCAACCCGACCAACTCCACCGGCACCGAGGGCGAGCGCGAAATCCTGCAGCGCGAGCTGCGGCGCGAGATGTCCGCCTCGGTGCTGCGTCGCCTCGGCGCGGTCGCGCGCGGCGGCGGAATCATGGGCGACGGTCCGGGCCCCGGCGAGGTTCCGGTAGCGGCCGATGCGGCCAAGGCCGCGCTGGAAGCAGCCGACGCGATGGACAATCCGCCCGCGCATGCGCCTCCTTCCGCCCCGCCTGAAGAGAAGAAGCCGCGCTGATGGAGCTCAGGCCCGAACAGCTGGTCAGCCAGCTCGGCCTCGATCAGCCCGCACCGCCGCCGCTGCGCCCTGCCTACCTGATCGCGGGCCCCGAGCCGTTGCGTGTGCTGGAGGCCGCCGACGCCGTGCGCGCTGCGGCACGCCAGCAGGGCATCAGCGAGCGCGAAGTATTCGAGGCCGAGGGCAACCAGCGCGAACCGGACTGGAATGCGCTGGAATCCAGCTTTCGCGCGCCCAGCCTGTTCGCCAGCCGGCGACTGGTCGAGCTGCGCCTGCCCAGCGGCAAGCCGGGCAAGGAAGGCGCAGAAGTCATCTCCGCGTTCTGCGCCGACCCGCCGGGCGACGTCACCCTTCTGATCACCGCCGGGGAATGGAGCAAGCAGCACGGCGGCAAATGGAGCGAAGCGATCGGCCGCATCGGCCAGATCGCCATCGCCTGGGCGATCAAACCGCACGAGTTGCCGGAATGGATCGAGCGGCGCCTGCGCGCGCGCGGCTTGCGAGCCGATCGCGACGCCGTGCAGGGCCTGGCCGAACGCGTCGATGGCAACCTGCTCGCGGCGGCACAGGAGATCGACAAGCTGGCACTGTTGTCCGACGGGTCGACGCTCGATCGCCAGGCCATGGAGGAGCTGGTGGCCGATGCCGCGCGCTTCGACGTGTTCCGCGTGATCGACGCCGCCATGAACGGGCAGGGAGCACAGGTGTCGCGCATGCTCGCCGGATTGCGTGCCGAGGGCGAGGCGGTGCCGGCGTTGCTCGGCATGGTCGTGCTCGAGTTGCAGCGCGGCGCCGCCCTGGCGCGCGTGGAGGCGCGCGGCGGCAATCTCAACGCCGAGTTCAAGGCGCAGCGCATCTGGGATTCCAAGCAGCCGATGTACCGGCGCGCTCTGCAGCGCCATGACGTACGGCGCTGGGAAGCCTTCGTGGCCCAGGCCGGGCAGGTCGACCGCATCGCCAAGGGCCGTGGGCGTCCCGGCCTGGAGCCGGGCGATCCGTGGATCGCGTTGGAGCGCCTGCTGCTTGCCGTCGCCGAACCGCGTGCCGCCCGGCTGCTCGCCGGCCCGGGTGCATGACGCTGCACGTCTACTACGGCGGTACCTTCGACCCGGTCCACAACGGCCATCTGGCGATCGCCACGGCGGTTCGCGATGCGCTGGATGCGACCGTGCGACTGCTGCCGGCCGCCGACCCGCCGCACAAGGACGCGACCCATGCCGACGCCGACCAGCGTGCACGCATGCTCGACCTGGCGGTGGCGGGTGAACGGGGCCTTGCGGTGGACCGCCGTGAGCTGCATCGGGAAGGGCCGTCATACACCGTCGATACGCTGCGCTCGCTGCGTGCCGAACTCGGCGATCAGGCGCCCATCGTCTGGATGATCGGCACCGACTCGTTGCTGCAACTGCATACCTGGAGCCGCTGGCGGGACCTGTTCACACTGGCCCATGTCCTGGCGGTGGCTCGGCCCGGAGCCCATGCGGATGCGCAATGGGTCGCGGCGAGCGCGCCAGCTGTGCATGCGCAAATCGCGCCCCGCTGGCGCGAGGCCACGACGCTGGGGGAGTCGCCCTCGGGCGGATTCGCCCTGTTCGAGGACCTGCCGTTGCGGCCGGAGTCGTCCACGGAGCTGCGCCGGCGCATGGCGGCCGGCGAGCCCTGGGATGAATGGGCGCCGCCCGCAGTGGCTGAATACATCCGCCGCCACGGCCTGTACGGCGTCCGGGCGACGCGGCATGCTTCGTTATAATCATCACGTAAACCCGCTTCGATAGCCCCAGAGTCCAGCTCCCTTGACCAGCCAAGCCCACGTCATCAAGACCCGTATGCCCAGTCCGCCCCCCGCGACGGACGTCCTCCTGAAAACAGTGCATGCCGCGGTCGAGGAGCTCAAAGCCAAGGATGTCGTCGAGATCGATGTACGGGGCAAGAGCAGCGTCACCGATTACATGGTGATCGCCTCGGGCACCTCGACCCGCCACGTCAAGTCGATCGCCGACGAAGTGGTCAAGTTCGCCAAGAACCTCGATGTCATGCCGCTGGGCGTGGAGGGCGAGCGCGAGGCCGAATGGGTGCTGGTGGACCTCGGCGACGTCGTGGTGCACGTGATGCTGCCGCGCGTGCGCGAGTTCTATGCGCTGGAGCGCTTGTGGACGGTCGGCGACCAGCCGCCGCGCGAGTACGAGGACGAAGTCGAGACCGGTGCAGAGCAGCGGTATTGACGCGCGGCTGGCACTGCGCTGATTGAAGGAACGGCGCCTTGGGCGCCGTTCGCTTTTGGGCAATTTGGTTGGACTGCTCAAGCACTCGATAACGTCATCCCAGCGAACGCAAGCTTTCGAGGCCAAGGCCAAAGCCGCTTATAGGTTCCCGCGCTCCCACGGCCCGGTGATGGCCACCGTAATCCCCGGTGTCTGGATGTTGACGAATAACGTGCGGCCTTCAGGGCTCCAGCAGGCGCCGCAGAATTCGCTGTCGCGGTAGTCGCCTTCGGCGACCTGCTTGCCCGCGTTTGCGATCCGGGTCGAGGTCAGTTCGACGTTGTTCTTCACCAGATGGAAGGGCTCGCCAGCGCGGGTCAGGCCGACCAGGCGGGTGCCTGGGCCGTACGCATCGGGACTGCCGGACGGTGCGGCGTCGGGGTCCTCGCACAGCACCACGCCACCGCGCGGGCTGACGGTGATGTTGTCGGGATTGTGTGCCGCGCTCTGGTCGCTGCTGACGAACAGCGCGCTCAGGCGCTGCGATGCAAGATCCAGCACCCACACGGCGCCGTAACCGCGGCCGCGACGGCCGCGCGCGTCGATGCCGGTGCTGGTGTCGACGATGAACATCCTGCCATCGGCATGGAAGATGCCTTCGCCACGGCTCATGCGCAGCGCGCCGTCGCTCCACGCCTGCGCGAACGGTCCGCTGAGCGTGTCGCCCGCGGAAATGTCGGGGAAACCCGTCGGAGCGAGGATCGAATCCAGGTCCGGATCGGCGATGTCGACCCATTCCAGCACGTACTCATCGCCGATCTGCGCCACGACGAGGTCGGCATTCGCACGGCCACGCACACGCGCCGCCTGCAGTCGGCCGCCATTCTCCAGCGAGCCCGGGCGGCCCGCGCGGTCGTTGGGGATGAAGCGGTACAACGCCGATTTGTTGCGGTCGTCTTCGGTCAGGTAGAGGTAGCCCGTGCGTGGATCCACCGCGACCGCCTCGTGGCTGAAGCGACCGAGCGCGACGAGCGGTCGACCGCTGGTGCGCTCGGCATCCGGATGCACCTCGAACACGTAGCCGTGCTTGCGTCCGGTGCTGGACAGCGCATCGGTCTTGATCTCCTCGCAACTCAGCCACGTGCCCCACGGTGTGCGGCCCCCGGCGCAATTGACCAGCGTGCCGCCCAGGCTGGCTTCGGCCTCGAGCCAATCGCCGTCGCGGAAATGCAGCGTCGTGGTGCCGCCGCCAGGGCGCAGCCCATCCGTGCTGATCGAACCGGCGTCATAGGTGCCGGGGGCGAGGATGGGGGCCGCACTGGCGCCGATTTCGTGGTTGCGGATCAGTGTCAGCGCGGGCCCATGTCCTTGGCCGCGGCCGTGCCGGCTCAAGCCCAGCGCCAGGCCCTGCGCCTGCATGACCGCCATGCCGTCGTGCCGCGGCGGTACGGGCTGGCCATCGGCCATGCGGTCGCCGGTCCAGGCGAACGAGCTGTAGCTGAAGCCGGCAGGCAGTTGCAGCAAGGGCAGGCCGGTGGTGCGGTCGGCGACCGGGGCTAGTGCGCCATAGCGGCTCGGAACGGGGGCGGACCAGGTCGAACCCGTGGCAGCGGCGCGTGCCTGGCGCGAGTACAGCGCACCGAGGCTACCGATCGCGCCCATCGCCATGGCGGCGGCGCTGCCCTTGAGGACCTGGCGGCGGGAGAGGTGGATTGCAGACATCTGCGGCTCCTGCTTGGCTGGGGGAGGTGAAACACCCGCGAGGCTAGGAGCGCTCGATAACCGTCGTATGACGCCGCCATGTCAGTGCGTCGGAATGTGATCGCCGCCGTGAAGTTCGGGTGACGCTATGACTCCACTAACATGACGCCATGAAGGCCAAATTGATCGCCGTGGGCGAACGCGCGCCGCGCTGGGTCGCGGAAGGATTCGCCGAATACCAGAAGCGCCTGTCGCACTGGCTTCCGTTGGAGCTGGTGGAGGTTGAGCCTGGATTGCGTGGCAAGGGACGCGATCCTGCGCGTGCAATGCAGGAGGAAGGGGCGCGGGTGTTGACGGCGCTGCCGAAGCTGCCGCATGTGATCGCTCTGGATGGACGCGGCAAGACCTGGTCGTCCGAACAGCTCGCGCAGCGTCTTGAACACTGGCGCGGACAAGGCCGCGATCTCGCCTTCCTGATCGGCGGTCCCGAAGGCCACGCGCAGGAAGTGCTGGCGCGTGCCGACGAGAGCTGGTCGCTCGGGCCGCTGACGCTGCCGCACATGCTGGTGCGGCTGGTGGCGGCAGAACAGCTGTATCGCGCGGCGGCGTTGCTGGCGAATCATCCGTATCACCGCGCTTAGGCGGGATTCTCCGCGCATTCCCCGACAAACCAGACTCACTGAACCGTCATCCCGGCGAAAGCCGGGATCCATCTTGCCGTTGCTGTTTTGCCCGACCTTGTCTTGCTTGATTGTTTTTCGGGCCGATGCAATTCCAAGCAGGCGAGGCAAAAAGCAGAGCAGATGCAAAATGGATCCCGGCTTTCGCTGGGATGACGACAGCGGGGGCGGGGGAATCGCTTGGCGACGCGGGCCGACCAGGATGAAACAGCCGAAGTTGCATCGCCCCTTCGGCTGTCCCAAGCAGAGACAGTCGCCGCTACAGCACGAACTCGATCGGCACGCGGCCTATCGCCTGCACGGCCTGTCCATCGCGCATCGCCGGACGGAACGTCCAGCGGGTCATCACCACGCGCCGCGCGGCCTGGTCGAGCATGCGGTGGCCGCTGCTTCGGACGATCGTCACCTCGATGGGCCGGCCATCGACACCCACCAGGATTTCCAACTCGACGATGCCGGTAAGACCATCCCGCACGGCCTGCGGCGGATAAGGCGGAGCCGGAGACATCAACGCCTGCAACGATGCGCCCGCCATCGGCATGCCACGGTCGAACGGTTCGACGCGGGCGAGCGAGTCGTCGGGGACTTCAGGCAATACCGGCGAAACGAGGTCATCCGCCTGCACGGGAACGATCGGATCGACCGGCGCCGTTCTGGCTTCCATGCGCTGGCGTGTCGCCGTAGTGGACCGCGGCCGGGGCTTGTCGTTGGTGAACTGCACCAGCTGCGGTCTGGGCTTCTCCCGCTGGATCCAGACCGCCTCCGTCCCGGGCTCAGGGGGCGCCAGCGGTGCCGGCGCGTTCAGCGGCACCAACAGCAGCATCAGCAGCACCGCATTGACCACGACGGTCCCGGCCTGGGCCGCGATGCGGTTGACGTCGAGCGAGGTCGCGGGGAACCGGAACACGCCGGCCTGCGGATGGGAAATCGCGTACGCCATGGGCCACCTCCTGGTTGAGCGCAGTCGAAAGGTCGGACTGCATCCAGGCGAACGCACCAGCGATGGCGACGGGGTTGATGGAAGACGCGCTGTTCCTAAAAAACGAAGGCCCGCGCATGCGGGCCTTCGTTGCATTTCCAATCCGACGGGCTTACTTGCCCAGTTCGAACACCACGTCGAGGTTGACCGACAGCGTGCTCTCGCCCGGCTCGATCGGCGGAGCCGCCGAGTCGCGCTCCATCTTCGCCATCGCCATCATCGGCATGGGCATCGGCGGACGGAACCCGCTGCCTTCGCTGATGCTGACGATGCGACGCACGCGCACGCCCAGCGTCTTGGCGTACATCTCGGCGCGGGCCTGCGCCTTCTCGACCGCGGCGCGACGCGCTTCGTCGTAGCCCGCGTCCTTCTTCTTGTCGTCGATGTCGAAGCTTGGGCCATTGATCTGGTTGGCGCCGACGGCGACCAGCGCATCGAGGATCTTGCCGAGCTTGCCGATGTCGCGGACGGTGATGTTGACCGTGTTGCTGGCCTGGTAACCAGTGATCCTGGGCGGCTGGTTTTCGGTGTAGTGGTATTGCGGGTTGAGGTTGACCCCGCTGGTCTGGACGTCGCGATCGGCGATGCCGGCGGCCTTGATCGCGGCCACGACCTTGTTCATCTGCTCGGCGTTGGCGCGCATGGCGGCGTTGGCGTCGGGGGCCTGGGTGACCACGCCGGTGGACAGCGTGGCGATGTCGGGCACGCGCTTGGCCTCGGCCTGGGCGGACACGTTGAGCAGGGTGCCGTCGGTGGGGACGTACGCGGGCACCGACTGGGCGGAGGCGGTCATGGCGGGCAGGGTTCCAAGAGCGAGTGCGGCCGCCAGGACGAGCGGGCGCACGAAGCGTGAAGAGGAAGGTGAGCGGGTCCGGCTCAGGTGCTGCATGTAGAACTCCATCGGTGGGGAAAGGGTCTTGTCGATCCGGTGAACGATTCGTGAGCCCGGTCGGGGTTACGGAGTGATCCGCGGGGCGGCGCTCAGTCAGCGCGGGTTATGCTTGCAAGAATGTTATATCTCGCCTCCCAATCTCCCCGTCGCCGCGAACTTCTGGCCCGTCTTGGCCTGGATTTCGGCGTGCTCGATCTTGACATTCCCGAGCATCGCCAACCCGGTGAGCCGGCGGAAGAATACGTGCGTCGGGTCGCCCGCGAGAAGGCCGGCGCAGGATTGCTCAAGGTGGTGGCTAACCCGTCAGCCGTAGTGCTGGGTTCCGACACCGAAGTGGTGCTCGACGATGAAGTCTTCGGCAAGCCTCGCGACGCCGACGACGCGGCTTCCATGCTCCGGCGCCTGGCCGGGCGTACGCACCTGGTGATCTCCGCCGTCTCGGCGGTGTCTGCCGGGCGCGAGGCGCAGACCGTGTCGCTGTCGGAAGTCAGTTTCGTGCCGCTGGACGATTCGCACATCGCCGCCTACATCGCCAGCGGTGAATGGCAGGGCAAGGCCGGTGCCTACGGCATCCAGGGCGCGGCGGAAGTTTTTGTCGAACGCCTGTCCGGCAGCTTCTCCGGCGTGATGGGCCTGCCGCTGCACGAGACCGCGAAGCTGCTGGAAGGATTCGGCTACGGGCCATTCCCTGTTGTGCGCGATCCCGTGGTCCGTGCCGGAGTGGCATCGTGACCGAAGAGATCCTGGTCAACGTCACACCGCGCGAGACCCGCGTGGCCGTCGTCGAGAACGGCATGCTGCAGGAGCTGCACATCGAGCGCGGCTGGCGTCGCGGCGTGGTCGGCAACATCTACAAGGGCAAGGTCCAGCGGGTGATGCCGGGCATGCAGGCCGCGTTCGTCGAGATCGGCCTGGAGCGCGCCGCGTTCCTGCACGCCGCCGATATCGTCAAGCCGGCGCAGGTGTCCGAAGGCGAGGGCGACCAGGCGCCGCTGCCGCCCACGCCCACGCGGCCCATCGGCGAACTGCTGCGCGAGGGCCAGGAAATCATCGTGCAGGTGGTCAAGGACCCGATCGGCGGCAAGGGCGCGCGCCTGACCACGCAGTTGAGCATTCCCTCGCGCTACCTGGTGCTGTTGCCGCGCACGCGCGTGGTCGGCGTGTCGGCGCGCATCGAGGACGAGGCCGAACGCGCGCGCCTGAAGAACCACGTCAGCACGCTGGCGCCCTCGGGCGAGGCGCACGGCTACATCGTGCGCACCAATGCCGAAGGCCAGCCCGAGGAAGCGCTGGCTGAGGACATCGCCTACCTCAGCCGCGCCTGGGCGCTGATCGCCGAGCGCTCGCAGAGCGCGCGCGTCGGCGAGCGCGTCTACGAGGACCTGAACCTGCCGCTGCGCGCGGTGCGCGACCTGATGCGCCGCGACGTCGAGAAAGTGCGCGTGGATTCGCGCGAGACCTGTGACCGCCTGCGCGTGTTCGCCGCCCAGTACATGCCGGGCCTGGACGAGAAGATCGAGCACTACGCTGGTGCAAGACCCATTTTCGACCTGTACGGCGTCGAGGACGAGATCCAGCGCGCGCTGGACAAGGAAGTGCCGCTGAAATCCGGCGGCTACCTGGTCATCGACCAGACCGAGGCGATGACCACCATCGACGTCAACACCGGCTCGTTCCTGGGCCAGCGCAACCTCGAGGAAACGGTGTACCGCACCAACCTCGAAGCGGCGCAGTCGGTGGCCAGGCAGCTGCGCCTGCGCAACCTCGGCGGCATCATCATCATCGACTTCATCGACATGCTCGATCCCGAGCATCGTCGCCAGGTGCTGCGCCAGCTCGAAAAATCGCTGACGCGGGACCATGCCAAGACCACCGTGTACGAATTCTCGCCGCTGGGCCTGGTGGAGATGACGCGCAAGCGCACCACCGAGAGCCTGGAGCGGCAGCTCAGCGAGCCCTGCCATGAGTGCGGCGGCCGCGGCATGCTGAAGACACCGGAAACGGTGACCTACGAGATCTTCCGCGACATCGTCCGCCAGGTGCGCCAGTTCGACGCGCAGCGCCTGCTGGTGATCGCCTCGCCGAAGGTCGTGGCGCGCATTACCGACGAGGAATCGGCCGCGGTGGCCGAGCTGGAGGAATTCCTCGGCAAGTCGATCCGCTTCCAGGCAGACGACCAGTATGCGCAGGAGCAGTTCGATGTCGTGCTGCTTTGACGCGTTCGCTGCACACTCCTGCGTGCGGGACCGGGCCAGGTTGAGGGCCGTTCTTTCCCGGCTTCGCTTCGCTGCAGCTACTTCTCACCCCAACCCTCTCCAGGGCGCAGGAACGCTGTAATGCCGACGCCTTTGCGACGTCGCATACGCCTGGCCCGCCGCGGCTTCGTCTATGGCGTGGCCGTGGCGCTGGTGTTGATCGCGGTGCTGCTCGGTGCGCTCAGCCAGGTGCTGCCGATGGCAGAGCGTCATCCGCAGCGCGTGGCCGCATGGTTGAGCCAGCGCGCGGGGCAGCCCGTCGCGTTCGATCGCATCGACACCGCCTGGACGCGCCGCGGTCCGTTGCTGCGCCTGGACAACCTGCGCATCGGCAGGGGCGCGCAGTCGTTCGTCATCGGCGACACCGAGATGCTGGTGTCGATCTATGCCGGCCTGTTGCCGGGCCATCCGTTCTCCGAACTGCGCCTGCGCGGCCTGGACCTGACGCTGCAGCGCACCGATGACGGGCGCTGGCAGGTGCGTGGCCTGCCGGGCCAGCAACAGGCGGGCGGCGATCCGATGCATGCGCTGGAGCGCCTGGGCGAGTTGCAGGTGATCGGCGGCAAGCTGGCGGTGCAGGCGCCGGCGCTGGGTATCGATGCGCGCGTGGAGAAGATCGATCTGCGCCTGCAGGTCCTGGGCGACCGTGTCCGAGCAGGCGCGCGGATCTGGGCCCGCCCGGATGCCGCCCCTCTGGATGCGGCGCTGGATTTCGATCGCAAGCGCGGCGACGGACGGGCCTACGCCGTGGCGGCGCGGGCCGATATCGCGGCATGGTCGGCGTTGACACGGATGGCCGGCGTGATCGCCGAATCCGGGCACGGACGCGCCGAAGCGTGGGCGGAACTGCGCGGGCATCGCGTCTCGCAGGTCACCACCGTGGTAGCGCTGGATGGCGTGGGCCTGCGCGGCCGCGCCGACGCTTCGTCGCGAGCGTCCGCCATCCCGCGAGTGCGATTCGAGCGCGTCGAGGCACGCGCCCGCTGGCGCCTGGTGGACGGTGGCTGGCGCTTCGATGCGCCCAGGCTGCGCATCGGCAGCGGCGCCCAGTTGCAGACGCTCGACGGCCTGATGGTCGCCGGTGGGGAGCGTTATGCGCTGCACGCCGACCGGATCGATGCGGGTCCCCTGTTCGCCGTTGCCGCGCTGAGCGATCGCATGGCCCCTGGCCTGCGTCAGTGGGTGAAGACCGCGCAGCCGCGCGCTTCGCTGCAGGACATCGACCTTGCGGGCAAGCGCGGCGGTCCGATGCGGGCCAAGGCCCGCATCGCCTCGTTCGGATTCGCGGCGGTCGGTAATTCGCCCGGCGTGCTGGGACTGGCAGGCGATCTTCAAGGCGATGCCGATGGATTCATGCTGCGCCTGGATCCCCGATCAGCGATGACCTTCAACTGGCCGCGCGGGTTCGGGGTGGCGCACACCGTCCACCTGACCGGCCTGATCAGCGGCTGGCGCGAAGGCAATGGCTGGCGCATCGGCACGCCGGCATTGCGCATAAAGAGCGACACACTCGGCGTCACCGCGCGCGGCGGCATGTGGTGGCAGGGCGACGGATCGCGTCCGTGGATGGACCTCGCCGCCGATATCGACGAAACCGCGATCCCGGTAGCCAAGGGTTTCTGGGTCCGTCACAAGATGCCCGCGTCGGTAATCAAGTGGCTGGATGACGCGCTGCTCGACGGACGGTTGCAGAACGGCCGTGCCATCGTGACGGGCGATCTCGACGACTGGCCATTCGTGGCCCACGACGGCCGCTTCGAAGCCAGCGCGCACCTGGCGGGCACGGCACTGAAGTTCCAGCCCGGCTGGCCGGCCGCGGACTCGGTTGAGGGCGATGTCCGCTTCGTCGCCGACGGTTTCGACCTCACCGGCAAAGGTCGCCTGCTCGGCGTCGAACTGCAGCAGTTGCAGGCCGGCATCGACCATTATCGCGACGGCGACCTCACCGTGAAGGCGCAGGGCGGCGGCGATGCCGCGCAACTGCTCACGCTGCTGCGGCAGAGTCCGTTGTACGCCACCTATCGCGACACCTTCGACAACCTCAGCGCACGCGGCGCGGCCAAGGTGGGTTTCGACCTCGACCTGCCGCTGCGACATGGCGAGCATCCGCGCATTGGCGGCACGGTCGAACTCAAGGATGCACGGCTGACCGAACGTCGCTGGAAGCTCGATCTCGAACGCGTCAACGGCAGCGCCGAATACTCACAGGGCGGGTTCCGCGCCGACAACCTGCGCGTGCTGCACGAAGGACGTCCCGGCGAGTTGGCGCTGCGCGCCGGCGATTTCACCCGCGACAAGAACCATGTCTTCGAAGCCGGGCTGGATGCGATGTTCGGTGCCGATGCGCTGCTCGATCGCGCCCCCGAAATGGCCTGGCTCAAGCCGCACATGGAAGGCCAGTCGTCGTGGACGGTGGGCGTGCTGATTCCCAGGCCCGCTCCCGGCAAGGAAGTCGCTGCACTGCTGCAATTGCGCTCGTCGCTGGTCGGCACCGAACTCACCCTGCCCGAACCCCTGCGCAAGCCCGCCGGGGAAGCACTGGCCACCAGCGTCGAGACGCCACTGCCGATGGGCAGCGGCGACATCCTGGTCAACCTGGGCCAGCGCATCGCCGTGCGCGCGCGCAGCGCAAACGGCCAGACCGGCGTTCGCATCGCGCTGGGCAGCGCTCGTGTCGACGAGGCCGCGCCCGCGCACGGCCTGGTGGCGACGGGCCGCGCGCAAGCACTGGATGCGATCGACTGGATCGCGTTGATGCACGGGGGCGAGGGCGATGGGCTGCCATTGCAGCGCATCGACGTTGTGGCGCAGAAGCTCAACCTGCTCGGCGGCGCCTTCGCCGATACGCGTGTGGTTGTGGTGCCGGCCTCGCGCGGCGCCACCGCCGTGCAGACCGAAGGCGAATCGCTGGAGGGCGCGCTGCTGATCCCGGCGGGCGAGGGCGCCACGATTGCCGGTCGTTTCGACCGATTCCACTGGCGGGCGCCGAGCGGCGCGGGCGCGAGCCCGGCGACCGTTACGGCGTCGACGGACAGTACCGGGGCCGCTGCACCAGCCCCCGCCGATCCGTTCAATCCGGCGAAGATTCCGCCGCTGGCCATCGACTTCACCGACCTGCGCGTGGCCGATGCCAAGCTCGGATCAGCCCGACTGCGCACGCGCCCGACGGGCAACGGCCTGCACATCGACCAGCTGCAGACGCGCGCCGACAAGCAGCGCATCGACGTCACGGGC
Source organism: Lysobacter niastensis (assembly GCF_031457115.1). GTDB lineage: Bacteria > Pseudomonadota > Gammaproteobacteria > Xanthomonadales > Xanthomonadaceae > Lysobacter_J > Lysobacter_J niastensis_A. Next base: position 1,307,109 of record NZ_JAVDVY010000001.1, read on the forward strand.
GACTGGACCGGACGCGGCGACAGCGCCAGCACGCACATGGACATCCGCATCGCCAGCGAGGATTTCGGCGCCCTGATGGGCGGCTTCGGGATGAGCAATCGCTTGGGCGGCGGCGAAGGCACGATGCAGTTCGACGCCGGTTGGGCCGGCAGCCCGGCTTCGTTCAACCTGGCGACGCTGGAAGGCAGCCTGGTCATGGATATCCGCAACGGTCGCCTGCTGGAGGTCGAGCCCGGCGCCGGTCGCGTGCTCGGCCTGCTGAGCCTGGCCCAGCTTCCCCGTCGCCTGATGCTGGATTTCCGCGATTTCTTCTCCAAGGGTTTCGCCTTCAACCAGGCCGGCGGTCGGGTCGACTTCAGCGGCGGCATGGCCCGCACCGACCAGCTGACCATCGATGGTCCGGCGGCGGCGATCGGCATTCACGGCACCGCCAACCTGCGCGCGCAGAGTTTCGACCAGACCATCGAAGTGCGGCCCAAGGCCGGCAACCTGCTGACCGTGGCCGGCGCGATTGCCGGCGGGCCGGTCGGCGCGGCGATAGGCGCCGCCGCCAACGCGGTGCTGCAGAAGCCGCTGGGACAGATGGCCTCGCGCACCTACCGGGTCACGGGGCCATGGAAGGAGCCCAAGGTCGAGGTGATCGGCAGCGAGCAGAGCCGAGCGTCCTCGGTCCCGGACGAGCCGCCCCCGGCTGAAGCTGTCCGTTAACGCAGGCCGGCAGCCGTTGAACCGGCAGGCTATGGCCGCATCTCTGAGGGATGCGGCTGGGCCGAGCGATCCGCAGCGGCCCCTTCGGCTTCCGGCAGGCGCCCGACCCGCGCAGACGCCGTATAACGTCCCCTCACCTGAACGAAATCCTCCGATGAACCTACCGATCCAGATCGCCGAAACCCGCCTGCTGCTGCCTGCCGGGCTAGATGCCGGCGGACTCGAGCGCACCTTCGGCACGCTGCTGGGACCGGGCGTGGACTTCGGTGACCTGTACTTCCAGCACGCCCGCCGCGAGAGCTGGACGGTGGAGGACGGCATCGTCAAGGACGGTGCGCATTCGATCGAGCAGGGCGTGGGCGTGCGCGCGATCAGCGGCGAGAAGACCGGCTTTTCCTATTCCGACGAGATCAACACCGAGGCGCTGCTGGCCGCGTCGAAGTCGGCGCGTGCCATCGCCCGCGACGGCGCGACGCAATCGACGCGCTCGCTGGTGCGGGGAGGCGGCCGCAGCCTGTATCCGGCCGAGGATCCGATCGACGGCTACGGCAACGAAGCCAAGGTCGAAACGCTGCGCCGCATCGACAAGATGCTGCGCGCCGCCGATCCGCGCGTGCAGCAGGTGATGGTGAGCTTGTCCGGCGGCGTCGACACCATCCTGGTTGCGCGCAGCGACGGCGTGCTGGCGGCCGACGTGCGCCCGCTGGTGCGGTTGAACGTGCAGGTCATCGTCGAGCACAACGGCCGCCGCGAGAGCGGATACGCCGGCGGAGGCGGGCGCTACAGCTACGCCGAGCTGCTCGACGGCGACAAGCCCGAAAGACTGGCCCGCGAAGCGCTGCGCCAGGCGCTGGTGAACCTGGAAGCCATCGATGCGCCGGCCGGCGTGATGCCGGTGGTGCTCGGTAGCGGCTGGCCCGGTGTGCTGCTGCACGAGGCTGTGGGCCACGGCCTGGAGGGCGACTTCAACCGCAAGGGCACATCCACGTACGCCGGTCGCATGGGCCAGCGCGTGGCATCGCCCGGTGTCACCATCGTCGACGACGGCACGCTGCCGGGACGTCGCGGCTCGCTCAACATCGACGACGAAGGCACGCCGACGCACTGCACGACGCTGATCGAGGACGGCGTGCTGGTCGGCTACATGCAGGACACGCTCAATGCGCGCCTGATGGGCATGGCGCCGACGGGCAACGGCCGCCGCGAATCGTTCGCGCACCTGCCGATGCCGCGCATGACCAACACCTACATGCTGGCCGGTCCGCACGATCCGGAAGAGATGATCCGCTCGGTGAAGAAGGGCCTGTACGCGGTGAACTTCGGCGGCGGACAGGTCGACATCACCAGCGGCAAGTACGTGTTCTCGGCGACCGAGGCCTACCTGATCGAGGACGGGAAAATCACCGCGCCGGTCAAGGGCGCGACGCTGATCGGCAACGGCCCGGAGACGATGCAGCGGGTCAAGATGATCGGCCACGACCTCGCCCTCGACGAGGGCGTGGGCGTGTGCGGCAAGGACGGACAGAGCGTACCGGTCGGCGTCGGACAACCGTCGCTGCTGATCGACCAGATCACCGTGGGCGGCACGCAGGCGTGATCAGGCGTGCTTCGCCCGTTGAAGGGTCAGCCATGAAACTGCCCGCCGCGAAGTGCTATCCAACTAACCCCGTTCGTCCTGAGCGTAGCGGCGCAGTCGCGAAGTCGAAGGGTGGACGGACCGAGACCGTTACGGATCCGCGCCGCTCGTCCTTCGACACCGCTTCGCTGCGCTCAGGGCGAACGGTGAACAGGAGCTTCGCTTCCGGCGCCTTAATCCTGGCCTTCGTCGAGCGCGTCGTCGTCACGCTCATCGGCGACATCGTCCGCGCCGCCCGCAGCACCACCCAGCAGCATCTCGCGCAGCGCCCGGTACAGCTCGCGATAGGCGCGCGGCGGTTTGTTGCGCTTGCGTTCGTCCAGCGCACTGCGCGCCAGCTGACGCAGCTTTTGCCGGTCCGCGGTCGGGTACTCGTCGAGCAGTTCCGCGAGCGCCGCGTCGCCCTGGTCGAGCAGACGCTCGCGCCAGGTCTCGATGCGATGCATCGCCGCGACCTCGCGCCGGGCGGCATCGCCGCTTTCATCGAGCGCGTCGCGGAGGGCTTCCAGCACCTCATCGTCCTCGCGGCGCATCTGCTTGGCCAGGTACGCCAGCTGGCGCTTGTGCGCGATGTTCGCGGTGATGCGCTTGCATTCGCGGATGTGCGGCAGCAGCGAGTCGGGCACGGGCAGCTTGGCCAGCTGCGCTTCGGTCAGCGATACCAGTTTCTCGCCCAGGGCCAGCACCTCCAGCGCTTCGCGCCGGTTCTGGCTGCGGCTGGGGCTCAGGAACTCCCCGCTTTCTTCGTCTCTACCACGCATCGCAAGATTCCCGTATTTCCGATCCAGCGCAGCGAACCCGGTGTCGTGTTCGCCGCGCGGTCGTTACAAAGCCACTTTTCCCCGGGCGGCGCCCGGGGAACGACGGTACAAGGATAAGCCATTGAACGTGATCGCTCCTTCCAACGCGCCGCAATACGCGGCCTCCCTCGGTGACAGCCATGCCCGGCTGGATGCGCTGGCCGATTTGTCGCAGCGCCTGCTGGAACGCTGCCGCGCCCGCGGCGCCAGCCAGGCCGAGGTGTCCTGTTCGGAGGAATCCGGCCTCAACGTCAACGTCCGCATGGGCGAGGTCGAGACCGTCGAATCCACCCGCGACCGCGGTATCGCCGTAACGGTCTATTTCGGCCACCGCAAGGGCAGCGCCAGCACCGCCGACCTGCGCGAGGACAGCCTCGACGCCACCGTCGAGCAGGCCTGCGCGATCGCGCGCCATACCGAGGACGACGCCGCCGCGGGCCTGGCCGACGCCGCGTTGATGGCCACGGACATGCGCGAGTTCGACGCCTGGCATCCCTGGGTCATCGATGCCGACCGCGCCATCGACCTGGCCCTGGCCTGCGAGCAGGCCGGCCGCGAGTCCGATGCGCGCATCGAGAACTCCGACGGCGCCTCGGTCGGCACCGGCGAGAGCATCGGCGTCTACGCCAACTCGCACGGCTTCATCGGCCGCGAGCGCAGCACGCAGCACAGCCTGGGGTGCGCGTTGATCGCCGGACGCGGCGATGCCATGCAGCGCGATGGCTGGTACAGCATCGGACTGTCGGCGGACGATCTCGAATCGGCGGCGACGATCGGCCGCAAGGCGGCTCAACGCGCGGCATCGCGCCTGGCGCCGCGACAGATCGCCACCGGCGAGTATCCAGTGCTGTTCTCCAACGAGATGGCGCGATCGCTGATCGGCCATCTGCTTGGCGCCGTGTCGGGTGGTGCGCTCTATCGCCGCGCCAGCTTCCTGGTCGATGCGGCCGGAACCCAATTGTTCCCGGACTGGTTCGCCATCGACGAACTGCCGTTCCTGCCACGCGGCTTCCGTTCCAGTTCGTTCGACGCTGAAGGCGTGGCGACAGTCGAGTCGCCGCTGGTGAAGGACGGCGTGCTGCAGCGCTACATCCTCAGCAGCTATTCGGCGCGCAAGCTCGGCCTGACGACCACGGCCAACGCCGGCGGCGTGCACAACCTGCAGGTCGAGGCCAATGCCGGCGATTTCGAGTCCATGCTGCGTGGCATGGGCCGCGGCCTGCTGGTCACCGAACTGATGGGGCAGGGCGTCAACACCGTCACCGGCGATTACTCGCGCGGTGCGGCGGGTTTCTGGATCGAAGACGGCCGCCTCCAGTATCCGGTCGACGGCATCACCATCGCGGGCAACCTCAAGTCGATGTTCGCGGCGATCGAAGCCGTCGGCAGCGACGTCGATCCGCGTTCGCACGTGCGCACCGGTTCGATCCTGGTCGGGCGGATGACCGTGGCGGGCGAGACCTGAGAGCGCCCGGCGCTCGATGCTCGACGCGGGAGGCGCGAGCCTACAGCCCTGAAGCCGTCATCCCAGCGAAAGCTGGGATCCATTTTGATTTTGCTCTTCCCCGGCCAAGGCAACTGCAAGTGGATCCCTGCTTTCGCTGGGATGACGCCAAAATGGACACCCAACCGGCTTCACTTGACCCGGTCATCTTTGCGGCCGAGAGTGTCCTGAAACCTTCCAAGGAAGTCGTCATGAGCGAAATCAACCAGGCACCCGACAGCGGCACCGCAAGCGGTGTCCCGGCCGATCAGCGGCAATGGGCGATGTTCGCGCACTTGTCGGCCATCGTCGGCGCCCTGCTGACGTCCGGCGTCGGCGGCTGGGGCACGTTCCTCGGCCCGCTGATCATCTGGCTGGTCAAGAAGGAGACCATGCCGTTCGTCGACGACCAGGCCAAGGAAGCGCTCAACTTCAACATCACCGTCGCGATCGTGTTCTTCGCATTGTGGGTGCTGGTGTTCATCACGCTTGGCATCGGTTTCCTGATTGCAATCCCGGCCTGGTGCGTCGTCGGCATTGCATGGCTGGTGTTCGCGATCATCGCGGCGGTCAAGGCCAACGACGGCATCAGCTACCGTTATCCATTCACGCTGCGACTGGTGAAGTAGGGCGACCTGCGGGCCGGCTGGAGTCTTTCCGCCGGCTCGCTCCCTTCGGTTTTCAGCACGTCTCAATCGTTCGCCCTGAGCGTAGCGACGCAGTCGCGAAGTCGAAGGGCTGATGACGGGCGAGTCTGCTGGCCGCCCGACCTTCGACTTCGGCCTGGCGGCCTACGCTCAGGACGAACGAGGAGAGGGCTGTCGAAAGGAGCAAAGCGAACTGCAGCGCGCCAGCGCTGACAGGTATCAGCGGTCGCGCTCGATCGCCATGCGGCCAAGCGCAGCCAACGCGCCGGCACGTTCGCCGAACGGGGCGATGGCGTCCGACATCGCCGTGCGCAGTTCCTCAAGGCGGGCGTGCGAGGCCGCCAGTCCGATCAACGCCGGAAACGTCGCCTTGTCCTGCGCCTGGTCCTTGCCCGCGGTCTTGCCGAGCGTGGCGCTGTCGCCCTCGATGTCGAGGATGTCGTCGCGCACCTGGAAGGCCAAGCCCAGTGCCGCGGCGTAGCGGTCCAGACGCTGCAGGTCGTCGTCGCCGGCATGGCCGCACAGCGCGCCCATGCGCACCGCGGCGCGGATCAGCGCGCCGGTCTTGAGCGCATGGAGGCGTTCGAGACCAGCGACGGGCAGCGCGCTGCCGTTGCCGGTCGCCGCCAGGTCCAGCGCCTGTCCGCCGCACATGCCCGCGGCGCCGGAGGCCACGGCCAGCGTTCGCAACAGTGCGACGCGGGTGGCGTCGTCGACCTTCGTGCCGGCCAGCACCTCGAAAGCGAGGGACTGCAGCGCATCGCCGGCCAGGATGGCGGTGGCTTCGTCGAACGCGACATGCACGGTCGGCTGGCCGCGACGCAGGGCGTCGTCGTCCATGGCCGGCAGGTCGTCGTGGACCAGCGAGTAGGCGTGGATCAGTTCGACCGCGCTCGCGGGCGCGTCCAGAACGTCGTCATCGACGCCGAACAGATGTCCCGCGGCATGCACCAGCAGTGGCCGCATCCGCTTGCCGCCGAGCAGCACGGCGTGGCGCATCGCGGCGTGCAGCGCCTGCGGCGAGGATTGCGGATCGGGCAGGGCCTGCGCGAGTGCTGAGTCGGCGCGCTCGCGCCAGCCAGACAGAAGGTGACCGGCCTGGACTTGACCCGTCAAAACCGGGTCAGACATCGCCGGGCGTTTGCGGCGGCAGCGCGGTGAATGGCTCGGCGCTGGCCGGTTCCTGCGGATCGCTGAGCAGGCGCACGCGCAGTTCGGCCTGCTCCAGCGCGGTCTGGCAGCGGCGGTACAGGCCTACGCCGCGTTCGTAGGCGGCCAGCGATTCCTCCAGGCTCATCTCGCCGTGCTCCATCTTCTCGACGAGCTGTTCGAGCGCGTCCAGCGACCGTTCGAAATCGGCGACCGGAGAGGGTTCGTTGTCGGGCTTGCGTGGCATGCGCGAAGTTTGCGACCCCATCGGCAGGCGGTCAATCGCTGGCAGCCTTCAATCGTCGGTGTAGGCGGTTTGAGACGATGGCCGGCGGATGCGACGGCCTATTGCTCGTCCCAGCGCAGCCAGGCTCCGCATTCGCGCAACCAGGCATCGAAATCGGCCGAGTAAGCCAGGTCGGCGACGGCGAGCAGGCGGCCGTCGGCATCGGACAGCAGCGGCATGCGCTCGCGCACCCACGGCGGCACGCCGAGGTCCTGCAGCACGTGCTTGAGCGAGTGCGAATGGGAACGCCCCGACAACACGATGCGTTCGCCGCCCTGGCGCGCGCCGACGATCACGTCCGCGCCGAATCCGCCGATGCCTTCGAGCCTCAACAGCCCGCCGAGAGGCAAGGCTAACGGTGTACGGCCGTCCCAGGCGCAGCGCCAGTCCGTCGGCAACGGCGGTCGCGCCGGCCCGGCGTGCAGCAGGTCGCGCCAACTGCGCACGACCGCCCCGTGCCAGGAGAACTCGGCCTCGGCATCGGCGCGGGCGCCGAGCACGTCGGCTTCGATCTGCGCGATGGCGTGTGCGGGGAGCGGCGGCAGGCCGAGGCGTGCCGTCCAGGTCCTCAGCACGCGGGCACGGCGCGGGGCAGGCAGTGCGGACAGGCGGCTGCGCACCAGGCAGTTCGGATCCGCCGTGCTGACATCGGCGAGCGCCGCGAGATCGGATTCGGCGAGCAGGTCGCCGGCATCGGCGCAGCGCGTGGCCGATTGCGCCAGTGCAGAATGCGCATGCGGCCAGCGCTGCCGTAGCAGCGGCATCACCTGCTGGCGCAGGAAGTTGCGGTCGTACGCGGTATCGGCATTGCTGGGGTCATCGATCCAACGCAGGCCATGCGCATTGGCGTACGCGGCCAGCGTGTCGCGCCCCTGATCGAGCAGAGGGCGCCAGAGGCGTCCATGGCCAAACCCGCGCCAGCGACGCATCGCCGCCAGGCCTTCCGGACCTGACGCGCGCAACGCGCGCAGCAGCAATGTCTCGGCCTGGTCGTCGCGGTGATGCGCCAGTGCCAGCACTTCGTCCGGCGCGAGCGTCGCCTCGAACGCGGCATGGCGCGCCGCGCGCGCGGCCGCCTCGAGGCCCTGTCCGTTGCGTTCGACGCTCACCTTCATCACGGTCAGCGGAACATCCAGCATCTCGCAGGTCCGCCTGCAATGCTCCGCCCACGCATCGGCCTGGGGATGCAGGCCGTGGTGCACGTGCACCGCCCGCAATCCCTGCGCGACGCCGTCGCTCGCCAGAAGATGCAGGAGGACCGTCGAATCCAGGCCGCCGCTGAATCCCGCGCACACCGGCGCATCGGGCCGGTCGTGGAGGGCGTGGGACAGTCCGGTGGCGTCGACGGTAGCCATGCGCTGATGGTGCCACGGCCATGGAATGCAGCAACCCATTGGTGAGGCTGCGTTGGTGTGATCGGCGCCTCATTATGGATACGTCATCACAAGAGACTCACGCCGTGGCCCGGCTTTTCGACCCTCTACAACAGCGTTCGCTGACCCTGCGCAACCGACTGGTGGTTTCGCCGATGTGCCAATACTCGGCGGTCGATGGCGTGCCCAACGACTGGCATCTCGTGCATCTGGGCAGCCGCGCCGTCGGTGGCGCCGCGGTGGTCATTGCCGAGGCCAGCGCCGTCACCGCGCAAGGGCGTATTTCGCCAGCCGATACCGGCCTGTGGAACGACCATCAGGCTGAGGCCTGGGCGCGCATCACCTGCTTCATGTCACGTCAGGGGGCGATTCCCGGTGTGCAGTTGGCGCATGCCGGGCGCAAGGCCAGTACCGCGCCGCCGTGGCTGGGCGGAGCCGCGGTTTCCCCGGAGGAAGGCGGCTGGACGCCGGTGGCGCCGTCGGCGCTGGTCTTCAGCGAGACTTCGCCGCTTCCGCATGCGCTCGACGACATCGAGCTGCGCAATGTCATCGACGACTTCGCCAGCGCCGCATGGCGCGCGCTGGCGGCCGGATTTCGCGTGATCGAGCTGCATGCCGCGCATGGCTATCTGCTGCACCAGTTCCTGTCGCCGCTGTCGAACCGTCGCACCGACGCCTTCGGCGGCAGCTTCGACAATCGCATGCGGCTGTTGCTGGAGGTGATCGACGCGGTTCGCAAGGTCTGGCCCGAGCGCCTGCCGCTATGGCTGCGCGTGTCGGCGACCGACTGGGTGGAAGGCGGCTGGGATCTGGAGCAGAGCATCGAGCTGGCGCGCATCGTCGCCACGCGCGGAGTCGACCTGATCGACGTATCCAGCGGCGGCCTCGTGCCCGGCGCGAAGATTCCGGTGCAGCCGGGTTACCAGGTGCCTTTTTCCGCGCGCATCCGCCGCGAGGGCGGCATCGCCACCGGCGCCGTCGGTCTGATCACCGAGCCGCATCACGCGCAGGCGGTGATCGATCGCGACGAAGCGGACGTGGTGCTGCTTGCGCGCGAATTGCTGCGCGATCCGTATTTCCCGCGCCGCGCAGCACAGGAACTGGAGGGCGAGCTGCACGCGCCCGAGCAATACCTGCGCGCGTGGTGATGTGCTCTCAGCCCTCTCCCGCCTGCGGGAGAGGGGTTGGGCTTACGCCGCCTCGTACGCGCCGTAACTGCGCAGCCTGCGGTAGCGGCGATCCAGCAGATCCTCGGTGGACAGCGCATCCAGCGCCGCCAGCTCGTTGAGCAGCACGGCCTTCAGGCGCGTGCCCATCTGCTTGGGATTGCGGTGCGCGCCGCCGATAGGCTCGCGCACGAGCTTGTCGACCAGGCCCAGTTCGAGCAGGCGCTTGGCGGTCAGGCCGAGTTGCTCGGCGGCGTCCTTGGCCTTGTCCGAGGACTTCCACAGGATCGAGGCGCAGCCTTCCGGCGAGATCACCGAATAGGTGCTGTATTCGAGCATCAGCGTGCGGTCGCCCACGCCGATCGCCAGCGCGCCGCCGGAGCCGCCTTCGCCGATCACGGTGCAGATCACCGGGATTTTCAGCTCGCTCATTTCCAGCAGGTTGCGAGCGATCGCCTCGGACTGGCCGCGTTCCTCGGCGCCAACGCCCGGATAGGCGCCTGGCGTGTCGATGAAGGTCAGCAGCGGCAGCTTGAAACGCTCGGCCAGCTTCATCAGGCGCAGCGCCTTGCGGTAGCCCTCCGGACGCGGCATGCCGAAGTTGCGCTTGATCTTGCTCTTGGTATCGCGGCCCTTTTGATGGCCGATGATGACCACACTGCGGCCGTTGATGCGGCCCAGTCCGCCGACGATGGCGGCGTCGTCGGAGAACGCGCGGTCGCCGGCCAACTCCTGGAACTCGTCGCAGATGATGCGGATGTAGTCGAGCGTGTACGGACGCGCCGGGTGGCGCGCCAGCTGCGAGACCTGCCAGGGGCTGAGGTCGCGGAAGATCTGGGCGGTGCGTATGCGCAGCTTGTCCTGCAGCGCGTGCACTTCGGCGTCCACGTCCACGGCCGGCGCGTTGCTGGCATGGCGCAGTTCCTGGATCTTGGCTTCCAGGTCGGCGATGGGCTGCTCGAAATCGAGGTAGTTCGGATTCATGCGGGGGCCAAGGGCCGTAAAAGGCACAGTCTAGCCGAGGCAAGGCAACCGTACCGAGACGTGTGGCAATTGTGCCCGATCGGACGCAATCGGGTCCGGATAGGCATTGAAAACGACTTCATCGCGCCGATCGGCCGATTACGCGCCGCTGCGTGCTTGAATCGGCCGGGAAATCGCCTGGGGAACGTGCATGCCGATGGGAATCGCGGGGAAGTGGATGGGGGGCGCAGCGGCCGTGGTCGCGCTGCTTTCGGCGGCGGTCATCGCGCCGGCCCAGGCGCAAGGCTGGCGGTACGTCGGGGATGTCGACCGTGTCGAGGAGTTGGCTGACGGCGTGGTGGTCTCGTGCGGGACCGCCCGGGTTCGTGTCACCGCCTTCGCCGATGGCGTGTTCCGGGTCCAGTTGGCCCCGGCCGGCGCTTTTGACGGCGATGCCTCCTGGGCGGTCGTGCAGCCGGCCGCACGTGCGAAGGTGTCGGTGGATGACCGTCGCGACGCGGTAGTCGTCAGAAGCGGGGACATCATCGCGACCGTGCGCAAATCGCCGCTGCGCGTCGAGTTCGCCGATCGCTCCGGGCGCGTCCTGCTGGCCGATGCACACGACGCGCCGATGGCGTGGGCCGACACGGCACACGGCCCGCGCGTGCGCACCTGGAAGGCGATGCCGGCCGACGAGCATTACTACGGACTGGGCGACAAGGCCGGTCCGCTGGACCGCCGCGGACGCGCCTTCACGATGTGGAACACCGACGCCTACGCCTGGCAAGGCCATACCGATCCGCTCTACAAGTCGATCCCGTTCTTCATCGGCCTGCGCCAAGGCACGGCGTACGGCGTGTTCTTCGACAACACGCACCGCAGCAGCTTCGATTTCGGCAAGGAGTCCGAGGGGTATTTCTCCTTCGGCGCCGAAGGCGGCGAACTCGACTACTACTTCATCGCCGGGCCGCAGCCGGCGCGCGTGCTGGAGCGCTACACCGCGCTGACCGGACGCACGCCGCTACCGCCGATGTGGGCGCTGGGCTTCCAGCAGTCGCGCTACAGCTACACGCCGCAGGCTCGGGTGCGGGAGGTCGCGTCGATGCTTCGCAAGGAGCGCATTCCTGCCGACGCGATCTACCTGGATATCGATTACCAGGATGGCTACGCGCCGTTCACCGTCGACCGCAAGGCGTTCCCTGACTTCGAGCGGATGATCGCCGACTTGCGCGCGCAAGGACTGCGCACGGTGCTGATCACGGACCTGCACATCAAGCACGATCCAGGGAAAGGCTACGCCCCGTTCGATTCCGGCTTGCGCGAGGACGTCTTCATCCGCAATCCCGATGGGACGCTCTACATCGGTCCGGTGTGGCCGGGCGACAGCGTGTTCCCGGACTTCACGCTGAGCCGCGTGCGCGACTGGTGGGGCGGGCTGTACCGCGACTTCGTGTCGATGGGCGCGGCCGGCTACTGGAACGACATGAACGAACCGTCGGTGTTCCGAGTGCCCGGCAACACGATGTCGCTGGACGCCGTGCACCGCCTGGACGATGGCGACAAGCGCGACCACCGCGCCATCCACAACGTCTATGGCATGCTCAACGCACGGGCGACCTACGAAGGTCTGCTGAAGCTGCAACCGGACCAGCGCCCGTTCGTGCTCACGCGCGCAGCCTACGCGGGCGCGCAGCGTTATGCCGCGACGTGGACCGGCGACAACACCGCCAGTTGGCACCACCTGGCGCAGAGCACGCCGAACCTGCTGAGCCTGGGACTGTCGGGCTATGCGATGGCCGGCGACGACATCGGCGGTTTCATCGGCTCGCCACCGCCGGACCTGCTGACGCGCTGGTTCCAGTTGGGCGCCTTCAACCCCGTGTTCCGCAACCACGCCGCCACCGACACCCGTCCGCACGAGGCCTGGGTGGACGGACCAGCACACGAGGCGCTGCGCCGCCAGGCGATCGAACAGCGCTATCGCCTGATGCCGTACCTCTACACGGCGGCCGAGGAAAACGCTCGCACCGGACTGCCGATCATGCGGCCGGTGTTTCTGCAGTATCCGCAGGCGGAAAGCTTCTATGGCAACGACCGCGACTTCCTGTTCGGCGCCGACCTGTTCGTGGCGCCGGTCGCCAGCGAACTGCTCGATGCGCATGCGGTGTCGCTGCCGCCGGGGCATTGGTACGAGCTCGGTACTTCCCGTCGCCATGCCACGCCGAAAGAGCCGCTCAAGATCGATCCGCGCCCGGACACCGTGCCGCTTTACGTGCGTGCCGGCGCGATCGTGCCGATGCAGCCGCTGGTGCAGCACACCGGCGAACAGCCGGTCGGGCCATTGCAGTTACAGGTCTACCTGCCGATGGCCGGCGAGGGCGTGTGCGCCGGCTCGCTGTATCAGGACGACGGCATCAGCGAAGCGTTCCGCCGGGGAGCTTTCCTTCGTATCGGCTACGCCTGCGAGGTGTCACGGCGTGGTGCGGCGATCAATGCGCATGTCGCCCACGATGCTCATGCGCCATGGTGGCGCGATGTCGAACTGACGTTGTTCGGTGTCGAACGCAAACCTGCGTCGATGCGAATCGATGGCCAGTCGGTTGCGGACTGGCACTACGACGCGCAGGCGCGAAAGCTGGTTGCGACGGTGCGCGATGCGCGACGCGACTGGCGCGTGGAATTGTCGTACTGATTCGCTGCTTTTCCTTCTCCACGTGTGGGAGAAGGTGTCCGAAGGGCGGAGTCGTACTGATTCGTAGCTTTTCCTTCTCCCCTTGCGGGAGAAGGTGCCCGAAGGGCGGAAGAGGGGGCTGCTCTTGCCTCGGCGTGCCCACTCCCTGCCGCCTGGGAGGGGGCGTCAGTTCGACCAGGGCCGCGACAAGGTCAGCTTCACCGCGCGCACGCCCGGCATCGCGCGCAGCGCGCCGGGCAGGTCCGCATCGACGCGAACCGAACTGGTGCCGTTGAGATCCAGCATGCCCGCCGCGCCCGCGCGCAGCAGGTCCAGGCGCAGCGGCGTGGCACCTGGTCGCTTTTGGGCCAGCAGGTTGTCGATGCGCTGCCAGGTTCCGGGAACCCGCAGGTCGAGTCGCAGCGACAACCGCTGCGCATGCTTGGCGCAGATCTGCTCGTAGTCCCAGCAGCGTGAGGCGCGCAACGCGAAGCCGCCGCTGAAGCTGTCCTCGCGCAATCCGCCCTGGATCACCAGCAGGCGGTCGCGCACCAGCATCGCCGCGAACTCGCTGTAGTTCTCGGCGAAGAACGCGCACTCCAGGCGACCACGCCCGTCCTCGATCTGCACGAACATCTGGCTGTCGCCCTTCTTGCGCAGACCGATGACCTGGCCGGCGACGACGGTTTCGACTTCCTGGCGCCAGCTTCCGCGGGTAGGCTCGGGGCGGTTCTCCCAGATCTTGTCCAGGTCGCCCAGATCGTGCCCGACCAGTCCGCGCAATTCATCGCGATATGGATCGAATGGATGGCCGCTGAGGTAATGGCCCAGCGTCTCGCGCTCGCCGTTGAGGATCTGCGTCAGCGGCCACTCGTCGGTCTCGGGCAGGTCGATGTGCAGCGCCGGGGTAGCGGTCTCGCCGCCGCCGAACAGCGACACCTGGCCGGCGGCGCGCTCCCGGGCGAGCTGATCGGTGGCCTTGAGCACTTCAGGCAACTGCAGCATGAGGCTCGCGCGATTTTTGCCGAGCTTGTCCAGCGCGCCGGCCTGGGTCAGCGCTTCCAGCGCACGACGGTTGAGCTTGCTGCTGTCCACGCGCTTGCAGAAATCGAGCAGACCCGCGAATGACCCTGCGCGGCGCGCGTCGACGATCCCCTCGCAGGCGCCACGGCCCACGCCCTTCACCGCGCCGATGCCGTAGCGGATGGTCGTACTGTCCTTGGCCTCGAACATGTAGGCCGATTCGTCGACGTCCGGCGGCAGCACGGTCAGGCCCATCACCCGGCATTCGTCGAGGAAGCCGGTGACCTTGTCGGTGTTGTCCATGTCCGAGGACAGCACGGCGGCCATGAACTCGGCAGGGTAGTGCACCTTCAGCCAGGCGGTCTGGTAAGCGACCAGTGCGTAGGCGGCCGAGTGCGACTTGTTGAAGCCGTACTCGGCGAACTTCTCCATCAAGTCGAAGATCGGGCTGGCCTGCCTGGCCGCGATGCCGCGCTCAGCGCAACCGGCCTCGAACTTGGCGCGCTCCTTCGCCATCTCCTCGGGCTTCTTCTTGCCCATCGCGCGACGCAGCATGTCGGCGCCGCCGAGCGTATAGCCCGCCAGCACCTGCGCGATCTGCATCACCTGTTCCTGGTACACGATGACGCCGTAGGTCGGCGACAGCACCGGTTCCAGCGATTCGTGCGGGTAGGAGACTTCGGTATTGCCGTGCTTGCGGTCGACCCATTCGCGATCCATCCCCGAACCCAGCGGGCCCGGACGGAACAGCGCCGCCAGCGCGATGATGTCTTCGAACGTATCGGGCCGCGCGCGCTTGAGCAGCTCGCGCATGCCGCGCGATTCGAACTGGAACACCGCGACCGTGTCACCGCGCGCGAACAGTTCGTAGCTCAGTTTGTCGTCCAGCGGCAGCGCTGCGATGTCGAGCGGCTCCTGGCCTTCCGACGCGCGCCGTTGGTTGATGGCCTTGACCGCCCAGTCGATGATCGTGAGCGTGCGCAGGCCGAGGAAGTCGAACTTGACCAGGCCGACGGCCTCGACGTCGTCCTTGTCGAACTGCGTGACCGGATTCCTGCCGCGACCTTCGCCGTCGTGTTCGGCGAACAGCGGGCAGAAATCGCTGAGCGGGCTGGGCGCGATCACCACGCCACCGGCGTGCTTGCCGGCGTTGCGGGTCAGGTCTTCCAGGCTGCGCGCCAGGTCGAGCAGGTCGCGGACGTCGTCTTCCGAGTGGTAACGCGCGATCAGGTCGGGTGAGGCGAGGGTGTTGTCCTTCCTGGCCGCTTCCGACTCGCCCAGTGCATCGTCGAGGCAGATACCCAGCGTGTTGGGAATGAGCTTGGCGATGCCGTCGACGAAGCCGTACGGGTGGCCGAGCACGCGGCCGGAGTCGCGCACCACGGCCTTCGCCGCCATGGTGCCGTAGGTGATGATCTGGCTGACGCGGTCGCGGCCGTACTTGCGCGCGACGTAGTCGATGACCTCGTCGCGGCGGTCCATGCAGAAGTCGATGTCGAAGTCGGGCATCGACACGCGTTCGGGATTGAGGAACCGCTCGAAAAGCAGGTCGTACGGCAGCGGGTCCAGGTCGGTGATGCCGATCGCCCAGGCGACCAGCGAGCCGGCGCCCGAACCACGGCCAGGACCGACCGGAATGTCGTGGTCCTTGGCCCAGTTGATGAAGTCGGCCACGATCAGGAAGTAGCCGGGGAACCCCATCTTGATGATGACGTCCAGCTCGATTTCCAAGCGCGCGTCGTAGTCTTCGCGGGTCTTGCCGGGCGCCAGCGGATTCTTATCCAGGCGCTTGTCCAGTCCCTCGCGCGCGCTGTTGCGCAGCCAGCTCTCGATGGTGTGCTCGCTGGGCACCGGGAACGCAGGCAGCGCGTATTCGCCCAGCTTCATCTCGACGTTGCAGCGGGTGGCCAGCGCCACCGCGTTGTCGATCGCGTCGGGAACGTCGGCAAAAAGCTTTGCCATTTCCTGCGACGACTTCAGGTACTGCTCGGCGCTGTAGTCCTTCGGACGCTTTGGATCGTCGAGCACGCGCCCGGAGGCGATGCACACGCGCGCCTCGTGCGCCTCGAAGCCGTCGGCGTCGATGAAGCGCACGTCGTTGCTGGCCACCACCGGCAGGCCGCGCGCGGCGGCGGCATGCAGGGCGAAGGCGTTGAACGCTTCCTCGCCATCGCGGCCGCTACGGGTCAGTTCCAGATGCAGGCGATCGCCGAAGGTGCCGCGCCAGTCGGCCAGCCACGCCTCGGCCAGTTCGTGGCGGTTGCTGGTGGCCAGTCGTCCGGCCAGGCTCTGGCGGCCGGCCAGCGCGAACAGGCCGCCGTTGTCCTCGCGCAGCCAGTCGGGACGGATGGCGACGCCGTCGAGGCGATGGCCTTCCATCCAGGCGCGGGAAAGCAGGCGCGACAGGGTCAGGTAGCCGACGCGGTCGCGGCACAGCAGGGTCATGCGCGAGGGCGTCTCGTTACCGTCGGCCAGACCGATGTCGGCGCCGATGATCGGCTTCAGGCCGGCGCCTTCGGCGGCCTTGTAGAACTTGACCGCGGCGAAGAGGTTGTCGAGGTCGGTCAGTGCGACCGCAGGCTGGCCGAGCGCGACGCAGCGCTTCACCAGCTCGCCGATGCGGATCGTCGAGTCGGCGAGCGAATACTCGCTGTGCAGGTGGAGATGAACGAAGGGTGCGGACATGCGAAGCCGGGCGTGCCAGCAGGCAGGTTATCAGCACGGCCGCAGGGAACAAGCCTTGACAGGACCGGCGCGAAGGGGAGGCACGTGCCCCCCGTAACTGGCGATCCGGGCATCGTCGATTCCGGAGCCTTCGAACCTTCAGCCGACCCGGAACAGCGTCGAGGTCGTGATCCACGGCGGCGCGTAGTGCGCTTCACGCACCGCATGCGTCTGCTGCCACAGCGCCAGTTCGTCGAGCCGGTCGTTGACCCATTGTTGGCGCTGCTCGGAGGCCCCGCCGCCGGGATGGGCAAGCTTGCGGTAGGCGCAGAAGTCGCGGAAGTCCTCGATCTCGCTGGCGAAGGCCGGCCAGGACAGTTCGATCAGCAGCACGTCGTCCAGCTGGCCGAGCATCGGCACGCGGTCGGCGATCAGGTCGTCGTCGCGGTCGATGTAGTCGAGCAGCTTGGCCACGCGCGCACGCATCGCGTAATCGCTGTCCCATGCCGGATCGGTGACCATTGCGCGCAACTCCTGCACGCGCTCCAGGCGGGAATCTATGACGTGATGGGCATTGTCGGCGGACAGGTTCAAAAGCCAGTCCACCAGTTGTTGCAGGCGTTCGATGTCGACGCGCGGCGCATCGGCGTGGATCTCGTGCAGCAACGCATCGAAATGCGCCACGGCCGCGGGCGACAGCGGCACCGCATCACTGTGTGAACGCATGCCCAGGCCACTGTAGAGGTGGTCGAACGGCAAGGGTTCAGAGGTGGGAGTGGGATGTGGCATGCGCATGGCGCACCTCGCTTCCGGCCCATTGGTCGGAGCCCGCGCCGCGGCCGGCATTCAGCGCGAGCCGTTCCGCCATCCCTCTGCCGGGGGATGCAGGATCATCATGCGCCCTTGCGGCCGTGTTGTCCTGCGCCTGAAGTCGCCGTGACCGATGGGGCTTGGCGGAAGGGGGAACGAAAGAGGCCACCCGTCGGGTGGCCTCTTCGCGCTCTTGAGTCATCGCGGTGCGAACCATAAATAGCCCTGAGTTGTTGCTTCAGTGGACGAAGAACAGCGGGGTGGATGCGGACAGGTAGCTGCTCTCGCGAACCTTGCGCTGGTGTTCGGCCAGCACGGCTTCGTCATAGCGGGCCTGCTCATAGTCGTCGCGGGTGAAGGCGAACCCGTTGACGGCGCATCCGCGTTCGCGGGCCTCCATGGAGCGCAGGCGGCAGAAGTCCAGGTAGTCGTCGACTTCGGCGGCCAGCTGCGGCCACGCCGTTTCCACGACGATGGCATCGTCCATGCGCCCGACCTTGGGCAGCCAGTCAGGAAGCAGGTCATCATGGCCGCGGGCGTAATCGACAATCGTTTTGGCGGTATTGACAGTATCGTTGGCAGGTGCCCACGATCCGTCGGCGACCATCTGCTCGACCGCCGCGATCTTGGTCAGGCGCTCGCGGATGCAGGCCGGGGCGGAGTCCAGGATGCTGCGATCGCACAACTCGCGGGCAGCGGAGACCAGCTGGTCGCGATCGAACGAGTCCTGCCTGCCAAGCTTGGCGAGCAGCTGGTTGAAGCGATCGACGCTTTCCATGGTCAGGTCGAAGCCATTGATGAGGTGCCGGCGGCCCACGCCAATGAACGGGCGGTACAGGATCGCGGGCAGCGGGTTCGGAATGGAGATGCTGGCGTTCATGGCGTAACTCCGGGAGGTGGTGGGCGTCTCTTGCGGCGCCGGGACAGAGTCCTCCACCGGCGTTCGCCAGTCATGAGGCCGGGATGCGCCTTCGCGCATCCTCCCCGCAGGTTGATGAGGTTCCTATGAGGTTTTGCCGATGGAGCCGATCGGGATGCCAGGCCAAGGTGGGCCGACCAGCGAGATCTACCGCTTCGACGACATCGTCGTCGACGCTGGTGCGCATACAGTTCTACGCGCGGGACAACCGCAGACCATCGAGCCCAAGGCGTTCTCGGTACTGCTGGTCCTGCTCAGGCACAAAGGTGAACTGGTAGCGCGCGACGATCTGCTGGACGAAGTGTGGGGACATCGCCACGTCACCCCGGGCGTGCTCACCCGGGTGATTGCGCAGCTGCGACACGTGCTCGGCGACGACTCGCAGCACCCCCGCTACATACAAACCCAGCATGCGCTCGGTTACCGGTTCATCGGTCTGCCACGGCGCGATTCCGATTACCCCGATACGTCCGTGAATGCGCTGGGAGAATCCGAGCCCGCGGAAACCATCGTGGCGGTGAGGCAGTCGGTGCCGGCGTCATTGAAGCTGGCCGCCAACGAGCCGCATCCCCCGAATGGGGGGCTTGGGCCTGAGCATGACCGCAGGCACGACGACCGCCACCATCCGCAGTTGGTCAGTGAGCAGGTGGAGAGTCGCGGTGTGCGCCGGATTATGGCGAATCTGCTTGGCTGGGGCGGATTGCTTGCTCTGCTCACCGCGTTGGCGATCTGGATGGCGCAACGCGCGCAGCCTGCCCGCGCGGCCGAGGCGTCCATCGCGGTGTTGCCGTTCACCAGCCTCAGCGAGAACAAGAGCGACGGCTACTTCGCCGATGGATTGACCGTGGAAATGCACGATGCGCTGGCGGGCGTGCCGGGATTGAAGGTGATCGCCGCCCCCCAGAGTGGTGGGGTGAAGCAGGGTGACGCCAAGGCGCTGGGCGCGCAGCTGGGCGTGGCGACGCTGCTCGACGCGAGCGTGCGCCGCGAGGGAGCGCGCGTGCGCATCAATGCACGGTTGACCGATGCACGCACCGGTTTCACGTTGTGGACTCAGAGCTACGATCGAGAGACCTCCGACGTGTTCGGCCTGCAGAGCGAGATCGCCAACGAAGTCGTGCAGTCGCTGCTGGGTGTGCTGCCGAGCGACGGACAGGCGCTGGCGCGGCGCCTGGCACCCACGCGCAACATTGCCGCCTACGACGCCTACCTGAAAGGGCGCCAGCAGCTGCAGGAGCGCGTGGGCGATGCCAACCCCGACAGCGCGATCAACTACTTCCGCGGCGCACTGGCCATCGATCCCGGTTTCGCGCGCGCCCAGGCGGGGATCTGCCGGGCCGAAATTACGCGATTCGAAGCCGCACGCGATGCGACCGCTTTCGATCGCGCCCAGACGGCATGCAAGCGCGCATCCGGCATGGACCCCAGCCTGCGCGAAGTCAGCCTGGCACTGGGTGAGTTGCATCGCACCCGAGGCGAGTACGACCAGGCGATCGAGCATTACACCCACGCGCTGGAGGATCCGTCCTTGCGCGCCGATGCCTATCTCGGCCTGGCCCAGTTGGCGAGTGCGCAGGGGCGCAATCCACTGGCGACGGATTACTTCGAGCGCGCACGCAAGCTTCGTCCACGCGATCCTCTCGTGTTTCGGGAGCGCGGCTATCACCTTTACACCAGCGGCGACGTGGCCGGAGCCATCGAGTCCTATCGAACCGCGGCCGCGCTGCAGCCGGGCGATTACCGGACCTGGTATGCCTTGGGCGGCCTGTATCAGGTCAAAGGCGACAACGTCCAGGCCAGTGCGGCTTTCGAGCGCTCGCTGCAGATCAAGCCCAACTATCCTGCGCTGAGCAACCTGGGGACGCTCAAGTTCGACAGCGGCGCCTATGCCGAAGCGGCGGACCTGTACCGTCATGCCGTCGAACTGGACCCGAGCGACTTCCGCCTCTGGGGCAACATCGGCGACGCCCTTTCGGCGGCGTCGGTGGATCCCGTCGAGGCGCAGGAGTACTACCGGGAGGCTGCCTTGCGGGCGGAGCGCTACCTGAAGATCAGGCCCGACGATGCGCAGGGTTTCGCGCAACTGGCCTGGTACAGCGCCAACCTGGGCGACAAGACAAAAGCGCGGGACATGCAGGGCAAGGCCGAGGCGCTGGCGACCGAGCGTGGCGAGGTCGCGCTGTGGGGCGCGCAGACGATGGCGGTACTGGACGATGCCGAAGCGGCTCGCGAACAGATGGCCAAGGCGCGTGCCGAAGGAATTCCGCAGCAGCGGATCGAATCGATTCCCGTGCTGCGGCGACTGCTCGGCGAGGTTGCATCCGTGCCCAAGCCTTCGACGAAGCAGTGATCACAAGAATCAAGGACAGGGGACCACCCACTCGCGAGGTCGCACCATGCCTAGCATCATCATCAGAAGCGGAAATCCTCCCACCGCCACTCCGGACGAACTGGAAGTCGGACCCGGCGAGGACTTCGAATTCGAAGGAGATACCGCCTTCACGATCGAGTTCACCGAGGACTCTCCCGACAAGAATGACCCGGACAAGAAACGCAAGTCGTCCAAGAACAACGGGAAGGACAAGATCAAGATGAAGGCAAAGGACATCAAGAAGAAGTACCCCTACCAGATCGTGATCGGCGACTCGTCCGCCGACCCGGCCATCATCATCAAGTGATCCGAATGAGCGGCACGCCCTGGTGGATGCGGCACCCGACTGCGGCGCCGGGATCAACAGGCAGGCAGTGACAGTTGACACCGAACTGGGGGCTCAACAACAAGAAAGGTGCAGGTATGAGAGTCGAGGTGATAAAAATAAACGGGAAGATCGATCGGAAAGACGTGGAGGTCTATCCGGGCGAGAGGTTCCTCTTTCAATGCCGCCAAGCGTTTGAGGTTATTTTCTCCGGTGATTCGCCGGACTGGGGTAACCCGGACCCGCATCGAGCCTCATTTCCGGAAGGCAATGAGCATGTCATCAGGATGACCGCTCGCGATAAGGCGGACAGATACCCCTACGTGCTCAAGGTCAACGGCGTGGCGATCGACCCGGCCATCATCATCAAGTGATCGCGAAAGGAATCTCGCCGCACGTCGTGATCGAAGCGACATCCGGAGCATCGATGCCCAATGCCGCACGCACCGGCGCGAAACTGCGCCGATGCTGTTCGCAGGGGCCGTGTGCGGCCAGGGCGGCGAGGTGGGCCGGGGTTGAGTAACCCTTGTGCTCGTCGAACCCGTACTGCGGCCATCGCGCATGCAATTCGAGCATGTGCCGATCGCGCGCGACCTTGGCCAGGATCGAGGCGGCCATGATCGAGCGGTCGCGGGCGTCGCCGCCAATCCACGCCTCGGCCGGGCACGGCAGGCGGCGCGGCAGGCTGTTGCCGTCGATGCGTGCGATGTCGGCGGCGTGCGCGACGGCGGTGATGACGCGCGCCATGCCGGCCATCGTCGCCTGGAAGATGTTGATGCGGTCGATCTCCTCGACCTCGACGAACTCGATATGCCAGGCCACCGCGCGTTCGATGATGCGCTCGTAGAGCGCCTCGCGGCGCGCAGCGGTGAGCTGCTTGGAGTCGTCCAGTCCGTTCACTGGCGTGCGGCCGGGGGCGAACACGACCGCCGCCACTACGACTGGGCCGGCGAGCGGCCCGCGACCGGCCTCGTCGACGCCGGCGATGCGCAGCAGGCGGCTGTCGCGTTCGCTGGGCAGGCCCAACTGAAGCTGGCCGACGTCATCGGCCATGGGGCACCGCCAGCAGTTCGGCGACCGCATCGGCCGCCTGCGCGGAGGCGTCGCGGCGCAATTGCAGGTGCAGATCGCGGAAGCGCGGCTGCAAGGCCAGGGCCGCGACCGGATCGCGCAGCCAGTGCAGCACCGCGGCGGACAACTTGACCGGCTCGCAGTCGCGCTGCATCAGCTCCGGCACGATCTGCTCGCCGGCCAACACATTGGGCAGCGAGTAGCTGTCGACCTTGAGCAGGCCCAGGCCCTTCACCAGCGCATAGGTGGTGGGCGCCACCTTGTAGGCGACCACCATCGGGCGCTTGGCCAGCATCGCTTCCAGCGTCGCGGTGCCCGAGGCCAGCAGGATCACGTCGCTGGCCGTCATCAGCATGCGCGCCCGGCCCACCAGTTCGCGCAGCGCCCGTGACAGCGCGTCGCGGTCGGGATGTGCGTTGAACACGCGCTTGAAGGCGGCGTGGGCGTGCATGTTCGCCATCGGCACGACGATCTGCAGTTGTGGGATTTCGGCCAGCACACGCGCTGCGGCCGCGAGGAAATCGGGACCCAGGCGCTCGATTTCGCCGACCCGCGAGCCCGGCAGCAGCGCCAGCACGGGACGGTCGGGGTCCAGGCCCAGTGTCCGTCGGGCGCCGATCGGATCCGGTTCGAGCGGCATCTCGTCGGCCAGTGGATGCCCGACGAAACGCGCATCGACACCATGGCGTGCATAGATGGCCGGTTCCATCGGAAACAGGCACAGCACGCGATCGGCGCTGCGTCCGATTTTCTTCGCGCGCCCCTCGCGCCAGGCCCATACCGACGGACTCACGTAATGGACCGTGCGAACGCCACGCCGCTTCAGCCACTTCTCCACGCCGAGATTGAAATCGGGCGCGTCGATGCCGATGAATACATCGGGCTTCCAGGCCAGCACTCGGGTGCGCAACTCGCGCCTCAGGCGCAGCAGGCGGGGCAGGTGGCTCAATACTTCCGACAGGCCCATCACGGCCAGTTCCGAGGCATCGAACCAGGCGTCAAGGCCCGCGCCACGCATCGCATCCCCGCCAATGCCGGCAAATTCGGCATTGGGGTAGCGTTTGCGCAGTTCGTCGATCAGGCTGGCGCCGAGCAGGTCCCCGGAGGCCTCCCCGGCGACCAGGGCGATGCGCCTGGGACGAGCGAGTCCTGCAGGCTGCGACGGAGGCGATGCGGGAATCGACAAGGCGGACTCGGGGCGGCGTTTTGCGTGGACGCTATTCTGCCCTTGTCCGCCGCAGGCGGGGTAGCGCAGCGCGTCCCAGTCAGGCGAAGGTGCGGACGAGGCCGTCCGCAGGAGCGTTCAGCGCAGCAGCGGACGGTCGCCGGCGTCGATGAACTCCAGCACGGCGCGCACGTCTTCGCTGCCGTCGGCCAGTTCGGCAAGCTTGGTGCGCGCTTCGTCCAGCGAGGCGCCGGACATGTACAGGGCACGGTAGGCCCGCTTGATGGCGCTGATGCGTTCGGCGTCGAAGCCGCGGCGCTTGAGGCCTTCGCTGTTGATGCCGCGCGGGCGGCCGTAGCCTTCCTGGGCGACCATCACGAACGGCGGCACGTCGCCGTTGACGAACGCGCCCATGCCGATGAACGCGTGCGCGCCGATACGGCAGAACTGGTGGATGCCGGCGAAGCCGCTGAGGATGACGTGGTCGCCAACGGTGACGTGGCCGGCCAGCGTCGCGTTGTTGGAGAACACGCAGTGGTTGCCGACGACGCAGTCATGCGCCACGTGGGTGTAGGCCAGCAGCCAGTTGTCGTGGCCGATGCGGGTGACGCCGCCGCCGCTGCCGGTGCCGCGGTTGATGGTGGTGAACTCGCGGAACAGGTTGCGATCGCCGATGACCAGCTCGACGCGTTCGCCCTGGTACTTCTTGTCCTGCGGTTCGCCACCGATCGCGCAATGGCCGATGAAGCGGTTGTCGCGGCCGATGCGGGTCGGCCCCTGGACGCTGCAGTGCGGACCGAAGCGTGTGCCCTCGCCGACTTCGACCTCGTTGCCGATATAGCAGAACGCGCCCACGTGCACGCCGGCGCCGAGCTTCGCGCCCGCGTCGACCACCGCGCTGGGATGGATGAACGCGTCCGCCATGATCAGGCTTGGACCTCGGCGCACAGGATCTCGGCGCAGGCGGCCTGTTCGCCGTCGACGCGGGCGATGCAGGTGTACATCGCCATGTTGCGGATCACGCGCTTGAGCGTGACCTCGAGTTCGAGCCGGTCACCCGGAACCACCATTCGCGAGAACTTGGCGCCGTCGATCTTGACCAGGTAGAACAGCTTGCCCTCGGTGCCGGACTGGTGGGAGAGCTGGGTCAGGATGCCGCCGGCCTGCGCCAGTGCTTCGATCACCAGCACGCCCGGCATCACCGGATGCCCCGGGAAATGGCCATTGAAATACGGTTCGTTGATGCTGACGTTCTTGTAGGCGAGCACGCGCTTGTGCGCCTCGAACTCGACCACGCGGTCGACCAGCAGGAACGGATAACGATGCGGCAGCATCGCCTGGATCGCAGTGACGTCCAGAGGGAGTTGCAGAGAGTTCATCATGATTCCTTGTCGGCAGCATTGACGCGCCTGGTAAGCGCATCAAGCTGCTTGAAACGGGCGGCGTTCTTGCGCCAGCTGCGATTGTCCATCAACGGCGTGCCCGACGAATACTCGCCGGGTTCACGGATCGAACTGGTGACCAGGCTCATGGCGGTCACCACGACCTTGTCGCAGACCTCCAGGTGCCCGAGTACGCCGGCGCCGCCGCCTATCAGGCAGTAACGGCCGATCCGCGCGCTGCCGGCAACGGCCGAGCAGCCCGCCATCGCGGTGTGGGCGCCGATGTGGACGTTGTGGCCGATCTGGATCTGGTTGTCGAGGCGGACGTCCTCCTCGAGCACGGTGTCGTCGATCGCGCCGCGATCGATGCAGGTATTGGCGCCGATCTCGCAGTCATTGCCGATCACCACGCCGCCGAGCTGCGGCACGTTGAGCCAATGACCTGCTTCCATCGCCAGGCCGAAGCCGGCGGCGCCGATCACCGCGCCCGGATGCACGACCACGCGCTGGCCCAGGCGGACGCGCGCGACCAGGGTGACGCGTGCGACCAGCTCGCTGGCGGAGCCGACGACGCAATCCTCGCCGATCACGCAACCGGCGCCGATCACGGCGCCGGCCTCGATGCGGCTGCGCGCGCCGATGCTGGCGTGCGGGCCGATATACGCGCTGGCATCGACCTGTGCGCTGTCGTCGATCACCGACGAGGGATGGATCCCGGGTGTGCGCAGCGGCCGCGGCTCGAACAGTGCGGCCAGCTTGGCGAAAGCCACGTACGGGTCCTTGGCGATCAGTGCCGTGCCGGAAAATCCGTCGGCATCCTCTTCGCGCATGACCACCACGCTGGCGTGGCTGTCGGCCAGCTGGCTGCGATATTTGGGATTGGCCAGGAACGCCAGCTGGCCCGCCTGCGCGCGCGCCAGCGTGCCGACGCCGCGGACCCGCGCCGAGCCGTCGCCGCGCAGGCCGAGCGCGAAGCGCCCGGCGAGTTCGGCGGCGTCGAACGAAACCTGTGACACGGGAATGCCTTTGCGTGCCGGCGGGACTTAGAACGAGCCGCCGAAGGTGAACTGCAGGCGTTCGATCTCGTCCTCGTCTTCCTTGCGCAGCGGGAAGGCATAGCTGATCGAGATCGGACCCATCGGCGAACGCCACATCAGCGCCACGCCGGCCGAGGAGCGCAACTCGCCCGCATCCCAGTTGTCGATTCCGTCGTAGACGTTACCGACGTCGAAGAACGTCGAGACACGTGCCGCCGGGGTGTCGAGCAGGGTGGGGAAGTACATTTCCAGCGAACCGATCGTCTTCAGCGAGCCACCGATGGGCTGCGAGAACGTGCTGCCCGGGAACGGCACGTCGCGCGGGCCCAGGGTGTTGTCGGTGAAGCCGCGCACCGAGCGCACGCCACCGGCGTAGAAGTTCTCGAAGAACGGCAGGCCGTCGGCGGTAACCACGCGCGTGGTGCCGTCCGGATCGGTCAGCACGCGCGTGGTGGCATCGCCGTAGCTGTCGCCGTAACCGAGCTCGGTGCGCGTGTTGAGCACGAAGTGGCGCGACAGGGGCCAGAACTTGGAATAGTTGTAGTTGAGCTTGTAGTACTCGACCGTCGAGCCCGGCAGCGCGACTTCCGCCGAGATGCGCTGGACGCTGCCGCGCGTGGGGGTCAGGAAATTGTCCAGTGCCTGGCGCGCCCAGCCCAGTTCCATGCGCCAGGCATGGAAGGTGCGCTGGCCGAGGGCGTCGATGTAATCGACGATGCTCTCCGGCGTCGAGCCGCGGAAGGTGAAGATCTCGTTGCTGTCGATGCCGAGCATCGCCGACACGGAGTCGGTCTCGGTGATCGGTATGCCCAGCACCATCTGCCCGGCACCGCTGGTGCTGGTGTACTGGGCGGTGTTGTAGTCGGAGTTGTCGAACTCGCGCCACCACAGGTTGTAGCCCAGCGACACGCCGGTGTCGGTGAAGTACGGGTTGACGAACGAGAAGTCGTACCGCTGCAGGTAGTCACTGCGCTGCGCCTGCACCGAGATGCGGTTGCCGCTGCCGAGGAAGTTGGTCTGCGACAACTGGACCTGCGCGGTCAGACCGGACAACTGCGAGAAGCCCAGGCCGAACACGAAGCTGCCCGAAGTGGTTTCCTTGACGTTGTAGACCACGTCGACTTCGTCGCTGCTTCCGGAGACCGGCTGCGTCTCGACATCGACGGTCTCGAAGTAGCCCAGGCCCTGCAGGCGGATCTTGGAGCGGTCGATCGCCGCCTGCGAGTACCACGAGCCTTCGAACTGGCGCATTTCGCGACGCAACACTTCGTCGCTGGTGCGGTTGTTGCCCTTGAATACGACGCGGCGCACGTTGACGCGCGGGCCGGGTACGACCTGCATGTTGATACCGACGGTCTTGCTTTCCTTGTCGACGTCCGGGATCGGATTGACCTGCGCGAAGGCGTAGCCGATGTTGGCCAGCCGCGCGGTGATCGCCTCGGAGCTGAACTCCAGCAGGCGGCGCGAGAAGATCTGGTCGGGCTTGACCACCACCAGCTTCTCGATCTGTTCCTTCGGCAGGATCGTGTCGCCGGTGACCTGCACGCTGGACACCTTGTACTGGTCGCCCTCGCTGATGCCGGCGGTGATGAACATGTCCTGGCGGTCGGGGCTCATCGAAACCTGGGTGGAGTCGATGCTGAAATCGACGTAGCCGCGGTCGAGGTACCAGGAGTTGAGTTTTTCCAGGTCGCCGGACAGCTTCTCGCGCGAGTACTGGTCGTCGCGGCGGTACCAGCTGAGCCAGTTGTGCTCGGCCGACTCCCAGCTTTCGACGATGGGCTTGTCCTCGAACTTCTCGTTGCCGATCAGGTTGATGTGGCGGATCTTGGCCGCCTTGCCTTCCTTGATGGCGATGGTGACGTCGACGCGGTTGCGATCCAGCCGCGACACGGTGGGCGTCAGTTCGACGTTGTACTTGCCGCGGTTCTGGTACTGGCGGGTCAATTCCTGGGTGACGCGGTCCAGGCTGAGGCGGTCGAACGTCTCGCCCTCGGCCAGGCCGATGTCCTTCAGGCCCTTCATCAGGTCCTCGGTCTTGAGGTCCTTGTTGCCGGTGACGGTGAGCTTGTTGATCGCCGGGCGCTCGGTCAGCGTGACGATCAGGATGCCGCCCTGGCGGTCGATGCGGACATCCTCGAAGAAGCCGGTCTTGTAGAGCGCGCGGATCGCCTCACCGGTGCGTGCCTGGTCGACCGTGTCGCCACGCTCGATCGGCAGGTAGGTGAATACCGTACCGGCGGAGATGCGCTGCAGGCCATCCAGTCGGATATCGGTGACGGTGAAAGGCTCCACCGATCCCTGGGTGACCGCCGACTGGGCCCAGACGGGGAACGCCGGGGCCGAGACGAGGGCCGAGGCGAGGGCAAGGGCAAGCAGGCGGCGGGCAGGGTGTCGCGTCATCATCACGTCCGGTTGGGATTCTTTTTTGCCTGGCGCGGGACTGGCCGGCGCAGGGCTTGGGGTCGAGACTTCCTGTCCACGGGGCAAGGCCGGCATCAGCGCACCAGGTTGTTCACGATGTCGTTGTAGAACGCCAGACCCATCAGCCCCGCGATCAACGCCAGACCGATGTACTGCCCGGCGGCCATGACGCGTTCGCTGACCGGGCTGCCCTTGACCAGCTCGATAAGGTAATACAGCAGGTGACCGCCGTCCAAGATTGGGATCGGCAGCAGGTTCAGGATGCCCAGGCTGAGCGACAGCAGGGCCAGCATCGACAGGTACCACGCCGCCCCGTGCTGGGCGTAGGCGTTGGCCGCGCGCGCGATCGTGATCGGGCCGGCGACGGTGTTCTGCACCGAGACGCGGCCGCTGAAGGCCCGGCCGATCATCGCGACCAGTTCGCTGGCCTGGTGCGCCGTTTCGCGGAACGCCGCCGGAATCGCCGCGACCGGGCCGTAGCGCAGCACCGCGTCCTTGCTCGGTTCGGCCGGGGCCGTGGAGGCCAATCCCAGCCCCCAGTAGTAGGAACCGTCCGCGGCGCGCATGCGCGCGGGTGCGAGCTCGAAAGCGAGGCGATCGCCGTTGCGCTGCACCTCCACCATCGCCGAGCCGCCACGCTGGCCCAGCTTCTGGACCGCCGGACGGATGTCGTCAAAGGATTCGATGGGCTCACCGTCGATCGCGGTGATGCGGTCGCCTTCGGCCAGCACGCCCCAGGCCGGCGTGTCCGGTGCGACACGGCCGACCACCGTCGGCATCAGCGCATGGCGCGGCGTCAGGCCGGTGACTTCCACGGCGCGGCGCTCGTCGAAATGCTCGGGCAGTTTCGACAGGCGCAGTGTGCGCACGACTTCGTCGGTGCGCCCGTATGGTCGGATCTTTAGCGCAATGTCGCGATGATCGAGTGCGGCGGGAATCAGCGCCAGCTGCGCCTCGCTCCAGGTCGGCGTGGCGCGGTCGTCCACGGCCAGCACCGTATCGCCGTGGCTCAATCCGGCCGAGGCGGCGAGGCCGGTGGCCTGGCCGACGACCGGGGCAAAGTCGGGGCGTCCAATGACGAACATCGCCCAGAACAACCCCACGCACAGCATCAGGTTGGCGATCGGGCCGGCGGCGACGATCGCGATGCGCTTCCATACCGATTGCCGGTTGAAGGCGCGCGGGATGTCGGCCGGAGGCACCTCGCCTTCGCGCTCGTCCAACATCTTGACGTAGCCGCCCAGCGGAATCGCGGCGATCACGTATTCGACACCGTCGCGACCGCGACGCGTCCACAAGGCCTTGCCGAAACCAATCGAGAAGCGCAGCACCTTGACGCCGCAGCGGCGCGCGACCCAGTAGTGGCCGAACTCGTGGAAGGTGACGAGCACGCCAAGACTGACGATCAGCCACCAGACCGAGCCGAAGAATTCGCTCATGCGCTTGCCCTGGTGGTGGCCTGTTCGGCGTGCCGCCGCGCCTGCGCATCGGCATCGCGCAGTGCCGCCAGCGATGAGGCCGGGGTGGGAGGAAGCGCGGTGAGGGTGTCCTCGACCAGCGCCGGTATCGCTAGGAAACCGATCCGGCGCTGAAGAAACGCTGAAACGGCGACCTCGTTGGCCGCGTTGAGCACGGCCGGGGCCGTGCCGCCGGCGGCCAGGGCCTCGAAGGCCAGGCGCAGGCAGGGGAAAGCGGCCAGGTCCGGTGGCTCGAAATCGAGGCGGCCATGGGCCAGCAGGTCCAGGCCGCCGACGCCCGAGGCCATGCGCTCGGGCCAGCCGAAGCCCACCGCCAGCGCCGTACGCATGTCCGGCAGGCCCAACTGGGCGAGCGTGGAGCCGTCGATGAATTCGACCAGCGAATGCACCAGGCTCTGCGGGTGCACGAGCACCTGGATGCGGTCGCCGTCCACGCCGAACAGGTGGTGCGCCTCGATGACCTCCAGGCCCTTGTTCATCAGCGTGGCCGAGTCGACCGAGATTTTCGGGCCCATCGACCACTTGGGATGGGCGATGGCCTGCTCGGGAGTGACCCCGGTCAGTTCCTCGCGGCGGCGACCGCGGAATGGCCCGCCCGAAGCAGTCAGAAGAATGCGTTTGAGGCCGGCGTGCGCGTGCGCGTCGGGCAGGCACTGGAAGATCGCGTTGTGCTCGCTGTCGACCGGCACGATGGTGGCGCCCGCCTCGTGCGCGGCCTGCATCAGCAGTTCGCCGGCGAGCACCAGCGATTCCTTGTTGGCCAGCAGGATGCGCTTGCCTGCGCGCGCGGCTGCCAGCGTGGACGGCAACCCCGCCGCTCCCACTATCGCGGCGACCACGGTGTCGCAGGCGTCGCCAGCCACCAGCGC
The DNA here is from genome assembly GCF_031457115.1 of Lysobacter niastensis. Lineage (GTDB taxonomy): Bacteria > Pseudomonadota > Gammaproteobacteria > Xanthomonadales > Xanthomonadaceae > Lysobacter_J > Lysobacter_J niastensis_A. The sequence goes on from NZ_JAVDVY010000001.1 coordinate 1,337,529, forward strand.
TTCGAGCGCGTCGTCGCCGGCGTGTGCCTGGGTCGACAGACCGGCGTCGCGCAAGCCGTCGCGCAGCGCGGGGAAGCCGATGTCGTCGGCGATTACCGCGTGCTCGGGACGATGCGTGCGGCACAGCGCCAGCAATGCGTCCACATTGCGGCCGGCGGCGAGCACGGTGGCCCGCAGCGATTGCGGATGGCGCGCGATCACGTCCAGCGCGGAAGCGCCGATGGATCCGGTGGCACCCAGTACGGCTACGCGACGCATCATTACAGGCCCGGCCCGATCATCCAGCACGATCATTCATCTCGATCAGAAGCCCAGCACGGCCTTGCCGAGGGCGAATACCGGCAAGGCCGCCAGGACGCCGTCGATGCGGTCGAGGATACCGCCGTGCCCCGGGATCAGGTTGCCCGAATCCTTCACGCCGGCATGGCGCTTGAGCAGGCTCTCGAACAGGTCGCCGATCACCGAGAACAACACCGCGAACAGGGCGACCAGCGCCACGGCCGGCAGTTGCGAAGGGTTCGCACCCGCGAACAGGGCAAACAGCACGCCGACCACGATGCCGGCCACGACACCGCCAAGCAGTCCTTCGATGGTCTTGTTAGGGCTGACGCGCGGCGCCAGCTTGCGGCCCGCGAAGAAGCGGCCGCCCAACTTGCGGCCGGCGAAATAGGCGCCCGAATCGGCCGCCCAGACGATCGCGAGCGAGGTCAGCAGCCAGCGATGACCATTGGGCTGGCTGGCGTGTATCCAGGCCAGCGCACACCACGCCGGGATCATGCTCAACGCGCCCGCGGCGAGCTTGAAGACGCGGGCATGCGTGTCGTGGTCGCTGGCGAAGTCGTAGCGACCCAGCCACAGCAACGCCACCAGCCACCAGACCACGCCGATCACCGACACCAACTGGAACAGCACCAATGTGTAACCGACGCTGGAGCGCGATGCCCACACCAGCGCGACCACCAGCGCCAGGTTGGCCGCCAGCAGCACGGTGCGCGACAGCGTGTCCTCGATCTCGGCCAGGTCGAACCACTCCCACAGCCCGATCATGAACAACACGGCTGCCAGCGCCACCAGCCACGGCGTCGGCAGCAGCAGGATCGCCGCAATCGCCAGGGGCGCCATCACCAGTGCAGCGAGCAGGCGGGTTCGGGTCATTCAGGGGTCTCGGTTTGGGTCGTGGCAGCCGTCGGGGCCACTTGGGAGCCGGTCAGGCCGAAGCGGCGTTCGCGGCCGGCATAGTCGTCCAGGGCGCGCTGCAGTGTCGCCACATCCAGCTCGGGCCACAACAGATCGGTGAACCACAGTTCGGTGTACGCCAGTTGCCAGAGCAGGAAATTGCTGATGCGGGTCTCACCGCCGGTGCGGATGAACAGATCCGGCGGCGGCAGGTCGGCCAGACAGGTGCGTGCGGCCAGGGCGGCCTCGTCCACGTCCTCCGGTGCCAGCCGGCCGGCCGCGACGTCCTGCGCCAGCGAGCGCGCGGCCTGGGCGATGTCCCAGCGGCCGCCGTAGCTGGCGGCGATGGTCAGGTGCAGGCGGCTGTTGGCCTGCGTGCGCGACTCGGCACCTTCCATCTGCCGACGGATCGCATCGCTGAAACGGCTGCGATCGCCGATGAAGCGCACGCGCACGCCACGGCGATCGAGTTCGTCGACTTCGCGTTCCAGCGCTCCCAGGAACAGCTTCATCAAGCCGCCGACTTCGTCCTCGGGGCGGCCCCAGTTCTCGCTGGAAAACGCGAACAGGGTCAGCGCCTGGATGCCACGCTCCAGGCAGAAGTCGATGCAGACGTTGACCGCGCGTGCGCCGGCGCGATGGCCGATGATGCGCGGCCGGCGACGGCGTTGGGCCCAGCGCCCGTTGCCGTCCATGATGACGGCCAGATGGTGCGGGACGCGCGCGGGCGCGGCATTGGCGGATTCGGAAGACATGGCGGGACGGGTAGACCCGTCAAACCGCCATAAGTTCTTGCTCTTTGGCCTTGACCACTTCGTCGACATCCTTGATCGCCGAATCGGTGATCTTCTGGATCTCGGTTTCGGTGCGGCTCGCGTCGTCCTCGGTGATCTGCTTTTCCTTCAGCAGTTCCTTGACCTGGTGGTTGGCGTCGCGACGGATGTTGCGGATCGCGACCTTGGCGTCCTCGCTCTCGCTGTGCACCAGCTTGGACAGCTCCTTGCGGCGCTCCTCGGTGAGGGCGGGCAGGTTGAGGCGGATCACGGTGCCGGCGGTGGTGGGGGTCAGGCCGAGGTCAGAGGCGAGGATCGCCTTCTCCACGGGGCCGACCATCTGCTTCTCCCACGGCGTGATCGTCAACGAGCGCGCGTCGGACACGGCCACGGTGGCGACCTGCGACAGCGGCATGTCGGAACCGTAGTAGTTGACCTTCAGATGATCGACCAGCGCGGTCGTGGCGCGGCCGGTGCGGATCTTGATCAGGTCGTGGCGAAACGCATCGACGCTCTTGGCCATTCGGGTCTGGGCGTCTTTCTTGATCTCGTTGAGCATCGCCGGCTCCTGTCCTGTAACGGTAATCGCGGGATTATATAGAGCGGGGCCCGCGGCCGCGAACCGGCACCTTCGAGGCGGCTGTCAATGTCCGTGCGCGTGGCCGTGCGGGGCTCGCTCGTGGCGGTCGTGCTCGCAGCCGCGGCCACGCTCGACCTGCAAGGTCGGATGGTTGATGCCGAAGCGATGGTCGAGTTCGTGGTTCAGCTCGTCGATGAAGGCGTCGTGGTCGCGGTCGTCGGGCCGCACCAGATGGGCCGTCATGGCGATCTCGCCCGCGCCCAGCGACCAGATGTGCAGGTGGTGGACCGCCACCACGCCTGGCCGGGATGCCAGGAACTCCTGCACCTGCGTCTGCTCGATGCTGGCGGGCACGGCATCCATCGCGGCATTGAAGCTTTCGCGCAGCAGGCCGAACGCGCCCAATGCGACCACCACGCCGATCAGCAAGGCCGTCACCGGGTCCAGCCACGTCCATCCCAGCCACCACATGCCCGCGCCGGCGACGACGGCCGCCAGCGACACCGCTGCATCGGCCAGCAGGTGCAGGAAGGCGCCACGGCGGTTGAGGTCGTGGTCGTGCCCGTGGCGCACCAGCCATGCGGCGCCCAGGTTGACGGCGATGCCGACGGCGGCCACGAGCATCACCGGCAGGGCGGGGATTTCCGGCGGGGCGCTGAAGCGGCGCACCGCCTCCCAGGCGAGTGCGCCGGAGAACGCCACCAGCAACAACGCGTTGGCCAGCGGAGAGAGCAGGGTGGCGCGGCGCCAGCCGTAGGTATGTCGCGCCGTGGGCGTGCGCTTGGCCAGCACGGCCGCGCCCCAGGCCAATCCCAGGCCGAGCACGTCGCCCAGGTTGTGCAGCGCATCGGACAACAGCGCCAGCGAGTTGGTGGCGAAGCCGTAGCCCGCCTCCAGTATCGTGTAGGCGAGATTGATCAACGTGACCGTGGCGAAGGCCCGGGTCGTGTTGAGGCTGTGGTCGTGATGTGAATGGCCCATGCGGCGAATCGTGGCATGCCGGGCCCATGAACACTATTACGGCGTTACCGGGCTGCGCCCGGGAACCCCCAAAGTTTGCTGCGCGAATTTCGGGTCCCGCTGTGCGCTTCCGTACCCCATTCGCACCTGCGGTGCGAATCGCCCCTGACTTAGGGGCTGGGCTTCGCGTCAGGCGTTGTTGCGACCGTGCACGAGCGTACCGATGTCCTCGCCGTGCAGGATCTTCAGCAACTGGCCCGGATGGCCCATGTCGAAGATGCGCAGCGGCAGGTCGCTGTCGCGGCACAGGGCGAAGGCGGCGGTATCCATGACCTGCAGGTCGCGCATGATGACCTCGTCGTAGCTCAGCTTCTCGAAGCGCACGGCGTCCTTGTGCTTCTTCGGATCCTTGTCGTACACGCCATCGACCTTGGTGGCCTTGAGCAGCAGGTCGGCGCCGATCTCGATCGCGCGCAGCGCCGCGCCCGAGTCGGTGGTGAAGAACGGGTTGCCGGTGCCTGCGGCAAAGATGGTGAGGCGGCCCTTCTCGAGATGACGCACGGCGCGCCGGCGAATGTAGTCCTCGCACACGTCGTTGATCTTGATGGCGCTCATGACGCGGCACTTGGCGCCGAGCTTCTCCAGCGCGTCCTGCATCGCCAACGCGTTGATCACCGTGGCGAGCATGCCCATCTGGTCGCCGGTGACGCGGTCCATGCCGCCGGCGGCCAGGCCGGCGCCGCGGAAGATGTTGCCGCCGCCGATGACCAGTGCGATTTCGGCGCCCGCCTGCTGGGCTTCGATGACCTCGCGCGCCAGGCGGCTGATCATCTTCGGGTCGATGCCGTAATCCTCGTCTCCCATCAGCGCCTCGCCGGACAGTTTGAGCAGGACACGGCGATAGGCGAGCTGGGACATGGCGACCTCGGAGGAGTGGCGGGCGGCGGGATTGTACGGGATAGGGCTGTGGGGCCGGCGTGGCGACGTGGCGGCCCCACCGGGAACCCTTGGGCCCCACAAAAAGGAAAGGCCGCGATCGCTCGCGGCCTTTCCGGTGCTGCGTGAAGCGGCGGCTTACGCCAGGCCGGCCTGCTTCATGACTTCGGCGGCGTAGTCCTCGACCACCTTCTCGATGCCTTCGCCGACCACCAGGCGCTGGAAGCCGACCACGTCGGCGCCGGCGGCCTTGACCGTGGCTTCGACGCTCAGGTCGCTGTTGAGCACGTACGGCTGGCCGTACAGGGTGACCTCGTTGATGATCTTGGCGATCTTGCCGCTGATGATCTTCTCGAGGATCTCGGCCGGCTTGGACTTGTCCTTCTCGGACATCTTGGCCAGTTCGATTTCCTTTTCCTTGGCGACGAACTCGGCCGGCACGTCGGCGGCCTTGTTGTGCGGAGGGTTCATCGCGGCGATGTGCATCGCCAGGCCGCGGGCCAGTTCGGCGTCGCCGCCCTTGACCTCGACCAGCACGCCGATCTTGCCGCCGTGCACGTAGGCAGCGACGTTGTCGTTGCTGCTGACGCGGGCCATGCGGCGGATCTGGATGTTTTCGCCGAGCTTGGAGATCGCGGCGGCACGGGCTTCCTCGACGGTCTCGCCGGAGGCCAGCTTGGCGGCCTTCAGGGCTTCGATGTCGGCGGCGCCGGAGGCCAGGGCGGCCTGGGCGACGGCGTTGGCGAAGGCCAGGAAGTTCTCGTCCTTGGCGACGAAGTCGGTCTCGGAGTTGATCTCGACCAGCACGGCCTTGCCGCCGTCCTGGGCCACCGCGACGCGGCCTTCGGCGGCCACGCGGTCGGCCTTCTTGTCGGCCTTGGCCAGACCCGACTTGCGCAGCGCTTCGGCTGCCGCGTCGATGTTGCCGTTGGTCTCGGTGAGCGCCTTCTTGCACTCCATCATGCCGGCGCCGGTGCGCTCGCGCAGTTCCTTGACGAGGGATGCGGTGATTTCAGCCATGGGGTTTACCTCGTAATGTGTGAAAACGTCATCCCCGCACGAGCGGGGATCCATGGCGCCGTGGCGCCGCTGGACTCCCGCCGGAGCGGGAGCGACGAGCAAAATCGGTGCGGCCGCGCAGCATGGCGCGGCTGCATGACGCGGGTCTTACTCAGCGTCCTTCTTGGCCGCCTTCTTGGCCGGGGCGCGTCCACGCGGGGCCTTGCGCTCGGCACCGGCTTCCTCGCCCTCGGCCTCGGCGAAGTCTTCCTCGCGCACGCTGGCGGCCGACGGAGCGGCGGCCTTGCCTTCGAGCACGGCGTCGGCGGCGGCGCGGGCGTACAGCTGCACGGCGCGGATGGCGTCGTCGTTGCCCGGGATGGCGTAGTCGACCAGGGCCGGATCGTAGTTGGTGTCGACGACGGCGATGACCGGGATGCCAAGCTTCTTGGCTTCCTTGATCGCGATGTCTTCGTGGCCGATATCGATCACGAACAGCGCGTCAGGCAGACGGTTCATGTCCTTGATGCCGCCCAGCGAGGCTTCCAGCTTGTCGCGCTCGCGACGCAGGCCCAGCACTTCGTGCTTGACCATCTTCTGGAACGTGCCGTCGGTCTCGGCGGCTTCCAGATCCTTCAGGCGCTGCACCGACTGCTTGACCGTGCGGAAGTTGGTCAGCGTGCCGCCCAGCCAACGCTGGTTCATGTACGGCATGCCGCAACGCTCGGCTTCTTCCTTCATGGAATCGCGCGCCGAGCGCTTGGTGCCGAGGAACAGGATCATGCCGCGCTTCTGCGCGACGCCCGAGATGAAGTTCATCGCGTCGTTGAACAGCGGAACGGTCTTCTCGAGGTTGATGATGTGGATCTTGCCGCGGGCGCCGAAGATGTACGGGCCCATCTTCGGGTTCCAGTAACGGGTCTGGTGACCGAAATGGACGCCGGCTTCCAGCATCTGGCGCATGGTGATCTGGGGCATTGCTTTAACTCCAAGGCAGTGGAACCGGCCGCCGGTTTAGGTGATGGCGGCTGTCCACGACAGGGCCGGGGACGATGGTTCCGGGGTTGGGCCTCCCCACTGCTTCCGTGGCCGAACCTTCATAGCCGGACGGCTAATCAGGCACCCCGGCACGGAGGGTGGCAGTGGGTGTGTATTCGCCTGCACGGGAGCCTTAGGGCCTCGTGCTTTCGCCCGGCGTGGGCGGCGCGGCAGACTCGTTAATGCACGGGTCCCGCCGCAGAGCCCCGGAATTGTAGCCGCAACAGGCTGTTAGGGACAACATTCCCGGTTCGTGGACCCTGAACGGCCCGCGGATAGGCGATAATGGCCCATGGCCATCACCATCAAGACCCCCGAAGAGATCGAGAAGATGCGCGTCGCCGGCCGCCTGGCCGCCGAGGTGCTCCAGGTCGTCGCCCCGCACGTGAAGGCGGGCGTGACCACCGAGGAACTGGACCGCATCTGCCACGATCATATCGTCAACGTCCAGCAGGCGATCCCCGCCAATGTCGGCTACAAGGGATTCCCCAAGACCGTTTGCACCTCGGTCAACAACGTCATCTGCCACGGCATCCCGAGCGAGGCCAAGGTCCTCAAGGATGGCGACATCATCAATATCGACGTCACCGTCATCAAGGACGGCTGGCACGGCGATACCAGCCGCATGTACGTGGTCGGCACGCCATCGGTGATGGCCAAGCGCCTGGTCGACGTCACCCGCGAGGCGATGTTCCGCGGCATCCGCATCGTCAAGCCGGGCGCGACGCTGGGCGATATCGGCGCGGCGATCCAGCAGTACGCCGAGGCCGAGCGTTTCAGCGTAGTGCGCGAGTACTGCGGCCACGGCATCGGCCAGATCTACCACGAAGACCCGCAGGTGCTGCACTACGGCCGCGCCGGCGAGGGCCTGGTGCTGAAGCCCGGCATGACCTTCACCATCGAGCCGATGATCAACGAGGGCGCACGCCATACCAAGCTGCTCCCGGATGGCTGGACCGTGGTCACCAAGGACCGCAAGCTCTCGGCACAGTGGGAGCACACCGTGGTGGTGACCGATAACGGTGTCGAGATACTGACCCGCCTGCCAGGCGACGATAACGATCTATGAGGGCCTGTTGACATATGCAAAGCAGGTCGCGTTGGGTCTCAAGGGCTGCCAGGTGGTGTTGCGCGACGCAGCGCCTTGCTGATTGCAAGGTCAAGTCGTGCGGCACCGCATGGCAGCCCTTGAGGCCCGACCCGGAGGGCCGGGCCGGAGGGCGCGTGATGCCGCGTCATCGCTCGGTCGTGTATCGACATACACTCCCTCGCTCTGTCCTTGCCTCACGCGCCCTCCGGTCCGGCGCGGCCTGCTTTGCATATGTCGACAGGCCCTAACCCCGATGCCGCCGAGACCGGGATGGCGGCGCGTGACCCGTCGCGCCCGGCGCCGGACGGCTCGGACCGGGCGCTGGCGATCCGCAACGCGCTGGCCGAGGTGGACGCTTCGCTGGCGCTGCGGTTCGATGCCGAAGCCAATGCCGATATCGATCGCCTGCTGCGCGCGCGCAGCGCGGCGATGGATGCGCAGGTACGCCTGGCGTGGGCCGACTGCATCGACGCCGATGCGCCGCTGGCGCTGTTCGCGGTAGGCGGCTACGGCCGCGGCGAACTGTTTCCGCAATCGGACATCGACCTGCTGGTGCTGGCCGACGCCGATGCCCAGCAGCGCCACGCTGATGCATTGTCCTGTTTCATCACGCTGCTGTGGGACGCGGGCCTGCCAGTAGGGCATGCGGTGCGTTCGATCGCGCAATGCACCGAGGCGGCCGCCGACATCACCGTGTTGACCGCGATGCTGGAAGCGCGGCCGCTGATGGCCGACATCGAGCATATCCATGCGCTACAGGCCGCGATCGCGCCAAGCGTGGTGTGGCCGGCACGCGAATTCTTCGCCGCCAAGCGCGAGGAGCTGCGCCTTCGCCATGCGCGTTACGGCGACACCGCCGATAACCTGGAGCCAAACCTGAAGGAGGGCCCCGGCGGCCTGCGCGACGTGCAGACGCTGCGTTGGATGGCGCTTCGCATCGTCGGCACCGGCGATCTCGAATCGCTGGTGGCGATCGGCCAGTTCGGCGCCGATGAGCTGGCCACGCTCGAACGCGAGCGCCGCGCGCTGTCGCGTCTGCGTTTCGGCCTGCACCTGGTGGCGGGCAAGCGCGAGGAGCGGTTGCGTTTCGATTACCAGAAGTCGCTGGCCGATCGCCTGGGTCACAGCGACAACGCCGACAACCTCGCCGTCGAGCAGATGATGCAGGGTTTCTACCGAAGCGCGGCACTGGTGCTGCGCATCGGCGAGCGCCTGCTGCAGCGGTTCGAGGAGCAGATCGACGGCGAACCCGTGCCGGTGCCGCTGCCCGACGCGGATGGCGCGTTCGAGCTGCGGCGCGATTACCTGGCTGCGCGCAGCCCCCGGTGGCCGCGCGATGCGTCCGACATTTTCTCGTTGTTCGCGGTGTGGGCCGCGCACGACGAGATCCGCGGCTTGCATTCGCAGACGGCACGCGCGCTGGCCGAGTCGCTGTCGCGCGTGCCGGCGTTCCAGCAGGCAGAGCCGGCGTTGCGCGATCGCTTCCTGTCGCTGCTGCGCGGGCCCCATCCGGTGCACGCGCTGGAGCGCATGGCGCGCCTGGGCGTGCTGGGGCGCTGGATTCCGGCGTTCGCGCGCGTGTCCGGCCGCATGCAGTTCGACCTGTTCCATGTGTACACCGTCGATCAGCACACGCTGGCGGTGCTGGGGAACCTCGCGCGATTCGCCTCCGGCATCGTCGACGAACGCTTCAGCATCGCCCACGAAGTCTGGCCGCGCCTGCGCAAGCCGGAGCTGTTGCTGCTGGCCGGCCTGTTTCACGACATCGCCAAGGGGCGCGGCGGCGACCATTCCGAGTTGGGCGGCGAGGATGCGCGCATCTTCTGCAGCACCATCGGGCTGTCGCAGGCGGATACCTCGCTGGTGGAATGGCTGGTGCGCCAGCACCTGCTGATGTCGATGACGGCGCAGAAGCAGGACATCGTCGATCCCGACGTGATCCATCGTTTCGCAGGCAAGGTGGCCGATCGCGAGCATCTGGATCATCTGTACCTGCTGACCTGTGCTGACATCTCCGGCACCTCGCCCAAGCTGTGGAACGCCTGGAAGGACCGGTTGCTGGCCGACCTCTACACCGCGACGCGACTGGCGCTGCGCCGCGGCCTGGAAAATCCGGTGGCCGCCGACGAGCGTTCCGCCGAGACGCGAGAGGCCGCGCGCGCGATGCTCGCCTCGTTCGGTGTCGCCGATGGCGAGATCGCGGCCTTGTATGCGCGCATGCCCGAGGTCGGCTTCCAGCGCGGACGCCCCGACCAGATCGCCTGGCAGGCGGGATCGCTGCGTGGCGTCGCCATCGGCGAAACGCGTGTGCGCGCGCGCTCGGTCGGGCGCCATGCCGGTGCGCTGGAGGTGTTCGTGCATACCCCCGATCGCGACGGCCTGTTCGCAGCGATCGTCGCCACACTCGACCGGCTCGGCCTGGCGATCCAGCAGGCGCGCGTGCTCGACGGACCGCACGGCGCGATCTTCGACAGCTTCGAGGTGATCCCGATCGATCCACGCAATCCTCCCACCGTGGAGGACGTCGAAGGCCGACTCACGGCGGTGCTGGCCGGTCCGCTCGACCAGGTGCGGCCGGTGCGCCGGGCGCAGCCGCGGCATCTGCGGCATTTCCGCATCGCGCCGCAGGTCGGCTGCAACACGATCGGCGAAGGCACCCATCGCGTCCGCACCATGCTGAGCCTGGTCTGCAACGACCGCCCGGGCCTGCTGGCCGATGTCACGCGGGCCATCCGCGACCAGTCGCTGCGGGTGCACGACGCCCGCATCGCCACCTTCGGCGAGCGCGCCGAGGACGTGTTCCAGATCACCGCCACCGATTCCGACGGGCGCGACAGCGCGCTCGACGCCACGCAACAACAGGCCCTGCGCGACGCGCTGCTGGCCTGCCTCGAAGGAGACCATTGATGACGCAGAAGAAGTCCGCCGCCAAGACCGCACGCAAGAAGGCGGCGCCCAAGAGCGCTCCGCAGGGACCGGGCATCGACGAGCTGAAGTTCATGATCGACAGCGCGTTCGAGCGCCGCGCGATGCTGACGCTGGACGAGATCGAAGGCTCGACGCGTCCGACCGTGGAGCGGGTGATCGACGGGCTGGAGAAGGGCGACTTCCGCGTGGCCGAGCCGGACGGCCAGGGCGGCTGGACCGTCAACGAGTGGCTGAAGAAGGCAGTGCTGCTGTACTTCCGCGTTAACGACATGCAGGTCGTCGAGGGGTTCCCGGCGCCGTATTGGGACAAGGTGCCTTCGCGCTTCGAGGGTTATGGCGAAGCCGACTTCCGCAAGCTGGGCGCGCGCGTCGTGCCCGGCGCGGTCGCCCGTCGCGGCGCCCACATCGGCAAGGACGTGGTGCTGATGCCGAGCTTCGTCAACATCGGCGCGCACGTGGGCGAGGGCACGATGGTCGACACCTGGGCCACGGTGGGCTCGTGCGCGCAGGTCGGCAAGCACTGCCACCTGTCCGGTGGCGCGGGCATCGGCGGCGTGCTGGAACCGCTGCAGGCCTCGCCGACGATCGTCGAGGACCATTGCTTCATCGGCGCGCGCTCGGAAGTTGTGGAGGGTTTCGTGGTCGGCCATCACAGCGTGATCGGCATGGGCGTGTTCCTCGGGCAGAGCACACGCATCTACAACCGCATGACCGGCGAGGTCAGCTACGGCTCCGTGCCTCCGTACAGCGTCGTGGTGTCCGGACAGTTGCCGGCCGCGGACGGCTCGCATTCGCTGTACTGCGCGGTCATCGTCAAGCAGGTGGATGCCAAGACGCGTTCGAAGACCAGCATCAACGACCTGCTGCGCGGGTTGGCGGAGTAACGCGTCCCGCGCCGCGCACTTCCCCGGCAAGAACTGCTGTACGTCGGCCTGGATTCCCGCCTTCGCGGGAATGACGGCTTCCACAACAGAACGCGCATCTGCGAACAAATGACGACGACGCTTTACGGCCTCTCCAACTGCGATACCTGCAAGAAAGCCCGCAAGTGGCTCGACCGCTTCGGCGTCGCCCACGCCTTCGTCGACTACCGCGACCAGCGCCAGTCGCCGGAAACGCTGGTGGGCTGGAAGGACCAGCTCGGCGGCTGGGACGCGATGATCAACAAATCCTCGACGACCTGGCGCACGCTCCCGCCGAATCGCAAGGAACCGGCTTCGGATCCCGAGTGGAAGCTGTTGCTGAAGGAATACCCGCAACTGATCCGTCGGCCGGTCGTGGTCACCGATGACGGCCAGGTCAGCCAGGGCTTCAGCGACAACGGATTCAAGAAACGTTTCGGAGTCGGCGCATGAGCGACGCGATGATCGCGACAAGTGATGTGCTCGAACTGACCCGCAAGCTGATCGCGCGCAGGTCGGTGACGCCGGACGATGCCGGTTGCCAGGAGTTGATCGCGCTGCGCCTGGCGCGCACAGGATTTGCCTGCGAGCGCATGCGCTTCGGCGACGTCGACAACCTGTGGGCTGCGCATGGCGATGGCGGCTCGACGCTGGTGCTGTTGGGCCATACCGATGTCGTGCCGCCCGGGCCACGCGAGTCCTGGAGCAGCGATCCATTCGAGCCGGAGATCCGCGACGGGCTGCTGTACGGCCGTGGCGCGGCGGACATGAAAGGCAGCGTCGCGGCGTTTGTCATCGCGCTGGAGCGATTCGTCGCTGCTCATCCGGATCATCCGGGTCGCGTGGCCCTGCTGCTGACCTCGGACGAGGAGGGCGATGCCATCGATGGCGTGCGCAAGGTGGCCGACGCTTTTCGTCTGCGCGGCGAGCGCATCGACTGGTGCATCACCGGCGAACCCTCGTCGATGGCGCGATTGGGCGACCTGTTGCGCGTCGGTCGCCGCGGCACGCTGTCGGCGACATTGACCGTGCGCGGCATCCAGGGTCATGTCGCCTATCCGGAGAAGGCGCGCAATCCGATCCACCAGGCGATGCCGGCGCTGGCGGAACTGTCCGCGCGGCGCTGGGACGAGGGCTACGAAACATTCCCGCCCACCAGCCTGCAGGTCAGCAACATCCACGCCGGCACCGGTGCCAACAACGTCATCCCCGGCGAGCTGCAGGTGCTGTTCAATCTGCGCTACAACCCGACCTGGAACGCGGCGCAGCTTGAGCAGCAGTGCGAGGACGTATTGCGCCGCCACGGGCTGGATTACGCGGTCCACTGGCATCGCGGCGGCGAGCCTTTCTACACGCCGGAAGGACCGTTGCGTGCGGCCGCGCGTGAGGTGCTGGGCGCTTTTGCGGGCGCGCCTCCGGAAGAAAGCACCGGCGGCGGCACTTCCGATGCACGCTTCATCGCGCCGCTCGGCGCGCAGTGCATCGAGATCGGGCCGGTCAATGCCAGCATCCACAAGGTGGATGAGCACGTTTCGATTGCCGACCTGCAATCGCTGCCGGATCTTTATCAGGCGCTTATCGAGCGATTGATGCTGCGGTAACTGATACAGCCTTCTCGGCAAGCCGCCCCACGACCGGAATGGCTTTGGGGATTTTCCGACTCGCCATCCATGGCTCGGTCGAAAAACGCGCACATCCTTGTGCGGCGCCCTTCGGGTCCAGCTCGTGATCATCCCCTCACCGAGCCGGCAACAGCTTCAACGTGTGCTGCGCTGCGCCCGGCAGGAACGGCGTCGGCCGACCCCGCACCCAATCCTCGTGTCCCGCGCCCCAGTACGGAGACAGCGGATGGCCGCTCTGGCCGCCTGGCATGTGGGCAATGCCGTCGGCTTCGTGTCCGGGCGACACCACCATGCGCTCGGAGGCGCCGAACTTCGGGCCCTGCACGCGGGGCATGCCGCTGTCTCCGGGCAACGGATCGGCCGGCATGCACAGCGCGGGCTTGGCGAAGCCGGGCAACGCCATCGCCAGCGGGTGGCAGATCTTGGCGGTGTTGCGCTCGCCCCAATTGCGGTCCGGCAACGGTCCCTGCTTCTTCAGGTCGTCGCGCACTTCTCGTGCGGCGTCCTCGAACAGCGCATCCCAACTGGCGAACCGGCGCGGCAGCAGATGCATCGGGCGTTGCGTCACCAACGGCCAGGCGACGCCTTCGAACTGGCCGACGCCGGGCATCTCGAAGTCCTCGCCCATCTCCACGCGTGCCGGCGCGGTCAAGCCATCCAGCAAGCGGTCGTGCACCGCCAGCCGCCATGCACGCACGATGCGGTAGCTACTCGAATCGGTGCTGGCGCGTCCCTGCCACGTGGCGGCCGCTTCGGCCAGATCGTGCAATGCGGGAGTGGTTTCCTTCGTGCCCTGTTCGCGCAACAGGCGCCACCAGCGCGTCAGGAACACCGCGCGATCGTCGAGCTGGATCGCCATCAGGTCGTGTTCGGTCAGCGTCTTCTTCGCGAACAGGTCGTCGCGGATCTGCCGTGCGCGGGCTCCGTTCGCATAGCCGCCATCGCCGAGCCGAGCCAGCAGGTCGCCGTCGACGACGCGCGCATTGGCGGTCCACAGGCGCTGCAATGAGCCGGCGGGCAGGGCGATGCCGGTAGCGGTCGTGATCGGCCACGAAGCGCACGAACCGGCCGCCATGACGGTGGCGGCGTCGCAGGAAGCCGAGCGCAGTGGCGCCGGTCCGAGCAGGCGCCAGGTGATGCGGCCGCTGCGGTCGCCGATCACCAGGTTCTGGCCCGGGATCGCCGTACTGTCAGCCATCTTCAGTGCGTCGTCGAGCGAATGCGCATGCAGGAAATCGCTCAATCCCAGCGTCAGCGAACCCGGCAGGTGCGCCACCCAGCGCAGGGCCAGGCCGCTGCCGTCTTCGTTGCGATGCAGGATCGGGCCCCATTGCGTCTCTTCCACCGGCAGGATCGTGTCGTCCTGACCCGCAACGCGGATGTGTTCCTCGAAACGACGACGACCCGCGCACGGCGCCGCGCAGGCCGGTTCCTGCTGCCAGTCGAGCCAGTCGCCATAGCTGTTGGTGAAACCCCAGGCGACCTGGCCGTTGCTGCCCACCACCAGCGATGGCAGGCCAGGCAGGGTGAAGCCGGTGGCATCGACGCGGCCGTTCACGGCGCGGGCATCGGGATAACGCAGTCGCGCACGGAACCAGATGTTGGGCGCACGCAGGCCCAGGTGCATGTCGTCGGCGATGATCGCGCGACCGTCGCCGGTCAACTCGCCCGATACGGCGAAGTTGTTGCTGCCCACGTCCGACGGTTGAGGGATCTCCGGTCGTTTGCTGTCTTCAGGCATAGGCAGCTTGCGCAGGTCCACCGCCAACGCATCCGGCAGCGTCGCATCGCCACGCGGTGTGCCGATCAGCGGGGCATCCCAACTGGTGCCGTCGCGGGCCAGCAGCGCATATAACGTTGGCGGCAGGTGAGGACGGAGCTTCCATAACGCCAGTTCGCGGGTGTTGTCGGCATCCTGCAGGTCGAAATACATCGCGTAACCGGTCAGCGCAGAGTCTTCCAGGCGCCACGGCGCGGGCTGCTTGCGCAACAGCAGATAGGGCCATGGACGGGTCCTGAGGCTGCGCAGTCCGGCATTGACGCCATCGACGTAGGCCTGCGCTATCGGGCGCTTGTCGCCGAGAATGCTGTCGAGGTTGAGCGTCACGCGGGCGCGCATGCGATGCACGCGGTGCTCCTTGTCGGTGTCGATGGCGATCGGCCCGAACAGTTCAGCCAGCTCGCCCGCCGCGGTGCGGCGAAGCAGGTCCATCTCGAAATAGCGTTCCTGCGCATGCACGTAGCCGAGCGCGCGCATTGCGTCGTTCTCGTTGGCGGCATCGATTGTGATGACCCCGAGGGCGTCGCGGTTGATGGTGACCGGCGCCGACAGGCCGGGAAGCGCCAATTCCCCCTGCAGCGGCGGCAGGCTGCCGCGCAGCAACCACCACACCGTCACGAACAAGGCCAGCAATACCAGCAACAGAGCCAACAGGCTACGTTTGATCCATTTCGACATGATGGTCCTCCCCGACCCGCGAGCTTAGCCGATGTCGTAAAGGGCATCGTGGCCACGGCGGGGGCTGGCGGGCCACTTGCAACCGGCGCCGTCCTCAAGCAGGATCGGACCATGCCTTTCGTTCCCGCCTTCGCCAATGCGACCCGTGCCGCCCTTCGCGGCCGCATGTCCGTGGCCGGCCCGCTAGTGATCGGCGCGACCAACAACAATCGCAATAACGCCAGCCTCCCGCGGGCCGGCGATTAGCGCGCGCAATACTGCCTAATCGTTCCAGGAAGCCCGCACTGCGAAGTGCGGGCTTTTTCGTTTCTGGCGTCCCCCAATCCCCTCCCACGTCGTTATCACCTTCAAGGAGTCCTCCCATGTGCTCGATCCTCGGCATCTTCGGCCTGCAACCCGGCGACGACGTGCAGGCCTTGCGCCGGCGCGCCCTGGAACTGTCCCAACGCCAGCGTCATCGCGGCCCCGACTGGAGCGGCGTGCATCTGGACGAGGGGGCCATCCTCGTCCACGAGCGGCTGGCCATCGTCGACCCGGCCGGCGGCTCGCAGCCGCTGCGTTCGGCCGACGGCGAGCTGGCGCTGGCGGTCAACGGTGAGATCTACAACCACCGCGAGCTGAAGAAGCAGCTGGCCCGGCCCTATGAGTTCCAGACCGCTTCGGACTGCGAGGTGATCAACGCGCTGTACCGGGAACGGGACGACATCGCTGGCTGGCTGAATGCTCTCAACGGCATCTTCGCCTTCGCGCTGTGGGACCGCGCGCGCCAGCGCTTCGTGATCGCGCGCGATCCGATGGGCGTGTGCCCGATCTACTGGGGCCACGATCGCGACGGACGCCTGTGCGTCGCATCGGAGATGAAGGCGCTGTCCGATACCTGCGCCGACGTCGCGCAGTTTCCGCCGGGCCACTACTACGACAGCGTCACCGGAGAGCTGGTGCGCTATTACGTCAAGCCCTGGCGCGACTACGACACCACGCAGGGCGTGGAGGTCGGTAAGCAGGAACTGCGCGAAGCCTTCGAGCGCGCCGTCCATCGCCAGCTGATGAGCGACGTGCCCTACGGCGTGCTGTTATCGGGCGGCCTGGATTCGTCGCTGGTCGCCGCCGTGGCCGCGCGTTACGCCCGTCGCCGCATCGAGGAGGACGACCAGTCCGAAGCCTGGTGGCCGCGCCTGCATTCCTTCGCGATCGGCTTGCAGGGATCGCCGGACCTGGCGGCCGCCGAGGTCGCGGCCGAGGCGCTGGGCACGGTCCACCACGGATTCACCTACACGTTCGAGGAAGGACTCGACGTGCTGCCGGAGGTGATCCGCCATATCGAGACCTACGACGTCACCACCATCCGCGCTTCCACGCCGATGTTCCTGCTGGCGCGCCGGATCAAGGCGATGGGCGTGAAGATGGTGCTGTCGGGCGAGGGCAGCGACGAAGTGTTCGGCGGCTACCTGTACTTCCACAAGGCGCCCAACGCACGCGAGTTCCACGACGAAACCGTGCGCAAGCTCGACGCGCTCTACAACTACGACTGCCTGCGCGCCAACAAATCGATGATGGCCTGGGGCGTGGAGCCGCGCGTACCGTTTCTTGACGTCGAATTCCTGGACGTGGCCATGCGCATGGACGCCCGGAGCAAGATGGCCGGCCGGCAACCGAACGGAACGCATCGCATCGAGAAGGCGATCCTGCGCGAGGCGTTCGAAGGCTATCTGCCCGATTCGATCCTGTGGCGGCAGAAGGAGCAGTTCAGCGACGGCGTCGGCTACGGCTGGATCGACGGCCTCAAGGCCCATGCGCAGGCGCAGATCAGCGACCGCGTGTTCGCCGCGGCTGCCAGCCGCTTCCCGGTCAACCCGCCGCAGACCAAGGAGGCCTACCTGTACCGCCACATCTTCGAGCAGTTTTTCCCCAGCGCGGCCTGCGCGGAGACGGTGCCGGGCGGAAAGTCGATCGCGTGCTCGTCGCCGGCGGCGATCGCATGGGATGCGGCGTTCGCGAACGCAGCCGATCCGTCGGGGCGCGCAGTGGCGGGGGTGCATCAGGCGGCGTTGGGGTGAGGAACGGGCGGCTCGCCAGCAAGTGCGGCCGCAAGTACCTTTACCGAACCAACGACTGCAAGGGATGTGCTTATGGATCGTCGCCGGTTCCTGGCTGCGAGTGGATTGATGGCGGCAACGCCCGTGTGGTCGCACGCGGGCGGATCGGTGGCCAGGGAAGACGCGAAGGCGGGACTCTTTAACGAGGTCAACTTCGTCCATGACGGGCTCGGGCTGACGCCGCGCGAGTACGCCGCGGTGCTGGGCGAGGCGACAGCGACGCGCGATCTGTCTGAAGACAATTACTCCAATGGAGGGGTCGTCGCAGAGCTGGAGGAAAAGTTCGCCCGGACGCTCGGCAAACAGGCCGCCATCTTCATGCCGACGGGCACGCTGGCCAATCATCTGGCCTTGAGGAAACTTGCCGGCAACGATCGCCGTGTACTGGTCCAGGCGGAAAGCCACTTCTACAACGACAGTGGCGACTGCGCCGAGGTGCTGAGCGGCCTGAACCTGATTCCGTTGGCCGAAGGACGCAGCACGATCGAGTTGACGGACGTGGAGCGCTGGACCGTGCGTTCGGGCGGAGGGCGGGTGGCGATGAACGTCGGGGCGATCTCCATCGAGACTCCGGTTCGGCGCAGGGACCATGAGATGGTGGAATTCGGCGAACTGGAACGTATCAGTCGCTACGCGCGCGAACGGGGTATCCGATTGCACCTGGACGGTGCGCGCCTGTTCAACCTGCCGTACCACTCGGGCAGGAGCGTGAAGGACTACGCCGCCCTGTTCGATACGGTATTCGTCTCGCTGTGGAAGCACTTCAACGCGACGACCGGTGCCATCCTCGCCGGAAGCGCGTCGTTCATCGAGGGGTTGTTCCACACGCGCCGCATGTTCGGCGGTTCGTTGCCGCAGGCATGGCCGGTGGCGGCGGTTGCGCTGCAATACGCAGACCGTTACGAGAACGACTATGCGCAGTCATGGCGAGCAGCCGATCGCCTGATCGCCCTGCTCAAGCCGGAGCGGCGGTTCGAAGTGCGCATGGTGCCGAACGGAACCAGTCGTTTTTTCCTGAAGGTCGCGGGCGTGGATCCTGGCGCCATGGTCGAGCGCGCCGCTCGGCGCGGCGTGCTGCTTCCATCCGCCGGTCGCGAAGCCGGCGTGTTCGCCATGCAGGTGAACCCGACGATCCTGCGCTCGACACCCGAGGCACTTGCACGGGTCTTCATCGACGCCGCCAAGGGTTAGGCGGTTGGCGTCCCGCCCATGCGCTGTAGCCGATACACCACCGTCTCCAGCGCGGTGACGCCTTCGGCAATGAAGATCGGCTGCTGGTCCAGGATGTCGCGCCGCTCCAGCGTGGCGACTTCCCAGTCGTGACCGAAAAGCTTGCGTACTTCATCCTCGCGCACGCAGAACGGCGGGCCGTCCTTCTCGTGTTCAGGGTACTCCAGCGTGATCAGCAGGCCCCGGCACCGCGATGGCAAGCGGGCATAGAGATCGCGCACGTAGCGCCGACGCAGTTCAGGCGGTAATGCGATCAGGGCTGCGCGGTCGAACACCGCGTCGCACCCCGACAAGGCGGCCTCATCCAAAGCGAACGCGTCGCCGCAGATCAGCTCGATGGGGCCACTGCGGTAATGCCGGCCATAGCGGGACTCCTCGACCTGCGGCGTCAGCCCCTGCTCGGTGAAAAACTGCTCGACCGCCACACGCGACAACTCTACGCCCAGTACCTGCAGGCCCTGCGCGGCGAACCAGTCCATGTCGAGCGTCTTCCCAGCCAACGGCACGAACACGCAACTGCCGGGCGCAATGCCCAGCGAAGGCCAGTGCTTGAGCAGCAGCGGCGTTGGCTTGCCCTGATGGAAGCCGATCTGCTGGTCGTGCCAGCGCTGATGCCAGAACGCGGGTTCCATGACGTTAGTCGACCGCCAGGCCTTCCACCTTCTGCCGCGCCCCCGCAGCCTTTGGCAGCGAGGATGGCGAACGCGCCGCAGCACCCGGGGAGAAGGAGTTACTGGACATCGAGGCCTTCCACCTTTTGCCGCGCCCCCGCAGCCTTTGGCAGCGAGGATGGCGAACGCGCCGCAGCGCGCGGGGAGAAGGAGTTACTGGACATCGAGGCCTTCCACCTTTTGCCGCGCCCCCGCAGCCTTTGGCAGCGAGGATGGCGAACGCGCCGCAGCGCGCGGGGAGAAGGAGTTACTGGACATCGAGGCCTTCCACCTTTTGCCAACCCCGCGGCAGCAGACCACCGCGGCTCGCGCGGGCACCGAGGTAGGTGTCCAGGTCCTTCCACGACAACGACATCGTGCGCGATCCGGATTTCACCGTCAGTGTCGCGCCCGGCGCGACCACGGCGACGGCGACCACGCGTTCGGTGCCGAGCTTGGCCTTGGGGATGTCGATCAGCTTGTTGCCCTTGCCCTTGTCGAGTTCGGGCAGCTCGCCGACCGGGAATGCCAGCAGGTGGCCGACGTTGGTCACCACGGCGATGCGGTCCTGCTCAACCTCGCCGACAGGCGCCGGCGGCAGCACCTTGGCGCCCGGCGTCAGCGACAACATCGCCTTGCCGGCCTTGTTGCGGCCGGTGAGGTTCTCGAAGCGGGTCACGAAGCCATAGCCGTGGCTGGACGCCAGCACGAAGCGGGTGTCGTTGTCGCCGCTGGCCAGCGCCTGGAACGAAGCGCCCGGTGCCGGCGAGAAGCGGCCGGTCAGCGGCTCGCCATTGCCGCGCGCGGACGGCAGCGAATGCACGACGGTCGAATACGCGCGGCCGGTCGAGTCGAGGAAGGCGACCTGCTGCGTGCTGCGGCTCTTCACCGCGCCCAGTAGTTCATCGCCCTCGCGATAGCTCAATGCGCTGGCATCGACGTCGGCGCCCTTGGCGGCGCGCACCCAGCCCTTTTCGCTGAGCACGACCGTCATCGGTTCGCTGGCGACCAGTTCGGTTTCCGACAGCGCCTGCGCCGCGCCGCGTGCGACCAGCGGCGACATGCGGGCGTCGCCGAACTTCTTCGCATCGGCGAGCAACTCGTCCTTGATGAGCTTCTTCAGCTTGGCCTTGCTGTCCAGCGTGGCGATGATGCGGTCGCGCTCGGTTTCCAGGTCGGCCTGTTCGCCGCGGATCTTCATTTCCTCCAGGCGTGCCAACTGGCGCAGGCGCGTCTCCAGGATGTAGTCGGTCTGCTCCTCGCTGAGGTCGAAGCGCTTCATCAGCACCGCGCGCGGTTCGTCCTCGGTGCGGATGATGCGGATGACTTCGTCGAGGTTGAGGAAGGCGATCAGCAAACCGTCCAACAGGTGCAGGCGGCGCTCGACCTTTTCCAGCCGGTGCTTGAGGCGGCGCACGACCGTGTCGGTGCGGAAGCTCAGCCACTCGCTCAACAGCGCCTTCAGGCCCTTCACCTGCGGGCGGCCGTCCAGGCCGATCACGTTGAAGTTGACCCGGAAGCTCTTCTCCATGTCGGTCGTGGCGAACAGATGGCCCATCAGCTGGTCGATGTCGACGCGGTTGCTGCGCGGCACCAGCACGATGCGGGTGGGGTTGGCGTGGTCGGACTCGTCGCGGATGTCCTCCAGCCACGGCAGCTTCTTGGCGCGCATCTGCGTGGCGATCTGTTCGATCACCTTGCCCGGCGATGCCTGGTGGGGCAGCGCGGTGATGACGATGTTGCCGCCGTCTTTCTCGTAAGTAGCGCGGGCGCGCACGCTGCCCAGGCCGGTTTCGTACATCGCGATCAGGTCCGCGCGCGGCGTGATGATCTCGGCGGTGGTCGGGTAATCCGGGCCGAGCACGTGCTCGCACAGGTCGCGCGTGGTGGCGTCGGGGTCATCGAGCAGGCGAAGACAGGCACTGACGACCTCGGTGAGGTTGTGCGGCGGCACGTCGGTGGCCATGCCGACCGCGATGCCGGTGGTGCCGTTGAGCAGCAGGTGCGGCAGGCGCGCCGGCATCCAGGTCGGCTCTTCGAGGGTGCCGTCGAAATTCGGCGTCCAGTCGACCGTGCCCTGGCCCAGCTCGCCCAGCAGGACCTCGGCGATCGGGGTCAGCTTGGATTCGGTGTAGCGCATCGCCGCGAACGACTTGGGGTCGTCGGTCGAGCCGAAATTGCCCTGGCCCTCGACCAGCGGATAACGGTACGAGAACGGCTGCGCCATCAGCACCATCGCCTCGTAACAGGCGCTGTCGCCGTGCGGGTGGTATTTGCCGATGACGTCGCCGACGGTGCGCGCGGACTTCTTCGGCTTGGAGGCCGCGTTGAGGCCGAGCTCGCTCATCGAATAGATGATGCGGCGCTGTACCGGCTTGAGCCCGTCGCCGAGGAAGGGCAGGGCACGGTCGAGCACCACGTACATCGAATAATCGAGGTAGGCGCGCTCGGCGTACTCGCGCAGGGGGATCTGTTCGAAGCCGTGGAAGACCGGGCGGACGGTATCGTTCATGGAGCGCAACGTACTCGGAAGAATTTCTGTGGCGATTCTAAATGGACGGCGGGCTCAGCGATGCAGTTCGCCGGCGGCCTCGGGCTGATAGCGGATCGACAGCACCTTCAGCAGCAAGGTGCCGCCGGGCGCCGGCCATTTGATTTCGTCGCCGATGCGCATGCCCAGCAGCGCGCTGCCGACCGGGGCGAGGATCGACACCTTGTCGAGACTGCCGTCGGCTTCACGCGGGTAGACCAGGGTCAGCTCGCGTTCCTCGCCGGTTCCGTGCTGGCCGTCGACGATGAGGAAGCGTGCGGTCGAGTTCATCGTGATCACGTCCGCCGGCATCTGCGCCGGCTCGACCACATCGGCTCGGTTCAGTTCGGCCTGCAGGGCCGCGGTGTCGAGGCCGTGGTGGGCCGGCTGTTCGAGCAGGGCTTCGATGCGTTCGACGTCCAGGCGGGACAGCAGCAGCGGTGGGAGGTTGGCAACGGTCATGGGTTCTCCAAAGCAGTGCGGGCGGCGCACCCGGTGCGCCGCCCGCATAGTCGTGATGTTTCCGCGACCATAGCCCCGTTGCGCGAGTGCTTCAACCCGTCTGTTTCCAGGGGTTCATCGTGCGGAAAATAGGACGGATCCAGACAGCGGGCGCGGGCCTTCGGGACGACCGCCGACCTTCTTCGATTTCATTTGTCACAAGGCGTTGACAACGTCCCCGACGCACTGCAACATACGCGGCCTCGCAACGGCTCACGCCGATGCGGAAGGCCCAGGTGGCGGAATTGGTAGACGCACTAGTTTCAGGTACTAGCGGGTAAAACCGTGGAGGTTCGAGTCCTCTCCTGGGCACCAACACAGAGTTTCGGGGCATCTCATAACGTCCCGAGAATCAACAGAAACCCGCCAGTTTGGCGGGTTTTTTGTTTCTGGTGATCTCAGGTCGTCCCGTTGCAGCGCGGCCCGGCTGGGGGCATATTTGGGGGCATCTGGGCGTGGGGGCACATTGGGCCCACTTTTGACGGCCATCGGGGTGCCATGGCGACCGCAACCAACAAGCTCACCGCGCTGTCCATCAAGTCGGCCCGCGCCGGCAAGCATGCCGATGGCCTCGGTTTGTACCTCGAAGTGACCGGGAGCGGTGGCCGATATTGGCGAATGAAGTACCGATTCGCCGGCAAGGAAAAGCGCTTGGCGTTCGGGGTCTATCCCGAGGTCGGCCTCGCTGAGGCGCGCGAGCGGCGGGACGAGGCACGCCGCGTCCTGCGCAACGGCCAAGACCCCTCGGCTGCGCGCGCGGCGACCAAGGCGGCGGCCAAACGGGATGCCATGGCAGGGTTCGAACTCGCGGCTACCGCGTGGCTTGAGCACAAACGACCGGGCTGGGCGCCGGAGACCTACCGCAAGGCCAAGTACGTCACGGAGATGTACCTCATTCCAAAGCTGCGCCGGCGTTCGGTTGCCACCTTGACCACTAAAGATGCCGTGGCGGCTTTGGTCGAGATCGGCAAGGGGGCCCCAGCACTCGCGGCAAAGGCCCGCCAGTACTTGCAAGGCATCACGCGCTACGCCGAGCAACACGGGCTCCGGGAGGACGGGCGTGTTCTATCGCTTCGGGGGGCAGTGCCCACCCATGAAAAGGGCCACATCCCGGCAGCCACCAACGTCAAGACAATCACGACGCTGGTGAAAGCCATCGAAAACTACCCGACGCCCGTGACCCGCGCGGCGTTGAAGCTGGCGATGCTGACGGCAATGCGCCCTGGCATTGTCGCCGCCGCGCGTTGGGACGAGATCGACCTGGACGTGGGGGAATGGCATGTCGCTGGCCACCGCATGAAGACCAAGCATGACCACCTCGTTCCTCTGCCGACGCAAGCCATCTCGGCCTTGCGTGAGATGCAGGCCTACAAAGACGGGCGGATGTACGTCTTCCCACCTCTGGCCCGCCAAGCCACCCCGCACCTGCACCGCGACGCGCTTAGCGCAGCGCTACGTCGCCTCGGATTCCAGGGGCAGCACGCTACACACGGCTTTCGCGGAATGCTGCGAACCGTCGCTAGGGAGCGGCTAAACGTGGATATCGATGTCCTGGAGGCTCAGCTTGCTCACGCTAAGCGCGGTGATGTGCAAAAGGCCTACGACCGCACGACCTTTGGTGACGCGCGCCGCGAGGCGATGCAGGCCTGGGCGGATTACCTCGACAACCTCAGGCAAGTAGCGTAACGCCGGCAATATCAAAGGATTCGTCGTGCTTAGAAAGATTAGCTACCTAGAGCAGATAGAACGAGCGATCTCAGAAGCTGAGGGGACGATCAAGGAGCATTGGGAGAAGGGCCCGGAGCTCCTGGAAGGAGCAGCTATCGAGATCGGTGTGGACCTCGACATGTTCGAAATGGATTCCTTGGCGTTGCCAGACCCGGATGCTGAGGCGTTTGTGTTTCGAGGATACTTTGAGCGGTTTGAGGCCTTCTTGGCGACCGCGGGGTTTCCAGGCTGGAATCCCATAGGGAGCGATCTGGATTACCTGACCAAGCAAGAGCTTTCATTGGCATACGGCTTGGTACTTGTTGAGGCTGCGCAGTGGTCGGTGGCCGCCATCAAGCAAGGAGAAGCTGAGCGATGGGGCGCACTGGTGTTGACAATGACGGCCCTTGGGAAGTTGTTGGTAGTCGGAGTAGGGGGCGGAACTAACACAGAGCCGCCGAGGAAAAACCTGGCTCAGTTAGGTGGTTTGGCGAGGGGAAGAAAGTACGGCCCCATCAAAGCTTTCGCCATTCGAAAGTATCAAGAGCGTACTTGGAAGTCTCCGCTCCAAGCGGCTAGGAAGATATGGCGCGAGGTCTTCGATGAAGCAATGAGCCGGGAGGTTCCCATGTCTGAGCTTCGAGCTGAGCAAACAGTCTATGAGTGGCTGCTGGCATATACGGGTGCGGGTACTCGTACCCGTTAACCGGTTCGCGGCTAGTTCTGGCCATGTTCCCTCCGGGATCGTGTGCTCGCTGCAGCTCGCAGCCGCCTAGGCCATCCCGGCGAGGCGTCTTCTCCCGCGAGGCACTCGTATGTCCAGCAAACGCATTATCCGGCCCCACGAAGCTTGGGCCATGGCAGGCTTTTCTCGCTCGACCGCCTACAGGCTCGAAGCAGAGGGGCGGTTTCCAAGTCAAGATCGGGCTGCACGCCACCGGCTACCTGTTGAACGAAGTCGAAGCCTGGATTGATGCCAGGGGGGCTGAGCGAGAGTCGACGGAGGGCGCCAAGTGAGCGCCGCTGGGGATGGATCCGTCGCCTACGCCATGATCCAAAGGCCGGTGCACTGGTCGGAACACCAACATGCTCTCGTATTGGAGGCATGCCGCCGACCAAGTCTTGAGCGAGCGATGAGGGCCTATGCATCGTTGAACGAAGTCCAGAGGCACCTCCAGGCTTGGGCCGATCTGGGGGCTTTTGAGGACGAGGGGTATGGCCGGTGATCGCGGAAAGGTGATTCCCGAGCGGAAGCGCCGAAAAATAAAGGGTCGCAAATCCGCGCCCTTCATTGGGATCCCGCGGGACGTGCTGGATTCGGCCGAGTTCGGCGCCTTGAGCCCTCAAGCCACCAAACTGCTGCTCGAGCTCGCTCGCCAGTACCGCGGGAAGAACAACGGCGACTTCTCGGCGTCCTGGGGCCAGCTCTTGGAGCGGGGATGGCATAGTCCGGGGACGCTCCAGCGCGCCAAGAAGGAGATCGTCGCCAGCGGATTCGCTGTTGTGACCCGTCAGGGAGGCCGCAACCGATGCTCGCTCTATGGGGTGACCTGGTGGGCGATCGATGATTGCAATGGCAAGCACGACGAACGGCCAACCCATGCCGCTCTGCAGCTTTGGAAGAAAACGAAACCTCTAGTCCCTATGCGTACGAATGTGGACCCCAGAAGTACCAGTTGGACATCGGACGGGGCCAGTCCCGACCTGACTGGTCCCGTCGCGTATCAGTCGGCCGCCTAGCGCGCGGTCCACTAGTCCAAGGAAGTACACCTTCTTAGATCTACCAGGGGATTCCGGAGGCGGGGAGTGTTCGACGCAAAGACCATCAGCAGGATCATCGGTCGGAGGCAATTGAAGCCGTCAGCTTGCCTAGGGAGGAAACGATGACGCTCTGGCACAGAGCAATCCTAGGAAATTGCCCAAGATGGCCGGCGACGGAAAGAACTGGCCTAGCCCGCCCTTGTGCTCGACACCTCGGGGGGCCTGTTCAACCCCAGAACGATTCGCCGTTCGTGCGGTTTCTTCCGTAGTGCCATCGGTGCACCGCATCGCGGACATGGCTCACTTGCCTGGGTGCTCGTGGGAGTCAACCCAGGCTGCTGGCGTTCGGTTGGCGAGGCAATGGGCGGATCCGCGATCCTGCTGAGGCACTACAACGGACGCGAGCACGGAGACCCTGGGGCCCCTCAGCCGTTCCGTGCGAAGGCCGTGCTTGGCATGGCGAAACGTATGCGCGCGCACGCGCGCGAATGACTTTGGTGAACCGTTATGACACTCATCAGTAGCTGTTGCGGCGCCAGAACACGCGCCGGAACACCTTGTCGGACGAAACCCATTCCAGGGCGCACACGATGTCGCTGGCACGGGGGGCGTTCGACCGGCCCCAAAACGCCTGAGGGAAGGGCCAAGGCCGCCCTGAACCTCCCCCGTATCCGAGCGGCCCGAGTCGCAGCGGAACGCGGTTAGCATTCTCAGTGCATGCGCTTGGAACGGTGATCGCCATGTGGATGGCACACATGCTGGCCTAAGGCTGTGCCGTGCGAAGGCCTTGTGCACGCGCGCGAATGCTTTAGTGAGAACGCGCGGGTCCGAGCGCCAATACCTCTTGGTGGGAACCTCCGACTTCCCGGCGTTCACGAAGCCATAGACGTGCACTTGGTTGTGACCGCGGTCAAGCGGTCGTTCGCGTTCCGCGGTTCCGCGCCGACAGCTAGAGCCTGTCCAGCGGGCTAACCGTTCGGCGAATCGCCTGGTGGACATGCGTGTAGATCATCGTGGTCTTGAGGTTACGGTGACCCAGCAATAGCTGGATCGTCCGGATATCCGTGCCTTCGGCCAACAGATGGGTGGCGAACGAGTGGCGCAGGGTATGTACCGAAGCGTGCTTGTGGATTCCGACGTCACCCAACGCGAGCTTGAAGGCGGTCTGCACACTCGATTCCGACGCATGCCAGCGCAGGATCCGGCTTGTCTGGGGGCAGGCGCGGGTCACCCGGGACGGGAACACGAACTGCCAGGCTAGGCTGCGGGTGGCATTAAGGTATTTGCGGTGCAGGGCGTCCGGGAGGGGTGCAAAGCCCCGGCCGTGGGCGAGGTCGCGCTTGTGCAGCGCGGCGACGCGCACCAGATGCTGTTGCAGCGGGTGTGCGAGCCGCTCCGGCAGGACAGACCCCCGATCTTTGCCGCCCTTGCCGGCGCGAACGTTGATCGTCCCGGCGCGAAAGTCGAGGTCTTTGACCCGAAGGGTCATGCACTCGGTGATGCGCAGGCCAGCGCCATACAGCAACTCGGCGATCAGCCGCGAGGTGCCGTGCATGCCGGCGAGAACGTCGCGGACTTCTTCGTGCGCCAGGACGACGGGAAGCCGAGAGCGTCGCTGCACCCGCCGCAACCCGGCGAGGTGGCCCACCTCCACCTCGAGTACGTCGCGGTAGAGGAACAGGACGGCGTTGAGGGCCTGGGATTGGGTCGAGGCCGCCACCTGCCGGGCGGTCGCCAGGTAATTCACGAAAGGCGTAATGCCCGCAGTACCGACGGCACGAGGATGCTGCTTCTGGTGGAACAGGATGTAGTGCCGAATCCAGAACCGGTAGGCCTCTTCGGTGCGTCGGCTCAGATGGCGTCGGCGGCAGACGGTCGATACCTGGTCCATGAGCCGCGGTGGTTGGATCGGGACGGCAAGCTGGTCACCCCATTACGGTCGCTCCATGAGGCGGAAAAGGCATGAGAGTAGGCGAATAAGCTCATCCGCTGGGTCCGGTTATACGCCGGCTTGTTAGCCGGACCCTGCTTGCATAAGCTCAAGCCGAATCAGGGGGTTACAGCCCATCCGCTGGGGTGTGGCGTAAGACGTATAACCGGACCCACGGGTCCGTCTATTAGGTAGTTATGCGGCACCGGCGAAAGCAACTCTCGTCGGGCTCCTTCGGCCAATCTCCCGCATCGTTCGCCGTCGGCTCCGGCTTGTAGTCCTTGCGTTCGCCACGTCGGGTCTGGTGGCGCTTCACCCTTCGGCTGCGCCATTACCGCATCCCAATTCCCTTTGCTTCGGTGCCATCCCTCGCCATGGGGCGCTGGGCAAGCCCAACGTCAAAGGCTGTGGCATCCTTGCCTTGCGGGTCGCCCTGGGGAGTGGCGGTTCAACGTTCTCAGCCCTCTGGGCCGTGCCGCATAACAATTCATTCAAGCCGAAGCCGCTTCGCGGCTCGGCTTAATTCAGGCGTTAGGCGCGCAAGATGCCGCAAACAAGCAAAAATCTAAATACATTCTTCTCTCGCGTCGTCGCAGGCGCGCTTGCGCTTTGGAGCGCCCTCTGTCTCTACGTCGCAGGCGCCGGCATATTGAGTGGACAGATCGACCAACTCACTCGGTACACGTCGCGATCGGTCGCCCTCGCAAAGGATCCGATATGGTTTGGCGTAATGGTCCTGGGCTGGATATTTATCGGCGTCATCTTCATGCGGTTAGCCTGGCGTGCGTGGCATTCTGACTAGCGCGCCTAACAATTCATTCAAGCCGAAGCCGCTTCGCGGCTCGGCTTAATTCAGGCGTTAGGCGGTTGCTGCTGAAGGACCTTGCCTGTTCTTCCATCGGCAGGGTCATCGAAACGTTTGTGGTCGGCTCCGGCCAGCAGTCCTTGGCAATCCCGCACTGGGTTCGCGCGCCACGCTGCTCGGATTTCTGGCGCTCCGCCGCGCTCTCATTGCCTTGGACTTCGGCCCGTTTTCGCGCCCAGGTTCACGGGTAAAGCCCAACAGCCTGGCTCTGGCCGGCCCCCGTCCTTCGATGGCATGCTTGGCTCAGCGGCGGTGGGGTCTGCTGCTTCCTTGGGCATCACCGCCTAACAACTCATTCAAGCCGAGCCCGCTTCGTAATGGCCGCGAGCGGGCAGTTCATCGGGGCGGGCCGGCTTAATTCAGGCGTTAGGCCGCGTAGCAAATGACCGATCCGTACAAACCGCCCGCATCTCCAACTTTCGATCCCGCCGAGGACATCAAGCGGGTATCCCACTCCGTTGCCGCCTTCATTTCCGGCATCCTGCTGTTCCCAGCCGCCCTTATCGGAACGCTGCGTCTGCTCTTGCCATTGGATGCGAATCGCTTCGGCAACGCTGGATTCTGGTCCGCTGTCGCGCTTGGTAGCCTTATCGCAGCCATCGGGGTCTTCCCGTTCAAGCGGATGCCTCTTTGGCTCGCCGGGATTCTGGGGCCAATTGGTGCATTGGGTATTCTTCTTACCTGGGTCGCCTGGTTGTTCATCACCGGCGCGGCCTAACAATTCATTCAAGCCGAAGCCGCTTCGCGGCTCGGCTTAATTCAGGCGTTAGCTGCCATGTCCGATGTATCGGAACGTCCACCATCCATCACTACGTCGGCTCTGGCGACCACCGCTTCCTCGCTGGTGCTGGTGGGTACGCTGCTGAAGTGCCCACTCTGGCCAGGCGTTTTTGTCGCTGCGCTTGGCGGATTCTGTATATTTCTTGCAGAGTTTCGATACTTCAGGCCTTACAAGAAGCATCTTGGCTCTATTGGATTTGTAATGGCTTTGTTGCCGGCATTGTCGGGGCCACCCCTTTGGGCTCTCCTCCAGCTTCTGGCCTCTTTGGCGCTCGCCTGGTCATTGTCCTGTCTCCTTTTCGCCAGGTGGCTTACGGGGAAGGCTATCGCAGGCAGCTAACAATTCATTCAAGCCGAAGCCGCTTCGCGGCTCGGCTTAATTCAGGCGTTATGCGGCACCGGCGAAAGCAACTCGCATCGGGTTCCTTCGGCCACTCTCCCGCATCGTTCGCCGTCGGCTCCGGCTTGTAGTCCTTGCGTTCGCTCACGTCGGGTCGGGTGGCGCTTCGCCCTTCGGCTGCGCCATTACCGCATCCCAATTCCCTTTGCTTCGGCGGCATCCATCGCCATGGGTCGCTGGGCAAGCCCGACATCAAAGGCTGTGGCATCCTTGGCTCGGCGGGTCGCCCTGGGGAGCGGCGGTTTCAATGCCCACAGCACTTCGGGCCGTCCCGCATAACAACTCATTCAAGCCGAAGCCGCTTCGCGGCTCGGCTTAATTCAGGCGTTAGACCTGCTATGAAGCCTCTCGTTATCCCACCTGCTGCACAACGCGATGACAATTCCATCCAGATGCTCAGCGCGTGGATCGCTGAGCGCGGGCAGCACTGCACGATTAAGGTCGGCCTGTGGCAGGACAACGGCCGTGAGGAGGCTCCTGCCTGGGGAATCTTTCTGGCAGATACCATTCGCCACATCGCCAATGCACTCCAAGAGCAGTACGGCCAATCTGCGCCAGATACTATTGCAGCCATCCTGGAGTCGCTCCACGACGAATTGGGCGACCCCACGTCTGATGCCAAAGGCGCCTTTCGTCATGGTCACGGGTAGCAGGTCTAACAATTCATTCAAGCCGAAGCCGCTTCGCGGCTCGGCTTAATTCAGGCGTTAGGCCTATGAATCGCTTCGTTCGGCTTTCCGCACTCGCTGCAACCGCAGGAACGGGGCTCTCCGGCCTCATCGGCTGGTGCCTGGTCTGGTTTGCGCCTGGTTCTTGGGCAACAACCGCATATATTCGTCCCGGCGAACTGATCGCGCCTCTGCTCACGGGCATCGTGCCGACATCGTTCCTGCACTCAGTCGTTCCAGAAGGCGGCGCCGCGGCGTTCGTCCTTCTGATTCTTGTTGGGTCATTCGTTTTCTGGGCCCTTGCACTTTCAATCGGCCTTGGCATTGTCCTTTTGGCGTCGCGCAGGCCTAACAATTCATTCAAGCCGAAGCCGCTTCGCGGCTCGGCTTAATTCAGGCGTTAGGCTCATCTAGGGGGAAAGATGACAGGCAATCCATATCAAGCACCCACTTCAGTTGGTCAGGCTTTTGGGGACAAAGCGACGAAGTTGAGCATCAGTGAAACGCTGCCTGTCTGGTGGAGTTTTGTTTGGCGCGCAACCATTTATGGGTTTGTATTCGGCGTTCTGTTGGGCGCGATTGGCGGGGTCTTTGCCGCAGTTCGAGGCGTTCCCGAGCAGGCGCAGATGTATGGTGCTGCTCTTGGCTATCTCGGAACAATTCCAGCATCAATGCTGGCGCTAAAGCAGGCATTGTCCAAGCATCTTGTCTCGCTTGCGGCATTGATTGGCCAGCGCGCCTAACAATTCATTCAAGCCGAAGCCGCTTCGCGGCTCGGCTTAATTCAGGCGTTAGGCCCCTATGCAAGCAGCATTGGAACTCGGAAGCTCGCTAGAACACGACGGAGACGAGCTCGTCAGGTATTCCGTGCGCCTCACAAACCCCGACTTTTCTGCAAGCACTTCTGTTTGGGGCAACGTCGGTGACCATCTCACTTTTGCTGCAGCCCTCGAAGGCTTCCCAGCTTCTTCTTCCTCGGTGGTTCGCTACAGGCTTGGCACTCCTGGCACGGGCTGCTGCGAGCTGGAGTTCTTCTGCACAGATGCACTTGGTCATATCGGTGTGTGGGCCAACATCGAGTCAACCTATCCGGTCGGCCGGTCAACTCAGCACGAGACGGCCAAGCTCTTCATGCGCTGTGACCCAGCTACGATCGACGACTTCGTTGCCGGGCTCCGGAGATTCGTGGCAGGCTCGCCCAATCGGGCCGAGCTCTCCGGGCTAGGGCCCTAACAATTCATTCAAGCCGAAGCCGCTTCGCGGCTCGGCTTAATTCAGGCGTTAGGCAGCAGGGAGCCCATGTCGCCACTTATAGAGACGAATCGGAGACGTCTTACCACAGCCCTGGCGGCTGGCGTTTCGTCATTTGTCGCGCTCAGCACCTTGTTCCTAGCGACCATGCTTCAGCACTATCAGGCAATTGACTTACCCTACCTTTCGTTTGGCGTATTACGCATCTCGGCAACTTCCACAGTGGTTGCTGCCTTGGCTTGCCTTTCAGCACGGCATCTGCACCGCCTTCTGGCAGCAGTTTTGTTCGGCTTGGTTGCCGGCCTCGCAGGTGGGGTGGCGTTTGTCGCCGCTGCTGCCTAACAATTCATTCAAGCCGAAGCCGCTTCGCGGCTCGGCTTAATTCAGGCGTTAGGCACCATGGGAAAGTACACAGCAATCTTGTGGGCTCTGCTTCAGGTCGCGTCCGGACTTGCCGCCTTTTGGGTCGGCCGCCGCATTGCCCTTTGGGCCATGGCTGATCCGGTCGCCAAGGCACCAGCCGAGGCTCTCGCAATTCTTCCGGCGCAGTGCCCCGCCTTCCGCGCCACGCACGGCACCTACTTTTGTGAGCCCCTCGGCGTCACCTCGAGCCAACCGGTCTGGCTTCTGGCCGCCATTGGCGTTCTGGTATTTTCCATTGCCTTGACCATCTACCTAGATGCGTCAGGCCGTGGCTTGTCGTCGCTGTCTCGCAAATTCAATTTTCCTTGGCATCAGGGCTCGCGGCCTGGTGCCTAACAATTCATTCAAGCCGAAGCCGCTTCGCGGCTCGGCTTAATTCAGGCGTTAGGCCGCTCATGAGCATAGAGGCGTTTGACAACATCCTGCTGGAAGACACATTTGTTCTCTCGTGGCATCAAGCCTCTGATTCGCTCACCTTCAACGTCCTAGCGAGCCTTCTGCAGAGCCATCCGGAGGCATCACCACCCCCCAATGGTGAGTGGGCCTGCTATAGGCCTGGCGCCATCGCGTTTTCTGGAGTTTCGGCGGTTCGCGGCCTACTCCCGCAAGAATCAGTCATCCCCACCGCAGACCCGGACGGTAGCGTTGATTACGGTTGCATCGACGAGCTGTCGCTTGTCCGGCCGGGCGAGTACCGTATCGCTGGGGAGTTCGGTGTAGTCACAGTGGCCGCAAGCGAGGTTTTACTTGTCCTCGACGCAGCGGCCTAACAATTCATTCAAGCCGAAGCCGCTTCGCGGCTCGGCTTAATTCAGGCGTTATGCGGCACCGGCGAGAGCAACTCGCATCGGGCTCCTTCGGCCACTCTCCCGCATCGTTCGCCGTCGGCTCCGGCTGGTAGTCCTTGCGTTCGCTGACGCCGGGGCGGGTGGCGCTTCGCCCTTAGGCTGCACCATTACCGCATCCCAGTTCCTTTCGTTTCGGTGCCATCCCTCGCCATGGGTCGCTGGGCAAGCCCCACGTCAAAGGCTGTGGCATCCTTGGCTCGCGGGCCGCCCTGGGGAGTGGCGGTTCCAATGCCCACAGCACTTCGGGCCGTCCCGCATAACAACTCATTCAAGCCGAAGCCGCTTCGCGGCTCGGCTTAATTCAGGCGTTAGGCCGCGCATGAAGACCATCTTCAAACTGGCAGCTTGGATTCTCGCCAATGTGGCTACAGTGCCATTGGTTTTCTTTGCCTCGCTCAGCTACTGGACCTCAATCGTCCAGGAGGAGTACCGCACTGGCGTCCGTGTCTCGACAGATGGAGACACTGTGATGATCCCTGCCATAGAGTACACAGTTGCCTGGGCAATGCTGCTAATAGCAATCAATCTTTTGGTGGCGGTCATTCTCGCTGTTAGGTTCTATCGGCGGCGGCCTAACAATTCATTCAAGCCGAAGCCGCTTCGCGGCTCGGCTTAATTCAGGCGTTAGGCCATGGAACGACCAGTTCGGTTTATTGGGGCAGGATTCGTCGTTCTGCTCGTTCTTGCCGCAGCTTGGGGTTGGTACGCCACTCACCCCAACCTTTGGCCTGAGTACCGCCAGGCATCCACACTTATTGCTGCAATTGAGCAGTTTCGGTCCACTCGTGGCCGCCTTCCTGTCGGCGTTTCCGAGCTACCCCCTGCAGGAGTTTCAGAGACCGGCCCCGTCTTCTATCAGCCCACCGGCATCGACGCCTACGAGGTGTGGTTTGGCCGCTCGCTGGGTGAGTCCTATACGTATGATTCGTCCACACGGTCATGGCACTAGGGCCATGGCCTAACAATTCATTCAAGCCGAAGCCGCTTCGCGGCTCGGCTTAATTCAGGCGTTAGGCCTCTATGCGATATATCTCCATCCTTTCAGCACTGCCTCTTCTGGCGGCCTGCGCCTCCAATAGTGCCGGCAATGCCCCCGCCGCGCAGGCGCCAAGTGATATCCCCACCATCACCTACTACGATCTCAACAATGATGGTGTCGCAGACCTTGAGCTTCACGAGCCTGGTCATTGCGATGACTGTGATTGGGCTCTCGTTGACTCCGACTTCAATGGCCACTACGAGAAGCGCGTTAGGTGGAGCTTCGCTTTGATCAAGGAGGCAGTCGATCTACCTGTTCCCGGCAACGTAGCTATAACGGCTGGCCAACCAGCGCTGTCCGGCTGGGCAGACTAATGGCTACGAGGCCTAACAATTCATTCAAGCCGAAGCCGCTTCGCGGCTCGGCTTAATTCAGGCGTTAGGCCCCTCCATGCGTGATGGCGACATCGATTATTCCAAGTACACACTTCTCGAACTGGAGGAGGCGCTCGCCGGCATCAATAAGCATCAATATCCCAGGAACTATGCAAATCTTCGCTCAGCGTATGAGCAACTGACCACAACCCTTGCGGAGACCTGTCCGCAAGCTTCGGCCACTGAGATCTACGCTGCGGAGCGTGAACCTCTCTTAGGACGGAAATGGGAGAAATTCTGGGACTCGCGCCCCGTCGCTGGAATCGGGGGCGCTATCTGCATTTGGTGGGCGTATGACCTCATCACTCAACCAGACTCCTGTCACCCCGGAAAGAGGCTAATGGGAGTCATCGTTAATGCCATATGCGAGAGTCTTGGCCATGCAGCCGCGGCGAGTATTCCACTTGTTCTGGGGTTCATTTCAGTGGCCTATGCCGTGTTCCCCAAGCGACGGGCAGGGGCCTAACAATTCATTCAAGCCGAAGCCGCTTCGCGGCTCGGCTTAATTCAGGCGTTAGGGCCCACATGAGAGCTCCCAACTGGCTCAACTGGCGCTTGACACTACTCTTTGCTGTCTTGGGGCCGTTTGTGGGCGCCATGCCTTTGCTCATCAGCGTCGCAGTAAGTGGGGAGGCGTCGGCCAACTTGGACTTGGTGCCCCTTTTTCTGGCTTGGGCCTACTTCTTCGGCACTGCGCCCGCTGTTCTTACCGGCCTGCTGCTGCCCGCCGTCGTCGGTCTGCTACCCAAGCCGCACCGAGACAAAATCTGGCTGCAGCTTTTAGTTGCCTCGGCTACTGGGTTCGTCATCAGTTGGCTGCTCTTCGCCGCTCTTACCCCGTTTAGTGCGGGTAAGCTGGCTATGCTTGGCGCTCTGAGCGCGCTGGTGTGCATGCTCTCGGGTCTGCTACTGCGGGTGGGCCCTAACAATTCATTCAAGCCGAAGCCGCTTCGCGGCTCGGCTTAATTCAGGCGTTAGGCCGCATGAGAAGCCTCCACATTCTTGCTGCGATAGCCACGGTGGTCTGGAGCCTGCTCGTACTAGCTGGGCACAGATTGCTTGATGGCGTTGAACAGCAACACGTCGTCGGCTACCCCGCACAGGGCCAGCTTCTCTATTACCAATACATTCCGCTTGGCGTAGTTGGGGTAGTTGTCGCCGCATGGGCTCTCGCCCGTTACAAGCAACTCAGACACCTCGCGTGCGCGGTTCACGTCTTGGCTCTCCTAGTACTCCCGCTGTACCTTCTCTTCTACATGGGCGGCATGTGATTCGGCCTAACAATTCATTCAAGCCGAAGCCGCTTCGCAGCTCGGCTTAATTCAGGCGTTAGGCCGCATGAAAGTCTTCCTCTCGATCGTTAAGTGGATCTGGTGGCTTGGCCTGGCATATCTACCGCTGAAGCTCTGGTCACTGGAGCGCAGCTACATGGATCGCATCGGGTGCCCACCGCGCGGTGATTGCTATGCGCCTGGTTCGGAGATCCTGCTGGACTGGGACTTGTTGATCATGGGCGCAGCCCTGTTGGTGTGGCCTGTCTGCCTCTGGTTCTTGGTCGTCGTCCCGCTTCGTGCCTTTTGGATTAGGCTGCGGCCTAACAATTCATTCAAGCCGAAGCCGCTTCGCGGCTCGGCTTAATTCAGGCGTTAGGTTTCAGGACAGAGCATCGATGCGGAAAGTCAATTACAGCGAACCCTTCTCCTTCAACAAGCTCTTTGTCTCCTACCTGATCCTTTGCGTCTCTTTGTGGGCCCTGTTCCCTACGCAACCTGATCTGGCAGCGGTATTGGGGGATTGGCGCGAGTACATCCCAATGGCAAAGATGCTCGCGTACCCGGGGCAAGCTCCTTATACGGATAGCTATCTCGCGGTGTGCTGGCTGTTGATGATCCCCTGGCTTATCTCAACAAAGCTTCGGTACCGCAAATACTCCATGGCTCCCAATGTCCCTAGCCACATCCTGTTTTTGTACTTCATGTTTGTGGTTGGCATTGCAGCCGCACTCTTCTATATGTGCTTCATAGCCGAGGCTGACGCTAGTCCGTCGAGTTGGCGCGAGAGCCTCCTGAGTGCCGCTACTTCTAGCAGACTCATGGGCGCAGCAATAATCGGCGCAATTATGGCGTTCAACTTCTTGTTGACCACGCTGGTGCTGGTCAAGGCTCCTCAAGACTTCCTCTCCCTTTCAGAGTAGATAGGCTGCCCGCTTGGATATTTCGGCATGAAACCTAACAATTCATTCAAGCCGAAGCCGCTTCGCGGCTCGGCTTAATTCAGGCGTTAGGGCGCAGAGATGCTTCGCCTTCTCAAGTGGGTCCGGTCTGCCGTACAAGGCGCTGCGGCGCTCTCGGCAATGGTCGTGGTCGTGTACCTGGTCCGATTCCAAGGGATCCCGGCATCGGCCATTGAAAGCCTCTTTCTCTTTGCGGCGTTCGGAGGGGCCTTAGGGTCGCTCGAGTACCGCCTATCGCTCGCCGTTCCAGCGCTGACACAGCATGCGTTTGCTTGCTGGGGTCTGTCGGTTGGCTGGGGCGCGCCCCTGCTGCTGACTGCCTCGGTTGTTCGGTCTGGTGCCTTTTCGGTCATGCCAGGTCAGGTCGTCGGTTCAATCGCTGTTGCTGCAGTCGTGTCTGCTATCGCGCTCTTCCCGTTATGCTGGCTACAGGGCAAGTGGCTTCCCCGGCATGCGCCCTAACAATTCATTCAAGCCGAAGCCGCTTCGCGGCTCGGCTTAATTCAGGCGTTAGGCACCTATGCAACCCAAACGCATGCCAAGCCCTCAATACCTGATTGCCCATGCCTGCTTTGAGTGCCGCAAGAGCTTCAAGGTGGCTCCGCGCCCGGATGACTCCACTGTCTGCCCAAACTGCGGCAGCTCGCTTCATCAAATGGGGCGCTCGTTCAAGGCTCCGGCGGCAAGGGACAAGGAACAATGGGCCAAGGTGCAGGCGCTCTACAACGCCGGATTCCGCTTCTTTAGCTACCGCAGCGTTGACGGCCCGCCACTTCCGGCCAGGCTCTCGGACGTTGAAGCCTTTATCCGTGACAATCCGGCGCACCCACTTCGCGTGGCGGTGCCT
Source organism: Lysobacter niastensis (assembly GCF_031457115.1). Taxonomy (GTDB): domain Bacteria; phylum Pseudomonadota; class Gammaproteobacteria; order Xanthomonadales; family Xanthomonadaceae; genus Lysobacter_J; species Lysobacter_J niastensis_A. The sequence goes on from NZ_JAVDVY010000001.1 coordinate 1,375,124, forward strand.
AACAATTCATTCAAGCCGAAGCCGCTTCGCGGCTCGGCTTAATTCAGGCGTTAGGCGCCATGACCATTGCTCTAGGAATCTTGCTGCTGATTGCCGGTATAGCTTTAGGGTTTCGTGGGCTCCATGTTTGGATCCACTGCGGCTACGACTGTACCGTGCTGCCCCAGCCAAAGCTGGCCGCAATCATTGCTATGCCATTGGGTGTGGCGCTGGCCGTGATCGGCGCCGGCATACTGTTAGCGGTTTTGTTCATCCACGCACATCGGCATGGCTAGTATTGCGCTATGGCTCCGGGCGTTACCAATGGCGCCTAACAATTCATTCAAGCCGAAGCCGCTTCGCGGCTCGGCTTAATTCAGGCGTTAGGCCGCGGAAAGACATTGCGAGACATTGACGCAATCATCAAAGCACTTACCGTTGCTCATCCTGGGCTGGTCGTTGAGCAATTGCGGGTGCTGCACCCCGGCGCTGATGACGACGGCTTGTGGTTCTTCCGACACCCGGCCAGCCCTTACGAGGTGCAGCTTGAGTCGCCTGCTGGCGCTTGCCCATTCCTGTTTGAGACGGACGCTCACGCTTCATCCGCCACTGCCGTTACAGTTGCAGAGGCAATCTCGTTGGTTGCGGGCGGCTTGGGTTTGGCTGCGCCCGCGGCCTAACAATTCATTCAAGCCGAAGCCGCTTCGCGGCTCGGCTTAATTCAGGCGTTAGGCGCCACATCCGATATGGTCACAATGACGCGTTTCACCATTTGCATGCTCATCGCACTTATTTCGCCAGCCACCAGAGCTGCTGAAAATCAAGGTGAGGCGGCCGCGAATCTTGAACGCTCCAATTCGTTCCTGACCGAGAACCGCAGCAACAAAGGTGTTACCGAGACACCGACGGGGCTGCAATACAGAGTGCTTGCGCATGGCTCCGGTTGCCGACCAGAACCTGCCTCTACTGTGAGGCTTCACTACCAAATGTCGCTTCTCGGTAGCAAAGCAATCCTAGATGACAGTCACCGCGCGAGCGACGAGCCTGCATCCTTCGATCTTAGGCAGATGATCCCCGCCTGGGAGGAGGCAGTACCTTTGATGCACGTGGGCGATACTTGGGAGCTATACGTCCCGCCGTCGCTCGGATACGGCGCAGTCGGTTCACCGCCATACATTCCGCCAAACACCGTCATCGTCTTCCGGGTTGAATTGGTGGATGCATTGCAGTGTGCTGGCGCCTAACAATTCATTCAAGCCGAAGCCGCTTCGCGGCTCGGCTTAATTCAGGCGTTAGGCACGGGGAGAGTCTCTATCGTGGATCCGATCGAAAGGCGTGGGCGCATTTACGTGGCCTTGTTCATTGCAGCCCTGGTTCTCTTCGACCTACTCATTAAAGGTCTGTTCTTAGCTGCTGGGAGCTTGCGCTGGAGCCAAGCCGTTGGAACATTCATCACCGTTGTTACCTGCTGGTTCCTCTGGCGTGGCTCACGCGGTGCTTACTGGTTCTTGATGGTTTGCTTGGTGGCAGCAGCCAGCTACGCCTTCTTTATGTTCCTCAAGACTTCCATCGCAGCCGTGGCAGTGGTAGCTGCTCTTGCTGCCATACTGGCTCTGGCTCTGGCGGCTCCGGCCACTCGCAAGTTTTCCGCCCACCAGCGTGCTGCCCGAGCCTAACAATTCATTCAAGCCGAAGCCGCTTCGCGGCCCGGCTTAATTCAGGCGTTAGGCCGCATGAAAGTCTTCCTCTCGATCGTTAAGTGGATCTGGTGGCTTGGCCTGGCATATCTACCGCTGAAGCTCTGGTCACTGGAGCGCAGCTACATGGATCGCATCGGGTGCCCACCGCGCGGTGATTGCTATGCGCCTGGTTCGGAGATCCTGCTGGACTGGGACTTGTTGATCATGGGCGCAGCCCTGTTGGTGTGGCCTGTCTGCCTCTGGTTCTTGGTCGTCGTCCCGCTTCGTGCCTTTTGGATTAGGCTGCGGCCTAACAATTCATTCAAGCCGAAGCCGCTTCGCGGCTCGGCTTAATTCAGGCGTTAGGGGGTAGCGTGGAGGACTACATCACACCTATTGAGCTGGTGATGCTTCTCGCCGTGTTGTGGCTGCCCGTTTTTGGCGTAGCCGCATTGGTTCAGTGGCGCCTTCCTGCTACTCGGCGCAACCCAATCTCCTGGCTCGGAGCCGGGCTGTTACTTGAGGCGGTTGCTGCGTTCTGCATCTGGCTGTCCCCGCTCCACCATTACTTCCTCAGCCTGGATTTCCTTGGCAACCTCGCTATCGGCAGCATTCCCTTGCAGGCGGCCGTGCTGGCGGCTGTTGCAGTTACTGCTCTCATCTGGGTGGTTGGCGCTCGTGGCTTGCTGCCTGCCCCCTAACAATTCATTCAAGCCGAAGCCGCTTCGCGGCTCGGATTAATTCAGGCGTTAGATGCTGCAGCCAACTCACTCATTGCTTGTTGCATTCGTCGCAGCGGCTGGCCTTACCGGCTGCCCTGGAAAGTATTCCTCCTGCCAGGGGCCCGTTGTAAGCCATCCTGACGGAAGATGCTCGGCCTACTACTATCAAGCTGACTTTGGCAGTGGTGGCGCAATGACTCAGGCTTCAGTGTCCTGCAGAATCAGCCCAGGCAACCCGGGTGGCGGCGTGGCCGCGTTTCAGGGCATATCACATGGCATTGGGCTGCGCTGGATAGATAGCCACACCTTGGAGGTCGCGGTGCCAGCCGGTGCCCGGCTAGAGCAAAAGCGAACAGGGGGCACGTATAACGGTCTCCAGCTTCTCTACCAATACCGCACTTTGCAGCCCGGCGAGCCTGCTTACAATGGTTGCGGCGTTGAGGCGCCCTCGGCAGCATCTAACAATTCATTCAAGCCGAAGCCACTTCGTGGCTCGGCTTAATTCAGGCGTTAGGCCTCATGAAGAACCACTCCTGGCTCATACCAATTGCTTGCCTTGGCTGCTCATTCGTAATGGCGGCTGTCTTTCTCCATTACATCCATGCTCGTCACGCCGGCATACCCGGAGGGCCCATTGCTTGGCCCTTAGGCTCTCTCGCAATAGGCTTCATCGCTAGTCTCAGCTATTACTTCAATCGTCCCAGGCGCGTCGGTGCAGCCGTAGCTTGTGGCGCAGGTGTAGCACTGGCGTCCGCTATCAGTCTGATTGTTGTCCTTGCCATTGGTTTTGGCAGTTAGGGCTCGCGCGTGAGGCCTAACAATTCATTCAAGCCGAAGCCGCTTCGCGGCTCGGCTTAATTCAGGCGTTAGGGCTCAGGGGGAGTTCATGCCGACAATCGCTGTTCCTCGCAGCGCCATCGCGGCTCTTGCGGCGTTCTATGCGCTCACTCTTACGATCTGGCTGCTTCTGATCGGCGGCTTCGATGACCCACACTGGATCACCTTCTCTCTATCGTCCGTTGTCGCTGCCGTGTTCGTTTCTTTCGGCGTTTCACTCGGGGCCACGCTGAGGTTCTTCGGCGCCAAGCATCCCGCCTGGCTTGGCCGCACACAGGCCGCTTACCTTGCGGTTGCTGGCCTACTGCTCCAATCTTTGCTCGCCGGGACGTTGGCACTCGTCGGAGTCTGGCCGCACAAAGATCTCTGGTTCTTAGGCGTCATTCCTTTCCTATGGCGGGGCTGAGCCCTAACAATTCATTCAAGCCGAAGCCGCTTCGCGGCTCGGCTTAATTCAGGCGTTAGGTGCCATGGAATTTTCACGCGAGGTCAAGGTCGAGCTAAATTGCCTCCGCATCCGGTCGGAGCATGGACTCATCCGCTGGGCCGAGTCCGCGTTTCAGCTCCCTCCAGCAAGGCTTCCTTACACCGAGTACACCGCGGACTTTGTGTGCGGCTGCATTGCTGGACACGCGGCCGATACGCGCACCTTCTTTATCGTCAACCTCAAACATGCGTGGTTGGCGTCTTACACGGTTCGGAAGTTGCTGTTCGGGCCGGATGGATGGAGATCGAGACTTGGCTACCGCCTCATGCACGACGACGGAATTGCCGTCCACTTTGGCACCTAACATTTCATTCAAGCCGAAGCCGCTTCGCGGCTCGGCTTAATTCAGGCGTTAGGCCCGACACCCCACCCTGCATCTACCTCCGCAGTGACCTATGACCTTGGAAGATCAGCCTTGCCGCCCGATCGTTGCAACGGGGAATCGCAATATAAAAAACCTAGGGCCGCCGTGCGGCACCTAGGTTGGGTCGGTGTTCAGCAGGTCAAGGTGTTGTCAGTGTGCCTGCCGTGCAAAGCGCGGAAGTGGCTGCATAGACGTTCGCCGGCTCAGCACCGTTGTTTCTGTATTCGATTGTCCAGCCGCTATTAGTGCCGTCATAGGCAAGCGAAGAATAAACAAGCGTCGCATTTGGAGGGATACTCGTTGCCGATCCGCTTAGTACCGTCTCGCCGGGCAAACAAACACTGGTTACGCCGCCTGTCTCGCCCGGCGCTAGCACGAAACTGCGGCCGTACTCTCGCAGGACTACCTTCAGTCCAGGCGTCGGTGTCGGTGTCGGTGTCGGTGCGGGTCTAACATCGGCCAAGGCCGTAGATGCCAACACCATGCCTGCGAGAAGTCCCCCTACGATCACGATCGTCTTCTTCATGCAGCCCCCAATCTGGAGCGCCCGGAATTAGGCGCGTCGAGAGAGTATCGTGGAGGCTATCCTGTAAAGTTCGACACAGTTCTCAACTGCTGCTGGCTCCATGGAGGGCGCTACCGTCGTTGGCACGGGCAAAGTTGTTGCCGTGGATCACGGGCATGGCGCCTAACAATTCATTCAAGCCGAAGCCGCTTCGCGGCTCGGCTTAATTCAGGCGTTAGACGATGGGTGGGGATCTCACGACTTTGGATCAAAAGATCGCGGATGACATCCGGGAATACGGTTGGCATTGCCTGCATGTCTTCCCCACTCAAGATGGTCAAGACTGCTTCACCTACTCCATTGGTTTCAGCGAGTCCTATGGAGCGCCGGAGGTTCTGATCTTCGGCCTTGAGCGGCAAAAGGCCCATTCTCTGCTTGACGAATGTGCCCGACTGTTCAGGGACGGCCACGCAATCAGCCCGGATATCGAGGATCCAAATATCCTTGCCGGCGGCTACATGGTGGTGTTTAGGCCCGTGCGCCAGGACTGCTTCAGGGAATACTTGGGCGGGGCTTTGCGCCATTACCGCGGAAGGCCATTTGGTGCGGTCGTCATGTTCCTTCCGGACCGGGAGCACCGATTTCCGTGGCAACCTGGCTACGATTACATTCCGGCCGATGAGCCACTGGCCATCGTCTAACAATTCATTCAAGCCGAAGCCGCTTCGCGGCTCGGCTTGATTCAGGCGTTAGGCCATGGAACGACCAGTTCGGTTTATTGGGGCAGGATTCGTCGTTCTGCTCGTTCTTGCCGCAGCTTGGGGTTGGTACGCCACTCACCCCAACCTTTGGCCTGAGTACCGCCAGGCATCCACACTTGTTGCAGCAATTGAGCAGTTTCGGTCCGCTCGTGGCCGCCTTCCTGTTGGCATTTCCGAGCTATCCCTTGCGGGGGTTTCAGATGCCGGCCCTGTTTTCTATCAGCCCACCGGCATCGACGCCTATGAGGTGTGGTTTGGCCGCTCGCTGGGTGAGTCCTATACGTATGATTCGTCCACACGGTCATGGCACTAGGGCCATGGCCTAACAATTCATTCAAGCCGAAGCCGCTTCGCGGCTCGGCTTAATTCAGGCGTTAGGTTGCTAGTGAGGACTTCTCGCAGCTCATGATTGAATTGAGAAAACCTCGGACAGACGACGAGGACGCCTTCCTTAAAGCGCGTTCCGCAGTTCCTGCCGACAATCCAACATTCCTGCGGGACTACCGCCAGGACATGACATACATCGATTTTCTTCGGGTCCTGGACGATCACCGCGCCGGGCGTGGACTGCCGCCCGATGTGGCGCCATCTTCCTTTCTGTTCGCGTTTGACCACGGACGCATCGTTGGACGCGCTTCTATTCGCCACACACTCACTCCACTACTCGGGAAGGTGGCTGGACACATTGGCTACGCGGTTCTTCCGGAGTTTCGGAATCGCGGCTACGCGACGCAGATCCTTCAAGCGTCGGTGCGCTTCGCGCACGATGAGCTTGGCCTGGGTCGCGTCTTGGTGACGTGCGACGACGACAACGCCGCTTCCATTCGCGTGATTGAGAAGAGCAACGGCGTCTTTGAGGATACTTATCAGGACGCTACGTTACGCCGCCCCAAACGACGCTATTGGATTGACACATCTGGGGCGCAACCTAACAATTCATTCAAGCCGAAGCCGCTTCGCGGCTCGGCTTAATTCAGGCGTTAGGTGCCATGACAACCTTCGACGGCCGTGAAAACCCCTATCAAGCACCGCAGGCTCAGATGAGCCAGGCGAGGACAATCGGCTCTCCTCGGCGCCGGTTCTTGCTTAGCTGTCTTGGCTGGTTCGTGCCGATCCCTGCCGTGGCAATGCTTCTGTTCTATCTTTTGCCCAACTGGATTCTTGTAGTTCTGGTCAGCCTGGTCGTGCTGTGGATGGCAACGATCACATGGGTCATTCGGGCTCATCGCAGCACCGGCCTCGCCTATCGGGCTACTGTGGCGGTCGGCCTCACCATTTCCCTAGCCATCTGTTTTGCGCTCGGCTCGGCCTTGCTTCTCGCCCCAATCTTTAGCAAACACATAGATGTCACGCTTCCTCAGCGTGGCACCTAACAATTCATTCAAGCCGAAGCCGCTCCGCGGCTCGGCTTAATTCAGGCGTTAGGCCGCATGTACGGATTCCCTGCTGACCTAGATCTTTCTTCTGCACTAGGACAAGAGACCACGCAGCTTTGCGTTGGCCCCTACGATCTGCAGTTCTCCTTTGGCCCGGTCACATTTGCAATCCAGTCCAGGGTAGAGGTAAGGCGCAACGGCGGCTTGATCGGGAGCTGGGAAGCCGGCGGCTGGCCTGAGTCGGCTTTCTATCAGATGCTCAACACGGCCTTACAGGCATTTGTCGTGTTGGATCCAAAGCGCCTTAGTCTTCGGCTCGCCAACGGGCTAGAGTTGCAACTACTCGACACTTCGGAACAGTACGAGTCCATGCAGATCTACGTAGGCGGCCTGGATGGCGCTCACATCATCTAGGCTGCGGCCTAACAATTCATTCAAGCCGAAGCAGGCGTTAGGCCGCATGGATAGCCAAATTCCCAGCTCACCACCCAACCGCATTGTTCCGGCATCGCTATTAGTAGCTCTTGGTATTCTGAGCATCGCAATAAGCTTCTATTCGCAGGCTAGTGCCCTTAGCTACCCCGGGACTGCTCCGACTGGTACTCCTTTTTGGCTGCCTTCCTCAAGCGCTCTTGCTTGGCATTCTTTCGTGCATCGCGTCGCGCAAACTCTTCTTAGCAGGCTCCGTCATTCCAGTCATTTCGTGGTTATTCGTGTCGGAGTTGATGGCCCGTGTGCTTGCGGCCTAACAATTCATTCAAGCCGAAGCCGCTTCGCGGCTCGGCTTAATTCAGGCGTTAGGCCGCTATGACAAGGTTCGCCAAGTTCGTGGTTTGGTGCGGTGGAATAGGCGCATTCGTTCCGTTGGCCGTTTTCTCCATTTCTTTGGTCGTGCCTATCTTTCCTACAGCGCTGCTGCTCGTAGTGCTGATCCTTTGTCCGCCTTATCCGCTGTTCCTGGCAACTGCGGCGTGTTCTCCGCTTGATTCGTGCTCGCGGGGGACACTCGCCATGGTTGTCCCCCTTAATGCCAGCCTTTACATATTGGTCGGCGCTTTGGCATGGTTCCTTCGTAGGGCGGCTGCATCGGGGCTTGGTCGTGGCGCGGCCTAACAATTCATTCAAGCCGAAGCCGCTTCGCGGCTCGGCTTAATTCAGGCGTTAGGGGGCTATGTGCGATTGGCCATTGCATCAGCCATTTTGCTGGCGACCTCGGGCCTGGCACTTAGTGCTACCGAGCATCCGACCGAACTGTGCGAGCTTGAGATTCAAGTAGTTCACGCGCCCTACTTGATGCAGTTTGGACAGGAGATCCTGCCAAACGGCATATCCAAGTTCACCTGCACGCTTTCTATTGGCGGCCTAAGCCTGTCGCCCCAGGAACGAATGCAGGCCCTTGAGCCGTTGTGCCGGAACTTCATTGCCGAAGCCATGGCCACGGCAACGAGGTGCACGGGCGTCACCTTTCCCGACACTGCCATGTCCCTTCAGTTGCGGCAGCGGTCGGGGTCTGACATAAACGGGCCGTTCTTCCAGTTGGCGGGGGCTTCGGTTCGGTGCGGCCCCTAACAATTCATTCAAGCCGACGCCGCTTCGCGGCGCGGCTTAATTCAGGCGTTAGGCCGCTCATGAGCATTGAGGCGTTTGACAACATCCTGCTGGAAGACACATTTGTTCTCTCGTGGCATCAAGCCACTGATTCGCTCACCTTCAACGTCCTAGCGAGCCTTCTGCAGAGCCATCCGGAGGCATCACCACCCCCCAATGGTGAGTGGGCCTGCTATAGGCCTGGCGCCATTGCGTTTTCTGGAGTTTCGGCGGTTCGCGGCCTACTCCCGCAAGAATCAGTCATCCCCACCGCAGACCCGGACGGTAGCGTTGATTACGGTTGCATCGACGAGCTGTCGCTTGTCCGGCCGGGCGAGTACCGTATCGCTGGGGAGTTCGGTGTAGTCACAGTGGCCGCAAGCGAGGTTTTACTTGTCCTCGACGCAGCGGCCTAACAATTCATTCAAGCCGAAGCCGCTTCGCGGCTCGGCTTAATTCAGGCGTTAGGCCGCTATGGGCGATATCGCAGTTGATCAATTACATGAAAGACTTTGCGCACAACTGGATCCCCATGTGCGCAGTCGGATTGACATGAAAGTGGTCGGGCCGAGCGGCCTATCGGTCAAGATTGATGGTGAAAACTGCCTTACCTCTATCGGTGTGTGGCCAAATGGCTGCTGCGATGTGGACTATCTGTACGTTTCCACGGAGCGCGGGGAGTTCAAGCACTTCGAGTTTGAAGACACAGATTCTGCGTTTCCAACGGTTCTCCGCGAGATCAACTTGGCTGTGGAGCGCGCGTAGTGCAATCAATCGCGTCGCGGCCTAACAATTCATTCAAGCCGAAGCCGCTTCGCGGCTCGGCTTAATTCAGGCGTTATGCGGCACCGGCGAGAGCAACTCTCTTCGGGCTCCTTCGGCCACTCTCCCGCATCGTTCGCCGTCGGCTCCGGCCTGCAGTCCTTGCGTTCGCTCACCTCGGGTCGGGTGGCGCTTCGCCCTTCGGCTGCGCCATTTGCCCGTCCCAATTCCCTTTGCCTCGGCGGCCACTCTCGCCATGGGCCGTCGGGCAAGCCCAACTCCAAAGGCTGTGGCATCCTTGGCTCGCGGGTCGCCCTGGGGAGTGGCGGTTCAATGTTCTCAGCCCTCAGGCCATGCCGCATAACAATTCATTCAAGCCGAACACCAATCGCTACGCGCTTGGTGTCGGCTTAGTTCAGGCGTTAGGCCCTAATAGGAACCGACGTGACTCCCAAACAAGAAAAGCGCTTTCTTCTCGGTGTTCTTCAGCAGATCGACGGCCCGCGAACCCCGCGGTCACTCGGCTTGCTCGCGAAAGCCATCATTTGGCTTTGCTTGGTGGCTGCCACAATTGTTGCCCTCCAGGTATTTGGAGAGCCGTCCAAGACACAACTTGTGGCGGCGTTGCTTGGGCTTGTTGTTGGTGGCATCGGCATGTTCATAATCACCGCCAACGTATTCGGTCAGCACATTCTCGCTGCATGCCGCCTCGCGGACCGGAACTTGGTTGAGGCTCGCTTGCGTGAGCTTGGGGCCTAACAATTCATTCAAGCCGAAGCCGCTTCGCGGCTCGGCTTAATTCAGGCGTTAGGCGCATGAAGCTCGCCTCCTTACCAGTTCTGATTGCTCTTCTGACTGGATGCGCTGCGACGCCGGCGGCTATTCGGCCACCTTCGGACTCAGGCCTTGCTCATCTGGCCACTGATGGCGCATATGTCACGCAGGTCCTTTTCCCGGATGGTGGCTCCGCGCTACCGCCGAAGCCGCCTGGTGACCTAGATCCGTTGGTGGCACTCACCAACCTGGACATTCGCCCTGGTCAGTACACAATCATGGCGGGCTGCATGGGCATCAAGGACGGTGGAGTTCTGTCGGTTGTGGTGCATCTCGTGGCTGGTCAGCGTTACATTCTTCGCTGCGCCAAAGACCCGCTTCGGTTGGTTGTTGGCGCCTAACAATTCATTCAAGCCGAAGCCGCTTCGCGGCTCGGCTTAATTCAGGCGTTAGGCACCCCTATGCTGATACTCGGGTTTGCCATTGTTGGAATACTCGGCATCGTGTTGGCGGCCATTGCAGCCGGCTCCAATAAGCGGCGGGCCGCAGGCGGTGCTGCTACCCCACGCTGGCTCATCGCTCGCCGGTGGTCTGGCCCGCTCGGCCTGTTACTCGGCATTGGCAGCTACTTCATCTCATACCCTTTGCAAGATCAGGGTGAGACCTGGCGGGTAATGGGATTTCCGTTCTTCGCTGCTGCCTTCGACCCGCGCGGCGCCGACTACGTCGGTATCACCACCATCCCGGCCATCATCGGCAACTTCGTATTCTTCCTTGCGCTCCCGCAACTCATACTGTGGGCCACTGGGCGTTCCCGGGTTCGGGGTGCCTAACAATTCATTCAAGCCGAAGCCGCTTCGCGGCTCGGCTTAATTCAGGCGTTAGAGGGCGGGGGAGAGTTCAATGCGATGGGCAATCCTGGCCTTGGCATTGTTATGTGCGGGCTGCTCTTCTTTAGCACCAAAGGGCTGTTTGGCTGACTCGCTAGGCCAACTGCAGTGTGCAGGCGGAATCTGTTTGCAATCTTTTGACGGTGAAGTCTTCTACAGAATGGCTGGGCAGCCCGTCGGGGTTGATAGGATGACTGAGGGCCTGAAACTCGACCCGATGCTTTCCCATGTCTGGTACATGTCGAGCACGGGTAAGTTCCGGCTCTACGAGGGATCCAACGCGATCGGAAACATGTACGAATTCTCTCGAGCCGCAGATGGTTGGAAGGTTAAGTTTGAGCACGAACCGTATTTCTGCCTCCAAGCCACAAAGCCGCCCTCTAACAATTCATTCAAGCCGAAGCCGCTTCGCGGCTCGGCTTAATTCAGGCGTTAGGGGGCAGCGTGGAGGACTACATCACACCGATTGAACTGGTGATGCTTCTCGCGGTGTTGTGGCTGCCGGTTTTCGGCGTAGCCGCATTGGTTCAGTGGCGCCTTCTTGCTACTCGTCGAAACCCAATCGTCTGGCTTGGTGCTGGGCTGTTGGTTGAGGTAGCTGCTGCATTCTGCATCTGGCTGTCCCCGCTTCACCGTTACTTCCTCAGCTTGGACTTCCTTGGCAACCTCGCTATCGGCAGTATTCCCTTGCAGGCGGCCTTGTTGGCGGCTGTTGCGGTTACTGCTCTCATCTGGGCGGCGGGCGCTCCTGGCTTGCGGCTTGCCCCCTAACAATTCATTCAAGCCGAAGCCGCTTCGCGGCTCGGCTTAATTCAGGCGTTAGGCCGCATGCCACACCTCAGCGCAGATTGGCCAGATGACACAGATGGCGGAGTCTTCCGCAATCTCGCAGCCGACGGCTTCGACTTTTCCGTACCGCACTCCGTCGACTACAACGTCGACTTCGAGAGTTGGCCTCCGCCGGATGCGGCGCTTGAATGGCTGCGGGCCCAACACGGTGAGCTCGGCCTTTACCCACCCGGTGAAGATATGGCTGGCTATGTCCAGTTCCAGGTTCTAGACCGTCTTACCTATGAGGGTGTCACGTCCATCCAGCGGCGGGTCACTGCGGCCATGGAGCCATTTGGCGGCGTTTGCGAGTCGTGGCGCGTCATGCACAATGCGGCCTAACAATTCATTCAAGCCGAAGCCGCTTCTCGGCTCGGCTTAATTCTGGCGTTAGGCGCTATCCGACATGGCTCGACTGCTCATATCGCTGGTCATTGGGTTCTTGGTAACCGTGGCGTTTTCCTTTGCCACCTGGCCTGCTATGAGCTATGGCCAATTTTCGCTGGCCAAGGCTCTGTTCTGGCAGGAGCCACTCTTGCAATCACTCCCGACATGGCACGCCATCGTGTCTCCGGAAAGCCCTTTGTTCTCATCTCTTACATTCTTAGGTGCATTTCCCCTAGGCACTCTTGTCTACGGAGCCGCCGCTTACGCTTGGCTCCGCCGGCGTGCGCCTAACAATTCACTCAAGCCGAAGCCGCTTCGCGGCTCGGCTTAATTCAGGCGTTAGGGCCACATGACCGGTCTACGGCAATTTGCAGCAGTGGAGCTGGTCGCGTTTCTAGCGGTGCTAGCTGTTGCTGGGGCCATGGCGGCCTTCGGCTACGCTGATTCGTTGCTCCACACCAACTCCGTTGTGGACCCTGGTTCAACCGCTTGGTTGGGTTTTGCTTATACGGCTCTAATTGGCGGGCCTTTCGTTGTGTTCCTCGGTGCTCCTGTCTATTACGTTCTGTTGCAGCGCAACCTAGTCCAGTGGCGCTACGTGTTGCTGGCCGGCGCAGCCCCGGGGCTAGTAGTCTCGCTGGCGTCCCTCTCAATGGGTTTCTGGGCAATCCTGTGTGGCATCGCCGTCGCTTCACTAACGCATGCCGCGTGTCGTAGGGTGGGCCCTAACAATTCATTCAAGCCGAAGCCGCTTCGCGGCTCGGCTTAATTCAGGCGTTAGCTGTACAGGAAGCTCATGCGCGCATACAAGGCTTTCGATGAGTCAGGCATTGAGGAGCTTGGCCCTGTTTCAAAGGATCAGGTTCCGGCTCTAATCGCGGCTGCGGAGGCCTCTCTTTCAGGCGAGTCCTTTGGTGTCGGTCTGTATCGCAGCAAGAAGGACTTCATGGAGGTTCGGCCCGTTGGCAAGTCCGAGTACCTGATATGGTCCGACCGCATCTCTGACGGTGTGGGCGTCCTAGGATGGCTCACCCGCAAACAGCACATAGAAAAGATCGTCAATGGCCAAGCCCAGGCCATTGAGGCAGCTCTCTATTACATGGACTTCTCACGTGACGCTTTTGAGCGCAAGTACAGCTAACAATTCATTCAAGCCGAAGCCGCTTCGCGGCTCGGCTTAATTCAGGCGTTAGCCCTTGAACAAAGGACCGGCCGTGAACGACTCCAACCCATACGCCCCGCCAGCCAGCAAAGGCTCACCCCTTGCATCGTCTCGCCGCGCCATCGGGTCGAGCAACGATCCGAATTTCTTTACTCGCTGCTGGGGAGGCTCTGCCAGGTTGTGGCACGCCTACTGGGTGCTCGGCATTCTTGGGCAGTTTGTTGCGCTGCTTGTAATTACGCTCATGAGCGCCGCTGTGGCCCCGCGGCCTGGCTCATCTGTCATCTTGGCTGTGCCTTGGGGGGTTTACTCGCTTTACGTCATATTTTCCTGGATCTGCATTTGGCGTTGCGCACATAACACTGACAATCAGATATGGGGCGGTCTAGCTCGCGTCTGCGTGTGCTTTTCTGCTCTGTCTGTCGTTGTCGTGCTGTCCCGTACAGCCCCGGCGTGGGGCTAACAATTCATTCAAGCCGAAGCCGCTTCGCGGCTCGGCTTAATTCAGGCGTTATGCGGCACCGGCGAGAGCAACTCTCGTCGGGTTCCTTCGGCCAATCTTCCGCATCGTTCGCCGTCGGCTCCGGCCTGTAGTCCTTGCGTCCGCCCACGTCGGGTCGGGTGGCGCTTCGCCCTTCCGCTGCACCACTACCGCACCCCAATTCCCTTTGCTTCAGCGGCACCTCCCGTCACGGGCCGCAGGGCGAGCCCAACGTCTAAGGCTGTGGCATCCTTGGCTCGCGGGTCGCCCTGGGGAGTGGCGGTTCAACGTTCTCAGCCCTTTGGGCCGTGCCGCATAACAATTCATTCAAGCCGAACGCCAATCGCTACGCGCTTGGTGTCGGCTTAATTCAGGCGTTAGGCGCACACGGGGAAGTGCACATGCTCGAACCAGTTGACCTCATCCGCCCAGCACTCTGGGTAACCCGGGCCCTTTGGTGGCTCGGCTGGGAATTCATGGTCCGGACTGTTGGCTGGTCAATTGGATGGACTATCTGGCGCGTTCTTACGTTCGGCCGGTTTCCGGATACTGGTTTCAGGGATCTTGATGAGACGTCAGAGTGGACCAGCCTTCTCGTAGAGCTGACTGGCTTGGCTGCCCTAGGCTGCACAATTTGGTTGCTCTCGCGCCATGCTCCAATGTGGTGAGAGGGCGCCTAACAATTCATTCAAGCCGAAGCCGCTTCGCGGCTCGGCTTAATTCAGGCGTTAGGCCTCGAGCAGACTCTGCAGATATTTATGGACAAGAACCTTTCAACTGCGTGGCGCTTCTTTATTGTCGAAGTGGTCGTATTCGTCTGCACCGCCTTCGCCCTGAAGCAGTTCGGCTATCCAAATGAGTGGCTGCTCATCCCGCTTTTGCTCTTTAACCTGCTGCCAGCGATTTATGTGGCCAAGGCTGCAAGAGCGCTTGGAAAGAGCGCCACCCTATTCGGGGTAGTCGCGGCCCTGGGCCTTCCTGGCATGTTCTTCGCACTTACGCTACTCCGCAGTGCCGCAATACCTGTCGAGCTAGACCGGGAGCATCGCTAATGGCTTCGTGGGCGAGGCCTAACAGTTCATTCAAGCCGAAGCCGCTTCGCGGCTCGGCTTAATTCAGGCGTTAGCGCTCATGGAACTAGCCGCCCTGCCTCTCACGGTATCGTCCAGCCGAGATGTCGGCACCGGAATGCTGCACAACATTACCTCGCTGGCTGAGCCACTACGCTCAACGCTGTCGGACTTAGTCTCCGCATTGTCTGTCGGCGTAGAGGTCGCAGTACCTGACCCTGACGATAACGATTGCTCACTTGATGTTCGTCGGGCAGACAGCGGCCTTCTCGTAAAGCGTGGGCGCCATGGCGCCCATGGATCATGGCGGCCGGCGAGCCATAGTGAGGCGGTAGAGTTACTCTTCCAGGGCGCCTCTCGTTCGGAGGGCGCACGCTCCGGGCTATGGGTTTGGGTTCCCACCCATGAGCGCTAACAACTCATTCAAGCCGAAGCCGCTTCGCGGCTCGGCCTAATTCTGGCGTTAGCTTGCCCATGACACATCAATGCAGCGTGTGCGGAACACAACATGACGAATGGCCGCCTGGATACGGATTTTCCCAACCAGACGCTGTCTGGGAACTATCTCCGGAGCAAAAAAACGGCCGTGTCATGGAGACACCGGATTTCTGCTGCATCGACGGCACTCGCTGTTTCGTTCTAGCCAATTTCCAGATCCCGGTCTCTGGACTTGAGTCCCCGTGGATTCTCTCCCTGTGGGCAGAGATCTCGCAAAGTGATTTCAGTCAGTTCCTTGGTTCATATGCCGTAGCCGTCTCCGGCTCAGTCGATGGCATCCTTTGCAATCATCTAGGCGCCTTCCCCGGAGCTGTCGGAAGCAGCGTCAAGGTGCATCTCGGATCATCCAAGGCACGCCCAGCGCTAGAAGCAACTGATCTCAACAGCGACATTGGCAGGGCTCAACACACAGGCCTAAGCCAACAGGAGCTCCATGACAAGCTTGCTGCCATGGGCTATGACTGGGAAAGCTAACAATTCATTCAAGCCGAAGCCGCTTCGCGGCTCGGCTTAATTCAGGCGTTATGCGGCACCGGCGAGAGCAACTCTCGTCGGGTTCCTTCGGCCAATCTTCCGCATCGTTCGCCGTCGGCTCCGGCTTCTAGTCCTTGCGTTCGCTCACGTCGGGGCGGGTGGCGCTTCGCCCTTCGACTGGGCCATTACCGCATCCCAATTCCTTTTGCTTCGGTGGCATCCATCGTCATGGCCCGCTGGGCAAGCCCAACCTCAAGCGCTGTGGCATCCTTGGCTCGCGGGTCGGCTTGGGGAGTGGCGGTTCTACGTTCTCAGCCTTTTGGGCCGTGCTGCATAACAATTCATCCAAGCCGAAGCCGCTTCGCGGCTCGGCTTAATTCAGGCGTTAGAACTCATGGACCCACGCTGGAATGCATTTGCAGCGATCTGCCACGATGAGTTTCACAGCTGCCCCTTCGCAGCAGAGCTTATTGCGGCTTGCGGCGGCCATGAGGACATTGCCTGGGCTACGTACTTCCATTTGCAGAGCGACTCTTTGGCGTGGCTCGCTCGCGAGGTGCCCGCCCTTGACGGGAGCACGCCAAAGTCCTTACTTGCGGCCGACCAAGCGGATGCGGTTAGGCATTGCTTGTGGTCGATGCCGGGCTGAGTTCTAACAATTCATTCAAGCCGAAGCCGCTTCGCGGCTCGGCTTAATTCAGGCGTTAGGCCCCCAAGGACAGATCATGGACGGCTCGGACAAGGCACATCTGGAATCTGAAGCTGCCGCAATCGTCGGTCACATTGTCTTCGCTCTCTCCCGTCTTGAGTTCGATGTCGGCCTGTACCTGCGCAACGCTGTAGGTGGCTCCGATGTCGATGCCGTTAACCCATTAATTTCCCGACTCTCCTTTAAGGGGAAGATCGACTCCCTGCGTGAGGTCGTGGAGCACAAGTTCGCAGGCCATGACGCTTGCGTTCTTGGCTTCCGGCAGTGGTATATCGCTATGGACGGGTACCGTTCTAAGCGCAATTCATTTGTTCACGGCCGCTGGGCATTCCATGGGGAGCACGCCATCAATGTCGCACCTGGTCTGCCAAACTCGCGGCCGCAAAAGGAGATGCGCTACCTAATCTCCGATCTAGCGATCGAGTTGTCCGAGGTAAGGGAGATCGTCGCTTCATTCGGCCGGTGGCGGCACACGTGGCCTCTCTGATGGGGCCTAACGATTCATTCAATGCGAACCGCTTCGTGGCGGCATAATTCAGGCGTCATGCCTCATTCCTCAGATCGCCTCAAACAGTTGATCCAATCGAACGCAGGGGAGATTTCGCGGTTGCACTCCCGCGTGCACGAGGCGTTCGCACAGCGGGATCGAAACCCTGAGAAACGCCGAGAGTGGGAGCGCGCCTGCGAGGTCTTCCACTCCAGATACGACGAGCTGGCCTTTCCAGGAGGTTTTGATGGGGCGCTCGACCGCATCGTGGCTGGCGATCCTGAGTCCATGGAGGCAGCGATCTGCTTCCTTGAGCTTCGTCCCTATTTCTTCCGGTCTGGCTATATGTTTGAGTCCATACTGCGCAAGGCTAAGCGCGCACCGCTCTCTCAGGAGCAAGCCGCTAGGCTGCAGCATGTCGTACAGGCCTTAGCTGCATGGCGTGCAAGAAAGGCCGCCGCAAATGGGGCATAACAATTCATTCAAGCCGAAGCCGCTTCGCGGCTCGGCTTAATTCAGGCGTTGGGGCTCATGAATAACCGCTTGATCGCAACCCACGAAGAAGCGGCAGAGCTGGAGAAGGTCGTCGTCCGATCGGCGGGAAGGGCTCTACAGCAGATTGCTGAGTTGCATGGCACGTCAGATGTCTTGCACACACTCTGGTCAATGAAATTTCGCCCTATTGGCTGTGACCCATTGGATCCGTGTGCATGGCCGGTGATGGCGGCTCAGACAGCATCTTCGACAACATTCAGATCAGTTCCGTGTGACTCCTAGCCTGTGACTGCTAGCTAGATCCCGCTTCCGATCTTTGCGCACGCCTTGCACTCAGTCGGGGCAGGGGGCGCTGATGGCGGTACTGCTGAGGTCGGAAGCAGGGCATCGGGCGACTTCCCCGTCCGAACAAACGCCACGATCTCGTCTGCGTGTTCCTCGATTAGCCCCTCTCGCTGTGAAGAGGGCGGTGGGGTTCTTAGAGTCCACCACTATGGAGCCGAGCAATGTTCCGTCACGCGCCGTGACCGTGACACTGCTCTTGATGTGATCCTGTCCGGCCATAACGCCGACCAGTGCCCGAGCCGCGCCGTGGCGCATGCGGTAGTAGTCGATGCGGATATTGATGCGGTTCGCGCCTTGGTCGTTTTCGACGGCCAGCGCGGACGCAAGCTGCTGACGAAGGCGGGAGATCAGGATCGTCCGACCCTCCGGCGTCATCCCGCCGTAGTTGTCGATCTCATAAGCGAATCGGTCGCTTGGGCCGCCGCTATATGCGGAGCGGACGCTGGAAGAGGTTCCAGCGCATCCAGATACGACCAACATCGCTACCAGTGCAATCCACCGCATGACGACACCCCCTAGGTGATCGCGCGGACGATACCACCATCCTCCTCGGGGCCGGTGGCGTAAGCACCGAGGAGCAAAACAAGTAGGGGGGTTAGCTCCCAAACGGAACCGTGGGACGGTGACGCCAAGCAATCGGCGTAGCCCATGCGGTTAGCCATTGCCTAGCCTGTTCCGGACTGCCCGCTGTAGCGCCCTGTTTGGGCCTGCCTGGCGCGCGTGCCACGGTGCGCCACTTGCCGCTGGACAGTTGCACGGCGCGGCCTAGAGGCTCCGTGAAGCCGTCTATGGTCAGCTCGTACCCATACGAGGCTGCCGGACGCCAAATGAGGGCGGGGTGGGGCGGGCGCATGGCCGGATTGTTCAGCCCTGCTGTCACGGACGTTGCGACGCGACTAGCCTGCCGAGAGCCGAAAAGTGCAATGACACCAGTTCTTGGGTTGCGGCGGCGGAGGATTTGCTCCAGAGCATTTGTGCGTGCCGCCCAGCTTCTTGCACATCGCCTCCATGCCTGTACAACTAAATATATCGTCTTGGTCCGAATTCTCGTCGCACGCGCAGTAAGTTCCTCCGCCGGGTCTAGGAGTGCAAACGTATCCGTTGTTCACCATGGCGACAGCCGGTTGAATTGCCGCCACCTCTTGGGGTGTCACTTCCGCTTGTTCAGCGCTGTTGTTGGGTGTGGTGCACGCGGCAAGAAGAAAGAGTAGCCCGCCGACACCAGCTAGTTTGATGCACATGAGCGTGCTCCAGAGGGCGAGAAACCTCGCCACTGCAGGGAACGCGTGGCAGCATCCAACCCGGTCAGGCCGCCAGGCGATGCTCGTAGTAGGGGCGCTCCCGGTCGTCTAGGATCGCGTACAGCGCCGCGAAGTTCTTCGGATCCGGGTTGAGCCAAGCGTCCACGTGCTCGGGCTTAATCGGAATGATGCAACGGTCATGGCCAGCCGCCGCTACTTCTGGCGGCGGGTTGTCGGTGATAGCAGCGAAAGAGAGCAGGTCAGGACCGCCCGGACCTTGCCAGTGCGACCATAGGCAGGCGACCAGCATGTCCTGCTGCGCTTGTGGCCGGAACTCAAGCACGACGCTCTCATCCTTCTCCCCTGGCGCCAGTTCGCGGCCCTCCACCTTGTGTCTGCTCACGTTCTCGTAGAACGCATTGACTACGGTGATGCCGTGCGAATAGCCGAATAGGTCGCCCCAGAATCCTTCCAGGTTGTCACGCCTGGCGTTGTAGGTGCCTGGGTACTTGAAGTCGTAGTCCGCTGGCTTGCCCGCCAACCGGCACTGGTAGCGCATAGGCTTGACCACGCGCTGGCCGTTCTCCATGACCATGACCGGGGCGTACCAGCCCGGGAAGATTCGCGAGTCCTCACCAATTAGTTCGGTGCGCTGCAAGTCGGACAGCTTGCCCTTCGCCCACTCGATCTTGTCGGTGGAGATTCGAACGTCCTCTTGGGCCTTCTTGGTGGTCTTCGTCAGCAGGGTCCGCTGGGCGTCAGCGAGGCGCTTCGTCTGCTTGAACAGTTCCTGCTCAAGCTTGGCCGCTTGCTGGGTATTGAACTCGCCCACGAGGCGCCGGATCTCGGCCACCTCATCGCCGGGCGTGCCGGCGAACTCGGCGTCCATGGCCTTCGGGATCTTGGTCCGGCCGCCGTCCTCCTGGCGCTGCCAGTAGAGGCGCACGAAGTCTCGGATGCTCAGGGTGGCCCCGAACTCCTTCGTGAACTTGCGGTAGTCCTGCCGGATCTGGGCGGAGTAGCACATGGCGGCGCCTTCGCTTCGGTACACCCAAGTGATCGTAACGGCAGAGGCTCCAGCGTGTGGCCGCGCGGGCGGATGTGGTTCCGCTGGGTCCGGTTATACGCCGGCTTGTTAGCCGGACCGAGCTTGCATAAGCTCAAGCCGAATCAGGGGGTTACAGCCCATTCGCTGGGGGTGTGGCGTCAGACGTATAACCGGACCCACGGGTCCGTCTATTAGGTAGTTAGCACCCATGTCCAAGATTCTCGCATCCGTATTCCTAGCGTTCTTGTGTGCGGCATGTGGCTCAACGAAGCATGACGCTTCCTTCTTGGAGCCAAAGAGTGGCGCATCAATAGCATCGAGCTGGACGCAGCGCATCCGTACTTGGCCGAGTACAACCGCACGGTGATCGTCAGAAAGATTGGGCTCAAGGAGGCACGGTACAAACTCGCGAAAGACACTGGCGGCTATTCCGCAACCAACTTGTACGCTTGCTCTGACACCATCGTGATGCTCGACAGCTATTCAGAGTTTGTGGTGGTCGATACTTCCACCGGAAATATCAGTTCCGGCAAATGTTCTGGTTCGCCTATTTATCTTGGAGTATTCGATGGCGGAGGCAGCAAGCCATGGTCGTTCTATCCAGCATCACAGCGCCCAGAGACCAAGCTCGTTATGCGTGGTGGTTGATGGGTGCTAACAATTCATTCAAGCCGAAGCCGCTTCGCGGCTCGGCTTAATTCAGGCGTTAGGGCGCACGTGAAACTTACTCGTAGACATGCATTCGGTATCTGCCTCTACGCGTCAGCGGCGGTAAGCGCATTCTTTGCTTACCGCTCTAGCTGGAATGCGGGCTGCCTCTTTGATGGCAAAAGTGGCATAGGCTCACTAGAGGCGGCAGATCCTTTTCTCACTGCATCATGGTGGGCCGTGCTGGCTGCGCTCATTCTCATAGTGAGCGCCGCACCAGTGGGCTGGGCTAAGTCGCGCGAGAGCGCCGTAGGCTTCTGTGGGTTGGGGCTGATCGTAGCAATCCCGTTACTATTCAGTCTCATGTGGGTTGCAGAGAGTGCAGGGGTTCAAGCCTGTGCGCCCTAACAATTCATTCAAGCCGAAGCCGCTTCGCGGCTCGGCTTAATTCAGGCGTTAGATGCCATAGGAGTTGTGTCGTGACTTTTGAATGAGATCAAAGACTTCCTTCTCTGGTGCTTGGGCCTCAATTACGCAATTTTGTTCATCTGGTTCCTGGCTTTTGTTTTTGCCCGTGACTGGATGTATGCAGTGCATGGCCGCTGGTTCAAGCTCTCTGCTGAGACATTTGATGCAATTCATTACTCAGGCATGGCCGTGTACAAGATCGGCATTCTCCTTTTCAACTTGGTGCCACTGGCCGCAATTTTCCTGATTCCTTGAGGAGGTCGGATGGCATCTAACAATTCATTCAAGCCGAAGCCGCTTCGCGGCTCGGCTTAATTCAGGCGTTAGGGCCATATGCGTCTTCGATTAAAGACAGCGTCTTTAACCTTGCTCATCGCGCTTGGCGTCACCGCTACCTATTTTTCGCTCACGCCGCTAGCCCTGCCAGGCGTCCAAACGTCTACGGGCATCTGCGATGAGTCCCCCTCTATGGAGACCAAGGTCCAAAGCAGTTGGTCCGGTCCTATATTTCAGCTTGCCATCGATCAACCTGAAAACTGTGGCGTGGCCCTTCATTCGGCCTCAGTCCAGCGCATTGGTAGCCATTTGTTTGTCCGCACCAAGTACCGCTCACCCTCTGGCATGTACACGTCGTGCTATTGCCGGCACCGGGCCAACCTCAGCATCCCGGGCCTCCCGCGCCAAACATTTCGGGCTCACGTATATTCGTGGCCCTAACAATTCATTCAAGCCGAAGCCGCTTCGCGGCTCGGCTTAATTCAGGCGTTAGGCCCCAATGAAGATTGTCGCTTTCTACATCAAGCAGATCATTGGCCTTGGCACAGCCGGCTTCTTTGCCTGGCTATGTATCGGTTGGTGGAATATGGGGTGGTTCTGGGCAAGTGACGCTCACTACGCTTGGCTGATAGCTCTTGCTGCTGTTGCTTTCTTTCTCGTGCTGATTTGCACGCCCATCCAACTTGCATTGACAAAAGTTCACAGCGATTGGGTCGCGTACCTTGCTGGCGCACTTGCTGGGCCACTTGCGGTGGTGCTGCATCTTGCTCTCAACACACACTTCCAGCTCACGTGGCAAAGTTACCTGGCGCGCCAAGCTTGGATGCATCTCATATTTGGACTGCTCGGCCTGTGGTTCTCGGTAAACTACCGGCGCCGGCTTGGGCCTAACAATTCATTCAAGCCGAAGCCGCTTCGCGGCTCGGCTTAATTCAGGCGTTAGGCCAGGGCAATGTAACCAGACACTCATGGAATTCACTCTTGAACTGATAGCCCGATTTCTGTGCTTACTTGTTGCGTGCACGTTTGCTTATGCTGGCTATCGCGCGTTGCGGGGTGGCAAGGCAGAGTTCCATGGGCTAGTGGTCATGAGGAAGGAGCGTCCTTTTTTCCTTGGCTTGATCGTCCTGGCGGCTGCCGCATCTGCCGTGGCTCTGTTCGTAGTTGCGCTTCAGTGGCCTCGGATTATGTCGGCTGGGGCCTAACAATTCATTCAAGCCGAAGCCGCTTCGCGGCTCGGCTTAATTCAGGCGTTATGCGACTAATTGCGGCTTCAATGTGCCTTGCACTATCCGGTTGCGCCTCGCAGCCGCAAGCGTCCGTGTCTTCGGACAATTGCCTCACGGAGGAGCCAGCGGGCTGGAGTCCACTTGTGAGCCCGCCTCCGGACGCAGCTCTTCTCAGGTCTCTTGCTAAGTCCTCGCTTTCCAATCCACCCCAGAAAGTAGAGGAGCGCTGGTACGCTGCAAGCGACAAGCTGTTGTACTGCCGACGCGAGAATTGGTGCATTGCAGAGACTTGGTCGTTCGCTCATTCGGCAGGCACTTGGCGACTCGTAGACCAGCACTCCTGGGTCTGCGTTACGTCGCATAACAATTCATTCAAGCCGAAGCCGCTTCGCGGCTCGGCTTAATTCAGGCGTTAGGCCCCTATGAAGACTCTCGTAATTCCACCTGCAGCGCAGCGAGACGAGAACTCCATCCAGATGATTAGTGGTTGGGTTGCTCAGCGTGGGCTTCACTGCAGCCTCAACGTGGGCATGTGGGAGGCCCAAGGCCACAACGAGGCCGCTGCTTGGGGGATCATGCTCGCGGACGTAATCCGACACGTCGCCAACGCCATGCAAGAGACAAATGGGGCAGACCCAACAGAAACGGCGCTGCAAATAGTTGAGTCCCTGTGGGTCGAGTTCAAGGATCCAACGTCTGACGTACAGGGCAACTTCCATCCAGGTCACTCTTGAGTGGCCTAACAATTCATTCAAGCCGAAGCCGCTTCGCGGCTCGGCTTAATTCAGGCGTTAGGCGCACCATGATCACGCGATCACACAGCAGTGCAGTCCACCTACTTTTGGCGCTGCCGGCGGCTGCCTACACATCGGGCACCCTCATTATGCTCTTGATGGGTGGGGCGGAGTTCGTTGAACAGCCCTTTGAGCGGCGCTCGCTCGGTGAGCTCGTGCTTGTCCCATTTATCGCTCTGGTGCCAGCCCTCTATATCCTGCCAATTGCTTCTATTGTCGGAATTCCGGCTTATTTTGTACTGCGGCGCATGAATCTTTTAAGGTTACGCTTGTTCATCACGCTAGGCGTTGTTCCTGGTCTGCTTGTCGGGCTCACAACTCTCTCCAAGGTCCATTCGCTGTTGTTTGTGTTGGCGTTCGCAGTCTTTGGGGCTTTGTCTGGAGCCATCGCCTATGGGGTGCTGGCCTTTATGGCAAACCGCAAATCAGCATTGGCGTGAACTGCCTCGTGCTTGGCTGGGCGGCGCCTAACAATTCATTCAAGCCGACGCCGCTTCGCGGCTCGGCTTAATTCAGGCGTTAGGGCCCACATGAGAGCTCCCAGCTGGCTCAACTGGCGCTTGACACTGCTCTTTGCTGTCTTGGGGCCGTTTGTCGGCGCCATGCCTTTACTCATGAGCGTCGCAGTCAGTGGGGAGGCGTCGGCCAACTTGGACTTGGTGCCCCTTTTTCTGGCTTGGGCCTACTTCTTCGGCACTGCGCCCGCTGTTCTTACCGGCCTGCTGCTGCCCGCCGTCGTCGGTCTGCTACCCAAGGCGCACCGAGACAAAATCTGGCTGCAGCTTGTAGTTGCCTCGGCTACTGGGTTCGCCATCAGTTGGCTGCTCTTCGCCGCTCTTACCCCGTTTAGTGCGGGTAAGCTGGCTATGCTTGGCGCTCTGAGCGCGCTGGGGTGCATGCTCTCGGGTCTGCTACTGCGGGTGGGCCCTAACAACATCATTCATACCCAGATGGCACTCCGCCCGGGGTCACCTTTGAGCCAGCTACGGAGGGTTCCGGCATTGACGCAGAGCCGCCCAATACTGCTGGCAAAGGATTCCTGCGGCAGCTCGTAAGCGCAATTGAGGAGTCAGACCGAGTTGTCGCCATTGAGCATTCCTATCTCTACGATGGTAGCGACCTTAACAAGCACTTCCTGCCGGAGAGGTCGTACAAGTCAGTGGTCCTCACGGACGCTGATAGAGCCCGGCTAGCTGCAGCACTCAGCTCTACCAACTCACATGTGAGCATGTGGGCGGCAGCCTGCATCTTCGAGCCGCATCACCGGCTTGAGTTCTACACAAAATCAAATAAGACGCGCACGCTGGAGATCTGCTTTCAGTGCGCTCAGCTCGAGTGGGAGGGGCAGCAATCATCGGCTCCTCAAGCCATTTACGGCACCTATGAAAGATTCGTCGAGAGCGTCGGGATGCAACCGGAACGTGACTGGACAGCGCTTGCACGCTCTCGGCCATAGGTCTAACAATTCGTCCAAGCCGAACCCGCTCCGCGGGTCGGCTTAGCTCAGGCGTTAGGTGCCGCGCATGCCCTGGTGGTTATACGCATATCTCGGCGGCTACGGCGCCTTTACATTCTTCTGGGTGCGCGACGAGATCCGCGACCGGGGATCGAAAGGCTTCCTTGCTGCAGAGCTCCTGTCAGACAGTTGCATGGTCCTGGTCGCACTGGGCTATTGGCTTTTGCCGGTGCGCGCCTTCCTCGGCAAGACGGCATCTATCGTGTTTGTGGCCGGCCTAGCTTGGCTCCTTGTTGCCGGCACCCGGGACATTCGCGAGACTTGGCCAAGCAAAGATGGGGTTCTGGTACAGGCTGGAACCGCACTCTTTGTGGTGGGGCTGTATGGTCTTTTCTGTGGTCCGCTGCTTTACTGGGGCTTCTCGTATGCGGTGCTTGGCAACACGGGCGGCACCTAACAATTCATTCAAGCCGAAGCCGCTTCGCGGCTCGGCTTAATTCAGGCGTTAGCGCCCATGAGCTTTGGTGAGTTCGCTGTAGGTCACATTCTGATCGCCGGCTGCGCTGGCCTTATTGCAATGCGGCACATCGCCAGGTGGAAGCTGTCTACTGAGTCAATCGATAGCCCAAAGCTTGTTACTCGTTGGACCTATCGATATCTGGTCTTTTCATTCTTCTTCTTGCTTGCATCCCTGCTCGTAGCGCCGATAACCACTTGGCAACTAGTAAAGATCCCCGCGTTTCAGGCAATCGTTTCATCACACCCTTGGCTGCTTCTGGTTCTAACCGCAATCCCGGCGTACGGTCTCTACTACTTGAACCGCAGATACCTAGTCTGGTGTGACCCCATTAAGATCGGCGCGAGACGATCAGCCCTCGAGTACTGGCGCTCAAAGACTGGGCGCTAACAATTCATTCAAGCCGAAGCCGCTTCGCGGCTCGGCTTAATTCAGGCGTTAGGCCGCGGATCAAACATGACTCAGACCCTAAAGCTTTCCTGGACGCGCTTTGCCTTCTGCTTCGCGGTCATCGGCATCGTTCCTGCCCTGCTGATCACCTCAAACATCAACAGCAGAGACTCTTGGGCAGCTACAGCGGCGGTCTGCCTATTGTTCCTTTCACTTGTCGTCTTCTTCTCGCTTGGTTGGGCTCGGCTCCGGAAGGCAAATGCCGCTCAGCCAATCCTTGCCACAGAGACTGACCGTATTCGTCGGCTGCTCGTTGGCCCTTTCGTTCCGGCGGCAGTCTGGTTCGCAAGCACCATCCTTGCAATCATTGCTTTGGCGGTCGCATCGGCCCTCCTCGGGCGCGCGGCCTAACAATTCATTCAAGCGCGAAGCCGCTTCGCGGCTCGGCTTAATTCAGGCGTTAGGCACCACAACAGACATGATTGATACTCCCGAAAAGCCGTACCAAGAGACTGTGAGCTGCGAGGCTCGCCAGGATGAGGGAGTTATCTTCATCAAAGTCGTAGCAATGCCGTACGAGGCTGCGGTCGAGTTTGACGTCACACAGGCGCGGGCTTTTGCGCAGGAAATTCTGTCAGCCGTCGCCATCGTTGAGGCCGGCTGGGTGGGCAAGTCCGAGGGTGCGCCAAATGCTGGTGGTGCCTAACAATTCATTCAAGCCGAAGCCGCTTCGCGGCTCGGCTTAATTCAGGCGTTATGCGGCACCGGCGAAAGCAACTCGCATCGGGTTCCTTCGGCCACTCTCCCGCATCGTGCGCCGTCGGCTCCGGCTTGTGGTCCTTGCGTTCCCTCACGTCGGGGCGGGTGGCGCTTCGCCCTTCGGCTGCGCCATTGCCGCACCCCGATTCCCTTTGCTTCGGCGGCACCTCTCGTCATGGGCCGCAGGGCAAGCCCAACGTCAAAGGCTGTGGCATCCTTGGCTCGCGGGTCGCCCTGGGGAGTGGCGGTTCAACGTTCTCAGCCCTTTGGGCCGTGCCGCATAACAATTCATTCAAGCCGAACACCAATCGCTACGCGCTTGGTGTCGGCTTAATTCAGGCGTTAGCGCCCATGGCAGACATTCTTGAACTCAGGGAAGGATCGGGAGCTCTCCGGGCATTTGAAGTGCCTGATTCACTCACAAATTTGTGGGCGTTGCGCCGCGAGTTGGAAACGGTCCCAAACCTGATTTTCCCGGACCGCTCCAAGAGGCCCACATTCCTTTCCGCGCCTTCGGTCTGCGAGTTCCTCTTTCAAGAGGTCAGGTATGAGATCTACCACATGAACGATGGCTTCTGGATAGGTCCAGCGAACGACACAGTTGCATCTTCCCTAACGGAGTCCTTGCTCAAACACGTCCGTTACCGGGTTGTTGGTCGTCGCTGCCATCGACTCGCTGCAGCCTTGCTCCCAAGCTAGGATGGGCGCTAACAATTCATTCAAGCCGAAGCCGCTTGGCGGCTCGGCTTAATTCAGGCGTTAGGGCTCGTGACAAACATCCTCGTAGCCGTACTTCTGCTCGCCGGCCAAGCGACCGGGTCTGACTATGAGCCCGCCGAGTGGTTCAGGGACAGCCGCGTCCTGTCCTGTTCCCCCGAAAGCCTCTCTGTATCGGACACGCTCGTGCTAACTCTTGGGCAGGGCCATGGCCGCGAGTTGGCTATCCGTCGCGTCTCAGACAACACCTGGTACTTCCTAGTTGTGGGGCTGCCTGCTGACGATGAGTCGCAACTGATGTCCCCTGATCAGTTCGCCGCCGCTACGCGGGCGGAGATACCTGCAACATTCCAGGCTCGCACTTCAGGTGGCCCGCTTGAGCCTGTGCTCAATCGCCCGGGCAAGTACGAGGCGTATGTTTCTGACATCCTGGAGTCGGAGGTTGGGGGCCATGTCTGTAGCTTCAACTACACCGGCATGAGCCCTAACAACTCATTCAAGCCGAAGCCGCTTCGCGGCTCGGCTTAATTCAGGCGTTAGGCGGCAGTGAGCACGGCTTTACGGGGGGCATCGTCTGATGGGTAGGCCGCTGGGGCCTAAGCAATTCATTCAAACCGAGCTATGCCCTCGGCCGAGCAGCGTCGATGTCGGGCCCAGGCACTTCCTCCGAGGGGCAGGGTTTCCACCTACGCATCCGCGGTTGTTGTGGCTGGATTCGCCAGCCCTTTGAGGCGCGCCGACGTCCGCTTTCTAACGGCCGATGACCTGGACTCCACCCGGTTAGCCGCGTCGTAGATGGCGAACATGCTGATGGCACCCAAGTCGGCCTGTCGCGCATGGCTCGCCAGGTATTGCGCCGAACGGGGGCTGACCTCATTCCGGGCGCATACCAGCCATGCAACGGCTTCGGCCTCGAGTTCACGCTCGGCGTGACCTAACCCTCGGCGGCCGGCCCAGCGTCCATCCGGATGCCCACCTAGGTGCCCGCAGTACACATGCCCCAGCTCATGGGTCAGGGTTGCTAGGCGGCTCGGTTCGTCCAGATTGGCGTTGACGACGATGTCCCATCGGGCGGCACTCCCCTTCTCCCAGACCTCGCGCGCTGTGATCTGGTGCCCGACCTGCGCAAACCCCGCCAGGGCCTGACCAAACGCGGTTTCTTGCACCCGGACCCCCTGATCCGTTGCGGTATGCCTAATCTTTTCGTAGGTAGCTCGTGACTTCGGACCCGTGGCAAACAGGCTGCTGGAATCGGCGCCATCAACAGCTCGCCCCTCCGTGTCCTCCATGGCATAGACGAACGAGACCGGCCCGAAGGGCTGTAGGATCACTAACGGACGTGCGCCGGGCTTTGGGCATCGCCCAATGTCCGCCCACTTCCTGATCGTGGCGACCGCCGTGAGCCCAGGCTGCTGTACGCGAAGCAACATCGCGTTGTAGACGGAGAGATTGGAAAATCGCTCGGCGAAGGCCAGGAACTGGAGGAAAGCGAGGTCAGACTCCGTTCTCAGGGCATCCTGGAACAAGGAATCGATCGCGCCTTTGCAGTCCTCGTAGTTGAGGAGGCGATGGGGCGTCTTGGGAACCTTGTCCATCGGCACCTCCAATGGAAAGGTCAACTGCATCATGGCGCTGTCTCACCGACTGCAACCATTGAAAGTACGTAGCAAGTCGAACACCGCGGCCACTCGGAGCCCCGGGAATAGCCTTCTTGCGCCAGCCGGCGCGTGCACTCCGCCGGCTTGGGGTCGTAGGCTCAGGAAGGCATCCTGACGCGCGCGAGCGCGCGAAATGATTCGGTGTCGCGCGGCGGTTGCCAGCCACCGGGCCCTTCGGCCGAGCCGCTCAAAAAGCCCAGCGTGGCCTGTCGGCAGAGGAGGCGCTGGTCGGTAACGCAACGAGCGTTACCTCGCCGTTACCCAGCGCAAACCTGTGCACAGGACTCCGTCTTCGCCGGGCAAGTTGTCGTTTGTGCGCATCGACCCGGCAATGATTGTGCAGCCCAGCGGGCTTTGTCGCTTCCAAGTAACGAACAGCACCATTGGAGGGGGCATATTTGGGGGCATGTAACTTTGCGTAACTGCAAAGAACCTATTTTCAAGTAGGTTCATCGCATTGTTCGAGTCCTCTCCTGACCACTACAAAGCGGTCGTTGCAAGCAGAAAACGCAGGCAGCACCGATCTTCAGACCCGCCGAATGGCGGGTTTGTCGTTTCTGCGGCAGCCGATTTCTTCCCGGCGATCCAGTCCGGTTTTCCGGCTACGAAAACAGCCCGGCGACGTCGCGTTCATGCCGATGTGCGACCATGGCTGAATGAGCAAGAAACCCCCGAGTCGCGGCAAGTCCGGCACCTCCGCACGCAAATCCGCCGGCCCCGCCGGCAAAGCCAGCAGCAAGCCCGCGGCCAAGCGCCCAGGCTGGCTTCCGGAGAACCTCCAGCACGGACCGCCTGCCCAGAAGGGCGGCAAGTCGCCTCGCGATGCAGGCCCGGCACGTGCCGGCCGAGGTGGGCCGCCTGCGCCCTTCCATGACCCCTATGCCGAGCGAGAGGCCAACCGCTACGCCCAGCCGATCGCCAGCCGCGAGGTCATCCTGCAATGGCTGGAGGCGGCCGATGGGCCGCAGCCGGCCGAGGCGCTCGCGCAGCACCTGCACCTGACCGAACCGGACCGTTTCGAGGCGCTGGGCAAGCGGCTGGGCGCGATGGTTCGCGACGGCCAGTTGCTGCGCAATCGCAAGGGCGAATACGCGCCGGCGCAGCATATGGACCTGGTGCCGGGCGTGGTGATCGCCAACCCGGACGGGTTCGGCTTCCTGCGCCCGGAGGCCGGGGGCGACGACCTGTTCCTGCCGCCGTTCGAGATGCGCAAGGCGATGCACGGCGACCGCGTGCTGGCCAGCGTCACCGGCGTCGACCGGCGCGGTCGCCGCGAAGGCGCGATCGTCGAAGTGCTGGAGCGCCGGCTCAACCGCCTGATCGGCCGTTTCGTCATCGAGGCAGGCATCGGTTATGTCGTGCCCGACGACCGGCGCATCCAGCGCAACGTGATGATTCCGCCGGACGCGCACATGGATGCGCGCAACGGCCAACTGGTGGTGTGCGAGCTGGTGCAGGCGCCCGATCCGCAGCGTCCACCGATCGGGCGCGTGCTGGCAGTGCTGGGCGACCGCCTGACTGCCTCGCTGGCAGTGCAGGCGGCGATCCACGGACACGATATCCCGCACGAGTTCCCGCAGGCCGTGCTCGACGAAGCCGCGGCGGTGCCGCTGACCGTCGATGAGGCGACCGCGGCGCAGCGCGTCGACCTGCGTGAGCTGCCGCTGGTCACCATCGACGGCGAGGACGCCAAGGACTTCGACGACGCGGTGTATTGCGAGCCCAACCGCAACGGCTTCCGCCTGGTGGTGGCAATCGCCGACGTGTCGCATTACGTGCGTCCCGGGACGCCGCTCGACGAGGAAGCCACGAAACGGGCGACGTCCGTCTATTTCCCCGGCTTCGTCGTGCCGATGCTGCCGGAGACCCTGTCCAACGGCATCTGTTCGCTCAATCCCAGGGTCGACAGGCTGTGCTTCGTCTGCGACATGCAGATCGACCGCGACGGCGTGGTCACCCAGTCGAAGTTCTACGAGGCGGTGATGAACTCGCACGCGCGCCTGACCTACACCCAGGTCTGGAACGCGGTCGGCGAGGGCATCCCGGACGATGCGCGCGAGGATGCACTGGGCCGGATCGGCTCGCTGCTGCCCAACGTCCAGCGCCTGCACCAGCTCTACCAGATCCTCGCCAAGGCACGTGAGCGCCGCGGCGCGATCGAGTTCGAGTCCAGCGAGGTGCGCTTCGTGCTCGGTCCGCAGGGCGAGGTCGTGCAGGCCGGCATGCTGCAGCGTAACGACGCGCACAAGCTGATCGAGGAATGCATGATCGCCGCGAACGTCGAGGCGGCGAAGTACCTGCATGCGCACCACGTGCCGGCCCCGTATCGCATCCACGATCGCCCGCCGGAGCAGAAGTACGCGGACCTGCAGGAGTTCCTGAAGGAGTTCAAGCTGCGCATGCCGCCGTGGTCGAAGGTCGAACCGCGCGATTTCACGGCGTTGCTGAAGAAGATCCGCGAGCGTCCCGACGCCGCGCTGCTCGAATCGGTGCTGTTGCGCAGCCAGTCGCTGGCGGTGTACTCGCCCGACAACGTGGGCCACTTCGGCCTGGCGCTGGAGTGGTATGCGCACTTCACCTCGCCGATCAGGCGCTATCCCGACTTGCTGGTACACCGGGCGATCAAGCACGTACTGAGCGGAGCCAAGCCGGAGAAATTCCAGTATTCGCCCAGCGGGATGGCCGCGCTGGCGTTGCAGTGCTCCGAGCGCGAGCGCCGTGCCGACGAGGCCGAGCGCGAGGTCGACGAACGTTACCGCGCGGCCTGGATGGAGCAGCACGTCGGCGGCGAGTTCGAGGGCACGATCAGCGGCGTGACCAGCTTCGGACTGTTCGTGGAGCTGGACGATTCCAAGGTCAACGGCCTGATCCACGTGACCCAGTTGCCGCACGACTATTACCATTTCGACCCGATCCGCAAGACGCTGGCCGGCGAGCGCACCGGGCGCGAATTCCGGCTCGGCGACCGCGTCAACATCGTGGTGATGAAGGCCAGCGTCGAGGACCGCAAGATCGACTTCAAGCTGGTGGAAGAGCGGGGCGCCAAGGCGCTGCCACCGCGAGGGCAACCGGCGCGGCGGGTCAAGCAGAAATATTGAGCAGGGCGGGCCCTGGCCCGCGTCGCGAGATGTTTTCCCTCGATAATGGCGGGCCAAGGCCCGGCCTATGGGACGACATCGGCACAGGCGCCTTCCGGCGCCCATAACATGGTGTGGAAACGCAATGAGTCAGAAGCAGTGGATCGCCGGCATCAACGCAGTGGCGGCTGCGCTCGAGCACGATGCCGAGCACGTGCGCGAGGTGCTGATCGAAGCCGGCGCCAAGAACCCGCGGTTGACCGAGATCGAGGCCAATGCGCGGCGCCTTGACATCGACGTGCGCCGCGTCGCCACCCAGGCGCTGGACGGCGTGGTCGGCAACCTCCGTCATCAGGGCGTGGTGGCCCGCTATGCCGCCGCCAAGACCTGGAACGAGAATGAGCTCGAAGGCCTGGTCGAGGCTGCCGAAGGTCGCGCGCTGCTGCTGATCCTCGACGGCGTGCAGGACCCGCACAACCTCGGCGCCTGCCTGCGCAGCGCTGCCGCGGCCGGGGTGACGGCGGTGATCTTCCCCAAGGACAAGGCCGTGCAGGTCAACGCCACCGTGCGCAAGACCTCGGCCGGCGCCGCCGACAGCATCGCGGTGATTCCGGTGACCAATCTCGCGCGCACGATGCGCGACCTGCAGAAGCTCGGCGTATGGCTGTACGGACTGGCCGGCGAAGCCGAAACCTCGCTTTACTCGCTGGACCTGCGCGGCAACATCGGCTTGGTGCTGGGCGGCGAAGGCGACGGCCTGCGTCGCCTCTCGCGCGAGAACTGCGACCAGCTGGTGAAGATCCCGATGCCGGGTGCCGATAGTGCGGGCGTGGAGAGCCTGAATGTTTCCGTCGCCGCCGGCGTGACCCTGTTCGAGGCGGTACGCCAGCGCGGCATGCCCGTGAAATAATCGCCGTCACCAGGAAGCGGGGACGACCCCGCCACTCCAATCCCATCCGGGGACGGCCCCAATCGATTGGAGCGCTGTCATGGCCTGGATCATCCTCGTACTCGCCGGCCTGTTCGAAGTGGGCTGGGCGATCGGCCTGAAGTACACCGAGGGCTTTACCCGCCTGTGGCCTACCGTGGGCACGGTCGTTGCGATGGCGATCAGCCTGGGCTTGCTCGGCGTGGCGATGAAGTCGCTGCCGGTCGGCACCGCTTATGCGATCTGGGTCGGCGTCGGCGCGGTCGGCACCGTGATCCTCGGCATCGTGCTGTTCCAGGAGCCCGTCAACGCGCTGCGCATGCTCAGCGTCGGGCTGATCATCGCGGGTCTGGTCGGACTGAAGCTGGCTACGCCCTGACGGGGCGACCTGATCAGGGAGCGCAGGGATCGGCCGGGTCGACCTCTTCGGTCCGCGGCGCGACGAGCGGCAGCGGCGACGGCCAAGCGTTGACGATCTTGCAGAACAACTGCGCAGTGCGCTCGGTGTCGTACACGGCCGAGTGCGCTTCCTCGCCGTTCCATTCCAGTCCGGCGGCCTGGACCGCACGAGCCAGAACCGTCTGGCCATAAGCGACGCCGGCCAGTGTGACGGTGTCGAACACGCTGAAGGGGTGGAACGGATTGCGCTTGTGTCCGCTGCGCGCCACCGCGGCATTGAGGAAGTTCAGGTCGAAGTGCGCGTTGTGGCCGACCAGGATCGCGCGCTGGCAGCCGTGTTTCTTCAGCGCGGCGCGAACCGGGCCGAACACGCAGTCCAGCGCGACGCGCTCGGATTTGGCGTCGCGGAACGGGTGGTCGATGTCGATGCCGGTGACTTCCAGCGACTTCGGGTCGATCTCCATGCCCTGTGCCGGAACCACGTGGCTGCTGGTCAGCTCGCCGACGACGAGCAGGCCGTTCTCGTCCATGTCGATCGGCGCGACGGCGATCTCCAGCAAGGCATGCCGGTTCCAGTCGAAACCGCCGGTTTCCACGTCGACGACCACCGGCAGGAAGCCGCGGAAACGGGTGGCCAGGCGGGGTACGGCAGCGGCGGTGTCGGCATTGGGCATGGCGAAAGCCTAGCAGACGCCCGCAAATCCCTTGGCGCGGAGCGTCAGGACGAAGCCGGCGCGCTGCCCAGGATCACCCCGGTGGCGCGCAGCTGTTCGAGCAGTTGGCGGCCTTGCTCCAGGAAGGAGGCGACATCGTCGCTGCCGGCTTCCTGGGCCAACGCCTGCAACTGGTCCTGCCCACTCAGGCCGGACGACTCGCCCAGCCGCTGCAGCAGCCGGTACGCCAAGGGACTGAGCAACGAAAAACGCACGTCGCCGTCGCTCTCGCGGCGCAGCAGCAGCAGGGTGGGCTCCGCGGGCGGGACGGTGGGCTGGTACTCCGGCCCGATCCGGTGCACCGGCCAAAGATAGGCCAGAGGCCAGGCCAGAGCAGACAGCACCGGCGCGTCGTCCAACAGGTCGCCTTGCGGATCGTAGGATGGCGCCTGCGCCTGGGCGATCTGCAGGGCGAGTTCGACCCACTCGTAATGCGCGAGTTCGAGCAGGAAGGGCTTTTCCAGGAGCAGCGAATGGCTGGATTCGCGTGCTTCGAGGAAGCGCAGGAACTCGCGCGGCAGTTCCGGGAACAGCGGTGTCTGGCAACGGTGGTCGCGGAAGAACTCGCGCACCAGTCCCTTCCAGGCGGACTCGCCCAGCAATCGGCGGATCACCGGGAAATTTCCGGCAAGCAGGCTGTCGACGTTGTTGAACAACAGATCGCGGTAGATCGCCAGCCGCCGCTCCTCGATGCCGGCGGGCGCCGGCTGGCCCTGCGGATCGCGCAGGTGCCGGGTCAACGCGAACTGCTGCGCACGCAGGCGGGAAGGGGCTTCAGGCGCGTGCATGGCGTGAGGTTGAGGTCGCGCTGTCGCCAAGGATGCGCCGCACCGAATCGAGTTCGGTCACCAGTTCGGCATAGGGCGGGATGTTGAAATCGCGCTCGAGCAGCGTGGGGCGCGGGCCGAAGCGCCGATAGGCCTCGCCCAGCAGTTCCCACACCTCGTTTTTCACCGGCGCGCCATGCGTATCGACCTTCAGGTCTTCGGCTTCGTCGTAATGGCCGGCTACATGGATGTAGGCGATGCGCTCGCCCGGCAGCGCCGCCAGGAAATCATGGACGTCGTAACGGTGATTGATCGAATTGACGTAGGCGTTGTTGACGTCGAGCAGCAGGTCGCAGTCGGCTTCCGCCAACACCGCATTGAGGAATTCGATTTCGCGCAGGGGGCGCTGGTCCGCGTCGACACTGGGCGTCGCGTAGTAGGACACGTTCTCGACCGCGATGCGGCGGCCGACGATGTCCTGCGTCTGGCGGATACGCGCGGCGACGTGGTGCACGGCTTCGTCGCTGAAGGGGATCGGGAGGAGGTCGTAGAGCTGACCGTCGTCGCTGCAGTAGCTCAGGTGCTCGCTGTAGATCGGCACCCTGTAGTCGTCCAGGAAATGCCGCACGCGGGTGAGGAAGGTTTCATCCAGCGGCGCGCAGCCACCCAGCGACAGCGACAGGCCGTGGCACACCAGCGGAAAGCGCGCGCTGAGGCGCTCCAGAGCCTCGCCGAAACGGCCGCCGACACCGATCCAGTTTTCGGGAGCGCATTCGAGGAAGTCGAAGTCGCGCCGGGGGCCGTCGTACGCCGCCTCCTGCAGCGGGCCCAACAGGGCCCGCCGCAGGCCGAGGCCGACGGCATCGCTGGCGATGGAGCGCGCTGCGGTCATGCGGTCTGCGCGGTTGGCTTACGCCATGCCTCCGCACTTGCCTTCGCCGCATTTGCCTTCCATGTCGGCCTTCTTCTCGTCGCCGCCGCACTTGCCTTCGCCACACTTGCCTTCGCCGCACTTGCCTTCCATTCGCGCCTTGTGCGTCTTCATTTCGGTGGCGTCGATGGAGCCGTCCTTGTTGGCGTCGAGGGTGGTGAACTTGCTTTCTTCGCCCTTGTGCGCGGCGGTGAACTCGGCCTTGGACACCTTTCCGTCCTTGTTTGCGTCCATTTCCATGCCGCACTTGCCTTCGCCGGCCTTGGCCGCCTGCTCGCCACCGAGCATGTAGCCGGTCGCCAGGTCGGTCATCGCGAATGCGGATGACGACAAGGCCAGGCCGCCGACGAGGGCGGCGCCGATCGCCAGGGCGACGGGTTTGTTGGTTTGCTTCGACATGTCTAAAGCTCCAGTTGCGGTGGAAGCGGGCAGGCCCGCAGGGTGACGGTCCGGACCAGGTCGGGCCGATGGGAAGCTCATGGATCCAGGTACTCGCGCCAAAGCACGCGCCCGATGCAGGCGCGACTTTACCGCTTCCCGGGTGATATGGAGCCGCGGTGCCATTTTCGAACCCGACCATGTTGCGCACGTCGCGTGACCCGCACATAAGCCAAGAGTTGGGGGATACGGACAAAGATTCGGCGCGGATGGGCATCCGCGCCGTCAGGTTTACTACGTGTTCAGTTTTGTGGCCTCGGCGTCAACGCCTGTCACGGCGTGACGGTCGTGCTGCTGTCGTCGCGCTTCTCGCGCGGGGGCAGCAGTTCTTCGCCCTTGACCAGGAACCAGACGTTCTCGGCGATGTTGGTGGCGTGGTCGCCGATGCGCTCGATGTTCTTGGCCATGAACAGAAGATGCGTGCAGGCGGTGATGCTGCGCGCGTCCTCCATCATGTAGGTGAGCAGTTCGCGGAACAGCGCCGTATAGGCGACGTCGATATCGGCGTCGCGGGCGCGCACACGCTGTGCCGCCTCGATGTCGCTGTCACGATAGGCCTGCATCACATCGCGGACCTGCTGGACGGCGAGGGCGCCGATGGCCTGCAGGCCGCTGACGTGCGGCAGCGGCGGCAACAGGTTGAGCGCGGTGGAGCGCTTGGCGACGTTGGCGGCGTAATCGCCGATGCGCTCGATGTCGGCGGTGATGCGGATCGCGGCCAGAATCTCGCGCAGGTCGCGCGCCATCGGTCCGCGCAGCGCCAGCTTCATGACGTCGTGGCTGACTTCCTGCTCCAGCGCATCGATCGCCTCGTCGTTGGCGATGATGCGCTCGGCGGCCTTGTCGTCGCGTCGCTGGACGACGTCGAGCGCGGCCTGCAGCTGCGCGGCGGCCATCTCGCCCATGCGCAGGGTTTCGTTGAGGAGTCGGCGCTGCTCTTCGTCGTAGCTTTTGACGATGTGATCGTGCATTGGATTGCCCATGTCTGGTGTCCTGTCGGTTACGTCGCTAGACGCATCTGCTCCGCCGTCCATGGCGGAAACGTGCCGGCTTCGGGTCCGGCCCGGCCATCCATGGCCGGGGCGTTCGGCAGGCCGCGCGGCAGTGCCGCGCAAGCGGCCTGCGTCACCCAAATCGACCGGTGATGTAGTCCTCGGTCTGCTGCTTGGTCGGGTTGGAGAAGATCGTCTCGGTGCTGCCGTGTTCGACCAGGTCGCCCAGGTACATGAAGGCGGTGTAGTCCGACACGCGCGCCGCCTGCTGCATGTTGTGGGTGACGATGGCGATCGTATAGTCCTTCTTCAACTCCTCGATCAGCTGCTCGATGCGGCTGGTGGAGATCGGGTCGAGCGCCGAGGTCGGTTCGTCGAGCAGCAGCACGTCCGGTCGCAGCGCCACGGCGCGGGCGATGCACAGGCGTTGCTGCTGGCCGCCCGACAGGCCCAGCGCGCTCTGGCCGAGCTTGTCCTTGACCTCGTCCCACAGCGCGGCCTGGCGCAGCGCGTGCTCGACGCGCTCGTTCATCTCGCTCTTGGACAGCTTCTCGTGATGGCGGATGCCGTAGGCGATGTTCTCGAAGATCGTCATCGGGAACGGCACCGGCTTCTGGAACACCATGCCGACCTTGCTGCGCAGCCGGTTCATCGGGTACTTCGGGTCGAGGATGTTCTGCCCGTCCAGCAGCACCTCGCCGCGCGCTTCGAGTTTCGGATACAGCGCGTAGATGCGGTTGAAAATGCGCAGCAGGGTCGACTTGCCGCAACCGGAGGGCCCGATCAGCGCGGTCACGCGCTTTTCCGGGATCTCCAGGTCGATGTCCTTCAACGCATGGAACTTGTCGTAGTAGAAGTTGAGACCGCGAGCGGCGAGCTTGACCGGCGCTGCGACGGCGAGTTCTCGCTGCGTGGTGGCGACACTGAGGCGGGCGTCGTTCATGGACGGAGTCCGGGAGATGTTAGTCATGGCTGATCTTGTTGCGCAGCACGATGGAACGGGCCACCAGGCTGACGATGAGGACGAAGACGGTGAGCACCAGCGCGCCGGCCCAGGCCAGCACCTGCCAGGACTCGTACGGGCTGCCGGCGAACTGGTTCATCACCACCGGAACGCTCGCCATCGGTTGCAGGACGTTGGCGTTCCAGTACTGGTTGCCGAACGCGGTGAACAGCAGCGGAGCGGTTTCGCCGGAGATGCGGGCCAGCGCCAGCAGCACGCCGGTGACGATGCCGGCCGATGCGCTGCGGTACAGCACCTCCACGATCACCTTCCACTGCGGCACGCCCAGCGACAACGCGGCTTCGCGCATCTGCGCCGG
This sequence comes from Lysobacter niastensis, assembly GCF_031457115.1. Lineage (GTDB taxonomy): Bacteria > Pseudomonadota > Gammaproteobacteria > Xanthomonadales > Xanthomonadaceae > Lysobacter_J > Lysobacter_J niastensis_A. The sequence continues at coordinate 1,413,551 of NZ_JAVDVY010000001.1, forward strand.
CACCAACCGCAGCATCTCGTCGGTCGTGCGCACGACCACCGGCAACACGATGAAGGCCAGCGAGATGGCGCCGGCCAGCGCCGAGAAGTTGCCGCCGGTCTGCATCACTACCAGCGTGTAGACGAACAGGCCGAGCACGATGGACGGAGCCGACAGCAGGATGTCGTTGACGAAGCGGACCACGATGCCGATCTTGCGGGCGTTGCCGTACTCGGCCAGCCAGGTGCCTGCAGCGATGCCGAGCGGCGTGCCGATCAGGATCGCGATCACGCACATGACGGCGCTGCCGAAGAAGGCATTCATCAGGCCGCCTTCCTGCATCGGCGGCGGCGTGCTCTGGGTGAACAACGCCCAGTTGATGCCGCCCAGCCCCTTGGACACCAGCGTCCACAGGATCCAGCCCAGAAAGAACAGGCCGAACAGCGCCGCGGCGCAGGCGAGGGTGACCGAGATGGCGTTGACGATGCGACGGTTGCGATACAACGCATCGGCCGTTTTGATCTCTTTATCGGTGGCGACCATTAGTTGCCCTCCTTGCGCGACAGTTGCATCAGCATCAGGCGGGCAACGGCCAGCACGACGAAGGTCACGATGAACAACACGAAGCCGAGCAGCAGCAGCGCCGAGCGGTAGGTTTCGGTGGCTTCGCCGAAGTCGTTGGCGATCAGCGCAGCGATGGTCGTGCCCGGTTCGAGCAGCGAGGCCGAGAAGTTGACACTGTTGCCGATCACGAACGCCACGGCCATGGTCTCGCCCAGGGCGCGGCCGAGGCCGAGGAAGATGCCTCCGATCACCGCCGAGCGGGTGTAGGGCAGGACGATGTCCCAGCTGACTTCCCATTTCGTCGAGCCCAGCGCATAGGCCGATTCCTTCAATCGCGTCGGCACGGTCAGGAAGACCTCGCGCATCACCGAGGAAATGAACGGGATCACCATGATCGCCAGCACGATGCCGGCGGTGAGCATGCCGATGCCCAGCGGCGGCCCCTGGAAGAACTTGCCGATCAGCGGCCAGGTGCCGACGTTGTCGTTGAGCCACGGGGTCACGTACTCGGTCATCACCGGGACCAGCACGAACAGACCCCACATGCCGTAGATGATCGACGGGATGCCCGCGAGCAGTTCGATGGCCGTGCCGATCGGGCCACGCGCCCAGCGCGGTGCGACCTCGGTCAGGAAGAAGGCGATGCCGAAGCTCACCGGTACCGCGATCAGCATCGCGATCATCGCCGTGACGACGGTGCCGTAGATCGGCACCAGCGCGCCGTACTTGTTCTCGACGGGGTTCCACTCGGACGTGATGAAGAAGTCCAGGCCGGTCGTGGCCAGCACCTCGCGGCCACCCCACAACATCGACAGGGCGGCGCTGGCGAGCGCGAACAGCACGAACACGACGGTGCCGATCAGCACATAGCGGAACAGCCGGTCGTTGCGCGCGTCTTTGTCGTCGCGCCGGCTGTCGATGGCGTTGGCGGGGAGGGTGGTGGAGGTCATGGGGGAGGAATTGAGGGCCTGTTACTCGTCATCCCCGCATGAGCGGGGATCCATTTGCGCTTTCATGCGGTTGCCATCGGGTTCATGGCAACTGCGCCGTGGATCCCCGCCTGCGCGGGGAAGACGTTCTGGCAAAGCCGCGCGCAGCGCGGGCCAGAACGTCACTTGAATTCCGCTGCCCAATACGCTTCCACCTGCTGCACCAGTTCCGCGGGCAACGGTACGTAGTCGAGTGCCTGGGCCTGGTTCTGGCCGTTCTCGAACGCCCACCTGAAGAAGGCGATCGTGTCGGCGCTGCGCTTGGCGTCCTTGGGCTGCTTGTACATCAGGATGAAGTTGGTGGCGGCGATCGGCCAGGCGTCCGCGCCGGAGGCATTGGTGATCACCAGATTGAAGTCCTTGGCGTTCTTCCAGTCAGCGGCGGTTGCCGCGGCCTGGAACGACTTGGCGTTGGGCTGCACCCAGTTGCCGGCGGCGTTGCGCAGCGAGGCGTAGGCCATCTTGTTCTGCGCCGCGTAGGCCAGCTCGACGTAACCGATCGAGCCCTTGATCTGCTTCACGTACGAGGCCACGCCCTCATTGCCCTTGCCGCCCACGCCGCCCGGCCACTTCACCGAGGTGCCTTCGCCGATCCTGGCCTGCCACTCCGGGCTGACCTTGCTCAGGTAGTTGGTGAAGTTGAAGGTCGTGCCCGAACCGTCGGAGCGGTGGACGATGTTGATCTTGGTCGCCGGCAGCGCGACGCCGGGGTTGAGTGCAGCGATGGCGGGGTCGTTCCAGGTCGTCACCTTGCCGAGGAAGATGTCGGCCAGCAGCGGGCCGGTCAGGCGCAGCTTGCCGGCTTCGATGCCTTCCAGGTTGGCCACCGGCACCACGCCGCCGATGGCCGACGGGAACTGGCCCAGGCCGGCAGCCGCCAGATCTTCGGACGACAGCGGCTTGTCGGAGGAACCGAAATCGACGGTCGCGGCCTTGATCTGGGCGATGCCGCCGCCGGAGCCGATCGACTGGTAGTTGACCTTGGCGCCGGTGGCCTTGTTGTAGTCGTCCGACCACTTCGAGATCAGCGGATAGATGAAAGTCGCGCCGGCGCCGGTGATCTGAGCGGCGACCTGGTCGCCTGCCTGGGCCGGAGCGGTGGCGGCGCTGCCCTCGGGCGCGGCAGTCTGCGCGTCGCCTGAAGGCTTGCAGGCGGCCAGGGGCAGGGTCAGGGCGAAGGCGAGGGCGGCGAGACGGGCCGACGACGGGTTCATGCGCAACTCCGGGGGTGGGTAAACCGGGCTCCAGCCCGGGCTGCGCCATTGGATGATCTTTTTGTTACACCCCGATGACATCGAACGGTCACATTTCTGTAGCGTCCGTCCGGGCAAGAAAAAAGCGGGCCCGCAGGCCCGCTTTGTTCAGGTTCGGCTGCTGGCCGGATGGCTCAGTAGTTCATGTTCGCCGACCAGTACGTCTCGATCTGCTGCACCAGGGCGTCCGGCAGCGGGACGTAGTCCAGCGCCTTGGCCTGGGTGTCGCCATTGGCGTAGACCCAGCGGAAGAATTCCTTGGCGTTCTTGGCGCCGTCGGCGTTCTTGGGCTGCTTGTACATCAGGATGAAGTTGGTGGCGGTGATCGGCCAGGCGTTGGCGCCCGGGGCGTTGGTCATCACCAGGTAGAAGTCCTTGGCGTTGCCCCATTCGGCGCTGGCGGCAGCGGCCTGGAAGGTCTCGTCGGAAGGCAGCACGAAGTTGCCGGCGGCGTTCTTCAGGCGCGAGTAGGCCATCTTGTTCTGCAGCGCATACGACAGCTCGACGTAGCCGATGCCGCCCTTGATCTGCTTGACGTAGGCGGCGACGCCTTCATTGCCCTTGCCACCGATGCCGAGCGGCCACTTCACGGCGGTTCCTTCGCCGACCTGCGACTTCCATTCCGGGCTGACCTTGGACAGGTAGTTGACGAAGTTGAAGGTGGTGCCCGAGCCGTCCGAGCGGTGCACGACGGTGATCTTCGCGTCGGGCAACTGCACGCCGCCGTTGAGCGCGACGATGCGGGGATCGTTCCACTTGGTGACCTTGCCGAGGAAGATGTCGGCCAGCACCGGGCCGTCGAGCTTCATCGCGCCCGAGGCCACGCCCGGCACGTTGACGACCGGCACCACGCCGCCGATCACCGACGGAAACTGGGCCAGGCCGAACTTGGCCAGCTCTTCGGGCTTGAGCGGGGCGTCGGAGGAGCCGAAGTCCACGGTCGCGGCCTTGATCTGGGCGATGCCGCCGCCGGAACCGATCGACTGGTAGTTGACGCGCTTGCCGGCAGCCTTGGCGTAGTCGGCCGACCACTTCGACATCACCGGGTAGACGAACGAAGCGCCTGCGCCGGTGACATCGGCGGCCTGCGCGTTGGCGACGAACGCAGTGGCGAGCGCCAGCGTCGCGAAGCGGACATGGATGGATTTGAACACGATGGTCTCCTGGAGAGAGGCGACGGACTGCGTCCGCCTGCCGCGCATTTCATAACGGTTGGATGACAGCCCCGAGTCCAGAGAATGACAGCCGTGTGACAACGTCTAGGCCGTTCACGGCCGCAACAAAAAGGGGCGCGGCGAAGGCCGCGCCCCGAAATGAAGCTGAGGATCAGGGGGAGGGAGATGCTTACGAGTACGGATGCTTACCAGTAGAACTGGACGCGGGCCTCGAGGATGTCCGGGTTGTCGTCGATCTCGCGATTGACCAGGACATTGTTGTCGGCCGGATTGACAGCGTACGGAGCGGCCGGCGTGCGAACGAAGTAGCGCGAGCTGTCGACCTTGACGTAGTTCAGCATGAACTTGAAATTGGAGCGCCAGTACCAGTTGACGCCAACCGTCCAGGTGTCCATCTCGCCGCCGAGCACGCCGTCGACGCGCGAGGCCGCCGTCGGAGTGGTGCCGGGGATCGCGGTGCCGTCGTTCAGATCGATCGTGTCGTAGCGCAGGCCGACCTGCCACATGCCGGAACCGGGGTTGTCGGGCAACGGAGTGGTGGGTACGCCGTCCTTGTAGCCCCAGGTCTCGCCGGTGATGTTCCACAGGCCGCTGACGTACCAGCTGTTGCCGTCGAAGTCGTGCGACTGCAGTGCGTTGCCGTTGAAGTAGCGCTCGACCTTGGACTGCATGTACTCGCCCTGCAGCTTGACCGGGCCGGTCACCCACATCGCTTCGCCGCCGATGGTCTTCTGGCGATCGGCGTTGGTCATGTTGCCGGTGTCGACCAGGCGCTGGCCGGCCAGGTCGGCATCAGGACGTGCGCGCAGGCGCACGGTGTCCTGGAAGGTGTCGTAGTCGACGTACGACAGACCGAAGTGCAGGATGCTGCCCTTGTCGTTGAGTGGTGCCCAGTTGCCGCGCACACCGTAGCCCGGGCCGTGCGGCGTGGGGGCCGGATGCTCGGTCAGCTCACGGGTGAAGTAGCTGGCGGTCACGCCCCAGTCGTTGTCGCCGTAACGGTAGGCGGCGCCGAGGCGGCGGGCCACACCGAAGGTGTTGGTGACCATCGCCTTGGAGATGAAGTCGTTGTTCTTGGTCGAGGACAACTCTTCCAGGCTGTTGGGCTGCTTGAACTGGCCCAACTGGAAGAAATGGTTGCCGTTGCCGCCGAGCTTGTACTTGGCGTTGACGTCCAGCCACTTGTCGGCCTTGGCGTCGTAACCGATGACCCATTCGAAGTTGCCCGGGCCCTTGCCCTTCAGCACCAGCTCGGCGCGACGCATTTCGTTGTCGGCGCTCGTGCCGTCGGGGGAGTCGCCATTGAGGTTGGCGAAGTCGCTGTTGAAATCGTTGTAGTCGGCCTGGACCAGGCCTTCGAACGAGATCTCGGAACCGCCGATGACATCGAGAGCGATTTCGGCGTGCGCGGCCGGCGCGACCACTGCGGCGAGCAGCGCGACGGACAGGGTGCTGCGGGACAGTTTCATGGGAGGGTGCCCTGAGGCGTTGGAAGATGCGCGCAGACTAGGACGTGAAGATTGCGTAAATATGACAGGGCTGACTTATTTCCCTGTCATGACGGGTGTATGACCGCCAGGGCTTTTCGCCTTATTCGGCAAGGGTTGCCGGGTCGCCGGGTGTCTTTTCCTTGAAACGGCACAGGTCGCGGATCGCGCAATGCGGGCAGTCCGGCTTGCGCGCCTTGCATACGTAACGCCCGTGAAGGATCAGCCAGTGGTGGGCGTCGTGCAGGTAGGCCGGCGGCACCACCTTCACCAGGCCGTCCTCGACCGCGCGCACGTCCTTGCCCGGGGCCAGCCCGGTCCGGTTGGCGACCCGGAAGATATGAGTGTCGACCGCCATGGTCGGCTCGCCGAAAGCGGTGTTGAGCACCACGTTGGCGGTCTTGCGACCCACGCCGGGCAGGGCCTCGAGCGCGGCACGCTCGCGCGGCACTTCGCCGCCGTGGTGTTCGATCAGTTGCTCGGCCATCGCCACCACGTTGGCGGCCTTGGTGTTGTACAGGCCGATGGTAGAGATGTAGGGCTTCAGCCCCTCTACGCCCAGCGCCGCGATCTGCTGCGGTGTATTGGCGACCGGGAACAGTTTGCGCGTGGCCTTGTTGACGCCGACGTCCGTGGCCTGCGCCGAAAGCGTCACTGCGACCAGCAGCTCGTACGGCGTGCGGAACTCCAGTTCCGTGGTGGGCTTGGGATTGAGTGCCTTCAGCCGCGAGAACATCTCCTCGATCTGCGCGGCGGACAACAGGCTGATGCGGCGGCGTCCGACCGGTTTCTTCTTCCTGACGACAGGGGTCATGGCTTGTGGCGTTCCGCGGCTTTGGCTCGTGCCCGCGCGAGTGCGGCGGCAGCAGCGGACGGCAGGGCTGGCCGGGCAGGCTCGGTTACACCGGTGCCGGTATCGCTCCCGGCACTGGGGGCAGCGGGTCGTGCGGTTTGCCGCTGCCTGTCGCGCTCGGCCTGGCGGCGTTGCAGGCGGGCTTCGCGAGCGCGGTGCCGTTCGCGGGCAGCGAGGGCGGTGAGCCGCACTTCGCGTGCCTCCAGCAGGCGCGACCGACAAGACGCGTCGCAGCCCTCGCAGGCCACGTTTTCGAGCAATCCCAGTTCGATCGCCCGGTCCAGGTCGTCCGCGGCCAGCGCCGCGACAATCGCGTGCGCGGCCGCGCCCTGCGGCGACCTGCAACCGCACAGGCAGTTCGGCAAGGAGGACGCCGTCGCGGTCACTGGCCGGAGAAGGCGGGCTTGCGCCGTTCCAGGAAAGCGGCCGTGCCCTCGCGCATGTCCTGGGTGGAGAACATCAGGCCGAACTGCGCGGTCTCGTACTCCAGGCCTTCCTCGATGCCGCATTCGCCACCGACGTTGACGCAGTCCAGCACGCCGCGCAGGGCCAGCGGCGCCGAGTTGGCAAGCTGGTCGGCGAGTTTCATCGTCTCGGCCTCCAACTCCGCCGCCGCGACCACGCGGTTGACGATGCCCAGTTCGCGGGCGCGGACGGCATCGACCGGCGTGCCCACCAGGCACAGCTCCAGCGTGGCCGCGCGCCCGGCCAGGCGCAGCAGGCGCTGGGTGCCCCCGAAACCGGGAATCAGGCCCAGGTTGATTTCGGGCTGGCCGACCTTGGCGGTATCGGCGGCGATGCGCAGATGGCAGCCCATCGCCAGTTCCAGGCCGCCGCCCAGGGCGAAGCCGTTGACCATGGCGATCACGGGTTTGGGCATTTTCTCGATCCGGCGCATCAGCTTCTGCCCGCGCAGCGAGAAGTCCCGGCCCTGCACGGGAGTCAGCGTGTTCATCTCGGCGATGTCCGCCCCGGCGACGAAGGCCTTGGCGCCGGCGCCGGTCAGGACCACGCAGCGCACGGCCGGTTCGGCCGCGGCTGCCTCGAAGGCGGCCCGCAGCGCGTCCAGGGTGGCGGCATTGAGCGCATTCAGCTTGTCAGGGCGGTTGACGGTGATCCGGCGCACGGCGCCATGGTCGGTGGTCAGGACGGGCGATTCGGACATGGGGATTCCTGAAGATTGGCGAGGCCTGCCCCTGCCGCGGAACTTCAAGCGGGGCGAGGAGTCTAGGAGGGCGGTGTCAGTGGCGATTAAGCCGGGGCACCGTTATCCTAGCGCGTCCATCCGGGCGGGTTCGACCGCCCCGATCCATCACGGAGATTCACCGAATGAAGTTGCGTTTGATTGCTGCCGCCGTCGCGGCCCTGGCACTGACCGCCGGCAACGCCGTCGCGCAGGACACTTCGACCGAGAAGGGCAAGCTCAGCTATGCCCTCGGTTACGACCTGGGTCGCAACGCGATCGAAAGCGGTGAACAGGTCGATGTGAACACCATCGTCAAGGGCCTGCAGGACGGCTATGGCAAGAAGCAGCCTGCCGTGCCGGTCGAGCAGCTGCGCACTGCCGTGCAGAACATGCAGCAGCGCCAGCAGGCCAAGGCCAAGGCCGCGTGGGACAAGGCCGCCGCCGAGAACAAGACCAAGAGCGATACCTTCCTCACCCAGAACAAGGCCAAGGCCGGCGTGAAGAGCCTGCCGAGCGGCGTGCAGTATCGCGTTGTCGAGAACGGCACCGGCGCCAAGCCGACCCAGACCAACACCGTGCAGCTGGAAGTCGCCGGTCCCTACGCCTGGGGCGAACGTCCGCAGCAGGCGCGTCCGGCGCAGAACATCCAGGCCATCAAGGTCAGCGAGATCGAAATGCCCGCCATGCGCGAAGCGCTGCTGCAGATGCCGGCCGGTTCGAAGTGGGAAATCACGCTGCCGCCGGACAAGGCCTACGGCGCCGATCCGCGCACGCCGTTCCCGCCGAACGTGGCCGTGCAGTTCGAAGTCAAGCTGGTCAGCGTCAAGTAAGTCCAGCGAAATCCATCCTGTTGCGCCGGCTTGCCGGCGCAACTTTTTTCTGGCGCCGCGATACGCGATGCCGGGCAAGGCCGCCCCAGGGCCGTGGTCGTGCTACATGAACTTTCCCTTCCGCGCCGTGCTGAGCCCTTGCATCGGCGTTTGCAGTCTCGCCGACGATGGGCTGTGCGAAGGCTGCCATCGCACCTCCTCCGAGATCGCCCGCTGGTCGCAGATGAACGACGACGAGCGCCTGCAACTGATGGAAAACGTCCTGCCGGGACGCGAAGCGCGCCGCTGAATCCATGACGCCTCCCGTCTCCGACCGCCCCGACCTGATGGCTGCGCTGCATCCTCTGTCGCAGGTGCCGGATGGGCCGGTGTGGAACCGGGCCGAGCTGGCCGATTTCATCGCCCCGGATACCGCGCTGATCGAGGCGGCGGTGCTGGTGGGGCTGGTGCCGCGCGAGACGGGAACGAGCGTGCTGCTGACCCGCCGGACTGACCTGCTGCGCCATCATGCGGGACAGGTGAGCTTCCCCGGCGGCCGCGTCGAATCCGACGACGCCGACGTGGTGGCCGCAGCCGTGCGTGAGGCGGGCGAGGAGATCGGCCTGTCGCCGACGCAGGTCGTGCCGCTGGGATACCTGGACCCGTTGGCGACCATCACCGGCTTTCGCGTGACGCCGGTGGTGGCGACGATCGCCAGAGACTTTGTCGCCCGGCCCGATCCGGACGAAGTGGCCGAGGTGTTCGAAGTGCCGCTTTCCTTCGTGCTGACCCCGTCCAACCTGGTGGCCAGGACGGTCGAACTGCGCGGAAGGCCGCGTCATGTGCTGGAATTCGTGAACTGGGAAGTGTCCACCCAGCGTATCTGGGGGGTCACCGCGTCGATTCTGTGGAACCTGCGTGTTCGCCTGGGGGGCGAGGGTTCCCAACTCTAAGGGGATCATGATGGGCGGTTGGACGAATCTGGTGCAGGCGGAAACCCTGGCGATCGCGTTGAGTCGCCCGGATCTGGCAATCATCGATTGCCGTTATTCACTGGCAGCGCCGGGCGCTGGCGAAGCCGGCTTCCTTCAGGGGCACATTCCGCACGCGGTCTACGCGCATCTGGACCGCGACCTGTCCGACATGGGCAAGGTCGGGCAGGGCCGGCATCCGTGGCCGGAGGTGAGCGATTTCACCGCGAAGCTGGGCGCATGGGGCATCGGCCCCGAACACCAGGTCGTTGCCTACGACGACGGCGACGGCGCGTATGCGGCGCGCCTGTGGTTCCTGCTGCGCACGCTGGGCCATGAGAAGGTCGCGGTCCTCGATGGCGGCTGGGCACGCTGGACCGCATTGGGCCTGCCGGTCGACACGCAGCATCGTGCGCCGGCGCCAAGGCGCTATGCCGCCGCCGAGTTCGACCGCTCGCGCCTGCTCGATGCGGAGCAGGTGCAGGCCCGTCTTGAAGCTGGCGAGCTGCTGCTCGACGCGCGCGCTGCGCCGCGCTTTCGCGGCGAAACCGAACCGCTCGACCGCGTTGCCGGACATGTGCCCGGTGCGCGCAACCGCCCTTACGCGGACAACCTCGTCGAAGGCCGCTTCAAGACCGCGGCGCAGCTCGCCGATGAATTCCGCGCCGTGCTCGAAGGTCGCGCGCCGGATCAGGCCATCATGATGTGCGGCTCCGGCGTGACCGCGTGCCATCACCTGCTGGCGATGGAACGTGCGGGCCTGCGAGGAGCGCGCCTTTTCACCGGTTCGTGGAGTGGCTGGATCGCCGACCCGCAGCGTCCCATCGCCACCGGCGAGGCGTGAAAGAAGTCACGCTGTAACCTGGCCGTAACCATTCGAGCCGATCCTTGCGCGGTTTTCGCACAGGGGAGTGCGCGCGATGTTGCGTGCGATTGGCTTTGCATTGGTTTCGCTTTGCTTACTTGCCGCTACGCCGGCGCATGCGCAGGACGACAGCGTCGAGCGGGTGCGCATCCGCGGCTCGCAGACGCTGGCGAGCGGTTTGGTTCCGGCGGTCGCGTCATCCTGGCTGCGCGATATCGGTTACGGCGATCTTCGGGTAGTGCGCAAAGGGGCGGCGCTCACGGAAATCCACGCGGTGCGCGATGACGTGCCATTGATCGTCGAGATCGGTGCCAGCAGTTCCGCGCAGGGCTTCACCGATCTGGTCGACGGCAATACCCAGGTTGCGATGATGACGCGCCGCCCGTCCCCCGCCGAGCTCGACGCAGGATGGCAGTTGGGCGATCTGGCCTCGCAGGACCAGGAATTCGTGCTGGCCCTCGATGGCGTGGCCGTCGTGGTCAACCAGCGAAATCCGATCGCCGGACTGAGCCTGGCGCAACTGCAGCGGATCTTCGCCGGACAAGTGCGTGACTGGCGCGAAGTGGGCGGTGTCGCGGGCGCACTGAAGCTGCACATGGCGCAGCGTCCCGGTGCCGCGCAGGACTTGATGGGCGAGCGCGTGATGCGCGGCGTACGCTGGGCTCCGGCACAGAAGCACGGCGACGTGCGCGGCCTCCTGGCGGCCGTGGGAGCTGACGAGCGGGCCATTGGATTTGTCGATTTGCAACAGGTGCTGCCGGCCGGCGTTCGCCCGGTCGCGTTGTCCGACGGCGGTCGCGCCATCGCGCCGACGCAGGTCGCGGTGATGAGCGAGGACTATCCGCTGACGCGCCGGCTGTATCTGTACGGAAGCCAGATGATGGGCGCGCTGGCGCGCAGTTTCGCGCTGTACGCCATGACGCTCCCGGGCCAGCACGCGGTCGAGCGCGCTGGCTATCGCGCGGTCACTCTCCGTCCGGGCCGCGCCTTGGCCACGCAGGCCGGGCCCGTGGATTACCGGCAGCTCGTGCGCGATGCCGTCCGGATCCCTCTGAGCCTGCGTTTCAACTTCGCAGGCAACAACGACAGCGGCGTGGCGGCGAGCGTCTACGACAGTCGCTCCGTGCGCGATATCGAGCGCCTGGCTGCATTGATGCGGCAACCTGGGCTGAGCGATCGCAGCCTGATCGTGATCGGCTTCGCCGACGTGGGCGCCGGCTCGCCGGCCGCCGCGATGATGATGAGCAACGACCGCGCCGACCTGGTCGCGCACGAATTGATGGCATTGGGATTACGGGTGGTGCACGCCCGCGGCATGGGCGCGCTGTTGCCGCTGATGCGTTCCGCGGGCGATGCCCGTTACCGCAACGAGCGCGTGGAAATCTGGCTGCGCTGAGCGGTGCCCGGCCTGGCGCCGCGTCATCGCGGCATCAGGCCTTGCCGAGCTTGGCGATGAGCGCGTGCAACGCGGCCTGCGTGCCGGCGTCGTACCAGGCCGAAATGAATCGGTCGAGACCGATATTCCGCGGTTGGAGGGCTTCGATCATGTCGGCGCGGGCGACTGCACGCGTCTGCAGCATCGCCTGCGACGGCAGGGTCAACAGCTGCTCCAGCCACGTGCGCGCGCGCTGTGCGACGGCTTCGATTTCGACCAGTTCGTCCACCAGGCCCAAGCGCAAGGCTTGTTCGGACTCGACCATTTCTCCGGCCACCAGCAGGCGCTCGGCACGGTACGGTCCGATCACGCGACGCATCAGCCGCTGGATGCCTTCCGGCGCGACCAGCCCCACCTGGGTTTCGTTCAGGCCGATGCGGAACGGCCCCGACGCCATGACGCGGTAGTCGCAGCACAGCGCCAGCACGCAGCCACCGGCGGGCGCGTGGCCCGCGATGGCCGCCACGACCGGTATCGGGCACGTGGCCAGCACCATGGCCGCGTCGAAGAAGACCTCCCAAGCCAGCGTCAGCGCATGGCGGTCCTCGCCGAGCGACAGCAGGTGTGGGACGTCGAGCCCCGCGGAGAAAACATTAGGGCCGCCGGCCAGCACGATGCCGCGCGCGCCTTCCGCCACCGCCATCGACAGGGCCGAGGCCAGGTCGTGGCACAACGCGGGATTCAACGCATTGACCGGCGGGCGGGCGAGTCTGACTTCGACGATGTCGCCTTGACGCTGGGTTACGACCAGGCTCATGCGGGCTTTCCTTTTCCAGAAGACGGGGGCGTCGACCGGCGATGCCGACGGCGGGCTCCCGGTATCATAGGCCCATGCATTCGATCCGCACCCACTTCGCCGTGCTCGCGCTTGTCGCGGGCTCCCTCGTCGCCACCTCGCCGGTCCGCGCAGGCGAATGCCTTCCGAACGTGCGCGAAGGCTGGGTGCGGATGCCGCCCGCGGCGATGCCGATGATGGCGGGATTCGCAACGATCGAGAACCGCTGCACTGCGCCGGTCACCGTCGTCGGCGTCAGCAGCCCGGCCTTTGCCGACGTGTCCCTGCACGAGACGCGCATCGTCGACGGTGTCAGCCGCATGCGCGCTCTGCCCGAGTTGCGCATTGCCCCGGGCGACGCGGCCACGCTGAAGCCCGGTGGCATGCATCTGATGTTGATGCAGCCGCGCGCCGCCTTGAAGCCGGGCAGCAAGGTGGTAATCGAGTTCGCGCTGAAAGACGGAAAAAAGCTGCTCGGCGAATTCGTGGTGCGCAAGCCCGGCGAATGACGTAGGGCGGGCGTAAGGCGGGCTTGAGCCCGCCGTGCGATCAAGGTGGCCGAGGCCCACCCTACGAACAGGCGACCCGCACGGCTTCCGGCAAAGGCGCGGCGCGGCCGGTATTTCGGTCGATCCACACCATCACCACGTGTCCGTCGCAATAGAGCACTGCGGGATCCTTCGCATCGACGATGCGATGAGCCACGCTCAGGCTGGTGTTGCCCAGCCGCTCGACGAACAATTCGATGGCGACCTCGGCGGGCCATTCGATCGGCCGCCGGTAGTTGAGATTGGCGGCAGCGACGACCGGTGCGACATGGTCGTCCAGGCCCTGGCCAGGCACCGTCATCATCCATTGCAGGCGCGCTTCTTCGAGGTAGCTCAGGTACTGCGAATTGTTGACGTGATTGAACGCGTCCAGGTCGCGCCAGCGCACCGGCAGCGGCACGCGAATCAGCGTGACGGGGGCAGGCGCGGCGTCGGAAGCGCCCGCCGGCTCGACGACGGGTTTGTCCGCGACGGCTACTGCGGTGTTGGCGGCCTTCGCGGCTTTCTTTGCGGCCGGCTTTCGCTTGCGCGCAGCCGGCTTCTTCGTTTTGGGGGAACCGGCGTCACTCATGCGGCGGATTTCTTCTTCTTCGATTTCTGTTGGGAGTCGCCCGGCTTCACGCCCAGCAGCGGCGCCAGGAAACGTCCCGTATGCGAATGCGGCAGCGATGCGATCTGTTCCGGCGTACCGGTCGCCAGGATGGTGCCGCCACGATGGCCGCCTTCCGGCCCGAGGTCGATCACCCAGTCGGCGGTCTTGATGACGTCGAGGTTGTGCTCGATCACGACCACGGTGTTGCCGTCGTCGCGCAGGCGGTGCAGCACCGCGAGCAGGTGCTCGATGTCGTGGAAGTGCAGGCCGGTGGTTGGCTCGTCGAGGATGTACAGCGTGCGACCGGTGTCGCGCCGCGAGAGTTCCTTCGACAGCTTGACGCGCTGCGCCTCGCCGCCGGACAGCGTGGTCGCGCTCTGGCCCAGCTTGATGTAGCTCAGGCCCACGTCCATCAGCGTTTCCAGCTTGCGCGCGATCGCCGGGATGGCCTCGAACAGGCCCAGCGCATCCTCGACGGTCATTTCCAGCACGTCGTTGATGTTGTAACCCTTGTAGAGGATCTCCAGCGTCTCGCGGTTGTAGCGCTTGCCGCCGCATACGTCGCAGGGCACGTACACGTCCGGCAGGAAGTGCATCTCGACCTTGATCAGGCCGTCGCCCTGGCAGGCTTCGCAGCGGCCGCCACGCACGTTGAAGCTGAAACGACCCGGTGAGTAACCGCGAGCGCGGGACTCAGGCACCTGCGCGAACAGCTCGCGCAGCGGTGTGAACAGCCCGGTGTAGGTGGCCGGATTGCTGCGCGGCGTGCGGCCGATCGGCGACTGGTCGATGTCGACCACCTTGTCCCACAGCTCGATGTTCTCGTAGGCGCGATGCGGCGCCGCCGTGTGCGAGGCGCCGTTGAGCTCGTTGGCCGCGATTGCGTACAGCGTGTCGTTGATCAGCGTCGACTTGCCGGAGCCGGACACGCCGGTGACGCAGGTGAACAAGCCGCTCGGAACCGCCAGGTCGACGTCCTTGAGGTTGTTGCCGGTCGCGCCCTGTAAATGGAACGTGGTCTTCGGGTCGGGCTTGAGGCGCTTGGCCGGAATCTCGATGCGCTTCTTGCCGCTCAGGTACTGGCCGGTGAGCGAGCGCGGCGCCTTCAGCACATCGTTGAGCTGGCCGTGCGCGATCACTTCGCCGCCGTGGACGCCCGCGCCCGGGCCGATGTCGACGATGTAGTCGGCCAGGCGGATCGCGTCCTCGTCGTGCTCGACGACGATGACGGTATTGCCCAGATCGCGCAGGCGGGTGAGGGTGCCGAGCAGGCGTTCGTTGTCGCGCTGGTGCAGGCCGATCGACGGCTCATCGAGCACGTACATCACGCCGACCAGGCCGGCGCCGATCTGCGAGGCCAGGCGGATGCGCTGCGCTTCGCCGCCGGACAGCGAGTCGGCCTTGCGTTCCAGGGTCAGGTAATCGAGCCCGACATCGACCAGGAAGCGCAGGCGATCGGTGATCTCCTTGACGATCTTGGTGGCGATCTCGCCGCGCCAGCCGGGAAGGTTGAGGCTCTTGAAGAAGGAGAGCGCCTCGTCGACCGGAAGCACCACGATCTGCGGCAGTTGCTTCTCCGCGACGAACACGTTGCGCGCGGCGCGGTTGAGGCGCGCGCCGCCGCAGTCGGTACAAGCGCGCTCGCTGATGTACTTGGCCAGTTCCTCGCGCACCGCGGCCGATTCGGTTTCTTTGTAGCGGCGCTCCAGGTTGGGCACGATGCCCTCGAAGCGGTGCTTGCGCTGGCTGCGTCCGCCGCTTTCGGTGAGGTAGGTGAAGGGGATCAGTTCCTCGCCGCTGCCGAACAGCACCGCGTCGCGCACCTTGGCGGTCAGCGATTGCCACGGTGCATCGACGTCGAACTTGTAGTGCTTGGCCAGCGACTGGATCAGCTGGAAGTAGTAGGCGTTGCGGCGGTCCCAGCCGCGCACGGCGCCGGCCGACAGCGACAGCTCCGGATGCACGACGACCCGCGACGGATCGAAGAACTGCGCCACGCCCAGGCCGTCGCAGGTCGGGCAGGCGCCCATCGGCGAGTTGAACGAGAACAGTCGCGGCTCGAGTTCCGGCAGCGAGTAATCGCAGACCGGGCAGCTGTACTTGGAAGAGAACAGCAGCGGCGGCGCTTCGGCATTGTCCAGCGACATGACCTGGGCCATGCCGTCGCCCAGCTTGAGCGCGGTCTCGAACGATTCGGCCAGGCGCTGCTTGATGTCCTCGCGCGGCTTGAAACGGTCGATCACGGCCTCGATCGTGTG
This sequence comes from Lysobacter niastensis, assembly GCF_031457115.1. Lineage (GTDB taxonomy): Bacteria > Pseudomonadota > Gammaproteobacteria > Xanthomonadales > Xanthomonadaceae > Lysobacter_J > Lysobacter_J niastensis_A. The sequence goes on from NZ_JAVDVY010000001.1 coordinate 1,429,290, forward strand.
CTTCTGGCGCAGCGCCAACGGCGGAACCGCGTCGATCTCGTGCAGTTCGCCATCCACGCGCACGCGCACGTAGCCCTGGGCACGCAGTTGCTCGAACACCTGGGCGTGCTCGCCCTTGCGATCGCGGATCACCGGCGCCAGCAGCATGTAACGCTGTTCGGAATCCAGGGCGATGACCTGGTCGACCATCTGGCTGACCGTCTGCGCCTCCAGCGGGTAGCCGTGGTCAGGGCAGCGTGGCGTGCCGACGCGCGCATAGAGCAGGCGCAGGTAGTCGTAGATCTCGGTGATCGTGCCGACCGTCGAGCGCGGGTTGTGCGAGGTCGATTTCTGCTCGATCGAGATCGCCGGCGACAGGCCTTCGATGTGGTCGACATCGGGCTTTTCCATCACCGACAGGAACTGCCGCGCATAGGCCGACAGCGATTCGACATAGCGACGCTGGCCCTCGGCATAGATCGTGTCAAAGGCCAGCGACGATTTGCCCGACCCGGACAAGCCGGTGATCACGATCAGCTTGTCGCGCGGCAGGTCGAGATCGATGTTCTTGAGGTTGTGCGTCCGCGCGCCGCGGATGCGGATGTAGTCCAGCGCCATGGGTGCCTGTGTGGGGTAGGGCGGCCGTCCGTACGACGGCGAACCGATGAGCCTATCGGGTGCCGCCTACGGGGGCAAATGCACGATTACCCAGCAGTCATCCACCAGCGCTGTGCGACCCGCCCCAAGCCAATTCAGTGCTCGGACCAGGGCAGGTCGTCCTTGTACGAGCGGTCGATATTGGCCAGGTCGTTACTGAGTTCGCTCATCCAGGCCCGGTACCGGCTGCCCAGGACCTGTTCCTGGGGCGCCTCGTCGGTGGGTTGCGGGGCCGGTGGCGGATGCAGGTGCAGGTGGCGTTCGATCTGTTCCCAAAGATGCGTTTTCATGGGGAAGTTCCCCCGTTCAGCTTGGTTCCGGGCGGCCGGATCGGGTCGCCAAGACCAGTAGACCACCCGGGACGTTAACCGACGGTATTTCGGCGAGTGGGGATGGTTGCCGTAACCCGCTGAAAGCCCTACAATTCCGCTTCTGTCCGCCCTCGATGGCGCGGCAGGCGACCAAAATAACTACAGAGGAATCTGGTCATGTACGCAGTTGTAGTCACCGGCGGTAAGCAGTACCGCGTAATGCAGGGCGAAACCCTGCGCGTCGAGTTGCTCGATGCCGAAGTCGGCAGCGAGATCAAGCTCGACAACGTTCTGATGCTGGGCGGCAGCGATGGCGTGAAGGTCGGCGATGCCCTGAAGGGTGCCACCGTCTCCGCCAAGATCGTCGGCCACGGCCGCGCCGACAAGGTGCGCATCGTGAAGTTCCGCCGCCGCAAGCACCATCGCAAGCAGATGGGCCACCGCCAGCATTACACCGAAATCGAAATCACCGGCATCGCCGGGTAATTAGGAGAGAGCAGCCATGGCACACAAAAAGGGCGTAGGTTCCACCCGTAACGGCCGCGACTCCAACCCGAAGTACCTCGGCGTGAAGATGTACGGCGGCCAGGCCATTGAGGCCGGCAACATCATCGTCCGTCAGCGCGGCACCCAGTTCCACCCGGGCGCCGGCGTCGGTCTCGGCCGCGACCACACGCTTTTTGCGCTGGTCGACGGCAAGGTCGAGTTCTCGACCAAGGGCCCGAAGAAGCGTCGCACCGTCAGCGTCGTCGCCGAGTAACTCGCGACAGGCTGCAGCGAGGGGCCCCGCTTCGGCGGGGCTTTTCGTTTGTGGTTCCGCTCGTCGTCATTCCACCCGCGAAAGCGGGATAGCTTCAACCCGGCGTCAGCCGGGGATCGTGCGGCCTCCCTGCGAGCGGGGCCGCGGCGTTTCGCCTTCGCGGCGATGACGGCAAAGCGATAAGCTCGCTCCGCTTCCCCAGCTGAATTCCCATGAAACTCGTCGACGAAGCCGAAATCCAAGTCATCGCAGGCAACGGCGGCAACGGCTGCGTCGGATTTCGCCGCGAGAAATTCATTCCGCTGGGTGGCCCCGATGGCGGCGATGGCGGCGACGGTGGCAGCGTCTGGCTGGTCGCCGACGAAAACCTCAACACGCTGGTCGATTTCCGCCACCAGAAGCAGTTCCGCGCCAAGCGTGGCGAGAACGGCATGGGTCGGCAGATGTACGGCAAGGGCGGCGACGACCTGGTCATTACCGTTCCGGTCGGCACCGTGGTCACCAACGTCGAGACCGACGAGGTGATAGGCGACCTGACCCGCCATGGCGATCGCCTGCTGGTCGCCAAGGGCGGCAAGGGCGGCCTGGGCAACATGCATTTCAAGAGTTCGATCAACCGCTCGCCGCGCAAGGCGCTGCCGGGCCTGCCCGGTGAGGAGCGCGAGCTCAGGATGGAGCTGAAGCTGCTGGCCGACGTCGGCCTGCTCGGCTTCCCCAACGCCGGCAAGAGCACGCTGATCCGTGCCGTGTCGGCAGCCACGCCGAAGGTGGCCGACTATCCGTTCACCACGCTGTACCCGAACCTCGGCGTGGTCAGCGTCGAGCCCCACCGCAGCTTCGTCATCGCCGACATTCCGGGCCTGATCGAAGGCGCGGCCGAGGGTGCGGGCCTGGGCACGCAGTTCCTCAAGCATCTCCAGCGCACGCGCCTGCTGCTGCACCTGGTGGACATCGCGCCGATGGAGGGCGGTGTCGAGGGCGTCAGCCCGGCCGACCAGGTCCGTGCGATCGAGCGTGAACTGGAAAAACACGACCCCGAACTGCTGGACAAGCCGCGCTGGCTGGTGCTGAACAAGGCCGACCTGTTGCTCGAAGAAGAGCAGCAGGCCGCGGCCAAGGCCGTCATCGACGAACTGGGCTGGAAGGATCGCTGGTATCTGGTGTCGGCGATCGGGCGCGAGGGCACTTGGCCGATCATGCTCGACGTAATGGCGTTCTTCGACCGTCAGCGCGAAGCCGCGCTCGATGCAGCGCGTTCGGCGGGCGAACATGCGCCCTGAGCGCGTCGCGCGCGCAACAAAAAACCCGGCGGTCGCCGGGTTTTTGTTTACCGCTACCGCGCGACGCGCCTTGTGGCGCGCCGCCGGCGTGGCATCAGGCCGCGAGGGCCTTGATGCGGGCGGTCAGGCGGCTCTTGTGGCGAGCGGCCTTGTTCTTGTGGATGAGACCACGCGAGCTGAAGCGATCGAGGATCGGCTGAGCGACTGCGAACGCGGCCTGGGCACCGGCGGCGTCGTTCTCGCCCAGGGCCTTGAGCACCTTCTTCACAGCGGTACGCAGCATCGAACGCTGGCTGGCGTTGCGGGCATTGCGGACGACGGTCTGCTTGGCGCGCTTTTTGGCGGACTTGATGTTTGCCACGGCAAATTCCTGGAAACTGGTAAGAGAAAGATGGGATTGCGGAAAATCAGACCGGAAAGTATGGGGGATTCAGTGGGTTGCGTCAACCGTTGTTACCGAGGGGTTTGGGCGTGACCGCACCGAAGATGATCAGGGGGCTGCTGTCGTTCAGCAGCATGACGATGGTGTCGCGCGTCCTGGGCCTGATCCGGGATATCGCCATCAACCAGGCCTTCGGCGCCAACGCCGGCACCGATGCCTTCTGGGTGGCGTTCCGCATTCCCAACTTCATGCGCCGGCTGTTTGCGGAAGGCTCGTTTTCGACGGCGTTCGTGCCGGTCTTCACGGAGATCAAGGAGACCCGGACGCACTCCGACCTCAAGGAACTGGTGTCGCGGGTATCGGGCACGCTGGGCGGGGTGCTGCTGATCCTGACGGCGCTGGGACTGATCTTCACCCCGCAGATCGCCCAGTTGTTCAACCTGGGCGCGCACCATGATCCGGCCAAGTTCGAGCTTACCGTCGAGCTGCTGCGGCTGACGTTCCCGTTCATCCTGTTCGTGTCGCTGACCGCGCTGTCCGGCGGCGCCCTCAACAGCTTCCACCGCTTCGGGTTGCCGGCCTTCACGCCGGTCATTCTTAACCTGAGCATGATCGCCGGCGCGCTGTGGCTGGCGCCGAAGCTGGAGGTGCCGATCCTGGCGCTGGGCTGGGCGGTGTTGTTCGGAGGCATCGCGCAGTTGCTGTTCCAGTTGCCGGCGCTGGCCAAGCTCGATCTGCTGGCGGTGCCCAAGTGGGGCTGGCGCCATCCCGACGTGCGCAAGGTGGTCAAGCTGATGGTGCCGACGCTGTTCGGCTCGTCGGTCGCGCAGATCAACCTGCTGCTGGATACCGTGATCGCGGCGCTGCTCTACACCGGCTCACAGACCTGGCTGTCGCAGGCCGACCGCTTCCTGGAATTGCCGCTGGGCGTGTTCGGCATCGCGTTGGGCACGGTGATCCTGCCGACGCTGTCTCGCCATCACGTCAATACCGATCACGCCGGCTTTTCCAAGGCGTTGGACTGGGGGCTGCGCACCACCCTGCTGATCGCCGTGCCGGCCATGATTGGCCTGATGCTGCTTTCCCAGCCGCTGGTGGCGACGCTGTTCCAGCACGGCAAGTTCACCGCTTTCGACACGCGCATGGCGGCGATGTCGGTGTTCGGCCTGAGTTTCGGCCTGCCGGCCTTCGCGTTGGTCAAGATCGTGCTGCCGGCGTTCTACGCCCGGCAGGACACGCGCACTCCGGTACGTGCGGGCGTGGCGTCGCTGATCGCCAACATGGTTCTCAACGGCCTGTTCCTGATGGTGCTCTACTTCGTGTGGACGACACCGCAGGCGCGCAGCGAGGGCGTGATGGCGGCACTCGCGCAGACCCCGGGCCTGCATGTGGCGCTCGGGCTGGCCAGCGCCGCCGCCAGCTACATCAACCTGGCGATGCTGTGGCACTGGCTGCGCAAGGCTGGCGTTTACGACCGGCAGCCGGGTTGGGCGCGTTACCTGCTGCGCCTGGGCACGGCCTGCGCGGCGATGGCCTTCGCGCTGCTGGCCGCGTTGTACTGGACGCCGGATTTCACCGCCATCGGGAAATGGGAGCGCATCGGTTACCTGGCGGCGCTCGTGGGCGGCGGCGCCGCGGTTTACCTGCTGGCGCTGCTGGCGATGGGATTCCGCCCCCGCGATCTGCGCGAGCACTGAACAGCCCGGTGACGTATCCCTTTGATCCCTTTATGAATCGGCATCGCGGCTATACTTCAGGGCAATGAGCAGGCTTTTTCGTGACGTCGAGGGCGGGCCCCGGTGCCCGCACGGCAGTGTGGTCTGCATCGGCGCTTTCGACGGCCTGCATCTCGGGCATCAGGCGTTGGTGCGCCACACGGTCGCGCGCGCACGCACGATCGGTTTGCCGGCGGTAGTGCTGAGTTTCGAGCCGTTGCCGCGCGAGTTCTTCGCGCAGGCGGCACCGCCGCCGCGTCTGCTGCTGCCGCATGCCAAGGCCGAGCAGTTGTTCTCGCTGGGCGCGGAGCAGGTCGGCCTGCTGCGTTTCGATCGGCGTCTGAGCAGCCTGACCGCCGAGCAGTTCGTCGCCACGGTGCTGGTCGGGCGCCTGTCCGCGAGCGAAGTCTGGGTGGGCCCGGAGTTCCGGTTCGGCAAAGGGCGGGCGGGCGACATCGCGCTGCTTCAGCGCATGGGCGATATGCACGGCTTCGTGGCCGGCGAGATCGAACCGGTGATGCTGGAAGGCGAACGCGTGTCGAGCACCCGCATCCGCGAGGCGCTGGTGTCGGGCGATTTCGCGACCGCGGCGCGTTTCCTCGGTCGGCCGTACGCGATCGATGGGCATGTCGTTCCGGGCAAGCAACTCGGCCGGACGCTCGGCTTTCCCACCGCCAACCTGCGCTTCGCCGGCAAGGCTCCGGCGCTGTCGGGCATCTACGCCACCCGGGTGCACGGCGTCGCCGATCATCCATGGCCATCGGTGTCGAGCCTGGGCACGCGGCCGACCGTGGCCGGCGTGGAGCCGTTGCTCGAAGCACATCTGTTCGACTTCGACGAGGAGCTGTATGGCCGACGCATCGAAGTCGAGTTCGTCGCCAAGTTGCGCGATGAAGTGAAATTCGCGGATCTGCCGTCGCTGACCGCGCAGATGCACCACGACGCCGAGCAGGCGCGTGCCATCCTCCTGAAACATCAACACGGTTCGACAACGAGCCATCGCGTGAGCGCCCGCTGTGACCAGTAACGATTCCAACCAGTACAAGTCCACCCTGCATCTTCCCGCGACGGACTTCCCGATGCGCGGCGACCTGCCCAAGCGCGAACCGGAAACGCTCGCGCGTTGGGAAAGCGAGGGGCTGTACCAGCGCATTCGCGAGAAAACAGGCAAGCGCGAGCGCAGCTTCGTGCTGCACGACGGTCCGCCGTATGCCAACGGCTCGATCCATCTCGGCCACGCGGTCAACAAGGTGCTCAAGGACGCAGTGGTCAAATCCAAGCTGTTGGCTGGATTCGATGCGCCCTACGTGCCGGGTTGGGACTGTCACGGCCTGCCGATCGAACACCAGGTCGAGAAGGCGCACGGCAAGGTCGGCGACAAGCTCGATGCGGCGCAGTTCCGCCAGAAGTGCCGCGAGTACGCCGCCGAGCAGATCGACCTGCAGCGCCGTGACTTCAAGCGCCTGGGCGTGCTCGGCGACTGGGAGAACCCATACCGCACGATGGATTTCCGCTACGAGGCGGACATCATGCGTTCGCTGGCGAAGATCGTCGAACGTGGCCATCTGGTGCGCGGCGCCAAGCCGGTGCACTGGTGCTTCGACTGCGGTTCGGCCCTGGCCGAAGCCGAGATCGAATACGCCGACAAGCAGTCGTGGGCCATCGACGTCGCCTACGACGCGAAGCGCCCGAGCGCGCTGGCCGCATTGTTCGGCGTGACCGTGGGGGACGACGTGCGCGTGGCCATGCCCATCTGGACGACCACACCGTGGACCCTGCCGGCGAGCCTGGCCGTGTCGGTCGGCCCCGAACTCGATTACGTGCTCGTCGAAGGACCGCGTGCGGCCGATGGCGGCCGCCGCCTGCTGGTGCTGGCCGAGGCGCTGGTCGGCAAGGCGTTGGCGCGCTATGGCGTGGAGGACGTGACTGTGCTCGGTCGCGCACTGGGCAACGACCTTGAAGGACTGTTGCTACAGCATCCGTTCTACGCCGAGCGCGAATTGCCGGTGCTGGTCGGTGACCATGTCTCCGCCGAGGATGGCACCGGCGTGGTCCACACCGCGCCGGGTCACGGCCAGGAAGACTATGCCGTCGCGTTGAAGTACGCGCTCATCGATCGCTACACCGCCGCGCAGATCAACCCCGTCGATGCACGTGGCGTGTACCTGCCGTCGACGCCGCCTGCCGACGGCCTGACCCTCGCCGGTCTGCACATCTGGAAGGCCAACGAGCCGATCGTCGATGTCATCCACGCAAGCGGACACCTGCTTGCGTCGCACAAGCTCACCCACAGCTATCCGCATTGCTGGCGCCACAAAACGCCGGTCGCGTTCCGCGCAACGCCGCAGTGGTTCATCTCGATGGAGCAGGCCGGCTTGCGTCGCGATGCGCTCGCCGAGATCGGCAAGGTCGCCTGGATTCCGGAGTGGGGCGAGGCGCGCATCTACAACATGATCGAAGGCCGCCCGGACTGGACGATCTCGCGCCAGCGCTTCTGGGGCGTGCCGATCGCGCTGTTCTTCCATCGCGAGACCGGCGAGCCGCATCCGCGCTCGGCCGAGATCATGCGCCAGGTCGCCGAGAAGGTGGAATGGGAAGGCACCGACGCCTGGTACGCGATGACTGCCGAAGAACTGCTGGGCGATGAGGCCGCCAGCTACGAGAAGGTCACCGACATCCTCGACGTCTGGTTCGATTCCGGCGTCAGCCACGAGTGCGTGCTCGGCCAGCGCCCGCAGGACGGCTTGCACAAGCCCGCCGACCTTTACCTGGAAGGCTCGGACCAGCATCGCGGCTGGTTCCACAGTTCGCTGCTGACCGGCGTGGCCATGGACGGCGTGGCGCCGTACCGCCAGGTGCTGACGCACGGCTTCACCGTCGATGCGCAGGGCAAGAAGATGTCCAAGTCGCTGCAGAACACGCTGGCGCCGCAGAAGGTCATCGATGCGATGGGCGCGGACGTGCTGCGCCTGTGGATCACCTCGACCGACTACCGCAACGAGATGTCCGTCTCCGACGACATCCTCAAGCGCAATGGCGACGTCTACCGCCGCATGCGCAACACCGCGCGCTTCCTGCTGGCCAATCTCCACGGGTTCGATCCGGCGTTGCACCTGCGCCCGCTGGAGGACATGGTCGCGCTGGACCGCTGGATTGTGCACCGCGCCGCGTTGCTGCAGGACCGCATCGCTTCGGCCTACGAGCGCTACGACTTCGCCGAGATCGTGCAGATGCTGTCGAACTTCTGCAGCGTCGATCTGGGTTCGCTGTACCTGGATGTCACCAAGGACCGTCTGTACACGATGCAGGAGGACTCGCGCGGACGCCGTTCGGCGCAGAGCGCGATGTACCGCATCGCCGAGGCGTTCGTGCGCTGGATCGCGCCGATCCTGAGCTTCACCGCCGACGAGATGTGGCGCCACCTGCCAGCCAATAGCGGTACCGGCAAGCGCGAGGACAATGTGCTGTTCACCACCTGGTACGACGGCCTGGCCGTGCTGCCAGAGGACGCGCCGCTGTCGGCCGAGGATTTCGACCGTCTTCTGGTGCTGCGCGAGGAGATCAGCAAGACACTGGAGCCGATGCGCGCCGCCGGAGAGATCGGTGCCGCACTGGAAGCGGAGATCAGCCTGCGTTGCGGCGTTGCCGACCAGAACTGGCTGGCCCCGCTGGCCGAGGAGCTGCGCTTCCTGTTCATCAGCGGCGACGTCGAGGTCATTGCCGACGATGCCGCCAAGGACATCGCCGTGCTCGCCACGCCCTCCACCAAGACCAAGTGTGTGCGTTGCTGGCATTACCGTGCCGATGTCGGCAGCGATCCCGCGCATCCGGAGCTGTGCGGACGTTGCGTGACCAATGTCGCCGGTGCGGGCGAAAACAGGGAGTGGTTCTGATGACGCCAGTGCGTCCCAACGCGTTGTCTTGGCTGGTGCTGTCGGTCGTGGTCATCATGCTCGACCAGGTGACCAAGCTGTGGGTGCTCAGTTCACTGCCCGAACACACCGCCGTGCCGGTCATCGAGGGCGTCTGGAACTGGTACCGCACCTACAACACCGGCGCGGCATTCAGCTTCCTCAGCGATGCCGGCGGCTGGCAGAAGTATTTCTTCGTCGTCCTGGCGCTGGCGATCAGCGCACTGCTGGGCTACTGGCTCTCGCGCACGTCGCGCCGCGACTGGAAGAATGCGTTGCCGTACTCGCTGGTCATCGGCGGGGCGCTGGGCAACGTGATCGACCGGTTGCTGCACGGCCACGTGGTCGACTTCATCCAGTGGTACTGGCGCGACCATTACTGGCCGGCCTTCAACATCGCCGATTCGGCGATCGTCGCCGGGGCCATCGGCATCGCGCTGTTCGGCCTGTTCGGCAAGGACGCCCGGACCGGCAGGTAAGGGTTGGGGCCGGAGAAGGGAGAGTACAATTCACTTCCCCGCCCAAAGGCCCGGTCGACGTACTGGACTGTCGAATCTATGGATGTATTGCTCGCCAATCCCCGCGGTTTCTGCGCCGGTGTCGACCGCGCCATCGAGATCGTCAAACGCGCCATCGAGACGCTGGGCGCGCCGATCTACGTGCGCCACGAGGTGGTGCACAACCGCTTCGTGGTCGACGACCTGAAGCATCGCGGCGCGATCTTCGTCGAGGAACTGCACGAGGTGCCCGACGGCGCCACCGTGATCTTCAGCGCGCATGGCGTGTCCAAGGCCGTTCGCGAGGAGGCCCAGCATCGCGGGCTGAAGGTGTTCGACGCCACCTGTCCGCTGGTGACCAAGGTCCACTTGGAGGTGGCCCGCCAGTGCCGTGCCGGCCGCGACATGGTCCTGGTCGGCCATGAAGGCCATCCCGAGGTCGAGGGCACGATGGGCCAATGGAGTCGCGAAGCGGGCCTGGGACGCATTTATCTGGTCGAGGACATCGACGATGTCGCCGAGCTGGTCGTCGACCAGCCCGACAACCTGGCCTACACCACCCAGACCACGTTGTCGGTCGACGACACCCGGGTCGTGATCGAGGCGCTGAAGGCCAAGTTCCCGGCGATCCAGGGACCCAAGAACGACGACATCTGCTACGCCACCCAGAACCGCCAGGATGCCGTGCGCGAACTGGCTTCCCGCTGCGACCTGGTGCTGGTGGTGGGCTCGATCAACAGCTCCAACTCCAATCGCCTGCGCGAGCTGGCCGAGCGCGAGGGCGTGGCGGCCTACCTGATCGATGGGGCGGTCGAGATCGACCCGGATTGGGTGCGCGGACGCCAGCGGATCGGCGTGACCGCCGGTGCCTCGGCGCCCGACGTGCTGGTGCGAGGCGTGATCGAGCGCCTGCGCGAGTTGGGCGCGCAGCACGTCACCGAGCTCGACGGAGAGCCGGAGGACATGGTCTTCGCGCTGCCCAAGGAGCTGAGGCTGCAGTTGGTCAATTGACCGGAACGCCGCGCAGCGCCTAGAATTCGCGGCTCACGGAACGTTCCGTAGGTCCGGCCGACCAAGCCGGAACCCAAGAGATTCGCCGGAATAGCTCAGTTGGTAGAGCGGCGCATTCGTAATGCGTAGGTCGTAGGTTCGATTCCTATTTCCGGCACCATAAAAATCAAGGGCTTGCAGCGCAAATTCGGCCTGCAGGCCCTTTTTATTTGGTGCTGCGTAACGACACGATTGTCGATGCTGCCGGCGGAGTTGCCGGCCTTCGTGCGCGCGGACATTAACGGCTGAGATTGTGTTACGTGCGCCCGCATCGGTAGCCTATTGCACGATGTCTATCCTTCTTCGTCTCCGCTTGCCGCAGGCCCTGCACGTTGTCGTGCTGGGGCTGTTGGTGCTGGGCATGGTGATGAAGCCGGTTCTGGCGTCAGCCTGCGAGATCAGTGACGCCCAGCAGTTGCTGGCGACGCAGTATCAGCCGGCCGTGGCGCAGGTGCCGCACTCCGGGACTGAAAACTGTTGCCCTGCGCAGAACTGCAACGAATGTTGCGCGCACACCGTCGCGATGACGCCACCGCTGAAGGTGTTAGCGACATTCCAGACGGCCACAAGGCTGTCGCCCGGGCCTTCGCTGAAGTTCGAACCGACGGCCTACCCGGTGGGCTTCCGACCTCCGATCGTGATGTGACGTTGTCCGCCGGCTTGCCGGCCGATCCCGTTGTCTCACCGGAGAAACTCCAATGTGGTTGCGTCTGGTGGCCATGGCCACCTTGGCGCTTGCGCCGTGTGCCTCTGCACTCGGGCAGGCGCGTGAACGACTGACTCTCGATGCCGCGTTTGCGCGGGTCGATCAATCCCATCCCGAGCTGCGCCTGCTCAGCGTGCGCCGTGATGTCCTTGTCGCCGGGTTGGACCGGGCAAGCCTGCGGCCGCCTGTCGTCGCGGGGGCCGAACTCGAGAATGCCTTTGGCAGTGGCGATGCCAGCGGCCTGGAAAGCGTCGAGCTCACCCTGACGCTCGCGTCGGTGCTTGAGCGCGGCGGCAAATTCGATGCACGACGTGCCCTGGCGCAAAACCGCATCGACGCGCTGGCGGTCGAGCGCGAGGCGCAGCGGCTGGATCTGCTTGCCGAGGTGGCCCGACGCTATCTCGCCATGGTGGCGGCGCAGGAGCAGGGCGACATTGCCCGGTTGGATATCCGCCAGCGTCAGCGCACGGTCCAGGCTGCGAGGCATCGCCTGCAGGCCGGCGCGTCGCCCGAATCGGTGTTGCTCACCGCGCAGGCGGCGCTGGCGCGGGCTGAGCTGGACCTCGCCAGGTCTTTGCAGCGCGCGGTCGCGGCCCGCCAGCACCTGGCGGCGCTGTGGGGGGAGCGGGACCCCCAGTTCGAAATCGTGGCGGCCGATCCGCTCTCGCTCCCGCGCCTGGAGAATTTCGCTGCCCTGAGCGACCTGCTCGATCGCACTCCGGAGCTGGCCCGGTTCGCCGATGAGCGTCGCATCCGCGAAGCGCGCCTGCAGCTGGCACGCAGTGAAGCCGCGCCCGACCTGGGCTGGCAAGTCGGTGTTCGCCGATTCCAGGCGACGGACGACGTCGCGCTGGTCGGCAGCCTGTCGATGCCGATAGGCAGTCGTCGCCGCGCCGAACCGGACATTCGCGAGGCCGAAGCCGAGGTCGTATCGCTGGAAATCGAGCGCGAAGCCAAGGGCCTGTCGCTGTATTCGACCCTCGCCGAGACCCACGGCCGCTATCTGTCGGCTCAGTTGGAGGTCCAGCGGCTGGAAGCCGATGTGATCCCAAAGCTGTCCCGCGCCGAGGCCGCCGCAGAGCGCGCCTATCGCGCAGGGGCCATCAGCTACCTCGAATGGGCGCAACTGCAATCCGAAGGCACCGCCGCCCGCAAGCAACAACTCGACGCCGCGCTGGACGCACAGCGCGCCCTCATCGAAATACAGCGCCTGACCGGAGAACCGTTCGTGACCGATCCGGTGCAGCGCGAGCAGGGAGAAACACCATGAACTGGAAGCGTTGCACCGTGACGGTGCTATTGATCGCGTTGCTGTCGGCCTGCGGCGATCGTTCGCAGGGGGACGGCGCGGCCGACGGCGACAACACGCATGATGCCGATGCCGGGGACGGCAGTACGCATGTGGAAAGCCAGGAGCATGCGCAGGCACCTGAGCAAACCAGAATTGTCGCGCAAACGGCGCAGGCCGCCGGCATTCGGGTTGCGATCGCGGGTCCCGGAGTGATCGCCGACGAGCACGAGGTGCAAGGGCTTCTGACGCCGGTGGAAGGGCGCGCCGCCAAGGTCATGGCGCGCTTCCCGGGGCCGATCCGCGCGTTGCACGCCAATGTGGGTGACCGGGTACGCGCCGGCCAGCCATTGGCGATCATCGAAAGCAACCTCAGTCTGTCCGACTACGCCGTCCCGGCGCCACTTTCCGGCGTCATCCTTGCGCGCAATGCAACGGTTGGCGCGGTGGCCGACGAGGCCATGCCCCTGTTCGAGGTCGCCGACCTGTCCGAGCTGTGGGTCGATCTGCACATCTTCGGCAGTGACGCCCAGCACATCGCCGCGGGTGTTCCCGTGGCGGTGACGCGAATGAGCGACGGCGTGACCGCGGAAACCACGCTGGAGCGTGTGCTGCCCAGCACCGCGACCGCCAGCCAGAGCACCGTCGCACGCGCCACGATCAGGAACCTCGACGGCCTCTGGCGTCCTGGTTCGGCGGTCAAGGCGCGTGTCACCGTCGATCGACAGTCGGTTGAACTGGTAGTGCCCCTGACCGCGCTGCAGACCGCGGACGGGGAGGACGTGGTGTACGTGCGGCGGGGCGACGTCTATTTCACGCGCCCGGTGAAAGTCGGGCGCCGTGATGCTGCACGCGCCGAGATTCTGTCTGGTCTGAAGGCCGGGGAACAGGTCGTGGTCGAGCAGAGTTTCCTCATCAAGGCGGACATCGAGAAATCGTCCGCCGAGCACGAGCACTGAGGGACCGCCATGCTCGACAAGATCATCCGATTCTCGATTGCACATCGATGGCTGATGCTTCTGCTCACCCTGGCATTGGTCGGGCTGGGTGCGTGGAGCTTCACCAGGCTGCCGATCGACGCCACACCGGACATCACCAACGTCCAGGTGCAGATCAACACCGAAACACCGGGCTATTCGCCTTTGGAGGCCGAGCAGCGCGTCACCTTCCCGATCGAGACGGCACTGTCGGGCCTTCCGAACCTGGACTACACCCGCTCGCTGTCGCGCTACGGGTTGTCGCAGGTCACCGTCGTATTCCAGGACGGTACGGACATCTACTTCGCGCGACAGCAGGTGTCCGAGCGCCTGCAGCAGGCGAAGTCGCAGCTGCCGGGTGGCCTCGAACCGGAAATGGGACCCATCGCCACCGGCATGGGCGAGATCTTCATGTACACGGTCGAAGCCGACGCCAAAGCGCGCAAGAGCGACGGCACGGCCTACACGTCGACCGATCTGCGCACGCTCCAGGACTGGGTCATCAGGCCGCAACTGCGCATCACGCCCGGCGTGACCGAGGTCAACACGATCGGCGGCTTCGAGCGTCAGATCCACATCACGCCTGATCCGGCCAAGCTGGTCGCCCTGGGCTTCACCCTGCACGACGTCGTGGGCGCCATTGCGGCCAACAACAAGAATGTGGGCGCGGGGTATATCGAACGCAACGGACAACAGTTCCTGGTGCGAGTGCCTGGACAGGTGTCCGATCTCGATGGCATCCGCGACATCGTGCTCGATCGGCGCGAGGGCGTACCGATCCGTGTACGCGACGTCGCCGTGGTGGGGGAGGGGGAGGAGCTGCGAACCGGTGCCGCGACGCAGAACGGACGCGAAGTGGTGATCGGCACCGTCGTGATGCTGGTCGGCGCCAACAGTCGTGTTGTGTCGCAGGCCGCCGGCGCCAGGCTGGAGGCGGCGAACGCGAGCCTGCCAGAAGGAGTCAGGGCCGAAGCGGTCTATGACCGGACTGCGCTGGTCGATCGCACCATCAAGACCGTGGCCAGGAACCTCATCGAGGGCGCGCTATTGGTGGTCGTGGTGCTGTTCCTGCTGCTCGGAAACGTCCGGGCTTCGCTGGTGACTGCGGCCGTCATTCCGTTGGCGATGCTGTTCACCATCGTCGGCATGGTGCGAGGCGGCGTGTCGGGCAACCTCATGAGCCTGGGTGCGCTCGACTTTGGCCTGATCGTCGACGGCGCAGTGATCATCATCGAAAATTGCCTGCGCCGCTTCGGTGAGATGCAGCACCAGCTCGGGCGCGCGTTGACCGATGAGGAACGCTTCGACCTGACCGCGTCTGCCACGACCGAAGTCATCCGCCCCAGCCTGTTCGGCGTCGGCATCATCACCGCCGTATACCTGCCGATATTTGCGCTGAGCGGGATCGAAGGGAAGCTTTTCCATCCCATGGCGATCACGGTGGTGTTGGCATTGACGGGAGCGATGATGCTCTCCCTTACCTTCGTGCCCGCAGCCGTCGCGACATTCCTCGGCGGGCGCGTCGAGGAGAAGGAGAACCGGATACTGGCATCGGCCAGGAGACGCTATCGGCCGCTGCTGGAGTGGTCGCTGCGTCGACGGATGCCGGTGATCGCGGGCGCCGCGGTGCTGGCAGTCCTGTGCGGTTTGGTGGCCCCGCGGCTGGGTACCGAGTTCGTCCCCAACCTGGACGAGGGCGACATCGTCGTCCAGCCCATACGCATTCCCGGCACGAGCCTGAGCCAGGCCGTTGGCATGCAGGAAATCCTCGAAGCCAGGCTCGGAAGGTTCCCCGAGGTCGAGCGCGTTTTCTCGAAGCTGGGTACGGCCGAGGTCGCCAGCGATCCGATGCCTCCGAATGTCAGCGACACGTTTGTCATGCTCAAGCCGCGCGATCGTTGGCCCGACCCGCGCAAGTCCAAGGACACGCTGCTCAAGGAGGTCGAGTCGGCGATAGCGGAGATTCCGGGAAACAACTACGAGATCACCCAGCCGATCCAGATGCGGACGAACGAGCTGATCTCGGGAGTGCGCTCCGATGTCGCGGTGAAGATCTATGGCGACGATCTCGACCAGCTCGTAAGGCTGGCTGCCCGGGTGCAACGGGTGGTCGCGACTGTTCCGGGCGCTGCCGACGTCAAGACGGAGCAGGCGACCGGTCTGCCGCTACTGACCGTGTTGCCCGATCGCCAGGCACTGGCGCGCTACGGTCTCAATCCTGGCGACGTGCAGGACACGGTAGCGACGGCGGTGGGAGGAGAAGTGGCCGGCCAGCTGTTCGAGGGCGACCGACGCTTTGACATGGTGGTGCGACTGCCTGAAGGCCAGCGCCAGGACCCGGCGGCACTGCATGACCTGCCGATTCCGCTGGGCCGGGGCGGCCAGGCCGATGAGTCGGACCGCGAAGCCAGTTGGCAGGCGGGCACGCCGCGCACGGTCCCACTGCGCGAGGTAGCGAAGATCGAATCGAAGCTGGGGCCCAACCAGATCAACCGCGAGAACGGCAAGCGCCGGGTGGTGGTCAGCGCCAACGTGCGTGATCGCGACCTGGGCAGCTTCGTGACCGACCTGCAACGGCGCGTTGGCTCGCAGGTGACGGTACCGACGGGCTATTGGATCGAGTACGGCGGCACGTTCGAACAGCTGATCTCCGCCAGTCGACGCCTGGCCATCGTGGTGCCCGTGACGCTGGTGATCATTTTCGGATTGCTGTTCATGGCGTTCGGGTCGGCCAGGGATGCGGCGATCGTTTTCAGCGGCGTGCCGCTGGCATTGACCGGGGGCGTGATCGCGCTGGCCCTGCGCGGCATCCCGCTGTCGATCTCGGCGGGAGTGGGCTTCATTGCCTTGTCGGGCGTGGCGGTGCTCAACGGTCTGGTGATGATCGCCTTCATCCGCAAGCTGCGGGAGCACGGTGCCCAACTCGACGATGCGATCATCGACGGCGCGCTCGGTCGCCTGCGACCGGTGCTGATGACCGCGCTGGTCGCCTCGCTGGGTTTCGTGCCGATGGCACTCAACGTCGGTGCCGGATCTGAGGTCCAGCGTCCCCTGGCGACTGTGGTGATCGGTGGCGTGATCTCCTCGACGCTGCTCACGCTGGTGGTCCTGCCGGCGCTGTACCGATGGCTTCACCGTAGCTCCGCGGCGCCAGCTCCGGGCTGACCACTGGGCGTCCCTGGACGGTAGCGAGGTTCGTAATGCGCAGGTCGCAGGTTCGACTCCTGTTTCCTTCACCATGGGACCCCGACGGCAACCAACCGCCGTCCAATAATCCGAAGGCCTTGCGCCAGCCGACTAAAAGCCCCGCCAAAGCGGGGCTTTTAGTTTGTTATGTGCGGTGCGCCCCGCTATCTGCCGCGTCCTGAACCGTTTCATACAGCTGCAATGACACATTCACCGTTTCTTAGCCAAAGCCTCGCCACCATGGCGCCTGTTTTGAGTGGATCGACAGGGTGTTGGCCATGCGGATGGATGTTTTCGTAGTGGGCAAGGATGACGGTTATGTGGTCGCCCCCAGTGGCGCGGCCTTGCCGGACGAGGAGATGTCGGCGCTGGGTGAGCTGCGTTTTGGCTGGATCATTGACAGCGATGCCGCGATGCCCCGGCTGGACTGGCAGGGCATCGCCAAGGACATCGACGCGCGCGGGTACAGCATCGTCCCACAAGGGGATGTCGCCGGCCTGCTCGGCGCCCCCGAGCATGAGTTGAGCGCGCTCTACCCGGAATTCCACCGGCGTTTCGCGGCTTAGCGCGGCGGCGAGCCGCTGGGTCTCGCGTGGCGAGACGCCGCACCGGTACAGTGCAGGCACGTCCCTGTCGTGCCTGCCTTACATGACCAAGCCTGCGATCAAGTCCGCCAGCAAAGCCCGCACCGCCTACGTCTGCTCCGAGTGCGGCGCCGACCACAACAAATGGCAGGGCCAGTGCGGCGAGTGCGGGGTCTGGAACACGCTGGGCGAATTCGTAGTCGAACCCGCCGGCAAGTCGGCCGGCGGCGTCGCCGCCAGCCGGCGCAGCAGCTGGGCCGGGAAGGCCGATGCGCCCGCGGTCACCGCCCTGAGGGACGTGAGTCACTCGGAAGAGGCGCGGGTCGGCACCGGCATCGGGGAGTTCGACCGCGTGCTGGGCGGCGGGCTCGTGCACGGTTCGGTGGTGCTGGTCGGTGGCGACCCGGGCATCGGCAAGTCGACGTTGCTGCTGCAGGCCATCAGCAAGATGGCGCAGACGCTGCCCGGACTGTACGTGACCGGCGAGGAATCGCTGGCCCAGGTCGCCGGCCGCGCCGCGCGCCTGGGCGTTCCGGTCGATGGCGTGCACGCACTGGCCGAGACCGGTGTCGAACGCATCCTCGAGCACGCGGTGAAGATGCGTCCGGGCCTGATCGTGGCCGACTCGGTGCAGACCCTGTGGACCGAGGAGCTCAGTGCCGCGCCGGGTTCGGTCAGCCAGGTGCGCGAGAGCGCCGCCCGGCTGGTCCGCTACGCCAAGGAAACCGGCACCGCGGTGTTCCTGGTCGGGCACGTCACCAAGGAAGGTGGCATCGCCGGTCCGCGCGTGCTCGAACACATGGTCGATGCGGTGCTGTACTTCGAAGGCGAGAGCGGCAGCCGCTTTCGCGTACTGCGCGCGTTCAAGAATCGCTTCGGTGCCGTCAATGAGCTGGGTGTGTTCGCGATGGGCGAGAAAGGCCTGCGCGAGGTTCCCAATCCTTCGGCCATCTTCCTGTCCGGCAGCGAGCGCCCGCAGCCGGGCAGCTGCGTGATGGTCACGCGCGAAGGCACGCGGCCGCTGCTGGTCGAAGTGCAGGCGCTGGTTGATGCCTCGCCGCTGTCCAACCCGCGCCGTGTCGCGGTGGGCATGGAAGGCAACCGCCTGGCGATGCTGCTGGCAGTGCTGCACCGACATGGCGGCATCGGAGTCGGCGACCAGGACGTGTTCGTCAACGTGGTCGGCGGCATCCGCGTGCAGGAAACCGCCGCGGACCTGCCTGTGCTGCTGGCGGTGCTGTCGTCGTTGCGCGACCGGCCGCTGGAGGATCGCACCGTGGCCTTCGGCGAGGTCGGTTTGTCGGGCGAGATCCGGCCGGTGCCCAATGGCGAGGAGCGGCTGAAGGAAGCTGCTACGCATGGCTTCAAGCGCGCGATCGTGCCCAAGGCCAATGCGCCCAAGTCCGGGCGCGTTGGCGAGATGGAAGTGATCGGAGTGGAACGGCTCGCGGACGCGTTGCAAGTCGGAACTTGAAGCACCCTCGAGGGTGGTAGGTCAGTGGCCGCCCGCGGCCTCCGCGGCGCCACCGACCTTCGGCGTGAACGGCGGCTTGGCGAACCACACGAACACGATCACCGCGAGGAAGATCAGCCCCAGCAGGTGGAAGATCTCGTTGAAGCCGATCTGCGTGGCCTGGTTGGAGATCATCCGCTCCAGCATCGCCGCGCCCCGCTGCAAGTCGCCTCCTCCCAATCGCGCGATCATGCCGGTGGTGGCCGGGTCGTAGGCAGACAGCTTCTCGGTGATGTGCGCGTGGTGGACGGCGCCGCGCTCGGTCCATGCGTAGGTCGTCAGCGATGCGGCGAAGCTGCCGCCCAGCGTGCGCATGAAGGTGGCCAGACCCGAGCCGGCGGCGATCTCGTGCGGTTGCAGGTCCGACAGCAGGATCTGCAGCACCGGCATGAAGAACAGCGCCACACCGAAGCCCTGGAACAACTGCACCAGCGCGATATGGTGGAAGTCGACGTCGAGGTTGAAGCCCGAACGCGCGAAGCTGGTCATCGACATCGCGATGAAGGCGATCGTCGCCAGCCAGCGCAGGTCGAACTTGTGCGCGTAGCGCCCCACGAATGGCGTCAGGATCACCGGCAGGATGCCGATCGGCGCGGTGGCGAAGCCAGCCCAGATCGGAGTGAATCCAAGGTTGCGCTGCAACCACAGCGGCACCAGGATGCCGACGCTGAAGAAGGCGGCATAAGCCACCACCATCGCCGCCGTGCCGGCGCTGAAGTTGCGGTGGCGGAACAGGCGCAGGTTGACGATGGGGTCCTTGTCGGTGAGTTCCCAGATCACGAACACCACCAGCGAGATCGCCGAGACGATGGCCAGCCACACGATGAGCTGCGAGCGGAACCAGTCCTCGTCGTTGCCCAGGTCGAGCAGGATCTGCAACGCACCGACACCGATCACCAGTGTGATCAGGCCGACGTAGTCCATCTTCGGCTTTTCCAGCCGCTCGGGGCGTCCACGCAACTGGCTGCCGACCACCGCGCTGGCGAACAGGCCGATGGGCACGTTGATGAAGAAGATCCATTCCCAACTGTAGTTGTCGGTGATCCAGCCACCGAGGATCGGGCCTGCAATCGGCGCGACGACGGTCACCATCGCCAGCAGTGCGATGGCCTGCCCGCGTTTGTGTGCTGGATATATCGAGATCAGCAGGGCCTGCGTGATCGGGTACATCGGCCCGGCGACGAAACCCTGCAGCGCACGCGCCGCGACCAGCAGACCCATGCTGCTGGCCAGGCCGCACAGCAGTGACGCGATGACGAACAGGAACGTCGCCCACACGAACAGTTTGCGCTCGCCGAAGTGACGCGTCAGCCAGCCCGTGAGGGGCAGGGCGATCGCGTTGCTCACCGCGAACGAAGTGATGACCCATGTCGCCTGGTTGGCGCTACCGCCGAGATTGCCGGAGATCGTCGGCAGCGAAACATTGGCGATCGTCAGGTCCAGCACCTGCATGAACGACGCCAGCGCCAGGCCGAGCGTTGTAAGCGCGATGTTGGGTGGACGGAATCCTGCCTGCGGCGCCGGCGTGGCCGGCGTCGCGTTGGCTGTAGTGGCCGACATCGAAAGAGACCCTGTGATTGATCAGCTACGACTGATCAGCTATGACGGCCGTCGGCCATGTTGCTGCGAATGACGTTCTGGATCAGCGCGTCCGCATCGGCCAACTGCTTGGCGTAGGCATCGGTCGTCAACACGGGCTTGCCGGCGGGGGCATCCGCAAGCACCGCGCCGTTCTGATCCCGGATGCCGACGTCCACGCTCATGCTCAGGCCCAGGCGCAGCGGGTGGCTGGCTAGTTCCTGCGAATCGAGTTCGATGCGCACCGGCACGCGCTGCACGATCTTGATCCAGTTGCCGCTGGCGTTCTGTGCCGGCAACAGCGCAAAGGCACTGCCGGTGCCCAGGCCAAGACTGTTGAGCTTGCCCTGGTAGGTGACGTCCTTGCCGTACAGGTCGGCATGCAGTTCGACCGGTTGGCCGATGCGCATCTTGGCCAGTTGCGTTTCCTTGAAGTTGGCTTCAACCCAGACTTCGTTGAGCGGCACTACCGTCATCAGCGTCGTGCCCGGCTGCACGCGCTGGCCGAGCTGCACGGCGCGCTTGGCGACGTAGCCGGTCACGGGCGCGACGATCGCCGAGCGCTGCAGGTTCAGATAAGCCTGGCGCACCTGCGCGGCCGCGGCCTGGACCTGCGGCTGGTTGCCGACCTGGGTGGCGTCGACGAGCGCGCGATTGCGGGCGAGATTGCCGCTGGACGAGCGCAAGCCGGCTTCGAGCACGGCCAGTTCGTTGCGTGCATGGGCCAGTTCTTCGGCCGACACCGCGCCGTCACTGACCAGGCCTTCGCGACGCTTGAGGTCGGCGCGTGCGCGTTCGACGCTGGCCTGGCGCGCGGCGAGATCGGCCTGGCCGGAATCGACCGCGCTGTACAGGCCGCGCACCTGGCGCACGGTGTTGGCGAGGTTGGCGACGGCCTGTTCGTAGGCAACCTTGGCGTCGTTCGGGTCCAGTTGCACCAGCACCTGTCCGGCCGTCACCTTCATGCCGTCGTCGGCGCCGATGCTGACGACCGTGCCGATGGTCTGCGGCGTGATGCTGACGACGTTGCCCTGGACGTAGGCATCGTCGGTGTCCTCGTGCCAGCGTGCGACCAGCAGATACCAGGCCACCCAGGCCAGGCCCGCGATCACGACCACCGTCGCCAGGATCATCAGCGCCTTCTTGCGCTTGCCGTTGCTCTGCGCCGCGACGGCGCCGTTGGGATTCATTTCGGTGGTCATGGCGTGGGGGCCTTGGCGAGATCGTTGGAGTCGTTCGAATCGTTGTTCAAATCGGGAGCAGCCAGGACCAGACCGCCGCCGAGGGCGCGATCGAGGTCGATGGATGCGGCCACGCGTTGCGCGCGCAGCACGGTGAGCTGCTTGTCGAGGTCGAGCAGCGGGCGCTGCGCGGCAAGCACGTCGAGTTGCGTGCCAAGGCCAGCGCGATAGCGCTTGGAGGCGATGTCCCAGGCCTGCTGCGCGGCATCGCGTGCACGCGTGGCCGAGACGATCTGCGCATCGAAGGAGCGTGCCGACTGCACGGCGTCGGTCACTTCGCGCACGGCGCCCACCAGCGTCTGGTTGTACTGGGCGACGGCGAGGTCGTACTCGGCATCGCTGCGGGCGAGCTGGTTGCGCAGGCGTCCGCCGTCGAAGATCGGCAGGCTCAATGCCGGGCCACCCGCCATCAGCAGCGCATCGCTACTGAACAGGTCGCCGACGTTGTCCGCCGCCAGACCGACGATCGCGGTGAGGTTGAGCGTCGGATAGAACGCGGCCTTGCTTGCCTTGATGCCGTGTCGGGCCGACTCCACGCGCCAGCGCGCGGCGACGACGTCGGGGCGGTGGCCCAGCAGTTCGCTCGACAGCATCGACGGCACCTTCGGCGAGGCGGCCTTCAGCAAGGTCGGGCGGGCGATGTCGCGGCCGCGATCGGGTCCCTTGCCGAGCAACGCGGCGAGCGCGTTCTGCGTGATCTCGACTTCGTGTTCGCTGGCCTGGATCTGCTGCTCGGCGCTCGCCAGCGCGCTTTCGGCCTGGCGGATCTGCAACTGGTTGTCGAGGCCTGCGGCCACGCGCTGGCGACCGAGTTGCAGCAGCTTGTCGGCGCGCTCGTGGTCGGCGACGGCGACGTCGCGCGCGGAGAACGCCTGCGCCAGCATCACGTAGGCGCGGGCGATGTTCGACGACAGCGTCAGGCGCGCGGCCTGTGCGTCGACTTCCGCGGCCCGGGCCTGGCCCACGGCGGCCTGCCAGCGGGCGCGTTCGCCGCCCCACAGGTCGAAGGTGTAGTTGAAGCCCAGCCCCAGCACGCCCACGCCCAGGTAGCTGCCGCCGAGCGGCTCCGGCGCGATGGTCTCCGGCAACTGCACGCCCGAATATTGCGCGGTGCCGGTCAGGGTCGGTTTGCGTGCGGCATCGACCAGGCCGGCCTGGGCGACGGCCTGGCGCACGCGCGCGTCGGCGGCGTCCAGGCTCGGCGTGCCTGCCAGCGCTTCGGCGATCAGCGCATCGAGCTGCGCATCGCCCAGCGATGTCCACCAGTCCTGGGTGGGGAATGCGGCATCGGACGCTGCCGCGCCGGACAGGCTGCGCTGCGTCTGCAGCGAGTCGGCATCGAGCAGGCGTCCTTCGGGCGCCAGGCCGCGCGAGCTTGCGCAGCCGGCGAGGATCAGCGCCACGGTCAATGCGGTCAACACGGGCTTCAGCCCGCTGGGCGGGCGAGGGGGGAGGAAGGCCATGGGTCAGGAACCGGTAAAGGAAAGGTTGTCTCGCACCTGCTCGATCAGGCGCGTGAGCTGGTTGCGCTCGTCTTGGCTCATGCCGGTCATCGCGCGCTCGAGCACGCGCTGGCCGCACTGGTTGACGTCCTGCCACATCGACAGGCCGGCATCGGTGAGATGGATGTTCAGGGCGCGGCGGTCGGCGGGGTCGGCGACGCGGGCGATGATGCCCTTGGCCTCGAGCTTGTCGAGCAGGCGGGTCATCGCGCCCGGATTGAGCTCGGCGAAGCGCGCCAGGTCGGTCACGCCGGCCGGGCCGCTGGAAAGCATCTTCAGGGTGACGTACTGGCTGAAGGTCAGCTCATGTCCGGCAGCCGCCAGTTCGTACTCCAGGCGCGCCCACATGGCATCGCGGGCCTGGCGGAACAGAAGGCCCAGGCTGGAGCCGCTGCACGAGGAGAGGGGCGCATTCATCTGGCGCATGTTCTTAGCCCGAACAATAATTGTCAAGGCAAATATTGTTACGGCAAGGGTCCGCCGAGCCCGACTGAAGGGTGGTCAGCTTGGCCGGGCGAGGACCAGTTCCAGCACGAACTTGCTGCCGAAGAACGCCAGGATAAGCAGCCCCATGGCGGCCAGCGTCCACCGCACGGCGACCGCGCCACGCCAGCCATAACGCCAGCGGCCAAGCAGCAAGCCGCCGAAAGCGAGCCAGGACAGCACGCTCAGTACGGTTTTGTGGACAAGGTGCTGGGATAGCAGGTTTTCGACGAACAGCACGCCGGTCAACAGGGTCGCTGTCAGCAGCGCAAAACCGACCGCGATGGTACGGAACAGCAGGGTTTCCAGTTCCACGAGCGGGGGCAGGGCGCGCAGCCACTGGTGGAATTCGCGCCGGCGCAGGGCGCGCTCCTGCAGCCACAGCATGATGGCCAGCAGTGCAGCGATGGCGAGCGTTGCGTAGGCGAGCAGGGCCAGCCATGCATGCAGCTGCAGGCGCCAGTCGAGCGTTTCGGCCAGCAGATGGCCATGGTGCTGGTAACCGAACAGCGTCAGCGCGGCTAGCGGAAAGACCACCACGCCCAGCGCCGCCATTCGCCCTGCAGCGCCGACCAGGCTCGTCAGCGCCGCCATGCCCAGTCCGACCAATGACAGCGCCGCGAAGAAATGCAGATCGGCGCCGCCGGCATTGCGCCAGGCGATCAGATGCGCGGTGCCATGCAATGCCACGGCGGTGACCGCCGGCAGCAGCCACAGGCGCATTCGATGTCCGTTACCTTGGCTGACTCCGAGAACCAGAAGGCCGGCTGCCAGCAGATAGAGTGCGATCGCGATGAGAACGATTGTCATCGCCTCAGTGTCGCACAGCGGCGAGACGAACCGCAGGGACGTGGTTGGCAGGACTCGGTTGTAGTGGGGCGGGCTATACTTCGCGCCCCGTTTTTCGGTTCTCCTCAGGTACTCCCGCATGTTCGAATCCCTGACCCAGCGTCTCTCCGGCACCATCGAGCGCCTGCGCGGCCGCGGCCGGTTGACCGAGGAGAACATCCGCGAGGCGACCCGCGAGGTGCGTATCGCGCTGCTGGAGGCCGACGTCGCCCTGCCGGTGGTGCAGGCGCTGATCGAGCGCATCAAGGTGCGCGCGGTAGGCCAGGAAGTGCTCAAGTCGCTGACTCCGGGCCAGGCCCTGATCAAGGTCGTGCGCGACGAGCTCACCGCTGTGATGGGCTCGCAGGCGTCGGACCTGAATCTCAACGTGCCGGCCCCGGCGGTGATCCTGATGGCCGGCCTGCAGGGTGCCGGCAAGACCACCACGGTCGCCAAGCTCGCCAAGCACCTGAAGGAAAAGCGCAAGAAGAAGGTGATGGTGGTGTCGGCCGACGTCTACCGTCCGGCCGCGATCGAGCAGCTCAAGACGCTGGCGCAGCAGGTCGATGTGCTGTTCTTCCCGTCCAGCGCCGACCAGAAGCCCGAAGCCATCGTCAGGGCCGCCATCGACGACGCGCGCAAGTCGTACGTTGACGTGCTGCTGGTCGACACCGCCGGCCGCACCAGCATCGACGAAGCGATGATGGCCGAGATCAAGGCGTTGCACGCCGCGGTCAATCCGGTGGAAACGCTGTTCGTGGTCGACTCGATGACCGGTCAGGACGCCGCGGTCACCGCCAAGCATTTCGGAGAGGCGCTGCCGCTGACCGGCGTGGTACTGACCAAGACCGACGGCGACGCCCGGGGCGGCGCCGCGCTGTCGGTGCGCTACATCACGCAGCGTCCGATCAAGTTCATCGGCGTGGGCGAGAAGCCCGACGGCCTGGACGTGTTCCATCCGGACCGCATCGCCAGCCGCATCCTCGACATGGGCGACGTGCTGTCGCTGGTCGAGCAGGTGGAGCAGCAGGTCGACAAGGACAAGGCGCAGAAGCTGGCCGAGAAGGTCGCCAAGGGCAAGAAGTTCGACCTCAACGACATGAAGGACCAACTCGAGCAGATGCAGAACATGGGCGGCCTGCACGGGCTCATGGACAAGCTGCCGGGCATGGGCCAGATCCCCGATGCCGTGAAGAACCAGGTCACCGGCAAGGAAGTGCCGCGGATGGTGGCCATCATCAACTCCATGACCAGGAAGGAGCGCCGCAACCCGGCGCTGCTGAACGGCTCGCGCCGCGCCCGCATCGCCAAGGGTTCCGGCATGACCCCGGCCGACGTCAACAAGCTGATGAAGCAGTACCAGCAGATGGAAAAGATGATGAGCAAGCTGTCCGGCGGCGGCATGAAGGGCCTGATGCGCGGAATGAAGGGCATGATGGGTGCCCGCGGCGGCATGCCGTTCAGGTAATCCCTCTCCCGCCTGGGCGGAGAAGGGCGATGCTTCCCCTTCTCCCCGTGCGGGAGAAGGTGTCCGAAGGGCGGAATGGGGTGCGCGAAGCGCGAGAGACCCCGGAATCCCAGGGGTTTCCTCGTCCCGATCAATGGCTTACAATTTCCGGCTTACCTCGCCATTCCGGCGACTGGGCTCCACAGGAAACACCGAACCATGGTCAAGATTCGTCTCGCTCGCGGCGGCGCCAAGAAGCGCCCCTTCTACCACGTCATCGTCACCGACAGCCGCAACGCCCGTGACGGCCGCAACATCGAGCGCGTGGGCTTCTACAACCCAGTCGCCCAGGGCGCCGAAAAGCGCGTCGAGCTGAACGTCGAGCGCGTCAAGCATTGGGTCGCCAACGGCGCGCAGCTGACCGACAAGGTTGCCGTGCTGTACAAGGAAGCGGCCAAGACCGCTACCGCAGCCTGATCCGCAGGCCGCGCGTTTAAACGGCGCGCGGCCGCCTCACGATGAAAGATACCGGGCGTCGCATCCTGTTGGGCAGGGTGGCCGGCGCCTTCGGCATTCGTGGCGAAGCGAAACTCGAGTCCTGGACCGAGCCGCGCAGCGCGATCTTCCGTTACCAGCCGTGGATCCTGCGCGACGCGCGCGGTAACGAGCGCGAGATCACCGGCGTTCGCGGCAAGGAAAGCGGCAAGCATGTGGTCGCCACGTTTCCCGATGTCGCCGATCGCGACGCGATCGAAGCGATGCGCGGGACCGAGATTTACGTCCCGCGTTCGGCGCTGCCGCCACCGAGCGAAGGTGAGTACTACTGGGTCGACCTGGAAGGCCTGAAAGTGGTCACGGTCGACGGCGTTTCGCTCGGCACCGTGTCGCACCTGTTTGCCACCGGCGCCAACGATGTGCTCGTGGCCCGCGATGACGAGCGCGAGCGCATGATCCCGTTCGTGCAGCCGCAATACGTGACCTCGGTGGACTTCGGGGCCGGCGTGGTCACGGTCGACTGGGATCCCGATTTCTAGGGTATTTTTGCGCGTCATTCCCGCGAAGGCGGGAATCCAGCGCCTTCGCGCAGTCGCGGTCCGGGGCTCGGTCTCTGCGACTGCCTTGATAGGGCAGATGTCGCTGGATGAGCTGCACGGTCTCCCGCCAACGCCCTTGGGTACAAACCGCATGCGCATCGACGTCGTCAGCCTGTTCCCCGAATTCATCGCCCAGTGCGCCGCGTTCGGCGTGGTCGGGCGGGCGGGCGAGCGCGGCCTGCTGTCGCTGCATGGCTGGAATCCGCGCGACTACGCCGAGGGCAATTATCGCCGCGTCGACGACCGTCCGTTCGGCGGAGGGCCGGGCATGGTGATGCTGATAGAGCCGCTGCGCGCCTGCCTGAGGGCGGCCCGAGAAGCGGTCGACGTACCTGCCAGGGTCATCTATCTGAGCCCGCAGGGCGCTCCGCTGACCCAGGCCAAGGTCCGCGAACTGGCCGGTCGTGAGCGGGTGATCCTGCTGTGCGGCCGCTATGAGGGCATCGACGAGCGCCTGATCCAGGCCGAGGTCGACGAGGAGCTGTCGATCGGCGACTACGTGCTGTCCGGTGGCGAGCTGGCCGCGGCCGTGGTGGTCGACGCGGTTGCCCGGTTGCGCGAGGGGGTTCTGGGCGATGCAGAGTCGGCGGTGCAGGACAGCTTCGAGGACGGCCTGCTGGATTGCCCCCACTACACCCGTCCGGTCGAGCACGAGCTTGGGTCGGTGCCGCCGGTATTGATGTCCGGCAACCATGCACAGATCGCCAAATGGCGGCGGATGCAGGCGCTGGGGCGGACCTGGCAACGCCGCCCGGACCTGCTGGACGAGGCCACCCTGTCCAAGGCCGACCGGAAGCTGCTGGACGCCTTCCGCGCCGAACTGAACGGGGTGGGGGAGCCGCTTCCCGTCCAGGCCCCCGCCAAAAACACGTAAGCACCAGTCGCGCAAAGGAAAAATGCCGCTATAATGCGCGGCTTGGTTCCACTCGCTGGTTCCGTCCGCTGTACCCATTAGCTCCACACATGCCAGACGCGGGTCCACGTGCACTCGCGCTACAACGACACCAACAGGCAAGCTCAAACAGGTCCTCCCATGAACAAGCCCTCGCTCAACACGCTGCTGCAGAATTTCGAAGCCGAGCAGATCACGCGCAAGCTGCCCGACTTCAGCCAAGGCGACACCGTCGTCGTCAACGTCAAGGTCAAGGAAGGCAACCGTGAGCGCGTCCAGGCCTATGAAGGCGTGGTTATCGCGATCAAGAACGGCGGCCTGAACTCGTCGTTCACCGTGCGCAAGATCTCGCACGGCTACGGCGTCGAGCGCGTGTTCCAGACCCACAGCGCGACGATCGACTCGGTCGACGTCAAGCGCCGCGGCAAGGTCCGCTCGGGCAAGCTGTACTACCTGCGTGGCCTGGAAGGCAAGAAGGCGCGCATCAAGGAAGACCTGGCCGCCTACGCCAAGGCCAAGGCTGCCCAGTAAGTTTTGCAACCATTGGCGCCGCGGGTCCACCCGCAGCGACACCTCCAACGGCCGCCTCAGGGCGGCCGTTGGCGTTTGTGGATCGCCGGCTTCACCAGCGTGGGACTTCACCAGCGCTGGCGTAAGCTTTGGCGGCGGCCGAACGCCGCGTCGCGCGAGAGTCCATCCGTGGCCCAGGCGCTGCGCCACTGCGAATTCCGCTTCTACGAAGAACTGTGCGACTTCCTGCCGCCCGCCTGCAGGAAGCAGACCTTCACTCACGTGTTTGAAGGTACGCCCACCGTAAAGGACCGCATCGAATCCCTGGGCGTACCGCACACGGAGGTCGACCTGATCCTCGTGGATGGAGAGCCCGTCGATTTCGCGCACAAGCTCCACGGCGGTGAGCGGGTGACGGTGTATCCGATGTTCGAGTGCTTCGAACTGGGCGACACGTGCCGGCTGCGTCCGGTTCCATTGCGCGAACCGCGGTTCGTGCTCGATGTGCATCTTGGCCGCCTGGCGTCGTACCTGCGCCTGCTCGGTTTCGACTGCCTGTATCGCAACGACTACGATGATGACGAATTGCTGTGGATCTCGCGTTCACAGCACCGGATCCTGCTCAGTCGCGACACCGGCCTGCTCAAGCGGGCGGCGTTGACCCATGGCGCATTCCTGCACGCCACCGATCCGCGAAGGCAGCTGCGTGAGATCTGCGACCGCTTTCAGCTCAACGACAGGATCGCACCGTTCACGCGTTGCGCGCGCTGTAACGGCGTGGTGGAGCCGATGTCGGCCGCGACCTCGCAGAGCGATGCGCCACCACGCGTCGTTGCGGAGCATGGCCATGGCGCGTTGAGTCGCTGCAGCGGATGCCGCCAGGTATATTGGCCGGGCAGCCACCTGGTGCGTTTGCGACAGCGACTGGCGGAAGTGGGGGTGTCGATTTGAAGTTGGACGACCAGCAAGAGACGATTGTGCGAGATGAATACCGAAGCTGCTGAAAGTAGCGTGCGCCTGGACCTGTGGCTGTGGGCCGCGCGCTTCTACAAGACCCGATCGCTGGCCAAGCAGGCGATCGACACCGGCAAAGTCGATATCGGCGGTCAGCGGGCCAAGGCTTCGCGCGCCGTTCGCATCGGCGATGAGCTACGCGTGGTCAGGGGCGAGGAGACGTTCGAAGTGGTCGTGCGCGCGCTCAGCGACGTGCGCGGTCCGGCCAGCGTTGCGCAGACCCTGTACGAGGAAAGCGAGTGGTCGAAGCAGGCACGCGCGCAATTGCGTGCACAGCGCATCGCCGAGCGAACGGGTTACCAGGCGCCTGCGACCAAGCCGGACAAGCGCGCGCGGCGTCTGATCCGCGCGCTGGGCGACATCGACGCCATGTGATACAGACGGGCAGGCGAGCAAACGCCCGCCCGAACAGGATCAGCGGGGTTTGCCGAGGAACGAACCGGCCAGGCCGAGCAGGTCGGTGAAATCGGTATCGCCGTCGCCATCGCGATCCAGGACGGCGCCCAGCAGGTCGCCGCCCAAACCGCCTTGTTGTGCGATATTGCTGTGTTCCTGTCCCAACACCTGGCCCAGCAGTTGCGGCGATACATCGTTCGATGCGAGCTGCGGAGCAACCGCGTTTCCGCCTTGCGCAAACATCCGCTGCGCCAGGAACGCGAGCACGATCGGCGCCAATACCTTCAACAAGCCTCCGGCCTGGTCGCTGCCTAGCCCGGTGGCCGCGCCGAGGCCCTGCGCCGCGCCTTGCTGGCGGGCGCCGAAGATGTGGCCGAGGATCTGCGATCCCTGGCCGCCGCCGCCGAGCACCGACCCAAGCACGCTGCCGATATCCAGGCCCGAATGGTCGCGTTGCAGCGCACCGAACAACGCTTCGGCACCTTGCGCCTGACTGGCATTGCGACCAAGCGCACCGAGCAGTAAAGGCAGGGCAGCGGCAACCGCGCCACTGGCCTGCGATTGCGAAAGACCGAGTTGGCTGCCGATGTCGGCCAACGGTTGGCCTTGCAACTGGTTGAAGAGTTCGTCGGTAAGAGAAGCGCTCATTGCGGCCAGTCCTTTGTGGGGTGGGGTTCGATCCTAGCGCCAATGCAATCGGCGTTGCTGACTGTGTGATGCATTCGCTGCAACTGACATTCTTTCGCGCATAAGGAAGCCCGACGCATTGCGTCGGGCTTCCTGGCATAAGACCTCAGTGTCCAGCCTGAAATCATGCAAGGTCGAAACGATCGAGATTCATCACCTTGCTCCAGGCCGCGACGAAGTCCTTGACGAATTTCTCCTGTGCGTCGGAGCCGCCATAGACTTCCGCCAATGCACGCAGTTGCGAGTTTGAACCGAAGATGAGGTCGACGCGCGTGCCCGTCCACTTCAGCTCACCGGTCTTGCGGTCGCGCGCCTCGAACACGGCTTCGTCACCGGTCTTCGCCTTCCACTCCGTTCGCATGTCGAGCAGGTTGACGAAGAAGTCGTTCGTCAGCGCCTCAGGGCGCTCGGTGAAAACACCGTGCCTGGTCTGCCCGACGTTGCCGCCAAGCACGCGCAGGCCGCCGACCAGCACGGTCATCTCGGGTGCGGTCAGGGTCAGCAATTGCGCCTTGTCGACCAGCAGGGTCTCGGCCGGAACGCTGTACTTGCCCTTGAGGTAATTGCGGAAGCCGTCCGCGGGCGGCTCGAGCGGCGCGAACGACGCGACATCGGTCTGCTCCTGGGAGGCATCCGTTCGTCCGGGAGAGAAGGGCGCCGTGATCGAATGACCAGCGTTCTTCGCCGCCAGTTCGACACCGGCGGCGCCGCCCAGGACGATCAGGTCCGCAAGCGAGACCTTCTTGCCACCGGGCTGCGCGTCGTTGAATTCCTTCTGGATGCCTTCGAGCTTCTTGAGCACGCCTGCCAGTTGCGCGGGCTCGTTGACCTCCCAGTCCTTCTGCGGCGCCAGCCGGATGCGCGCGCCATTCGCGCCGCCGCGCTTGTCGGATCCGCGGAACGTGGATGCGGACGCCCACGCGGTCGACACCAGCTGCTGCACCGTAAGCCCCGACGCCAGGATCTTCGCCTTGAGGGAAGCGATGTCCGCTTCGTCGATCAACGGATGGTCGACCGCCGGAACCGGGTCCTGCCAGATGAGTTGTTCGGCCGGCACTTCCGGGCCGAGATAGCGCGCGCGCGGACCCATGTCACGGTGCGTGAGCTTGAACCACGCCCGAGCGAAGGCGTCGGCGAACTGGTCAGGATGATCGCGGAAGCGCCGCGAGATTTTTTCGTAGGCCGGATCGAGTCGCAGTGAAAGATCGGTGGTGAGCATGTTGGGTGCGCGCCGCTTCGACATGTCGTGCGCATCCGGGACCGTGTCCGCACCCGCGCCGTTCTTCGGCTGCCACTGATGCGCGCCGGCGGGGCTCTTGGTCAGTTCCCACTCGTAGTCGAACAGATGCTTGAAGAAATCCTGGTTCCACTTCGTCGGCGTGGTCGTCCAGGTGACCTCCAGTCCACTGGTGATGGCGTCGCCGGCGATGCCGGTGCCGTGCGTGCTGTGCCAGCCGAGCCCCTGCGCGACGATGTCTTCGCCTTCGGGTGCGGCGCCGACATGCGTCGCCTCGCCGGCGCCGTGGGTCTTGCCGAAAGTATGGCCGCCCGCGATCAGCGCCACGGTCTCCTCGTCGTTCATGGCCATGCGTGCGAAGGTTTCGCGGATGTCGCGCGCGGCTGCGATCGGATCCGGGTTGCCATTGGGCCCTTCCGGGTTGACGTAGATCAGGCCCATCTGCACAGCGCCGAACGGATTGGCCAGCTCGCGATCGCCGGAATAGCGTTCGTCGCCCAGCCATGTCGCTTCCAGGCCCCAGTTGATGTCGTGGTCCGGTTCCCATGTGTCCTCCCGGCCGCCGGCGAAACCGAAGGTCTTGAAGCCCATCGACTCCAGGGCGACGTTGCCCGCCAGGATCATCAGGTCGGCCCAGGAGATCTTGCGGCCGTACTTTTGCTTGATCGGCCACAACAGGCGCCGTGCCTTGTCCAGGCTGACGTTGTCCGGCCAGCTGTTGAGCGGCGCGAAGCGCTGCTGGCCGCGACCACCGCCGCCACGGCCATCGCCGATGCGATACGTGCCGGCGCTGTGCCATGCCATGCGGATGAAGAGCGGACCGTAGTGGCCGAAGTCGGCAGGCCACCACTCCTGCGAGTCGGTCATCAACGCGGTTAGATCCTGCTTCAGGGCCTTCAGGTCCAGGCTCTTGAATTCCTCGGCATAGTTGAATTGCGCGCCCATCGGATTGGACTTGGACGAGTGCTGGGCCAGCAGGTCCAGCTGCAGTTGATCCGGCCACCAGTCGCGGTTGGACCTGCCGCTACCGGCATGATGGAAAGGGCACTTGGCTTCAAGATTCATTGGTTCTCTCCTTCGATCGTTGGCGCCCGACTGCGGCGGCATGGAAGTCCATGTACGGATGAACGTGTTTTCCTGCGAATGACACTGCCCGATGCGTCGGCATTTCGCCTGACCGCAGCCATGTTCTTGTTGTTCGTGTCGACAGCGGGTGCAGCAACCGCGACGCAGGGATTGCTGTGCAACGACAGGCTCCCGATCGGGAAGCCCTGAGCCAACATTAGTCAGAGTCGATCGACAGGTGAAATCGAATGAATTGAACAATTCGATATGTCACGACTATGGATGGGCGCGATTTTCACGAGAACGTAACGCGCCACGACAGATATGCCCGCCGCAGCACCGCTTCGTAAATCAGGGATTTCAGGCCGAGGGCGCCAACGTGCCGAGTGTCCCCGGCGCAGGCAAGGACACGGCGCTGCGGATCAGGACAGCGCCTTCAGGCGATACAGCGCTTCCAGCGCCTGCTTGGGCGTGAGCTCGTCGGGATCGATCGATGTCAGTGCATCGAGCGCTGCGGAGGAGGGCGCAAACAGGCCGAACTGCTGGGGTGCGTCCAGTGCGGCGGGCGCGAGAGACGGCATCGGTGCGTCGCGGCTGTGCTGCTCGAGTTCGGCCAGGCGGCCGCGCGCCTGCCGCACCACCGACTTCGGAAGGCCGGCGAGTGCCGCCACCTGCAATCCGAAGCTGCGATCGGCCGGGCCGTCCTTGACCGCATGCATGAAGACCAGTTGGTCGCCGTGTTCCACCGCATCCAGGTGGACGTTGGCGATGCCGCTGCCGGGCTCGGCCAGCGTCGTCAGTTCGAAGTAGTGCGTGGCGAACAGCGTGTAGGCGCGATTGGCTTGCGCGAGATGGCGCGCGCACGCTTCGGCCAGCGCCAGGCCGTCGTAGGTCGAGGTGCCGCGCCCGATCTCGTCCATCAGCACCAGCGACTGCGCGGTGGCGTGGTGGAGGATGTAGCTCGTTTCGCTCATCTCGACCATGAAGGTCGATTGGCCGCGGGCCAGGTCGTCGCCGGCGCCGATGCGGGTGAGGATGCGGTCGATCGGGCCGATCACCGCGCGCGACGCTGGCACGAAGCTGCCGACATGGGCCAGCAGCACGATCAGCGCGTTCTGGCGCATGTAGGTCGATTTACCGCCCATGTTCGGGCCGGTGATGACCAGCATGCGGCGGTCGTCGTGCAAGACCAAGTCGTTGGGCTCGAACGGTTCGGTGCGCACCGCCTCGACCACCGGATGGCGTCCGCGCTCGATGTGCAGGCCGGGTTCTTCGGTCAGTTCCGGTTGCGCCCAGTCCAGCGACTGCGCGCGCTCGGCGAAGCAGGCCAGCACGTCGAGCTCGGCCAGCGCGGCGGCGCAGCGCTTGAGCGGCTCCAGGCGTTCGTTCAGCGCATCGAGCAACTGTTCGTACAGCAGGCGTTCGCGGCTGAGCGAACGCTCGCGCGCGGACAGCACCTTGTCCTCGAACTGCTTCAGCTCTTCGGTGATGTAACGCTCGGCGCCGGTCAGCGTCTGCCGCCGCGTGTAGTGCGTCGGCGCCTTGTCGCTCTGGCCCTTGCTGATCTCGATGTAGTAGCCGTGCACGCGGTTGTAGCCGACCTTCAGTGTCGCAATGCCGCTGCTGGCGCGTTCGCGCGCTTCCAGGTCGATCAGGAACTGGTCGGCGTGGGTCGACAGCGTGCGCAACTCGTCCAGTTCCGCGTCGTAACCCTCGGCGAAAACGCCGCCCTCGCGCGCCAGCACCGGCGGCTGCGCGACGATGGCGGAGCGCAGCAGGTGGGCGTGCTCGTCGTGCTCGCCGAGTTCGGCCGCAAGCTGGGCCAGGCGCGGCGAATCCACCGGCGCAAGCAGGCTGCGCACGTCCGGCAGCATGGACAGGCCGTCGCGCAGCGTCGACAGGTCGCGCGGGCGTGCGCTGCGCAGGGCGATGCGCGAGAGGATGCGCTCGAGGTCGCCCAGCGCGCGGAAGCGCTCGCGAATAGCATCGCTGGCGCGCGAGTCGATCAGCGCCGCCACGGCCTGCTGGCGCAGGCGCAGCGGCGCGCGCTCGCGCAGCGGGCGATGCAACCAGCGCCGCAACAGGCGGCCGCCCATCGGCGTAATGGTGGAATCCAGCACGCCCAGCAGGGTGTGGCGGCTGTCGCCGTCCAAGCGGGTATCCAGTTCGAGATGGCGGCGCGTGGCGGCGTTCATTGTGATCGCGCCGTCTCCGGATTCGACCGCGATCGAGGTCAGATGCGGCAGGCGCTGCTTCTGGGTTTCCTCGACGTAGCCGAGCAGGGCGGCCGCGGCCGCGACCGACAACGGCTTGTCTTCCAGGCCGAAGCCGGACAGGTCGTGCAGGTTGAAAAAACGCAGCAACTGGCGGCGGCCGCTGTCGGCATCGAACAGCCACGGCGCGCGACGGCGCATGCCAGTGCGTTCGGCGATGAAGGCGGGCCAGACCTCCTCGTCGGCGATCAGGGTTTCGGCCGGCTCGAGGCGGGCGAGTTCGGCCTCCAGTGCGTCGTCGCTGGTGACTTCATTGACCAGGAAGCGGCCGCCGGCGAGGTCGGCCCAGGCCAGGCCATAACCGGACTTGCCGCGGGCGACCGTCAGCAGCAGCGTGTCGCGGCGCTCGTTGAGCAGCGCCTCGTCGGTCACCGTGCCAGGTGTGACGATGCGCACGACCTTGCGCTCGACGATGCCCTTGGCCAGCGCCGGATCGCCGATCTGTTCGCAGATCGCCACCGACTCGCCCAGCGCCACCAGGCGGGCCAGGTAGCCCTCCGCCGAATGGTGCGGGACGCCGGCCATGGGGATCGGCTGGCCGGCCGACTGGCCGCGCTGGGTCAGGGTGATGTCGAGCAGCCGCGCGGCCTTGCGCGCGTCATCAAAGAACAGTTCGTAGAAGTCTCCCATCCGGAAGAACAGCAGCACGTCCGGATGCTCCGCCTTGGCGGCGAAGAACTGCTTCATCAGGGGCGTGTGCTCTTGCGGCCGGTCGGCTGGACTCATGGATCTGCAAAGGTTCGTTCAGAAAGGCCGGCCTGGGCCGGCGGCGAAAGCGGACTAGGCTAACAGCCGGAGCGGCCGCCGTGATCGCGGTCGGGCAAAAAAGCACATGGCCGGCTGGCGCGCTGATAAGCCGGAAATCCGCGCGAAAAAGCAGATATGTCCGCATTGGTGCGTTGCAGCGTGTGCCCCTACCGGCCCGCGGTTAGCTTCTTCTTAACGTTCGCCACCGTATTGCCCGCTGGGGCTGCGGCGTGCTGGGGAGCACGGGTGACGTCGGCCGCGTTCTGGGGTGCGGTCCAACTCATGAGCAGCACATCAGAACGAGGGGGAGCAATGCGTTCGATCAAGTTGGCCATGCCCGTCGGGACCCGGAAACTGCTGGCGATCGCCATCACAGCAGCGTTTACCTCCATGCCGCTGCTGGCGGCATCGGCCCAGGAGCCTGCTGGGCGAAAGGAGGAAGAAAAGGAGGCCACCACGTTGGCCGCGCTCACGGTGACCGCGCAGAAGCGAGAGGAGGCGATGCAGGACGTGCCGATTGCGATCACCGCGTTGCCCGAGCAACTGCTGCAGGACACCGGCGTGCGCGACGTCAAGGACATGCAGGTGCTGGTGCCCGGCCTGACCGTGACCAGCACGCAGAGCGAGGCGCAGACCACCGTGCGCATCCGCGGCATCGGCACGGTGGGCGACAACGCCGGCTTGGAGTCATCCGTCGGCGTGCTCATCGATGGCGTCTACCGGCCACGCAACGGCGTCGGCTTCGGCGACCTGGGCGAGATCGAGCGCATTGAAGTGCTCAAGGGCCCGCAGGGCACGGTGTTCGGCAAGAACACCTCGGCCGGCGTGGTCAACGTCATCACCAAGCATCCCCACTACGAGACCGAGGCCCAAGGCGAACTGACAGTCGGCAACTACAACGCGGTGGGGGTCTCCGGCGCGTTCAACACGGCACTGGGCGAGAGCGCCGCCTTCCGCGTCTACGCCGCCAAACGCAAGCGTGATGGGTACAACGACGTCCGAACCGGCGCCGGGCCGCGCACGGAGACCGAGGACGGCGACCAGAACTTCCACACGCTGCGCGGCCAGCTGTTGTTCGAGCCGACCGACACGCTGGACATCAACCTCAGCGCCGATTTCACCAGCCGCGAGGAGAACTGCTGCGTCGGCCTGACCACGGTGCGTGGCGCCACGGCGGCCATCATCGACAGCTTGTCGCCGGACGAAGGCGTGGCGCCGGTGGCGGACCCGTTCGCGCGCGTGGCCTACAGCAACCGCAGCACCGAGCAGGACATCAAGGACAAGGGCGTCGCCGCCGAGGTCAACTGGATCACGCCGTGGTTCGACGGGGCGACGCTGACCTCGATCACCGCGTGGCGCGACTGGGGTTCGATCAACGGGCTCGATTTCGATTTCAGCAGCGCCGACCTGCTGTATCGCAACCCCGAGGAGGACGAGTCGTTCACCGGATTCGAAACCTTCAGTCAGGAATTCCGCCTGACCGGCTCCACTGACCGAGTCGACTGGATGTTTGGCGCGTTCTATTCCGATGAGGACCTCGATCGCAACGAGACCTATCGCATCGGCAGCGGCTACGAGCCTTACTTGTCCGTCGCGCTGTTGTCGATGATCAATCCGGCTCTGGGGCGCAGTCCCACTGCACCGCTGTTCCTGTCGCAGGCGAGCGGCCGTCCGCCTGGCACGGTGTTCGCGGGTTTCGGCGCGAACGACGTCTACCGCCAGAACGCCAAGAGCGCGGCGTTGTTCACCAACAACACCTGGCACGCCACCGACGCGCTCGATCTGACGCTTGGGCTGCGTTACACCCGCGAGGACAAGGAACTCGATTCGAACTACGCCAACCCCAATGGCAGCCCGGGCTGCTCGGCGATGCTCGGACCTGGCGGCCAGGCGCGCGTGGCGCAGGCGCTGCTGGCGCGCGGCGTGCCGGCTGCCGCACTGCCGCAGGTGATTCCGCAGGTGATCGGCTTCTCCTGCCTGCCATGGGCCAACCCGCTGCACAACGGCCGGGTGACTCACCAGGAAAGCGAGGAGAAGGAGTGGTCGGGCACGCTCAAGGTTGCCTATCGCTTCAACGACCACGTAATGGGTTACGTGTCCGGGGCGCGCGGCTACAAGGCCGGCGGTTTCAACCTCGATCGCGTGCAGTCCAATACCGGCTTGTCCAGCGGCGGTTCCGGCATCCTGCCGGTCAACGACACTTCGTTCCCCGGCGAGTTCGTCGACAGCTACGAGCTCGGTTCCAAGACCACCTGGGCGGATGGCAACCTGCTGGCCAACGCCACGTTGTTCCACCAGACCTACGAGGACTTCCAGCTCAACAGCTTCCTCGGCACCAGCTTCGTGGTGCGCTCGATCCCCGAGGTGGTATCCAAGGGCATCGACACCGAGCTGCTGTGGCAGGCGACCAAGGGGCTGATGGTGCAGGGCGGCGTGACCTACGCCGATACGCGCTACGGCGACGACATCCCGGGCGGCGATTTCGTCGCACCCACCGGTGCGCTCTACAAGCTTCCCGGCAGCCGCGTCAGCTTCGCGCCGTACTGGTCGGCGGCCGGATCGGCCACCTATGAGGTGGATGTCGGCAACAGCCACATTGCACGCTTCAACCTCGGCGCCAAATACATGTCCGACTACAACACCGGCTCGGACAAGGATGTGGAAAAAGCCCAGGATGCCTACACCGTGTGGAACGCGCGGATCGGCTTCGGCGCCCGCAACAAGCGCTGGATGGTCGAGTTGTGGGGCCTGAACCTCACCGACGAGGACTACGTGCAGGTCGGCTTCGATGCGCCGCTGCAGAACGTCTCGCCGGCGCCGAACAACCCGTTCAATTCGTTCAACGCGTTCCTCGGCGCGCCGCGCACCTACGGCATGACCTTGCGGATCACGTACTGAGCCACTGCTGGTGGCCCTCCGCGCGCGGAGGCCACCGTCTGTCATCGGCGCCGCAGCGGCTTGCCGTTATAGTGGGCGCATGAAAACCGACGTCTCCGACGATTTCCTCCATCGTCTCGCCGAACAGGTCGGCGAAGCGGCCCGCGTCAACCGACAGACCCTGGTCACCGCCGAAAGCTGCACCGGTGGCTGGATCGCCAAGATGCTGACCGACATTCCCGGTTCGTCGGGATGGTTCGAAGGCGGCATGGCCGCCTACAGCTACGAAGCCAAGCAGGCGCTGCTTGGCGTACGGCCGCAGACGTTGGAGCAGCACGGCGCAGTGAGTCGGGAGACCGTGATCGAAATGGTCTCCGGTGCGCTGGTCCACTCCGGGGCCACGCTGGCCGTTGCGGTGACCGGCATCGCCGGTCCTGCCGGCGGCACCGACGACAAGCCGGTAGGCACCGTGTGGATCGCCTGGAAACGCCGCGGCGGCTATCCGACGGCCGTGACTTTCCATTTCGACGGCGACCGCGACGCGGTCCGCCGCCAGAGCGTAGCCGCCGCCCTGCATGGGTTGGCCGAGCTGATGACCTGAGGGCAGGTCGGACTGGGTGGGTGTTGACGCGCGGAAATTTTAATTAGTAGTATTGCTACTAATGGAGATCACCGACACCCAACGCGCCATCCTGGCCCTGATCGCCGAGCGGATCGATGCCGAGGGCGTGCCGCCCTCGCAGACCGAGATCGCCCGCGCCATGGGCTTCAGCAGCGTCCGCGCGGCGCAATACCACCTGGAAGCCCTGGAGCAGGCCGGCGCGATCCAGCGCATGCCGGGGCGCGCCCGCGGCATCCGCGTGTGCGTGGCTCCGGATCAGGCGGGATCGGCGCCAGTCGCGGCCGCGACGGCGGAGACCATCGCCCCTGACGATGCCCTGCGCCTGCCGGTGCTGGGGCAGGTAGCCGCAGGACGGCCGATCGGCGCGGACATCGGTTCCGACGCCGTCGTCCTGCTGGACCGTGTGTTCTTCTCGCCGACGCCGGACTACCTGCTCAAGGTCAAGGGCGACTCGATGCGCGACGAGGGCATCTTCGACGGCGACCTGATCGGCGTGCATCGCACCGGCGACGCGCGGTCGGGACAGATCGTGGTCGCACGCATCGACGACGAGATCACGGTGAAGCTGCTGAAGATCGGCAAGGACCGGATCCGCCTGCTGCCGCGCAATCCCGACTATGCGCCCATCGAGGTCGAGCCCGGCCAGGATTTCGCCATCGAAGGTCTGTACTGCGGGCTGGTGAGGCCGAACCGTTGAACGTTTCCGTCCGCGGCTTGCAGGTTTCCGCAGCACGATTGCAGCGCTTTTCCGACCCCAGCTTCGCGATATTCCCGCTAACGCCGCCGCGGCAGCACGACTAATTTTGATTCCAGGCGCTGGTGTCTCAACTGATGCGACCCGCGCCCACTAGATTGCCCGCCAACACATAACGACCTCCAAGGAATCCACGATGGACGAGAACAAGAAGCGCGCCCTGTCAGCCGCCCTGGGCCAGATCGAAAAGCAGTTCGGCAAGGGTTCGGTGATGCGGATGGGCGATCGCGTGGCCGAGCCTGCCGAGGTGATCGGGACCGGTTCGCTGATGCTCGACATCGCGCTGGGCATCGGTGGCCTGCCGAAGGGGCGCGTGGTCGAGATCTACGGTCCGGAATCCTCGGGCAAGACGACCCTGACGCTGCAGGCCATCGCCGAGTGCCAGAAGGCCGGCGGCACCTGCGCCTTCGTCGATGCCGAGCACGCGCTTGACCCCACCTATGCCTCCAAGCTGGGCGTCAACGTCGACGACCTGCTGGTCAGCCAGCCGGATACCGGCGAGCAGGCGCTGGAAATCGCCGACATGCTGGTGCGTTCGAACGCAGTCGACATGGTCGTGGTCGACTCGGTCGCCGCGCTGACTCCGAGGGCGGAAATCGAGGGCGAGATGGGCGACCAGCTGCCCGGCCTGCAGGCGCGCCTGATGAGCCAGGCGCTGCGCAAGCTGACCGGCAACATCAAGCGCTCCAATTGCCTGGTGATCTTCATCAACCAGCTGCGCATGAAGATTGGCGTGATGATG
The DNA here is from genome assembly GCF_031457115.1 of Lysobacter niastensis. Classification (GTDB taxonomy): domain Bacteria; phylum Pseudomonadota; class Gammaproteobacteria; order Xanthomonadales; family Xanthomonadaceae; genus Lysobacter_J; species Lysobacter_J niastensis_A. Next base: position 1,470,075 of record NZ_JAVDVY010000001.1, read on the forward strand.
CCGGGCCAGAGTCCGGAAACCACCACCGGTGGCAATGCGCTCAAGTTCTACGCCTCCGTTCGCCTCGACATCCGCCGCATCGGCTCGATCAAGAAAGGCGACGAGATCATCGGCAATCAGACCCGCATCAAGGTGGTCAAGAACAAGCTGGCGCCTCCGTTCAAGCAGGTCGTCACCGAAATCCTCTACGGCGAAGGCATCTCGCGCGAGGGCGAACTGATCGACATGGGCGTGGACGCCAAGCTGGTCGAGAAGTCCGGTGCGTGGTACAGCGCCTACGACGAGCGCATCGGCCAGGGTAAGGAGAACGCCCGCCAGTACCTGAAGGACAACCCCGAGGTCGCCGCCCGCCTGGAGGCGGCGCTGCGCGAGAAGTACGTGCCCGCCGAAGCGCCTCGCGACTCCGCCGCAGGCGAGGAGCAGGGCGACTGACTGACGGAGCGCCCGGGTGCACGATGACGAGCCAGGCAGCGGGCACGAGGCCGGTGGAGACACCACCGGCAAGCGCAAACGCGGCCGGGGCAATAGTCGCCAGGAGCAGAGCCCGACGCAGCGTGCGCTCGGGTTTCTCGTCCGGCGCGAGCATTCGCGCAAGGAACTGACCCGAAAGCTCACCTCGCGCGGGCTGGATGCCACCGAGGTAGTGGCTGCCGTCGAGCGGCTGGCGGGAGAGGGCTGGCAGGACGACGCCCGCTTTGCCGAAAGCCTGGTCCGCAGTCGCGCCGGTAACGGCTACGGGCCGATCCGGATCCGAGCGGAACTGGCCACGCATGGCCTGGAGCGCGAGGCCATTGCCCGGGCCATGAACAGCCACGAAGGCGGCTGGGCCCAGATCGCCCGCGACCTGGTCCGGCGTCGCTTTGGCGAGGGCATCGAAGACCCGGCGGTCCGCCGCAAAGTCGCCGATTTCCTGCTGCGCCGCGGCTTCGATTCCGAAAGCGTCCGAGCCGCGACCCGGTCAGAGCCGGACGACTGACCGAGGGCGTACCCTGCCTTTATGGGAGGGCTTGATGACGCGCAGACCGCCGCGGCTCCTGCTAACCTAGCCGGCTTTCGGGTTTTGGGTTGCCTGCTCCAGTCGAGCCCCCATCTGGGTGGTATCAGGCCGGTTCTGAGCGTCCGCTCCCGGCTCCTCGAACCTGCGCAGCAATGAAGACCACTACCGAAATCCGCAGCGATTTCCTCGAATTCTTCCGTGGCAAAGGCCACACCATCGTGCCGTCCGCTCCCCTGGTGCCGGCGAACGACCCGACGTTGTTGTTCACCAACTCGGGCATGGTTCAGTTCAAGAACGTGTTCCTCGGTAGCGAGAAGCCGGGCTACGTGCGCGCGGCCGACGTGCAGCGCTGCTTGCGTGCCGGCGGCAAGCACAACGACCTCGACCAGGTCGGTTACACCGCGCGCCACCACACCTTTTTCGAGATGCTCGGCAACTGGTCCTTTGGCGACTATTTCAAGGAAGAGGCCATCGCCTGGGCATGGGAGCTCCTGACCAAGGTCTGGAAGCTGCCGGCCGAGCGCCTGGTGGTCACGGTCTATCACACCGACGATGAGGCGTTCGGGATCTGGAACCAGAAGATCGGCCTGCCCGCGGACCGCATCATCCGTATCGGTGACAACAAGGGCGCGCCGTTCGCCTCCGACAATTTCTGGCAGATGGCCGACACCGGCCCCTGCGGTCCCTGCACCGAGATCTTCTACGACCATGGCGCGCACATCGCCGGTGGCCCGCCGGGCTCGCCGGACGAGGATGGCGACCGCTACATCGAGATCTGGAACCTCGTCTTCATGCAGTTCGATCGCCAGCCCGACGGCGCCCTATTGCCGCTCCCGGCGCCGTGCGTCGATACCGGCATGGGACTGGAGCGCCTGGCCGCCGTGCTGCAGGGCGTGCATGGCAACTACGAGATCGACCTGTTCCGTCATCTGATCGGCAAGGCCGCGCAGTTCACCAGCACGTCCGATCTGCACAACAAGTCGCTGCGTGTCATCGCCGACCACATCCGCGCCTGCTCGTTCCTGATCGTCGATGGCGTGCTTCCGTCCAACGAAGGCCGCGGCTATGTGCTGCGCCGGATCATCCGCCGCGCGCTGCGCCACGGCTGGATGCTGGGCCAGAAGGGCCCGTTCTTCCATCGCATGGTGGCACCGCTGGTCGAGGTGATGGGCGACGCCTATCCCGAACTCGCTGCCAAGCGTGAGTTCGTCGAGCGCGCGCTGCTGGCCGAAGAGGAGCGCTTCGCCGAAACGCTTGATGCCGGCATGCGCATCTTCGATGAGGTCGCGGCGCGTTCGCAGGGTGCGCTTTCGAAGGGAGTGATCCCCGGCGCAGACGCATTCCGTCTCTACGACACCTACGGCTTCCCCGTGGACCTGACCGCCGACATCGCCCGCGAGCGCGGCCTGTCGGTGGACATGGACGGTTTCGATGCGGCCATGGAGCAGCAGCGCGAAACCGCCCGCGCGGCCGGCAAGTTCGGCAGTTCCACCACGATGCCGGCCGAACTGGCCGCGCAGCTGGCGCCGACCCAGTTCCTGGGCTACGAGCAACTGGCGGACGAAGGGCTGGAGGTGCTGGCCCTGCTCAAGGACGGTCGCGCCGTGGAGAAGGTCGAAGCAGGCGAAGAGGTCGCGGTGATCCTCGACCGCACGCCGTTCTACGCCGAAAGCGGTGGCCAGGTTGGCGATACCGGTGAGTTCGAGGCGGGCGCGGCACGCTTTGCCGTGCGTGACACCCAGAAGTTCGCCGGCCAGTTCCATGGCCACGTCGGCGCGCTGGCCTCAGGGTCGCTCAAGCGCGGCGATCGCGTCCGCGCCACCGTCGATGCCTCGCGCCGGGCCGCCACCGTGCTGAACCACTCGGCCACCCACCTGCTGCACGCAGCCCTGCGCGGCGTCCTGGGCGACCACGTCACCCAGAAGGGCTCGCTGGTCGCTCCCGACCGCCTGCGCTTCGACTTCGCGCATTTCGCCCCGCTCAGCACCAGCGAACTGGCTGAGATCGAGCGCCGCGTGAATGCCGAGATTCGCCGCAATTCCGCGGCCGAAGTGCATCACATGGGCATGCAGGAAGCGCTGGATTTCGGCGCGATGGCGCTGTTCGGCGAGAAGTACGGAGACCGCGTGCGCGTGCTGCGTATGGGTGATACCTCGACCGAGCTTTGCGGCGGCACCCACGTGTCACGTACCGGCGACATCGGCCTGTTCAAGATCGTCGCCGAAGGCGGTGTTTCCGCGGGCGTGCGTCGCATCGAGGCGCTGACCGGGCAGGGCGCCCTGGATTTCGTCGCCGAGGAGGAGCGCCGCCTCGAGGACGCGGCCCGCCTGCTGGGCGGAAATGTGTCCGATGTCACTGATAAGCTTAAGTCCCTGCTAGACCGCCAGAAGCGGCTCGAGCGGGAACTGGATGCCCTCAAGGCCAAGGCGGCCAGCGGTGCGACCGCCGACCTGGCGACCGCCGCGGTGCAGGTCGGGGGAATCAAGGTGGTGGCCACTCGCCTGGAGGGTTTCGACGCCAAGGCGCTGCGTGAAGCGGTAGATCGCCTCAAGCAACAGTTGGGAGATGCCGTAATCCTGTTGGCCGGGGCCAGTGATGGCAAGGCCGCTCTCGTCGCCGGAGTGAATGGTGCGGCGGCTGGCAAGATCAAGGCGGGTGAACTGATCGCCGAGGTTGCTGGTCGAATCAATGGAAAGGGAGGCGGTCGGGCGGATATGGCCCAGGGCGGAGGCGATGACGGCCCCGCGCTGGTACAGGCCCTTTCCGACGTGCCCACCTGGGTGGGTAACAGGCTGATCTGAACGATGAACGGTGATTGTCCTCGCTTGTGACCGGAAACGGCCGCTCGCTATGATGTTTCACCACACGTAGAGAATTGGAAAGCGTCCGGGGGCGATCCCGGGCGACAGAGCCGGCAAACGATTTGCCGGCAGAGGAGAATCACCATGTTGATCCTGACGCGTCGCGTCGGCGAAACCCTGATGATCGGTGACTCGGTGACGGTCACCGTGCTCGGCGTCAAGGGCAATCAAGTGCGTATCGGCATCACTGCACCGAAGGATGTTGCAGTTCATCGCGAAGAAATCTATCAGCGCATCCAGCGTGGCGAAGAACCGTCCGAGGATTCGGGAAAGAACGCAGGCTGATAAACCGCAGCCTACAAAACCGTTTGCCGTGCGGGTGCCGAGCCGTTATGCTTTGCGGCCGCAGAAAGTTGTAGATCGCGGAGACTTGCCCGAGAGGCCGAAGGGGCTCCCCTGCTAAGGGAGTATGGGGTCAAAAGCTCCATCGAGGGTTCGAATCCCTCAGTCTCCGCCAGTTTTACAGCCGCCTTGCGGCGGGTCGTTCGATGACAACATCGAAGACAAAAATTTCGGAAGGGTTTGACGAATCGGCAACGAGCCGTCATAATTTTCCGACTGAGCGCCCGTAGCTCAGCTGGATAGAGCACCAGGCTACGAACTTGGTGGTCGGGAGTTCGAATCTCTCCGGGCGCGCCACTACAAAAACACAAAGGCCAGTGAAGAAATTCACTGGCCTTTGTGTTTTTGTAGCCGAATTGCGCGTTGGAATTTGAAATGCCGGTAAGCGGTGTCGCGGCGAATCGCAGGCGCTAATCGTGGGCGCCCCCCGGCGGTGGCCATCGATTGAGCACATACCGCCCCGGTTGCTTCATGGAAATCACCTTGGCGGGATTTCCCGCGACGGTGGAATCTTCCGGCACATCCCTGACCACCACGGCGCCGGCGCCGATAGTGGCGTTGTCGCCAATCTTCACGTGTTCGACGATGCAGACGCTCGGGCCAATGTAGACGTTGTCGCCGATCTCCGCCGCTCGCTCGTAGTTGGAGCCTATGGTCGTGAACTGGCTCAGGTTGCAGTTGTTGCCGATTCTCGCCGTGTGATTGACGAGGATCCCCATCGGGTGGCCGATATAGAGTCCGTATCCAATCTCGCAATCGGAATGGATGCGCACCCCGTACTTGAACCGGAGATGCCGATGCATGAGGGCTGCGAACAGGCGCAGCGGCACGAAGCTCGTTCTTCGCAACCTCAGCCAGAAGGTGTACTTGAAGGACCTGTTGAAGGTCAGGTGATTGAGCAACGTCGCCAGCGAAGTGTCACCGGCGTATCGATAGAGATCGCTCTTGATGTACTCGTACGGTGTGATCAAGTCGGATTTCCGCGCGACAAACGCAGGCGTGCCCGGACGCTGCTCCAGGCCTTCGTGCCGCAGCGGTGGCTGCGGTTGCAACATTACGCGTATCCACGAATCGCTCGTCGTCGCATGCCGACTGCCGATCAGATGGGAACATGTTGAGGATTCACGGACTTTGGCATGAGAGCAGGCCACCGGTTGGCGACATAGCGGCCGGGAGCGTTCATGGAAACCACGCGGGCGGGATTTCCGGCCGCCGTTGCACCTTCCTCGACGTCGGAGATGACGACCGATCCGGCTCCTATCGTGGCGTTGCTGCCGATGACGACATCCTCGACGATGCAGGCGCCGGGACCAATGTAGACGTTGTCGCCGATGACGGCCGCATGTTCGTGGTTGGACCCGATGGTGGTGAACTGGCTCAGGTTGCAGTTGTTGCCGATCCTCGCCGTATGGTTGACCACCAGGCCGACCGCATGCCCGATGTAGAGGCCATAGCCAATGCGCGTGCTGGACGGAATGTGGATTCCGTACTTGATCGAAAGATGCCGGTGCATGACTTTGGCGATCAGCCGGACCAGGCCGGATTCCGCGCCACACAGCCTTAGCCAGAAGCTGTACCGGAAGCACCAGTTCAAGGCCAGGTGCCGGAGCAGTGCCGATGCCGAACTGCCGCCTTCGTAGCGATGAAGATCGCTTCGGATGTATTCGATGACCCGGCTCACGATTCGTTCCTCTTCCACGGGCGGGTTGCGCCTGCAATCCCCCTGATGGGTGAAACGACGTTCGGGCGAGCGGCCGGTCAGGCAAACCGTCGGCGCAGGAGCCTCCAGGTCGCCAGCAATCCCGGGCCAGGGTCGTCCATGCGGAAGACGTGGTAGTAGGAGCGGGTCCATTGCCCAAGGGTTTTCAGGAAAGGGCTGCGAGCAGCCGGGTCTTGCGCAAGCACCGACTTGATATCCGATACCAGGTTGCAACAACTCGCGCCGATCGGGTAGTTACGCGACGCCGGCATCACCGGCAGTTCGAGCGCATCCTCGTAGGCCATCTTGCAGACGTTGACGCCGCAACGCATGGCGAATTCGACGTACCACCATGCCCGCGTGTTGATCTCCAGCAAGCGGAATTCTCCGTTCCTGGCGTCGCGCTTGAACTCCGCGCTGAAGATGCCGCGGTACTGCAGCTTTTCAAGCAGCGTCACCAGGCTCTCCAGCGCGCTTCCCACTTCGGACAGTGGAATGCTCCGCGAGTAAGTGCTGTTCCCGAAATCCGGCGGATAGAGCCGCTCGCGGCGGCGGGCAAACAGACCCGGCAACGCACCATCGCGGTCGCGGAAGCCATCGATCAGGTAGTGGTCAGCCGAGCTGCCGGGCACGTATTCCTGCGCGACCAGCTTGAAACCTTTCTCGTCCAGCTTGTGCCAGACCTCCATGAACTCCGATTGATCCTTCGCCCATACGCCTTTCTCGCCGGTGACGCGGCTGAACGATTGCGAGTCTGCTGGCTTGATGAAAACCCGGTCGAGTTCGGCGAATGGGATCGCGGCGATATCGTCGAACGAGCGGATGGTAAAAGTACGCGGATGCGGGACGCCGATCTTCGCCAGGAACTCGCCGAATCGCGCCTTGTCCTGCAGTATCTCGAGCGTCTCGCGGCTGCTCGAGGAAACTTTGTAGCGCTCGGATAGTGTGGTGCCTGGAATATCGGCCAGCCACAGCGCTGCATCGTCCGCGCCGGGAATCAGCACCGCCCTGTCCAGCGGCATGTCCCGCAGGATTTGCCGTGCGTCCGGTCCGATCGTCCCGTCCCAGCGGGCGCCAGGCGTCGGGCGGAACCAGCGTGAGCGCGTGGCGACATCGTCCGACGGACACGCGCAATAGGTGGGAATTCCGGCCTCCGCCAGTGATCGAAGCGTGCCAAGGCCCGTATAACCTCGCCCAATGGCGACGGCTGGCGTCATTCCGGCAATGCGCTTTGCCATGCTTGCTGGCCCCTGTTCTCTGTTATGACCATATCGCCGCATTGAGAAATCGGCCCGCAGGACGCTTCGTCATGCCATGACGAAAGCCGCATTCGGGACTGCTTCGTGGGGATGGTGCTGGGCTTTGGCGCGATTGCCTAGTCACCCTGTCGGGTTACTTGCGGCAAACGGCATATGAAATCTGTCATGCTGCGCGGTTTACTTTTTTACATGACGTGTCTACGGGTTCGTTCATTCGGGTGCTGCTTCCGGCATGGTCCAACCGGAAATAGAAGCCGTAATAGCGATCGATGGAGTAGCTGGCGAAGAAGGGTATCCGCAGATCGCGCTCGAGTGATTCCCAGCGGTCGACGACGGTGTACCCCAGCGATTCGACAGCCCCGACGAACTCCGGCACGGCCATGACCCGGTATGGGCATGCGGCGACACCCATGTTCTGGATGGTGAAGTAACTGCGGGTGGGATGCATGGGCGTCAAGTTGACGAGGATGTGTTGCGGCGGCGTGGTCAATCGCCCCAGCAGTTCGGACAGGGTGTAATCCAGGTATTGCAGCGCGCCGCTGCAGACCAGCACGTCGTGCCCGTCGGCGGCCTCGCGCGAATCGGTGAATGAAAGCCGTTGCTCGGGATCCAGTTCCCTCGCGCGCTCACGTCCGGCGGCGGTCACGGCAGGCACGTCGTGCACGAGCCATCGCAGATCCTCCGGATATTGCACGTGACGACGGAAGCCGTAGTAACTGATCCCGATGTGGCCGCCAAGATCAAAGATCCGGCGCTGGCCAGCCTGCACCAGGCGGGATAGCCAGTACACCATCGGATAGTCGCTCACGCGGATCCGATCGATGCGGTCCGTGTACATGTTGCCTGCACCCGCCACGTCGTACGTGGGCGAGAGGGAGGTCGGCACCTCGGCCCGGGCTTGGTCGTAGCTGTCGAACACGCCGTAGTAAGCGTTTCCCTCCTGGAAAGGCCGTTGAAACGCGCGCCGGTAGAGCGGTTCCGCCACCAGTCGGACGATTGGGAGTTCGGCAGCCTCACAAGCGATCAGCTTGAGTTTGCTGCGAACGTGGCGAGCGATGCCTATCGTCATTTCTGGTTCCTGGTCCTTGCGGACCGAGTGAAGTCTCATTGCAGAAATACGAAACCCAGCGTGACTTGGGGACAGTTTCCTGCATCCAATTCGTCATTCGAACGCCAGATCGACGCTGATGTCCGTCTTGGAAGGCGAATTTGCGTTCTAGACAACATCGGCGCCTGCAAACTGAAGGGTGCTCCAACCCCGGGGAACCTGGTGTCGCGACGACTCTGTACTTCTCAACCATTGCCCGAAACGTCCGCGGATGCGGGCATTTCCCGGGGGTTCGACGCGTGGCGTGGTCGGGCTGGCGGGTCCGCGAGTCGACCGAAAATCCTGGTGGCGCTGGCGAAAACGCGGCCGTGGCGCCCATGGTTGTCGGAAGCCTCGCAACTGTTGGACCCGGACGAAACCGAACGGGTGCGCAGTCGCCGGGACGCAACCGACCGCGAGACGCTGACATTGGCATACGCATTGCATAGGGCAATGCTGGGTGCCGTGCTCGGAGTGCACCCGCGGGAGGTGCCGCTGCATCGTGACGATCGCGGATGTCCGCGACTGGCCGGCGATGCCGCTGCCACCAGCCTGAGCCACGCCGATGGCGCGATCGCTGTGGCGGTTGCGGTGGTGCGGGCACGGGTCGGTGTCGATATCGAGCCCAGCGCACGCCTCGATGTGATGCAGGACATCGCCTCGCGTCTATGCCACCCCAAGGAGTTGGAGGCCATCGAGGGCTTGGACGAAGGCGATCGGGCATCGGCCTTGCTGGAATTGTGGGTTCGCAAGGAAGCGGCGCTGAAGGCCACGGGCGTAGGATTTGCGGTCGAGCCGGATTCGTTCGCTCTGTCGCCGGATCGCACCGTGCGAATCGATGGAGATCCAAGGGCCTGCGCCGTGCGGTTGCTCGCGGCGGGCAGCCGCTGGAGGGTGGCCGTTGCGGGGCCAGCCGCTGCGGAAGTCGAGTACGGCTGGACCGGACCGCGAGGCGTTTTGCGTTTTCACAGGGTGAATCTGACCGGCGGCCAGGTAGTGGCAGCCCGTGTCGAGACTGCGGAGCGCGAAGTGTGAAAGCTGCTTTGACGAGCCGGAAAAGCCGAGTCATCCGCCTGCTCTGGCTTGCGGAGTCGCTACTGCTCGTCGTCGCGGTGCTGGCGGCCGCGTGGGCACGTTTCTTGAATGACCAGGCGGGATTCGACTACTTCATCAGCAACGCGCCCCTGCGCGCGGTGGTGGTCGCCACGTTCATCACCGTCTCCATGGCGGCATTCGGCCTGTACCAGGTCCACGTCCGGCTCAACCGCCTGGACTTCGTGCTGCGACTGCTGATGTCGTTCGCCTTCGGCGGCATCGCACTGCTGGTGCTCTATTACCTTGTCCCGCGGGTTTACATCGGGCGTGGCGTGCTCGCGCTCGCACTGGCATTGGGCATGGCCGGTGTGCTGCTGCTGAGGGGATTGCTGCTGTCGGCGCTGGGCGTCGATGCCTTCAAGCGGCGCGTGCTGGTGTTGGGCGCCGGCGCCAATGCATGCTTGATCACCAGCCGGCTGCGCCGTCAGGCCGATCGCCAGTCCTTTGTCCTGGTCGGATTCATTCCGGCGCCGTCACAACCCGTGCAGGTGCCGGAGGACCAGCTGCTTGCGACCAATTTCGGGCTGGCCGAGATCGCCCGCTGGCTGCACGTCGATGAGATCGTGGTGGCCGTCGATGAAAGACGCGGCGGCCTGCCGATGGCGGAAATGCTCACGTGCGCGCAGCAGGGGGTGGAGGTCTCGGATCTGTCGACCTTCTTCGAGCGCGAGGCCGGCATGGTCCGCCTGGACGTCGCCGACCCGTCCTCGCTTGTGTTTTCCGGTGGATTCGACCACTCGGTGCCACGGCGCTTGAACAAGCGCCTGTTCGATCTCGTCGCGGCGTCCGCCTTGCTGCTGGTCGCTTGGCCAGTGATGCTGCTCGTCGCCCTTGCCATCTGGCACGAATCCGGCGGTCCGATCTTCTATCGCCAGACGCGGGTAGGCCTCAACGGACGGCCGTTCGAGTTGGTCAAGTTCCGCAGCATGCGCGTGGATGCCGAGCAGGATGGGGTCGCCCGCTGGGCCCGTCGCGACGACGACCGCAGCACGCGGGTAGGGCGTTTCATCCGCATGACCCGGCTCGATGAGCTGCCTCAGTTGTTCAATGTGCTGCGCGGCGAAATGAGCTTCGTCGGTCCGCGCCCGGAGCGCCCTCAGTTTGTCGACATGCTGAGCCAGGAGATCCGCTACTACGACGTCCGACACTGCATGAAGCCGGGTCTGACGGGCTGGGCGCAGCTGCGCTATCCCTATGGTGCTTCGGTGGAGGATGCCGCCGAGAAGCTGACCTTCGACCTGTTCTACGTGAAGAACCACGGCCTGATGTTCGACCTGATGATCCTGTTGCAGACGGTCGAGGTCGTGCTGTTCCGGAGGGGGGCGCGCTGAGGAAAGTTGGATGGGCGGCGTCAGGGAACGTTTGCCTCGTCCCGTGGCGATTGGATTCCATCCTGTTCCGATGGGGGGGCGACGCGCCCCGCGGTCGGTCGGACGGGGTCGCCGAGCGAGAGGGTGTCCGCGGCCACGGCGTTTCTGGTGCCCGTTTCCGCCTGGCCTGCCACGGGAACGGCTTCAGGCACGACGCCGATCGGGGTACGAGTGAACTCATCGCCCACGTTCGATGCCAGGCGATCCCAGGAGGTCTGCAGTAGCAGCAGCAACGCGATCAACAGGATCGCGATGATCAGGGTGCGCGCGAACGGGAGCTTGGGTTCGTCCTCTTGCGCCGGAGGGGGCACGCTCGGCAGTACCCGTTTCGAACCGCTGGTCCGGACCGACGATGGGGTGATCGCATTGCGTACGTGCAAGCCGCCCGGCAAGCGCCCGTACTGACGATGAAAGTGGATGGCCGCCGTGTATAGGGCGATCAGCTCGGGAAGCGCCAGGTTTTGCGGGAGGGAATCCGGGTGGGGCCCACCTCGATCCGGATGAAGTTCCGCCACTCGCCTGCGATACGCGCGCTTGAGCTCCACCAGGCTGCAGCCCGGCCGCAGACCGAGTTCCGAGTAGAGCTGTGCGAAATCCTGTTTCATCACTTGTGCGCGGATGACAGGCCTCAGGTGCCGCATAGCGTAGCGCGATGACGAGCTGTGTACGAATTTTGCGTATGGGCCGGATGCAAAGGCCAGATTGGCCGCTGATCCTCGGTCGATACGTTCCTATCAAAGCCCTGAATGGCGCGTCCCACAGCGCAAGAGGGAGTGGAGAATGGCTGCGACGATCCTCAAGCCGGTGCCTGTCATGGCGGTCGGGCATCGACAATTGGAACCTCAGATCGAGTTCGATCCGGCGGAGTTCGATCCCTGGCGGATACAGCCTGTCCGGCACCGCCTGAGCGACCATCCTCTGCTTCAACCCGACTCGCTGCTGGCGCTGAGCGGCCGGTTGGAAGCGGTGGGCCGTATCCGCACGCATGCCAACGACGCAACGGCGGGGACGCCGTTCAACGACGCCCCGGGCCTGCACCCGAACCCGCTTTCGGCCACCGACACGCTTACCTCCCTGCGCGAGGCCAGGGCGTGGATGTCGCTGCTCAACGTGCAGACCGACGCTGTGTATCGCGAACTGGTGGGGAGCGTGCTCGACAGCGTGCAACCGCTGATCGAACCGATCGATCCTGGCATGTGCCATCGCGCCGGATGGATATTCGTTTCGTCGCCAAAGACGGTAACGCCGTTCCATTTCGACAAGGAGCACAACTTCATCCTGCAGATCCACGGACGCAAGCGCGTCTATGTCTGGGACCACCGGGATACCACCGTCGCCAGCGAGCTCGCCCGCGACCGCTTCCACCAGCGCCACGACCGCGACCAGTTGCAATGGAGCGACGCGTTCCGTGGGCGCGCCCGCGTATTCGAATTGCTTCCGGGCGATGGCGCATACATGCCGTCCACCAGTCCCCACATGGTCGAGAATGGCGACGAGCCTTCGGTCACCATTAGCTTCACCTATTACACGGATGCCACGCGCCGCGACGCGATGCTGCACAAGACCCATGCAGTGTTGCGCGACATGGGGATCGTTCCTCCGGCGGTCGGGCAATGGCCGGCGCTTGATGCGTTGACGATCTCCGCGGTGACCAACGCGCTTCGCCTACGCGGCATGGCAAAAAAACTGATTGGTCTGCCGCGCGCGACGGGATACGCGCGCTTCGCGCAGGTAGGGATGTAAACCATGGCCGTCGGGATGCCGGAGCAGGAGGGAAGGCTGTCCTTGCTCGATGTGCTGCCGCAGCGTACCGGTGCCGACGCAGGCTGGTCGCGGCTTGAATTCCCGCTCGAACCGGACCTGGGTGTAGTCGACGCTGACGCGATGCTGGCCGTACTGGCCGTGGTCGAAGCCCGCCTGACGGGCCACGACGTGCAGATGGCGACAAAACTGACCCCGGCCGGTGTCCAGCAGATCGAGGTGGGCGTCCCGCGGACAGGCTTGTGTCGCGAGTGGCGCGATCATCTCACCGGCGCGATGCGCGCGGCGACGCCGTCCCCGCTGTCCACCGCGTGGGTGGTGGATGCAACCACACGTACGGTTCTGGACAAGGCTCCCTGGGCGGCTTCGGTATGGCGCGTGTCGGCTGGAGCTTCGGTCGAGGTGGCTTTCCGCGAACCCTTGTACGCCGAATCGGTCGAGTTGGTCTGGCGCTCCGTGCAACGGGTATTGCGCTGGCTGATGGGGCCTGACGCCGCCTTCGAGGCGGTCGATCTGCTGGACGAGGCGCAGCGACGGCAGTTGCTGGACTGGAACGATACGCACGTGGCGAAGTCGGGAAGCGAAACCGTCCATGGGCGTTTCGCGGAGGTGCGCGACCGCCAGCCGGACGCGCCGGCGGCGGTCGACGACGTGGTGACGTTGAGCTACGCGGATCTGGACGGGCGCGCCGATGTCCTCGCCCACAGGCTCCATGTCGCAGGCGTGCGACCCGGCGACGTGGTCGCGCTGGCAGCGCAGCGTTCCGTGTCGGCCGTGGTCGCGGTGCTCGGGATACTGAAGGCCGGCGCCGCCTATCTTCCGCTGGATGCGCATCATCCCTGCGATCGCCTGAAATTCATGATCGAAGACGCCGGCGCGCACGTCGTGCTGGTCGACCCGGAGGGTGGCGAGCTGATGCTGCCGGCGAGCGCGCACGCACTGGCGATCGACGATGGTTGGAGCGATCGCGATTGGGCCGCCACCGACGATATCGTCAGTACCACCGATTCGCTCGCCTACGTGATGTATACGTCGGGATCGACCGGCACGCCCAAGGGCGTCGAGATCCGGCATCGTTCCATCTTGCGCCTGGTGTGCGGTGTCGATTACATCGCGTTGAGCCCCGAAACCCGGATGTTGCATGCGGCGCCCCTTGGCTTCGACGCCTCGACGCTGGAGATCTGGGGCGCCCTGCTCAATGGCGGATGCGTGGTGGTGCATGGCGAAGCCGTGCCTACCGGCGAGGGCTTGGCGAGCACGATCGGGCGGCACGGCGTCACCACCGCATGGTTGACGGCCGCGCTGTTCAACACCGTGGTGGACGAGGATCCGCGACAACTGGCCGGCCTGCGCGAGTTGTTCACGGGCGGCGAGGCGCTGTCGGTCGATCACGTGCGGCGCATGCGTTCGGTGGCGCCGCAGACCCGGTTGCGCAACGGCTATGGGCCGACGGAGTGCACGACCTTCACCTGCACGCATGCCATCGACGACGTCCCCGCGATGGATTGCAGTTCCATCCCGATCGGGCGCCCCATCGCCGATACGCAGGTCCATGTGCTCAATGCGCGGCACGAGTTGGTGCCCATCGGCGTGATCGGCGAGCTGTACGTGGGCGGAGCCGGTCTTGCGAGAGGCTATCTCAAGCGTCCGGAACTGACCGCGGAGCGGTTTGTCCCCGATCCGTTTGGTGCTCCCGGCGAGCGTCTTTACCGCACCGGCGACCAAGTCCGCTGGCGCAACGACGGCACCATCGAATTCATCGGACGCGCCGACACCCAGGTCAAGATCAGGGGATTCCGGATCGAGCTGGGTGAAATCGAGGCCACGCTGGCGCGTCATCCTGCCGTGCAGTCATGCGCCGTGCTGGCACGGGCCGACCAGCCCGGCGACAAGCGCCTGGTCGCTTATTACGTGGCCCGGCGTGAGCCACCATCAGCGACGGCGTTGCGCTCGTACCTGGCCTCGCGCCTGCCTGATTTCATGGTGCCGGTGCGCTACATCCGTCTCGGCGCGCTGCCGGTGACGGCGAACGGCAAGCTCGACCGCAGGGCCTTGCCCGCGCCCGACAGGAGCCGTCCGGAATTGGCAGTGGCCTTCGAGCCCGCCATCAGCGATTCCGAGCACAGCATCTGCGAGGCGTTTGCGGCCCTGCTCGATGTCGAACGGGTCGGTCGACACGACAACTTCTTCGAGCTGGGCGGCAGTTCCCTGGTGGGGCTGCGCCTGCTGGAGCAACTGCGGACGATGTTCCCCGGGCAGGGCCGTGCCATCGCAGCCACCGTGCTGTTCCGTTGCCCGACGCCGGCACTGCTGGCGCTGGAACTTGGGTCGCGCGCTGCGGGCACGCACAGTGACCTGCGCGTACCGGCGCCGACAATCGATCGCGGGACGGAGGAGCCCATCGCCATCGTCGCCATGGCCGGCCGGTTCCCCGGCGCCGCCAACATCGAGGCTTTCTGGCAGAACCTGTGCGAGGGACGCGATTCGATCACCGTGTTCTCCCCCGATCAACTCGATCCTTCGATCGCACTGGCCGAGCGTGCCGATCCGGCTTACGTGCCTGCTCGCGGGGTCATCGAAGGGGTCGACGAGTTCGACGCCGCCTTCTTCGGCATCAGCCCCAAGGAAGCCGAGTTGATGGATCCGCAGCAGCGCATCTTCCTGGAGCTGTGCTGGGAGTGCCTGGAACGCGGCGGGCACGTTCCCGACGCGGGCTTGGCGAGGATCGGCGTGTTCGCCGGCATGTACAACGCCACCTATTTCCAGCGGCACCTGGCCTCGCGTACCGACCTGATCGACCGCATCGGCGCATTCCAGGTCATGCTCGACAACGAGAAGGACTACATCGCCACCCGCACCGCGCACAAGCTCAATCTCACCGGTCCGGCGATCAGCGTCCATACCGCGTGCTCGACCTCGCTGGTGGCGATCTGCCAGGCCATGGACAGCCTGCGCGCGGGCCGCTGCGAAATGGCGCTGGCGGGCGGCGCGTCGGTGACTTGTCCGCCCCGTAGCGGCTATCGCTACCAGGAAGGCGCGATGTTGTCGCCCGACGGCCACACCCGCACCTTCGATGCGTCCGCGCAGGGCACGGTGTTCAGCGACGGCGCGGCGGTGGTATTGCTGAAGCGGTGGTCCGATGCCATCCGCGACGGCAACCCGGTGTTCGCGTTGATCCGTGGCGGAGCGGTCAACAACGACGGCGGAAACAAGGCCAGCTTCACCGCACCGAGCAGCGAAGGACAAGCCGCGGTGGTCGCGATGGCGCACGACGATGCGCGCGTCGATCCGCGCAGCATCGGCTACGTCGAGGCGCACGGAACGGCGACACCGCTCGGGGATCCGATCGAGATCGAGGGTCTCAACAAGGCATTCCGCCGCAGTACAACCGATGTCGGGTTCTGCCGGATCGGCTCGGTCAAGACCAATATCGGCCACACCGTCATAGCGGCCGGCGCGGCCGGTGTCATCAAGACGGCTTTGTCGCTGCACGAGGAGCGCATCCCGGGCAACGTGCATTTCCATGCGGCCAATCCGGCGCTCGCCCTGGACGGCTCGCCCTTCGTGGTCAACGCATCGCTCAGCGCGTGGCCGCGGGGCGATGAGCCGCGCCGGGCCGGTGTGAGTTCCTTCGGCGTCGGTGGTACCAACGCGCACGTCGTGCTGGAGGAGGCGCCGCCACTGCAGCAATCGGAGCCGGGCCAAGGTCCGCAATTGCTGGTGCTCTCGGCGCGCACGCCGACCGCATTGGCGCGCGCCGCGTCCGACCTCGCCGCTCATCTGCAACAGAATCCGGACGTGAACCTGGGCGATGTGGCATGGACGCTCGCGGTGGGACGCAAGGCGTTTGCGCATCGCCTCGCCGTGGTGGCGGAGAACGCGCCGAGCGCCGCAGCGGTGCTGGACACGCCAGAAATCAAAGCCATTGCCTTGCGCAGCCGACCTGCGCGGAGCCGCGATGTCGTCTTCATGTTCCCGGGGCAGGGCGCCACCTATCCCGGCATGGGGCGTGGGTTGTATGCCAGCGAGCCCGCATTCCGCGCCGCCGTGGATGAGTGCATCGAAGCGCTGGCGGGCGAACTCGACTTCGACCTGCGTGAGCGGCTGTTCTCCGATGACCAGGAGGCGCTGCTGCCGACGTCGATGATGCAACCGGCGACGTTCGTGATCGAGTACGCATTGGCACGACTGTGGATGGATCATGGCATCGTGCCCACGGCGATGATCGGCCATAGCGTCGGCGAGTTTGTCGCCGCGACGCTGGCCGGTGTGTTCGCGCTGCGCGATGCGCTGCGGTTGGTGGCGCGACGCGGCGCCCTGATGCAGGCGCAGCCCGCCGGCGGCATGCTTTCGGTGCGGCTTGCGCTGGACGATCTGTTGCCGCGGATTCCCGCCGCGCTGTCGCTGGCGGCGGAAAATGCTCCCGGCAGTTGCGTGGTGTCCGGACCGCTGGAGGAGCTGTTGGTGTTCCAGGCGCAACTGGAGGCCGACGGCGTGGCGTGCCGCGCGCTGCGCACATCGCACGCATTCCATTCGGCGATGATGGACCCGGTGGTCGCACCGTTCCGCGCGGAAGTGGCGGCGATGCCCCGTTCGGCGCCGGCCATTGCGATCATTTCCACCGCAACCGGCCAGTGGCTGGATGAGAACTCCGCGACATCTGCGGACTACTGGGCGCGCCACCTGCGCGAGCCGGTGCGCTTCGCCGCTGCGCTGCGGCAGTTGCAGGAAAAACCAGGGCAGCTGCTGTTGGAGGTAGGGCCGCGCGCGACGCTGTGCGCGCTGTCGCGGCAGCATCCGGTGGTCCAGAAGCAGCAGATACCGGCCGTTGCCACGCTGTCCGACGATGTCGCTCGCGAACCCGTGGATTTCCGAAACGCCGCGGGCGCGCTGTGGTGCAGTGGCGTCGCCGTCGATCCGGCACGCTTCGACCGGCGCGAGCGTCGCCGGCGCGTGCTGCTGCCTACCTATCCCTTCGAACGCCAGCGCTACTGGGTCGACGCCGTGCCGGCGATCCCGGCGGCTCCGGTGGGCGATGCCCCTTTCGATCCCACGATTGTGCCCGCTGTGGCCGTCGCCCAGACGGTCCTGGAGAACGTCATGCCGCAACCTGCCATGTCCGCTGCGCCCGTTGCCGACACCACGCCGGTCGATCGTCGCCCGCGCCTGATCGCGCAGCTGAAGGACGTGTTCGAGGACGTGGCGGGATTCGACATGGCCGACGCCGAAGCGGACGCCAATTTCATGGAGCTGGGCCTGGACAGCCTGATGCTGACGCAGGTCGCGCTGCAGCTGGAGAAGGCGTTCGGAGTGAAGGTCAGTTTCAGGCAGCTGATGGGCGAATGCGCGAGCCTGGGCCGGCTCGCCGGCATGATCGACGCGCAGCTGCCGCCGGAAGTCGTCGCGCCGGCGCCGGCAGCGATTCCGCCATCGCCATCGCCCGCCATTGCCGCGCCGGTTGCGGCGCAAGGCGTGCCGGTGATGGCCGGGGATGGCGATTTCACCCGCCAGGTGATCGCCCAGCAGATGCAACTGATGGCCCAGCAGCTTGCGCTGCTGAGCGGCAACGCGGCGGTCGCATCGGCGCCCGTGTTGCAGGCGCCCGTGCCGCAGGCCACGGTACCGGCGGCGCCGTCGCCGTCCGTCCAGGCCCCGGTGCAGCCTTCCACGCAGGCGACGGTGAGCGACGAGGAAGCCGCGCTGGCGCACACCAAGTACGACGTGAAGAAGGCCTTCGGCGCCATCGCGCGGATCGACAACCACGCGACGATCGAACTGAGCGAGCGGCAGCGGGCCAGGCTCGACGACTTCATCGCGCGTTACGTCGCGCGCACGCGCAAGTCCAAGGAATACACGCAGGCGCACCGCGGACACATGGCCGATCCGCGCGTGGTCAACGGCTTCCGGCCGCTGACCAAGGAGATCGTCTACCAGATCGTGATCGAGCGCTCCAGGGGATCGCACATGATCGACCTGGACGGCAATGACTACGTCGATGCGCTCAATGGCTTCGGCATGAGCCTGTTCGGCTGGCAACCGGATTTCGTGCTCGACGCGATCCGCCAGCAACTGGAGCTCGGCTACGAGATCGGCCCGCAGCATCCGCTGGCGGGCGAGGTGGCCAGGCTGGTCTGCGAGGTCACCGGGCATGACCGCGCCGCGCTGTGCAATACCGGATCGGAGGCGGTGCTGGGCGCGCTGCGCATCGCGCGCACCGTCACGGGACGCAACACGGTGGTGCTGTTCACCGGCTCCTACCACGGCATCATCGACGAGATGATCGTGCGCGGCACCAAGAAGCTGCGCGCGGTGCCGGCGGCACCGGGCATCCTGCGCAACACCGCCGAGAACGTGCTCGTGCTGGATTACGGGACCGACGAGTCCATGCAGATCATCCGCGACCGCGCCAGCGACATCGCGGCCGTGCTGGTGGAGCCGGTGCAGAGCCGGCGTCCCGACTTCCAGCCGCGCGAGTTCCTGCAGCAGCTGCGCCAGGTCACCGCCGATGCCGGCGCACTGCTGGTATTCGACGAGGTCGTCACCGGCTTCCGTGCCCATCCCGCAGGCGCGCAGGGCCTGTTCGGCATACAGGCCGACCTGGCCACGTACGGCAAGGTGGTCGGCGGTGGCTACCCGATCGGCGTGATCGCCGGCAAGCGCGACTACATGGATGCGCTCGACGGCGGGCACTGGCAGTTCGGCGACGACTCCGTGCCGACCGTGGGCGTGACGTACTTCGCCGGCACCTTCGTGCGCCATCCGCTGGCGCTGGCCGCCGCGCACGCGGTGCTGCTCCACATCAAGGAACACGGGGTCGCGCTGCAGCAGTCGCTCAATGCGCGCGCCACCGCCATGGTCGAGGAACTCAATGCGTTCTGCGCTGACCGTGGCGCGCCCATCGAGGTCCGGCACTTCGCCTCGGTATGGAAGACCTTCTTCCTCGAGGACCACCCGCTGCAGGACCTGCTGTTCGCGATGATGCGCAGCCGCGGCGTGCACATCCTAGACAACTTCCCGTGCTTCCTGACCACGGCGCATTCCGACGCCGACATGCAGCGCATCGTCGCCGCGTTCAAGGAATCGGTGATCGAGTTGCAGGAGGCCGAGTTCCTGCCCAGGCACAGCGCGACACCGCACACGGTGATGGACGCGGAGCGCCCGGCGGTGGCCGGCGCACGACTCGGGCGCGACCCGGATGGGCGCCCGGCGTGGTTCGTTCCCAATCCGGAACAACCGGGCAAGTACCTGAAGGTAGGGGGATGAACGTCGTGCAGTCATCACCGCAGAACCCGGTCGATTACGATCCCTTTGCCGAGGGCACGCTGGCGCGCGTGGTTCCCACCACGGAGCCGCAGCGCGAAATCTGGCTGGCGGACCAGCTGGGGCCGGATGCTTCGTTGGCATTCAACGAGTCCGCGCGCATGCATCTTCGCGGCGTGCTCGATGTCGCGGCCTTGCGTACGGCGCTGCAGGGGCTGCTGGACCGGCACGACGCCCTGCGATCGAGCTTCGGCCCCGATGGCGAAACGATGTGCGTGCTCGATGCAGTAACGCTACAAATCGACGAGCGCGACCTGTGCGCCCTGGACAGCCAGGAACGTACGCAGCTGGTCGAGCGCCGGCTGCGCCTGGCGGTCGATACGCCGTTCTCGCTGGAACACGATCGCCTGTTTCGCGCCGAACTATTGCGCCTGGCGCCCGACGAGCATGTCCTGATCCTCACCGCGCACCACATCGTCTGCGATGGCTGGTCGTGGTGGGTGTTGGTGCAGGAATTGGGAACGCTGTACGCAAAGCACTCCGGGGCCGCTGCCAGGGAGCTGCCCGTCGCCGAGAGTTTCGCGGACTACGCGCTGGCGCAGAGCATGGATCCGCACCCGGTACTTGCCGACGACGAACGCTATTGGCTGTCTCGTTTCAGCGGCGAAGCGCCGGTACTCGAGCTACCTGGTGACCGTCCGCGGCCGGTGCGTCGCAGTTTTGCGTCGTCGCGCGAGGACTATGAACTCGATCGCAGGCTGGTCGAGGCCCTGCGTGCGCTGGGTGCCAAGCACGGCTACAGCCTGTTCTCGACGCTGCTGGCCAGTTTTGCCGGCCTGATGTCGCGTCTGAGCGGGCAATCGCAGGTGGTGGTCGGCATTCCTGCCGCCGGGCAGGCGATCGACGGGCACGACCACCTGGTCGGCCACTGCGTCAACGCGCTGCCGCTGCTGTTCGACCTGGACATGCAAAAGCCCGTCACGCACGCGCTCGAGCAGGCGCAATCGACGCTGCTGGACGCCATCGACCACCAGCGTTACACCTTTGGCACCCTGCTGAGGAAGCTGAGGATCGGCCGCGATCCGTCGCGCCTGCCCTTGATCAGCGTGATGTTCAACATCGACCAGGCGCTCGAGCAGCAGCGCCATGCGCTGCCGGGTCTGGAGCTGGACTTCGATACCAATCCGCGCAGCCACGAGAACTTCGAGTTGTTCGTCAACGCGGTGCAAGTCGAAGGCGGGATGCGCCTGGAATGCCAGTACAACGCGGCATTGTTCGACGGCAGCACGATCCGGCGCTGGCTCGGGTACTGGCGCACGATGCTCGAAGCGATGGTGCAGGACGAGACTCAGTCTTTCGCTCGCCTGCCGCTGCTCGCCGAAACCGAGCGTCGGCAGGTGTTGGTGAAGTGGAACGACACCCAATTCGACGTGCCGCAAGACCTGTGCGTGCACGATCTGTTCGAGGCGCAGGTGCAGGAGACACCGCAGGCTACGGCAGTGCGCTTCGAAGACCAGTCACTGACCTACGCCGAACTCAACGCCCGCGCCAACCGGTTGGCCCACCATCTGCGCGAGCTGGGAGTCCGGCCCGATGCCAGAGTGGCCATCTGCATCGAACGCAGCACGGAACTGGTGGTGGCGGTGCTGGCGACGCTGAAGGCCGGGGGCGCCTATGTTCCGCTCGATCCGACCTACCCGCCGGAGCGACTGGCCTACATGCTCGAGGACAGCGGGCCGACGGTCGCGATCGTGGCGGGGCAGGCGCTGGCGACGACGGGAGAGCAGGACAGGACGCCGGCGTTCGATATGCGCGCCCTCGATATTCCAGTACTCGATCTGCGTGCACCGTCCCCGGCGTGGCAAGGTCATCGGCAGGAAAATCCCGATAGAGCCGGCATCGGACTCACGCCGCAGCACCTGGCCTATCTGATCTATACCTCCGGCTCCACCGGCAAGCCGAAAGGCGTGATGGTGGAGCACGCCGGTGTCTGCAACTACCTGCAATGGGCGCTGCGCTACTACGGCCCCGCCGACGCCATCGTGTCCTCTTCGCTGGCGTTCGATGCGACCGTAACCAGCCTGTTCACGCCGCTGTTGTGCGGGCGGGCGATCCGCATGCTGCCGGAGCGCCAGGAAATCGACGGCATGCTGGCGTTGCTCCGGCGCGGTGAGGGTTGCGGGTTGATCAAGATCACGCCCGCCCACCTGGACCTGCTTGGCCAGCGCCTGTTGGAGTCGGGCGACAAGCCCAACGTCGGCGTATTTGTCGTCGGCGGCGAGGCGCTGCCGCCCTCCACGGTGCAGATGTGGCGCCAGCTGCAGCCGGGCGTGCGCATGGTGAACGAGTACGGCCCCACCGAGACAGTGGTGGGGTGCGTCGTCCACGACATTCCCGAGGACTTCGATGCGACGCGGCCCGTGCCCATCGGCACGCCGATCTCCAACATGCGCATCTACATCCTCGACGGCCAGGGCCAGCCGGTACCGACCGGAGTCGTGGGAGAGCTGTGCATCGCCGGTGTCGCCGTCGCCCGCGGGTACCTGGGACGTCCGGAGCTGACCGCCGAGCGCTTCATTCCCGACGGCTTCTCGGGCAAGGCGAACGGTCGCATGTACAGGACAGGCGACCTGGCGCGATGGCTGCCCGACGGCAAGATCGAGTACATCGGCCGCAACGACTTCCAGGTCAAGATCCGTGGCTTCCGGGTCGAGCTCGGGGAGATCGAGAAGACGCTGGAATCGCATGCCGCGGTGGCGCAGGCGGCGGTGATCGCGCGTGAGTTCCAGCCCGGCGATACGCGCCTGGTGGGATATCTCGTGGCCAAGCCGGGCTCGCGGATCGATCCGAACGCGTTGACCGCGCACCTGCGGGCGACGCTGCCGGAATACATGGTGCCGCCGCATCTCGTGATGCTCGACGCGCTGCCGCTATCGAGCAATGGCAAGGTGGAGCGCAAAGCACTGCCTGCGCCGGAAGGAAATGCATCGGCGCACGGTCGCGTCGCCCCGCGAAACGCCCTCGAGCACGACATCGCTGGGGCGATGGCGGGCGTGCTCGGGCTTCCCGAGGTCGGCATACACGATGATTTCTTCGCCTTGGGTGGGCACTCGCTGCTGGCGGCGCAGTTGATCGCGAGGCTGAACCGGCAACTCGACCGGTCGTTGTCCTTGCGCGCGATGTTCGACCGGCCGACCGTAGCCCGCCTGGCGGAGCTTCTCGCCGACGAAGCCAACGAAGGCGTGAAGCGACCGCATGAAACGATTCCGCGCCGCGCCGACCCGACGCGCGCGCCGATGTCGCTGATGCAACAGCGGCTGTGGGTGCTGGAACAGATCGATCCGGGCAAGATCACCTACAACGGTCCATCCGCGCACCGCCTGCGCGGCCCGCTCGATGTCGACGCCCTGGAGCGAGCGTTCCAGGAGCTGCTGCGCCGGCAGACGTCGTTGCGTACCCGCTTCGTCGACCACGGCGACGGCGCGGTGCAGGAAATCTGCGAGGACGTGGGAGGCTCGCTGCTGCCGATCCAGGACCTGTCGTCGCTGGCGCCGGAGAAGCGCGAGGCGGAGCTGAGGGCGCGCATCGAGCCGCTCATCGCCACGCCGTTCCAGCTGGATCGCGTGCCGCTGTTCCGCGCCCACCTGTTCAGGCTCGACGAGCAGGACCACGTGCTGTTCTTCATGACCCACCACATCGTCTGGGATGGGTGGTCGTTCGATCTGTTCTACGCAGAGATGGCCGCGTTCTACGCGGCGTTCAGTACTGGACGGCCGTCACCGCTGCCGGAGCTCGAAGTCGACTACGGCGATTTCGCCACGTGGCACTTGGAGCGCATGGCCGCGGGCGAGTTGCAGCAGCAACTGGCTCACTGGAAGCAGCACCTGGAAGGTGAGCTCGAACCGCTGCAGTTGCCGGCCGACTTCCCGCGTCCGCCGCAGCCATCGGGTCACGGCAGCACCGAGTGGGTGCGTTTCGACCGAGCCATGGCCGATTCGATGCGCGCCATAGGCAAGCGCGCCGATGCCACGTTGTTCATGACGCTGCTTGCGGCCTACTACGTGCTGCTGCACCGGCTGACCGGGCAGCGCGACCTGGTGGTGGGCGTGCCGGTGCGCAATCGCGGCACCGAGGCCCTCGAACGCATCATGGGTTTCTTCGTCAACATGCTGCCGTTGCGGCTGAAGATCGACCCGGCGATGCCATTTCTGGATCTGGTGCGGGCGGTGCGCAATACGGTGGTGGAGTCCTTCACCTATCCGGACGTGCCGTTCGAGGAACTGGTGCGCGAGCTGCACGTGCCGCGTGACATGAGCCGTTCGCCGATCTACCAGGCGTTGTTCTCGTTCCAGGATGTGCGCCAGCGACCGACCGACTGGGGTTCGTTGCGGCACGAGCGGTTCCCGGTATTCCAGCCCGGCATCGCCAACGACATCGGGTTGTGGTTTGTCGAGAATGCGCAAGGGTTGATGGGCGGCCTGGCCTACAGCACCGACCTGATCAGCGCGGACACAGCAGCGTTGTTCCATCACCGCTTCAGCGCGCTGCTCGAAGCCGTGCGGGACGATCCGACCACGGCGGTGGGCGATCTGGACATCTTTTGCGCCAGCGACCGCGACCGGGTGCAACAGTGGAACGCCACGTCCGCGCAGGTTCCCGGCGAAGGCACGCTGCACGCACTGCTGGGCGCCCAGGCGGCACGCGGGCCGGAGCGTGTCGCGCTGCGCTTCGGGGAGCGGTCTGTTACTTACGGCGAACTGGATGCCAGCAGCAACCGGATTGCGCACATCCTGCGACATCGTGGGGTCCGCAACGGCGACTTGGTGGGTGTCTGCCTCGATCGCGGCCCCGACCTGGTGGCGGCAATGATCGGCGTGCTCAAGGCCGGCGCGGGCTACGTGCCGCTGGATCCGGCCTATCCGGCCGCGCGCCTGCACTTCATCGCCGAGGACGCCGGGCTTTGCCTGATCATCGCCGAGGGCGAGCTGGCGGCACCATTGGACCTGCCGCGGCAGCGGCTGTTGCTGCTCGACGACGATCGCCTCGAGATCGATGCGGCGCGTGCCGATGCTCCGCAGGACGCCGAGGTCGATGGGGAGTCCATCGCTTATGCGATCTACACGTCTGGTTCCACCGGTCAGCCCAAGGGCGTGCGCATTCCCCATCGCGCGGTGCTGAACTTCCTGGCCAGCATGCGACGCGAGCCTGGTCTGGATGAGCGCGATCGGCTGCTGGCGGTCACCACGACGTCGTTCGACATCGCCGTGCTGGAGCTGTTCCTGCCGCTGTCGGTGGGCGCCGAAGTGATCATGGCCAGCCGCGAGCAGGCGGCCGATGGCCATGCGCTCGCGGTGCTGCTGTCGGCCAGTGGTGCGACGGTCATGCAGGCCACGCCGTCGACCTGGCGGATGCTGATTGAAGCCGGATGGCGTGGCGCGCCGCGGTTGCGGGTGCTGGTCGGAGGCGAGCCGTTGGCGCCGGAGCTGGCCGCGCAGTTGTGCGCAGGCTGCGCCGAAGTCTGGAACATGTACGGTCCGACCGAAACCACGGTGTGGTCGACGTGTTGCAAGGTCGAGCGGCCGGAGGCAGGCATCACGATCGGTCGCCCGATCGCCAACACGACGGTGTGGGTGCGCGATGCACGTGGCCAGCCATGCCCGGTCGGCGTGCCAGGCGAGATCTGGATCGGCGGCGACGGCGTCGCGTTGGGCTACCACCAGCGGCCGGAGCTGGATGCCGAACGCTTCGTGCCCGACCCGTATTCGTCCAAGCCCGGTGCGCGTCTGTATCGCAGCGGCGATCGCGGTCGCTGGCGTGCGGACGGCATGCTCGAGCACTTGGGGCGGCTGGATTTCCAGGTCAAGGTGCGCGGCAACCGCATCGAGCTGGGCGAAATCGAAGCGCGCGTGTCGGCCGATCCCGCGGTGGCGAACGCCGTGGCGGTAGTGCGCGAGGACAGGCCGGGAGACCTGCGGCTGGTGGTGTATGCGGTGGCGCGGGCCGCAGCGCAGATCGATATCGCCGGCTTGCGTGTGCGTTTGAAGTCGGTGCTGCCCGATTACATGGTGCCGCAGCACATCGTGGCGCTGGACGCGATGCCGCTGCTGCCCAACGGCAAGCTCGACCGCAAGGCGTTGCCGGCGCCGGTCGTCGTCGGAGAGGAAAGTAAGGTCGTCGTCGACGAAACCGAAGATCCGCGCGTGCGCTATCTCGCCGCGCTGTGGGCCGAACTGCTGGGTACTTCGGCAGGGCCCGACGACAACTTCTTCGACTTGGGCGGGCATTCGATGCTGGCGGTGCAGATGGCCAATCGCGTCGCGCGCGATACCGGTGCCCGCATCCGGCTGGTTCGCCTGGCGACGCAGACGTTGTCGCAGGTGGCAGCTGAGCTTCCGGACACCGTCGCCGCGCCCGTTGCCGGTGCGCCGGCACGCGGATTGGTGCGCAACGTGATGCGACTGTTCGGCATCGCTGCGGCGGAGGGCAAGCCTTGATCCGCTGGCGCTATCTGCAATGGCATCACGGCGCCTGCAGGCCAACCTGCAGGCGGGTGGGATGATCGTGGGCGTCTGGGAACCTCTCTGGCTCGGCGCTGGCGAGCAGCGCCTGTATGCCGCCTTGCATCCGTCGAAGGCAGCGTCGCCTCGGCTGGGCCTGGTGCTGGCGCCGCCGTTGCTGCATGAGCAACCGCGCAGCCGCCGGCTTATGACCGAGCTGGCCACGGCTTTTTCGGAGGTCGGAGTGCCATGCCTGCGCTTCGACTACTTCGGCACCGGGGATTCGGCGGGCGGTGGAGAGCAGCTCGAGTTCGCATCGATGCGGCGCGACCTGCAGCATGCGGCGCAGGCGCTGAAAGTAGGCGGCGGTGTCGAGCGAATCGGCGTGCTGGCCGTTCGCGGTGCCGCCTTGCCCGTGTTTTCGTGGATCCGTGAAGGCGGCATGGCAGAGCTGCTGGTGCTGTGGGAGCCGGTCGTCGACGGGCAGGCATGGCTCGCGGAGCTGGAAACGCGCGATGCGGTCGAGCGCAGGTCGCCGAAGCGTTATCCCATTGCCGCAGGTGCATTGCCGCCCGGCGTGTCCGGCGACGACCTGCAGTTGATGGGCTACCCCGTTTCGGCACAGTTGCGCCGTGACATCGCGCAGGCCGGCGTCGCCGACGATGGCGTGCATGCGCATCGCTGCTGGGCTGTACTGCGGGAGGACAACGACATCCTGCCCATCACGCTGGAGCGGGTGTTCAAGCTGCCCGCCGACACGCCGCTGATCGGTGCAGCCGTCAGCATGGATGCATCGGTTTTCGTCACGCCCGGCCTGCAACGGGTCGTGGATGAACTGGGTCGGGCCCTGCGGGAGGAGCGCTGAAGTCATGGACACGATGGTGCAGTTCGGACCGGAGCGACGCCTGGTCGGCGTGCTTACCGGCACTCCGGCGTCATCGCAGCGGCCGATCGTGGTGCTGCCCAGTGCCGGCCTGTTGCCGCGCGCCGGCCCGTTCCGGCTCCATGTCGAACTGTCGCGGCGATTGGCGCTGCAGGGTGTCAGCTGTTTTCGTTTCGACGTGCCGGGCGTCGGTGAGGCGCCGCGCCTGAAGGGCTGCGGCGGACGCGAGGCCACGCTGGCCGCGCTCGACCACCTGGCTACTTTCCATGGTGCGCGACAGTTCGTCGTGGGCGGCGTCTGCAGTGCCGCCGACGTGGCCTGGGGCGTCGCCCTGGCCGACTCGCGCGTATGCGGTGTATTGATGCTGGACGGGCTCAGCTATACCGGGCCGTGGTTCCAACTGGCACTGGCGGCAGGCGTGTTCAAGCGGCCCATACGCGAATGGCCCGGTGTGGTGCGGCGGCTGATGGGCCGCATGCAGAAACAGGAAAGCGAGCGCGCACCGGTGATCGAGGACTACCGCGACTGGCCCGAGCGACCGCAGGCGCAGAGCGAATTCGCGCGCTTGGTGGCGCGCGATGTGCGTTCGTTGTGGGTCTACACCGGCGGTTATACCGCGCGGTTCCTGCATCCACGCCAGTTCGCCTGGAGTTTCGGTGGTGCGGCGCACGACCGGCGCGTAGCCATGCATTACTGGCCCGATTGCGACCACACCTACTTCGCCAGGGCGCACCGCGACCGGCTGCTCGATACCGTGGAAGGCTGGCTGGTCAGCAGCTTCCCGCCACAGGGAATGTCCGCATGAGCGCCGAGCCCATCGTTCCCACTGCCATGCCGTCAACAGATGATCGCAACGTGCATTCGCATACACCGCTGTATGCGAGTGCTCATCAACGCGCTCTACGCGTGGCCTGCGTAATGCCCGCACGGGTGCCGGCGTGGCTGGCCCGGCTGCAGGAACTGGCCGCGGAGCATGACTGGCTGGAATGGACGTCGGTCCCGGTGGCGGGATTGTCGAACCATCAATTTCGCGTGCCCGGAGATCTACGCGCATTCCTGCGCCATGAGCGCTCGCGGCGGCCGCATGGCTCGGGTGCTTTCGCGCCGGTCGCGCTGCCGGTGTCGGTGCAGGGAGCAGACCTGGCTTCGGTCCAGGCCCGCCTGGCGGTATTGCGGCCGGACCTGATCGTGTTGATGGGCGCCCCGGATTGGGTCGAAGCGCTCGCACCGCAAGCCGCACTGGGCTGCTGGACGATCGACGATACGCTCGGCGATGCCGATGCGGCTGCGCAGGCGCTGCTATGGCCATTGCTGCGCGGCGAAACGGCGACAGCCGTCGAGCTCGAACTCGCAAGCCCGGGGCAGACTCCCATCGGTCTGGCCACCAGTTGGGGCTCCACGTGCCAGACGTCGGCCACCCAGCAGTGCGAGCACGCGTTTCGCAAGATTCCGGCCTTGGTGCTGCGTGCGCTGCGCGGCCTGCAGCAGGCAAACCTGGGGTCGCCATCGTCGCGGCAAGCGACTTTGCGGTTGAAGGCTTCGCCATTGCATGCCGGTGCGGGAATACGCGCGCTGGCCCGGACGCTCGCGGTTCGCTTCGGTATCCGCTGGCAACATCAAAGGCAGCCCTTTGAAGATCCCTGGTTCGTTTTGATCCGGCAGGACCGGGATCCGCTGGATCCCGAGCGGCCGGACATCACGCGATTCCAGGCGCTGACAGCCTCCGCTGCGCTGGGAACCCAGATCTGGGCCGACCCCTGCAGCATCGAGGCCGGCGACCGCAAGCTGATCTTCGTCGAAGAGTGCACGCCCGACGCGCGCATCGCCCACATCGCCTGCCTGGAAGTACCAGAGCAGGGGCCGGTGCGACGACTCGGTGTCGTGCTGGATCGCCCTTACCACTTGTCGTTCCCACAGGTATTCCGCTGGGAAGGGACTTGGTACATGACCGTGGAGTCCGGACAAGCCCGTTGCGTCACGCTGTATCGCGCACAGGGTTTTCCGATGATGTGGCAGCCCATGGGGGACCTGCTCAGCGGTCGCCACTGCGTCGACCCGGTGCTCCATCACCATGAGGGCCGCTGGTACCTGTTCGCCAACATCGCCGAAAGCGGCGGCAGCACGTGGGACGAATTGTTCCTGTTCGTGGCCGATACGCTGACCGGTCCGTATGTTCCCCATCCCGCCAATCCGATCGTGGCCGACGTGCGTCGCGCGCGTCCGGCCGGCCGGCTCTTCCTGCATGACGGACGCCTGATCAGGCCTGCGCAGGACTGCGCGGCCAGCTATGGCGCGGCGACCGTGTTCAACGAAGTGCTGACGCTCAGTCCGACCCAGTACCGCGAATGTCCGCTTGGGCGCCTGGATGCGAGTTGGGTGGACGGGCTGGACGGTTGCCACACCTACAGCGCCACCGGTCGCCTGGAGGTGCTCGATGCACGCGGTGTGCCGCGCAATGCTGCGCTGCGGAAGGTCGTCTGATCGCGAGCAGTGTCGTCGAGAAGATGCGGGTCAAAGCCACGATGGTGGCAACTATCGATCGAGGTCGATCAACAGGCAAAAAAAAGGAGTGCCCGGGTGAGGGGCACTCCTTTGAACGTCCGAACTTCGAACGAGGATGCAGTTGGCCTTGAAGCTTCAGTAGACCTTGAAGCTGGTGTTGGCCTGGGTGGTGGCGCCGTTGGCGGTGCCGACGACCTTCACGTTGTAGGTGCCGATCGAGGTGGAGCCAGTACCCGAGACGAAGCTCATCTTGGCGTAGCCGTAGCTGTCGGTGGTCACGGTCTGGACGATCGTGCTGACGCCATCCGGCTTGACGGCAGTGAACTTCACCGACGCACCCTGGAGCGGCTTGCCGTCCTTGAACACCCAGCTGCTCACCTTGACCGTGGAGCCGCGGTAGTACGAGGTCTTGTCCGTCGAGACGGTCTCGGTCAGGCCCGTGGGAGCCGGAGCCGGAGCCGGCGCGGCGCCGGTGCCAACGGTGAAGCTCGAGTTGGCGCTGGCGGTCGCCGAGCCGCTGGTGGCGACGGACGACACCTTGTACGTGCCGATCGAGCTCGAACCGGTGCCGGTGACGAAGTTCCAGCGGGCAAAGCCGTCGGCGCCGGTGGTCACGGTCTTGACGAGCGTGTCGACGCCGTTCGGCTTGACCGCGGTGAACTTGACGGTGGCACCGCTGACGGCATTGCCGTTGAGGAGCACACGCGAGCTCATGTAGACGGTCGCACCGGCGGTGTAGGCCGTCTTATCCGTGGCGACGGTTTCGGTCAGACCGGTGGTCGGCGGAGTGGTCGGCGGAGTGGTCGGCGGCGGGGTCGGATCGGTCGGCGGCGGGGTCGGATCGGTCGGCGGCGGGGTCGGGTTGGTCGGCGGCGGGGTCGTGCCACCGGCCTGGACCTCGTACGCACCGATGTCGGCCTGGGTACCCGACGGACGCGGGGCCATCACGAAGTCAGTGGTCACGCCGCTGACAACCGGCACCTTGTCGATCACCGGGCTGCCGGCCAGCGGCTGCGCGTCGAACGTGGCCAGGTTGGTGTTGGTCAGCTTCGGATCCTGGCAGACGCTGCCCGACGGGCACTGGCCGTTCTTGACGTTCCAGAACAGGTTGCCCTTATAGGTCAGCGAGGCCGTGCTGTTGTAGACGATGTGACCGGTCGACAGCGTGCTCGGAGCCAGGTAGTACGGCTTGCCGATGATGGCGTTGTTCTGGATCGTGAGCTTGGCGGCGGAGGTGCCACCGGTGCTCATGATCGCGCCCTGGCCTTCGCTGATGATCGTGTTGTGACGCACGTTCACCACGTTGCCGTCCTTCATCGAGATCGACAGCGCATTGCCGTTGGCGCGGCACATGTCGCCGGCCTGCATGTAGCCCTTGCCGGAGAAGTAGCTGCAGTAGCCGTCCAGGACCGAGTTCTCGATCGTGGCGTTGCCGTTGGTCTTGAGCTGGTTGCCGGCATTCGCATACGAGTGCAGGCGACGCACGGTCAGGGTCGTGCCGGCGGCACCGTCGAGGTACAGCAGGTCGACACCGTCGGAGACGTTGTGGTGGACGTCGGAGTCCTCGATCAGCCACTGGCCACCGGTGTAGTAGGTGCCCATGCCGTCGCCGTAACCGCCGGCCTTCTGCGCCCAGCAGTTGATCTTCTCGCCGGTCTGCCAGTTCTCGGCACAACCGTTCCACGCAATCTCGACCTGGCGCAGGATCATCTGGCCGCTGTTCGAGCTGGAGCTGGTGCCGACGTTGCCGTCCCAGCCGGCCCAGCCGTTGGCGTTCATCTTGACGCGCTCCATGGTCCAGTTGGACAGGCCACCGGCGTTCATCGCGTAGCCCGCCAGACCGTGGATGTTGAGGTCATGCAGCCACACGTTGCTGGACGCGCTGGCCTGGATGCCGGCGCGGGCCCAGTTGCCGTACGGAGCGGAGGTCTTGTTGCACGCGGCCGAGGCGGTGCTGTGGCTGGAGATACAGTTGCTCTTGTCGGTGATCTCGAGATAACCGACTTCAACGTTGTTGCTGCCAACCAGGTTCAGCACGCTGTTGGTGCGCTCGGCGCCCCACAGCTTCGGCGGCTTGGCGCTGTTGCCCAGGATGCGGGTCTTGGCCGTGCTGGTGCCGGACGGAATCTTGCCGAGCGCGCACGCGCTGCGGTCACCGGAGGCGCAGGTGCCGGCCATGCCAGCGGCGCCGTAGCCGATCATGTATTCGCCCGAGCCGATCATGAGCGTGTCACCACCGGCAATGCGCGGGGTGCCGCTGCTCGGCAGGGCATAGTAAGGATGCTTCCAGGCGCAGTTCTGGGCAGTGCCGCTACCGGAATACGGAGCGTCGGCACGGCCATTACACTGATTGGCGTCGCCGCCATCGGTACGAACGAAGTAGGTGGTGGCGGCCTGGGCGGAACCAAATGCTGCGAAACCGATCGGGGCGAGTAGCAGGGTGAGAGCGGACTGCGTGACCGCACGACGCGAAATTGCAAAAGACATCAGGGATACGACTCCTGTAAGGCCATCCGTAGTAGCGGGGGAAGAAATGGGCCAGTCCGTTGAGCCAGGGGTCGCATCCTAGGGACGGGGACCCCGGCAAAACGTGGCACGCTTCACAATTCGTGCCCGCAACCATTGACGACACCCCCATACCCCTGTTCACGAATGTGGAGCGTTCACACACGGCCGCGTTCACCTCTTCGAAGCGTAAAAGTGCCGTTAACTGCGAGTGGCCGATGGGCCCCGCTGCGCAGAAATTTCACGATCCCAAGCCCCTTTGCGACGCACGATGGGCCGGCGATCGCCTTGATGAGTGCGCTCTCTTGATCCCCCTGCAGCACCGGGAACGATTTCAGAGTCGGTGCCGCTAGCGCGGACGCTCCTGCGCAACTGGCCGAAGAGCAGGTTTGGATGCGTTTGTTGATATGTGTCGACGCCGCGCGTGCTGCGCGTCCCCCGCGTCGCGCATCACGATGACAAGGCGGGCCATGACCGGGCAAACACGATGCAGGCATTTCCCCAGATCGCGATGATCGTCCCGGCTTCCCTCTACCCAACCACCAACCGCGATGCATGCCATGACGATGGCCGGACGACGGTGGCCGGTGGTCGGGTGGTGTGCGGCAGTGCCTGCGGGCGATGGCGCCCATGACGCCGCCGTCTGCCGACGCGGCCTCCATGAAACCCGCGAATACGGTTGGTGTTGGTAAGCACTACGCGCGCTACTCCAGCGCGACGGTGATGGTGATGCTTGCCGGGCTGATCTCGTTCCCGGCGCTGACGCGACTGCTGGACAACACGCAGTACGGCATCCTGGGTTACTACGACACCTGGATCATGATGACCGTGGCGGTCATCAAGCTCGGCGCCCAGCACGCGATCCTGCGGCTCTATCCCTTCGGCGGCGACGAGTCGCGCCTGACCCACTTCGCGACCAACCTGGTGTTCCTGCCGATGATCATCTCGGTGGCGCTATGGAGCATCGGCATCATCGCCTTCACCAGCGTCAGCTGGTGGAGCGGCGGCTCCATCTCCCCGGTGTTGTGGTGCGCGATCCTGTCGATCCCGTTGCTGGTCTTCAACAGCCAGGTCGAGATGACCCTGAGGGTCAGCGAGCGCTCGCGGCTGCTTACGACGACCAAGATCGCCTCGCGGTGGTTGGAGTTGCTGGTGGTGCTCGGCGCCGTCGTCCTGATCCAGCGCAGCGCGCTGTCGGTGTATGCGGGCAAGCTGTTGTGCATGCTGATCGTCGCGGCTTTCTATGCGCGCTGGGTCCATCGTCACCTGCATTTCTCGCGCGCCGCCATCGACCTCGATTCATACCGGGCGTCGCTGCACTACAGCCTGCCGCTGGTATTGAACGAGATCGCCGGGGCCGCGCTGGTGTCGATCGACCGGGTCATGCTCAAGCACATGATCGGTGACTACGCCGCGGTCGGCATTTACACGGTGGGCTACGCGTTGGCGATGCAGCTTGGCGTGCTGGTGAACGCGCCGATGTGGGACGCCTTCAATCCGGTGGCCAACCGCATCCACGGCCAGGAAGGCCCGGCCAGGGTTCGCGCACTGAAGTCCAGGGTGCTGCTGCCGGCGACCTATGCCTGCATCGGTGTGGCCGCGGCGATCTGGGCGATCGGCTCGGATGCCTTGCAGATGCTCAGTGGCCCCAGTAAGGCCGCATCGGGGCCGGTGTTCGCCTGGGTCGGGACCATGTTCGCAATGGTGCTGTTGCTGGACCTGAGCGGGTACGGATTGCTGCTTCTCAAGCGATCCAAGACCGTAACGGCGCTGATGCTGCTGGCGCTGGCGGTGAACATCGGCCTGAACCTGATCTGGATTCCGGCCTACGGCTACATGGGCGCGGTGTACGCGACAGTGGCCGGGTACATGACGCTGGGCGTGACGCGCTGCGTGCTATGTCCACGGGACTTGTTCCAGATGCCCGAGCCACGGGTCCTGTCCATTGCCGTCGGTTCCGCCACGGTATTCCTGCTGGCAGTGTATTTTGCGGATCTGTCGGTGTTCCATGCGCCCTGGCAGCGCGTAGCGGTTGCCGGCGTACTGTGGCTGTCGTGCTACTTGGCGCCTGTGCTCATGCTGGATCACCGCGTGTGGCGCCTGGTCACGCACTGGCGCACCGAGATGACGATTCGCTGATTGGGGAAACAAGGCATGTGGCTGCTTTCACCCCTGAGCTGGTTGCTGCTGTCGGGGCTCGGGGCCTGCATCGCGGCACGACGGCGGTCGTCCCGATGGTTGCGGTTGCTTCTCGCCGCCGCCGTGTTGTCCACGATCGCGATGACGCCGATGTTCGCCAACCTGCTGCTGGGATGGCTCGAGCGGCCGCAACCCGTGCCGCCGCACTGCGTTGCCTCGCCGCCGCAGGTGGCGGTCGTACTGGCAGGCGGAGTGGACCGGGTTTCCAACGACGAGCGTGATATGTCGGTACTCGGCGCCGCATCGCGCCGTAGATTGGAAAGCGCAGTCGACTGGTGGCGCGAGCGACCGGGCCGGGTGATCGTGGTGTCGGGTGGCCCGGCCTGGCGCGGTGGCACTCCCGAAAGCCGATGGATGATCCGCCACGCACAGCGCCTGGGCGTGCCCGCGGCGGACCTGCGCGGCGAGGAGACTTCGTCGAACACCTGGGAGAACGCACAGGAAGTGGCGGCGATCGCGCCTGCGTTGCCGCGCCGCGTCGTGTTGATCAGTTCGGCCATGCACCTTCCACGCGCCCGATATGCGATGGAACGCGCCGGGTTCGACGTCTGCCCGATCGCCACCGACTGGCGCAGAACGCCGTTCGGATTGCCGGGCTACCTGATTCCGCAGAGCAGCGCGCTGTTGAAGACAGAGGCGGCGCTGCACGAGTTGGTGGGGATGGCGTATTACCGTTGGCTGGCATCGCGCGACGGACGAAATCGGCATGATTGAGATCGGCGCGATTGAGATCGGCGCGATGAGAGCGGCGCGATGAGAGCGGCGTGATTGAGATCGGCGCGATCGAGTGCGCTGCCCGCTATGGTTTGCGCGAACCCTGCGCCTGCACTTCGATCGCGCCGATATCCGGTGCGGTCCCGACCGGGCGCGGCTTGCGGTTGAAGTCGTCCTTCGGCTGGGGCAGTGCCTTGCCGGCGTCGATCAATGGGCTGCCGGCCCGGGGCGTGGCGTTGAAATGGGCCAATGACGCATCGGTCAAGCCCGGGTCGCTATCGCAGAGGTTGCCGGCGGGACATTTGTTGTCCTTGATCTTCCAGAACAGATTGCGCTCGAATACGACGGACGCGTCGCTGTCGCTGGCGTAATGACCGCAGACGTCGTCGTGATTGCCGTCCTTGGAGCGCCATTCGCTGCCGCCGAGGAAGACGTTGTTTTGCACCAACACCCTGGCCGCATCATTGCCGCCCAGCGTGATCAACAGGCAATCGCCCTGGCCGGCCAGCGTGTTGTGACGCACAGTCGCCAGCGCACCGCCAGTCAGCGTGAGGGACAGCGTGTTGCCCATCGCCCGGCAATGGTCGGTTTCGATCATGTTGGAAGTGGGGAAGCTGGCGAAATAGGCGCAGCTTCCGACGGCGATGCTGTTCTCGATCGTGACGGGGCCGGCAACCTTGATCTGGTTGCCGCCGTTGCCTTCGGCGCGCACGCGTCGCACCGTCACGCTGCCGCTGCCGTCCATGTAGAGCAGATCCAGGCCGTCGGAGGTGTTGTGGTGAATCCGCATGTCCTCGAACAGCCATTGGCCGCCGCTGCGCGCGGTCCCAAGGCCGTCGCCGTAGCCGCCCTGTTTTTGCCCCCAGCAGCCGAAGACCTGCTTGCCGGGATAGCGTTCCCCGCAGCCGTTCCACGAGATCTCTCCGCCGCTGAAGACCATGCGCCCGCTGTTGCTGGAACTTCCACCCTTGCCCTGGCTGATGTCGCCGTCCCAGCCGGCCCAGCCATTGGCACGCAGCTTCACCCGTTGCAGCGTCCAGTCGCGCACGCGGCCAGCGCGGATGCCGTTGACGGCCATGCCGTGGATGTCCAGGTCGCGCAGCAGCACGTTGCCCGAGTCGCGGGCATAGAGGCCGTACTCGCCCCAATCGCCGAAGGGGGCCGCGTCGCTGCGACAGCGCTCGGTTTCGCCGGCGGTCTTTCCGGCATGGTTGTGTCCCTTGATGCACCCGCTGTGGTCGGTCACTTCCAGGCAGGCGAGTTCGACATTCGAACTGTCTTCCAGCCGGAGCACCATGCGTGCGCGTTCCGTGGCCCATAGCTCGGGCATCTTTCCCTTGCATTGGCCCATGTCGTTGTTGCCGAGGATCCGCGTGAGCTGGGTAGGCGAGGGACCACCGGGTACCGGCGCCATCACGCAGTCGGCGCGCGAGTCGCTGCTGCATGCGTCGGCGTCCGGCGCACCGAAACCCATCATGTAAGAGCCATCGTGGATGACCAGCGTGTCACCGCCGGCAATGCGCGGCGGCTTGCCGGGGGGCAGGGCATTGAAAGGATGCTTCCACGCGCACGACTGAGCGCTGCCCTTGCCCGGATAGGCGGCGTCGCTTCGCCCGTCGCACTGTTCGCTGTCGCCGCCGTCGCTGCGCACGTGGTAGGTGGCGGCCGTCGCCGGAGCTGCTGCGGCCACGAAGAGCAGCAGCGCTGATATTGCCAGCTCACTGGCCGCGCGGACGTGCGCGGCCGTCACTTGGAGAGTATCCGATAGCGGCCGGGCAGGATGCGCTCGGACAGTGGATAGCGACCTGCGATCGCCTGCGCCAGGTCCAGGCGCGGCGTATCGCTGGCCTTGGCGGCGGCGATGGCGGCGTGCCGCTTCAGCAGCGTGTAGCGCTCCACCAGGCCGCACATGATCCAGAAGTTGGCCATGACCAGTCCCTCGTGGAATGGCGAGCCGTACAGGTTGCCCATCGCCATCGCGATCACGGCCACGGTGAAGCCCATCCCCAGGGCGTTGACTTCGGCATCCGAGCCGTCGTCGGACCGACGCAGGGCGAGTGCCAACCGCAGCATGCGCCACAGCACCCACAACATCGCGATCAGGGCGAGCGGACCGCACTCGGTCAGCATCAGCACGTACATGTTGTGCGCATCGAAGTCGGAATAGTCGGAGTATTCGCCGATCTTGCGCGGGAAGCGGTTCAGGCCCACGCCTGCCGGGTGGTCCTGCCACATCTTCATCGCGCCTCCCCAGATCTCGAAGCGGCTGGCGGTGCTGACATCGAGCTGGGCGCGCCCCGAGGGGGTGTACTGCTGCGTGCCTGCGACGCGCTCGGTGACGCCTTCGGGGAGCAGGCTGATGGCGGGTATGGTGGCCAGCGCCAGAAGTACCGCCAACACCAGGTGGCGGCGTACCAGCAGCAGCGCCACCGCAAGGATCGCGATCAGATACGACTGTCGTGAATAGGTCAGCATGATGGCCATCGTCACGATGACGCAACCGCCGATTGCGATCGCAGTCCATACCTTGTGGCCACGCAGGAACAGAGCGTATGCGACAAACATCGGCAGGAACATGGCGAAGAACACGCCGGCGCGGTTGGCCGAGCGATAGTCGCCGAACGGCCCGGCGAAGCGGTTGGTTTCGGAATAGCTGGCGAAGGCGTTGTTGGCCAGGCCCTGCATCAGTGTGTCCGCGCCCGCTGCCACCACCACCGCCAGGCACAGGTAGATCAGCTGGCGTGTCCCGCGTAGGTCCTGCTTGCAGCGTCGGTATACGAAATAGAACAGGGGCGGGAACACGAAGTTCTTCAGCGCGGTGATGTCGGCCTGCGAATCACCCGGCAGGGTCGTCACGGCGATGAGATAGCCGATCAGCACGGCCAGGAACAGGAAGACCAGTGGAGGCGTGAGCACCCCGGTGGTGTGGCTGGTGAGCTGGTCGCGCGGCGACAGCACCAGCGCTATCACCATCGCGATCAGCAGGAGGTTGGCCAGGTTGAGCGCCGGGATGCCGGTGTCCAGCGGCAGGTACAGCAGGTTCGGCATCAGCACGATGGGAACCGCGAGGATCAGCCTCAGCAGCATGGTCAGGCCCCTTGCGGCGTGGCGTCGAGGAAGCGCTGCGCCCACAGTTCCAGGCAGATCACCTGCCACAGCGCTTCGCGCCGGTCGGCGCGACCGCTGGTGTGTTCGACAAGCAGCGCGCACGCGGCGCGCGGGTCGCACAGGCCGCGCTCGCGAAAGGCGCGGCTGGTGAACGTGTCGTGCGCCATCTCGCGCAGCGGGCCGCGGAACCATTGCGCCAACGGTATCGCGAAGCCCTGTT
The DNA here is from genome assembly GCF_031457115.1 of Lysobacter niastensis. Lineage (GTDB taxonomy): Bacteria > Pseudomonadota > Gammaproteobacteria > Xanthomonadales > Xanthomonadaceae > Lysobacter_J > Lysobacter_J niastensis_A. The sequence goes on from NZ_JAVDVY010000001.1 coordinate 1,508,434, forward strand.
TGGGCTTGCTGAGCGGACGCTGCGGCAGCCAACGTTCGGCGACGCGGCGCAACAGGAATTTGCCTCGGCCGTGACGAAGCCGGAACGACTCCGGCAGGCTCAGCGCGAACTGTGCCAGTTGCGGATGCAGGAACGGCGAGCGTCCCTCCAGCGAATTGGCCATCGCCATGCGGTCGAGCTTCACCAGGATGTCGTCGGGCAGGTAACTCTGAAGGTCGATCGCCACGGCGCGGTCCAGCGACGAGCGGCCCGCACCCAAATCGGCATCGGCCTCGTCCAGGCATGGCAGGTGGTAGTGGCGCGCACCGCCGGCGTCGGGATGCAGGGCACGGGCGGTGTCGGCTCGCATCAGCGCGACGCCGCTCAGGTAGCGCTCTTCGCGCGGCAACTGCAGGCGCTCGCCGATGCGGCCCAGGCGGCCGCCAAGCGGATCGGGCAGCAGCGCGCCGGCCACCCGCAGCGCCGCAGCGGCCGGACGGCCGAGCAGACCCAACTGGTCGAGCGTCAACAGCCGCAGGTATCGGTCATAACCGCCGAACAGCTCGTCGCCGCCGTCGCCGGTCAGCACCATCTTGACGTGGCGCCGTGCCAGTTGTGAAACGAGGAACGTCGGCACCGCCGAGGAGTCGGCGAACGGCTCGTCGAAATGCCAGGCCAACTCGTGCAGCAGCGACACCGCATCGGGTTCCACCACCAACTCGTGGTGCTCCGTGCCCAGATGCCGCGCAACCTGGCGCGCATCGTCGAGTTCGCTGAAGGCTTCTTCCTTGAAGCCGATGGTGAAGGTCTTGACCGGCTGCGACAGGTGTCGCGCCATCAGCGCCACCACCGTGCTGGAGTCGAGCCCGCCGCTGAGGAATGCACCGAACGGCACGTCCGATACCAGGCGACTGGAAACGGCGCTGTCGAGCAGGCCGGCCAGCTCCTCGGTGGCCTCGTCTTCGGACAGCGAGGTCTTCTTTTCCAGGCTGGGACGCCAGTAGCGGTGAATGTCGATGCGGCCATCGCGGCAACGCAGCCAGTGTCCTGGCGGCAGCTTGGATACGCCGGCGAAGATGCTGCCGGGCGAGGGCACGTAGCCATAGGTCAGGAAGGCGCGCAGCGCATCGGGGGCGACGTCGCGCGGGCAGTCGGTCGACTGCAGCAGTGACTTCAGCTCCGAGCCGAACAGCAGGCGCCTGGGGTTGTTGGTGTAGTAGAGCGGTTTCTCGCCGAAGCGGTCGCGCGCGAGCAGCAACTCGTCCGTGCGCCGGTCCCAGATGGCGATCGCGAACATGCCGTCCAGGCGCGCGAAAGCATCGGCGCCATGGCGCAGATAGCAGTGAAGGATGACTTCGCCATCGCCCTGCGTGCGGAAGGTGTGGCCTTCACGTTCGAGTTCCAGGCGCAGGTCGCGGAAGTTGTAGATCTCGCCGTTGAACACCAGGCAGACCTGTCCGTCAGCGGCATACAACGGCTGGTGTCCGCCGGCGACGTCGATGATCGACAGCCTTCGCATGCCGAGCATGGCGCGTTCGTCGCGGTGCAGGCCGTCGTCGTCGGGACCGCGGTGGCGGATCACCTCTATCATGCGCCGCCCCAACGACTCCGATGGCGGCTGTTGGCCGGCAGACACCACCATTCCCGCGATTCCGCACATGGTTCACACGCTCCGGTTGGGAACCGCGGCGGCGACCGGCGCAGGTTCGTCGTCGTACAGAGCGACCAGTTTGTTGAGCACACCGTCCAGCCCGGCCTGGCGGACCACCGCGGCGCGCGCCGATTCGCTCATCGCGCGCCATTGCCCGGGATCGAGCGAGGCGGCTGCGAGCAGGCTGGCGGCCAGCCCGTTGCGGTCGCCGACCTCGAACAGCCAGCCGTTCTCGCCGGGGTGCACGAAGTCCTCATTGCCGCTGATCCGGCTGGCGACCATGGGCAAACCCGAAGCCATGCATTCCAGCAGCGTGTTGGACAGCCCCTCCATGCGCGATGGCAACACGCCGATGGTGGCCTGCGCCAGCAGGTCCTCGATGTCGGTGCGGTGTCCGGTGAAGGTCACACGCTCGGCGATTCCCAACGCCTGCACGTCGGCTTCGAGGTTGGCGCGCTGCGATCCGGTGCCGACGATCGTCAGCGTGGCCTCGGGGTGGCGCGGTGCTATGTCGGCGAAGGCGGCCAGCAGGGTCGGCAAGCCTTTTTCCCGGACCAGCCGGCCAATGAACAGGAATCGCGGCGGATGCAGCGACGGACGAGCGGGCGGCAGGAAGCGCGCACTATCGACGGCGTTGGGAATGGCCGCGATGCGTGCCTGCGGCACGCCGCGGGAAAGCAGAGTGGCGGCGATGCGTTGGCTGATGGCCTGCCAGGCGTCTGCGCGCATCAACACGCGTCGCACCAGCTTGCCACGCCATCCCGAGTCCGGCGACAGCGCGCCGCGATCCAGGTCCCACGAACCGGACACCTTGATCACCACGCGCTTGCCCAGCCACGGACCCAGCCAGGCGCAGATCACGCCCCATTGTCGCGCGACGTGGACGTGCCAGACATCGAAGTCGTCGCGATGCCGGTACAGGAACCGCGCCAGCGCCAGCCACAGCGCGGGCCCGCCGATCAAGCGCAATCGCGGGTACCGCAGTCGGAACACCGGTACGCCGTCGACGTGGGCCAACTCGGCCTGGGGGGCGTGCTCGGCGAGGGGAGCTACGACAGCGACGTGAATGCCACGCTGATGCATCGCCCGGGTCAGCGTGCGAACCTGCGCTTCCGCGCCGCCGCCGCGGTCGGGAGGATACGGCCCCTCCATCACCATCAGGACGCGGGCATGGCCGTTGGTATCGTCGCGGTTCATGGCCGGTCATCCACGGCGGAACGGCCCGGCAGGCCGTCGCGATTGCGGCTCGCGCGCGGTTCCGTCCCACGCAGTACACGGTCGTAGATGGCGGTGGTGTCGGCCACCATCGTCGGAACGGTGTGGCGCGCATGGACCTGGTCTTGCGCTTCGGCGGAAAGGCGGGCACGAAATGCGGGATCTGTGCCCATGCGACGCAGGCAGGCACCCAGCGCATGGTGATCGTCGTTGGCGAACAGCAGGCCGGTACGCCGGTCCTCGACCAGCTCGCGGTTGCCGCCGACCGCCGAAGCGATCACCGGGCATCCCACGGCCATCGCCTCGAGCACCGCATTGGACATGCCTTCCTGGCAGGACGGCAGCACCAGGAAGTCCGCGGCCTGCATCAGCGCGATGGCGTCGCGACGCTCACCCAGGAAGCTGACGTCGGCGGTCAGCCCCGAGGTAGCGACCATCATGCCCAGGTCGTCGCGCAGGGGGCCGTCGCCGGCGATGGCGAGCCAGGGGCGCGACTGCATGGACAATCCCGCCAGCGCCCGCACCAGGCAAGCCGGGTTCTTTTCCCGCACCAGCCTGCCGACGAACAGGCCGAAGGCACGCCCGTGCGGCACGCCTATGCTGTGGCGTAATGCGGCGCGCTGGTTCTCGTCCAGCATCGCGGGGATGTCGACGCCGTTGGCGACGACGTCGAAGCGATCCAGCGCAATGCCGGTGTGGGTGGAGGCCGCCTTCGCGCAGGCCAGGGCATTGGCGATGACCGCATCGCTGCGCGACAGAGCGAAACGCTTGAGCTTCCAAAACTGCGGCGACTCGCTCAGGTACAAGCCGCGCACGGACGAGACTTGCCGTGGAGCATGCGGCACCAGCAGCCGCGCCACCGCCGTCCACAACTCGGCGGTCAACGAAAAGGCGTGCACCAGGTCGTAGCGACCGCTGCGCAACAGCGCGGCATAGCGCAGGACGAAACCGGGATCGAAACGGCCCTGCTTGGGCAGGTGCCGCACCGCGATCCCGAGGTCTTCGACTTCACCGATCAGGAACGAGGGATTGCGGAAGTACAGCAACTCCGGCTGCCAACGTGTGCGATCCAGTCCCGTAAGCAGATGCGTGATCTGGCGCTGGCTGCCGCCAACCTCCATCTCGTCGCTCACCACCAGCAGGCGTTTAACGGCCATTGGCGACCTCCGCCATGTAGCCATGCAGGCGCGTGGCTTCCTTGCGGGCATCGAAAGCATGCTCGATGCGGACCCGGGCACGTGCGGCCAACCGGGCCCGCAATTCGGGTTCCTCCAGCAGGCGCTGGATGGCGTCGGCCAGCGCCACCGGATCGCGCTCGGATACCAGGATGCCGTCGCGGCTGTCCTCGATCAGTTCCGGTATCCCGGACACGCGCGTGCTCACCACCGGACAGCCGCTAGCCATCGCTTCCATCAGCGCCACCGGGATGCCGTCGCGGTTGCCGTCTTCGGCGACCTGCGAGGGCAGCACGAACAGTGTGGCGGAGTTCATCGAGCCACGCACGACGTCCTGGGTCTGTGCGCCGGCAAAGTCGATCATGTCCGTGACGGCGCAGTCGTGGGCGAATTGGCGCAGTTCGTCGCCCATCGGGCCGGAGCCTATCAGGCGGCAGTGGAAGCGAACGTCGCGCTGGCGCAACAGTCCCAGCGCCTCGATGAGCGTCTCGAAACCCTTGATCGGATCGAGCCGGCCCACCGCGAGGATCGTGGCGGTGGCGCGGCCGTTGGGCTGCCATGGGTTCTTGTCGAGGTCGACGCCGCAATGCACGACCTTGAGCTTGTGCTCGGCCTTCGGCGTGGCATGGTGACTCAACCAGTCGACGTTGTAGTGCGAGATGGTGACCGCCAGTGCCGCATCGTCGATCTTGCGCGCCAGCATCTGCCGCTCGATGAAGATGTCGTGGGCGTGGCATGTGAACCCAAACGGGCGGTCGAGGACGCGGCCCAGCACCCAGGCGACCGTGGTCGGATAGGTCGCCCAGTGGGCGTGGATCAGCTGCGGGTCGAATCCCTTCAGCCACGACACGTGCTCCAGGCCGCGAAAGACCGCGACCAGCGACTTCACCATCACCACCGGATGGCGCCAGCTGTCGGCCACGATGGCGGCCAGCGAACCCAACACCACTCCGGGATGGCGGGCGATGGCCGTCAGCGATTGGGTCAGCGTGCGCAGCAGGTGCGGATGCAGGGCACGATCGAGCAGCGCGGCGGACTCGCGCTGGATCGGATCGCGCGACGGCGGCTTCAGCGACAGGATGCGGACATCGACGCCCTGCGCGATCAGCGCGGAGATCTCGCGGACGATGAAGGTCTCGCACAGGCAGGGGAACTGCGAGACGACGTACAGGGCCCGCTGCAGCGGAACTTGCTCGCTCATCGCGACACCCCGCGCGGCGTGGTCCGCCAAAGGTGCGCATTGGGATTGCGCAGGTAATCGGCAAGCCCGAGCAGTGCGCTGGCATTGAGGCTGAGGAACGCCGCGGCGAGACGGGCCGGCAGCCAGGCCCGGGCCAGCGCGGGAACGCCACGTCCGAGCAGTGCCAGCGCATACGCCAGCAACTGCAGCATGAACACGATCAGGTAGAACCGCCCCGCGGTAGCCGCGAGCGCCGCATTGCTGAGCAGTGCCAGCAGCAACAGCCACGGCGCGAGCAGGCGCAACCACTTGTGTCCCCACAGCCGCCACGCCAGCGGATGCGCGCCTGGCACGGCCAAATGCGGCCAGCGATGCAGCAATTGGTAGTTGCCGCTGAGCGTGCGGCGCTTGCGGGCTTCCTCGGTCGCCGGATCGGCGGCGGCGCGGTCGTACGCCAGCGCCTGCGGAACGAACACGACGCGGTATCCCGCCTCGGCGATGCGCAGCGGAATCCACATGTCGTCGAGCACGATGCCCGGCGGAACTTCACCGATCGCGGCGCGGCGCGCCGCATACAGCGCTCCGGTCACGCCGACCAGGGAACCGCTGGCGCTCTCCACGCGGCGGATCGCCTTCTCGTAGCGCCAGTAGGCGTCGATGCCGCGGCCGTAGCCCTGCGCCGATTCGAGGACCAGTTCGCCGCTGGCTGCTCCGACGAGTTCGTCGGCGAAAGCGGCCGCCAGTGCGCGCACGGCACCGGTGTCGATGCGCTGGCGCACGTCGGTGAACAAAACGAGGTCGGCATCCAGGGAAGCCAGGGCGCTGCCTATGCAAGCGGACTTGCCCTGGCGTTGCGGGTGGGCGAGGACGCGGATGCGTTCCGGGCTTGCTTCGCCAGCGATTCGGCGGGCGGCCGCTTCGGTGGCATCGTCGCAACCGTCGCAGACGACGGTGATGCGCAGGCGATCGGCTGGATAGTCCAATGCCAGCAGGTTGTGCAGCTTGTCCTCGAGCAGGGCCGCCGCGTTGTGCACCACCAGCAACACGTCGACCCGCGGCGTCTGCGCACGCGCCAGCACGGGGCGCGGCCGCAGGCGCGCCAGCGCCGTCATCAACGCGGGGTAGCCGAGGTAGGTGAACACCAGCGCGAGCAGGCTCAGCCAGAACACCAGCTCAACCAAAACGATGCCGGGACGCATCGACTCCATGTCAGCCTCCCTGGTCGGGAGACTGCCGCACCGGCCGGCTGCCGGTCCGATCCGGCTGTATGGAGCGACGTCGGAGGGCAGAGGTCATGCGCATGGGGCGGGTCGTCAGCGGCGATAGAACACGGTGATGAAGTAGGCGTTGTCTTCGTAGCTTCGGCCTGGGGCATTGCTGTCGCGCTCCAGGTAGCGTGCGTCAATGCGGCCGATCCAGTGGCGCGTGAACTGGTTCTCGAGGCCGAGGTTGAAGGTCGTGTTCTTGTCCTCGCGGTCGATGTCGTCGTAGTCGCGGTCCTCGTAACCGGCCACGAACGACAGGGTCAACAGCGGGCGCAACCGGTAGTCGATATCGAGCAGGGCACCGGTGCGGTTCTGGTCCTGGTTAAGCGTCGCGTCGTCGAAGTAGCGCAGACGCCGGTAGTACGGCTGCAGCCGCAGGCTGGTCCGCTCGCTGGTGTACTCATAGGCGAGCTTGGCCATGCGTTCGCGATAGACGTCGGGGTCGACCACGATGTCGGGGTAGTACAGGTAGACGATGTCGCGGTCGGCGAAATCGAAGGTCGGAGTGATCAGGTTCTGGGTGGCGTCGGTGAACTGGTAGCGCGCGGTCAGGCGCAACAGGCTGCGCGACGAGAAGCGCCAGTCGGCCCGCACGCGCGCGAGCGGATCATCGTCGTGGTCCGGGCTGGCCTCGCGGTCCAGTTGCGTGTAGCCCAGGTCCAGGTCGAAGCTGAGCTTGGGCCCCTTGCGCCCATAGCCGACGTACGCGTCGTAGCGCTTGTAATCGGAAGCCGCGCCTTCGCTGTCGTACTTGATGTCTGCTGCTTCCAGGTTGCCGCTGATCTTGGAGGTTGCATCGATCTCGTGCAGAACGCGGGCCGCAGCGCTGTAGCGATCGCCGTTGAACTCATCGCTTTCCTCGGCGTAGCTGTTGCCATAGCGTAGGTCGAACTGTCCGCGCGTCGCAGCGCCGAAGCGCGCATACAGCGTCGGGCCGGTCACGAACAGATTGACCTGCTGCTCGTTGTCGGGGGAGGAGGCGGCCAGTTCGTCGATCTGTTGTGGGCTCATGTAGTCCTGGAATACCCAGTCCAGGCGATCGGGCAACAGCGACCAGTCGACGTTGCCGGCGAACTTGCCGCGGAAGCGGTCGTCGAAGGTGTTGTCCAGGTACATCGGGTAGCGGAAATCGCCCCGTGCCTGCACCTTCACCCGTGGACCGTCCTGTTCGGCCGTGAAGCGCAACAGGGGAGTCACGATGGTGTCGCTGACCTCGTTGTCTTCGGTCAGGCTCAGGTTGTCGTCATATCCGACCGACAGGCCGACGTCGTATTCGAGATCGAGCGCTCCCGCCGTCCCCGGCAGTGCCGCCACCAGTGCCAGAATCAGCGGCGTCCTGGACGCGAAACGGTAGTAGCGATCGAACTGCCCCCTCTTGCGTGCGCTCGTCATGAGATCGGCCTCACACGCCCTGGTTGAATACGACACCGGCGAATTTGTTCGGGTCGAAGTTGGCCGCTGCCTGGGCGATCGCGGCAGGGTTGTCGCGGCCGTAGCCTGCGACCAGCACGACGATGTCGGCCAGGTCGGCCAGGATGCGGGCGTCAGGGCCCGAACTGACCGGCGGTCCGTCCAGCAGCAGGTATCGCGCCGGGTAGCGGTTGCGCAGCGTGTCCAGCAGCAGGTGCATGCGAAACGAGGAGAAGTACTCGCCGCCGAACTCGTCCGGAGTGCCGGCCGGGATCAGGCGCAGCCTGGGCACGCCGGTCTCGTAGACGATGTCGGCCAGATCGGTCTCGGCGTCGCGCAGGTAATCGGTCAGGCCGCCGCGCACCGGATCGATATGCATCGTCGTGTGCTGGCTGGGATGGTAGGGATTGCAGTCCAGGATCATCGCGCTGCGGGTGTCGTGGAAGGCGAATGCGGCTGCGAGGTTGCGGCACACGTAGCTGGCGCCGCTGCCGGGACTGACCGCAGCCACCAGCGTGACGAAATTGTGGCCGTCGGCGGTGGCCTGCAGGCGCGTGCGCAGGTCGCGGAACGCGTTGACCTCGGGGCGCGGCACCAGGCTGTTGCTGATGATCGAGCGCTCCTGCAACTGCGCCGGCGTCAGCGTGTGCCGCTCCACCACGGGGCTGACGGTGTGGTCGGGCTTGGGCCGTTCGAGCTCGTCGTTGTGGGACAGCGTGCGAGGTGCGGTCATTGGGCGAGTATCCATCGAGCGGATAGGGCCAGCCCGTAGGCCAGCGGCACCACCAGGATCAAGATGCATGCGATGCCGAGCTTGCGCTTGGAGTCTTCGCGGCGGCGCTGGGTGTTTTGCATCGGAATCGTGCCCAGCACCGGCAGGCCGGCCAGTTGCTCGACCTGCGCCGGTGAGCGCACGCGATTGTCCATCTTGAGCAGGCCGAACACGAACAGCAGCGGCGCGATCACCGCTAGGAACAGACCGATGCCGGCCACGTGCACCAGGCGCAGTCCGCCGCTGGGCTGCAACGGAATGGCGGCCGGTTCCAGCACGCGGAAGGTCAGTCCGCGCTTCTCGGTGTCCATGCTCATTGCGACTTGCGCGTTCTCGCGGCGCTTGAGCAGTTCCTTGTAGACATCGCGATTGACCTCGTAGTCGCGGGTCAGCTCGGTCATCACGCCGCTGGCGGACGCGACGCGCTCGCTGCGCGCCATCTCTTCCTCGAGCAACTCCCTGCCGAGCTTGATCCGCTCGCTTGAAGCGGCGGTGCGGCCGCTGGCATCGGCCAGGCGGGTGGAAATGTCGCCGTACACGGGGTTGAGCGATGCAGTGCCTGCGGACGCGCCGCGCGGCACCACCAGCGTCGATTCCGCCGCCGCTCTGCTGCGCACGCCACTTTGCAGGTCGCGGATCTGGCTATTGATGCGCACCACGTCCGGATGCTGGTCGGTGTAGCTCAGCAGCAACTTCGCGCGTTCGGCCTGCAGCTCGGCCATCTGTACCTGCATCATGCTGCCGCGGCTCTGCATCACGCCCAGTGGGCTTTGCCGCGACAGTTGCGAGCGCAATGCGCCTTGCGCTGCCTGCGCGTCGGCCAGGTCCAGCCGAGCGTCGTCGACTGCGCGTCGCAGTTCGGCGATACGGCGAATCACGTCGTCGTCCGACCCCGCGCGCGCATCGGGGTTGGCCTTGCGGAAGGCGGCCAGCTTGGCTTCGGCGTCGCGCAGACGGGTGTGGTAGCGCGCCACTTGCGCGCTGGTGAACTCGTAGGCGCTCTTGGCCTGGGCGGCACGGGCCGCCAGGCTTTCCTGGATGATCATTTCGCCGATCTTTCCGGCGACGCGGTACGCGCGCAGCGGACTGCTGTCGCTGTAACTGACCCGCACCAGGTTCGGCATCTGCTTGGACGAGCTGATATCGGTCCGGTTGGCGATCTGCTTGATCAGCTGTTCCTGTTCCAGCGCACTGGGATGGCTGTCCATCCAGCCGCCGACTTTCAGGACCTCGCGCATCACCTTGCGGCTGAACGCCACCTCGCGCGCGATCGCGGACCGGTCCACGACTTCGGCGTTGGCCGGGGACTTTCCGGTCGCCAGGGTGTTCTCGTCCACCATGATCGTGGTGGACGAGGTGTAGTTCTTCGACAGGGTCAGACCGAAGAACAACGCGCCCAGCGCGATCGTCGCGAAGATCGCGGCGAGGAACACCGGACGGCGACGCGTCTCCTCGAAGACGACGGGCAACAGCGTCGCCGTCGTCGGCAGGCGACTCTCGGGGGCGACCCATTCGACTAGCGCTGTATTCATAGGGCGCGTTCAGGCACGGTGATCACGTCGCCCGGGGCCACCGGATAGTTGGTCGCCAGGTCGCCGCTGTTGAGGATGCGGTCGAGCTTGACCGCGTAGCTCTGGGTTTCCTGCCCATTGCGGCGGTACAGACCGGAGCGGTCGGGTGCCGCGAACTCGGTAACGCCGCCGGCGGCCAGCACCGCGTCGAGCACGGTCATGCCCTGGCGATACGGGATGGACACCGGGGTCCGCACGGCGCCGGTGACGCGCACCCTGGAGAGGTACTCGTGGCTGCGCAGTTCGGTGAGGATCACCGTGACCTGGGGCTCGCGGACGTAGGTGGCGAGCTTGCTCTGCACTTCCTTGGCGACCTCATCCGGCATCCGGCCGGCCGCTGTCACATCGCCGACGAGCGGGACGGTGATGTTGCCGTCGGGTCGCACCGGAGCGGTGATGCTCAGCTCGGGGCTGCGCCACACCGACACCTGGACGACGTCGTCGACCCCGATGCGGTAGGCCGAGGCCGTGGTCGGCACATTGGCGGGGGGCGCGGTGGATAGGGCACCGCTGGAGCTCGCGCACGCGGCCAGCAGCAATGACACACAGACAGCCCACAAAGCGAACACGATGCGCATGGCGATTCTCCCTTCTAGCCCTGTTGCGAACGGGGGGGGCGGGGTAACCCGGCCAGCCGGACGCCGTAGCCATGCAACTACGGGGCCAACGTTGGACGGCGTTCAGCTCCCGTGGATCAACTCCCGTAAAAGCCGCGATACCACTCCACGAACCTGCGTACTCCTACCTCTACCGGTGTGGAGGGCGTGTATCCGGTGTCGCGCTGCAGCGCCTGGACGTCGGCGTAGGTGTCGGGCACGTCGCCAGGCTGCAGCGGCAGCATCCGCAGTTCGGCCTTGCGGCCCAGGCAGTCCTCCAGCACCTCGATGTATCGCAGCAACTGGATCGGCCGGTGACTGCCGATGTTGTAGACGCGGTACGGCGCCGTGGAACTGGCCGGGTTGGGGGCCAGCGGATCGAAATCCGGGTCCGGCCCGGGGATGCGGTCGAGCGTGCGGATCACGCCTTCGACGATGTCGTCGATGTAGGTGAAGTCGCGCGTGTGGTGGCCGTGGTTGAAGACATCCAGCGGCTCGCCGGACAGGATGCGGCGCGTGAACAGGAACAGCGCCATGTCCGGGCGGCCCCATGGACCATAGACCGTGAAAAAACGCAGGCCCGTGGTCGGCAGCGCGAACAGGTGGCTGTAGGTGTGCGCCATCAGCTCGTTGGCCTTCTTGGTCGCCGCGTACATGCTGACCGGGTGGTCGACGCTGTCGGCCACGTCGAACGGCAGCTTGCGGTTGGCGCCGTACACCGAGCTGGACGAGGCGTAGACCAGGTGCTCGACGCCGCGATGACGGCAGGCCTCGAGCACGTTCATGAAACCGACGATGTTGCTGTCGATGTAGGCGTGGGGGTTTTCCAGCGAGTAGCGCACGCCGGCCTGCGCGGCCAGATTGACGACGCGCTGGGGGGCGAACTGCGCGAACGCGGCATCCAGTGCCGGTCGATCCTCCAGCGCCGCCCGCACGAAGGTGAAGCCGGCGTGCGGCAGCAGCCGGTCCAGCCGCGCCGCTTTCAGCCGGGGGTCGTAGTAGGCGTTGAGGTTGTCGTAACCCAGCACTTCGTCGCCGCGTTCGAGCAGGCGTTCGCTGAGGCGCGATCCGATGAAGCCGGCGGCTCCCGTGACAAGTACGCGCATGCTTCCGGCCCCTACAGACAGCCGTCGACGCTGGCGCGGGGGAAAGCGCCCTTCACGTCGAACAACACCGCGTCCGGCGTGCCGAACGCGCGGATGCCGTCGATGCCAAGTTCGACGAACTCGCGGTGGGCGACGGCAAGGATGACCGCGTCGTACTGGCCCGGAACGGGGTCGGCCACCAGGTCGATGCCGTATTCGGCATGCGCATGCTCGGCGCTGACCCAGGGGTCGTGCACGTCCACCTTGGCGTTGAAACCGCGCAGCTCATTGACGATGTCCACCACCTTGGTGTTGCGCAGATCCGGGCAGTTTTCCTTGAACGCCAGTCCGAGCACCAGCACGCGCTTGGGCGCGGCCTTGCCGTTGCACTTGGACATCAGCCGCACCAGGCGGCGGGCGACATATCCGCCCATGCCATCGTTGATTCGCCGGCCGGCGAGGATCATGTCGGCGTGATGGCCGATCTGCTGCGCCTTGTGGGTCAGGTAATAGGGGTCCACGCCGATGCAGTGACCGCCGACCAGACCCGGGCGGAACGGCAGGAAATTCCACTTGGTGCCGGCCGCGCGCAGGACTTCATGCGTGTCCATGTCGAGCCGGTGGAAGATCATCGCCAGCTCGTTGATCAGCGCGATGTTGACGTCGCGCTGGATGTTCTCGATCACCTTGGCCGCTTCGGCGACGCGGATGCTGGAGGTCTTGTGCGTGCCCGCCGTGACGATGCGCCGATACAGCGCGTCGACGAAATCGGCCGCCTCGGGCGTCGATCCGGACGTCACCTTCTGGATGGTTTCGAGCCGGTGCTCGTGGTCGCCGGGGTTGATCCGCTCGGGGCTGTAACCGGCGTAGAAGTCCGCGTTGTAACGAAGGCCGGATTCGCGTTCGATGATCGGGACGCACACCTCTTCGGTGGCGCCCGGATAGACCGTGGACTCGTAGACCACGACGCCGCCCGGCGCGATTGCGCGCCCGACGGTGCGGCTTGCCGATTCCAGCGGGCGCAGGTCGGGGCGCTTGAACTCGTCGATAGGGGTCGGCACGGTGACGATGAATACGTTGCAGTCCGCCAGCGTCTCGGCATGGCTGGAGCAGGTGAGCATCGTGGCCGCGCGCAGTTCCTCGGACGAGACTTCGAGCGTGTGGTCGTGATGGCGGCCGAGTTCGGCCACGCGTTCAGCATTGATGTCGAACCCCAATGTCGGGAAGTGGCGACCGAATGCGACGGCCAGGGGAAGCCCGACATAGCCCAGGCCGATCACCGCAATCCTGATCCGATCCATGGAAGGCAGCGGGGCGGTCATCGCGTCACGTTCTCCGGTCTGGGGGGATGCTTCGAGGTCAGAGCACGCGATGCGTGCCCGAAGGCGGACATGGCCGGACACCGGAACGCAGTCCCCTGTACGAAATCAGAACGCAGAACGCCGCGATTACCGGCAAGCGGTGGTTTCTGCGTTGTGACTGTCGAAGGCGAACAACGGAGAGTCCGATGCGTATCCTGGTGACCGGAGGTGCAGGCTATATCGGCGGCCACACATGCGTGGTGCTGGCCGAACGCGGTCATCAGATCGTCATCGCGGACAACTTCAGCAACAGCTCGCCGTTGGTTCTGCAGCGCCTGAGCCGCCTGACCCACAAGGTGATCGCATCGCACCGGCTGGATCTGCGTGACCGCGACGCGTTGTCGTCGCTGCTGGAGACCTATCGTTTCGATGCCGTGATGCATTTCGCCGCATCCAAGGCGGTAGGCGAGTCGTGCGAGCGGCCGTTGGACTACTACGACAACAACGTCGGCGGCAGCGCCGCGCTGTTGCAGGCCATGAACCGCGCCAAGGTGCGCCGGCTGGTATTCAGTTCGTCGGCCACCGTATATGGCGACCCGCAGCGGGTTCCACTGGACGAGAGCGCCCCGCTGCAGCCCTGCAATCCCTACGGGCGCACCAAACTGATGACCGAGCAGATGATCGGCGACCTGTGCGCCGCCGATCCGATGTTCAACGCGGCCTGTCTGCGCTACTTCAATCCGGTGGGCGCGCATCCTTCCGGCATGATCGGCGAGGATCCCTCCGGCATCCCGAACAACCTGATGCCCTACATCTGCCAGGTGGCGGTGGGGCGGCACGAGCGCCTGAGCATCTTCGGCAACGACTATCCGACGGTGGACGGCACGGGCGTGCGCGATTACCTGCACGTCCTCGACCTGGCGCGCGCGCATGCCGATGCGCTGGAGTACCTGGCCGATACCGGTCGCAACCTCACCGTCAACCTGGGCACCGGCCGCGGCGTGAGCGTGCTGGAGCTGGTGCGCGCATTCGAGCGGGCATCGGGTCGCGAAATTCCGTACGACATCGTCGGTCGCCGGCCCGGCGACGTGGCGGCCATGTACGCCGACCCGTCACTGGCCCAGGCGGTGCTGGGTTGGCGAGCCGAGCTCGACCTGGAGGCCATGTGCCGCGATGCCTGGCACTGGCAGACGACGAACCCGGACGGTTACCGCGCCCTCGAACGCATTCGCCGGATTCCCGGGATCCGTCATCGTCGCCGGGGCATCGCGCAGGCGTGATATCGGCCGTCATCTGGCGACGGGTTTGACCGGTCCCCGGGTGGCGGTAGGCGGAATGCGCCGGGCCAGCAGCACGCGCCTGACCTGCAGCGCCGCGATGATCAGGAATACGAGGAACGCCAGGCCCACGGACGCCTGGACGACCTGGGCCTCCGGCCCGGCCGCCAGCGGCTGGGAGGGTGGCACGCGCGTGGCGGTTTCGGTGATGGCCGGGATCATGTGGAAGAACAGCGTCATCGAGTAGCCGACCACCGACACATAGGCGGACAGCCGGCCGAACCAGTTCCCCCGTTCGGCGCTGAACGCGATGGCCATCACCAGCAGGGTCAGGATGCCCAGCGCATGTGGCTTGCCGAAGCCCCCGTGCTGGAAGATGAAGAAGCCGGTCAGGCAGGTCAGGATCGTCATGATCAGATAGATGCGGCCCGACGTGATCCGGGAGTTGATCTCGCCGTAGCGGATCAGGCCGACCACGCCCGCGGCTACCGCGACCAGGCTGATGACCGTATGGACCATCCCGAAAGGGGTAATGCCCAGCATGGGTGCGCTCCTCGGTGCGGATGTCCGGTTCGAAGGGCCGATGAAATGGTCCGTGCCAAGGGGGGAACGTATTCGGGGGCCGCCAGCGGTCACGCGGCCTTCACATCGCCCAGCGCCTCCAGCAACTGGTCGGTGGTCAGCACCGCATGGGCGAATGCCGGCGCGTTGATGTCGTGCGCCGCGTGCATCGCCTCGGCGCTGAAGGCGGCGGTGGCGTCGCGCACCAGCGTGACGTGATAGCCCAGTTCGCTCGCGAAGCGGCCGGTGGACTCGATGCAGGTGTTGGCGATCAGGCCGACCAGGATCACGTGGCTGACGCGGCGCTGCTTGAGCAGCAAGTCCAGGTCGGTATTGGCGAAGCCACTGCCGCCCCAGTGTTCCTTGACGATCACGTCGCCAGGCCGCGGCGCGTAGTCGGGAAACCATTCTCCGCCCCAGCTGCCCCTCGCGAACACCTGGGCCCTGGCAGCGCCGAGCTGGTAGGGCGTCGGATGGTCCCAGCCGGTGAAGTCGTCCGGTTCGGCGCGATGGTGCGGCACGATGAACACCGGCAGCGCCGCCGCACGCACGCGGGCCAGGATCCGCTTGAGGTTGTCGTGCAGCCCCACTGATTGTGCGACCTGCGCGACACGCGGCCACAGCTTGCCGCCCTCGGCCAGGAAGTCGTTGTAGGGGTCGACGAACAGCAGCGCGGTATGGCCGGGGGGATAGGCGGGAAGGGGGATGGCTGACATGGGAACTCCGGCGGCATGCATCGGCGGGAGATGCGCCCCGATCGTCCGGCCGTCGACGGCGGCGGTCTTGTACGCCAGTGCGGCCGGCTCGTCGCGCGGCGATCACGCCGGACGACCCGCCACTTGTTGCTCACGCGGATCTCGCGTGCGCTTGGCGATGATCCTGCCGGGTGCTGCGCGTATTCAGTCGATGCCGAGTGGGAGGTCTTGTCGCAGGCGGGAGAGCGTCCTGACTGCGCTTCCTGGTTCGAAGCGAAGACCCGAGTGGGACTGGCAATCACCCGATGGAGGCAGTGGCAGCACCGGCTTTGCGGTGTTCACTGCAGTGGCAACAAACGCCGAGGCTGGAAGCGCGAGGTGACCATCAAGGAACGATCGGGCGCACACGCGCCGCTCGCTTACGAGGAGGCTGCGATGGACATGATCGAGGTTTCCATGATCGACGCTTCCTGGACTGCGCCGACCGAAGCGCGCGATGCGCTGCACGACAAGGCGCCGCGTGACGATGTGCCGGATGAGGTCGGCACCGCCCTACGCTGGGGACGCGGGCTGCCGCTTGGGACCGTGGCCCGCATCCGCGACTACATGCTCGCCCACATCGGCGAAAGCATCAGCCTGGAAGCGCTGGCTCGAGTGGCCTGCATGAGCCGCTTCCATTTCGCCCGGCGTTTCCGCCAGAGCACCGGATGCAGCCCGATGACGTTCCTGCTGCACGTGCGCATCCAGCGCGCCCGGAGCCTGCTTGAAGAAGGCGAAAGCAAGATCGCCGACATCGCCGCCGAACTCGGCTTCTTCGACCAGAGTCATTTCACCCGCACCTTCCGTCGCAACATCGGCATGAGTCCGCGTGCCTATGCGCGTTCGTGCGCGCGTTGCGCAAAACCGGTTCTCTCGTAAGAAACGATGCTTCCCGCGATCGCGATTTGAACAAAGCGCCTGCGCAGGTCAGCCGAGCAGGCTCGAAACCACCGCCTGCGGCTGCTTCATCCAGGTGTAATGGTCCGCACGGGCGCCAAGCCGCGACTCGTGAAAGACCTCCACGCGACGCGGTGCGTGGCGCATCTTCGCCAGCAGGAAGTTCAGCGAGGACTCCGGTCCGAGCCAGTCGCGGTCGAAGGCGATGGCGTGAGTGTCGACCACCAGGGCGCCCAACGCCGCCTCCAGGTCGATGTCCAGGCCGGCGGCCGCGTAGCGCCCGCTGAGGCCGCTGCGGCTCCAGTCCTCGATCAGTCCGCGGGCTTCCTTTCCGCCAAATCCGATGCGCCGACCGGGCAGGGCGCCTTCGACTCGCGCCAGCCAAGGCAGGAAACGGTAAGCCAGTGGCAGCCAGAGCTTGTTCGGCATCGGGAACACGCGCCAGTAGGGCGAGCCGCTGGCCACCAGCCACAGTCGTCCGGCCGAGTTGGGGGACAGGGCGAGGCGGCAACACGCGATCTGTCCACCGAGGCTGTGCCCGCCGACGATGCCCGGCAATCCGGGAACGTGCTTTTCGATCAGCGTTTCGCTGGCAGGCAGGTCGTGGGTCAGCAGCTCGCGATAGCCCCAGTTGTGGCGGCGGTCGGCGCGCAGGTTGCTTGAGCCGTGACCGCGCCATTCGTGGATGAATACCGCGATCCCCCGCGCCGCCAATGCTTCGGCGAAGGGCAGGTAATGCTTGGCGGCGATGCCGAGCGCCGGCAGCCACAGCAGGCTGGCGGCGGGTGCGGCCGGGATGCGCGCGAGCACGTGCCAGCGGTGGCCGTCGTCGGCCGCGACTTCGAGTTCGAGGGATTGCACGGCGTCAGACATGCGCAGCCGCACCAAGGTGATCGAGCACGACGATGTTGCTGCGACCCGGACGATAGCCACCGCGCAACGCGGCATGCACGTAGTCGGCGGCCACCATGCAACTGCTCTGAAGTGAACGGCCGAGGCACAGGTTGGCGGCCACGGCCGAGGCCAGCGTGCAGCCGGTGCCGTGCGCTTCCAGTTGCAGGCGGGGATGGGCGATGGTCGTCACCCGGGAACCCTCGGCGAACAGGTCGACGATGTCGCCGCTGCCGGGCATGTGGCCGCCCTTGAGCAGCACGCCACGCGCACCGAGGCGACGCAGTCCATCGATGGCTTCGTGCATCGCCGCGACATCGGCAATCGGGCGGTCCAGCAGCAGCTCTGCCTCGGGCAGGTTGGGCGTGATCAGCGTCGCCAGCGGCATCAGTCGGCCGCGCATCGCATCGAGTGCGCTGGTTTCCAGCAGGCGCGCGCCCGAGGTCGACACCATCACCGGATCGAGCACGACGTGCGCGGGACGGTGATGTTCGATCGCCTCCGCCACGGCTTCGATGACCTCGGCGTTGGCCAGCATGCCCAGCTTGACCGCGCCGATGTCGAAATCGTCGAAGCAGGCGTCGATCTGCGCGCGCAGGAAGCCCACGTCGGGCACGTTCACCGCCGTCACGCCGCGCGTGTGCTGCGCGGTGAGCGCGGCGATCGCGCTGAGTCCGTGCACGCGATGCGCGGCGAAGGTCTTCAGGTCGGCCTGGATGCCGGCGCCGCCGCCGGAGTCGGAGCCGGCGATGGTCAGGGCGGACAGGGGGGCAATATTGGCCAGCGGCATGTCGGTCATGACGACAGTGTGCCCGCCGGGCCCCTCCACATGCGATAGCCGAAATAGGCGATGCCGGTGCTGCCGGTCAGGACCGCGGGCAGATAAAGCGTCCGGTATCCGTAATGCGGAAACAGCAACGCGCCGATCACCCCACCGAGCAGGAACCCGCAGATGATCAGCGTGCACAACCACAACCGGCGCTGGTCCACGGCCATGCCACGCAGGCGGTGGCCCAGGAACACGCCCAGGTCGGTGAACATTCCGGTCAGGTGCGAAGTTCGCACCAGTGCGCCGCTATAGGTGGCCGTCATCGCGTTCTGCAAACCACAGGCCATCGCGGCCAACGCCGCACCGGCGATCTGCTGACGTTCGAACAACGGCACGGAGAAGGCGAGCAACACGGCTTCGATCGCCAGCGCGACGCCATAGCGTCGCCCGAGCCGCAAGGTGCTGTCCTGGATGAGCATGCCGCTCAAGGCCGCGCCGCCGACGAAGGCCAGGATCATCACCAGCAGGTGAAAAGAAGCGCGCGACTGCCCTTGGGCGATGCTCGCGCCGAGCAGGCTGGTGGTGCCGGTCAGGTGGGTGACCGCCTGGTGCTCGAAGCCGAGATAGCCGACCACGTTGACCATGCCCGCGACCACGGCCAGGCTGGCGGCACCGCTCCAGACCCAGGTCGGCAATCGCGATATCACGGCGGTCCCCTCATGGCATGGCAACCGCCAGCGGGGCGGTCATCAGTACGTCCCTTTGCGACTCCGGCCCGGACCGAAGTCCGGGCGGAGCAAACGGCTTCCAGCGTTACAGCACTTCCGACGCGTAATCGGCCAGGCGCGAGCGCTCGCCGCGACGCAGCGTGACGTGGCCGCTGTGGTCCCAGTTCTTGAACCGGTCCACCGCGTAGGTCAGGCCGGAGGTGGTTTCGGTGAGGTAGGGCGTGTCGATCTGCTCGACGTTGCCCAGGCACACGATCTTGGTGCCGGGGCCGGCGCGCGTGATCAGCGTCTTCATCTGCTTGGGCGTGAGGTTCTGCGCCTCGTCCAGGATCAGCCAGCGGTTGAGGAAGGTGCGGCCGCGCATGAAGTTGAGCGAGCGGATCTTGATGCGGCTGGCGAGCAGGTCGTTGGTCGCCGCGCGGCCCCAGCTGCCGCCGTCCTGGTTGTGGGTGAGCACTTCCAGGTTGTCGGTCAGCGCGCCCATCCACGGCGTCATCTTTTCCTCTTCGGTGCCGGGCAGGAAGCCGATGTCCTCGCCGACGCTGACGGTGGCGCGGGTCATGATGATCTCGCGATAGCGCTGCTGGTCCATGGTCTGGGCCAGGCCCGCCGCCAGCGCCAGCAGCGTCTTGCCGCTGCCTGCGGTGCCGAGCAGGCTGACGAAGTCGATCTCTGGATCCATCAGAGCGTTGAGCGCGAAATTCTGCTCGCGGTTGCGCGCGGTGATGCCCCACACGGCATGCTGGTTGTGGCGGTAGTCGTCGACGATCTGCAACGTCACGCGGCTGTCGGT
Organism: Lysobacter niastensis; assembly: GCF_031457115.1. Lineage (GTDB taxonomy): Bacteria > Pseudomonadota > Gammaproteobacteria > Xanthomonadales > Xanthomonadaceae > Lysobacter_J > Lysobacter_J niastensis_A. The sequence goes on from NZ_JAVDVY010000001.1 coordinate 1,528,284, forward strand.
GAGCCGAGCGACCTTGAGCTCGGATTCGTCGTCGCCGGGCATGTACAGGAACTGGTTCGGATGCCAGTCGTCGTCCTCGTGGCGCGCGATCTCGTAGAAGGTGCGGCCCTTTTCGGTCCAGGACTTCAGGTCCTTGCCGTGGCGCTGCCAGAAATCCTCCGGCAGTGCGGTGGCACCGCTGTAGAGCAGGCTGAAGTCGTCGAGCGCGCGGTCGTTCTCGTAGTCCTCCGACACGATCCCCGCGATCGATGCCTTGATGCGCAGGTTGATGTCCTTGGAAACGAACACCACCGGCACGCCGGGGTCGGTTTCCTTCAGCGACAGGATCGAGCCGAGGATGTGGTTGTCCGGGATCACCGCGCCGAAGCGCTTGCCGGAGTCGAAGTCGCGCGTCTGGAAGCGCAGCTTGCCGATGCTCTGCTCGCCGCGCAGTTGCAGCCCCTGCGGACGGGCGAGGGTGATGCCGTCGTGGATCCTGGAGGTGCCATCGACCTCGATCAGTTCATTGAGAAAGCGGCTGACCTGGCGGGCGTTGCGACTGGCTTCGGACGTGCCTTTCTTGGCGTTGTCGAGTTCCTCGATGACCTGCATCGGCAGGAAGACGTCGTGTTCCTCGAATTTGAACAGCGCGGTCGGGTCGTGCATCAGGACGTTGGTATCTAGCACGTAGATCCGCTTGCTTCTGGTCATCTAACGCTCCGATGCGGGTTGAACCTGTTGACGGACGGGCACGGCAGCGCCGCCGTGGCCCGCGGGGCGGGACGGCGGTGCGGTTGGAAATACAGGATGGTCACTGCGTTGCGGCAGCCTTGAGCGTGTCGTGGACGGCTTGGGCATGGCCGGTCACTTTCACCGGTCGCCATGACTGTGCGATGACGCCATTGGGGTCTATCAGGAACGTGCTGCGCTCGATGCCCAGCACCTTGCGGCCGTACATGTTCTTTTCCTTGATCACGCCGAAGGCCTGGCACAGGGCTTCGTCGGCGTCGCTGACCAGGTCGAACTTGAAGCCCTGCTTGGTGCAGAAGTTCTGGTGGGACTTGATCGAGTCGCGCGAGACGCCCAGCACGGTCGCGCCGAGTTTCTTGAACTTCGGCAGCAGGGCGTTGAAGTCCACGCCCTCGGTGGTGCAGCCGGGCGTGCTGTCCTTCGGATAGAAGTACAGCACCAGCCACTGGCCGGCGTAGTCCTTCAGGTGCGCGGTTTCGCCGCTGGACAGCGCCAGGGGCAGGGTGGAGACGTTCTTGGGAATTCGGTCGCCGGTGTCGAGCATGGTTCGCTTCGCGCTGCTTGGCTCCGAGTGTGCCGGTAATCCGATGTCCGTGACAAGGTGTCGCGGCAACATGCCGCGACAAGACGAATCAGAACTTCATCGGGTCCATGATGGCGTCGAGGTTGAGGTGGTCGCAGAACTCGAGGAAGTCGTCGCGCAACGCGGCGATGTGCATGCTCGACGGCACGCCGATGGTGACCTGGGCCGAGAACATGTCGGCGCCGGTCTGCATGGCGCGGTAGCGCGAGCAGTGCAGGCTTTCGATGGTGATGCCCTGGCGGTCGAAGAAATCGGCCAGTTGGAACAGGATCCCCGGCTTGTCGGCGGCGACCACTTCGACTATGTACGGCAGCAGGTTGGACTGTACCTGCTTGGCGCCGGTGCGGTACCAGACCAGCTTGAGGCCCTCCTCGCGCTCCAGGCGAGTCAGCATGGCCTCGAGCTTGGCGACCGAATCCCACGAGCCCACCGCCAGCGCGGTCACCGAGACGTCGCGGCCGACCGTGGACAGGCGGGCGTCGACCAGGTTGCAGCCCGAATCGGTGATCCGGCGCGTCACCGACAGCAGCGGCGACTCCGGATGCGTCGTGTAGGCATTGATCAGGAGGTGGTTTTCGTTCGGCGACGGCCGGGCAGCGGGATCGGTCAAGGCGGCGCCTGCTTGGGGGAGCGTCGAGCTCTGATACTGAATGGCGGCCCGCCGGGCGGGACGCAGTTGCCGGGCAGCATACTTGCCCGCGCTTTCGGGCCGCAAGTAACATCCCCGCGTCGTCCCACGCACGAGCGGACGCCAGGCGCGCTGCGCGATGGTGCTAGTGTTGTGCGGCTCGAGCGGACTCCCACGGAACCATCACCTTGCAACTTTTCGGCAGCATCACCGCGCTGGCGACGCCGTTCAACGCGGCCGGCGACATCGATTTCGACGCCTGGCACCGGCTGCTGGCGCAGCAGTTGGAAGGCGGAACCCATGCGGTCGTCGTGGCCGGTTCCACCGGCGAGGCGGCCGCGCTTACCGACGCCGAGTACGATGACCTGCTGAAAAGCGCGGTCGATTACGTCGCGGCGCACGCCGGTGAGCGGTGCGTCCCGGTCATCGCCGGTACCGGCCTGTCCAATACCACCAAGACCATCGCGCTGACCCGCCGCGTCGCCGAACTCGGCGCGCAAGCCGCGCTGGTGGTGACCCCGCCTTACGTCCGGCCGACCCAGGCCGGCCTGATCGCCCACTACCGCGCCATCGCCGACGACGGCGCGCTGCCGGTCGTGCTGTACAACGTGCCCGGCCGGACCGGCTGCGACCTGCTGCCGGAGACCGTGGCCGAACTCGCCCCGCACCCGAGCATCATCGCGATCAAGGAAGCGCGCAGCGAACCCGAGCGCATGGATGCCCTGCTGGCGCTGAAGAGCGACACCTTCGCCATCCTCAGCGGCGACGACCCGACCGCCTGCCGCGCCATGCTGGCCGGCGCCGACGGCGTCATTTCGGTGGCCTCCAACGTGTTGCCGCGCTCGTTCCGCCGCCTCGTCGACCTGGCCCGGTCCGGCCAGCGCGCCCAGGCCGAGGCCTGGAACTCGCGAATGCAGGCGGCCTGCGATTTCATGGGCGTGGAGCCCAATCCGATTCCCGTCAAGGCGATACTCGCGCGCCAGGGGATCGGTCACGGCCTGCGCCTGCCGCTGCTGTCCTTGTCCGCCGCCCACTCCCAAACCGCTGTGACGGTCGATGCCGACGTCCGCGCCCTCGAACTCGAATGCCGCGATACGCTCGCGGCCTGAACCAGCAGGAGATGTCCATGCGTTCCACCGCTTTCTTGTCCCGTGCCGGTGCCGGTCTGTTGCTGGTCGGCCTGGCCGCTACCTCCGGCTGCAGCTGGTTCCACAAGACCAACGACCTGTATGCGCAGGCCCCCGAGGCGCGTCCGCTGGAGGTGCCGCCGGACCTCGACCAGCCCAACGTGGCCAATGCCGTGAACATTCCGGTTCCGGCCGCGTCGTCGGGCGCCCAGGCCAGCGCCGTGGGCTTCACCACGACCGGCACGCGCGACGATGTCTATGCGAAGGTCGGCGAAGCGCTCGGCGCGGTGGAGGGGGTGAACATCGCCAGTCGCGCCGAGGCATTGGGCGTCTATGACGTCAACTACGAGGGCAGCAACTTCCTGGTGCGCGTGGTTGGTGGCGCTGAAGGCGTCTATGTGTCCGCGGTCGATCCGCGCGGCATGCCCGCCAGCGGCGATGCGCCGCGCAAGCTGATCGACTCGCTGCGCACGGTTTTCACCGGCCAGTAAGGCCGGTTCCGGCGCAAACGAAACGGGCGCCAGCGGCGCCCGTTTTTCTTTGGCGGCCGCGAAGGCCTGTGTTGCCCGCCGTCGGGCTCAGCGCTCCAACTGGTCGAGCTTGCCGGTCTTGCCTTCCCAGTCCTTGGCATCGGGCAGCGGGTCTTTGCGCGCGGTGATGACCGGCCAGGCCTTGGACAGTTCGGCGTTGAGGGCCACGAATGCTTCCTGGCCGGCCGGCACGTCGTCCTCGGGATAGATCGCGTTGATCGGGCATTCCGGCTCGCACAGCGTGCAATCGATGCACTCGTCCGGATCGATCACCAGGAAATTCGGGCCCTCGTGGAAACAGTCGACCGGGCACACCTCCACGCAGTCGGTGTACTTGCACTTGATGCAGTTCTCGGTGACGACGAAGGGCATGGCGATATTCCGTGGGGGGCAGCCCGCTGCGGGCAACGGTTAAGTGTAGCGATTTACGGCAGTCGGCCCCAAGTCGCCGTCCGGCACCGGCAGTGGCGGCAGGGGCGTCGGCCATAAAACAGAAGGCCCGCACCGTTGCGCGGGGGCATCCGTCAGAAAGCAGAAGGCCCGCGCATTGCTGCGCGGGCCTTCGGAATTGGTACTCCCAACGGGATTCGAACCCGTGTTACTGCCTTGAGAGGGCGGTGTCCTAGGCCTCTAGACGATGGGAGCATTTGGAGCGGTGAACCCCGCGCTGGGCTCTCAACGCAACGCGGCTTGCTAGTATATGGGCCGCTGTTGCCTCCGGCAATGGCTTTCACGATTCCACGGAAGGCTGCGAACGCCGGCTCGATGCGACCCAATACCCCAAACCTCCAATTGCAGATCATCCCACGCGACCAGCACAACGTCTCGCGCAAGGAGATCAGCCCCAACGCCCTGCGCGTGCTCTATCGGCTGCGCGAGGGCGGCTTTGCCGCGTACCTGGTCGGTGGCGCGGTGCGCGACCTGCTGATCGGCGGCCACCCCAAGGATTTCGACGTCGCCACCGACGCGACGCCGGAGCAGGTCAAGGGCCTGTTCCGAAACTGTCGCCTGATCGGCCGCCGTTTCCGCCTCGCGCACGTGGTCTACGGCCGCGAGATCATCGAGGTCGCGACATTCCGCGCCAACAGCGACGACGGCAGCGGCGACCGCGAACTGCATGAAGGCGGGCGCGTGCTGCGCGACAACGTCTACGGCAGCATCGAGGAAGATGCGGTCCGTCGCGACTTCACCGCCAATGCGCTGTATTACGCGATCGAGGATTTCTCGGTGCGCGATTACCTCGGCGGCTTCGAGGACGTGCGCAACCGCCTGATGCGCCTGATCGGCGATCCGGAAACGCGTTATCGAGAGGATCCGGTGCGCATGCTGCGCGCGGTGCGCCTGGCGGCCAAGCTCGACTTCGAGATCGAGCCGGCGACTGCCGCGCCGATCCCGCACCTGGCGCCGCTGCTGTCCGAAGCCGCGCCGGCCCGGTTGTTCGAGGAATGCCTGAAGCTGTTCCTGTCCGGGCATGCCGTCGCCAGCTTCCTCGGCCTGGAGCGTCATGGCCTGTTGTCGGCGTTGTTGCCGGAAACGGCCGCGGCACTGAAATCCAACCGCAGCGGCGCATTGCGTCGCATGGTGCTGGAAGGGCTGAAGGGCACCGATGCCCGCGTCGCCAACGACGAGCCGGTGTCTCCGGCGTTCCTGTTTGCCTTGCTGTTGTGGCCTGCGTACTGCCGCGCGTTGATGGAGCTGCAGGCCCACGGCGTGCACGAAGCCGAAGCGCAGCGTCGAGCCGCCGACCGCGTCACCGTGCACCAGCTCAACATGATCGCGTTGCCGCGCCGTTTCTCGCTGCCGATGCAGGAGATCTGGCTGCTGCAATCGCGCTTCTCGCAACGCCAGCGCAAGCGCGTGTTCCGCCTGCTCGCGCATCCGCGCTTCCGGGCGGCGTTCGACTTCCTGGTGCTGCGCATGTCGGCATCGGACGAGCATGCCGATGACGTCGCGTTCTGGCGCGAGGTGCAGGACAAGCCGGGCGACGAGCTCGCCGCGCAACTGGACGCCCATGTGGCCCACGAGGACGCCGCGCAGGCGCCCCGCAAGCGCCGGCGTCGGCGGCGGGGACCTCCGGCCAACGGCGAATGAATGCCGCGGTCGATGCGTTCGTAGGCCTGGGCAGCAACCTCGGTGAGAGCGTCGCCACGCTGCGCGCGGCGTTGGCCGCGCTCGATGCGGTCGCCGACACCAGGGTGCTGCGGGCTTCGCACTTCTATCGAACGCCGGCCTGGGGTGTCACCGAGCAGCCCGACTTCCTCAACGCGGTGGCGATGCTGCGCACGAGCCTGCCGCCGACCCGGTTGCTCGCCGCGATGCTCGACATCGAGCGCGCGGCCGGCCGCGACCGCAGTGCCGACGGCAGCGACCGTTGGGGCCCGCGCACGCTCGATCTCGATCTGCTGCTGTACGGTGAGCGGGTCGTCGTCGAGCCCGGCCTGCGCGTACCGCATCCGCACCTGCATGAGCGCGCTTTCGCGCTGGTGCCGCTGGTCGAGATCGCCGCCGATGCCGTCATTCCCGGCATTGGTTCGGCCCGCGATGCCTTGGCCAGGATGGAAACGGCGGACATCCAGGCGTTAACGTATACCGATCCCCCGGCAGACGCCTGAGCCTGCGCACGCAGGTCGGCCAGCCCTTCCAGGTCAGTCCAGCCCATGTACAGCGGAACCCCCCACGACAAGCCCTGGACGGTGCCGGCGCTGGCCGATGCCAAGCGCGACGGGCGCAAACTGGTGATGCTGACCTGCTACGACGCGGGCTTCGCGCGGACCATGGACGCCGCCGGCGTCGACCTGGTGCTGGTCGGCGACTCGCTGGGCATGGTCGTGCAGGGACACGACAGCACGTTGCCGGTGAGCACGGCCGATATCGCCTACCACACCGCCTGCGTCGCACGCGGACTGGACAAGGCGCTGCTGATCGCCGACCTGCCGTTCCAGGCCGACGCCACGCCCGAGCGCGCGCTGGATGCCTCCACGCGACTGCTCCAGGCGGGCGCGGCGATGGTCAAGCTGGAAGGGGCAGGCCACAAGCTGGAGGTGATCCGCTTCCTGGTCGAGCGCGAGATCCCGGTTTGCGCGCATCTTGGCCTGACCCCGCAGTCGGTGCTGCGCCTGGGCGGTTACAAGGTGCAGGGGCGCGACGAGGCCGCCGCAGCGCGGCTGCGTCAGGACGCCCGGGCGGTGGCCGAGGCCGGCGCCAGTCTGCTGGTGCTCGAATGCGTGCCCACGCCGGTCGCCGCGGCGATCACGGCCGACCTGTCCATTCCCACCATCGGCATTGGCGCAGGCCCGCAATGCGACGGCCAGGTGCTGGTGTTGCACGATCTGCTGGGCGTCAACTCGGGCCATCGCCGGCCGCGCTTCGTCAAGGATTTCCTCGCCGAAGGCGGGTCGATCGCCGGTGCCGTGCAGGCTTATGCGCAGGCCGTGCGCGACGGCAGCTTCCCTGACGCCGACCATTCCTACGCCTGATCGACGGCGGTCCTAGCGAGTCACTCGTTGCAATGATCGAAACCATTTCCGAATTGGCCGCGCTGCGTGAACGCGTCTCGCAGTGGCATCGCGAAGGCTTGCGCGTGGGCTTCGTGCCGACCATGGGCAACCTGCACGAGGGCCACTTCTCGCTGGTGAGTCTGGCGCGCCAGCATGCCGACCGCGTGGTGGCGAGCGTGTTCGTCAATCCGACGCAGTTCGGCCCGAACGAGGACTTCGCGCGCTATCCGCGTACGCCCGAGGCCGATGCCAAGGGGTTGGGGGCGGCCGGTTGCGACGTGATGTGGCTGCCGTCGGTGGAGACGATGTATCCCTATGGCGTCGAGGCGACCGTCCACGTGCAGGTGCCGGCGGTAAGCGAAACGCTGGAAGGCGCCCACCGCCCCGGACACTTCGATGGTGTGGCGACGGTGGTGTCGCGGCTGTTCAACCAGGTGCAGCCGGACGTGGCCGTGTTCGGTCGCAAGGATTACCAGCAGCTTGCGGTGATCCGGTACATGGTCCGTGACCTGGCGTTCCCGGTCGAGCTGATCGGCGCCGACATCGTCCGCGAGGCCAACGGCCTGGCGATGAGTTCACGCAATCAGTACCTGTCTCCGCAGGAGCGCGAACAGGCCGCCGCCATCCACCGCTGCCTGCAGGCGATGCGCGAGTCGGTTCAGGCCGGCCGGACCCGGGAGGCCGTGGAGGCGCAGGCGCGAGAGACCCTCGTTACCGCGGGTTTCGAGCCCGACTACGCCGTGGTCCGTCGCCCGGACCTGACCGAGCCCGGGGCCGGAGAGGGCGGGGCGCAGGTCGCGCTGATTGCCGCCCGGCTGGGCCGCACCCGGCTGATCGACAACCTCGAATTCATGGTCTGAACCGTTCCACAGCCGTCGTCAATGGCCGGTCCGGGGTGATGTTGCAGTGCGCCATGCGCTGCTAGACTTTCCACTTCGAACGCCCTCACTCCGCGGGCGGAGCCACCCCCCATGCAACTGAACGTCCTCAAGGCCAAGATCCATCGCGCTACCGTGACCCATGCCGAACTGCACTACGAAGGTTCGTGCGCGATTGACGGCCGTCTGCTCGACATCTCAGGTATCCGCGAGTACGAACAGATCCACATCTACAACGTCAACAACGGTCATCGCTTCGTCACCTATGCGATCCGTGGTGAGGAAGGCAGTGGGGTGATCTCGGTCAACGGCGCCGCCGCGCACTGCGCGCAGCCGGGCGACCTGGTCATCATCTGCGCCTACGGCGTCTGCGACGAGGCCGAGGCGGCCAAGTACAAGCCCACCCTGGTTTACGTCGACCGCCACAACGCGCTGACGCACACCAACCGTTCGATGCCGGCACAGGCAGCCTGACCGGTCTATGGATGCCGATGCCCGTCTGAGCCATCTGCGCGCCCAGGCCGGGCGCGTCGTCCGCCACCCGCTGCAGGAACTGATCGCCGTTGATCCGGCACGCGCTCAGGATTTCTCCCTGCGCGTCGGCCCGATCTACGTCAACTTCGCGCGCCAGCACTACGACCGCGAGGCACTTGCCGCGCTGTTCGCCACGGCGGACCAGGCCGGCGCACGTGCCAGGCTGCAGGCGCAGTTCGACGGCCAGAAGATCAACCTCACCGAGGATCGCGCGGTGCTGCATACCTCGCTGCGCAGCGACCTGTCGTCAGCGCCGGTCGCGCGCGATGCGCACGCGCAGGCGCTGCAGGCGCGGGTCCGAATGCGCGAACTGATCGATGCGCTGACGGCGAGTGAAATCACCGACATCGTCAGCGTCGGCATCGGCGGTTCCGACCTCGGGCCGCGGCTGGCGGTCGATGCGCTGAGCGGCCCTTCGCCGGGCCGTTTCCGTGTGCATTTCCTTTCCAATGTCGACGGCCACGCCGCGCAGCGCGTGCTCGCCGGGCTCGACCCGCGCCGTACCGCCGCGGTGCTGATCTCCAAGACCTTCGGTACCCAGGAAACGCTGCTCAACGGCATGATCCTGCGCGATTGGCTGGGTGGTACCGAGCGCTTGTACGCAGTGTCGGCCAACACGCAGCGTGCCGCCGAGACCTTCGCCATTCCCGCCGATCGCATCCTGCCGATGTGGGATTGGGTGGGTGGGCGCTATTCGCTGTGGTCCGCGGTCGGTTTCCCGATTGCACTGGCGATCGGCATGGATGCGTTCGAGCAGATGCTGGCCGGTGCCGCCGAAATGGACGAGCACGTGCTGCACACGCCGCTCGAACGCAACCTCGCGGCCTGGCATGCGCTGACCGCCGTGTGGAACCGCAATGCATTGGGCTATGCCACGCAGGCCGTGCACGCCTACGACGAGCGGTTGAAGCTACTGTCGAACTACCTGCAGCAACTGGTGATGGAAAGCCTGGGCAAGTCGGTGCGTACCGATGGCTCGCCCGTCGGCGTCGAGACCGTGCCAGTGTGGTGGGGCGGGGCGGGCACAGATACGCAGCACAGCTTCTTCCAGGCGCTGCACCAGGGCACCTCGATCGTGCCGTCGGACTTCATCGGCGTGGTGCGCTCCGATGCGCCGTTTGCCGAAAACAACAGGGCGCTGCAGGCCAACCTGCTGGCGCAGACCGAGGCATTCGCCAACGGCCAGGCCAGCGACGATCCGCATCGCGCCTATGCCGGCGGCCGCCCGAGCACGACGATCCTGCTCGATGCGCTGACGCCGTATTCGTTCGGCGCCCTGCTCGCGCTGTACGAGCACAGCGTGTTCCTGCAGTCGGTGGTGTGGGGCATCAATGCCTTCGACCAGTTCGGCGTGGAGCTCGGAAAGCAGGTCGCCAGCCGCTTGTTGCCAGCATTGGCCGGCGAAGCACAGGCCGACGATCCGGTGACGCGCGAGTTGCTGCAACAGCTGCGGTAGGGCGGGCGTGGGGCGGGCTTAAGCCCCGCCGAATTCGCCCCTCCGGGCGACGCGCAATGGTGGGCCAAGGCCCAGCTTATGAACTGCGTTGAGTACGTTGCATCGCCAGGTGTCTCCCCCGTTCACCCTTCGACTTCGCGGCTACGCCGCTACGCTCAGGGCGAACGGGGATTGGCTTCGCGGCCGCCAGATCCAGAACCGGTGTCTTGGCCCTCACTGCCCATTCGAAACCGGATTGGCCTCACGCATCCCTATTCCGCGAAGAGCTCACACCGTTCGCCCTGAGCGTAGCTCCGCAGGAGCGAAGTCGAAGGGCGGGGCGGGTATGTCGAAGGGTGTGAGGCGAGCCGAGCCTCATGCCGCGTCGTGCCGCCGCAGGGCCCACTCGATGTGCTCGCGCACCATCGGGCTGGCCGACTCGCGACGAGCGCGCAGTGCGTCGATGACCTCGGGCGTGCCGGGCGCATTGCCCAAAGCGACCGCGATGTTGCGCAACCAGCGCTCGTGGCCGCTACGGCGGATCGCCGTGCCTTCGGTGCGCTGCAGGAACTCATGCTCGTCCCACGCGAACAACTCCACCAGCGTTGCCTTGTCCAGATTGTTTCGCGCACGGAAATCCGGCTCGTCGGTACGCTTGGCGAATTTGTTCCAGGGGCAGATCAGTTGGCAGTCGTCGCAACCGAAGATGCGGTTGCCGATCGGCTCGCGCAGGTCCTCGGGAATCGCACCCTCATGTTCGATCGTCAGATAGGCGATGCAGCGACGCGCATCGAGCCGGTAGGGCGCGGTGATCGCCTGGGTCGGGCAGATGTCGATGCAGCGACGGCAGGTGCCGCAATGCTCGCTGGCCGGCTTGTCGACAGGCAGCGGCAGGTCGACGTAGATCTCCCCAAGGAAGAAAAACGAACCGCCGTCCTTGTCGATCAGGCAGGTGTGCTTGCCGATCCAGCCCAGGCCGGCATTGCGCGCCAACGCGCGTTCCAGCACCGGCGCCGAGTCGACGAAAACGCGATGTCCGAACGGGCCCACCACCTCGGCGATGCGGTCGGCGAGGCGTTGCAGGCGCTGGCGCATCAGTTTGTGATAGTCGCGACCCAGTGCGTAACGGGCGACGTAGGCGCGCTCGCCATCGTCGAGCGTCGCCCAGGCTTCGTCGCTGTCGCGTCCGTAATCCAGGCCCACCGAGATCACGCGGACCGTGCCGGGGTGCAGTTCCTCGGGGCGCCCACGCATTTCTCCATGCCGGGCCATCCAGTCCATCGAGCCGTACAAGCCCTGCGCCAGCCAGTCGCGCAGGTGGGCTTCGTCCGGGGCCAGGTCGATGCCGGTGATGCCGCAGCGCTGGAAGCCGAATTCCTGCGCGAGCGCGCGGATGCGGCCGGCCAGTGCGACGTAGTCGGGCGTCGTGGCGGGCAAGGATTGGGACGGGGCGGGCGAGGCGGGTTTCACGATATGGCAAGTATAGAATCGCGCGATGCCCCACGATGCCGAGCCTTTCGCCTCCACCCTGTATGACTCAGCCGCATTGCGCGAAGTCGAGGCGCGGGCGGCCACGGCGCTGGGCGATGCCTTTGGACTGATGCGGCGCGCCGGACAGGCCGCCTGGCGCGAATTGCTGCGGCAATGGCCGCAGGCGCAGCGCATCGTCGTGGTCTGCGGACCGGGCAACAACGGCGGCGACGGTTACGTGCTGGCCCGCCACGCTCATGAATCGGGGAGGCAGGTTCGCGTCGTGCGACTGCCCGGTCATGCGCCCCAAGGCGAACTGGCGCGGCGCGCGGAGCACGAATATGCCGCCAGCGGAGGTGCGGTCTCTTCGTTCGAGGAAGTGTTTCCGCCGGCCGACGTGGTGGTCGACGCGCTGTTCGGGATCGGCTTGTCGCGTCCGCCCGACGACACGACGGCGGTGATCATCGAAGCGATGAATGCACAGGCGGCGCCGATATTCGCACTCGATGTGCCCAGCGGCGTCGATGCCGACCGTGGCGCTTCGTACCAACCGGCGGTCATCGCGACGCGCACCATCGAGTTCATGGCCTGCAAGGCCGGATTGCGCACGGGTGCGGCCCTGGATCATGCCGGCGCGACTTCCCTCGCCGCGCTGGACTTGCCGGCGTCGACCTTCGACGGCAGCCGTGCGGCGGCGCTGCGACTGTCGGCGATGGACCTGTCGCGCTGGCTGCCACCGCGTCGGCGCGACAGTCACAAGGGCAGCAACGGACGCGTGCTCTGCATCGGAGGAGAACACGGCAGCGGCGGTGCGATCATGCTTTGCGCGCAAGCCGCCCTGCGCACTGGTGCCGGGCTGGTCGAAGTCGCCACGCGCGAACGCCATGTCGCGCCGTTGCTGTCGCGACTGCCCGAAGCGATGGTGCATGAAGTCGAAGACGGCGCTTCGTTGCAGGCTGCGCTCGATCGCGCCGATGCGATCGCACTGGGGCCCGGGCTCGGACAGCAGCCATGGGGCCTGGCGCTTTACGAACGTGCCATCGCCAGCGCCAAGCCTTTGCTGCTGGATGCCGATGCGTTGAACCTGCTGGCCGCGCATCCGTTCGCTTTGCCGGCCGACGCGGTCATCACTCCGCATCCTGGCGAAGCGGCGCGCCTGCTGGGCATCAGCACGGCGCAGGTGCAGCAGGACCGTTTTTCGGCGGCGAAGGCGCTATGCGAGCGGTATGCGTGTGTCGTTGTGCTTAAAGGCGCCGGCAGCATCGTGGCCGCTGCGCACGAAACGCCGCGCGTGATTGCAGCGGGTAATCCTGGCATGGCGGTGGGAGGAATGGGCGACGTGCTCAGTGGCGTCATCACCGCATTGCGGGCGCAGGGTGTGGATGCATTCGAAGCCGCGAGTTGTGGCGCGCTGCTGCACGCGTGTGCAGGCGATGCGGCCGCGCATGAGGGCGGCGAACGCGGGCTTCTGCCCAGCGATCTGATGCCATGGTTGCGCCATTACGCGAACCCGGAGCATGTGCAATGAAGGCGCTTTTATTGGCCGATGCCGATGCGACGGACGCTTTGGGCGCGGCGCTCGCACGCACGCGCCCGCCGCGCGCGGTCGTGCACCTGCATGGCGATCTCGGCGCCGGCAAGTCGACGCTCGCGCGTGCGTTGCTGCGTGCGCTGGGCGTGCGTGGCGCGATACGCAGCCCGACCTACACGCTGGTGGAGCGTTATCCGCTCGATGACGGCGGCGAAGCCTGGCACCTGGATCTGTACCGGATCGCCGATGCGGGCGAGTTGGAATTCCTCGGCCTGGATGGCGACGAGCCGACTTTGTGGCTGGTCGAGTGGCCCGAGCGGGGCGCCGGAGCGCTGCCCAAGCCGGATCTGGTCGTGGACCTGTCCATCGAGGGGGCGGGGCGACGGGCAGGGCTGATTCCCGGCACTCCCGCCGGGCAGGCCTGGGTAACCGCTGTCACCGCCGGCCATGGGGTTGCAGGCCATTCCTGAACGTTCCAGCAGGAAAGGGCGGCAGGTACCGGATTTGTAAAGAAAAAATACTTGCAATCCTCGGGCGCTGGTGCTTGACTACGGCCCATGCGCGTCAAGGCCGCCACCGTCCAGAAAGTTCTGCTCGGCTCAGCCCTGCTGGCTGCGCTGGCGTGGAATCTGGCCCAGGCCTCCGAAATCAACGGCTTGGCGCTGAGCAACGGCGCCACCGGGACCCGCGCCGAGATCGCACTGGACCAGGAAGCCGAGTTCAAGGTGATCAGCCTGCAAGGCCCGGATCGACTGGTCGTCGATCTGCAGACTTCGCGCCTGGCTTCGAACGTCCGCCTGCCGGCGCCGACCGGACTGATCAAGTCGGTGCGCACCGGACAGCCGAGCCCCGGCACGACCCGCATCGTGTTCGACCTGGCGCAGCCGGTCGCCGTGCTCAAGCCGCATCTCGAACCCGGCGCTACCGGCCCGCGGCTGGTGCTGGAGTGGCCCGGCGATGGCGCTGAAAGCGCCAGCGCGCCGGTCCGCCTGGCTTCGACTCCCGCAGCACCGGCTCCCGGTCCGACATCGGCACCCGGTAATGCGGCAGATTCCGTGACTCCGTCGGCGACGCCGGAGGCAGACGCGGCGGCCTCCGCTGCGGCCACCACCCGCCTCATTTCCGAAATCGCCGCGCGCTCCACGGGCTCGTCATCCGCCATGCCTGCGTATGGACCGGCGGGCGCGCCTGCAGGCACCGCGCCGCCGGCCACCGGCACCACGCCCCCTTCGTTGACGACTGCCACAATGGCCGGCAACGCACCCGTCAAGGTCACGGGGCCGTCGTCGATCCCGCCGGCGACGTCCATGACGGCGCCTGCGACCACTATCGCCACCGGCGTTCCGACCCGGATCGCCACGGGCCAGCCCGCCATGCCGCCGTCGGCGATGCCGTCCGGCAACGCAGGCGTACCGGACGCCGTTGGTGGGACTATGCCCCCCGCCGGTGCGGTCAAGACCCTGAAGGACGTTCGCGGCCGTGGCATGCGCCCGCTGGTGATCGCCATCGATGCCGGCCATGGCGGCCAGGACTCGGGCGCCATCGGCCCGAACGGCAACAAGGAAAAGGACGTGACCTTGGCGATCGCGCGCGAATTGGCGCGTCAGGTCAACGCAACGCCCGGCCTGAAGGCCTACCTGACCCGCGACAGCGACTTCTACATCCCCCTGAACAACCGCGCCAAGCTGGCGCGCACCGCCAAGGCCGACATCTTCGTCTCGATCCATGCCGACGCCGCCGAGAACCGCGGCGCCAAGGGCTCGTCCGTGTACGTGCTGTCGCTGAAGGGCGCGTCTTCGCAGCGCGCGCGCTGGCTGGCGGACAAGGAAAACGCCTCGGACATGATCGGCGGCGTGCGCCTGGAGAAGACCAGCAACACGCTGGCTTCGGTGCTGCTCGACCTGACCCAGAGCGGGCACATGAAGGCATCAGAGGATGCGGCCAACCATGTGCTCGACGGTCTCAAGCGTGTGGGCAACAACCACAAGCCGGGCATCGAACGCGCCAACTTCGCCGTCCTGCGCACCTCGGACATGCCGGCGATGCTGGTCGAGACCGCCTTCATCTCCAATCCGGACGAAGAGCGCCGGCTGGTCGATCCGTCCTACCAGCGCACGCTGGCGCGCGCGGTGCTGGATGGCGTCGATACCTATTTCACCCGCCAGCCGCCGCCGGGCACGATGTACGCGGCCAAGGCCGAAGCGAACTATTCGGCTTCTCTGGGCGGGGCCGGCGGCGCGCCCTGAGACAAACCGGCAGGTCCTGGTCGCTGCTCGGCTATCATCACGGCTGAATTCCCCGTGCGGCGCCGACCTGGCGCCGACTGCGGGCCTGGTCCATACGCATCAGCAGGCCCTCGTGACGATCCGCCAGCTTCCCGACACCCTCATCAACCAGATCGCCGCGGGCGAGGTCGTCGAACGGCCTGCCTCGGTCGTCAAGGAACTGGTGGAAAACGCCCTCGATGCCGGGGCGCGACGCATCGACATCGACCTGGAAGAAGGCGGGGTCCGCCTGATCCGCATCCGCGACGACGGCGCCGGCATCCCCGCCGATGAATTGCCGCTGGCGATCTCGCGCCACGCCACCAGCAAGATCGCCTCGCTCGATGACCTGGAGGGCGTGGCCACGCTCGGTTTCCGTGGCGAAGCGCTGCCGTCGATCGCTTCGGTCAGCCGCTTCGCGCTGATGTCGCGTCGCCAGGGCGCCGAGCACGGCGCATCGCTGGAAGTCGATGGCGGACGTGTCGGCACTGTGGCGCCCAAGCCGCATCCGCAGGGCACCACGGTTGAAGTCCGCGACCTGTTCTTCAACGTGCCGGCGCGGCGCAAGTTCCTGAAGGCCGAGCGCACCGAGCTGGGTCACATCGAGGAATGGCTGCGGCAGCTGGCGCTGGCGAGGCCGGACGTGGAACTGCGCGTATCGCACAACGGCAAGCCGTCGCGGCGCTGGAAAGGCGAGGGCGAGCTGCTGTCCGACGTGCGCCTGCACGAAGCGCTGGGCGAGGAATTCGCCCGCAATGCGTTGCATGTGGATCACTTCGGCGCGGTCCACTCGACGGGCTCGGGGCAGGGCCTGCGCCTGCATGGCTGGATCGCCCAGCCGGCCTACAACCGGGCCAGCGCGGACCAGCAGTACTTCTACGTCAACGGTCGCGCGGTGCGCGACCGCAGCGTGGCGCATGCGGTCAAGCAGGCCTATGCCGATGTGCTGTTCCATGGCCGGCAGCCTGCTTACGTGCTGTTCCTCGAACTCGATCCGCGCCGCGTCGATGTCAACGTGCATCCGGCCAAGCACGAGGTGCGTTTCCGCGACGCGCGGCTGATCCACGATTTCGTCTATCGCACCCTGCAGGGAGCGTTGGCCGAGACTCGCGCGGGCGTGTCGATGGGCGTGACGGATGGAGCGCCGAGTCCGGCTTCGCCGACCCGTTTCGCGACCGAAGCCCCGCCCGCATACATCGACTACCGGACACAGTCGCCACTGCCGATGCAGGTCGCCGAAACACGCGTCGGCTATGCAGCGCTGTATGGCGCGCCTGCGCCTGCGATGTCGCCCCCGCCATCGCCATTGCCGGCAAGCGAAGAGGCCACGTTGCCGCCGCTCGGCTACGCGGTCGCGCAGCTGCACGGCATCTACATCCTGGCCGAAAGCGCGCAAGGCCTGATCGTCGTCGACATGCACGCCGCGCACGAGCGCATCGGCTACGAGAAACTCAAGAACGCGCACGATGGCGAGGGTCTGCGCACGCAACCGCTGCTGGTGCCGGCGACGCTGGCCGTGTCCGAGCGTGAGGCCGAGGTCGCCGAACGCGAATCGGCGACGCTGGCGGAACTGGGCTTCGAAGTCACCCGCAGCGGCCCGCAATCGCTGACCCTTCGCAGCGTGCCGGCGCTGCTGGCGCACGGCGATGTCGAAGCCTTGCTGCGCGACGTGCTGGCCGACCTGCGCGAGCACGGCGAGTCCCGCCGCGTGGCAGCGGCGCGCGACGAACTGCTGGCGACGATGGCCTGCCATGGCGCGGTGCGGGCGAACCGCCGTCTCACTTTGCCGGAAATGAACGCACTGCTGCGCGAAATGGAAGTGACCGAGCGCTCCGGCCAGTGCAATCATGGACGTCCGACCTGGGCGCGATTCAGCCTGGCCGATATCGACCGTTGGTTCCTGCGGGGACGTTGAAGCATGTCTATCCGATTCGCCGTTGCATCGATTACCCGGGCACAGCCCCTTCGCCTGGCGGCATTGGCGCTGGTGTTCGCGCTCGCTGCCTGCGGCAAGTCCGCCTCCGACGACGCGCAGGAGCGCAAGATGGCCGAACAGGCAGCCGCCCGTGAGGCGGCATTCGCCGCCGAGCAGAAGGCCTGGCGCGATGACCGCGTGTCCAAGCTGACGCAACCTGAGGGTTGGACCAGCCTGATCGGCCTGCACTGGATCGATCCGGGTTCACATTACCTGGGCAGCGACGCCGACAACGGCATCCGCCTGGCAATGGGGCCGGCGCACCTGGGCCTGCTGCACATGAAGAGCGGCCATGTGCGTTTCGTGCCCGAACGCGGCGCGGCGGTCACCGTCGATGGCACACCGCTGACCGGAAGCGCCACGCTTCGCGTCGACGACGATCCGGCCGGCCCCAGCAAGCTCGGCTTCGACGAAGGCAAGGGCGTCGCGACGGTGATCAAGCGCGGCGACCGTTACGCATTGCGCGTCAAGCATGCCGATGCGCCGACCCGCACGGGTTTCAAGGGCATCGACTATTGGCCGCTCGATGCGAAGTGGAAGATCGACGGACGCTTCATCGCGCACCCGCCGGGCAAGACCATCGCCATTGCCAACATCATCGGCACCACCGACGAGGTGCCCAACCCGGGCGTCGTGGAATTCGAGCGCGACGGCAAGACCTTCCGCCTGGAAGCGCTCGACGAAGGCGACCAACAGTTGTTCCTGGTGTTTGCCGACCGCACCAGCGGGCACGGCAGCTACGGCGCCGGCCGCTTCCTCTATGCGGCACTGCCCGATGCACAGGGCCGGGTGAAGCTCGACTTCAACCACAGCTACAACCCGCCGTGTGCGTTCACGTCGTTCGCGACCTGTCCGTTGCCGCCGCCGGAGAACCGCCTGGACCTGGCGGTCAACGCCGGTGAAAAGAGTTATTCCCACTCCACGCCATGATCCGCATTCCCGAGGCCGCGATGTCGCTCCCCTTCAAGAAGCTGGGCCTGACCGCACTGGTCGTCGCCGCGTTGTCTTCGGCCGCGGCGCTGGCAGTGACGCAGGAAGGCGCTGCGCCCTCCGCGCCGGTGGCCGTTGCGACCGCCGCCAAGGCGCCGCCGGTGCCGCTGCTGTGGAAAGTCTCCGATCGCGACAATGCCGTGTACCTGCTCGGCTCGTTCCATCTGCTCAAGGCCGACGACTATCCGCTGTCGAGCGACATCGATACCGCGTTCACTGCCGTCGACAAGGTGGTGTTCGAGGTGCCGCCGGAGCAGATGACCGATCCGGCCACGCAGGCGAAGTTCCTGGACGCGGCAGGCTTTGGCGATGACCGCAACCTGAGCCAGGTGCTGCCGGCCGACCTGCGCGAGAAGCTGTCGCGCCTGATGGCGAAGAGCGGCTCGTCGATCGACATGGTCGACGGTTACGAACCGTGGTTCGTCAACCTGTCGTTGCTGATCGGCGTGTCGCAGTCGTTGGGCTTCAGCCCAGACAAGGGCCTGGACCAGTACCTGATGCAGCAGGCGGCGGCGACCAACAAGCCGACCGGCGGGCTGGAGACGATGGACCTGCAATTGCAGGTACTTGATGCCTCGCCGATGGCCGAGCAGATCACTTCGCTGCGCGAGTTTCTCGACCGCCCGCAGGACATGCCGGGCCTGCTGACCGACCTGCACCAGGCCTGGCGCGACGGCGACGTTGCCAAGCTCGACCAGTTGACCCGCGAGGAGATGCGCGAGAAGACGCCGCAGACCTATCGCATGGTCAATGTCGAGCGCAACGACGCCTGGGTGCCGCAGATCGGCAAGATGCTCGACGCGAAGAAGGGCGACACCATGGTGGTCGTCGGTGCGCTGCACCTGCTGGGCGAGGATGGCGTGGTCGAGAAGCTGCGCGGCAAGGGCTACAAGGTCGAGCGGGTGTGCTCGGCCTGTGCAGGCGCAGGCGAACAGTCCGCGCAGTCGAAGTAGACCTCGACTCGCGACCGCAGCGTAGGGCTGGCCTTGGCCCGCCGAACTTAGCAGCGGCGTATCGCGGCGGCGCTTGGATAGCATCGCCCGTCCATCCCCTCGACTTCAGCGCTGCGCGCTAACGCTCAGGACGAACGGTGACGCGACGGCTGGGGTGACGGGCCAAGGCCCGCCTACGGGCTGACCGGAGTGGCGGACCGAGGCCCGCCTTACGGCTCCACCAGCACGATGCAGTCGACCGGGCAGGCCGGGACGCACAGCTCGCAACCGGTGCACAGCGGTTCGATGACCGTGTGCATGTGCTTGGCGCCGCCGATGATGGCGTCGACCGGGCAGGCCTGGATGCATTTCGTGCAGCCGATGCAGTCGGCCTCGACGATCAACGCAACTTGCGCGGGCTTGTGCTCGCCACGCGAGCGATCGAACGGCTTGGCCTCCACGCCGAGCGCCCGCGCCAGCGCGCGCGCGCCGGCGTCGCCACCGGGCGGGCAACGATCGATGTCGGCTTCGCCGGCCGCCATCGCCTCGGCATACGGGCGACAACCGGCGTAACCGCATTGGCCGCATTGGGTCTGCGGCAGGATGCGATCGAGGCGTTCGGTCAGGTCGGTGGTCACGTGCTTGCCATGCCGGTCACTCCCGCATTCACGCGAGCGACGTCATCCGGTCACCGGACCGGCATGCCCGGTTGCACGCCGCTGTCCGCATCGAGCAGGTGCAACGTGCCGCCGTCGAAGCCGGCCGACAGGATCATGCCTTCGCTGATGCCGAAGCGCATCTTGCGCGGCGCCAGGTTGGCGATGAACACCACGCTGCGGCCGACCAGCTGATCGGGCTGTGCATAGGACGCGCGGATGCCGGAGAAGATCTGGCGCTTGCCCAGCGGGCCGGCATCGAGTTCGAAGCGCAGCAGCTTGTCCGATCCATCGACGAACTCGCAGGCCAGCACCTTGCCCACGCGCAGGTCGAGCTTGGCGAAGTCGTCGATGCCGATGTGGGCGGCTGCGGGATGCGCATCGGGAGCCGGCGGTTCGGCGCCGCTCTTGTCGGCCGGGACGACGGCCGGGGCCGCGGTCGTGTCGGCGGGCTTCAGTGATTCCTTGGAGGATTCGATCATGGTGTCGATCTGCTTGGTGTCGATGCGGGTGAACAGCGGCGCGTAGCTGGCGATGCGATGGCCCAGCAGCGGCTCGGCCAGATCGTTCCAGCCCGCTACCGGAGCGGCGAGGAAGGCTTCGGCCTGCTCGGCCACGCGCGGCAGCACCGGCTTGAGCGCGGTATTGAGCACGCGGAACAGGTTCAGGCCCTGCGTGCACACGGCCTGCAGTTGCGCATCGGCGCCCTCCTGCTTGGCCAGCACCCACGGCTTGTGCTCGTCGATGTACTTGTTGGCCTCGTCGGCGAGGGCCATCGTCAGGCGCAGCGCGGTGGCGGCCTCGTTGCGCTCGTAGGCCTGCGCGATCGGCGCCAGTTGCTCGGTGAAGCGCGTGTACATCGCCGGGTCCGGCAGTTCCGCGGACAGTTGGCCGTCGAAGCGCTTCTCGATGAAGCCGGCGCAGCGGCTGGCGAGGTTGACGAACTTACCGACCAGGTCGGAGTTCACGCGCGCGGTGAAGTCTGCGAAGTTGAGATCGACGTCGTCGACGCCGCCGGCGGTCTTGGTCGCGAAGTAATAGCGCAGCGCCTCGGGCGCGATGCCTTGGTCGAGATAGGTGCGCGCCATGATGAAGGTGCCGCGCGATTTCGACATCTTCTCGCCGTTGACCATCAGGTAGCCATTGACGTGCAGGCGCGTCGGCGCGCGGAAACCCGCGCCGTGCAGCACCGCCGGCCAGAACAGGCCGTGGAAGTTGACGATGTCCTTGCCGATGAAGTGGTGCATCTGCGCGGTGCTGTGGGGCGTGAGGTAGCTGAAGAAATCCAGGCCTTCGCGCTCGCACAGCACCTTGAAGCTCGCCAGATAGCCGATCGGCGCATCCAGCCACACGTACAGGAACTTGCCCGGGTGGCCCGGGATCTCGAAACCGAAGTAGGGCGCGTCGCGCGAGATGTCCCATGCGCGCAGGCCGCCCTCGGCGTCCAGCCATTCCAGCAGCTTGGCCTTGACGCCCGGCGTGGCGACGTCGCCGGCGAGCCATTGCCGCAGGAAATCGGTGAAATCGCCGACCTCGAAGAAGAAGTGTTCCGACTCGCGCACCTCCGGCGTGGCGCCACTGAGCACCGAGCGCGGCTCCTTGAGTTCGCTGGGGGAATACGTGGCTCCGCAGTTCTCGCAGTTGTCGCCGTACTGGTCGGGCGTGCCGCAGTTCGGGCAGATGCCTTTGACGTAACGGTCGGGCAGGAACATGCCCTTGACCGGGTCGAACAGCTGCGCCACTGCGCGGCGGCGGATATGGCCGTTGTTGTCGAGCTTGGTGTAGATCGCCTGGGTCAGCTCGCGGTTGTGCGCGGAGTTGGTCGAGTCGTAATGGTCGACGACCACGCCGAAGTCGCGCAGGTCGCGTTCATGCGACGACTGCATGCCGGCAATGAACGCCTCAGGCGTAACTCCGGCTTTTTCGGCCGCCAGCATGATCGGCGTGCCATGGGTGTCGTCGGCGCTGACGAAGCGCACCTCGTCGCCGGCCATTCGCCGTGCCCGCACCCAGATGTCGGCCTGGATATAACCGACCAGGTGGCCCAGGTGGAGCGCGCCGTTGGCGTAGGGCAGGGCAAAGGTGACGAGGAGTTCGCGGGACATGGGGGGGATCGGTGCCGAAAGAACGGGGAATTATCGCATGCACTCATGCGAGCCCTCGAACCGGGCAAAAGCCGGCCCGAAAACGACGACGCCCCGGCAGGGCCGGGGCGTCGGAATGAATGATGGCGGCGAAACCGTCAGCGACGCACCCACGTCTGCGTGCGGCCGAGCATCGAGAAACCCATGAAGCCGCGCACGTCGAGCTTCTTGCCGCCTTCGACCGGCGTCACCTTGACCGAGTACGTCTTGCCGTTCTTCGGATCCAGGATCTGGCCGCCTTCCCAGGTATCGCCCTTCTGGCGGATGCCCCACAGGATCACCATGCCCTTGACCGGCTTGTCCTTGCGGTCGCCTTCGCACTTATCGCAGATCGGATTGGGGCCGCGATCGGACTGCAGGATTTCGGTGACGCGGCCGGCGAGGCTGCCGTCCTTGGCCTGGTAGATCTCCACCACCGACTTGGGCTTCTGCGTCTTGTCGTCGATCGTGGTCCAGGTGCCCACCGGCGTGTTCTGCGCGGCCATATTCTGTGAAATCGCGCTCAGCGGCAGGGCCAGCAACAGCAGGGCAAGCAGTTTCGTACGCATGTTTCCCCTCCCAGGGATTTTCGTATGGGCCACGCGCTGTTCGCGCGGTTGCGGCCTGTTATACCAGCATCCGCTTGCGTACGGAGTCGCGTCCGGTCGCATGTTGCGCAGTTGGCCGTTGTATCCGGTCCGACGCGCGGTCCCCTTGGGAAACGTAAAATAAGGGCCCCTGCGCATCGCCAGCCCCTGCAAGGCCCCTTTCGTGACCGAGTCGCTGCAAACCCGTATCGCCGCCCTGACGGTGCCGGAAACCGATATTTCATTGGGCGAGACCAAGGCCCGCATCCGCGTCGTCGAGACCGCCGGGCGGGTCGTCGTCGAACTGGTCCTGGGATTCCCCTGTCAGAGCCTGAAGCCGTGGCTGCAGGCCGAGATCGCGCGCATCGTCGCGGCCGACGGCGGAGAACTGGCGCATCTGGATATCCAGCAGCGCATCGCCACCCACGCGGTGCAGCCGAACGTGTCGCCGCTGCCGAACGTACGCAACCTCGTCGCGATCGCTTCGGGCAAGGGTGGTGTCGGCAAGTCGACGACGGCGGTCAACCTGGCGCTGGCACTGGCGGCCGAGGGCGCGCGCGTGGGCGTGCTGGATGCCGATATCTACGGCCCCAGCATTCCGATGATGCTGGGACTGAGCGGCCGTCCCGACAGCCCGGACGGCAAGTCCATCGAGCCGATGCGCGCACACGGCATCCAGGCGATGTCGATCGGCCTGCTGATCGAACAGGACACGCCGATGATCTGGCGCGGCCCGATGGCGACGTCGGCGCTGACGCAGTTGCTCAACGACACCCGCTGGGACGACCTGGACTACCTGATCGTCGATCTGCCGCCGGGCACCGGCGACATCCAGCTGACACTGGCGCAGAAGATTCCGGTCGCCGGCGCGGTGATCGTGACGACGCCACAGGACGTGGCCACGCTCGACGCGCGCAAGGCGCTGAAGATGTTCGAGAAGGTGGAGGTTCCGGTGCTCGGCCTGGTCGAGAACATGGCCGTCCACGTCTGCTCGAACTGCGGTCACGCCGAGCACATCTTCGGCGAGGGCGGCGGCAGTCGCATGGCCGCCCAGTACGGCGTGCCTTTGCTGGGCAGCCTCCCACTGGAAATCGCGATCCGCGAGCAGGGCGATCTCGGCGCACCGATTGTGACGTCTTCGCCTGAGTCGGTTGCCGCTCACGCCTATAGGACGACCGCCCGTCGTCTGACGGTCGGGCTTGCAATTCGTGCGCATGTCGCACAACCGCTGTCTGTCTCGCTTATAGGGTCCTGAGCCCCCATTTTTCTGCTGCGTCGCAACATGCGAATGGCTGATTGCGCAAATTAGATTCGGATCGCGCGACCACCCGGTCGCGCTCTTTTATCTATTTGTCCATTTGCCGAGGGGTTTTTCTGCATGAAGCACCCGTACCGTACTGCGGCGCTCGCCAGCGCCGTGCTCGTCTCGCTTGGTCTCTCCTCCGCCGCATTCGCCGGCGGCCGTCCCGATCTCGCCATCGCAGGCCTCAAGGCCGGTCGCGCCCATGAGGCGGACCAGCTACTGGTGAAGTACCGCGATGGTTCCACCGCCGCGCAGCAGGCTGCCGTCCGTAACGGCCTGGGCGCGCAGAAGCTCGAAACCGTACGTGGCGGCAAGGGCGAAATCGCCCTGCTGCGCATGCCGGCCGGGCGCGACCTGGCCTCGGCCATCAGCACGCTGAGCAGCAACCCGGCCGTCGAATACGCCGAGCCGAACTGGACCTACCAGCACAACGCCACCTCGAACGACACCTACGCCACCAACGGTTCGCTGTGGGGCATGTACGGCGATGCGTCGTCGCCGGCCAACCAGTACGGCTCGCAGGCCGCTGAGGCCTGGGGCGCCGGCCACACCGACTGCAGCAACGTCTATGTCGGCGTGATCGACGAAGGCATCTACTACAACCACGAAGACCTGACCAACGTCGTGTGGACGAATCCGTACGATCCAGTGGATGGCGTCGACAACGACGGCAACGGTTACGCCGACGACACCCGCGGCTGGGACTTCGACGGCAATAGCAGCAACATCAACTCCGGCGGCGCCAACGACGACCACGGTACGCACGTGACCGGCACGATCGCCGGCGTCGGCGGCAACGGCAAGGGCGTGGCCGGCGTGTGCTGGAGCGGCGCCAAGGTCATCAGCGCCAAGTTCCTCGGCCGTCGCGGCGGCACCACCGCCAACGCGATCAAGGCGGTGGACTACATCACCGACCTGAAGACCCGTCATGGCCTGAACATCGTCGCCACGAACAACTCGTGGGGCGGCGGCGGCTTCTCGCAGGGCCTGCAGGATGCGATCGGTCGCGCCAACACCGCGAACATCCTGTTCATCGCCGCTGCCGGCAACGACGCGTACAACAACGACGCCACCGCCAGCTATCCGTCGGGCTACCCGAACGCCAACGTCATCGCAGTCGCCTCGATCACCAGCACCGGTGGCCTGTCGAGCTTCTCGCAGTGGGGCGCGACCACGGTCGACATCGGTGCGCCGGGTTCGGGCATCTGGTCGACGGTGCCGGTGAGCTCCAAGGGCAACGTCGTGTCGGGTTATGCCAGCTACAACGGCACCTCGATGGCCACCCCGCACGTGACCGGCGCGGCGGCGCTGTACAAGTCCTCGCATTCGGGCGCGACCGCTGCCGACGTCAAGGCCGCGATCCTGGGCTCGGCGGTACCGACGCCGTCGCTGCAGGGCAAAGTGCTGACCAATGGCCGCCTGAACGTCAGCGGCTTCTGATCCCGTCGGTCCGAAAGGCCGATCCGAAGGCCCGGCACGCGCCGGGCCTTCGTGTTTTCTGACCAGGGCGCCGCCCGAGCCAACCGGCGAGCCGTTAGAATCGCGCTCTCCGACCCGCTGGATAGCCAGACCGCATGAGCATCAAGTCCGACCTTTGGATCCGTCGCATGGCCGAGCAGAAGGGCATGATCGAGCCGTTCGAACCGGGCCAGGTCAAGACCGCTGCCGATGGCCAGCGCATCGTCAGCTACGGCACCTCCAGCTACGGATACGACGTGCGCTGCTCGCGCGAGTTCAAGGTGTTCACCAACATCAACTCGACGATCGTCGATCCCAAGCATTTCGACAGCGGCAGCTTCGTCGACATCGAATCCGATGTCTGCATCATCCCGCCCAATTCGTTCGCGCTGGCGCGCACGGTCGAGTACTTCCGCATCCCGCGCGACACGCTGGTGGTGTGCCTGGGCAAGAGTACCTACGCGCGCTGCGGCATCATCGTCAACGTGACGCCGCTGGAACCTGAGTGGGAAGGCCACGTCACGCTCGAATTCAGCAACACCACGCCGCTGCCGGCGCGCATCTACGCCAACGAGGGCGTGGCGCAGATGCTGTTCTTCCAGTCCGACGAGGTCTGCGCGACGTCGTACAAGGATCGCGGCGGCAAGTACCAGGGGCAGGTGGGCGTCACGCTGCCTCGGACCTGAGCTTATTGTCGTTCCGGCGTGAAAAAGGCCCGCGCGAGCGGGCCTTTTGTTTGCAGCAGGAGTGTTCCCTCAGCGACGCACGTAGGTAACGAAGAACCCCTGCAAGTCCCCGTTCTCGGTGTAGCCGACCACGTCGATCACCTGGTAGCCGTTGGCGTTGAAGGCCTGGTGGGCCTGGTTCAGTTCGCCCGCGGAGCCGGACTTGCGCGCACCCCAGTCGACGTCGACGTAGATGCTGACCGTCTGCTGGCCCGAGCGCGCGGCCTCGGCGGCCTTCTTGTCGTACTGGCCCTGGGTGGCGGCGATGGCGGAACCGGTGGCGAGGGCCACGGTCAGCATCAGGGCGGTGGCGAGGGATTTACGCATCGATGGCTTCCTAATGGGTGGCGCCCGCGGCCAGGCGGACATCGTGTTTCACGGTCAGTGCGGTCGCGATCGCCAGGCGCAGTGCCTGGGTCGCCACCGACGGGGGCAGGCTCGGCGCTCCCGGATGGTGCGTCGCCTGCGCTGGAGAATACGGAATGTGGATGAACCCGCCCCGGACGGCGGGCACGTTTCGCAACGCGTGCATCAGCCCGTAGAAGACGTGGTTGCACACGAAGGTGCCCGCGGTCTGCGAGATCTCGGCGGGAATGCCCGCCGCACGCAGCGCCGCGAGCATCGCCTTGATCGGTAGATCGGTGAAATAGGCAGCAGGGCCGTCGTCGGTCACCGGTGTGTCCACCGGCTGCGCCCCGGCGTTGTCGGGGATGCGGGCATCGTCGACGTTGATCGCCACGCGTTCCAGCGAGATCTGGGCGCGTCCTCCGGCCTGGCCGACGCAAAGCACGAGGTCCGGCTGCAGGTCATCGATCGCCGCGCGCAATGCCTCCAGCGACGCGCCGAATTCCACCGGCAGGCAACGCGCGACCACGCGGCGGCCTTCGATGTGCTCGCCATCGAGCACCTGCACGCAATCCCAGCTGGGATTGCAGCTTTCGCCTCCGAACGGAACGAAGCCGGTCAGCAGTACGACGGGGTCTTCGCGGTTCATCGGAACGCCAGCCAGTACATCAGCGCCAGGTTGACCAGCAGCAACGGAATCGCGGTCGGCAGTTGCGCGCGGATCACGGCGTTGGGATCGTCCAGCTCCAGCAGCGCCGCCGGCACCAGGTTGAAGTTGGCCGCCATCGGCGTCATGAGCGTCCCGCAATAGCCGGTCAGCATGCCGAGCGAACCCAGTACGGCTGGCGCCGCCCCGTGCTGCTGGATCAACAGCGGCAGGCCAATGCCGGCCGTCATCACCGGGAACGCCGCAAAGGCATTGCCCATGATCATCGTGAACAACACCATGCCCAGGCCGTAGGCGAGCACGCAGGCCAGGCGGCTGTCGGCGGGAATCACCGAGGACACGATCGCGGCGACCGCATCGCCCACGCCGCTGGCGGCGAACACGCCGCCCAGCGTGGCCAGCACCAGCGGCAACAGCGCCGCCCAGCCCATGGTGTCGAGCAGGCGGCGGCCTTCGTCGGCCGCCTGCAGCGGTCGTTGTCGGGTGACCACGATGGCGGCGATGGCCGACACGACGCAGGCCAGCGCCAGGCCCATCAGCGTCAGGCTGCCCTTGCCGAACAACGCGACGCCGCCGATGACGATGTGGTCGCCGAACAGCACCACCAGCACGGTCAGCAGCGGAATCACCAGCGCCGGCAGGAACAGCCGGTGGCCCAGCCGCTGCGCCGATGCCAGCCGCTCGGATTCCGGCGCTTCGGCGATGTGCTCGCGGCGCATCCGCGTGGCGAGCAGCGCCAGCGCGATCACGCCGGCGCCCGCCCATTGCGAGGGCAGGGGATTGCCGGCTTTGCTTGCGCTCAGCACCGTCTGGCCAGATGCGAACAGCAGGGCGATCAGTCCCCAGAACGCCGCGTGCGCGTAGCGTCGTTCGCGCAGGTTGCGCCAGCCGGCGTAGGCCAGGAACGCGGCCAGCAGCAGGTAGAAATGCTCAATCGACAGCATCGGCGCGCTCCGGTGCGAATGCGGCGCGCCGGTCGAGCGCACGCTGGAACAGCACGATGCGCACGGCGTGAATCACGAACGCAGCGATCGCCGTCGGGATCGCCCAAAGCGCGATCTGCAGCGGTTCCAGCGCGATGCCGTGTTCGGCGTAGAAGCCCTGGATCAGCAGCACCGCGCCAAAGGCGAGGAAGACGTCCTCGCCGAAGAAACGCCCGACGTTGTCGGTGGCGGCGGCCAGCGCATGCACGCGCTGGATCTCGTCGCGGGGCAGGGTGCCGTGGGGTTTCTCCGCCGCCGATTCGGCCATCGGCGCAAGCAGCGGGCGCACCGTCTGCGCATGGCCGGCGATGTCGATCAGGCCGACCGTGCTCAACCCCTGGCGCAGGGCGAGATATCCGGTCAGCAATCGCGCCAGGGTCAGCCCACGCAACTGCGCGATCCAGCGCAGCGCATGCTCGCGCAGGCCGGCGCGCTCCAGCAGCCCGATGGTCGGCAACGTCATCACGAACATCAGCAGGGCGCGGTTGGAGACAAAACTCTCGCCGAGCAAGGCCAGCAGTTCCGGAATCGTCTTGTCGGCGGCGATACCGCTGACCAGCCCGGCACTCACCACCACGATCACCGGGTTCATGCGCAGCACGAAGCCCACGACGACCCACGCCACGCCCAGCAACGGCCAGTAGTTGAGTGCCTCGCTCATGCGTCGGTTCCCACGGGGAGGATGGCGACGCCGTCGGCCTCCAGCGCGCTTCGCACCGCCTGCGCGAACGTTGCCGCGTCGCCGCGGTCGCCGTGCAGACACAGCGTGTCGGCGCGCACGGCGACGACGAAACCATCGTCGGCGACGACCTCGCCACGCGTGGCCAGGCGATGCACCTGCGCGATGGCGTCGTCCAGCGACTCGATCACTGCGCCCGGCGTCCCGCGCGGCAACAGCCGGCCACGGTGGTCGTAGCCGCGTTCGGCGAACACTTCGTGGGC
Organism: Lysobacter niastensis; assembly: GCF_031457115.1. GTDB lineage: Bacteria > Pseudomonadota > Gammaproteobacteria > Xanthomonadales > Xanthomonadaceae > Lysobacter_J > Lysobacter_J niastensis_A. The sequence continues at coordinate 1,557,176 of NZ_JAVDVY010000001.1, forward strand.
GACACGCAGGCCGTGCGCTTCGCCCGCGGCGGGCAATGCCGAGCCCGACAGGCCGAACAGCACCAGCGACGGATCGAAGGCCGCCACCGTCGCCGCGATGGCGTCGGCCACGGCGCGATCGTCGGCGGCGACGTTGTAGAGGGCGCCGTGCGGCTTCACGTGCGACAGGTGCATGCCTTCCTCGGCCGCGATCGCGGCCAGCAGGGCCAACTGCGCATGCACCATGCGGGCGATGACGTCGGTGCCCATCGGCATGATGCGCCGGCCGAAGTGCTCGCGATCCTCGAACGAGGGATGCGCGCCCGCGGCCACGCCGAACTGGCGGCACAGCCGCAGTGTCGCCCGCATCGTCGCCTCGTCGCCAGCATGGCCGCCGCAGGCGATGTTGGCGGAACTGACCAGCGGCAGGATGGCGGCATCATCGCCGCAGCCTTCGCCAAGATCGCAGTTGAAGTCGATGCTTGCTTTTGGTTGCTCGGTTTTCACTTGCTTGCCCGTCCGCGTGGGGTGGGCGTCAGCCTCGCTTGAACAGCATGCCCAGGCCGACCACGATCAGGATCGCCGGCCACCAGGTCATCAGCATCTTGCCCAGGCTCATGTCGGTGTAGCCCAGGTTGTTGAGCAGGAACAGGGTGCCGATTACGACCAGCACCAGCGCGCCGATGACATTGGATTTCATGGGACTCCGGAAAGGTAAGGCTGACTGAGGAAATTCAGACCGCGGGCAGGCGCGCGTCGATCATCACGCCGATTCTGGCGATCCGGGCCCGTGCCGCGCAAGCCAAACGATGGGCCGTCGCTGCATCGCATGTCTCAAAGTGCAGCCGCTGTCCCGGGACGCACTGCGCCAGGCGCGGCAGATCGGCGGCGATGACATGCCCGAGGCGGGGGTAGCCGCCCACTGTCTGCGCGTCGGCCAGCAGCACGATCGGGCGACCGTCCGGCGGCAACTGGATCGTGCCGGGCGCCACCGGCTCGGAAATGCCGTCCGCGGACGGAGCAGGCAGTGCCTCGCCCTGAAGGCGCAGCCCCTGGCGATTGCTGCTGGGGCTGACCTGCCAGGCTCGAGTCGCGAGCGCGGCCGCCAGCGGATGCGCAGACGCCCGATAGCGGATCGGCGCGCGCGGATCGACGTCGTGGTGCAGGTCGATCCACCAGCCGACGGAGCGGGGCAAGATGGCATCGACGGGGACTGCCACCATTTCGCCCAGCCGAATCGTGTCGTTGGCGCCGAGCGCGCGCCCCGCCAGTCCGCCGAAGCCACCGCGCAGGTCGGTGCTTCTGCTGCCCAGTACCGGCGGCACGTCGAAGCCGCCCGCCACGGCCAGCCAGGCGCGCGCGCCGCGCTGGATCGCGCCGAGTTCGAGCACGCCCGCGGGCAGTTCGACCGGACGGCCCATGGCCACCGGCGTGCCTTCGAAACGCGCAGAGACGGCGGCGCCGGTGATCGCGACGCGCACCGGCACGTCGAATCGCAGTGTCGGTCCGCGCAACACGAGTTCCAGCACCGCGGCGTCGCCGGGATTGCCGACCAGCCGGTTGGCCAGTCGCATCTGGTCGGGATCGAGCGCACCGGCATGGGCGACGCCGAGATGACGCCAACCGCTGCGGCCCAGGTCCTGCACGGTGGTAGACAGGCCCGGCTGGACGACGATCACGCGACTCATGCCGCGAACCCGTCGGCATCGATGGCGACGGCATCGATGGCTATGAAGCGCACGCGATCACCTGGTTGCAGCAGCGTGGGCGGGTCGCGTTGCGGATCGAACAGGACCAGTGGCGTGCGCCCGAGGATGCGCCAGCCGCCGGGACTCTCGCGCGGATAGATGCCGGTCTGCGCACCGCCGATGGCGACGCTTCCGGCGGCCACGCGGGCACGCGGCGTGGCAAGCCGAGGGAGTGCCAGTGCTGGATCGAGGCCCGACAGATAGGGAAAACCGGGCGCAAAACCGATCATCGCCACGGTGTATTCACCGGCCGTGTGCCGTGCGACCAGTTGCGACGATGAAAAACCCAACTCGTCCGCGGCGGACTCCAGATCGGGGCCGTACTCGCCTCCGTAGACGACCGGAATCTCCACTGTGTTGCCGGTCCGCTGCGCGGTCTGCGCGACATCGGCGGCATCCATCATCGCTTCGAGTTCCGCGCGAACCCGCTGCGGATCCGCAGACGGATCAAAGAACACGCCCAGGCTCGCGAATGCCGGCACAAGGTCGCGCAGCCAATGCGGCGCCATCGCGCGGATGCGCGCGGCCACGGCGTGGACATGATGGTTCAGCGCGGGATCGAGCGTATCGCCGAAGCGCAGCAGCCAGGCGTCGTCGGCCAGCGCCTCGATGCCGCAGGCAGGCGAGGTCACGGCGACAGCACGGCCTGCAGCTGCTCGATGCGGTGCACCAGCGCCTCGGTCGTGTAGGGCTGGGCGGAGGCCATGCCCCAGACCGGTTTCGGCCAGGCGATGTCGTCCTGGAAACGGGCGATCACGTGCACGTGCAATTGCGGCACCATGTTGCCGAGCGCGGCGACGTTGAGTTTTTGCGGCTTGAACGTGCGCTTCATCACGTGGCTGACGATCGCGATCTCGTGCATCAGCTCGGCCTGCTGGGCGGGATCGAGGTCGATCAGTTCGACCGCATCGGCCACGCGCGGCACCAGGATCAGCCAGGGATGGTTGGCATCGTCCATCAGCAGCAGATCGCACAGCGCCAGATGAGCGATCGGATGGGTGTCGTCGGCCAGTTGCGGGTGCAACTGCCAGCTGCCGGGAGAATGACCGGGCCGGTTCATCGCAGGTTCTCCCCGAGGAAATCCAGGGTTCGGCGCCAGGCCTGTTCAGCGCTGGCCGGGTCATGGACGTGGTTGTCGACATCGCGATTGAACGCGTGGTCCGCGCCGGGGTAGACATGGACGCGTGCGGTCGGCTGCCTGATGCGGTGCTGCTCGACGACCTCCGGCGGGATGCTGGCGTCGCGCTCGCCGAAGTGGAACATCATCGGTGCACGCAACGGTTCGTCCAGGAACGGCGCCGTGCGCGCGCCGTAGTACGACACGGCCGGCAGGCCCAACCGCGTGTTGGCCAGGAAGCTGACGCTGCCGCCCCAGCAGAAGCCGACCACGCCAACGAGCAGGCCTTCGTTGTGCAGCGCCTCGGCGGCGCTGGCGACGATGTCGATGGCACGGTCGAAGCCGAGCTCGGTGCGCAGGGCGGCGCCGCGTTGGGTGTCGTCCTCGGTATAGGCCAGTTCGACGCCGGGCGCGATCGGGTCGTACAGCGACGGAGCCAGGGCCACGAAGCCGGCCGCGGCGAAGCGTTCAGCCACGCTGCGGATATGGGCGTTGGCGCCGAAGATCTCCTGCAGCACGATCACAGCGCTGTGAGACGGGCCCGTGGGATCGGCGCGCCAGGCGCGGACGGGGCCGTGCGGGGTGTCCAGTTCGGTCCAGTGGGCCATGGCGGTTCGTTCAGCTGGGGGGACGGGAGGATTCTAGCCCCGACGCTATAATCCGCAGCCCTCCCGGACCCCAAGTGGGCCGTCTCCTTGACGGTCGGTCCGGGGTGTTTCCCGTTTTCGCGTCCCTGGTCCGTTCAATGTCCCTTGCCAATCCCAAAGTCGGTTTCGTCAGCCTCGGTTGCCCGAAGGCCCTGGTCGATTCCGAGCGCATCCTCACCCAGCTGCGCGTGGAGGGCTACGACATCGTCCAGAGCTACGACGACGCCGACCTGGTGGTGGTCAACACCTGCGGCTTCATCGACTCGGCCGTGACCGAGTCGCTCGACGCGATCGGCGAGGCCATCGCCGAGAACGGCAAGGTCATCGTCACCGGCTGCCTGGGCAAGAAGCCCGAGCAGATCCGCGAGGCGCATCCGGGCGTGCTGTCGATCAGCGGCCCGCAGGACTATGGCAGCGTGATGACCGCGGTGCACGCGGCTCTGCCGCCCAAGCACGATCCATTCCTGGACCTGGTTCCCGACACCGGCATCAAGCTCACGCCCAAGCATTACGCCTACCTGAAGATCTCAGAAGGCTGCAATCACCGCTGCAGCTTCTGCATCATCCCGTCGATGCGCGGCGACCTGGTGAGCCGCCCGGTCGACCAGGTGCTGCGCGAAGCCGAGAAGCTGGCAATGGGCGGCGTCAAGGAACTGCTGGTGATCTCGCAGGACACCTCGGCCTACGGCGTCGATGTGAAGTATGCCGAGCGCGAGTGGCGCGGCAAGGCCTACCAGACCCGCATGAAGGCGCTGTGCGAAGGCTTGAGCGAGCTGGGCATCTGGACGCGCCTGCACTACGTGTATCCGTATCCGCACGTCGACGACATCATCCCGTTGATGGCGGAGACCGGTGCTCATGGCATGCCCAAGCTGCTGCCGTACCTGGACATTCCGTTCCAGCATGCCAGCCCGCGCGTGCTCAAGCTGATGAAGCGCCCAGGTGCCGTCGACAAGACGCTCGAGCGCATCCAGCGCTGGCGTTCGATCGCGCCGGACATCGCCATCCGCTCGACCTTCATTGTCGGTTTCCCGGGCGAGACCGAAGCCGAGTTCGAGGAGTTGCTCGATTTCCTCGACGAAGCGCAGCTCGACCGCGTCGGTGCGTTCGCCTACTCGCCGGTCGAAGGCGCCAGTGCCAACGCGCTGCCCGATCCGGTGCCGGAAGAGGTCAAGCAGGAGCGCCTGGCCCGTTTCATGGAGCGTCAGGCCGAGATCTCGGCGGCCAAGCTCGAAGCCAAGGTCGGTACCACGCAGCGTTGCCTGGTCGACACGCTCGACGGCGAGCTGGCGATTGCCCGTTCGATGGCCGATGCGCCGGAGATCGACGGCCTGGTGCAGATCCAGAACGGCTTCATGGCCGGCCTGAAGGCGGGCGAGTTCGTCGATGTCGAGATCATGGGCAGCGACGAGCACGACCTGTTCGGCGAAGTGGCATTCGACGACTGAACCCGGCGCTCGCATCGGGGCGATGTCAGTACATCGCCCGCGTCGCCGGCGGGTAAGCAGCCGCAATGCCGGGCCCACGCCGACCGCTGAGTCGGCCTATACGGGAAGGTAACGCACGTCGTGGTGTCATGAATGCGCGCGACGCGCTGATCGATTCGAGATCGGGTAATTCGCGCCCGGTCGTCGCGGATTGTCGCGCGAGGAGGGCTTATGCCTAACAGCGTTGCCGACCGCTTTCACAACCTCCACTTCACCGTCCCCGGTTCGCACATCTCGGGCAAGGCGGTCCTGTACGCAGGACTGGCTGCCGGCGTGGTGTTCCTGGTGCTGGAGTTGATCTTCGCGCCCTTGTTCATGGGCCTGAGCAGCTGGGTTCCGGTGCGGATGATCGCCGCCATCACGATGGGCCCCAGCGCGCTGTTGCCGCCCAACACCATCGACACCGGTGCGCTGATCGCCGCCACGATCATCCACTTCGCATTGTCGCTGCTCTACGCGCTGGTCTTCGCATTCATCGCCAAGGGGCGCTCGCGGCTGACCGACACGATGCTCGGCGCGGGTTTTGGACTGGTGGTGTACCTGGTGAACTTCTACGGGTTCGTGTACCTGTTCCCGTGGTTCGCCGAGGGGCGTCACTGGGCCTCGATCGTCTCGCACCTGGCGTTCGGCGCGGTACTGGGCTACGTCTACGCCATGTATGCCAAGCGCTACGCGAAGTGGGATCACCTTACCCACCCGTAGCCAGGACATTGCGGGAGCGGCGCCGGATCGCGCCGCTCCGCTGCGGGATCCTGCCTTGGATCAGCGGCTGTCGTCGTTGCCGTAGCGGATGTCGACGATCACGAAGCGGACCACGCCCCCGGGCAGGGTCGCATCGAACTCGTCGTCGATCCGCTTTTTCAGCATCGCCCGTGCCAGCGGTGAGTCGATGCTGATCCAGCCGGACCTGGCGTCGGTTTCGTCTGGGCCGACGATGCGGTAGCGCTGGCAGTCGCCGCTGGCGGCGTTCTCGATCTCCACCTGCGCGCCGAAGAACACCGCGTCAGGATCGCTCGGTGTCGTGTCGACCACGCGCAATGCCGGTACACGCTTGCTCAGGTAGCGCACTCGCCGGTCGATCTCGGCGAGTTGTTTCTTGCGGTAGGTGTATTCCGCGTTTTCGGAGCGGTCGCCCTCGGCCGCGGCGGCGGCGAGTGCCTTGACCACCTCCGGTCGCCTGACGCGCCACAGCTCGTCCAACTCGGCCTTGAGGCGATCGTGGCCGGCGCGCGTGATCAGGGCGGTGCTCTTTTCGGGCGGTGGACGCCAGCGGGACATGCAGTGAGAGCCAGGGACGGGTCGTCGTTATCGCAGACAGACCGCCGTCACTCAAGCGGCGGCCGACCGACGTCGGAGGCAGCCATGTTCCATGCACCCCGCTTGTTCGTCGCATCCCTGCTGGGCGCGTGGCTCGCTCTGGCGCCTGCGTGCACGAAGAACGAACCGTCCGCCCCGGCGTCGACGACTGCGGCTCCCGCCGCGACAAAGCACGCACCGGCACCTGCCGCCACGCCTGCGCCTGCTGCAGCCGAGCCAGCCGCCACACCTGTCCCGCCTTCCGCATCGTCCCCGGCCGCGGCCGCGGCGGCGGAAACGCCGGAAAGCCCAGCTATCGCCGAAACCACGACGCGGCAACTCAATCTCGAGAACAAGCCGTGGACCGGCGACTTCGACGCGATCCTCGAGCGCCGGATGATCCGCGCGCTGGTGCCTTACAGCCGAACCCTGTATTTCACCGACAAGGGACGCGAGCGCGGGCTGAGCGCCGAACTGCTGCGGGACTTCGAGCGCTACCTCAACCAGAAATACGCCAAGTCGCTGGGCAAGCGCCCGATCACCCTGTACCTCATACCGACGACGCGCGACCGGCTGCTGCCGGACCTGGCGGCCGGCCTGGGCGACATTGCCGCGGGCAACCTGACCGAGACACCGGCGCGGCTGAAGATCGTCGACTTCGTCACGCCCCGCGACCGCAAGCCGGTACGCGAACTGCTCATCACCGGGCCGCAATCGGCTCCGATCACGCGCCTGGAGGACCTGGCCGGTCGCCGCGTGCACGTGCGGCCCGCCACCAGCTATTACGAAAGCGTCCATGTGCTGAGCGGGAAGCTGGTGCGGGCCGGCAAGCCGGCCATCCGGATCGTGCCGCTGCCGGACGCGTTGGAGGACGAAGACATCCTGGAGATGCTAAACGCAGGCCTTCTCGAATATGTCGTCGTCGACGACTGGAAGGCGCGCATCTGGGCGCAGGTGCTGCCTGCAATCCGGGTGCACGAGGACCTTGCGCTGCGCGAAGGTGGCTACATCGGGTGGGCGACGCGCAAGAACAGTCCGCAACTTGACGCGGCGATCAACGACTTCTACGCCAACTACGCAAGGAAGCAGGGCGTCATCGACTACCGCGTGGCCCAGTTCAACAAGCAGGTGAAGCAGATCACCAACAATACCGGCGACGCGGATTGGCAGCGTTTCCAGACGGTGGTCGAACTCTTCAGGAAATACGGAACCCAATACGACTTCGATCCGGTGATGCTGGCCGCGCAGGGCTACCAGGAGTCCCGCCTGCGGCAGGACGCAAAGAGCCATGTCGGCGCCATCGGCGTGATGCAGGTGATGCCTGCCACCGGCAAGGAGCTGAGGGTGGGCGACATCCGCGAGGTCGAGCCGAACATCCATGCCGGCGCCAAGTACATGGACCAGCTGATGACGCGCTACTTCCAGGACGCGCATTTCAGCGAGGACGTGCGTCCGCTGTTTGCCTTCGCCGCGTATAACGCCGGGCCGGGCAACATCGCCAAGATGCGCCGCGAGGCAGCCGCCCGCGGGCTAAACCCGGACAAGTGGTTCAACAATGTCGAGATTGTCACGGCCGAAAAGATCGGCATCGAGACGACCACCTACGTGCGCAACATCTACAAGTACTACTGCGCCTACAAGCTCGCCCTGCAGCAGGTCGAAGCGCGCCGGCGCGCGCGCGAGCAGGTAGCGGCGTCCGCGCCCGCCGACGACTGATCGGCGGGCACGCCGGTGCCAACGCGGAACAGCGCTTACGGCTTGCTCGCGCGGTCCACCATCTGCGCCGCCGTCAACGGGCCGGCCGCCAGGGTGTCCGTGTGCGAGGCGACCATTGCACGGAATTCCAGCCCGCCCTGTGGTCCGGCCTTAAGACCGCGCTTGCGCGTCATTTCATCGATCTTGTCTGAAGTGGCGTCGTCGACGTCCGGCGAGATCGCGACGTAGTCCCAGCTGTCGCCGCTCATGTGCGCGTACCACTGCGTCGCACCGACGCCGGCTTCGCGATCGATGGCTTCGCGTGTGGCCATCCACTTCAGGAATTCCATTTGCTTGCCCGGAGCGACGCGGTAAATCGCGACGACGACGTGGCCGGGGTCCTGGGCGTAGACCGGCGCGGCGAAGGTCAACGCCGCGGCGGCAGCGAGCGACAGCAGCAAGGGGGAACGAGACATGACGGTCTCCTGGGCGCCGCAAAGCGGCGCGACGGCCTACGGGGACGCATCGCCGCCCGGCCACGACGTCGACACGCTGCACGGAGCCCCCGTCCTGGCGCGCGCTTGGGATAACGCGCCGCGGGGCCGCGGGCGGTCAGCCGCGCAATCGGGTCGAGCGTGTCGCGCTGGTCATCGCGAGCGTTGCGACGCAGCAGTCAACGGCGGCCGCCGAAGATGCTGCCCAGCAATCCGCGCACGATCTGCTGGCCGATGCGATTACCGACGGTGCGTGCGGTTTGCTTGGCCATGGTCTCGACCATGCCCTGGCGGCGCCGGGTGCCGAACACCGCGTCCTTGACCGACTGGCTGAAACCGCCTTCCTCGGCCTCGTCCTGCTCGCGGGTGCGCGCGGGCGGGGCCTTGGCCTGCTCGGCGACCGCTTCGACCTTCTTCGCCAGCATCTCCGCGGCGGAGTCGCGATCGATGCGCTGGTCGTACTTGCCGCCGACCGGGCTGCCGGCTCGCACCTGAGCGCGCTCGGCCTCGGTGATCGCGCCCATGCGGCAGCGCGGCGGCGCGATCAGCGTCTTCTCCACCGGCATCGGAATGCCTTTGTCCTGCAGCGTGGAGACCAACGCCTCGCCGGTGCCGAGCTTGGAGATGGCCTGGGCGACATCGAGCGCGGGGTTGGGCACGAAGGTCTCGGCCGCGGTCTTCACCGCTTTCTGGTCGCGCGGGGTGAACGCGCGCAATGCGTGCTGCACGCGATTGCCGAGCTGGCCGAGGATGTCATCGGGCACGTCATCGGGGAACTGCGAACAAAAATACACGCCCACGCCCTTGGAGCGGATCAGGCGCACCACCTGCTCGACGCGCTGCTGCAGCGCAGGCGGCGCATCGTCGAACAGCAGGTGCGCCTCGTCGAACACGAACACCAGCTTGGGCTTGTCGAGGTCGCCGACTTCCGGAAGCGCCTCGAACAGCTCCGACAGCAACCACAGCAGGAAACTCGAATACAGCCGCGGCTTCAGGATCAGCTGCTCGGCGGCGAGGACGTTGATGACGCCGCGCCCGTCGGTATTGGTGCGCATGAGATCAGCCAACTGCAGCGCCGGTTCGCCGAAGAACATCTCACCGCCTTCCTGCTCCAGCCGAAGCAGGGCGCGCTGGATCGCGCCGATCGACTGCGCGCTGACCAGGCCGTAGGACGTGGAAATGTCCTTGCGTTCTTCCGCGACCAGGCCGAGCAGGGCGCGCAGGTCCTCCAGGTCGAGTAGCAGCAGGCCGCGGTCGTCGGCCAGCTTGAAGACGATGTCGAGCACGCCCGATTGGGTGTCATTGAGCTCCAGCACGCGGGCCAGCAACGTCGGCCCCATCTCGCTGACGGTCGTGCGCACCGGATGGCCGAGCTTGCCGAACAGGTCCCAGAACACGGTCGGGTTGGCCTCGCAGCGGTAGTCGGCGATGCCGATCTCGGCGATGCGCGCCTGCAGCTTGTCGCCGGCGGTGCCGGCGATCGCCAGGCCCGCCACGTCGCCCTTCACGTCGGCCAGGAACACCGGAACGCCCATCCGCGAGAAGCCCTCGGCCACCGTCATCAGGGTGACCGTCTTGCCGGTGCCGGTGGCGCCGGCGACCAGCCCGTGGCGGTTGCCGAATTTCGGGAGCAGGACCACTTGGCCCTGGCTTTCGGGAAGCGAAGTGGGGGTGGTGACGGCCTTGCCGATCAGGATCGCGTGGGTCGGGTCCATGTATGGGGAGCTTCCAGTGAACGTGGGTCGATTCTATGCGCGATTCGGAACGATGTAGCGCGCATGGGGCTCACTGTTTCGGTGGCGGTGTGAAGTCGCATTCATGCTTCGTCGCACCTGCGGCGGCGCACACGGCCGACGCTGCATGAATGCGGACCGCGCGAACGTTGGCGCAATTCGTGCTTGCCGGCCTTTGCATGACACCGCTAATCTGCGGTTTCCCCCTTGCTCCGCTGTGGTTTATGCCCGCATTTGCCCGTGCCTCCGTTGCGCTGCTCGCGCTCGGCTTCGCCTTCTCTCCTGAAGCCCTAGCGCTGTCCAAGCGCGACCAGGCCGCGGTCGATTCCCTCAACCAGCGCATGCAGGCGGCCGAGGCGCGCTATCGCCAGGGTGTCGTCAAGATCGGCAACGCCGACCCCAGCGGCAAGGGCGAGGTCGATGCATCGCTGGAGGACATGGAAGACGTGATGGCCGACTGCGTGAAGCAGAAGGGTTGCTCGGCCACGACCATGCTCACCGCCTACAAGCGCCTGCTCAAGCAGAACGCCGACCTTGCCGCTGGCGACGAGGTGCCCGAGGACGGCGCCGCCGACGATGGCGACATGCTGGGCGCCGACGTGCCGGAGGCCGCCCGTGCCGCTGCGCTGCTCAGTGCCGACGGCGAGCGCTTCGTGAAGATGGTGCAGTACAACCCGGCGGTGCAGGCCAGCATCCGCCGCTGGCTGACCGACATGCGCGGCCCGCTGGTCGACACCTACGAGAACTACCAGTACATGCGCCAACTGATGTGGCCGCAGTTCGAACGCGCCGGGTTGCCGGAAGCGTTGCTGTTCGGCGTGATGGCCAAGGAATCCAACGGCAAGGTGCATTCGACCTCGCGGGCCGGCGCTGCCGGCCCGTTGCAGTTCATGTACGCCACCGGCCAGCGCTTCGGATTGGGCGACGACGGCAGCGGCTTCGATACCCGCTACGACGCGCGCGCCTCGGCGCAGGCGGCCGCGACGTATTTCAACGAGCGCCTGGGCCAGCTCAACCGCAGCATCGAATTGTCGCTGGCCGCGTACAACGGCGGCGAAGGACGCGCGCTGCGCGTCTACAACGGTTCCGGTGGACGCAACTTCTGGGACGAGTCGGTCTACAACCAGTTCCCGGCGGAAACGCGCGACTACGTGCCGATGGTGATCGCCGCCGCCTGGCTGTTCCTGCATCCCAAGGAATACGGCCTGACCTTCCCGAAGGTCGATGCGCATCCGGCGATGCTGCGATTGAACAAGCCAAGTTCGATCTACGAGTTGACCATCTGCCTGGGCAACGGCGGGTCTCGCGACGGCTACATGCGGGCGCTGCGCAACCTCAATCCGCGCTACAAGGCCGAAAGCTGGCTGCCGGCCGGCACCACGCTGAGCGCCACCACGCGGATCGTCGGCCTGTACAACCGCTGGTGCCTGCAGGGACCGCGTGCGGAGCTGGCAAGCACGCTGGTGCGCAGCGACGCAAGTTCCGCCATTGTCCGCACCGGCCCGGTGACGCCGCTCAACGACGACGAGGGCGAGATCGAGGGCGGCGGCGTGGGGACGACGGGCGTGTCGATGCCGCAGGCATCGGCCACGAAGGCCTCCCGGGACAAACCGCGCAAGCCGACCTCCTATACGGTGAAGCGCGGCGAAACCCTCACCGCCATCGCGCAGAAGTTCCAGTGCGACATGGGCGACCTGGCCAAGGCCAACAAGCTCAAGGCGCCGCGCTATTCGATCCGTCCCGGACAGAAGCTCAAGTTGAACGGCTGCGAGGGCTGATCGCTCTCGCCCATCTTCGCCCCGCGCAGGGCGCCCCAAGGAAGGAGGAGTCATGGTGAGCATCGCGGGCAAGCAAGGCGGCAGGCAGCCGGCGTTGGTGGTGGCGGCCTGTGCTGCGCTCGCCATCGCCGGTGCGTACTGGCCCGCGACGCCGTGGCTGCACTGGCTGTTCAAGCCGCTGGCCACGCTGGTCATCGCCTGGACCGTTTGGCGGGCAGACACCTCGCTGCCGCGTTATCGGCGCTGGCTGCTCGCTGGGCTGCTGCTGTCGACCGCAGGCGACGTGTTCCTGATGCTGCCGGTCGATGCCTTCGTGCCTGGACTGGCCAGCTTCCTGCTCGCGCACCTGGCCTATCTGCTGGCGTTGCGCCAGCGCGCGCCGTGGTTCGCCGTGGCCTGGCCGTTGCTGGTGTACGCACTGGTCGCCAGCGTCGTGCTGGGCCAGCTCTGGCCCGGCTTGCCAACGCCGCTGCGGGTCCCCGTGGTCGTCTACGTAGTTGTGCTGGCGGCGATGGCTGCCCAGGCGTTGGTGGCGTGGTGGCGGCATCGCGACGCCGCCAGCGCCAGCGCTGCCTGGGGTGGCGCGTGTTTCGTGTTGTCCGACGCACTGCTGGCGTGGGACCGGTTCGTCACGCCGTTCGCCGCGGCGGCGGCGGCGGTGCTGGCCAGCTACTGGCTGGCGCAGTGGGGGCTGGCGCGATCGCTGCCGCGAGCCGGCGCTCGCGACTGACTGCCTTCGATCAGGCGCGCAGCAGCGTGGCCAGCTTCTGGCCCAACCGCACCGGCGATTCGGAGCCCAATGACGGCTCCAGCGCAGCCACGCCCGGCGGTAGCAGCACGATCACGGTCGAGCCGTAATTGAAGCGCGCCATCTCGGCGAAGCGCTCCAGCGTGATGCCGCCGCTGCGGAAATCCTTGATGTTCACGTCATCGCGGTAGTGCGGAATCTCCACGCCGCTCCACACGGTTTCCACGCCCGAAACCAGCATCGCGCCGACCATCACCATCGCCATCGGGCCGAAGTCGGTGTCGAAATGGCAGACCAGCCTTTCATTGCGCGCGAACAGGCGCGGCACGTGGCGCACCGCCGCCGGGCCGACGCTGAAGAGACGACCCGGCACATGCACGGTCTCGCGCAGCGTGCCGGTCCAGGGTATGTGCACGCGGTGGTAATCCTTCGGCGACAGGTACACGGTCGCGAACACGCCGTTGCGGAACGGCTCGGCCGCGGCTTCATCGCCCAGCAACTCGGCGGCGGTGAACGACTGGCCCTTGGCCTGGAAGATGCGGCCGTTGTCGATTGGACCGCACTGGCTTATGCGGCCGTCCGCCGGCATCAGTAGCGCGCGCGGATCGGGATCGGGCACGCGCGCGCCGGGTTTCAGTGCGCGGGTGAAGAAGGCATTGAAGGTCGGATAGGCAGTCGGATCGGGCTCGGCGGCCTCGGCGAGGTTGACGCCGAACTTGCGGGTGACGGTATCGATCAGCCACTGCTTGACCGCGGGCGAGCGCGAATAAGCCAACTTGCGCGCCATCGTCGAGAGCGCACGGTGCGGAACGATGTAGGTGAGGGCGGTGATCAGGCTCATGCGTTGTGGCTCGTCGTAGGTGCTCGTCATTCCCGCGAAGGCGGGAATCCATCCCTGAGGTGGCTCGACTCCCGCCTTTGCGGGAGTGACGAAAGGTTTGTTGTTATCGGCTGCCGGCCTGCGTCAGCGCCGTCATGTCGGCCGCAATGGCCAGCGCGTCGAACGGGGGCTGGACGATGCCGGCCATGCGTCCCTGCGGGTCGAGCACCGCCATCGAGGCGCTGTGGTCGACGCTGTACTGGTCGGCCGGAACACCCTCCGGCGGCGGCACCTTGGCGAAGACCATGCTCAGCGAGCGGGCAAGGGATTCCAGCGCCGGAACGTCGGCCGTAGCGGCCAAGGTGTCGCGGTGGAAAGCGTGGGCGTACTCGCCGATGCGGTCGGGCGTGTCACGCTCGGGATCGACCGAAACGAACAGCAGGCGCGGGCGCGTCGCCTCAGGCAACTGCGCCCACTGCTTCTGCGACTTGGCCATCTCGGCCAGCGTGGTCGGGCAGACGTCCGGGCAGTGCGTGAAGCCCAGGAATACCAGCGTCCAGTGCCCCTTCAGCTCGCCCGGCACCAGCTGTGTGCCGTCGGACTGGCGCAGCGAGAACGCCGGCAGCTGGCGTGCCGGCTCGAACAGGCGCACGGCCTGGGTCTGCGGCCACTTCGACTCGGCGGCATGGCCGAAATACCGCTGGGAGGCCCACAGGCCAAGGGCCGCTGCGAAGGCGGCGATGAGGACGTAGACCGTGGTGCGGTTGAACATGAGGGTTCCGGCTGGATGTCCCGAAGGCGCGGGCATGATACCGGGCCGCGGCCGGTATAATCGCCGCCCCCACTGCAAGGCCCCGACATGACTGCCGATCCGGTCAATTTTGAGCAGGTCTCGATCATCGACCTGATCCGCTACGGCGGCAGCCGCTTCAACGAGGCCGGGCTGACCTTCGGGCACAGCTACGACAACGCCCTCGACGAGGCCACCCAGCTGGTCCTGCATGCGTTGCATCTGCCGCACGACCTCAGCCCGGTCTACGGCAACTCGCGCGTCACCGGCGCAGAGAAAGCCCGCGTGCTGGCGTTGTTCGAACGCCGCATCGCCGAGCGCGTCCCGGCGGCGTACCTGACCGGGGAGGCCTGGTTCGCCGACCTGAGCTTCAAGAGCGACCGTCGCGCGCTGGTGCCGCGTTCGCCGATTGCCGAGCTGATCACCACCGGGTTCGAGCCCTGGCTCGGCGGCCGCGAGGTCGAGCGCGTGCTCGACCTGTGCACCGGCTCGGGCTGCATCGCCATCGCCACGGCGCACTACCACCCGCACTGGGAGGTCGACGGCGTCGACATCAACGACGAGGCGCTGTCGCTGGCGCAGGAAAACAAGGCGCGCCTGCACGCCGACAACGTCACCCTGCGCAAGTCGGACCTGTTCAACGACCTGGGTGGGCAGGTGTACGACCTGATCGTCACCAACCCGCCTTACGTCACCAACGACGAGACCGATGCGCTGCCGAAGGAGTACTCCTACGAGCCGGAACTCGGACTGCGTGCGGGCGACGATGGCCTGGACCTGGCGCTGAAGATCCTGCGCGACGCGCCGCAGCACCTGAGCGAGCACGGCCTGCTGATCTGCGAGGTCGGCGAAGCCGAGCGGGCGCTGGTCGAGCTGCTGCCGGAGCTGCCGATGGCCTGGGTGGAGTTCAAGGTCGGGCAGATGGGCATCTTCGTGGTCGAGCGCGGCGATCTGGTCGAGCATCACGCGAAGATCAAGGCGCTGGCCGACGCGCGAGGCTGATTCTCGTCCCTTCTCCCGCGGGCGGGAGCAGGGGGGCGAAGGCCGGATGAGGGCGCTTCTGATCCAGCGCGACGCTTACCCCAACCCTCTGCGTGGCATCAGGAGGGGCGAGGAACTCGGAAGAACAAGCGCATGACGGCTCGTTCCACTGGCAACCATTTTTGATTGCTAGAGTGCGACGCTTACCGACTCCAAGGACCCCCAGTGTCCAGCAACACCTTCGGCAAACTGTTTTCGGTGACGACCTTCGGCGAAAGCCATGGACCGGCGATCGGCTGCGTGATCGACGGGTGTCCTCCCGGCATCGCCATCGCCCCGGATGACTTCCGCCACGACCTGGACCGCCGCGCCACTGGCCGCACGCGCCATACCTCGCAGCGCAACGAGTCCGACGAGGTCGAGATCCTCAGCGGCGTCTACGAGAGCGTGACCACCGGAACCCCGATCGCGCTGCTGATCCGCAACACCGACCAGCGCAGCAAGGACTACGCGAAGATCGCCGAGCAGTTCCGCCCGGGCCACGCCGACTACACCTACTGGCAGAAATACGGCATCCGCGACCCGCGCGGCGGCGGGCGCTCTTCCGCGCGCGAGACCACGATGCGCGTGGCGGCGGGAGTGATCGCCAAGAAGTGGCTGGCACAGCATTTCGGCGTGCGCGTGCAGGGCTTTCTGTCGCAGATCGGCGAGATCGTGCCGCACGGCATCGACCTGTCCGTGATCGAGGACAATCCGTTCTTCTGGCCCGACGCGCATCAGGTGGGCGAGCTGGAGCAATACATGGACGCGCTGCGCAAGTCAGGCGATTCGGTCGGCGCGCGCGTGGACGTGGTCGCCACCGGCCTGCCACCCGGCTGGGGCGAGCCGATCTACGGCAAGCTCGACGGCGAGCTCGCGTCGGCGCTGATGAGCATCAACGCAGTCAAGGGCGTGGAGATCGGCGACGGTTTCGCGGTCGTGGCGCAGAAGGGCAGCGAACATCGCGATCACATGGCGCCGGGCGGTTTCGCGTCGAACCATGCCGGCGGCATCCTCGGCGGCATCAGCACCGGCCAGCCGCTGCGCTGCTCGGTCGCGTTCAAGCCGACCTCCAGCCTGCGCCTGCCGGTGGACAGCCTCGACGTCCATGGCAATGTCGTGGAAGTGGTGACCACCGGTCGCCACGATCCCTGCGTCGGCATCCGCGCCACGCCGATCTGCGAGGCGATGGTCGCGCTGGTGCTGATGGACCAGGCGTTGCGTCATCGCGCGCAGTGCGGCGATGTCGGCAGCGTGACGCCGCGCATTCCGGGTTCAGAACCCGGTGGCTGAGACCCGCCCACGCGTGTGGGTGTCGCAGCCGCTGTTCGCCGATATCGTCGGTCGGCTGCACGAATACTTCGACGTCGCCGCCACGGAGCAGGTCACGCAGCACTCGCCACAGGCCATCGCGGCAGCGCTGCGCGAGGTCGACGGCGCGCTGGTGACGCTCAACGATCCCATCGGCGCGGCCGAGATCGCCGGTGCGACGCGTCTGCGCGCGATCGCCAACGTCGCGGTCGGCTATAACAACCTGGATGTGCGCGCGATGAGCGATGCCGGCATCCTGGTCACCAACACGCCGGACGTGCTGACGGAAACCACCGCGGATTTCGGCTTCGCCCTGATGATGGCGGCCGCGCGCCGCATCACCGAGGCCGAGCGATGGTTGCGCGACGGCCACTGGCGGCAATGGAATTTCGAATCGCTGCTCGGCGGCGACATCCACCGGGCCACGCTCGGCATCCTCGGCATGGGCCGGATCGGGCAGGGCATCGCCCGGCGCGCCGCGGGTTTCGACATGCGCGTGCTCTACCACAATCGCAACCGGTTGCCGGAGGCGGTGGAACGCGAGTGCCGTGCCGAGTACACCGATCTCGATGGGCTGCTCGCGCGCGCCGATCATCTGGTGCTGGTGCTGCCGTATTCGTTGCAGGTGCACCACCTGATCGACTCGACCGCGCTGGCGAAGATGAAGCGCACCGCCACGCTGACCAACATTGCGCGCGGCGGGCTCGTCGACGAGGACGCACTGGCCGATGCGCTGGAAGGCGGACGCCTGGCTGCCGCGGGCCTGGACGTGTTCGAGGGCGAGCCGGCGGTGAATCCGCGCCTGCTGGCGCTGCGCAACGTCGTGCTGACGCCGCACATCGCCAGCGGCAGCCTGGCCACGCGCCGGGCGATGGTGTCGCTGGCGGTGGGCAATCTGATCGCCGCGCTGGGCCATGGTCCGCATGCTGGTCGTCCGCCGTCGCCGGTGAACGCGGCCGCGCTGGGATCGAAGCCTCTCCCGCAAGCCGGAGAGGGGTTGGGGTGAGGGAGAGCGGTCGAGTATCTGCTGGGAGCCCGCTGCGAGCCGCCCTCATCCGGCCCTTCGGGTCCACCTTCTCCCGCAGACGGGAGAAGGGAAAAAACGCCACCAGAGCCACGGTTGCCGGATAATCGCAGCGGTGAACGCCGAGGTTCGCAACATCCGCCGGAACGGTTCCGGCGTTTCCCTCCAACCAGGACCATCCAAGGACCAATGAACGCCAAGAACTCCTGCAACGTAGCCATCGTCGGTGCAACCGGCGCCGTCGGCGAGACCATGCTCAAGATCCTCGCCGAGCGCAAATTCCCCATTGGCACCTTGCACGTGCTGGCCAGCGAGCGCTCGGCCGGTGAGAAAATCGAGTTCGGCGCGAAAAAACTGGTGGTCGAGGACCTGGCCACGTTCGATCCGACCGGCGTGGACATCGCGCTGTTCTCGGCAGGTGGCAGCATCTCCAAGGAGTACGCCCCCAAGTTCGCTGCCGCCGGTGCGGTGGTGATCGATAACTCGTCGGCCTTCCGCTACGACGACGACGTGCCGCTGGTGGTGTCGGAAGTGAACCCCGAGCAGGTGAAGAACCGCCCGCGCGGCATCATCGCCAACCCCAACTGCTCGACGATGCAGATGGTGGTCGCGCTGGCGCCGATCCATCGCAAGGTCGGCATCGAGCGCATCAACGTGGCGACCTACCAGTCGGTGTCGGGCGGTGGCCGCTCGGCGCTGGAGGAACTCGGTCGCCAGACCGCCGCGCTGCTGAACTTCCAGGAAGCCGAGCCCAAGCGCTTCCCGGTACAGATCGCCTTCAACCTGATCCCGCACATCGACGACTTCCAGGACAACGGCTACACCAAGGAAGAGATGAAGCTGGTCTGGGAGACCCGCAAGATCCTCGGCGACGACAGCATCCAGGTAAACCCCACCGCAGTGCGCGTACCGGTGTTCTACGGCCACTCCGAGGCGGTCAACGTCGAGACGAGGGAGAAGATCACCGCCGCCGAAGTCCGCCAGATGCTGCTCAAGGCGCCGGGCGTGGAAGTGGTCGACGAGCCCGAGGCCGGCGGTTATCCGACTCCGGTGACCCACGCTTCGGGCACCGATCCGGTCTATGTCGGCCGCATCCGCGACGACTACTCGCACCCGCGCGCGGTCAACCTGTGGATCGTCTCGGACAACATCCGCAAGGGCGCGGCGCTGAACGCCGTGCAGGTGGCCGAACTGGTGCTGGCCGAGCGCGACGGCGGCTGATTTTCGCGTTCCCGTTGGCCAATCGAAAGATTCGCATTGCGCCCCAACCCCGGCGACGGCTAGAGTCGCGCCGGGGAACAGGCATCGAGACCGGCTGTGAAGCGATACGCGCGAACTGCATTGGCATTGGCGCTGGCACTGTCCAGCGGCTCCGCGGCGGCGCTCGGTCTGGGACAGATCGAGGTCCGATCCAGGGTTGGCCAGCCTTTCCTGGCCGAAATTCCCGTCATCTCGAGCGATCCGGCCGAACTGGAGAACCTCCAGGCGGAGCTGGCCTCGCCGATTACATTTGCCCGCATCGGCCTGCAACCGCCGATGGGCGTCGTGGCCGATCTCCAGTTCACTTCGGCGCTGGATGCCTCCGGCAACCCGGTGATCCGGGTCACCAGCCAGCAACCCGTCAACGAACCGCTGCTGACCTTCCTGGTCTCGGTCGACTGGGGGCAAGGCCGTCTGGTGCGCGAATACTCGGCGCTGCTGGACACGCCGCGCACGGTCTCCGCGCCGCTGCAGCCCCAGGTCGAAGAGGCGATGGTATCGGCGCCGAACATCGTCGAGCGCGCTCCGGTAGCCGCTCCCGCGCCGGAACCGGAACCGCAGGAAGCGGACCCGGCGCCGGTCGATCAGGCCCCGAACAATGCCATCGCGGCCACGCCCGAGCCCCGGCCCGAGCCCCGGCCCGAGCCTGTGGCCGTTGCGCCGCCGCCGCCGATGCCCGCACCGGCGCCTGCCGCCGCTGCGCCTGAAGGCGAGCTGCGCGTTCGCTCGGGCGACACGCTGTCGGAGATCGCCCGCCAGGTCGATACGCCGGCTTACTCGCTCGACCAGACCATGATCGCGTTGCTGCGGGCGAACCCCGACGCCTTCATAGGTGGCAACATCAACCGGCTTCGCCAGGGCGCGGTGCTGCGCGTGCCCACGGGCAATGAGCTGTCCAGCGTCGAAGCCGCGCAGGCCAGCCGGCTGATCAGCAGCCAGATGCAGCAGTGGCAGGCCGCACGCCGGCCCATGCCGCAGCCGGCCAGCGCCAGCGCAACCACCGCGACCGCAGGCGCCGTGGGCGCACCCGCAAAACCGGCTTCGGCCGCGCCGGTTGCATCTGCATCGCGCACGGCCGAGGCGCGTCTGGAAATCGTCCCGCCCGGCGCCAGTCGCGCCACGCAGGCGGGTACACAGTCCGGCATCAACGCCGGTGGTGAGGGCGAAATGCTGCGACAAGAACTGCAACAGACCCAGGAATCGCTGGCGGCGCGCGACGCCGAGCTGCGGGAACTCAAGGGGCGCGTGGCCGAACTGGAACAACTGCAGACCAAGCAGCAGCAGCTGATCACGATGAAGGACAGCGAGCTGGCCGCCTCGCAGCAGCGCCTGGCGCAGGCGCAGCAGCGGGCGGGCGAGGGCGGTGGCGCGATGTGGCCCTGGCTGGCCGGCGGCGGCGTGATCCTGCTGGCGCTTGGCGCCGGATGGCTGCTGCGCCGTCGTCCCGCCAAGCCGGTATTCCGTGCACCGGGAGCGACGCCTTCGATTGCCGACGCATTCGCGGCAGGTCCGGCCGCCATGGCCGAGCCTGAGGAGACCTCACCTGCCGCCAAGGGCGCTGAGATCGCGGCCGCGGCCGTGGCGCAGGCGCCGGCCTGGCATGTCCAGGCTGCCGGACAGGGCCGCCAGGAGCCATTGCTGGGCGCCCAGCCGGGTGAGGAGCGCCTGGAGCTGGCGCGCGCCTACCTGGATCTGGGCGATCACGACAGCGCCCGCCAGTTGCTCAGCGACATCGTCATCAACGGCGACCTGATCGCGCGCCAGCAAGCGGCCCGGATGCTGCAAGAGCTGGAATAACGCGTCATGGAACAGCAGTCCGCCGTCGACGCGCCGCCGTCGCGGCGTCATGCGCTGGGCGTCGAGTACGACGGCAGCGAATTCTCCGGCTGGCAGCGCCTGACCAAGCATGGCGAGCCCGAGCGGCCCGGCGAGGAAACGATCCAGGGCGCGCTGGAACAGGCCCTGTCGTTCGTTGCCGGGCATCCGGTCGAAACGGTCTGCGCCGGCCGCACCGATGCCGGCGTCCACGCCTCCTGCCAGGTCGTGCATTTCGACAGCCACGCCCTGCGCGACCCGCGCGGCTGGATGCTGGGTGTCACCAGCCGACTGCCGCCGTCGGTATCCGTGCGCTGGTGCCAGCCGGTGCCGGCGGACTTCCATGCGCGCTTTTCGGCGCGTGCCCGTCGCTACCGCTACCGCATCCTCAATCGCCCGGTGCGCCCGGCATTGGGACGCCAGTACCTGAGCTGGGATCGACGCCCGCTCGACGCCGATGCCATGCACCGCGCCGCGCAGGCGTTGCTGGGCGAAAACGACTTCTCCGCTTTCCGCACCGTGCACTGCCAGGCGCCGCACGCCCGCCGTGACCTGCAGCAGATACAGGTCCGTCGCGACGGCGAGATCGTCGAGGTCGAGGTGCAGGCCAACGCGTTCCTGCACCACATGGTCCGCAACATCGTCGGCAGCCTGCTGATGGTCGGCAGCGGCGAGCAGCCCGAAGCCTGGATCGCGCAGCTGCTGGCTGGACGGGACCGCACCGTGGCCGGGCCGACTGCGCCGTCGGCGGGCCTGGTATTCCTGGGGCCCCGATATCCTGCAGAATGGGGCCTCCCGGCCGAGATATCCCAGTGAACGTCGCCAAGGGGCGGGTTCTGTTCCGCACCCGCATCAAGTTCTGCGGAATGACCCGACCGGGCGACATCCGCCTGGCCGGCGAACTGGGCGCTGATGCGATCGGCCTGATATTCGCTCCAGACAGTTCGCGCCGGATCGAACCCGAGCAGGCCCGCGCCATGCGCGAGGCCCTGTTGCCGATGGTGGATGCGGTGGCGTTGTTCATGGACAACCCGCTCGACGATGTACGCGAGGTCGTGCGCCACGTGCGGCCCAACCTGCTGCAGTTCCATGGCAGCGAGGACGACGCCTTCTGCCGCAGCTTCGGCGTGCCCTACATCAAGGCCATTCCCATGGGCGATGCGGTCACGCAATCGGCCATGTCGCTCCAGGCAAAATATCCCGCCGCCGCCGGCTTCCTGTTCGACAGCCATGGCGCGGGCGGTTCCGGCGGCAGTGGCAAAACGTTCGACTGGTCGCGCATCCCCGACCCGCTGGAAAAACCCTTCGTGCTGGCCGGCGGCCTCACCGCCGACAATGTGTTCGATGCGATCCTGGCAACGCGCCCCTGGGGCGTGGACGTGTCCAGCGGCATCGAAGCCGAGCCGGGCGTGAAGGACGGCGAGTGCATGCGCCGCTTCGTCGAGGAAGTCAGGCGCGCCGATTGTCATCAGTAGATCGCCATCAGTAAGCGCCACACTCCCGCCCGGCACGGGCCGATGTCCTACACTGGCGGCCACGTCGCGCTCGCGGCGCTCCCCCCGCACTGATTCGCGCTGATGGCTTCCGCAGATATCGTCGATTTCCACGCCTACCCGGATGCAGCCGGGCATTTCGGCCGCTTTGGTGGCCGCTTCGTAGCCGAGACCCTGATGGGGCCGCTGGAGGAACTGGCGGCGGCCTACGACACGGCCCGCCAGGATCCGGCCTTCATCGCCGAATTCGATTACGAGCTGGCCCATTACGTCGGCCGTCCCAGCCCGATCTACCACGCCCGCCATCTCAGCGACGAGGTCGGCGGCGCGCGCATCCTGCTCAAGCGCGAGGACCTGAACCACACCGGCGCGCACAAGATCAACAACACCATCGGCCAGGCACTGCTCGCCAGCCGCATGGGCAAGAAACGCATCATCGCCGAGACCGGCGCGGGCCAGCACGGCGTCGCAAGCGCCACGGTCGCCGCGCGCCTGGGCCTGGAATGCGTCGTGTACATGGGCGCCACCGACATCGAGCGCCAGAAGATCAACGTCTACCGGATGAAGCTGCTGGGTGCGACGGTGGTGCCGGTTACCAGCGGTTCGGCGACGCTCAAGGACGCGCTGAACGAGGCGATGCGCGACTGGGTGACGAACGTGCGCGACACGTTCTACATCATCGGCACCGTGGCCGGTCCCGATCCGTATCCGCGCATGGTCCGCGACTTCAATGCCGTGGTCGGCCGCGAGGCGCGCGCGCAGATGCTGGCCGAGTACGGCCGCTTGCCCGACGCGGTGACCGCCTGCGTCGGCGGCGGCAGCAATGCGATCGGCATCTTCCACGCCTTCCTCAACGACCGCGCCGTGCGCATCGTCGGCGCCGAGGCGGCGGGCGAGGGCATCGCCACGGGTCACCATGCCGCCTCGCTGGCGGCGGGCCGACCGGGCGTGCTGCACGGCAACCGCACCTACGTGCTGTGCGACGACGACGGCCAGATCATCGAGACGCATTCGGTCTCGGCGGGGCTGGACTACCCCGGTGTCGGGCCCGAGCACGCCTTCCTGAAGGACACCGGACGCGCCGAGTACCTGGGCATCACCGACGACGAGGCGCTGCACGCTTTCCACACGCTGGCGCGCACCGAAGGCATCCTGCCGGCGCTGGAATCCAGCCACGCGATCGCGCAGGCGATAAAGCTGGCGCGGGAGCTGCCGAAAGACGCGCTGGTGCTGTGCAACCTGTCCGGCCGTGGCGACAAGGACGTGCACACCATCGCCGCGCGTGAAGGCTTGTCGCTGTGAAGTACTCCCTTCTCCCGCTCGCGGGAGAAGGGGCTCAAAGGCCAAGAAAAATCCCGATGAACCGCATCAATACCCGCTTCGCCTCGCTCAAGGCCCAAGGCCGCAAGGCCCTGGTCCCATTCGTCACCGCAGGCGATCCGTCGCTGGAAGCCACCGTGCCGGTGATGCACGCGCTGGCGGCGGCCGGCGCCGACGTCATCGAGCTCGGCGTACCGTTCTCCGATCCGATGGCCGACGGCCCGGTCATCCAGCGCAGCTCCGAACGCGCCCTGGCGCGCGGAGCCGGCCTGGCCTTCGTGTTCGATAGCGTGCGCCGCTTCCGCGAGCGCGATGCCGATACACCGGTGGTGCTGATGGGCTACCTCAACCCGGTCGAGATCCGCGGCGCCGAGCGCTTCGCCCGGGAGGCCGTGGCGGCCGGCGTGGATGGTGTGCTGCTGGTCGACCTGCCACCGGAGGAGGCGGCCGAGTTCCGCACGGCCTTCGTCGCTCACGGCCTGGCGTTGATCCTGCTGGCTTCGCCGACCACCGGCGAGGCCCGCCTGCGCCAGCTCTGCGAGGGCGCGCAGGGTTACCTGTACTACGTCAGCTTCGCCGGCGTGACCGGCGCCGACCGGCTCGATACCCAGGCCGCGGGCGAACGCCTGCACGCCATCCGCGCACAGTGCCCGGTTCCGGTGATGGCCGGCTTCGGTATCAAGGACGCCGCCAGCGCCGCTGCGATGGGCAGTCAGGCCGATGGCGTGGTCGTGGGCAGCGCGCTGGTCGCGGCGCTGGGCGATGCTGCCGATCCGGTGGCCCAGGCGGGCGCCTTCCTGGCGCCGCTGCGGGCGGCCCTGGACGCGCTCCCAGCGTAGACGGCGGCCTGCGCTAAACTGACCCGCTCGGCCGGAACCGTCCGGCCCCAACGAACAAGCCTGAACGGGAACCACCCTAAGCATGTCCTGGCTCAAGAAACTGATGCCCTCCGGTATCCGTACCGAATCCGGAGCGGCCAAGCGTCGCAGCGTCCCTGAGGGTCTTTGGGAAAAGTGCGACCGTTGCGGCGCGGTGCTCTACCGCCCCGAGCTCGAGGAAAACCTCGAGGTCTGCCCGAAGTGCAACTTCCACATGGCGATCCGCGCGCGTGTGCGCCTGACCGCGCTGTTCGACGCCAACAGCACCCACGAGATCGGGGCCGAACTGGGCCCGACGGACGTGCTGAAGTTCAAGGACCAGAAGCGCTACGCCGACCGCATCAAGGCCGCGCAAAAGTCCACCGGCGAGCGTGACGCGCTGATCGCGATGAAGGGCACGCTCAAGCAGCGTCCGCTGGTGGCCTGCGCGTTCGACTTCGCCTTCATGGGCGGCTCGATGGGCTCGGTCGTCGGCGAACGCTTCGCCCGCGCCGCGGAAACCGCGGTCGAACTGGGCTGCCCGATGGTGTGCTTCACCGCCACCGGCGGCGCGCGCATGCAGGAAAGCCTGTTCTCGCTGATGCAGATGGCCAAGACCTCGGCTGCGCTGGGCCGCATGCGCGCCAAGGGGTTGCCGTTCGTTTCGGTGATGACGCATCCAACCACCGGTGGCGTGTCGGCTTCGTTCGCGATGCTGGGCGATCTCAACCTGGCCGAGCCGGAAGCACTGATCGGCTTCGCCGGTCCGCGCGTCATCGAGCAGACCGTGCGCGAGACACTGCCGGAGGGCTTCCAGCGTTCGGAGTTCCTGCTCGAGCACGGCGCTATCGACCAGATCTGCGACCGCCGCGAGATGCGTGATCGTCTTGCTCACCTGCTGGCGCTGATGATGAACCAGCCGCAGCCCGAGGACGACGCCGAGGTGACCGCTTGAGTCGCAAGTATTTCGGAACCGACGGTATCCGCGGCCGGGTGGGGGAAGGCCCGATCTCGGCGGATTTCGTACTTCGCCTCGGCAATGCCTACGGCCACGCGCTGCCGCGACGCGACTGGCGCAACCCGGTGGTGATCATCGGCAAGGACACGCGCATCTCGAACTACATGTTCGAGGCTGCGCTCGAGGCCGGCCTGGTCGCCGCGGGCGTGGATGTGCAGTTGATGGGCCCGATGCCGACTCCGGCCGTTGCCCATCTCACGCATTCAATGCGCGCCGACGGCGGCATCGTGATTTCCGCGTCGCACAACCCGCATCACGACAACGGCATCAAGTTCTTCTCGGCCGAGGGCGAGAAGCTCGACGACGAGACGGAACTGGCGATCGAAGCCGCGCTGGAGCAGCCGTTCTTCACCGTGTCGTCCGAAAAGCTCGGCAAGGCGATCCGCACCCGCGACGCGCTGGGTCGCTACATCGAGGCCTGCAAGGGCTCGGTGCCCAAGGGCTTCGACCTGGGCGGCATGCGCATCGCAATGGACTGCGCCAATGGCGCAACCTACCAGCTCGGCCCGCTGGTGCTGCGCGAACTGGGCGCGCGCGTCGATGCGATCGGCATCGATCCCAATGGCATCAACATCAATGACGGCGTCGGTTCCACCCACCCGGAAACCCTGGCGGCGCACGTGCGCGCCACCGAGTCCGACCTCGGCATCGCCTTCGACGGCGACGGCGACCGTGTGTTGTTCGTCGACGGTGAAGGCGTGGTCTGCGATGGCGACGACCTGTTGTACGTGCTCGCCACCGACTGGCAGCAAAGCGGTCGCCTGCAAGGCCCGGTGGTCGGCACGCTGATGACCAACTACGCCCTGGAGCAGGCGTTCCAGCAGCGCGGCATCGGTTTCTTGCGCGCCCAGGTCGGCGACCGCTACGTTCACCAGCAATTGATCGCCAACGACGGCATGCTCGGCGGTGAGGCCTCCGGGCACCTGCTGTGCCTGGACCGCGCCAGCACCGGCGATGGCATCGTCAGCGCGCTGCAGGTGCTGGAAGTGATCAAGCGTCGCGGTCAGTCGCTGCGCCAGGCACTGGAAGGATTCCGCAAGGTGCCGCAGAAGACCGTCAACGTGCGCTTCGAAGGCGGCGCGCGTCCGGTCGAGGCGCCGGGCGTGCAGGCGGCGCTGGCCGACGCCCAGGCCGCAGTGGCCGGTCGCGGCCGCGCGTTCCTGCGCCCCTCGGGAACCGAGCCGGTCGTGCGCGTTACCGTCGAAGCCGACGATGCCTCCCTGATGCAGGCCACGCTGGATACGCTGGCTGCGGCGGTGCGTGCCGCGGTCTGAGCGGCACGCCTGCAGGTCGATGCCAGGCGGGCTTGAGTCCGCCGCTTTCGACGATGGCGAGCCAAGGCCCGCCTACGGCAAATTCCGGAAAGGATCCGTATCCCCATCGCGCCGGTTACTCCGGCGCGATCGCTCAATGCTTCTGGAACCGCGTCAACATCTCCCATGAGCGCCTGACTGCTCCTGGATCGACCTTCGCGTCCGGGACGGGGCGATAGCGGTGGTCCACCACGCTCGCCGCGCCCAGGTTGTCGAACAGGTAGGTGCGTTCACCGTCGCGAATACCTCTGCTCGACCAGCTCTCCACCAGCAACGGCCGCGATGCCGGCGCCGCATCGAACAGGTCATAGCCTGTGCTGTAGTCGGCGATGTCGCCGTCGCAACCCAGTGCATGGCGCATCAGCGTTGGCACGAAGTCCTCGTGCGAGCTGACCCGGTCGTAGCGTTGGGGCGCCTTGCCAGGCCAGAACACTACGAACGGCGTGTGCAACTGATAGTCGGAGAAGTTGCCGTTGTGGCCCCAGTAGTTCTGCCGCAGGTCGTTGAACTCCTCGCCGTGATCGCCAGTGACCAGCACGACGGTGTTGTCGGCCAGTGCACTGTCCTTCAGCGTCGCCAGCAGATCTCCGATCAGCCCATCGCTGTAGTGCACCGCGGCCAGATAGCGGTTGTGTTCCGGCGTGGGGTCGTGGTCGGGACCCAGTTTCAGGAAGTTCACTTCCTCGGCCATCGGCTGGAACGGCGAAACGAAACCGTGCGGCAGGTGATACGGCGCATGTGGAGAGTCGAGGAAGGCGAATCCGAAGAAGCGCTGGCCGCGCGGATGGGCGCGGATGTCGGCGCGCAGGCGGTCGATCACGTATCGGTCGCGTTCTTCGCGGGGAAGGTCGGCCGGAGCGTTCACGATCTTCTCGCGCACCTGCTCGAACACGGTGCGGTCGAATTCCGGGCTGTATAGCGGCGCGCTGCCGTAGACGTGCATGCGGTAACCGGTCTGCCGCATCCGGTCGACCAGCACCGGGCCGCGTTCCTCGGCCAGCATCGAATGCCAGTAGCCGCCCGGCAATCCGTACATCAATCCGAACAACCCGAACCGCGTGGCATTGCCGCTGCTGTAGTGGTTCGTGAACTGCTGTGCCTGGCGCGCGTACTGCCACGTGTTCGGCATGACGCGCGGATCCAGCGCGTCCGCCCGCAGCGACTCGACCAGCACCACCAGCACGTTCAGCGACGGCGTGCGCGCGCATTGGAGCGGCTGGCGCGGGTAACCCAGGACGCCTTCTCCGACGGAGGGCGGGTCGGAAGCCTGCGCGGTCTGCACGCCGAAGCGGTGCAGGGCGTCCTTCAGCGTGATCGGCTGCGCCCAGGGAATGTAGGTCACCTGCGACACCACCGAGCGGTCGCCGCGCGCATCGTAGTAGGCGAACATGCCCTGGCTCAGCACTAGCAACAGCCCGGCCGCCCACCAGATGTGCTTGACGCGGGAGAGTCCGGGGCACTGCCCCAGTGCGCGCCACCACAACCACGCCACGGCCACTTCCAGCGCCAGCAGCAGGCCCGCCGCCATCGCGATCAGCGCCCACATCGCCGGCGAGAAAGTGACCTGGTCCTGCAGGGCGCCGCCGAACAGCATGTTCAGCACCATGGCATTGAGGTGGAAGCGGTAGAGCGCGAACACCTTGGCATCGGACAGCAGCAGGCAGATCCAGAACGTCTGCAGGACAACCGCGCTGGCGATCATCCAGCGCTCGCTCCGCAGCATTCGACCCAGCATCAGCGCCGGCAGGCCCAGCAGGGCGCCGAAAAAGATGAAGTGGCCGGGAAGCGCCGTAAGCAGGAACAGCACCGAGCGCCCTTCCCAGCGCGTCTGCGCAAAAGGAATGTTGGTGGCGGTGATCAGAATGGCCAGGGCCACATTGACCAGCACGAAGCCGGTCAGCCAAGCCAGGGCGCGCCGCTTGCGGGCGGATGGGGCAGCGACATCCATAAGGCGAACATCTTCCATGGGGCGTAACTCCGGTGTTGGGGGGATGCCGGAATCACCAGATAGGGGTGATATTGCGCGGTAACAATCCCCCCACCTCCGGGATGAAGCGTTCCGTACGGGGCCAGGCTCGGCGGTATCATGTGAAGTTCCCAGATTCGACGCCGACAGGACCCCGTGAGCCAGATTCCGACCCTAGATATCCGCCGCTTCGATACCGATCGCGACGCTTTCGTCGCCGAACTCGGTGCGGCCTACCGTGAATGGGGCTTTGCCGGCATCCGGGGGCACGGCATCGGCAGCGATCAGATCGACGCCTCCTATAACGTGTTCAAGCGCTTCTTCGAACTGCCCGAAGAGATCAAGGGCAAATACCACGTGCCCGGTGGCGGCGGCGCCCGCGGTTACACGCCGTTCGGCATCGAGACGGCCAAGGGTGCCCAGTACTCCGATCTCAAGGAGTTCTGGCACGTGGGCCGGGAGATTCCGCGCGACTCCGTGTACGCCGACGTGATGCCGCCGAACCTGTGGCCCGAGGAGATCCCCGAGTTCCGTTCGCTGGCCTATGGCCTGTACCAGTCGCTCGACGAACTCGGCTCGCGCGTGCTCAGCGCGCTGGCGCTGCACATCGGGTTGCCGGAGAGCTACTTCGCCGACAAGACCGACTTTGGCAATTCGATCCTGCGCCCGATCCACTATCCGCCGATCACCACCGACGACATCCCCAACGTGCGCGCTGGTGCCCACGAGGACATCAACCTGATCACGTTGCTGGTCGGCGCCAGCGCCGCGGGCCTGGAAGTGCGATCGCGCAAGGGCGATTGGGTGCCTTTCACCGCCGACGCCGACACTATCGTGGTCAACATCGGCGACATGCTGCAGCGCCTGACCAACCACGCCTATCCGTCGACGACGCACCGCGTGGTCAACCCCAAGGGCGAGAAGGCCCGCCAGCCGCGTTATTCCACGCCGTTCTTCCTGCATCCGAATCCGGACTTCCTGATCGACGTGCTGCCGTCGACGATCAGCGCGGACAACCCGAACCGCTACCCCGAGGCGATCACCGCGCAGGGTTACCTCGAAGAGCGCCTGCGCGAGATCAAGCTGAAGTGAGCGCGTTGAAGTAAAGCGCACTCAGCGGGCGGTCGCGATGCCGGCCGCCCGCAATGCCTCGCGCCAGGCCTGGCGCTTTTGCTCCGCCCGCAACGAGGCATGGGCCGGGCTGGTCGAGGGCAGGCGCACACAGGCGAATTCCTGGACCGCCAGCGTCGGCAACACGATGCGTCTGAAGCTCTGTTCGGCCTTGCCGCCGTTGAGCAGCACCGTGCGTATGCCCGGCTGGGAAGCGAAAAAACCGGCAAAGTCGTTGGCGATCGCAGTGTCATCGCGTATGCGCGCATCGAGGCTGCCTTCGCGTTCGCATCGCGCCAACACGTCCCACAGCGCGATCCCGGCCGCGGTCAGGCGATCCAGCCGTTGCGCGTAGGGCAGGGCGGGATCTGCACCGACCAGTTCGCCCATGATCGGCCAGAACTGGTTGCGCGGATGCGCGTAGTACTGCGCCGCAAGCAGCGATGCGGCGCCCGGCATGCTGCCGAGGATCAGCACGCGGGCATGTTGTCCCACGACGGGGGCGAAACCCTGCAGCATCGGTTCGTTGGCAGAACTGGGGAGCCGATTTTATGGGCTCTGCGTTAAACTGCCGCCCTTTGAATGGAAGGGCAGGTCATGCGTCGCAAAATCGTCGCCGGAAACTGGAAGCTTCATGGCGATCGCCAGTTCGCACTGGATCTGATGGAGGCGCTGGCCTCGCACCAGGTTCCGGCGGGCGTGGAGCGCATCATCCTGCCGCCGCTGCCCTACCTGGGTGAGCTGGTCGAGCATTTCGGCGAACGCGGCTTCGAGTTCGGCGCCCAGGACGTGAGCGCGCGTGAAAAGGGCGCATACACCGGCGAGGTGTCGGCGGCGATGCTGAAGGACGTCGGCGCCCGTTACGGGCTGGTCGGGCATTCCGAGCGCCGCCAATACCACGGCGAGGGCAGCGAGCTGGTCGCGCGCAAGTTCCTGGCCGCCAGGGAGGCCGGGCTGGTGCCGATCCTGTGCATCGGCGAGACCCTGAGCCATCGCGAGGACGGCCAGACCGAATGGCGCCTGCAGGCGCAGCTGGCGCCGCTGTTCGAACTGGGCGGCGACCAGGTGTTCGAGGGCGCGATCGTCGCCTATGAGCCGGTCTGGGCGATCGGCACCGGCAAGACCGCGACTCCAGAGCAGGCGCAGGCGGCTCACGCATTCATCCGTAGCGAAATCGCTTCCCGCGATGCTAGAATCGCTGGCTCGCTGCCGATCCTTTACGGCGGAAGCGTGAAAGCCGACAATGCCGCCGCGCTGTTCACCCAGCCGGACGTCGATGGCGGTCTTATCGGCGGCGCCTCGCTGGTCGCAGCCGATTTCAACGCCATCGCCGATGCGGCGGCACCCTGACGATTCCGGTTAGCCGGATTCGTCGAACCGGAAAGTAGAGTCTGCCGATGCTGTTGTTCCTCAACGTCATCTATGTGCTGATCGCAATCGCGATGGTCGCACTGATCCTGATGCAGCGTGGCGCGGGTGCGCAGGCGGGCTCGGGCTTCGGCGCGGGCGCGTCGGCGACGGTGTTCGGTGCGCGCGGCGCTTCGAACTTCCTGTCCAAGTCGACCAAGTGGCTGGCGATCGCGTTCTTCGCGATCAGCCTGTTCATGGCCTGGCAGGCCACGCGCAATGCCGGCGGCACCGCGACGCAGGCGCAGGACCTGGGCCTGATGTCGAAGGTCCCGGTGGCTCCGGCCCCCGCGACTGGCAACACCTCGGTTCCGACGGCTCCGGCGGCGGTTCCGGCAGCGCCGGCATCGACCGTGCCGCAGGCTCCGGCGCAACAGGCTCCGGCCCCGGCGACCACGCAGCCGGCGCCGACGCAGCCGGCTCCGGCCGAGCAGGCGCCGCAGCCGGCGCAACCGCCCAAGCCGGCAACGGGCGGCTGACGCCACGCGGGATATCATTCGAGTTACAGCGTCCGGCATGGATGGCCGGGCACCGACGAGGTTGGTCGGGGCGGCTTCGCCGGTAGCGGCGGAGGCGCGGCCAGGAAGGCAAAGGTTTGACAAGCCCAGGTGGCGGAATTGGTAGACGCACTACCTTGAGGTGGTAGCGACGTAAGTCGTGGGGGTTCGAGTCCCCCCTTGGGCACCAGACCTGCAACATCCAGCAACACCCTTTATCGAAGCACGGCCATTACGACGTGCCGTGCGAACGGCGCAACAGATCGCCGAGCCAAGGCCGCTGCGAGCGGCTCAGTAGCTAACACGAAGCCGAGAGAACATCGAGTGCTGGCCGAATATCTGCCGACCCTGCTGTTCCTGATCGTCGCCGGCGGTATCGGCGTCGCCTTGCTGGTGGTGGGCAAAGTGCTCGGCCCCCAGCGCCCGACCCTCGAAAAGCTCTCGCCGTACGAATGCGGTTTCGAGGCGTTCGAGGATGCGCGCATGCAGTTCGACGTGCGCTATTACCTGATCGCCATCCAGTTCATCATCTTTGACCTGGAAATCATCTTCATCGTGCCCTGGGCCACCGTGTTCCGCGAACTCGGTGTCGTCGGCCTGATCGAAATGGGCACCTTCGCCGGCATGCTGCTGCTCGGCTTCGTCTACATCTGGAAGAAGGGAGCGCTCGAATGGGAGTGATCCAGAGCGTTTCGGAATTGATGCACAACCCGCTGCCGGAAGGGCGGCTGGACGACATCCTGCGCCCGGAAGGCGACAACCCGCTGCTGCAGCAGGGTTTCGTCACCACCAGCATGGACGCGCTGTGGAACTGGGCGCGCACCGGCTCGATGTGGCCGATGACCTTCGGCCTGGCCTGCTGCGCGGTCGAGATGATGCACGCCGGCGCCGCGCGCCTGGACCTGGACCGCTACGGCGTGGTGTTCCGCCCGTCGCCGCGCCAGTCCGACGTGATGATCGTGGCCGGCACCCTGGTCAACAAGATGGCCCCGGCGCTGCGCAAGGTCTACGACCAGATGCCCGACCCGAAGTGGGTGATCTCGATGGGCAGCTGCGCCAACGGCGGCGGCTACTACCACTACTCGTATTCCGTCGTGCGCGGCTGCGATCGGATCGTGCCGGTCGACATCTACGTGCCGGGCTGCCCGCCGACCGCCGAAGCGCTGGTCTACGGCATCCTGCAATTGCAGAAGAAGATCCGCCGCGGCACCAATTTCGGCGAGAACATCCAGGGTGTGCGCTGACATGGTCGAGAGTGCTCAGGCTTTCGCAGACCGCCTGACCGCGCGCTTCGAAGGCGCGATGGTCGTCGTGGCGCAGCCGCGTGGCGAAGTGACCATCGACGTGGCTCCGGACCAGTGGCTGTCGACCGCGCTGGCGTTGCGCGACGAGTTCGGCTTCGAGCAATGCGTCGATGTCAGTGGCGTGGACTACCTCAGCTACGGCAGCGACGAGTGGGATACCGACGTGTCGTCGGAAGGCTTCTCGCGCGGCGTGGAAGGCAAGGGCGCCGGCCGCTTCGCCTGGGGCGAGCAGCCCAACGGCGCTGCCGCCGTGCCAGAGCGCCGCTTCGCCGCGGTTGCGCACCTGTTGTCGGTGCAGCACAACCGCCGCGTGCGCCTGCGCACATTCGCCGACAACGACGACCTGCCGGTGGTGGCTTCGCTGACCTCGGTACACCCGGGCGTCAACTGGTTCGAGCGCGAGGCGTTCGACCTGTACGGCATCGTGTTCGAAGGCCATCCGGACCTGCGCCGCATCCTGACCGACTACGGTTTCGTCGGTCATCCGTTCCGTAAGGACTTCCCGCTGATCGGCAACGTCGAGGTCCGCTACGACGCCGACAAGAAGCGCGTGGTCTACGAACCGGTCTCGATCGAGCCGCGCGTGCTGGTGCCGCGCGTGATCCGCGACGACGCGCGCTACCAGACCGCCGAAGGCGAGGCAGCCCAGCGTGCGGAGGTGAAGAAGTGAGCTCCGTGTCCTCCATCCAGATCAGCAACACCTCGGGCCTGCACAACACCGAGATCCGCAACTACACACTGAACTTCGGCCCGCAGCACCCGGCCGCGCACGGCGTGCTGCGCCTCATCCTCGAGATGGACGGCGAAGTCGTGCAGCGTGCCGACCCGCACATCGGTCTGCTGCATCGCGGCACCGAGAAGCTGGCCGAGTCCAAGCCGTACAACCAGTCGATCGGCTACATGGATCGCCTGGACTACGTGTCGATGATGTGCAACGAGCACGCCTACGTGCGCGCCATCGAGACCCTGATGGGGATCGAGGCGCCCGAGCGCGCGCAGTACATCCGCACGATGTTCGACGAGATCACCCGCATCCTGAATCATCTGATGTGGGTGGGCTCCAACGCGCTCGACCTGGGCGCGATGGCGGTGTTCCTGTACGCGTTCCGCGAGCGCGAAGAGCTGATGGACTGCTACGAGGCGGTGTCGGGCGCGCGCATGCATGCCACGTACTACCGTCCCGGCGGCGTGTACCGCGACCTGCCGGACCGCATGTCGAAGTACAAGGAATCGCCGTGGCGCAAGGGCGCCAAGCTCAAGCGCTTCAACGAGTGGCGCGAAGGCTCGCTGCTGGATTACCTGGAAGCGTTCACCAACGACTTCCCCAAGCGCGTCGACGAGTACGAGACGCTGCTGACCGAGAACCGCATCTGGAAACAGCGCACCGTCGGCATCGGCGTGGTCTCGCCGGAGCAGGCGCTGGCCTGGGGCATGACCGGCCCGATGATCCGCGGCTCGGGCATCGCCTGGGACCTGCGCAAGAAGCAGCCGTACGCGAAGTACGACGTCGTGGATTTCGACATCCCGGTCGGCGTCAACGGCGACTGCTACGACCGTTACCTGGTCCGCGTGGCGGAAATGCGTCAGTCCACCCGCATCATCCAGCAGTGCGTGAAGTGGCTGAAGGCCAACCCCGGCCCGGTGATCGTCGACAACTTCAAGGTCGCTCCGCCCAAGCGCGAGGACATGAAGGACGACATGGAAGCGCTGATCCACCACTTCAAGCTGTTCTCCGAAGGCTATTGCGTGCCCGCCGGCGAAACCTACGCCGCGGTCGAGGCGCCCAAGGGCGAGTTCGGCTGTTACCTGGTGTCCGACGGCGCCAACAAGCCCTTCCGCGTGAAGCTGCGCGCGCCGGGCTTTGCGCATCTGTCGTCGATGGACGAGATCGTGAAGGGCCACATGCTGGCCGACGTGGTGGCGATGATCGGCACCTATGACGTCGTGTTCGGCGAGATCGACCGCTGACGGCCCGTTGAGGCCAGGCGATCGTTGAGGAATTAGAGCGAATGAAGGCGACCGGAAATTTCGAGGCCTGTCTGCACGTCGACCCGATGGTCGCGTTGTCCGACCAGACCCGTGCGCATATCGACCACTGGCTGGGCAAGTTCCCGCCGGACCGCAAGCGTTCGGCGGTGCTGCAGGGCCTGCACGCGGCCCAGGAGCAGAACGGCGGCTGGCTAAGCGACGAACTGATCGCCGCGGTCGCCAAGTACCTGGGGCTGCCGCCGGTGTGGGCCTACGAGGTCGCGAGCTTCTACTCGATGTTCGAGACCGAGAAGGTCGGCCGCAACAACGTCGCCTTCTGCACCAACATCAGTTGCTGGCTCAACGGCGCCGAAGACCTGGTCAAGCACGCCGAGAAGAAGCTCGGCTGCAGGCTGGGCGAGTCCAGCGCCGACGGCCGCGTCTTCCTCAAGCGCGAGGAAGAGTGCCTGGCCGCGTGCTGCGGCGCGCCGGTGGTCGTGATCAATGGCCATTACCACGAGAACCTGGACGCCGCGCGCGTCGACGAGTTGCTCGACGAGTTGAAGTGAGGCGATCACCCATGGCGCATCAGCATCACGACTACTCCAGGGGTTACGGCCCGGTCGGCCCGGCTCCGCAGGAACACAACGTCGTCTACACGACGCTGCATTACGACACCCCGTGGTCGTACGAGAATTACCTGAAGACCGGCGGCTACGCCGCGCTGCGCAAGATTCTCTCCGAGAAGATCGAGCCGGCGGCGGTGATCGACATGGTCAAGGCTTCGGGCCTGCGCGGCCGCGGCGGCGCGGGCTTCCCGACCGGCCTGAAGTGGAGCTTCATGCCCAAGGGCAGCGGCACACAGAAGTACATCCTGTGCAACTCGGACGAGTCCGAGCCGGGCACGGCCAAGGACCGCGACATCCTGCGCTTCAACCCGCATTCGGTGGTCGAGGGCATGGCGATCGCCTGCTACGCGACCGGTTCGACGGTGGCCTACAACTACCTGCGTGGCGAGTTCCATCATGAGCCGTTCGAGCATTTCGAGCAGGCGCTGAAGGAAGCCTATGAGCACGGCTGGCTGGGCAAGAACGTGCTCGGCAGCGGTGTCGATATCGACATCTACGGTGCGCTGGGCGCCGGCGCCTACATCTGCGGTGAAGAAACCGCGCTGATGGAGTCGCTGGAGGGCAAGAAGGGCCAGCCGCGCTACAAGCCGCCGTTCCCGGCCAATTTCGGCCTGTTCGGCAAGCCGACCACGATCAACAACACCGAGACCTACGCGTCGGTGCCGGCGATCATCCGCAATGGCGCCGAGTGGTTCCTCAACCTGGGCAAACCGAACAACGGCGGTCCGAAGGTGTTCTCGGTGTCCGGCCATGTCGCACGTCCGGGCAACTACGAGATCCGCCTGGGCACCTCGTTTGCCGACCTGCTGCAGATGGCCGGCGGCATGCGCGACGGCCGCAAGCTCAAGGCGGTGATCCCGGGCGGTTCCTCGATGCCGGTGCTGCCGGGCGAGGTCATGATGGGCCTGACGATGGACTATGACTCGATCCAGAAAGCCGGTTCCGGCCTGGGTTCGGGCGCGGTCATCGTCATGGACGAGACCGCATGCATGGTGCGCGCCTGCCAGCGCATCGCCCGTTTCTACTTCAAGGAAAGCTGCGGCCAGTGCACACCGTGCCGCGAAGGCACCGGCTGGATGTACCGCATGCTCACGCGCATCGTCGAGAAGCAGGCCACGCTGGACGACCTGCAGATGCTGCGCGCCGCGGCCGGCCAGATCGAAGGCCACACCATCTGCGCGTTCGGCGAAGCCGCCGCGTGGCCGGTGCAGGGCTTCCTGCGCCATTACTGGAACGAGTTCGAGTACGCGATCGTGAACAAGCGCTTCCTGGTCGACGACCAGCGCGACGGCGTCGTCGTCGAGAAGGTGGCCGCATGAGTGCGCAGCCGGTAAACCCGAACCTGCCTCCGGATCACGTCACCGTCTTCATCGACGGCGTCGAGATGGCCGCGCCCAAGGGCTCGATGATCATCCAGGCCGCCGACAAGGCCGGCATCCCGATCCCGCGTTTCTGCTACCACGACAAGCTTGCCATCGCGGCCAACTGCCGCATGTGCCTGGTCGAGGTCGAGAAGATGCCCAAGCCGGCGCCGGCCTGCGCCACGCCGGTCATGGACGGCATGAAGGTCACCACGCGCAGCGAGAAGGCGCTGAAGTCGCAGCGCAACGTGATGGAGTTCCTGCTGATCAACCATCCGCTCGACTGCCCAATCTGCGACCAGGGCGGCGAGTGCGAACTGCAGGACCTGTCGTTGGGCTACGGCCGGTCGGTCAGCCGTTTTGCCGAGCGCAAACGCGTGGTGCCGGACGAGGACATGGGCCCGCTGGTCGCCACCGAGATGACCCGCTGCATCCAGTGCACGCGCTGCGTGCGCTTCACGGCGGAAATCGCCGGCACCTACGAACTCGGCGGCATGTACCGCGGCGAGAACCTGCAGATCGGCACCTACGACGGCAAGCCGCTGACGACCGAGTTGTCCGGCAACGTCATCGACGTCTGCCCGGTCGGCGCGCTGACCAACAAGGTGTTCCAGTTCAAGGCGCGCCCCTGGGAACTGACCGCGCGCGAGTCGCTGGGTTACCACGACGCGCTGGGCAGCAACCTGTTCCTGCACGTGCGCCGCGGCGACGTGCTGCGCACCGTGCCGCGCGACAACGAAGCGGTCAACGAGTGCTGGCTGTCGGACCGCGACCGTTACTCGCACCAGGGCCTGTACGCGCAGGACCGCGCCGACGCGCCGTTGATCAAGGAGAACGGCGAGTGGCGCGAGGCGTCGTGGGACGAAGCGCTGGCCAAGGCCGCGAAGATCCTGCGCGACAACGGCGCCGACGCGCTCGGCGTGCTCGCCCATCCGGCGACCTCGAACGAGGAGGGCGTGCTGCTTGCGCGCCTGGCCGAGGCGCTGGGCACCGGCAACATCGACCATCGCATCGCCCAGCACGACCTGAGCGACGCCGCCACCGCCACGACCTTCGCGATGCCGGTCGCCGACATCGATCAGGCCGACGTGATCGTCATCGTCGGTTCCAACCTGCGTCACGAGCTGCCGCTGGTGCACCAGCGCGTGCGCAAGGCCTGGACCCGCGGCGCCAAGGTGCATGTCGTCAATCCGGTCGATTTCGACTTCACCTTCGACATCGCCGGCAAGCACATCGTCGCGCCGTCGCAGATTGCCGCCACGCTGGCTGATGCCGCGCTGACGGAGGCTGCGAAGGCGGGCACGCGCGCAGTTGTCATCGTCGGCGCGCTGGCCGAAAACGGTCCGCACGCCGCCGCGATCCGCAAGGCCGCGGCCGATTTTGCTGCCGCCACGGGCGCCGCGCTCAATCGCATCCCGCAGGGCGCCAACGCCGTCGGCCTGTCCGACTACGGCGTGCTGCCGACCGCGCGCGATGCGCAGTCGATGCTGGCCGATGCGCGCTCCGCCTACATTCTCTACGGCATCGAGCCGGGCATGGACTTCGCCGACACCGCGGTCGCGCTGAAGGCGCTCAATGCCGCGCAGGTCGTGGCGTTCAGCACCTTCGCCTGCCGCTCGACGCGTTCCGTCGCCGACGTGATCCTGCCAATCGGCCTGCTGCCTGAGATCGAAGCGACGCTGACCAATCTCGACGGCCGCCAGCAGCAGGCCGTCGCCGGTGGCAAGCTGCCGGGCCAGGCGCGTGCCGGCTGGCGCGTGCTGCGCGCGCTCGCGGGCGAACTGGGCGCCAAGGGCTTCGAGTTCACCGACCTGGCCGGCCTGCGCGCCGGCATGCAGATGCGCGAGACCCAGGTCGCCGCGGGCAAGGCGCCGGCGAATTCGGGCGAAGGCCTCGAGGTCGCCGCCAGCATCGCGATCTACCGCAGCGATGCGGTCGTGCGTCGCGCGCCCGCGCTGCAGGCGCATCCACTCAACGTCGAACCCAAGGCCACGCTGCATCCGCTCGATGCGGCCGCGCTCGGCCTGGCCGAAGGCGTGGTGGGCAAGTTCAGCACCCATGCGGGCACTGCAACGCTGCCGGTCGCTGTCAGCGACAAGGTCGCGCGCGGCACGGTTTGGGTCGAGTCCGGCCACGGCGCCACCGCGCCGCTCGGCGCCGGTCGCGTGCAGGCGGGGAGGGCATAAGCGATGTTTGATCCGTTCCGCGATTGGTTGCTGTCGTTCGGCAATGTCGGCGCCCTGGCCTGGATCATCCTGAAGATCCTGGTCATCGCCATGCCGGTGATCATCACCGTGGCGTTCTATGTGGTCTGGGAGCGCAAGCTCATCGGCTGGATGCACGTGCGCCACGGACCGATGTACGTGGGCCGCGGCATCCTCCAGGCCTTCGCCGACGTCTTCAAGCTGCTGTTCAAGGAAGTGATCCAGCCGACCCGGGCTGAGGCGTTCCTGTTCAAACTGGCGCCGCTGCTGACGCTTATTCCCGCCTTCGCCGCCTGGGCGGTGGTGCCGTTCGACGCCAAGCTCGTGCTGTCCAACGCCAACGCCGGTCTGCTGTACCTGCTGGCGATGACCTCTCTGGGCGTATACGGCATCATCCTGGCCGGCTGGGCCTCCAACTCGAAGTACGCCTTCCTCGGCGCGATGCGCGCCGCGGCGCAGGTGATTTCGTACGAAATCGCGATGGGTTTCGCGATGGTAGGCGTGATGCTCGGCGCGGGCAGCCTCAACCTCACCGACATCGTGATGGCGCAGGCCGGTAACGCCGGCGCGCTGGAATGGTTCTGGGTGCCGATGCTGCCGCTGTTCGTCGTCTACTTCATCTCGGGCGTGGCCGAAACCAACCGCGCGCCGTTCGACGTGGTCGAGGGCGAGTCGGAAATCGTGGCCGGCCACATGGTCGAGTATTCGGGTTCGGCGTTCGCGCTGTTCTTCCTGGCCGAATACGCGAACATGA
Source organism: Lysobacter niastensis (assembly GCF_031457115.1). Lineage (GTDB taxonomy): Bacteria > Pseudomonadota > Gammaproteobacteria > Xanthomonadales > Xanthomonadaceae > Lysobacter_J > Lysobacter_J niastensis_A. The sequence goes on from NZ_JAVDVY010000001.1 coordinate 1,597,139, forward strand.
TCCTGATCAGCTTCCTGGTCTCGATCTTCTTCGTCGGCGGCTGGCTGAGCCCGTTCCACGGCCTGGGCATCCCGGTGCTGTCGGTCGACGGCTGGTGGTGGCTGCTGCTCAAGGTCTTCTTCTTCGCCAGCTGCTTCATCTGGTTCCGCGCCTCGTTCCCGCGCTACCGCTACGACCAGATCATGCGACTGGGCTGGAAGGTGTTCATTCCGATCACCATCGCCTGGATCTGCGTGGTCGCGTTGATGGCGTACTTCAAAATCTTCGAGCCCGGCGTGTAAGGGTCAACAGGCATGAATCGCATCGTTTCCTATTTCAAGAGCCTGCTGCTCATCGAGCTGGCGCAGGGCCTTGGGCTGACGCTCAAGTACCTGTTCAAGCCGAAGTACACGCTGATGTACCCGATGGAGAAGACGCCGCAGTCGCCGCGCTTCCGCGGCGTGCACGCGCTGCGCCGCTACCCGAACGGGGAAGAACGCTGCATCGCCTGCAAGCTGTGCGAAGCGGTGTGTCCGGCGCTGGCGATCACCATCGACTCGGAAAAGCGCGAAGACGGCACCCGCCGCACCACGCGCTACGACATCGACCTGTTCAAGTGCATCTTCTGCGGCTTCTGCGAGGAGTCCTGCCCGGTCGACTCGATCGTGGAGACGCACATCCATGAGTACCACTTCGACAAGCGCGGACAGAACATCGTGACCAAGCCGCAATTGCTGGCGATCGGCGACCGTCTCGAAGCCGAGATCGCCGAGCGTCGCGCCGCCGATGCCCCCTTCCGCTGAGGCCTGACGACATGGATCTCGCCCAGATTTCTTTCTTCGTCTTCGCTGCCGTCGCCACGGCCGCGGCCGTCGGCGTCATCAGCGTCAAGAACCCCGTGCATGCGGTGTTGTTGCTGGTGCTGACCTTCTTCTCGGTCGCCTGCACGTGGATCATCGCCGGCGCCGAGTTCCTCGGCGTGGCCCTGATCCTGGTCTACGTCGGCGCGGTGATGGTGCTGCTGCTGTTCGTGGTGATGATGCTCGACATCGACGTCGCCCCATTGCGCGAAGGCTACGTGCGCTATTTGCCGCTCGGCCTGGTGGTCGCGGTCGTGATGCTGGTCGAGATGCTGACGCTGATCGGCGTCAGGGCGAGCGTCGCCACGCCGCTGACGGGCGACCCGGCGCCCGGCGGCAACACCGCCTGGATCGCCCGCGCACTGTTCACCGATTTCATGCTGCCGTTCGAAGTGGCCGCCGTGATCCTGACGGTCGCCGTGATCGCCGCCGTGACGCTGACCCTGCGTCGCCGCGTCGGCGCCAAGCACCAGAACCCGTCGTGGCAGGCGCGCGTCCGCCCGGGAGACCGCCTGCGCATGATCAAGATGGACGCGGTCAAGCCGGTCGCGCCTGCGCCCGTCGAGACCCCTGCCGAGGAGGGCAAGCCGTGAGCGAGTTCTTTGGAACCGGCCTGGCCCTGGGCCATTACCTCACGCTGGGCGCGGTGCTGTTCTGCATCAGCGTTGCCGGCATTTTCCTCAACCGCAAGAACGTGATCTTGTTGCTGATGTCGCTGGAGCTGCTGCTGCTGGCGGTCAACATCAACTTCGTCGCGTTCTCGCGCCAGCTGGCCGATCCGGCCGGTCAGGTGTTCGTGTTCTTCATCCTGACCGTGGCCGCGGCCGAGGCTGCGATCGGTCTGGCCATCCTGGTCACGCTGTTCCGTAACAGGCGCACGATCAACGTCGCCGAAATCGACACGATGAAGGGCTGATCCGATGCCGGGCATGGAACACGTCATCTCCAAGACCGTCCTTCTGGCGATCGTGCTGGCCCCGTTGCTGGGCGCGATCATCGCCGGTCTTTTCCGCCGCCAGGTCGGCCGCGCCGGCGCCCATTGGGTGACCATCCTGGGCGTGGCCGCCAGCTTCGCGATGTCGGCCTACGTGCTGTGGCAGCTGGTCGGGCAGGGCGCCGCACCGTTCAACGAGAATGTCTACACCTGGTTCCAGGTCGGCGGCATCGAGGCCCATGTCGGCTTCATGATCGACAAGCTGACCGCGATGATGATGGTGGTCGTCACCTTCGTGTCGCTGCTGGTGCACATCTACACCATCGGCTACATGGAAGAAGACCCCGGTTACCAGCGCTTCTTCAGCTACATCTCGCTGTTCACCTTCTCGATGTTGATGCTCGTGATGAGCAACAACTTCCTGCAGTTGTTCTTCGGCTGGGAAGCGGTGGGCCTGGTCTCGTACCTGCTGATCGGTTTCTGGTTCAAGCGTCCGACCGCGGTGTTCGCCAACCTCAAGGCGTTCCTGGTCAATCGCGTCGGCGACTTCGGCTTCCTGCTCGGCATCGCCGGCGTACTGCTGGTGTTCGGTTCGCTCGACTACGCGACCGTGTTCGCCAACGCGCCGACCATCGCCGGGCTGACGTGGTCGATCATCAACGGCCACGAGTGGTCGGTCGCGACGGTGATCTGTATCTGCCTGTTCATCGGCGCCATGGGCAAGTCGGCGCAGGTGCCGCTGCACGTGTGGCTGCCGGACTCGATGGAAGGCCCGACCCCGATCTCGGCGCTGATCCACGCCGCGACGATGGTGACCGCGGGCATCTTCATGGTGGCGCGCATGTCGCCGCTGTTCGAGCTGTCGGAAACGGCGCTCAACTTCGTGCTGTTCATCGGCGCCACCACGGCGTTCTTCACCGGCCTGATCGGCATCGTCCAGAACGACATCAAGCGCGTGGTCGCGTATTCGACCCTGTCGCAGCTGGGCTACATGACCGTCGCACTGGGCGTGTCGGCCTACAGTGCAGGCGTCTACCACCTGATGACGCACGCCTTCTTCAAGGCGCTGCTGTTCCTGGGTGCCGGCTCGGTCATCATCGGCATGCACCACGAGCAGGACATGCGCCGCATGGGCGGCCTGAAAAAGTACATGCCCATCACCTACTGGACGATGCTCATCGGCACGCTGGCGCTGGTCGGCACACCGTTCTTCGCCGGCTTCTACTCGAAGGACACCATCATCGAGGCCGCCGCCGAGCACGCCCACGAGGCCCACAATTGGGTCGCCAGCTATGCCTACTGGGCGGTACTGCTGGGCGCGTTCGTGACCTCGTTCTACAGCTTCCGCCTGCTGTACCTGACCTTCCACGGCAAGGAGCGCTTCCACGATCCGGTGCCGGACCACTACGTGGCCCCGGAGGCGGACTCGACCGAACATGAGGAAGCGCTGTCGCACGAGCACGATGCGCACGATGTCCATGATCACGGCCACGGCCACGGTCATGACGACCACGCGCACACGCCGCACGAATCGCCGTGGGTGGTTACCGTGCCGCTGATCCTGCTGGCGATCCCGTCGATCCTGATCGGCTTCTTCACCGTCGGCCCGATGCTGTTCGGCACCGACATGCTGGGGCACGCCAAGCAGTTGCCGTACTTCCTGGGCTCGATCGACGTGGCGCCTGCGCACGACGTCATCGGCAAGCTCGCCGAGGAGTTCCACGGTCCGGTCGCGTTCGCGCTGCACGGGTTCCAGGCGCCGGCGTTCTGGCTGGCCCTCGCGGGCTTCGTGCTGGCCACGATCATGTACTGCTGGAAGCCGGATCTGCCGGACAAGGCGCGCAAGGCGCTGGCCTGGCCAGTGCGCGTGCTCGAGAACAAGTACGGTTTCGACAACCTGTGGATCGATGGCTTCGCCGGAGGCGGCCTGATCCTGGGCAAGGCCTCGCGCGCGATCGACACCCACGTGATCGACGGCGCCGCGGTCAACGGCAGCGCCCGCATCGTCGACTTCGTCGCCCACCTGACGCGCCGCGTGCAGTCCGGTTACCTCTACCACTATGCCTTCGCGATGATCCTCGGCCTGATCGTTCTTCTCGCCGCCCTCATCCGTTACTGGCACTAAACAAGGACCCGCGACGTGAGCCCCGAGCCCTTGCAGAACATGCAAAGCCCTTCCTTCCTGCTCAGCCTGCTGATCTGGCTGCCGATCCTGGGTGGTTTCGCCACCCTGGCGTTCGGCAATGCCCGAGCCAACGGCGCCCGCTGGTTCTCCACCGGCGTCGCGCTGGTGACCGTGGTGGCCAGCGTGCTGCTGCTGACCGGCTTCGACTTCGCCAACCCCGGCATGCAGTTCGTCGAAGACAAGATGTGGATCGCGGTGTACAACATCCGCTACCACCTCGGCGCCGACGGCATTTCGGTGTCGCTGATCGTGCTGACCACGCTGACCACGCTGCTGGCGATGATTGGCGCCTGGACCTCGATCGACAAGCGCGTCAGCCAATACTACGCAGCGTTCCTGATCCTCGAAGGCCTGATGGTGGGCGTGTTCTCCGCGCTCGACGTCATGCTGTTCTACGTGTTCTTCGAGGGCATGCTGATCCCGATGTTCCTCATCATCGGCGTCTGGGGCGGCCCGCGTCGCATCTACGCTGCGATCAAGTTCTTCCTCTACACCTTCCTCGGCTCGCTGTTCATGCTGGTCGGGTTGATCTACCTGTACCTGAAGGGCGGCAGCTGGCAGCTCAGCGACCTGTACGCGATGCCGCTGACGGCGACCGAGCAGATGTGGTTGTTCTTCGCCTTCCTGGTCTCCTTCGCGGTCAAGGTGCCGATGTTCCCGGTGCACACCTGGTTGCCGGATGCGCACGTGGAGGCGCCGACCGCCGGTTCGGTGATCCTGGCCGCGATCATGCTGAAGATCGGCGGGTACGGCTTCCTGCGCTTCGTCCTGCCGATCGTGCCTGACGCCGGTACCGAGTGGGCCTGGCTGGTGATCGCGCTGAGCCTGATCGCGGTGATCTACGTCGGCCTGGTCGCGCTCGCCCAGGACGACATGAAGAAGCTGATCGCGTACTCGTCGGTCTCGCACATGGGCTTCGTCACCCTGGGCACCTTCATCGCCTTCGGCCTGGTGCGCGACTTCGGAAACGGCGATGCCGCGCGCCTTGGCCTGCAGGGCGCGATGGTGCAGATGATCAGCCATGGCTTCATCTCGGGCGCGATGTTCTCCTGCGTCGGCGTGCTGTACGACCGCATGCACAGCCGCATGATCAAGGACTACGGCGGCGTCGCCAACGTGATGCCGTGGTTCGCGGCGCTGTTCGTGCTGTTCGCGATGGCCAACTCGGGCCTGCCGGGCACGTCGGGTTTCGTCGGCGAGTTCATGGTCATCCTGGCCAGCTTCCAGAAGCATCCGCTGATCGGCTTCGCTGCCGCCACCACGCTGATCGTCGGCGCCGCTTACACGCTGTGGCTGGTCAAGCGCGTGCTGTGGGGCGAAGTGGGCAACGCGCACGTCGCCGAGCTTGAGGACATCAACGCGCGCGAAGCCTTCGTGCTGGGCACGTTCGCCGCCGGCGTGCTGTTCCTGGGCATCTGGCCCAAGCCGCTGACGGATCTGATGGAACCGTCGATCGCGAATCTGGCGATGCAGATCGCCTCGTCGAAGCTTTGAGGTTGCACAGCATGATCATGCCCGTCCTCACCTCCGCGGACCTGATGCCGCTGCTCCCCGAGATCGTGGTGGTCCTCGGCGCGTTCGCGCTGCTGATGCTCGACCTGTTCGTCGACGAGCGCCGCCGTTTCCTCGTCCATGCCGGCGGCATCGCCGTGCTGGCCGTCGCCACCGTCATGATCGCCACGGGCGTGGGCGGGCAGGGCACGGTGCTCAACGGCATGTTCGTTCGCGACATCGCCGCCGACGTGATGAAGGTGGCCATCGGCGTCGTCAGCATGCTGTCGATGGTATATGCCTGGTCGTACCTGCGCGCCCGTGAGCTGTACAAGGGCGAGGTCGCGGTGCTGATGCTGTTCGCCACCGCCGGCATGATGCTGCTGGTGTCGGCCGGCAGCCTGGTGATGGTCTACCTGGGCCTGGAAATGCTGGCGCTGTCGTCCTACGCGCTGGTCGCGATCGACCGCGACGGGCCGGTCGCCTCCGAGGCGGCGATCAAGTACTTCGTGCTGGGTGCGCTGGCCTCGGGCCTGCTGCTGTACGGCATGTCGCTGGTCTATGGCGCCACCGGCTCGCTCGACCTGAACCGGATCGCGGAAGTAGCGCGTTCGTCCGACATGTCGCTGATGCTGATCACCGGCGTGGTGTTCATGATCGCCGGCATCGCGTTCAAGTTCGGCGCCGCGCCTTTCCACATGTGGCTGCCGGACGTCTACAGCGGCGCGCCCACCGCCATCACCATCTTCATCGGCGCCGCGCCGAGCCTGGCGTCGTTCGGCATGGCGTACCGCCTGCTCGAAGTGGCCGCCGGCCCGCTCAGCGACCAGTGGCGTGTCGCACTGGCCGCGATCGCGGTGATCTCGCTGGTGATCGGCAACCTCAGTGCGATGGTGCAGAGCAACCTCAAGCGACTGCTGGCGTATTCGACCGTGTCGCACGTGGGCTTCCTGTTCATGGGCCTGGCCGGTGGCGGCCCGCAGGGTTTCTCGGCGGCGATGTTTTATTCGATCAACTACGCCGTGACCACGGCCGCGGCATTCGGCGCGATCGTGGTGCTGTCGAGCCGCGGCTTCGAGGCGGACCGCGTCGACGACTTCAAGGGTCTTAACGCCCGCAGCCCGTGGCTGGCCGGCCTGGTGCTGTGCGTGATGGCGTCGCTGGCCGGCGTGCCGCCGTTCCTGGGCTTCTGGGCCAAGCTGGCGGTGCTTCGTGCGGCCCTGCAGGGCGACATGCTGTGGCTGGCCCTGGTCGGCGTCGTGTTCGCGGTGATTGGTGCGTTCTATTACCTGCGCGTGATCAAGGCCATGTATTTCGAGGAGCCCGAAGGCCACGTGCCGGCGGCACCGCAGGACCGCCCGCTGCGCGTGGTGTTCGGCGTCAACGCGCTGGCGCTGCTGGCCTTGGGCCTAGCCTGGAGTCCGATCATGGCGTGGTGCCAGAGGGCGTTCGCGGGCTGAAGTTTTTGTTAGAATCCGCGGCCCCTTCGATCGGTTTATGATCGATTTGATAAATCGGGGTTGCGGAAGTTTTAGTCGGCCGTTATGATGGTCGGCCTGATGCGGGGTGGAGCAGTCTGGCAGCTCGTCGGGCTCATAACCCGAAGGTCGCAGGTTCAAATCCTGCCCCCGCTACCATGTTTAGAAGTACGGCCCTACTGCTCAGCCGTACTGGTGTAAGAAAGTTGGACCCGTAGTGTGCGAGTTTGCTCCGGCATGTCACCGCCGAAGCACGCCCCCGCTACCAGCTTCGGCCTGAGCGAATAGCTCAGGGAAAAGCCTGAAATTCAGGCGTTTCCTGGCCAAAGGCTCGGGCTTGGTGATCGTGCTCTGCTCGCACGGTCACGCCGAAATCCAGTTGTACGGACAAGGGGCCCACCGGGCCCCTTGTTGTTTCTTGCGTCCGGAAAACCGGGTGCGTTGTAGGAAGCCTTTTTGGCAACACGTTTTTCTACTGCAGGCTTTTTAGCAGCAGGCTTGTTAGCAACACGCTTTCGGTCACCGTGTCGGGGCATCGGATCGCCAGATTCTGATCGTCGTTCGCATGGCGGTGGCATCGCGTGTTCGATATCGCAGGAGTCGTGCGTATGACGGACAAAGCAGTCGAAATCGCCAATCTGCTGACCCCGACGGTAGCGTCGCTGGGCGTGGAGTTGCTGGGCGCGGAATATCTTCCGGCGCCGGGCAGCGCGGTGCTGCGCCTGTACATCGACGTGCCGGCCGATGCCGGCGTCGGTGCCGACGGCACGCCGCGCTCGGTGACGATCGAAGATTGCGAGGCCGTGAGTCGCGAGGTGTCCGCGCAGCTCGATGTCGAGGACCCGATCAGCGGGCAGTACACGCTGGAAGTGTCCTCGCCGGGCATCGACCGTCCGTTGTTCACGCTCGAGCACTACGCGCGCTTCGTCGGCGAGAACGCGAAGGTCACCCTGAAGCTGCCGCAGGATGGCCGTCGCCGCCTGCACGGCCGGATCAATCGCGTCGACGCCGACAGCGTCGCTTTCGAGATCGAGGGCGCCGACGGCAAGCCGTTCGAGCTGCTCGTGGCGTTCGGCAACATCGACAAGGCGCGCCTGGTCCCGGACTGGGCCGCGCTGGGATTTGCCAAGCCCAAGCCGGGCAAAGACAAGTCTTCGAAGGCATCGCCTTCGAAGAGCAAGAAGTAAACCACCTAGTAACCACCAAGCAGCCCGGCGGCCACGAGCCGACCGTGCGGAGTCAAACGAATGAGCAAGGAACTTTTGCTGGTCGTGGATGCGGTCGCCAACGAGAAGGGCGTGCCGCGCGAAGTCATCTTCGAAGCCATCGAGGCTGCCCTCGCATCGGCCGCCAAGAAGCGCTATCACGACGAGGACGTGCTGGTGCGCGTTTCGATCGACCAGAAGGACGGTAGTTACGAGACCTTCCGTCGTATGGAAGTCGTCGCCGACGACGTCGTCATGGAGTCGCCCGACCGCCAGGTCCGCCTGATGGATGCGATCGACGAGGTCGAAGGCGTCGAGGTCGGCGACTACATCGAAGAACAGATCGAGAATCCCGAATTCGGCCGCATCGCCGCACAGGCTGCCAAGCAGGTGATCGTGCAGCGCGTGCGCGAGGCCGAGCGCCAGCAGGTCGTGGACGCGTGGAAGGATCGCGTCGGCGAGCTGGTGACGGGCGTGGTCAAGCGCGTGGAGCGCGGCAACATCTACGTCGACCTGGGCGGCAATGCCGAGGCGATCATCCCCAAGGACAAGGGCATCCCGCGCGACGTGCTGCGCGCCGGCGACCGCGTCCGCGGCTACCTGTTCGACGTGCGTTCCGAGCCGCGCGGCCCGCAGCTGTTCATCAGCCGCGCCGCCCCGGAATTCATGATGGAGCTATTCAAGCTGGAAGTGCCGGAAGTCGGCCAGGGCCTGGTCTCGATCAGGGCCTGCGCACGCGATCCGGGCGACCGCGCCAAGATCGCGGTGCTCGCCCACGACAATCGCACCGATCCGATCGGCGCCTGCATCGGCATGCGCGGTTCGCGCGTCCAGGCCGTGAGCAACGAGCTCAACGGCGAGCGTGTCGATATCGTGCTGTGGTCGGACAACCCGGCGCAGTTCGTCATCAACGCGATGGCGCCGGCCGAAGTGCAGTCGATCATCGTCGATGAAGAAAAGCATTCGATGGACCTGGCCGTGGCCGAGGACCGTCTGGCCCAGGCGATCGGCAAGGGCGGCCAGAACGTCCGCCTGGCCAGCCGCCTGTCGGGCTGGCAGCTCAACGTGATGACCCAGGACCAGGTCACCGCCAAGTCGGAGGCCGAGCAGACCACCGCGCGCCAGCTGTTCCAGGACAGGCTCGAGGTCGACGAGGAAATCGCCGGCATCCTGGTCTCGGAAGGCTTCAGCACGGTCGAGGAAATCGCCTACGTGCCGGTCGGCGAGCTGCTCGCCGTCGAGGGCTTCGACGAGGACATCGTCGAGGAGCTGCGTTCGCGAGCCCGCGACGCGCTGCTGAACGAGGCGCTGGCCGCCGAGGAAGAGCTCGACGAACACCAGCCGGCCGCCGACCTGCTCGAACTGGACGGCATGGACGAGGGCACCGCGTTCGCGCTGGCCGCGCGTGGCGTGGTCACCCGCGAGGACCTGGCCGACATGGCGACCGACGAGCTGACCGATATCGAGGGTATCGACGCCGAGCGCGCCGCCGCCCTGATCATGGAAGCCCGCAAGCACTGGTTCGAGTAAGCAACAAACCGTAGGGCGGGCCTCGGCCCGCCGATGCGGCGGGTTCAGGCCCGCCATTTGCAAAGTGCGGCGGGCCATGGCTCGCCCTACAATCGCCATCTTGGGATGCCCCTTGGTGGCCAAACGGAACCGGAAACCGAATGTCGCAGCAAACCACCATCCGCAAGCTGGCCGAACTGGTGAACACACCGGTCGAGAAGTTGCTGGAGCAGCTGGCCGAGGCCGGCATGAGCTTCAGCGGCCCCGACCAGGTCGTGACCAGCATCGAGAAAGTCAAGCTGCTCGGCTTCCTCAAGCGTGCCCACGGCAAGGCCGAACCGGCCGCCGAGGTAGGCGAAGCGCCTAAGAAGATCACGCTGAATCGAAGCCGCAAGCAGGAGCTCACCGTAGGTGGCGGCAAGAACCGCTCGACGGTGGACGTCGTCGTGCGCAAGAAGGTCACGCTGGTCAAGCCGGCCGAGGCGGGCTCGACCGACGAGCGCTCCGAGATACTGCGCAAGCTGGAGGAATCCAAGCAGCGCAACCTCGCCGAGCAGGAAAAGCTGGCCGCCGACGATCGTCGTCGCGCCGAAACGATCCAGGCGGCGCGCCGGGAAGCCGAAGAGGCCGCGCGCCTCAAGGCCGAAGAGGAAGCCAAGGCCAAGGCGGCCGATGCCAGCGTACTGGTCGCGGATGACGACGAGAAGGCGGTTCGCAAGCCGGCCACCACGCATGGCCACGGCCATCCGAAGCCGGCACCGGCACGCGCACCCGAGCCGGCGCGCGGCGCCCCGGCGCACAAGACCCGCGGCTCGCATGCGATGGTCACGACCGTCGAGGACGACGACCGCACCAACCGTTTCGCCGGCCAGATGCATCTGAGCGCGTCCGACCGTGCACGCCGTTCGACCAGTGCACGTGGCAAGCCCAAGCCGCGCCGTCAGTCCGAACAGGCCCGCTCCGGCAGCGGCTTTACCCGTCCGACCGCACCGATCGTGCGCGAAGTCGCCATCGGCGAAACCATCACCGTCGCCGACCTGGCGCAGAAGATGGCGCTCAAGGGCGGCGACGTGGTCAAGGCGCTGTTCAAGATGGGCGTGATGGCCACGATCAACCAGGCCATCGACTACGACACCGCCGCGCTGGTGACCGAAGAACTCGGCCACACCGTCGTCAAGGCCGGTGCCGAGACCGCGGAAGACGCACTGCTGGCCCACGTCGAAGAGACGCAGGGCGACAAGCTCGCGCGTCCGCCGGTGGTCACCATCATGGGTCACGTCGACCACGGCAAGACCTCGCTGCTGGATTACATCCGCCGCACCAAGGTCGCCTCTGGCGAAGCCGGCGGCATCACCCAGCACATCGGCGCCTACCACGTCGAAACGCCCAAGGGCGTCATCAGCTTCCTCGATACGCCGGGCCACTCCGCGTTCACGTCGATGCGTGCACGCGGCGCCAAGCTCACCGACATCGTGGTGCTGGTCGTGGCCGCCGACGACGGCGTCATGCCGCAGACGAAGGAAGCCATCCATCACGCGAAGGCGGCCGGCGTGCCGCTGATCGTGGCGATCAACAAGATCGACAAGTCCGACGCCGACCCGCTGCGGGTCAAGAACGAACTGCTCAGCGAGCAGGTCGTGGCCGAAGACTTCGGCGGCGAAACCCAGATGGTCGAGCTGTCGGCCAAGACCGGCGCCGGCGTGGACGATCTGCTCGACGCGATCTCGCTGCAGGCCGAAGTGCTCGAACTCAAAGCCGTACCGACCGGCCGCGCCACCGGCGTGGTCATCGAGTCCGCGCTCGACAAGGGCCGTGGCCCGGTGGCGACCGTGCTGGTCCAGCAGGGCGAGCTCAAGAAGGGCGACTTCCTGGTGTGCGGCATCCAGTACGGCCGCGTGCGTGCGCTGTTCGACGAAACCGGTTCGCAGGTCCCCAGCGCCGGCCCGTCGATCCCGGTGCAGGTGCTAGGCCTGTCGGGCGTGCCCGATGCCGGCGACGATTTCGTCGTCGTCGACGACGAGCGCCTGGCCAAGGACGTCGCCCAGCAGCGCGACACCAAGCGTCGCGAATCGCGCCTGGTCGCCGCTGCCGGCAACCGCATGGAAGACATCATGGCGCAGATGGGCAAGGGCGAGGGCCAGCTGAGCCTCAACCTGGTCATCAAGGCCGACGTGCAGGGTTCGGTCGAAGCGCTGCGCCAGTCGCTGACCGCGCTGTCCAACGACCAGATCCGCATCAACGTCATCACCTCGGGCGTGGGCGGCATCACCGAGTCCGACGCCAACGCCGCAGCCACCGCCAAGGCGACGGTCATCGGCTTCAATGTCCGTGCCGACGCATCGGCGCGCAGGGTGATCGAGGGCAACGGCGTCGACCTGCGCTACTTCTCGATCATCTATGACGTGATCGACCAGGTGAAGCAGGTGGCGTCGGGCATCCTGGGCGTGGAGATCCGCGAAGAGATCATCGGCACCGCCGAGGTTCGCGACGTGTTCCGCAGCTCCAAGTTCGGTGCGGTCGCCGGCTGCATGGTGGTCGAGGGCGTGGTCAAGCGTCACAAGCCGATCCGCGTGCTGCGCGACAACGCCGTCGTCTTCGAGGGCGAGCTGGAATCGCTGCGTCGCTTCAAGGAGAACGTCGACGAGGTCCGCAACGGTACCGAGTGCGGTATCGGCGTGAAGGCCTACAACGACGTCAAGCCGGGCGACCAGATCGAGTGCTTCGAGCGCATCGAAGTCCAGCGCACGCTGTAATCCGGTAAGACGAAATGCCGACCAAGTCGTTCCATCGCACTGACCGCGTTTCCGCCCAGCTCCGTCGCGAGCTGGGCACGCTGGTGCGCGAGGCCGTGCGCGAGCACGGCCTGCCTTCGGTCAGCGTGTCCGACGTCGAAGTGACGCGCGACCTGGCCCACGCCAAGGTGTTCGTCACCGCGCTGCAGGCCGAGCGCTCCAAGGAAGCCGTCAAGGCCCTCAAGGAGCTGTCGCGCGAGCTGCGCTTCCAGTTGGGCAAGGCGATGAAGCTGCGCCACGTGCCGGAGCTGCATTTCCATTACGACGATTCCGTCGACCGGGGAGAGCGCATCGACAATCTGCTGCGCGACAATCCGCCCGGCGAGGACACGCCGGACTGATCACAGGTTCCGGTAATGAAAGGCGGCGGTTTCGCCGCCTTTTTGTTGTCCAGATTTTGTTGTCCGGAACGATCGACACACAATGGCCAGATGAGCAAGAAACCCCGCACCGTGTTCCGCCCGCTGGACGGGCTGCTACTGCTAGACAAGCCGCTCGGGCTCAGCTCCAACCAGGCGCTGCAGCAGGCGCGGCATCTGTTCCGCGCCGAGAAGGCTGGCCATACCGGCAGCCTGGATCCGCTCGCCACCGGGCTTTTGCCGATCTGTTTCGGCGAGGCGACCAAGATCGCCGGCCTGCTGCTCGGTTCGCGCAAGGCCTACGAGACCATGGCGATCCTCGGCGTCACCACCGATACCGACGACGCTGACGGCGCGACCTTGCTCGAGCGGCCGGTGCCCTCACTGGACGACGCCGACATCGAGACCGCGCTGGCGCCGCTGCGCGGGCCGATCCGCCAGCGCGCTCCGATCTATTCCGCACTCAAGCAGGGCGGGGAGCCGCTCTACGCCCGCGCTCGCCGCGGCGAAACCATCGAGGCGCCGGTGCGCGAGGTCCAGGTGCATCAGTTGGAGTTGCTCGAGCGCGAGGGCTCGCACCTGCGGCTTCACGTCGAGTGCGGTTCGGGCACCTATGTGCGTAGCCTGGTCCGGGACCTGGGTGAGACGCTGGGCTGCGGCGCCCATGTCGCCACGCTGCGGCGGCTGTGGGTCGATCCGTTCGCGACTCCGCGCATGTACACGCTGGACGAATTACGTGCCATCGCGGAGCGGGGTGAGACTGCGCTGGATGCCTGCCTGCTCCCGATTGAGGACGGTCTGTCCGGGTACGAGCGGGTGGTCCTGGACGAGGACGGTGAACGCCGCCTGGGTTTCGGCCAGACCGTGCCCTGCGGGGGCGGGGCGGATGGATTGGTGGTGGCGTTCGGCGCATCCGGGCGTTGCCTGGGGCTGGGCCAACGCAACGACGGGCGGTTGTCGCCGCAGCGTCTGTTCCGCTGGGCGGGCCAGCCGGTGGTCGGTGTGCCGCATTCAGGCGACCACGCATAGTGCGACGCCGTTCCCGATGATGGGCTAACGCCTTGTCTGGACAGGGTTCGGCCGCTACAATTCGCGGGCTTTTCCAAGCACTCTCGGCACCGACAGGTGCCATTCCTTCAAGCAAACGGCGGGCCAGGCGGTGCGTCGGCGCGGAGATGACGCGACCGATCCGCTTCTGCAGGCCCCGCATCTAAGAGGCAATACGATGTCCATCGACACCAGCAAGATCATCGAAGAAAACAAGCGCGGCGCCGCCGACACCGGTTCGCCGGAAGTCCAGGTCGCCCTGCTGACCGCTCGCATCGAGCAGCTGACCGGCCACTTCAAGGTCCACAAGCAGGATCACCACAGCCGTCGCGGCCTGCTGCAGATGGTCAACCGTCGCCGCAGCCTGCTCGACTACCTCAAGCGCAAGGACAACGAGCGCTACAAGGCCCTGATCGAGAAACTCGGTCTGCGTCGCTAAGCGAAACACCCACCGCGGCGCAGTGATGCGCCGCGGTTCGTTTTTGAGCTGCACACGAAACACAGGCCACCCCCACGGCCAACCCGGACAAGGCAAGGGCTTTGACCGGAACGCACCGAACCGATAGGAAACCACCGTGGCAAAAATTACCAAGACCTTCCAGTACGGCAACCACACCGTAACGCTGGAGACCGGCGAGATCGCTCGCCAGGCCAGCGGCGCCGTCATCGTCAAGATGGACGACACCGTACTGCTGGTGACCGCCGTTGCCGCCAAGAGCGCGCGTGAAGGGCAGGACTTCTTCCCGCTGACGGTCGACTACCAGGAGAAGTTCTACGCCGGCGGCCGCATCCCGGGTGGCTTCTTCAAGCGCGAAGGCCGTGCGACCGAGAAGGAAACGCTGATCTCGCGCCTGATCGATCGCCCGATCCGTCCTCTGTTCCCCGAGGACTACAAGAACGAAGTCCAGATCATCGCCACGGTGATGTCGCTGAACCCGGAAATCGACGGTGACATCCCGGCGCTGATCGGCGCGTCCGCCGCGCTCGCGCTGGCCGGCACCCCGTTCCAGGGCCCGATCGGCGCCGCCAAGGTCGGTTACAAGAACGGCCAGTACCTGCTGAACCCGACCGCCGCCGAGCTGGCCGACTCCGATCTGGAGCTGGTCGTCGCCGGTACCGCCAATGCGGTGCTGATGGTCGAGTCCGAAGCCGAGATGCTGTCCGAGGAAGTGATGCTCGGCGCCGTGATGTTCGGCCATCGCGAGATGCAGAAGGTGATCAACGCGATCAACGAGCTGACCGTCGAAGCCGGCACCAAGCCGTCCGAATGGCAGGCCCCGGCCAAGAACGAGGCGATGATCGCCGCGCTGAAGGAAACCATCGGCGGCCAGCTGGCCGACGCCTTCAAGGTGCGCGACAAGCTGCAGCGCCGCGACGCCATCGGCGCGATCAAGAAGGACACGATGCAGGCCCTGGCCGGTCGCGCCGAAGCCGACGGCTGGAACGCCGGCGAGATGGCCAAGGAATTCGGCGAGCTCGAATACCAGACCATGCGCGGCTCGGTGCTGGACACCAAGGTCCGCATCGACGGCCGTGCGCTCGACACCGTGCGTCCGATCAGCTCCAAGGTCAGCGTGCTGCCGCGCACCCACGGCTCCTCGCTGTTCACCCGCGGCGAGACGCAGGCGATTGTCGTGGCGACGCTGGGCACCGCCCGCGACGGCCAGATCATCGACGCCGTCTCCGGCGAGTACAAGGAACACTTCCTGTTCCACTACAACTTCCCCCCGTTCTCGGTCGGTGAAGCCGGCCGCATGATGGGCCCGAAGCGTCGCGAAATCGGCCATGGCCGCCTCGCCAAGCGCGGCGTGCTCGCCGTCATGCCGACGGTCGAGGAGTTCCCGTACACGATCCGCGTGGTCTCGGAGATCACCGAGTCGAACGGCTCCTCGTCGATGGCGTCGGTCTGCGGTTCCTCGCTGGCGCTGATGGACGCGGGCGTGCCGATCAAGGCACCGGTCGCCGGCATCGCGATGGGCCTGGTGAAGGAAGGCGACAACTTCGTCGTGCTGAGCGACATCCTGGGCGACGAGGATCACCTCGGCGACATGGACTTCAAGGTCGCCGGTACTTCCGAAGGCGTGACCGCCCTGCAGATGGACATCAAGATCCAGGGCATCACCGAGGAAATCATGAAGACCGCGCTGGCCCAGGCCAAGGCCGGTCGCCTGCACATCCTCGGCGAGATGGCGCATGCCCTCACGACCCCGCGCAGCGAGCTGAGCGAGTACGCCCCGCGCCTGCTGACGATGAAGATCCACCCGGACAAGATCCGCGAAGTGATCGGCAAGGGTGGCTCGACCATCCAGGCCATCACCAAGGAGACCGGCACGCAGATCGACATCCAGGACGACGGCACCATCGTCATCGCCTCGGTGAACGCCGCTGCCGCCCAGGCCGCCAAGTCGCGCATCGAGCAGATCACCTCGGACGTCGAGCCGGGCCGCATCTACGAAGGCAAGGTCGCCAAGATCATGGACTTCGGTGCGTTCGTCACGATCCTGCCGGGCAAGGACGGCCTGGTGCACGTCTCGCAGATCTCCAGCGAGCGCGTGGAGAAGGTCTCCGACAAGCTCAAGGAAGGCGACACCGTGAAGGTCAAGGTGCTGGAAGTCGACAAGCAGGGCCGCATCCGCCTGTCGATGAAGGCCGTCGAGGAAGGCGAGGGCGTGCCGGCCGAATAAGCCGCTGCCTCATGCTTCAAGCGACACGGAAAAGCGGGCCTCGGCCCGCTTTTTCTTTGTCCACGTGTGCCTCCAATCGCCAGCCACGCATGGAAGGTGATGCGCGAAGTCTTACAACAGCGCGTCCGCCAGGAATTCCCGGCCGCTTCGAAGCGGCATGCGCGCGCCGACGGCCGCCGCCATCAGCGGCGTGATCGCCGCGACCGCATCGTCCGCAGCCGCCGGAGCAGCGGTGGTTTCCGGGATCGCCTCCAGCTTCGCATGCTCACGACAGACCGCTTCCCACTGTTCCTGCAGGCAACGCAGGCTGGCATGGGTCGATCGGGCGATTTCCGCGCGGGCGTGGAGTGAATCGTCCCCAGTGCGCTGGGCTTGCTCCATGGCGCGCTGGAGGGCACTGGCCACCTGGCCCTCTCCCGACAACGGCAAGGCGACGAAGTACGCGGATACGGCACGCAGGAAGGGATACGCGTCGGAACCGAACATGTCGGCCAGCAACAGGCGCGTGTGCGCGAGTACTGCGGTGCGCTCGCTGGCTTCTTCAGGGCTCCGCAGGAGCAGGGTTTGCGCGATGTCCCGGACCGGCTCGCCCGCGACTATCGCCCGACGGACCATGTCGAACATCCCGACGTAGTCCGAATGCACCGCTTCGAGTGTCGTGAACACCGCCGCGACTTCACGTTCCATCGGTCCGGACCGGCCGGTGGCCATTCCATTGGTCCTTGCGAGCAGTTCGACGACGCTATCGAGCATGACGGGCCTGCGCGGTGGTGGTGTTGATCCACTAAAGCAAGCGCGGCGTGATGGCGGCGTGGGGGCGGCCCGCAGTTATCTGAACATTTCAGCGTTGGCGAACTTCGATCAACCGGCTGGTGGAACCGATTCGTCCTTGCGTTGGAACCGCAGGGTCGTCGTGGTGCCTCTTCCATGACTCGAGGCGATGTCCAGCTGCCATCCCAGGTGCTCGCACAGCCGCGAAATCAGGTCCAGGCCGATGCCGCTGCCGCCGCGATCACCGCCACCGCGGGCGACGCGCGCGTAGATGGCGCTGATTTCCTCTGGTGTCATGCCGTGTCCCGGATCGTCGATCACCACGGTCGCCGGATTTTCCAGGCGAACCGTTATTTCGCCACGATCGCTGTGCTCGATCGCGTTGCGCAGGAGGTTTCCGACGGCGGCCTGCACGATCGGCAGCGGCGCGACGATCTCTATGGCCGGCATCGGCGCCAGGGTGACGGTCAGGTCCTTGTCGCGGGTGAGGTAACGATGGTCCTCGACGATCTCCGGGAGCAACTGGTCGAGCGCCACGTGGTCGCTGCTGCGAGCCAGTCGCGCGGGGTCGCGAGCGAGCACCAACAGCAGCGAGATCAGATGCTCGACGTCACGGGCGGTGCGGCGGATGCGCATCAGCTGGCCGCGCGTCGCGGCGGGCATCTCGTGTTGCAACGCGATCTCGCTGGCGCCGGCGATCACCGCGATCGGCGTGCGCAACTCGTGGCTGGCGCTGTCGATGAACACGCGTTCGCGCTCGACGTAGCGGTCGTTGCGCTGCAGGTAATCGTTGAGCGCATCGGCGATGACCACCAGTTCGGCGCTGGCCGTGTCGGGCACTTCGATGCGCTGTCCCGACTGGTCCGGTTGCAGCCCGGCGATCTTGTGGGCCATGTTGCTGAGCGGACGCACCAGTCGGTTCACGCTCCAGGCGATGGCCAGGCCGAGCAGCACGATCAGCGTGATCGCCGAGCCGATCACGGTCAGCCCCATGTCGAATTCGCGCTGCTCCAGGTCGGTGATGTCCAGCGCCAGCATCAGCGGCCGGCCTTCGGCCTGGCGCACCAGCACGACACGCTCGACGCCGTCGACCATGACGTCGTCGTATACGCCGGGTTTCAGGCCGCGCAGCGCCGGGGGCAGGGTGTCGGGCCGGTGGCCGTCGTAGAAAGCGATGTTCCGGGTGTCGACCCAGCGAAAGTTCGGGTCCTCGCGCTGTCGTTCCAGCAGGTGGTCGAGTTCGGAATCGAGCAGGGTCTGCCAGACCAGCTGTTCGGCATGTTCGTTGACGATGAACCCATGCAGGATCACCGCGATCGACAGCACCACCACGTAGCCGATCAGGCCGAGCAGGATGCGCCGGCGCAGGCCGGATCTAGTCGCTGCCATCGGCGGTCGCCTCCCGATCGTCGGTGTCGGTGTCGGTGACGTTGGCCAGCCGATAGCCCACGCGGGGCAACGTGTGTATCAGCTTCACCGGGAACGGGCCATCGACGCTTCGGCGCAGTTCGTAGACATGCGAGCGCAGCATGTCGCCGTCGGGCGGACTATCGCCCCACAGCGCATGTTCCAGGCGCTCGCGGGTGACCGCGGCAGGGCTCGATTGCATCAGCACCTCCAGCAGCTTGCGGCAAGCCGGGTAGAGATGCAGCGTGCGGCCGCCGCGGGTGGCCTCCAGCGTGGTGAGGTCGAGCCTGAGGTCGGCCACCTGCAACAGTTTGCTGCGTCCGCGTCCGCTGGCGCGGGTGACCAGCGCTTCCAGCCGCACCTCGAGTTCGGGCAGGTCGAAAGGCTTGGTGAGGTAGTCGTCGGCGCCGGCGCGAAAGCCGGCGATCTTGTCGGGCAGTTCATCGCGGGCGGTCAGCATCAGCACGGGCACGTCGGCGCCGGAATCGCGAAGACGACTGAGTACTTCGCGTCCGTCCATCCGCGGCAGCATCCAGTCCAGCACGATCGCGTCGTAATGCTGGGTGACAGCCAGGTGCAGGCCCGTGGGGCCATCGGGTGCGGCGTCGAGGACGTGGCCGCGCGCCTCGAAATAATCGAACAGGTTCGCGACCAGGCTGCGGTTGTCCTCCACTACCAGCACGCGCATCGACGATGGCCCCTCATCCGGAAACAGGTGATGCGCGAACGCGCAGCCATTCAGTTTCGATGCGCATGCGTCGGAAACCGGTCGGAACGATGCGGCGATATTCCCGCGACGAGGGCGCATCGGCAAGGCTCCGGCCCGGAACGGCGCAAACATGAACGCCGAGCCGCAGTGTGCCGCCGATGGCGAGCGTCTTAACGGGCATCGAAGGCCGTTCCTACCGGTCTCCGACACGACGGACCCGATCATCGCCCGGCCCGATATGCAGCCGATGCCCCGCGACCGCCGATGACCAGCCCCCCCTCGATGAAAAGCAGTGCCAGGAGTGGCAGCACATGGTGGCTCACGCCGAATCTGTTCCCAGCCGATAGCGCCAGCGGTTTCCCCGAGACCAGCCCGCGTCAGCCCGTTCGTCATGACACTCGCTTCTTCGTGCTCCATGCCTGGTTGCCGCTGGCGGCGTTCGCGGTGCTGGCCTTCGCCTCGATGGCCCTGCACGGCGACCAGTGGCTGGCCGACCGGCTGTACGCATGGCAGGGCCATCGCTGGTCGCTGCGCCACGCTTTCCTGACCGAGGACGTGATCCACTTGCTGGGGCGCGATCTGAGCACGATGGCGTGGCTGGGCGTGCTGGCGGCGTGGATCGTCGCGCGCTCGCGGGACAGCCTCACGGCGCTGCGCAGGCCGCTGGCCTACCTGGCGCTCGCGACGCTGCTGTCCACGGCGCTGGTGGCCTGGGTCAAGACCTGGTCGAACATGGATTGCCCCTGGGACCTGCTGGGCTACGGCGGCGAGCGTCCCTACATCGGCCTGTTCGCGATGCGTCCGATCGGCCTCTCGCGCGGCGCCTGCTTCCCGGCCGGCCATTCGAGCGGCGGCTATGCCTGGCTGGCCCTGTATTTCTTCCTGCTGGTCGTGCGTCCGCAATGGCGTTGGCTGGGCCTGGTTGTCGGTGGCGGGCTGGGCCTGCTGTTCGGCATTTCGCAGCAGCTGCGTGGCGCGCATTTCCTGTCGCACGACGTCTGGACCGCGGGCATCTGCTGGGCGACCGCGTTGTTGGCCTATCTGCTGTTCCTGCGCAGGGCCGCCTCAGCATGAGCACGATCGTACGCAGCCGCCCCGCCGGCATCGCTTCTGTGTGGCCGGCGTTGCGCCGGTTGGCGGACTTCAGGCCGGAAATGACCGTGGAGAGGCTGGCGCTGATCGCGGCCGGGTTCTTCACGTTGTTCTGCAACGGCGCGTTCTTCCGGGCGGTATCCGGGACGGGCGCGTTGCACGGACATTGGTCCACTGCTGTCAGCCTGGTGGCCATGGTGGGGTCGCTCAATGTTCTGCTGCTGTGCCTGCTGCTCAATCGCTGGACGGCCAAGCCGCTGCTGATCGCGCTGCTGCTGGTGACCTCGGTCGCGGCGCACTTCATGAGCCAGTACACCGTGTACCTGGATGCGGACATGATCCGCAACATCCTGCACACCGACGGAAAGGAATCGGGCGAACTGGTTTCGGCCGGCATGCTGCCTTCGCTGCTGACCCTGGGCGTGCTGCCGTCGCTGATGGTGTGGCGCGTGCGTCTTCGCCATCGCGCGATGGGCCGTGCCGTGATGGTGCGCGGCGCCTGGGTGCTGCTCGCGGTGATGGTCGCCAGCGGTGCTGCGCTGGGGTCGTTCCAGAACCTGTCGGCGCTGATGCGCAACCATCGCGAACTGCGCCACCTCGTCACGCCCGGCAACTACCTGGTATCGCTGGGCCGCGTGCTGGCCGACGACCAGGCCGGCAAGCATCGTCCGCGCACGCCGCTGGGCATCAATGCGCATATCGCCGGGCGTCCGATGGAGGCCAGGCCTCGCCTGCTGGTGCTGGTGGTGGGCGAAACCGTGCGCGCGCAAAACTGGGGCCTCAACGGCTACGCGCGCCAGACCACGCCCGAGCTCAGCCGGCTGGCGCCGATCAACTTCACGCAGGTCAGCTCCTGCGGCTCGGCCACCGAGGTGTCGGTGCCGTGCATGTTCTCGCCGTGGGGCCGCGCGCACTACGACAAGGACCGGGTCAAGCATTCCGAATCGCTGCTGCACGTGCTCGAGCACGCCGGCATCCACACGCTGTGGCGCGACAACCAGACCGGTTGCAAAGGGGTCTGCGACGGCCTCGCATTCGAGTCCTTCGAGCACGCCAGTGTGCCGAAGGTATGCGATGCGGAAGGCTGCATGGATGAGGTGATGCTGCAGGGCCTGGCCGGCGCGGTCGATCGCCGCAACGGCGACGTCGTGGTCGTGCTGCATCAGCTCGGCAACCACGGTCCGGCCTACTACAAGCGCTATCCGACGCACCTGCGCCGCTTCACACCGGTCTGCGAAACCTCCGAACTGGGCGATTGCAGCCAACAGCAGATCGTCAACGCCTACGACAACGCCGTGTTGCACACCGACGAGTTCCTGGCGAGCACGATCCGCATGCTGGCCGCGCAGACCGATCGCGATACCGCACTGATCTACCTGTCGGACCACGGCGAATCGCTCGGCGAGAACGGCCTCTACCTGCATGGCGTGCCCTATGCCATCGCGCCGGAAACACAGACCCGCGTGCCGATGGTGATGTGGCTGTCCTCAGGGTTTGCGGCGTCGCGCGGCATCGACATGCAATGCATGAAGCGCGAAGCCCAGGCGCCGGCCAGCCAGGACAACCTGTTCCATTCGGTGTTGGGGCTGATGCAGGTCAGCACGCCGGAGTACGACGGGCAGCGCGACCTGTTCCGTGCCTGCTCGTCCGCCGCGGGTTGAACCGAAGCAGGTCAGCCGAACAGATCGCTCTGCGCGTCGCCGCCATCCTCGTCGACGAAGCCCGACAGGCCCACGCCGACCAGTCGGTAGCGCGTGGTCGCCGGCAGCGGTACCCGCGCGCGCAGATCGCAGGCGATGCGCGCCAGTGCGTCCAGCGATGCCGGCCGTTCGGTCGGCGTCAGGCTGCGGGTGAGGATGCGGAAGTCGCTGGTCTTGAGCTTGAGCACGACCGTACGCGCGATACGGGCGTGGTCGCCGGCACGCTCACGCTCGTAGCCGGACCAGGTTTTCTCGGCAAGGCGATGGATGTGCGGTTCCAGTTCGTCCAGCGGCAGGTCGCGTTCGAAGGTGTCCTCGGACGAGATCTGCAGCGTGGGGCGTTCGGGCTCCACCGGATTTTCGTCGATGCCGAACGACAGTTCGTGCAGGCGCCTGCCCCAACGGCCTAAACGCAGTTCGAGTTCGGCCAGTCCGAGCGTGCGCAGGTCGTCGACGGTCGTGATGCCCAACTCCTGCAGGCGCGCTTCGGTGACCTTGCCGACGCCTGGCAAGCGACCAACCGGTAGCGGCGCCAGGAACGCCTCGATCTGGTGCGGGCGGATCACGAACAGGCCATCGGGCTTGCGCCAGTCCGAGGCGATCTTGGCCAGGAACTTGTTGGGAGCGACCCCGGCCGAAGCCGTCAGTTGGGTCTCCTCGCGGATCGCGGCGCGGATCGCCTCGGCCGTTGCGGTGGCGGTAGGCAGGCCGGTCCTGGTCGTGGTGACGTCGAGGTAGGCCTCGTCGAGCGACAACGGCTCGATCAGATCGGTATGGCGGGCGAAGATCTCGCGCACCTGCCGCGACACCGCCTTGTAGCGCACGAAATCCGGCGGCACGAACACCGCCTGCGGGCACAGCCGCTCGGCCCGAATCGCCGGCATCGCCGAGCGCACGCCGAACTTGCGCGCCTCGTAGCTGGCCGCGCACACCACCGAGCGAGCGCCACGCCAGGCGACCACGACCGGACGGCCCCGCAGGCTGGGGTCGTCGCGCTGCTCGACCGACGCGTAGAAGGCGTCCATGTCGACGTGGAGGATCTTTCGAAGGGCTGACAACGTGGAGCGGGGATCCGGCCGGTGCGTGTCGGCCTGTTAGTCAAAATACTAAATCAGCCCGGTCGCGACGGCTAGGCTCAGATCAGGCCGATCAAGCGGGCGACCGCTTGGCTTGCGATTCCAGGACGGCATAGGTCGCAACCCCCACCAGCAGCGGCACCAGGTAGAAGCAGGCGCGAAATGCCAGCAGCGTCGCCAGCAACGCGGGGGCGGTGGCGAGGTGGCCGAGCAGCGCCAGGAACACGGCCTCGAGCACGCCAATTCCCGCGGGAATGTGCGTGATCGCGGCGGCCACGGCGGAGACCAGTAATGCACCGAAGACCGCGGTATAGCCGATGCCCTCGGGCATCAGCACCAGCAGCAGTGCCGCGATCACCACCCAGTTGCTGACCGATATGACCAGTTGCAGCATTGCGAGCAGCGGCGAGGGCAGGCGGAAGTGGCGGCCGCGCAAATGGAGTACGCGACCGTGCGTCAGATGGCAGGCGAGCAGATAGGCCGCCACGGCAGCCAGCATCGCCCAGCCCAGCCACGACGCAACCGTGCCGGTAAGTCCCCAGTGTGGCGGCGGAACGATCCGACGGCTGGCGAACAGCAGGCCTGCCAGCAACAGATAGCCCAGCCAGTTGGTGGCGATGCTGAAGGCGACGATGCGGCTGATCGTGCCGACCGCCAGCCCGGCGTGCGCGTACAAGCGGTAACGGAATCCGACGCCGCCTACCAGCGCGCCGATGTTGAGGCCGAAGGCATAGCTGGTGAAGGCGATGGCCATCACCCGTCCTGTCGGCAGCGTGTGGTGGCTGTAGCGTCGTGCCGCCAGGTCGTACGCGCAAAACAGCAGATAGCTTGCCGCGACGAGCACCATGGCCAACAGCAACGTCGATGCGCCGTAGCGGGCCAGGGCCTGCGCCACCTGCGGCCAGTCCACGGTGAGGGCGTAACGGACCAGCAGGACGCCCGCGATCACCAGGAACACCGCGAACGCGACGCGCCGCACACGCCGCATGCGCGACCGATGCGCGGTCACGGCTTTTGTTCCGGCGCCGCGGTGCCTTCGGGCGCACCCGCTTCGGTCGCATCGGCATCGGGCGCTGGGGCGGGTGGTGTCGCGAGCTCGGTCCTGGGCGCGTGTGCCGGCACCCAGCCGGCCCAATCCGGAAACTTGCGCAGGCAGTGGAACAGCAGCGGGCGGGTCAGCACCTGCCAGAAGCGGCCGCGTGGAACGCTGGCGGAATCCACCTTGCGGCAGTCCTGTTGCAGCAGTCCGTCCAGGCGTGCGCGCAGGTGCTCGGCGAACTCGCGGTCGCGGATGAAGACGTTCGCCTCCAGGTTCAGGGACAGGCTCAACGGATCCAGGTTGCTCGAACCCACCGTGCTCCATTCGTCGTCGATCACCGCCACCTTGCCGTGGAACGGGCGTTTGCAGTACTCGTGGATGTGGACGCCGGCATCGAGCAGGTGACGGTAGAGGCTGCGCGCGGCCAGTCGCGCCAGTTGCGTATCGGGCTCGCCCTGGAAGATCAGCGACACCTTCACGCCGCGCCGCGCCGCCCGGCGCAGGTCGCGCAGGAATCCGTAGCCCGGGAAGAAATACGCATTGGCGATCACCACCTCGCGCCGGGCCGCGCGGATGGCCTGGCGGTACTCCAACTCGATGCTGCGCGTATGGCGTGCATTGTCTCGGGGCAGAAGCAGCACCTCTGCCTTGCCGGCAGGCGGCGAAGTGGTCGTCGCGGCGGGGCGCCACGGCGCGCCGGTTCCCTTCGACGGGATGGCCGAGCGTGTGAAGGCGGCGAGATCTTCCACGACAGGTCCCTCCACTTCGACGGCGTAATCCTGCTTGGCGGTCGGTCCGAAGTCGGCGAGGTGATCGGCCGAATAATTGATGCCGCCCACGAACGCCAGGTGGCCATCGGTCACCACGATCTTGCGGTGCATCCGCCGGAACACGTGCAGGCGGATGCCGAGCCAGGACGGATGCTGGTCGTAGACGCGCATGCGGATGCCGGCGTCGGTCAGCGCCTGCAGGAAATCGTCGGAAAAGCCGGGCGATCCGAAGCCATCGACCAGTACCTCCACGCGCACGCCGCGTCGGGCGGCGTCGATCAGGTGCCGATGGAGTTCAAGCCCCACCTTGTCCTCGAACAGGATGAAGGTTTCCAGTAGGACTTCCTGCCGCGCGGCGTCGATGGCCTCAAACACGCGCGCGAAGAATTCCTCGCCGTTTTCCAGCAGTTGCACTCGATTGCCGCCGCGCCAACGGTCGATCGGGGTGCCACGCCATCTCAAGGCACACGCTCCGGAGCCGGCTCGTCCAGCTCGATGCGGGCCAGCAGGGGCAGGTGGTCGGACAGGTGCGACCAGGGGTGTATCGACAGGACCTCCATCCCGCTGGCGCGCGCTTGCCGCACGTAGATGCGGTCGAGCGCCAGCAGCGGCCAGCGCGAGGGGAAGGTCCGGGGCAGGCGACCGGTGGCGCGTTCGAACACCTCTTCCAGCCCGCACTCGCGCATCAGCGCATGCCCGCGTGCACGCCAGTCGTTGAAGTCGCCGGCTACGACGACCGGCGCGTCCCCGGGAATTTCATCGCGGACAATCCCGCACAGCAGGCCGATCTGCTCGCGACGGTGCGATTCGCGAAGTCCCAGGTGCACGCAGATCGTGTGCACCTGGCCGGGATGGCCGGGAATTCGCACGATCGCGTGCAGCAGGCCGCGTTGCTCGTGGCCGTGAACCGATACATCGCGATTGGCGAACGAGACGATGGGGAATTTGCAGAGCAGGGCATTGCCGTGATGACCGTGCGGATACACCGCATTGCGGCCGTAGGCGAACTGCGGCCATAACGTGTCGGCCAGGTATTCGTACTGGGAGTTCGATGGCCAGTTGGCGTGACGGCGGGCGTGATGCGCGTGCTCGCCCAGCACTTCCTGCAGGAACACCACGTCCGCCGCCACCTGGCCGATGGCGTCGCGCAGTTCGGGCAGGACGAAGCGTCGGTTCAGAAGGTTGAAGCCCATGTGCACGTTCACGGTCAGCACGTTGAACGAAGCCATGCGGCAGCCTTTTGGAAGCCCGGTGGAAGCTGGCTTCCGATTCTGCCGAGCCACCATGGGTCGCGGCGTGAGGATGCGCCCGGGACGGCGCCGGAAAACACGGCCTTCACGCGAACCGCCAGCATCGCTGCGCCACACTGTTCGCCAGCGAGCCAGCCGATGTAAGCCCACAGGAGTCATGCCATGTCGCAAAGCGACGCTCAACCCTCTGGTCCCGATTTCAGCCTGGGCGTGTCGCTGGTCAGCATTCCGTATGCGGGCGTGCTGGCGGGCCATGTCGATGGCACGGCGGTGCTGCTGGCGCGAACGGACGGCGAGATCCATGCGCTTGGCGGGACCTGCACGCATTACGGAGCGCCGCTGGCGGAAGGGCTGGTGGTCGGCGACGAGATCCGGTGTCCGTGGCACCACGCCTGTTTCAGCCTGCGCACCGGCCGCGCGCGGCATGCCCCGGCGTTTGCCGCGTTGGCGACATGGCAGGTGGACATCATCGACGACATGGTCTTCGTGCGCGGGGAAGCCGCGCCCACGGACATGACCTCGACGCGGCCGCTGGAGGAACCCCGACGCATCGTCATCATTGGCGGCGGTGCCGCCGGATATGCGGCAGCGCTGCGGTTGCGGGAACTGGGCTACACGGGAAGCCTGACGATGCTGAGCGCCGACGATGCCGCCCCCTACGACCGCCCCAATCTGTCCAAGGACTACCTCGCGGGCTCGGCGCCTGAAGACTGGATTCCGCTGCAGGGAGCGGATTTCTATACCGGGCATGGAATCGATCTGAAGCTGGACTGCCAGGTCGCCGGCATCGATACGGCGGGCAGGCAGGTATCGACCACGACAGGCGAGCGCCATGCCTTTGATGCGCTGCTGATCGCCACTGGTGCCGAGCCACGCCGCTTGCCTCTACCCGGGTTCGACCTGCCCAACGTGTTCCTGTTGCGGTCGCTGGCCGATGCGACGGCGATCATCGCCGCGAGCGGCAAGGCGAAATCGGTCGCCCTGGTCGGTGGCGGTTTCATCGGTATGGAAGCAGCAGGCGCACTGCGTGCCCGCGGGCTCGAGGTGCACGTGGTGGAGCGCGACGAGGTGCCGATGGCACGCGTGCTGGGCCCCGACATCGGTGGCTTCCTCACCGGCCTGCATCGGGAGCAGGGTGTGGTGTTCCACCTCGACGTGGAAGCCAACGGCTACGACGGCAGCGTGCTGACGCTGAGTGATGGCAGTCGCGTGCCGGCGGACCTGCTGATCGTCGGGGCGGGCGTTGCACCGCGCACCGAACTGGCCGCCGCAGCCGGGTTGGCTGTCGACAACGGCATCGTCGTCGACGACACCCTGCAGACCTCCGTTGCAGGCATCTTCGCCGCCGGCGATGTCGCCCGTTATCGATACGACGGCGAGCTGATCCGGGTGGAGCACTGGGTGCATGCGCAGCGGCAAGGTCAGGCCGCCGCGGCGAACATGCTCGGCGCCGGCAAGGCGTTTACCGACGTGCCGTACTTCTGGACCCACCATTACGGCCACGATCTGCGCGTCACCGGGCATGCGGCAGGTTGGGACGAAGTCCGGGTCGATGGCGATCCCGCCACGCACGATTTCATCGCCAGGTATTTCCGGGCCGGCAAGCTGATCGCGGCCGCGTCGCTAGGACGCGACCTGGAGAACCTGTCCGTCGAGGCGGAGCTTGGCACCAACCGCAGCGTCACTTGATCTGCATGAGCCAGCGCATTGGCTTGTCTGCAACGCAGGGCAGGGCTTTCTAAACCAGCCCGGTCGCGTAGAACGTGCCGATGACGACGAACACCGCGGCCGTCTTGATCAGCGTGATCGCGAAAATGTCCTTGTAGGCCTGGCGATGGGTCAGGCCGGTGACGGCGAGCAGCGTGATCACCGCGCCGTTGTGCGGCAGCGTGTCCATGCCCCCGGAGGCCATCGAGGCGACGCGGTGCAGTACTTCCATCGGGATGCCCGCCGCGTTGGCATTCGCCATGAAGGTCTCGGCCATCGCCGCCAGCGCGATGCTCATGCCACCTGAGGCCGAGCCGGTGATGCCGGCCAGCGCGGTCACGGTGACCGCCTCGTTGACCAGCGGATTGGGGATTGCGCTCAGCGCATTGGCGACGACCAGGAAGCCCGGCAGCGCCGCGATGACCGCACCGAAGCCGTACTCGGAGGCTGTGTTCATCGCGGCCAGCAACGCGCCGCCGATGGCTGACTTGCTGCCCTCGGCGAAGGTGGCCATCACCGGTTTCCAGGCAAACACCAGCACCGTGGCGATGCCGAGCAGCAGCGCGCCCTGCACGGCCCAGATCGCGGCGACTTTGGACACTTCCTGCACTACCGGCGTGGCGCTGCCGATGACCGCCGGGTCGAAGCTGTGGCTGCTGCCGTAGAAGCGCGGAATCCAGCCGGTCAATAGCTTGTTGGCCACGCCCACCAGCACCAGCGGTGCGATGGCGATGGCGGGGTGGGCGAGTCGGCCGCCGGTGAACGGCGCCGGCTCGTTGACCAGCTGATCGCCGTAGCCTTCGCCTGCCTTGAGCGCGGCGCGGCGGCGCCAGTCGAGATAGGCCAGGCCGACGGCCAGGATGAAGACGCCGCCTGTCGTACCGAGTATCGGCGCGGCCCAGGTGTCGGTGCCGAAGAACGTGGTCGGGATGATGTTCTGGATCTGCGGCGTGCCCGGCAGCGCGTCCATCGTGAAGGTGAAGGCACCCAGCGCGATCGTGCCGGGGATCAGCCGCTTGGGAATGTGGCTCTGGCGGAACAGTTCGGCGGCGAAGGGATACACCGCGAACACCACGACGAACAGCGACACGCCGCCATAGGTCAGCAGCGCGCACACCGCCACGATCGACAGCATCGCGCGACCGGCGCCGAACAGGCGGATGGTCGCTGCCACGATCGACTTGGAAAAGCCCGACAGTTCGATCACCTTGCCGAACACGGCGCCGAGCAGGAACACCGGGAAATACAGTTTGAGGAAGCCGACCATCTTGTCCATGAACAAGCCGGTGAACATCGGCGCGACCAGCGACGGGTCTGTCAGCAGCACCGCACCCAGCGCGGCCACTGGCGCGAACAGGATCACGCTGTAGCCGCGGTAGGCCACGAACATCAGGAAGCACAGCGCGGCCAGCACGATCAGGAAATCCATCTACGTCCCCGGGTACGGATGTCTGGCTCGTCGTCCCGGGAAAGGGCATCCATGCACCCGGATGTCCGGCTCCGCCAGGTGAGCGGAGCCCGCCTCACGGGAACGACGAGCTAAAGCTATGACGACAGAGTCTCCGCGCCGGGGCCATGCGCCGGCATTGTCCAAAGGTACAGATGCGGCCGGGGGTGGCTGCCTCCTAGTCTGTCGGTCATGACGGGGGAGGGCCCGTCGGTCATTGCGTATTCCGGCCATGAGGAACAGCGGACCGGAGCGCTTCATCGAACGGGACTGGGGGAGGAGCGTCACCATGAATCACGGCAACAAGACCAGGGGCACCAAGGCAAGGAGCGGCCTGAGCGTCGCCATCGCCTGCGCGCTGCTCGCGCCAGCCGCCTGGGCGCAGGACGTGTCCTCGCAGACCGAGGCCAGCGCCGACGCCACCACGCTCACCTCGGTCACGGTGACCGCGCGCAAGCGCGAGGAGACCCTGCAGGAAGTGCCCGTGGCGGTGACCGCGTTCACCGCACAGGCGCTGGACAAGCTCAACGTCGAGGACCTCGCCGACCTCGACGGCCTGGTGCCCAACCTGACCATCTATGCCGCGCGCGGCTCCAGCAGCACCGTCACCGCCTACATCCGCGGCATCGGCCAGTCCGATCCGTTGTGGGGCGTGGACCCCGGCGTCGGCATCTACATGGACGACGTCTATATTGCCCGCCCGCAAGGCGCGCTGCTGGACGTGTTCGACGTGGAGCGCATCGAAGTGTTGCGCGGCCCGCAGGGCACGCTGTACGGCAAGAACACCATCGGCGGTGCAATCAAGTACATCTCGCGCGGCCTGACGGTCGAGCCGGAAGGGTTCGGCTCGATCACCATCGGCAACTACAACCAGCTCGACGCCCGTGCCGCGATTTCCAGTTCGGTCGGCGACGGCGCGCTGCGCGGCCGCCTGGCCGTGGCCAGCCTCAACCGCGATGGGTTCGGCGACAACCTAACCTCGGGACAGGAGGTCAGCGACAAGGAAATCCTGGCGGCTCGCGGCCAGCTCGGTGCCTATGTCAGCGACGACCTCAACATCCAGTTCGCGTTCGACTGGATGGACGATCAGTCCGGCGTGCGCGGCGCCAAGATGCTGGCGCCCAACCGTTTCGCTCCGGGCCTGCTGCCGCTGGACGACCGCTACGACGTGCGCAACGGCATGCCCAACGTCAACGACACGGATATGAAGGGTGCCTCGGCCACGGTCAACTGGCGCATCAACGAGGACTGGAGCGCGAAGTACATCCTGGCCAAGCGCGAGTCCGACACCGAGACCAACATCGACTTCGACACGCTGCCCAACAAGATCGCCGACGTGAAGGCGTTCTACAGCGACGAGCAGATCAGCAACGAACTGCAGGTCAACTACGATGCCGGCGGCCGTGCGCGCGGCGTGATGGGCATCTACGCCTTCGACGGCCAGGCCGGCGGCCAGGTGCTCAACAACTTCTTCAACCTGTCCTTCGGCGACACCCAGGGCACGGTCTACACCGACAGCGTCGCCGGCTATGCCGACTGGACGTTCGACCTGACGCAGAAGCTCAAGCTCGACGTCGGCGTGCGCTACACCGATGAGAAGAAGCATGCGGTCGTCCTCAACCGTTGCTACCGCGACGCTACCTTCGCCCAGCTGGCAGTGCGATGCGCGGCCAATAACCCGACCCCGGTCGCCGCCAACTTCGACAAGCGCATCGGCTTTGAGAACACGTCGCCCAAGATCTCGCTGGACTACCAGATCACGCCGGACATCATGGTCTACGGCCTGGCGACGCGCGGCTTCAAGTCGGGCGGCTTTAACATCCGCGCCCAGGCCACCGCGGTGCCGCGCTCGGCCGAGCCGTTCGACGACGAGACCGTCGACAGCTACGAGATCGGCAGCAAGATGGCGTTCTTCGACCAGACGATGTTCCTCAACGTGGCCGCGTTCCACAACAAGTACGAGGACATCCAGCTGTCGGTCTTCACCGCCTTCGACAGCAATGGCGACGGCACCAATGATGCGTTCTTCGGCGACTTCACCAACGCCGGCAAGGGCACGGTGGAAGGCGCCGAAGTCGAGTACCAGTGGCTGCCGACCCCGCACTGGCTGATCGTAGGCAACCTGGCGTGGCTCGACGCGAAGTACGACGAGTTCCTGTATGCCGGCGTGGATATCGCCGACGAGCAGGAATTCACCAACGCTCCGGAGTTCTCGGGCGCGATCAACGTCGAGTACCGCACCGATCTGTCCGGTGGCGGCAACCTGGCGGCGCGGCTGGGCTACAGCTACCAGAGCGAGGTGGTCGCCACCACCGAGATCGTCCGTACCGGCGCACAGCCGATCACCCAGGACGGCTATGGCCTGGTCAACGCCGGCGTGATCTGGACGATCGACGATGCCTGGTCGCTGTCGCTGCAGGGCACCAACCTGGCCGACGAGGAATACCGCACCACCGGTTACAACCTGAATGCGGCGCTGGGCGTGTTGACCGGGTTTTATGGCGCGCCGCGGCAGTACTCGCTGGCGGTGCGTTACGAGTTCTGAGCGGGAAAACGCAGGGGCGACCGGTTTTCATCAAAACGCTCCACCGGGCGTTTCCCGGCGGCCAGGAAAACAACGGCGGGCTTCGGCCCGCCGTTTCCTTTTGTCGCCGATGCGGTTCGAAGCCCCGATTCGCGATGGCGGGCAACTGCGCTTCGCGCAGTTCCTATTTCTGCCCCACGAAGTGAGCACTTTTCTCAGACTTTTCTTATGGTTGGGGAGCACGAAAGCTGTGATTTCTGAACCTCTGTTATTGATGAATAGCGGTTTTTCGAACGCGATTTTTTCATCAGCAGGTTCTGTGACGCGCCACCCAAAACACATCCAAGCCGATTCCTAGCATGCGCTCCGGCTCAAGAGGGGACTGGGCCACTTCTTTTGGCTCATCCGGAATCCGCATCCATGTCTTTCGTTGTTTCGCGTCGCCTGCTTACCCAGTCCGTCCTCTCCCTGTTGATCGTGCCGGCCGGATTCGCCATCGGCTCGGCGCAGGCTGCCACCAACTTCTACGTCCGCACCGACGGTGGCGATGCCACCCAGTGCAACGGCCGCGCCGACGCCCCGTATTCCGGCAGCGGCACCGCGCAGAACTGCGCGTGGAAGCATCCTTACTACGCCCTGCCGAGCAGCGGCACCGCGCGCATTGCCGGCGGTGACACGCTGATGATCGGCTCGGGCGAATACATGATCGGTTACGGCGCGCCCGGCATGGCCGGCACCTGCGCCTCCGGCGACCGCAGCGCGTGCGCGCTCGGCAAGATCCCGAGCGGTACCGCATCGGCCCCGACCCGCATCCTGGGCAACAGCGCCAAGCCGCCGAAGCTGTGGGGCGCCGAGCGCGCCAACAGCGTGCTGAACCTGGTCGGCAGCAACAACGTCGAAGTCGGCTATCTGGAGCTCACCGACAAGAGCAACTGCATCTCGGGCCATACCACGGCTTCGGCGGCGTGCAACAAGACCTCCGCGCCGTACGGCAACTGGGCTCGCGCCGGTATCCAGGCGAGCGCTTCCAGCAACGTGTGGCTGCATGACCTGAACATCCATGGCCTGGCGGCCTACGCAATGAACGCCGGTGGCCTGTCCAACTGGACCATGGAGCGCGTCAAGATGAACGCCAACGGCTGGGCCGGCTGGGACGGCAACGTCGGCACCAGCGCAAGCTCGAACAGCGGTCAGATGATCCTGCGCCAGGTCGAGATCGCGTGGAACGGTTGCGCCGAAGACTGGCAGACCGGCGCGAAGATCAACTGCTGGGCGCAGAAGGCCGGCGGTTACGGCGACGGCATGGGCACGTATTACACCGCGGGCCAGTGGCTGATCGAGGACTCCGAGGTCCACCACAACACCTCCGACGGCGTCGACCTGCTGTATCTCGACGGTGCCGCGGGCACGACGCTGACCGTGCGCCGCCTGCATTCGTATGCGAATGCCGGTAACCAGCTCAAGACCAACGGCAACGCCACGATCGAGAACTCGGTCCTGAATGGCTATTGCAGCTACTTCGCCGGCAAGGACTTCATGCAGGCGGGCGACCAGTGCCGCGCCAACGGCAATGCGCTGTCGATCTCGATGAAGGACGGCAACGTGGTGAACGTGCGTCACAACACGATCATCAGCGAGGGCCAGGGCGCGATCATGAACACCGGCGGCACCGCGTCGGCCAAGCTCACGATCCAGAACAACGCCATCGTCGGCAAGCCGTACTATCTGGCTCCGAGCGCGCTGTCCATCGGCCACATCGTGTACAACAGCACGGCGACCGTGAGCTACTCGGGCAACCTGTTCTGGAACGTCAAGAACAGCCAGTGCCCGTCCGGCAGCGTCTGCCAGGATCCGAAGCTGACCAACGCCAGCCTGGCGACGTTCGATGCGCAGCCGCAGGCCGGCAGCCCGGTGATCGACAAGGTTCCGGTCGTCAGCGGCGTGACCACGGATTTCGTGATGGCTCCGCGTCCGTCGGGTGCACAGGCTGACATCGGTGCGTACGAGGTCCAGACCGCACCGGCTCCCGTCTGCACCGCGGCTGCGCCGACCGTCACCATGACGGGATCGAGCGCCGCCGTGGCCGCCGGCAGCACCGTCAGCTACACCGTCAACGTCCGCAACAACGACAGCGCCCAGTGCGGCAACACCAGCTTCAACCTGGCCCGCACGGTGCCGACCGGTTGGACCGGCGCGCTTTCGGCGGCCAGCATCGCGTTGGCTCCGGGTGCCTCGGGTTCGGCCACGTTGCAGGTGACCTCGGCGGCCTCGGCCGCGCAGGGCAACTACGGCGTCGGCACGGGCATCAGCAGCAGCGTCGGTGGCACGCACACCGCCAGCGCTTCGGCCACCTACGCGGTCGCCGCGCCGGCTCCGGTGTGCTCCCGTGCTGCTCCGACCGTCAGCCTGTCCGGCTCGACCGCCGCCGTGGCTGCGGGCAGCACCGTGAGCTACACCGTCAATGTCCGTAACAACGACAGCGCGCAGTGCGCCAGCACCAGCTTCAGCCTGGCGCGCACCGTGCCGACCGGTTGGACCGGCACGCTTTCGGCGGGCAGCATCGCGCTGGCTCCGGGTGCCTCGGGCACGGCCACGCTGCAAGTGATCTCGCCGGCTTCGGCCGCGCAGGGCAGCTACGGCATCGGCTCGGGCGTCAGCAGCGCTGTCGGCGGCACGCACACCGCCAATGCTTCGTCGACCTATTCGGTCGCGGCTCCGGCCGGCCTGACCGAGACTCTGTCCACCGACAAGACGAGCTATACCCGCGGTTCGACCGTGTCCATGACCTCACGCGTGCTCAATGCCGGCAAGGCGGTCAGCGGTGCCAGCGTGAAGTTCACCGCGGTCAAGCCTGACGGCATCACCAAGATCGTCAGCACGGTCACCACCGACGCCAACGGCTATGCGCGCTGGAACTTCGTCAGCGGCACGGGCCCCAGCTCGATCGGCACCTACAAGCTGTCGGCGCTCGCCACCAGCGGTACGTCGACCACCACGGCCAACACGACGTTCCAGGTCAACTGAACATCGCACAAGCGTCACCCTGAGAGCGCCCGGGAAACCGGGCGCTCTTTTTTTGGCTATCCTGCGGTGGGGTAGGGGCGAATGACGATGGGCGCGATGCACGGTCAAGCATGTTGAGTCTGGCAGTCGTCGCTGTCGCGGGCATCGCATGGCTCGCGCTGATGTTCGGCACGGCGCTTTACGCCGAACGCCAGCCCGCCGCACTGGCGCGACATTGGCGCCACATCTACGCGCTGTCGCTGGCGGTGCACTGCACGTCGTGGACGTTCTACGGCACCGTGACCCAGGCTGCGCGCTACGGCTGGCCACTGCCGCCGACCTTCCTCGGCGCGATCGTGCTGTACGTGCTGGCGTACGGCTTCATGATGCAACTGGTGCGGCTGTCGCGCGAAAGCAATGCGACCTCCCTGGCGGACCTGATCGCCACGCGGCTGGGCAAGGACGCATGGCTGGCCGCCACCGTGACGCTGGTCGCCGCACTCGGGCTGATCCCGTACATCGCGCTGCAGCTGAAGGCCGTGGCGATGAGTTTCGCGATGCTGACCACGCGCTCGCTGGACGAAGCAGCCTCACCATGGTGGCGCGACAGCGCGCTGTACGTGGCGATGGCGATGGCGCTGTTCGCGATGCTGTTCGGCACGCGCCGCGCCCGCGCCGCCGAACACAACCGCGGGCTGGTGCTGGCGATGGCGTTCGAGTCGCTGTTCAAGCTGGCCGCGATGCTGGCACTGGGCGCCTTCGTCTGGTTCGGCCTGGACGCCTTGCCCGAGCCGGCAGCAGCGGCACCGCCGCGCTCGTCGGGCGGATTCGCGCCGCTGGTGCTGCTGGGCGCGCTGGCGATGTTCATGCTGCCGCACCAGTTCCATGTCGGCGTGGTCGAGTGCCGCGACGAGAAGCATGTGCGCACCGCGCGCTGGCAGTTCCCGCTGTACCTGGTGTTGATCGCGCTGCCGTTGCTGTCGCTGGCCAAGGCCGGCGACGCGCTGCTGGGGGCCAGCGGCGTGCCGTCCGATCTGTACGTGCTGGCGCTGCCGCTGTCGCAGGGGCAGCACGCGCTGGCGCTGTTTGCGTTCCTCGGCGGGCTGAGCGCGGCCACCGGCATGGTCGTGGTCAGCACGCTGACGCTGAGCCTGATGATCGGCAACCACTGGTTCGCGCCGGGCCTGTTGCGCGGCGCGTGGTCGCGCGACGACGGCAGCGACCTGCGCGGTCGCGTGCTGCTGCTGCGTCGCGCCGGCATCGTCGCGATCATGCTGCTGGCCTGGGCTTACAGCCGTCTGGTGGTCGGCAACGACGCACTGGCCGACGTCGGCGCGGTGTCGTTCTCGGCGCTGGCGACGCTGGCACCGGCGCTGGCGTTCGCGGTGTGGCGGCCGCAGACGCCGCCGCGCGCGGCGGTGGCGGGCATCCTCGCCGGTTTCGCAGTGTGGGCGTGGATCCTTCTGGTGCCGATGCTGGCGGCGGCGCGCGGCATCACGCCGCCGTGGCTGCAGGAGGGGCCGCTGGGATGGTCGTGGCTGGCGCCGGAAGGCATGTTCGGCCTGACCGGCTGGAGTCGTCTGGGCCGTGCGGTCGGCGCGAGCCTGTTCGTGGGCACGCTGGTCACGGTATTGGTCGCGATCTGGCGACGGCCCGTGCCCAATCGCAGCGATCGCGGCCTGGACGCGCGCACGCTACGCGCCGCCGGCCTGCGCTTCCTGCCTCGCGAACGCGTGACCGAAGTGTTGCGCGATGCACCGGCGAGCGGGGCGGTGACGCCGGTGACCGAGGCCGCCCTTGAGCGCGAACTGGCCGCCGTGCTGGGATCGGCCTCCGCGCGCGTGCTGCTCGACGCCGCGCGTCGCGACACCGGTCGCGACCTGGACACCATCGCCTCGATCGTGGGCGAGGCCACCGCCGATTTCCGCTTCAACCAGCGCGTGCTCGAAGCCGCGTTGCAGAACATGAGCCAGGGCATCAGCGTGGTCGATGCGCAGTTGCGGCTGGTGGCCTGGAACCGGCGCTATGCAGAGCTGTTCGGATTCCCACAGGAGATGCTGCAGGTCGGGCGACCGATCGCCGACCTGGCGCGCTGGGCGCTGCAGCGCCTGCCGCCGCTGGCGTATGGCGACCTCGAGCGTGGCCTGGAGCGACGACTTGCCTACATGCGCGCCGGCACCGCGCATCTGTCCGAGCGCGTGCTGCCCGACGGCACCATCATCGAAATCCGGGGCAATCCGATGCCGGGCGGCGGATTCGTCGCCACCTTCACCGACGTCACCGCGTTCCGTCGCGCCGAGGCGGGCCTGATCCAGGCCAACGAAACGCTGGAGCACCGCGTCGTCGAACGCACGGCGGCACTGGAGATCGCCAAGCGCGAGGCCGAGCGCGCCAACGAGGCCAAGAGCCGCTTCCTGGCGGCGATCGGACATGACCTGATGCAGCCGTTGCACGCCGCGCAGTTGTTCACCGATGCGTTGTCGCAGCAGATTGAAAGCGACCAGGCCGTGGCGGGTCCGCAGCGCGAGACCGTGGTGCAGATCGCCGGCGCATTGGATTCGACCAGCGATCTTCTGACCGGCCTGCTCGACATGTCGCGACTGGAGGCCGGCGGCCTGGTACCGCAGCCGCGTGATTTTCCGCTGGCCGAAGTGCTGGAGCCGCTGGCGTCGGAGTTCGGTGCGATCGCCTCCGCACGTGGCCTGGATTTCCGCTTCGTGCCCAGCAGCGCCTGGACGCACAGCGATCCACAACTGTTGCGCCGCGTGCTGCAGAATTTCCTTGCCAATGCCGTGCGCTATACCGGCCACGGTGGGCTGTTGCTGGGTGTTCGCCAGCAGGGCGATTGCGTGCGGATCGAGGTGCTGGACACGGGCCCGGGTATTGCGCCGGACCAGCAGCAAGCGATCTTCGAGGAATTCCGCCGTGGCGAGGACGCTCCGGGGCAGGGACTGGGGCTCGGTCTGTCGATCGCCGACCGCATTGCTCAGTTGCTGGACGCGCCGCTGACGCTGCGCAGCCGCCTGGGCCACGGCACGACCTTCGCCGTGTGCTTGCCGAAAGTCGTGCGGCAGGCCGTGGCGCTGTCGACGCCCTCCGCCAAGCCTGGCTTGGCCGGACGGCGCGTGCTGCTGGTCGACAACGACCAGGTGGCGCTCGCATCGCTGGCGTCGTTGTTGCGCGGCTGGGGCTGCGAAGTCGCCATGGCGCACGCTGGCACGCAGGCGGAAGCGGCGATGCAGGCCGCAACAGCCGAGTTGTGGCTGTTCGATTACCACCTGGACGACGGCGATACCGGCGTGGCCCTGGCGCAGCGCCTGCGCGAGCGTTTCGGTGCGCAGCCGACGCTGATCCTCAGCGCCGACGGCGGCGAGGCGGTGCGTCGCGACGTGCTCGAAGCGGGGTTATCGCTGCTGGGCAAACCGGCCAAGCCGTTGGCGTTGAAGTCGGTGCTGGATCGGCTGCTCGCTGCGCGGGAATTGCAGCCTGCTTGAGGGCAGGGGGCGCCGGGAATTCCTGCGGGTGCGTCAGCCCATCAACCCGCAAGCTGCCGCGCCGGATCCACCAGTTCCAATTCGCGCAGGACCACGCTGGCCTGCGTGCGGTTGCGCACGCCCAGGCGATCGAAGATCGCCGACAGATGCGCCTTGACCGTGCGCTCCTGCACTTCCAGGCGGTCGGCGATCTGCTTGTTGAGCAGGCCTTTGGCGACCAGCGTCAGCACGCGGAACTGCTGCGGCGACAGACTCGCCAGGCGTGCGGCCAGGTCGGCATCGCCGCTGGCGCTGTGCGTGCGCGCCACCGCGGCGCGCAACGATGACGGCAGCCATTGCTCGCACGCCAGGACCGCGCGGATGGCATCGCGCAGTTCGTCCAGCCCGGAGCTCTTGGGCAGATAACCAGCCGCGCCGTGGTCCAGCGCGCGCCGCACCACGCGCGGGTCGTCGTTGGCCGAGACCACCACCACGGCCACACCCGGATATTGCGCGCGGATCGCAGCCAGTCCGGCCAGCCCGTGGTTGCCGGGCATGTGCAGGTCGAGCAGGACCAGATCGATTCCGGGGTCGGCCTCCAGCGCCGCCAGCACGCCTTCGAGCGTGTCGGTCTCGCTGACGCGCGTGTCGGCCACCGCGTCGGCCGCGGCCTGTCGCAGCGCAGCGCGGAACAGCGGATGGTCGTCGGCGATGAGCAGGGTGGGCATTGGCGCTAGCCTAGCAAGCGCATCGTGGCAGGTGGGGGTCCGCGCACTCGTACCAAAGTACGATGAGACCACGGCCCGCCCTTGCTAGGCTGCGGCCATGATCCATCATCCGTTTCGCATCGCCGCCTCCACGGCGGTCCTCGCCCTCGCGGCCTGTGCCTCGCACACCGCCAAGGAGTCCACCGTGATGTTCAAGGACGTGCGCGTCACCGAGCATCGCGGCAACGACGACCTGCTCACCGCCGGATTGGGCATCGCCGGCCTTCGCGCCATGACGCCCCCGGCGCTGGCCGATGCCGAGCATCCGACGCCCACTGAGCTTCGCCGCCGCGCGCTGTGGAGCAACTGGCGCGGCATTGCCGACCTGGCGCCGGGCGGTGGCTATGGCGAGCTTTACGGAAGCACCGCGGCAGTGCCCGGCCGCGAATTCGGTGCGATGGCGACCGTGCCCGGTGCGGGCCAGCCGCATCGCGTGTTGGCGCAGGTGCCCGATGCGTTCGATACCGGCAAGCGTTGCGTCGTGGTGACGGCTTCGTCCGGTTCGCGCGGTATCTACGGCGCGATCGCCGTGGCGGGCGCGTGGGGCCTGCCGAAGGGGTGTGCCGTGGCCTACACCGACAAGGGCGCGGGCACCGACTACTTCGACCTCGATGCCGGGCAGGGCGTAACGGCCGACGGTACCGTGGCCGCTGCCGACGCGGCCACGCTGGCGTTTGCTCCCGACGTGGCGGTGGGGGAGGCCGGCGTGCGCGGCGTGGCGTTCAAGCACGCGCACTCGCGCGACAATCCCGAAGCCGACTGGGGACGTCATGTAAAGCAGGCCGCGCAATTCGCCCTGCAATCGCTCGACGCTGCATTCCCGCAGGCGGCGCCGTTCACCTTCGACAACACACGGGTGATCGCAGTCGGCATCTCCAACGGCGGGGGTGCGGTGCTGCGCGCGGCCGAGCTCGATGGGGACTGGCTGGACGCGGTGGTCGCCGCCGAGCCGAATATCTACGTCGAAAGCGAGGGCGGCCGAGCCCTGTACGACTACACCACGCAGGCCGCGCTGCTGATGCCGTGCGCGCTGCTGCACATGCAGGGCTTGCCGCAGCCGCCTTTGAGCGCCCAGGTGGCACCGCTGTGGGCGCAGCGCTGCGTCGTGCTGAAGGAGGCAGGCCTGATCGAGGGCAGCGATGCCGCCACGCAGGCGAAGTCGGCCCACGACCTGATGAAGGCCAGCGGATGGAGCGACGAAGCGCTGCGTGCCGGCGCCCTGTCGGTCGGATTCGATCTGTGGCGCGCGGTGGCGGTGCCGTATGCCTCGGCCTACGGCCGGTACATGTTCGGTGAATCCCCGTGCGGCAATCGTTATGCCGCGCTCGATACCAATTTGAGCCCCCGCGTCGCGACCAACGCGGAACGCGCGGCGTGGTGGTCCGATGCCAGCGGTATTCCGCCGGGCGCTGGCGTCAACATCGTCGAGGAACATCCCACCTCGCCGCTGCAGACGCTGCGCTGCCTGCGCGACCTGTGGCAGGGCGGCAGCGCCGACGCGCAGCGCGTGCGCAAGGGCATCGCCGAAACCCGTGCCGGGCTGCCACGCAGCGGGCTGCCGATAGTGGTGATCCACGGTGCTGACGACGGCCTGATACCGATGGCCTTCAGCAGCGCGCCGTACGTCAAGCAGGCGAAGGCGGGCGGACGCGACGTGCGTTACTGGCAGGTGCGCAACGCCCAGCATTTCGACGCATTCCTCGGACTTCCCGATTACGGCGCGCGCTATCTGCCGTTGCTACCGTATGTGTACGAGGCGCTGGATCGGGTCGATGCGCATCTGGACGGATCCGGAGCGTTGCCGGTCGATGCGGTGATCTCGACCACGCCGCGTGGGGCAGGGGCGTTGCAAGCGGGGAATCTGGCGATGCCGGGGCGTTGAGGGTTCGGCGCTGCGGGCTGCCCTCACCCAACTCCTCTCAACTCTGGACACCCTTCGGGCACAGCAGGCGGGAGAGGTCTAAATTCTCGCAGCCGGGTGGAATCGCTCTCCTGCTGCCGGAACCTTCCCTTCTCCCACTCGCGGGGGAAGGCCTGTCCTGAGCCTGTCGAAGGAGGGGCCGAAGGGCGGATGAGGGCGGTTTCCGAAGCGAGATGCCGCCCGCAGATCACCACAACCCTCTTGCCGGTTTAACACCACGTTTGGCAGGCTGTCGCATTCGACGGGCCCGGAGCGCCGCATGTCACGCCACTTCTCGATGCTGCGCGGCTTCCACCTCGCCGACTGGTTCACCCTGGGCAACGCCTTCTGCGGCACCGGCGCGATCTTCGCGGCGATGCGCTTCCTGCAGGACGGAGTGGTGCGCGACCTGCTGATTGGCATGGCGCTGATCCCGTTGGCCTTCATCTTCGACGCGCTCGACGGTCGTGTGGCGCGCTGGCGCAAATCCGCCTCCACGCTCGGTCGTGAACTGGACTCGCTGGCCGACGTGATCTCCTTCGGCGTCGCTCCGGCATCGCTGGCCTACGCCTGTGGCCTACAGGGCGGTTGGGACTGGGCGGTGCTGAGCTACTTCGTCGGTTGCGGCGTCAGCCGCCTGGCGCGCTACAACGTGACTGCCGAGCAGCTCTCCGGCGGAGACGACAAGGTGAAGTATTTCGAAGGCACGCCGATTCCGACCAGCCTGGTGCTGGTGGTGGTGCTGGCCATCGCGGCGTGGCAGGGCGCGATCGGCGACCAGCTGTGGTTCGGCATGGTCAAGCTCGGCCCCTGGCAGTTCCATCCGCTGGTGCTGATGTTCGCGCTGTCGGGCTCGCTGATGATCAGCAAGACGCTGCACGTTCCCAAGCCCTGATCGGGCCACCCGCGGCCGTCGCGGCGCCGCAACACCAGGTTGCTACCATGGCGCCACCAAGTGGAGGCAGCGATGGCGAATCAGGGAATGGACGATTTCGAGGCCTGGACCCGGCGTTACTGGAACGCCTGGGGCGAGGC
This sequence comes from Lysobacter niastensis, assembly GCF_031457115.1. Taxonomy (GTDB): domain Bacteria; phylum Pseudomonadota; class Gammaproteobacteria; order Xanthomonadales; family Xanthomonadaceae; genus Lysobacter_J; species Lysobacter_J niastensis_A. The sequence goes on from NZ_JAVDVY010000001.1 coordinate 1,639,332, forward strand.
GCTGCGCGCGGCGCCGATGGCGACGCCAAGCCCGTCCACCGGCGTCCCCGGGTGGAACGAGGCGATGAAGTGGTGGTCGCAATTGGCCCAGGGCGGGGCACAAGGCGTGCCGGGCCTGGGCAACGAGGCGGTGTCGCGGTTCACGGCCCAGGCGCAGGGCTGGTTCGGCCAGATGCAGAAACTGGCGGCGCAGTTCGCCGGCCAGAACGCCAGCGCCGCCGACATCGCGTCGGCCTGGAAACAGGCGCTCGGTGGCGCCGCCGCCAATCCGTTCGCCGACATGCTGGGCACGATGCCCGGAAGCGCACAGACCGATCCGTCGCAATGGTTCGAGCAACTCGCTCCCTGGCTGCAGCAGTGGCTGCAGCAGGGTCAGCAACGGGGGCGCTCCTTACTGGGACTGCCGGCGTTCGGCTTCGCCCGTGAGCACCAGGAACGCTGGCAGCAACTGGCGCAGGCGCAGCTCGACATGCAGCAGCAGAGTCAGGCCTACCAGAAGCTGATGGCCGAAGCCGCACAGGATGCATTCGTCCGCTTCGAGCGCAAGCTGTCCGAGCGCAGCGAGCCGGGGCGTCAACTCGAATCGGTGCGGGCGCTGTTCGACCTGTGGATCGATGCCGCCGAGGAGGCGTATGCGGATATCGCGTTGTCGCCGCGTTTCCGCGATGCCTACGCGGCACTGGTGAACGCGCAGATGACGCTGCGTGCGCGTGTGCAGAAGGAGGTCGAGCAGGCCAGCGCGCAGTTGGGCGTGCCCACCCGCACCGAGATCGACTCCGCGCACCGCAAGATCGTCCAGCTCGAACGCGAACTGCGGCGCCTGCGCGACGCCATGCAGGCCAACGCCGCGCGCAAGGAAAGCGCATCGGCGTCCCGACCGGAGCCACGGGCGGAACGGCCGCAGCCGACGCGCCCCTCGAACAGGGCCTCCGCGCGCCCCGCATCGAAGACCACGGCGAAACCTGCAACCCCGGCTGCGCGCAAGACCGCCAAGCCCACGAAGGAGAAACGCTGAGTGGACGGGTTCAATCCGCAAGGCCCGCTGGCCTTCACTGTCGAATCGCTGGCGCAGGAATCCATGCGCTTCCAGGCCAAGCTGCGCGCCGGCCTGGACACATTGCGCCAGGTCGAGGACGTCGATTACGGCGCGACCACGCGCGAGGAAGTGTGGCGCGACGGCAAAACCGTGATGTACCGCTTCCGCGGTGACCGTGCCGCGACCGCGCGCGTGCCGTTGCTGATCGTCTATGCGCTGGTCAACCGGCCGTACATGGTCGACCTGCAGGCGGACAAGTCGATCGTGCGCGGACTGCTGGAGCGCGGCGAGGACGTCTACATCCTCGACTGGGGCTATCCCGACCGCTCCGACCGCTATCTCGAACTGGAGGACTACATCCAGCGTTACATCGGCGGGGCGGTTGACCACCTGCGGCACGAATACCGGCTCGACGCGGTCAACGTGCTCGGCATCTGCCAGGGCGGCGCGTTCTCGTTGTGCTACAGCGCGCTGAACCCGGACAAGGTCCACAACCTGATCACGATGGTCACGCCGGTGGATTTCCACACCGGCGACAACATGCTGGCCAACTGGACGCGAGGCCTGGACGTCGACCTGTTCGTCGACACGCTCGGCAACGTGCCGGCCGACGTGATGAACTGGTGCTACCTGACGCTGAAACCGTGGCGGCTGTTCGTGCAGAAGTACGTCGGGCTGGTCGACCTGCTCGACGATCGCAAGGCGCTGGAGGATTTCCTGCGCATGGAGAAGTGGATATTCGATTCTCCCGACCAGGTCGGCGAGGCGTTCCGCCAGTTCGTCAAACAGTTCTACCAGGGCAACGGTTTCGTCAAGGGCGGCATCGATATCGGCGGGCGTGCGGTCGACCTGCGCAATATCGACATGCCGGTGCTGAACATCTATGCCGAGCAGGACCATCTGGTGCCACCGGATGCTTCGCGCGCTCTGGCCGACCTGGTCGGCACCGACGACTACAGCGAGCTGTCGTTCAAGGGCGGGCACATCGGCATCTACGTGTCCAGCCGCGCCCAGCGGGAAGTGCCGGGTGCGATCCATGACTGGCTGACGCAACGCGCGCGATAAAGCACGTTTCGATAGTTGTCGTGACTCTGGCCGGCCCTGAATTCTGCCGGTCGCTGAGCCTATCCGCCCCTGAACCGTCATCCTCGCCTTGGCGGGGATGACAATCGACAGTCGCCTCACGACCAGGCACTCGCGCACGGAAGCCTTCGGCACGAAGTGTCAGAATTCCTCATCCCCCAGCGGAATTCCCCGTGCCCAAGTTCTTCCTGGCGTTCTGCCTCGCCTTGCTCACCGCCTGCGCTTCCGCGCCGGCGGCAACCGCCGATACGAGTTCCCCGCAGGCCAGCGACTCCGCGCAGTTCGAGCCCGAGATTGCCGCCTTCGAGCAGGCCGACAGTGTCGTGCGGCGCAGGCCGGGAAGCGTGGTGTTCGTCGGCAGTTCGTCGATCCGGCTGTGGGATTCGATGACGGACGATTTTCCCGGTACGGCCGTGATCAACCGTGGCTTCGGCGGCTCACGCCTGCGCGATGCCACGTACTTCGCCGACCGCATCGTCTTGCCGTACCAGCCGCGCGCGGTCGTGTTGTATGCCGGCGACAACGATCTGGCCGAGGGGCGGACGCCGCAGCAGGTCAGGGACGATTTCGCCGCGTTCGTCGCCAAGGTGCGCGCGTCGCTGCCGCAGGTGCGCATCGCCTTCGTGTCGATCAAGCCCAGCCCCGCGCGCCAGGCACTGCTGCCGAAAGCACGCGAGACCAATAACCTCGTGCGTGCATGGGCAGGCCGGCAGAAAGGCGTGGATTACCTGGACGTGTTTACGCCGATGCTGGCCAAGGGCCAGCCTCGCGGCGAGTTGTTCGTGGAGGACCGCCTGCACATGAACCGCAGCGGTTACGCGATCTGGGCGGGTGTGGTCGGACCCTGGCTGGCTGCGCTGTAATCCGGCCATGAACCGCCTCCTTTGTCTCGCCGCCAACGTCGTTCTGGCCGCGGCCGCCGTGCCGGCCCTGGCCGCGCCGCCTGCCCAGGCCCAGCGCGAGATCGATCGCCTGATCACGGCCCTGGGCCAGTCCGGCTGCCAGTTCCAGCGCAATGGCAGCTGGTACGACGCCAGCGCTGCCCAAGCGCACCTGCGCAAGAAATACGACTGGCTGGTCAAGCGCGACATGGTCGCCAGTGCCGAGCAGTTCATCGAGCGCGCTGGCAGCCAGAGCAGCATCAGCGGCAAGCCCTATCAGGTGCGTTGTGCGGGCCGGCCGGCGGTCACGTCGGCGTCGTGGCTGAACGCCCGGCTCGCGGAGATCCGACGCGCGCCGACACCTTGACGCCGCCCTGTCGCCGCCCTGTGGCATGACCGGTGTCACAGCGCGCCCCGACCCGCGACGGTCTAGACTGAAACTGTCCGCCATCAAGGATCGATCCGCATGAATGCACCGCGTCCCTTCACCCGTTCGCGACACGACCGCATGATCGCCGGCGTCATGGGCGGGATCGCCCAACGCTACGGCTGGAACTCGACGCTTGTGCGGGTGCTCTTCGTCATCGTCTCGATCGTATCGGCGGCCTTTCCGGGCATCCTCGTCTACCTGATCCTGTGGTTGTTGATGCCGGAAGGCGACTGAAGCGCTCGCAAGCACGCAAGACCCACGCCATGCGTCCGTTCCTGATGCGATTGCTGATCGTGCTCGGTGGCCTGTGGACGCTGCCCAACACGGCCATCGGCCTGTTGCTGGGCGCGATAGGCCTGCCGTTCGGCGCGCACGCGCACTGGCGCCGCCGCGATCTTGCGCTCGTGTTCCATCGCTGGCCCTGGGGGCCGGGTGGAGCGATCACGTTCGGCAATGTGATCCTGCACACCGGCGACAACCTGGATTCGCCGTGCGTGACCTATGCGCACCGTGCCGGCCATGGCGACGAACCGGCGATCATGCTCGCCGACCACGAGCGTGCCCACGTCTACCAGTACCTGGTGCTCGGCCCGTTGTTCCTGCCGCTGTACCTCGTGTTCGGCGGTATCAGCGTGCGCAACCGCTTCGAACGCGCGGCCGACCGCTATGCCCGCACCGGTCGCGGCTGGTGGCCATTCAGCGAATCTTGACCGTGCTCTAACGCGTGTTGCGATAGCTTACGACCGTCGGAGAAGGTATAGACGCCAACGTCTTTTACGCTCCGATACGGAAGGCTCAGCCGCTAGAGAGGTGTCATACCTCGCGAAGACTGAGCCTTCTCTATGTCCGGGCCCCGGGGGATCGGACGACTGACTCGGAAGGCGGTGCCAGTCGCAGCGTGGCGGCGGTTTCGCCCAATGGCACTGCATCCGGGCCGAAGCGCCGCTCGACGAAGGTGATCTCGCCCTCGTCGATCATGACCACGCTGCTGCAACGCGTTCCGTAACGGGCGCTGCGTACGAACGGCGGCGACAACGCGCGCTCCATGTCCAGTCCGACGCCGGTGTCAGGCAATTCGGCATCCGGTGCGGGCGTGGTGTCGGCGAGGGCTTCGAACAGCGGCGCTACATCGGCCGGCGCAATATCGCTCGCCGTGTCTTTCCCGGATCTTCGCAGCCACGCATCCAGCGATTGCATCGCCCGCCCGCTCTTGGGCCAGGCGGCGTCGAACGCGCCGTTGGACATCGCGTGCAGGCCCGACGCGACCGAATGCGTCGTGTAATGGGGATGGTTGCCCGCGAATCGCAGCGACTGCCCATCCCATACCAGCAGGTTGAAGCGGCCGTACTCCATGGCGGTGTTCGCCAGCATCGAGAGGAACTGCTCGCCGTCGACGTCGCCATGCACGAAGTCGTGGACCAGCGCGCCACGGGAGCGGGGCATGGGCTCGGCCGACAATCCGGCGCGGACGTTGGTCACCGCCGCCAGCCGGCCACGCGTGGATGCCAGCAGCCAACTGCCTCCCAACTGCAGATCGCGGCCGCCATAGACGTCGGCGCGTTGGGGGTCCGGTCCGGCCGGGCTGGCCGGGCGGGCGTGGAGCTCGTCGCGGTTGGCGATCAGGGCCAGCCGGTAGCGAGGATGCGACTGCCAGGCGATGGCGATCAGGCACATGAGCAGGGTCCCCGGAGTTCCGGCTGCCGTACGTCGGGAATCTCCATGCTCCTGCTCCTGCGCCGGTCGACGGGAGGCCGGCCACCTGACCACAGTATGGCGTAGGGAAAGTCTTACCTCCGTCAGCGTCCTTCGCCGACAGAGTCGCCTACTGAATCCCGGCAATCTGTCGCGTATCACATTTGCGGATGCGCCGCGTTGCCCAGCACGGACGCGCACCCCGGATCACGGAGACGTTGCATGTACCGCGTTGAAGTCTCGCATCAGGACGGACGCCAGCTGGTTCCGCCCATTGAGGAAGCCGACGGCGACTTCGGCAGCGCCGAAGCCGCGCTCGCGCAGGTGCTGCCGCGGGCCAAGCAATGGGCCGAGAGCCGACGCAAGATGGTGTGGCTGCGCATCTACGACAAGGACTCGCGGGTAGTGTTCGGCACGCTGTTGCCCTGAGGTCCGCAAGCCTTCCTTTTCCCGCGTATGCCGGGAACTCTTCCATTTTCCGGAAGACTGACTGCCGGTCGACCTATCTTCGCGAACACAGGTTGCGCGCGTACATTCTCCCGCGTGTTCCAAAGCGAGGGCGTGTTGCGCCCAAGCAACCAGGAGATGGGTCATGCATGCCGGTCCCTCATCGCGACTGCTCGATCTGCTCGGCATCCAGGTGCCGATCATCCAGGCACCCATGGCGGGCGTGTCCTCGCCCGCGATGGCGGCGGCGGTGAGCAACAGCGGCGGCCTGGGATCGCTTGGCGTAGGGGCAATGAGCGCAACCCAGGCGCGTGACGCCGTCCGGCAATTTGGGAGCCTGAGCGACGGGCCTCTCAACGTGAACCTGTTCGTGCATGCACCGGCGAATGCCGACGAACGAAAACAAGCCGCATGGCTGCAGCGCCTGCGCCCCGAGTTCGACCGTTGGGGCTCCCGGACGCCAGACACACTGCAAGAGATCTACAGATCGTTTCTGGTCGACGACGAGATGCTCACCATGCTCGTTGCCGAAAGGCCGCGGGTTGTCAGCTTCCATTTTGGCCTGCCTCGCCGCGAGCAGGTCGAAGCGCTGCGCGCTGCAGGCATCGTGCTGCTGGCGACCGCAACCAACCTGGCCGAAGCCAGGATGATCGAGGACGCAGGTCTCGACGCGATCGTCGCTCAAGGCTATGAGGCGGGCGGGCATCGAGGCATGTTCGATCCCGACGCCGAAGACAGCTGTCTTGGGACGTTGGCGTTGACCCGGATTCTGGTGAAGAGTGTGGGCCTTCCGATCATTGCCGCCGGCGGGATCATGGACGGCGCCGGCATCGCCGCTGCATTGGCGCTGGGAGCCGGTGCCGCCCAACTGGGAACGGCGTTCGTTGCCACCGACGAGTCGCTGGCCGATGCGGGATATCGGGAACGGCTCGCCGGCATTGCCGTCCATCACACCGTCATGACCCGCGTGATCTCCGGCCGTCCGGCGCGCGGACTGGCCAATGATTTCACGCGCTGGGGGATGGCCGTCCCCGATGATGCCGTTCCCGATTATCCGATTGCCTACGATGCCGGCAAGGCATTGAACGCCGCCGCCAGGAGCGCAGGACAAACCGGCTACGGCGCGCAGTGGGCCGGGCAGGGGGCGCCGCTGGTCCGTGCGCTGTCCACCCAGGCATTGATGCGCGCACTGACAGATGAGCTGGCCCGGGCGCGGTCCGACGCCAACTAGCCAAGCTGACCAAACGAGTGGCGCCTTTGCAGCCAGCATTGGCCCATCGTTGCATTAGCATGCATATCGAGCCGTCGTTGACGTTGAGGCCAGATCGACCCGCGACCGGGTCCGCTTCCCCAAGCATGGGTGCTGCTTATGGATCGCATCGAGGCCATGAAGGTGTTCATCGCGGCGCTGGACGAAGGCAGCCTCGCGGGCGCCAGCCGCAAGACCGGTCGCTCCGCCGCGGCGGTGAGCAGGGCCGTCGCCTTTCTCGAAGCCCACGTCGGCGTGCCGCTGCTGCACCGGACCACGCGGTCCATCAAGTTGAGCGAGGCGGGCGAGCGTTATGCCATCGCCTGCAGGAAGGTGCTCCTGGACCTGGAGGAAGCGGACCGACAGGCCGCAGGTGAACGATCGGTGCCTCGCGGCACCCTGACGATCACTTCGACCGTGTTTGCCGGCGTGGAACTGTTGCGCCCGATCGTCGACGCCTTCATGGACGAATATCCGACCGTCAACGTGCGAATGCATCTGCTGGAACGACCGGTCAACCTGATCGACGAAGGCATGGATCTCGCGCTTCGCCTGGCGCACCTGGCGGACTCGACGCTGGTGGCGCATCGCATTGGAGAGGTGAGGCGGATGCTCGTGGCGGCGCCGCGCTACCTGGCGACACATCCCCGCATCGAGGAGATCTCCGACCTGGCCAAGCACCAGATCATCACGACGGCGCACATGGGGCTGGATTCGTGGAGTTTTCCGCCACTGAGCGGCTCCAACATCCCTCGATCGGTATCCTTCACGCCGCGGCTGGTGGTCAACAACGTGCGTGCGGCGATCGCTTCGGCGGTCGAAGGACATGGCATCGCCCGCATGTTCTCCTATCACGTCGCACCCGAAATCGAGCAGGACGCGCTTCGCATCATCCTGGCCGACGAGGAGCCCGAGCCGATCCCGGTCCACCTGGTGTCGCCGTTCGGGCGACTTTCGGTGCCGAAGGTGCGCGCCTTCGTCGACTTCGCCACGCCGCGCCTGCGTGCGAGCTTCGCAAGGCTGACCGCGTAAGCGTCGCAGGCACTGCACCGCGGCGCGGAAGAATGTCTGCCGGATGACGTGGATTCCGCAACCGGCGTTGCGGTCCTAGATTGAGGCTGTCGGAGTCGCCAATTGGCGTGACACCGACTCCCCCTCAGTCTTCGAGTCAAACAAATGAACAGTTCAAACAAGGTTGCCATCGTCACCGGCGCATCGCAGGGCATTGGCGCCGGCCTGGTCCAGGCCTTCCGCGACCGCGGTTATCGCGTCGTTGCCAACTCGCGCTCGATCAAGCCTTCGAACGATCCCGACATCCTCACGGTTCCGGGCGACATCGCCGACCGTGCCGTGGCCGATCGCATCGTCAGCGAAGGCCTGGCGAAGTTCGGGCGCATCGACACACTGGTCAACAACGCGGGCATCTTCCTCGCCAAGCCGTTCACCCAGTACACCGCGCAGGACTATGCCGACAACCTTTCGGTCAATGTCGCGGGTTTCTTCAACATCACCCAGGCCGCCCTGGTGGAGATGGAGAAGCAGGGAAGCGGCCATGTCGTCAGCATCACGACGAGCCTGGTCGATCATGCGATCGATGGGGTTCCGTCGGTGCTCGCATCGCTCACCAAAGGCGGGCTCAACGCTGCCACCAAGTCTCTGGCCATCGAGTACGCCAAGCGCGGCATCCGCGTGAACGCCGTGTCGCCGGGCGTCATCAAGACCCCGATGCACGCGCCCGAAACGCACGACTGGCTGGCGGCGCTGCACCCGGTGGCCCGCCTGGGCGAGATCAGCGACATCGCCCAGGCCGTCATCTACCTGGAATCGGCTGGCTTCGTGACCGGCGAGATTCTTCACGTCGATGGCGGCCAGAGCGCCGGGCATTGACGCACACCGAAACATCACTTCCGTTCACCGAGGAGATCGGCCATGCCCATCGTTACCATCCAGATCACCCGCGAAGGATCCGCGCCTGGCCGTGATACGGCCACGGAAGAAGAAAAGGCCGCACTGATCAAGGGCGCGAGCGAGCTGCTGTTGAATGTGCTCAACAAGCCGCTGGAATCGACCTTTGTCGTGATCGAGGAAGTCCCGTTGGAGAACTGGGGCTGGGGTGGACTGCCCGTTCCCGAGTTCCGACGACGGAAGGCTGGCAAGTGAAGTAACGACCAAAGCGCCGGCCAGACCTCACCAGCCCATGCCTTGCGATCGGGAGATCGCAGGGTGTGGGCTTTTTGTTGTTGGACTGGCGAACACAACGAAGGGGCGCATCGCAATGCGCCCCCGCGGGGAACCGGGGGGCGCATTGGGAGCTGCGCCACTGCAACGGATCCGAGCGAGGCGCGCATGAACCCTTCTGCTGTTCCAGCGAGCCCGTCGCCTCGTGGCCGTTCAGGGCGGCACCAAGCTTTCGCACGTGGCCCGGGATGCAGGAACCCACCGCGACGGGCAGGTTTGTATCCGAGTGTATCCGCCTCAGCGGCAGCCAACTTTCCAGACAAATCCATGGGTTGCGCGACACCTGCGCGATACCTCGCGGCCTCGAAATGGCGCCATCGAAAAACAGCGCCCGGCAGCCCCGAGGAGATCGAAATGTTCAACAACAAAACCCGGACCCAACCCCTGATGTCTCGCGTCGATGGCGTGGGCCAGTGGCTCGCCCCGCTCGGACTGCGCGTCCTGCTCGCCTGGGAGTTCTTCGAAGCCGGTCGCGAGAAGCTGCAGGGCGAGAACTGGTTCGCCGACCTGGGCGACAAATTCCCGCTGCCGTTCTCCCTGCTCGGTCCCAACGTGAACTGGACGCTGGCCACCTGGATGGAACTCGCCGGCGGCCTGGCGTTGCTACTGGGCCTGGGTACCCGTTACGTCGCCGCGACCTTGTGGGTACTTACCGTCGTGGCGATCTATGCCGTGCACTGGCCGTCCGAGTGGTCGAGCCTGGCCGAGTTGTGGCAGGGCTACGCCATCACCAACGACGGCTTCGGCAACTACAAGCTGCCGCTGATCTACCTGGTGATGTTGCTGCCGCTGATGCTGGGTGGCGGTGGCCGCTTCAGCCTCGACCACCTGATCCGCATTCGCCGCAATTCGACCGTCGCCAGCACCGCAGACAACACGGCCTGGGGCCTGGTGCTTCTCGCCATCGGCGTGACCGTGTCGCTGCTGCTGCCGTGGGCCGGCGGTGCGCTGGCGATCGCCGGCATCGCCCTGATGACCTGGCCGCGTCGCACGACCCAGGTTGGCCTGCCCGCCGCGGCCTGAGCGCGCTCTTTACCTGTCCCTACAGCCGTCCTTTTCGAATCGCGCCGCAGCCGTGGCGTCCCCCGCGCGGCGATGCCGTGCGACATCCTGGAGTTATACCCATGTCCCGTAACACCCCCAACAACACCCGTCGTACCGCCGGCATGCTCGGCGTCGCCCTGGCCGGTCTCGTCCTCAGCGGTTCGGCGTTCGCCGTGCAGCCGCTCGCCCAGGGCTACATGGTGGCCGCGAGCCACGCCGCCGGCGAAGGCAAGTGCGGTGAAGGCAAGTGCGGTGCCACCGAAGGCAAGGCGGCAAAGGCCGCCAGTGCGAAGACCGCCGAAGGCAAGTGCGGCGAAGGCAAGTGCGGTGACGCTTCGTTTGCCAAGACCGACACCAGCGACGACGGCCTCGTCTCGCGCGCCGAGTTCCTGGCCGTGGCGCCGACGCGTGGCGCCGACTTCCCGAAGCTCGATGTCGACAGCGACGGCTTCATCTCAGAGAAGGAGGCCTACGACTTCCTGAAGGCCACGTACGCGGCCAATGGCAAGCCGATGCCCGCCGGCCTGTTCGCCAAGATCAAGTAAGACACCTGTCAACGCGCCGGCCGCTTCGTCCACTGAGCACCGCGCCAATTCCGCACGGCTTCGTCGTGCTCCATGGAGAAAAGCAATGTCCCATAACAACACCCCCAACAACACCCGTCGTACCGCCGGCATGCTCGGCGTCGCCCTGGCCGGTCTCGTCCTCAGCGGTTCCGCATTTGCCGTGCAGCCGCTCGCCCAGGGCTACATGGTGGCCGCCAGCCACGCCGCCGGCGAAGGCAAGTGCGGTGAAGGCAAGTGCGGTGAAGGCAAGTGCGGTGCCACCGAAGGCAAGGCGGCGAAGGCCGCAGCTTCGAAGACCGCCGAAGGCAAGTGCGGAGAAGGTCAGTGCGGCGACGCGCGCTTCGCCGCGGCCGACACCGATGACGACGCACGCGTCTCGCGCGCCGAGTTCCTCGCCATCGTGCCGAAGGGCGACGCCGTATTCGCGAAGAAGGACGTGAACCGCGATGGCTACATCTCCGAGAAGGAGTCGTACGACAGCGTCAAGGCGGCCTACAACGAGAACGGCAAGGAACTGCCGAGCGGCCTGTTCCACGACGTCAAGGAGTAAGCGCTCGCCGCTTGCCTGCTGCGCCCCCCGGTTCGCCGTGGGGGCGCCTCTTCCGAGGACCAAATCATGCGCACCATCGATACCCCCACTTCCGCTGGCCTGGGCCTGCGTCGCGGCCTGCTTCCGTCGCTGCTGGCGATGGACGACGGCGCGGTCGACTTCCTGGAAGTCGCGCCGGACAACTGGATCGGGGTCGGTGGAAAGTTCGGCGAACAGCTCGCGCAGTTGTCCGCGCGCTTCCCGATCAGCGCCCACGGCCTGTCGCTGTCGCTGGGTGGCACCGAGCCGCTGGACATGGACCTGCTCAAGCGAACCCGCGAGTTCAACGAGCGCTTCGATGTGGTGCTGTACAGCGAACACCTGAGCTACACGTCCGACGACGGGCAGCTGTACGACCTGATGCCCATCCCCTTTACCGACGAGGCGATCCGCCACGTGGCCGCACGCATCCGCCAGGTGCAGGACGTGCTGGGTCGGCGCATCGCAGTGGAGAACGTGTCCTACTACGCCGCGCCGTACCAGGCGCTGGCCGAGATCGATTTCATCAACGCCGTCCTGGCCGAGGCCGATACCGACCTGCTGCTGGACGTCAACAACCTGTACGTCAATTCCATCAATCACGGTTACGACGCCGAAGCGTTCCTGGCACGCCTGCCGGTCGATCGCATTGCCTCGTACCACATCGCCGGACATTACGACGAGGACATCGACCTCAAGGTCGACACCCACGGTGCGCCGGTGAAGTCCGACGTCTGGACGCTGCTGGCCAGCGCCTACCGCCGTTTTGGCGTGCGCCCGACGCTGCTGGAACGCGACTTCAATTTCCCCCCGCTGCACGAGTTGCTGGCCGAGACCGGGCACATCCGCATGATGCAGATGGCCTATGCCGATCGCGCGCGGTTGCTGGAGCAGACCCGTGCTGCCTGACACTTTGCGGGAGCAGCAGTTCACGTTGGCCCGGCACCTGCGCGATCCGGTCGGCCAACCGCCGCCGCCCGGCATCGAGGAGCGGCGCATCCGCGTGTACCGGGAGCTGTTCTTCAACAACATCGAAGGCTTGCTGGCCAACGGCTTTCCCGTGATCCACGAAATCCTGGGCAAGACGAAGTGGAGGACGCTGGTGCGGGCGTTCTATGCCGATCACCGCAGCCAGACACCGCTGTTCGCCGAAATCGCCGGCGAGTTCGTCGCGTTCCTCGATGGTCGCGCCGACGAAGCCGGCATGCCGCCCTGGCTGCCCGAACTCGCCCACTACGAGTGGGTGGAGCAGGCCTTGTTCGTCAGCGATGCGCAGCCTCCCGAGCATGATCCGGAAGGCGACCTGCTCGATGGCGTGCCGCTGCTGTCGCCGCTCGCGCTTCCGCTGGCTTATCTCTGGCCGGTGGCGGAGTTGGGTCCGTCGTTCGTGCCAGACGCGCCGCCGTCCGAACCGACGACGTTGCTCGTGCATCGCGATGCCGAGCACCAGGTGCGCTTCGCCCGCATCGCGCCGATGGCGTACCGGTTGCTGGTTTCGCTGCAGACCAACGCCTGGACCGGTCGCGAGCACCTGGCCGCGCTGGCGGCGGAAACCGGCAGCGATATCGCCGAGTTCGAATCAAGCGGCTTGCTGCTGTTACAGCAACTGCGCAGCCAGGGCGTCGTCCTGGGCACCCTGATGTCACGGGAGCATGGCAATGAGCGCTAACGGCCGGACCATCAGCGGATGGAAGCTGTTCTGGCTGATCGGTGCGCTGGTACTGGCCATGTCGGCGCTGATCCTGTTGCTTGGCCCCGATCCCGTCGAAGGCCTGCGCTCGGTGATCCGTGCCACCGCGCGCACGTCATTCACGCTGTTCCTGGCGGCGTTCGTCGCCTCGTCTCTGGCCACGCTGGTGCCAAACGCGTTCACACGTGGACTGGTGCGCGAACGCCGCTACGTTGGCCTGTCGTTCGCGTTCTCGCACCTGGTGCATTTCGCGGCCATTGTCGGCTATGGCGCGCTGAACCCGCAGTTCTGGCCCGGGCGCAGTGCCCTGACCAACACGCCCGGCACGATCGGCTACGTCTTCATCCTGCTGCTGGCGGCGACCTCGTTCCGGTACTTCTCGCAGCGCATGACCGCAGCGGCGTGGAAGCGACTGCACACCATCGGCATTTGGGTGATCGCCGTCATTTTCGGCTACTCGTTTTTCAAGCGCATTCCCACGATGAGCGCGCTGTACGCCATTCCGTTCTCGATCCTCTGCGCCGCCGTCGCCGTCCGCCTGGTCGGCAAGTGGGCGCAGGCCACCAGGCGCAGGCAAGCGCAAACCCGTAGTTCCACCCGCAACACCCTCAACCCCCACGTACTGGAGTCACTGTAAATGGCAAGTTCCCTCGAAACCGTCGTGTACACCGCGCATACCCACGTCACCGGCGGCCGCACTGGCACAGGCAAGTCCAGCGATGGCGCGCTCGACGTCACGCTGAGCTCGCCGGGCTCGGGCAAGCCGGGCACCAATCCGGAGCAGTTGTTCGGCATCGGCTACTCGGCCTGCTTCATCGGCGCACTCAACAAGGCGGCCCTGGAGCGCAAGATCCGACTTCCGGATGACGCCTCGGTCGATGCCGATGTTGCGCTCGGCAAGACGGCCACTGGCGAATACCAGTTGGCGGTAACGTTGAACGTCAACCTGCCGGGCCTGGACGAAGGTCTCAAGCGCGAGTTGGTCGAAACGGCCCACCAGACCTGTCCGTACTCGCGCATGACGCGCGGGAACGTGGAAGTGGAACTGGCGGTAGTCTGAACCCGTCCGCTATACGAACTACTCTCCGTAGGAGTCTGGTCATGTGGAAGTCGATCATCGCCGCGCTATGCCTGTGCATCGCCGGCTGCTCGCCGGGCGCGAACGCCGGGCAGGCGTCTGCACCGGCGCCCGCGCCGGAGTTCACAGGCATCGAGCGCTGGTTCAACAGCCCGCCGCTGACCATGGCCGGCCTGAAGGGCAAAGTGGTGCTGGTCGAGTTCTGGACCTACGAGTGCATCAACTGCATCCACGTGATGCCCCACGTGAAGCAGTGGCACCAGCGCTACCACGACCAGGGACTGGTCGTGGTGGGCGTGCATACCCCGGAATACGACGAGGAGCGTATTGCGGCCAATGTGAAGGCGGCCATCGGGCGCTTCGGCATCCAGTACCCGGTGGCGCAGGACAACGGCTATCGCACCTGGGATGCGTACGGCAACCGATTCTGGCCGGCGATGTACCTGGTCGATCGCGACGGCAAGATTGTCTACCGTCATTACGGTGAGGGCGACTACGACGTCACTGAAGCCCGGATCCGGGAACTGTTGTCGTCTCGCTGATCCGTGTGCGCCCTGGCTGTTTCGGCGAGAGGCATAATCGTCCGGCGGAAGCACTCCGCCGGTTCCTCCATCTACCGAAGGATCGCATGGAACACGTAGATCACATCCTGATCGTCGACGACGACCGCGAGATCCGGCAGATGGTCGCCGACTACCTGCAGAAGAACGGCCTGCGCGCCACCGCCGTCGCCGATGGCCGGGAAATGCGCGCATTGCTCGACACACATCCCGTGGACCTGATCGTGCTTGACCTGATGATGCCGGGCGAGGATGGCCTGACGCTTGCCCGCAATCTGCGCGCAGGCAAGCACCGCTCCATTCCGGTGGTGATGCTGACCGCACGCGACGACCAGACCGACCGCATCATCGGGTTGGAGATGGGCGCCGACGACTACGTGACCAAGCCCTTTGCGGCGCGCGAACTGCTGGCGCGCATCAAGGCGGTGATCCGCCGCACGCGCATGCTGCCGCCCAACCTGCAGGTCACCGAGGCCAGTCGCGTGCTGGCCTTCGGACGCTGGCGATTGGACACCACCACGCGCCACCTGCTCGACCCCGATGACACGGTAGTTGCCCTCAGCGGTGCCGAGTACCGGTTGCTGCGCGTGTTCCTCGACCACCCCAACCGCGTGCTCAATCGCGACCAGCTGCTCAACCTCACCCAGGGACGCGATGCCGAGCATTTCGAGCGATCCATCGACCTGCTGGTGAGCCGCCTGCGGCAGCGCCTGCAGGACGACGCCCGCGAGCAGAGCTACATCAAGACCGTACGCAGCGAGGGCTATGTGTTCAGCATGCCTGTCACGCTGGTAGGCGAGGGCGAATGACTACGATGCGCACCCGAGGCGGTTCGCGCTGGCTGCCCAGGACAATCGCCTCGCGCCTGTACCTGATCCTGTTCACTGGTCTGCTGGTCGCGCACGGTCTGTCGTTCGGGCTGCTGTTCTACGAGCGCTACGAATCGGCGACCTCCATGTTGATGAGCAACCTGGAGCAGGACGTGGTGGTGGCGGTGAACCTGCTCGACCAGCTGCCTCCCGCGGAACGCTCGCGTTGGCTGCCGATGCTCAAGCGACGTACCTTTCATTACATGCTCGGCCCCGGCGAGGAAGGCGGACCGGTGGCCGGCGACACTTCGCGCGACATGGTCGACATGATCGCCACGACACTGGGTTCGCGGTATCCGATCACGGCCAATGCCGTGTCGGCCGAGCCGGAGCGGTTCCAGGTGCACCTGAAGCTGAGCGACGGCAGCCCGATGGTCATCGAGGTGCAGCCATCGCTGATGCCGCTGGCGAAATGGCTGCCGTACGTGCTGGTGGCTCAGGTAATTCTGCTGTTGCTCTGCACCTGGGCGGCGGTGCGCCTGGCGACGCGCCCGCTGCAGCGTCTGGCCAGCGCCGCGGAAGCGTTGAGTCCTTCCGGCGACGGGGAGCGCTTGCGCGAAGGTGGCCCCACCGAAGTCGCCAATGCGGTGGCGGCTTTCAACGCGATGCAGGACCGCATCGCCGAATACATGAAGGAGCGCCTGCAGATCCTCGCGGCGATCTCGCACGACCTGCAGACGCCGATCACACGCATGAAGCTGCGTGCCGAGACGATGGACGAGTCACCGGAGCGCGACAAGATGATCGACGACCTTGGGCAGATGCAGCACCTAGTGCGCGAGGGAATCGCCTACGCGCGCAGTGCGCACGGTGCGTCGGAACCCGCGGTCCGGATCGACCCCAACGCGTTCCTCGAAAGCCTGGTCTACGACTACCTGGACATCGGCAAGCAGGTGGCGTTCAACGGCCGCATCGACGGCTCATTGGCCACGCGGCCGCATGCGCTTCGCCGCGTGGTCGCCAACCTGATCGACAACGCCATCAAGTACGCCGGTGCGGCCGAACTGGAATTGCGCGCCGACAACGCGGGAGGCGTACTGATCAGCGTGCGCGATCGCGGCCCGGGCATCCCCGAAACCGAGCTTGGCAATGTGATGGAGCCGTTTTACCGACTGGAGGCCTCGCGCAACCGCGACACCGGCGGCACCGGCCTGGGACTGGCCATCGCGCAACAACTGGCCGACTCCATCGGTGGCACGTTGACGCTGCGCAATCGCGAAGGCGGCGGACTGGAAGCCATCGTGCACATCCGCGCCGGCGGCGTTGACACCACGTCGTCTTGAGGCCTCGCGTTCGCCATGACGCCCGTATCACGGCGGGATGACGATCATCCCGGGTCCGTGGTCTCTCGGCCATGCCTCGCCATCGATGATCGACGGTGCCACAACAGGGTCAAAATCGGGCAGGTGCGAACATGGAAGTCGCGGACTTCTACGAGCGGTATCCCTATCCCCGTCCGATCGAGAGTCTCGAGACGTATCGGCAGCTTTGGCAGGACGAGCAAAGGCGCCGCGCGGAGTACCACCTGTTCTGGCCTGCCAGGCCGTTCCGGGAAGATCAATCGATCCTGGTGGCCGGTTGCGGGACATCACAAGCCGCAAAACACGCCATGCGCTGGCCGCGGGCTCGTGTCGTCGGCATCGACTTCAGCGCGACCAGCGTGCGCTGTACCGAGCAGCTCAAGCAAAAATACGAACTGCAAAACCTCGAAGTCCACCAATGCCCCATTGAGCGTGTGGGCGAGCTGGGTCAAAGCTTCGATCAGATCATCTGCACAGGAGTGCTCCATCACCTGCCGGACCCGGATGCCGGCCTCGCGGCGCTGAGTCGCGTCCTCAATCCTGACGGTGCAATGCAGATCATGGTGTACGCGCCTTACGGGCGCGCCGGCATCTACATGCTGCAGGAGTTCTGCAGGAAACTAGACATCCGGGCCACTGATGACGAGATCCGCAACCTGATCGTCGCGCTGATGGCGCTGCCGCGGGGGCATCCACTGGAAAGCCTGCTGCGCCTGGCGCCGGACTTCCGCGAGGAGGCCGCACTCGCCGATGCGCTCCTGCACCCGCAGGACCGGGCTTATTCGGTGCCGCAGTTGTTCGATTTCATCAGCCGCGCCGGACTGACATTCGGTCGATGGGTGAGGCAAGCCCCGTACTCGCCTCATTGCGGTGCCGTCGCGCGGATTCCGCAGGCTGCGCGGTTTGAGCGGTTGTCCCAGGTCGAGCAGTTCGCCGCCGTCGAATTGTTCAGGGGCACGATGATCCGCCACAGCGTCATCGTGTATCGCAACGACAACCCGCGCAGTCCGCATCCGGTCAGCTTTGACGGTGATGCCTGGCCTGGTTACGTGCCCATTCGAGTGCCAGATACGATCTGCGTTCGGGACAATCCGCCCGCTGGCGCTGTGGCGGTTTTGATCAACCGGACCCACACGTACACCGACATCGTCCTGCCGATCGACGCGGAGGAAGCGCGTCTTGTTGATGCCGTCGACGGGCGCAGCACCATCGAAGAGATCGTCGGTGAACAGGGAATTCATCAAGCTGCGCGCTCATTTTTTCAGCGGCTATGGTGGTACGACCAGGTCATGTTGGATGCGTCGCAGTGTGCGGTTGCCGGGTAGTGGCATGGAACATGCAGTCGAAGCCGCCGTGCGGATCGCGATTCGACATATGAACGACACGTGCGCTTTTTCTTAACGCCGCGGCGATCATTTTTGGTCAACTCGCCGTCGCCACACACGAACTGAACACTTCACCATCGCGCACCCATCGGGGGCGGGCGCCTGCGGTTGTGGATAGAGATCGGCCGCGTCTTGAGTTGACCGCTTCCGACAAGGCCAGCAGCAGGCAATCCAACAAATCGAAAAGGAGCCCTCCATGGCAGCGAACAAGAAACCCAACTTCCTCATCCTCTGGGGCGACGACGTCGGCATCTGGAACATCAGCCACTTCAGCCGCGGCATGATGGGCTATCGAACCCCCAACATCGACCGCGTCGCCGAAGAAGGGGTGACGTTCACCGACTACTACGCCCAGCAAAGCTGCACCGCCGGCCGCGCCTGCTTCATCTGCGGCCAGAATCCGATCCGCACCGGCCTGACCAAGGTCGGCTTGCCGGGCGCCACGGTCGGCTTGCAGAAGGAAGACCCGACGATCGCCGAAATGCTGAAGCCGCTCGGCTATGCCACGGGGCAATTCGGCAAGAACCACCTCGGCGACCGCGATGAGTACCTGCCGACCGTGCATGGCTTCGACGTGTTCTTCGGAAACCTCTATCACCTCAACGCCGAGGAAGAGCCGGAACTGCCCGACTACCCCAAGGACCCGGCGTTCAAGAAACAGTTCGGCCCGCGCGGCGTGCTCGACTGCAAGGCCGACGGCAAGGGCGGGCAGACAATCAAGGACACCGGTCCGCTGACCAAGAAGCGGATGGAAACCGTCGACGAGGAGATCACCGAGCGCGCGCTGGCGTGGATGGAGGAGCAGGCCAAGGCCGATCAACCCTTCTTCCTCTGGTACAACTCGACGGCGATGCACTTCCGTACGCACGTCGCCGAGAAGAACCTAGGCAAGAGCGGGCAGGATCCGTACAGCGACCGGATGGTCGTGCATGACGAACAGATCGGCATGATGCTCGACAAGCTCGATGAGTTGGGCATCGCCGACAACACCATCGTCATGTACTCCACCGACAACGGCCCGGAGAACGACACCTGGCCGGACGCCTCCAACACGCCTTTCCGTGGCCAGAAGGACTCCAACTGGGAAGGCGGCTGGCGCGTGCCGTGTTTCATGCGCTGGCCGGGCAAGATCAAACCCGGATCCGTCCTCAACGGCATCGTATCGCACATCGACATGCTGCCCACGTTCCTGGCGGCCGCCGGCGATCCGGACATCACCGCGAAGCTGCTCAAGGGCTACAAAGTGGGCAGCATGACCTACAAGGTCCATCTCGATGGCTACAACCAGATCCCCTACCTGACCGGGGAGGCAAAGGAGAGCCCTCGAAACGAGATCATGTATTTCAGCGATGACGGCGACGTCATGGCGGTGCGGGTCGGCGACTACAAGTTCAACCTTGCGGTGCAGCGTGCCAACACGATGCAGGTATGGGCGGAGCCATTCGTGAAGCTGCGTGTGCCGCACATCGTGAACCTGCGTCGCGACCCGTTCGAGCGCGCCGACTTCAACTCGAACACGTATTGGGACTGGCTGGTGGATCACATACCGCAGATGTACGTGATGCAGGCGGTGGTTGCGCAGCAGATCGATGGCTTTGAGAAGTTCCCGCCGCGGCAGAAGCCGGCTTCGTTCAACCTGGATGCGGTACTGGCGCAGGTGCAGCAACCAAAAGGCTGATCGCGACCGGATCTGTGGAAGTGGGTCCCGGAATAGCGCCCCGACGCACTGTCGGGGCGCAATAGCGGTGTGGTCGATCGTGCCCGCAAATCGGGGCTGTGCATATCGGGGCTGTGGTTGTGGAGTGCATCAAGCCAGGCTCGCGGCAACCAGTTGCCCGAGCCTGGCCACCGCCGTTTCGACTTTCGCGTCGAACGCATGGCCGTAGTTGAGTCGGATGCAATGCCGGAATCCACGGCTGGCGGAGAAGATCGGCCCTGGCGCGATGCTGATCCCATGCTTCAGCGCCTCGCTATGCAGCGACAACGCGTCGACGCGCTCATCGAGTTCGATCCAGACGAAATAGCCGCCAGTCGGTCGTGTCGCTCGCGTGCCCGCCGGGAAGTGTCGCGCCACCGCCTCGACGAAGGCTTCCTGCTGTTCCTTCAGTGTCCTGCGCAATTGCCGCAGGTGACGCTCGTAGCCGCCGTGCTCCAGGTAGGCGGCCAGAGCGGCCTGTGCGGGTGCCGAGGTGGTGATGCTGGTGGTCAACTTGTGTCGTGCCAGTTCGCGGAAGTAGCGTCCCGGCGCTACCCAGCCGACGCGATAGCCGGGTGCGAGGCTCTTGGAAAACGACCCGCAATGCATCACCAGTCCGTTCTGGTCGTAAGCCTTCGCGGGGGCGGGTCGCTCATCGCCGAAATAGAGCTCGGCGTAGACATCGTCCTCGATCAGTGGAATCCCGTGCTGCGCCAGCAGGGCGACCAGCTCGCGCTTTTTGGCGTCCGGCATGCGGCTGCCGAGCGGGTTCTGGAAGCTGGTCATCAGCCAGCATGCCGCCGGGTGATGCGCCAGGATCGCGCGCTCCAGTGCAGCCAGTTCGATGCCGTCGCGCGGATGGGTGGGTACTTCTATCGCGCGCAATCCGTTGCGCTCGATCGATTGCAGTGCGGCATAGAAGCAGGGCGACTCGATGATCACCGCGTCGCCCGGGCGCGACACCGTCAGCAGGGACAGGCTGAGCGCCTCCATCGCACCGTTGGTCACGACGATCTCGTCGGGCGAGACCTGGATGCCGTCGGCGCGGTATCGCAGCGCGATCTGGCGGCGCAGGGCGGCGTTGCCCGGTGTGAGGTCGTCCAGGAAGGCGCGTGGGTCCAGCACCTGGACGCTGCTCGCCATCGACTTGGCCAGCCGGCGCAGTGGGAACAGCAGCGGACTGGGAAATGCAGAGCCCAGCGGCACGACGTCGCGCTGCATCGTCGACTGCAGGATCTCGAACACGCGTTCGCTGACATCCAGCGTGGCCGCTTCGCCCGAGGGGTGCGAGGGGTTTTCCACCTCGGGCGGCAGGGCCAATGGGCCCTGGGTGACGTAGTAGCCGGACTTGGGCCGCGCGCGAATCAGTCCGCGTGCTTCCAGCAGGTAATAGGCCTGGAACACCGTCGACGGGCTGACCTGGCGGCCTTGGCTGGTCTGGCGAACCGAGGGCAGGCGGTCGCCGGGGCGCAGCACGCCGGCGCGGATCGAGGCCGCGACTTCGTCTGCGAGGGCTTCGTAGCGTTTCATCGGTGATCCGGGGGCCGGGCGCCCAAACTGATATGGTTTTTCGAGCGACAACTGCATCTTACCAATCTGATACGGGTGCCCTAGGCTGTGATACCCCGGCGAGCGTCCGCTTGCCGCTCCCGTTCAAAAGCCACGGCCCCGTTCCATGTCCCCGCAAGTCGAATTCAACCTGGCCCTGATCCTGTTCATCCCCTGGTTCGCGATCCTCGGGGTGCTGTTCTGGTGTTTCCCACGGGCGCCCCGCAACACGGCCCGCAAGCTGTTCGATTCCCTATCGCTGGCGCTGTCGGTAGCCGCGGCCGGCTGGGGCATGCAATGGAGCATGCATAACGCCGATCCGGGTTACGGCCACCTGTGGCCGCAGATCCTGGCCACGTCGGTGTCCTATGGCCTTTTCCTTGCGGTGATGACCGTCGCCGTCATCGTCCGTTTCCGCGTGTTGCGGGCAACGTCCGCGGCCATGCCAATCGATGGCAAGGCGCGTTAAACCTTGAAGCGGCCGCTGCGGCGTCGCCGCGGCCCGATCGGAGTCATCGAATGAAAACCCTGTTCATCGTCGCCTTCCTCGGCGTCATCGTCTACAACCTCGGCGCGGGCCTGTACTACATGCTTGTGGACCACGGCAGCAGCAAGCGCACCGTCAACGCGCTGACCTGGCGGATCGGGCTGTCGGTGGTGCTGATCCTGCTGGTGGCGGCCGGCATGGCGACCGGCGTGATCGAAGGGCATGGCGTAGGGGCCTAGCCCATCGGTGCCGACA
Source organism: Lysobacter niastensis (assembly GCF_031457115.1). Lineage (GTDB taxonomy): Bacteria > Pseudomonadota > Gammaproteobacteria > Xanthomonadales > Xanthomonadaceae > Lysobacter_J > Lysobacter_J niastensis_A. Next base: position 1,661,435 of record NZ_JAVDVY010000001.1, read on the forward strand.
CCCGATGCGGAAGCACGTCGTCGCCACGAAATAGTCACAAGCATTTCACTCCTCGCTCGGCACCGTTGCGGGACTGCGTTGCCCGCGGAGGCCGCGCGTATCGGGACCAAGGAGTGGCACATGAGTTGCAGGCGAGGTCACGTCGTGGCCGTATTGCTGGTGGGCGCGAGCGCGGCGTTGCCTTGTCGCGCACAGGATGCCGACGAGCTCGCCAAGCAGCTTTCCAATCCGGTCGCGAACCTGATCAGCGTGCCGCTGCAGCTCAACTGGGATGACCGCATCGGTCCGGAAGAGGACGGCGATCGTTACCTGCTCAACGTGCAGCCGGTGATCCCGATATCGATCGGCGACGACTGGAACCTGATCTCGCGCACGATCCTGCCGATCATCTCGCAACGCGACATCTTTCCCGGCGCCGGCAGCCAGACGGGCATCGGCGACATCACCCAGAGCCTGTTCTTCTCGCCCAAGCAGCCCACTGCGGGCGGCTGGGTCTGGGGCGTCGGTCCGGTATTCCTGATTCCCACTGCCAGCGACGACCTGCTTGGCACCGACCAGTGGGGCCTCGGCCCGACCGCAGTCGTGTTGCGACAGACCAAGGCCGGCTGGACCTACGGCGCGCTGGCCAACCATATCTGGTCGGTGGCCGGAGATGACGATCGCGCCGACATCAGCAACACCTTCCTGCAGCCGTTCCTTGCCAAGGGTATCGGCAAGGGCCGCACGTTGAGCGTCAATTTCGAGTCGACCTACGACTGGAAGGCCGAGCAGTGGACGGTGCCGATCAATCTCACCTACGCCAAGGTGAGCAAGGTCGGCCATCAGATGGTGAGCTACACCGGCGGCGTCCGCTACTACTTCGATGCACCCGACACCGGCGCCGAATGGGGCCTGCGGTTCGTCCTGACGCTGCTCTATCCGAAGAAATAGCGCGTTCGCGAATTCGTCGCCGGCGGCCCGCGCCAAGGCGGCACAAGAAGAGGGCAAGGCGATGGAAGAGGCATTCCGCACTGCCGCAAGCTACGTCGCCCTGATGCTGGAATCGCTGTCGGTGATCTTCATCGCTGTCGGCGCCATCGATGCGGTGCTGCGATTGCTGCCGGCATTCCGCTTTCGCCTCCTCACCCATGGCGTGCGCCGCGATGCATGGTTGAGCCTGGCGCGCTGGCTGTTGCTCGGACTGGAATTCATGCTCGCCGCCGACATCGTCGACACCGCCATCTCCCCCAGTTGGGACGACATCGGCAAGCTCGGCGCGATCGCGGTGATCCGCACGTTCCTCAACTATTTCCTCGAACGCGACCTGGATGCCGCCGCGCGCTCCGACGCGGCGCCCGCATCGTCCGACCCGGAGTTGTCATGAGCATCGATCCGACCCCGCCGCCGTTGCCCGAACCGCTCGCCAAGGAGATCGGGAGCAAGCCCGATGCCGCGACCTCGTCGACCGTGCTGTCGATGTACCGCACGCGACTGGCCGGGTATCGCACCGATGTGTCGAAACTGCGTTCGCACCTTGCCAACGAGCGAACGCACCTTGCCTACCTGCGTACGACGGTGTCGCTGATCGGCTTCGGCATCACCATCAATCGCTTCAGCCTCTACCTGGTCCAGCAGAAGCTGGCACCGCCTGAGCACATCGAATTGTTGCGCGGCACGGGCAATGCCGGCCTGGGCATGGTGGTGCTGGGCCTGGCGTTGCTGATCTGGTCGATCTACCGCTATTGGCGGGTGAGCGCGGACATCGATAAGGGACTGTACGTGTCGCGCCAGCGTGGCGTGATGATCACCAGCGTGGGTCTGTTCCTTCTGGGCGGATTGACCGCGCTTTGGCTGTTGTTGTTCTGACCCTGGCCGGAGGAATCGCCATGTCCGCGCACGAGATCCTGATGCTGATGCAGACCGCGGTGACGTCGGCGGATGCTACGCCGGCCCACTACAAGTTGACCTACCAGAACATCTTCCTGATGTTCTTCATCATGCTAGGGCCGATCAAGGCGATCGGTCCTTTCTACGGCGCCACCGGAGCACTGGCGCTGCCCGCGCTACGCGCGCTGGCGTGGAAGGTGTTTGCGTTCGGTGTCGGCGCCGTTCTGCTGGCGGGCCTGCTGGGCAGCCAGTTGCTGCAAAAATGGCAGATCTCCCCAGCGATCATGGAGCTGTCAGCCGGACTGGTGTTCCTGCTGGTCGCGCTGCAGCTGGTGCTGGCGCAATACGGGCCAGCCCCACATCCGGCCGCGCCCGCGGCCACACCTGCGGCCGCGCCTGCGGCCGTAAGTGGGGCGCAGATGATGCATCTGGTCTTCCCGGTGACAGTCACGCCCTACGGCATCGCCGTGCTCATCTCGCTGATGGCATTGAGCGGCAGCTTTTCCCGCTCGCTCGTGATCCTGGCCATTGCGGTGGTCGTGATGGTGCTGAACCTGCTGACTATGCTGTTCGTGCGGCCGATCATGCACGGACTCGGGATGGTGACGTTGCAGGTGCTCGGCGCGATTCTCGGCATCCTGCAGGTGGCACTGGCGTTGCAGATCATGCACGGGGCGCTGCAATCCCTGGGCTATATGGCTGGCGGCAGCTGACCGGGGCGAGACCAGCAGCCGCCGGGTCGGGAGTATCGGCCCAGCGGGTGCTGTCGGATCAGCGTATTGCGCGGAACCATTGCCTAGAACGATTTCAGGTACTCGGCCAGATCGTCCTGCTGTTCGGCGGTAAGGCCCAGCTCCAGGGTCTCGTCGTAATGCGCCACGACGTCCTCGAGGGTGGCCGCGCTGCCATCATGGAAGTACGGCGGGTGCTGCCACAGCCCGCGCAGCGGCGTGGTGCGATAGGCCTTGTTGACGGTGCGCGCGGCATACGCGCCGTCCATGCCGGTTTCCTCAGGTGCGTGCAGCTTGCCCTGGTTGTTGTCGGTGCGGGTCACGCCGACGTGGCAACTGCGGCAGTTCCGATTGAACAGCTTGCTGCCGCGTTGCGCAGCAGCAGCATCGAAGCTGCCCGGAGGAGGCGGCGGAGCCTTCAGACTGATCTGGTAGGCGCGAAGCGCTGGCAGCTTGGATGTGACCAGGTCCGGATCGTGCATCACGCTGATGCCAAGCCGCGGATCTGAGAAGTTGCCCTGACCGCCCATCTGGGTCACGGCGACATAGGCGTTCCAGTACGAGATTGGACCTTCGGCGGTGTAGGTCTCGTTGCGGATGAAGCGCAGGCCGTAAGCCGGTGGCAGCACCAGCGGGGTGTTGAGGCCGTCGATGTTGAAGCGCGGGTCGTACTTTCCGGGCCCCCAGCCGTTGTAGACGGTCTTTGCCTCGTCAGGTACGGCCGGTGACGACGCGATGATCGCGCCGACGTCGAGGTCCCGATTAGGCCAACCGTCCAGGCGTTTGCCGATGCCAGGCATCACGGAGTCGTCGACCGTGGAATGGCACAGCGCGCAGGTGATGCCCAGGCGGGTGACGTGGTTTTCCGAATCGACCGTTGCCTTCAGTCCGACCACGGCGTTCAATTTCAGCAACGCCACCGTCGTGGCGGGATCGTCCAGTTCCACGGTGTCGAGGATGCCGGGCGGCAGCGCGTCGGCATCGACCTTGAGGCCCAGCGACAGCGCCGTGATGGGATCGATGGTCTCGACCACTTCGTGCATGCGTAACTGGTCGGTCCACCGTTGCTCGTCGCCGAACGTGTCGAAGCGGAAGATGCGCTGGCCTTCGGCGATCATCGCCGGCGAAAGTCCCCGGCTGTTCTGGCTGCGCGCCTGCGCGGTTCCTTCCGCGTCGCAGCCTGCTATTGCACTTGTTGCGATGCCGATGACGGCGATGTGAATGAGAGGGTGCATGCACCAGGCCATGGCGATGCTCCTGCATGACGATGCGTGTGTCCAAGACGGCGAAACCTTACTCCTGGAACCATGAAGGCAGCGATACCCGCGTATGAAATTTCAATGATGTTGCCATTAATGGCGTGTGCGGATTGATGGTGCTGTCACGCCTGTGCGTCTATGTACATGGCAAATGGCGAGCTTGAAAAAACGATGAACATGTCCTTCCTGCGCTCATCCGACCCGGACAGCATCCGAAGCGCCAGCGAGGGCCGGTGCTTCCTCTACGTGCTGCCGTGCCGTGATGAAGATCTGGTGAAGCTCGGCTTTTCGCGCAATCCGCTGGCCAGGATGGAGGCCCTTCATCCTCGTTACTTCGATTTCTTCGACATCGATCGCGGATGCCTCGTCGAGACCGACACCGTGCGTGAGGCGCGGCGGCTCGAACTGGAACTGGCGCACGCCATGGCATTGCATAGCGCGCCGCAGCCATTGCTGATCCGCGAACAGGCGGGCGGTGCGACGGAGTGGTACAGGGGAGCCCATGCCGGGCTGCAGGACGCGGCATCCAGAATCGAACGCGAAGGCTTCATCGTGCACCGCCCATTGCGTCCCTGGCTCAGGTCTCAACTGTCCAACCGTCGTGGTGACCTCTTCAGTTGGGGTGAGGCGGTGCTGGCCGCCGTCGAGGGCGAACCCGCACATCTGGATATTTCGGCGTATCGTCCGTTGCGCACGGATGTGCTCGCCGTGCTGGATGCGTACCCGGCGTTGGGAATCGCGCTGGCCCCGCTGCTGCCCGATGCGCTGATGGCGTGGTATCGCGGCGCATACCGTTCCGCCCACCTTCAATCACTACCGGGAGAAGACGATGACGCCTCTGGACAAACCCCTTAGAAGGCAGATCGAAATCGAAGGTGTCCGCTACACGGTGCTGATCGACCCAATGGGTCTGCGGCTGACCGAGAGCGGGCGTCGCAAGGGCATCAGCCTGGCCTGGCGCGACCTGGTGTCCGGTGATGCCGCGCTGGCGACGGCGCTGCAGGCTTCCATGGAGGAGGGCACCGGTCAGTCCGAAGACTCGCCATGAAGTGCAAGGCGCTGCGGTTCGGCAAGGGCTTTCGCGTGGCCTTCGATGCTCGCCGCGCCCAGGCTGCCGAGATGGTGATCGCTCCGGGCGACAGCGAGGGCGGGCCTGACAACCGACACCGCGGAGCGGATCAGTGGCTATATGTGGTGGCGGGCACAGGGCTGGCGATCGTCGAAGATCGGCGCAAAGCGCTCAAGGCCGGTTCGCTGCTGGTGATCGAGCGCGGCGAGCGCCATGAAATACGCAACACCGGTCGGACCTTGCTCAAGACGCTCAACTTCTACCATCCGCCCGCGTTCGACGCCGACGGCGAGCTGCTTTCACCCGGACGTTCCTGAGCGTTGGAAGTCGCGCGCGTGTTCGCCGACGTGATCTTCGCCGGCGTGATCCGCCAGATCACGTTGCCGACATCGTCGGCCACCAGCAAGGCGCCTTTCGCGTCGGCTACGACGCCGACCGGACGACCGCGTGCGTTGCCCTTGTCGTCGAGGAAGCCGGTCAGCACGTCTTGCGGCGGCCCGTCCGGTCGGCCGTTGGAAAACGGGACGAAGATGACCTTGTATCCGCTGTGCGGCTTGCGGTTCCACGAGCCATGCTGGCCGATGAAGGCACCGTGTCGATAGTGGGGTGAAAGCATCGCGCCTTCGTAGAACGACAGGCCCAGCGACGCGGTATGCGGACCGAGCGCGTAATCCGGCACGCGTGCGCGTGCCACCAGATCCGGGCGCGGAGGTTTCGCCCGATCGTCTACGTGCGGGCCGAAATAGCTGTACGGCCAGCCGTAGAATGCGCCGTCCCGCACCTCGGCCAGATAGTCCGGCACCAGGTCGCTGCCGATTTCGTCGCGCTCGTTGACGACGGTCCACAGCGCACCGGTCTGCGGATTCCAGCTCATCCCGTTGGGATTGCGCAGCCCCGACGCGAAGACGCGGTAAGTGCCGCTGGCAGGATCGACCTCGAGGATCGCGGCGCGATCCTTTTCTTCGTCCATGCCGTTCTCGGCGACGTTGCTGTTGGAGCCGACCGTCACGTACAGCTTGCTGCCATCGCGGCTGGCGATGACGTTCTTGGTCCAATGGTGGTTGCGTCCCGCTGGCAACGCGGTGACGACCTGCGGGGGCGCGGTGATCTGCAGCTCCCCCGATGCGTAGGGAAAGCGCACCAGCGCGTCGGCGTTGGCAACATACAAGGTGTCGTCGACCAGGGTCATTCCGAACGGCGAATGGAGATCGCGCAGGAACACGCTGCGCACTTCCGCCCGGCCATCGCCGTCGGCATCACGCAGCAAGGTGATGCGGTTGGCGCTGGGCGTGCCTGCGCCGGCCCGCTTCATCATCCTTTTCATCACCATCCGGCGGATGCTGGTATTTCCCTTCTGCCGAGGTGGCGCATTCGATTCGGCGACGAGCACGTCGCCATTGGGCAGCACGTAGATCCACCGTGGATGGTCCAGCCCCCCTGCGAAGGCGCCTACGGCGAGCCCGGCGGCGGCGACGGGATGTTCGCCCGCGGGCCAGCCAACGGCGGGGGCGACATTGACCGTCGGGAACAGGGTCGGGTGCGGTTCCGGCAGCTTGGGCTTGACGCCAAAGCCGTCGCTGACCGGCAAGGTGGCCTGTTCGCCGCATCCACCCAACGCCAGCGGCAACACCACGCATGCGAGCAGGCATGCAAGCGGGCATGCGAACTTCTCGCTGATCGAGAGGGCAATGTGGTTGGTCGTCATGGGCACGAATCCCGTGCCGCGGACGCTACGACATCGCCGGTGTAGGCGATGTCCATTGAAAGCCGGGGACGCCTGCGCGTCCCCGGCGATTCACACGTCATTGATTCACGCGTCAATGACGCGGAGTGCCCCCGTCGTCGTCGCGTGACGTTGACGCCGTGGTCTTCTGCGACTGCGATTGGCCGTAGGTCTGGCCCGGCGTCTGCCCCGACGTACGTGGCTCGCCCGAAGAGGCCTGACGGCTTTCCTGGCCACGCACACGCAAACGGTTGTCGACGTCCCGCACGCCGCTGCAGGATTCGGCCAGGTCCTCGGCCCGGTGCTTCATGCTGCGGTGGGGGACTTCACCCTCCAGGGTTGCCACCCCCTGGTTGACGGCGACCGTGAGGTTGCTGGCGTCGATCTCGTCGGCATCGGACAGGCGTTCGCAGAGGTCTTCGCGAATACGCTCATCGGAGCGGGTGTAGTTCTTCGGGCCGCGGCCGCGGAAGCCGTGCAGCTGCTCGCCACCGCGTGAGGACGATCCGTAGGACGAGCCGTAATAGAAGCGGGTCTGGTCCTGGGAGCCCTGGCTTTCGCCGCGGCCGTAGTCGCCGTACTGCCCGTACGAAGGCTGGCCATGGGAGCGCTGGGACAAGCCTTCGCCCTGCAGGGAGCGATCGCTTTCCCAGGTCGGCATCCCGCGCGACTGCGAACGATACGGTTCGGAGCGTCCATAGGTGCCAGCAGAGGCGCCCTGGCGGTAATCGTCGCCGCTGTAGCCGCGACCGAAGTCCCGTTGGGAGGTGAACTGCGACGGCGATTGCGGACCATAGCCGCCCGGGCCGCCGTAGCCCATTTCGTAGCCGCTGCCCGACTGCCCGTAACGCTCGGCGCGCTCTTCATCGTCCAGCCAGTCCGAACCGTAGCCCTCGGAGCCGTAGCGCGGCATCGGACGGTCGTCCTCCCTGCGTTGATCAGCGTATTCACGCTCACGGTCCTGGCTTGCGCCGTAGTAGCGCCGCTGTTGTTGCTGCTGTTGTTGCTCCTCGTCACGGCCGGTCCGGCGCCAGGCGCCCTGTTCGGAATACTGGCCGCGGCCGGTGCGGCCCTGTGGATCTCGGTTCATCTCGTTTCTCCTGTCGCTAAGCCAGTCGCGGCCGGCGTCGGCGCACCGCTTGCCGAATTCGACAAGCTCGTGTGCCATCTCGTTGATCTCGGCGCTGAGGCTTCCACGCATCTTCGTGTCTCCGGATGTAGGGCCAGGGGTGCGGGCTTCAGTGATGATCGTCCGACCCGCCGCGCTGCCGATCGCTCCTGGGCGCGCCGGTGTGTTGCTTGTCCTGGCCGGCCCCCTTGTTGTGCTGGTCTTCGCGTTCCTGCTTGCCCTGGGAATGCCGTGTGGTCGTGGTGTGACGGTCCTGCTCGGGACGGGGCGGCTGGGTGGGAGTGCGGTTCTGCATGCGGTGTCTCCGTGGTGGCGGGAACAGCGAAGCGGCTCGCTTCGCGGAGAGGAACCATGCAATCGCCGTCGTTAGATCGGTGCGATGCGTGCGTTAGATGCACTGCCTAAATGCGCGCGCGCCGACCCCGCGGCTGAACCGTTAACCTGAACCCTTCACTTCGGTTTTCGCGGCTGCGTTATATAGAAAAAGGAAACGATCATCTGGGGTAAATCGCGTGAACGGCCGGGAGTTGCTGCAAGCGATCATCGACAGTCCCACCAGTCACGCCATCATGTTCACGGACGTCGACGGGGTGATCCAGCTGTGGAACTCGGGAGCGGAGCGGATATTCGGATACGGCGATGCGGAGATCGTCGGCAAGCCGGCGGAGGTGCTCTTTCTCCCTGAAGAGCGCGAAATGGGCGTGCCGAAAACGGAGATGGAGGACGCCCGCATGCAGGGCTGCGCCGGCGACTTCCGGTGGCATGTCCGCAAGGACGGTTCGCAGTTCTGGGCCGACGGAATGATCTATCCGGTGCGCAGCCGGGCCGGCGACCTGATGGGTTTCGTAAAGATCCTCAGGGACGCGACCGAGCAGAAGCTGATGGAGGAGCAGATATCGAGGCTGGCGCTGGCCGATGCGTTGACCGGAATGCCGAACCGCGCCGAGTTCATGCAACGGTTGCAGGAGGCAGCGGCGCTGTCGGAGCGAAATGGCCACTCGTTCTTCGTGCTCCTGATGGACCTGGACCATTTCAAGAGCATCAACGACCGTCTGGGCCACCTGGGGGGAGACGAGCTCCTGAAGCAAGTGGCGAGCAGAATGGAGTCCGTCGTGCGCGAGACGGATGTGGTGGCGCGGCTTGGCGGCGACGAGTTCGCCATGCTGGTGCTGGATGGCGACGGCCAGCAGTTGGGCGGCGACATCGCCGAGAAGATCCTCGCGGCGATGGCTGCCCCGTTCCAGATTGACGGCCACGAAGCCAGGACCGGCGTCAGCATCGGGATCAGCGTGTTCCCGGACGACACGCGGGATATCGAGCAACTGCTGCGCAACGCCGACGCCGCGCTCTACAAGGTCAAGTCGGAAGGGCGGCAGGGCTACCAGTACTTCACCGAGATCATGGACTTCCGCGCCCACCAGCGCAGTCGCGAGATCACCATGCTCTCGCGCGTGTCGCCGCGTCATTTCTACCTGCTGTACCAGCCAATGGTGGACGGGCAGGGGCAGGTGCTGGGGGTCGAAGCGCTGCTGCGATGCTCGCATCCGTTTTTCGCCAGCTACCCGATAGAACGGCTGGTTGGACTGGCCGCCGAAACGGGGCGCCTGCGCGGGATCGGCGTCCGCTCCGTCGCCAAGGCATGCCACCAGGTGAGCAAGTGGCAGCGCGAAGGCTGGCCGCGATTGCATCTGGTGATGAACTTCTGCCGGGTCGAGCTCGCGTCCACGGGCCTGGCGGCGCGGATAGCCCGGACCGCCGAGCGTGCCGCGTTCCCGTTGGAATGCTTCGAGGCCGACCTGGCGGAGGATCAACTCCATGGCGGCACTCATGACGACCATGCGCTGCGCGAGATCAGGGAAGCCGGGATCAAGCTCACCATCGACGATTACAGTGGGGCGCACGCCTCGCTGCTGCGCCTGTCCACCATGGCCCGCAGGATCAAGATCGACCTGAAATTCTTCCCCGGCATTCCGACCGACCCGCACACCTGCAAGGTGTTGACCACCGTCATCCAGCTTGCGCACGTCCTGGGCCTGCAGGTCGTCGTCGAACGCGTGCAGACAGCGGCCGAGGCGGAGTTCGTACGCGACCGCTGCGATGCCATGCAGGGGTTCTATTACGCCGAGCCTATGACCGTAGCGGAAATGACCGGCTGGCTGGCTTCGAAGAAGACGGGGCTGGTGGCATGACCTCGACCGGTGGCGGCCCGGGGCAATCGATACGAAGCTGTGATCGGCGACGCAACAAGCAAAAGCCGTTCCGTGAGCCGTGTCTCTGCCCCCGGCTTCACTCGGGTGAATACTGAAAAAACACCTGCTGCGAATTTCACGTTCGCAGGGCGACACCACGCGTAAAGAGGATCACGCGTAATCCGTTACGCGGATTTCGGGGACACAGAGGTCGAGGAGAGGCTCGTCATGCTCAATGTGCCGATGGGAGGTGATCTGGATCTGGTGGAAGCGCGGGTCACGCGATTGGCCCGGTCAGCAGTCGTCACGAGCGACCACCTGAAACTGCGCCAGCTCTGGTGCTTGCTCCGTAATGCTGAGAGGGGCGAGCTGGCTGACGACGCACGCGGCCGGTTGAATCGAATGCGCAAAGCCGTGGCGGAGGAACTGGCCAAGATGGAATGACGGCCAGGCATTGATTGGCCGGCACGCGCCCGAACGAGCCTCGGCATCGGGCCGGCAAGGAGTGGCGTTTCGTCAGCGAAGCTGAATTGTTCAGTTGCACCGGCGCTGCAACGGCGGGCGTCGGCTGGAAAACGTTGACGAATGCCTCACAATCCTGACTATGATCGACAAGCTTCCATGGAACGAAATCGAACGTCGCATCCACGCACTGCGCGACGAAATGCCGCTGCTGATCGAACGTTACCCCGAAGCCAGGGAGCTCATGCCCCGTTTCGCCGAACTGGCCGGTGAGATCCTCGAAACCGTTGAAGATTCGCGCGTCGACGAGGCCTCGGTGCTCATCTGCGACATCCTGTTCGACCATGGCTATGTCGACGTCGAGGAGGGAATGCCGGACGCCCGGGATGCGGGCGGCGAAGGCGGCGCAGGGGGCGCGTAGTTCGACAAGGGCCTATCAACAGGGGGCTGCGATCGCTCATACGCCGTTGCCATGCGTGGTTCCAGAACGGAGTCGATGGGCTGCACCTGAACGCGTCGCCACGTCGTCGATGCAAAACAATCGCGCCGCGTTCACGCTGCGCGACGCGAACCGCCACACAATGACGCCAGCCGGTCAGGGAAGCGGGTCACCGCCCCGGAGGCAACATGAACATCGTGGCAGCGCAGGTCAGGCAACGCTCCAGCGAGGCCGATGGAGAGCCTCGCATCATCAAGAGCAGGAAGTTCTACGACCGCGATGCGCTGATGGCCTACGATCCGGAGTCGGAAGACTGGCAGAAGCAGCTGGCTCGCCGCTACGACACCCACTTTGAAATCGCGCACGTCCTGAACAACGTGGAAGACGTGCCGATGTCCACGTACGACACTTTCGACATGAAGGTGACGCCGTACCTGGCCCAGCTGATGGATCGGGATGATCCGAATTGCCCGATCCGCCTGCAGTACCTGCCATCGATGAAGGAAAGCCTGAGCGTGCAGATGGCGCACACGCTGGCCGACGAGCTGGGCGAAGCCGAGGACACCGTGCCCGGCACTTCGGTGGTGCATCGCTATCCGCGTCGCGTCCTGTTCCTGACGACCACGCAGTGCGGTTCGTTTTGCCGCTATTGCACGCGCTCGCGCATTGTTTCGCACTCCGGCGAAAGGGCCATCGGTCGTGCCGATCTGGATGCATCGATTGCGTACATCGCTGGAAACGCGGAGATCGACGACGTGCTGCTGTCCGGCGGCGACCCGCTGCTGTTCCCGGACCGCAAGCTCGATCAACTGCTCGGCCGCATCCGTTGCGAGGCCCCGCACGTCAAGTTCCTGCGCATCGGTAGCCGTCTGCCGGTGCAGCTTCCAACGCGCATCACTCCGGAACTGTGTGCGGTCATCGAGAAGCACGATGTGCAGATGGTGAACATCCATATCAATCACAGCAAGGAAATCACGCCGCTGCTGCGCTCGCGCCTGAAGATGTTGCGCAAGGCGGGCACGATGCTCGGCAATCAGTCGGTGCTTCTCAAGGGCATCAACGACGACGTACGGGTGCTCCGCGATCTGTTCATGGACTGCGTGGCGATGGGAGTGCGTCCGTACTACCTGTACCAGAACGACCAGACGCTGCAGGGCGCCCACTTCACCGTCCCCCTGTCGCGGATGCTGGAGTTGTACGAAGGCGTGCGTGGTTGGATCAGTGGTCCGGCGGTGCCTACGTTCGTGGTGGACGGCCTGGGCGGCCTCGGCAAGATGCCTGTGATCCCGTCCTACGTGGAAGAGCGTGAGGGGCATATCGAGTGCCGCAACTACAGGCAGGAGCGGGTCCGGATGGACTACCTGCTCGACGGTGCCCAGATCTGACGCCTTGGCGGGAAACATGACGCCTGTTGCTGTCCTGGTGGCTACTACCCGATGTGCACACGACGTGACGGATTAGTGACTGGCGCCACAAAGAGTTGAAGCCCGCTGTGCCTAAGCTGTCGCCGCTGGTCGTGGCCCCGAGTGACGACACGCCCTAAGGGGGGGGCGGGTGATGGCAACCCACACACGCAAAGTGTTTACGGAGGCGACATGCTGAGCTTTGCTGTTGGAACTGGATTGGCTGGCCCTCGGACAGGAGCGGTCACGAGCTCGGTCCGAGCGCTTTCGGATCTCGAAGCGAGAATGTCGCGCGGGGCAATCCGCCTGCAGGGCCTTGATCTGTCTCCGATCGAACGCGCTGCGCTGTACACGCTCTTGCAGCGTCGACCGGTTTTCAAATGGGAGCGGGAGGCCTTGACCGACGGCACGACGCGCAGCCTGGAAGAGAAAGGCCTGATCGCTCGCGACGGCGAGCATTGGCAGGTCACCGAGAAAGTGCTCGCCGAAGCGGCGCCCCTGCTGCGCTAGTCAGGGGGGCGTTGCGGAGCGGGGCATGGCGGCCTCAGGCGTTGGAAGAATGGGTGGAGTGAGGACGCTCGCGGAAGGCCAGGACCATCCACGTCGCCGCGCCGGCCACCGCAAGCGCGACCAGGCCCCGGCCAGCCCACGCCTGGTCGCCCAGAAGGTAGGTGCTGCACAGGCGTTCGGGTGCCTGCTGGTACAGGACGCCCGCGGCGCCGGTCATCCACGCCCAGTTCAATACGAAGAAGGCCTGGATCGCGGGGTTCGCTTCGCGTAGCGAAATACGTGTCAGCCATCCGGCCAGCAGGGCCGAGGCGACCTTGAGCCATCCGATGGCGGGATTCAGTACGGCCGCATCGAGCGACAACGGCAGCATCCAGAGCGCGGAGATCACCATGGCCACGCTTAGCCCGCTGAGGCCGCCGGCGTTGATGTTACGAAGCCAGGCGGGTGCTTGCCGGGCCATCGACTTTGCGCTCCACCAGCCAATGGCGAAGAGCAGCGGCAGCTCGAGCACCATGTGGGTGACCATCCGCTGCTCCAGCCAGGGTTGGAACAGCGCGAGCCCCGCCAGTGCGGCGCCGGGAGCCATCGCCTTCCACGACGAACGGGTCACGGCGAACCTACCAGCGCTGCGAGGCGTTCGAACGCACGATCCGCGGCATCCGGATCGAGCGCATCGAACAGGCGGCCGTGCCGGTCGACGAGGAATAGCGCACCGTTGTGCGTGTAGCCACCGGCGCCGTCTGGAAGGACGACGACGCCGAAGGTATCGAGGAGGAGGTCCAGATCTGACGGATCCGCAACGGTCGTGATCGTCCATGTCGCGGCGTCGGCCTTCACTCGCCGGGCATAGCGCGCCAGCTCCTCCGGCGTATCCCGAGCCGGATCGAAGCTGATCGTCACCAGGCCAACCTGCTTCTGCAGGTCCGCATCGCGCAGCCGAGCCTGCAAGTACGCCTCGCTCGAAGCCGTCAGCAAGCACAGGGAAGTGCATTGTGTGTAGACGAGCGCAACTACGGTGTACGGATGCTCGTTGGCGATCTGGCGGAGCTCCGTTCGCTGCCCATGGCTGTCTACGAGTGGAATCGTGGGCAATGCGCGCGGCGACGCTGCCAGCGTCCGCTGTCGGGCTTGATCACTGGTGACGGCACGAAAGCCATGGGTGAGATGGTAAGCGCCGAACACCGTCGCGGCCGCGATCGCCGCAAGCGTCAGCCATGTCGGCAGCATCCGCTGTGCCATCGTCACGGGTTGGCCTCGCCATCCGTCTGCAGCTCTGTCGCGGTCCAGGGAGCACGACGATCACCGGTGCGCATGCGCACGGCGGACACGTCGGCCTCGGTAAGGCGCGATGCTTCGTTGCCCCATGAGTTGCGCGCATAGCTCAGCACTTCAGCAAGTTCGCGGTCGCTGAGGTGGGCGAAGCCGGGCATCAGCCCCGAATAGCCCACGGCGTTGACATCGAGCGGACCGCTCAGGCCGTGCAACGTCAGGGCGATGAGTCGATCAGGGTCGCCGTTCACCCACGGCGAGCCGGCCAGCGGAGGAAAGACCGGAAATCGCCCTTCGCCCGCGCTTTGATGGCAGCTCGCGCATGCCGTCGCGTACAGCGTTGCCGGCGAGTTGCCCGCCGCTTTGGTGGTCGATCGCACCGCGACGGGCGCCTGGAGACGGGTCAGGTCCGTGGATGGACTTATCCGCATCCACAGCACCGCGGCCCAGGCAGCCAACCCAAGGGAAAGACCTCCGATCAAAAGGCGGGGGCGCCCCATGCAGGCGATACCGGGTGCTAGCTGGCCCGCGCGCCATGGGCGGCGGGCGAAGGCTCGGCCTTCGGCGGGATCGAACTTTCCTGACCGGACGCATGCGTGGCGATGTAGTAGATCGCCCACCCGAGCAGTAGGGCGACCAGCGTCAGCAATATCTTCGGAACCGGGCGGTTGAGTTCATGCGGGTCCGGATTCTCGTTGTCGCGGACCGGGGCGGTTTTCATCAGTGTTCTCCTCCTGCAGGCGCACCTTTGCGGAGCGCTTCGGCCACGGCCTTTGCCTGCACCGCGTCGCCGGGCTCGCGGGCTTCGTATTTGCGGCGCATCGCCTTCAGGTAGGCGACCAGATCCTTCGCATCCTGCGTCGGCACTATCTTGTGGCCAGGCGGCGTCGCTGTTTTCGGCAGGGGCACCGTGTACTGGCCGGGCATGACCTCGGCGTCGACGATCGACTCGAACAGGAACGGGAATGCCGGCATCGTGCTCGCCGGCACATAGGCGCGCGGCTGATACAGATGCCCGTAATGCCAGTCGTCTGACGGGATGCGGTCGCCGACGTTGAACAGGTCGGGACCGGTCCGCATGGTGCCGAGCAGCGTCGGACGGTCGTAGAAGTAATCCGCGGCAACCGACGGGCGCCCCCAGCCGCGCAAGGCATCAGCGCGTCCGGCGCCCGTCGCACTGGGCTGTTGCGTATGGCACGCCAGGCAGCCGCTGGAGATGTACACCTGGCGTCCGCGGAGCTCCTGGGCCGTATAGGCCCTGAGCCCGCGTGGCGGTGGCACGTCCTTCAGTTGCAGGAACGGCGCCACGATCATCGCGGCGGTGGCGAGCGCGAGCGTCAGCACCGCGCCGACGACGAGCTTGACTTCGTTTTCCATTTCAGCTGATCACAGTAGGGGAGGCCGGTTCGAGCGTGACTGGAGCCTCCGCGGTTGCTTGAACAGCAAGCGCGTCGGCCTGACGCTGACGCTCGGCCGTCCTGAGCGCCAGGTAGAAGTGAACGGCGAACACGATGTGCCCGATCGTCATGAGCGCACCGCCGACGCTGCGACCGATCAGCCACGGTCGGGTCACCTTCACCGACTCGATGAAAGGCGTGGCTCCGTCAAGAAGGGCCAGGCCCTGGAGTACACCGCCAATGCTGAGCATGACGATATACGTGGCGAATCCCGCTGCCACGAGCCAGAAGTGGAGGGAGATCAACGCCGGCTTGGGCCAGTTGACATCCAGGATGCGGGGCACTGCGAAGTACATGCCGCCAAAAAGAACCATCGACACGAACCCATACATGCCGATGTGGGCATGGGCGACGGTGAAGTGCGTGAAGTGCGTGACGGAGTTGAACGAGCGCAGCGCCTCGAAGGAGCCCTGCACCGAGGCCAGCGTGTACATCATCGCGCCGAACACAATGAAGCGGAGCGTGTGCGAACGCTTGAGCGTGAGGAAATGGCCCTTCAGTGTCAGATGAATATTGGTCGTGAACGCCAGCACCGGCACCAGCATCATCACGCTCTGCACGATCGAGAGGGTGACAAGCCATTCCGGGATGGGACCGCCAATCAGATGGTGCGCGCCCACCTGGCCGTAGAAGAACGCGAGCGTCCAGAAGCCCAGCAGCGACAGGTTGTAGGACTGCACCGGACGCCCGATCACCTTGGGCAGGAAGTAGTAGATGCAGGCGATCGACAGCGGCGTGTAGAACAGGCCCAGCACGTTGTGCCCGTACCACCAGTTCATCGTTGCCTGCTCCACGCCGAAGTGCAGGCCCGGGATGTTGGCGACGATGTACAGGATCGGGAACCAGAACAGCGCGGCGCCCATGTACCAGACCGAGACGTACAGGTGATGCACGCGGCGCTGACGCAGCATGGCCACCATGGGAAGGCCGATCATCATGCCGCCGATCGCGAAGGCCGTCCCGATGTACCAGGGAATCTCGAGCCACTCCATGCCCGTGCTCAGGCCGTTGGCCAAGCCCACGATGCCGGTGATGAGGCCTGCGTTCCAGATGAGCGCGCCGGTGACGATGAGACGGGGGAATTGCAGCGGCGTGCGCAGCAGGCGCGGCAGCAACCAGACCACCAGTCCCAGCAACCCCATGGGCGCCCAGCCGTAGGCGACGAGGTTGAGGTGGATGGTGCGCAGACGACCGAAAGTAAGCCAGGCCTGGCTCACCAGAAGATCGGGCGCATGAAGCTTGATCGAACTCAGCAGTCCGGCTGCAGACGCCACCAGCAGCCACGCCACCGCAAAGGTGAAGAGCACGAACGCCGGCACCGCCGTGGCACGATCCGCCAGGGCGCGGTCGTTCAGCTCAGCCTGCTGCTCGGCGCTGCGTGCGGCCAGGCGCGAGACGCCATTGGCAGGGTCGTCGAAGCGGCCGATCTCTTCCGGCGCGAAGATCACGCCGGCGCCACTGGACTGTTGTTCGAAGAGTCCCTTGCGCAGGGACCAGATGAAAGCGAACAGACCGGCAACCGACAGGATGAAGGTGGCCAGTAGCAGCGCGGAGGGGTTCATGGAACTGCTTGCATTCGGGGGGCGCGTGCAGGCTACGCCTGGCGTATCGGATCCGTAAGGATCAGATGCATGTGCAAAAACCAGATCAGTTGCTTCTATTGGGAATGTTCAAGCGAAACCGGGCCGAGCGGACCGTGCCGGCGAACGCTCGCCGGCACGGAACTGACCCTCAGGCCCGCAGGAACGCCAGCAGATCGCGATTGATCACCTCGGCATGAGTCGTGCACATGCCGTGCGGGAAACCTTCGTAGATCTTCAACGTGGCATTGCGCAGCAGCCTGGACGAGAGCATCGCCGAATCGGCGATCGGCACGATCTGGTCGTCGTCGCCGTGCATCACGAGCGTGGGCACTTCGATGCTCTTCAGGTCTTCGGTGAAGTCGGTCTCGGAGAAGGCCTTGATGCTGTCGTATTGCGCCTTGGCCCCTCCCATCATGCTCTGGCGCCACCAGTTCATCCTCACCGGTTCGGACAGCGGCGTACCGGGACGGTTGAAGCCATAGAACGGGATCGGCACCGTCCAGTAGAGACCGGCCCGGTCGGCCGCAAGCTGCGTGCGGAAACCGTCGAACACTTCGAGTGCCAGACCGCCAGGATTGGCTGCGGTCTTGAGCATCAACGGCGGCACCGCGCCGATCAGCACCAGCTTGGCGACGCGTCCGGCGCCGTGCCTGGCGACGTAGCGCGTCGCCTCGCCGCCGCCGGTCGAGTGACCGATATGGATGGCGTCGCGCAGGTCCAGGTGCGACGCCAGCGCGGCAACGTCGGCGGCGTAGGTGTCCATGTCGTTGCCGGTCGACGTCTGCGTCGAGCGGCCATGGCCACGCCGGTCGTGGGCGATGACGCGGTAGCCCTGCCCGAGGAAGAACAACATCTGCGCGTCCCAGTCGTCGCTGGACAGCGGCCAGCCGTGATGGAACACGATGGGCTGGGCGTCCTTCGGACCCCAGTCCTTGTAGAAGATCTCGGTGCCGTCTTTCGTGGTGATCGATTGCATGTCGTGGTTCCTCGTGGGGGTGGGGGTGCGGCGGGTCGCGGCCCGCGTTGCGGACAGCGGAATGACCGCGATGGTCGCCGCGCCAATGCTCGATGCGAGCAACTGGCGGCGGGACGGATCGTTCGGTCCGGTGGAAGCGGTGGCTCGGTTGGAGCGTTTGCCGAAGAAGATCGGGCGCATCGGAAGGGTCTCGACGGAATCAGGCAATGGGAAGCGCGGAAGCGGGTCGCGTCATGGCAACGAGTGCTCCGTGATGAGCACCATAGAAAGTGGCGGCGGACGGCGGTAGACGCGGGAACGTGCGCATGCTGTTGACCATGGCGCATCAATGAATGTCGTGGCGAGCTGGGCGAATTGATTCCAGGCAGGCAACACCGTGCGCCCGACGACGGACCTACTGCGGCGGGCGGGGGGGAATACGATGAGTCCCCACGGAAGCGTGTGCCAAGGTCTTGCCCGAGTGGCCGTGGACCTGATCGATTCGTCACCCCGAGCGGAGCGCAACCATGCCCTCGTCCAATAACCCCCATTCAGACCCAACGCAAGGCGATTCGCCGTTGCCAAGGCGATTGCTGGCCGGCGTCGCGGTGCCGGACACGCCGCTGGTGGCGCGCGCGATCGAGTTCGCGCGTGAACATTCGGATCCCTACCTGTTCAACCACGTCATGCGTTCGTGGTTGTTCGCCACGTTCATCGCCGAGCGCAAGGGCGAGGCTTACGACGCCGAAGTCGTGGCGGTGTCCGCATTGCTGCACGACATTGGTCTTTCCGGGGCGATGCCCGGGGCGTTCCGGTTCGAAGTGGAGGGCGCCAATGCGGCGCGGGAGTTCGTCCGCGGCCTCGGCGTCGACGAACGTCGGGCCCAATTGATCTGGGACAGCATCGCGCTCAATTCCACGCCGTCGATCTGCCTGCACAAGGAGGCCGAGGCCGCGCTGTGCACGTTGGGCGTGGCGCTGGATTGGGGTGGCTGGGGTTACGACAGCGTGCCGGCCGGACAAATCGCACGAATCGTGGAGGAGTTCCCGCGCCTGGGGATGAAAGAACGGTTCACGAAAGCGGTCTGCGGCCTATGCGAGCGTCGTCCCGAGTCGACCTACGACAACTTCGCGCGCGACTTCGGCGAGCGCTTCGTTCCCGGCTATCGGGCGCCCTCGATGGTCGACGTCCTGTTGAACGCGCCATTCGACGAGTAGACGTCGACGCCAGTCGGGATCGATGCCTGTTGGGCGCTGATGCGTCTGAGCTTTTCCGGGTTGCGCTGCACATGGATCTGAACGATGCGCTCGCCGTCGGTCTCGTAGGACTGCGCGGACTCCAGTACATCGCCGAAGTAGCGCAGTACGCCCAGGCGACCATTGATCGAAGCCAGTTCCAGGCGCAGTTCGTGTTTGCGGCGAAGCGTGCAGGCGAACAGCAACTGGGCGATGCGCTCTCCACCGACCATGGGCTTCGGGAAGCTCGTGACGATGCCGCCGCCGTCGCCGACCAGGGTGGCGGACTCGGCCATCATCGCCTTCATAGCCGGGAGGTCGGCGTCGGACCATGCTTGCGCGAAGCGCCGCATCAGGCGCTGGTGATCCTCGGCCGAGACGACATAGCGCGGTCGCTCCTCGCGCAACTGGCTCCTGGCGCGATGCACGATCTGGCGGCACGCCGCCTCGCTCTTGTCCAAGGTCCTGGCGATCTCGTCGTAGTCGGTGTCTAGCACTTCGCGCAGCAGGAATGCGGCGCGCGCTTCCGGTGCGAGGCGCTCCAGCACCGTCAGAAAGGCGATGGACAGATCGCTCGATGCTTCCTGCAGTTGTTCGGGCGTGGCCGGACTTTCCCCGGTGAGGACGGGCTCGGGCAACCAGATGCCGACGTAGTGTTCGCGATCGGTGCGCGCAAGACGCAAACGATCGATTGAGCGCCGTGTGGTGGCGGTCACCAGCCAGGCCTCGGGGTCGGCTAACTGGCTGTATTCGGCGTCGTTCCAGCCCAGCCAGACGTCCTGGACCACGTCCTCGGCCTCGGCCAGGGAGCCGAGCATCCGGTAGGCCACGCCGAGCAGGCGCGGCCGCAGTCGGACGAAGATGTCGGTGGCGCCTTCCATACAACCTGCAGGTCGGACGAGGAGGCCGGATTGTGACGGAGGCGGCGTTAGGTGGCTGCATGCTTCACCCAGCGCCATCGCCAACGCCAACGCCGTCGCCGTCGCCGTCGCGGTCAGGGGACCGGAATCACCGCAGGCTTGGCGGCATCCTTCAGCAGGAACACGAGGAATCTGGCGGGCTGGTCCTTGCTGGCGTTGCGCCCGACCGTATGCAGGTCGTCAGGCCCTTCATGGAAGCTCTGTCCCGGCGTCAGCGTGACCTCCTTGCCGCCCTTCACGCCCATCACGATCGAGCCTTCCAGCACGTAGATGAAACCGTGTGCGTCGTGGCGATGGATCGGGTCGGCGCCACCAGGCGGATATTCGACGACGAGCGCCAGCACTTCCTTGCCCGGATAGTCAGGCAGTGCCTGGGTCATGACCGGCGTGACGACGGGGGGAGGGGCGTCGTTGCCCTGCTGGCCATGGGCGGCTACAGCGCCCGACCACAGCAGGGCAACCACGCTCAGTGGATGGATGCGCATGGGGATGACTCCTGTGTATCCGTCAGGGGCCCGGGATCACCGCGGGCTTTCCGGCATCCTTCAGCATGAACACGACGAACTTCGCGGGCTTGGTCTGGCTGGCGTTGCGCGAGACCGTGTGCACGTCGCCGGGCTTTTCGCTCCAGCTTTGCCCGGGCGTCAACGTCACTTCCTTGCCGCCTTTCACGGCCATCACGACGGAGCCTTCGAGCACATAGACGAATGCGTTTGCGTCGTGGTGATGGAGCGCGGAAGCGCCGCCCGGCGGGTAGTTGACGGTGAGGACGAGCGCTTCCTTGCCCGGATAGTCGGGCAGCGCCTGGGTCATGACCGGGGTGACGATGGGATGTGGGGCGTCATGGGCTTGCTGGCCTTGGGCGGCTACAGCGCCCGACCACAGCAGTGCGGCCAGGCTCAGTGAATGGTGAATGCGCATTGGGTGACTCCTGCGTTTTCCGACGTGAGGTGGGGATGCATCGAATCCCGCCGGGCGCACGCAGCGCCCAGGGGTTCGACATCAGGAACGCTGGATCCTCAGGACAGCCCTGCCTTGTCCAGCCCGTAGAGCTTGTCGCCGGTCCCCGGCTCGGAGCGGAAGCCGACGCTGATGCGATTCCAGGCGTTGATCGCCATGATGTCGTACGTCAGGTCGACGATCTCCTTCTCGGACAGTTGCGTGCGCACGCTCTCGTAGATGTCGTCCGGCACGCCCTGCGATGGCAAGTGCGTCAGCACTTCGGTCCACGCCAGGGCCGCGCGTTCACGGGGATTGAACAGTTGCGACTCGCGCCAGATGGCGACGTGGTGCAGGCGCAGGGGGCGCTCGCCGTGGATGGTGGCCTCCTTGATGTGCATGTCGACGCAGAACGCGCAGCCATTCATCTGCGAGGCGCGGATGTTCACCAGGTCGCGGATCGACTGTTCAATCGACGACTTGTGTGTCAGCAGGCTGAACTCGACCAACTTCTTGAGCAGTTCGGGAGATTGTTTCTGGTAATCGAGGCGTTGGCTCATGACGAACTCTCCGTTCATGGTGGGGGAGGGCGGGTTGGCATGGCGCCGCCCGGCTTGAGGCCAATTTAGGCAGCGTCGCGATGCACCGGTAGATCGCCGGACGGACGCGCAGTGTTGAGCGCGGCGCACCAATGCAGGGCCGTGTCACAGACCGGGTCGCTGGATCGTCCTTGATGTATGACCACACCCAACGCCCCGGGATCCGCTGCCATGCCTTCGAGCGCCGATCGCGTCTGGTACCTGTTCACGGCCGTGCTGGACAGGTTGCCGCCGGAGGTTCGCGTGGCGTTCCTGCTGCACGAAGTCTTCGAGGCCAGCTACGACGATATCGCCAGGTTGATCGGCCTGCCGGCCGACGCCTGCCGTGCCCACGTCGAGTACGCCCGCGAGCATGCGCTGCCCCTCATACAGCTGCTGGTTGAACCAAAAAAGGCCCCCCTGCAATGAACGCAATGACCCGGATCCCCCCGTCCGTTCAGACCCCGTCGGAGCGCCAGGATGCGTTGACGTCCAGTTTTTCCGCCAGCTATGCCGGCGTCATGGCGTTCATCACGGTCGCCACCGAAGGCAGCTTCGCGCGAGCGGCCGACCGCCTGGGCGTCGGCCGCTCGGCGGTCAGCCGGAGCGTGCAGAAACTGGAGGGACAACTGGGTGCACGCCTGTTCTCGCGGACGACGCGTTCCACCTCGCTCACCGCCGAAGGCGAACTGTTCTTCGAGAACTGCCGCCCTGGCGTCGAGCGCATCCTGCAGGCACTGGAAGAGATGCGCGACCTGCGCGATGGGCCGCCGCGCGGGCAACTGCGGATCAGCTCGCCGCACGGCTTCGGGCGCAAGGTGCTGGCACCGCTGATGCATGAGTTCCGCATGCGCTATCCCGGCATCGGCATCGAGCTGATGCTGGACGAGCGCGCCGCCGACCTGGCCGTCGACCGCATCGACGTCGCCTTCCGCGACGGCCGGCTGGACGACAGCCAGGTGATCGCCAAGCAGCTCATTCCCATGCAGATGATGGTCTGCGCCTCGCCGGACTACGCGCGCCGGCATGGTCTCCCCGAGTCGATCGACGACCTGCACGATCATGCATGCATCAACCGCCGCCTTCCCAACGGCCGCCTGGACAGCTGGAATTTCAAGGTCGACGGCCGTGCCCGCTGCATCACCCCGTCGGGCGACATCGTGCTCAACGACGACGACCTGATGCTGCAGGCGCTGCTGGACGGACAAGGGCTGGCGCAGATGCCGGCGTACCAGGTCTGCGATGCGCTGCGCGCCGGTGAACTGGTGGCCTGCCTGGGCCAGTTCGCGCCCGATGACCGCGGCCACTATCTGTGCTACCTGAGTCGCCGCCAGCTGCCCAAGCGCATCCGCGCCTTCATCGACTTCATCACCACGCAGGTGCGCGCCATGCATCACGACTGCGCCCCGCAGATGGCCAGCATTACCGAGTGCGCAACCGTCGGTGCGCCGCGCGAGGAACCGGTTGCGACCGCTGCGTGACCCGCGGTCGATTGGTGCACTGCAGGCAACACCGTGCATCCGGGTCGATGGCTACTGCAGGGCAGGGCAGGCTCCTATCGTTGGTTCTTCACCCCGGGTTCCCGGCGGCGGTCCCAGACACAAAGAGGTCGAACATGAAATTCGTCGTCATCGGCGGTACCGGATTGATTGGAAGCAAGGTGGTTTCGCGCCTGCGCGGGCAAGGGCATGGCGTGGTCGTCGCGGCGCCGTCGACGGGCATCGACATCCTGACGGGCGAAGGGCTCGACGCCGCGATGGCCGGTGCCGACACCGTGATCGATCTGGCCAATTCGCCGACTTTCCAGGGCGAAGCGCCGCTGGAATTCTTCCTGACCGCCGGGCGCAACGTGCTGGGCGCGGAAGCCAGGGCAGGCGTCGGCCATCACCTGGCGTTGTCCGTCGTCGGCACCGAGAAGTTGTCGTCCAGCGACTATTTCCGCGCCAAGCTCGCGCAGGAACAGCTGATCAAGGCCTCCGGGATTGCGTACACCATCGTGCACTCGACCCAGTTCTTCGAGTTCCTGCCCAGCATCATCCAGTCGGGTGTCGAGGGCGACACGGTGCGCCTGCCGTCTGCCCTGGTGCAGCCCATCGCCGCCGAGGATGTGGCCGATGCGGTCACGCGCCTGGCGCTGAGTCCGCCGGCCAACGGCAACGTCGAGATCGCCGGGCCGGAACGCGAGCCGATGTCCGATCTCGCGCGGCGCTTCATGAGCATCATCCAGGACACACGCGACGTCGTCGGCGACGCGCATGCCCGCTACTTCGGCGCCGAGTTGGAGCGCGACACACTGGTGCCGGCAGGTTCGTCCTGGCAGGGCGCCATGAACCTGGAGC
Organism: Lysobacter niastensis; assembly: GCF_031457115.1. Classification (GTDB taxonomy): domain Bacteria; phylum Pseudomonadota; class Gammaproteobacteria; order Xanthomonadales; family Xanthomonadaceae; genus Lysobacter_J; species Lysobacter_J niastensis_A. The sequence continues at coordinate 1,685,490 of NZ_JAVDVY010000001.1, forward strand.
GCTGGGTCGAACAATCCGGGTACGCGAGCAACGCGAAGCGCGCGTAAGCACGAAGCGTTACGGGCGCCCGGCCCGAGTGCGCATGGAAATGCAGGGTAGGCGACGCGACCGACATGGCCGCGCCGCACCCAACCCCCACGACAAGGACACCACGATCCCATGAGCCCGTTGCAGCCGCCACCGACCAACCTGCTCGACAAGTACTACGGCGAGGAAGCCCTGGCGCTCTATACCGGCCGCGTGCGGGTGACCGGAGGCGAAGCGGGGCACGGGCGCGCTTCGGGGGTGGTGAAGTCGGACGACGGTGCCCTCGACGTGAACCTGCGAATGCCCATCGAGCTCGGAGGCCCGGGCGGTGGCAGCAACCCGGAGCAACTGCTCGCAGCGGGCTATGCCGCCTGCTTTCACGGCGCGCTGACGCTGCTGGCGAGCCGGGCCGGCGTGGAGCTGACGGATCCGGTCGTGGACGCGGCGGTGACGTTCGCGCGCGACCCCGTCGACGGGCTGTTCCTGTTGTCGGCCGACATCCGCGTCAGCCTGCCCGGCGTCGACCGGGCGCTCGCCGCCGAACTGGTCCGCAATACCGAGCGCATCTGTCCCTACGCCAAGATGTTCCGTGATGGCATCGATCACGTGGTGGCGGTGGCCCACGAACACGAGCCGCCTCGATAGCGCGACGAAAACCCTTCCAGGAGTAACGGTCCATGCATATCGGAAAATCGTACAAACTCCCGGAGTTCCTTGCGTGGACGCGCCGCACGATCTACGTGCTCGCCGTGCTCAGCGTCGCGCCGGTGGCGCTCTACCAGCTCGCCGGCCTGAAGTGGCTGGCGATCCCATGGGGCATCGTGTTCCTGCTGGGCGCAACGGTTGCGCTGTCGGCGGGCTTCAAGAACGCCCAGGCTTACAACCGCCTGCAGGAGGCATTGCAGGTATGGGAATCGATCGTAAGCAGCAGCCGCATGTGGGGCGCGATGTGCCGGGACTATGTCGCCGACCCTGGGCTTGCCCGCCAGCTGGTTTATCGGCATCTGGCCTGGCTCACCACGCTGCGCCACCAGATGCGCGACGTGAAAGCGTGGGAAACCATGGGCAAGGCGCAGAACGTCGAATACCAGCGCCGGTACGCGATTCCTGAGCGCGAGCAGACGCTCGAATCCGAGCTGATCCGTTATCTCCCGATCGGGGAAACAGATGAGGTGCTGATGTCGAACAGCCGGGCATTGCGGGTGCTCGCGCTGCAGAGCAGGCAGATGAACGGGCTGCTGGCCGAAGGCAGTCTGACGACGCAGCAATTCTGCGAATTCCAGGCGACGGTGCGCCAGTTGATCGAGCAGCAAAGCCGCAGCGAGCGGATCAAGAACTTTCCCTTCCCGCGCCAGCACGCCTTCATCAACTCGCTGTTCGTGCGGATCCTGTGCATCCTGCTTCCTTTCAGCATGATCGGCGAGTTCGAGCGCCTGAACGATGTCGTCGACGGCTGGGCGAAAGGCAACATGGTCTGGCTGAGCGTTCCGCTGAGCCTGCTCATCCTGTGGATGTACACCTCGCTGGACCAGGTCGGGGAGAGCACCGAAAACCCGTTCGAGGGTGGTGCCAACGACGTGCCGATCTCGCACATCTGCCAGGAGATCGAGATGGAGATGCGGGAGATGCTCGGCGAGGCCAACGTGCCGGCGCCGGCCACGCTGGAAGGCGACATCGCGGTATAGAAGCTGCCGCACGGTCACACCGCCGGTCACACCCTCAGGGAGTCTGCTTGCGTCATGCAATGTCTCAGGAACATCCTGCTCAACACCGACAGCTACAAGGCCAGCCACTGGCTGCAGTATCCGCCGGGTACCGACGCGACGTTCTTCTATGTCGAGTCCCGCGGCGGCCTCTACGACCGCACGCTGTTCTACGGCCTGCAGGCCATTCTCAAGGAATACCTGGCCAGGCCGGTCACGCAGGCCGATATCGAGGAAGCCCGCGACTTCTTCGCCGCCCACGGCGAGCCGTTCAACGAAGCCGGCTGGCACTACGTCATCGAACGGCATGGCGGGCACATGCCGATCCGCATTCGCGCGGTGCCCGAAGGCACGGTGGTTCCGACGCACCAGGCACTGGTGACGATCGAGTCGACCGATCCCGATGCGTACTGGGTGCCTTCCTACCTCGAGACCATGTTGCTGCGCCTGTGGTACCCGGTCACGGTGGCGACCATCAGCTGGCACGCCAAGCAGACGATCCGGCAGTTCCTCGAACGCACCAGCGACGATGCGGCGGGGCAGTTGCCGTTCAAGCTGCACGACTTCGGCGCCCGTGGCGTCTCCAGTGCCGAGTCGGCCGCGCTGGGCGGTTCGGCGCATCTGGTCAACTTCATGGGCACTGACACCGTGTCGGGCGTGCTGGCGGCGCGTGCGTACTACCACGAGCCGATGGCCGGTTTCTCGATCCCCGCGGCCGAGCACAGCACGATCACCAGCTGGGGCCGCGAGAACGAGGTCGAGGCCTATCGCAACATGCTGCGGCAGTTCGCGAAGCCGGGTTCAGTCGTCGCGGTGGTGTCCGACAGCTATGACATCTACCACGCGATACGCGAGCACTGGGGCCGGACGCTCAGGGACGAGGTCATTAAATCCGGCGCCACGCTGGTCGTGCGTCCCGACTCCGGCGATCCGGTGGACGTGGTGCACCGATGTCTGGTGCTGCTGGACGAAGCCTTCGGCCACACCGTTAACGGCAAGGGCTACAAGGTGCTGAACCATGTCCGCGTGATCCAGGGCGACGGCATCAACCCGAACAGCATCCGCGCCATCCTCGAACGTGCGACCAGCGCCGGATACGCCACCGACAACCTGGCCTTCGGCATGGGCGGAGGGCTGCTGCAGCAGCTCAACCGGGACACGCAGAAGTTCGCCCTCAAGTGTTCGGCCGCCCGCATCGACGGTCGCTGGATCGACGTCTACAAGGACCCGGTCACCGACAGGGGCAAGCAGAGCAAGCGTGGCCGCATGACATTGCTGCGGCACCGCGAGTTCGGCACCTTCCAGACCGTGCCGGTGCCGCCCGAAGCCGAATCGGTGGCCGATGTGGTCAAGCCGTTGGGCTATGACGATGCGATGGTGACGGTGTGGGAAAACGGACGCCTCGTCCACGACTGGACCTTTGCCGAGGTTCGCAGTCGCGCCGACGGCACACGGCTCTAGTGCACCGATTGCACTTTCACGCGTCCTTGATCGACTCCCAATACCCCAGGCGCTCGGCGAGCAGCTGGGCGCGTTTCCCGGCGTCGGGCCCATCCAGGATGACCAGGTCCTCGGGATCGGCGCGCAGGTAGATGCCCGACGTGCGTGTGACGTTCGGGTTGGCGTCCGAAGAAGAGGTCCAGTTACCGGCTGCGCGATCAGCGGATTCCATCCGGATCTCTCCCGTCCCGTCCAATCGGGGCGCATTCGGCTGCCTGGGGCGTTCGCCCTTCCAGTAGTAAAAGACGCCGGGCGGGTCCTTCTTTTCCCTTGCCGCTTCGCTCCAGTAGCGCGCCGACAGCGTGCCATCGGCCTGCCACGAGCGGCCGTTCACTTCGAGCATCCCGTCGCGATCCCGCGAGATCCGCAACAGGCTTACGGCCGAAAGCTCCTCGGAGCGCTCGGTCAAGGAGAACTGCCACCACAGGCCCTCGACGCCGGCGATGCGGCCCTCGCTCTCGATCGCCTTGCGAAGTTGCTGGTTGATGCTCCGCATCTCGGCAGCGGTTATCGCCGCCTCGTACCGTATGCAGGTGAGGCCGAGGAGATCGCTGGGAAGTTTTGCGCCGCCGGCGTGGAGAATGAAAGTCCGGCGCATTCCCAGGACGCCGCCGAACAATCCGGCCTCGAAGACGACGTTGTCTCGCGGAGAAGCCTGGCCAGCTGCGTTGGGATCGGAAGGGGCCGGGCTGTTGGTGGTCCAGTCGTCCTGAGCGAACACGAAGGCGGCGAAATCGACCTCGCGCACGAGTTCGAGGAGCCGCTCCAGCGTCGTGGTCCCGGGATTGAATGAATCAGTCCAGGGTTCTACATGCGCGACGTCCTGGAGACCGCGCGTCAGTCCCTGCAGGAGCTTGGCCTGCTTTGCCGATGAGCCCAGGAAGATGCGGGGCTTGTCCATCCTTTTCCTCTCGACAGGCGGTTTGACCGGGTCCGTGGCTGTTGCCGATGCGCGCATCCAGGTGAGGCCACGAACCGAGCGGGTGTCGCCCAGGTTAAAGAAACCTGGATAGTTCCGCACCGTCAATCGCCCGGTTGCGATAGCGCCTCGATCGCCAACTTACTGGCGACGTCGTGATCTGCATGTCGTGAAATCCGACGACCTTGGAGACTTGCTGGCCCTTGGCGAGGACTGCCTAGCTCAGCGGTCGGGCACCCACACGAAGCTATCGCCCTGGACCTTGATGTGTCCCAGGCCGGGGAAGGGGAAATGCACCGCGTAGACGTGGAGGTTCTCGTCGGCAGCACGCTGCAGCAGTGCGCGCCGGCTGGCCTGTGCGAGCGGTGCATCCTGGTCGTATTGCACGGTCCAGTCCGGGCGCTGCACCGAGATCACGTAGTGGTGCGCGGCATCGCCCATGTAGAGCAAGCGCTCATTGCCCGACGCGATCTCATAGGCGCTGTGCCCTGGCGTGTGGCCGTCGACGGCCACGGCGGTGACCAAGCCCGGCAGGATCGCTGCATTTGGCTGGAAAGTCGCAACCTTCGGCGTGATCGCGGAAACCAGGGTGGCGACATCGGCCTTGACTTTCAGGGCCTCCCATTCGGGTATCGACAGATGGATGGTGGCATTCGGGAAGGCGAGCGCGCCTTCGGGAGTCAGCAGACCGCCGACGTGGTCCGGATGCCGGTGCGAAAGGAAGATGTCGGTGACCTGTGACGGCTGGACGCCGGCGGCTCGTAGCGAAGCGGGCAGGCGGCCGGCGCGCGCGAAGGTGGCACCCGCCGCGCCGGTGTCGAACAACAGGATCCGCGCGCCGCTGCGGACCAACAGGGGCTGGATGCTCAGGTGCAATACGTCCGTCGGTTGTCCCGCGGCGGCCAACAGCGCGGCGACCTGGTCGCTCGGCTGACCGATGCCGAAGGTCTTGCCATCGTTTGCGACGTCGATGTCGCCGTCCTTCAGTGCGAAGGCGTCGAGCGTGCCGATCCGGAAGCGGAACACGTCGGAATGGGCGGCCGGGTGCGTGGCCGCGGGCGCGACCGGAGTGCCTGTGGCGGCGGGCTGCGGCTTCGAACATCCGGACAGCGTTGCGCCAGCCAGCAGCGCGATCATCAGCATTGAGAACTGGATGCGGAGCATGGGGTGCCTCGATTTGGGAGTGGGCCGCGAAACGCGAGGTCTATTCTTTCCGTGCGCGTGTCAGGGCTGGATCAGTCCCAACAGGCGTGCTCTGTCCACCGCATGCCTGCGGGTGCTGGCAGACAATTTCAGATAGATGTTCTTCAGGTGCCACTTCACCGTTCCCGGGCTGATGTCCAGGACAAGCGCGATCGACTTATTCGACATGCCACGGGCGATCAGGCTCAGGATTTCGGATTCCTTCGAGGTCAGCACGCCATTGTGGATCGGGACCGACCTGACGGCAGCGGGTGGCGCGGCGCCCTCGCGCTTCACAGCCCGAGCGTGCTTGGGGTCGATGATGCCGGCCTCCCATTTGCTGGCCATCTCCAGCGCGAGCGGGTGGGCATGGGTCAGCAGCCAACCGTCCCCGGCCAGCGTGGCCAGATTGATGGCCTCCCTGAGCAGCGGAATGGCCTCTTCGCTTCCGCGCTTCCAGGCGACGACCGAACGCAGCACCATCACCGAGCGTGCTTCACCGCCGCGGTGCAACTGGGTGGCCAGGGCGTCGGCGGCATCCAGCAGTTGTTCGGCTTCATCCACGTCATTGCGCATGAGCGCGGCATCGGCCTTGGCGACCGAAGACACGAGCTGGATTTCTGGCCGCAGCGGGCGTAGCTCTTCGCGTTCGAACTCTGTGGCGATCGCGTCCAGCTGACGCGTCAGCGCGGCGATGGTCTCGTGGTTGTGGCGCAGCGCATGGATGCGGATGCGCTCGGCCACGCTGTACACGGACAGGCGTGGCAGGCGTTCGCGAGCGGCCAGCGCGTCCAATCCTTCCAGCGTCCGCAGCGCACGCTGCTCGTCGCCGTCGCTGAGAGCGATCCGTGCCAGCGTCAGGTACGCCAACACTATGTTGTCGGGGAAGCCCCAACGCTCGATCACGTCGAGCCGGTTGGCGAGCAGGGATTGCGCGGCCAGGGGCTCCCCCTGCCGCTGCAGGGCCGCGGCCAGCACGGACGCAAGCAGGCAGGCGATCATGCTGCGGCGTCCGTCCGGCTCGGCGTCAACCTCCGCAAGCGTGGGACGTATTGCTGCGGCCGCCAGATCGGGCTCGCCATCCCACAGATGGCTAACGCCCCGCAGTACTCGCGAGAATCCGGCGGCCAGCTTCAACGAACCCGTATCGCCGTGGGCCAACGCCTGAGCCACCAGCTCCCGCACCTCACGGGTGCCTCCGGCATGCAGCACCGACAGAGCGGTGACGTTGAGGTATGCCATTGCGAACAGAGGCTCTGCGACGCCATTCACCAGCGGCTTCCAGTTCGCCAGGACCCACGGAACCAGGCCAAGGTGGTCGGCATAAGCTGCCGCAGCGGTGGCGGCCCTCAGGGCCGACACGCGCAGCGACGGTGCCGCGGACGGATCGTCGATGACCTCGCGCGCGATCGCCAGCGCTTCTTCGTGGCGGTTGGTAACCGCGAGGATCATCGCTGCGCTGATCCGTAGCTCCGCATCGCGGGCGAGCACGGCCGCGGGAATGCGTTCAAGCCATTCCTTGGCCTCGACGACCTTGCCCTGCACGCCGAGCGTCCACAGCGACCGGGCCGCATAGCCCTGGGCAAGCACTTCATCACCCGCCGCCAGCGCGTGGTGGGCCGCCTGATGGAAATTTTCGCGATCGGCGTGCCAGTGCGAGACGCGCCCATGCAGTTGGGCCCGTTCCGCGGCAGGCAACTGCTCGAATCGGCTGAGGAGGAAGTCGCGCGCTAGCGAGTGCAGGCGGATCCAGTCGCGATCTTCGCCGACCATCATGATCGGGGTCTCGCTGATGAGCCGTTCGAGTTGCGCGGCGCCGTCCGGCTGACCGCTGACCAGTTCGCAGAGTTCGATGTTGATGTTGTTGAGGATCGAAATGCGCGTCAGCAACGCGACCATCGACGGCGGCAACCGCGACAGCATCGACTCGACGAAATAGTCCTGCAGGTGCCCGCGCCGGGCCGAAAAAGTGCGCACGGCCGAGCTGGGGTCCGCGTCATGTTCGACCGAGGCGATCGCCAGTTGCAGCCCGATCGGCCATCCCTCCGTCGCCTCGTGCAGCAGCGCGCGCTCGTCCAGGGTGAGGCGCGGGCCGAGGTTTTTCTCGAGGATCGCGAGCGACTCCTCGAAGCGCAGGCGCAGATCCTCTGCAGACAGCGTCGCGAGCTTGCCCTTCGCCGCCAGTTCGGCGACCTGCAGTGGCAGCGCCACGCGCGAGGAAATCACCACGCTCAGGTTCGCCGGGGCATTCAGCAGCAGGTACTGGACGGGGTCGCGCAGCGTCGCATCCGGCAGGCGCTCGGCGTCGTCGATGATGATGACGGTCTGGGCGCCGCGTTGGGCGATTTCGGACAGCAGGTCGGTCAGCGCCTCGATGCCGTAGCGGCGGCTGCGATCGTTTCTGCCGCTCGCGCTGCGAACCGACCGTGAGAGGGCCGTGACGAACCTGGCGGGATCGTCCTCGGCGTCGGAACCGAGCCAGGCGACGACGGCCCCGTTCTCGAGCCATCGGCGTCGCCATTGCAGCAGCAGCGTCGTCTTGCCGAAGCCGGCAGGGGCGGCGACGAGGATCGCGGTGCGCTCGTGCACCGCATCCCAGAACTGCAGCAGGCGCTCACGATCGATCGCCGCTCGCGACAGGCGCGGCGGCGTGATCTTGAGGATGATTTCGGACTCGGACATGACGGGACGTCTGGACCGGGCGAGACCGCGAGCCCGCAGATTACCCGATTGTCCAGCTGGCGTCCGTGGCCGCTCTAGGGCGGCCTCCACCGAGTCCATGGGCTTTGATTACGCGGCTTTGGCAACCTGCCGCCGTTGCACCAGCGCTACCGGCGGCAACAGTCGCGCATCTTCGAAATACGACGCTCGAAGCTGCAGGCCCTTGGGCGAGTAGCCGATGAACGTCGAGTCGGCCGACGGCTCGTACGCGCGGTTGTAGTGGGTCGCCAGGAAGCGGTTCTCCAGTTCCAGCAGCACGCCCAGGCTCTCGGGCTTTTCCAGTCCGGCGTTGTGCTCCTGCAGCAGCTGTCGGGCCTGGTTCAAGAACGCGATGGCCTTGCCCTGGCCGCGGAAGTCCGGGGAGAAGAACTGGCGGTAGTAGTACATGGGCTGGCGTAGTCGCGGCAGCACGCGCACGAGAGCGGTGCCCACGGCGCAGATCGCGCCGTCGGCATCGCGGGCGATGCACACGGCCTGGCGCGCGCGGGCGGCGGCCCGTGTGGCGTCAGGGATGGCGCCGTGGCGTCCCCACAGCTCGACCAGCTCGGTGGTGAGCTCGGGGGTGACGTTGTTCCAGACAGGAATGATGTCGAACGACATTTCAGTTACTCGCTATATTCGTTGGGCTAGGGCAGGCGTGCGCCTGGCTCACTTCTTGGCCGGGGCCGCTTTCTGCGCGGCAGCCTGCTGCGACGTCGCCATCGCGCGCACTGCCGCCACGTACTCCGCGAACTCCAGCTTGCGGTTGGTGTTGCCGTCGAAGGTCGACAGCGTCGGCGCCAGCGCGCCGGCGCGCTTGACCAGCGCGAGCTTGTCGTACTCGGTGGGCTCGATCGCGCCGCTGCGGTCGCTGTCGACCGACTGGAACTGCTCACGCAGGCGCAGCTCGATGGCAATCGCCTGCTGCATGCGGGCATAGCCGACCTGGAATTCCGCCAGCGACAAGGCCTTGTCCCGGTTGGTGTCGAGCGCGGTGAAGGCCTGCTCGCCGGGATTCTGCTTGGCGGCCGGTTGCGACGCGACGGGCCGCATCGCCGACGCCTGCACCGCGGCCGGCTTCGGCGAAGCGGCGCGCGCGGCCGTGTGCAACGAGCCCACAACGAGCACGAGTGCGACCATGGAGGTGGAAAGCCTGGAAATGTTCATGCTGCGGCGGCCTCCGCTTCCACGTCGGATTCGAAGGTGATGAGTTCGCGGATCTCCGCGGTACGCAGGCCGACCATCATCGGGTTGCGCACGTTCGGCAGGAACGTGACGTCGAACAGCTCGGTGACGTCGCCATCGAAACGGATCCAGTTCATCACGTCGCCGTTGGTCAGCGACACGATCTGCACACCGCACCACGGCTCCGCGTCGCGCTTGCGCAGTTCCTCGTCGAGCTGCAGGCCCTCGAAGCGCTGGTTGCGCGGCTTGGACAGGCCGACCGCAGCAACGTTGCCGACGATCGACAGGCCGCGCAGGAAGCCCGGGAAGAACGCCAACGGCACGAACTTCTTGTTTTCGAAGTCGACCCAGCCCAACTGGCCGGTACCGGCGTTGAGTACCCACAACTTGCCGTTCGCCCAGCGCGGCGAATGCGGCATCGACAGGCCCTCGCAGACGATCTCGTTGGTGGTGATGTCGATGACGACACCGCCGTCCTGGCGGCGCTCGCGCCAGCCGTCGACGCTGTCGCTCTTGCACACCGCGGTGACGTACTTCGGCTCGCCGTCGACCATGGCCAGGCCGTTCAGGTGGCACCGGTCCTCGGGCGCGAGCTTGCTGATGAAGTCCGGCTTCCAGATCGCCTTGAAGCTGTGCGTCTGGCTGAGTTCGGCCAGGCACGAATACTTGGTGTTGACGAAGACCACCTTGCCGTTCTTGCGGATGCCCAGCTCGTGGATGTCCACGTCGCCGATCGTCTGCGCGTTGCGCGGGACGTAGCACTTGTCGAACTGCTGGTGGATCACCTCGTTGGGGCGCAGCACGTTTTCGAACCGCCACAGCTGGAACAGGCTGCCCAGGTAGATGCGCTGGGCGTTGCCGACGATGCCCATCGCGCGCTCGAAGATGCGCTCGAAGAACGACACGCGGCCCTGCTTGTCGCTGCCGACCAGGTAAAGGCGCCCGGACTGGTAGGACGAGATGCCGAGCGAGATGCGGTTGCTGGCCAGCCACTGGGCCAGGCCGCGCGAGCACGTCTTCTCGACCTTCAGCTGGGTCAGGTCCCGCGGCTTGGCCGCAGCCGGCGCCTGCTGCGCTGCAGCGGCTGTCGCTTCCGCACTCACCGTCTGTGCTGCCGTATCGGTCGCTTCCGCGCTCACCGCTTGCGCTGCGGTCTCGTTCGCTTCCGTGCCCTGCTTGCTCGAACTCTTTCTTGCCATTACTGCTACTCCTCAATGCCCGGCCACAACGGTCGGGGTTGCTAAAACCTCTTTCCGATGGCGTGTGCCGTCGGACGGTGACCACTTTCCGAGCAGCTCATCGCCGCCGGACTCGAATCCGTTCCGGCGGCACGCGGCCGCCGGAACGCTTTGCTGCCTTACCAGTCGTAGCGCACCACCAGCTGGCCGCCGGTGACGCTCTGCATTGCACCGCCGTCGGTCCAGTTCGCGCCGCCGGTGATCGACAGACCGCCCGTGCGGGCACCCAGTCCAAGCTCGACCATCGCGCTGGTGCCTTCAGTGCTGGTGTTGCCCTGCAAGCCGCCGTTGACCGTGTAGTCGAACTCGCCGTCGAACTCGCGGATCGCATTGAGCGAGCCGTAAGGCGTCAGCACCCAGTTGGACGCGTCGAAGCTCTTGTCGAGTGCCATGCCCAGGCGGCCGACCGAAGAGGTGCCGCCGTGGTGAACGAAGGTGGCCTGCTCGGCAACCAGCGGCGAGAAGTCGTCGACGTCGGTGTGCGTGTACTGCGCCTGCGGTACGAGGTTGATGCCCGAGAACGACCAGCCCGTGAAGCCGGCCTCGACGTTGAACGCCGTGGCAGAGGCATCAGCCTTCAGCTCGCCCGCCGGGTAGCGCAGGCGTGCATCGATGTCGAGCCAGCGCATCGAGGCGTCCACGTAGAAAGCGTTGGCCATCCACGTGCCGTACACGCCGTAGCCGTCGCCGTCGAGGCGGTCGCTGCCGGCGCCGTTGCTCAGGCGCTGGCTGCCTTCAGACTGGGCCAGCAGCACGCCCACCGCGAACTGCTCGCCGATGCGCGTATCCACGCCCAGCTCCCAGCCGTTGTTCGACTGATGGAAGCCGAAGTCGCCGCCCGCGCCGAAGTTGCCGCCGTGGCTCGGATCGACGTCACCGCTCTGGGTGAAGTAGCGCACCCACGGAGCCACGCCGACGTCGCCGCCGTTGCGCGGCACCACGCCCATGCGCTGGCGCCAGGTGCCGATCTGGGCGTTGAGCAGGCTCTGCGCGCCCGGGGCGAGGGCAGCCGCCGTCGAACCGGTGTCGTTCACGCCGGTGACCTCGATGCCCAGCGAGAGCACGTCCTGCGCCGCTGCAGTCGCGCCGGCCTGGGACTTGAGGCTGAAGTCGACGGTCAGGAAGTCGTACGGGACATAACGGACGTTGCCCAGCGCGAACTTGCCGGCCTCGATGTTGCCGCCCACGAATGCCAGCGGGATGTCGACGGTCGGTGCGCCCGGCAGGGTGCTCAGGTCGACGTTGATGGTCTGCGAGGTCGAGCCGTTCACCACGCCACCGACATACAGGTGGTCGCTGGTCTTGTGCAGCGCGCTGACGTCGAGGTTGATGGTGCCCTGGCCAGCGAAGTCGCCGACGATGGTCAGCACGTCGTCCGGCGCGCCGTCGCGGAACTCGACCACGCCGTTGTTGCGGAACGGCTGCGCCATCCCGATGGTGTTGTCGCCCATCGCGACGATCGTGCCGAAGTTGTCGAAGGCATTCCTGCCCGCGCCCAGCCCCACGTTGGCGCCGTTCATCGAGATGGCGCCGTGGTTGACGATCAGATCGTTGCCGGCACCGAAGTTCGACGTGCCCACGGCCAGCCAACTGGCGCCGGCGGCGTTGTCGAAGCGGTCGTCCAGATCGCCGGAGGTGATCGCGCCAATGATCGAACCGCTGTTGGCGATCGAGAGCGAAGCCGAAGCGCCGGAGGCGATCGCCACGCGGCTGCCGTTGCCCATCGCGGCAATCGTGCCCGTGTTGGTCAGCGACGTGCTGCCGTAAGCCTCCATCGACACGGCGGTCGCGAAAGCCTTCGAACCGCTGGTGGTGGCGACGATCGAGCCGGTGTTGTCGAACTGCAGGCTGCCGGTGCCCGACAGCAGTACGCCGTACGCGCCGGTGGCCGTGGTGCCGGTGGCCGAGGCCGAGATCGTGCCGGTGTTGCGCAACGAGGACGGAACGTCGAAGCCGCTGGCCTGCAGGCCCGTGGCAAACGCATCGCCCCCCTTGGCGATCGCACCGATGGTGGCGGTGTTGCTCATCAGGTTGCTGCCGGCGTTCTGCATCGACACGGCGGTCGCGTTTGCGCTGGCGCCGTTGGCGCTGGCGACGATCGACGCGGTGTTGTCGAACGCGATTCCGGCGGTTCCTGCCAGCGTCAGGCCCCATGCATCGGCAGCCGTGGTGCCAGTGGCCGAGGCCGAGATCGTGCCGGTGTTCTGCAGCATCTGGATGCCATCGGCCTGCACGCCAACTGCCAGCACGTCGCCGCCCTTGGCGATCGCGCCGAGGGTGCCGGCGTTGGTCAGGGTGGCGCTGCCGTAGGCTTCCATCGAAACGGCGGTCGCAAAAGCATTCGCGCCGTCGGCGGTGGCCAGGAGCGAGCCGGTGTTGTCGAACTGCAGGCTGTCGGCGCCCGACAGCAGCACACCGTACGCGTCGGCGGCCGTGGTGCCGGTGGCCGAGGCCGAGATCGTGCCGGTGTTCTGCAGCGTGAACGGCGTCTGGAAGCCATTGGCCTGCATGCCCATGGCCAGCACATCGCCGCCCTTGGCGATCGCGCCGATCGTGCCCGTATTGGTCAGCGGGGTGCTGCCGTAGGCCTCCATCGACACGGCGGTGGCGAAGGCATTCGCGCCGTCCGCGGTGGCCACGATCGAACCGGAGTTGTCAAACGCAAGGGTGCCGGTGCCCGACAGCAGCACGCCGTACGCGTCGGCGGCCGTGGTACCGGTAGCCGAGGCCGAGATCGTGTCGGTGTTCTGCAGCGAGAGCGACGTCTGGAAGCCATTGGCCTGCACGCCCGTGGCCAGCACATCGTCGCCCTTGGCGATCGCGCCGAGGGTGCCGGCGTTGGCCAGTGCATGGGTGCCGTCGGACTCCAGCGATGCGCCGGTTGCGGTCGCGGCCAGGCCGTAGGCCCCGGCAACGATCGAGCCGGTGTTGTCGACCTGGACGCCGTAGGCGCCGTGAACGACCACGCCGCTGGCGCCGGCGATGTCGCCAGTGGCCTTGGCGCCGATGACGCTGCTGTTCAGCAGCGTTACATCGCCGTAGAAGCTGTTGGCGAGGGCGCCGACGGCGAGGGCGTCATCGGAGTCAGTAACGGCACTGATGTGGCCGGCGTTGGTGATGCCGGCCGTAAGCGCGCCGAGCGCCACAGCGCCGTAACTGTGGCCAACGCCGCCCAGCGCGTTCGCCGTGGCAATGACGTCGCCGCTGTTGTCGATCAGCGAATTGCCGCCGACCACCTCGATGATGGGATTGTCCCAGTCGCAGGTGTATTGGTCGCAGTTGTAGGTGACCGTCTGGTGCAGCGCGAACGCATAACTGCCGACCGCCCAGGCATTGCCACCGGCCGCCGAGGCACTGGCACGGATGTCGCCGGTATTGGTGGTGACGGACTCGTCCTGATTGCGCACGAAAGTTCCGTACGCCGATGCGTAGCCGAAGTCGGCGCTCGCGGCGGCCTCGATGCTGCCGACGTTGTTGATCGTTCCATTCGCGATCCCGGAGTTATATCCGATGGAGCTGCCGAAGGCGGTGGCCACGCTGCCGATCGGCATCTCCGATCCATCCGGAGTAACGACGGCGTGGGACACGATGCTGCCCGCGTTGTAGGTTATGGCGTATTCCATTCCGCCGCGGAAGGTCTGGGTGCCGAACGAGCTGGCGCGCCCTGCATTCTGGTCGTCTTGCAGGCTGCCGACGGAAGCCGATGCCACGATGCTGGCACCGGCCTCATTGACGACGTGGCTGCTGTACTTGCCACGAGCGATCACGCCGTAGGCGGCGACGTTGCCGAATTCGGCGTCTGCAATGGCGGTGACGTCGCCCGCGTTGACGATGGCCGCGTCGTATTTGGCGTAGGCGTAGATACCAGTCGCGCCGGCACCACCCTGGGCCCAGCTGATGCTGTTCTCGGCGATGGCGATGGCATTGACGTCGCCGTTGTTCACGACCAGGGCATCGCCCTGCATGCTGGCGTTGACGACGATGCCGCCCGCGCCGGAGGCGCCGTAGAAGGTATCGAACGCGTTGGCATGGCCGTAGGCGGTGATGGTGCCGTCGTTGACGACCTCGACGTGGTACAAGCCGCCAGCCTCGACGCCAAGCGCGAATGCGCCGCCGAAGAGTTCGGCATCGACGGTCGCGGTAATGCTCGCGTCGGCGGCGTTGTGGATCGACGTGTAGGTAGCGTACGCCTGGACACCGGTGGCGTAGCCGATACCGCCAAGGTTGGACGCGTTCGCTTCGATGCGGCCGTAGTTGGAGAGCGTGGCTTCGCCGCTGCCGTACGGAGCCAGCAACTGTACGCCGGTGGCGTCCGCATAATTGACGGAGACGTTGACGATGCCGCGTTCGGCACGGGCATTGGCACTGATGTCGCCGTGGTTTACGAGCGAGGAGGTACCCGCAATCGACCTGACATAGGCGCCGATGGTGTCGGCCACGCCGATGTCCGTCTTGGAGTAGGTCGAGATCGAACCTTCGTTCTCGATCGATGCACTGCCGTACACGCCCGCCAGGCTTACCGCGCCCCAGGATCCCGCATACCCCTGGCTGGTTTCAGCCGAGGCGGTGATGCTGTTGGAGTTGGTGATCGTCGTTTCGCCATAGCCGTACATGCTCACGGCCACTGCGCCCAGGGCCTTTGCCACCAGGAACCCGTAGGTGCCGCTGATGTCGGTCGTCGCCGAGGCCGAGGCGGAAATGGACCCGCTGTTGTCCACGATCGAGTCGTAGTACACGGCCAGGTTATAGGCGCCGAAAGCAACGGCTTCGTACTGGCCGTACGCTGCCAGCGTGCCGTCGGCGACGGCGCTGATGCTGCCCTCGTTGACGGTGATCGCGTCGAACGCCGACGCGTTGTACAGGCCCCTGGCGCTGGCCTCTCCGCCGGTCGCTTCCGCGGAAATCGTCCCGGTGTTGGTGGCTAGCGCAGTGAAGATGCCCACCGAGGAAGCGCCGGTTGCGCTGACCAGGCCGCCGTCCGCAGAGGCAGTGGCCCGGATGTCGGCGGCGTTGTAGAAGGAGGCGCCGGTGTAGCCGAAGGAATCGGCGCCGTATGCAATGGCGGTGCCGGCGTCGGCGATGGCGCTGGCGGTGAGGTCGCCGTAGTTGTTGATGGCCGAATTGCTGCCGTAGACCCCCGCGCCCGTCGCAACGGCCTGGCCGTCGACGGTGGCGGCGGTGGCAGCGATGGAGTTGTCGTTGAAGATGGTCGCCACGTCCGCGTACACGAACGCGCCGGTGGCATGCGCATTGCCGGCCGCCGACGCGTCGGCGCTGATGTCGCCGCCATTGATCAGCAGACCGACGCCGACGTAGCCTCCGCTCACCAAAGCCCCGTAAGCAGTCGCGTCCCCATTGACACTGCTGCTCCGGCCGGAAATGGCGCCGTAGTTGTTCAGCGAGGCCAGGTTCCCACCGCTGACATAGGCGCCCATGGCAAGCGCGTAGCCGTCCTGCGCGTTGGCGACCGCGCCGATGACGCCTCCGGTCTCATTGGTGAGATAGGAGTACTGATTCGACACGTTGTTCACGCCATAGGCGACTGCGAAGCCGCTATCGACATCGGCACGGGCGGTGATGGAGCCGCTGTTGAGGACGCTGGCGGTGTACGGGGCGAAGGTGTAGCTGCCGGTCGCCGTGGCCGACAGAACGCCGTCGGCGGCGGCACTGATGCTGCCCTGGTTGGTGGTGACCGCGTCTCCATAGACGACCGACACATTGACCATGCCGGTGGCGGCAGCGTGATCTCCGCTGGCTTCCGCGACGATGGTCCCGGTCTCGGTATTGGAGGCGGAGGAACCGAAGTAGTAACCGATGGAGCCCGCGCCCAGTGCGGACGCCTCGCCACCGATTGCGCTGGCGCTGGCGTGGATGTCGTCGGCGTTGTAAACGGACGAATCGAGCAGGCCGAAGGAGTAGGCGCCGGCTGCCGTGGCGATGCTGCCGTAGCCGTTGGCGCTGGCGCTGGCCGTCAGGTCGCCATAGCTGAAGATGGCCGAATTGACGCCATAAATCTTGGCGCCCGTCGCAACCGCCATCCCCCCGTCACCATCGCTGCTGGCGCTAACGACGGTGCTACCGTCGTTGAAGATGGTCGCCACTTCCGAGGTCACGTACGCGCCCGTGGCGAACGCCGTACCGCCGCCCGTCGCCGAGGCGTCGGCGCTGATGTTGCCGCCGTTGGTCAACAGACCGATGCCCGCGGCGCTGCCGAGAATGAGGGCACCATAGGAATACGCGTACCAGCCCGCACTGTTCGCTTGGGCGGAGATGTCGCCGTAGTTGAGCAGGGTGGCCACTTCAGGGGCGGAAACATAAGCGCCGAAGGCGAGCGCCAAGCCGCTCTGCGAGTTCGCAACGACATCGATGTCGCCTTCGGCCTCGTTGAGGACGTAGGACGATTTGCCAGCCGTGCTGAGCACACCCGCAGCCGAGGCGCCCGCGCTGCCATCGGCGTGGACACTGATGTTGCCGGCGTTGTAGGTATTCGCGCTATACAGGTCGGAGTTGTTTTCGACACCGATTGCGAAGGCTCGGCCGGCGGTGGCCGTGGCCATTGCGGAGATCGAGCCGTCGTTGTCCGCCGTGGCGAAGGACCCCGTGGAATAGTTGATTACGCCGACCGCCCGTGCGCCGGACGTGCCACTGGCCGTCGCGTAGATGCCGCCGGCATTGGACGTAGCCGCACTCCCGTAGCGGACAGCCCCGTTGTTCACGGCCTCGGCAGTGACGTAGTCACCGATGGCTTCGGCGTAGATCTTCCCGTCGCTGGCATTATCGGTATAAGCGTTCCCGTACCGGCCCCTCGCCAGATTGAAAACGGTCAGCGCGACGGCAAAGTCGGCGTCGGCTTCTGCGGAGAGCGTCCCGGTATTGGTGACGGTAGCGTCGCGACCACCGCTGTAACCGTAAGCGATCGAGTTGATGGCGCTGGCATATGCCGAACCGCCGTGCGCCTGCGCGCTCGCCAGGATGTCGCCGGCGTTGTCGACGGTCGACCCAGCGGCGTAGCCGAAGGAGTAGACACCGCTTGTACGCGCCACGCCGTCGTCCGCCTGGGCGGCGGCCTGGATGTCGCCCTCGTTATGGACGGTTGGCCCGACCGAATAGCCGAAGGCGTAGACCCCCCTGGCCCGGGCATAGTAGCCATCGGCATTGGCCGTTGCACTGATGCCGCCGTCGTTGGATACGACGGTCTCCATGGAGTTGATCCGCACCGCGGTCGCGTAGGCGCCAGTGCCCCAATAGCCAGCACCCACGCCGGCGTCGGCGCTGATGTTGGCGCTGTTGTCGAGGCTGGCGCTATATCCGTCAAAGATATCGAGGGCGAACACGTTGCCGTAGCCGCTGACGCTGATGTCGGTGCTGTTGTCGATCGCCATGAGGGCGTTGACGTCACCGAGGTTCGCCGCGAACGTGTCATCCGCCTGGTTGTCGATGCCGATGTCACCGCTGAGCGAGAACGCATTTCCGGCGATGAAGTCGTGGATTCCGGCGGCGGCGCCAGCGAACGCATCGCCACCTTCGACGAGCGTGACGTCATAGACGCGGCCGACATCCCACGCCTCGACACCGCCGTTGGTGTCGATGACGGTGCCGGCGTAGCTGAGAACCGAGACATCGCCAGTCCAGGCGGCATTGATGCCGGTCGCCGCCGAGTTGACGCTGGTGGGCGACTGGTCGCCCGGCACCACGGTCAGGTCGACTGGAGGCACGAAGTTCGTGTCCGCGACGGTCTGACTAAACTGATTGAAGCCGCCATGGCATGCGTATGCATGGCTGGCCGTGTCATAGCTGCAGGCACCCGCGGCCATGCCGGCGACAGGGGCGGACAAGGCCAGCGCCGCGGCCGATACGGCGAGTGCGGAGCGGATGGCGCGGGTTACGGGCGCGACCTTGGGGGCCGCGTGGGCGCGATCCTGGCGCTGGCGAGCGTTGCTGGCAGATCCGTTCATTACTTCCCCTGACTACTGCTTGCTGTATGTGGATTCAGCGCACGGCATGGCGAAAGCGGCCCCACCCCGGGGGCCGCTTCATGCCGAACGAGAGACTCAGTTGACGCTGACCGCGGACCAGGCGGCGGCAACGGTGTTGGCTTCGGCCGAACCGATGCCGTACAGGTCGTTGGCGGCGTTGATCGTGGCGACGCGCGCGGCGGCGTAGCCGGTGTCGGAGGTGAAATACACCGTCAGCGCGCGGTACCAGATCTTTCCGGCCTTGTCGCGGCCGAGGCCGGCCACGGAACCACCGTTGCAGGTCGGCGCAGCGTGGTTGACGCCGCTGAAGGTCTTCGCGCCGCTGCCTTCGGCCAGCAGGTAGAAGAAGCGATTGGCGACGCCTGACGAGTAATGCACGTCCAGGTTGCCGAGGTCGCTGGCGTAGCAGTTGGGCGAGCGGGTGTCGGCGATCGGGTTGTACATGTAGCGCAGGGCGCGCTGGTTGGAACTGCCCGGCACGTTGGCGGCGTAGATCTCTTCGCCGATCAGGTAGTCGGGGGTGTCCTGCGGATTGTTGGCATGGAACTCGACCATCGTTCCGAAGATGTCCGAGGTGGCTTCGTTGAGGCCGCCGGACTCGCCCGAATAGATCAGGCCTGCCGTGCGCGAGGTGACGCCATGGCTCATCTCGTGGCCGGCGATGTCGAGCGAGACCAGCGGGCCGACCGTGGTGCCGTTGCCGTCACCGTAGGTCATGCAGAAGCAGGCGTCGTTCCAGAAGGCGTTGGCGTAGTTGAAGCCGTAGTGCACGCGGGTGAGGGCACCCTTGCCATCGTCGGCGATGCCGTTGCGGTTGTGGATGGTCTTGTAATAGTCCCAGGTCGTCGCGGCGCCGTACTGCGCGTCGGCGGCGATCGTGGCCGCGTCGGACAGGGCGTAGTTGCCCCAGACGTTGTCGGCGTCCTTGTAGATCTGGCCGGAGGTGCGGCTGTTGGACGCGTCGATGACGTACATCCTGCCGCGCGTCGGATCGCGCATCTCGAAGCCGCTGAAGAGCGAATTGGTGGTCAACGTGACGTCGCCCGAGTACATCGTCTTCGCCACGCCGGAAGCGGCGGCGGTTTCGTGATTGCTCCAGCGATCGAGGATGCGACCATTCTGGGCGTCGACGATGTAGGTCATGTCAGCACGGCTGTTGCTCAGGCTGACCTGCCAGGCCAGGCGGGCAGCGCCGGCACCGCGTGCATAGACCACCAGCGAGCGCTGCGGCGCGCCGGCGAAGTCCGAGCCGAATTCCGTACCCGCGGCGACGACGGCGTCGTTGGCGGCCAGCTTCGGCTTGGTGGAGAGGTTCAGCACGGCGCGCTGCGCGACAGATGCAGACTTGAGCTGGCCGTTGCGCGAATGCATGACGACGTCGCCGCCGATCACCGGAAGACCGGCATAGGTGCGGTCGAAACGCACGTGTTCGGTGCCGTTGGCGTCGACGATCACGTCGCGCGCCTGGAAAGCGTCGTTGACGGACGCACGCGTCACCGCGGCGTGGTTGCGGATCAAGCCGAGAGCACGGCCAACGACGGGAGGCTGGGCCGCGAATGCGCTGCCGCCGAACGCTGCCAGAACCGCTACCGAGAACAACCTGGACTTCAATTGCATGGACATACCCCTGGGTTTGGCGACTTCGGATGGCGGGGGGTCCATCGCTAATTCGCGAGAAGGGCAAGTGAACCAATAGCGGCTCTCTCAGGTGCCCTCCCACGGCGGGAGGGGCTGACCCATTCAGCGAAGTTTTGTTGTATTCGGCTCAGGGGAATCCGTGTTCAGGTGCCCACAGGCCCGTCTGGCGTGCCGCCATCGCCGGGCGCTGCAAGGACTGCCCTTATTCGTTGATGATCGCTACCCGCGCCGCGCCGTGAGGGGGAGGCCGTCGTGGTATTGCGCGCTCCCCGAGATATTCAACCTGCGCTCCCCGCTTCACAGGCGATCACGAGGCGTCGGACTACATGAATCTGCCTTGCAAGCTCGTCATGGTCGACGCGGCGGATGCGGGTCTGCCCGGTTACGCGGCGGAATTCAGCTGGGGGACGACGCAATCCACGGATGATGTCTTCCGTTTTACGCCGCAAGAGAACGTCGACAGAGTTGAACTATCGGAAATCGCGGACAGCGATCCGGTACCGGGACCACCGCTCACACGGCCGACAAAATGATTCAGTCCCGAACCATGTAGGAACTATGCCCGGTGCTTAGCGCGCGACGCGCGGGGTGTCGGGTAGGTAGTCATTGGCTTCGACCAGTTGTACGCCCGGCGCCTCGGCGATGCAGCGGCGCAGCAAGTACGCGTGGCCCTGGCCGTAGAACACTACCGCACGGTGCCCCGGCGGCAGGCTCTGGAGCAGGCGGGCGCAGATGGCGAGGTTGCGTTTGGCCCACTCGGCATTGAGGGTGACGCCCGGCTGGTCATCGCCGTCGCCGAAGCGCAGCATTTGTGTGTAGAAGCCCTGGCCGGCGGCGATCTCGCCAGGCTGGTTCATCGAACGCAGCACCTGACCGATGCTGCTGTCCCGCTGTTGCGCAGTGATCCGACCGGTAATAGCCATGGCTTGCTCGAGTAGCTTCGCGAGATCTGGCCCGCGGCCGTGCGCCTTGGCCCAGGCCTGCACCGCCTCGAACGGGAAGTCGCCCGGCACGTCCAGGCCGTGCACGCGCTTGAGTTTGCGCTGTGCCGCCAGCCGGAAGCCCAGCTGCACCACCTCGTTGCGCGAGGGCGGCAACGTGCCGGCTCGGTATTGGTCATAGGCAGTATCGGTATCCGACGCCGACCATTCCACGCCGACGTAGTCGGGACGGAACCTCGCCAGCGCGTCGGTAATCGCCTGCAACTCGGCCTGGCGATCGGGACTGGTGACGTCCACCGCCTCGACGTTGCTGAGGTCGGCGCCGGGATTGGAGAAGTGGTAGGTGCCGACCAACAGCACCTGCGCCGGCTCGGCGGAATGGGCCGACAGTGCGGCCAGCAGCAGGCAGGGCAGGAACCCCCAGCGTTTCATGTGAACTTCCGATTGATCTGTAGAACCTGTTCCTTAGTTTATGCAAGGACGTAGTGACTCACGCCACCGTTCGTCGATTTCCCTCCGCGATAAGGTCTGGCCCAAGCGCACATTCCCGTTCGGCGGATGAGTGCGCACAGTGCATATCGCTGAGTACGTGACTGGCAAGCTTTGGAACTTCGGATTCTGCGTAATCGTCCTGGTTGGCGGTCCCGGAGGTTACAGCCCAGCTGCGAAGCGGCTAATTGATAGGCGAGCTACCAGTGGCGTCACAGCCACCGCGTACTGGCTTAACTGTGCCGCCATCAATGGTGTATGGGTACAGGCCAAAATGACCCCAGCCGCCGCCAGTGCGGAACTTACCCTCAACGACGGCCCAAGTTGCTCGAGGTTTGCGCCATGTACTGAAGGGCAGGCAGATGTCCGAGTATGGAGTGACCCAGATGGTTGCATTCGGGTCATCCAAGCCTGGGGCGTTCACGGCTTGCGACAGAGTGCACGTATCCTGGTCCGCGATAAACCATCCGCAAACACGAACATTGCGGTCATTGAACCGATCAGGCATGGAAAGCACCCCTTCGACGGAGTGGTATGGCCCATATGGCCCGCCAAGCGACGCGCAGCCAATCAACGCAGCAGCGAACAGCACAAGTGAACGTTTCATGCGCGCCTAATGCCTGAATTAAGCCGAGCCGAGAAGCGGCTTCGGCTTGAATGAATGTTAGCGGGCAGTGACACGCCAGTGCACTCCACGCGACCCCGTTTGATGCACCCCAACAAAAACAGAAGTTGGCGAAACATCTGTTGGGCAACTATAGATTCTGTACGAGTGTTGCAGCTCGGTGCGCGTGGGCCACCACGACTGCTCAAAGCGCGCGGGTAACGCGGCGCCAAGCTTCACCGGCCGGCATTGGCTGGGCAGGCGCCAACCGCCGCCAGGAATGTTGAACGCCAAGGCGCTCTCATTTGTGTCGATGTCATGGACCTCCCGGAGGTCCGTTGCCTTGGGGGGCAGCCAATGAGGAACCCAGCCGCTAGAAACACCGCCACGGGATGTCGCAGCAGCCATGCTCGGATATGACGTTTCCACAACCTCTATCAAGTCGCAGCCGGCCAAGGCTGCGACAAGAATGATGGCAAGTCGCGATGATCTCGCCATGCCCGCTAACTACCCAATAGACGGATCCGTGGGGGGCCGGTTAGACATCCAACGCCACACTCCGCCGAATTGGATGTAACCCCTTGAACTGGCGTGAGCTTATGGAGTCACGGTCCGCCTAACAAGTCGACGCATAACCGGACCAGCGGACCCAGCAACCGCGCTGAGTTACCGACATGGGGAGCAGGGGAGCTGCGTAATTGCGAAGCAAGCGAGCGACGCGCTCAAATTACATCTGATTGAGAAGCGGCAGGAGGGCGAGGCAGTCACGTCGCCGACTCGGCCTCATACTGCGAAGTATCCTTAGCATCGGTCCGGAGTCCTCATGCGTCGTCGCGACTTCCTCACTGCGGCTGCAGCTGCCACCGGCGCCGCGTCCGGCGCCCTCATGTTGCCCGGCCGGTCGGCTCAGGCGGCGCCTGCTGGGAGGGGCGCATTGACCTCCATGACTACTGGCGCCAAGCCGATTTCGGTTGAGGAGCGCCTTGCGCGGATCGCCAAGCTGCAACG
Source organism: Lysobacter niastensis (assembly GCF_031457115.1). Lineage (GTDB taxonomy): Bacteria > Pseudomonadota > Gammaproteobacteria > Xanthomonadales > Xanthomonadaceae > Lysobacter_J > Lysobacter_J niastensis_A. The sequence continues at coordinate 1,708,600 of NZ_JAVDVY010000001.1, forward strand.
GCTGATGGTCGACCAGAAGATCGGCGCCCTGATCCTGGAGTCGGGTTCGAGCCTGGATTACTTCACCGGCGTCCAGTGGCATCGCTCGGAGCGTCCGACGGCCGCCGTGATCCCGGCTCGGGGTGATGTCGTCGTCGTGACCCCGGCCTTCGAAGAACCCTCGATCCGCGAGACCCTCGCAGTGGGCGGCGACGTGCGGCCCTGGAATGAGCATGAAAGCCCGTTCGCGCGCCTGGTTGGCGCGCTTGTCGACCGCGGCGTTGCCTCCGGCCCGATCGCCTTCGAATCCACCACGCGCATCTTCATCGTCGACGGGGTGCGCGAGGCAGGCGCCGGGGCCTACCGTGTGGTTTCCGGCGACGCCTTGGTCAAAGCCGTCCGGTTGATCAAATCACCGGCCGAACTCGCGCTGATGAAAGCCGCCAATGACGTCACCCTGGCGGCGCTGCGCCACGTCCATGGCAAGGTCCGCCCCGGCATGCGCCCTGACGAGATCGGCGCCATGACCGACGCCGCCACCGTGGCCCTGGGCGGTGTGCCGGGATTCGCCCTGGTGTTGATCAACGAGGCCAGCGCCTATCCGCACGGCTCAAAACTGCCGCAGACCGTGCGCGAGGGCTCGGTCATCCTGATGGACGTGGGCTGCAGCGTGCATGGCTATCAGTCGGACATCTCGCGCACCTGGGTGATGGGCCAGCCAACCGCGAAACAGCGAAAGGTCTGGGATACGGTCAAGCGCGGCCAGGAGCTTGCGTTGGCGACCGCCAAGCTGGGCACCCCGGTGGGCGCCATCGACGACGCCGTGCGCGCCTACTACGGAAAGGAAGGCTGGGGTCCTGGCTACCACCTGCCCGGACTTCCTCACCGCACCGGCCACGGCATCGGCCTGGACGGCCACGAGCCGCCCTATCTTGTACATGGCGACGCCACACCGCTGGCGCCCGGCATGTGTTTTTCCGACGAGCCGGGAATCTATATTCCAGGCGAATTCGGAATCCGGCTGGAAGACTGCTGGCACATGACCGAGACCGGTCCGAAGCTATTCACGGAGCTGGCGAGGTCGATCGAAGATCCGATCTGATCGGATTCGCGGTAAGTGAGCGGCATGAAGTGGAAGCCATTGAGCGTCCGCTTCCGACCCGAAGCGGACATTGGGATCAGGGCGATACCGCTACTCGACCACTTCGATGTCGCCCGGCTTCCAGCTCTTGTCGATGGCCGCTTCGGTCGGTGCATACAGGCGCAGGATCGCGAAGTATCCCTTGCCCGGAACGGTCTCCATCCAGTTCGCGTCCTTGCCCGTCGGCGCTTTCGGACCGAGGTAGAGGTCAGTGGTGCCGTCGGCGTTCTGCTTCGGTTTGTCCCGCGAACCAAGCGACGGGAATGGACGGCCGCTCGCATAGCCGGAGGCATTCTCCGCTTCGTACAACGTCACGGACCAGAAATTTGCCGCCGGAACATCGGGCGGCAACTTCAGGCTGTAGTTCTTGTCTCCCGACAGCGGCGTCCCCCGGCTGTCCGTAAAGGCGATCATGTATTTCGCCCCCTTGCCGGGAATCTGCGACAGCATGCCGGGGCTGATCGAGTAGTAGTCAGTGAAGAACCAGATGCGGGTATCCAGGTCGGTATAGCCGTCCGCCGTCCGGCGCCATGCCAGGTCGAATGGGCCGCCCGGATTCTGCGGCGTTCCATCGGCCACCGGGTTGACCCAGCGGCGATCGGGATAGACACGGAAATCCCGTCCGGCGAGTTTCTCTTCGAAGCCGATCACCCGGCTCATCCTGTAGGCCGTCTTCGCGGCCTTATCGAGAATGGCGCGCGTGCCGGCGTCGGGATTGAAAGGCTGTCCCTTCACGATGCCTAAGCCCGCCAGCATGCCGAGCCAGTCCGGATCGGCCAGGTTGCTACCTTCGCTGTCGACCAGCTTCTTCAGTTCGTCGAAGGCGGTCGCGTCGCTGATCGGCAGCATGTTCACTGGCTTGCCCGATGCATCCGGGATCTCCATTGGCTTGGGAGAGGTTGCTCCGAGCGGGTAGATCCTTGCGCCTTCCATGGTCGCGACCGCACCCGACAGGTCATTCGGATCCTGATAGAACGAGCGCAGGAACACGAACACGTTGTTGGTGCCCGAGCGGTACACGTAATAATCCGACGGCACGCTGCCCGTGTAGCCGGGCGGAAGGATCAGGAACTTGCCGCCCTTGCCGCCGTCCGGTCCCGGCAGTCCAACGTCCCCGAAGAACTTGCCGCCGTCGACCGGTATCGGGCGCTGCCAGAAATCCAGCAGGATGCCCTGCAGCCCGGGTGGGGCCTCGAACACCATCCGGCCGTCCCTGCCAAGATCCAGGTAGCTCATCGCATAGATGACATCGGAATTTGGCGTGGTGACCCGCGTCTTGGGATCGAGGCGCTTCTTCCACACGGGCAGCACGTTGTAGCCCGCGCCGAAGGTTTTCTCCGAGCCGACCTTCATGCCGAGCGTGTTGATCAGGGGCAAGGCCCACAGGTAGGTCTGCGTGGCGCGCTGGAAGAGAAGTTCTTCCTTGAGCGCGGCGGCCGTTTCCGTCGTCGGCTGCCATCGACGAAGGGGAGGTTGGCAATCTGGTCGATGCGCGACATGAGTTAGATCCTTTTGATCGCCGGCGGCTGCCAGGCTCCACCCGTGATGCCTTCCTTACCCCAGTACGCGCGGATGTATAGCGAGAAGTTTCCGTTGGGTGCGGGCAGCCAGTTCGATTCCTTGTCCGCGCCGGGCGACTTCGCGCCAACGTACACCGTCAGCGAACCGTCATCGTTGCGCTTGAGGTTCTTGTTTTTCGTGCCTACCGAATAGCGGTTGAGCGCGTTGGGATGGGACAGGTGTTTTTCGTTGTACAGCGTCAGCGACCAGAAGCCCGCACCGGTGGTTCCTGGCCGGCGGCGAAGGTCACGGCATAGTTGCCGCTGCCCGTGAGCGGCTTTCCGTCGCCGTCGATGTCGGTATAGAAGTACTGCGTCTCGGTCGGCTGGTTGTCGAACATGTTCGACCGCGCGGTGCCGGTGCGGTTGTAGTAGTCCACACCGGTCTGCGCGTTGTTGACCGAGCGGTTCCAGTTATTGCGGGCTGGCTTGCCGTTGAACTTCCACTGGAAGAACGGCTCGATGACGTTCTGTTCCGTTTCCTGCGCCACCTGGTCCAGTTGCTGTTTGATCGCCGGATACTTGTCGGCGGCGGCCATCAAGGCGCGGAACTGCGCGTACAACGCTTCCTCGCCGGGCATCGGCGGCACGATGGCGAGGACGACGCCGAGCTGGTCCGCGTCGAAGAATTTCTCCGGCACGACCCACTTGGTCTCGCCATCGCTCTTCGGGCCGGGAGAGGGAATGACTGGCAACGTCGCCCAGTCGATGGTCTTCATCTTGCCGTCGAACTGCGATAGAGGGTAGGCGACGATCTGGTTGACCACCGGCTGGATCGCCTTGCGGTCTTCGGGCGTGTCGTCCTGGAGCACGCGCGGGACCACGTTGGCCAGCTCGGTCGCGCTGCGCACGACTTCGGTGATGCCGGCAGGCACGTCGCCTTTCCAGTTCGGACCGGCCAGCAGGTAGAAGCCCGGCTTGGTGCCGTACGGCTTGCCGACCTGGCCAAACTGGTTCGTGCGCGCGTCGTAAAGCGCATATACCCAGAAGCGGTCGCCGAAGTCCGGGACCTGAATCACCGCCGGTTCTTCATCCCAGCGAGAAGTAGCCCAGGCCGTAGACCACGTCCTGGTTCGGACAGGTGACAAAAGTCTCCGCCGGGTCGATGTAGTCGTGCAGCATGCCGAGCTGTCCGCGCGGCGAGACAGGCAGGATGCCGTCCAGCAGGCCCGGACTTGGCGCTTTGGTGATGGTGGCGCGTCGATTGATCTGGTTGACCATCGGCCAGCCCCACACGTAGGCCATCTGGCCAACAGTCTGGACGTAGCCTTCGTGCAGCAGCGAGTCGTTGTCCGGCTGAGCCAGAGTTGCCGACTGTGTTTTTTCGCTGGACATCGGGACGCTCCGGCCCTTTGGGGGAGCTGGCGAGTCTTGATCTGGACGCGTTTAGACGGCGTGACGTGGCGATGACCGCGTCTGGCCGATAGCGGACTCTATACTTCCACGACACTCCGCACACGTCGTCGTCAGCCCTATGTTGGCTGGACTGCAACGGAACTTCCTGGTGCGTTAGACAACAAAAAACCCGCGTTTCGGCGGGTTTTTTTCCTTAACCGAGTTGTCCTGGGACTGCTTGGAACTCTCTGGTGGTGCGGAAGTGGGACTCGAAGGCCGCTAAATGCCCTGGGTATCGGGCCTTTGCATGCTTAATGACTTTTGAGTACCCCCACGGATACCCCCAAACGGAGGTGGAGAGGCGCCGCCCACCTCAACGAATGGCGCGGGACGTTCCGTCAATCAGCTCGGGCTTTCCGCCTGCGAGCGCTGGCGCCGTGGCGGCCACTACGTCGTGGGGGAAACCAAGCGTGATGGCGCTTGCGGCATCCAGTCGCTCGATCTGCGCCGGCGTCAGCCGGACATCCACCGACGCTAGGTTGTCGGCTAGCTGTTCCGCGGTGCGCGGTCCGATGATCGGCAGCGTGCCCTTGGCGAGAACCCACGCGATGGCCACCTGTCCAGGCGAATGACCGGTCTCTTCAGCGATTGCCAACACCTCATCGACCGTCGCGGTCTTGCGCTGGTTGCTCTCGTCATGGATGACGACACCCAGGCCCTGCGCGCGGCCCGTTTCGCCTTTGCGGTACTTGCCTGTCAGCAGGCCGCCACCGAGCGGTGACCATCCAACCGTGCCCAGATTGAACCCTGCGGCCATCGGTAACAGTTCGCGCTCGGCTGACCGCTCCACCAAGCTGTACTCCAACTGCACTGCCGAAATCGGCGACCAACCCCGCAGCTCGGCCAGCGTGGCGGCGGTGGCCACGCGCCAGGCAGGGAAGTCCGACAATCCCGCGTAAAGGACCTTTCCCGACCGGATCAGGTCGTCGAAGGCGCGTGCGATTTCGTCGACCGGGGTTACGCCATCGGGCATGTGCGCCCACAACAGATCGATGCGATCGGTCTTCAGGCGCTTCAGGCTGGCTTCGACCGAGCGGAACATGGCCTTGCGGCTGTTGCCCGAGCGGTGGAATCCGGCGTCCGGTGCATCCCCGAGCGAAAACTTGGTGGCCAGGACGATCTCGTCGCGTTCGCCGGCAATGAAATCGCCAAGCATCGTTTCCGACTGGCCGAACTGGTACTGATCGGCAGTGTCGATGAAATTGCCACCGACTTCGCGGTAGCCGGTGTAGATCTTGCGGGCTTCATCCTGGTCGGAGCCATAACCCCAGCCCTTGCCGAAATTGCCGGTGCCCAGGGCGAGCGAGGAAACTCGAAGGCCGGTGTTGCCGAAGATGCGGTAACGCATGACATGTTCTCCTGACGGCAGGCCGGCTTCGCGGCCTGCCCGTCGTTGTGGTTACTTGGACGTGCGTGCGATGAAATCGGCGACGTACTCGGCGGACAGCTCCGGGTACTGGTGCTGCGGGCCGTGCCCGGATTCCGGATAGAAGACGAACTGCGCGTTGGGGATCTGGCCAATCAAGGGGAACCAATTCTGGCCGGCGGTGCTGGCGTCGTGGTCGCCACTGATGACCAGCATCGGCGTACGCGACTGGGTGAGCTTGGCGCGGCGTTCCAGCTTGTCTTCACCGAAGACTTCGGCCGCCTTCAGGTAGACCTGGAACTGCTCCAACTTGGAAGGAATCGTCGACACGACGCCCGGTCGGGCATAGATGCGGTCGCGGGAGGCCTTGGCCGCGGAACGGCTGAACTCGGACTTCGGATCGAAGAACAGCACTTCCTCGTCGTCGAGGTCATTGACCGGCTTCATGGCGCGCTCGATGAAGACCTGCTGGATCGGAATCTGGCCGGGGCCCGGGGGGTTGGTGCCCACCAGAATTGCGTGGGTCACGCGCTCGGGCTTGTCGAGCAGCAAGGTCTGCGTCGTGAAGCCACCCCACGACCAGCCAAGCATGGCGAACTTGTCCAGCTTGATGGCGGTGGTGAAGTCGTTGACGAAGCTGGCGACCTTACCCAGGTCGTCGGGCAGCGTGCCAGTCGAGTAGCCGACGCCGGGATAGTCGAAAGTGATGACGGTGTGGCGCTCGGCCAGCTTGTCCAAGAAGAGCGGATCCCACGTGTCGAGCGTGCCGCGCATGCGGTTGGCCAGGACGATGGGGCTGCCCGAGCCGATCGAGCGATAGGCAATCTTGTTGCCATTGACCTGCACGTACTGGTTCTGGGCAGTGGCGGCGGTCGTGCTGGCATGGACCGGGGAGGCCGCGGCAGCAGCGGCCAGCACGAGGGGGGCGATGAGCATGGCGTTCATGGTGGTTGATCCTGTAGGAGAGGGGGCAAAGCAGTAGGGGCGGGGCCGTCCTGTCTTGGCTCATCCGCCGAGGGGCTGGCGGAAACGTCGTCCGATGGGGCACTTTTTACGCCTCGCAGTGCGTTGCGAAAATAGCTACGATGGCAATCACACGTTGCAGAAAAGCAACGACGATGGCACACCGTTTGCTAAGGGCGTGGCCCATGAAATTCGACTGGAACGACATCCCTTTGCTGTTGAAGCTCGCCGAGTCCGGCAACATGGCGCAGACGGCACGCGACCTGGACTTGGTGACTTCCACCGTCAGCCGCCGGGTCGCGGCAGCCGAGCAGGCCTTGGGCATCCGCCTCTTCATTCGCGACCACGCCGGCTATCAGCCGACGGCGGGAGGGAAGGTCTTGCTGTCCCATGCCGATACGATCGTCGACCGCGTCCAGACGATGCTTCTGGAAAGCAAGGAAGAAGCCCAGGACGTTTCCGGTGCCGTCAACATCACGGCGATTGACGTTTTGCTGAGTCATTGGCTGGTGCGACATGTGCCAGGACTGTTGGCCGAGCACCCACGTCTTGAGCTGAATCTCATCGGCGACTTTCGGGAACTGTCATTCACCAGGCGCGAGGCGGACCTTGCCATTCGCCTCAACCGGCCCACCGCGGATGCAGCCTTGCGGATGCGCAAGATCGGGAAACTGGGTTTCGCCGTGTACGGGGCCGAGAACTTCTCGGGCGCGGCGCGAAAGGAATGGCCTCACCTTCCATGGCTATCTTTCCCGGACGAGATGTCCAAGCTGGCCGAGATGCAATGGCTGGCAAAGATCGGACCGGCGCAAAAAATCCGGCTGACCAGCATCTCGATGATCGCGCGCGCCTGCGAAGCGGGAGTTGGCATCGCGCTGCTCCCATGTGTTGCCGGAGATCGCCTAAACCTGATCCGACTTCAAGAGGAGCCTGAGTCACAGCGGGAGCTTTGGTTGCTCAGCCACAAGGACGCAGGCCAGGTAGCGCGGTTCCGCGCTGTATCGGAATGGCTCGGCGAAAAAGCAGAGCAGGACGCAGCCTTGCTCGCGGGGACTTAGCGGGAAGCTCGAATGACCGCTATTGGCCGGAAGCGGTCATTGGCAGAGCCCCGCGAAGCTCGTTCTAAAGAATGACCATCCGCGAGCCTTCCGGGCGACCCGAAGCCCGGGCCGGCGCCCTCGACCAAACATCCGCGATGCGCCGGACGGCCTCGATCAACTCCTCTTCCGGTCGTACGTAGGGGATGCGCAGCCACTGATCGTTGCCACCTTCGACGCTGAACATCGGGCCGGGTGGGACGTGGACGCCAACGGTCTCCAGGTTCGCCGCCAGTTGCGTAGCGCTGCCCCCCGGCAACTGCAGCCACAATGTCATTCCACCTTCGGGCAGCCGGAAACGCCAGTCCGGCAGTCGTTCGCCGATGGCGTGGGCAAGGACATTGCGACGCTGGCGAAGTTGCGCGCGACGCATCGCGATGACATCGCTGTCGTCCAGCAGTTCGGTGACCACCAATTGGTCGAAAAGCGCCGTGCCCAGGTCGAACTGCAATCGGGCCTTGATGAGCCGATCGATCAGGTCGTGCGGAGCGCGGATCCATCCGACGCGCAATCCGCTCCACAGCAACTTCGACACGCTGCCGATCGTGATGGCGCCTGGCGCGTGCGCGGCGAAGGGCAGGGGCATGCCGACGTCTGTCAGTGCGATGGCCTGCAGCGATTCGTCGACGACCGGGGTCGTGCGCGTGGCATGCAGCGCGGCGGCATAGCGTGCGCGCTGGTCATCGCGCATCAGGAAGCCGGTGGGATTCTGGAAGTCGGGGATCAAGTAGGCCAGGTGCGGCCGCGTCTGCCGCAGTGTGGCCTCGATGCCGTCCAAGTCCCAGCCTTCCTCGTCCAGCGCATCGCCCATCGGTGACGCGACCAGGCGCGCGCCGCCCAGGCGTAGTGCTTCGATGGCGTTGGGGTATACCGGCGATTCGATCATCACCCGGTCGCCGGGTCGCGACAGTGCGCGTGAGACGACGGCCGTGCCCGCCAGCGCGCCGGAGGTGACCATGATCTGTTCGGGATCGGTCGGCAATCCACGCCGCGCGTACATCTGCGCGATCAGGGCGCGCAGAGTCGGCAGGCCGGTGGGACGGTGGCCGTCGCTTCCCAGGTAGCAGGGCAGCCTTTCGAGAGCGCGTTCGTAAGCCGAGGCGATGCCCGGAATGGCGGCCGTAGCGGCGCAGTTGAGGTCGATGGCGCCTTCGGGCGCGTGCTCGCTGGCGAGCGAGCGCAGCGAGTGTTCGTGCGCGCGCCGGCGCTCGTCAGGGACGGCGACGAACGTGCCCGCACCTTGGCGCGCAGTCGCGAAACCCGCGGCGACCAGGTCCGCATAGGCGCGGGTCACCGTATTGCGCGAGACGGCAAGCGCCTGCGACACCGCCCGTTCGCTGGGCAAGCGCGTGCCCAGGGGAATACGGCCGTCTCCGATCAGTTCCTGCAGGACTTGGCGGAGCCCACGGTAGGCCGGCTTGCGCGGGAACTGGCAGATCAAAGTGGCCAAGTGTTCTGGCGTCAGGGATCGATTCATAAGGCCACTATGGCCAAATTGGATCTACGTGGAAGTGCCAATCGTCCAGATACTGGCGCCCATGAACCCCAATACCTCTCCCCTTGGGCTGGCCAATCTCGGCCCCCTCGACCAACTCCGGGCCGGCCGCCTGCCCGAACGTCTCGCGCGTCTGCTGGCTGGCCTGTGGCTGTACGGCGTGTCCAACGCGCTGTTGATGGAAAGCGCGCTCGGCGGCTCGCCGTGGGTCGTGTTCCACCAAGGCGCGACGCTGCACCTGCCGCTGTCGCTCGGCGTGGTCATGGTCCTGGTCGCCGTGGCGGTGTTGCTGCTCTGGATCCCGCTGCGGCAGATGCCTGGGCTGGGCACCGTCGCCAACACGCTGCTGCTGGGGCCTTTCACCGACTTCAATCTTCGGATGTTGGATGCGCCCGAGTCATTGCCGTTGCGTTGCGTCTACGTGGTAGGTGGAGTAGTGGTCTGTGCGCTGGCGACTGCGCTCTACGTTGGTGCGCAACTCGGTCCCGGGCCGCGCGACGGTCTGATGACCGGATTCGCGCGCCGCACGGGTCGGTCGATCCAGCGCGTGCGCACCGGCATCGAGATCGTGGTGCTGGCGATGGGCGTGTTGCTGGGCGGCACGGCCGGCGTGGGCACCCTCGTGTTCGCGCTATGCGTGGGGCCGATCACGCAGTTTTTCATGCGTTATCTGGTGCTGCGCCTGGAGGAGCCGGCCGATGAATGAAGTAGTAGCTGGCGCGACTAAGAGTTCATTCAAGCCCGAAGCCGCTTCGCGGCGCGACTTAATTCAGGTGTTATGCCGCTCTCCCAAATGAATCCTCAGGAACCAGCATGTCTCTTGTCAATGGAGCCGTTTTTGCCTTACTCGTTGGTGTTACGGCGATATCAGTATCCAGTGCCGCTGCGCAGACCACGAATGCGGCGGCAGATGCCCCGACTATCGGGATTCCCGCCGACATAGAGATCCGCGAGGTGCGGTCCGGCGTGTGGGTTCACACCTCGTACTACACCTATCCCGGCGGCACGCGTTATCCCGCCAATGGCCTCATCGTCCGTGAAGGCAATGACCTTCTCCTTATAGATACGGCATGGGGGGAACTCCTCACGCTTACCTTACTCAATCAGATCGAGGCGAAAATCAAGCTTCCTGTCCGTCGTGCCGTCGTGTCCCATGCCCACGGGGACCGTATTGCGGGCGCTGACGTACTCGAAGCACGGGGCATTGAGGTTTACGCTCTGCCGCTGACTCAACAGCGAGCAGTTGGGGAAGGTATGCCAGTCCCAGACCACACGTTGGCTGGGCTGGACACGCTAGGAGCAAGCGTTCAATTCGGCCCCGTCGAGCTTTTCTACCCCGGGCCGGGGCACGCGCCGGACAATCTCATGGTGTGGGTTCCATCCCAACGCGTACTGTTTGGCGGGTGTGCTGTGCGCGCTGCCGCTTCTGATTCGCTCGGAGGCATCGCTGACGCGAACATGACGGCGTGGCCAGAGGCCATCCGCCAGGCGCGCGCCCGTTACGCAAAAGCGAAGGTCGTCGTTCCGGGGCACGGAGAGGTAGGCGGACCAGAATTGCTTGATCACACTCTCGCGTTGCTCAAGGAATTGCGTGAGGCTGGACAATAAGTGCAACCTGTCGAGCGCCATAACAATTCGTTCAAACCGACGCGGTTCGCGGCGCGACTTACCTCAAGCGTTAGGGCTCATTCCGAGCTTCATCAGCTGTCGAGCCTCAATCCTCTTATGGCGTGCCCTCATCGGAGATCCATGTGAACTGGAACAAGTTGATTCGGCAGTCCCACCGCTGGCTGTCCATCGCTTTCACCGCGACCGTCATTGCCAACTTCGTTGCCTTGGCACAGTCGGGGGGCGCAATGCCCCCGCCTTGGATCACCTACTCGCCACTGCCACCACTTGCATTCATGCTGCTCACAGGGCTGTACCTATTCGCGCTTCCATACATTGCCACGCGCCGCAGCAACGTGAATTGACGCTCCAAGTGCAACGCCCCTGAGAGGTGTTGCGTCCGCTTCTGGCCGATAGCGGACATTAGGCAGCATCGCCGCCATGGAGGCGGTACTGGGCCAGATCAACGACCACGCCTCGGACCAACTTCCGCTTCGGCTGACGCCGTGCGCGCGCGGTCACGGCGTTCGTCCAACGACTGGAAAAGGTCGGCCCGCGTAATTCGCGAACCTGCGCACTTTAATCAGTGCGTAGCGTTGCGATAGGCGCGCGGCGAGGTTCCCGCATAGCGCCGAAAAGCTGTGGAGAATGCTGATAGGGAGCTGTATCCGACGGCCGCCCCCACGTCGCTTACAGAAAGCGGAGTCGACCTGAGCAAATTTGACGCGGCGAGTATCCGCAGACGGGTCAGATATTCGTACGGGGCCACCCCGGTAGCAGTTCGGAACGCAGTGCAAAAATGGAATCTACTTTGGTTAACAATGTTTGCTAATTCCTGCAGAGTGATTTCTGAACCAAGTCTCTCTTGCATATATGCAACAACACGCTTTACTTGCCAGGGAGCAAGCCCATGCTGTTTCTGGGCAAAGGGATAAGCGAGCGTGGAGTGACCGCGAAGAAGCGCGATGCAGAGCAGGTCTAGTGCCCGCTCCAGGAAGATAATGCCGTGCGGTCCAGGCGTGCTGACCTCATCGCGGATGACCTGCATGATTCCATATAGCTTTGGATCTACGTTGTTCACTCTGTCAATAAGCTCGAACGGACGTCCTTCAGCCAGGAGGTCCGCGCACCCTAGCAGCCGGTCATGGCCCAAGAAGACGTTGGATACCTGGACACGACCATCGACGCGCCAGTAACCGCCGTGACCGCGTGCGAGTATGTTTAGGCCACCGCGTTGATTGGGTGCTGACAACTGCTCGCCACCCAATCTCGCCACGGCGTTGCCTGAGCCGGAATGGATTGCACAAATGACGTGATCTTGCATGGGCTGCGCATCGTCCTCATACGGATCTGGCGCCCAGATGCCGGTGACGCGCGTTCTGCCGTGTAGCCACGACTCAAGAACCGGTGGCCCCATTCCGCCGGCAATACGCGTGACTTCTTCATTAGTCTCGCGAAGGACCCGCGTCGTCATGTCGGCAGCCAACCTGCATGGGTAGCGTTGGTTATAAATGCGCCGTGGCGGGTCGGTCAATGCCCAAGCCTGGATCGCAGGAAGGTTGTCAAAAACCGTGCCAGTCACCCATGTTACAAACTGTCCTGAAGGGCTGCGGTCTGCGATTAGGGACCCCGAACAACGTAGCGGTCGAACGTGCGCCTTTTCGGCGAGTAGATGGCCCCCCTTAGACGCTCATGGCTCAGGAAGACATTGAAACATCGGTCCTGCATAGGCAGGGCTTTTGTATCGAAGGCCGCATCCTCCATTCCGGCCGGTGCGTGCAGGTCATACGGCGCGTTGATTCGGTGGCAGCGTGCCAATACTGCGCAGCAGCTATGGTCGGCGGGCTCCGTGCTGATGTTCGTAAAGCTGTCCTGGAATCTCCCCAGATTCCAGCCCTCCAGCTTCGAGCCAGACACGTGTCGACGTGCGCGCTCTGGCGATCAAGTCTTCCGCAGCGGAATAGTCATACGGCGAAGTTGCGAGCGGGCAAAGACTTGGGACGATACGTAGTTCGATGTGGCTTGCCATCCAGTGTTCGGCGTCACGGGTCAACTGTCCAGCAACCAGCTTTGACACCGCGTGCATCGCTCGCGCAATTGCCCCTTGCGGCGCCTTCTTCGGAACGCACGTGAATCCGGTGGGCAGCACCACGACACGCTTGGCGCCAAGGGCAACTGCGACCGAGATGGGCGCATTGTTCGCAACGCCTCCGTCCACCAACATATGAGAGCCAATCTTGACCGGTGGGAACACGCCGGGAATGGCAGTGCTGGCAAGCACGGCATCGACTACCGATCCTGCCGATAGAACGACTTCCCGGCCATTGATGATGTCCGAGGCCACAATGTGTACAGGTATGGCCGCCGATTCAAGCTGCGCGTAGGAAAGATGTCTCTCAAGCAATTCGCGCAAACCACGTGAGTCAACCAGATATCCTCGGCGCCCGAAAAGTCCCGTGATGATGCTTCGTAGTTCGATCGGCAAGATCTCGCGCCGTCGGATCGAGCACCAAAGGGCACGCAGCCGTTCGACCCCGTCGCACGTTGGGTCGCCCGCGAAGTAGGCGGCGTTGATGGCGCCCGCCGAGGTGCCAACGACAAACGCCGGCGCTTCATCCCAAGCTAGCAGTGCTTCAAGCATCCCCACCTCGACCGCGCCGAGGCTTCCGCCTCCAGCCAGGACGAAAGCTGTCGGCGATGGTCTGTTGAACTGTGGAGCATCCATGGCTCTGGCCCCGCTTCCTCTGTGAGGTGGAATAGCGTGCTCTGGACGATGCGTCTTGTTCCGCATCAAAGCCCGTGCCGCTGCGTTCGCTGGCAACCCAGCGGCACTGGCGGAGGACCTATAGGCCGTCGTAGACCAGGCGGGTGAAGAAGGCCGGGTCAATCAGGAACTGCCCCCACTTGGCGTCGTAGTCCGCCGATGGCTTTGCCGCAATGACCGCATCGCGATCCTTGCCTTGACCTTTAAGTTTGGCGACATTGTCCCGGATCGTCTTAAGCATTGCCCGGTATTCCTCAAGTTCCGCACGCGTCGCCGCGGGGCCATGGCCCGGAATGATGATGGTGTTGGGCCCGGCCATCTTGAGGCTGAGATCAGCCGCACGAATCATTCCGTCGATGCTGCCGCCGTGTTCGTTGTCGATGAACGGATAGATGCCATTCCAATAGGTGTCGCCGACGAACAGGACGTCTGCATTCTTGAAGTGCACGTACAAGTCGCCATCCGTGTGCGCTGGGGGAATGGCGACAACGTCGATCTTCTCGCCGCCAACCGTGTACTGCTTGCGAGTGCTTACCAGAACCTTGGGCTGGCCCGAAGCGGCTAGAGGGTGGAAGGTGTAGCTCCAGTCGTCGACCCGCTCGGTCTTCGCCACATACGCGGCCGTTCGAGGGTGGGCGATGATCTCGGCGCCGGCGTCATGCAGCCACGGGTTTCCGTCCGTGTGATCCCAGTGCCAGTGCGTGTTGACTACGCGTGAGACTTTGGCAGGGCCAAGTCCCGCCAGGGCCCGCGACAGCTTGTCCTTCGAAATGGAGATCCCGGCATCGACCATGAACTTGTCGGCAGGGTTAACGAGGACTCCGATGTTGCCGCCGGAGCCTTCGAGCATCGAGACTCCGCCGCGAAGTGGAGTTACCTTGATCTCCGAGCGTTCAGCCTCGGCATTGATCTTAATTACCGGACTGTCCTGCGCCCTCGCCAGCGCCGACCATGCGAAAGTCGATGCAATCAGCGCGGTACCAAACGCGGAGCGCGCATTTCGGCCGAGTAAATTGGTGTGGGAGCTGTACATGGATGTTCTCCTCGGTATCGGCGTGACGGTTAGGACCGAATGAACGCGAGCAGGTCCGCGTTTAGGCGATCCCGGTGGGTATCCGTTAGGCCGTGCGGCGCGCCTTCGTAAACGACCAGCTTGTTGTTCTTGATAAGCTTGGTCGACTGACGGGCGGCTGCAACGATGGGAACGACCTGGTCGGCGTCGCCGTGAACGATCAACGTCGGGATGTCGAACTTCTTTAAGTCTTCAGTGAGGTCTGTCTCTGAGAAGACCTTGATGCACTCGAAGGTGCCCTTGTAGCCACCCATCATTCCCTGCAGCCACCAGAAGTCGATCAGACCCTGCACAGGCTTTGCGCCGGGCCGGTTGAAGCCGTAGAACGGGCCGCTCGGAATGTCGATGAAGAACTGCGAGCGGTTCTCCAGAAACGCCTTGCGCAGTCCGTCGAAAGCCTCGATGGGCGTGCCAAGCGGGTTGGCTTCGGTCTTGAGCATCAGCGGTGGGATAGCAGAGATCAGAACTGCCTTCTTCAATCGCTTCGTCCCGTGCCTTCCGATGTAACGTGCGACCTCCCCACCCCCAGTGGAGAAGCCAATCATCGTTGCATCCTTGACGTCCAGGTGATCGAGCAACTCCGCCAAGTCGTCGGCGTAGGTGTCCATGTCATTCCCTTCGGATGGCTGAGCCGACCGTCCGTGGCCGCGGCGGTCATGGGCAATGGCACGAAAGCCATTGGACGCCATGAAGAACATCTGCGCTTCCCAACTGTCCGAGGACAGTGGCCAGCCGTGACTGAAGGTGACGACCGGACCGGTGCCCCAGTCTTTGTAGTAGAGCTCGGTTCCGTCTTTGGTAGTAAAAGTGCCCATCGTTGCGCTCCGGGTGGGGGAAGGAGGAGGGGAGGGAGTGGGGACGCTGGTAGGAGGTTCCTGGCTGCAACCTGCGATTGGCAATTGCAGCGCGATGGCTGCGAACCCACTGCTGACGAGCAGCGCCCGACGGAGCTGGTCGATATTCCCGTTACTGGAGGGGGCGTTCGGGGTCATGATGAACTCCAGGGGTCAGCAGTTATTGGTGCCGCGGATCCGTTCTTAGCCATGTGCATTGCGGAAAATGGTTTGTCGATTGCTATGCCTGTGGGCTAAGGAAAGACCACCTTGATGGCGTTGGCGTGGTCACCGTCATGAAGTGTTCGAACGTATGCGCAGGCCGTGGTTAGAGGGCAACAGGCTGATATCGACGAGGCAAGCAGGCGCCACGGCGAGAACCAAGTCAATGCAGAAAGCGCGATTCGATCCTGCGATCCGCAACAGAACAAAAGCTCAGCGCAACCGCACGAAACAAGCCGAGTCAGCGCGCCGTGCATGTGCGTTGGGAATACGTTGCGTTCTGCACGGCCGTCACGCACGGGCGCCGCGGGCTGTCAGACATCTGCCCGTGGCGGAAGCTGTGCGGCAAACTCCGGTCGCGTTGTCGGATGCCCGTCGATCATTTCGTAAGCCTGTTTCGACCGGCCCAGAGTGTCCAGAAGGGAGCGTGGGCCCTCGAACGGCCGGCCGCCGATGTGCCAACCGTCGGTGTGCAGCTCTTCTATGAGCACCCACACTACTTCCCGAAAGGCTTCCGAGCCTTCGCATTGCACCATCACATCCGTGATCTGCTTGGCCATCTCGTGCTTTTGCTCGGGGGAGAAGACGCCATCTACGAGTTTGATGTTGACGAACGGCATGGTTGAGCACTCCTCTGGGGGATCGAAAGATGCTTGGTGGACTTCTTGACGCGCGGGATAAGAAGGCGCGCAAGAGGCCAGGTTGGTCAATACAAACGGACGCCGTTTCGCAGAGGGTCGCAATCTGGGATAAAAAACACGCAACCGCACGAAAGTCGGCGTGTGCACCGACGCATACACTGCGGGCCAACAGTCTTCGCGACTATTTCAATGAGCGTGATTGAGGTCGAAGAAGGCGCTCTTTGGCCATCCATATGCATGGACATCGCACAGATTGATGCGTCCATCCCTCCGCATACACGGAGTGCCACAATGCCCTTCAAGTCCGCCATCCCCGCCTCGTTCTTCGGTATGGTTCTCGGCATCGTGGGCTTGGGCAGCGGCTGGCGCGCAGCTACGGCGCTGTGGGGCGTTCCCGCCGCAATTGGCGAGAGCATCATGATTGCGGGCGCCGCGGTGTGGACGGTCCTGGCGATCGCATACGGCCTGAAGTGGCTGCTCCACCGCGAGGAAGCGCTCGCTGAACTACGACACCCGATCCAGTGCTGCTTCATCTCGCTGGTGCCTGCCACGACCACGTTGATGGGGCTAGTGCTTGCGCCGCACCATCGTGGCAGTGCTCTCGGGCTGTGGCTTACGGGCACCCTTTGTCAGGTTGCGTTTGCAGCCTATCGCTCCGGAGGGCTGTGGCGGGGAGGCATGGACCTTGAGGCGGTGACTCCGATCGTCTTTCTGCCCTCGGTTGCCGCGAACCTGATTAGCTCGATTGTCGCCGGCGTGCTTGGCCTGCAGTCCTGGGGCCTGCTGTTCTTTGGAATGGGCTTCTTCAGTTGGGTGGTGATCGAGTCGGCTATCGTCGTCCGCCTGTGGACGGCCCCGCCTTTGCTGCCGCCGCTCCGACCCGCGCTAGGCATTCACATGGCGCCGCCGGTGGTGGCGACGGTGGCGTACTTGGCCAACACCAGCGGACCACCTGATGCTTTCGTACAGGCGATGTGGGGTTACGGCCTGCTCCAACTGATCATGCTTGCGCGCTTGTTGCCTTGGGTTGGCGAACAGGCGTTCTCGGCGTCCTACTGGGGGTACAGCTTCGGCGTCACCGCTATTTCGACCGGCGCGCTTCAGATCGCCGCGAGAGAGGGGGGCGGCGCAATCGCGAACTTGGCATCGGTGGTCTTCGTTTTAAGCAACGTCGCGATCGCTGTGCTGGTGGTCGGTACGCTGACCCGGCTCTTTCAGAGGCGCTTGGTTCCGCCGCCCCTCACGGACAAACGAGTGGGAGAGTCGCGATGATGCCCGCCATCCTTATTCCGACAGCAGGGCTTGCGCAGCCAGTGATCGGCTTTACGCGGTCGCGCGAAGGAAGGGGCTCAGATCGTATCGGCTTCCGCCAGGAGGGCCCTGCGAAAAGCGCCGGGCGTAGTCCCAGTCTCACGCTTGAAGACGCGGTTGAACGCGGCCACGGATTCGTATCCCACGCGTCGCGAGACCTCCGAGAGCGAGGTGTTGCGTTGCTGAAGCAGGCGCACGGCTCGGTGAACCCGCCAGCCCGTCAGGTATTCGAGCGGAGGTTGGCCGACGACGGCCTTGAAGCGGGACGCGAACGCAGAACGAGACATTCCGGAGGCTCGGGCCAAGGTTTCCACAGTCCACGCCGCTGCCGGGTCTGCATGCATTGCCTCAAGACTGAGTGCCAAGTGCCGATCGGAGAGCGCTGCCAGCCATCCCCGCGTCAGGTCATTAGGCTGCACCGAGTACGCACGGATGGCATGCACGAACAGCAGTTCGAACAGACGGCTGATAACCGCTTCCGAGCCCAGTCCGGGGCGTTCGGTTTCCAGAGCCAGCAGCTCCAGCACGGACTGGAACGCGAGGCTGCGGCTCTGATCCAGCTTCAGATGAAGCAATTTTGGAAGCACGCCGACCAATGGCCGTACCTCGGCCGCGTCGATGTCGAAGAAGCCACTGACGAACGTGGTTACGGCGCCACCACCGCCGACTTCGATGCGATTGCCGACACGCAACTTTTCGACCTCGATGCAATCGATGGTGCGCGAGTCCTCGTGATCGAACATCCGGTACGGCTCGGCGTCAAACATGATGAAGACATCGCCGCCGCACAGGGCGATCGGCTCGGGGTGCGCGGGCGAAGTGAGGATGGCCGAGCCGCGCACGACCAGCACGAACTTCACTACCGGGTCGCCGCTCGATGCGAATCCCCAGGGAGCGCTCGCGTCGAGGCGAGTGAACTGAGCCGCGCGGATGTTCATTCCGGCCAAGATGTCGGTCAAAGGATCCACGTACGTTCACCACCGTGTACGACTGA
Organism: Lysobacter niastensis; assembly: GCF_031457115.1. GTDB lineage: Bacteria > Pseudomonadota > Gammaproteobacteria > Xanthomonadales > Xanthomonadaceae > Lysobacter_J > Lysobacter_J niastensis_A. Next base: position 1,727,040 of record NZ_JAVDVY010000001.1, read on the forward strand.
GCAATAAATATGGACTGTTCGATATAGATCGTCCAGACGACGCACCATAGCATGGACGCCCAACGAGGTGACACATGAATAGTGCAATTGAGCAGATAAGGGTGAGCAAGGCGCGGTATTGCCGTTACCTAGATACCAAGCAGTGGAACGCCTTCGCTGCCTTGTTCACCGAGGATGCAACGGCCCGCATCGTTGCCCCCGACGGCGGATTGATCGCGGCGTTCGACTCGGCATCCACGTTCGTTGGCGCAGCCCGACAGTTCCTCGAGAACGCGCAATCAATCCACCAGGTGCACAACGACGAGCTCGCGATCTTATCCCCGAATGAAATTACGGCGATCTGGTCAATGGAGGACTACATCGTGTTCCCCACCGCATCGGCGAATGAACCGGCCAGCGTCCACGGCTACGGCCATTACCACGAAACGTGGCTCCGCACGGACGGCACTTGGCGGATTGCACGGCTCGAGCTGCGGCGGACCATTTTCGAAACCACATCAAAAACTGCAGCGAGTGATCTGCCATGAATGCCACTCCCATCCGTGTCGGCATTATCGGCGTCCACCCCGATCAGGGATGGGCGAGCGCGGCGCACATTCCCGCGTTGCAGCCGCTATCCCAGTATCGCATCCAGGCGATAAGCCATCACGACGCCGACGTCGCCAAAGCGGCGGCCGAGAAGTTTGGCGCTCCAGCGTACTTTGATTCCAGTGACGCGCTCGTAGCTCAGCCGGATGTGGACCTCGTTGTGGTTTCAGTCAAGGTGCCGCGCCACCGTGACCTCATCACTCAGGCGCTTGAAGCGGGCAAGGCGGTGTTTTCCGAATGGCCGCTCGGCGTCAACCTTACCGAGGCGCAAACACTGCGCGATCTCGCCAAAGGCAAAGGCCTCGCGACCTCGATAGGCTTGCAAACTCGAGCTGCTCCGGCCTTCGCCCATGCGCGCGATTTGATCCGCGACGGCTATGTCGGCGAGGTGCTGTCGGCCACCATGATCGGCTCGGGCATCATCTGGGGCGATGCCATGAGCGAAGGGTATGCCTATACCCTCGATGGGGCGAACGGTGCCGCCATGGTAAACGTGCCCTTCGCGCATTCCATCGATGGTCTACTGCATGCGCTCGATGCGCGCTTCGAGTCCGTTTCGGGACTTCTAGGCAACGCGCGCCACACAATTCGTATGGTGGAGACCGGCACCGAACGTCCACTCTCGGTCGCCGATCAGATCCAGGTGGCCGGTAGGTTGACCAATGGGGCCGTTGTCACCGCGCACTTTCGCGGTGGTCTCTCACGCGGTACGAACTTCCACGTCGAAATCAATGGATCGCAAGGCGATCTGATCCTCGCCAGTCCAGTGGGCTACGTCGGTATTGGCGGAACCCGCGTGATGGGCGCGCGTCTTGCAGAGACACTCCACGAGCTGGAAATTCCGGACGCCTACAACCTCTACCCTCAGGTCGCAATGCCGGCACAGAACATCGCCATCAGTTACGCGCGGTTGGCGTCGGACTTGCAACAGGGCACCCACCTCAGCCCCACATTCGCCGATGCCGTGGAACTGCACCGCCTGATCAGCGCCATCGAACGCAGCGAAGGCGTGCCGCAGCGTCTGTGAGCGCCGCCATTGGTCCGAATTACAGCGAGAGCACGAATCATGAAAGCCATTGCCATGTCGTCCCCTGGTGGCATCGAGGTCCTCACGATGCTCGATGGAGCCGAACCCGTCGCCGGTGCAGGGCAGGCCGTTGTGGAGGTCGCCGCCGCGGGTGTCAATTTCATGGACACCGGCGTACGCCGCGGCCAATTCTGGACGGACATGCCCAATCCCAAGGTGCTGGGCGTCGAAGGCGCGGGCCGCGTACTAGCGGTCGGCCCCGGAGTCGAGGAAGTACGGCCGGGTCAGCGGGTGGCATGGGTGTATGTGCCCGGTAGCTATGCCGAGCGCCTTGCCATGCCGGCAGGTGCGTTGGTACCAATTCCCGACGGGATCGACGATCGCACCGCCGCGTCGCTGATGATGCAGGGCATCACGGCGAGCCACTTCGCGACGGATTTCTATGCGATCCAGCCCGGCGACATCGCCCTGGTGCACGCCGCGGCGGGTGGTGTCGGCCTGCTGCTGACCCAGATCATCAAGCTACGCGGCGGTTATGTCATCGGCCGCGTGTCCCATCCCGACAAGGTCGCGGCCGCGAAGGCCGCCGGCGCGGATGATGTGGTCGTGGATGCTGTCGGGCGGTTTGGCCAGGAGGTTCTGCGCCTAACCGACGGGGAAGGGGTGCACGTCGTATACGACGGTTCCGGCCCGGTGACGTTTCAGGACTCGCTTGCATCGCTGCGGCGCAATGGCACGTTCTGCTGGTTTGGCCCGGTGCTGGGCTCGCCTGGCGCTATCGAACTTACGAGCCTGCCGCGCAGCATCAAAATCGGTTACGCGGTCTTCCTGGATCACGTCCCCACGCCTGCGCTTCTGCGTGCCCGTGCCGGCCAACTGTTCGACTGGGTGCTCGACGGTCAACTGAAGGTGGCTATCGGGGCCACGTATCCTCTTGCCGCAGCAGCACAGGCCCATGCCGACATGGAGAGTCGCCGAACGACCGGCAAGCTGCTGCTGACGCCATGAAGTCGCGTAGGGCGTGCAGGTACGGAAGCACGCAGGACAGCACCGTTTCCGAGGTCGATTCGCTACAGACAGCGCACTCACCATTGTTCCGCTTGATCACACAGTTCCGCCGCCATTTCGGGAGATCCTCATGAACGCCATCGACTTTCCATCTTCCATGCTCGCCTCGGTGCAAGAGTCCGTAGGTGAGCCGATGCGGGTGCGGTCAGTGCCAGCCCCCAAAGTCGAAGCAGGGCAGGTCCTCGTCCGGGTGCAGGCTGTTGGTCTCAATCCGCTGGACACCAAGATCCGATCCGGCAAGGCCGGGCACGCGCAGCATCCCTTGCCTGCGATCCTCGGAATTGACATGACTGGCGTGGTGGTGGCGGTCGGCAACGGCGTTCAGGAGTTCACCGTCGGCGATGAGGTCTTCGGCATGACCGGCGGCGTGGGCGGAGTTCAAGGCGCGCTAGCGCAGTACGCGGTCGTGGATCCGGCGCTGCTAGCGCACAAGCCGAGCGCTTTCACGGCGCGTGAAGCCGCTGCGACCCCGCTGGTGTTCATCACCGCATGGGAAGGCTTGGTGGATCGGGCGCACGTCGGCCCGGACAAGAAAGTGCTCATCCACGGCGGGGCAGGCGGCATTGGTCATGTCGCTATCCAGATTGCCAAAGCGTTTGGCGCCACTGTTTACGCGACGGCCAGCCCCCCGCATCGCGCCTACATCGAGAGCCTCGGCGCCACGTTCATCGACTATCAGCAGCAGAGTGTCGATGAGTACGTTGCGAAGTACACCGAGGGCGACGGCTTCGACATCATCTTCGACACGGTAGGTGGCGCGACGCTGGACAACTCATTCCAGGCAGTCCGTCGCTATCACGGCCATGTGGTCAGTGCCTTGGGGTGGGGGACCCATTCCATCGCACCGCTGTCCTTCCGCGCTGGAACGTACTCCGGTGTCTTCACGCTGATGCCGTTGCTGAGCGGGCGCGATCGCGCGCACCACGGCGAGATCATGCGTGAAGCGGCCCGTCTCGCCGATGCCGGGCAGCTACGTCTGCGCATCGACCAGAATCGGTTCACCCTGAACACAGCCGAGGAGGCTTACCAATACCTCGAGTCCGGCGATGCCGGCGGCAAGATCGTCGTCGAGGTTGAGTAGGTTTACAGGTCACGAGGGACGGTTTCGCGCGGCGAACCGAGTACTCCGGCGAGACGCTAGAGCTGCATCGCGCGTTCGAGACTCATGCGGCGGCCTGCACGGCCGCCACATAAGTTCGAATGCGTGAATCACGATTCGGAGACTTTGACGAAACCTTGCTGGACAAGCTCAGTGGTCCTTGCCATGGCATCGGTGTTGATCTTGATGCCAGCGAGCGTGTCGGAATTGGTCCAGCCATGCGCCCGCGCGGTCGCGCCACACAGTTCGACCTGTACGCCGCCGGCCATAAGCTTCTTGACGATATGCTTATAAGGATTTCCAGTTTCAATGTTGCGCTCCCCATTGTACGACTGGTCGTGCAGCGTCACGTGTCCGGCATTCGTATGGAAGATCGCGACCACTTGGGCCTTCGCGTTCCAGTTCGCGACGTCGTCCATGAGGAGGTCGAGGTGAAACAAGGCAGCTGGAAGGTCACCTTCGAACGAAAGCGACGCGATGCTGAAGACGTTCTTGACCTCGCTCAGCTTGACGGGAATGTCGATGTGAAGTTCTTGAGATGCCATTGCAATCCTCCGTGTGGGCTTGAACCAACTGGCCGATCAACTGATATGGGGCGTCAAAAGTGTCGGCAAAGTCAGCAGACGCCCACGCAAAAGATGAGTCAATGTCACGCGCCTGGTCGTAGCTATCAGTTAGCAACTAAGAAAAAGCTATGCGCAATGTTGCGAAACATGGGGCGACGAGAAGCCGGCCTTGGCTACTACACTTGGTCAGCAGCAAGAGCGCATGACGTCTTCGGGACTTAATGGCATTTCCGCGCATTCATGAGCCCATTCTGTAACCGGAGCTGCGCCGAGCCGTTGATCACGCCGCGCGCCTTCGGTGATTCGTCGCTGTTGGAGTTGCCATGACAAGATTTCGTACTCCGTTCGATTTCCATTCCACTGCCGACCAGATCCTTGAGGGCGTCGACCTGTCCGGACGACGCGCGATCGTGACTGGCGCCTCCTCCGGCATCGGCATCGAGACGGCCAGGGCGCTGGCACGGGCCGGCGCCGAAGTGACCTTGGCCGTGCGCAACGTCGAGGCGGGGCGGAACGTCGTGAACCAGATCGTTGCAACCGACGATAGCGCTCGGTTGCACGTGCGGCCGCTGGACCTGTCCGACCTCGATAGCGTCCACACCTTTGCCCGCGGGTGGTCGGGCCCGCTACACATCCTCGTCAATAACGCCGGAATTATGGCTACACCAACACTAGAGAGAAGTGCTGGCGGGTGGGAGGGACAGATGGCCACCAACTATCTTGGCCATTTCGCGCTGACGTTGCGGATGAAAGAGGCCTTGGCAGCAGCGGGTAATGCGCGCGTGGTATGCCTGAGCTCGAGCGGCCACCTGCTAGCACCGGTCATCTTCGGCGACCCACACTTCCGGTTTTTGCGCTACGACCCGCTCACGGCGTATGGGCAATCGAAGACCGCCTGCGTGCTCATGGCAGTAGAGATCACGCGCCGTTGGCGTGACGCGTACGGCATCCAGGCCAACGCGCTTAATCCGGGTGCGATTGCAACTAACCTCCAGAAGCATACCGGCGGCCTTAAGACTCCAGAGGCGCGTCGGAAAACGGTAGAGCAGGGCGCTGCGACTACCGTGCTGCTGGCCGGCTCACCGCTGCTATCGAGCGTAAGCGGCCGGTACTTCGAGGACTGCAACGAAGCCCAGGTCGTTACGGAACGACCGGATGACTACAGCGGCGTGGCATCGTATGCGTTGGACCAGGTTAGCGCGGAGCGCTTGTGGGAGTTTTCAGTTCGGTCGTTAAACACCTCGCGCTGAAGTATGGATTTCCGGTGTCTGAGTTCAGCGCCACGGCGGGCCGAACGCGAGCGCCCTCGGGTGCCCCCGGTCAATGCCTCACACAGCCCACGCCCACCCGCATTTAACGAACAGGGAGAGCCGCGCGCGGTTGCAATCCGGGCGCGGGGCTGCGACAACGACGGACCTCCGATCGGGTCCGCCCATGTCCTACGTACGCTGCGTTCGCGGTATCGCCTCGGGCGTCGAGTATTCCGCCGACGTACCGATGAACCTCGATCCGGTCGACGGCCGGCCGGTCGAGATGGTGCTCGACCTCGAGCGACTGGCGCGCGAGAAACCAGATGCGGCGTGGTATCGCCCGCAGCGTCGCGACCTGTGGCGCTTTGGCGCGTTGATGGCGCTCGATGCCGATGATCCGGTCGACGCCGCGCATCTCGTCCCGCTCGGCGAAGGCGCGACGCCGCTGCTCGATTACTCGACGCATCCGGTCGCGGCAAAGGCGGGCCTTGCGCTGCAGCTCAAGGACGAAGGCAAGGCGCATCCCGGCCACGGCGCGAACCCGACGCAAAGCTTCAAGGATCGGGGGTATGGCGATGGTCGCCGCTCAGGCGCGACGCCTGGGCCTGACCAAGCTCGCGGTGCCGACGCAGGGCAACGCCGGCGATTCGCTGGTACGTTACGCGCTCGAAGGGGGACTGAGCGTCGTTGTCGCAATGCCGGACGACACGCCGATGCCAATTCTCGGCGGCGTCGCCGCGGCCGCCAAGCGCTATCCCGATCGGGTGATGCTTGAGCTGGTCGGCCCGACCATCCGCGAGGCCGGCGCGTTCCTCAAGGAGCGCTACATCCCAAATGGCTGGTTTTCGGTCGCGACATTTCAGGAACCGGGGTGGCGGATCGAGGGGAAGAAGTCGCTCGGCCTCGAACTCGCTGAGCCGGTGCCGGGCGAAACACGCTGGTCGTTGCCCGATGCGGTGATCTATCCCACCGGCGGCGGCACCGGTGTGCTGGGCATGTGGAAGGCGTGGGACGAGCTCGAGGCAATCGGCATGATCGGTGGGCGACGCCCGCGCATGCTGTGCGTGCAGAGCGCAAGAACTGCCCCGCTCGTGCGTGCGTTCGACGACGGCGCGGCGGACACGACAGTCGTCGAGGCGGGCCAGACCCTCGCGGTGGGTCTCAACGTGCCCGGCGGCGTCGGTCATTTCCGCGTGCTGGACATCATCCGGGCGAGCGGTGGCGCGGCGGTCGCGGTCGATGAAGCTGAGATCGAAACCGAACTCGCAGCGTCGTGGCGCCGCACGCACGACTGGATCTCGCCGGAGGGCGCAGCCTGCCTCGCGGCCCTACCGCAGCTACTCGACCGCGGCCTCGTCCGGCGCGGTGAGCGGGTGGTCGCGGTCAACACCGGCTCCAGCGAGAAGTATCTGCCGACGCTGCGCCACCTGCTATGACGGCGCCAGAACCGCTCCAACCTGCGGTCGAGGACACAGGCCAGCCACCTCGCTGCGGACACTGCCGGCGTTGCCGCCGCGTCTGCCGTGCCTGTCCACCGGGCGCCGGTCCACGTGTAAAAGCGGTCCGGTCCTCGCGAGCCGCTTACGAGTTAGCGGGCCGCGACATACCCCCACCAACGACCAGGTCGTTGGCTGGGGCTTTGGCGTATCACGGGTTCGCCAGCTTTTCCTTGCTGTCGCTGTAGCGCACCGAATGGAAGACCTCGTTGCTGATCGCGCTGCACCAGCCCGGTTCCCACGTGCGTCCCGGGTTGAGGCCGTAATTGGCCTGGCAGTTCCAGCCACGGTCGGTCATGAAGCACATGCGCACGTCCACCGGGTAGTCGCACTGGTTCGCCACGATCGCCTTGGTGCCGGTCTTGTCGCCGCAGCGGTGAGGACTGGCCTCCGGCGGCGTGAGGCAGGTGTTGGGGTCGTTGCGCGTCGAAGCCTCACCCACTGCCGGCGATTCGCTCTTCAGCGTCGACGCACCCGAAGCGCGCTCCCACGAACCCGTGCCCGATCCGGACAGTGACCGATAAGCCGTCGTCGCCGGCGGTGCGGATGCACTGGACGCCGTCGTCGGTGCGGCGCTGGCATAGGTCACCGGCTGTGCGTCTTCGCGTTCCTTCGCTTCGCGCGCCGCCTGCAGCTCGGCCTGCTGTTCCGCAATATGGCGCAACTGTGCCTGCATCTCTTCCTGCTGGGCATCGGCCTGCGCCTGCTGGTACTGCGCCTCGGCCACGCCCTGCTGCAGGCCGCTCATGATGGCGCCGAACATGGCCGCATCCTCGGCCTCGCGCTCCGCGCGCCGTTGCTGCTCCCTCACCTCATCTTCGGCAGCCAACAACTTCTGCTCGCTCCGGTTCGCCTCGTTGTCGGGGTAGTACTCCCTCGAGTCGAAGTACGAATAGCTGCGCCCGCCCAGCCGCATTCCGCCGTTCTTCCACTCCTGATAGTCGTCGAAGCCAGGCCGATCGAGTTTCGCGGTGAGCGTATGGCGCAGCGTGCCGCCTTGGACCGTGAAGCTGCCCGGGTACGTCAGCTCCATCACCAGCGAGCCATCGCTCGCCAGATGGGCGATGGCGCGCTTGGTCCGCTCCGGAAGCTCGAGGAACTGGAGGGTTCCATCCGGACCCGCGCGCAGGCGCGCCGTACCCCAGAAGCCGGTGAGGATGAAGACGTTGCCGTCCTCGGCGAGGCCAAACGACGCCGAGCCGTAGTGGTAGACGAACGCCTGCCCGACCAGTGCCGTCATCGGGCCGAAGAGGCGACGTGCCCGCTCTTCCGGGCGTTCGTCACTGACGGGCGCTGCCGCAGCGACCTGGGCAACCGGGGCCGCGGTCGCGACCGGAGCGGCAGCGAGGGCTGTCGGTGCAGTCGGTGCAGGCGCCTGCGATGTCGCCGCATAGGCCGCCTCAGCCGGCGCATCCGTCTTCGACGACGGGTAGCGCGTCCACGCGGTGGCGGCATCCTCGGAGACGAGGACGCCATCGCGCACCTTGGCGCGGCGCGACTCGAACACGCCTTCCGGCGTCAGCACCACGTGGTAGGTCCACTTGATCAACCCCTTGCCGACGAAGACGATGCTGCCGTCGGACTGGAGCGTCCCCGCCCATTCCTTGCCGCCCAGCACCGACGACTTCAGCAACAGCTCGCCGGGGCGCTCGCCGAGGGTGATCCGATTGGTATAGGCGGCGTTGTCCTTGTCCTTGTTCGGATTGATGTATTCCTCGAGCAGCTCCGTGCCTTCCTGGCTCCAACGCCAGCGCATCCAATAACCGCCCGCGTCGTCGGGCTGTCGCGTCGTACCGGCCAGGCGCTGGTAGACGCCCCACTTCGACGCATCGACTTCCCCGGCGTTCGCGCCCAGCAGAGCGCCCAGCCACAGTCCCAGCGCCAGCAGCGTGGCGCCCCAATTCAGTTTTGATTTCATGTTTCCCCCTTGCCTGCCAGCATATCCATCGACCGGCATGCGCGCGACTTGAGCAGGCTTCTCCGCGAGGGCGCGTGCGGCCGGTGGCCTGGACTCGTGACGCGGGATGTCCGCTTAGGGTCGGAAGCAGCCGTCCGCCAGGCCAACGGCGCCGGCAGCACCGTTGGCCCATCTCCCTTAGGCTTCCGTTTGCTCCGCTAGCTCAAGGGCGTCATCGACCTCGATTCCGAGGTAGCGAACTGTGCTCTCCAGCTTCGTATACCCCAGGAGCAACTGGACGGCACGTAGGTTCTTCGTTCGGCGGTAAATCAAGGCTGCGTTGGTTCGGCGCAGCGATTCTGTGCGTGAGGCGGCTCGCCTGCAGTCATTCCCTGATGGATTCAAGTTCAGCGGAACCATGAATCCAGCGTTCAAGCAGATCGGCAATGCGGTTCCTCCGTGCGCTGCAGCTCGCCATTGAAGGTAAGCGATCGCCTACCGGTAGAGCCGGACGTGCCGCGGAATAGGTCTCGCGCCGGGTCGGTAGCATGTGCAGGACTCTATGAGTGCCGCTTTCGTACACAAACCGTACACGGGCATTTGCCGTAAAAACAAAAGGCCTAGCCTTGCGGCTAAGCCTTTGCTTTTATTGGTGCGGAAGTGGGACTCGAACCGTTGACGAAAGTGGCGCAATTTTGTGTGGTTTCTCTTGCTACTGCGGTTGACGTGCCCCCGAATATGCCCCCGGAATGGGCGGGCTTGGGTGACGTAGAATGCCCCAGCGGCAGCTAAAGGTTGCGGCATTTCGCGATATGCCTAGGGGGAGGCATTTTATGAAGGCATGGGCGTTTCTTCTCTTACTTTCTGCGCCGGGTGTGGCGGTAGCGAACGGTACCGCGCCATTCTGCGTGTACAGCAACGCGCCACCGATGTGCTTCTACCACGACGTTCAGACCTGTCAGGCGGAGGCTCGGCGCTTCAACGGGATGTGCGCCCTAAATCAAGTGCAGCAGCAACCCCAGGCGCCTCAGGTGGCTCCTCGCGCGCCGATCAATCTGCCTCCAATCCAGAATTGGAACATTGGGGAATCATTCCAACGGGGGTACGAGCAGGGTCAACGGAGGCGGCAGGAGCGGGAGGCTCACGAGGCAAGGATGCGACTGATTGAGGCGCAGATCGAGGCGATGAAGGCGGAGCAAGAGAGTGTCCAACACGCACCCTATCTGTGCCTGGACGGTGATCGTTGGTACGAGTCTGCGGAGCTCGGGCCTGCCTGCGTTGAGTGGACGCCACTTGATGGGCAATAGGGTCGACCGGCGGCCCCGGCGCCAAGAGGGGGGCGGGCCAGGATTGGAAGCTTGGGAGGATTAATGCCGCAATGAGTGCCGTGCAGAAATCGCGGTTTGATGAGTTCGTGGAATGGCATAACGCCTGAATTAAGCCGAGCCGCGAAGCGGCTTCGGCTTGAATGAATTGTTAGGCGCATGATGGGGGAGCCTCACGAGCGCCTCCAAACCGGAAAGGCAAGATCAAGCCCTGTGCTCTCAGCCGTGTCCAGCAGAGTGTTTAGCTCTTGATCTGGAACGTGCGGCGGAACATCAACGGCATAAAGCGAGAATCTTTGCAGGCCCTCGGTTGAGCAGCCGATGTCCCTGAGCTGAGCAAGGATTGGATCAGCGTCTACTTGAGTGTTGTTGAGAATCCAAATAAGGGAGTGATCGGATGGCTCAGTAACCTGAAACTCAAAGATATGGCCGTTGACTGGGTCAGGTTCAGCCTCAAAGATGTCGTTAACCGCAAGGCCTTTGATGAAGAAAGGCGCATTTCGAAGCTGAAATGAAGCTCCCACCAGGTCGCACCAGACAGCTTCACTTGAAATAGGTGGCCAATCGCCATCTATCTCGAGTGAAAATTGAAGCTTGCGAGTAAGTTCGGTCATGCGCCTAACTACCTAATAGACGGACCCGTGGGTCCGGTTATACATCCGGCGACACATCCTAAGAAGCGGATGTAACCCATTGATTTCAAGTGAGCTTATGCAAACTCGGTCCGGCTAACAAGCCGGCGTATAACCGGACCCAGCGCGGACCGTTGCCGAGCGGTTCTGCTTAAGGTTTGCCAGCGCGCGTGTCTTGCCCTCGGCCGTGCGAGGGCCGGTAGATCGGCCGCCATGGAACCTACAGCGCCGCTTTCCAGGCTCGCTCTTGGCTTGGCAGGGTCGGCCGTCGCGGTGACGCCTGGCACCGCACACTACCCGCCGCGCCGACTGCTTCGCCCGGTTATGAGCGAGCCACGTCGCGGCCCAACTTGGCAGGTTTGCATCGAAGTCATACGCGCGCGCGCGGAATGGTTGGCAAATTCCGGCCGCTTCCGCCGAAGTCATGGGCCGTTCTATTCCGCCTTTGTTTATTCCGGCCAAAACTGCCCACTCGGCCACGATGGCATCGATGACAGCGCTATTTGTCGCCGCCGCCGATCCGCGTCGGACAGTCGCCCGCTTGGCTTTGATGATCGCCAACGCCTCTGGCCCTGGCATGTAGTCGATCCGGATCATCCCGGCCCGTCGCTTGCGTTGCAGGCGGGCCAGGTGCGCCCGGTTCTTGCTCAGGTAGCCATCGCCCATCATTGTTCCCCTCTGTCAGCAGGCGGGCGCGGGATCGGTCGCCCGGCCTTGCGGCGAAAGCACCAAGGGCAGGCGATCAAACGCGAGGGCGCTTCCGGCCACAGCCAGACCGGCCCGCAGCCGTCGCAGTGAGCCGCTTGGGTGTAGCTCGCAGGGACGATGCCGGCGTCCATGTCTGCGCCACGGTGCAGCACGCGCAGGTAGGCCCGCAGGGTGTCATCCGGCAGGCCGTCGCAGGCAGCCACGTCGGCATCTGGCAGGCCCAGCGCCAGCGCGGACGGAAGCATTTCGTCGGCGGCCAGGCGCAGCAGCAAGGTGCGCGACTCCGAGCCACTTTTTGGGGACTGACAAAACCCCGTCGGTGCGTCATTCGCGGCCAGCAGGGGCGTGCGATGGGGATTCTCGGACCTATCCCCTCTGCGACTCTCGCGACTCTGCGACTCTAGGGCCTCATCGCCGGGAAAAGTCGCAGGTGTCGCGGAAGTCGCAGACTCGCCGATTTCTGAGCCTACCCGCAGCGCATCCAGTAGCCGCCCCATGTCAGCGGCCCTCATTGGCGGGAACGATCCGCCAAACGTGGCGACGGTGTGCGCCGTCCAGGCGCCTCCCGCCCTCGATAGGCTCCGCCCAGCCGGCCCGGACAAGCTCGCCAATAGCGCGCTGGAATGCGTCACGTTCCCGGATGCGGCTCGGCCCCTTGTTCAGCACCAGCCGGGAATAGATTGTGCTGCGCCCCGTCGCGTGCGCCCATTGCAGCAGGGCGTCGGCGTCGCGGATTTCCGGGGATAGCTCCGCCGTCCCGGCCAGCCGGAGGGCTTCGTTCAAGTGCCACAGGGCCAGTTCGCCGGCTCTCTCCATCGTGGCCTTGCCGATCCTGTTCGCGTCCGGATTTTCCAGCAGGGTTAGCACGCCCGCGATGCGTAGCGCCTGCTCTGGCGTCTTGCTCGCCCAGGGCTTTACTTGTGCGAACCGCCCGGACGGGCCACAGTGCCCTTCCACGGTGTCATGCAGCGTGCGCCATGCCGCGAATGCGTCGGCGTCCAACACGAGCGCGCGGGGGGCCAGTTCCTGCCGTTGTCCCTCGGCCAGAGGCAGCGCTAGCCGATGCCGTACCAGCAGGATAGTGGCCAGCCGTTGCACGGCAGGGTCATCGCGCAGGCTTTCGGCCTGATATGTCCGCGTCCCAGCCGTGCCTTCCGGCCATGCCAGCAGACAGCGCGCAAGGAATCCTTGCCCGGCCAGCACGTCATCGGACAGCGCACGTTCGGCAATGACTGGCTGCGCCAGCAGGTGCAACGCGAACCGGCGTCCGTACAGCTTCGCTGCGCCGTCGCCGCTGCGTACTCGATCAAGCTCGCCCCTATCCCACAGCTTGCACAGCGTCGCGGCGGTGCGCATCACGCTTTCCTTCGCCATACCGTGCCCGCCGAATACCAGTGCCGCCTCATCGGTGAACGCGCCGATGGCCGGCCTGCCTTCGCTCAGCAACCGGAAGATCCCTTCGGCGGTGAAGTCGGCGGCCGTCACGCGCGGCAGCAGTGGCACAGGTGGAGCCGGCCCCAGCTTGCGCAAATTATCGGCCATACCGTCGCCATTGGCCTTCTTTGCCTCAGTCTTTGCGGCATCACGTCGCGCTTCCCATTCGGCCACGTCTGCGGCGTGCTGTTCCGAATCTTCGGCATAGGCATTTGCCAGTTCCTTTTCATACTCCCGCGCCGCCCGCATCGCTTCCGAATCCACGGCGGACTTGCGTTCGCCCGATTCGGCCACGCTGAGCACCCAAAGGGACAGGGGGATTGTGCGTCCGTCGATATGCACGTCGGCTTGTGCCTGTGCCGCCAGCGATGCCGCCGCAAGCAGCGAACCGCCAATGATCGCGTCCGGTGCCTGTATCACTCGGCGGATGGACTCGGCGGCCGGCTTCAACACGTCGCCCAGTTCGGCCAATGGGTACGGCTCAGGGGGCGGCGTCGGCCTGCGCAGCGGTTCCGGTGCGCTGCGGTATGCCACAGATTCCAGCGTAGCCAGGGCGCGCGCTTCAATCGAAGAAATCGCGCTCATGCCGCCGGCCTCCAAGAATTCGCCTCGACCATGACGGCAGCGGCCCTGTCGATACGCTCCACGGCCAGCGCGACGCGCCTATCGTCGTCCTCGCTTAGCGGTTGCCAGCGGGCTACCTGCGCGGCCGCAATGCGGACTACGGTCGCCTCGATGGAAAGCACGGCCAATGCGGACGCCCAGCCGGCCTCCCGGATCGCGCGCCGCGCCCTGCGCCTTTCTTCTGGCGATTCCGGCAAGTGCCGGGGTGGTTGCAGATCGGCCCAGGTCAAGCCAACGGCGGCCAGGATCGCGGCTGCGTCGCCGCAGCAGAAGCAATGCAGCAGCACGCGGCCTTCACTCTCGGCGATAGCCAGTTTGCGCGACGTACCACCACAGGCCGGGCAGCGCGCGCGCCAGCCGTTGCCGCTTCTCTGGACGCCCTCCACCCGTTGCAGCAGCGGTTCCGCGCTGGCATTCTGGACATGGAATCGCTCGCCGCCATTCCTTGCGCCCCGGCCGTTCACAGCGGCCGGGGCGCGTTCGTTCTGGTAGGTCATGCCGCCGCCTTTGCGCTGGCGACGCTCTCGATCAGGGCTCGTATGTCCTCAACTGCCCACGCCGTAATTCGTGGCCCTAGTGCGCGTGTCGGCTGCGGGTAGCGGCCGGAGCGGACGCCAGCCCACCAGGTCGAACGGGATACCGGAATCAGGCCCGGAGTGCCCGGGCGGTCAACCGTTGCCGGCTTGCCGACTATCTGCCACAGGCGCAGGTAGCCAGTTTCTGGGAGGTGGTTGGAGATTTGCATTGCGCCGTCCTATGTTGGCCGTTATTGGCTGGACGGTTCAGTACAGTAGGTTTGAAAAGTTCTGCGAATAGCTGCAGTCCACTGCGGGAAATGGGTGGCGGGAACTGCGTAAAAGCCCTGAAAGGTGTGCGCAGAAAGGGCTCTAGTGGGTGACGGGAATTATTTTCTTGGCCCTGTCGGTAGGCCGTCGGCGCGCAGGATTGTTGCCATGACTTGCGCGTTTCGCTCGGCGACGCCTTGCTCTTTCAGCCATGCCACAACAGCATCGTTCGTCGGCGCGGTCGATGCATCCTCCGGGTCGTAGAGCTTCCAGAACCTGTCTGCGGCAGCGGACAGCTTCCGCAACAACTGGGTTTCATGCTCGCCCCACGGCCAGCGACCAGCCGGCGCAGCGGACGCGGCCGGCTCCGGCTTAGCCGCCTTCGGAAATTCATCTGGGAAGGTGAAGGGTGACGGCAGGGATTCGCCCCATGCCCGAAACTCGGCCAGCTTCACCCCTGTGCTAAACCCGCGTACATAGTGGCGATCTTCGACGGTGGCATAGGTCGGCAGCGTGCCATCTTGTATATGCGAGCGCGCGATTTGATACCTAGCATTCGCAAATGGAAGCTGCCGTATTTCAGTCTCATCCTTCCCTCTTGGGTCAATGCCGCATGACAGCAACACCGCAGCCTCCAGCCGTACCGTGGCAACGTTTCCCCAATAGCTCCAGATGCTTGTCGCTTCCGTCATGCGCACCCTCACGCCCCCTGATAAGAGGCCGCGCCAGCGCCGGCAGGGTGACCGGCGTTTTCGCCCCGTCGGGCTAGGCGCGGCTGCGCGGTTTATCCGGCCTTGCGTCTAAATCCAATCACCTTTCCAGTGTCTGCGCGTAGCGAGTCGAGATAGTCGGCCCAGCGCTGCATCGCCACCTTGCGCTCGTCAAGGAACTGAGTGCGGTCGTAGGCTTTCTGGATTTCATCCTTCTTCGCGTGGGCTAACTGGGCTTCCAAAACGTCCGCCGCGATGTTCAGCCGTTCGCGCGCTACGGTGCGGAACATGCCCCGGAAGCCGTGAGTCGCGTGCACGCCTTGGAACCCCATCTTGCGCAGGGCATTGCTCAGGCTGTCGCGGTGCAGGTGTTCGGTGGCCTGTTGGTACAGCGGCGGGAATACGTAGCGCTTTCCATCGGTATAGATCAGCAGGCCGCGCAGCGCTTCCACTGCCTGCGCCGGCAGGGGCACGATATGAGCATGCCGAGTCTTCATTTTCGCGGCGGGAATGGACCACTCGCCCGCATCCAGATCGACCTCGGCCCACTCCATCCTTGCTACCGTGCCGGGGCGCTGGGCGGTCAGCATCGCGACCTTGAGCGCAGCGCGCGTTACCGCGATGGGGTAGTCCTCGATGGCCTTAGTCAGTTTCCGTACGTCGGCCAGGTCTACGGCGGCGGGAATATGGCCCTTTTCGGCTTTGGGCAACACGCCACGCAGAGACAGCAGTCGGCCATCCTCGCGTAGTCCTTCGTGGATCGCATGGTTCACGATGTTGTTGAGGTAGCCCCGTGCCTTGGCGGCCAAGGATGGGGGAATGCCGGCCAATGCGTCGGCCGCTTGTTTCGTCGTCAGTGTGGCAACGGACTGACGGCGGAGGGCAGGGGATAGGTAGGTATCGACCACGTAGGCCGCCTTCCGGTGTGTCTCATCCGCCCATCCTGGTTTCATCTTTGCCAGCCACGACGAGGCCACCAATGGGAAGACTGAGTAGGCCGCACGCTTGGCGGATGCAGTTCTCTCGGCCTTGGCTGCGCTTGGGTCGATACCGTCCCGCAGCAGTGCGCGCGCCTTGGCAGCCTTGTCGCGCGCCTCGGCAATGTTCACCTCCGGGAAGGCGCCGAATGCCAGCCGCTTCTCCTTGTTGGCGTGCCGGTATTTCATGCGCCACAGACGCGAACCGCTGGGCATCACCTCCACGTACAAGCCGTTGCCGTCGAAGTGCTTACCTTGCTTCGCATTCTTTACGTACAGCGCCGTGAGCTTGCCGTTTCCTGTCGCCATGCTATGCCCCCAGAATTGGGCACAAACCCCGCAGGGGTAGCCCATGCCCCCAAGCATGCCCCCGGTCGGGGCCGGATTCAATGGGACGGCCTTGGACGGTGCAGAACTAAAAAGCCCCGCGTTTGCGGGGCTCTTCGGGGATTCCGGGACTTCCTTGGACTTCCTGAAATCTTGCGATGGTGCCGGAAGTGGGACTCGAACCCACACGCTTTTAAGGGCGGCGGATTTTGAGTCCGCTGCGTCTACCGATTCCGCCATTCCGGCGCGGGCGCGCAGTATAGCCGACGCGGCCGCCTTGCTGCAGCCAGGTGCTCAGAACCCGCCGTAACGAGCCATGGCCGCGGCAAACACGAAGATCGCGGCGAGCAGGACCAGTTCGAAGCGGACGATGCCCCGCATCTTTCCGACTTCGGCCGTATCGGGCAGGTAGGCGGGGTCGGCCGCCAGCGCCTTGCGCCAGCGCAGGAAACGCACCGTCGGCAGGATCGACAGCAACCCGACCAGCAGGAAGGCGCCGATCTTGGCGTGGAACCAGGGGTTGTGCAGGTAGAAGTCGTAGGCCTTGATGCCGAAGGCGATGCGCGAGACGCCGACCGCGATCAGCAGCATCGCGCACAGCCCGTAGCCGAGGTCGATGCCGGCCAGGCGCTGCATCGTGCTGCGGTCCACCGTGCCGCGCAGCAGCACCGATTCGGCGACCAGCATCGCGACGATGGCGTAGACCAGCAGGTGGTGCAGGGCGGCGAGCAGGAAGTCGGTCATCATCGGGGAGGCCCGGCAGGACGGAGCGGCGAGCTTAGCCGATGGCGGCGATGGCTTCCGGGACGTTCGTCCGGCGACTGCGCTGTCGCCTGGGGAATCCGCAAGCAACGACCGCTGGGATGACGGTCAAGGTCGTGGAGCTTTCGTTGGGATGATGGCCAAGGTCGTGGATCCCAGCTTCCTTGGGGATGACGACCAAGATCGTTGTCGATGACTCGCGGCGGTGTTGTCGTCGCGCCGTCATTCCAGCGAAAGCTGGAATCCATTTTGCGTTCGCCGTTGCTCCACGCCGGGGCGAACGGAGCGGTGTTTGACACGAGGCATGCAGCCGCAAGCGACCAACCGAGAAACTCAGGCCGCTTCGTCGGTCTTGAGTTCCTTGGCCACGCGCGCGAACCATTCGCCCTCGTTGGGGACGAACATCGAGCACGCTTCCATCGGTGCCTTGTAGATGTGCAGCGACACCGCGACGGAGTTGTCGCTGGCGTTGCGGATGGTGTGGTACTCGTGCGGCGGGATCAGACTGCCGGCGCTACCGGGGCCGGCATGCATGCCGCCGGCGGCACGGAAGCGGAAGCGGTCGCCGTCGCGCTCGAGCAGTTCGAACTGGGTGATTTCCAGTTCGCCGTCCCACACGCCCTCGACGCACCAAAGCCCGCAGTGATCGTGAACCGGCGTGCCCTGGCCGGGCCCCCACGTCATCGCGACCACGCTGTAGCCGTGGTTCGGGCTGCGGTAGATCTCGCGGCGCGCGTAGTGGTCTTCGATCGGGTCGTGCACGCAAGAGGGCAACTGCACGTCGCGGTCGCGGATCATGCAGCACAGCGTGCTGCGCAGCGCGGCGGTGACGGCATGCTCGTCGCCGGCGACAACCGCGGCGTCGATGGCGGCGACCAGCTTGTCGTGGCCGGGAAAATCGAGGTCGGGCAGCGCGTCGTTGGCGTTCATGCTGCAATTCTACCGTGCCGGATACGGTCGAAGCTTGAGTGTGATCAAACTGTGGCGGCCGAGTTGGCGCGATTCAATTGCACGATTCAGACTCGGCCCGTTGCGATACGCAAGCGTAGGGCGGATTTTGGCTCGGCCGACGGAGATATCTGAAACAACGGCAGACCATGTCGCGGCGGGCCAGGCCCGCCTACAGCCTTTCGAGGAAGCCGGCCACGGCCGGGCCGAAACGGGCGATATCGACCAGGAACGCGTCGTGTCCCTGCGGCGAGGGCAATGGCAGAAATTCGCTTTGGGCGCCGCCCGCGCGGAGACCGTCGGCGATCTCCTCCTGCTGCTGCAACGGGAACAGGATGTCGGTTTGGACGCCGATCGCCAGCGCCTTCTCGACATGGATCGCGGCCAGTCCGGCGCGCGTGTCGGTATCGCCGGGATTGCCTGCGCGATCGGCGCAGTACTCGCCCACATCGAACCAGTCCATCGACCGGCTCAGGTACAGGTAGCAGTTGGGGTCGTAGCGGCGCACGAAGCGCCGCGCATGCCCCTCGAGATAGCTCTCGACCTCGAACTCCAGGCCGAACGGGTCATCTTCGGCGCGATCGGAATCCAGGCGCACGCGGCCGAAGCGACCGTCCCACTCCAGCGCGGAGCGGTAGGTGATCACGCCAAGCTTGCGGGCCATGCGCATGCCCGATTCGGGATAGCGCTCGTCGTCGTACTGGCCGTGGTTCCAGTTCGGGTCCAGGCGGATCGCCTCGCGTTGGAGCGAACGGATCGCGATCGAGAACGGCAGCGCGCGCGCCGCGCCGGAAATGTTGATGTGGCTGCGCGCCAGGCCCGGGTGCCGCAGCAGGAACGCCAGAGCGGTCATGCCGCCCATCGAGTTGCCGATGATGCAGGCGAGGCGCTCGATGCCCAGCTCGCGCACGACGTGCGCGGCGGCGTCAGCGCCGTCTTCGACGGACAGATCGGGGAAGTCGAGGCGATACAGGTGCCCCGTCTGCGGATTGATCGATGCCGGACCGGTGGAACCCTTGCAGCTGCCCAGCGAATTCACGCAGATCACGAACCAGCGATCGCTGTCGATCGGCTTGCCCGGGCCCAGCATCGGTTCCCACCAGCCCGGTTCCCGATTGCCCGCGTTGCTGGCGGCATGCGCGTCGGGCGAGAGGCCGGTGACGATCAGGATGGCGTTGTCGCGCGACGCGTTGAGTACGCCCCAGGTTTCATAGGCAACGCGCGCCCCGTGCAAGGCACCGCCGCGCTTCATCGGGAACGGCGAGGGAAGATCGAGGAAGCAGGTGCCAGGCGGGATGAATTCGGTCATGAGCAAAGCTTAACGGGGCGACGCCGATTCGGGCACCCCGTGGTCATGACGAAGGCGCCGGAGCTTCAGGGACGAATCTGATCGATGACCAGCTCGATCACGCCTGAATCCTTGCCAGCGGGCCTGGCGACGGCTTCCAGGTCGCCGGTCTGCGGCATTGCATCGCCACTGGCCGAAACACGTGCCAGCACTTCGAAGCGATCGAGTTGCGACAGCTTCATCGTCGGCATCGGACTGTCGCCGTCGTCCAGCGTGACCGCGACGGGGAAGCCGCGGGCGGGCAGTTTTTCGACCGCCACCGGCATCGGCGGGCCGCCGGACTGGCGCGCGATGACGAACAAGGTGGCATCGGCGGGCAACTTCGCCGCCAGCGCTGGTGCCAGCGATACCTTGACCTTGAGTCCGCCGGGCGCATTCGCCGCGACAGGCAGTGGCGACAGGCCGGCCTCGCTTCGCGCGGCATCGATCTGCTCGCGCAGACTCACCGCGGTGCGCGCATCGACGATCGCCAGCAACGGTTCCCACGTCTTCGCCGCCTCGGCCGGCTGTTTGGCCTGGCGTTGGGCGATGCCGAGGAACCAGCGTGCGCGCTGGTGCATGGGCTGCGCGGCGAGGGCGCGGTTCAACATCGCCACGGCTTCGTTATCGAACCTGCGCTCCGGTGCTACGAGGGCGCGCATTTCAGCGGCCTCGGCAAGCAGGTCCGGATCGTCCGGCATGAGTTTCAACGCGCGAACCGATGCGTCGCGCGCCTGGGTAGCCCGGCCTTCGGCGAGATAGGCGCGGGAGAGCAGCCGCCAGCCTTCGACCTGGTTCGGATCGCGCTCCAGCTCGGCTTCGAGCTGGCTGATCGCGTCGTCCAGCGATTGCGGTGCACGACGCTGCGCGGGGTCGAGCGCGCCCGGCGAGCCGATGGCGAAGTAGAGCAGGCCGGTGGCCAGAGTCAGCCCGGCGACGGCGCCGAGGCCCGCGACGGGACGGGTGCGCCACAGCGGGCGCAGCACGTAGCCCAGGGCGAGCACGGCCAGCGCGAGGCCGGCGATCACGAAACCGGTCATTACCATTCCTGCTCGTCGTTGTTGTCCTGGCGCGCGGCCGGCGTGCCGCGCGCGCGACGGCGCACCGCGCCGACGACGATCGCGCCGCCTGCAAGCAGCACCAGTGCCGGGCCGAACCACAGCAGCCAGGTCTTGGACTCGACCTGCGGCCGGTACAGCACGAACTCGCCGTAGCGCTCGACCAGGAACTGCTTGATCTCGCGGTCGGTCTTGCCCTGGCGCATCAGTTCCAGCACTTCGCGGCGCAGGTCGACGGCGATCTGCGCGTTGGATTCGGCCAGCGAGTTGTTCTGGCACATCACGCAGCGAAGCTCGGTGACCAGCGCGTTGAAGCGCTTCTCCTCGGACGCGCTGGTGAACTTCAGCGGCGTGGCGTCGCTGGCGGGCTGGGCGGATGCGTTGAAGGCCAACAGCAGCGCCAGCAATGCCGGGGCGATCAGGCTGCGCACGGTTCGCAGACTCATCGCGCCTTCTCGACTTCCGCCAGCTTCGGCAGCAGTTCGTTCTGGATGACCGCGTCCGTCATTGGCCCGACGTACTTCCAGCGGATCACGCCCTTGCCGTCGACCAGGAAGGTTTCCGGCGCGCCATAGATGCCCCAGTTGATGGCGACCTTGCCGTCGTAATCGGTCAACACCATGAAGTACGGGTTGCCGAACTGCTCCAGCCAGCGCAACGCGTCGGCGTGCTCGTCCTTCCAGTTGAAGCCGATCACGCGCAGGCGCTTGCTCTCGGCGAAGCGCGTCAGCACCGGATGCTCGTCGCGGCAGGCCGGGCACCAACTGCCCCAGACGTTGAGCAGGTACGGTGCGCCGAGCAGTTCCTGCGACGTCACCAGACGACCGGGTTCGTGCAATACCGGCAGGCGGAACGCCGGCGCCGGCTTGCCGATCAGCGGCGAGGGCAGGGCCTCGCGATTGGGGTTGCGGCTGAGCATCACGCCGGCGAACAGCAGCACGCCGAGCGCGGCAACGATGATCAGCGGCAACCAGCGCATCGTGGACTTGCGGGTCTGCGGTGCGGCATCGCTCATCGCGCGGACTCCGGAAGCATCGAAGGATTGTCGACGCGGCGGAAACGCCGGTCGGTCGCGGTCACCAGGCCGCCGAGCATCATCAGCAGGGCGCCCGCCCAGATCCAGCGCACGAACGGCTTGACGTGCACGCGCAACGCCCAGCTTCCGCCACCGAGCGGCTCGCCCAGCGCGACGTAGAGATCACGGCTGAAGCCGCGCTCGATCGCCGCTTCGGTCATGACCTGGCCGCCGCTGACGTAGGTGCGCTTCTCCGGATGCATCACGGTCAGCGGCTTGTCGTTTTCGAACACCGCGACGGTGCCGCGATCGGCCTGGTAGTTCGGGCCCTGCGAGTGCACCGCGCCCTCGAAACGGAACGCGTAGCGGCCCAGTTCAACGGTCTGGCCCGGGGTCACCGCCAGTTCGCGCTGCTGGCTGAGGCCTTCGGTGAGCAGCGCGCCGATCAGGAACACGGCGATACCGAAATGCGCCAGCGTCATGCCGAGCATTTCCGCGGTGAATCGATTGCCGGTGGTCTGGCTGCGCAGGCGCGAGACAACAAAGCGCACCGTGCCGAGCAGTACCCAGGCGGCCCCCAGCACGCCGGCGGCCACTTTCCACGGCCCCTGCGGTGCGAAGAAGTACGCGATGGCGCCCGCGACCAGCGCCAGTCCGGCCCACGGCAACAGCATCGCCAACGGTTTGGATACCTGCTCGCGCTGCCAGCGCGTGACTGGACCGAACGGCAGCAGCGCCACCAGCGGCGCCATCAGCAGCACGAACATCAGCGCGAAGTACGGCGGGCCGACCGAGATCTTGCCCAGTTCCAGCGCATCGGCCAGCAGCGGATACAGCGTGCCCAGCAGTACCATCGCGCAGGCCGTGGACAGCAGCAGGTTGTTGGCCAGCAGCAACGTCTCGCGCGAGGCCGCTTCGAACGGCTTGCCGGCATCTTCCGCCGACGGCGCGCGCAGCGCGTACAGCAGCAGCGAGCCGCCGATGACGATGCCGAGGAAGGCGAGGATGAACAGTCCGCGCGCCGGATCGGCGGCGAACGCGTGCACGCTGGTCAGCACGCCCGAGCGCACCAGGAACGTGCCCAGCAACGACAGCGAGAACGTGGCGATGGCCAGCAGCAGCGTCCAGCCGCGGAAGCTGCCGCGCTTCTCGGTCACCGCCTGCGAGTGCAGCAACGCGGCGCCAGCCAGCCACGGCATGAAGCTGGCGTTCTCGACCGGGTCCCAGAACCACCAGCCGCCCCAGCCCAGTTCGTAATACGCCCACCACGAACCCAGTGCGATGCCCAGCGTCAGGAATGCCCAGGCGACGTTGGTCCACGGCCGCGTCCAGCGTAGCCAGCGCGCGTCGATGCGCCCGTCCAGCAGCGCTGCGATGGCGAACGCGAACGGTACGGCGAAGCCCACGTAGCCGACGTACAGCATCGGCGGGTGGATGATCATGCCCGGGTCCTGCAACAGCGGATTGAGGTCGCGGCCTTCGGCGGCGGCCGGCAGCAGGCGCCCGAACGGGTTGCTGGTGAAGATCAGGAACGCGAGGAATCCGGTGCTGACCACGCCCATCACGCCGAGCACGCGGGCAATCACGTCGTTGGGCAGCGCCCGCGAGAAGCGCGCCACCGCGCCCGTCCACAGCGCCAGGATCAACGCCCACAGCAGCAGCGAACCCTCGTGCGCGCCCCACACCGCGGTGTAGCGGTAGATCACCGGCAGCAGCGAGTTGCTGTTCTCGGCGACGTAGCGCAGCGAGAAGTCCTGGCTGACGAAGCCCCAGGTGAGGATGGCGAAGGCAAGGGCGACCAGTGCGAGCTGCGCATACGCCGCCGGCCGTGCGATCGCCATCCACGGTGCGACGCCGCGCTGCGCGCCGGCCAGCGGCAGCGCCGCCTGCAGGACCGATACCAGCAGCGCCAGGATCAGGGCGACCTGGCCGAGTTCAGCCCACACTTACTTCGTGCCCTGTGCGGTGGAAGCCGGCACGTCGTGTTTCTTGTGTGCCATGCCCATCTTGTCGGCCACTTCCTTGGGCATGTAGGTCTCGTCGTGCTTGGCGAGGATTTCCTCGGCGACGAAGGTGTCGCCCTGCATGCGGCCGGTGGCGACCACGGCCTGCTTCTCGCGGAACAGGTCGGGCAGGATGCCGGTGTAGACCACGGGCAGTTCGGCGTCGCCGTCCATGACCTTGAAGCGCGATTCGAGCGAGCCCTGCGTACGCTGGAACGATCCGCCCGCGACCATGCCGCCGAGACGGAAGCGGGCGTGGCCGCCGGCTTCGCCGCGCAACACTTCGCTGGGCGTGTAGAGGTAGGCGATGTTGCGTTGCAGGGCCATCGCGACCAGCGCGGCGGCCAGGCCGGCGGCCACCACCAGGGCGATGACCCACAGCAGGCGGCGGCGACGTACAGGATTCATCGGATCAACTCGTTCGTTACGGTCTTGCCGGTGGCAGGACGGGAGGCTTCGCGTGCGGCGCGCAGGCGCGCGCCACGTAGTTCGCGGCGGATCTGCAGATGGGTGGCGACGAAATCCCAGCCCAGCACGATCGCGAACACCGCGTAGGCGGCGATGACATAGTTCAGGTAACTCACGCTCGGCCTCCATGAGCAAGCGCACTCACCCACGCCTTGCCGGCCTCGCGACGCAGATTGTCGGCGCGGGCGCGGGCGAGCAGCGCGCCGATGAACCACAGCTTGGTGCCGACGATCATCCACACCAGCGGCGGGATCATGCTGGCGTCCATGCTCGACTCGCCGAGCAGGCGGATGGTCTGGCCCTGGTGCAGCGAGTTCCACCACACCACCGAATAGCGGATCACCGGCAGCAGCACCACGCCGACGATGGCCAGCAGGCCGGCGGCGCGCGCGGCGGAGCGGCGGTCGTCGATGGCGTGATACAGGCCGATCACGCCCAGATACAGGAACAACAGGATCAATTCGGTGGTCAGGCGCGGGTCCCAGTCCCACCACGTGCCCCACATCGGCTTGCCCCAGATCGAGCCTGTCACCAGTGTGATCAGGGTGAAGGCAGCGCCGATCGGCGCGCACGCCATCGCCAGGATTTCGCACAGCTTGATGCGCCAGACCAGTGCGATGGCGGCGTAGATCGCCATCAGCCCGAATACGGCCATGCTCATCCAGGCGCTGGGCACGTGGATGTAGAGGATGCGGAAGCTGTCGCCCTGCTGGTAGTCGGCCGGCACCTGGAACAGGGCGCCGTACAGGCCCCAGGCCATCACCAGCAGGCCCAGTCCATAACCCCACGGCGCCCAGCGCGCGGCGAAGCGGTCGAAGTAGGGGGGCGAACCGAGTTTGTGGAACCAGCGCAGGATCGGATTCATCGTTTCTCAGCCCGCTCCCGGGCGTAAGGCCCGGGTGGCGGCAGGATTGTCGCGACCCGAAGTGTGTCGCGGCTTGATCTGTCTCAATTGAGGCGCGCTTGACTCAGCGCGCCTAGCCGAGCGCAATCCGGATCGCCGCGGCGGCCGCCAGCGGCGCCAGTACCAGCGCGACCGCCAGTCCCGCGCCCAGCAGCAGCAGCGCGCCGACCGGGTCCAGTCCCTGGGCTGCGGCGGCCACGCTTCCCGCGCCGAACACCAGCACGGGCACGTACAGCGGCAGCGCCAGCAGGGCCACAAGTATACCGGAGCGCCGCATCCCGACCGTCAGCGCAGCCACCACCGCACCGAGCAGACTCAGCAAAGGCGTGCCCAGCGCCAGCGAGGCCAGCAGCACCGGCAGTTGCTCGCGCGGCAGGTGCAGCAGTTCGCCCAGGAAGGGCGTGGCGACCAGCAATGGCAGCGAACTGGTTGCCCAATGCATGAACGTGCGCACAGCCACCAGCCACGCCAGCGGCACCGGCGCCAACATCCACTGTTCCAGCGAACCGTCCTCGGCATCGCCGCGGAACAGTGTGTCCAGCGCCAGCAGTCCGGCCAGCAGCACCGCCATCCACAGCACCGCGCCGGCCACCTTGGACAGCGCTTCCTTCTCGCCGCCCAGGGCGAGCGCGAACAGCACCACCACCAGCAGGGCGAACATGGCCGGCTGCAGCGCATCGCCTCGGCGGCGCCAGAGCAGGCGCAGGTCGCGCGTCAGCAGGGCGCGGGCGGCGGTGGCCAGGCCGGGCAGGGCTGCACCGTTCATGCGATCTGCTCCCGCAGTTCCAGGCCCTGTTTCTCCATGACCAGCATGCGTGTGCGCACCGGTGGCGCGGCGTAGGCGCCATGCGTGGTGACCAGGGCGGCGCCGCCTTCGCGCAGGTGCGCCTGGACCATGCGGTTCACCAGCTCGATGCCGTCCAGGTCGAGGTTGGCGTAGGGCTCGTCCAGCAGCCATAGCGGCGCGGGCGACATCCACAGGCGCGCCAGCGACAGGCGCTTCTTCTGCCCGGCGGAAAGCTGGCGGGCCAGCGCGTCCTCGAAGCCGGCCAGGCCGACAATGGCCAGCGCGTTCTCGGGCAGCTGGGCGCGGCGGCGACCGTGCAGGCCGCACAGGAAATTCAGGTTTTCCAGTGCACTCAGGTCGGCCTTCAGGCCGGGCAAGTGGCCCAGGTAGGCGATCGCGCGTGCCCGCCGCGCCGGGCCGGCGGGATGGCCGTCGATGTCGATCTCGCCCTCGTCGGCGCGCAGCAGGCCGGCCAGTACGCGCAGCAGCGTGGTCTTGCCTGCGCCGTTGTCGCCCTGGACCAGAAGCGCCTCGCCGGCATCGACGGCGAATTGGAGCGGACCGAACACGGGCTCGTCGTTGCGCGCGAAACGCAGGCCGCGGGCAGCGATCAGCGGCGGGGCAGGTCGGTCAGGTGGGGTCATCGGTCGGCTGGCTACGGCACAGGCGGCCGCGAAGCCGACATTTTATGCGAGACGGCAGCCAATCCCGCGTGCGTCGACGGCAGCGGCCTCGATCCAGTCGGTATGCGCCCCCGTCCGCGCGGAGGGTGGGCGCGGCATCAGCATGTGCAGACGAACTGGCTCACCGGCTCGCCAGGCCAGCACCCCGGCCTGGCCGAATTCGAGCGCCAGGCGGTGCAGCTCGTTCTCGTCGAGCCCGGCCACCAGCCAGCCCGGTTCGCGCCATCCGCCGCCGGGCCCCTGCGCCCAGGCGGGGTGACGGACTGCTCCGACGGCATCGAGCTGGGCGACCAGCAGGGCGTCGGCGGCCTGGTTGGCGGTATCCGAGCGCGGCTCCGAGGCCGGGTTCCAGGCGGTGATGAAGGCGTAGTGTGGTGCCGGCGAATAGGCCTGCAGGTCGCTGGCCTGCTGGCCGACGCGCAGCGGCAGGGTGTCGCCGTCGAGCACGACGACGTACTCCGCGGCGGCGTAGGCGGTGGCCAATTCGGCGGCATCGACGATCTGCAGCTCGCGCATGGCGCGAGTGTCGGCCCGTGGCGATGTCAGCGCAATGACAGTCATGGGGCGGGTGATGACCGATCGTCATGACGACAGGCTATGCCGGTCCGTACACTCCACGCTCCGGCATCATCCCCACACTCACTCTCGGCTCGATCCCGCCCGCAATGACCCTGGAAACCAAACTGCCGAAGGTCGGCACGACCATTTTCACCGTGATGTCGCAGCTCGCGATCGAGCACGGCGCCGTCAACCTCGGTCAGGGCTTTCCCGACTTCAACGTGCCCGAGCGCCTGATCGAGGCGCTGGACCGGGCCATGCGCGAGGGCAAGAACCAGTACGCGCCGATGACCGGCATCCCGGCGCTGCGCCAGGCGATTTCCGCCAAGACCCAGCGCTGCTACGGCTACCGGCCCGATCCCGATGCCGAGATCACTGTGGTATCCGGCGCCAGCGAAGCTATCTTCGACGCGGTGGCGGCGGTGGTGCACCCGGGCGATGAAGTGATCGTGCTCGACCCCTGCTACGACTGCTACGAACCGGCGATCGACCTGGCCGGCGGTCGCGCCGTGCATGTGCCGCTGGATCCGCGAACGTTCGCGCCGGACTGGAACCTGATCCGCGCCGCGGTCACGCCCAAAACCCGGCTTTTGATGATCAACTCGCCGCACAATCCGTCCGGCGCGATGTTCACCGTCGACGACATCGCCGAGCTGACCGCGCTGCTGCGCGATACCGGCATCTACCTGTTGTCGGACGAGGTCTACGAGCACATCGTCTTCGATGGCCGTGTGCACGAATCGGTGTTGCGCTACCCGGAGCTGCGCCGTCGCGCGTTCGTGGTGTCCAGCTTCGGCAAGACCTACCACTGCACCGGCTGGAAGGTGGGCTACTGCATTGCTCCGGCCGAGTTGTCGACGGAGCTGCGCAAGGTTCACCAGTACAACACTTTCTGCACCTTCGCCCCGGCGCAGTGGGCGTTCGCCGAGATGATCGACGCCGAGCCCGGGCACTACGAACAGCTCGGCGCGTTCTACGAGGCCAAGCGCGACCGTTTCCGCGAGCAGTTGCTGACCACCCGCCTCAAGCCGCTGCCGGTGCCGGGCGGTTACTTCCAGCTGGTCGATTACTCGTCGGTCAGCGATCTCGACGATGCGGCGTTCTGCCGCTGGCTGACCGTGGAGAAGGGCGTGGCGGCGATTCCGCTGTCGCCGTTCTACGAATCCCCGCCGACGGGTCAGCGCCTGGCGCGCCTGTGCTTCGCCAAGAACGAGGCGACGCTGGATGCGGCCATCGAACGCCTGCAGAAGCTGTGAGCCAGGAGTGATGCCTATGGAAAACCTCCGCGTATCCCTCATCCAGGGCGATACCCGCTGGCTCGACCCGGCCGCCAACCGCGACTACTACGGCCGCCTGATCGCACCGCTGCACGGCACGACCGACCTGATCATCCTTCCGGAAACCTTCACCAGCGGTTTCTCCAATGAGGCGATCGGCAGCGCCGAGACCATGGACGGCCCGACCGTCGCCTGGATCCGCGAGCAGTCGGCCCGGCTGGGCGCGGCGGTGACCGGCAGCGTGCAGTTGCGCGCCGGAGAAGGAGTGTTCAACCGCATGCTGTTCGCCACGCCCGACGGCCAGCTGCGCACCTACGACAAGCGCCATCTGTTCCGCTACGCCCGCGAGCACGAGCGCTACGCCGCCGGCCGCGACCGGCTGACGGTGGAGTGGAAGGGCTGGCGCATCTGCCCGCTGGTCTGCTACGACCTGCGCTTCCCGGTGTTCTCGCGCAACCGCTTCGACGTGGAGCGCGACCAGCAGCTCGACTACGACCTGCTCCTGTACGTCGCCAACTGGCCGTCGGCGCGCAACTACCCGTGGAAGACGCTGCTGCGGGCGCGGGCGATCGAGAACCTGTGTTTCGTGGCGGCCGTCAACCGCGTCGGCACCGATGGCAACGGCCTGCACTACTCAGGTGACAGCGCCGTGATCGATTTCCTGGGGCACCCGATCAGCGAGTGCACCGACGAGGAGGTGGTCGTCACGACCACCCTGCAGGCGGCCGAACTGCTCGCGCACCGCGAGCGCTTCCCGGCCATGCTCGACGCCGACAGCTTCGAGTTGAGGTAACCGACGCCTGTCGCCACCACGCGCAGGGCGCGTGGTGCACTGCATCGTGTGCGGAATCTTCGGCCACTTCCTGTCGCGAGCGTGAACGATCGCGACGCCGTCGCAGCGAAAAATACGAAACGTGTGCGAGTTGGCGTTTGACGGCGCTGTCGCGCGCATTCATACAACGCGCCGTTAACGTTGCCTGTGCGATTGATACTGCTCGCTCAACTTCCTGAATTGCCGTCTTTATCACTTCACAACGTAGTCACCAGTAAAGGTTGCGCCAAGAAGAGAGCAGAAACATTCCCCAACGGGCTGCAGCGACTTCCCCCGGTCCTGTATGCAACCTCCGCGCGCCCGCTGCGCGCGCGGCCTTCCAGAAGGAGACATGTCATGGCCATTCGCGCACTACGCCCAGTCGGTATGGCCGTCCTAGTGACGGCCGTTACGCTTGCCGGCTGTACCAACTACATCAAGCGGGACGAGTACGATCCCGCCATCGCCGAACTGCGGGCCGCCGACCAGCGCATGCAGTCGCAGATCGATGCGTTGTCGCAGAAGTACGATGCCCTGGTCACCCAGGTGGCCGGTCGCATCCGTGTCGAAACCGGAGCCCATTTCGCTACCGGCGACGCCACGCTGGGCGAGGAGGACAAACCGCTGCTCGACGACTTCGCCAAGGCGATCAACAGCAGTCATTCCGATGCCGTCATCACCGTGGAAGGCTTCGCCGATCCGGCCGGGTCCGCCGGCTTCAACAAGAAGCTGGGCATGCGCCGCGCCGAAGCGGTCCGCGATTATCTGGTCGGTACCGTCGGAATGCAGGCGGGCCAGGTGCGCGCGGTGAGTTACGGCGAGGCCACCAACCGGCAAGTGCGTCCGGGCGCTACCGGCGATGCCGGTCGCGACAACCGCCGCGTCTCGCTGGTGGTCGACTACGCCGGCGGCGGCGGGCAGTCCATGCCTGCTACACCGATGCAGCCGGCTGAACCGGCCGAAGCAACCGAACCGCCGCCGACGCCGGAAACCTGACACTCGGCAGGAACGGTTTCGCGAGAGGCGGAGCGGCGCCGCTGCCGCTCCGTCGTGGGAGAGCGTTGGACGCCCGACATGCGGGCTTCCTTCCTCGGCCGCAGCGACTACACTGACATTGCCGCGCGCAACGCGCGGCACGAACCGATCGACAAGGACGCCGACGCGCGGCGTGTCCGCCATCGGGCTTCGCATCGCGCCGGCTCCGCATGAGGAGTCAGCCATGTCGTTACCAAGACTCGAAGAATTCCTTCATTCCAACCACGTGCCCTACGACACGATGCGGCACCCGCACGCGTTCACGGCGCAGGCGACCGCCGCCAGCGCCAACATCAGCGGCAAGGAAATGGCCAAGACGGTGATGGTGAGGCTGGACGGCAAGCTGGCGATGGCGGTGCTGCCCGCCAACGAATGGCTCAGCCTGGCGAACCTGCGCGATTGCGCCGGCGCGAGCGAAGCGGCCATCGTCACCGAGTCGGAGTTCAAGGACCGTTTCCCGGAGTGCGAAGTCGGAGCCATGCCGCCGTTCGGCAATCTCTATGGCATGGACGTGTATGCCGCCGACAGCCTGGCCGAGGACGAGCACTTCGCCTTCAATGCCGGCAGCCATCGCGAGCTGATGCGCATGGACTGGCGCGATTTCGAACGCCTGGTGCATCCGCGGGTCGCGCACCTGTCGCGCCAATGAGGCGTCCGCGACGGTCGTGCGTCGTCGCGCCGCCTTCACGAACGGCCCACCTACGCTGGGAGAGGGGCGCTTGGCCGGCCGAACATCCGCACGTTGATCGTTAGCCCGGGCAGGTCGTCATGACGCGACCAAAATCGGCTGGGGCGCATGGTCAGGATTGCATGGATCGAGAAGTCGCTTGGACCATGGCGCGACCGGATTCCACCGGGGGCAAGGCCGTGGCTGAAGCGCGGCGCACTGGCGTTGCTGCTGGCATACGGTGCCTACCTGGTCCTGGGCAACCTGTTCCTCAATACGCCGCTCGGACCTTGGACGGCCAACCGTAAGCCCGAGAAGTTCCAGATAGACTGGGGCCCGGGCATGACCTGGTGGCCGGGCCGGGTGACCGTGTGGGACGTGAAGATGAAAGGGCAGGTCGGCCGCACCGTCTGGGCGGTCCAGGCCGGCAAGGCGAGCGGTCGAGTCGCGTTGCTGCCGCTGCTGCACAAGGAGGTGCGTGTCCCCGATGTCGAAGCCCGTGACGTTACCGGCGACGTCGAGCAGGTGAAGGTGAGAAGGCCTCCCCCGGAGGCGCGAGCCGGCGGCTGGGTGCTGAATTTCCAGCGCATCCACAGCGATTCGATTCGCGGCGGCCGCTTCGCGCAACTGTCGCTCGAAGGCGAGGGGAGCGCCGAGGTCGGCCTCTACAAGCAACTGCGCGGTGGCGCGCTCGAATTGACGCCGTCGTGGGCGCGGTTCGCCAAGGCGCGCCTGCTTTACGGCAAGAGTGAATTGCTTCGCGACGGCGTGCTCGACGCGCGCTTCGCCATCGCCCGGCACACGCGCAGCCAGGCGCCCGGTATCCGCAAGCTGTTGATGACCGATGCCGATCTCACGCTGGACGGCCGCACGGCCGGGCTGAACGTCGTCGCCGATCCGGCGGGGAAAATCGACGTTTCCACGGTGCCGGCGAAG
Source organism: Lysobacter niastensis (assembly GCF_031457115.1). Classification (GTDB taxonomy): domain Bacteria; phylum Pseudomonadota; class Gammaproteobacteria; order Xanthomonadales; family Xanthomonadaceae; genus Lysobacter_J; species Lysobacter_J niastensis_A. The sequence goes on from NZ_JAVDVY010000001.1 coordinate 1,758,792, forward strand.
GGAACCGCCCGGGTCAGGCTGGGTTTCGCCCGTGGCTCGTTCAAACCCGGCAGCCAGGTGCGCTGGCACATGCCGATGACCGGCACCGACAGCCTGGGCAGGGCGCGCGCGCAGTCGTTGGACCTGCAACTCGATGTCGACCGCGACACGATGCGGGTCAAGGCCCAATCCCCTGCGCAGCAGAACGGATCGGTGATGCTCGATGCCGATCTGCGGATCCGCGGCACCGATATTCCGCTGCAGGATTTCAAGCGCCTGCTGCCGCGGAGTTCGGGGCATGTCGTAGCCCGTTGGCAGGTGCCGTCGCTGGGTTGGCTGGCAAAGCTCTTCGCCGACGCCCCCTGGTTGTCGCTGGAAGGCGCAGGCATCGTCGATGCCGATGTGCGCGTGGTCGATGGCAAGGTCGCCGCCGGCAGCCGGGTGGGCGTGCCCGAGGTACAGGCCGTCGCATTGGTCATGGGCAATCGCATCCAGGGTCGCGCGCGTGCCGAGGGGCGTCTCGACGTCAGCAAGGACGACGAGCTTTTGCCCAAGCTCGACCTGGTCATGGAGGACTTCAACATCGCCGCCGAACGTGCGCCCGGAAGCCCCTATGTGGTCGGGCGCAACCTGCGGCTCAACGTCGAAACCCTGTCGGGCCTGGAGCGCGCCCAGGTCAGGCGGCCCGGTGGGCTCAAGCACGTCACCGAAACGCTGAAGGCGCGCCTGACCTTTGACGACGCGCAGGTCCCCGACCTGCGCGCCTACAACTACTACCTGCCCCAGGCGCACATGCGGTTCGATGGAGGCTCCGGCCTGGTCAGCGGCGATCTCAGCCTCGATACCTCCGGCAACATCGGCCAGGGCCGGGTGCACGTCAGGGGCAATGGCGCGCGGATGCACATGGCAGGAATGGCGCTGCATGGCAATGTCGACATCGATACCCGGTTGCGCAGTGCCGACCTGGTACGCCACGACTTCAACCTGGATGGCAGTCGGATCAACTTCACCGACATCAGCTTCACCGAGCCCGGTGGCGAATCGCGCAGTGGCTGGTGGGCGCGCATCGAACTCGATCGCGCGCGTCTGGACTGGGACAAGCCGGTCACCGTCAACGGCACGGCGCAGGTCGTCATGAAGGACGTGGGCTTCCTGCTTTCGATGTTCTCGCGCCAGCGCGAGTATCCGAAGTGGATCTTCAAGCTCATCGACTCCGGGCAGGCGCGGGCGCACGGCAACGTGCAGTGGCACGACGACACCCTGGTGCTGGATCGCATGGTGGCCAGCAACCAGCGTTACGAGGTGATGGCGGGCCTGCGGCTGCGCAACGGTTCGCGCAAGGGCAGCCTGTTCGCCAACTGGGGGGTGTTGAGCATGGCGGTTGAGGTGAACAACGGACAGCGCGACTTCCACATGCTGCACGCGCGCAAGTGGTACGACTCGCAGCCGGCCCTGCTGCGCTGATTGCGGGAGCATTGGGACGAGCATGACGACCGACCTGCTACCGGAGAAGAGTCCTGCGATGCGCATGCCTGGCGTGCCGGTTCGTGGCCTGCTGGCGCGCGGCCTGCTGTGGCTGATGCTGGCGAGCGGGCTGGCCTGGGCCGGCACCGTGTTCGCTGCCGCGCCTGCAAAACCGACGATGCCGGGTGCGGCCGGGCCCGCGCCGGAAACCACGGCTTCGGCGCCGGTGCGGGTGTGGAACCGGGATCTTGTGACGCTCAATACCCCCTACCGCGGCGTGACGCCGCAGATGCGGGCGAAACTCGCGTCGGAGCGGATCGCCGAATCCATCGACCAGATCGACCCCAACGACCTGCGCGCCGACTGGGCGCGGGTAGGCAGCGATACCGGAGTGCTGTTCACCTCGGGCACCCAACTGCTGTTCGCGTTGCGACCGGGCGATGCCGGCGCGATGGACCGGGCGGAACTGGAGCGTCTGGCTCCCCAGGTGCTGGAGCGTTTCAGGCAGATCCTGCGGGAACGAAAGAGCGCACGGAGCCCCGCCGAAATGATGCGCAATTTCGGACTGGCCGCACTGGCGACGCTGGTGTTCGCGCTGCTGCTGTGGCTCATCGCGCGGGCCAGCGAATGGCTGCGCGAACGGCTGCAGGCGGCTGCCGTACGCCGCGCCGCTTCCGCGCGATTGCGCGGCTTGGATGTGCATGCGGTGACTTCGACGACGCTGCGCCACGCCTTCCGCGGGCTGCGCCTGTTGCTGGTGCTGTTCGCGACCTATGTCTGGCTGGGCTATGTGCTCACGCGCTTCCCCTACAGCCGGCCATGGGGACAGGCGCTCGGGCACTACCTGGCGGAGGCGGCTTCCGAACTCGCTACCGGCTTCGTCCACCACATTCCCTCGCTGCTGATGCTGGTGTTGATCTTCCTGGTCACGCGTGGCGTGGTGCGCCTGGTCGGGATCTGGTTCCGCGGCGTGGAGACCGGGACGTTCGAGGTCGAATGGCTCGAGCCCAGCGCTGTGCCCACCACCCGGCGCCTGGCGAGCTGGGTGATCTGGCTGTTCGCCATCACCGTGGCCTATCCATACATTCCCGGCTCCAAGACCGACGCTTTCAAAGGCGTGAGCGTGTTCGTCGGCCTGATGCTGTCGCTGGGATCGGCCGGCGTGATCAGCCAGATCGTCAGCGGTTTCGTCGCGCTGTACTCGCGGGCGGTGCGACCCGGCGACGTGGTCCGTATCGGCGAAGAGGAAGGCGTGGTGACCCATATCGGCACGTTCTCGCTCAAGCTGGTGACGCGCACGCGCGAGGAAGTCACCATTCCCAACAGCACGCTGGCGACCGTGCCGGTGCGCAATTACACCCGCCACTCCGCGCATGACGGCCTGGTGGTCACCACCAGCGTCGCCGTCGGCTACGACGCGCCGTGGCGGCAGGTGCATGCGCTGCTGCAGTTGGCGGCAGCGCGCACGCCGCAATTGCTGGCCGGGCACAAACCCTTCGTGCTGCAGTCGGCGCTGTCGGATTTCTACGTGCAGTATCAACTCAATGTCGCCGTGGCCGATCCGAAGGAGCGCGTGCACGCGCTGTCGCGGCTGCATGCGGAAATCCAGGATGCGTTCAACGAGTTCGGCGTGCAGATCATGTCGCCCAACTTCGAGGCGCAACCCGAGCACAAGGTATGGGTTCCGCCGGAGCAGTGGCATTCCGCGCCAGCGACCCAGGATTCGCCGGCCCAGGCCGGCGGCGGGCGGGGCGAGGAGGGAAGCGGTACCTGAGGGCGGCGCTTCGGGCCAACCTGTCGGCGAGGCACTTCCGCCCCGTTAACGGGCCTTGGTGTTAACTGCCGTTGACGACGATCGGCGTGGCGCCGGTCGCCGGCATCGCGATGAGCATGAAGCCTCGAGCCTGGTGCCTGGCCGGCCTCCTGTGGCTGGTTCCGGTACTCCACGCCGCTCCGCCGGTTCCCGTCGGGGCCCGCGGAGAAGTGGTGCTGCTCGACATCAAGGGTGGCATCGGTCCGGCCACGCGCGATTTCGTCATCCATGGCCTCGAAAAGGCACGCGACCGCAATGCGCGCGCGGTGGTGCTGCGCATCGACACGCCGGGTGGACTGGATGCCGCCACGCGCGACATCAACCAGGCCATCCTGGCCTCCGACGTGCCGGTGATTGCGTGGGTCGCCCCCGAGGGCGCGCGGGCCGCCAGTGCCGGCACTTACATCCTCTACGCCTGCCATCTCGCGGCGATGGCGCCGGCGACCGCATTGGGCGCGGCGACGCCAGTATCGATGGGCGGGCCGGGACCGGGGCCGATGCCGGGCGCGGAACCCGCACGCAAGCCCGAGCAGCCACCCCCCGGCACGAATGGAAAGCCCGACGCGAATGCCAAGCCGGACAGGCACGAACCGCCCGATGCGATGTCGCGCAAGGCCGTCAACGACGCCGTCGCCTACCTGCGCAGCCTGGCCGAGTTGCGCCAGCGCAATGCCGAGTTCGCCGAGGCGGCGGTGCGCGATGCGGCGACGCTGACCGCGACCCAGGCGCACGCGCAGGGAGTGATCGAAATACTGGCGGCGGATCTACCCGCGCTGCTGCGCCAGGCCGACGGACGCCGGGTGCGCCTGGCGCATCGCGAAGTCGTTTTGGCCATCGCCGGCCAGCCGGTGAACAAGCTCGAGCCCGATTGGCGTTCGCGGCTGCTGGCCGTGATCACCGAGCCCACGGTGGCCTACCTGTTGCTGCTGGTGGGGCTGTATGGCCTCGTGTTCGAGGGCTACAGCCCCGGCGCGGTCCTGCCGGGCGTGGTCGGTGCGATCTGCCTGCTGATGGCGCTGTACGCACTGCAGGTGCTGCCGGTGAACTACGCCGGCATCGCACTGATCGCGTTGGGGGTGGTGTTGATCGCGGTGGAATTCGCGATGCCCAGCTTCGGCGCGCTCGGCATCGGCGGCGTCGTGTCGCTGGTGGTGGGTTCGTTGATCATGTTCGACACCGATGTTCCGGGCTACGGTGTGCCGGGACGACTGGTCGTCGGAATAGGGGGCGCCAGCGCCCTGGTGTTCATGGGCATGATCTGGCTGGCGGCACGCGCGCGACGGCAGCCGGTGGTCACCGGGGTGGAAGAACTGGTCGGTCATACGGCCGTGGCGACACGCGATTTCCAGTGGCGTGAGTTCGACGGACGCGGACAGGTGCGCATCCGCGGCGAGGACTGGCAAGCCGTCTGCGACCGGCCAATCAGCCGTGGCCAGCCTGTGCGCGTGCTCGCACTGGACGGGCTGGTGCTGCGGGTTGCGCCGATGGGCGAACCGGCGGTCCAGACACGAAACGGCGATCCCACCTGAGCAATCCATCCGAGGAGTCGGCCATGTACCTGCCCCTGTATTTTCCGTTGATCCTGCTGGTGGCCGTGTTGGCGGCCAGTGCGATCAAGGTACTGCGCGAGTACCAGCGCGGCGTGGTGTTCCAGCTCGGCCGTTTCTGGAAAGTGAAGGGGCCCGGACTGATCGTGCTGATTCCGGTGGTGCAGCAGATGGTGCGCGTGGATCTGCGCACCATCGTCATGGACGTGCCGCCGCAGGACGTGATCTCGCGTGACAACGTCTCGGTGAAGGTCAGCGCGGTGGTGTACTTCCGCGTGGTCGATCCGCAGAAGGCGATCATCAACGTCGAGCACTTCTACGAGGCCACCAGCCAGCTCGCCCAGACCACGCTGCGCTCGGTGCTGGGCAAGCACGAGCTCGACGAGATGCTGGTCGAGCGCGACAAGCTCAACGACGACATCCGCACGATCCTCGATTCGCAGACCGATGCGTGGGGCATCAAGGTCGCCAACGTCGAGATCAAGCACATCGATATCAACGAGACCATGGTCCGCGCGATCGCGCGCCAGGCCGAAGCCGAGCGACTGCGTCGCGCCAAAGTGATCCACGCCGAAGGCGAGCAGCAGGCCGCGGAGAAGCTGGTCGAGGCGGCCAAGCTGCTCGGCGGCGATCCGCGCGCGATCCAGTTGCGCTACCTGCAAACGCTGACCGAGATCGCGGGGGAGAAGAGTTCGACGATCGTGTTTCCGCTGCCGATCGATCTGATCGAGTCGCTGAAGGGGCGACTTGAAGGCGACAGATCAGGCTGACTTCGGTTTCCAGCCCGACGTAGTCGCACTGACCAAAAGCACGAAGGGCGCTTGCGCGCCCTTCGTGTGTTGCATCTGCGTCGGTCTCGCTTACGCGCCGCCTCGCGGGCCACGTCCGCCGCCGGGGCGACCGCCACCGCGCGGACCGCCGGGTCGCGGAGCGCCACCCGGACGATTTCCACCAGGACCACCAGGACGATTGCCGCCCGGACGGTTGCCGCCAGGACGATTGCCGCCAGGCCCACCGCCGGGGCGTCCGCCCGGACGCGGTGCGCGCGGCTTGTCACCGTACGGATTGAAACTGCCCGGATTGGCGTGGTCGGACGGGAAACTGGGGGCGTTGCCCGGATGTCCGTACGGACGCGAGCTGCGCTGGCCCTGACCGCCGCCGCCGGGACCGCGTCGCTCGCCCTGGCCACCGCCGCCGGTACGTTCACCGCCGTAGCCGCCACCGCCCGTGCGCTCGCCGCCGTATCCGCCGCCGCCACCGGGGCCGCGCTCGCTGCGACCCTGATAACCGCCACCGCCGCCCGGACGACCGCCGCCACCGGGGCGGCCACCGCCGCCGGGCTTGCCGCCGTAGGGCTTCCTGGGGCCGCGTGCACCGTCGGGATTGCGATGACCGCTGGGGCCGGTTTCGACGCCATCGGGCACGTACCAGGTACGGAACGCCGCCGGATTGCCTTCCGGCAACGGCTTGGGTCCTTTTTCCTTGCGCTGCTTGAACGGCTTGTGCGACTGGTTGGCCGCGGCTTCGCCGCTGACCGTCAGGCCGCCGTGCTTGCGCGGACCGCCGCGACCGCGGCCGCCGCGTTCCTCGCGCACGTGATCGAACCGGCGCAGTTCGCGGCCTTCGTCTGCGGTGTTGTGGCCGCCGACATAGCCATGGGCTCGTTCGCCGCCGCCGAAATGCAGGGTCGACTTGGTGGCCTTGCGCTGGCCGATCACCGGCTGCAGCGTCAACGCCGACGGCATGCCGTCTTCCAGGCCGAGCTTGCTGCGCAGCGATTCGACCGCTTCGCTGGCCAGCTCGCGCGACTGGCCGCGCAGCAGTTCGCGCGGCAGCGACACCTCGCCGTAGCGCACGCGCTTGAGGCGGCTGACCTGGCAGCCCTGCGATTCCCACAAGCGGCGCACTTCGCGGTTGCGGCCTTCCTTCACGACCACGCGGAACCAGTCGTGCGAGTCGCTGCCGCCGATGCGCTCGATCTCGTCGAACTTGGCCGGGCCGTCTTCCAGCGCCACGCCGCGGGCGAGGCGGTCGACGATGTTTTCCGGCACGTGCTCCTGGCCTTCCGGCGCACGCACGCGGCAGACGTACTCGCGCTCGACCTCGAACGACGGGTGCATCAGCGCGTTGGCGAGCTCGCCGTCGGTGCTCAGCAGCAGCAGGCCGGTCGTATTGATGTCGAGGCGGCCGATCGCGATCCAGCGCGCGCCCTTGAGCGCGGGCAGGGCCTCGAAAATGGTCGGACGACCTTCGGGGTCCTCGCGCGTGGTCACTTCGCCTTCGGGCTTGTTGTACATCAGCACGCGGGCCGGTTCGGTCAGCGCGCTGGCCACGAACTGGCGACCGTCGAGTTCGATCTTGTCGCCGCTCTTGACGCTCATGCCGACCTGCGCGGTTTCGCCGTTGACCTTGACCAGGCCGTCGGCGATGCGCTGCTCCAGCGCCCGGCGCGAGCCGAGGCCGGCCTGGGCGAGGACCTTGTGCAGGCGCTCTTCCAGGCGCGGGGCTTCGGCGGTGGTGTCGGCGCCGCGCTTCAGGGTGAGCTTGCGGCTCTTTTGCTCAGTCATGTTTCTGTTGCTCCGACTCGGCCAGTTCGGCCTCGTCTGTGTCCTGCTCGGGAACGGTCGTCGTCTCGACGGCGTAGGTGTCTTGTTCGGGATCGTTCACGTCCGCCGCGCGCTCGCCCGGCGCGGCTTCGGGTGTGCCCTCAAGGGCATGTTCGTCTGTGTCTTCGATGGTCGCGTCCGCGACCATGTCTGTGTCGGCGTCCGCGGCTTCTGCCGGCGCATCCTCGTCCTGCGTCACGGCCATGTCAGCCTGCGCCTCGGGCAAGCCCAAGTCGTCATCGGTCCCGATGTCATCGGCCTCGACGTCGTCGCCCGCATCGTCGGCATTGGAGGCTTCCGCCTCGCCGGTGGCGATGCCGCCTGCCGCGATCGGGGCACCCTCGAACTGCAACTGCGGCTCGAGCTCGCCGATGTCCTTGAGCTCTGACAGCGGCGGCAGCTCGTCCAGGCGCTTGAGGCCGAAGTAGTCCAGGAAGCCCTTGGTCGTGCCGAACAGCGCCGGCTTGCCGGGGACGTCGCGGTGGCCGACGACGCGGATCCACTCGCGCTCTTCCAGCGCCTTGATGATGTTGCTGTTGACCGCGACGCCGCGGACCTGCTCGATCTCGCCGCGCGTGATCGGCTGGCGGTAGGCGATCAGCGCCAGGGTTTCCAGCGTGGCGCGGGTGTAGCGGGTCTGGCGCTCGGTCCACAGGCGCGCCACCCAGGGGTGCACGTCGGCCTTGACCTGGAAGCGGAAGCCCGAGGCCACCTCGACCAGTTCGACGCCGCGGTCGGCGTTGGCCTCGCGCAAGGCTTCCAGCGCCTGTTCGACGCTGTCGGCCGGCGGCGGCTGGTCTTCCGGGAACAGCGCGTTCAGTTGCGCCAGCGTCAACGGCTGGTTGGACGCGAGCAGCGCGGCTTCGACGATGCGGGTGATTAACTGTTGGTCCATGAGGAGTGGTTTGCTCTCTGGCTCTTGTCGCTCATTGCCGAAAGCGGACATCGGCGATGGGCTGGTGCTTCATTGATATCGAAAGACGCTGGATCGCGGGGTTGGCGGTCGGGGTAAGGCGATCGCCACGTGCGTCAGGCGTTTGAGTCATCGTTGGCGGCCGGCTCGTCGAACTCGCTGCTCAACTCGATCTCGTCGCCTTCGTTCAGCAGCGCCAGCGACTTGACGTAGATCGGCATCAGCGGGCCTTCCTGGATGATTTCGACCAGTTGCTCCTTGGCCAGCGTCAGCAGGCCCAGGAAGGTCACGACCACGCCAAGCCTGCCTTCTTCCGCGGTGAACAGCGACTCGAATCGGTAGAAGGCGCCGTCCTTCATCCGCTCCAGCAGCTCGCCCATGCGCTGGCGCACGCTCAGCGCGTCGCGCTTGATCGCGTGCTGGGTGAACAGCTCGGCACGCTTGAACACGTCGTGCAGGGCCAGCAGCATTTCCTTCAACTCAACCGGCGGCGGCAGACGCACCGCGGCCCGGTCGGGGACGAAGGCCTGCACCGGCGCGGTGTCGCGCTCCTGACGGGGCAGCGCGTCGATGTCCTCGGCTGCCTTCTTGAAGCGCTCGTACTCCTGCAGTCGGCGGACCAGGTCGGCGCGCGGGTCGTCTTCCTCGCCTTCCTCGATGGCCGAGCGCGGCAACAGCATGCGCGACTTGATCTCGGCCAGCATGGCGGCCATGACCAGGTAGTCGGCGGCCAGCTCGAAGCGCATCTCGTGCATGGCCTGGATGTAATCGACGTACTGGCGGGTGATGTCCGCCACCGGGATGTCGAGGATGTCCAGGTTCTGGCGGCGGATCAGGTACAGCAGCAGGTCGAGCGGGCCTTCGAACGCCTCGAGGATGACTTCGAGCGCGTCCGGCGGGATGTACAGGTCCTGCGGGATCTGCAGCACGGGTTGGCCGTGCACCATGGCAAGCGGCATTTCCTGCTGCTGCGGATGCGCGGAGGCCTGGGGCGGGCCGGCCACGTTCTGCGGATCATTCGCGTCGGATGCGCGTTCTTCGGTCATTCGGGAGCGGCCCCTCCGGGCCGTCGGCACTGCTATCGCTACGATGCTGGCGGCCTGGGATGGCTGCCATGGGGTGTAACGCAACTTGAAGTCGGGATTACTTGATGTCGGGACCGCTAAGTCGACTGTGCTGAACCCGAACGGCGGACGGCCTTCGCGTCACGCGGTGGGCGTGGCGGGGGGCGATCACGGTTGCGGGCGCGGGCCGCGGAGAGCAGCGACGCACCATCTAGGTACGTGCGTGGCGACGGTGTGGGGTCCCGGTCGCGACGGGCCGCTGCGTCCGGCCTCGTGCAATTGGAAGCTAGGGTACGGCCTCACCCTCACGGTGTCCAGCGGCGCGGAGGGTGGGGCTGGCTACAATTCATGCAGGCCCCGCCGGGGGCGACAGGAAGCTGCAAACCTATGTGGTACGTGATCGAGGGGTACGACGGAACCGATGTATTGGCGCAGAGGCTGCAAGCGCGGCCCGAGCATCTGGCGCGGCTGACCGCGCTGCGCGACCAGGGGCGCCTGCTGCTGGCAGGCCCTTGCCCGGCCATCGATGCCGAAGATCCGGGTCCGGCCGGTTTCAGCGGCAGCGTGGTGATCGCCGAATTCGAATCGCTCGAGGCGGCCCGTGGCTGGGCGCAGGCCGATCCCTACGTGGCGTCCGGCGTCTATCAGCGGGTCGAAGTGCGGCCATTCCGCAAGGTCCTGCCGTGACCACAGACCCGCTGCCGCGCGACCAGAGAGTGGCCGCCATCCGACGCGCGCTGGAGGCGGCGCTTGCCCCGCTGTCGCTCGAAATAGAGGACGAGAGCCATCGCCATGCCGGGCACGCCGGCGCCGCCGACGGACGCGGCCACTTCCGCGTCGACATCGTCAGCGCGGCGTTTTCTGGGCTCAATCCTCTCGCCCGCCACCGCGCCGTCTATTCCGCCGTGGGCGAGTTGATGACGACCGACATCCATGCGCTGGCGATCCGTGCCCGCACGCCAGACGAAGCCGCAGGCTGAATCGCATGTCACATGTCGCGGCGCAGCATCTCGCAGGGCCCGAAAGGCAAGCCTGACGGGCTTTTCAGTGCCCCGGAGTCACATTTCTAACGAGGTCTTTACACTTCGCTTTGTAAACGTTTACATTCGGGCCCGCTTCCACCGCGGAGGGCGGGCAGGACGTGGCGAACGTAACGATCAAGGATGTGGCGCGCGTGGCCCAGGTGTCGGTGGCCACCGTATCGCGTGCGCTCAATGGTCACGGCAACGTGGCCGAGGAGGTGCGCAACCGCGTGTTCGCCGCCGCCCGCGAGTTGCGTTACACCCCGCATGCCGCGGCGCGAAGCCTGAGCAGCCGCCGCACCCAGACACTCGGCGTCGTTCTGCCCGACCTGCACGGCGAATTCTTCTCGGAACTGATGCGCGGCATCGACCAGGTGGCGCGCGAGAACAGCCTGCACCTGCTGGTCTCGAGCTACCACGGCCATCCGCAGGAGCAGGGCGCGGCGCTTCGCGCGATGCGCGGCCGCGTCGATGGCCTGCTGGTGATGTCGCCCTACATGGACGCTCCGGCCGTGCTCGACGACAGTCTGCCGCTGGTGCTCATCAATTCGCAGTGCGCCAGCGAAGGCGTCGCCTCGCTCGGCGTGGACAATTATGGTGGTGCGTTCACGATGGTCGAACACCTGGTGATGGGCGGGCATCGCCGCATCGCCTTCATCGCCGGGCCGTCTGACAACTTCGACGCCCATGAGCGCCTGCGTGGCTACCGAGACGCGCTGGCCAGATTCGCGCCGGAAGCGGAGCCGTGGGTCGTGGCTGGCGATTTCGACGAGGCCTCCGGCCACCGTGCCGGACTTGTCCTGCTGGAAGCCGCGCATCGCCCCGAAGCGGTGTTTGCCGCCAACGACATGATGGCGCTGGGCTGCCTGTTCGCCCTCGCGCAGACCGGCGTGCAGGTACCGGGCGACATCGCCCTGGCCGGCTTCGACGACATCCCGATGGCGCGCTACGTGCATCCGAGCCTGACCACCGTGCGCGTCAACATTGCCGAACTCGGCGCGCGCGCTGCGCGGATGCTGATCGCACAGGTGGCCGAAGGAGTGGTCGTGTCGCCCCGGCCGAAAGCGCTGGTGCCGGAACTGATCGTGCGTGAGTCCAGCGCACCTGCATGGCGTCGCCGTGCAGGTCCTGCTGGTTCCTGACGAAGGAAGCGTCGTTTTTTTGTCCCGTGATGTAAGCGATTACAACAAATAGAAAATTCATTTTGGGGAGAGAGGTAACTCATGAGTTCCGTTCGGTATCCCACGCATTCGCAACGACACCCGCACCGCACGCTGCTCGCCTGTGCACTGGCCAGTTGCCTGGTCATGGCGACGCCTTCGGTCCTGGCGCAAAGCACCGCTGCAACCGTGCGCGGCCAGGTCCTGGCCGACTCGGTTCCTGCCGCCGACGCGCAGATCACCGCCACCAACGTCGCCACCGGCCTGACCCGCAAGGTCCAGGCATCGGGCAACGGCACCTACAACGTCGGTGGCCTGCCGCCCGGGACGTACCGCATCGACGTCGTTGCCGGTGGGAAAACCAATTCGCAGACGATCACGCTGCAGGTCGGACAGACCGCCACGCTCAACCTGTCGACCGGAGGCGTCGCCGAAACCGCGGCGCCCGGTGCCGCGACGACCATGGAAGCGGTGACCGTCACCGCAACGCCGGTGTTCGAGACCAAGACCCCCGAGGTCGCCACCTACATCTCGCAGGTGCAGATCGAGTCGCTGCCGCAGGCCTCGCGAAACTTCCTGGCCTTCGCCGAGATCGTGCCTGGCATGCTGTTCGATCGGCGCGCGAGCGGCGCTTCACAGTTGCGAAGCGGTGCACAGAGTTCCAACGGCATCAACGTCTTCATCGACGGCGTTGGCCAGAAGAACTACGTGCTCAAGGGCGGTATCGGTGGCCAGGACCAGAGTCCGGGCAATCCGTTCCCGCAGCTCGCGATCGGCGAATACAAGGTCATCACGTCGAACTACAAGGCCGAGTACGACCAGATCAGCAGCGCCGCGGTGACCGCGGTGACGAAATCCGGCACCAATGAGTTCCACGGCGATTTCTTCTGGGACAAGTTCAACATCCCCGAATGGCGTACGCAGACGCCGGCCGAGGAGCGCGCGGGCAATGGCAAGAGTCCCTCCGGTGAAACCCAGTACGGCGCGGCATTCGGTGGCCCGATCCTGCAGGATCGTTTGTTCTTCTTCGTCACCTATGAGGCCAAGGAGTTCGAGTTTCCCCAGACCATTGCGCCCGGAGCGCTCGATCCAGGCTACGCGCTGACGCCAGACCTGTTGGCCCTGACCGGCCCCTCGTCGACTCCGTTCGATGAAGATCTGTGGTTCGGCAAGCTGACCTGGCAGGTCAACGACAACAACCTGGTCGAGTTCAGTGCGAAGGTCCGCGAAGAAGAAGAGATCAAGGACATCGGCGGCCAGAACACCGAAAGCTACGGCAAGACCAACATCAACGACAGTACGCGTCTTGACCTTCGCTACCAGTGGAGCAGCACCGACTGGCTCAACGATATGCATTTCACGCATGAGGACGAGCAGTTCAATCCGCGCGCGATCACGCTCACGCCGGGCTTCATCATCCAGAACTCCCAGCGCGGCGGCGTGCTCAATGTCGGTGGCGGCCAGGACTTCCAGGACAAAGGGCAGAAGGGCTGGGGTTTCCAGGACGACCTGACCTGGACCGGCCTGGACGGCCACACGATCAAGGGCGGCTTCAAGTACAAATCGGTGGAGATCAACGCGTTCGAGCAGCAGCCTTTCAACCCGCAGTTCTCGATCAACCTGCCGCGTAACGTGGATGCCGGCGGCACCTCGCTGGGCACGTTCATTCCCTATCAGGTGCGCTTCGGTGCGCCGCTGCCTGGGGTGGATGACCGCAACATCACCTCGACCAACAAGCAGTACGGCATCTACCTCCAGGACGACTGGGAGGTCAATGACAAGCTGATCATCAACCTCGGCCTGCGCTACGACTACGAGAGCACACCTGGTTACGAGGACTTCGTGACGCCGCCCGACCTGGTGGCCGCGCTGCGCGGCTGGTCGAACATTCACCAGCCGGGCGTGGACTACGACATCGAGGACTACATCAGCAACGGCCACAACCGCGATGCCTACACCGACTCATGGCAGCCGCGCCTGGGCTTCTCCTACGACCTGTTCGCCGACCAGCGCCACGTGATCTTCGGCGGCGCCGGCCGCGCCTACGACCGCAACCTGTTCGACTACATCGCGCTTGAGCAGTCCAAGAGCACGTTCCCGTCGTACACCATCAATTTCTTCGGTGTGCCGGGTGCGCAGTGCAGCACGCCGGGCCCGAGTTGCGTCGCGTGGGATCCGAAATACCTCAACCGGGAGGAACTGTTCGCGCTGGTCGCGGCCAACCCGAACCTGGGTTCGGAGGTCAACCTGATCAACAACGACATCAAAGTGCCGTACTCCGACCAGTTCAGCCTGGGCATGCGCAATACCGTCACTCTGGCCGGACAGGACTGGAACACCTCGGCGGCGGTCGTCCACATCGAAAGCCACGACGGCATCATCTTCTCGCTCGGCAACCGCTATCCGGACGGCACCTTCTACGGTGCCGGTCGCACCTTCGGCGGCGCTCCATTCGGGCAGCCAATCCCGGGTTTCGGTTCGCTGATCAAGGCCGACAACGGGGTGGAGACCGACCTCAACCAGTTGCTGCTGTGGGCCGAGAAGCCGCTGACGGGCGAATCGCCGTGGGGCGTGACGCTGGCCTACACGTACACGGATTCGGAAGAAAATCGCGTCAACGCAGCCAATTCCGACGAGCACTATGTGTTCGATTATCCCAACCTGGACGATCATCCCTGGGTCAATTCGATCGGCATTCCGAAGCACCGCTTCGTCGGCACCGGCATCTATCAGGCCTGGGGCTTCATGTTCTCCACCAAGGTCACCTGGACCAGTCCCGTGGCGAAGGACGTCCTGAACTGCACCGCGCCGACCGCCCCCGGCCTTGATGACTGCGCCTTCGGAACGTTCGAAGGTGTCTACTTCGATGACGCCGACTTCTTCCAATGGGATCTGGCTATTCAGAAGGAGTTCGACACCGGCGCCGGGCTGAAGTACCGCGTCCGCGGCGACGTATTCAACGTTACCGACGCGCGCAATTGGACTACCTTCAACAACTTCAAAGGTGTCGATGGCGTGATCAACCCCTCGTATGGCCAGCACAACGACGAAATCGTTCCGCCGACGCGATCGTTCAAGCTGTCGTTCGGTATTTCCTGGTAAAGCTCGCATCCCCGGCCGCACGATGCGGCCGGGGACCGCGATGCCGACCTCCTACACTCAGAAGACGTAGTGATGCTGGATAAGTTCCATCGCAACTGTCTGCTGGCGCTGCTGGTCGTGGCGCTCGTCGTGGCGGGCGGCTGCCGCAAAACCGAGCCCGCCTCCACGGCCTATCCCATCGAAACGCCGCCGCCGGTGCACATCGAGCCGCTCAAGGAGACGCGGCCCGATTTGCCGCCGCTTTTCCGCGACATCGAGAAGCGCACGTTCCAGTTCTTCTGGGACACCACCAACGAGCGCAATGGCCTGACGCCGGACCGCTATCCGTCGCGGCCGTTCGCCAGCATCGCCTCGGTCGGCTTCGCGTTGACCGCGTATCCGATCGGCGTGGAGAAGGGCTGGATCAGCCGCAACCAGGCGGTGGACCGTACGCTGCTGACGCTGGAATTCCTGAAGAAGTTGCCGCAAGGCCCGCAGGCGACGGGGAAGGGCAGATACCACGGGTTCTACTACCACTTCCTCGACATGCAGACCGGTTACCGCTACGAGAGCTGGGTCGAGCTGTCGAGCGTGGATACGGCGCTGCTGATGATGGGCGTGCTGTTCGCGCAGTCGTATTACGACCAGGAGGACCCGCGCGAGAAGAAGATCCGCGCGCTGGCCGACGAGCTGTACCGAGGCGTCGAGTGGACCTGGCTGCAGAAGAACAAGCCGCTGATCTCGATGGGCTGGTTTCCCGAGAGCGGCGTGATCCAGCACGATTGGATCGGCTACAACGAGGCGATGATGCTGTACATCCTCGCGCTTGGCTCGCCCACGCATCCGGTCGGGCCGGAAGCCTGGGCGGCGTGGAGCCGGTCCTACAGCGACAGCTGGGGCAAGTTCCATGACGAGGAGTACCTGTCCTTCGGTCCGATGTTCGGCCACCAGTACAGCCATGTCTGGATCGACTTCCGCGGCATCCAGGACGAGTTCATGCGCGAGCGCAAGATTGACTACTTCGAGAACAGCCGGCGCGCGGTCTACGCGCAACGTGCCTATGCGATCGCCAATCCGATGCGCTGGAAGGGTTATGGCGACAACGTCTGGGGCCTGACGGCCAGCGATGGACCGCAGCACACGATGCAGGAATATCAAGGAGAGGAGCGCCAGTTCCGCCACTACTCGGCTCGTGGCGCCGGCCTGCGCGATACCTTCGACGACGGCACCATTGCGCCCACTGCGGCGGTGGCATCGCTGCCGTTCGCGCCGGATATCGTCATTCCGGCCACGGTGCAGATGCACCAGCGCTACGGCGAGTTCCTGTATTCCAGTTATGGGTTCCTGGACTCGTTCAATCCCAGCTTCGACTACGACATTCCGCTCAAGACCGGGCGCGTGGTGCCCGGCGAAGGCTGGGTGGCGAGCGATTACATCGGCATCGACCAAGGGCCGATTCTGACGATGATCGCCAACTACCGCGACGAGTTCGTCTGGAACGTAATGAAGCGCAATCCGTATATCCGCGAGGGACTGCAGAAGGCAGGATTCACCGGCGGCTGGCTCGAGCCGGCGGTCGGACCTGAGGTCAAGGCGGAGCTATTGCCGGCGGAACAGACCGCTTCGACCGAACAGACCACGCACGTGGACAAACCCGCTTCGGCTGATAAGCCGGCGCCCGCCGACGAGCAGGCCAAGGCGGCGGGTCCCTCGCGATGAGCATCGCGCCAGGTGTTCCCGCTTCGTTCCGGGGCTGTCTAGCCCGCGCGCTGTCGTGGATGCTGGCCTCGCTCATGCTGGCGCTGCATGCAGGTTGCTCCGGCAGCCGCGATGACCGGCAGGTCGTGCGCTTCTGGGCGATGGGCTACGAAGGCGAGGTAGTGGCCCAGTTGCTGCCGGAGTTCGAACGTCGCAACCCCGGCATCCGGGTCGAGCTGCAGCAGCTTCCGATCACCGCGGCCCACGAAAAGTTGTTGACCGCCTATGCCGGCGATTCACTGCCCGACGTGGGCGCGATAGGCAATACCTGGGTTTCCGAGTTCGCGCTGCTTGACGCCTTGCAGGCGCTGGACGCGCGCGTGGCGCAGACGCCGTCGCTGCAGGCGGGCGATTACTTCCCTGGTGCGTGGGACACCGGCGTCATCGACGGCACCGTGTACGCGGTGCCCTGGTACGTCGAGACGCGGCTGCCGTTCTATCGCCGCGACCTGGCCGAGCAGGCGGGCGTGATGACGCCGCCCCGGACCTGGGATGAATGGAAACGCGCGCTGGCCGCGATCAAGCGCGAGGTGGGGCCGGACCGCTACGCGATCCTGTTGCCGCTCAACGAAGCCGAGCCGCTGTTGAACCTCGGCATCCAGTCTCCCGAACCGCTGCTTCGCGATGATGGCCGCTACGGCAACTTCCGCAGTCCCGGCTTCAAGCGCGCATTGGCGTTCTATCGGGACATGTTCGACCAGCGCCTGGCTCCGGTCGCCTCCAATCGACAGATCGCCAATGTCTGGGACGAGTTCGGTCGCGGCTACTTCAGCTACTACGTCAATGGACCCTGGAACATCGCCGAGTTCCGCAAGCGCCTGCCGCCGCAACTGGCCGGATCGTGGATGACGATGCCGTTGCCGGGCGAGCAGGGCCCGGGCGCGTCGGTGGCAGGCGGGGCGAGCTTCGCGGTGTTCAAGAAGGCCAGGCAACCCGAGGCGGCGTGGAAGCTCGTGGCCTACCTGTCCGAACCCGAAACCCAGGTGCGCTTTCACGCGCTGACCGGGAACCTGCCGTCGCGGCGCAGTGCCTGGCAGGCACCGGCGCTGGCCAACGACCCGTATGCCGCGGCGTTCCGCGACCAGCTCGAGCGCGCGCGGCCGGTGCCTAAGGTGCCGGAATGGGAGCGCATCGCCAACGAGATCAAGCTGGTCGGCGAGGAACTGGCCAATCGGAGGTTGAGTGTCGACGAGGCGGCCACCGAACTGGATCGTCGCGCAGACGCCATCCTGGAGAAGCGTCGATGGATGCTCGATCACCACACCATCGCGGGAGCGGCGCCGTGATCCGCCCTTCGACCGCAGGTTGGTTGTTCGCCGGCCCCGCGCTGGCGGTGATCGCCCTGTTCTTCGGTCTGCCGGTGCTGGCCGCGTTCGCGCTGAGCCTGACCGACTTCGACATCTACGCGCTGGCCGACACCGGCAACCTTCGTTTCGTCGGGCTGCACAACTATTGGCAGTTGCTGCACAACCCGCTGTTCTGGAAGGCGCTGGGCAACACGCTGTACTTCGTCGTGGTCGGCGTGCCGTTGTCGATCGCGATGTCGCTCGGCGCGGCCTTGTTGTTGCACTCGAAGCTGGGTTGGCTCAAGCCTTTCTTCCGAACGGCCTACTTCGCACCGGTGGTGACCACGGTGGTGGCGGTGGCGGTGATCTGGAAGTACCTGTTCCACACCCGCTACGGGCTGGTGAACTGGGCGCTGTCATACCTGGGCGTGGATCCGATCGACTGGCTGGGCGATCCGCACTGGGCGATGCCGATGATCATCCTGTTCGCGGTGTGGAAGAACTTCGGCTACAACATGATCATCATCCTGGCCGGGCTGCAGTCGATCCCCGAGGACCTTTACGAGGCCGCGCGCATCGACGGCGCCACGCCGGCGCGGCAGTTCTGGTACGTGACGTTGCCGATGCTGGGGCCGGTGCTGCTGCTGGTCGGCATCCTGACGGTAGCCGGTTACTTCCAGCTGTTCGCCGAGCCCTACGTGATCACCCTGGGTGGCCCGCTGCAGAGCACGGTCAGTGTGCTGTACCTGATGTACGAGGAAGGCTTCAAATGGTGGAACCTCGGCAACGCCTCGGCGGTAGCCTTCCTGCTGTTCGTCCTGATGACCGCGACGACCAGCGGCCTGCTGTGGTTCGCGCGCCGCAAGGGCGTGGAGTGAGGTGCGCATGAGTCCTCGTCTGGCCAAGGCCATCATCAACGGCCTGCTCGCCGGTCTGGCGGTGCTGAGCCTGGCGCCGCTGCTGTGGATGTTGTCGGTGTCATTCATGCAGCCCGGTGAGGCCAGCCATTTCCCGCCGACGCTGCTGCCGGACAATCCGACGCTGCACAACTACCACGAGCTGTTCTCGCGGGTCGGCATGGGCCGCTACCTGCTCAACAGCTTCCTGATCGCCAGCCTCACCACGCTGATCGCATTGCTGCTCAACACGATGGCCGGCTACGCCTTCGCAAAGCTCCGATTCGCCGGCCGCGATCGCGTTTTCCGCATCCTGTTGGGAGCGCTGGTGATCCCGGCGCAGGTGACGATGATGCCGTTGTTCCTGATGCTCAAGGAGGTCGGGTTGGTCAACAGCTATGCCGGCGCGATCGTGCCGGGCATGGCCGGCGTGTTCGGCATCTTCCTGGTTCGCCAGTACGCGCGCTCGATCCCGGATGAGCTGCTGGAGGCGGCGCGGATCGACGGCGCCGGAGAGGTGCGCATCTTCTTCCAGATCGTGCTGCCGGTGCTCAAGCCGATCCTGGTGACGCTGGCGATCTTCGTATTCCTGGCGTCATGGAACGACTTCATGTGGCCGCTGATCGTGCTGACCGACAGCGGCCTGCACACGCTCCCCGTGGCACTGGCGACGTTGTCGCGCGAGCACGTGCAGGACAACGAGATGATGATGGCCGGCTCGGTGGTGACCGTGCTGCCGGTTCTGATGCTGTTCCTCTTATTGCAGCGCTATTACCTGCAGGGCCTACTGCTGGGAAGCGTGAAGGGATAGGCATGAAGCGTTTTGCTGCATGGTCGGGGCTTGCCCTGGTCCTGGCCGCGGTGGGCGCCCCGGCGTTCGCGCAAGGCAACGCGCGCAAGCTCGACGACTTCGAACAGGTCGGCGCCTGGACCGTCGCCACGTCGGACCAGGTCAGCGGAACGTTCCGCGTGGCGGAGGGCCATGACGGCAAGGCGCTCTGCCTGGATTACGACTTCAACGACGTTTCCGGCTACGCCGCCATGCAGCGCGAGCTGCCGCTGGACTATCCGGACAACTACGCCTTCGCGTTCCAGTTGCGCGGGGATTCGCCGGCCAACGACCTGCAGTTCAAGCTGGTCGACGACAGCGGCGACAACGTGTGGTGGGTCAACCGGACGCACTTTGAGTATCCGAGGCAATGGACGCCGGTCGTCTACAAGAAACGGCACATCAGCCGCGCCTGGGGGCCCGCACCGGATCCGACGCTGCGCCACAGCCGCAGGATCGAGTTCACGATCTACAACCGCGTCGGCGGCAAGGGATCGGTGTGCTTCGACGAGCTGACGCTGCGCACGCTGCCGCCGGAGGACCATTCGCCGCTGACCGGGCAGGCGGCCGCGACCGCCCGGGAATCCGGCGCTCCGCCTGCGAACGCGATCGACGGCAATCCCGCCACGGCCTGGAAGGCGCCGCTGTCCGCCTCACCGCAGTGGCGCATGGACCTTCGGCGCACGCGCGAGTTCGGCGGCATCGTGCTGCGCTGGTTGCCCGGACTGGCGAGCACTTCCTACCGCATCGAGCTGTCGGATGACGCCCGCGCCTGGCGGATCGCGCGCGAAGTGACAGGCAGCGACGGCGGAAACGACTACATCGCATTGCCCGAGTCCGAAGCCCGATACCTGCGCCTGACGACGCTGGCAGGCGAGGGGACTTCGATCGGGTTGGCCGAATTCGTCGTACAGCCCCTGGCTTTCTCCGCCACGCCCAACGATTTCCTCAAGGCCGTCGCCTCCGAGGCGAAACGTGGCTCGTATCCGCGGGGCTTCAGCGGCGAGCAACCGTACTGGACCATCGTCGGCATCGATGGCGGCGACGAGCAGGGCCTGATCGGCGAGGACGGCGCGATCGAGCTGGGCAAAGGCGCCTTCAGTATCGAGCCCGTCGTCATGACGCCCGCCGGCATTGCCGACTGGTCGAACGTGGATTCGAAGCAATCTCTGCAGGATGGCTACCTGCCGATACCCAGCGTGGAATGGCGGCGCGACGACCTGCGGCTGCGGATAACGTCTTTTGCGCAGGGGACGCGCGCGCAATCGCAGTTGGTCGGCCGCTACCGCCTGACCAACCCCACGCAAGCTCCGCTCGACTACACGCTGATGCTGCGCATACGGCCGTTGCAGGTGAACCCGCCCAGCCAGTTCCTCAATACGGTCGGTGGTGTCAGCCCGATCCACCGCCTGCGGATCGCCGATGGCCGCGTGGAAGTCGAACAAAGGCCCAGGGTGGTTGCCTTCCCGATGCCTCACAGGGCTCACGTCACGACGTTCGATGCCGTCGACGCGCCTGCGCAATGGCGCGCGGATGCCGTTGCCGTCGACGATCCGACCGGGTTGGCCAGCGGCGCGATGTCCTACACCGTGCGCCTGGGGCCCGGTGAGTCGTTCGAAACCGACTGGATCGCGCCGCTGACCGGAGACTTTCCCGCGCCGCTGGCGGCAGGGGACGCCGAGGCGATGCAGCGACAGGTGGCCGCGCAATGGCGCGACAAGCTCGACCGCGTGAAGCTGCGCGTGCCCGAACAGGGCCAGAAGGTTGTCGACACGCTGCGTACGGGCCTGGCGCACATGCTGATCAGCCGCATCGGCCCGCGCCTGCAACCGGGCACGCGCTCGTACTCGCGCGCCTGGATCCGGGACGGCGCGATGATCGGCGAAGGCCTGCTGCGTATGGGGCGCGAGGACGTCGCGGAGGAATTCCTGCGCTGGTATGCGCCGTACCAGTTCAACAACGGCAAGGTGCCATGCTGCGTCGACAACCGCGGCAGCGACCCGGTGCCGGAGAACGACAGCCACGGCGAGTTGGTCTTCACCGTCGCCGAGGTCTATCGCTACACGCGCGACCGCGAACTGCTGGAATCGATGTGGCCGCACGTGCAGGGCGCGGTGAAATACATGGACCAGTTGCGCCTGAGCGAGCGCACCGAAGCCAACCGCGCCAGGGACCCCGCCTTCTACGGGATGATGCCCGCGTCGATCAGCCACGAGGGGTACTCGGCCAAGCCGATGCACTCCTACTGGGACAACTTCTGGACGTTGCGCGGCTACAAGGATGCCGTGGAGATCGCGCAGTGGCTGGGACGCGACGCCGATGCCGTGCGCCTGGCCGAGGCTCGCGACCAGTTCCGCGAAGACCTGTATGCCTCGCTGCAGGCGGCGACACACCGGCACGGCATCGATTACCTGCCAGGGTCCGCGGAACTCGGCGATTTCGACGCTACGTCCTCGACGATTGCCCTGGCGCCGGGAGGAGAACAGGCGCAATTGCCACAACCGTTGCTGCAAAACACCTTCGAACGCTACTGGCGCGAGTTCGTCGCACGCCGCGACGGCACGCGCGAGTGGCGGGACTACACGCCCTACGAGCTGCGCACCATCGGCAGCTTCGTGCGCCTGGGCTGGCGCGAGCGGGCGCATGAAGCGATGGCGTTCTTCTTCGCCGACCAGCAGCCACGCGCCTGGAACCAGTGGGCGGAAGTGGTCTCGCGCACGCCGCGCACACCATTCTTCGTGGGCGACCTGCCGCATGCCTGGGTCGAGTCCGACTACGTGCGATCGGCGCTCGATCTGTTCGCCTACACGCGCGACGACGACCAGTCACTGGTGATCGCCGCCGGACTGCCGACGGCGTGGCTGGACGGCGAGGGCGTCGCCGTGGAGGGCCTGCGCACGCCGTATGGTGCGCTGGGCTACACGATCAGGCGCGAGCGCGACCGGCTGGTACTGACGTTGTCGCCGGGATTGAAGTCGCCTGCGGGAGGCATCGTGTTGCGCTGGCCCTATCGGCAGAAACCGGGCCAGACGTCGATCGACGGCAGGCGGGCGCAATGGCAGGGCGACGAGCTGCGCATCCGTGCGACGCCGTCGCGGGTCACCGTGACGCTCGCGCCGCCCTGAGCCGCTCTAGGCGCACCAGTGAACCTGCAATGGCGGCACTTCTCCGCCGCCCAGCGCCGCCAGCACGGGCCATCGCTTCACGTCGCCGTCGGCCAGGGCCTGCTCGAACACTCGGCGCTTGCTTGCTCCCTGGATCAGAAGCACCCGCGCGTGGGCAGCGGCCAAGCCTGCCGGGGTCAGGCTGATGCGTCGGTGCCAATTCCGGGCGCCTGGGCAACCGGTGGCGTCGACGGCGGCATAGGACTGGCGGCTGGCGAGCACGCGATCGAGGTCGGCCATGCCTGGAAACAACGACGCAGTATGTCCGTCATCACCCATGCCGAGTACGGCGACTGCGGTCGGCTGCTGCGCATGCGCATTGGCGATGGCGACGGCCTCCTCGATGCGTCGTCCTGACTGGGTCATCGCTTCGAACCGCGCCGCGGCGGCGTGGTGGTGCAGCAGGTGCGTACGGACCAGTCGCGCGTTGCTGTCGGGATCGTCCGGAAGCAGCCAGCGTTCATCGACCAGCGCCACGTCCACACGCGGCCAATCCAAAGGCGCCTTGGCCAGGGCCTGGTAGACGGGCGCAGGCGTCGTGCCGCCGGACAGCAACAGGCGCGAGCGCGGTCGCAGGGCCAGGTCGCGACGAAGCTCGGCTGCGATTGCCACGGCACTCGCCCACACCCATTCGTCGGTGCTCGCGTGAACGAACAACACGAACCGGTCGCCAGATTCGATCGGTTTGGAGGCGCTTGGGCTGACCATCCTTTCGATCTTCGCATGTGGCGGTTCTAGACCGCGTTGATGGGTGGAAAGCCGTGTTAAGGCGTTTGCTGCGCCAGCGCGGCGGCACCCAGCAGCCCTGGCTGGGGATGCACCACCGCCAGCGCCGGCACGCGTGCCATCACCGGGGCGAAACGGCCCTTGAATTCGAAGCGCTGGCGGAAGCCCGAGCGGGCCAGCGTCGGCAGCAGCTTGGGTACCAGGCCTCCGGTCAGGAACACGCCGTCCCATGCGCCCAGCGTCAACACCAGATCGCCCGCTGCCGCGCCGAACACGGCGCAGAACACGTCGATGGTGCGCAGGCTGCGCGGGTCGCCTTCGCGGGCGCGCGCGGTGATGTCTTCGGGCTTGAGCGGACCCGGACTTTCGCCGGCGATGGCGCTCAACGCGCGGTGCAGGTTGACCAGGCCCATGCCGCTGACCAGGCGTTCGTTGGAGACGCGCCCGAACTCGGCCGACAGGTGCCTGAGGATGTCGATTTCCTCGGGCGTGTTCGGGGCGAAGCTTACATGGCCGCCTTCGGTCTGCAGCGGGTAGTAGCGGCCGTCGCGACGCAACAGTCCGCCGACGCCGAGGCCGGTGCCGGCACCGATGATCGCGTACGTCTTGTCGCCGCCGTTGTCGGGCGACCAGGTCGCGCCGCCGATGGGAATGACATCATCCTGCGTGAACAGCGAAGCGGCCATCGCCTGCGCGGCGAAATCATTGACCAGCCGCAGCGAGCGAAGTCCCAGCGCCTGCGCGGTGCGTTGCGCCGAAATCACCCAGGGATGGTTGGTGATGCGTGCTTCGTCGCCGTCCACGCGTCCGGCCACCGCGAACACGCCGGTCAGTGCGCTTGCACCGGTGCCCACGCTCGTGCCGGAGCTGTCGAGATAGTGTTGTGCCGCGTGCGCCAGCGACGGAAAGTCGGCCACCGCGAATTCGCGCACGCTGTCCATCAGCAGTGGCGTGCGCGAATCCTGGCGGGCCAATGCGAAGCGGGCATTGGTCCCGCCGATATCGGCGAGCAGGGCGTCGGCGGAAGCGGGAGCGTTCACGGAATCACCAGGTCGAATCGGTCGGGGCAAAAAACCCGTTCGCCCGCAGCGTAATCGACTCGCGATCACCCTGTCTGCCGATTGCTGCGCCACGACGGCGCGATCTTCGATGAATACGAAATCAGTCCCGGCCATGCCGGGAAAAAGGCCCGGAAGAAGCCCGCTGCCGAGGAAGGGAAGCAGCGGGCCCCGTCCGGAACAAGCTCAGTAGGGCAGTGGATCGGCCAGTTTGCGGCCGTGCGTGCGGATCACCTCGGAATACCAGCGCGCACTGTCCTTGGGCGTGCGCTCCTGGGTGCCGTAATTGACGTGCACCATGCCGAAGCGCTTGGAATAGCCCAGCGACCACTCGAGGTTGTCGAGGAACGACCAGAGCATGTAGCCGCGGATGTCGACGCCAGCCTGGATCGCGTCGTGGATGGCGCTCAAATGCTTGCGCAGGTAGTCCATCCGCAGCGGGTCGCGTACGCGGCGGTTGCCGGCGGCATCGACGTCTGCGGTGGGCGGATCGAAGAAGGCTGCGCCGTTCTCGGTGATGTAAACCGGCAGGTCGCCGTAGGTCTGCTTGAACCACAGCAGCAGGTCGGTCAGGCCTTGCGGGAAGACTTCCCAGCCGGTTTCGGTATAGGTGCCCAGAGGCTGCTTCACCACGCCGGTATTAAGCGGGTAGCTGGTCGCAGCCTTGGTGACGCTGCGCGTGTAGTAGTTGATGCCGACGAAATCCAGCGGTTGCTTGATGAGCGCATAGTCTTCGGCCGGCCACTCCGGCCACGCTTCGCCGAAGATTTCCTTCAGTTCCGGTGGGTAGTGGCCGAGCAGGGCGGGGTGCAGGTACTGCTCGTTCATGTAGGCGTGGGCGCGACGCACCGCGGCCTGGTCTTCGGCCGAATCGGTGGCTGGATACTTCGGTTCGATGTTCACCACCAGGCCGATTTCGTGCTTGCCGATCTCGCGGTACGCCTTCACCGCGGCGCCGTGCGCGCGCATCAGGTTGTGCGAGGCGATCGGCGCTTCGAACCTGCTGCGATGTCCCGGCGCCAGCGCGCCGTGCAGGTAGCCGCCGTCGGTGACCACCCACGGCTCGTTGAGCGTGACCCACTTCTTGACCCGTCCGTCGAGTGCGCGGAACAGCACGCTGCCGTATTCGGCGAACCAGTCGGCGATGTCGCGATTGAGCCAGCCGCCGCGGTCGTCCAGAGCCGCCGGCAGATCCCAGTGATACAGCGTCAGCAGCGGCTCGATGCCGTTGGCGAGCAGTTCGTCGACCAGTCGCGAGTAGAAGTCCAGGCCCTTCTGGTTCACCCGGCCAGTGCCTTCGGGCAGGATGCGCGACCACGACACGCTGAAGCGATAGGCCTGCAGGCCGAGCTCACGCATCAGCTTCACGTCGTCCTTCCAGCGGTTGTAGTGGTCGCAGGCAACGTCGCCGGTGTCGCCGTTGAGCATCATGCCCGGCGTGTGCGCGAAGCGCGTCCAGATGCTGGGACCGGCCCCGTCCGCCAGCGGCGAACCTTCGATCTGGTGCGCGGCGGTGGCCGCGCCCCACAGGAATCCTTGGGGAAAGACGGGGGCGTCACTCATGGGGCGAAGTCTCCGGGCGCATCTTGCACGATGGATAGGCATGTAAACGGTTACATGGCAGGATAGCCGAGGTCGGCGACAATTGTCATCGTCGACCGCGTCCACCCGCTATACGGATTTCAGGGGAACTCATGGCGAAGCTCACGCTGGATCGTCTGCGCAAGGTCTATCCCAACGGCTTCGTTGGCGTTGACGACGCGAGCTTCGAGATCCACGACGGTGAGCTGCTCGTGCTGGTCGGGCCTTCGGGCTGCGGCAAGTCCACGCTGCTGCGGATGATCGCGGGCCTGGAGGCGATCAGCAGCGGCGAGCTGCGTATCGGCGACCGCGTGGTGAACGAGGTGGCGCCGAAGGATCGCGATATCGCGATGGTGTTCCAGAGCTACGCGCTGTATCCGCACATGAGTGTGGCGGAGAACCTGGGTTTCGGCCTGAAGCTGCGCGGTGCCGGCAAGGCCGAGGTCGCTGCGCGCGTGCGCGAGGCCGCGGCGATGCTTGAGCTGGAGCCCTTGCTCGACCGCAAGCCGGCCGCGCTGTCCGGTGGCCAGCGCCAGCGCGTCGCGCTGGGGCGGGCGCTGGTGCGGCAGCCGCAGGTATTCCTGCTGGACGAGCCGCTCTCCAACCTCGACGCCAAGCTGCGCGCCAGCACCCGCGTGGAGATTTCGCGCCTGCATCGCCAGCTTGGCACCACCATGGTCTACGTCACCCACGACCAGGTCGAGGCGATGACGCTGGGCCAGCGCATCGTCGTGCTCAAGGATGGGCGCATCCAGCAGATCGACACGCCCATGGCGCTGTACAACCAGCCGGCCAACCTGTTCGTCGCCACATTCCTGGGAAGTCCCAAGATGAACCTGCTGTGGGGCGAAGTGGTGGAACGCGAAAGTACCGACCTGGCCCTGCGGATCTCCGACGGCGTGGAATTGCCGCTCCACCCCGAAGGCGCATTGCGCGAGCAGGTGCGCGGCTACATCGGGCAAAAGCTGACGGTCGGACTGCGTCCCGAGGATCTGCACTTGGCCGAGGCGGGCCCGGGCACGCTGTCGGCGCATGTGGAGGCGGTGGAACCGGTCGGCAACGAGGCCTTCCTCGATCTGGGCTGCGATGGCTGCGAGTTGATCGTGCGCCTGCCGCCGCATGACCTGCCGAAGGTCGGCGATACCGTCCACCTCGGCCACGTCCCTGCCCGCATGCATTATTTCGACCCCGCCAGCGAGCGACGCCTCGATGGCCTTGGCGCCGCCGTTCCGGCGGCCTACGACGGGACCGCCGCGCAGGCGCCTGTCGCCCGCGACGCCTGATCGGGACGGCCGTTGAAGGCCCCGCTATACTCGCGTGAAGATACGGTTGAAGGACCGTGCGTCTCCCATATGAATCAAATGGTTGGGAGACAAATTTAATCCCAGTTGGTAATAACGGCCGCGCCTGCGAAGCGCCGCCAGAGGCAACCCCGCCGCATGCGTCTGTCCACGATCAAGCTGTCCGGTTTCAAATCCTTCGTCGATCCGACCACGCTGCATTTGCCGAACAACATGACCGGCATCGTCGGTCCCAACGGCTGCGGCAAGTCCAACATCATCGATGCCGTGCGCTGGGTGATGGGCGAAAGTTCGGCCAGCCGCCTGCGCGGCGACTCGCTGACCGACGTGATCTTCGCCGGCTCCTCCGCGCGCAAGCCGGTGTCGCAGGCGATGGTGGAGCTGATCTTCGACAACTCCGACCACACCATCACCGGCGAATTCGCCGCGTTCAACGAGATCTCGGTCAAGCGCACCGTCAGCCGCGACGGCACCAGCCAGTACTACCTCAACGGCGCCAAGTGCCGCCGCCGCGACATCACCGACCTGTTCCTCGGCACCGGCCTGGGCCCGCGCAGCTACTCGATCATCGAGCAGGGCATGATCAGCCAGGTCATCGAGGCCAAGCCCGAGGAACTGCGCGTCTATCTCGAGGAAGCCGCCGGCATCTCCAAGTACAAGGAGCGCCGCAAGGAAACCGAGACCCGCATCCGCCATACCCGCGAGAACCTCGACCGCCTCAACGACCTGCGCGAGGAAGTAGGCAAGCAGCTCGAACACCTCAAGCGCCAGGCGCGGCAGGCCGAGCAGTACCAGGCCATCCAGGCCGAACGCCGGGTCAAGGACGCGGAGTGGAAGGCGCTGGAACACCGCGCCCTCGACCAGAAGCTGCAGGCCCAGCGCGAGAAGCTGAGCCAGCAGGAAACCCGCCTGCAGCAGCTGATCGCCGAGCAGCGCGAAGCCGAGCGCGAGATCGAAGTCGGCCGCGTCAAGCGCGAAGAGTCCGCCGAGTCGCTCAACAAGGCTCAGGCCGCCAGCTATGAGGTCGGCGGCACGCTGGCCCGCATCGAACAACAGATCCAGCACCAGCGCGAGATGACGCAGCGCCTGCACAAGGCGCGCGACGAGGCGATGGCGGCGCTGGCCGAACTGGGCGAGCACATCGGCAGCGACCAGTCGCGCCTGGACGTGCTGCGCTCGGCCGTGGCCGAGGCCGAACCGCGACTGGAGCAGCTTCGCGAGGACGACGAGGCCCGCCAGGAAGCGCTGCGCGATGCCGAGCAGAAGCTCAACGACTGGCAGCAGCGCTGGGACGAGCACAGCCGCGCCCAGGCCGAGGCCGCCCGCGCGGCCGACGTCGAGCGCACCCGCATCGAGCACCTGGACCGCCAGGTGTTCGACGTCGACCGCCGTCGCGCCGCGCTCAACAGCGAGCGCTTCGGGCTCGACGTCAACGCATTGGCCGAAGCTTTTGCCGCGTTGCAGGAACAGCACGAGACGCAGAAGTTCTCGATCGACAACCTCAGCGAGGAGCTGGAGACCCGCAAGGGCACGCTGGGTGAACTGCAGGAACAGCAGCGCTCCGCCCAGTCCCAGCTGGCCGACGTGCGCAAGAGCGCGCAGGCCGCGCGTGGCCGCCTGTCCTCGCTGGAGACGCTGCAGCACGCCGCGCTGGGCCAGGAGCAGGGCGCCGCGCTGAGCTGGCTGCAGGCGCGCGGACTCGACTCCGCGGCGCGCGTGGGCGAGAAGCTGGTCGTCGAGGACGGTTGGGAAAACGCCGTCGAAAGCGCGCTCGGTCAGTTGATCGAAGGCGTGCTGGTCGAATCGCCGGAAACGCTGGTCGATGCGATCGGCGAACTCGGCGAAGGGCGCCTGGCCCTGGTCGATCCGCATAACGATGCGGTCGAGTTCGCCGCGACCTCGCTGGCTTCGAAGGTGCGCGGCCCGATCGCGATCCGCCGCATCCTGGCCAAGCTACATGCCGCCGAAACGCTGTCGGAAGCACGCGCGATGCTGCCGATGCTGGGCGATGGCGAATCGATCATCACCCGCAACGGCGAGCGCCTCGGCGCCGGCTGGGTGCGCGTGCTGCGCTCCGGCGCGGCCAAGCAGGGCGCGCTGCTGCGCGAGCGCGAGATCCAGACGCTGCGCGGCGAGATCGAAACGCTGCAGAACCGCGAGCGCGAACTGGACTCGATGCTGGTGCAACTGCGCGACCGCCTGCTTGCCGCCGAGCAGCAGCGTGAGGACGCGCAGCGCACGCTGTACATGGCGCACCGCAGCGTGTCCGAACTGGCCGGCCAGCTGCAGAGCCAGCAGGGTCGCCTGGATTCGGCACGCGGCCGCATCGAGAAGATCGACGCCGAGCTCGAGCAACTGGGCGAAACGCTGGAAAGCAGCCGCGACCAGTCCCGCGAAGCACGCAACCGCCAGGAAGAAGCGGTCGTGCGCATGGGTGAGCTGGAGGATGCGCGCCAGCAACTGGAAGCGCAGCGCCGCGCCTTCGGCGAGGCCCGCGACCAGGCCCGCAACATGGCGCGCGAGACGCGCGACACCGCCCATGCCCTGGCGCTGACGCTGGAATCGCAACGCACCCAGATCACCGCGCTGTCGCAGGCGCTGGACCGCATGGGCGGCCAGCGCGGCCAGCTCGACTCGCGCCTGGGCGAACTGTCGGCGCAGTTGGCCGACGGCGACGTCCCGGTGCAGACGCTGGAGGAGCAGCGCCAGGTCGCGCTCGAACAGCGCGTAATCACCGAGCAGAACCTCGCCCTCGCGCGCACCACGCTCGACGGCATTGACAACGACCTTCGCCGCTTCGAGCAGGTCCGCCACCAGCGCGACGACCAGGCCATCCAGCAACGCGAGGGCATCGGCCAGCGTCGCCTGGAGCAGCAGGCGCTGGTGCTGAAGGCCGAGCAGCTGGCCGCGGCCGTGACCGAAGCCGGCTTCGTGCTCGAGGACGTGGTCAACACGTTGACCGAGGACATGGATCCGCAGGTCTGGGAACGCACCGTCGCAGAACTCGATGGCAAGCTGCGGCGCCTGGAGCCGGTCAACCTGGCCGCCATCCAGGAACACGCCGAGGCCGCGCAGCGCAAGGAATACCTCGACGCGCAGTTCACCGACCTCACCACGGCTCTGGAAACCCTGGAAGACGCGATCCGCAAGATCGACCGCGAGACCCGCGGCCGCTTCAAGGACACCTTCGACCGCGTCAACAGCGGCGTGCAGGAGCTGTATCCGCGCCTGTTCGGCGGCGGCCATGCCTACCTGGAGCTCACCGGCGAGGACCTGCTCGATACCGGCGTGTCGATCATGGCGCGCCCCCCCGGCAAGCGTGTGTCCAACATCTCGCTGCTGTCCGGCGGCGAGAAGGCGATGACGGCGGTGGCGCTGGTGTTCGCGATCTTCCGCCTCAATCCCGCGCCGTTCTGCCTGCTCGACGAGGTCGACGCGCCGCTCGACGAAGCCAACGTCGGACGCCTCG
Source organism: Lysobacter niastensis (assembly GCF_031457115.1). Classification (GTDB taxonomy): domain Bacteria; phylum Pseudomonadota; class Gammaproteobacteria; order Xanthomonadales; family Xanthomonadaceae; genus Lysobacter_J; species Lysobacter_J niastensis_A. The sequence continues at coordinate 1,789,509 of NZ_JAVDVY010000001.1, forward strand.
CGCAGATGGTCAGCGAGATGAGCGAACAGGTACAGTTCCTCTTCGTCACCCATAACAAGGCGACGATGGAAGCCGCGCAGCAATTGTCGGGCGTGACCATGCGCGAGCCGGGCGTCAGCCGCCTGGTGTCGGTCGACCTGGCCGAAGCTTCGCGCCTGGCCGGTGTGGCCTGATGCTGGAATGCGGGAAATAGGGAGTAGGGAAATGGGGAGCGGTCGCGTGCGGGAATCCAGTTCCGCCCAAGTCTTGGACAACACCCCGTTTTTCGAAGCCGTTTCCCCGTTTCCGTTGTTGGACGGCGCCATCGGGCCGTCCCGTTCCATCCCCGCCGTAAGGAGCCTTCAATGTCAGATGTGACCATGCTGCGGATCGGAATCCTGATTGCCGGCCTGATCCTGATCGGCGCGATCGTATTTTTCGGTCGCCCGCGCAAGCCGGGGCAGGGCAAGCGCGTTGCGCGCGATGGCGGTCCCGACCTGGCGCGTCACGAGCCGACGCTGAGCGAACAACTGCAGAGTGAACTGGGCGGTGAGGGCAGCCTGGGTGGCGAGACGACCACGCAGGCGGAGCTGGAGCTGTTCGACCACACCCTGGAAGGCGGCACCAACAGCGAACTCGGCCGTCGCGCCACCGAGGAATTCGACAAGATCGTCACCCTGTACCTGGCCGCGCGCGCCGGACAGAAGCTGCACGGTCCCGACATCGTCGTCGCCGCCGAGAAGGCCGGCCTGGTCTACGGCCACATGGGCGTGTTCCACCGCCTGGTAGAGAATCACCCCGAGCGCGGCCCGGTGTTCAGCGTCGCCAACATCATGAAGCCCGGCAGTTTCGACATGGCGCAGATCCAGGCGCTGGAAACGCCGGCGATCGCGTTCTTCCTGACCCTGCCTGCGCCGGTCAACGCGCTCGATGCCTGGGAAACCATGCTGCCGACCGCACAGCGCATGGCCGAGCTGCTCGAAGGTGTGGTCCTGGACGATTCGCGCAACGCGCTCGACCGTCAGCGCATCGGCCAGATCCGCGATGAGCTGCGCGCCTACGACCGCCAGCGCGAAGCTCCGCCGCTGACCAAGCCGGCGCGCTGGTAAGCACCAGGCGCGGCTCCACGAATTCTCCGGCTCCCGGAGGTCGTCGTTGTGCAAAGCCCGGTCCAGTTTGCAGTCGCGCTTGCCTATCCTGGACGACGGCTCCAGCAAGAGCAGAATCAGGATCAACATGGATCCCGGCTTTCGCCGGGATGACGGCGTAAGGATTTGTACGTGCCCAAGTCCGATTCCAATCCGGCCATCCGCATCGACGAACTGCGTCGCCAGCTCGACGACGCCAACTACCGCTACTACGTGCTCGACGATCCGACCATTCCGGATGCCGAGTACGACCGGCTGTTGCGCGAACTGGATGAACTGGAGTCCGTGCACCCGGAGCTGGTGACGCCCGATTCGCCGACACAGCGCGTCGGCGCCACCCCGTCGGGTGCGTTCTCGGAAGTCCGCCATGCGATCCCGATGCTGTCGCTGGGCAATGCCTTCAGCGACGAGGAGATCGTCGATTTCGAGCGTCGCATCGAGCAGAAGCTGGGGCGAAAGCGTCCGAAGTTCTCGGTCGAGCCGAAGCTGGACGGCCTGGCCATCAGCCTGCGCTACGAAGACGGTCGCTTCGTCCGCGGCGCCACCCGCGGCGACGGCGCCACCGGCGAGGATGTCACTGCCAACCTGCGCACGATCAAGGCGATCCCGCTGCAGTTGCGTGGCGAGGGCTGGCCGGAAGTGCTGGAAGTGCGCGGCGAGGTCTACATGCCGCTGGCGGATTTCCGGCGCTACAACGAGCATGCCCTTGAGCACGGCGGCAAGGTGCTGGCCAACCCGCGCAATGGCGCGGCCGGTTCGCTGCGCCAGCTCGATCCGCGCATCACGGCAAAGCGCCCATTGGCGTTCTACGCCTATGCAGTCGGCGAGGTCGAAGGCGGCGACCTGCCCGACACGCATTCGCAGACCTTGAAACAACTGCGCGAGTGGGGGTTTCCGGTGAGCGTTGAAAGCGCGGTGGTGGCCGGCGCCGACGGTTTGCTGGGCTACTACCGCGAGGTCGGCAAGAAGCGCGACAAGCTGCCGTTCGACATCGACGGCGTGGTGTACAAGCTTGACGACTACGAAGGCCAGCGCGAGATGGGCTTCGTCTCGCGCGCGCCGCGCTGGGCGATCGCGCACAAGTTCCCGGCGCAGGAACAGATGACGGTCGTGGAGTCGATCGAGGTCAACGTCGGCCGCACCGGCGCCGTCACGCCGTGGGTGCTGATGCAGCCGGTGCAGGTTGGCGGCGTCACCGTCACGCGCGCCACCCTGCACAACGCCGACCAGGTCGCGCGGCTGGACGTGCGCAACGGCGACACCGTGATCGTGCGGCGTGCCGGCGACGTCATTCCGGAAGTCGTGCGCGTGGTGCCCGAACGCCGTCCCGCCGGAACAAAACCGTGGTCGATGCCGGGTCTGTGCCCGGTGTGCGGGTCGGAGCTGGTGCGCGAGGAAGGCGAGGCGGTCTGGCGTTGCTCCGGTGAACTCACCTGTGCCGCGCAGCGCAAGGAGGCCATCGGCCACTTTGCCTCGCGTCGAGCGATGGACATCGAAGGCCTCGGTGAGCGCCTGATCGAAATCCTGAGCGACTCGGACTCGATCCGCAATGTCGCCGACCTCTACCGCCTGACCCTGGACGACCTGCTCACCGCCAAGGCGCTGCTCGATTCGGATTCGGCGGAAGGCTTCGTGGAGTTGCTCGGGAAGAGTGCGAGCCAGCTGACGTACCAGGATGAGGTCGTATCGGATTTCTCGCCGACGGCGTGGGAAAGCCTGGCCGAATGGAATCAGCGGCTGCCTTCCGGTTACGCCGCGAAATGGAACCGGGCCAAGGTCGCCACCAAGTGGGCCGAGAACCTGGTGGAGGCGATCGACCGTAGCCGCACCACGACGCTGGAGCGGTTCCTTTACGCGCTGGGCATCCAGCACGTGGGCGAAAGCACCGCCAAGGCTTTGGCGGGCTGGTTCGGCGACATCGAACTGATCCGCCACCTGCCGTGGCCGCTGTTCAAGCGGGTTCCGGATGTAGGCGGCGAAGTCGCCCGCTCGATCGGCCATTTCCTCGACCAGCCGGGCAACCAGCAGGTGATCGATGACCTGCTCGAACGCGGCGTCACCATCACCGACACGCATCCACCGTCACCCAAACTACGCGATGGCCTGACGCTGGCGACGCTGCTGCAGGACCTGGAAATCCCCAAGGTCACCAAGGTGCGCGCCGAGCAGTTGGCCGCGGCATTCCGCGGCGCCGATGCGCTGCTGGACGCGCCCGAGCACAACTACGTCACTGCCGGCCTGCCGGCCGACAGTGCGCGTGGACTGGCCGGCTGGCTCGAAGACGAACATCACGCGAAGTTGCTCAGCGACAGCGCGGCGGCGTTGACGCGCCTGCTGGAACTCACGCCGGCCGCGGCCGCCGCGGTGCAGGGGCCGCTGGACGGCCAGACCGTGGTGCTCACCGGCACGCTGACAGGACTCAGTCGCGATGAGGCCAAGGCCAAGCTGGAGGCGCTGGGCGCCAAGGTCGCCGGCAGCGTGTCGAAGAAGACCAGCTTCGTCGTCGCCGGCGAGGCGGCCGGCTCCAAGCTCGACAAGGCGCAGGAGCTGGGCGTGGAGATCTGGGACGAGGCGCGGCTGCTCGCCTTCCTTGCCGGGCACGGTGTATGACGCAGGACTGGCGTCCTTCCGCGGATTTCGAGGCGCTGCGCCTGCGGGCGCGGTTGAACGCTACGATCCGCGCGTTCTTCGCCGAGCGCGGTGTGACCGAAGTGGAGACGCCGGTGATGTCGGTGGCCGGCAATACCGATCCGAACATCGCCTCGTTCTCGCTGCAGTTCAGTGGACGCACCGACGGCGCGCCACGCACACGGTGGTTGCGCACTTCGCCGGAGTACCCGCTCAAGCGCCTGCTGGCGGCCGGTTTCGGCGACTGTTACGAGCTCGGGCGAGTGTTCCGCGATGGCGAGGCCGGCGGACGCCACAACCCAGAATTCACGATGCTCGAGTGGTATCGACTGGACTGGGATCATCGTCGCCTGATCGAGGAAACCGCCGAACTGGTTCAGTCGGCATTGGCGCTGGTCGGGCGCCGGGCCACGCTGTCGCAGATCGGCTACCACGAGCTGTACCGCCAGCGCCTGGGCATCGATGCGCACACGGCGAGCGAGCAAGCACTGCGCGAGGCGATGGGCGACGTCGTGATCGATCCGGCCGGGCTGACCCGCGACGACTGGCTCGACCTGCTGATGACGCATCGCCTGCAGCCCTCGTTCCCGGCCGACCAACTGCTGGCGGTGTACGACTATCCGGCCTCGCAATGCGCGCTGGCGCGCGTGCGTGGCGCCGAGGCCGCCGGTGACGTTCCGGTAGCTGAACGCTTCGAGCTGTACCTGGGCCCGCTGGAACTGGCCAATGGCTACCACGAGCTGGCCGACGCGGCCGAGCAGGGCCGCCGCTTCGATCGCGACCGGGCCCTGCGCCGGGATCGCGGCGATGTTCAGCCACCGCGCGACGAACGGATGCTGCAGGCGCTGGCGGAAGGATTTCCGCATTGCGCGGGCGTCGCCCTGGGGGTCGACCGCCTGATGATGGCGATGCAGGGCAGCGACCGCATCGGCGACGTGCTGGCCTTCGATTTTTCACGTGCGTGACAGGATGCTCACGACCGATTTCTCACATGCGTGACAGGATGCTCACGACGCGACTGTGATATTTGGCTAAAGGCGAGTTTCTTAATGGGATTTTTCCTTGCTCGCGCTACAGTGATCCAGCGGAAACCGCGTTGGGGTGGGTAGTGTTGACAAGAAGGTCGACGGCTTGGTGTGCGGGGGTGATCGTCGTGCTGATGGTCTGGCCGTCGGTCAAGGCCGCTCAGGAAACCGTGCGCCGTGACAGCGAGCGCCGTGTTCGTTGTGAATCCACCGACGGCGCGGTCGAGCGATGCCTGGTGGATACCCGGCGCGGCGTGCGCCTGTTGCAGGAACTCTCCGAAGGCGTGTGCGCGGAAGGCCGTACCTGGGGCGTGGAAGTCGACGCCATATGGGTGCGAGACCATTGCCGGGCGGAATTCCTGACCGGCTTCGGCGGCAGCGGCATCGACACGGGCTATACCGATCGCGTCGTGCGTTGCGAATCGCGGGGCGGTCGCTGGAATCAGTGTCCGGCCGAGACTTCCACCGGACTGGAGATGGTTCGCCAGTTGTCGAAAAACCCGTGCATCCGTGGCCAGAACTGGGGCTGGGACAAGAGCGGCGTCTGGGTATCGGGTGGCTGTCGCGCCGAATTCCGTGCGGTGGGTCCCGCAAGTGAGCGCAAGGCGAAGGTCCGCATCATTCGCTGCGAGTCCCGGGACGGCAGGCCGCAACAGTGCCAGGTCGATACCGGCGGCATGGTGAAACTGCGTCGCCAACTGTCCAAGGCGCCATGCGTCGAAGGCAAGAGTTGGGGGCACGACCGCGGCGGCATCTGGGTCGAGCGCGGTTGCCGCGGCGATTTCGAGATCGGCGGCGGAGGCGGCTGACGTTCCAGGTTAAGCAATGCCTAAACGCGAAGTGCAATTGGATGCGTGCTGTCGAATCTCCGAGGGTGTCCATTCAGGAAGCTTGGCTAAAGTGAATGCGACATTTGGCACAGGGGAAACGAGCATGACCACGTGGGTATCTGCATCGGCTGCATGGACCTCGGCCGCATTGGCCGTGGTGATGGGGCTTGCGACGTCTTCGGCATCGGCGGCGCCGCAATACGCCAGCGACCGCTACGAGGGCAGCTACGGCGCGACCACCGTCCGTTGCGATTCCAACGACAACCGCTACCGCCGTTGCCCGGCCGATACCCGGCGGGGCGTGCAACTGGTCCGTCAGTACTCGGACTCGCGATGCATCGAGGGCCGGACGTGGGGCTACGACCGCGACGCGGTGTGGGTCAGCAGCGGGTGCCGCGCCGAGTTCGCCATGGGGCGGGGCGGTTGGAACGATGGCGGGAACCACGGAGATGGCAACTACGACGGCGGCAACCACGGCAACACCGTACGTTGCGACTCCAACGACAACCGTTACCGCCAATGCCCGATCGACGCGCGCCGGGTAGTCCTCGTGCGCCAATACTCCAAGTCGCAGTGTGTGGAAGGACGCACCTGGGGTTATGAGCGCGGCTACGTCTGGGTGTCCAGCGGTTGCCGCGCGGAATTCGCAAGCCGTAGCGGCGGTGGCTGGAACGGTGGCGGCGCGAACAACGGCCAGGGCTGGGGCCAGGCACAGACGCTGTATTGCGGGTCGGACGACCGACGCCAGCGCCGCTGCAACGTCACCATCCGCCGCGATGCGCGCATGACCCGGCAGATGTCCAAGGCCGCGTGCCTGGAAGGTCAGAGCTGGGGATGGGACCGCGACGGCATCTGGGTGTCCAACGGGTGCCGCGCCGAGTTCGCGGTGCGCTAGGCGTCGGCCGGGAAGGGAAGAGATCCCGGCTGAAAACCGTGGAGTCCGTCGCAGCCGGTAAACTGGCGGCATGACCGACGCCATCGATTTCGACCGCTACGACCGCATCCGCCCGATCCGCTGGACCGGCGATTCCCTGGAACTGCTCGACCAGCGCAAGTTGCCTTTCGTGGTCGAGTACGTGCGTTGCGACGACAGCGATGCCGTCGCCGCCGCGATCCACGCGCTGACCGTGCGCGGCGCCCCGGCCATCGGCATCGCCGCGGCCTGGGGCGTGGTGCTGGCGGCGCGCACGGTGGATGCGGCGGACGGTGCGCAGGCCGTGGCCTTGCTCGAACCTGCCATGCAGCGACTCAACGCCGCGCGTCCGACCGCGGTGAACCTGGCCTGGGCGCTGGCCCGCATGCGCCGCGTGCTCGCCGCCGCGGGCAGCGACTGGCGTGCCGTGCTCGAACGCGAAGCGCAGGCGATCGCCGAGGAAGACCTGGCTGCCAACCGCCGCATGGGCGCTCTCGGCGCGGCGCTGATCACCCCTGGCAGTGGTGTGCTGACCCACTGCAATACCGGTTCGCTGGCCACCGCCGGCTTCGGCACGGCGCTGGGCGTCATCCGCGCCGGCGTCGCCGAGGGGCGCATCGACAAGGTCTACGCCGGCGAGACCCGTCCGTGGTTGCAGGGCGCGCGCCTGACCGTGTGGGAGCTGCAGCAGGACGGCATCGTGCCGACCCTGATCGCCGACTCCGCTGCCTCGCACCTCATGAAGACCGGCGAAGTGCAATGGGTCGTGGTCGGCGCCGACCGCATCTGTGCCAACGGCGATACCGCCAACAAGATCGGCACCTACCAGCTGGCCATCGCCGCCCGCCACCACGGCCTGAAGTTCATGGTCGTCGCCCCGTCCTCGACGGTGGACATGGATACGCCGTCGGGCGATGCCATCCACATCGAGGAACGCGACCCGGGCGAGCTGTTCGGCGTCGGCGGCGTGCGCACAGCGGCGCAGGACGTGGGCGCCTGGAACCCGGTTTTCGACGTCACCCCGCACGAGTTGATCGACGCGATCGTGACCGAGCGGGGGGTGATCGAGCGCCCGGATGCCGCGGCGATGAAGGCGGCTTTCGGCGACTGAGAGCAGGGTTGTCCAGAAAACTGAAAAAATCCCCGCAAGTGCTTGTTTCTGCGTGAGAATCGCGGTGCCGTGAACGGCCTTCACGTGCTATCATTTCGTGTCCTTTTGATGCCGCCGCGCGCGGGCTGAAAACAGGCCCGGCACGGGCGGTTTTCGACCGCGTCCGCAGGGGCGCCGACAGGTAGTCGCGAGACCCCTCGCAAGCGCCGCGCCCACGTGTGCGGACGATCAACCAGCACGGAATCTCGATGGCCGAACTCGCCAAGGAAATCATCCAGGTCAATCTCGAAGACGAGATGCGCCGCAGCTATCTCGATTACGCGATGAGCGTGATCGTGGGTCGCGCGCTCCCAGACGTCCGCGATGGCCTGAAGCCAGTGCACCGCCGCGTGCTGTTCGCGATGAACGAATTGGGTGCGCACAGCAACAAGCCGTACTACAAGTCGGCGCGTATCGTCGGTGACGTCATCGGTAAGTACCACCCGCACGGCGATACCGCGGTGTACGACACGCTGGTGCGCATGGCGCAGCCGTTCTCGCTGCGCTACCTGCTGGTCGATGGCCAGGGCAACTTCGGTTCGATCGACGGCGATAATGCCGCGGCGATGCGATATACCGAGGCGCGCATGTCGCGCATCAGCCACGAGCTGATGGCCGACATCGACAAGGAAACCGTCGACTTCCAGCCCAACTACGACGAGAAGGAACTCGAACCCACCGTCATGCCGACGCGGGTGCCGAACCTGCTGGTCAATGGTTCGGCCGGTATTGCGGTTGGCATGGCGACCAACATCCCGCCACACAACCTCAACGAGGTCGTCAACGCGACGATTGCGCTGATCGACCAGCCCGAGATCGACGTCGACGGCCTGATGGCCTACATCCCCGGCCCGGACTTCCCGACCGCAGGCATCATCAACGGCACCGCCGGGATCGTGAACGCCTACCGCACCGGCCGCGGCCGCGTGCGCATGCGCGCGCGCGCCGAGATCGAGACCGCCGACAACGGCCGCGAAGCGATTGTCGTCACCGAGATCCCGTACCAGGTCAACAAGGCGCGGCTGATCGAGAAGATCGCCGAGCTGGTCAAGGAAAAGAAGCTCGAGGGCATCAGCGAGCTGCGCGACGAGTCCGACAAGGACGGCATGCGCATCTACATCGAGGTCAAGCGCGGCGAATCGGCAGACGTGGTGCTCAACAACCTCTATCAGCAGACGCAGATGGAGTCGGTGTTCGGCATCAACATGGTGGCGCTGGTCGATGGCCGCCCGCAGTTGCTGAACCTCAAGCAGATCCTCGAAGCCTTCGTCCGTCACCGCCGCGAAGTGGTGACCCGCCGCACCATCTTCGACCTGCGCAAGGCGCGCGCCCGCGCGCACATCCTGGAAGGCCTGACGGTCGCGCTCGCCAACATCGACGAGATGATCGAGCTGATCAAAACCTCGGCCAACCCGAACGAGGCGCGCGAACGCATGCTCGCCCGCACCTGGGAAGCGGGGCTGGTCGGCGCGCTGCTGGCTGCCGCCGGCAGCGAGGCTTCGCGTCCGGAAGACCTGCCGCAGGGCGTGGGCCTGATCGACGGCCGCTACCAGCTGACCGAGACCCAGGCCCAGCAGATCCTGGAAATGCGCCTGCACCGCCTGACCGGCCTGGAGCAGGACAAGCTGACCGAGGAATACAAGCAGCTGCTGGAAACCATCCGTGGCCTGATCGAGATCCTCGAGAACCCGGATGTGCTGCTCGACGTCATCCGCACCGAACTCAACAACCTCAAGGAAGAGTTCGGCGACGACCGCCGCAGCGAGATCCGCGCCAGCGAGGAAGATCTCGACATCCTCGACCTGATCGCGCCGGAAGACGTGGTGGTGACGCTGTCGCACGCCGGTTACGCCAAGCGCCAGCCGGTCAGCACCTACCGCGCGCAGAAGCGCGGCGGCAAGGGCCGCAGCGCCGCCGCGACCAAGGAAGAGGACTTCATCGACCAGCTCTGGCTGGTCAACACGCACGACACATTGCTGACCTTCACCAGCGCCGGCCGTGTGTTCTGGTTGCCGGTGTACCAGTTGCCCGACGCCGGCCCGAACGCACGCGGCCGTCCGATCATCAACTGGATCCCGCTGGAAGGAGGCGAACAGGTCCAGGCCGTGCTGCCGGTGCGCGAGTACGACGATAACCGCTACGTGTTCTTCGCCACCCGCAACGGCACGGTCAAGAAGACCCCGCTGACCGAGTTCGCGTTCCGCCTGCAGCGCGGCAAGATCGCCATCAACCTCGACGAGGGCGACGCCCTGGTCGGCGTGGCGCTGACCGACGGTGATCGCGACATCATGATGTTCGCCAGCAACGGCAAGGCCGTGCGCTTTGCCGAGGGCGAGGTGCGCTCGATGGGTCGTACCGCGACCGGCGTGCGCGGCATGCGCCTGGCCGAAACCGAGGACGGCGAGAACAGCGCCGAGGTGGTCAGCCTGATCGTGGTCGACGGCGAGGGCGACATCCTCACCGCCAGCGCCCGCGGCTATGGCAAGCGCACCCCGGTGTCGGAGTACCCGCGCAAGGGCCGCGGCACGCAGGGCGTGATCGCGATCCAGACCAGCGACCGCAATGGCTCGCTGGTGGGCGCGATCCAGCTCAGCGACCACCACGAGGTGTTGCTGATCTCCGATGGCGGCACGCTGGTGCGTACCCGCGCGGCGGAAATCGCCCAGGTCGGCCGCAACACGCAGGGCGTGACCCTGATGCGCATGGCTGCGGACGAAACCCTGCAGGCGATCGAGCGCGTGGATGCTTCGCTCGATTTGGAGGCCGAGGAAGTCGAAGGGCAGGTTGTCGTAACGGCCGAGGTCGAGTCGGGTTCGACTCCGTAATCCCGCTTCACATTCCGTACTGAAGACGCCGCCTCCGGGCGGCGTTCTTTTTGCGAAATTCGGTGATGGAGCGCAACTGGAACATCCGCCTTGAATTGCCAGGGCGCCCGGAAGCCCGCCCTACGGCAGCTGCGACAGCAGGTGCTCGGCCGAAGACACACGGAATTCGCCCGGAGCTTCGACATAAAGCTGGCGCACGACGCCATCTTCGGCGTACAGCGCGAAGCGGCGCGAGCGCGTGCCCATGCCGTAGGCACTGGCGTCGAGTTGCAGGCCAAGTGCGCGGGTGAAGTCGGCGTTGCCATCGGCCAGCATGATCAGGCCGTCTGGCACGTGCTGGTTCTGGCCCCAGGCCTGCATCACGAACGGATCGTTGACGGCCATGCACGCCACCTCGACGCCCTTGCGGCGAAATTCCTCGAAGTGCTGCACGAAGCCGGGCAGGTGCTTCTCCGAGCAGGTCGGCGTGAACGCCCCCGGCACGGCGAACAGCACTACCTTGCGGCCGTCGAACAGGGCCTTGGTGTCGATGGTTTCCACGCCCTCCCGGATGCGCTGCAACACGACTTCGGGCAAGGGTTCGCCGACCTGGATGCTCATGGGATGCTCCTGTGGGGATGCGTAGAGTCTAGGCGCCCGGACGTTAATGTGGACGTCACGACTTGAAATTGGCGTGGTCGCTGCCATTGTGGGCGACACTGTCGCCGTGCCCGGCGAACCGCAGGACCGGTCAGAGGAGCCGTCGATGCAATTCAAGGATTACTACGGGACTCTGGGCGTCGAACCCAACGCGGGCGAAGCCGAAATCAAGACGGCCTACCGCCGGTTGGCGCGCAAATACCATCCGGACGTCAGCAAGGAGGCTGGCGCCGAAGACAAGTTCAAGGCGGTCAACGAAGCCTACGAGGCACTGCGCGATCCGGAAAAACGCGCCGCTTACGACCAGTTGCGCGCGCGGGGCTATCGCCCCGGCGATGACGTGCAGCCGCCGCCCGGTGGATTCGGCAGTGGCCATGGAGGCGTCGATTTCGAGGAGATCTTCGCCGGCGGCGGCGCCGGTGGAGGATTCAGCGACTTCTTCGAAAGCCTGTTCGGGCGCGGTGGCGGTTTCGGTCAGCGCGGGCCGGCGCCGCGCGGCGATACGCGCGCCAAGCTGGCCGTGCCGCTGGAAGCGGTCTACGACGGCGGCTCCGTGCGCATATCGGTGAACAACAAGACCCTGGACGTGCGCGTGCCCAAGGGCATCAAGCCGGGCCAGAAGATCAGGCTGGCCGGCCAGGGGCCGCACGGCGACCTGTTGCTGGAGATCGAATACGCCGCGCATCCGCAGTTCGAGGTCGACGGCCGCAACGTCATCCACGTGCTTCCCGTGGCGCCTTGGGAGGCTGCTCTGGGTGCGACGGTCAGCGTGCCGACGTTGGGCGGCCGGGTGGAGCTGAAGATTCCCCCGCAATCGGAAGCCGGCCGCAAGTTGCGCCTGCGCGGACGCGGACTGCCGGGCGACCCTCCGGGGGACCAGATCGTCGAGATGGAAGTGTTGTCGCCGCGCCCCCATACCGACGAGCAGCGGGCGGCCTACGAAACGATGCGTGAGGCGTTCGGCGACGACTGGCGCCGCGCGTAGCAGGCGGGCCAAGGCCCGCCCTGCGCATCGTGAAACCGGGTACTTTCGTCCAGCTTTTGCCGGAAGAGGCCGACTTACGCGGGCAGCAACTGCAGGATGACTTCGGCCAGGTCGCCTTCGCTGAAAGGCTTGGTGAGGTACGCCTTGGCGCCCTGGCGCATGCCCCAGACGCGGTCGGTGTCCTGGTCCTTGGTGGTCACCAGGACGATGGGGATGTGCTGGGTGCTCGGATCGCGGGTGATCGAGCGGGTGGCCTGGAACCCGTTGAGGTTGGGCATCACCACGTCCATCAGGATCAGGTCCGGCAGCTCGCGCTTGGCCGCCTCGACTCCCGCCGCCCCGTCTTCCGCGGTGACGGCTTCATGGCCGAGCTTCTCGACGATGCGGCGGATGCCCATCAACTGCGACGGCGAATCGTCGACGATCAAAATGCGCGCCATGTGGTTCCCCCATAAGACTGTGGCGATTGTAGCGAGGGCCATACTCCCCGCAAAGACGTGTACACGTCGCGCTCAGAGCGTGACCAGCGTCCGCCCGAAGGAACCGCCGGCAAGCATCGTCGCGAACACGTCGGGAAGTTCGGCCAAACCTGCTTCGCGCGTGCAGATGCGGTCGAGGTGGCGGGGCTTCCAGTCGCTGGCCAGATGCTGCCAGACCGCCTCGCGGATGTCGCGGGCGGTGCCGGCGGAGGCCACGCCCAGCAGCGATACGCCGCGGATGATGAAAGGCATCACCGTGGTGTCCAACTCGGGCGATGCGGCGAGGCCGGCGCTGGCGACGTTGCCGTAAGGCGTGGTCTGGGCCAGCAGGCTGGCCAGCATCGGGCCGCCGACGTTGTCGAGGCCACCGCCAAAGCGAGCCGATTCCATCGGTCGTGTGGTGGCCAGGGCATCGCGACCGAGCACCTGCGTGGCGCCGATGGAGGTGAGGTAATCGGCGTTTTCGGGCTTGCCGCTGATCGCGTGCACTTCGAAGCCGGCGCGGCTGAAAATGTCCACGGCCAGCGAACCGACGCCACCGGTCGCGCCGGTGACGGCGAGCGGACCGAGGTCCGGCGTCTGCCGGTTCTCGCTCATGCGCAGCAGCGCCAGCGCGGCAGTGAAGCCGGCCGTGCCGAGGATCATGCTCTCGCGCAGGCTCAGGCCCTTCGGCAGCGGGATCACCCACCGCGCTTCCTGGCGGGTGTACTGGCTATAGCCGCCGTCGCGCGTCTCGCTCAAGCCACTGCCCGTGACCAGGACTTCGTCGCCTTCCCTGAACTTCGGGTCGGTCGATGCGACGACGTGGCCGGCGACATCGATGCCGCCGACGAGCGGGAAGCGCCTGAGGATCTTGCCTTGGCCGGTGCCGGCCAGCGCGTCCTTGAAGTTGACCGAGGAGTAGGCGGTCTTGATGACGACCTCGCCGGGAGCGAGGTCGTCGAGCGATATCTGCTCGATGCCGCTGCGGTAACCGGCGGTGTCGCTGTGGATGCGGAAGGCGTTGAAGGTATTGGGAGTGGGCATGGGCGTGGACTTTTGAGTCGTCATCCTGGCGAAATCCAGGATCCATTTTGCTCTAACGGCAACGGCAAAATCGATCCAGCATTCGCCGGGACGACGTCCCACGAGGTTCCGGCACCTCGCGATACCAGAAAGTACGTCCAACCCCTTAACGCAGCGCCTTCCTGCGCTTCTCATCCATCCACTTGTCCGCCTGCGCCGGCTGGTAGCGCTGCATCCACTCCAGCATCGCGGTGAGATCGTCGCCGTGCCACAAATCGCGACGCTGGTCGGCGTGCAGAAAGCGCTCCTCGACCATCCTGTCGAGCATCGCGATCAGCGGCTCATAGAAACCGTCGACATCGAGGAACGCGCAAGGCTTGTCGCCAATGCCGAGTTGGCGCCAAGTCAGCATCTCGAACATTTCGTCCAGCGTGCCGAAGCCGCCGGGCAGGGCGATGAAACCGTCGGAGAGATCGAACATGCGCGCCTTGCGCTCGTGCATCGAGCCCACGGTTTCCAGGCGGGTGACGCCACGGTGCGCGACCTCCCAGTTGACCAGCTGCTCCGGGATCACGCCCACCACTTCGCCGCCGGCTTCCAATACCGCATCGGCCACGATGCCCATCAGGCCGACGTTGCCGCCACCGTAGACCAGGGTCAGGCCGTCCTTCGCCAAGCGCGTGCCGAGCGCGATGGCGCGTTCGGTATAGATCGGCTTGGCGCCGGCGTTGGAACCGCAGTACACACAGACAGAACGCATGGAAGTTTCGACCCTTGTGGTTGATCAGTTCGATTTCAGCAGCACGATGCCCGCCATGCGTCGCCCTTCTTCCTGGCGCCGCTTGGACTGGAACTTCGACAGGAACTTCCAGAGCCATGCACCGGGCATGGTCCGGTTGAGGCGGAAGGATTCGTCCCACGTCGAGCGGAACTCCGCCTCGCGCCAGCCTAGCGGTGCGAAGAACGCGGTTCCCTCGGCCGGGCCGAATCGGAACGGAGCATTGCCCTCGCGAAGTTTGGGCGACCAGCGACGTTCCAGCAGCTTGAGCAGCATGGGTGAAGCCAGGTCGGTCAGCCACCACGTGGCGCGCGCAACGTCGTGCAGGTCGCGCGCCAGTTCGGCGACCTGGTCCGGTTCCAGATAGATCAGCAGGCCTTCGGTGATCGCCAGCACCGGCCCCTTTTCGGCGGCACGGGCGAACACCGCGCGCCGTGCCCCGGCGTCGCGCAGGTCGGCGGGAATGAATTCCAGCGCGCAATGCGGCGTTTCGCCGGCCATGTTCTCGCGGAAATAATCGACCATGTCCGGCAGGTCCACATGCAGCCAACGCAATGTCGGCGGCAGCGCCAGTCGATAAGGGCGTGCGTCGAGTCCCGCGGCGAGATTGAGCACGGTCGCCGCGCCCTCGTGCACGCAGCGCAGCACGATCTCGTCCATTACCGCGGTGCGCACCACCATCGGCCAGCTCATCGATGCGCCGCGCGGCAGCGCCTTGACGATCGCCTCGCCGCGTTCGCCGCCAAGGCGGCGGGCGTAGGGGTCGTCGAACAACGCATCGGGCCGCTCGCTTTCCATCGCGCGGTAGATCGCCACCCATGAGGCGGTATCGGACACGTTGCGGATCGGATTGCCTTCAGTCATGGCGACGCCTCGCTGAAAAACAAAAGGCCGCCAGCACCGGGTGGGTGATGGCGGCCCTGGAACGGCTCATGTCGCGACCGGTCAGTTCGCCTTGTGGATCGAACGCTTGGCGACGGCCATGGCCGCATCGTGGACGGCTTCGGACAGCGTCGGGTGGGCGTGGCAGATGCGCGCGAGGTCGTCGGCCGAACCGCTGAACTCCATCGTCAGCACGCCTTCGTGCACCAGCTCCGACACGCCTACGCCGACCAGGTGCATGCCGAGCACGCGGTCGGTCTCGGCATGCGCGATGACCTTGACGAAGCCGGCCGGCTCGCCCATGGCCACGGCGCGGCCGATCGCCGCGAACGGGAAGCTGCCGGTCTTGTACGGCGTGCCTTCTTCCTTGAGCTGCCCTTCGGTCTTGCCGACCCAGGCGATTTCCGGTTCGGTGTAGATCACCCACGGAATCGTGTCGAGGTTGACGTGACCCGGCAGGCCGGCGATCAGCTCAGCCACGGCGATGCCTTCCTCGAAGCCCTTGTGTGCCAGCATCGGGCCGCGTACGCAGTCGCCCACAGCCCAGACGCCGTCGACGCCGGTGTGGCAATGCGCATCGACCTCGATCATGCCGCGCGCATCCAGCTTCACGCCGGTGCCTTCGGCCAACAGGCCCTTGGTCGCGGCGCGACGGCCGACGGAGACCAGCAGCTTGTCGACGACGATGGTCTTTTCGCCTTGCGCGTCGGAGTAGGTGACTTCGACTTCCTTGGACTTGCCTTTACCCTTGACTTCGGCCTTGCTGACCTTCGCGCCGAGCTTGATGTCCAGGCCCTGCTTCTTGAATTCCTTGGCCGCGGTCTTGGCGACCTCGGCGTCGGCGAGGGCGAGGAAGTCGGGCAGGGCTTCGAGGATGGTGACCTCGCTGCCCAGTCGCTTCCACACGCTGCCCAGCTCCAGGCCGATCACGCCAGCGCCGATCACGCCCAGGCGCTTGGGAACGGCGGTGAAGTCGAGCGCGCCGACGTTGTCGACGACGGTGTCGTTGTCGAACTTGGCGAACGGCAATTCGATCGAATCCGAGCCGGCGGCGATGACCACGTTGGTGGCCTTGAGCTCGACCTCGGAGCCGTCGTGCTGCCTGACCTTGACCACGTTGCCCGGCTGCAGCTGGCCGAAGCCGTAGAACGGCGTGACCTTATTGGCCTTGAACAGCATCGCGATGCCGCCGGTGAACTGCTTCACGATCTTGTCCTTGCGGCCAATCATCGTGCCGACGTCGATCTTGGCATCCTTGGTGGTGATGCCGTGCTCGCCGAACAGGTGGTTGAGGTTGTAGAACTGGCGCGAGCTGTCGAGCAGCGCCTTGGACGGGATGCAGCCCACGCGCAGGCAGGTGCCGCCGAGGGCCGGCTTGCCGTCCTTGCCGAGCGCGGCGTCGATGCAGGCGGTTTTCAGGCCGAGCTGCGCGGCGCGGATGGCGGCGTGGTAGCCGGCCGGGCCGGCGCCGATGACGACGACATCGAAATTCTGCTGTTCGCTCATTTTCTTTTCCTGCTTTTCCTTCTCCCTGCCGGGAGAAGGTGCCCGAAGGGCGGATGAGGGTCGGCGGAGCGGGGTGGTTGGAACTGGTCGCGAGCTTGCCGCGCCCTCACCCCAACCCCTCTCCCGCGGCGGGAGAGGGGCTCGGCGCATTACATGCCGAGCAGCATGCGGTGCGGGTTCTCTAGCTGGTTCTTGATGTCGACCAGGAACAGCACCGCTTCCTTGCCGTCGATGATGCGGTGGTCGTAGGACAGCGCGATGTACATCATCGGCGCGATCACCATCTGGCCGTTCTCGGCGATCGGGCGTTCCTTGATGGCATGCATGCCCAGGATCGCCGACTGCGGCGGGTTCACGATCGGCGTCGACATCAGCGAGCCGAAGGTGCCGCCGTTGGTGATGGTGAACGTGCCTCCCTGCAGGTCCTCCAGCGCCAGCTTGCCGTCGCGCGCCTTCTTGGCGTAGTCGGCGATGCCCTTCTCCACGTCGGCGAAGCCCATGCGCTCGACATTGCGCAGCACCGGCGTGACCAGGCCCTTGTCGGTCGACACCGCGATCGAGATGTCAGCGTAGCCGTGATAGATCACGTCGTTGCCGTCGACCGAGGCGTTGACCACCGGGTACTTCTGCAGCGCGTTGGCGGCGGCCTTGGCGAAGAAGCTCATGAAGCCGAGCTTGATGCCGTTGGCCTTCTCGAACTGCTCGCCCAGCTCCTTGCGCATCGCCATGACCTTGCCGAGGTTGACCTCGTTGAAGGAGGTCAGCATCGCGATCGAGTTCTTCGACTGCATCAGGCGCTCGGCGATGCGGGCGCGCATGCGGGTCATCGGCACGCGCTCTTCCGGACGCGCGCCGCCGGCGACGCCGGCGGTCTTGCCGCTGGCGTAGTTGACCAGGTCTTCCTTGGTCACCGCGCCGCGACGGCCGGTCCCTTCGACCTGCGACGGATCGATGCCCTGGGTGACGGCGGTGAAGCGCGCGCCCGGCGGCAGTTCAGCGGCGGCGGCCGGAGCGGCGGCGGGCTTGGGCGCCTCGGGCTTGGGCTGCACCGGCTGTGCCTCGGCGGTGGTGGCGGCGACGTTCTTGGCGTCCATCGCGGCCTTGCTCTCCGGGGCCGGTGCGGCCGCGGCGGCGCCTTCCTCGACGACAGCGATCAGCTGCTGGCTGTTCACGGTCGTGCCTTCGGGGAACTTGATTTCCTTGATCACGCCGTCGACGGGCGAGGGCACTTCGAGCACGACCTTGTCGGTCTCGAGGTCGACGATGTTCTCGTCGCGCTTGACGGCGTCACCGACCTTCTTGTGCCAGGTGGCGATGGTGGCGTCGGAGACGGACTCGGGCAGGACAGGAACTTTGATCTCGGTGCTCATGGTGCGGGCATCCTGGATTGCGTAATGAATGAGTGGCGCAAAAGTGGCGGGCGTTGACGGTTATTCGACGGTGACTTCGCCGCGCAGCGGGTTCATCAGGGCGTCGGCGACCAGCGCGGTCTGCTCGGCGACATGGTCGGCGAGGTGACCGGCGGCCGGCGACGGCGAGCGTGCGCGGCCGGCGTAGTGCAGCGTCTGGCCGGAATGCATGCAGGCGGCCAGGTGGTGGCGGATCTGGTACCACGCGCCCTGGTTCTGCGGCTCTTCCTGGCACCAGACCACGTCGGTGGCCTTGGTGAAACGCTTCAGTTCGGCCGTCAGTTGCGGACGCGGGAACGGGTAGAGCTGCTCGATGCGGACGATGGCGACATTGCCCAGGCCCTGCTTCTGCTGCTCTTCCAGCAGGTCGTAGTAGACCTTGCCGCCGCACACGACCACGCGCGTGACCTTCTTGGCGTCGGCGCTGGCGTCGGGAATCAGCTGCTGGAACTCGCCCTTGGCCAGTTCGTCCATCGTCGACACGGCCAGCTTGTGGCGCAGCAGCGACTTGGGCGTCATCACCACCAGCGGCTTGCGCGTGGTCATGCGCATCTGCCGGCGGATCATGTGGTAGGCCTGCGCCGGCGTGGTCGGCGTGCAGACGATCATGTTCTCCAGCGCGCACAACTGCAGGAAGCGCTCCAGGCGCGCGGAGCTGTGCTCCGGCCCCTGGCCTTCGTAGCCGTGCGGCAGGAACAGCGCCAGGCCGCACAGGCGGCCCCACTTGGCCTCGCCCGACGACAGGAACTGGTCGATGACGACCTGCGCGCCGTTGGCGAAGTCGCCGAACTGCGCTTCCCAGATGTCCAGCGTGGTGGGGTCGGCGGTGGCGTAGCCATACTCGAAGCCCATCACCGCTTCTTCGCTGAGCAGCGAGTCGATGATGGTGACGTCGACCGGATTCTTGACCAGGCGACGCAGCGGCAGCACGTACTCGTCGTTGGTCTGCTCGTGCAGGATCGCGTGGCGGTGGAAGAACGTGCCGCGGCCGCAGTCCTGGCCGACCAGGCGCAGCTTGTAGCCCTCGTCCAGCAGCGTCGCGTAGGCGAGGTTCTCGGCGAAGCCCCAGTCGCCGCCGAGCTCGCCGGCCGCCATCTTGCGGCGGTCCTCGTAGATCTTGGCCACGCGCGGGTGCAGCTTGAGGTCGGCCGGGACGTCGTTGATGGTCGTGGCCAGCTTGTCGAGCTTCTTGCGGTCGAAGGTGGTGTCGACCGGATCGCTCAGCTTGCCCGACAGGTACTTCGACCAGTCGATGGTGAACTCGTCCGGCTTGACCTCGACCACCTCGGTGGTGACCGCGCCGTCGTCGAGCTTCTGCCGGTAGCCGTCGACCAGCGCCTGCGCCTGTTCGGCGGCCAGCGTGCCTTCCTCGACCAGCTTCTGCGCGTAGAGCTCGCGCGGCGTCTTGTGCTTGCGGATGATCTGGTACATCACCGGCTGGGTCGCTGCCGGTTCGTCGGCCTCGTTATGGCCGTGGCGGCGATAGCAGACCAGGTCGATGACCACGTCCCTGCCGAAGCGGTTGCGGAAGTCCAGCGCCAGTTCGGCGCAGAACACCACCGCTTCCGGGTTGTCGCCGTTCACGTGCAGCACCGGCGCGCCGACCATCTTGGCCACGTCCGTGCAGTACAACGTCGAGCGCGCATCCTGCACGGCGCTGGTGGTAAAGCCGACCTGGTTGTTGATGACGATGTGCAGCGTGCCGCCGACGGCGAAACCACGCGCCTGCGACATCTGCAGCAGTTCCATCACCACGCCCTGGCCGGCGAACGCGGCGTCGCCGTGGATCAGCACCGGCAGCACCTGCTCGCGACCCTTGTCGCCGCGGCGGGTCTGGCGCGAACGCACGCTGCCCGCGACCACCGGGTCGACGATTTCCAGGTGCGAGGGGTTGAACGCCAGCGCCAGGTGCACCGGGCCGCCCGGAGTGGCGACGTCGGCGGAGAAGCCCATGTGGTACTTCACGTCGCCCTGGTGGGCCAGGTCGCTGTGGACGTGCTCGAACTTGCCTTCGAACTCGTCGAACAGATGACGCGGCGGCTTGCCGAGCGTGTTGATCAGCACGTTGAGGCGACCGCGGTGGGCCATGCCGATCACCACGTCCTTGGCGCCCTGTTCGCCGGCGCGGCGGATGGTGGTGTCCATCAGCGGGATCAGCGAGTCGCCGCCTTCCAGCGAGAAGCGCTTCTGGCCGACGTACTTGGTGCCCAGATAACGCTCCAGGCCATCGGCGGCGGTCAACCGCTCGAGGATGCGCTTCTTGTCCTCGGCCGTGCGGCCGAACTTGCCGCCGGCTTTTTCCAGGCGCTCGTAGACCCAGCGACGCTGTTCGGCGTCGGTGATGTGCATGAACTCGGCGCCGACCGGGCCGGTGTAGGTGGCCTTGAGCAGGTTCAGCAGGTCGCCTAGCTTCATGCGGTCATGACCGCCGACGCCGCCGGTGCTGAACTCGGCCTTCAGGTCGCTTTCGGACAGGCGGTGGAAGGCCAGGCCGAGGTCCGGGGCTTCCGGCTTCTGCCACAGGCCCAGCGGGTCGATGTCCGCTGCAAGGTGACCGCGCGAGCGATAGGCAGTGATCAGTCGGCCGACCTGGCGTTCGCGTTCGTCGCCGGCGCCAGCGCCGGTAGCCGCGACCACGCCGCGCGAGGCCTGACGGGCGGCCTCGGCGATCTGGTCGATGACCGCCGAATGCGGCACGTCACCGGCTTCGCGACCCTTCAGGCCGTCGAAGTAGGTCTTCCATTTGGGCCCGACACTGTCGGGAGAAACCAGGTACTGCTCGTACAGATCCTCGATGTAGGCGGCGTTGGCGCCGAGTTGGGAGGACTGGGCAAACTGCTTGAGAAGACTGTCCACGATGGCGATCGGGCAACTCGATGGGAGAGGGTGGAAAGGCCTGTCTGGACACTGCGCGGGGGCGCATGCGGCTATTCAGGCACTTAAGACTCGGAATTATAGCGGGACGATGTGAGTCAGCGGCTAACACTTATGTCGAAAGGCCCACGATGGCCAATCCATGACAGGAGGTTGGGCCCCGGGCCGCCGCTTCAAGGCGAGCAACCGGGAGACGGTCCTGTCCGGGCCGGCCTACAGCCCCAGCGCCCGGAATTCCGAGCACGGGCGGGCCCGCTCCCAGACCGGTTCGAACAGGGCATGCAGTTGCCGGACCCGGGCCGGGTCGTCCATGCGGCACTCGCCCTCGAAGCGATGGCCCAGCGCTCGGAAATACCAGCCGCCGCGGTCGTTGGCGGCGTAGGCGGACGGGTAATCACGGTCGATCGGCTCCTCGATGGCGCGAAACGCGAAGGCAGTCGTCAGGCGCTGGCCCAGGCCCAGCAGTGGAGCCAGGGCCCGCTGCGGCGTGGCCGTGTCTTGCAGCAGGATCCGGATCTCGCCGCCTCCGGTGGCGAAGCGGCGCAGGGCGGAGACGACCTCGGACTGGTCCAGCAGGCCCGGATCCAGTTCGCGGCTGTAGATCAGCAATTGCCGGCGCGCCCCGGCGATGACGCCCAGCAACGCGGCCTGGGCGGCCTCGCGGCCCTCCACGGGCGTGGCCGCATCGAGCCGGCGCCGCATCGACTGGTGGTCGATGCCGGCCTCGACGAAGCGCGGGTCGTATGGCACGAAGCCGTGGCGGGAATAGAAGGTCAGCGCGGATACCTGCGCATGCAGCGAGACCTCGTGCCAGCCCAGTTGGCAAGCCTCCTCCACCAATGCCTGCAACATGGCCTCGCCGACGCCGCGACCGCGCCAGTCAGGGAGCACCGCCATGCGGCCGATGCGCCGGTCCGGTGTCAGGCGACCCGCGCCTATCGGCTGGTCGTCGGCGTCGCGGGCGATCACGTGCCGGCACAGCGGATCGAGCGCGTCGCGTTCGATCTCCGCAGGCACGCCCTGTTCGACGATGAAGACATGCTCGCGCACCGCATGCAGGTCCGCACGCGCATCCGCGAATTCGACGATGGCGACGGTGAATTCCCCTGCGGCCTGTGCCTGGCTGCCGTTGATGCTCATTCTTCTTCCTCGTCGCCCAGCGTCAGATGGTAATGGCCCGCCTGCAGGAGTTCGAACACGCGATCGCGGCCGGCCTCGGACAGCGCGGCATAAGCGGCGCCATCGAGTGTTTCCGAACCGGCGATGCGCTGCGCATCGTCGGCCGGAAGCAGATGTTCCTGGCCGCTCACGAACAGGCGCGCAGGCGCGTTCTTTCCGTGCGCTCGGCGCCAGGCCATGCGCGACCACGGGTGTCGATGCAGCGTGGCGCCCTGTTGCAGGTCCCATTCGATCTCGATGCGCGAGCGCTGCTCGCCGCCGGGATGCACTTCGCCGGCGGCGCGGTAGACGGTGATGAATCGGCCGAACCAGTCGCCGAGGCGGTCCGGGTCGTTCATGCGCAACAGGTTCAACGCTTCGACGGCGCGGTTCATCGCCGCCACGTCGATCTCGTTGGCATCCGCCGGAGGCGCCAGGTCGGGATCGCGGTAACGCAGGGCCTCGTCGGCATCGGCCGCCAGGGTGTCGACGAAGTCGCCGAGCAGTTCCGCGGCAGACGGCGCGCGCATGCCGACGGAGAAGGTCAGGCAGGCATCCTGCGCAACGCCATGGTGCGGCACGCCGGGCGGCAGGTAGAGCATGTCGCCGGGGCCGAGCACCCATTCGTGCGTCGGAGTGAACTCACGCAGTAGCTTGAGTTCCACATCGTTGCGGAAGCCGAGCGGCGGATTGGGGCCGTTATCGATCTGCCAGCGGCGATGGCCCTGCGCTTGAAGCAGGAATACGTCGTACTGATCGACATGCGCGCCGACCGAGCCGCCCGGTGCGGCGAAGGACACCATGATGTCGTCGATGCGCCAACGCGGCAGGAAAGGGAAGGCCTGCAGTACCGCGGCGACGTCGGCGTCCCACTTGTCCACGTCCTGCACCAGCAGCGTCCAGTCCTGGTGTGGCATGCCGGGGAACTCGTCCTCCGCGAACGGGCCGTGGCGCAGGGTCCAGCGATCGTTGGCGCGGTCGTGCATGACGATGCGCGACAACGCGGCCTCTTCGCAGGCCAGGCCGGCCAGGTCCTCGGGCTGGATCGGCGACTCGAATGCGGGGAAGGCATTGCGGATCAACAGCGGTTTTTTCTGCCAGTAATCGCGAAGGAACTGCGCGGCGGGCATGCCGAGCGGGGGCAGGTTGGCTGCATCGACCTCGATGGGGATGGAGGCGGTCACAGCGGTCTGCTTGCCCGGCTTCTTCGCGGGGCTGGTCTGCTTTTGCGGCTTGGTTTGCTTCGCCATGTGTTCTTCGATCTCTTTATGTTTCATGCCGTCGTCCGGCGTCAGGCCGGATCGCCTGAGTCCAACGCGTGGACCCTTGGTGTTGCTGTAGCTACGCCATGGCGGCGGTTATCCGGCCGGCATGTCGTCCATCCCGTGGAAGGGGTGGAACATTAGGAAATCGAAGCGGAACGCGGCATGACGATCAGGAATGCGTGGCGATCTCATCGTAACCGCGGCCCCGGAACTGCAGCAGGCACCAGCCGTGGCCAAACGGATCGGCGACCGTCACGATGCGGCCCCAGTCGGCTTGGCGGATCGCGCCTTCCTGCACGGCACCGGCGTCCAGTGAACGGGCGAGCGCGACGTCCAGGTCGTCCACCACCACGTCGCAGTGGATGGGCGTCCAGTGCCGCACATAGTCGCGGGCCATGGCGCCGGCGCCAATCGTGCCGGCGTCTTTTTGCAGCAGGTAAATGGGCGCCTGTGCACCCAGCATTTCGACGCCGGCGCTGCCGAAGCGGCGCGCGGCCTTCAACCCGAAAGCGGTGCTGTAGAACGCCTCGGCCGAGGCGAGGTCCGCGACGTCGATGTTGAGCAGCAGGTGCATGGTGTTTTCCCTGGTTGCGCAGTTCGTTGCCGCTTCCTTGCCCTCACCCCGGAGCGCTTGCCCCGACCTGATCCGGGCGGATGAGGGGCTACGTCAGATCTCGCGCGCCAACCGCTCCGCCAAGCCGGTGTAGCTGCCCGGCGTCATCTCCATCAGGCGCTGCTTGTCCGCCGCGGGGAGTTCCAGCGACGCGATGAACTCGCGCATGGACGCCTCGTTGATGCCCTGTCCCCGGGTCAGTGCCTTGAGCTGCTCGTACGGGTTCGGCAGGCCGTGGCGGCGCATCACCGTCTGCACGGCTTCGGCCAATACTTCCCAGGCTGCGTCGAGGTCGGCCGCCAGGCGCTCCGGGTTGGCACTGAGCTTGCCCAGGCCGCGCTGCAACGCATCGAAGCCGATCAGCGCATGCCCAAACGCGGTGCCCAGCGCGCGCAGCACGGTGGAGTCGGTGAGGTCGCGCTGCCAGCGGCTGATCGGCAGCTTGGCGGCGAAGTGCTCGAACAGCGCATTGGCGATGCCGAAGTTGCCTTCGGCGTTCTCGAAGTCGATCGGGTTGACCTTGTGCGGCATCGTCGAGCTGCCCACTTCGCCGGCCTTGACCGCCTGCTTGAAATAGCCCAGCGAGATGTAGCCCCACACGTCGCGGCACAGGTCGATGCAGATGGTGTCGATGCGCTTGGCCGCATCGCAGACCTCGGCGATGCCGTCGTGCGGCTCGATCTGGGTGGTGTAGGGCTGCCAGTTCAGTCCAAGCGAATGCACGAAGTGCTCGGAGAACTTCGCCCAGTCGACATCCGGATAAGCGGCGACGTGGGCGTTGTAGTTGCCGACCGCGCCGTTGATCTTGCCCGGCATGCGGGCGCCGGCCAGGGTCTCGCCCTGGCGCTGCAGGCGGGCGACGACGTTGGCCAGTTCCTTGCCGACGGTGGTCGGCGAAGCGGTCTGGCCGTGCGTGCGCGACAGCATCGGCAGCGCTGCATGTTCGTGCGCCATCGCGCGCAGCTTCTGGATCAGCTCGTCGAGCTTGGGCAGCAGTACGAACTGCCGCGCCTGGTTGAGCATCAGTGCATAGCTGAGGTTGTTGATGTCCTCGGAGGTGCAGGCGAAGTGCACGAACTCCAGCGCCGGCCCCAACTCGGCGTCGTCCTTCAGGCGCTCCTTGATCAGGTACTCCACCGCCTTGACGTCGTGGTTGGTGGTGCGCTCGATCTCCTTGACCCGCGCGGCATCGGCGGGCGACAGGTCGTCGGCAAGCGCGCGCAGGCGGGCAGCGGCGGCTTCGGAGAAAGGCTTGAGCTCGACGATGCCCGGCTCGTTCGCCAATGCGAGCAGCCATTCGACCTCGACCTTCACGCGCGCCTTGATCAGGCCGTACTCGGAAAAGATCGGGCGCAGCGCATCGACCTTGCCGGCATAGCGGCCATCGAGCGGGGACAGGGCGAGCAGCTGGGTTTCGATCTGGCTGGACATGGCAGGGGCATTGGGAAGCGAGCCCGCCATTCTACAGCCAGCCCGATCAGGGCCTGCCGGCCGGCTTTTCAGCCCTCCGCGGGGCGGGCGGACCGTGGGGCAGCGTCACCGGTGAAAGCGGCTTGCGCACCCACGGCGTAAGCTGCGGCCAAACGATGGATCGAGGACACCGCCATGGCCACCAGACGCGCCCGCAGCCCGCGCTTTCGCACCGAACACGACAGCATGGGCGAGCTGCGAGTGCCGGCCGATGCGCTGTGGGGCGCGCAGACCCAGCGCGCGGTGCAGAACTTCCCGATATCCGGTCGCCCGATGCCGCGGGAGTTCATTCGCGCGCTTGGGCTGATCAAAGCCGCCGCGGCCGAGGTCAATGGCGGGTTGGGTCTGCTCGGCAAGGGCGCCGCGAGCGCGATCCGCGCGGCGGCATTGAGCGTGGCGCAGGGCGAGCACGATGCCCAGTTCCCGATCGACGTGTTCCAGACCGGCTCGGGCACGTCGAGCAACATGAACGCCAACGAGGTCATTGCCACGCTGGCCACGCGTAGCGGCAAGGCGGGTGCCAAGGCCGTACATCCCAACGACCACGTCAACCTCGGCCAGAGCTCCAACGACGTGATCCCGACTGCGATCCGCGTCTCGGCGCAGATCGCCACCGTCGAGCAACTGCTGCCGTCATTGAAGCACCTGCGCAAGGCCATCGAGGCCAAGGGACGGGCGCTGGGCAAGGTCACCAAGACCGGCCGCACCCACCTGATGGACGCGATGCCGCTGACCTTCGCGCAGGAGTTCGGCGCCTGGGCGGCGCAACTGGCCTCGGCGCAGGGGCGTATCGAGGATGCGCTCAAACGCCTGCGTCGCCTGCCGATCGGCGGCACCGCCATCGGCACCGGCATCAACGCCGATCCGCGCTTCGGCAAGGCCATGGCCAGGTCGCTTTCGGTGTTGTCGGGGACGAAGTTCGAATCGGCTGACGACAAGTTCGAAGGCATCGCCTCGCAGGACGATGCGGTCGAGCTGTCAGGTCAGCTCAATGCGCTGGCGGTGGCACTGATGAAGATCGCCAACGACCTGCGCTGGATGAATTCCGGACCGCTGGCGGGGCTGGGCGAAATCGAACTGCCGGCATTGCAGCCGGGCAGTTCGATCATGCCGGGCAAGGTCAATCCGGTGATCCCGGAAGCGACCTGCATGGTGTGCGCGCAGGTCATCGGCCATCACGCCGCGATTACCGTGGCCGGCCAGAGCGGTAACTTCCAGCTCAACGTGATGCTGCCGCTGATCGCCTGCGACCTGCTCGATTCGATCGGACTGCTGGCCCGTGTCATGCGCCTGCTCGCCGACGATGCGATCGCCGGAATCAAACCGCGCCAGGACCGTGTGCGCGAGGCACTGGACCGCAATCCGATCCTGGTCACCGCGCTCAACCCGATCATCGGTTACGAGAAGGCAGCGGCCATCGCCAAGCAGGCCTACAAGGAAGGACGCGCCGTGCTCGATGTCGCGGTCGAGGCGACGGGTTTGCCGGAGAAGGAATTGCGTCGACTGCTGGATCCCACGGCCCTGACGCGCGGGGGCATCCAGCAAGGCGGAGGCGGTGGCGGCGGTTGACGCCGCCACGCCCTAGCGAACAGTCGGCTTACTGCCTGGCCGGTTCCTTGGACGGCTCCGCGGCCGCCTTGGCTGCGAAGTTCTCGTGCTTGGTGCCTTCGCGCTCCACCACCTCGTCGCGGCAGTCCTTGATGTCGTCCTGGTCCATCGTTGCGTACGGCGCGAATTCGGGCAGCGACGCCTTCAGCTTCTGCTGCGACGCCATCATCGCCGGCAGCTTGTCGCACAGCTTCAACGCCGATGCCTTCATCTTGCCGGCCTCGGCTTCGACGCGCTTTTCGATCTCGTCGGTATTGCCGGTGAATACGCCCTTCAGCGCCTCGCCCATGGCCTTGGTGGCCAGGTCCGCGCCCTGCATGCCGACTTCGGCGCCGGCCTCGGCCAACGCGATGATGTGGCCACGATGTTCAAGCAGCAGCTTGCGCTGTTCGGCCGTGATGGTGATGGCTCGGCCGTCGATGAGCAGGTCGCCCTGGGGCGTGATCTCGGCTTTTCCGTGCTGCCCATGATCGTCGGAGATCGAGATGTTGCCTTCGGCCAGCTCCTTGCGGACTTCCTTGAGCGCTTCGCGGGTCGCCTTGGAAATCACCGAGGCGGTGGGCTCGACGTGATCGTTCCCGGCCGGAGCCGGGGCCTTGGATTCGCAGGCGCCGAGCAGCGGCAGGCTGGACAGCAGCGCGGCGACGACGAGGGTGCGGACGGAGGAGTTCATGGCTTGTGTTCGCTCAGGGTAAGTGGAAGGCGTTGCCTTGATCACTGCTCGGGCAACGACACGCCGCCGGCGACGGCGCTGTGGTCCACCGAGCCGCTGCCGACGGAACGCACCGAAAGGGCACCGCGCACATCCCGGACGTCGAGGTCGCCGGAACCGATACTGCCGACGTCGACGTTGCCGCCCACGGTTTGCAGTTCGACGGTGCCCGAGCCAACGCTCTTTACTTCGGCGCCGCGCGCGATGCGGCGGGCGCTGATGTCGCCGGAGCCGACCGACCGGACTTTCAGTTCGCCGATGTCGTCCAGTTCGATGTCGCCGGAACCGACATGGGCCTCGACCAGACCGCGAATGCCGCGGGCCTGGACGTCGCCGGAGCCGACATCGGCGCTCAATGAGGTCGCGCCGACCACGACCGCATCGCCGGAACCCACCTTGAGCTGCACCGGCATTCCCGCGGGAATGTCGGCGGTCAACGTCAGGTAGGAATAGTGGTTGCCAAACAGATGTCGACCCAGCGACGCGGTGTCCTTGAAGAAGCCGTTCTGGATCTGCTCGCGCTGGGCGCGGACCAGCAGCTTGTCGCCGCTGCGCTCCTGGGTCAGCGTGAGCAGCGGCAACTCCTGCTCATCCGAACTGCAGGCCTTGCCCTGGACTCCACCGCGAGCGTTGGCCGAAGCGTTGACTCGCAGGTCGTGGGGTCCGATGTCGAACACCACGGCCTTCACACCGGTGAGGTCCAACTGCAGGTTGCGAGGCTGCGAGTGCGGGCAATGGCGGTCTTCCTGGGCGGCGGCATCGTGTGCGGCCATGGAAAGGAACGATGCAACGGCAAGGAGGACAGTGTGGCTGGGACGCATGGCTCGGATTCCTTCGTGGACTGGGCGTTGTGATGCGGGACCGCGACCGATGGTTGCAGTCGCGGTCCCGAGCAGGGCTCAGCCCTCGTCCCGCCAGCGGCGCAGGCGGATCGCCGCGATGATCATCAGCACGCCGGCCACCACGCCGAGCCAAAGTTGCGGCGTTGCCAGGACCGAATACATCGTGCCCAGGTTGACCACCGAGTGGATCGCCTGCGGGCCTTCGACATTGACCGGACCGATATTCGCCGCGTCGAACCAGCTGGCCGGTGCCACGCTGAGCAGGGCGCGGGCCACGACGTTCTTCCAGAACCACACCGACTCCAGGTTGAAGGCGTGCATCAGGTCGAACCAGCTGACGAAGATGCCTGCGAACACCGGAATCATGATCGCCCACAGGAACGGCTTGCTCTTGGCCCAGGCCGAGCACAGCATCAGCCAGCCCACGGTCGGCATCGCCCACAGCGCGTAGATCGGGAGAGAGGCGATCAGGTGTGCGGCCACCTTGAGCGGACTGGCCGGCGCCCACAGCAGCGTGGCCGGATTGCCGCCGTGCATGAGCACCACCAGGCTGTACAGGATCAGCGAGCCGAACATGGTCAGCACGGCGGCGCCAATGGCAATCGCCGGAGCCATCACGGTGGCACTGAGCACTTTTGACAGCACGGTGTCGCGGTCGGAGACGGGCAGCGACTTCCAGAACAGCACGCTGCGGTCCTTGCGGTCGTCGTACAGGCTGCCCAGGCAGTAGAAGAACACGACGAAGGCCAGCACCACGAAGGGCCACATCGCCGACATGTACAGGCTGGCGTCGAGGACCCCGCCGAACTCGCGCAGCTCGTCCGGGCTGAGCTTGTCGGTCAGCTGGCCCAGGTTCAGTCCGTTGAACTTGAAGCTGCCGCCTTCGACGTTGATCGTGGCCTGATCGGGGACCTTGCGCAGCATCACCTCGCCGGCGCCGATGCCCATCAGGCTCAGCACCAGGAAGATCGCGCCGGCGACCAGCGGGGCCCAGAAGAAGCCGCCCTTGTGCTCCCAGAACTCGCGCTTGAGCAGCAGCTTGAGCTTGTGCGTGGGGTGGGCCACCGCGGCATGCGGATGGCTGGCTGCAATGGCGTTCATGCGTAGGTCCCCTTCATGGTGGCGACGAACAGGTCGGCCAGCCCCGGCGTGCGGGTTTCGCCGAGTCCGGCGAGCTGGTCGTCCGTGGCGCCGTCGAACAACATCACGGTCTTGCCGAACGGCAGAGCGCGCTCGTCGATCGGGTTGAGCGCGCGGGCCAGCTCGAGCTTGCCGGCATCGACCATCACCTCGGTGAAGCGCTCGCCCAGGTGTTCCATGTCGTGGTTCAGCACGATCTTGCCGTCGCGGATGAACATCACGTCGGTGAGGATGTGTTCGATCTCCTCGACCTGGTGGGTGGTGACGATGATGGTCTTCTCCTCGTCGAAGTAGTCCTCCAGCAGGCGCTGGTAGAACTGCTTGCGGTAGAGGATGTCGAGGCCGAGCGTCGGCTCGTCCAGCACCAGCAGTTTGGCGTCGATCGCCATCACCAGCGCCAGGTGCAACTGCACGATCATGCCCTTGGACATCTCACGTACGCGCAGGTTGGGCTTGAGCTGGGTGTGGGCGAGGAAACGCTCGCACTTGGCGCGGTCGAAGCGCGGGTGTACGCCGGCGACGAACTCGATCGCCTCCTTGACGCGGATCCAGCGCGGCAGCACCGCGACGTCGGCGATGAAGCACACGTCCTGCATCAGCTCGTCACGCTGCGTGCGCGGGTCGCGGTCGAGCACCGACAAGTCGCCCTCGAACGGAATCAGGCCGAGGATCGCCTTGAGCGCCGTGGTCTTGCCGGCGCCGTTGGGGCCGATCAGGCCGACGATGCGACCGGCCGGGATCTCGAACGCGGTGTCGTCCAGTGCCACCTTGTTCTTGTAGGCCTTGCGCAGGTGCCGGGCACTGACCACGTTTCGGGTCTGGGTGCGGGCGCCGCCGTTGTATGCGATGTCGTTCATGGCACACCTGCCGCGCCGTTGCGGCCGCCGGTTGTCATCAGATCTTCCATGCTCAGGCCCAGGCGCTGGATGCGCTCGAGCACCAGCGGCCATTCCTCGCGGAGGAAACGTTCCCGCTCGTTGACGAGCAGTTTCCTTGCTGCCTCTTCGGTCACGTACATGCCCAGTCCTCGGCGTTTTTCGACTAGAGCCTCGTCCGCCAGTTCCTGATAGGCGCGCGAGACAGTGATGGGATTGAGCTGATACTCGGCCGCGACCTGCCTCACGGAGGGCAGGGCGTCACCGGGCTTGAGGACCCCGTCGAGCATCATCGCTACGACGCGCTCCTTCAACTGGCGGTAGATGGGAGCGCCGTCGCTCCACTGGATGGCGGTCATGGGATCAGCCCTGCGGTGCGAATGAGAAGTAAGGCATGGCTAGAGTCTGGCGGCTCCGGTGACGGGTCTTGTTGGCGGAACGAGGCGAGTCGTTGGTGGCGTCGGCCTGGTCGATCTCGCGCAGGGAACTGGTCAGCGCCGCGGCGGTGGCGATCTCCGCCGTGAGGGCAGCGGCATCGGCCAGCGTTTCGACGTGGTCGGCCCGGCGCTCGATACTGCGGGTCAGGGCCTTGGCGCGTTCAGCATTGTCGACGCCGGCCTTGGCGGGGAGGTAGCTGAAGCCCAGGGCTCCGACCTGCACCTGGATTGCTTCAGGCTGCGGATTCAGCGTGGTCGGGCTGGCCAGCATCAGGCCCAGCGCCAGCGCGGCGCCCGTGGCCAGCATTGCGGTGTACGAGTTGTGGAGCCTGCGGTTCATGGCGAACATCCTGCTCGTTGGTAGACCGGTGTTGTAGGCAACTATAACACCAAAATACGCTCCGTCAAGCCAAGGCCACCCAACTGAAGTCATACTTCGCCCGCTCCCTGAACGAGACCACCGATGCGTCCCCAAACCCTGCTTGTTTCGGCCGTCCTGGCCCTGTCCCTGAGCGCCACGGCTGCGCTGGCTGCCGCCAGCCTGCTGTCGGGTAGCTATCGCCCCTTGGCCGGCAAGGCCCCGGTCGACCTGGGCAAGACCTATCGGGGCGACGTGGTGCTGGTGGTCAATACCGCCAGCAAATGCGGCTACACCCCGCAGTTCGAGGCGCTGGAAGCGATGCACGCCAAGTACAAGGGCGAGGGCTTTGCGGTGCTGGGCTTCCCCTCGGGCGACTTCAAGGCGCAGGAATTCGAGGACGAGAAGCAGATCCAGGAGTTCTGCACGCTGACCTATGGCGTGAAGTTCCCGATGTTCCAGAAGGTGCATGTCGTGGGCGACGAAGCCACGCCGCTGTACCGCACCCTGGCCAAGGCGTCCGGCGAGGCGCCCAAGTGGAACTTCCACAAGTATCTGCTGGGTCGCGACGGGCAGCTCGTCGCCAGTTTCGGCAGCAAGGTCACGCCAGACGATCCGGCCGTCGTGGCTGCCATCGAAAAGGCGCTGAAGGCGCCGCGCTCGCGCTGAGCATTGCTGGATGCAGGAAACCCGCAATTGCCGGCATTGCCGGCGATCGCGACAATACGTGACCCGGCACCGCCTCCGCGGTGCGCGACAGGAGTAGGAACCCGATGAAGGCTTTCGTGCGCGGCGCAGCCGTGTTGCTTACCACTGCGGCCACGCTGATCAGCGCCACCGCAATTGCCCAGGACAAGACCGTGCTGACCACCGACCGCGAAAAAGCCAGCTACATGGTGGGCAGCGACATCGCCCAGTCGATCGCGCCGGTGGCGCCCGACCTCGACATCGCCGCGTTCCAGCGCGCCGTCGACAACGCTTTCGCCGGCAAGCAGCCGCTGATCACCGAGACCGAGGCCAAGACGGTCGGCCAGTCGCTGATGCTGCGCATCGCGTCGCGCGCCGGCCAGGCGCCGGCCGACGCCAAGGTGCCGGACGTGGCGAAGGACAAGGTCGGTTACCTGGTGGGCGCCGACGTCGGCCGTTCGCTGGCGCCGATCAAGGACGAGCTGGAAGTGCCGGTGCTGGTGCAGGCCATCCGCACGTCGTTCGCCAAGGGCAAGCCGCTGCTGAGCGAAGCCGAAATGGCGACGGTGCGCCAGGCCTTCCAGCAGAAGGTGCAGAACAAGATGATGGCGCAGGTCGCGGAGCTGGCCGAGAAGAACCGCAGCGATGGCGCGGCTTTCCTCACGCAGAACAAGGCCACCAAGGGCGTGTTCACGACCGGCTCGGGCCTGCAGTACATGGTGCTGCGCCAGGGCGCTGGTCCGCGTCCGAAGGCCACCGATCGCGTCCGCGTGAACTACCGCGGCACGCTGCTCGATGGCACCGAGTTCGACAGCTCGTACGGCCGCGGCCAGCCGGCCGAGTTCGCGCTCAACCAGGTCATCGCAGGCTGGACCGAAGGCGTGTCGATGATGCCGGTCGGCAGCAAGTTCAAGTTCTGGGTTCCGGGCGACCTGGCCTATGGGCCGAAGGGCATGCCGCAGGGCGGCATCGGTCCGAACGCTACGCTGGTGTTCGAAGTCGAACTGATGGCCATCCTCTGAGCTGACTTTCGGCAATGATGTTCATGTAACACCCGTCGTTCAGCTCGTGGCTGGCAGCTTGTCTGGCTGTCGGCTGCATCCGCGGTCTGCCACGTTCCAGTACGTCTCCAGGAGTCCATTTAGATGTCGATCAATCCGTACCTGCGTCATACCGCGCTTGCACTCGCCGTGGGTTCGCTCGCGCTGTTTGCAGCCGGTTGCAACAAGTCCGCCGACAAGGCCGATGCCGACAAGACCGCTGCCGCGGAAGCGGGCAAGCCCGCCGACGGCAACGCCATTGCCGGGCTTCCGACCGAGAAGGACCGCGTCAGCTACATGATCGGCATGGGCCTGGGCAAGTCGCTGGAGCCGATCAAGGACGAGATCGATTTCGACGTCGTCGCCAAGGCCGTCAAGAGCTCGCTGGCCGGCGAGAAACTGCTGATGGACGAGAAGCAGGCACAGCAGATCAACGAGGCCTTCATGCAGAAGATGCAGGCCAAGCAGATCGCCGAGATGATGGCCAAGTCCAAGAAGAATCTCGAGGACGGCCAGAAGTTCATGGCCGAGAACGGCAAGAAGCCGAACGTGAAGACCACCGCTTCGGGCTTGCAGTACGAAGTCGTCACCCAAGGCACCGGTCCCAAGCCGACGGCCAGCGATGTCGTGCGCGTGCATTACAAGGGCACGCTGCTCGACGGCAAGACCTTCGACAGTTCCTACGATCGCGGCGAGCCGGTCGTGTTCCCGCTCGGCCAGGTCGTGCCCGGCTGGCAGGAGGGCATTGCGCTGATGCCGGTTGGCAGCAAGTACAAGCTGTGGATCCCGGCCAAGCTTGGTTATGGCGAGAAGGGCACGCCGGGCGGTCCGATCGGTCCGAACGCGACGCTGGCCTTCGAGGTCGAACTGCTCGAGATCGTCAAGCCGGGCGCCAAGTAAGGTCGCAACCTCATGACGCCGGCGGTTCGCCGCCGGCGTCTTCCATTTCAGCTTCAGTGTTCAGCTCTCGGGAATCCGCATGCGCGTCACCATCTTCGGCACCGGTTACGTCGGCCTGGTCACCGGCACCTGCCTGGCCGATGTCGGCCACGACGTGGTGTGCGTGGACATCGACCGGGCCAAGGTCGACGGACTCAACCAGGGCGTGATCCCGATCTACGAGCCGGGCCTGGAACCGATGGTCAAGGCCAACCACGCCGCCGACCGTCTGCATTTCACCACCGACGCCGCGACTGCGGTCGGACACGGCGACGTGATCTTCATCGCCGTGGGCACGCCACCGGACGAGGACGGCAGCGCAGACCTCAAGTACGTGCTGGCAGTGGCGCGCACCATCGGCCGCCACCTGGGCGGGCCGACGGTAATCGTCAACAAGTCGACCGTGCCGGTCGGCACCGCCGACAAGGTGCGTGCGGCGATCGCCGAAGAACTGGCTGCGCGCGGCGCCGACATCGCCTTCGAGGTGGCCTCCAATCCCGAGTTCCTCAAGGAGGGCGATGCGGTCAACGACTGCATGCGTCCGGACCGCATCGTGATCGGCGCCGGCAGCGCCGTGGCGGTGGACAAGCTCAAGCGCCTGTATGCGCCGTTCAACCGCAACCACGAGCGCATCGTGGTGATGGACGTGCGTTCGGCCGAGCTGACCAAGTACGCGGCCAACGCGATGCTCGCGACCAAGATCAGCTTCATGAACGAGATCGCCAACATCGCCGAAAAGGTGGGCGCGGACGTGGAGATGGTGCGCCAGGGCATCGGCTCGGATCCGCGCATCGGCTGGCATTTCATCTACCCGGGCGCCGGTTACGGTGGCTCGTGCTTCCCGAAGGACGTGCAGGCGCTGGAGCGCACCGCGCACCAGTTCGGCTATCGCGCCGAACTGCTGGGCGCGGTGGAATCGGTCAACGACCGCCAGAAGGGCCACCTGTTCGAACTGATCGAACGCCATTACGGAAACCAGGCCGCGCTGCGCGACAAGACGTTCGCGGTGTGGGGCCTGGCGTTCAAGCCCAATACCGACGACATGCGCGAGGCATCGAGCCGCCGCCTGCTGCAGCAACTGTGGGATGCCGGCGCCAAGGTGCGTGCCTACGATCCCGAAGCCGGTCACGAGGCGCAGCGCGTCTTCGGCGAGCGCGACGGCCTGGAGCTGTGCGATTCGGCCAACGCGGCCCTGGTCGGCGCGGACGCGCTGGTGGTGGTGACGGAGTGGAAGCAGTTCCGCAGCCCAGACTTCGAGCGACTGCGCGCAGCGTTGGCCGACCGGGTGATCTTCGACGGCCGCAACCTTTACCATCCCGATGAAGTCGAAGCGGCCGAATTGGCCTATTACGGCATCGGCCGCGGTCGATCCGTAGCCTCGGTCGAATGACGGAACCGAAGCGATGAGCACGCCGCTGGAACAACGCCTGATCGAACTGGAAACGCGCCTGGCGTTCCAGGAACACGCCCTGGGCGAGATGAGCGACGCACTGGCCGCCGCGCGCGACGAAGAGGCGCGCACCGCGCTGCTGTTGCATCGCGTGCTGGAAGAAGTCCGGCAGCTGCGCAGCGCCATGGCGGCCAACCCCATCAGCGCCGATCCCTCGCAAGAACCACCCCCGCCGCACTACTGATCCGGAACTATGAGCGACAGCCTCCGCGACCAACTCCTGGGACTGGGTTTCAAGCCAGCACCCAAGCCCGAGCGCCCTGCGCAGCAAAAGTCCGGCAAGCCGTCGGGCCCCGGTGGCCAGGCGCCGCGGCCGGATGCCGGTCGCAACACCAAGCCGGCAGCCAGGAAGCCGCCGCATGGGCATGCGCGGCATGGGCAAGCACGGCATGGACAAGCGCCGCAGGGCCCTGCGCCGCAGAGACAAGGGCAGGGCAAGCCCCGCACGCGCGAAGACATCGATCTGGCCAAGGCGTACGCGATCCGCGCCCAGCGCGAGAAAGACGAGCGCATCGCCGCCGAGGCTGCCAAGCAGGAAGAGGCGCGCCTGCGTCGCGAAGCGCGAGCCAAGCTGGCCGAACTGGTCAAGGACAAGGCGCTCAACGATCCGGCTGCGGATATCGCGCGCCATTTTCCCTACGGCGGCAAGATCAAGCGCATCTACGTCACCGAAGTGCAGCTGAAGGCGCTCAACGCCGGCGAACTCGGCGTGCTGCAGATGGACGGGCGTTACCTGCTGGTCGATGCCGCGCTGCTGGCAGAAGCCGAAGCCGTGTTCGCACCCTCCATCGCCCTCAAGGTCGATCCGAACGCGCCGGCCGGGGACGACCCGTACGCGGATCCGAAGTACCAGGTACCCGACGACCTGGTCTGGTAATTCGCGCCAAACTCCGTACGCCAAACCCGACGCCGCCGCAGACGCGACGGCGCATTGCATCAAGCCCGTTACGGACTCCCGATGTCGCTGCGGCGCCGTATCGGCGCCGCGACTCATTCCGGGTCGTAGTCCAGGTTCGACGCCAGCCAGCGCTCGGCCTGGGCCAGGCTGACGCCCTTGCGGCGCGCGTAATCCTCCACCTGTTCCTTGGAGACGCGACCGACGACGAAGTACTGGCTGTCGGGATGGCTGAAGTAATAGCCGGACACGGCCGCCGCCGGGTACATCGCGAAGCTCTCGGTCAGGCGCACGCCGGCATTGTTCTCGGCGTTGAGCAGGCGG
Source organism: Lysobacter niastensis (assembly GCF_031457115.1). Taxonomy (GTDB): domain Bacteria; phylum Pseudomonadota; class Gammaproteobacteria; order Xanthomonadales; family Xanthomonadaceae; genus Lysobacter_J; species Lysobacter_J niastensis_A. The sequence goes on from NZ_JAVDVY010000001.1 coordinate 1,826,377, forward strand.
AACAAGGTGGCCTTCTCGCTGTGCTCCGGGCACGCCGGATAGCCGGGGGCGGGTCGGATGCCACGGTAGGACTCGTGGATCAGGGCGTCGTTGTCCAGCGTCTCATCGCCGGCGTAGCCCCAGAATTCCTTGCGCACCCGCTGGTGCAGGCGTTCGGCCAGTGCCTCGGCGAAGCGGTCGGCCAGTGCCTTGAGCAGGATCGCGTTGTAATCGTCGTGATCGGCTTCGAACCTCGTGACGTGCTCCTCGATGCCGATGCCGGCGGTGACGGCGAACGCGCCGATCCAGTCCTGTCGGCCGCTGTCCTTCGGAGCGATGAAGTCGGCCAGACAGAAGTCGGGACGTTCGACCGGCTTGTCGACCTGCTGGCGCAGGAAATGCAACGTGGTGGCTGCGCCACCGGCGTCCACCACGACATCGTCGCCGGTTGCATTGGCGGGCCACAGGCCGAACACGGCCCTGGCCGTCAGCCACTTCTCGCCGACGATCTTCTTCAGCATCGCGCGTGCATCGCGGTACAACTCGCTGGCGTGCGCACCGACGATGTCATCGGTGAGGATGGCCGGGTACTTGCCGGCCAGTTCCCAGGTATTGAAGAACGGCGTCCAGTCGATGTACTCGACCAGTTCGGCCAGCGGATAGTCGTCGAATACATGCAGGCCCGGCTGCATCGGCGCGGGCGGCGCGTACTGGTCCCAGTGACCATCGAAGCGTTGGCCGCGGGCCTTCCCGAGCGAGACCAAGCGCTTGCCGTCGCCGCGCTGCTTGTGGCGCTGGCGGATCTCGGCGTAATCGGCGTCGTTGGCGGCCACGAACGGCGCCCGCAGGTCGTTGCTGATCAGCGATTGCGCCACGCCGACCGCGCGCGAGGCATCCTTCACCCACACGGTCGGCGACTGGTAATGCGGGTCGATCTTCAGCGCGGTGTGCGCACGCGAGGTGGTGGCGCCACCGATCAGCAGCGGAATCGCGAAACCTTGCCGCTGCATCTCGCGGGCGACGTGGCTCATCTCTTCCAGCGACGGCGTGATCAGACCGGACAGGCCGATCAGGTCCGCGTTCTCGGCCTTGGCGCGATCCAGGATGGTCTGCGCCGGCACCATCACGCCCAGGTCGACGACCTCGAAGTTGTTGCAGGCCAACACCACGCCGACGATGTTCTTGCCGATGTCGTGGACGTCGCCTTTGACCGTCGCCATGACGATCTTGCCGTTGGACTTGCCGGCATCGCCCGTGCGCAGCTTCTCGGCCTCGATGTAGGGCAGCAGGTAGGCCACCGCCTTCTTCATCACGCGCGCGGACTTGACCACCTGCGGCAGGAACATCTTGCCGGCGCCGAACAGGTCGCCGACCACGTTCATGCCGTCCATCAACGGCCCTTCAATCACGTCCAGCGGACGCGTCGACTGGCTGCGGGCTTCCTCGGTATCGACTTCGATGTACTGGTCGATGCCATGGACCAGCGAGTGGGACAGGCGCGCACGCACCGGCTTGTCGCGCCAGGCCAGGTCCTCGACCTTCTTTTCGCCCTTCTTGCCCTTGAAGCGGTCGGCGATCTCGAGCAGTCGTTCGGTGGCGTCGCTGCGACGGTTGAGCACGACATCCTCGACGCGCTCGCGCAGGTCAGCCTCGAGGTCGTCGTAAAGCGGCAGCGCGCCGGCATTGACGATGCCCATGTCCATGCCGGCCTTGATGGCGTGGTACAGGAACACGACATGGATGGCCTGGCGCACCGGCTCGTTGCCGCGGAACGAGAACGAGACGTTGGAAACGCCGCCGGAGATATGGCTGAACGGAAAACGCCGCTTGAGTTCGCGCGCGGCCTCGATGAAGGCCACGGCGTAGTCGTTGTGCTCCTCGATGCCGGTGGCGATCGCGAACACGTTGGGGTCGAAGATGATGTCCTCGGGCGGGAAGCCGATCTGCTCGGTCAGCAGGCGATAGGCACGCGAACTGATCTCGACCTTGCGCTCGATCGTGTCGGCCTGGCCGGCCTCGTCGAAGGCCATCACCACCACGGCGGCGCCGTAGCGGCGCACCAGCCGCGCCTGGCGCAGGAACTCGGCTTCGCCTTCCTTCATCGAGATCGAGTTGACGATGCCCTTGCCCTGCAGGCACTTCAGGCCGGCCTCGATCACGCTGAACTTCGAACTGTCGACCATCACCGGCACGCGCGCGATGTCCGGCTCGGCCGCGATCAGGTTGAGGAAGGTCACCATCGCCTGCTCGGAGTCGAGCAGGCCCTCGTCCATGTTGACGTCGATCACCTGGGCGCCATTCTCGACCTGCTGGCGCGCGACCACGACGGCTTCGTCGTAGCGACCTTCGAGGATGAGTTTCTTGAACTGCGCGCTGCCGGTGACGTTGGTGCGCTCGCCGACGTTGATGAAGTTGCTTTCAGGCGTGATCTGCAGCGGTTCCAGGCCGCTCAGCCGGGTCTGACGGGTCAGTACGCTCATGCCGCGGCCACCTCCAGCTGCGGCAGGGTGCGCGGGGCATGCGGTTTCACCGCCTCGGCAATCGCGGCGATGTGCGCCGGCGTGGTGCCGCAGCAGCCGCCGACCAGGTTCAGCAGGCCCGCCTGTGCGAACTCGCCCAATACGGCGGCCATGTCTTCGGGCGTCTCGTCGTAGCCGCCGAAGGCGTTGGGCAAACCGGCGTTGGGGTGGGTGCTGATGTAGGCGTCGGCGACTTGGGACAGCACGTCGACGTGCACGCGCAGGTCCTTGGCGCCGAGCGCGCAGTTCAGGCCGATCGCCAGCGGCTGCGAGTGGCGCAGCGAATACCAGAACGCCTCGGCGGTCTGGCCGGACAGCGTGCGTCCGGAGGCGTCGGTGATCGTGCCCGATACCATCACCGGCAATCGCGCGCCGCGCGCCTCGAACGCTTCCTCGATGGCGAACAGGGCCGCCTTGGCGTTGAGCGTGTCGAACACCGTCTCGACCATCAGGATGTCGGCGCCGCCGTCGATGAGACCGTCGGTCGCCTCGCGGTAGGCCACGCGCAGTTCATCGAAACTGATCGCGCGAAAGCCCGGTCGGTTGACGTCGGGACTCAGCGAGGCGGTGCGGCTGGTAGGGCCCAATACGCCGATGGCGAAACGGGGACGGCCCGGGTCCTTGGCCTGCGCCGCATCGCAGGCGGCCCGGGCCAGGCGCGCGCCGGTCTCGTTCAGTTCGCGTGCCAGGTGCTCCAGCCCGTAGTCGGCCAGCGACACCGTGGTCGAGTTGAAGGTGTTGGTCTCGATCAGGTCCGCGCCCGCGTCGAGGTACTGCGCGTGGATGTCGCTGATGATCTGCGGCTGGGTCAGGCTGAGCAGGTCGTTGTTGCCGCGCTGGTCGCGCGAGCAGCCGCAGCTTTCGCCATGGGCATGGTCGGCCAGCGCGTAGGCCTGGTCGTAGCCGTGGGCGAAACGCTCGCCGCGATAGGCGGCTTCATCGAGCTGGTGCTGCTGGATCATGGTGCCCATTGCGCCATCGATGACGAGAATGCGCTCGGCCAGCAGGCGTTGCAGCGCATCGGCGCGTTGCGGGTTGATCCAGGGGAGATGTGCGGTCATGTCAGTTCTTCTTCGCGGTGGGGCGCGCGTTGGTCTTGTCGGCGTGCTTGCGCCCGGAAGCGGCTTCGGCCGGCTTGTGGGCGATGAGCGCGATGACTTCGAAATGCGGCGGACGACGCTCGCGGGTGACGGTCTCGCAGCTGGTCACATCCAGTCCGGCCCGTGACACGAACTTCTGCAGGTCCTTCTCGGCGAATCCGAGGTTGACGTGTCCATAGGCCTCGACGACACCGCGGTGCTCGTGGCGCGCCAGGCTGGTCAGCAGCAGGCGTCCGCCGGGACGCAGCACGCGTGCGGCCTCGGCCACGGCCTGGGCCGGCTGGTCGGCGTAGGTCAGCGCATGCATCAGCACGACCAGGTCGAAATGCGCGTCCGGAAAAGGCAGGGCGTGCATGTCGCCTTCGCGCACCTCGACATTCCTGAGCTTGCGCAGCCGCTCGGATGCGGCCAGCACGACCTTGGTGCTCGAGTCCAGGCACACGTAGCGGTTGGAGTGCGGCGCCAGCAGTTCGGCCAGCACGCCGTCGCCGGAGGCGATGTCGAGCACGTCACCGGGTTGGAGCAGGGGCAGGGCGGAGCGCGCCATTGCTTCCCAGGTGCGGCCGGGCGAGTAATGGCGCTCCATGTCGCCCGCCACCGTGTCGGCCCAGTTCTGGTCGGCGGCCCGCGAGGCGAGCACGTCGGCCACCCGTTCGGCGTCCTGGCGCAGCAACGGATCGTCGCTGCCTTCGCGAAGGGTTTGCCACAACGACTTCTGCGCACTGTCGAGGGCGCCATCGTCGAAGCGGTAGTAGGCCGACACGCCGGCGCGACGGTCGCGGACCAGTCCGGCTTCCTTCAGTTTTGCCAGATGCGTCGAAACGCGGGGCTGGGCGAGGCGGGTGATCGCCGACAGTTCGGCCACGGTCAGCTCTTCCCGCTCGATCAGCGCCAGCAGCCGCACGCGCGTGGCGTCGGCGAACACCTTCAGTCGGGACGACCAGCCTTCCAGGTCCATATGCTTTATCAACCTATCGCGATATAGCGATAAGTGTGGTCCCCGGGGCTGCGGCGGTCAAGTTTTGGGAGGCCGGGTGGTGGGGTTATTCACGCAGCACGGATACAATTCGCGGTCTGCAAATGCCCAACAGCTAAAAACGAGGTGCCGACGTGGATTTTCGCTTCACCGAAGAGCAGTTGATGATCCAGGATGTGGCCCGCCGCATCGCCCAGGAAAAGATTGCTCCCAGCGCCGAGCACCACGACCAGACGGGTGAGTTCCCGCTGGAAAACATCCGCACCCTGGGCGAAAACGGCCTGATGGGCATCGAGGTGCCGGCCGAATACGGCGGCGCCGGCATGGACCCGATCAGCTACGTGCTGGCCATGGTCGAGATCGCCGCGGGCGATGCCGCGCATTCGACCATCGTGTCGGTCAACAATTCGCTGTTCTGCAACGGCATTCTCAAGTTCGGTACCGAGGCGCAGAAGCAGCTGTACGTCCGCGCGATCGCCGAAGGTCGCGAGATCGGCGCTTTCGCGCTGACCGAGCCGCAATCCGGTTCCGACGCGACTGCCATGCGCTGCAAGGCGGTCAGGCAGGCCGACGGCACCTACGTCATCAACGGCAAGAAGAGCTGGATCACCTCCGGCCCGGTCGCCAAGTACATCGTGCTGTTCGCGATGACCGAGCCGGACAAGGGCGCACGCGGCATCACCGCGTTCGTGGTCGATACCGCCAAGCCCGGTTTCCATCGCGGCAAGACCGAGCCCAAGCTCGGCATCCGCGCTTCGGCCACCTGCGAGATCGAATTCGCCGATTACGTCGCCCAGGCCGACGAAGTGCTCGGCGATGAAGGCCATGGCTTCAAGATCGCCATGGGCGTGCTTGACGCCGGTCGCATCGGCATCGCCAGCCAGGCCATCGGCATCGCCCGCGCCGCCTACGAGAAGACCCTGGAGTACGTGCGCGAGCGCAAGGCCTTCGGTGCGCCGATCGGTACCTTCCAGATGACCCAGGCCAAGATCGCCGACATGAAGTGCAAGCTCGACGCGGCGTTGCTGCTGACGCTGCGCGCGGCTTGGCAGAAGGGACAGTTCGAGAACGGCGGCGCGCGCTTCAGCAACGAGGCCGCCATCGCCAAGCTGACCGCATCGGAAGCGGCCATGTGGATCACCCACCAGGCCGTGCAGATCCATGGCGGCATGGGTTATTCCAAGGAAATGCCGCTGGAGCGCTATTTCCGCGACGCCAAGATCACCGAGATCTACGAAGGCACCAGCGAGATCCAGCGACTGGTCATTGCCCGCAACGAGACGGGCCTGCGTTAAGCCAGGCCCGAGCCGAGCACGTCATGAAGCGTTTCGGATCGTCACGACCCACCGCCTGCCCTGTGGACCGCGGTGGCGGTCATTACCTCTCCGACCACCGCAGGGTCGCCGCGCACCATGTGGACGTTGACGCTCTGCGTCCTCCGCTCCCGGTGTCGCGACAGGCTTCGTCCGCGTCAATTCCGTACTGAACCGTATCCCCCCTGGCCCGCGCGAAAGCGCGGGCCTCATTCCATCGGACATCCGTTCCCATGAGCCCCAAACGCAACGCTGCAGCCAAACCCGCCGCAAAAGCATCGCCGGCCAAGGCATCGCCTGCCAAAGACATCACCAGCAAAGCCAAGCCGGCCACGAAGGCGAGCAACGGCATCGTCTCGCTCGAACCGATCCTCACCGCGATGCGCAAGCGCGAGCCCAAGGCGCGCCACGCCGAGGCCGAGGCCTTCATCAATTCGTTCTACAAGCGCATGAGCAGCGACGAGCTGCCGCAGCACAGCGCCGAAGGCTGGGCTGAGCTGGCCACCGACTTCCTCGATTTCGCCCGCTCGCGCAAGCCGGGAGCGGCGCTGGTGCGCCTGTTCAATCCGACCATCAAGAGCGAGGGTTGGGAATCGACCCACACCGTCGTGCAGATCGCCAACGACGACATGCCGTTCCTGGTCGACTCGGTGACGATGGCGCTGGCGGAGCTGGGAATCGGCGTGCACGTGCTGGGCCACCCGGTGGTGACCTTCCAGCGCGACAAGGCCGGCAAGCTGGTCAGCGTCGGCGAAGGCGTGCCCGAGTCGCTGATGCACCTGGAGATCGACCGCCAGCCCGCCGAGGCCATGCCGAAGATCCGCAAGGCCGTGGAAGCGGTGCTGGCCGACGTGCGCGCCGCCGTGCGCGACTGGCCGCAGATGCGCGCGAAGATGTTGGAGGTGGCCGAGGACCTGGGTTCGCGCAAGCTGCCGGTCAGCGACGAAGGCAAGCGCGAGGCGCAGGAGTTCCTGCGCTGGGCCGCCGACAACCACTTCACGTTCCTGGGTTACCGCGAGTACGAAGTCACCGGCAAGGGCGACGCTGAAGTGCTCGGCGCGGTCCAGAGCAGCGGCATGGGCCTGATGCGCGGGCAGGACGCGGGCAAGCCGCGCCCGCTGACCTCGCTGGCGGCGCATTACATGCCGCAGTCGGGTTCGGTCGATGCGCTGATCCTGACCAAGACCAACGCGCGCGCCACCGTGCACCGTCCCGGCTACATGGACTACATCGGCGTGCTCAGCTTCGACGCCAAGGGCAAGCCGATCCGCGAGGAGCGCTTCCTCGGCCTGTACACCTCCAGCGCCTACAACCGCCGCCCCTGGGATATCCCGCTGGTGCGCCAGCGCCATGAATACGTGATGCAGAAGTCGGGCCTGGTGCCCAACAGCCACAGCGGCAAGGCGCTGCGCCACATCCTGGAAAGCCTGCCGCGCGACGAGCTGTTCCAGTCCACCGAAGAGGAACTGCTGCGCACCGCGACCGGCATCCTCGGCCTGCAGGAGCGCGTGCGCAGCAAGCTGTTCCTGCGCCGCGACCGCTACGGCCGCTACTTCTCGGTGCTGGCTTACATCCCGCGTGATCGCTTCAATACCGACGTGCGCCTGCGCATCGAGGAGATGCTCAAGCGCGAGCTTCACGGCGAGCATATCGACTCCTCCGTGAGCCTCGGCGGCGAGTCGCCGCTGGCCCAACTGCACCTGATCGTGCGGCCGATGTCCGGCGAGGTCATCGACGCCGACAGCAGCCGCATCGAGGTCGAGCTGGCCGCGATCGTCCGCAACTGGCAGGACGACCTGCGCGAGCAGCTGATTGCCCGTCATGGCGAACACCGAGGCCTGGCGCTGACCAGCAGCTATGGCCGTGCGCTGCCGGCGGGCTACATCGAGAATGTGAGCGCCGGCGTCGCAGCCGACGACGTCGATAACCTGTCCGCACTCAGCGGTCCGGACGACCTGCGCCTGAGTCTGTACCGCGCGCATCGCGGCGCGGGCGGACTGCGCTTCAAGTTCTATCGCCAGAACGACGACATCCCGCTGTCGGATGCGCTGCCGATGATGGAGAACATGGGCCTGCGGGTGATCTCCGAGCACCCGTATCGCGTGGTCGTCGACGGCATGCCGCTGTTCATCCAGGACTTCGAGGTCGAGACCGCCATCGAAAACCTGGACGTCTCCAGCCTCGACGAAAACTTCGAACAGGCCTTCGCCCAGATCTGGCGCGGCAACGCCGAGAACGACGGCTTCAACCGCCTGATCCTGACCGCCAACCTGTCCTGGCGCCAGGTCGCGATGCTGCGCGGCTACTGCAAGTACCTGCTGCAGGTCGGCGTGCCGTTCTCGCAGAGCTACGTCGAGGAGACGCTCAACCGCTATCCGCTGCTGGCGCGCCTGCTGGTGGAGCTGTTCGAGGGCAAGTTCGACCCGGCTACCGGTCGCGAGAGCAAGGCCGAGATCAAGGCCGGCATGGACCGCTTCACCCGTCAGCTGCAGGCCCTGGCCCGTGGCGACGAGTCGGCCCTGGCGACACTGCAACCGGTCATCGATGCGCGCGCCGGCAAGCGTGAGCAGCAGGTCGATGTCACCCGCACCGCGCTCAAGAGCCTGTTCGACCGCGTCGCCAGCCTCGACGAGGACCGCATCCTGCGCAGCTTCGTCGGCGTCATCGACGCCACGCTGCGCACCAGCTATTACATCCAGTACAAGGACGGCGTGCGCGCCGACGGCGGTCCGGCGGACTACATCAGCTTCAAGTTCGATTCGTCCAAGGTGCCGGACCTGCCCAAGCCGCGTCCGTACCGCGAGATCTTCGTGTACGGCCCGCGCGTGGAAGGCGTGCACCTGCGCTTCGGCCCGGTCGCCCGCGGCGGCCTGCGCTGGTCGGATCGCCGCGAGGACTTCCGCACCGAGGTGCTGGGCTTGGTCAAGGCGCAGATGGTGAAGAACACCGTGATCGTGCCGGTCGGCTCGAAGGGCGGCTTCTTCTGCAAGCACCTGCCGGATCCGGCGGTCAACCGCGACGCCTGGTTCAACGAGGGCGTGGCCTGCTACAAGCGCTTCATCAACGGCCTGCTCGACATCACCGACAACCTCGTCGAAGGCAAGATCGTGCCGCCGTCGAACGTGGTGCGCCATGACGGCGACGACCCGTACCTGGTCGTCGCAGCCGACAAGGGCACCGCGACGTTCTCCGACATCGCCAACGGCATCGCCCGTGCGCACGGCTTCTGGCTGGACGATGCGTTCGCCTCCGGCGGCTCGGTCGGCTACGACCACAAGGGCATGGGCATCACCGCCAAGGGCGCATGGGAGTCGGTCAAGCGCCACTTCCGCGCGATGGGACGCGACAGCCAGACCCAGGACTTCACCGTCGCCGGCGTCGGCGACATGTCGGGCGACGTGTTCGGCAACGGCATGCTGCTGAGCAAGCACATCCGCCTGGTGGCCGCGTTCGACCACCGCCACATCTTCCTGGACCCGAACCCGGATGCGGCCAGGACCTTCAAGGAACGCGAGCGCATGTTCAAGCTGCCGCGCTCGAGCTGGGACGACTACGACAAGTCGCTGATCAGCAAGGGCGGCGGCGTGTTCGCGCGGTCGGCCAAGTCGATCCCGCTATCGCCGGAGATCAAGGCCGCGCTCGGCATCGAGAACGGCGTGACCGCGATGAGCCCGGTGGAGCTGCTCAGCGCCATCCTCAAGGCGCCGGTCGACCTGCTGTGGAACGGCGGCATCGGCACCTACGTCAAGGCCAGCAGCGAAACCAACGCCGACGTCGGTGACCGCGCCAACAACGCGTTGCGCGTCAACGGCCGCGACCTGCGCTGCAAGGTGGTGGGCGAGGGCGGCAACCTGGGCATGACCCAGCTCGGCCGCATCGAGGCCGCGCATCACGGCGTGCTGCTCAACACCGACTTCATCGACAACTCCGCCGGCGTGGACACCTCCGACCACGAGGTGAACATCAAGATCCTGCTCAATGGCGAGGTGCAGAAGAAGAAGCTGACGCTGCCGGCGCGCAACAAGCTGCTGGCCGACATGACCGACGAGGTCGGGCAGCTGGTGCTCAACGACAACTACCGCCAGAACCAGGCGATCAGCCTGATGGAGCGGATGAGCGTGCACCGCCTGGGCTCCAAGCAGCACTTCATCCGCACGCTGGAGTCGCAGGGCCTGCTCGACCGCCAGATCGAGTTCCTGCCCTCGGATGCCGAGATTGCCGAGCGCAAGGCACGCGGCCAGGGCCTGACGCGTCCGGAACTGGCGGTGCTGCTGTCGTACTCCAAGATCGTGCTGTTCCAGCAGTTGCTCGATTCGGACGTTCCGGAAGACCCGTACCTGTCGAAGGAACTGGTGCGCTACTTCCCGAAGCCGCTGCAGGCCAAGTACGCCAAGTCGATGGAAGGCCATCGCCTGAAGCGCGAGATCATCGCCACCGCGGTGACCAACTCGATGGTCAACCGCATGGGCGCCACCTTCACCCTGCGCATGACCGAGGACACCGGACGTACGCCGGCCGAAGTCGCCGAGGCCTACACCATCGCCCGCGAGGCGGTCGACGCACGCGCCCTGTGGGCGCAGATCGACGCGCTCGACGGCAAGGTGCCCGAGTCGGTGCAGGTCGATGCGTTGCAGGTGATCTGGCATCTGCTGCGCTCGCTGTCGCGCTGGCTGCTGTCGCGTCCGGGCAAGATGCCGGAGATCACCACGGCGATGGCGCGCTACAGCGACGGCCTCAAGGCCGTGCGCGCTGCGGTGCCGGGCGTGATGACCGCTACCCGTCGCGATATCTATGCCGCACGCCTCAACGAGTGGAAGAGCAAGGGCGTGCCGGCGGCGCTGGCCGAGCAACTGGCGGCGTTGCCGGTGCTCGAGTTCGGCTGCGACATCGTCGAGATCGCGCTGGCCCGCAAGCTGTCGCCGGTGGAGGTCGCCAAGGCGTACTTCGCGCTGGGCACCGCGCTGAACATCCCGTGGCTGTACGAGCAGGTCGAGCAGTTGCCGGTGGATGGTCGTTGGCAGGCGCTGGCCCGCGGGTCGCTGCGCGACGAGTTGGCCTCGCAGGCGCGGACGCTGGTCTCGCAGATCCTGGGCGATGGCGGCAAGAAGGCCGCCGACGCCAAGGTCGAGACCTGGTTGAAGCGCGACGATGCCTCTCTGCGCTTCACCCAGACGATGTTCGCCGACCTGCTGACCCAGAAGTCGCTCGACTACCCGACGCTGTCGGTCGCGGTGCGCCGCCTGGCCCAGCTCGCCGCCGCGGGCTGATCGAAGGGTCATGAGTTGCGAAGGGGCCCGGCCGATGCCGGGCCCTTTTCGTTTGATAACCGCGACCGGGTTATGCTGCGCGCATTCAGCCGGAGCCGCCGATGACCGCGACGCCTCGCATCGCCTTCCTCGCCAGTCCCGCGGACGAAGCGCAAGGCGCGCTCGCCGAACTGGTCGCACGCCATGGCCAACACGAACCCGCCGATGCCGACATCCTGGTCGCGCTGGGCGGCGACGGCTTCATGCTGTCGACGCTGCACCGCCATGGCGGACTGGGCAAGCCCGTATACGGGATGAAGCTGGGCACCGTCGGCTTCCTGATGAACCACCATGACGGCGACGGCCTGATGGAGCGCCTGCACGCGGCCGAGCCGGCGGTGCTGCGGCCGTTGGAGATGATCGCCCAGACCGAGTCGGGCGCCACGGTGGGTTCACTGGCCTACAACGAGGTTTCGCTGTTGCGCCAGACGCGCCAGGCCGCGCACCTGCGCATCGATCTGAGCGACCAGACGCGCCTGGACGAATTGATCTGCGACGGCGTGCTGGTGGCGACGCCGGCTGGCAGCACGGCTTACAACTTCTCGGCGCTGGGCCCGATCCTGCCGCTTGGGGCCAACGTGATTGCGCTGACCCCGATCGCCGCGTTTCGCCCGCGACGCTGGCGTGGCGCCGTGCTCAAGGCAGACACGGAAGTGAAATTCCGCGTACTCGATCCCTACAAGCGCCCGGTCAGCGCCACGGCCGATTCGCACGAGGTGCGCGACGTGGTCGAGGTGACCATCCGCGAGTCGCACGACCGCACCGTGACGCTGCTGTTCGATCCCGAGCACAACCTCGAAGAGCGCATGCTGGCCGAGCAGTTCACCAGCGGCTGAGCGCGGTCATCGTCCATTCGTGGCGCTGCTTGCGCCGGTCGCCAGCGGTCGCACGAACTGCAGCAGGCTGACCAGCGTCTTGCCGGGTTCTTCCCACGGAATCATGTGGGCTGAATGCTCGAACCAGACGCCCTGCTTGTAGGGCGCGCGTACCTGATCGAGCCATGCCTGCGTCGGCGACGAGGGCGTGGTGTAGTCGTGGCGTCCCATGAACATCACGACCGGGATCGGGAACGAGCGGACGCCCTTGAAGTCCACGTCGAGGAACTCGGGCAGCACCTTGCCCAGCGTCAGCACGTTGCCCTGGTCGATCGCGCAGCGGTCGCGGTCGTCGTATTCCGGAGACAGGCGCGGGCCGCGGTAGTAGTAGTTGGAATCCTCGCGGTACGCCGTCAGGCCGCCGTAGAACTGCGGCCAGGTGCGCGCGATGATGATCCGTTCGCGCGTGACCGGCTGGTTGCCGGGGTAGGGGCCAATCGACTCCAGTTCCTTCACCGCCGCCTGGTTGCCGTGCGCCCGGGCCTGCGCAAGTCCGTAGTCGTAGCTGATGCGCTCGTTGTCGCGGGTATTGATGACCTGTCCGATGCCCACGTAGGCGTAGAACAGGTCCGGGCGCTGGATCGCCGCCTTCATGCCCACGATGGTGCCCCAGCTGTGTCCCATCAGGATCAGCTTGCGCTTGCCGTAACGGGTGCGCACATGCTCGGCTACCTCGATCGCGTCGTCGACGTAGCGCGAGATGCGGATGCTGTCGACGATCGAGTCCGGCGACGCTTCGCTGTAGGTTTTGCCGGCACCGCGCTGGTCCCAGTTGACGACGGTGAAGTACTCCTCGATCGGCCGCTGGAACTGCCAGAGCGTCGGCGTGACGGGGGAGGCCGGTCCGCCGTGGACGAACAGGATGATCGGGTTGTCCCGATCCTGGCCGCGGACCGTGAGCCATTGGTCGATGCCGCCGATACGGGTCTTGTAGGATTCCTGCACGCCGGTCGGCGAGACGATGCGGTTGAGATCGCGGATGATCTCGCGCGCCGGTTCATACGATGACCGGTCCGGGCATTCCTGCGCCATCGCGCCCAGGCTGCCCGTGAGCATCAGCAAGGCGAGCATCATTTTCTTCATGGGTTCCCCTTTCAGGCGGGCCGTGGGTGCCGCCCGTGTTTCGGACCTCCAGGTCGACGCGCCGGCCGACCGCGATCGGCAGCCGCGCAGCGCGTTTCCCTGGCGCTTGGGGAAGCTGATACGGCCGAAGCGCGCAAGGTTGCACCACCGACCGCGGGACCGGGCACAATGGCCCCATGCCCGACCGTGATGCCGATCCCCTGATCGTCGCGATTTCCTCGCGAACCCTGTTCGACATGGAAGACAGCCACGCGCTGTTCGAGCGCGAGGGCATCGACGCTTATGCCGACTTCCAGCGCAGCCACGAAGACGACCTGCTCGAACCCGGCATCGCCTTCCCGCTGGTACGCAAGCTGTTGGCGCTGAACGAAGGCGCGCCGCCGGATGCGCCGCGGGTCGAGGTGATCCTGATCTCGCGCAATTCCGCCGACACCGGCCTGCGCATCTTCAATTCCATCGCGCACCACGGCCTGGCGATCAAGCGCGCGGCCTTCAGCAATGGCGCTGCGCCGTATCCGTACATCCGCCCGTTCGGCGCGGACCTGTTTCTTTCGACGCATGCCGAAGACGTGCGCAATGCGCTGGCGGCCGGCATCGCCGCGGCAACGCTGTTGCCGGCCAAGGCCCCGCAGCATCGCCACGACCAGTTACGCATTGCCTTCGACGGCGACGCGGTGATCTTCGGCGACGAAGGCGAACGCGTATCGCGTGAAGGCGGCCTGGCGGCATTTGCAGCGCATGAGCGTGAGCATGCGGGCGAACCGTTGTCGGGCGGACCGTTCCGCGGTTTTCTCGATGCGCTGCATCGTCTACAGGCTGCGTTTCCCACCGGACAGGACGCGCCGATCCGCACCGCACTGGTGACGGCGCGCTCGGTGCCGGCGCACGAACGCGTCATCCGCACCTTGCGCGAATGGGGCATCCGTCTGGACGAAGCGCTGTTTCTTGGCGGACGCGCAAAAGGCCCGTTCCTGGAAGCCTTCGGCGCCGATATCTTCTTCGACGATTCCGAACACAACATCGTCTCCGCCCGCGACCACGTCGCCGCCGGTCACGTGCCGCACGGCGTCGCCAACCGCTGATCGCCTCTGATCGCCCGACTCAGTCGTCGTTGTCGTGGCCGTTACCGTGGTCGTGTCCCAACTGGCTACGGATCTCGCCACCGGGGTAAGTCACGGTATGCACGTTGGCATACGCGAAACCGCCGCGTAGCGCGCGGATCAACTCATCCAACTGACCCGGGGCGACGCCCTGCCCGTTGGGACCCACCACGTCTGCGGCTGTAATGGTGCCGGTAATTACCGCCGGCGGGGCCGGGCAGGGCTGCGTGCCCACCGGTCCGTTACCCAGGTTGGTGCACAGGAATGCAGCGATGCCTCCGTTGACGCTCTTCTGCCCGATATGGATGTGTGCCTGGAGCACATTGCCGCCTTCCAGATCGGCATAGGCGAGCTCGTACTGGATGGATTGCCCGTCGTTGGTGACCCTGGCTTTGAACCCGCCGCTCGCACCCGTCGATATGGCCGGGACTTCCTGTTCGCCCACCAATTCGGCCTTGAACACCTTGTTGTCTGCCTGCGCCGCAGTGATCGGAAGCAGCGCGGCCATCGCCAATAAAGCTGTCAATCTCATTTCGTCACCTCGTCAGACGCTCGTGAGCCCGTTCGGGGAGGATCCTGTGGAGGACGCCGACGCATCCGCGGCAACGCTGCGCCCGGCACCGTGAGACAGGGGTGAAGCCCCCGGCGGTCATCCATCACGCAAGTTGACGCGCGGGTGCACCCGCGTAATGGATCAATGGGATGGGTTCTGCGGATCGTCGAAAGGCAGCCGGATATCGTCCAGTTTCCAGCGCAGGCCGCGTCGATGCAGCACGAACACCACCGGATCGCCATCGCCGCTGTGCACCGTGGCAGTGAAACGCGAGGGCGACTCGAAGCGGTATCGCGCGTCGCGCAACGGGTCCGGCGGCGCGGTATGGGCAAGGCTGTCGTTCCGGTCGATACCGCTGCCGGAAAGGCGGTGCAGCAAAACACGTCCTTGCAGGACGGCGCCTATGCCGGCGGGAGTGGCGAGTGCATCCACCGTACCGCCAATGGCGCTGTTGGCCAGTCCCAGCGCGATCGCTGCCCATGGGTTGTTCTGCATGTCCGGGCCGGCACG
This sequence comes from Lysobacter niastensis, assembly GCF_031457115.1. GTDB lineage: Bacteria > Pseudomonadota > Gammaproteobacteria > Xanthomonadales > Xanthomonadaceae > Lysobacter_J > Lysobacter_J niastensis_A. Next base: position 1,841,691 of record NZ_JAVDVY010000001.1, read on the forward strand.
CCGCGCCAGGTGATCTTCGACCTGCGCTCGCAGGTTCTGTCGCAGCACGGGGAAGTCGATGTGCTCCGACAGCGCCGCCGTGTCTTCGGCCTGGATGGCTTCGCGGATCGCGTTGACCGTCATGAACGGTCCCGCCGCGAGCCAGCCCAGCGCGGCAAGCAGGGCGATCACCAACAGCGCGAACCACTTCTTCATGTGTCGTCTCGGTTCTGCCAATGCATGGACCAGATCAGGAAGCGGCCGATGCGGCCCGTGCGGCACGCATGGGCAGCGCATGCGCGAGCAGCGCGCCGATGCTGACCACCGCGCCCGCCAGGAAAGCCGCCTTGCCGCCGCCCAGTTGCCATGCGACCGCCGCCACGCCGGCACCAGCGACGCCGCCGATGCCGCCGCTGAAGCCATACAGCATGCCCTGCGCGGCGGCCATGTCGCGCCGCTGCGGGAACAACTCGGCCATGCGCCGCATGCAGCCGGCGTGGAATGCCGCGAACCCCAACGCATGCCCGGTCTGCGCCAGGGCCATCCAGGCGAACGACGATCCGAACATGGCCACGATCGACCAGCGCAGGACCGTCGTGGCGATGCAGACCGTCATCAAGCGATGCGCGCCATAGCGCTGCACCAGGCGCGGCGCGACCCAGAACATCACGATCTCGCACAGCACGCCAATCGCCCACAGCGAACCCACCGCGAATCCGTCGTGGCCCTGCGCCTGCAGGTGCAGCGTGTAGAACACGTAGAACGGCCCGAAGCCCAGTTGCATCAGCAACACGGTCACCAGCAGGTGGCGCGTGCCGGGACGGCGCCAGAGTCCCTCGCGTGCGGTGGTGGCTGGCAACGCGACGGGGTGGGGCCGGTCGCCGCGATGCAGCCAGGCCGCCGCCACGGTCAGCAGCAACCAGGGCAGGGTCAGCCAGACGAAGGCGTCGTTGCCCAGTCGATCCAGCAGCCAGCCATAGCTGCCGGCCACGATCAGGAAGCCGATCGAGCCCCACATCCGGATGCGGCCGTAATCGTGGTTGCGATCGCCCAGCGTCGACAGCGTCATTGCTTCGAACTGCGGCATGACCGCGTTGAAGCACACGCCAAACCAGGCCATGGTCACGAACAGCATGATCCCGGAATCGAATCCGGCGAAACCCGCAAAACCCAGCATGGCGAGGACGCACCCGGCCACCAGCCAGCGCCCGGGGAACTCACTGCGCGCGCTCAGTCGCGCCCATGTCGGCGGCGCGACGATGCGTCCGCCATACCACAGTGCCAGCATCGCGCCGACGACGTAGCCACCGTGGCCATTGGCCGAGACCCACCGGCCGATATAGGGCGTGTAGGCCCCCAACGCGCCGTAGTACCCGAGATAGAACAGCGCGTAGCGGCGGAAGTCGGCGGGGGACAAACGGGCAGGATCCGGGAACGAATTGCGCGGATTATGAGGCCTGCGCACGTCCCGGTCCGTGACGTGTGCTGTCGGTTGCGCACTCGTCAGATGAACGTGCGTTGCCACACCCACGATGCCGCCACCGCCCCGATCCCCAGCGAGAGCAATGGCATGGCCGCGCCGACATACCAGCGCTGGCGACGCAACAGGAACAATCCCGGCAGGACAGCGCAGACCAGCGCCAGTTGTCCCAGTTCCACGCCCAGGTTGAAGCCGAACAGCGCCAACAGGCGCGTGCCGGACGGAAGGCCCAGTTCGCCCAGGGCGCCGGCAAAGCCGAACCCGTGGATCAGGCCGAAGCCGAATCCGACCGTCCACGCACGCCGTGTCACCAGCGGATGCACGTTGTTGATCGCGGCCAGCAGCACGCTGAGCGCGATGGCCGGCTCGACCCAGCGTGAGGCGGGCGTGACCCAGCCCAGCGCCGCCAGGCTGAGCGTGATCGAGTGCGCCAGCGTAAACGCGGTCACGATGCCCAGCGCCTGGCCGATCACTTGGCGAAGGTCTTCCGCGGGAAGCCACTGCCGTCGCTGGCGCAGTAGCGCGGCGGGAAGCAGCAGCGACAGCAGGAAGGCGATGTGGTCGTAGCCGATCAGGATGTGATGGAAGCCTTCGCGGAAAAAGTCCGCGAACGTGCGACGGGGAGCGTCGCCCAGTACGATTTCGCGCGCATCGGCGCGGATCGTCGCGGCGCTGACGACCGCGCCCTGCCGAAGCGTGACCAGCGCGCGATGTTGCGGATCGACCGCGAACAGCAGGCCATAGCGGACTCGTACAGCCGAGGCCGAAGGACATCGTGCGTTCATTCGCATCGTCGCGTAGGCCCCGTCGTCGTAGTGGCGGGTGGCCAACCCGCCTGGCTCCAGCGTGCAGGTGCCGGAATCGGTCGAGAGCGAGAGCCCCGATGCGATCCACCGATGGAGCGGTCGCTCGATCGCGCGCAGCTCGCCCCAGGTCACCCGTTCGTCGCGATCGGCATCCAATGGCAGCGAGAGGGCGAGGTCACGGATCGCCAGGTCCACTTCGACCTGAGCGTTGCCGTCGGGCATCCGCGTGATGTCCAGGTGCGAGACCGACAGCGTGTGCGCATGCAGCGATCCCGCCACGAGCAACAACACGCCCAGCGACACGCGTGGCAGGAGCCTGGGCAGCATCAGCGTGCGACCTCCGGCGTCGGCGGCCATGGCAAGTGCCTGGACGTGGTCCAACGCTGCAACTCTCGCAGCACATCGCTCCGTTTCGCGGCAATCGCGGCGCGCCGGAGCAACTCGACGTCCTCGAAATCGCGCTGACCGAGGAAGTTGCGTTGCGCCAGGATCAACGCCGCATCCGGATCTGTGCGCGTGGAAAGCATGAACTCCGCCTCGTCGCGCAGCTCAAGCGGACTTCCGGCCGTACGTGCGGCGGCAAAACGCCGCGCCTGGGCCTGAACCAGCGGTGCGGCGGTCTGCGGATCCAGGCGGTAGGCGGCCAACGTGCGCTGCAATCGCAGGCCGTCATGCTCGGTCTGCACTGCGAGCAAGCGCAGCACATCGCGGTCGCGTCCGACGCTGCGCAGGTAGCGTGCATACGACGCCAGCGTGCGCACGTCGTCCGGCACCAGCGCCAGCGCACGCTGGAACCACAGATCGGCATCGCCGTCGCCCGCACGCGCCGCAACTTCCGCGCGCATCACCAGCGCATAGCGCCTTTCGTCCACGCCGGAGTCGCCCTGCAACCAGTGGTCGAGCGCGGCCGCCGCCGCGGGATATTGGCCATTGCGCAGCGACAGCAGGCCCACGCACAGCAGACCGTCGCCGGCATCGATGCCCAGGACCAGTGCCGCGCAGTCTCCGCGGGCCAGTTCGAGCCGCCCAAGCACCACCTGGATCTGCGCGCGCGACAGGCGCGCCGTGGCGTTGCGGGGAGAGCGGGCGATCAGCCGGTCCAGCCAGGCCACAGCGCCTTCGAAGTCGTGGCGATGCTGGGCGCTGAATGCACGCATCAGCAGTACGCCGTCGACCCTTTCCGGCATCCGCGCCAGCAGTGCATCCGCGCGTGTGGCCAGCCGGGCATCACCCGTACGCGCGGCCGTGGTCAGGAAAACACGCGCCTGTGCCGTCGACGCCACCGGTGTCTTGACCGGTACCGCGGACAAGGCGGCCGGCATCAGCTGCGCGTATCCACGTGGCAGCCGGGCGATGACGCTATCGGGGTCGTCGGGCACCACCGCCGGCGGGCGCTGAGCCCAGGCGGCGGACGTCATCATCAGGCCGGCGATGAGGAGCCATGCACGGAACATCTTTCCTCCCACGCAACCCGGCAGCATCGTCCGGCTGTCGGGTTGCGACGCATGAAGCGCGTGGTGCTCAGGCACTCAGTTGCTCGGCGAGCCCGGTATCGGCGTGTTGAGATAGGGGAACGTCGATGCGAAATCGCTTGCCTTCAAGGCTGCGCCATCGGTGTAGGGCAACTGGCCGGAAGGCGCCTGTGCCGCGGTAAGCAATACGCCCATCGCCACGCGAAGCTCGATGTCGACGACGTCGTCTCCAGGCCTGCGTCCGTTCGGGAAGCCAGCGGTATCGCCGGCGAGCGCGCCCAGTGTCTGCTGCGCGGCGGCCGTCCTCGGTGCGATCGACGTGTTGAGCCGCATCATTTCCGCAGGCTTGACCGTCGCGGGCTTGTTGAGTCCCGGCAAGCCGGTCAGGAATGCGGCGACCAGATCGGTACGCGGATACAGGGTCGGCGCCTGCACGCCGAACAGCACCTGCAAAAGGATGGGAAGGGTCGGGTTGGTCACGTACTTGGCGAACGCCGCGTCGTTGGCCGGCAACGAGGCGTTGAACCTGTCCTTGTCCGGCAGTCCGATCACCACCTCGTTCACCAGCGGCGCGGACAGGCGCGACACCTGCCGGTAGTGGTCGCCTGTACGGGTGTAGGCCGTGGTCCAGGCGCCGATGATCGGATTACCGGACTGGGTCAGGCAGGCGATGGGAAGTTCCAGCGCGATCGTGGTGACGTTGGCATCGTCCAGCAGGTTGCGCTCGCCATCGGGCGGGCCGACCGGATTGGTGTTGACCAGGTCGAACACCTCGCCCAGGTTGACCGCGAAGCCGTCCTTGCGCTGTCCGACGAACACCCGGCCTTCGCCGGCGCACCGGTTCACGCCGATGCGCGATATGTGGCCGTTGGCATAGGTGGCGTAATCGGCGATGGACTTGGTGCCGATGTTATCGAAGGGTTTCTTGAACACGGCGCCGCCGGTGCCGAGGTTGCGCGACACGCTGTACCGGCCGTCCTCGGTAACGGCGACCATGATGTAGGACTCGTCCACGTTGCGATTGGCCTCCTGCGCCGCGCTGGCGCCGAAGGGGCCGATGTTGCTCAACGGCACGGCCACGTTGATGCCGTTCACGGGCACCGCGAGGTTCTTGTAACGGTTGAAGAACTTGAAGAAATAGGAGACATCCGCCCTGGCATCGCCGTCGTTGTCGATGTGGATGGCGTAGAGCGCCTCGGGATCCATCAGGAAATAGTTCGGACCGCCGTAGGGCGCCTGCAGGGGCTGGTAGTTGGCGAGCAGGGTGACGTAACCGGCGCGGCCGGCTTCGTAGCTGCGAAACATATAGAAATCGGTGCCATCGACCTTGGGGGACTGGGTGATCAGCGGCGCTTCGCGGTGGCTGGAGCCGAGCGCTGCGCCGGCGATGCCCGCCAGGCCCGCCATGGCGACGGCGAGCGTGGCGCGTTTGAGGGTGGAGGGTTTCATGGGGTGTTCCTCGAAGGAGGAGGGTTCGGCGATAAACGCAGCGCTCCGCCCATGCCTGGCATCTGTCGCGCTGCCTTCGTGATTACGGTGCGGCGGCGCATCCGGATGCAGCCGCCTGTCGCGGATGGCGGATCTCGTCGAGCCGCGGCATTTGCCGTGAGCGGATGCGGTTGGCAACTGCATCCGGATTCAACATTGGAACGTACTGGCTATCGAGGCGCCCGAGCGGCGCCGGAAACGGGCAGGCGCTGGCCGAGGCGATGGCCGCATCGCGTTGGTCCCAGCGTCATCGGTACGCCGCGCCGTGCGCGCTACGTCTTCGTCTTCGTCTTATTCGTGCCAGGTAACCGGATGCCCAGTTCACAACTCCAGCGCAGCGCCGATCCCAGCGGAGATCTGGCTGAGTTGCTGGCCGGTGTCGCCAACGGCAGCCGCAGCGCCTTCGAGGCGCTCTACCACGCCACGTCGAGCCGCCTGTTCGGCATCTGCCTGCGGCTGATTCCCGACCGCGCCGAAGCAGAGGATGTACTGCAGGAGGTCTACACCAGCGTCTGGAACAAGGCCGCGCAGTTCGACGTCGCTCGTGCGAGCGCGATCACCTGGCTTGGGATGATCGCGCGGCACAAGGCGATCGATCGGCTGCGCGCGTTGCCGGCATCGCATGGACAGGCGCCGATCGAACTTGCCGAGAAAATCGCCGATCCGACGGCCTCGCCCCTGCAGCACGCCGAAGCGCTGACCCAGCGCGAGCGGTTGGAGGGGTGCCTGGAGCTGCTGGACGACCGCCGCCGCACGCTGATCCGCACGGCCTTCTTCGAAGGCGCCACCTATGAGGAACTGGCGGCACGCAGTGGCTCGCCGCTGGGCTCGGTCAAAAGCTGGATCCGCCGCGGCCTGATGCAACTGCGCACCTGCCTGGAACCATGAACACCCGCGACCCGCGCTACGACGAAGACCCGGGGCACGAGCCGCCCGGCGCGGATGTGCAGGCGGGCGAATACGTGCTGGGAGTGCTCGACGCAGTTCAGCGCCGGCAGGTGCAGGCGCGGATCGAGGTCGACCCGGCGTTCGCGCGACTGGTCGCGGGGTGGGAGCAGCGCCTGGGAAGCTGGCTGGACGCAGTCGAGCCGGTTGCCGCACCTGCTCACGCCTGGCCGCGCATCCGCACCCGGCTGGGCTGGTCGCCGGTGGAGGGAGGCAAGCGCGGCGTGTGGCAGAGCGTGGGGTTCTGGCGTGCGATGACCGCGGTCGCCGCTGCGGCCGCGATCGCGGCAGTGTTCCTCGGCCGTGTGCCGCAAGCACCGACACCGGTAGCGCCGCCTGCACCGCTGCCGCCTCCGGTGGTGGTGGAGCAACCCGCTGAGCCGGCGCGACCGGTCATCACGCTGGCGCGCGAAGACGGCACGCCGGGCTGGCTGGCCTCCGTGGACGTCGACAACGGCACGGTGCGGATGGTGCCCGTGCCCGCCCCAGCCGACGCGCAGGGGCGCGTGCCGGAGCTGTGGCTGATACCGCGGGGAGAGGCGCCGCGTTCGCTGGGACTGCTCACCATGGACAAGACGCAGTTGGTGGTCGTGCCCAAGGCGTTGCTGCGCGCATTGGCGAAGGGCTCGACCCTGGCCGTCTCGCTGGAGCCGCCGGGCGGCGCACCGCAGGGCGTGCCGACCGGGCCGATCATCGCCAAGGGTGGCATCGAGGCGATCTGAGGTCGGCGATGCCCATCGAAGGAGAGCCCTACATGACCGAACGAAACAGCGTATCCACGGGCAGCCCTTACGAGCCGATCATCGGGATATCGCGGGCCGTGCGGATCGGGAGCGTCATCGCGGTGGCGGGAACCGCGCCATTGGGACCGGATGGAAAGACGGTGAGCATCGGTGACGCGGCGGGCCAGGCACGGCGATGCCTGGAGATTTCCAGGCTCGCCATCGAGCAGTTGGGCGGCCGCCTGGACGACGTCGTCCGCACCCGGATCATGCTGACCCGTATCGAGGACTGGAAGGCCGTAGCGCAGGTGCACGGCGAATTCTTCGGCGCCATACGTCCAGTCAACACCATCGTTCAGGTCGTGGGATTCATCGATCCGCAATGGCTGGTCGAAACCGAGGTAGACGCGGTGCTTTGACGCGCGCCGACGTCTTCACATCACGGCGCTAGAACTCCAGGTCCAGCGCGGCGCACAGATAGTCGGTGAACGGGCCGAGCCCGGAGAGGTCGGTTTCCAGCGTCTTGAGCAGGCGCGGGCCCGTCATGACGTCGTCGTCGATGGCGCGCAGCGCCACGAAGTTCTTGCGCTTGAGGTCGTCGGCGAACTCGAAGTCGTCGGGGAATCCGCGCGGCATGCGCGTCAACGTCTCGCTGTCGTCCAGGTCGAAGCGGCGGCGGAACTTGCCCTCGTGCGCGGCCGCCTTCCAGCTGCCGGGATTGTCGAGGATGAAATGACGCACGCGCCGCAGCGTGTCGGGCTGCGGATGCCACAGGCCCGAACCAATGAAGCAGTTTCCCGGCTGCAGGTGCACGTAGAACGACGGCGCCTCGATCTGGCGTCCGCGTTCGTGGAACAGGCGCGCGCCCTGCCAGGACTTGTAGGGCGTCTTGTCGTTGGCGAAGCGCGTGTCGCGCTGGATCCGGAACAATGAGCCGCCGATGCCCTTGGGCTCTGAGCGATAGTGCTCGCTGACGCCTTTGAGCACCGGTTGCAGGTCGGTCAGCAGATGCTGGAAAGGCTCGCGCACATGCGCGTCGTAGTCGCCCTTGTGCGCATGAAACCACTCGCGGTTGTTGTTGCGGGCCAGCCCGCGCAGGAACTTGAAGCTGGCATCACTGAAATAGCGGCTCATGACACAGGTTCCATCAGTTCGTTGCCGATCTCGCGGCCCCAGCCTTGCAGGCGATCGAGCAGGGCGAGCTTGGCGGCATCGTTGGCATGCGTGGCGCGCAGCGCGGCGATCTCGGCGTCGAATCGTTCGAAGTTGTATTCAGAAAGTCCGGACTCGGTGCACAGTCGCTGGCGACGATACGCGTTCCAGCGGTCGCGCTCGTCATTGGAGAGGGTTTCCGGCCAGTTGCGGGCGCGATACCGGAACAGCAGTTCGGGCAGTCGCGCGTCACGGAAGCCGAACTCGCGCTGGCCCAATACCTGCGGGGACGTCGTGCGGACCTGCGCGAACAGACGCTTGTCGCCGTCGCCGATGAAGCTGTCGTAGAGCGAGGCATCGGCATCCGAAGGCTCGCGCGCGCGGTCGCTGCGGAACACCTGGCGGACTTTCTCGACCAGCTCCGGGCCGGCTTCGCGGATCATGGCGGCGCGACGGTCCGTTTCGGACGGATCGATGCGCAGTCGCTCGAAGTCAGGCGCGCGCAGGTGGTCCCACGCGACCAGCGCCGGGCAACGGTTGAGGTGGATTTCCTTCAGGGCGATGCGCTGTTCGCCCTCGGGCAGGTCGGCGAACGGCGTGTACAAGCGGTCGGCGATGTCGTCGGCCGACAGCCGTAACAGTGCCTCCGGATCCTGGTCCAGGTCGAAAGCAATCACGCGGCTGTCGATGCGCGGATGTCGCGCCACCGGCAACACGGCGGCCGAGCACATCCGGGCCGCCGGGAATCGCTGCGAGACGTGCAGCACCGGCGTCATCGCGATCACGTCGAGCAGGCTGGCGGCATAACGCTTGTCGCGCAGGCGCAGGGCGTAGTCCCACAGCCGCGGCTGTGCTGCCTTGAGCTTTCGTGCAAGCCCGATCAGGGCGCGCACGTCCGACAATGCCTCGTGGGCGTCGCCCTCGCGCACGCCGTTGGCTTCGGCCAGGTGCTCGAGCTTGAACGAGGTCGCGCCGTCCTCGCGTTGCGGCCACCACAATCCATCCGGTCGCAGCGCATGGGCCAGCCGCAGCACATCGAGCAGGTCCCAACGCGAATTGCCGCCGCGCCACTCACGCTCGTAGGCGTCGTAGAAGTTGCGGAACAGGCCGTAGCGGACGAACTCGTCGTCGAAGCGCAGAGAGTTGTAGCCCAGGCTGCAGGTTTCCGGCCGCGACATCTCGTCGAAGATCAGCGCGAACGCTGCGGCTTCGCTCATGCCCTCGCGCAGCGCTTGCTGCGGGGCTATGCCGGTGATCAGCGTGGCGACAGGCGAGGGCAGAAGGTCGTCGGCCGGCTGCACGAACACGCTGATGGGGTCCTCGATCTGGTTGAGGTCGGCATCGGTACGGATCGCCGCGAACTGGGCGATGCGTGAGGTGCGCGGGTCGGCACCGAAGGTTTCCAGATCGTAGAACAGGAAGCTGGCCGGCATGGAGTGGGTCGTCTTTCCTATGGGGTTGGCCCGTGCAAGCGAAGCGCGGACTCGGGACTATTGCGCAACCCGGGTGCGCTGCACTTGCGTGAGAGTCATACGGATCAGCTGGCGGGCAGGGGTGACAGCCGCTCGCGTACTGCAGCGTCCACCATCGACCAGTCCAGCGTGTCCAGGCTGGCATGGCCGCGGGTCAGTTCGACCAGCAGCTCGCGCTGCATCCGGCCGCGCTCGAAAGCGGTCGCGTAGGGCAGGCGATGGAAGGTCACCATTGAGTAGCGCGGCATGAAGCGGTCCGGGTGCCGCTCGCCCAACTTGCGTTCGAGGGCTCGCTGCAGCAGGTAGTCCTCGTCGTCGACGCGGTCGCGCATCTCCAGGTAGTTCTCCAGCGCCATGGCCTGGATCGCGCGGGCGTTGGGCAGGCGCTCGGCCTGGAACGCGGCGAATGCGGCGGCGCGATCGGGCTCGCGGTCCAGATGCTCGGCTAACGCGACGCAGTCCTCGAAGGCGCAGTTCATGCCCTGGCCGTGGAACGGCACCATCGCATGTGCGGCATCGCCGACCAGCACGGCGCGATCGTCCAGGTGCCAGCGGTCGAGGTAGAGTGTCGCCAGCAGGCCGGCCGGATTGCGCTCGAAGTCGCGCTCCAGGTTCGGGATCAGCGGCACCGCATCGGCGAAGTCGCGTTCGAACAATGCCCGCGCCTCGGCGCCGGTGCGCACGGTGGCGAAGCTCGGATCTCCCTCGTTGGGAAGGAACAGCGTGACCGTGAACGTGCGCCCATCGTTGGGCAGGGCGATGCACATGTAGCGGCCACGAGGCCAGATGTGCAGGGCGTTGGGCTCGATGCTGAAGCCGCCATCGGCGGTCGGCGGAATCTCCAGTTCCTTGTACGAATGGCCGAGGAACTCGGTGCGCTCGCCCAGTTCGGTCTCCGTGGAAAGTGCCCCGCGCAGCGCGGAACCGGCGCCATCGGCACCGACCAGCGACACGAAGGTTGCCTCGTGCGTGCTGCTGTCACGAGGGTCGATGAAAGTGGCGCTGCGCGAGTTGAAATCCACGCTCGACAGGCCGCGATTGAAGTGCAGCTTCGCGCCAGCGCGCTCGGCGATATCGAGCAGGATCACGTTGAGCTCGCCGCGATGCACCGACGAGATGACCTCGCTGTCGTCGCGACCGTAGCGCTGCAGGTCGGTGCGCCCGTCGAGGAAATGCACCATGCGCCCGCGCATCATCACCGCGTGCGCCATCACGGCCTCGTCGGCTCCGGCCAGGTGCAGCGCGTGGCGCCCGCGCTCGGCCAACGCCAGGTTGATCGAACGGCCGCCTTCGTAGCCCTTGATGCGCGGATCGCCGCGCTTTTCGAAGACCTCGACCTCCCAGCCGCGCTGAGCGAGCAGGGTGGCGAGTACGGCGCCGGCAAGGCCGGCGCCGATGAGGGTGATGTGTCGGGTGCTGGGTTGCGGCTGCGAACTCATCTGCTATCTCAGGTTGTACTGCCCTCGTCATCGGCCGTGCCAGGCTTGATGTCCGGTCTCCCGCCTTCGCGGGCACGACAGTTTTACTGTTGTTTCCATTCCTCAACCGTTCGTACGAAGCGCAGCACGTCGGCGTAGGTGTTGTAGAGCGGGGCGGGCGAAATACGGATGACGTCCGGTTCGCGCCAGTCGCCGAGCACGCCGCGGCTGGCGAGGTACTCGAACAAGGCACGACCGCGAGCACGGCCACCGATCACCCGCAGCGACAGCTGGCAGCCGCGGCGTTCGGGCTCGGCGGGCGTGACCACCTGCAGCGTGTCGGACAGGCGCAGCTGGATCAGCGATTCGAGATAGCCGGTGATCTGGCGCGACTTCGCGCGGATGGCGGCCATGCCGACGCGATCGAACAGCTCCAGCGACGCGCGCAGCGGCGCCATGCCCAGGATCGGCGGGTTGCTGAGCTGCCAACCCTCGGCGCCCGCCGTCGGCACGAATTCCGGGCCCATGCGGAAGCGGGTGTCGACGTTGTGTCCCCACCAGCCGGCAAAACGCGGGCGGTCGGTGCTCGCATGGCGCTCGTGGACGAAACAACCGGCCACCGCGCCCGGGCCGCTGTTGAGGTACTTGTAGTGGCACCACACGGCGAAATCGGCATCGCTGTCGTGCAGGGCCAGTTCGAGGTTGCCGACGCCGTGTGCCAGGTCGAAGCCGCACATTGCGCCCTGCGCATGCGCCAGGCGCGCAATCTCTTTCAGGTCGAACGCCTGCCCGGTGCGGTATTGCACGCCGGGCCACAGCACCAGCGCCAGGCGCGGGCCATGTTCGGCGATGGCGCGTTCGATCGCCGCCATCGAGAACGTACCGCCCGGTTCGTCCGGTTCCAGTTCGATCAGGTCGGTGGCGGGATCGAAGCCGTGGAACGCGACCTGCGACGCCATCGCATGCCGGTCCGACGGAAACGCGCCAGCCTCCATCAGGATCACCGGGCGCTGCGCCGTGGGCCGGTAGAAGCTGACCATCATCAGGTGCAGGTTGACGGTCAGCGTGTTCATCGCCACGACTTCGACCGGCTTGGCGCCCACCAGGCGCGCCAGTTGTTCGCGCACGAGCTCGTGGTAGGACAACCACTGCGCCTGGCCGGTGAAGTGGCCTTCCACGGCTTCGGCAGCCCACTTGTCGAGCACTTCTTCGACATGCGCGCGCGCGCCGCGCGGCTGCAGGCCGAGCGAGTTGCCGACGAAGTAGGCCTGGTCGGCGCCGTCGTGCTTCGGGATCAGGAACTGCGCACGCATCTCGCGCAAGGGGTCGGCGGCGTCGAGCGCGCGCGCGTGGTCTTCGGAATACAGGTCGGTCATGGGTTCAGGGCTGGCTCGCATCGATGACGAGCTTGGAGTAGGTGCCGGCGTCCAGCTCGGTGACTTCGACACAGAGCTGGGTGGCGGGGTGGTGGGAGGGCAGCTGCGCCTGCAACGCGGTAACGATCGTTTGCGACAGCGCGCGGCGGGTGGTCTCGTCGCGGCCGGGCAGCACTTTCAGATGGGCATGCACGAAGCCCCGCTCGACGCCGGCGGTGCCGACGCGGTAGTGCTGCAAGGCCAGCGCACGACTCTTGATCGCGGACTCTTCGAAGTGTCCGCTGTCGGCCAGTCGCCGGTTGAGGTCGTCCAGCGCTGCATCGGCGTCGAATCCGGCGAGGTTGGCGGTGTAGTGCAGGGTCAGGTGCGGCATGGCGGCGTGCTGCGAATCAGGCGAAGCGCGACAGCGGCAAGCCCAGCCACTCCAGCGCTGTGCCGTGGTACAGCCGCGCCTGCTCGGCGTCGGACAGCGGCAGCGCGGCGATGCCTGCGCCTGGTTCCTGCTCGCCAAGCGGGAAGGGATAGTCGGTGCCCAGCATCACCCGATCCACGCCGCAGGTGTCGAGCAGGTACTGCAGCGCGCGCGGATCGGCGACCCAGGAGTCGAAGAACATGCGGCTCAGGTATTCGCGCGGATTGCGGGGGTTGTCGGTGGCCACAAGGTCCGGGCGCATGTTGAAGCCGTGCTCGATGCGGCCGATCGTGTAGGGGAAGCTGCCGCCGCCGTGGGCCATGCAGACCTTGAGGTTGGGGATGCGCTCGAGCACGCCGCCGAACACCAGGCAGCAGGCCGCGCGCGACTGTTCGGCCGGCATGCCGACCAGCCAGGGCAGCCAGTACTTGGGCATCGATTCGGCCCCCATCATGTCCCACGGGTGCACGAGGATTGCCGCGCCGAGTTCGCCGGCGGCCTGGAAGAACTCGAACAGTTCCGGTGCGTCCAGGTTCCAGTCGTTGATGTGGCTGCCGATCTGCACGCCCTGCAGGCCGAGCTGGTCCATGCAGCGTTCCAGTTCCTGGATCGCCAGTCGCGGCGACTGCAGCGGCACCGTGCCGATGCCGGCGTAATGCCGCGGATAGTCGCGACAGGTCTCGGCCATGTGCTCGTTGAGCGCCTGGTGCAGTTCCAGCGCGTGGTGCGGCTTGGCCCAGTAACTGAACATCACCGGCACGGTGCTGAGCACCTGCACCTGTACGCCAAAACGGGCGTAGTCCTCCATGCGTTCCTGCGCGTCCCAGGTCTTGGACCAGATCTCGCGGAAGAACTTGCCGTCCTTGTAAATGCGATGGCGTCCGTCCTCGGTGTGATGGATCACCGGAAAGCGGTCGTCGCCGTACTTGCGCGCCAGGTTGGGCCAGTCGCGCGGGAGGTAGTGGGCGTGGGTATCGATCTTCAGCATGAACTTCTAGAAGCCTTTACTGGCAATGGTTTCGGCGTCAGAAGGCGGCGAAGCACAGGATTTCACCCGCATCTTCCCCCCTGTTTGCCCGGCGCTGCAGGTAGCTCCATACGATACCCGACAAGCCGTATGGGTATGCAGCGGGGCCGTGCCAGCTGCGATTAGCTTGCCGGGCGAGCGCCGACTTGTCCCCCCACCCCGTGGGGGTGCCCGGCCCGCGTTCCAATTTCTTATTCCTGCCGGCCCGACAAAATTCGGCATCGCAGAAACCTTTGGGCCACGGCAAGGGTAGGGCAGCGGCATCTGGCGTCCCGTACAACATCGACCTCCGCGACCAGCCCCAGAACGATCCGACCCGTTCGTTCACCCAGCACCTTGGTGGGCGCGACTTCCGAAGCAACTTGCTGAGCCGCCTTATGGCACACAGCCGCCATCAGGGCGTTGTGACACTGACTTGGCTAGGCACTTGAGCAGCTAGACGGATGACAGCGTTCGACCCGAAGCGGTCCCGCATGGGATTGATCCAAGGTCAAGCGAACTGGCAGCGCTTCATTGTCTATTTACGCCGCCGCGAGCCCAATGCCAAAACCCTATTCAGCCGGGTAAGGGAGAAGCGCCATGAGATGCTCAGCCGTGCTTGCGTTGGCGACGGCTTTCTACGCCGTTCTGCCTGCGAGATCCGGCTTGGCGCAGCACTGCGCTTCTGCGTCCGCCGTGCTCATCCTCTCAGTAATCGCACCGACCGCCCACGCGCAGGACATTGAGCCGCGCGCCTATTCCAATGCGCCGGTCGGCGTGAATTTCATGATCGCAGGAATCGTCGGGACGCGCGGCGGACTGTCAACCGATCCTTCAATCCCATTGACCGACGCGCGCCTGGAAACGTCGAACATTGTCCTTGCCTACGCAAGAGTGCTCGATGTTGGCGGAAAGTCCGGCAAGTTCGACATCATCGTGCCTTACACGCGGCTCGATGGTTCGGCGAACTACCAGGGCGATCCCGTCGAACGCGACGTTGCCGGATTCGGCAGGTCAGCGTTCCGGCTGTCGGTCAACCTCTTTGGCGCGCCTGCGCTGTCGATGCAGGAATTTCGCGGCTGGAAGCAGGACCTGATCATCGGCGCAAGCCTGCAGGTGTCGCCACCCGGTGGGCAGTACGACGGCAGCAAGCTCGTGAACATCGGCAGCAACCGCTGGTCCTTCAAGCCCGAGATCGGGATTTCGAAGGCGCGTGGGCCGTGGACGCTGGAGGCCCAGGCGGCGGCTACGTTTTTCACCGACAACAACGACTTCTTCGGCGGCCGTACGCGTTCACAACGTCCGCTCTACTCCATGCAGGGTCACGTGATTTACAACTTTCGCTCCGGAAAGTGGCTGTCGGTCGACGGCACATGGTTCGCCGGCGGCCGCTCGACCATCGATGACAGGTTGAGCAACGACCTGCAGCAGAACTGGCGCATGGGAATGACACTCGCAATCCCTGTGGATCAGCTGAACTCGATCAAGTTGTCCGCCAGCAGCGGCGTGTCCGCCCGCACCGGGAACAACTTCGATGCTATCGGCCTGGCTTGGCAATACCGTTGGGGAGGAGGACTGTGATGGGCACGAACGAACACAAAGGCGGGGAAATCCCCGCCTTTGTGCCAAACCAACGAGAGCGTAGTACTGGAACTTACTGGAACTCGCAGCGACCGAACTTGGCGCCGGCAGCCACCTTGTCGCGCAGGCCACCTGGGAAGCCGGTCATCACGTCCTGGCCGTTCTCGCAGACGTAGACCTGCTCGGCCCTGACCATCCAGGTGTTGGCATTGCCGTTGACGCCGCCGACCCACTCCTTGCCGGACGCACTGACCGTGCCCGTGCCATCGAACGGGATGGCGTCAGCCTCGACCACGCCCTGCTTGCGCAGGAATTCGCGCATGCGCATCCAGCCCAGTCCCTCGATCCAGATGGCGCCAGCGAAGCCGGTTTGTGCGCCGCCTGCACGACCGATCATGACGTCGCCCTTGTCGTTGCTGCCCGTCACGTTCAACGGCGCGTAGCCGTACTGCTGGAACATGGCCTCCGCGGCCCCCGGTGCGGCGCACATGTCAGCGCCCGTGCTGAAGCTGAAGTAGGGCACGTCGATGCAGTAGCGCAGGCCGCCGATATTGGTGAACGCTTCCGCGCCGGTGCCGCGCATCGCGTTCCACAGCAGCATGGTCTTCTGGGTCATGCTGTACATCGGCACGCGCGTGCCGTCGTAGTTGGAGGTGTACAGGTCACGCGCACCCACCAGCTTGCCCAGGTTGATCATGTTGCCTTCATCGACCCAAGCTACGGCCTCCGCCAGGGCGGCAGTGCCGACGATCACGCGGCCATTGCCGGAGATGCTGTTGGCGCGGACGTAATTCGGAACCGTTGCGAACTGCGTGGGCAACTCGCGCATGCCGCGCTTGGCATCCCACACGAACGGCATGATCTCGTTCTTGCCCTGCCCGGTGCATTTGCGATCGCCGTTGCGGTCGATATAGGCCAGGCCCACGACCTTGCTGGCCGAATCGTCCATGGCGAACGGGACGGCCGCTTGAGTGCCGAAGGTTGAGGTGCCGCCACAGGTGTTGCCGTTGAGGTCGCCCAGCCAGATCGGGACATCGCCGTTGAGGATCACCGGCTCCCGGAAGGCGTTGCCGGCCTTGGCTGCGGTGACCAACACGCGGTTGCCGTTGCGGTCCATGGTCGCATTCTGCGCCGCAAAGCCCGGCGGCAGCAGCGAGTAGCCCGTCTTCTCATCCCACTTGACCGGCGTGCTGCCGGCAATGCCGATGGCACTGCTGCCGCTCTTGGAGATCTGTTGGATGACCACGCCGGGCAGCGGGCTGAACTGGACGCCCTTCGTGTAGCCGTTGTAGGTGATGTCCGCCTGCTTGGTCACGCCGGCTTCGGCCAGGATCGGAGTGGCGTCGCACGGGGTATCCGTCGTCGGGTCGCTGCCTTCGGCCACGTTCCAATATTCGCCCTGCGACACCAGCGGCTGCGGCGTGGCTGGGTAGCCACCGGCCACGATCGGCTCGATGTAAACCACGTAGCTCTGGCCGGGCGTCAGGTTGTTGATGGTGAAGGTGCCATCCGGACCGATCTCACCCTGCGACGCGGCACCGGTCATGTTCGACACGGCGTCGAACAGCGGGTTGTCGATGTTGCGGGCGATGACGTTGATGCCGCTGTACTCGTGGCGACCGTCCTTCAGGCGCAACACGCCGCTGATGGAGCCGCGGGTAGCCTTGTAGCTGGCGGTCGGATACAGGTTGGAGATGCCGGCGATGTCGTCGGGCATGTCGATCGTCGACTGCTCGATGCCCGCCGGGGTCTTGTGGTTGAGGAACGGGTACATGGTCTCAAGCATCGCCGGATTGGCACGGTTGATACCGGTGGCCGTGGCGGGGTAGTCGAAGCGGTGGACCGGGGCTACGCATTTCGGCACGCCCGGGTAATACGGCATGTTGGTCAGGCTGCTGTAAACCATCGGGCCGTTGACCTGCGAGTGCGACAGGTTGATGGCGTGGCCGAACTCGTGGGTGAACACCGACGCGACAAACTTGCCATCGATGTCGTGCGACCACACGTTCCAGCCGTTCATCACGGCGGTGGCTTCGATGATGTTGCCGTTCTCGTCGCCGAACTCCGGGAAGGCGATGCCGAGCACGGAGCTTTTCGGAATGCCGAAGTACTGTTCCAGGATGCTGCCGTCGGTGTCGTACAGCACCCAGAAGCCGTAGCCGTTCTCCTTGGTGTACATCTCGGCGGCATTGGCGGCGGTGACGTCGGCGATGCCGGTCTTGCTGGCGATGGTGCCCGCGATCTCCGCCCGGAAGGTGGAGGTCGGCACCTTGCTCCATTCGTTGAACGCGAACGCGGTGATCTCGTTGGCGCGATCGATGGTGATGAACGGCGTGACCTTGTCGAAGTTGTAAGTAAAGGCGCCGCCACCGTCGGTGTAGACCGGGATCGGACCCTTGCTGGTGTCCCACGTCATCGGCTTGAGCGTGCCGCTGTCCATCGACAGGTACAGCGGGCCGGCGGCCTGCGCGGAACTTGCCGCCAGCGCCAGGCCGAGCATCAGGGTGAGTTTGGAGACTTTCATCACTTCATCTCCCCGTTCTCGACCCACTGGCCTTCGACGGCGTGGCCGACCAGGGCCATGAAGGTGCGCAGATCCACCGCGCCACCCGACGACTCGAGCATCGCTTCTTCGGCGCTGGTGGTCAGCGATGCGTCGATCTCGACGCCTTCGAACAGGCCGACGTTGTTGAACTCGTTGACCAGCTTGTCGTTGACCATCGACAGCTTGCCTTGGGCCAGGCCGACCGTGGTCTGCAGGCCGGTGATCGAAGCGGGTTTGTACAGGAAGGCGACGGCGTACTCGCCCTCGCGCCAGGTCGGGAAGCCCTCGGGCGCCTTGGCCAGCAGTCGGTGGCCGTTGGCCTGGACGCGCGGCTGCAGCAGGCCGAACTGACGGAAGGTGTAGGTCTGGCCGCCGGCGACATTGCCCTTGGCGGCCGTACCAACGGAGATGGTGACCTCGGTATAGGGAACGCCCGTTTCGTCAATGCCGTCGTGCACGTCTCGGACGATGCCGCCGATGATGCTGTCGGACTCGGCGATCAACTGGGTGAGGTTCTGCTGCTGCAACTTGGTGGCCTGCGCCGCCGGGGCGAGCGCCAGCGACATCGCAAGCGCAAGTCCTGCGCCGCGCGATGAGCGCTTGAACAACGAAAACGGGTTCATGGGTGGTCCTAATGCAAGTGGTTGGATAATTCAGTCTTAAAAACAGCGTGAAGCAAAACGTAGTCCCTGCGTGTCATGTTCGCGGCCCCCGCAAACGGATGGAACGACAAGACCGGACACGGCTTTAGAATCGGTGAAACCGCGGCCCTGGCGTAGCTGGTAAGCTTCAAAGTCACGGCGCGCACATTCGCGGGCGGCAATGACATGCCAAGCGGCCTTATCATTGCGGCCGTCGAGAATGACGATGAACCTCCCCCCCACGGAGGCAAGCGCGCCGGCCCGATTGGTACGATAGAACTCGGCGAATACCATGGTGGCCGGCGCCATGGGCGTGGCCCGTGTAGTAGCGCCTCGGGTTACGCCGGCTGCTGTCATTTTGTCTCCCATCTGTGCTTGTGCGGCGCGTGTGCGTACCGGCAGATCTAACTTGTGGATGAGATCCAGATCAGTTGAATGCCGTGAGATCTTTCGGCTTGATGCCATGCTGCTCGCAGTAGGCAAGATAGCGTTGCAACGCGGTCTTCCAGTTTTCGAGCGCGACGATGTTGTTGTTCTCGTCGAGGAACGCGAGATCGCCGGTCATCTGAACCAGTACGACCATATATCCGTCTGCGCCGCCTTCCGTGCTGACGACTTCAGGCGTGTGGGTCGATGCGGCGGTCTCGTACACGACACTGCCGGGCCCGGCGACCCAATCGTGCTCCTTGTACTTCCACTTGCCTTCGATCGTGTAGACCATGACCGTGCCGGTGTGGTGGTGCCTGGGCAGTTGCATGTCGAGCGGCGCCTTCATCAGTACGATGATCTCGCCCCGGATCGGGTCAAGCTTGAAGTACTTCATGAAGACATTGTCTGCGTAGGGCGTAAACGGTACCCACGGCAGCGATTCGCCATCGATGACTGCGGTGTCAACGTGTTCGTAGAGCATATGTAATTCCATTGATGAGTTGAGATCGAGAACCTGTAGACGCGGCAAGGCTGTTCGCCTTGCGGGCCGCGCCGTGGATTCGCCTGAGGGAAACCGTCGGATCAGGTCAGCGGAGTGCCCGCGAGGGTGGCGCGCAGCATCTTTCTTGGCGCGTTGCCGTAGTCCGCCACGGCGTAGTGCTGTACCTGCAGGTTGTCCCACATGGCAACCGTGTTGGTTCTCCACTTCAGACGAACCTGGTATTCCGGAATCGCGGCCTGGGAGGTCAGATAGTTCATCAGCTGATGAGCTTCCGGCATGAAGTCCTGGCCGTAGCGGATGTCCTCGAAGTTGAAGAAGTTCGAGAAATGGGTCGTGAACGCCGAGTTGACGAACAAAACCTTTTCGCCCGTCTCGGGATGGGTTAGCACCACAGGATGCTCAGCGGCAGGGTTCTTCGCGGCCATCGCGTGACGTTCTTCGATCGGCAACTGCGCGCCAAACGTGTGTTCGGCATCGTGCTTGGCGTACAGGCCATCGATCCGTTGCTTGATGGTGGCGGGCAGGTTTTCATAGGCCATTACCATGTTGGACCACATGGTGTCGCCGCCGGTTTCCGGACCCAGTTCGCAGCGCAACACCGCGCCGCGGGGCGGCGCCTTCTTGTACGTGACATCGGCATGCCAGATGTTTTCGCGGCTGGCCTTTTCGACGTAGTTCTTCGGCTTGCTCGGGTCGAGATTGCGGTACAGCATCAGCAGCTTGTCCGCCTCCGGATGGCTCGGAGCAAGGGGGTGGGCTTCCAGTTCGGCGAATTGCGCGGCGAAGTTCTGCTGCTCCATCGGCGAGATGTTCTGATCGCGAAAGAACAGGACTTTGTGCTTCAGCCACAGTGCCCGGATTTCGGCAATGGCGTCAGGATCGAGGGCGGCATCAGCCAGGCTGACGTTGCTGAGTTCGGCGCCGATGGCGGGCGTGCAAAGCTCCACCTTGATCGAATGCCGGCGCACCGATGTCCGGATAATGGCCGGCGCCATTGGCGTGCCTTGTGAAGCAGTATCTTGGGTTACGCCGGTTGTCATGATCTCTCCAATCTGTACTTGTGCTGCGGCGGCAATATGTGCGTTCGGCAGATGCACTTGTCCGTGTCACGGGGCAGGCACCGTTTCGTCGGTCCACGGGTTTCATAGTAGGTATTGACGACGCCGGCGCATTTGTGTGGCGGGACAATTTCTTCGCATATTGGGACTGCCGTGGGCGGCCGGGATCCAAGGCTGGAAAGCCTTCGGTGACAACGCTTCGGCGCCGTCATGCGGCAGGCCGCAATCGCGGGTGCAGGCCGGGACCTACCGTCAGGTCTGTACCGTCAGGGACGTGTACGGTGCGGCGGGGTCAGGCTGTGTGGCTGGCTGGATGCGGATGACGAAAGGACGCACCACACGCCCCCGAACCTGCGTTCCTACTTATGCGAATGCGAGACCGGCCGCCGGGCCGCCGCCTTGCTCTCCCGGTATTGGGCGGCCCAATCCGAGGGTGTCCTGCCGAACTGACCGCGGAACCAGCGCGAAAAATCACCGGCAGAAGAAAAGCCGAGGAGTTCGGCGACCTCGTACAACTTGCGTTTGCTGTTGGCCAAATATTCTTGGGCAAGTTCAGCGCGTACAGCATTGATGATCGTTGAGACACTCTCGCCCTCGGCTGCCAGGTGTCGATTAAGGGTGCGTCGATGCATGTCGAGATGCTGGGCAACCCGATCTACCGAACAAAGTCCGCTCGGCAGCAGCATCCTGACGATCTGGCGCGCCCGTTGCGCAGGCGCCTCGTCGCGGAGGTTGGCCAGTTGCATGTCGAGCCATCGCTTCACCTCGCGATTCAGTGATGGGTCCGCGGCAGGGATTGGCGCGTCAAGGTCGCGCGCGCGACAAACCATGGCGTTGGATTCCTGTGAAAACGCGACGGCGGTACCCAGCACGCGGCGATGGACTTCAAGGCTGGCGGGCCGCTCGTGGGTGAAACCGATCTTTACCGGCCGGAAGGACTCGCTGCTGAGCACTCTCAACGTCCGAAGCACGATGCCGGTCGACATTTCGATGGCCTGGCGGCAGAGGGCCTGGCGCTGCATGTTCACACCCACATGCAGCAACCCGATGTCGCCTGCATCGTCAAGGCGCAATTGCACGCCGGCGTTGTGCAGCCGCATATAGCGGACGCAGGATTGCACTGCTGCGCGAAGCGTCGGCTCTTCCCGGATCACCAGCGCCAGCATGCCGAGGTTGGCCAGGCTCCTCGTTTCTGCGAGCAACAGTCCGAAGGCCTCTTGGCCGGACAGGCGTGCCGACTCCTCCAGCAGCCACCCCACCGAATCGGCGCTGATCATCATGTTCGGATCGTCGAGCACCTTGGCCGGCAGCTTGGCCATCCGCAGCATACGAAACGGATCCAGCCCCACTGAACGGGCCACGTGCTCGTAGTCGGTAAGGCTGGCACTTCGCGTCTCGGGATACATTGCGCTTGTCCCAATTTCGCAAGTTTATATCCTAAGAAGCTTAGCTGGCGCAGGCTGCCGAAGCTATCTTTTGAGACCGAGAACTTCGAAAGATGGTGTAGACAATGGACACGAGCGCTGCAATGGACATCGATCGGCCGCGCACCGCCTTGGGGCAGGTGGATGCCGACGACCCCAACGCATTCAATCACTGCTTCGCCGAAGTCAACGGCATTCGCATGCATTACGTAGGCGAGGGGCAGGGCCCGCTCGTCATTTTGCTGCACGGTTTTCCATACCTTTGGTACATGTGGCGTCGCCAGATCGTGGCTTTGGCCGACGCCGGATTTCGGGTCGTAGTTCCCGATCAACGTGGATTCGGGCAAACCGATCACCCAGATTCCATTGAAGCCTACGACATGAGTCAGGCCGTCGGTGACATGGTGGGCTTGATGGCGGCCTTGGGTGAAACGTCCGCGGTGATCGTCGGACACGACTTGGGCGCATGGGTGGCTCAAGCGGCGGCGATGATGAGGCCGGATCTGTTCCGCGGCCTGGTGATGCTCAACACTCCGGTGCCACCGCGCGGAAAGATCAAACCGAGCATCGGCTTGCGGGAGATGGCGAAGGGCAGGGTGTATCACCACCTGTACTTCCAGCAGATTGGTAAGCCGGATCGCGAGTTGGCCAGCGACCCGCGCAAGACGTTGCGAAGCGTCTTCTACTCGATCTCCGGCAGCGCCGTCGGCGCCGAACGCTGGCGCCTGTTCATCGAACCCGGTGAGCCCATTCTCAACGCCTTTACTGAGCCCAAGGAGTTCCCATCATGGTTGAGCGCGCGGGCCCTGGATTACTACGTCGATGAATACACTCGCACGGGGTTTACCGGCGCCCTGAATTACTACCGCTGCCGCGATCGGAACTGGGAAATAACGTCCTTCCTCGACGGCGCCACGGTGCGCCAGCCAAGCCTGTTCATTGGTGGCGCTGCCGACCCTTCCCTCGAACCGATCGAAATCCGCGGGCTCTACGACCGGCTCGACACCTATCTGCCCGGACTGCGGAAGAAGGTGCTGCTACCCGGCGTGGGCCATAGCGCGGCGGAAGAAAGCGTTGAGCAGGTAAACGAATTGCTGCTGGAATTCCTCGGGCAGCTGTAGTGCGGAAGGTGAGCACAGGGCAGATTTCAAACTGCCCTGTGATGGTGGCGGCAGAAGCTACTGTCCCGCCGCGGACCAGCACGGTTACCGTGTCATGTGCAGGCCAAGTCGGCCGCGATCGAAGCCTGCACACCCTGGCTCATGGCCTCGAACAGGATGGCGGCGTTATGCGCGCCGGACAGCGACAGCCGCCCGTTGAGCACGAAATGCGGCACGCCCGGGACGGCGGGCGCGGCTTGAGCCGCGCATGCGCCGTCTGGTGCCGCGTCGGCGAGTCGATCGGAGGGCACGCCGACCTCTTCAGCCAACCGCCGCAGCGTCGCGGCGTCGCCGATATCCTCGCCGCGCTGGAAGTACGCGGCAAACAGACGATCGAGCAGCGCCTCGTACAACGCCGGCTCGCCCAGCACCGCGACCCGACGCAGCAGATCAAGCGCTCGCGCCGTGTTGGGCATACGCTGGATTGCGGTCATATCAAGTTCCAAGCCGGCCCTCCGCGCCGCTAACTCCACCTCTTGCGGTGATCCCAGACGCGTTTGGTAGAGCTCGGCGAACGCCAGTCCCTGTTCCGGCGCCTCGGGCAGCAACTGCACCGGGTGCCACTCCGATTCCACGGCGACGGCGGGATACTTCTGCGCGAACAGAGCCCTCGCGAGCGCGAGGTGACGCGTGCCGATGAAGCACCATGGGCAGATCAGGTCGAAATGGACAGCGATCGTGACTTTGTTCCTGCCGCTCACGTCGGCACCTCGACCCCGTAGGTGGGCACGTGCAGCCTTCCTACCTGCTGGACATCGGCCAGGTAGTGTCGCTTGGCGAAGTAGAACACCGCGGCCGCGGCCACGCTGATCAACGGGACCAGTTGGAACGCCTTCTCCAGACCCAATTGATCGGCGAGCAAGCCGGTGACCAGCGGTCCGGCAGCGATCCCCAGCAGGTTGTTCACCAGCGTCAGCATCGCGAACGCGGTGCCATGGATCGGCTGCGGCGTGAGATTGGCGACCATGGCCCCGGCGGGACCACTGGTGCCGACCGCCAGGAACAAGCCCAGTCCGATCACGACCAGTTGCGGCGTGCCGTGCGGCAGCGCGAACGCCAGCGACAGCAACGCGCAACTGGACAGGGCGTAGGCGATCGCCAGGCTGAACTTGCGCTCCGGCGCATTCCGGCAAAGGCGGTCACTGAGCATGCCACACGCGATCATGCCCATACCTCCGACTAGTACGATCATGGCCGCCACACCGCCGGCGGCATCGGTCGCCATCGCGTAGTAGCGATTGAGGTAGCTCGGTAACCAGACGATGACGGTGCCGCCGACGAACAGCTGCAGACCGCTGCCGATGTAGGCGGCGACCACCGAGCGGCTGTTGACCAGGCTGCGTAGCGGCACCTTCGCGGCCGGCGTGGTTGCGGCGCCACTTTTACCAGTGCGCAGCTCATCGGGACGCGGTGGCGCGATGCGCTTTTCGCGAACGATGATCGGGTACAGCAACGCCAGCACCAGGCCGAACAAGGCCACCGTGGCGAAGGCCCAGCGCCAGCCCATATGCGCTGCCACGGCTCCGCCCAACGCCATGCCCAGCACCGAACCGAACATGCCACCGGCCATGAACGCGCCCGTCAGCGTCGCCCGCATGTGCTTGGGGAACACCGACAGCACCACGGCAATGCCGACACTGCCGTAAGCCGCCTCGCCGACCCCGACCAGGAAGCGCGCAACCAGCATCTGCGGATAGTCCTGCGCCAGGCCGCAGCCGAGCGTCGCCAGGCTCCAGACGGTCGCCATCACGGCCAGGCTCTTGACCCGTCCGAACCGGTCGGCGAGCAGCGACAGCGGGAACGTCAACAACCCCACCATCAGCGCCACGATGCCGCTCAGCAGCCCCAGTTGCGCATCGGACAGCACCCACTCGTGCTTGAGCAGCGGGAACACCGCGTTGAGCACCTGCCGGGACATGTAGTCCGACAGCAGCAGGCCGAAGCTCAGTGCGAACACGACCCAGGCATACCGCCGCGGGATGCGCGCGCCGGGATCGTCGTCGCCAGGATTCGGGAGGGAGTGGTAGGTCATGGATGCAGCCCTGATGATTTCAAACGTCCGGAAAGCGGTAATCGCGGAACTGCTCGCGCAACGCCGCCTTGAGCAATTTGCCGGTCGCGGTGTGGGGCAGTTCCTTGACGAACACCACGTCGTCGGGGAGCCACCATTTGGCGACGCGGCCCTCGAGGTAGTTCAAGACGGCCTCGCGCTCCAGCGTCTGGCCGGGCTTGACGACGACCACCATCAGCGGCCGTTCCTGCCATTTCGGGTGCGCGATGCCGATGACGGCGGCCTCGGCGATCACCAGGTGACCCATGGCCGCGTTCTCCAGGGCGATGGAGGAGATCCATTCGCCGCCGGACTTGATCACATCCTTGGAGCGATCGGTGATCTGCATGTAGCCATCCGTATCGATCGTCGCGACGTCGCCGGTGTCGAAGTAGCCTTCGTCGTCGAGGATCGGACCGCCTTCATCGCGGTAATAAGCCTTGGCGACCCACGGTCCACGGATCTTCAGGTGACCCGCCGCCTGGCCGTCATGCGGAAGGCGCTGGCCGTTTTCGTCGGTCAACTTGAGGCTGACGCCGAACACGGCGCGGCCCTGTTTGGCCTGCACCTGCATGCGCTGATCCAGCGGCAGCGAGCGATGCTTGGGGAGCAGGTTGCAGATCGTGCCCATCGGCGAGACCTCGGTCATGCCCCAGGCGTGCACCACGAACGCACCAAAATCGCGCTCGAACGCCTCGACCATCGCACGCGGCACCGCAGCGCCACCGATCACGACGCGACGCAGCGCCAACTCGTCGATCGGCTTCAGGCCCGCGGTCGAGGCGTGCTGCAGCAACATCATCCAGACCGTGGGCACGCCCAGGGCGAGCGTGACCTGCTCGTCGCGCAACAACTGGTACACGCTGGCGCCATCGAGGGCCGGGCCGGGAAGGACCAGCTTGGCGCCGCTCATGGCGCCGACGTAGGGCATGCTCCAGGCGTTGACGTGGAACATCGGCACCACCAGCAACGCGGTTTCGCTCCTGGACACGGCCATGCTGTCCACGGTGCACGCGCCGAACGCGTGCAGCACGGTCGAGCGGTGCGAGTAGAGCACCCCCTTTGGCATGCCGGTGGTGCCCGAGGTGTAGCACAGCGCGGTGGCGGCGTTTTCGTCGAGATCGGGCCAGACGTAACTATCGGATTGCGCTGCCAGCAGGTCCTCGTAGCACAGCAGACCGGGGATGCCGCACTCGGGCATGTGCACGCGGTCGGTCATCACCACGAAGGTGCGCACGGTGTTCAATCGCGGCAGCAGTTTTTCCACCAGTGCCACGAAGCTCAGGTCGAAGAACAGGACCGTGTCTTCGGCGTGGTTGATGATGTATTCGAGTTGCTCGGGGAACAGGCGCGGGTTGACCGTGTGCAGCACGGCGCCCGTGCCCGACACGCCGAAGTACAACTCCATGTGCCGGTAGCCATTCCACGCCAGCGTGGCGACCCGGTTGCCGCGCTGCACGCCCAGGGCACCCAGCACGTTGGCGACCTGCTTGGCACGCTGATGGATGTCGCGGTAGGTGCAACGATGGATCGGGCCTTCGACCGTGCGCGAGACGATCTCGGCGTCGGGGTGGCAGTTCACCGCATGTTCGATCAGCGTCGAGACCAGCAGCTTGTGTTCCTGCATCAAACCAAACATTTATGCCTCCACCTTGCGTAGCAGGAAATGCGAGAGCGCGGGAATGAGCACCAGGGCGCCGATCATGTTCCACACGAACATGAAGGTGAGCAGGATGCCCATGTCGGCCTGGAACTTGATGGGCGAGAACGCCCAGGTGATGACGCCGGCGGCCAGCGTGATGCCCACCAGGGCAACGACCTTGCCGGTGAACATCACCGCACGCCGGTAGGCGGCGGCGAGCGACAAGCCGGCGCGCTGCTGCGCCAGCTGCACGCTGAGCAGGTACAGCGCGTAGTCGACGCCGATGCCGGCGCCCAGCGCGATGACCGGCAGCGTCGCGACCTTGACGCCGATGCCGAGCTGCACCATCAGTGCTTCGCACAGGATCGAGGTCAGGATCAGCGGCAGCACCGCGACGATCACCGCGCGCCAGCTGCGGAAGGCGACGAAGCACAGCAGCGCCACCGCGCCGTACACGTACAACAGCATCGAGCGGCTGGCGCGGCTGACCACTTCGTTGGTGGCGGCCTCGATGCCGGCGGAACCTGCGGCCAGCTTGAACGTCACGTCCGGATCGTTGTTTCGCGCGGCGAAGTCCTCGGCGATGGCGGCGACGCGCTTGAGCGAATCGGCCTTGTGGTCGGACAGGTAAGCGATCACCGGCAGCACCGAGCACTCGGTGTTGAACAGGTCCGGATTCAACACCGTAGCCTGCTGGCCCGAGTAATTGATCACGTCCTGGTTGCGGTTGAGGGTCAGCCACTTCGGATTGCCTTCAAACGAACCGGCGGTGATGTTGCGCACGGCGTCGGCAAGCGACACGGTCGTCTGCACCGAGGGATCCTGCTGCAGCGCCCAGCCCAGGCGATCGGCCTGCACCAGCGTCTTGTAGTTGAGGCAGGCGTCCTTCTTTGTCTTGACGATCACCGCGAACAGGTCGCTGGACAACGCGTAGTTCTTGGTGATGTAGGCGTTGTCCTGGTTGTAGCGCGAATCCTTGCGCAGTTCAGGCGCGCCCGGGTCGAGGTCGCCGATCTGCAGCCCGCGGCTGATCCACAGGCCGCCGGCGGCGAGCACCACCGCGACCGTGATCGCGCCAATCGCCCAGCGTCGTTCGGTGAATTTATCGAGGAAGTTCCAGAACGCGCCGAAACCGCGACCGTGTGCCTCTTCGTCTTCCTCGCGCAGGCTGCGCTTGGCGGCGGCCGGGCTGACGCCGACGTACGACAGCAGCACCGGCAGCAGGATCAGGTTGGTGAACACCAGCACGCCGACGCCGATGCTGGCGGTCAGTGCCAGTTCCTTGATCACCGGAATGTCGATCGTCATCAGCACGGCGAAACCGACCACGTCGGCAAGCAGCGCGGTCAGGCCGGCGAGGAAAAGGCGACGGAAGGTGTAGCGCGCGGCGACCAGGCGATGGGTGCCGCGACCCACGTCCTGCATGATGCCGTTCATCTTCTGTGCGCCGTGGCTGACGCCGATGGCGAAGATCAGGAACGGCACGAGCACGGAGAACGGGTCCAGCTCGAAGCCGAACAGGCGCACCAGGCCCAACTGCCAGACCACGGCGACAACCGAGCAGGCGACCACCAGCACCGTACTGCGCAGGCAGCGGGTGTACAGGAAGATGATCAGCGCGGCGATCAATGCTGCTATCAGGAAGAAACTCGCGACCTTGACCAGGCCTTCGATCAGGTCGCCGGCCAGCTTGGCAAAGCCGATCACGTGGATCTTGACCTTGCCGCTGCCGTACTTGGTGCGGACGCTTTGCTCCAGCTTCTGCGAGAACGCGTGGTAGTCCAACCGTTCGCCGGTATCCGCGTTGCGCTCGAGCAGGGGCACGAACACCATGCTCGAACGGAAGTCGTTGGCCACTAGGTTGCCGACGATGTTGGCGCGGCGGATGTTGAGCTTGAGCGCATCCACCGATTCCGGCGAGCCGTCGTAGTTGTCGGGCATCACCGGCCCGCCGACGAAGCCTTCCTCGTTGACCTCGCTCCAGCGCACGGCCGGGGTCCAGATCGACTTCATCCACGCACGGTCGACGTCCGAATTCAGGAACAACTCGTCGTTGACCTGCTTGAGGACCTCAAGGTACGCCGGATCGAAGATGTCGCCGTCGGTGTTCTCGACCACGACGCGCACTGAATTGCCCAGGCCGCGCAGGCTGCCGCGACTTTCCAGGTAATTTTTTACGTACGCGTGACCGTGCGGAATCATCTTCTCGAAACCGGCGTTGATCGCCAGCTTCGTGGCCTGGAAGCCGAGCAGCACGGTCAGCAGTACGCAGGCGACGACGATCAGGAGACGGTTGTTGAAGATCGCTCGCTCGAAAACATGACCCGAGCGGTGGTCGAAATCCTCGATCGTGCGAACGACCGGCATCCCGTCGAGAGAAGGGGGGGGCATATCCAACGTTAAATCCTCAACAATTACAGTTCGGGGCGTACGACGCGTACGCCGCGCAGGCCGCTCAGGACCAGCGCATCGCCGGACACGGCCAGGCCGGTGCAAGGCATCGCTGCCTTCAAGGGCAGACGGCGGAAGTGCGCACCGTCGTCGTCACTCAGCAGGACATCGCCCGCCATGGAACACAGCAGCAGGCGACCGTCAGGCATGACGCTGCTGGCGGTGATCGAGGTGGTGATGCCGGTGTCCACCGATTCCCAGTTCTTGCCGCCGTCGAGCGAGCGGTAGGCGGTGCCGCGCAGGCCGTAGGCGAGCACGAGGCCGGGTTTGGTCAGCACGCCGAAGTAGCTGCCTTCGTACGGGGTCTGCAGTGCGGTGAAGCGGCCGGACGCAGGATCCAGCCGCAGCGCCAGTCCCAGTTCGCCGACCATGTACACGCCGTCGCTGCTGCCGCGGATGCCATACAGGTGGTAGAAGCGTTCGTTCTGCGTGCGATCGACCCAGGGCTCCCAGGTCTTGCCGCCGTCGGTGGTGTGGAAGATCAGGTTGTAGGCGCCGACGACGTAGCCTTCGCGCTCGTTGGCGAACCAGACATCGAGGAACGGCCGGCTCGGGCCTTCCGCCGCTGCGCGTTCGGCCTCGGCCTTCAGCGATTCGAGCACGGCCGGATCGGTGTCGGCGGGCAGGTTGCGCACGTGCTTGAGCACGAGCGCATTGGCGCGACGGCCGTCGAGCTGTAGTTGCCAGGACGCGCCGCCGTCGCGGGTGTGCAACACCACGCCTTCGTGGCCCACGGCCCAGCCCTGGCGTGCATCGACGAAATGCAACGCGGTCAGGTCGGCGCTGACAGGCACCTTCGCCTGGTGCCAGGTCGTGCCCTGGTCGTCCGAGTACACGATGTGGCCACGCGCTCCGGCGGCGACCATGCGCTGGCCGGCGATGGCGCTGGCCTGCAGCACTCGCTGCGCGGCCAACGGGCTGATGGTGGCGGGTTGATCGAGCACGTCGGTAAAGCGGCGGCCGGGAGCCGCCGTTGCGACGAGCAACGTCGCCAGTCCGGCCACAGCGGCCAGCCTTAGGGCAGGGTGCTTCATAAGAATGATTTCGTTCTAGAGCGGACGCCGGCGGCGGGCAGGCCGCCGCCGGAGGTTCACCGTCAAGGTTCAGCGGATGCCGGCACCGGCCAGCACGTCAGGCGACCATTGGTTGACCGGGAGCGGATTGGTGTACTGCACGCCGCCATGGGGACCCATCAGGAAGCCGAGGTTGTACACACCCGATGTCAGGTCGTAGAACACTTGGGTTTCTGCGTTGGGAGTCTTGGCGTCGTAGCTCGGCGACATGTGCGCGAAGGACGCACGGTACAAGCGGCCCTTGGCGTCGTACTGGTCGGCCGCCAGCGCGGTCCAGCTGTCCTCATCGAGATAGAAGGTGCGCTTGGCGTAGATGTGGCGCTTGCCCGGCTTGAGCGTGGCTTCCACGACCCAGACGCGATGCAGTTCCCAGCGCACCAGATCCGGATTGAGGAACTGCGGCGTGGTCACCTCTGCGGCCTTGTTGTGATACGTCAGCCGGTAGGTGTTGTACGGAACCAGCATCTCCTTCTTGCCGACCAGCTTGAAGTCGTAACGGTCCATCGCGCCGTTGAAGATCCAGGTGTCGTCGTAGGTCGCCGCGCCGGCCGTGCCCGGATTCGGCGTGTCGTAGGAGATGTCGGGCGCGAGCTTCACGCGGCGCTGGCCCGGCAGGTACAACCAGGCGCGGCGCGGACGCTTGAACGGATTGACCACGTCGACCGCCATCAGCGCCTCGCCGGCGCGGCGTGCCGGGGCGTTATAGAAGATCTTGGTCTGGAAGTAGACGTCGGTTTCTTCGGCCGGCTTGGTGTTCTTCGGGTCGTAGTACGGGTACTCGACGAACAGCTTGCCGCTGGTGGACAGCGCCGGCGTGCCGGAGGCATCCACGTTCCAGTTGTCGTACTTGAAGCTGCTGGCCACGCCGGTGTAGCGCAGCAGGTGGTTCCACATCGCCTCGTTGCCGCTCTTCGGGATCGGGAACGGATAGCCGCCGATGGCACCGGAGATGCCCAGTCCGCCGTCCTTGGTGCTGGCGCGCGTCGCGTTGGCGAGCGTGTTGTCCAGCACGCGGTCGGGAAGCGCCACGGTGCGGTGGGTCGGGTACACGTCGATGCGGTACTTCGGATACTTCTTCAGCAGCGCCTGCGAGCCGGCGGTCAACTGGCCCTGGTACTTGGCCATGTTCGCCGCGGTGATCGTCAGACGCGGCTTTTCATCCGTGAACGGGTCGGGGCGGACCGCGCTGCCGGCTTTGAAGCTGGCCGGCGGCGTGGTCAGGCCGCCGGTGTAGGCGGGGATGGTGCCGTCGGCGTTGCCGGCCTTTTCGGCGCCGACGCGGGTCAGGTCGGTGCCGAGCTTCTTGGCCTCTTCCGGGCTCACCGCCTGGGCGGTGCCGAGTACGGTCAGCAGTGCGCCGGTCAGCAGTGTCTGGGTGAATTTCATGGTGTGTTCCTCTGCAATGTCTGATGGTCAGCGCGGTCTTGAAGGTGAAGACCACGAAACCGTGGTTCGTGAGCAGCTCTGAAGGACCGTCACAGCGTGGTCTTGAAGGTGAAGACCACGAAACCGCGGTCCGTGAGCAGCGAATTGGCGCCGCCGCTGGAGGTGATCTGGGCAGCCGGGTTGGCGGTGGTTTCGCCAATGAAGTCCACGTACTTCAGATCGAAGCGGTACTTCGAATGCAGGTCGATGGCCACGCCCAGGGAATAGCTGCCGGCATCCTCGTTGCCACCCAGTACTACGGCGGAGTTGCCGCTCAGACCCTGCGAGTAGCTGATCGGCAGCGACAGATCGGCGCCCGGGAAGACCTGGTACTTGGTCGGATTGAAGTTGATGGCCAGGCCGTAGAAGTCCTTGGTCACCTTGTCCGCCGGGGTCACCGGCGTGCCGGCGGGGCCGATGACCGTGTAGTTGCTGCGACCCTTGAAGACGGCGGCGTTTTGCGTGACGTCGCTCCAGTGGTTCCAGACCAGCTCCATGATCAGGTTGGCCGAATCCCACACCGGCGACTCGGCGAAGGTGGCGAAGCCGTTGAGCACGCCGTGCCAGGTGTTGCCGCGCGCGCCGCCGCTTTCGCCTTCCGCAGGCGGGGCGAACAAGCTGCCCGGCGGCAGGACCGCCGCAAACGGCGCGAACGATGCCGGCAACACGCTGACGGTGTCGCTGAGCAGCGGCATGTCCTCGCGGTAGTTCAGGTCCGCGCCGAAGCTGACGCCCCACAGGTTCTTGGACAGGCTCAGGCCGTAGATCTTGATGTCGTCGGCGTAAGCGGCGGCATAGCGACCGATGGTGCCGCCCACGACTTCCGGTACGGTCGCCGCGGACGGGTTGATGTAGCAGGTGGTCGAGGTCGGCGGGCCCAGCGGCGCCGCGCCCAGTGCGCGGCACAGGCCCGGGGGCGTGCCGGGTCGTACCGCCGGGGTGGCGTTGCCCTGCGGCAGGATGTCGGCGGTCTCGCGGTAGTAGGCGCCGAGCGTGCCGTCGAGCCACTGCGGGCTCCAGCGCGAGGAGATGCCCCAGTCGCCGTGCTTGTCCGGATCGCTGTCTTCGCCGCGCACCAGGCGGTTGACGCCCAGCGGGTTGGCCGCGGTCACTGCCGCTGCGCCGAAGATGAAGGACTCGCCGCCGCGCAGCAGATGATCGTTGAAGCCGAGGAACGAGCCGGACTCGGGGATGCGCGCCTGCTCCCAGTCGAAGAAGTACTGGCCGGCGAAGGAGAGCTCGGGCGTGGGCTGGACCTGGAACGAGACCGCTTCGCGCGGCAGGAACAGCTCCTTGGCTTCGGTGCCCGGCACCGAGAACAGCTTGCCCAGGTCCAGCGCCGACTGGCCGTAGCTCAGGCTGTGCACCGGATTGAGCATGGCCTCGCCCCAGAACACGGTGTGGCGGCCCGCCTTGACGTTGACCGGCACCCCGCCGATATCGAACTTGCCGAACACGAAGGCGTCGAGGATCTCGCCCGACGGGCCGTGGAAGTAGCGGTCGGTCTCGTCGCTCAGGCCGAATGCCGCCCGGCCGTTGACCAGGTGGTTGGACGAGACCAGGTGGTCGTTGTCCAGGTCTTCATAGGCTGCGTCGTACCAGCCGGCGCCGCTGACGCGGAAGCCGAAGCGGTCCTGCCAGATGAGGTCGAACTCGCTCAGCAGGTCGAGGCGCTCGGACACCATGCCGCGATCGAAATTGCGGTCGCCATCGTCGAAGTTCGGGCTGTTGATGATCTCGCGATCCTGGCCCTCGACACGATTGGCCAGGTTGACGCGGATCGTGTTGTCCCAGCGCAGGACCAGATCCGGGTTGCCGGTGTTGATCTCGATGGCCCCGGCGCTGCCGGTGGCCGCGAGCGACGCCACGATCATGGCGCTGAGCAGGCGCTTTGACGTCTTAGGTGACGCCTTCTTTACATGCAATGACTTCAAACTCACCCCTCCCCCTGTTGTGATCCAAAAACCCGCCCGGACCGGCGTTTTAAGCGCCGCGAAATTCCCGGACGGGGAGCCCCTCAAAGGAGGCGATTGCGTTGGACTATAGCTAGGGCGGTGGCGCGGCTCTTACCAGATTGAGACACTGGCTTATCATTTCAGGACAAGGCGATCAGCTGCCCGCCGGACAGTTCTGTGAACAGCTTGGCCTGGGTGAAGATGGTTCATCTGCGCGGCTCAAAACCACCGCCACCGCCGCTCAGTACTGGCGCAGT
The DNA here is from genome assembly GCF_031457115.1 of Lysobacter niastensis. Lineage (GTDB taxonomy): Bacteria > Pseudomonadota > Gammaproteobacteria > Xanthomonadales > Xanthomonadaceae > Lysobacter_J > Lysobacter_J niastensis_A. The sequence continues at coordinate 1,875,612 of NZ_JAVDVY010000001.1, forward strand.
GCTGACCTATTTCTTCGGTCGCTGTCGCTTGTGACTGCTTGGCCGCTGCCGCGCTGTTCCCTGTCCCATACATCTCGCTTGCAAGACTTGGCGCTGGCGAAGACGAAATCGTGCCGCTCATGTCGCGCCCCATGCGGCCCTTGCGCCGGATACCTGCTGGATCCGCAAGGACGAGCCCATGGCGCCGTCGAGCTGCTCGCAGACGGCCGCTGGCTAACGCGGGTCGGCTTGCTGTGGTCGGAGCGGTTGCAGCACGAGGCGGTGGCGGGCACGCCCCGCCAGGCACGGCGGTGGGTGCAGGCATGGCTACACGCCCAGATGCCGCGGATCAACCGCGCACGGCCCATCATGCCTGGTCTGCGGGAAATCGCCCCAAACCAAGGCGGCATGCGCGAAAGTTGAGGGAGAAATGACGGTAGGGTATTAGGCGCAACCAAGCGGGCCTTGGCGAGGGGCAAGGTGAGCGCCAAACTTTTGGGAAGAAACATGCTGTTCTCCGACTATTGCCGAACCAATGACAGTCCCAGGCGGAATGAAGAATCGCAATTTGCGTTTCTGGATCGTTCGGCGCGTCCCGAGATAGAGCGCGCGCGTGAAATTCTGTCCGTGTGTCTCACGCACTTTCCAGAGAACGACGCCGACGAGCTTATGGCAAGAATCCAAAGCGGTGACGACGTCCTTTTCGCATCGGCCACTTTCGAGTTGCTGCTGCATGAAGGACTGAAACGCCAAGGATATGCATTGCGGGCGCATCCCGAGGTGCCAGGCAGTCAAAGACGACCGGACTTTCTCGTAACAACCCCGCTCGGCGACGAGTTCTATTTGGAGGCGGTACTCACGGCCGAGAAGGGCAGGGTTGTGGCTGGTGCGCGCAAGCGGATCGGGGTCGTTGAGGATGCGCTTGCACGTCAGCCTCATCCAGACTTCTATGTGTTCTTGAGCGGAAGTGGCGCTCCGAAGACGCCACCCAAAGCGGCCAAATGCTTGGCCGATATACATGAATGGCTCGATTCTCTGGACCCGGATCAAGTTACGGCCAACCGGGAGTCCGGCTATCCGCATACGACATGGAGCCATGATGGCTGGAAGCTTGGGATTACCGCCATCCCACTACCGCCAGAACGGCGAGGGACGAGCACCACTCTGGTGGGTGGGATGAGCACGGGAGCCCATATGGTTGACGCGCGATCATCGCTGCGCGAGGCGGTCATCTTCAAGGCTGGGCGGTACGGCGATCTTGATCGACCATTACTTATCGCCGCCAACTACGACTCCGTATTTCTCTCCTACCACGATGAAGTTGATGCCTTGTTCGGGGACGAACTGATTACGTTACGTGTCGGTGATGTCGATGCCCAACCATCGATTACCCGAGTGCCGAATGGAGCTTGGCGGGATCCGAAGGGGCCGCGCGGGCGGCGTGCGTGTGGTTTGTGGAGTTTTAGGGGCTTGAATCCCTACAACTTGGCGACATGTCAGCAGTTGATCTACTTGCACCCTTGGGCACGTCGGCCCATGCCGACCGAGATGCGGATGTTCCCGCATGTCGAGTTGATCGAGGATTCGCTCAGGTTTTCAGATGGCTTATCACTACGCGATGTGTTCGGCTTGGCAGAAAATTGGCCAATGTCTTCTCAGACTGCTTAGGCCAGGGAGCGAACCTGCGGGGCGTCCGCTGAGCGCCGCCGCGCTTCATGCGGCCAAACTGTGCTCGTAATAAGGGCGGAAACGATCGTCGAGGATCGCGTACAGGGCGGCGAGGTTTTTCGGGTCCGGGCTGAGCCAGGAGTCGACGTACTCGGGCTTGATCGGAATGATGCAGCGGTCGTGGCCGGCAGCCGCGACTTCCGGCGGCGGGTCGTCGGTGATCGCCGCGAACGACTGCAGCTCGGGCTCGTTATTGCGATCGCGCCAGTGCGACCACAGGCAAGCCACCAGCATGTCTTGCGGCTCCGATGGCCGGAACTCGAGCACGACGCTCTCGTCCTTTTCGCCCGGCGCCAGCTCGCGACCCTCGGCTTTGTGCCGGCTGACGTTCTCGTAGAAGGCGCTGACCACGGTGATGCCGTGGGTGTAGCCGAAGGTGCCGCCCCAGAAGCCCTCCAGGTTGTCGCGGCGGGCGTTGTAAGTGCCGGGGTAGAGGCGGTCGTAGTCGGCGGACTTGCCGGCCAGCCGGCACTGGTAACGCATCGGTTTCACCACGCGCCGCCCGTTCTCGACGATCAGCACTGGGGCGTACCAGCCCGGGAAGATCCGCTCGTCCTCGTCGATCAGGTTGGTGCGGCGATGCCCTTGGCCCACTCGATCTTGTCGGTCGAGATCCGCAGGTCTTCCTGCGCCTTCTTCGTCGTCTTGGTCTGCAGGGTGCGCTCGGCATCGGCGCGGCGCTTGGTCTGCTTGAACAGTTCCTGCTCCAGCTTGGTCGCCTGCTGGGTGTTGAACTCGTCGATCAGAGCGCGGATCTCCCGCTCGTCCTCGGACTGCGGATTGGCGAAGGCGGCGTCCATGGCCTTGGGGATCTTGATCTGGGCGCTGGCCTTCCGTTCCCAGTACAGGCGCACGAAGTCGCGGATGCTGATGTCAGCGCCGTACGCTTTCACGTACTTGCGGTAGTCCTGGCGGATCTGGGCGGAATAGCACATGGCCGAAATATACCCCCGGAGCTGTCGCACCAGATGAGACGGAGGCGGTCTGCAACTGCATTGCAGCATCGACACCCATCGGCGAGGATGAGAACTTCCGCTGCCCGCCACTTGGAGTGCCCATGGCCCAGATGACCGACCCCTCTCTGGCCATGGCATCGTTTCAAGAAGAACTCCGACAGAGCGGCGTTGAGTTGGAGCGCGGCCGCATTGATCCCGAAATCCATGTATTTGCCGATAACGCGGACGGGAGGCCGAGGCTCACCTACGTGCGGCTGCAAGGTCGAACCGTCACCGCTTACGCCAGCTTCGTGATCGGGGATCCCATCGACGACTCACCTTGTTTCCAGGTTGGCTACGCGGTGCCGGCGAAGTATCGCAACCAGGGGCGTGCGCGGGATGTGCTTCGCGCCGCCATTACGGAGCTCCAGAACGGGTTTGCCGGCAATCCGCCTTTTTACGTCGAGGCGGTAGTAGGCGTTGACAATCCGGCCTCGCAGCGCGTGGCCGAACAGGTGCTGTCTACCGAGCCGGAAACCATTACGGACCGAGTGTCAGGATTACCGGCTCTCCACTATGTTCGGAAGGTCGAGACCGGCGTACAGCGTTAGATGCCTGCGAGGTGGAGTCAGCGAGGCAGGCCAAGCGGTTTTGTTATCGTTCGGCCAGCCAAGCCTCCTCCGCCCGATGGCGGTGGCGCGAAACAATGGCGCGACGGGGATGGCGGCAATGCCAGTGAAGAAAACCACCAAAACTACGGCAAAGGCTAAGCCTGTCCAGAAGGCGCTTGATGCCTTGGTTTTCATCGACACCAGCGTGCTGCTGGATTTTTGCGGTCAGCAGAGGTGCCGATCTCTGAATTGAGACGCCGATCAGGCATTATTGCGAAGACGGTGCCACAAAAGGCGATGACCGTGCTCACCGACCGCTCTGCGCGGGCCGTCGGCTATGCCCGTATCCCGCCCGTCCAGGTGCGTAAGGGCACCAACGATCAAAAGTTTTTTCAGATGCGACGACATTTTGCCTGCGAATAAGGAACCACCATGGATTCGACCCAGCTCAGCTGGATCACCAATTTCATCTGGGGCATCGCCGACGATGTCCTGCGCGACCTCTATGTCCGCGGCAAATACCGCGACGTAATCCTGCCGATGACGGTCCTGCGCCGGCTTGACGCTGTGCTCGAGCCAAGCAAGCAGGCCGTGCTGCAGATGAGGGCCAATCTTGACAAGGCCGGCATCGCCAACCAGGACGCCGCGCTACGTCAGGCCGCAGGGCAGGCGTTCTATAACACCTCGCCGTTCACCCTGCGCGACCTGCGCAACCGTGCCAGCCAGCAGAAACTGCGCGCCGACTTCGAGGCCTATCTGGAAGGTTTCTCGCCCAACGTGCAGGACATCCTCGACAATTTCGAGTTCCGCAACCAGATCCCGCGCCTGTCAAAGGCCGACGCGCTGGGCACGCTGATCGAGAAACTGCTCGATCCGGCGATCAACCTCGGTCCGGAGCCCGTGCGCGACGCCGACGGCAGAATCCGCCAACCCGCGCTCGACAATCACGCGATGGGCACCGTGTTCGAGGAACTGGTGCGCCGCTTCAACGAGGAGAACAACGAGGAGGCCGGCGAGCACTGGACCCCGCGCGACGCCGTCAAGCTGATGGCGCGATTAATCTTCGATCCAGTTGCCGACCAGGTCGAATCCGGCACTTACTTGCTGTACGACGGCGCATGTGGCACCGGTGGCATGTTGACGGTGGCCGAGGAAACCCTGATGGAGCTGGCGGCCGCACATGCCAAGCAAGTGTCAGTGCATCTATATGGCCAGGAGATCAACGCCGAAACTTACGCCATCTGCAAGGCCGACCTGTTGCTGAAAGGCGAGGGCGACGCCGCCGACAACATCGTCGGTGGCCCGGAGCATTCCACATTGTCCAACGACGCCTTCCCCGGGCGCGAGTTCGATTTCATGCTCTCTAATCCGCCATACGGCAAGAGCTGGAAAAGCGACGCGGAACGCATGGGCGGCAAGGGAGGCATCAAGGACCCGCGCTTCCTGATCGAACATAGCGACGATCCCGAGTACTCGCTGATCACCCGTTCCAGTGATGGCCAGATGCTGTTCATGGCCAACATGTTGAACAAGATGAAGCAGGGCACCCCGCTCGGCAGTCGCATCGCAACCGTGCACAACGGTTCCAGCCTGTTCACTGGTGACGCCGGGCAGGGCGAGAGCAACATCCGCCGCTGGATCATCGAGAACGACTGGTTGGAAGCCATCGTCGCCCTGCCGCTCAACATGTTCTACAACACCGGCATCGCTACCTACATCTGGGTGCTGGGCAACCGCAAGCCGGCTCACCGCAAGGGCAAGGTGCAGCTGATCGACGCCACGCAGTGGTTCCGCCCGCTGCGCAAGAACCTCGGCAAGAAGAACTGCGAGCTTTCGCCCGACGACCTCGAGCGCATCATCGATACGTTTCTGCGCTTCGAGGAAACCGAGCAATCAAAGATCTTCGACAACGCTGCGCTTGGTTACTGGAAGGCTACGGTCGAGCGTCCGCTGCGCTTGGCCGGCATCGAGTCGGACCGCGCCTACACGCCGAAGGAGATCAAGGCCCTGAAGGATGCCTGTGAACGCCGCGAGGACGCGTCCCCGGTCATCCGCAAGATCCACAAGAAGGGCGCCACGGCCGATCCCGTGCGCGGACTGTTCGCCGTCACCCTCAACGGAAAGCCGGCCGTGGTGGAATACGAGCCCGACCCCGATCTGCGCGACACCGAGCAGGTGCCGTTGCTGGAGACAGGCGGCATCGAGGCATTTCTGCAACGCGAAGTGCTGCCGCACGCGCGCGATGCCTGGTACGTGGCCGACAGCGTCAAGACCGGCTACGAAATCAGCTTCACCCGCTACTTCTACCAGCCGGCGCCGTTGCGCACGCTGGAGGAGATCCGCGCCGACATCGCCGCGCTGGAGCGGGAAAGCGAGGGCCTGCTGGCCGACATCATCGGAGCCCGCACATGAGGCGGATCGAAGGTCACGCCAAGGCCGTACGCGACGTGCTCTCCGGCAAGCGCTATTCCATCGACTACTACCAGCGCGAATATCGCTGGCAGCGCAAGCAGGTCAAGGAATTGCTCGAGGACCTGTCCGAGCAGTTCCTCAGCTATTACGACGGCGACCACGAGCGCAAGGCGGTCGCCCAGTACGGCCATTACTTCCTCGGTTCCATCATCCTTAGCCAGCGCGACTCGCAGTTGTTCATCGTCGACGGCCAGCAGCGCCTGACCACGCTGACGCTGCTGTTGATGCTGCTGCAGGTCCGCCAGGGCGAGCGCCCCGACCGGGTCAAGCTGGAAGACCTCATCTACGTCGAGAAGTATGGCGAGCGCAGCTTTAACATTGCCGTGCCCGAGCGGGCCGCCGCGATGGAAGCCCTGTTCAAGGGCGATGCGCCGGATCTTGGTGCCGCGTCCGAATCCGTTCAGACCATCGTCGCCCGATTCAACGACCTGGGCGATCTGCTGGACGAGACCGATATCGACCACCGCGCCCTGCCGTTCTTCTGCGACTGGCTGGTCGACAACGTGCACCTGGTGGAGATTGCCGCGGCCAACGACGAGGATGCCTACACCATCTTCGAGACCATGAACGACCGCGGCCTTTCGCTCAGTCCGCTCGATATGCTCAAGGGCTACCTGCTGTCCAACATCACTGATGCCGACAAGCGCAATCTCGCCGCGACCGCATGGCGCGAGCGCATCGAGAGCCTGGGCAAGCTTGGCAAGGAAGAAGATGCTGACGCGGTCAAGGCCTGGTTGCGCGGCCGGCATGCGCAGACCGTGCGCGAGCGCAAGCGCGGCTCGGAAAACGAGGACTTCGAGAAGATTGGCACCGAGTTCCACCGCTGGGTCGGCGACCACGAGCAGGCGCTCGCGATCGGCACCAGCGCTGGATGTTTCGCCCTGACCCACGACGAGATGCCGTTTTACCTTCGCCATTACGAGCGCCTGCGCCGGGCGGCGCAGCAGCCGCTGCCCGGACTGGAGCCGGTCTACCACGTCGCCTGCTTCAACTTCACCCTGCAGTACCCGATGCTGCTTGCCGCGCTGGAGCGCGGCGACAGCCCCGCCGACATCGACCGCAAAATCCGCATCGTGGCGACGTTCCTCGACATATTGCTGGCGCGCCGCGCCGTCAATTACCTGTCGCTGACCTTCAGCGCGCTCAACTACACACTGTTCGGCGTCATCAAGGAGATGCGCGGCCGCAGTCCGCAGCAGCTCGCCGAACTGCTGACGGGCAAGCTGGCCGATTTCGGTGCCGACTTTGATGGCGCCAAGGACGGATTGCGCAAAGGCATGCAGCAGTTCTCGCTCAACCAGTGGTCCAAGCGCTACATCAAGGTTCTGCTGGCGCGCATGACCGCTTGGGTCGAGCAGCAGTCCGGGAAGCACGTCTCTGTCGCCGACTACCTGGTCGAGGGCAAGGGCCGCTTCGAGGTCGAGCACATCTGGGCCGACAAGCCGCGCCGCCACGCCGACGAGTTCGGCTCACCTGCAGATTTCGCCGAGTACCGCAACCGCTTCGGCGGATTGCTGCTGCTGCCCAAGAGCTTCAACGCCAGCTACGGCGCGCTGGCCTTCGACAAAAAGCTGCCGCACTACCTGTCGCAGAACCTGCTGGCGCGCTCGCTGCATCCGCAGTGCTATGCGCACAACCCCGGCTTCGTCCAGTTCGTCGCGCGCAGCGGCCTGCCGTTTGCGCCGCATGAGTCATTCCGCAAGGCCGACCTGGAGCGGCGCGGCGAGCTGTACCACCGTATCGCTGAGCGTGTGTGGAATCCCGATAACCTGCTGAGCGAGGTGGCGGGATGATTGCCGGACTAAAGCCGTATGCGAAGTCGAAGGACTCCGGTGTTGCATGGCTAGGTGGAGTGCCGGCCCATTGGAGCGTCTTGCCGAACCGCGCTGTCTTTTCGGAAGTGAAAGCGCGGGACAACGACAACGAGCAGATGTTGTCGGTAACGATCAAGCGTGGTGTCATCGAGCAGCGGCAGTTGCTGTCGGATAGCTCAAAGAAAGACAGCTCCAGGTTGGACAAATCCGCATACAAGCTCGTGTGCCCAGGCGATGTCGCGTACAACAAGATGCGAGCTTGGCAAGGTGCTGTAGGTGTTTCTGAATTGCGTGGAATTGTTAGTCCCGCTTATGTCGTCATGCGGCCGATTGGCGAACCCATTCCTCGCTACTTTCACTATCTATTGCGCACGCCCGCATTCGCGAAAGAAGCCGAGCGTTGGTCGTATGGCATCACCTCTGATATGTGGAGCCTTCGTCCTGAACACTTTAAGCTGATCTATTGTTGCGTGCCGCCGAAGGGGGAGCAAGCCGCCATTGTTCGGTTTCTCGATCATGCCGATCGGCGCATCCGGCGGGCAATTCAGGCCAAGCAGAAGCTGATCAAGCTGCTGGAGGAGCAGAAGCAGGTCATCATCCAGCGCGCCGTCACCCGCGGCCTCGATCCCTGTGTTCGTCTCAAGCCCTCCGGTGTCGAGTGGCTTGACGAAGTGCCGGCGCATTGGGAAGTAGTCGCCTTGAAGCGCGTACTGCGCCGCCTCATCGATTGCGAGCACAAGACTGCTCCTTATGTCGACGATTCTCACTTGAGAGTCGTGCGTACGGCCGCCGTCCGCAATGGCTTGCTCCGCCTTGCAGGAACATATGGCACTACATCCGATGGGTTCCGCGATTGGACGCGGCGCGGACTGCCTGAGCCAGGAGATGTCATCTTTACTCGTGAGGCACCAGTGGGCGAGGCCTGCGTCGTTCCTGAAGGTGTGCGCGTCTGCCTTGGGCAACGCACAGTTCTCATGAAGGTGAACCGGGAACGATACGAGCCGCAATTTCTTGTCCGTATGATCTATGCCGGTCCACCAGCTGCGCGAATCAGGGTTGCTTCGCAGGGATCGACGGTGGGACATTTCAACATGGACGACATTGGTTCGATGGCGATCTTTGCCCCCCCGATTGATGAGCAGCGTCTGCTGCTGCGCTACATCGCAGAACAAACAGAGCCGTTCGACAATGCGGAGAACCAGGTGCGTAGGGAGGTCGAACTGCTCCGCGAATACCGCACTCGCCTGATCACCGATGTCGTCACCGGCAAGCTCGATGTGCGCGAGGCGACGGCGCGGTTGTCCGAGGTCGACGAGGGCGCAGATGAGGAACCCGACGAGGACCCTGTTGGCGAGACCGAGGCAGGAATGGAGCCCGATCCTGCTGAAGCCGGGGACCTGTCGACATGAGGGTAGCGGGGGGGCGGATTTTATGTGCCACCTCCCGTTTGCGGGATGTAGTGACCACGTTGCCGTCGCCGAGGACGCCAAAAAAAGGGGAGTAATGCTGTGAGTCCGGGAAGCTTTACCGATATCAGCGAGCGGGGTCTGGAAGACCTGATCGTGGCCGCACTGACGACCACCAGCGGCGAGCGTGACGGCGGCGACATTGACTCTGCCAGCCTGCACGGCAGCGGCGGCTGGATCCTCGGCGACTGGCGCGACTACGAGCGCGAGTACGCTGTCGACCTGAAACAGCTGACCGAATTTCTGCAGGCAACCCAACCGGCAGTCGCGGAGGCGGCGCACCTGGCCGAGGATGGGCCGGTGCGGCGCAAGTTCCTGGCGCGGCTGCAGGGAGAGATCACCCGGCGCGGCGTGGTCGAGGTGCTACGCCACGGCATCCAGCACGGTCAACATCACGTCACCGCGTTCTACGCCTCGCCAACGCCCGGCAACCGCAAGGCGGAGGAACAGTTTGCGCTGAACCGTTTCAGCGTGACCCGGCAACTGCGCTACAGCCGCGAGGCGACGCAACTCGCGCTCGACCTTGCTTTGTTCATCAATGGCCTGCCGGTGGCGACGTTCGAACTGAAGAACAGCCTGACCAAGCAGACCGTCGGCGATGCGGTGGAGCAGTACCGCAACGACCGCGATCCACGCGAACTGCTGTTCGGCTTCGGCCGCTGTCTGGTGCATCTCGCCGTGGACGACGCGGAGGTGCGGTTCTGCACCGAGCTGAAGGGAAAGGCGTCGTGGTTCCTGCCATTCAACAGGGGTTGGAATGATGGCGCCGGCAACCCACCCAATCCGGCCGGGCTCAAGACCGACTATCTGTGGAAGCAGGTGCTGAGCCGCGCCAGCCTCACGGGGATCATTGAGAACTACGCGCAGATCGTCGAGAACAAGGACGAAAAGACCGGACGCAAGAAGCGTACTCAGATCTTCCCGCGCTACCACCAACGTGACGTGGTGATGGCGCTGCTGGCCGACGCGCAGGCGCGTGGGGCCGGGCGGCGCTACCTGATCCAGCACTCGGCAGGCAGCGGCAAGTCCAACTCGATCGCCTGGCTGGCGCACCAGCTGGTTGGCCTGCAAGGTAAGGACGACAAGCCGGTGTTCGACTCGGTGATCGTGGTCACCGACCGCCGCATCCTCGACAAGCAGATCAAGGACACGATCAAGCAATTCGCGCAGGTAGCGGCGACCGTCGGCCATGCCGACCATTCCGGCGACTTGCGCCGCTTCATCGCCAGCGGCAAGAAAATCATCATCACCACCGTGCAGAAGTTCCCGCACGTGCTGGACGAGATCGGCAGTGAGCACGCGGGACGGCGCTTCGCGATCGTCATCGATGAGGCGCACTCCGGGCAAGGCGGCAAGACCGCGCTGGCGATGAATCGGGCGCTGACAGGAACGGGCCGGGACACGGAGGAGGATGCGGAAGAATCCACCGAGGACCGGATCAACCAGCTGATGGAGGCGCGCAAGCTGCTGCCGAACGCCAGCTACTTCGCCTTCACCGCCACGCCCAAGAATAAGACCCTGGAGCTGTTCGGCGAACCGATGCCGCAGCCGGACGGGGTGGTCAAGCACCGTCCGTTCCACAGCTACACGATGAAGCAGGCCATCGAGGAACGCTTCATCCTTGATGTGCTGAAGAACTACACGCCGGTCAACAGCTACTACAAGCTGATCAAGAAGATCGAGGACGATCCGAAGTTCGACGCCAAACGCGCGAAGAAGAAGCTGCGCCGTTACGTCGAGAGCCATGACCATGCGATCCGGCTCAAGGCCGAGATCATGGTCGACCACTTCCATCAAGACGTGCTGGCGCGGCAGAAGATCGGCGGGCAAGCGCGGGCGATGGTGGTCACCAGCGGCATCGAGCGCGCACTCCAGTACTACCATGCGATCAATGACTACCTGGTCGAGCGCAAGAGTCCGGTCCGCGCCATCGTCGCGTTCTCGGGCGAGCATGAGTATGCGGGCAAGAAAGTCACCGAAGCCAGCCTCAATGGCTTCGCCTCCAGCCTGATCTCCGATCGCATCGCCGAGGACCCGTATCGGCTGCTGGTAGTGGCCGACAAGTTTCTCACGGGTTACGACGAGCCGTTGCTGCACACGATGTACGTGGACAAGGGCTTGTCCGGCATCAAGGCGGTGCAGACGCTGTCTCGGCTCAACCGCGCGCATCCGAAGAAGGATGAGGTGTTCGTACTGGATTTCATGAACGATGCCGACACCATCAAGGAGTCGTTCGAGCCGTACTACCGCACCACGCTGCTGTCCGAGGAAACCGACCCCGACAAGCTGCACGATCTGAAGAGCGCGCTCGACGACCACCAGGTTTACTCGGCGGAACAGGTGCTGCAGTTCGTCGAACTGTTCCTAGCCGCTGCGCCACGCGAACGGCTGGATCCCATCCTCGACGCATGCGTGGCGACCTACAACGAGCTGGACGAGGACGCGCAGGTCGACTTCAAGGGCAAGGCCAAGGCCTTCGTGCGGGTGTACGCGTTCTTGGCGGCGATCCTGCCGTACACGCAGGCGGACTGGGAGCGGCTATCGATTTTCCTCAATCGCCTGGTGCTTAAGTTGCCGGCGCCGAAGGAAGAGGACCTGTCACGCGGCATCCTCGAAACCATCGACATGGACAGCTATCGGGTCGAGAAACAGGCGGCGATGCGCATCGCGCTTCCAGACGCCGACGGTGCGGTCGATCCCGTGCCGGCGACCGGCGGTGGCGGCAAGGCACCACCCGAACTGGAGCCGCTGTCCAACATCCTTAAGGCGTTCAACGATCAATTTGGAAACGTCACCTGGGAAGATGCGGATCGCGTGCGTCAGCTAATCACGGAGGAGATCCCGCAGCGCGTTGCAGCCGATCAGGCCTATCGCAATGCGCAGGCGAACTCCGGCCGCGACAACGCCAGGGTCGAACACGACAAGGCGCTCGGACGCGTATTAATCTCCCTGATGAAGGACGACACCGAGTTGTTCCGGCAATACAGCGATAACGACGGTTTCAGGCGCTGGCTGGCGGACACGATCTTCGGGCTCACCTACAGGGCGCCTACAGATAACCGGCCGAGCCAGCGACTGGGGTGAAACCAGACCTGTTGTGAGTTCCACCGTGGCGCGCTATATACTGAACCAATGAGTGCAGTAATTATCGACCAACAACGCGCCTTCGCCGAGGCTTACGTCTTGGGCAACGGCAACGCCACGCAGGCCGCGATCGCCGCGGGTTACAGCCCCATCAGCGCCCGGCAGACCGCATCACGGCTGCTGCATACGCCGCACGTCCAGGAAGCGATCCGGCGCGCCCAGGCGCACGCCCTGCGCGGCAGGTTGGCGAGCAAGGCGCTCGGGGTGCTGGAGAAGATCCTGGATGATGACGGCGCGCCGGCAGGGGTGCGGGTCGACGCCGCCAAAACGGTGCTTGACCGGGCAGGGTTCGCGGCGGCCAGGACACCGGAACCGGATTCGCTGGTCGAACAACCGCTTCACGCAATGGGCGCGGCGGAGCTTGAGGCGTTCATCCGGAAGGAGCAGCGGGCGCTTGACGTACTTCGCGCCCACGCCGGCGACGTCGCCGAGGGTTAGGCTGCCAATGGGCAGGAACAGCGGCACCGCGTGACGGCGGCTTAGGGCGTGTGCCGCGTGCGGTACATCCGATGCGCCATGTAGTCGCGCCTGATCCGCACGGACAAAAAAGCCGTGCCGCGATCGACGCGGACACGGCGTAGGTGCAAGAAGTAGGCGGGCGCGTTAGGAAGAAGAATGCGCTTTAGCGCGGCGCCAGATGGTCGACGAAGAGCGGTGTTCATCTTCCGCCCGCTGGTCAGGGTGGCCTGCCTGAAGCGCACGCTCGCGCTGCGCAAAAAGTTGTTCAATCTCGACCGCCGTCGCCTGCCTGGTACGGTCGAGCGCGGGCATGGCCGCCGGAGCGCCCGCATAACCCCAAGGAATCGCGGCCGGCGGAATTTCACGGTCCTCGCATTCCAGCGGGCCGTGCCGCAGTTCGGCCCGCAGAAGGACGGCCTCGTAGAGCGCGTCCATTTCCGCGAAGGTCATGTCGATGAACACGGCAGCGAACGAGTGGGTGATGCTGACGTACTGGCCCCGGAGGCGACCGTGACGGTCTTTAGGTTGAAGCATCAGCTCCATCAACATGTCGCCGAGCATGACGTCGATGTTATTGGTGAGCAGCGCGCCGACGAGCTGCTCCAGGATCGCAAGTCGGAGGACCTGTACGGGGTTGTCGGAAATATCGGTCATGCTTGTCCTTTCATCAGGTGGATCGGGGAGGGGGCGGCGGTTGGAGCCGTGCCGCGATCGATGCGGACACGGCTTTGGTCAACAACGACGATTAATGGAGCGTCGGCGCTTTGCTGTTCTTGACGGCGACGGCGGGACGCCAGAACGTGTAAGGAGCGCGACCCTTGAGCCAGTACCGTTGATCGGGGTGGCCCTCGTCCAGCGCCTCGGTCCGGCGAATCCACAGTTCCACGATGTCACTGGTCGCCTCAATTCCGCCGCCATTTCCGTCGCCAAATTCGCCGGCATAGCCCCACATCCGCGGTCCAGCCTCACCGGGTGCATCGCACACGAGCGGGCCATGCTTGAGGTTAAGGAAGTTCAGGAGCGGTTCGTACAGTGCATCGACTTCCTTTTTCTCGATGTACTTGAACAGGCAGCCGTTCTCGCCAGCGATGGATTCACCAACAACGGGGTCGCGGAACGAGTCGAGAAAATGCCCGAGCGAGATCCCGCCATTGGTGCGCAGGTAATTGCTGGCGATGCAGCTGACAACGGCGAGGCGAAGGGAGTGAAGGGTAGGGGCGTCGGTGATAGAAGACATAGTTTTCCTGTTTGTTTGATAAACCGCTTGCGCGGAGAGAAGGGGATTTCCTGGACGGCTTAATCGGAGCAGTCCCGCCACATACGTGGTCGCTCGCCGTGGAAGAGGCAGGCGCACAGCAGGTGTAGGTCAACGGTCATTGGTCGCTCCTGAAGAACTGATAGAAGGGGTGGTGTTGGAGGTGAGGGGCCGACTAGTCGTCGGTTACCCACACCCATATAGGTGCCGACGACTACTCAAACCGACGGGTCAGCAGGCGGGGAACGGTCGGTGTGCCGCCAAGAGCGGCGGCCACACACACGACTCGATCCCGCTTCCCCAAGTTGAGCCGACTAGTCGGAAGCTGCCGACAACTCGAAACTGAAGCTGGGCCTACGTTTGAGGGCTAACCCGTCGGTTCATGCGTCGGTTCCGACGGGTAGTGATCCGACAGCTCGGGCGGGGGCAAGGCCGCGGGTCGGTAGACGTCGGTCTTGCCTTTGGTCTTCGGGATGCACTCCTCGGACCGCACGAGCTGTCCGCGCGCCGCTGCGCCCTCCAAGCGAGACCTCGCCCAATCGGCGCCGTGCCCAAGCGCCCGCGATACAGCGCGCACCGTCGGGTGCTTGCCCTCGTCATGCAGTTGGATCGCCATGGCAACACACGCCGATGCATCGGCCGAATGCTGCTCGGCCCTGTTCTCCTTGCGCTCTTCCTGGGCGTGGGCGATCACGACGGATCGCACCTTGCGCCACCTGGCGCCGGCGATCTCGGCCGGAGGGTGGATCTCCTGCATCGTCGGGCCGTACTCGGTCTGCACCCACGCCAGGAACACGGGCGGCGGATCCATGGACTTGGAGCTGTCGAGGCAGATCAGCGCAGTCACCCGGCCGGCGTAGAACGGTGCGACAAAGCGTCGCAGCAGCGTGCGCATGTCCCTTTCCGGAAAAGGGTCGTCGGCGCTGCCGAGGTTCACCAGTAGGAAACACTGCCGCGTGTTAAACGCCAGCGTCGTGCCGCCTCGGATGTCCGCAACCGATACGTTCAGCGACGGCAGGTTGGCGGCTGCAGCTTGACTGGTGTGGTGAACCAGAACGGCGGCCACGCTCAATTCGCGCGCGATGCGCTTCAGGGCCGCGACCAGGGTCTTCAGACCAGGGTTGTCCTCGTCGGCATCCGACAGCGTGCTGGCGGTTTCGAAGATCACCATGCCGATGCGGTCCGGCCCGGTGGCCAGCGGCTTCAGGACTGCGATCAGCGCGTCCACCATCGCGGTTGGCACGGGGCGGCGCCGATCGGACACGCCGACAATCTCCCGCGCCTCAACCAGTCCGGGGACCTCAAGATCAGGAACCAAAAGGCCCCGCCGCAGCCGCTCGACGTCGGCGGGTGGCAGGCGCGAACAGATGGCCCGCACCTTGCGCGCATATTGGATTCGATCATCTTCGTTGCTGTAGCACAGGACACGCAGGCATTCAGGCGGCGCCAGGCCCGCAAGCGGCAGGCCCAGCACGCACGCAGCACCCACGTGCACCATGGCGTACGTCTTTCCCTCGCGGCCAGGTGCAGCAACGATCGTCACCTCGCCAACCGGAAAGGCGCCGGCACCGGCATGCTGAAAAATGTGTGGGTGTGACGCGCTGGCCCGCAAGAAGTCGTCGTCGGTGAACGGCGTAATCTCCCGGGCCAACGCCTCGGCCAGCGAGGTCCGAGACGGTTCCATCCCAACTCCGGATGGCGCCTCCTTCCATTCACCGCGACGGCACTTTTCCAGCGCGCTATCGAGTGCAGCGTGCAGCTCATGGTCCGGGATCTCCCTCGTCCAGCGCCCACGCGCGCGCTCTGCTTCCAGCGCAGCTATGGCAGCCTGCCGACTCAACCCGTCAAAGTGCATCTGAACTGCAAACCGAGCCGTTTGCTTGATCAAATCCGTGTGGCGGCCAACGGTCACGACGACACCGCCGGACTGGCAGAACGTAAAGGTGCCGGGAGCGTTGGTGTCTGCGGCCGAAGCGGGCAGCAGTGGCTTTGGAGCGAACGCCTGCAAGATATCCGCGGCGGGGTAGCGGGCGATCACGCGACCTCCTGTGCGGGCACCGCGCCGAAGATGCGCCTGATCCGGGTGAGGAAAGGGGCGCCCTTGTGGTGGATGAAGCCGGGCAGCCGCATCACACGCGACAGGTCGCACACAGACGGATCCGAACCACAGTGGGCGGCGATCGCCTTCTGCAGCGGGTCGAACTGGTCCAAGGGCACATCGTCGACGAGCCAGTAGACGTGGTATTTCCCGGGGCTGCTTTCGACGACGATGTGGGGATCTAGCGGCAACGTGCAGGGCAAGGCCGGTCGATCGAAGTCGGCCCAGAGCGCCCGCACGCGGGTAATGTCTGCCTTCTTATGCCCGCCCTCGTTGATGACGACGAAAACACCGTAGCCGTTGCCGTTGTCCAGTTGCAGGTCCGTCGCCACTTCGTGCAACGGCCCCGTGTAGTTATGCGCTGAGCCGCCGCCTCGTTCAGGGATGGTCCGATAGTTCCAGTGCTGGGCGAGGGAATCGACGATGCCCAGAAAAAGTTGGGTCTGGGCCAGGTCCGCCTCGGGTGCAAGATGCTTGATGTCGCCAGCCTGATCAGGTTGACGCTCGTCGGGACCCAGAGCGCCAGCTGGGCTTCTGATTTCTGCACCGGTAATCATGGGCGACCACGCTTCCCTGACCGCTGCACGCGGGCGAGGCCCAGCCGATCCGGCGTAAGAGCCTCGATGTCCTCCGCGCGCCACAGCGACGATCCACCTACCTTCGTCGGTGCGGGGATGACACCTTGCTTCACCAGCTCCCAGAAGACCGTGGCCGACACCGGGAGAATCGGGGCGATCCCAAGGCGTGCGCGAAGTGGGCGACGGGGTGCTTTTTCGCCGCGGGTCAGGTGGTGAGCCAATGCCACGCGATTGGCGTCTGCTTCGGCTTGGGTGACAGGGCGCTGCCCAATAATCTGGTTTTTCCGGAGGTACCTAGTGACCGTTGGTGCTTGCATGTCTGCGCCCGCGTTGGAATGGGTGCAGGATCCGCGTATTGATGGCGCTCTTCTAACCGGAAAACGTCTGCAGATTTTTCAGCTGCTTTCGGATTTCCGAGGCCAGGGCGTCGTCGCTTGGCTGGCGGATGCTGGCAAGGTCAAAGAGGTCCCTTGCCAACGCGGGCAGTGGCCCAGTCAGCTTCGAGCGCGCGCGGTCCTGCGTATATCCGCCTCGCTTGCCAGCAGATAACCACACGGCAACGCATGCTCGGAGCACCCGGTAGTACGGCGCGCGCGCCCTGGCAGCCTTCCGGGCGGGTTCGATCTGTACAAGTGCAGCTCCGAGGGCATGTAAATCATCAACGGTGGTCCTGCACATTGCCCCGGGAAGACGGCCTGAGCGAATGAACCATGAGCGCAGCGGGCTGGCATCGAGCTCGGCTGCGCGGCGGTCAAATCGCAGACGTTCCAGAACTGGCGCTACTGAATACCCGGCCGCGATTGACAGGCGGACCGCCGCATTGAGGTGGTCGATCAGCTCAAGCAGCTCCACCCGTCGATCAGCGGTGACACCAGGGCGTCGAGGGGGCGCGAATCGGTGCCGAAGCAAGGCCCGAACGCATGCCAGTGCCTTCTCGCGCTCGCGCGCTCGCAGGGCTGGAGTAGCACCACTTCGCCTAGCCCATCTGATAGCCCGCGCGAGCGCCTCGACTGCGCTGCCGTCAGGGCATTCGACATGATGGGTCGCAAGGACCCCCATTACTTCGAGAACAGTCTCGTCTTTCGTCGGGTGCGACCGTCGCGGGCTACTGGGCAGCGCGTCCATCATGGTGGCGCTTCAGAGGCACGACGTTGCTTTGCTCTTCGCGTAGGCGGTCAAGCCAGTCGGCGTACGCCTGCATCATGGCGCGCCGCTCCGGCAACCACTGCGCCTTGTTGTAGGCGCCCCGAACGCCTTCATTCCAGTGCGCGAGCTGCATTTCGATCCAGTCGCGATTGTAGCCCTGCGAGTTGAGCGTGGTGCTGGCGAGGTGCCGGAAGCCGTGGGCGGTTGTGGGCAAGCCCATGTAGTCGCGCAGGGCGCGGATGAATGTGTTGCGGCTCATGGCTTCGCCTTCGCGGCGCGCGTGGGGGAACAGCAGCTCGCCTGTGCCGGTGATGGGGTGCAAATTGCGGAGAAGGACTGCCGCCTGCTCGCTGAGTGGCACGACATGTGGACGGCCGCGTTTCGTGCGCTCGGCGGCGATGTTCCAGATCGGCGCGGGCTTACCGATCGCATCAATGGCGTCCAAGTCGAACTCGCTCCACCGTGCCTCACGCAGCTCGCTCGGACGCACGAACGTCAACAGCAGCAGGCGCAGGGCGATGATGGTTTCGGCGCGACCCTTGTAGGCAGCCAACTTGTCCAGCAGTCGGCGGACCTCGGTAGTGCCCTCCAGGTGGCGGTAGGACTTCTTTGCGCCCTTCTCGCGGCGAGGCGCTTTGACCTCGCGCGCCGGGTTGTACGGGATCAGCTTCTTGCCCACAGCGTGGGTCAACACCCCGCGCACGAGCAGGAGCACATGGCCGGCGGCCACCTTGCCGCGTTCAGCGACCTTATCCACAACGGCTTGGACCTGGCTGGCATCCACGTCGGCAACGGGCAGTCGGCCGAGGGCCGGCTTGATGTCGTTGTCGAACATCTTGTCGTATTGCTTGCGGACAAGCGGCGTCCATACCTGGCGTTTGCGCCATGCGTCGGCGACCGCGTTGAAGCGCGCGGCATCTGCCGCCGCTGCATTGGACTTCTCGCGGCGCTTGTTCTGCACCGGGTCAACGCCTTCGGCCAATCGTGCGCGGGCTTCCTGGGCGCGCTCACGCGCTTTGGCAAGCGATACAGCGGGGTAGCGCCCGAGTGCTGCGGATCGCTCCTTGCCATGGATGCGGTAGCGCAGGACCCATGACTTCGTGCCCGTCGCGGCAACGTGCAAGAACAGTCCGTCGCGGTCGTGGACCTTGGTGATGCGCTTGCCGGGTGCTGGCTTGAGCGCCCTGGCGGCGGTATCGGAGAGAGGCATCGACGTGGCCCATGGGATTTTCACCCCGGATTTCACCCCTAATCATCCCCGGATGCAAGCGAATGCGGACGAACGCACGCGATTGCATGTTCTTCGAAAACCGCTTGTTTTGTAGGGTTTTGTAGAGTTTGTCGGATGTTGTCGGAAGCCTTTGTCGACACGTGTTAGTGCGTATCGATCTTCAGCATTGCGCGCTCAGGTGTCCGGCATCACGTACTTGGCGGGCGCCGGGTTCAGGTGTCCGCACTGCGTGCAGGTGCGGTGTTCGCGAGAGGAATAGAAACGGTCGAACACGACCGGGAAATCGGTCTCGATGTTCTTCAGCGGGAAGAACTCCTCGTAGATCTTGTGGTTGCACTGCTCGCAGAACCACAGCAGGCCGTCCAGCTCGTCCGGCAGGCGCCGGCGCTCGATCACCAGCCCGATCGAGTCGGGCATGCGCTGTGGCGAGTGCGGCACGCGCGGCGGTAGCAGGAAGATCTCGCCGGCGCGGATCGGGATGTCGCGCACGGCCCCGTCCTCCTGGATGCGCAGCACCATCTCGCCTTCGAGCTGGTAGAACCATTCGGCGCCTTCGTCCCAATGGTAGTCGGTGCGCTGGTTCGGGCCGCCGACCACCATCACGATGAAGTCACCGACATAGATCACCTTGTTGCCGACAGGCGGCTTCAGCAGATGGCGGTGTTCCTCGATCCAGGCCTGCAGGTTGAGCGGGGCGGGCAGCATGGGGTCTATTCCGGTTTGGTGTTGCGGCTCAGCGCGGCGACGCACTTGAGCTCGATCGCGATTGGCGTCGGCAGCGAGGTAATGCCCAACGTGGTGCGGCACGGCGCCGTGTCGATGTCGGGAAAGTACTCCGCCCACACCGCGTTGTAGGCCTTGAAGTCGTGTGCCATGTCGGTGAGGTAGACGGTGACGTCGACCAGATCCTCCCAGCGCGCGCCGCTGGCATGCAGTACCGAGCGCACGTTGGCGAACACCGCGCGGGTCTGCGCATCGATGTCATAACTGATCAGCCGGCCCTGGGCATCGTGGACGTTGCCGACGATGGCGTTGCTGGCGGCATCGCGAGGACCGATGCCGGACAGGAACAGCAGGTCGCCGACGCGGCGGGCGTGCGGATACTGGCCCACCGGCCGAGGGGCGGTTTCGGTGCGGATCGCGTCGCTCATCTTGGCGAGTCTCCCTGATAGGCGTTGACGCGCGCCACGGCGCCGGCGTAAAGCGCGTCGAGCTTGTCGTAGGCATCGACGTCGATGCCCATGTCGTGGACCAGGCCATTGCGCAGGCTGTAGACCCAGCCGTGCACGGACAATTCCTGGCCCCGTGCCCAGGCATCGCGCACGATGGTGGTGAGGCAGACGTTCTGCACCTGCTCGATCACGTTGAGCTCGCACAGGCGGTCGTGGCGTTCACTGTCGTGTGCCTGAGCCAGGCAGGCGCCATGTTTGTCGGCGACATCGGTCACGTGGCGCAGCCAGTTGTCGGCCAGTCCGACGCGCTTGCCGTGAAGCGATGCATGCACGCCGCCGCAACCATAGTGGCCGACGACGAGGATGCGCTTGACCTTGAGCACGTCGACCGCGAACTGGATCACCGACAGACAGTTGAGGTCGGTGTGAACGACCACGTTGGCGATGTTGCGGTGGACGAAAACTTCGCCCGGCGCCATGTCGATGATCTGGTTGGCCGGCACGCGCGAATCGGAGCAGCCGATCCACAGGTATTCGGGGGCCTGCTGTTTGGACAGCCTGCCGAAGAACTCCGGGTCCTCACGATTGATCCGCTCCGACCATTCGCGGTTTTTTTCCAGCAGGTCGGCCAGTGGGCTGGTCGTCATGGCTTATCCCAGGTGCAGACCGACGTTCTTGGCGTCGGTGAAGAATCGCATGGCTTCCATGCCGCCCTCGCGTCCCAGGCCGGACGCGCCCATGCCGCCGAACGGCGTGCGCAGGTCGCGTTGCAGCCAGGTGTTGACCCAGACCATGCCGGTGCGCAATTGCGAGGCGAGGCGGTGGGCGCGATTGAGATCACGGGTCCAGATCGAGGCAGCCAGGCCGTAGTCGCCGTCGTTGGCGAGAGAGAGAGCTTCCTCGTCGCTGTCGAACGGTTGCAGCGTGACCACCGGGCCGAAGATCTCGTCGCGATTGCTCGCGCATTCTGGCCCAAGCCCTTCGATGACGGTCGGCGTAACGAACCAGCCCGGCCGGTCGAGCGCCTGGCCGCCGCACAACACATGGCCGCCTTCGTCGCGGGCACGCTGCAGCGCGCCGGTGACCTTGTCGAAATGAGCCTGCGAGACCAGCGGGCCGAGCTGGTTGTCCTCGTCGATCGGATCGCCCACGCGCAGCGATGTTGCGCGCTCGACCAGGGTGTCGCGGAACTCGCTGTAGATGCGCCGCTCGACCAGGATGCGCGAGCCACACAGGCAGATCTGTCCGGAGTTCTGGAAGGCCGAGCGCACCAGCGTGTCGAGGTGTTCACGCCATTGGCTGTCGGCGAACACCAGCGTCGGGTTCTTGCCACCCAGTTCCAGCGACACCTTTTTGAGCAACGGACTGGCCAGTCCTGCGATGCGACGGCCGACCGGCGTGCTGCCGGTGAAGGAGACCGCCTTGACGCGCGGATGCACCACCAGCGGCTCGCCGACCTCGGGGCCCAGTCCGTGAACGATATTGAGTACGCCCTTCGGGAAACCGATTTGCGCAGCGAGTTCGCCGAGCATCGTCGCCGTCAGCGGCGTGATCTCCGATGGCTTGGCGACCACCGTGTTTCCGGCGGCGAGCGCAGGCGCGATCTTCCAGGTGAACAGGTACAGCGGGAGGTTCCACGGCGAGATCGTCGCGACCACGCCGAGCGGCTGGCGCAGCGTGTAGTTCAATCCTGCCTGGCCGTGGTGCGACTCGCTGGCGAACTGGGTCGCGGCGTGGGCGAAGAAGCGCAGGTTGCTGACCGCGCGCGGGATCTCGACCTCGCGCGCCAGCTTGATCGGCTTTCCGCCGTCGCGCGATTCGGCGTGGGCGAAATCATCGAGCCTGGCTTCCAGTGCACTCGCCAGTTTCTCCAGCCACTGCGCGCGCTCGCTGTTGGGTAGCGCGGACCAGGCAGGGAAGGCGGCTTCGGCCGCCGCGACGGCGTCGTTCACGTCCTGTGCGTTGCCTTGCGCGACCTCGGCGAAGGCCTTGCCGTTGGCCGGATCGAAGACTTCGATCCAGCGCCCGGACGCAGGCTCGCGGGATTGGCCGGCGATGAAGTGATGAAGGCGCATCACACTAGCTTATCAGCGCCGGCTGTCCGTGCCCCCACGTATGTCGGGTGGGCATGGCATGGCTCCCTCTCCTGGGGCTGGGTTGAGGCAGTGACGCTGCCGCTGAAGCCAAGGCGCCAAGCCCCTCATCCGCCGGGCACTTCTTCCGCAAACAGGAGAGAGGAGGCCAGGCCTTTACAGCGACCGCGTACGCCCGCCATCCACCGGCAGGTTTACGCCGGTGATGTACGAAGCTGCCGGTGAGCACAGGAAGGCGATGGCTGCCGCGGTTTCCTCTGGCCGGGCAAAGCGGCGCATCGGAATCTCCCCGACCATCTTCTCGAACACTTCCTCGCGGCTGCGGCCGGTCTTGCTGGCGGTGTTGCCGATGATCTGCTCGATGCGCGGGGTTTCGGTCGAACCGGGCAGCACGTTGTTCACAGTGATGCCCTTGGCGGCCACTTCCGTGGCCAGCGTCTTGGCCCAGCTCGCCACCGCCCAGCGCGTGGTGTTGGATACGCCCAATCCCTGCAGCGGTTCCTTCACCGAGGTGGAGATGACGTTGACGATGCGGCCGTAGCCGTCGCGCTCCATGCCGGGAATGACGGCCTCGGCCAACACGTGGTTGGCGATCAGGTGCTGGCGATAGGCGGCCTCGAAGGCGGCGATCTGTGCGCCGTGCACGGTGCCCGGAGGCGGGCCGCCGCTGTTGTTGACCAGGATGTGCACGGGCTTTGCGGCGACCAGGGCTTCCACCTTGGCGCGCAAGGCGTCGGTATCGGCGCTGTCGGCGGCGATCCAGCCGTGCGACTGGCCCTCGCGCGGAGCCGGCAGTTGGCCTGCCAGTTCGCGCAGGATGTCCTCGCGACGGGCGAGCAGGGTGACATTGGCGCCGAGTGCGGCCAACGCCCGTGCGGCCGCCAGGCCGATGCCCTGGCTCGCGCCACAGACGAGGGCGTGCTTGCCGGTGAGGTCGAGATCCATCGTTCAGTCTCCTGTGGATGCGTCGGTGCGCTCGCGCATCAATGCCGCGACGTGGCGGCTGTCTTCGCGCCGCTGCTGCTCAAGATTGGCGGCGACGGCATTGCGGTTGGCGAGCGGGTGGTTCTGGCTGAGTTTGAACTTCAGGTCGATGCGCTGCGCGATGAAGCGGAAACCGATGATGCCGCGCAACTGGGTGCGGTGATCGGCGCGTTCGAATTCGAAACGCCACTCGCCGCCGACGGTGGCCTCATGTTGGCCGGTCAGGCCATCGACCACGCCCGCCAGCGATGCCTCGTCGTCGAAGGTCTCAAGCGTGCCGTGCAGGTGCGCCACTGCGTAGTTCCAGGTCGGCACGCGCGCGGCTTCTTCCTTGTCCGGGTACCAGCCGGGCGAGACATAGGCGTGCGGGCCGTGGAAGATCGCCAGTGCCGGTCCCGAATGTCGTGCCTGTGGGTTGGGGCGCGCCCAGTGGCCGATCAGTTCGACATGATCCCCGTCGCGTCGGTACAGCACCGGCAGGTGGCTGACGGTCGGCAATCCGTCATGCACGGTGACCAGGGTGATGAAGCTGTCGCTGGCCGCGAGCCGGTCGAGCGCGGCCAGGTCGGATTCGGCAAAGGCGCGCGGAAGATACATGGCGGGAGCGCTCAGTGCCGCGACGACAGCTTCTGCACCATCTGTCCGCGCAGCAGCTCGTCATCGTCGCCATGCGGAGGCACCAGCTCATCGATGGCAAAGCCGCGACCGCGCGCATCCTCGTCGTCCAGCCCGTCGAGCGAGACGAACTCCGCGTCCATCAATGCCGCGCGGGCGGTGTCTTCGCTGTCGTAAGGCTGGGTGACGCCGTCGCTGTCGAGCACTTCGGCCGTGCCTGCATCGAGGACGCGCAGACGCGCCCAGATCACGGTCCGGCCGATCGTGGCCAGCCACCATTGGTCGTTGTCGTTCATGCCATCACCGTGGAAAGCAGCCAGAGCAGGGCAGCGCAGACGAGGCCGGCGATGATCGTCAGCAACGAGATCCGCGCGGGATTGGCCAGGCCGTTGAGATTGGCGTCGTTCGCGTCCAGGTAACCGCGCCGCAGCAGCCAGCCCCAGGCCGACGGCCGCGCGAACGCGCCTTCGCCCAGCGCGCCCTGCAAACCCGGGTGACGGTCGCGGATATGCACCAGCGACAGCGGCCAGAAGATGGCGAACGCGCAGAAGCCGGCGATGGCGACGGCGACGAATAGTAGTGCGAAGAACAGGATCACTTCTGGAGACCTCGGATACTTTTCGGCGTCATTCCGGCGAATCAGGAATCCATTTTGTTACCGCTCTTCGTTCGCGGTTCGCGAAGGTAGCCAGATCAAAATGGATCCCAGCTCTCGCCGGGATGACAGGCAAACCGGTCAGAACTCGGCGTTGCCAGGCGCGCGCGGGTAGGGGATGGCATCGCGGATATTGGACAGGCCGCAGACGTACACCACCAACCGCTCGAAGCCCAGGCCGAAGCCCGCGTGCGGCACCGTGCCGTAGCGACGGAAATCGCGGTACCAGCCGTAATGCATGGCATCGAGACCGAACTGCGCCATGCGCGCGTCGAGCAGGTCGATGCGCTCCTCGCGCTGGCTGCCGCCGATGATCTCGCCGATGCCCGGCGCCAGCACGTCCATCGCGGCGACGGTCTTGCCGTCGTCGTTCATGCGCATGTAGAAGGCCTTGATGTGCTCGGGGTAGTTGGTCACCACCACCGGGCGGCCGACGTGTTCCTCGGTCAGCCAGCGCTCGTGCTCGGTCTGCAGGTCCAGGCCCCACTCGACCGGGAACTCGAACTTCTTGCCGGCGCCCTGCAGCAGCTTGATCGCATCGGTGTACTCGATGCGTTCGAACGGCGCGTTGATGAAGGCCTCCAGGCGCGTGATCGCATCGGGCTGCACGCGCTCGGCGATGAAGGCCAGATCGTCCATGCGCTCGTCGAGCACGGCGCGGAAAAGGTACTTGAGGAAATCCTCGGCCAGCTGCGCGTTGGCGGCCAGGTCGTTGAAGGCGACCTCCGGCTCGATCATCCAGAACTCGGCCAGGTGGCGGGTGGTATGGCTGTTCTCTGCGCGGAAGGTCGGTCCGAACGTGTAGACCTTGCTCAGCGCCAGCGCGTAGGCCTCGGCGTTGAGCTGGCCGGATACGGTCAGGAAGGTTTCCTTGCCGAAGAAATCGCGGCTGAAGTCGACCTCGCCCTGGCCGTCGCGCGGCAAGTTGGCCATATCCAGCGTGGAGACGCGGAACATCTGACCGGCGCCTTCGGCGTCGGAGGTGGTGATGATCGGCGTGCTGATCCAGTAGAAACCGTTCTGGTGGAAGAATCGGTGCACCGCCTGCGCCAGCGAGTTGCGGATGCGGGTGACCGCGCCGAACAGGTTGGTGCGTGGGCGCAGGTGGGCGACTTCGCGCAGGAATTCCAGCGAGTGCGCCTTGGGCTGGATCGGATAGGTTTCCGGATCCTCGACCCAGCCGACCACCTCGATCGCGCTGGCCTGGATCTCGAACGACTGGCCCTGGCCCTGCGAGGCCACCAGCGTGCCGGTGGCGACGACCGCACAGCCGGCCGTGAGGCGTTTCACCTCGGACTCGTAGTTGGGCAGCTCGCTGGGCGCAACGACCTGGATCGGCGCGAAGCAGGAACCGTCACTGACATTGACGAAGCTCAGGCCGGCCTTGGAGTCGCGACGGGTGCGCACCCACCCGCGGACCGTAACTTCGCCGCCGGCAGGCATCTTGCCTGCGAGCGCGTGCTCGACGCTGACCACCGTCATGCTCTTGAATCCTTGCCGCTGCGGGCCGATATGGGAAAAGCCGGAGTTTACTTGGTGAGCCGCCATGCTTGCGAGGCGCTTGCCGCGGCGACTGGGGCCGGATCGCCTTCGGGACCTTGCATGGCCGGCGCCATTGACCCTGGTCGGCGGCCATTCTGTCCCCGGGACGTATAATTCGTCCGTTATCGGGTGTCCCCCCGAAGTTTCTGGAGTTGCCCATGTCCGTCACGCTCGCCCCCGCCGCTCTGGAACGCGTCCAGCGCTACCTCGTCGAGTCGCCCGATGCGCTCGGCCTGCGCCTTGGCGTGAGCAGGACGGGGTGCTCCGGTTGGCAGTACAAGGCCGATCTGGCGCGCGAGCAGCACGAGGGCGACACGGTGTTCGAGCAGGAAGGCGTTCGCATCTACGTTGATGCCCTGAGCCTGCCGCTGGTCGACGGCACCCTGATCGACCTGGTGAAGCAGCGCCTGGGCGAGCAGTTCCTGTTCCGCAATCCCAACGTCACCGCCGAATGCGGTTGCGGCGAGAGCTTCACCACCAACGCCGACGCCGCCTGAGTCCAGGCGCCGGAAATGAGCAGCAACGGCGGATCCCAGCATTCGGCGGGATGAGGGATTGCCGCCCCCCTAGCTGAGACATGGGCCGGTCCATGCCCACTTTCGTCATGAGATTCCCGCAGTCCGAGCCGGCTAGACTCGGCCTCTGATTCGAGGGGAATCCGCCATGCTCCGTCCTTTCCTGCTTGCCGCGGCCATCGCTGCTTGCGTGTCCGCGCCGCTGCTGCCGGCCACCGTCCATGCCCAGCCTACTGCGGCAAAGTCGGCGCGCAATGCCGCCAGCACCGAGCTCTACCGCCTGTTCGACGACGAATGGGAGCGCAGCATGCGCGAGAACCCGGAGGAGGCGAGCTATCGCGGCGACAAGCGTTACAACGACCGCTGGACCGATATGACCATGGCCGCGATCCAGTCGCGCATGGACGGCGACCGCAAGGCGCTGGAGCGACTGCGCGCGATCGACCGCAAGGCGCTGTCGGCATCCGACCAGCTCAACTACGACGTCATGGCGTGGGACCTGGAGAAGTCGGTGGAGCGGCAGAAGTACCGCGAATACCTGCGTCCGGTCAGCCAGCGCGGTGGCATCCAGAACGCCGAGGGCATCGCCGAGGTGCTCCCGTTCGCGACCGTCAAGGACTATCGCGACTGGCTGGCGCGCATGCAGGCGCTGCCCGTCGCCATCGAGCAGACCCAGGCGCTGATGCGCGAGGGCGTGGCCGCCGGCAACACGCCGCCGCGCGTGCTGATGGAGCGCGTGGTCGGGCAGATCCAGGCGCAGATCGTCGACGATCCGACCAAGAGCCCGTTCTACAAGCCTTTCAGCAAGTTCGCGGACACGGTGCCGGTCGCCGAGCGGGCCGCGCTGCAGGGTGAGGCGAAGCAGGTGATCGCCGACAAGATCGTTCCGGCCTACCGCCAGTTCGCGACCTTCTTCAGCAACGACTACCTGCCCAGGACCCGCACTTCGATCGCGGCGGTGGGCCTGCCGGACGGCAAGGCCTACTACGACTTCGTGGCCGGATACTTCACCACCACCGACCTGACCGCCGACCAGATCCACCGGATCGGCCTGAAGGAAGTCGCGCGCATCCGCGCAGACATGGAGAAGATCAAGGCCGAAGTCGGCTTCAAGGGAACGCTGGCGGAGTTCTTCCAGCACCTGCGGACCGATCCGAAGTTCTTCTATCAGTCGCCGCAGGAACTGTTCACGGCGTACGAGGCCATCTCCAAGCGCATCGACCCGCAACTGGTAAAGGCGTTCAAGACCATTCCGCGCCTGCCGTACGGCGTGCGCCCGATCCCCGACAACATCGCCCCCGACACCACCACGGCCTACTACCAGCCGGGCGCGGTCGACGGCACCCGGGCCGGCTTCTACTACGTCAACCTGTACAAGCCGGAAGTGCGGCCGAAGTGGGAAATGATGGCGCTGTCGCTGCACGAGGCCGTGCCGGGGCATCACTTCCAGTTCGCCCGCGGCATGGAGCTTCCGGACGTGCCGATGTTCCGCCGCGTCGGTTACTTTGTCGCCTACGGCGAGGGCTGGGGCCTGTATGCCGAGCGCCTGGGCTACGACATGGGCCTGTACGACGACCCGTACGACCGCATGGGCCAGCTGGCCTACGATATGTGGCGCGCGGTGCGGCTGGTAGTGGACACCGGCATGCACAGCAAGGGCTGGAGCCGAGACAAGGCGATCGAGTTCTTCATGGACAACTCGCCCAAGACCCGCCAGGACGTGGTCAACGAGATCGACCGCTACATCAGCTGGCCGGGCCAGGCCCTTGCCTACAAGATCGGGCAGCTGAAAATCTCGGAGCTGCGTGAGAAAGCCTCGAAGCAGCTGGGCGACCGGTTCGACTTGCGCGAGTTCAATGACGCGGTGCTGGAGACCGGATCGGTACCGCTGAAGACGCTGGAGGCGCATATCGACGCCTGGATCGCGGGCAAGCAGAGGGGCTGAGGGCCTCTCGCACCCGCTGTCCCGGTCTCGCCACGCGGAAAGGATTTGCGTCCAACCCGTTGAATCAGCCATACTTTCCGGCTCCCGAGGGCAACCCCCTGGGAGACCTTGCCCTACCGCGCCTGTTCAGGTGGCGGGGGGCTGACCGAACCGCGCAGTGCAACGCAGTCGCGCGGGACATCATCCACAAGGAAAACACCATGCGTCATTACGAAGTCGTGTTCCTGGTCCATCCGGACCAGAGCGAGCAGGTGCCGGCCATGATCGAGCGCTACAAGAGCTTGATCGAAGGCGGCGAAGGCAAGATCCACCGTCTCGAGGATTGGGGCCGTCGTCAGCTGGCTTACCCGATCGAGAACCTGGTCAAGGCCCATTACGTCCTGCTCAACATCGAAGTCACCCAGACCGTGCTGAACGAGCTGGTCGACGGTTTCCGTTTCAACGACGCCGTGCTGCGTCACCTGGTCATGAAGCGCGACGCTGCCGATACCGAGCAGTCGCTGATCATGAAGTTCAAGGACGAGAAGGGCGACAAGCCCGAGCGCGGCGAGCGCCGCCGCCGTGACGACGAGAGCGACAGCGCCATTGGCACTGCCGATTCCGCCGACGCCGACATCGAAGCCGCATAAGGAACGCCCCCATGTCCAAGTTCTTCCGTCGCCGCAAGTTCTGCAAGTTCACGGCTGAAGGTGTGAAGGAGATCGACTACAAGGATCTCAACACCCTGCGCCAGTACCTCACCGAGACCGGCAAGATCGTGCCGAGCCGCGTGACCGGTACCAAGTCGAAGTACCAGCGCCAGCTGTCCACGGCCGTCAAGCGCGCCCGTTTCCTGGCCCTGATCCCGTACACCGACAACCACAACGCCTGAGTAAAGCTGTCTTCGCCGTAGGCGAAGACACCACTTCCCCCTCTCCCGCCCGCGGGAGAGGGCAGGGGTGAGGGCAGCCCGACCGGGCAGCCACTTTCGGACAGCGCAACCCGCTGCGGGGCACCGCCTCGCTAACGAATACGGAGCAACACCATGCAACTGATCCTCCTGCAGAACGTGCAGAACCTCGGCAAGCTCGGCGACAAGGTCAACGTCAAGCCGGGTTACGGCCGCAACTTCCTGGTCCCGTTCGGCAAGGCCGTGCCGGCCACCGAAGCCAACCTCGCCGAGTTCGAAGCGCGTCGCGCAGACTACGAAGCCAAGGCCAAGGCCTCGCTGGAAGGCGCCGAAGGCCGCAAGGTCGACCTGGAAGGCGTCGAGGTGACCATCACCGCCAACGCTTCCACCGAAGGCAAGCTGTACGGTTCGATCACGCCGCGCGACATCGCCGAGGCGCTGACCCAGGCCGGTCACAAGGTCGAGAAGTCGGAAGTCGTGCTGGGCGAAGGCCCGCTGCGCCGCACCGGCGAATACGAGATCGTCGTGCACCTGCACGCCGACATCGAAGCCAAGGTCAAGGTCACCGTCGTCGGCGAAGTCGCCTGATTCGACGATCCGCCCGGATCTGAGAGGGGGGCGCCGAAAGGCGCCCTTCTTTTTTTCCGGAGCCCGATCGGCCGAAATGACGCGACGCAGCCCGTGAGACATGGGCATGCGATCAAACCGGGGGCGATCCCGCGCTTCGCTATCCACGCGATATCCACAGACTTATCCGTGGCTGTGGAGCGCGTCGATGACTACGATGCCCCACCACCACCATTCGACAGGCCGCGAAGACGGCAAGGGATCGGTAATTCGAGATGAGCGCGCGACCTGGGTTTCGTGGTGACCGCGACAAGCGTTTCGATAACCGGACCGAGCAGCGGTTGGATGCGCTGCGCGTCCCGCCGCAGTCGATCGAGGCCGAGCAGGCGGTGCTCGGCGGCCTGATGCTGGCGCCCGATTCCTACGACCGCATCGCCGACCAGCTCAACGAGCAGGACTTCTACCGCCGCGACCACCAGTTGATCTACCGCGCCATCCGCGAACTGGCCGAGAAGGCGCGGCCGTTCGACGCGGTGACGCTGGGCGAATGGTTCGAGTCGCAGGGATTGATCGAACAGGTCGCAGGCGGTGCCTACCTGATCGAACTGGCCAGCACGACGCCCTCGGCCGCCAATATCACCGCCTATGCCGAGATCGTCCGCGACAAGGCGACCCTGCGTCAGTTGATCGACGTGGGCACCGGCATCGTCAACGACGGTTTCCAGCCCGACGGCCGCGACAGCAGCGAGATCCTCGAGGAAGCCGAACGCCAGGTGCTGGCGATCGCGCAGGCCAACAGCACCGGCAAGACCGACTTCACGCCGGTCACCAAGGCGCTGTCGGAAGCCTTCGACATGCTGCAGACCCGCTACGCCAACGGTGGCGGCATAACGGGCCTGCCGACCGGCTACACCGAGTTCGACATGATGACCGCCGGTCTGCAGAAGACCGACCTGATCATCCTGGCGGCGCGTCCGGCGATGGGCAAGACCACGCTGGCGTTGAACATGGCCGAGTACGCCGCGTTCCGCAGCAAGCAGCCGGTGGCGGTGTTCTCGATGGAAATGTCGGCCAGCCAGCTGGCCATGCGCCTGATCTCGTCGGTCGGCCGCGTCAATGCGCAGCGTCTGCGTACCGGCCAGTTGGAGGACGAGGACTGGAGCCGCGTGACCAGCGCGATCCGCCAGTTGCGCGAGGTCAAGATATTCATCGACGACGAACCGGGCCTGTCGCCGGTCAAGCTGGCCTCCAAGGCGCGCCGCCTCAAGCGCGAGCACGGCCTGGGCCTGATCGTCATCGACTACCTGCAGCTGATGTCGGTGCCGGGCAACAACGAGAATCGCGCGACCGAAATCTCGGAGATCTCGCGCTCGCTCAAGGGCCTGGCGAAGGAACTGCAGGTGCCGATAATCGCGCTGTCGCAGCTCAACCGCTCGCTGGAAACGCGCACCGACAAACGCCCGGTGATGGCCGACCTGCGCGAATCGGGCGCCATCGAGCAGGACGCGGACATGATCGTCTTCATCTACCGCGACGATTACTACAACAAGGAAAATTCGCCCGACAAGGGCCTGGCCGAGATCATCATCGGCAAGCAGCGTAGCGGTCCGACCGGGTCGTGCAAGCTGAAGTTCTTCGGCGAATACACGCGCTTCGACAACCTGGCGCACGACTCGGTGGGCAGCTTCGAGTAGTGCATTCACCGCGCGTTTCGAACCGGCGCGCGGATTGACGCGGCAATAACATTGGTCGGCGCAGGGTGGAAAAATC
This sequence comes from Lysobacter niastensis, assembly GCF_031457115.1. GTDB lineage: Bacteria > Pseudomonadota > Gammaproteobacteria > Xanthomonadales > Xanthomonadaceae > Lysobacter_J > Lysobacter_J niastensis_A. The sequence continues at coordinate 1,907,275 of NZ_JAVDVY010000001.1, forward strand.
CTTCCATCGGAGCCTCGCCATGCGTATCGGCGTCCCCTCAATCATCGTCCTGGCGATCACCCTGTCATTGGGCAGTGCTGCCAATGCGGCAGGCCAGTCTTCGTCCAGCAAGTCCAGCACCAAGCAGCCGCACTGCTACGACGTACAGGTCGAACGTCCGAAAGAGGTCAAGGACGAACACAAGGTCGCCGGCACCGCCTTGGGGGCCGTGGCCGGTGGACTGCTGGGCCACCAGGTCGGAGGCGGCAGCGGCAAGACGGTCGCGACGGTGGCCGGCGCCGCAGGCGGCGCCTACGCCGGTCGCAAGATCCAGGAAAACCAGCAGAACAAGACCGAGACGGTCACCGAGCGGCGCTGCGATCCCGACTGAGATCCGCAGCGCGGCGGGCGAGCGACTTCGTTGACCGCCGGAAGAGTCCGGCAAGCAGTGGTCCGGGAAGCACTGCGGGAAACTGTCCGGTTGATCGTGCCTGGTTGATCCATCCAATCCAATGCGCCGTCCCGCTTAGAATGGTGTCCGCGCGACCACCATCCGGGAAACACGTGCGCCAGTCACCAGGCAAGCCCCCCGCCGTCAGCGAACGGCCGACCCGCATTGCGGTCGATCTCGATCACCTGGCATTCAACCTGCGCAGCATCCGGGCCCATGTCGGCGTGCCGGTGATGGGCATCGTCAAGGCCAATGCCTATGGACACGGCCTGGTGCCCGTGGCGCGGCACCTGCAGGCCCAGGGCGTGGAGCAGTTGGGCGTGGCTTTCGTGGAGGAGGGCATCGCGCTGCGACAGGCGGGCGTGACCACGCCCGTGCTGGTGCTGGGCGGCATCTTCGGTCGCCAGGTGGCGCAGTTCATCGCCCACGACCTGGAGATCACCGTGTCGTCCCCAGACAAACTGCGCCAGGTGGAAGCCGCGGCGCAGGCGATGGGCCGCAAGGCGGTCATCCATCTGAAGATCGACACCGGCATGGAGCGCATCGGGGTGCACAGCTACTCCTCGAAGGCCTTCATCGAAGCGGCGGTGGCTTCGCAGTGGTGCGCGCTGAAGGGCATCTATTCGCACCTGGCGTGTTCGGACGACCCGCACTCGTCGATGACCGCGCAGCAAGTGGAGCGTTTCCTTGAGGCGTGCTCGCATATCGAACGCATCGGTGCGCCCATGCCGCTGCGACACCTGGCCAATTCCGGTGGCGTGCTGCATTTCCCCGACACCTGGCTGGACATGGTCCGCCCGGGAATCATGCTGTACGGCGTGCAGCCCGATCCGGCGTCGCTGCGCACCGTCGACCTCAAGCCGGTGATGTCGCTGGCGTCGCAGGTCGTCTACTTCAAGGTGGTCAAGGAAGGCCACCCGGTCAGCTACGGGGCGACCTGGGCGCCGGAACGCGACACGCGCGTGGTGACCATCCCGATCGGCTACGGCGACGGCTATCCAAGGGCCCTGTCCTCCCGTGGCGAAGTGCTGATCCGCGGCCACCGTTATCCCATCGTGGGGCGCGTGTGCATGGACCAGTTCATGGTCGACATCGGCCAGGACAGCGCCTGGAACGAGGACGAGGTCATGCTGATCGGATCGCAGGGCGATGAAGCCCTTACCGTCGAAGTGCTGGCGCAACGGGCCGGCGTGATCCCCTACGAGATCCTGGTGGGCCTCAACGACCGCATCCCGCGCGAGTACCGCGGCGCCTGATTCCTGCGTGGGCGCCGCAGGAGCCGGCGTTACCTCCCACCGTGGTATGGCCGTCGCTGCGGCGCCAAAACCATCTTCTTTGATTCAAATAGTTAGGTCGTATTCGTGATGTGATTTGTCATCGCGACACGAAACTCACGCCCCTTGTTGATGCTGGCACGACGCTTGCTGCCGGCCTCACGCGGCTTTGGCGTTTCTCAATCGGGGGTCCAATCAAAGGGGTGTCAGATGAAACAGAAGTCGCTTGTAAGCGCGCTGAGCGCAGGCCTGGTGCTGGCCTTGGGTGCCGTGGCCATTACCACCACTTCCACCGCAGCTCCACCACCGGAGCGGGTGCTGATCAAGTTCAAGAAGGGGAGCAAGGCCGCGGTGCAGGCCGAACTCAAACGCGGCAACGCCAAGGTCCATTACAACTTCGACAGCTACGACCTCGTCGCGGCGACTGTGCCGGCGCAGGCGCTCAAGGGCCTGCGCAACAATCCCAACGTCGAGTTCGTAGAGCCCGATCAGGTCCGGCGCCCGGAGGCACAGACCGTTCCTTACGGCATCGACATGGTGCAGGCGCGCGACGTGTGGGATTCCGACCACAACAACGTGCTCGACCCGGGTGCACCGACCGGCGCGGGTATGCGGGTCTGCGTGATCGACTCGGGCGTTCATGCCGGACACGAAGACTTCCAGGGCGTCGACATCGTCGGCGGCTTCCCGAAGGACAAGTGGTACTTCGACAACTGCGGCCACGGCACGCACGTCGCCGGCACCATCGCCGCCGCGCAGAATGATCTGGGCGTGGTTGGCGTCAGCCCGGGCAAGGTCTCGTTGTTCATCGTGAAGGTGTTCGGCAACGATGTGCAGACCAGCTGCACCTGGTCCTTCTCTTCGCAGTTGATCGATGCGGCCAACCGCTGCGCGGACGCGGGCGCCAAGGTGATCAACATGAGCCTGGGTGGCGACGCCCCCAGCCGCGGTGAGGAGATGGTGTTCCGGGCGCTTGATAAACGCGGTGTGCTGAGCATCGCCGCCGCAGGCAACCAGGGCGTGCCAACCACGCCGACGGATGCCTATTCGTACCCGGCGGCCTACGACAGCGTGGTCTCGGTGGCCGCCATCGACAGCAACAAGGCCCTGGCGGGCTTCTCGGCGAAGAACGACCAGACCGAAATCGCCGCGCCTGGCGTGGCCGTACTTAGCACCTATCCGTTGGGGCCGGCTGCACCGGTGACCTCGGGCGCGGATTCGTACTCCGCTGTCCCGATGTCCAACAGCTTCGTCGGCGTATCGACCGCGCCACTGGTCGACGGAGGACTGTGCAATACGCCGCTCCCCGCCGGCGATACGAGCTGGTCGGGCAAGGTGGTGCTCTGCCAGCGCGGTGCCGCGCCCTTTGTCGCCAAGGCCGGCAACGTCTTCGCTGGGGGGGGTACGGCGGCGGTGATCTACAACAACGTGGCCGGCGATCTCAACGGAACGCTGGGGGAAGATCTGTCGATCATTCCGCCGATCCCGGTGGTAGGCGTGACGCTCGCCAGCGGCGTGGCATTGCAGGCGCATGTGGGTCAGGCCACTACCGTCGATACGCGTCTGCCACTGAACTACAACGGCTATGCGCTGCTCAACGGCACCTCGATGGCCACCCCGCACGTGGCCGGTGTGGCGGCACTGATCTGGAGTGCGAATCCGTCGTGGACCAACCGGCAGATCCGCGAAGCCATGGAGGTGACGGCGCAGGATCTGGGCGCGCCCGGCTACGACACCAGCTTCGGCTGGGGCCTGGTGCAGGCCAAGGCGGCACTGGAAGAACTGCAGGGTCAGTAGGCTGTAGCGGTGTTCGAAGCGAAAGGCCTGGGGAGTCCCGGGCCTTTCGCTCTTTGGCTTCAAGGTATTGGTGGTTCCGGTGTCGACGTGGCTGCTCGCGCCCCGGACAGGCAGTGCCCGCTGCGCCTGACGACGTGGCGCGATTCGGCTGGGCCGGATGGCCATGAACTGACCTGCTCGTTCACGGGTCGGGTACGTTCGTCGAGGGTTGACCGTTCGCGGGCATACTGCGGCGTCGCTCCTTCGGCACTTGATCGATGTCCGGCTCCGAAGCCTCAGCACCCGCGCTGGTCTGGTTCCGCAACGACCTGCGCCTGGCAGACAACCCGGCATTGGCCGCCGCGCTCGAGGGCGGCTACACGCCGATCCCGATCTACATCCATGCCCCCGAGGAGGGCGGGGACTGGCGGCCCGGCGCGGCGTCCGATGCCTGGCGTCATCGTTCGCTGGCGGCGCTGGACTCGACCCTGCGCCAGCGCGGAACGCAACTTCGGCATTTCGTCGGGCCCAGCCTTGTCACGCTGCAGGCCGTGGTCGCGGCCACCGGAGCCGAGGCGGTATTCTGGAATCGCCGCTACGAGCCGGCGTTCGAACGGCGCGATGCCCGCATCAAGCAGACGTTGCGCGGGCAGGGCATTCGCGTGGAGAGCTTCAACAGCGCGCTGCTGTTCGAGCCGTGGACGCTGCAGACCCAGCAGCGCGGTCCCTTCAAGGTGTTCACTGCGTTCTGGCGTGCAGCGCTGGCGTCATGGAGGACTGAGCCATGCCTGCCAGCGCCGGGCGCCATCGCGGCTTGGGAAGGTGGACCGGAAGGCGTGCCGCTGGCGGCGCTGAGGCTGCGTCCGCAACGCGACTGGGATGGTGGATTCTGGAAGGAGTGGAGCCCGGGTGAAGCGGGCGCGCACCAGATGCTCGAAATTTTCATCGAAGGCGCGCTGCGCGGCTACGACGGGCAGCGCGATTTCCCTGGCCGCGTGGGCACCTCGCGGCTTTCGCCACACCTGCACTTCGGCGAGATCGCACCGTGGCGTGTCGCCTCGGCGCTGGAGGCCCAGCGTAGTGCGGCAAGCGGCCGCGACATCGATTCGGCGCTGCGCGAATTGGGCTGGCGTGAGTTCGCCCACCATCTGCTGCATCACTTTCCGCACACACCCGAGCGCAACTTCAATCCCCGCTTCGACGACTTCGACTGGGCCCGCATCGCGCGGGACCGCCTGGAGGCCTGGCAACGCGGAAACACCGGCGTTCCGATCGTCGATGCCGGCATGCGTGAGCTATGGCACACCGGCTGGATGCACAATCGCGTGCGCATGGTCGTGGCGAGCTACCTGACCAAGCACCTGCGCTATCACTGGCGTCACGGTGCGCGCTGGTTCTGGGACACGCTCGTCGACGCGGACCTCGCCAACAACACACTCGGCTGGCAGTGGGTGGCCGGGACCGGAGCGGACGCCGCGCCGTATTTCCGTGTCTTCAATCCGCTCACGCAGGCCGAGAAGTTCGATGCCGACGGACACTACATCGCGCGTTGGGTGCCCGAGCTCGCATCGTTGCCGGCGCCATTGCGGCTGGCGCCCTGGCGCGACGCGACGACGTCGCGCCGGCTGGCGCCCGGTTACCCCGAACAGCCAGTGGTCGACCTCGCGGCAGGGCGCGATGCCGCACTCGACCGTTACCGGAAACTGCGGGCGGATTGATCCCGGCGCCGTCCACAGCCGCCGGGCGCGGCATTGCGACCGCTTGTCGCGCGCTGCGCGGTCGTGCCGGCGATGTCCCGTTGCCTCCTGTTCGCGGGAAATCTCGGCAACAAGCGCGTTTCAGCGCTTTTCGCCATGCCGCGACGCGACCGCGCGTGAAGGAGGCGCGAAGGCACGAAGTTTTCCCGATGGTAGCGTCCCTCGCCAAAGCTTGAGCAGCAGTTAGCGGGGGGAGGAAAAGGCCCGGCCAGCCGGGCCTTTTCCTTGCCCGGCGTTTGTGTCGGCGTCGTGCGCACTTCGCGTTGACGCTGTTCGCGAATGCGTGATTCACTCGTGGTCACGCTTGGGAGGGCGCATGGCCACGGCAGAAGCGCAAGCAGGCAATCGCGCGCGTCGCGCGGGAAAGACGCGACGCGAACCCATGACGCGGGTGGATACCGCATGGCTGCGCATGGAGCGGCCCACCAATCCGATGATGATCACCGGCGTGCTGATGTTCGCCGAGGCGATGTCGCTGGAGCGGCTACGCAAAGTCGTCAAGCAACGGTTTCTGGCTTACAGGCGCTTCCGCCAGAAAGCGGTGGATACACCAGCCGGCGCCTCCTGGCAGACCGACGAGAACTTCGACCTCGACTGGCACGTGCAACTGGCGGCGTTGCCCGGGCGCGGCGGCAAGCGCTCACTGGAGCGTTTCGTCAGTCAGCTGGCGTCCACGCCCCTGGGCCATAACCGGCCGCTGTGGCAGTTCCATCTGGTCGAGCGCTACGACGGCGGTTCGGCACTGGTGGCGCGCATCCACCACAGCTATGCCGACGGCATCGCGCTGGTGCAGGTGCTGCTGTCGCTGACCGACACTTCGCCGGAACCGGACAAGGACAGCGAACTGTCGCGCGCCTGGCTCAAGCAGGATCATGCCCACGTCGCGCGCCGTGTCGGCGCCGTCGACCGCTACATGAAACTCGGCAGCAAGGTGGTCGAGAAGGGCATGGAGGTCTATCGCGATCCGGGTCTGGCCGGCGTGCTCGCGAAAGAAGGCAGCGAGATCGCACGCGAACTGCTGCACGCGCTCGCGTTGCCGGACGATCCGCCATCGTTGCTGCGTGGCAGGTTGGGCGCCAGCAAGCGCGTGGCCTGGGCGGAGCCGTTGGACCTGGAGGAGGTCAAGGCCGTCGGTCGGGCCTGCGATTGCACCGTCAACGATGTCCTGATGGCGACGGCCGCCGGAGCGTTGCGCCATTACATGATGGAGCGCGGCGACGACGTCGATGGGATGACGCTGCGCGCCACCGTGCCGGTCAACCTGCGACCGCTGGAGCACGCCAAGAAGCTCGGCAACCATTTCGGCCTGGTCTTCCTGGACCTGCCTGTGGGCGAGGGCAATCCGATCCGCCGGCTGGAGCGCGTAACGCACTGCATGCAGGAGCTCAAGAATTCAAGGCAAGCCATTGTTGCATATGGACTTCTTGCCGCACTTGGCATGGCTCCTTCGCAAGTGCAGGGGCTCGCGTTGGATCTTTTCAGCCGCAAGGCCACGGCGGTGGCCACCAACGTGCCCGGGCCGCAGCAACCGCTGTACCTGGCCGGCTGCATGCTGCGCGAGATGATGTTCTGGGTGCCGCAGACCGGGACCATCGGCATCGGCATCTCGATCCTCAGCTACAACGGTCGCGTGCATTTCGGATTGATCGCCGATGCCAAGCTCATTCCCGATCCCGATGCGGTCATCGGGCGTTTCGGCGCCGAGTTCGACAAGCTGCTCTACCTGGCCCTGATGGGCGATTGGAACGAGCGCCTCGATGCCGGCTTGGCCGCGGGACTGATGCCGCCGCCAGACTAGGGCCACGGCGGATAGTGGGACGTGTGTAGGGCTTCTTCGTTCGGTTAATTGCCCGTCACCTGCGGGCATCCCGGGCATGGTTAGCTTGCACCCTGTTCAGGCACTCCCACAAAAGGACGATTCATGAAGCACAAGATCAAGACGATGTTTGCCGCAGCGGCAATCGCCGCGACTCTCGCTGGTTGTGCCACCAGCGGCGGCGGTTACTACGGCGGCCAGCCGCAGCCGTATCCGCCGCAGAACCAGCCGTATCCGCCGCAGGGTCAGTCGTATCCGCCGCAGCAACAGCCGGCGCCGCAGCAGCAGGGCATGAGCAAGACCAGCAAGGGCGCCATCATCGGCGCGCTGGCCGGTGTCGCCGCCGGACTGCTCAGTGGCGACGACGCCACCGAGCGCCGTCAGCGCGCCCTGGTCGGCGCGGGTATCGGCGGCCTTGCCGGCGGCGCCATCGGCAACTACCAGGACCGCCAGGAGCGGGCGCTGCGCGAGCAGATGGCCGGTACCGGCGTCGACGTGGTGCGCCAGGGCGACAACATCACCCTCAACATGCCCAGCGGCATCACCTTCGATTTCGACAAGTCGAACCTGAAGCCGGAGTTCTATCCGGTGCTCGATAACGTCGCCCGCACGCTGCAGGAGTACAACCAGACCATCGTCGAGGTCGCCGGCCATACCGACAGCGTCGGTTCGGACGCCTACAACCAGAGGCTCTCCGAGCAGCGTGCCAATGCCGTCAGCAGCTACCTGACGGGCCGTGGCCTGAACCGCGACCGCTTCATAGTGGTCGGCGCCGGCGAGTCGCGCCCGGTGGCCAGCAACGACACCGATGCCGGCCGTGCCGAGAACCGCCGCGTCGAGATCACGTTGGTGCCGATTCAGTCGTAAAGCCCAGTCGTAAATCGCATTCGAACCGCTCCCGCACATTCGGGAGCACCATGGGGGACGGGCCGCGCGAGCGGCCCGTTTTTCGTTGCGGGGCAGGAGAGCGAAACCGCCTGCTGTCAACGGGTTCCGCGACGGCTCCGGCATTGCCACAATCGCCATATCCCCCGTGTTCCCGGGGAGCCACCGATTGGAAGCAATGCAAGACAACGCCAGCAAGTCCGCACGACAGGTCGCCGACAAGATCGCCCGCCTCATCGCCGAAGAAATCGGCGCCCAGCCCGCTCAATCCCTGGCCGCCATCGCGCTGCTCGACGAAGGCGCCACCGTGCCCTTCATCGCGCGCTATCGCAAGGAAGTCACCGGCGGGCTCGACGACACCCAGTTGCGCAACCTCGAAGTGCGCCTGACCTACCTGCGCGAACTGGAAGATCGCCGCGCCGCGGTGCTGGCAAGTGTCGCCGAGCAGGGCAAGCTCAGCGACGAATTGCGCGCCGACATCGAGGCTGCCGACAGCAAGGCGCGACTGGAAGACCTGTACCTGCCGTACAAGCCCAAGCGTCGAACGCGCGCACAGATCGCGCGCGAAGCGGGGCTCGAGCCGCTTGCGGATGGACTGCTAGCCGATCCGATGCTCACCCCGGAGGAATTTGCTGGCGGCTTTGTCGATGCCGAGAAGGGGGTGGCCGACACCAAGGCCGCGCTCGACGGTGCGCGCGCCATCCTGATGGAGCGTTGGGGCGAAGACGCGCAACTGGTGGGCGAGCTGCGTTCCTGGCTGCACGAAGTTGGCGTGATCCGCGCGCGCGTCGCCGATGGCAAGGAGAACGAAGGCGCCAAGTACCGCGACTACTTCGATCACGCCGAAGCGTTGGCGAGGATCCCGTCGCACCGCCTGCTGGCACTGTTCCGTGGCCGTCGCGAGGAGTTCCTGTTCCTCGACCTCGATCCGGGCACCGATGCAGAAGCCGGTCACCTGCAGGCCGAAGGCCGCGTCGCGGTGCACGCCGGCATCAAGGCGCTGGGACGTCCGGCAGACAAGTGGCTGCTCGACAGTTGCCGTCTGACCTGGAAGGCGAAGTTGCACCTGCACCTGCTGCTCGATCTGTTCTCGCAGGCGCGCGAAAGGGCTGAGGCCGAAGCGATCGACGTGTTCGGCGACAACCTCAAGGATCTGCTGCTGGCCGCGCCGGCCGGGCCCAAGGCCGTGCTCGGCCTGGACCCGGGCCTGCGCACCGGCGTCAAGGTGGCCGTCGTCGACAGCACGGGCAAGCTGGTCGACACCGCGACGATCTATCCGCACGAACCCAAGCGCCAGTGGGATCAGTCGTTGCACGTGCTGCGCGCGCTGTGCATCAAACACCAGGTCGAACTGATCGCCATCGGCAACGGCACCGCCTCGCGCGAGACCGACAAGCTCGCCGGCGACGTGATCAAGCTCGCGCCCGAGATCAAGATGCAGAAGATCGTGGTGAGCGAGGCGGGCGCGTCGGTGTACTCGGCGTCGGAGTTTGCCGCCAAGGAATTCCCGAACCTGGACGTGTCGATTCGCGGCGCGGTGTCGATCGCGCGACGCCTGCAGGATCCGCTGGCCGAGCTGGTCAAGATCGAACCCAAGGCCATTGGCGTGGGCCAGTACCAGCACGACGTCGACCAGTTCCGCCTGATGCGTGCACTCGACGCCAGGGTCGAGGACTGCGTGAACGCCGTCGGCGTCGACGTGAACACCGCGTCGGCCGCGCTGCTGACGCGCGTGTCCGGCCTGTCGTCGACCGTGGCCGAGAACATCGTCGTCTACCGCGACCATAACGGTGCCTTTCGCAGCCGCAAGGAATTGCTGAAAGTGCCGCGCCTTGGCGACAAGACGTTCGAGCAGTGCGCCGGCTTCCTGCGCATCGCCGATGGCGATCAACCTCTCGATGCTTCTTCGGTCCATCCGGAGGCCTATCCGGTGGTCGAACGCATCCTCAAGCAGTGCGGGCGCCAGGTGAAGCAGGTGATCGGCGATGCGCCGCTGCTTCGCGGACTGAAGCCCGAGCAGTTCACCGACGAGAAGTTCGGCGTTCCGACCGTGCGCGACATCCTGAAGGAACTGGAAAAGCCTGGTCGCGACCCGCGCCCCGAGTTCAAGGCGGCACGCTTTGCCGACGGCGTGGAGGACATCAAGGATCTGCAGGTCGGCATGATTCTGGAAGGCGTGGTCAGCAATGTCGCCGCGTTCGGTGCGTTCGTCGACATCGGCGTGCACCAGGACGGCCTGATCCATATCTCGGCGCTGTCGGACAAGTACGTGAAGGATCCGCGCGAGGTGGTCAAGGCCGGCGACGTGGTCAAGGTGCGCGTGATCGAGGTCGACATCCCGCGCAAGCGCATCGCGTTGACACGACGCCTGGACGACAGCGTGCCCGCTCCGCGCCCAGCGCGCGAGGAGCGCGATGCGCCGCGTGGCGGTGGCCGGGCCGACAATCGCGGCCAGCGCGAACCTGCTCGCGGCAGTTCTGGCGGCGGCAAGACTGCACCGGCACCCGCCAACAATGCCCTGGCCAACGCATTTGCGCGCGCCAAGCGCGAAAGCTGAGTTCCTCGCCAGTCAAGCGCAAAAAAGAGCCCGCCGGAAGGCGGGCTTTTTCGTGATCAATGCATCAGCGTGCCGCCGTTGGCCAACAGCAAATCAGTGCACCCATTCCATCTGTACCCAAGCCTTGGTGGTGTCCTGCGCGAAGCCGTCAGCTCGGTAGTCGGCCAGCTTGAGCAGGCCTTTCACCGGGCCGTATACGGGGAAGCCGAACGAGGCGTTCCATTCGCTACCATAGCCCCCTCCGGTGTCGGCCTCGTAGTCATGCCACGCCAACACCCAGTCGTACTTGCCATCGCCGAACTTCCCGCCGGCGCTGAGGTAGCGGTCCTCGAGTCCACCCGTTGGGGTCGAATTGAACTTGTCGGCCCATCCGTTGAACACATGCAGTGTGGCCAGTGGCGTCTGCAGTGAGTGCTGGCCATTGCCGCCGAGGTGTTCCCAGCCGGCTCGCCAGGTGACGCCGGCATGCGTGAGCGACGGCTCCAGCAACCAGTAGCGATGCGAGAACGACAGCGGATTGCTGGCATATTCGTGCTGTTCGGCCAGTTCGAGCGCCAGGCCCCATCCGCGGCCGTCGCGCACGGCGTCGGTCACCGCGCGCACGCCATAGCTGGCGGTGGAGGCCGTGGCGACGTCCTTGTCGTCGTGCAGGTACCCGTAGCCGACGATCTGTTGAATGCCGTGCTTCCAAGCCAGCTCGAACAGGTGTGTGTCGAGCTCACGCTTGCGCGCGAGCGGATCGATCGCCTGGTCGCCGTTGACGCGGTTCACTTGGCCGAGCCAGGCGTAACGCGCAAGGCCTGGGCCCAGCGTGGCGTCGAATGCGAGCGAGTCGAAGGTCTGTTCGTTCTGGCGCCAGCCGCTGTTGCCGATCCAGCGCTGGTTGTCGAGCTGCAGGCGCTGGCGGCCAAGCGTTACGTGCAATTTTGCGGACTTCCAGCCCAGCCACGCCTGATTGAGCTGGGCGCCTTCTGGATCGGCGATCACCGGATAGGCGATGCGACCGTTGGCCCCGCTGTTGTAGTCATCGCCGGCGCTGGCGATGCCTTCACCTTCGACCAGCGCCGACCAGCCCGCGCCGAAGCGGAAACGCAGACCCAATCGCAGGCGCAGGGTGGTCGCATTGGCATCGGGACCGAAGGCGTCGTCGTCGACGTGCTCATAGCGCAGCCTCGCGTTCCATTCCGGGCTCACGCCGGGCACGGGAGCGGGCGGGTCCGTCGCGTGTGCCGGAGGCGAAAACCACGGTGCGAGCAAGAGCGGGAAGGCCGCAAGCACCGGACGAAGGCTATGCATGTCGAACAATCCCTTTGGAAGACTGCGTATCAGCCTCGCACTGTCCGCGAGGGCAGCTTTGACGCATGTCAAACGGCGGCTTCCGCGCCGTTGCAATTTCGTCCCGGGTTGACCTGGGTCAACACTGCGGCTTCAGGAGGGCCGAGGCTTCGAGATAAGGCGCTGCGCCGTGGGATCATCAACGCCGTGTTCGCCTTACGACACGCCTGCTGCCGGGTGGCTACGCGTCCAGATGCCGGAGGCCGGTGATGCCTGGGCTGCGGGAGATCGCGCCGAACCATGGTGGGCTTCACCGATAGTTGGTGATTCAAGTGAGGCGTCTGCTCCGGCCAGGAGCAGTCATTCGCCCGGCCTTCCCGTGCGTCGAGTGAATCATCCGGAGACCTGAGCTAACCAGCGGAATGCCGTACCCCAAGCGCCTGCGATGGCGCCACGCCGAAATGTCGCTTGTACTGACTTGCGAAGCGGCCAAAATCCCAGACGCCGAATCTGGCGCAGATGGAGGAGACGGTGTCGGCGGGCGTGGCATGACGCAACGCCGAGCGGATGCCATGCAGGCGCTTGAGCATCAGGTAGCGGTGTGGGCTGATGCCGAACTGCTCGACAAATATGTTCTGCAGCGTCGCGGCGGACACGCCGACGCGGGCGCAGCAATCCGCGACCTGGATGGGTTGATCGATTCGCTCCTCCATGAACTGGAGAACACGGTCCAGCACTTCCTGCCTGGCGATACGCGGGCGACCCTGCCGGGCGGTCTGCCCGGGTGGGATCGATTGCAGTACCGATAGCGCCGCTTCGAGCAGTTGGTGCCGCAGCCAGTTCCGCGCATGGGCGGAGTCCAGCGCGTCAGGGCCACCCGCCGCAACGCGCAGCGCGCCGTAGGCGAGCGTCGCCGCACGCTGGATGTCCAGCGCATTGGCGCGACCGGTGCCAAGCGCCAGGAAATCCGATGCCACCAGGTCGTCGTCGAGCCAGCGGTCCACCGAGCCCCGGCCAATGACGATGGCCAACCAGGTGAGCCCGACTTCGTGCGGAATCCTGCAGTCAACGGCGGGCGGCATCCAGGCGGGGGTTTCCTGGTCGATCGGGCGGCCATTGATCTTCAGTCGCTCAACCCGGGACACGGGTACGAACAAGGCGTACCTGTCGGCAAGGCAGGCACCTTGATACGCACTGCTGCCGCCACAGCTGCCGTCCATGACCGTGACGCCTTCCAGGTCCAGGACGCTGAGGGTCCAATCCAGGACGCTGCGCCCGACCAGCAGATGCCGCCCCTGGACACCGCGCATGGACTCTTCGTATTCATCGAACTGCGATGACCGGATGGATTGGAGCAAGCGGGACGCCCCACGATGTCAGGGCGTGCTTTTTATCCTGTCCGGCAGGGCGATGGACCCTTTCGGGGTATTTATTTCTGTTTTTACACAGGCGACCCAACGGAACTTTCTTTGGAATTTACGTAGTCGCCCGACAGCAAGGCGCGAAGATCCGCCGCATTCAGGCGCTGAACAGCGATGTACCTGCCCCGATTCCGGCGACGCGCTAATGAGGCAACCTGAGCCGCCCGCGGCCCAGGTCCTGTGATGGCAATGCGCCGAAGTGGCGACGGTACTGGCTGGAGAAGCGTCCGAAGTCCCACACGCCGAAGCGCTCGCAGATGGACGACACGGTTTGCCCGGGTGCCGCAGAGCGGATGGCGGCGTGGATGGCGCACAGCCGGCGAAGGGCCAGGTATCGATGCGGCGTCATCCCGAAATGCTCGATGAAGATGGCCTGCAGGGTACGCGGTGTAACACGCGCTCCCCGACAGAGGTCGTCGACGTAAAGCGTCTTGTGCATGGATGCGTCGATGATGCTCAGCGCATGGTCCAGCACTTTGCGCCGGTCCACCTTGGGCCGTCCCGGCCCGCGTGAATCGTCGATCTCCACGGACGCGGCGCAGCGAAGCACAGCCTCGAGCAGTTGGTGGCACAGGTTGTTGCAGACAGTGTCGTGCGTGAACGTCTGTGGGTCATGGGCTTGTACGCGCAGGGCACGTCGTGACAACACGACCAGTTCGAATATTGCCCGCATGTCGGCCTGGAAGATCTGGTTTCTTGCCAGCAGCGCCGGGACGGCTTGCCCGCTCTGCTCCAGGCGGCTTTGCACCATCGCGCGGCGGAGGTTGATGCCCAGCCAGCGCGTTGGGATGTAGGCGCGGAACTGGAACTCGCGATTCGCCGGCAGCCAGGCCACGAATTCACGCGTCATCAGGTTGCCGTCGATGGCAATCGCCTGCGGTTTCGACAGGGGCACTATCACGGTGAAGAAGTCGGGAAGGCAGACGCCGTGATAGATGTTGCTGGCGCCGCCCTGGCCCGTCATCACCGTAGCGTCACCCAGTTCCAGCACACGCAACTGCCACTGGCGCGTACTGCGCATGGTCGGTACGTAGCGCCCCTGCACACCGCGGAGCGCGCTGACGAATTCCTCGAAATCGGTGAAGGCAAACCCGGCCATTTAGGAATGTTGCACCCATGCGCCGGGGGATGGAAAGACGTGCGAGTTGTTGTTGGTTTTACGTAGCGCCTCGACATCGCCTGATCTAGTTTCGCAGAACGTCCGGTGTCGGTCCCAGGAACGAAAGGGGCCCACCGGATGTCGTGCAGTTCCAGGAGTTTTTGGCGCGGCTGCACGCCAAACGACTTTGCCCAGGGTGGGGGCGGGTCACAAAGCGCAAACGACGAACCACGGCGTTGACCGGGCTCATGTTCCGGCAACCGGGCCGACGGGCGTCGTTTGCCTTCGCGAGTGGCTGGGACATTGATGAACAAGTGTGACCGGCAGGGCTTTTCCGTAGCGATTTCATTTTTCTTTTCTTGGGGAGTAACGAAGTGAGCAAGTGCATGAACATTCTCGGCGCCAGCGCTCTGGCGGTTGCCGTCATCGGCGCGCTGTCCGTGACCCCGGGCAACGCAGCCCCCGGTTCCTCGGTCACGCCGCGCATCAAGCCGTTTGCCGCATCTCGCGAGCAGACCCAGTTCGACCGCTTCATCGTCCGCTACCGTGATGGCGCCGCTGCTCCGCGCACGCAGGCTGCCGTCGTCAATGCGTTCCAGACCCACGCCCAGCGCGCCGGCGTGGCCGGCATGAAGATGGGCGCCAACGGCGTCGCCGTGGGGCTGACTGCGCAGTACGTGCGCAAGATGGCGGTCGGTGCCGACGTCATCAAACTGTCGCGCAAGCTCGATGCCGCCGAAGCCAATGTACTGCTGGCCCAGCTACGCTCCGATCCGGTCGTGGCCTACGCCGAGCCGGACCTGATGATGCAGGCGTTGGACTTCAATCCTGACGACACGCACTACAGCACCCTGCAGTGGCACTACCGCAACGTCTCCGCTGCGGTTCCCCCGGGTGCGCCGCCGAACAGCCCGGGCGGCATCAACCTGCCCAAGGCCTGGGGCGCGGCGATCACCAACGCCGGCAATCCGGTGCCGACGCCGAACGGCGAAGGCGTCGTAGTGGCGGTGCTCGACACCGGTTACGTCGACCACGGCGACTTGGGTGCCAACATCGTGCCGGGCTACGACTTCATCAGCGCCTACGGCCAGAACGCGTCGAACCCGAACGTGGCTGGCGACGGCGACGGCCGCGACGCCGATGCGCACGATACCGGCGACTGGGTAGATGCTTCGATGTCGAGCTGGTGCGGCGGCCCGGCGTCCAACAGCTCGTGGCACGGCACGCACGTGGCCGGCACGGTCGCGGCCGTGAGCAACAACACGAAGGGCGTCGCAGGCGTCGCGTTCAAGGCGAAGGTCATGCCGGTGCGCGTGCTGGGCCACTGCGGCGGCCTGACCTCGGACATCGCCGACGCCATCACCTGGGCTTCGGGCGGCGCCGTTCCGGGCGTGCCCGACAACACCAATCCCGCCGAAGTGATCAACATGAGCCTGGGCGGCTCGGGCACCTGCCTCGCCTCCTCGGTGACGCAGCTGGCCATCAACGGCGCGCTCTCGCGCGGTTCGACGGTCGTCGTCGCCGCCGGCAACAACAATGCCGATGCCTCCAGCAAGACGCCGGCGTCGTGCGCGGGCGTGATCACCGTCGGCGCCACCGGCGTGGATGCTTCGCGTGCCTTCTATTCCAACTACGGCCTCAACGTGACGCTGTCGGCGCCGGGCGGCGGCGCCCCCACCAACGGCACCGCGCTCGATGCCACCAACGTCATCTGGTCCACGCTCAACAGCGGCACGACCACGCCGGTGGCGAGCGCGGACGGCGGCGACATCTACGCCGGTTACGTCGGTACCTCGATGGCGTCTCCGCACGTGGCCGGCGTGGCCGCGCTGATCCAGAGCACGGCGGTAGCCGCGGGCCAGCCCGTGCTGACGCCGGCGCTGGTGCGCCAGGTGCTGACCAAGACCGCGCGTTCGTTCCCCTCGGCGGTGACGCCGACGGTGCCGATGGGCGTGGGCATCGTCGATGCCAACGCCGCGGTGCTGATGGCCAAGGGCGCGGTCGTGGCGGATCCGGCGACCGTGCTGGTCAACCGCACGCCGAGGCAGATCACCGTCGCCAGCAAGAATCCGGTGTTCAACACGGCCGCAGGTAGCAGCAATCTGTTCGTGCTGAACAACGTGCCGGTTGGCAAGGCCAGCATCAACTTCCGCACCTACGGCGGCACCAGCACCAGCGACGTGGCCATTTACGTCAAGCGCGATTCGGCACCGACCACCACCGACTTCGACTTCAAGTCGGACAGGGTTGGTACCGGTGAGGTGGTAATGCTCACCAGCCCTGCCGCGGGCAACTACTACGTCCTGGTGGTCAACACCAAGGCCTCCGCCGACGAGTACGTGCTGGCCGCGTACTGATCGCACCGCTCGGCAGAAAAAAGTCGGGGAGGCGTGCTTCCCCGACTCTGCCTCCGATATCCGCCGTTAGCGAAGCAATGGACCTGCCATCTGGCTCCATCGGGAGCCGGACAGCGCTGTTGTGTCGCTGACTTCAGTGGAGCCGGCCATCGACGACTGGCATGAGCCATCCGCGCCCGGTATCCGACTTGAGGAAAACCACGTGAACAAGATCTACAGCAAGGTTTGGAATGCGGCGCTCGGCCAGATGGTCGTGGCGTCAGAACTGGCCAGCAGCGACACCGTCGGCACGACCGGCGCCGCGCGTGCGTCGCTGAGCCGCCATCCGCTCACTATTGCGCTGATGCTGATGTTGTCGTCGGGCGCATCGCTATCGGCGATGGCGGGCGAGGGCCTCTACATCAACGACGGCAGCGATGCCGACTGCGTCGCCGTGCACGACGACGGCAGCAATGCGGTGACGGCGGTGAGCGACGCCACGCGTTGCAGTACAGCCGATGCCGACACGCAGACCGATCGCGTGCTGTTCCACGGCGACGGCACGGGCGCCAACTCGCTGAGCCTGGGCGGTTCGCTCAGCGTCAACAGCGGCCGCATCAACCTCGGTGGCGCCGCCAGCGGCAACATGATGCTCGGCAATGCGGCCACCTCGGCGACCGGCGGAAACGCACTCGCCATCGGCACGGCGGCCATCGCGGCCAACACCAACGCTATCGCGATGGGCAACGCCACGATGGCGAGCGGCGCCAGCGCAATCGGCATCGGCGATGGCAGCATCGCCTTCGACGCCGACAGCGTGGCGATCGGCACGCGCAGCGTCGCCCAGGGCACGACCAGCCTCGCGCTCGGCTACCAGAGCAATACCCTCGGCAACGACGCGATCGCAATGGGCGGCAACAGTTTCGCGATGGGCAATGGCGCGATCGCGATCGGCAACGGCACGCAGGCGCTGGGCAACAACAGCCTGGCCGGTGGATTCGGCGCCTCGGCCATCGGCAACAACTCGGTCGCGCAGGGCTTCAATGCCAGGGCCGAGTTCTACGGCGCCGTCGCCATCGGCGCGAGCTCCGTCGCCAGCGGCAGCGACGCGATCGCCATCGGCGACGGTGCCGTCGCCACCGCCGGCATCGGCGCCGTGGCCGTGGGCCCCCTGGCCCTGGCCTCTGGACGCGACGCCACGGCGATGGGCGATTTCGCCACCGCCAAGGGTCTGGGTGCCACCGCGGTGGGCGTGGGCTCGTACGCCAAGACGTACAAGGCGACGGCGATCGGTGCATTCGCGACGGCCGACGACTCGGCCACCGCACTCGGCAACAACACCCAAGCCGATATCCTGGGCGTGGCGATCGGCAACTTCAGCAAGGCCGGCATTGTCGCGACCGCACTGGGTCCGGATGCAAATGCACTGGGAATGCGCAGCGTCTCGATCGGCCAGAACTCCGCCTCTACCGCGCTCGAGTCCGTGGCGCTCGGCCCCAATTCGCTCGCAGGCAAGGACAACGCAAGCGTTACCGATGCGGTCCACACCACGGCGGTCGGTTTCGGAGCATGGGCCACCGAAGACAACGCGACGGTGGTGGGCTACAACAGCTATGCGCAGGCGGTCGATTCGGCCGTGCTGGGCTCCAATACCTGGACCACCAAGACCGCGACCAACAGCGTGGCGCTGGGCTCCGGCTCGCTGGCCGATCGCGCCAACACCGTGTCGGTGGGTGCTGACAACGAGTGGACGGACTTGGGTGGCGTGACGCACGCCGCCATCGATCGCCAGATCACCAACGTCGCGGCCGGCACCGAAGCGACCGACGCGGTCAACAAAGAACAGTTGGACGCGGTGGCGGCCACCCTCGCCGATGCCAATGACTATTTCGCCGCCACTGGTGCGGGCGACGGCAGCGATGCGTCCTTCGCCGGCGGCGCGCGTTCGGTCGCGGCCGGTGCCGGAGCGGCAGCGGTTGGCGATGACAGTGCGGCCGTGGGCAGCAGCAGCGTCGCGGTGGGCAAGCAGAGCGCGACGTTCGGCTACCAGAGCAATGCGCTGGGCGACCAGTCGATGGCGCTGGGCGGCCAGAGCTTCGCGATGAGCATTGGTTCCACGGCAGCCGGCTATGGCGCCAGCGCGGTGGGTACCTACAGCTTCGCCGGCGGCTACGGCGCTTCGGCTGCGGCCGACAAGGATGTGGCGATCGGCTACAACGCCACGACCGATTGGGGTGGCTGGAACGTGGCGATCGGCGGCAACAGCTACTCGCTGGGCGGTGGTGTCGGCATCGGTTACAACGCCCGCGCCAATGGCGCCAATTCGGTGTCGATCGGTTTCAACAGCAAGACCACCGGTGCCTACGGCATTGCCGTGGGCTGGAACACCAATGCCTTCCTCGGCGCGCTGGCGATCGGCAATGGCTCACAAGCCACCGGTACGCAGGCCACTGCGGTCCAGGCCAGCGCCAGCGGCTGGCAGAGCACCGCCATGGGTTACACCGCCAACGCATCGACCCCGTATTCGGTGGCGCTCGGCGCAGGCTCCGCTGCCAGCGGTCAGGGGGCGGTCGCGATCGGCGGCAGCAGCATCGACACCCACGCCGGAGCCGGCGCGAGCGGCTATCACGGCGTATCGGTCGGCGCGGGCAGCAACAGCACCGGACGCTATGCCACCGCGCTGGGCGCCCACGGCAAGGCAGGCAAGCACACCGACAGCACCACCAATGCCGACTACACCACCTCGGTCGGCGGTGAGGCGTGGGCCACGGAAGACAACGCCACCGCGGTCGGCTTCAACAGCTACGCGCAGGCGGTGAACGCGACCACGCTCGGCAACAGCGCCTGGACCACCAAGGCGGCCACCAACAGCGTCGCCCTCGGCACCGGCTCGCTGGCCGATCGCGCCAACACCGTTTCCGTCGGCGCGTCCGCGCAGTGGACCGAAGGCCCGAGTGGCATCGTGCACGCCGCCATCGACCGCCAGATCACCAACGTCGCCGCCGGTACCGAGGCGACCGACGCGGTGAACAAGGCGCAGCTCGACGCGGTCGCCGGCGTGGTCGACACCGTGGCTGCCACCGCGGTGAGCTACGACGACGACACCAAGGGCAAGGTCACCTTCGCCGGTGCCGAGGGCACGGTGCTGACCAATGTCGCCGTCGGCGAGCTCAGCGCCGCCAGCACCGATGCGGTCAACGGCAGCCAGCTGTTCGAGACCAACAACCGCGTCGACACGCTGGAAACGCAGATCGGAGATGTCGCTGGCGTCGTGGCCAATTCGGTGGCCTACGACGACGACAGCCACGACGCCCTGACCCTCGGTGGCAGCGAAGGCACCGTCATCGGCAACGTGGCCGCGGGCACCACTGCGATGCAGGCGGTCAACTTCGACCAGCTGTCGTCGGTGGCGGCGCTGTTCGGCGGTGGCGTGACCACGTATGGCAACGGCCTGTTCGGCGCGCCGGCGTACTCGATTGGCGGCAGCAGCTTTGGCAACGTCGGCGAGGCGTTCGCGGCGGTCGACGGTGCACTCACCGGCCTGACCTCGCGGTTGTCGACCCTCGAGCAGACTCCGGGCCTGGGGCTGCCCCTTGGCACCGGCGACGGCCTGGCCATCGGCGAAGGCAGCCACGCGCAGGACGCCAACGACACCGCCTACGGCAATGGTGCCGTGGTCAACGCTGATGGCAGCACCGCGGTCGGCAACAACAGCGTGATCGACGCGGCGGCGACCAACGCGGTCGCGGTGGGTGCCGACACGCACGTCAGTGCGGCCAGCGGCACGGCCCTCGGCCAGGGCGCAACGGCTTCGGCCGATGGCGCCGTGGCCCTCGGCCAGGGCTCGGTGGCCGACCAGGCCAACACCGTGTCGGTCGGCAGCGTGACGCAACAGCGTCGCGTCACCAACGTCGCCGCCGGCACTGCCGCAACGGATGCCGCCAACGTCGGCCAGATGCAGGCCGGTGACGCGCAGGCCGTGGCCACCGCCCGCGCCTACACCGACACCACCGCGACGCAGACGCTGACCCGCGCCAACAGCTACACCGACAGCCGCTTCCAGACGTTGAGCGACCAGTTCACCCAGCTCAACAACGGCATCGATGCGCGTTTGAACCAGCAGGACGAGCGCATCGACCGGCAGGGAGCGATGAGCGCGGCGATGATGAACATGTCGATCAATGCGGCGAACAGCCGCAGCGCGAATGGCCGCATCGGCGTCGGTGCGGGCTGGCAGAACGGCGAGAGTGCGTTGTCGGTCGGCTATTCGAAGGCCGTCGGCGAGCGCGCGTCGTTCTCGATCGGCGGTGCGTTCAGCAGCGACGACCAGTCGGCTGGCGTCGGCTTCGGTATCGACCTGTAACGTTCCGGCTGCGCCTCCGCGGCCGGCCGGTCTTCCGGTGTCGGCCGGTCGCGGAACGCGCGATCTTTCGCCTGCTCTTTTGAACTCGTCCCGAGCGCAACCATGAAGTCCGTAATTGCAGCGGTCCAACCGTTTGCGGGATACGTCCTCCGCTGAGCCGCGGTAGCGGTGTTGGCGCGCGCGAGGCCAGCACCACGAGGAAGATCGCCGATCTGGCCGGCTGGCCGATGGAAAAGCGGCAGGCCCCGGCAGGGCTGTATCTGCTGCGATCGTCCAGCCAGTTCCACTGAGCGGGGAGACCTTCGCTGGCACGCCGGCATGCGCGCTACTTTCTAGTGTTTTTACGTAGCGCGCTGCGGTGGGTTCGCCCATTGTTGCGACAGCAGCACCGGGTGCTCGGACGGTAAGTGGAATCGCGATCTGCGAGTTCCCGTCAAACCTACCGCCAGTTACCGTCGGATTTCAACGAACCTTCGCGAACGACCTTGGACTACTTCAGGCACAAAAAAGGCCGAAATCCCTCTACAGGATTCCGACCTCAGTTGCGCGTCCTGGGACGCTGAGATGGTGGAGGTGGGCGGAATCGAACCGCGCCGAAAAGCTGGGAAAAGCGGCATTCGGTATTGGTTGCGTGGGCCCCATATACGCACGGATATACGCATCGGTCGAAGGCTCCTTGGCGACGCTCCGTGCTCAACCCCTAGAATGGAAGATAGGGGGCGGCGCACGAGGTGGCGCCCTCGCCATGCCGAAAAGGGGAAGCATGACTCCCGGCTGGCATCTCGATGGGTCACGGGCGTGCCCGCCATCACAGGCTATGGCGCGTCCGCCAGTACGCCGGATGATTAGTGGCACACGCCGCTGAAAATTACAGCATCACCGCCGTTTCCCCAGAACGGCTTTTCAAATCCATCTTTGTATTCGGCGATATGGATGTATTTTGCCGACACATTCGGGCCGCCAGAAAGGACGATCGCCTTATACGAGTTACCGTCTCCTCCACGGTTCAAGATCTTGACCCCGCCACGCCAAGAGTCAGTGCCGAACGGAAGGCCGATCATCTCTCCATTGTTACGATTGACCGTAAAGGTTTCCCCGAGAGTGCTACGCCACATTCCCTGATGCTCAACGATGCGGCCATCATCGGACATTTCAACAATCTGCAGGATCTTGCATGCGTAGGTGTTAGGGCCCGCAGCGGCGCCAAAAGGTGCAAAGGAGAGCAGGAGGGAAAACAGAAGTTTATGCATGGCACTCTCCAGGAGGTGACAGAAGCGAAGGGCGCCGCCATGGCAAGACAGCCCGTGTGTCATTTGCACTTGTGTCACAACGCACAGTGTACTTGAGGCCTACTCAAGCGATTGTCACGGTTGGGCAGAATAAGGCGCTGCGATCGCTGCGCGGTCCAAAGACGCGACCTGTTCGTGCAGCGAATCCTCCTTTATGGTCAGTTCCACGATTCGCCTTACGATCGAATCGCGAGTCTTGTTTGCTATTTCATCCTCAAACACAACCTGGTCGCCGACAATTGATGCTGAGCCGATCTGCGCCTCAATCAGGTCCAAGATAAGTTTCCCCTCGGTGTAGATCGCGCGCTTAGTATCGAAGAGCTCATCAATCAATCTGCCTTGCTCGTTCCTGGCTGACTCGTAGTTCTGCCAAAAACCATAAAAGTCCGTTGGCACCTCAGCCGTAAGGCGGCGATCCAGGTTTTTAGTGAAGTTGGCGAAGAGCGCGACCCGACGGTCCAAGAAGGCTTCGTCCTTGGCAATCCAGCCTCGGAGTCGCTCAATCTCCGCAAGGTCAATGGACTTCAGGTCAAAACCTTCTGCAAGTTCAACTGTCTTCTGCTCAATATCGAGACGTCTTGATTCTTGCAAAAGGCTTGCGCGCTCTTCGTTGATTATGCGTCGAGCTTCTCGGAGCGTATCCAGGTGTGGCTTGCGGTCGCGTACCAGCGGTGATGCAAGTGCGTTTGTCTGCTCCGAGCGACCAGACTTTGGAGGCGACGCCATACTGGCGAGCGTTCTATCGCATTGGTGGTCATGAATCAGCCTTACGCGCAGAGACAACAGCTCGCTCGTTGTGATGTTTGGGTGCTCGCGCCTCGCGGTCTGCAAGAACGCAGTCAAAGCATCAGTCCGAGCCTCATCGGTGGGCAGATCCTCTGGACAATGAAACGCCTTAGCGAGTGCGGGATTCTTGAGCTGCGCCGTCGCCTGTGAATTCCGCTTCCCATCGACTATCGTCGACTGCAAGACCTGCCGGCGGTTCTCGTACCAATGAACCAGGCACTCCTTGGTCTGACATTTTTCTTCACGCCACTTCCATGAGGCTTCGGACTGACGCTTGAAAGCCATTTGGTCTGGCGCAACTGCCTTGGCCGCTATGTACTGACGTCCGAGCTCGTCGTCGAGGCGAGACAGCTCGTCGTCGTTGCAGATCAACATCTCGGGCATTGAGGCGGCTTTCTTGCAGTCGAAACTGGCGCCATTTGCGCTCGTTGCGAATAGGGCAAGAAACATCAATGCTCCGGTGAATCGATATCCGGGAGTGGATTTCACTGAGGTTTTCCTATATCCCTCGCGCGACCCGGCCCTTGCTTGGACGATGGCGATGGCGGGGCGGAAGGCGGCCGGGGATTGCAAGCACGTTGGGGCTAATCCGACCCGGCGGCTGTCGCGGTAGGAGATGCCGACGCAGTCGTGGAATCCACTACGAGTTCCGGTTTGTAGATCCTAAATACCTCAATGACTCGTTCTACATTGCGCTGCTTGTGGGCAGAAGCAAGTAGGTTGTAGTACGTCTCGCCCGAGTGCTCATCACGATTCTTTAGCCAGTCAACAAACTCCCGGGAGTCGTTGACCTTCTCCCAGTCGGGTATCTTGGCATCGAGATCTGCGAAGTACTGGTCATCTACGCGCGCGGTCTCTTTCATTATGCGTGCAGCCTCGTCTGCTTCGGATGAGGCCCCGTCTGCTACGCGTGCAGCCTCCAACGCCGCTGCTCTCGCAAATTCTTCTACGGTACTTGCTACTCCTGGTGCTGTGGCGGCGTCAGGAGTGGGGCTTGCCTCAACAGGTTGACTTGGCTTTGCCGATTGCTCGTACCATTTTATAGATTTGTAGTCGCCAGTGAAGGAGCAGCCAATCGAGCGTTCGTACTCGCAGCCTGGGCCTTCGCTTATCTCGACTCTGCCCGCGGTAATGCGCGTGCGAAGGACGCATCTGTTCCCGATCAGTAGCGTGTGGTCGTCCGACTTCCTGACGGATTTAATCGAGACTTTGCCGCGACAGATGCCAGCTCCACCTCTGATCCTCACGTCGGCCAGGTATCCATCGGCGATATCGTCTTCGTCGAGCGTAACCAGGCGTTCATTGTCATGGAAGTAATCTCCTTCTGGCCACGGCACCTCCTTCGATTTCGACTCCAGGAGTCCAGCAGCCGCGTCGCTTTTCTCAGCAAATGTCAGTAGCCCTCCTGAGCCAAGGCGGACTACTGCTACTGCGGATATCGTAGATAGCGGGCCGAATAGAAGGGTCGGCGATAACCCAAGCGAGGCGCCTAATCCGCAACCCATGATGTGAGATCTTGCGGCATCCGACTTGGGAGAGGCGAACGCCTTGTATTCTCCGAGGCTTAGGTCCCGATTGTTGTCTTTGGCATCCGAAGCTAGTGAGTAGTAACAGTAGTGTTGCGTGAGATCACTGACTACCCGCGCTCGCTCAGGTCTCCACAGGCCGCCAGTTTTGACAAGTGCGCCAAGCAGGAGCGCCATGCCGGCCAGCAGGGAGATCAATAACCATCCTTGAATGGCCCGCGCGAGAATTCGCTTGGCTTGGACGGTGGAGGCTACGCGTCCGGCGGCTTTCCACGTCCCGCGAAATTGCCATGTCGCTAATGCGCCCGATAGCAGCGCCAAGGTCATGCTGACGCCCTTTCCGCCGTAGCCGAACGTGGATGTCAAAGCAAAATAGCCTGCAGGTAGGAATGCGAGGTTTGGCAGTAGCGTATTGAGGCAGATGCATTTCGCGAGCGAATGCCGACCATTCCAGTGGTCGAGGAGGTAGCCTTGCGATTGAGCGAGGCTAGCGTCCTGCGACAAAGAGTCGCTGCTATCGACTGGCCCGCCAGTGGTTTCAGTTAGAGTGGAAAGCGGCGGTGGTAGATCGGAGAGAAGCGCCGCGCCCTCGTCCGTTTCTCTAAGCGGCTGCCAACTTTGCTGTCCGGCCCGCCAGACGGGCGAATTCTCTGAAAGCTCTCCACGCAGCAGGAGCGCCCGCAAGTCGTCCACGGAGGCAGGCCCACGGCGTTCGGTCCCAATGGAGTACCACCAAATTTGACCCATATCGCCCCTGTCCCCGATTGAGTGCCAGCACTGTCCCAAGACAATATGGCCGTTGAAGTAATGATGACCTCGGTGCGATGCCGAACCGCGAAGCAGCGCCGGCTTGATGAATTGTTAGGCACTGCCTAACGCGACCAGCATCAGAAATCCTAAGAAGAAGATGATTGCAACAAGGACTCGTAGTGGGCCGATACGATCGTGCACGATGTTGATACCATCGTCGCGGTCCCAGGAGGTCACGCCGTTCTTTGTCAGATTTCCATGAGCAACAAAGAGCGTGATAATGCTCGCAAGCGGGAATCCGATGCCAAGACCGCGCCACCAGACCTTAAAGCTCCTAGACAGCGCAGACGAGTAGTCCAGCTTGGCGCCGGTTGCAGGGACAACACGTGTTCTGAATAGCCATTTCCCGGGTGTTGTTCCTGCAGTTGAAAGAAATAGCGCCTCAACAAACACCCATGCAAAAAGGCAGGCAATGCTGACCAATAGATCGTTGGTCTCATTGAATGCATCCGGGCTGAGTATGCCGATGGCAAGCCCGATGACAATGCAGGTTAGATAGATGTCAAACATGCGCGCCCAATAGCGAACCCAAGGACGGGCTTGGGGTGACGCTACCTGGGCTGCTGGGGCTGCTGGGGCTGCCTGTGCTGCCTGCGCTGCCTGGGCTGGCGTTAGCCACGAAATTGGCTTTGGAGTCGAAGTGCCGATGACGGGCGCGACTTGGATAGATACGCCGCAGTTGCCGCAGAACTTGGCTGTTTCTGCCGTCGCGTTACCGCATTGAGTGCAAAACATCGAATCCCCCCCCAGTTCAATGCCGCCACCTGTCTAGGACCGGTAGTGGCTAATGCTTTCGACTATAGGGAACAGGGAAGGCGCGACTCTTGCCAAACGACGACACCGACTTGTCATTCCATGACAGGCGCCGAAACCCCCGCCTGTTCAGCCTCTCGGCTGCCCCGACAACCGATACGGTAGCGCTAGTCGCAATCCAGGAGAAATCATGAACAGCGCAGTTTTGGGGGTTTGGTTTGGCGGCTTCATCATCCCGATGATCGTGGCCTATGTCTTTCTGCGGCTTGCCGGCTCGGCCAATCGCAAGCCCGGCACTGCTACAACTCTGCGAGTGCTTGGTGTTTTAGGCGCATTGTTTCTTGGGTGCGCCGGATACGTTGGCGACGGCGGGCAAGTCAATCTTGGCAGCCTGCTAGGTGTCGTTGTCGCTATCGCGTGGGCGCTCAAGCAGCAATTCGCGCGTAAGACCGCCTAACAGTTCATTCAAGCCGAAGTCGTTATGGCTCGGTTCAACTCAGGTGCAAGGTGTTTACCAATCTCAGGGGATGGGTCGTGAGCGAAGAGCAAAAGAAGAGTTCTTGGTTCGGAAAAATCGATGGCCGTGATGGAGCCATCGAGCTAGCCAAAGGCTGCGGCACAGCATTTCTAGTGGTGGCTGCATTGCAAGCAGCACTTTCCTTCATCATTGGTTACTCAGTGCTGATCGACGCAGCGCTCTACGCCTTTTGTGGCTACTTCATTCGTAATAAACATAGTCGGGTTGCGGCGGTTGTGGCTCTTCTGCTCGCGTTGATAGCGCTTGTTGTTACATTTATCAACAAGGCAGGTCAAAACCTTGGCGGTGGCAACAACGTGTTCATTGCGCTTATCGTTGCTTGGGCTGGCGTGCGTGCGGTTGAGGCCACGTTTAAGCTGCACGGCAAACTTTCTGCGCAAGCGAGCGTCGCGGAAAGAGCCTAACAATTCATTGAAGTCGAATTCGCTTCGTGACTCTGATATCACTATGAAACTCCAAGGTGGAAGCCATGAAAACCCGCCTCATTTCCGTCGCTTTGCTTGCACTTGTCTGCGCGACCGCAGCGGCGCAACAACCCATTGGCAACCTTAGCGCCAACCCGTATGCGCCAAATTCGACTTCAAATCAGTACGGTGCAGGGAGTCGCTACAACCCCAACAGCGTCAACAATCCTTACGGGCAGTATGGAAGCCAGTACTCACGTCGAAGCGCCAACAACCCATATGCAACAGATGCTCCGAAGCTCTATGACAGCCAAGGCAACTATCGCGGCAAGCTAAGCAGCAACCGTTACGACCCGGACTCAGTTTCGAATCCTTACGGTCGTTACGGCAGTAAGTACTCATCCGACAGCATCAATAACCCATATGGAGCTGGCAGCCCTTATCGATCTGACAGCCCCAATAATCCATATGGCACAGGGCTTCAGATCATCACTGACGATGATTAAGTCCGTGGTTCAAAGATAGAGCCCATTCGAGCCGAAGCTGCGTCGCAATTCGGCTCGATTCAGGCGTTAGGGGGTTAGGCGGACGCATGAGACTGACAACAAGAAGAGCGGCCTTAGTTGTCGTCCTTGTCATGAGTGGTGTCGCTTACGGGCATGGTGGTGGCCTCAATAAGGACGGCTGTCACAACAACCGCCAAGCCGGTGACTATCACTGTCATCGAAGTGGCTCGGCACGTTCAGCGCCGGCCACATCCAAGAGCCTTGGGCCATCTGACTCTTCACCAAATCGATCGACCGGTGGCCGACGTTCATTCGCGAATTGCACCGAAGCGCTTTCTGTTGGCGCGGCGCCTGTGATGCGCGGTGATCCTGGCTACGGGCCACACCTTGACCGCGACAACGACGGTGTTGGGTGCGAGTCTTACCGTGGGCGTCGCTAGCTTGAGTGCGAATGAACCATTCGCGAGGGATTGGCGTTGTTGGCCAGGAAAGCGTGGAGAGTGCGTCCTTATGGGGCGCTTGACCCGAGGGCCTTGAGGCGTAAGGCCTTGGTAAGGCCGCAGGGCTTCGTTATACGAACTGTGGTCTTATGGTCGGCCAGTGCAAGCAGGAAGACGCCACTCCCGGCACATCGGGGTCTAAAGGGGTTCCATGAGGGCGCCAATGTTGTGCCCCGGAATCCCTGGGTGATCGCGCGCCCATGCGTGGAGCGCGACCCATAGCGCCCTGCTGGCCTGCGGGATGCGGTTTGCCTCGTCAAACGTCGGGTCCGGGTCGGTATTCGCGCTCGTCCCGAATTCCGTGCGCGGTCGGACCGGTGGGCCGGCTCATGTGCTCCTCAAACTCGGATTCCGGCACAGCGGCCAACGCTTGCCAGCGAGTCGCGGTGCTTGCGGAACGTTGGCTTGCTTCATCGCGGGCTGATACTCGGACGGCTGGCATATCTGCTCATCGTGATTAGAAATGCCAGCGCGCGGGTTGCGCTGCTCGGGAGGCATTCGTTCCATTTTCGAGAACAGTTTGCCAGCGCGTCTTTCGGCCCGCATGCGCACGCGGGCGGCCTGCGTCTCCGCAACGGCAGTTGAAGACGGCAAAAGCCCCCCTGTATCCGATGCGCGGCGATGAAAGGAGCGGCTCCCCCGCAGGTAGAGGAGGGGTTACGTTTTTTCCTGCTAGCGCCCCCCTGGCCGGGACCCTGCGCCGACCATCTGCAGCGACATCGGCTGCTCGGCGGCGTCCAAGCCCGGCGTTCCCCTGGCTTCTTTCCGCAGGGCACCGAGCTTTTCAGCAAATCTTCGCCGCAATGGCGCGCGCATTGATTCGGGGATCGTCCGTAGCGTCGGCACCAATTCGGCCAAGCGGGTATCGGTTGCGGCGTCGTCAATTGCATCCGCCAAATCAGCCGCCAGGGCATCCGCCCGAGTTCCTTCCTGAAGCATCGCTGGGTGAGATTTCCGCGATTCTGTCGGTTCAGGCCCGCTTCTCTTCGCGGACGCGGCCCTATCCTCGACTGGCTCGTTCGTCACCGAATCTGCGTCAGCCATGCCTTGATAGGCGATGCAGAACACCTGCACGCAGGCGTATTTGAAGGCCGCCGCCATCGCCTTGTTAATGGCCTTGTCAGCGCGGTCGCTCGCCTCGCCTAAGACCTCGATCTCGTAGGACGACCCGTCGATTGAACAGACGAATCGGTAGCGAATCGTCAATGTGATGTGCATCAGAATCCCTCCCGATTTGCTGGTGCGCTCGATGGTCTCCTTTGCAATCACGGTAGGGAGGATGATGAGATGGTGTCGCGCCAGTATCGGCGAGAGTGCGTTGAGCACTGCGTCGATGCTCCGATAGCGATAGGCATCGTGCTGGTTGATCGCATCCTTCCCCACACCGACCTGAGCCAGATCGGCCATCACAGAACCGATTGCGGCGTAGACAGCCGGAGTTGCGGACGCCGCGGTCATGGCTCGCCGAGCTTGCAGGCCTGGTAGCCAGACGTAGCGCTCGTCGCTGCACTGAGTTCGTCTGCTTCCTGCCCGGCCACGTGCGAAGTGTGAACCCCCTTACAGGGAGGTTCGCACGCATCGCACGTATGACCCCTGCTGGGCTGTACGTTTCGCACTGGTTTCGTACGTTCGCACGGTTTTGCGAACCCGTTAGCGATCTCGACCAAGCCGGCGGACTGCAAGCCTATGGACGCTTCTCGAAATCTGGACCGGTTCATGTCCTCCGCTGCGCACTGGGCACGCCATTTATCCATTGCGACTCTTGCCCCGATTTGGGCGAGACCCGTCTTGGTTAGGGAGGCCTGCATGTCGCGCAGGATGCGCAGCGCGCGCCTCTGATTCTTACCGGTGCCTGCGGCCGAGGCTTTGGTCGGCGCCTTGTACTCTGTGGGTACCAGAACTGCGGACGTGATGGTTTCGCCCTCAGCGTCAGTTAGCCCTAGGTCGACGGCACCAATGCAGAAGGCCATGGGAGCGGGGAATGCCGCATCCTTCATTTTCGTTGCAGTCAATACCACTGTTTCGTCGACCTTTCGGGTCAAAAGGAATTCTGCATCCGCGGCCGCACGAAGGACGGTGGACCCTCGTCCGCGTCCTTTGTCGGCATGGCTGCTGTGGTGGGTGATCAGCACGGAAGCTCCAGTGATTCTGCGAATGGAGTCGCAGGCAAATACGGCCCTGTTCATGTCTCGTGTATCGTTCTCATCGCCGGGGCCGAAGTTGCGGGCCAGCGTGTCTAGGACAACCAGCACGGGTGGACCATGCTCGGCAGTGAAGCATTCGATTTCGTTCAGCAGCAGGGCCAGACATGCTCCGTCCGTCAGGCGCGTCGCGACGGTCGAGGCAAACAGGGGGGCGTTCCTTAGGCTGATGCCGTGCGCCTGCTCCCAAGCCATGCGCCGCCGTGCTAGCCCGCTCTGGCCTTCGCCTGCGAAGTACAGAACGGGGCCGGCCTTCACGTTGCGGCCGTGGAAGGGCTTGCCGGTGGCAATGGAGGCGGCGAGATCGAGCGCACAGAAGGTCTTGCCAGTGCCGGGGTCGCCAACCAGCAGCGCGAGGCAGTCAATCTCGAAGAAGCCGCGAACTAGCCAGTCAGGAGGGCGGACGCTGAGGTCCCCCATTCGTTCAAACTTCAATGCGTTTGGCGCAATCTTCGCGTTGGCGTCTCCAACCCGCGAGCGCCTACCGCGTGAGAATTCGATCACGTCGACCGCGGGCCCGAACCTAGCGGCCATCTCGTCGGCGCTGCGGAAATCTTCGAGGTCAGTCATGGCAGGGCCAGGCACAAGTTGGCGACTCGCTCGCCAAACCTTTGAGGTTCGCGATGCATGTTTTAGCGCGCGCAGCAGTGGAGGACGGGGCTCGCAGCGCGGAGCATGTGTCCCGTGCGCAGCCAAGCAGAGGGGCGTGCAGGGCTCGTGGACGTTCTGAGGCGCGCCCCGCGCCAGCGGGCATCAGAGTTTGGGCTGCTCTGCCGGCAGCCTTGATGGTGTGCGGGATAGGCATTGCTACTCATCCCGACGCTCTTGCGCTTCGGCGCGGGGGCTGTGGGAGTCCATCGCCCTGAGCCTGGGCGATAGCTTCAGCGATCAGGAGATCATCGAACTCGTCCAGTTGTTTCGAGTCCCAGCACTTGCCGATTCCGCGAATGATGAGCGGCTTGGGGAAGCGCGGGTGATGGCGGATGTGCTGGTAGAAGCCGGTTCGCCCGGCATACCGTTGCTGGACTTGACGGCCCTTTTGGAAGCGAGACATTGCGGCGATACCCTTGTGGGATTGTCGCGAGTCTCCACTCGATTGTGGAGGGTGTAATCCCCCCAAAACTGCGTTTTCTGGGGGGTCAACCTTTGAGCCGGGCAAGCGTCTTCCTGGCTCGCCGGTCCAAGCGCTCGGCTTCAACGCCCGTCGGATGCTGGTGCTCCTCTGCTTGGAGCACGGCTTCCGCAAGGCGCCGCGCTGTTGCGAGGTCCTTGCCAAGCGCGATGAACTGCATTTCCAGATCCCTTCGCCGGTCGCGGATGGAATCATGGAGAACGAGGGCCTTAACGGCTTCGTTCAGGGTAGTCCGTCCGGCAATGATTTCGCGATACAGATTTGCAGCGCGCTCGACGTGTGGCGACTTCAGCCCGCGGCCTAAGTCGGTCGCCACCTTCTCCAATGCGGCAATGTATTCGCGAAAGTTGGGCGGAAGCTGTGCTTCGGCACATCTGCTGGCAGCCTTCAAAAGCTGTGCCCGCTCTTTGTCTACGTCGTCGATCAGTCGGCGGCGGACGAGTCGATCTTCGATCGTTAGGCGCGTCATGCGGTCTCCATCGCTTGCGAAAGGGTCGAAGCCCACCATTCGAGAATCACGCGGAGTCGTGGCAGCGCGCGCTTCCGGTCGTAGGCGCGAACCGTTTCGGATTGGATTTCATGGTCCAAGACATGCTCGATGTCGTCGCGGTCAAATCGACGACTTCCGTCGGCATGGCTCGCTTGGTTCGCTAGCGTCGAGAGCGCGGAGCGGAAGCCGTGTGGTGTATGGACATCCGCTAGCCCCAGCGAAGTTCGAAGTAGCTTAGACGGTGCCTCAAGAGTGACGTGCCTCCGCTTGTTGGTCGGCTCGGGAAACACGAATTCGCCATCGCGAGGAAGCGTGCGCAGCCACCGTGCCACTTCCGGCGCGAGCGGTATTACATGGTCGCCTCGCTCATCGGCCTTGTTCTTCTGTAGCTCACGCGGGATCGTCCAGGTTGGGTCCTTGCCCTCCAGGCGGAACTCGCTCCAGCGCGCGGCCACGGCACGCCCTGGCCGGGCTGCGGTGAATGCCATGAGCCGCAGTGCCCCACGGACTTTCCAGCTCGCTTGAGCCATCTCGATCTTTCGCAGAATGGCGGCGATCTTGGCCAGATCGGTAACGGCGGGAAGGTTCTTCCGCGAGGCCCGCTTCCTTCTCATGCCGCTGCCAAGCCGAGTCGTCGCTACTGGGTCGCTTTCGACCAGACCGCGGGCTGCGGCATAGCGAAAGGTGCCGGAGAGAATTTGGCGAACCTTATTTGCCGTGTCCGGAGCCTTCGCATAGAGCCTGTCCAGCAGCGTCGCAATGTCCGCTACCCGTACTAGGGCGATGGGGGTCGTCCACAGGCCAGTAGGCTTGATGTGATTGTCGATCCGGCCGCGCGTCTTGTCTCGGTGGCTCTCTGACCAAGTGCCCTGTTCCGCAGCGGCGGTCGCGAACCATTTTTCGACCAAGGCCCCGAGTGTTGCCTCGGCCCCGCGCTTTTCCTCGGCGGCGGCGATGGTGGCTTCACGGCGGCGCAGGATAGGGCGGCGTCCGGCCTCGACATCTTCTTCGGCGTCCTCGCGGGCGGCGCGAGCTTTCGCCAAGCTCATGTCTGGATAAGTGCCCAGTACGAAAATGCCAGCCTTGCCGTTTAGCCGATAGCGCCAGCGCCAAGACAATGTGCCGCCGGGTAGCCGGTGAAGGGCTAGTCCCGCGCCGTCTGGATAGATGCCGACGTCCTTGATCTTGGCGATAGCCCGATCTGTGAGGGCCTGGGTGTAGCGAATACCGGGCGCAGGCGTCCGGCGTGCCGGCGCAGGGCGCGAGCTTGATTTGGCCGGCCTTCTTGCCATGTGTATACGCCGGGAACCTGAGGTGGTGACGTTGTATACGATCTACACCCAAGCCGCGACATTGGGTTGATACTCGGGCGGCACGGTGGCGGCATAAGTACCGCTAACTATCAGATTTGTAAACGAAAATGGCCCGCGCTAGGCGGGCCATTTTCGACAGATGGTGGAGGTGGGCGGAATCGAACCGCCGTCCGAAGGCTCTCCATCCCCGGCACTACATGCTTAGCGCTCCGTTAGATCTCGCCCCCGGGCAGCACGGCGCGCAAAGCGCACCCGGAGACCAGCCTGCTTTGGGTTAACCGGGGACTGACAGGCAGCCATCTCCAGCGATTCCGTGATGATGACCCTACGCTGCGAGCACGGACACAAGCAGTTTCGGGGCTTAGGCCTTAAGCGGCCAGAGCGTAGTTGTCGTCGTTGGCAACTAGAAGTTTGCAGCTGGATTTACGAGGAAAGCTACCCCCTCGGCATGCGCCAGGCGATTTCGCGACCCCCGTCGAAGCCAGTGCACCCCCGGGTTTCACGTCATTGCTGACCCGGTCAGTATAGGGCCGATGGCCGCCGACTCAACCCGTGGAGGTGTCTGGCGAGGCCTCCATTCACGTATCGGCCGTCACGGGTATGCTTGCCCGCAATGGACGCCAACGTCTCGCACGCCAACGAACTGGCCGAACTGGAGCCGCGCCGCGGCTATCTGTTGGCGCTGGTGGTCCTGCTGGGCGCCTTGATCCTGGTGTTCATGGCGTGGAAGGGTGCCCGTGAGCGCGAGCTGGTCACGGCCAATGCCGAGTTCGTCAACCGCGCCAACGAGATTACCGCGCGCCTGCAACAGCCGATGACCAACTACGAACTGGTCGCGCGCGGAGGCGCCTCGTTGTTCGCATCGGTGGCCAGGCCCACGCCCGCGCAATGGCAGGCATACGTCGAGAGCATGCGCATCCAGCCGCGTTTTCCGGGCATGGTGGGGTTGGGGTTTGCCGGTTACATCCCCGGCGCAGAGCTTGATGATCTGCAGTTGCAGTGGCGCGATTCCGGCTACGGCATGCTGCAGATCCGGCCCCATGGCATCCGGCCGGTCTATGGACCGGTCCTCTATCTGGAGCCGCGCACGCCCGAAAACGTGGAGGCGGTTGGCTACGACATGTTTTCCGAGCCGACCCGGCGCGCCGCGATGGAGCTGGCGCTCGACACTGGGTTGCCGCAGTTGTCCGGGCCCGTCGTGTTGATCCAGGACCTGGGCGAACAGAAAACCGGCATGTTGCTGTTCATTCCGCTCTATCGGGGAGGCGGGGTTCCAGGCTCGCGCATGGCACGCCGCCAGGCAGTCCAGGGATGGGTCTATGTGCCGATCCGACTGGAGCCGTACCTGCAGGCGGCCCTGGGCAGCGCTTACCGCGAAGCGCGGTTCCGCATCTACGACAGCACCGCTGGCAACGAACGGCTGATGTTTGCCAATCATGCCGGCGGCGACATCCTGCCGGCGTTCCGCCACAGCACCACGCTTCAACAGTACGGCCGGAGCTGGCGGATCGAATTCGAATCCCTGCCGCTGGCCGAGGCCGCACCGCGCCTGCAAACGCTGGAGAACCTGCTCGCGCTGGGGCTGTTCGCGTGCCTTCTGCTGTATGGCATCGCGCTGGTGCTGGCGCATACCGAATCGCGCGCGCATACCATCGCGACGCTGATGACCGAGGATTACCGGCGCAGCGAGCAGCGCTTCCGCGTTGCCATGCAGTATTCGGCCATCGGTAAGGCGCTGCTGGACAGCGATGGCCGCATCGTCGAGGCGAATCCGTCATTGGGCGCGATCGTCGGTATCGAGCCGCACGCACTGATCGGCGTCCGCTTCGACACCTTGTTCGAGGACGACGAACCCGGACTCGGCGGCGCCGGCGGCGGCACGGACGCGCACGGTGTGCACCGAACCACCCGCAGATTGCACCGTGAGGGTGGCATGCCACGGCATGCGCAGCTCACGTATGCGCCGGTTCCCGGCAACGTGGGACAGGACATCGCGGGACTGGTGCAGGCCGAGGACGTCACCGAACGCCTGCGCGCCGAGGCCCGCGTGCACGCACTCAATCGCACGCTGGAGGCGCGGGTGGCCATGCGCACTCGCGAGCTCAGCCAGGCCAACCAGGAACTGGAGGCGTTCGCCTACAGCATCTCGCACGATCTGCGAGCCCCGCTGCGGGCGATCGATGGCTTCAGCCGGACCCTCGCCGAGCGCTACGAGACGGTGCTGGACGACGCGGGGCGAGGCTATCTGTCGCGCGTGCGCCGTGCCGCCGCGCGCATGGGGGAGTTGATCGATGCGTTGTTGAAGATGTCACGGCTCAGCCGCAGCGAGCTGAAACTCGAGCGTGTGGACCTGAGCCGGATGGCGGGCGAGATCGTCGAGGAACTGCGCATGGGCGACAGTCCGCGTGCAGTGGAGGCCGTCATCGAGCCCGGGCTGCAGGTGGTCGGCGATGCCACCCTGCTGCGCAACATGCTGGGCAACCTGCTGGGCAATGCCTGGAAATTCACCCGTGAGCGCCCCGACGCCAGGATCGAGTTCGGCGTCTCCACGGATACGGAAGCCGTGCCGGAATTCTTCATCAAGGACAACGGCGCGG
The DNA here is from genome assembly GCF_031457115.1 of Lysobacter niastensis. Lineage (GTDB taxonomy): Bacteria > Pseudomonadota > Gammaproteobacteria > Xanthomonadales > Xanthomonadaceae > Lysobacter_J > Lysobacter_J niastensis_A. Next base: position 1,943,109 of record NZ_JAVDVY010000001.1, read on the forward strand.
GCTTCCCGCAGCAGTACGTCGACAAGCTGTTCCGACCGTTCCAGCGACTGCACCACGAGGGCCAGTTCGCCGGTCACGGCATCGGGCTGGCCTCGGTCAAGCGCATCGTCGAGCGGCATGGCGGCGTGATTCGCGCCGAAGGCCAGGAAGGCGAGGGGGCGACGTTCTTCTTCACCCTGCCGGGCCTGGGCCGGCACTGATGCTCAGGCGTCCTTGTTGTGCCGGCGCATCACGCGCTGCTTCTCGCGCGCCCAGTCGCGTTCCTTGCTGGCTTCGCGCTTGTCGTGCGACTGCTTGCCCTTCGCCAGCGCGACCTCGGCCTTGACCTTGTTGCCTTTCCAATAGAGCGAGGTCAGCACTACGGTGTAGCCATCGCGCTGGACGCGACCGATCAGGTTGTCGATCTCATGCCGGTGCAGCAGCAGCTTGCGGGTGCGGCGTTCTTCGGCGACGACGTGGGTCGACGCCGAGATCAGCGGGGTGATCTGGGCGCCGAACAGGAACATCTCGCCCCCACGGACGACCGCGTAGGCTTCGCCAATGTTGGCGCGGCCGGCTCGGATCGACTTCAATTCCCAGCCCTGCAGGGCCAGGCCGGCCTCGAATCTGTCTTCCAGGTGGTACTCGTGGCGCGCGCGCTTGTTCAACGCAATGGTGCCGCCGCCAGCGCCCTTTCCTTTATCCTTGCCGGCCTTGTTGCTCGAGTTCTTTGCCATCGCGGTATTGTCCCTGATTGCAGGGCAACTCGCGAACCCGCCTCCTGACCATGCCGACCATTCGTCGCTCCGCCCTGGTTGAACACTCCGCCGCGCGCATGTTCGCGCTGGTCAACGACATCGCGGCCTATCCGCGCCGCTTCGACTGGTGCGAGCAGGCGCAGGTGATCGAGTCCGGGGAGTCGCGCATGGTGGCGCGGCTCGACCTTGGGCTGGGCGCGCTGCGGACCTGGTTCACGACCGAGAACACCCTGGCGCCGCCGCACCATATCGACCTGAAGCTGGTCGACGGCCCGTTTCGCAGCCTGACCGGGCGCTGGCAGTTCCATTCGCTGGACGAGTCCGCTTGCAAGGTCACGCTGACGCTCGACTTCGAGCCGTCGGTGAAATTGCTCGGCCCGGCCATGGCGCTGGGCTTCCAGGCCCTGGCCGATCGCATGGTCGACGATTTCGTCCGCGTCGCCGACCGCGACCCCGTCAACGGGGCGGGAGAGTGAAAGTCGAGTTGCTGCGCGCGTGGCCTCGCCGCTTCGAAAGGGTCGAAGTGGAGTTGCCGGAAGGCGCGAGCGTGGCCGAGGCGCTAAGCAAGGCGGGTTGGAGCGGGGGCCCGGAAACGGTCGCCTGTGCGGTGTTCGGCGTGACGGTCACGCTGCAGACGGCTCTGGCGAACGGCGACCGGATCGAATTGCTGCGACCGCTCCAGGCGGATCCCAAGGATGCGCGCCGGCGTCGCGCCGAAGCCCGGCGCGGCGGCAAATAAAGTCGATAAGACGCCGGATTCAGCGCCCGCGGCGCTTTTCCTTTTCCTTCGGCAGGTTGCGTCCGAACTGCTTGTAGGCCGAGTTGGCGATGTCTTCGTCCTGCTCGGGGAAGTAGTCGCCTTCCCACTTGGCCAGGCTGTCGCCTTCGAACCACAGCGTCAGGTTCTTGGTGTCCGCCTTGCCGACGCGGCCGACCCGCTGCGTGGCGGTGTAGTCCCAGCGCTCGTGGTGGAAGGGATCGGTCACCGACGGGGTGCCCAGAAGCAGCATGACCTGCTGCTTGCTCATGCCGGTCTGCAGCTGGTCGACGTTGGCCTTCTCCAGCAGGTTGCCCTGGTAGATCGGCTGGCGATAGAGGATGCCGCAGCCTGCGGTCATCAGGGCAACGGAAACGACGAGCAGGAGCTTGTGCATCGAGTGCTTGGGCATCGGATGGCGCAGATGGGAAAGAACAGGCCGATGATACACTGAAGCCCACGCCCACGAACCGCATGGGCCGGCGCCAAGGACCGGTCTGCGTTCACTCGGCATTACGGCCCTGGTCTCATCCGATCGCCCGTACGCCGCATCAGCCTGACAGCAGGGAGCCCAGATGGAATCGCAAGACCTGCGCAAAGCCGGACTCAAGGTCACACACCCGCGCCTGCGGATCCTTGAGTTGCTCGAGCAATCCAAGCCTCGCCACATGACGGCCGAGGACATCTACCGTCACCTGCTCGAGCACGGCGACGACATCGGCCTGGCCACGGTCTATCGCGTGTTGACGCAGTTCGAGGCCGCCGGGCTGGTGCTCAAGCACAACTTCGAGGCCGGCCAGTCGGTGTACGAACTCGACCGCGGCCATCACCACGACCACATGGTCGATATCGACAGCGGCAAGATCATCGAGTTCGAAAGCACCGAGATCGAGGAGCTGCAGCGCAAGATCGCCGATAAGCTCGGTTACGAGATCGAAGAGCACTCGCTGGTGCTCTACGTACGCAAGAAGCGATAAGTGTGTGCGATGGGATCGGTTTGGCCGATTCCGTCCGACCGCTATTCGACGTCGGCCAACAACCGCTTCGCCGCCGCGCGCGCCTCGCGGGTCAGTTCGACGCCGCCCAGCATCCGCGCCAGTTCCTCTTCGCGCTGCTTCGCGTCCAGCGCCTGCACGGCGCTCTGGGTGACGCCCTCGCTGGCGGCCTTGCTGACGCGGTAGTGCGCGTGGCCCTGCGCGGCGACCTGCGGCAGGTGGGTCACGCACAGCACCTGGCGACTGGCGCCCAGCGCGCGCAGCTTCTGCCCGACGATCTCGGCGACGGCGCCGCCAATGCCGGTGTCGACTTCGTCGAACACCATCGTCGGCACCGCATCCAGACCCAGCGCCGCAACCTCGATGGCCAGTGAGATGCGCGACAGTTCGCCGCCGGAGGCGACCTTGCGCAGCGCCCGTGCCGGTTGGCCGGGGTTGGCGGCGACCAGGAATTCGACGCGTTCGCCGCCCTGCGGATCGGGACGGTCGGTCTCGATGGGCTCGATGGCGACGTCGAAACGGCCACCGCCCATGCCCAGTTCGGCGATCAGCGCGGTGGTGCCGGAAGCCAGTCGTTCCGCCGCCTTCCGGCGCGCCTGGCCCAAAACGTCGGCGGCTTGGCGCCAGGCGCCGCGGGCCTGCGCGATCTCGGCATCGAGCCGGCCCAGGCGCACGCCTGCACCGCGTAGCGATTCCAGTTCGGCGGCGATCGCATCTCGCTGCACGGCCAGTTGTTCCGGCGGCACGCGGTGCTTGCGTGCCAGCTCGTGGATGCGACCGAGCTGGCGTTCGATGGCATCGAACGCGGATGGGTCCAGATCCAGATCGCTGCGCACGCGGTCGAGCAGGGCCAGGGCCTCGTCGATCTGGATGGCGGCGTTGTCGAGCATCGCGTCGACGTCGTTGAGGCGGGGCTCGTGCTCGGCCACGCGCTGCAGCTCGCCGCGCACCTGCTGGAGGCTGCGCGACAGCGACGGGCTTTCGTCGCCGCCGAGGCGGGCGAAGGCGCTGTCGCAGGCGGCGATCAGGCCGGCGGCGTGGGCATGGCGGCGGTGGTCGGCCTGCAGGCGGGCGATGGCGTCGGGTTCGAGGGTCTCGCGGTCGAGCTCGGCGTGTTGGTGTTCGAGCCAGTCGATGCGGTCGGAGACGTCGCCCTGCGACGACAGTGCATCGCGCTCCTGCAGCAGCGCGTTCCAGCGAGTCGCGGCGGCCTCGACCGGCCCGCGTTCGGCCTCGGTGCGGCCGAATGCATCCAGCAGGGCGAGCTGGCTGGGCCTGGACATCAGGGCCTGGTGCTCGTGCTGGCCGTGGATTTCGACCAGTTGCGCGGCCAACTCGCCCAATTGCCCCAGCGTCACCGGACGGCCATTGACCCAGGCCTTGGAGCCGCCGTCAGCGCGGATGACCCGGCGGATCTGGCAGCCCTCGTCCTCGTCCAGTTCGTTGTCGCGCAGCCAGGCCTGGGCCTGCGGGACGTCGTCGAGGGTGAAATCGGCAACCAGTTCGGCGCGGTCGGCGCCGTGGCGGACCACGCCGCTGTCGGCGCGTAGCCCGGAAATCAGGCCCAGGGCGTCGACCAGCAGTGATTTGCCCGCGCCGGTTTCACCGGAAATCACGGTCAGACCGGGACCGAAACTGAGTTCGGCGGCGCTGACGACGGCGAAGTGCTTGAGGGAAAGGTGCGCGAGCATTGGGGCGGGATTGTGCCTTGTGTCGGTGGCGGCTTGATAGTCGCCCGCCGTCTCGCCCGTTAGGACGAGCACGCCGGACGCCGGACGCCGGTGCCGGTGCGCAGAGTGAACACCGTGACGATGTCGCTTGCGCCCGCCCGCGGCGACGGCTTATACCGCTGTCATGAACCGCCGATCCGCCGATCCCGCCCTCGACCCGCGCGCACGCCAGCTGCTGCGCACGCTGATCGGCCGCTACATCCGCAGCGGCGAGCCGGTGGGTTCGCAGACGCTGGCGCGCCATTCGGGCCTCGACGTGAGCTCGGCCACCATCCGCAATATCCTGTCCGACCTGGAGGAGGCCGGACTGCTGAGCGCCGCGCACAGCTCGGCGGGGCGGATCCCGACGGCCCAGGGCTATCGCCTGTTCGTCGATTCCCTGCTGCAGGTACGGCCGCTGCCCGAGAGCGACGTGGTGCGCCTGCGTAGCGAGCTGCCGGCGGGGTCGGGCACCCAGGCGCTGCTGGGCAGCGCCTCTGAACTGTTGTCGGCGATGACCCATTTCGTGGGCGTAGTCAGCGTGCCCAAGCGTGAGCAGTTCGCGTTCCGGCGGATCGACTTCGTGCCGCTCGATGGCCAACGCGTGCTGGCGATCCTGGTGTTCGCCGACAACGACGTGCAAAACCGGATCATCCAGGCTCGCCGGCCGTATGAGGCGGGCGAGTTGGAGCGGGTGGCCAATTACCTCAATGCCCATTTCGCCGGTCGCACCCTGTCCGACATCCGCGCCACGCTGCTGCACGAGCTTCGCAACGCCCAGAGCGAGATGCAGCGGCTGCTGTCGCAGTCGGTCGAACTGGCCGAGCAGTTGCTGACGCCCGGCCAGGACGACATGGTGCTGGCCGGCCAGACCCGCCTGATCGGCGTGCAGGACCTGGCCGACCTCGACCGACTGCGCGACCTGTTCGAGGCCTTTGCCCGCAAGCGCGAGATCCTGCAACTACTGGAGCGTACGGTGCAGGCGCCCGGCGTGCGCATCTTCATCGGCGAGGAAACCGGCCTGGCCCCGCTGGAGGGCATGTCGCTGGTCAGCGCCCCTTACGGCGCCGGCGGGCAGGTGCTGGGGGTCCTGGGGGTCATCGGGCCCAGCCGCATGGCATATGAACACGTGATCCCGGTGGTGCAGGCCGCCGCGGATGCGCTCGGGGCGGCGATCCACCCGGAGTAATCGATCCCCGGGTGGTGGCCAACCCCCCAAAGCAATGCGCTTGGTTGTCTTGAAACGCCGTCAGGCGGGCCCCATTGCTGCCCTTGTTGCGCACTCAGGCGCAGTTTTCGCGCATTTCGATGCAGGGATAGGGCACGCATGACCAATATCGACCAGAACGACACCCCCGACGTGGCAGAGCAGGAAGGCGAGGCATCGCTCGCCAGCCAGCTCGAGGCCGCACGGGCCGAGCTCAAGCAACTGCGCGAGGAATCGCTGCGCGAGCGCGCCGAGCTGGACAACCAGCGCAAGCGCATGGCCCGCGACATCGACATGGCGCGCAAGTTCGCCAACGAGCGGTTGCTGGGCGCGCTGCTGCCGGTGATCGACAGCCTGGAGGCCGGCCTCAGCGTACAGGCCGATACCGCCCAGCACCTGCGCGAGGGCATGGAGCTGACCCTGAAGCAGTTGCTCAAGGTCGCCGGGGACAATGGACTGGTCGCGGTCGATCCGACCGGGCTGCCGTTCGATCCGGAGCATCACCAGGCCATGAGCATGGTCGAAAGCGCGACCCACGCGCCCGGCGAGGTGGTCCAGGTCTACCAGAAAGGTTGGCTGCTGAACGATCGGCTGCTGCGCCCGGCGCTGGTGGTCGTGGCCAGGCACGACTGACGCCTTGAACCGGGGGACGCAGCCCCCCAGATAACGGACATCGGCGGCGCGGCCGCCTCATCAAATTCAAGCATCAGAGAGGGAGCAACATCATGGGCAAGATCATCGGCATCGACCTTGGCACGACCAATTCGTGCGTGGCGGTCATGGAGGGCGGCAAGGCCAAGGTCATCGAGAATTCCGAGGGCGATCGCACCACGCCTTCGATCGTGGCCTTCACCAAGGACGGCGAAGTCCTGGTCGGCGCCTCGGCCAAGCGCCAGGCGGTCACCAATCCCAAGAACACGTTCTACGCGGTGAAGCGCCTGATCGGCCGCAAGTTCACCGACGCGGAAGTGCAGAAGGACATCGGCCTGGTCCCGTACAAGATCCTCGCGCACGAAAACGGCGACGCATGGATCGAAACGGCCGACGGCAAAAAGATGGCGCCGCAGCAGATCTCGGCCGAAGTGTTGGCCAAGATGAAGAAGACCGCCGAGGCCTACCTGGGCGAGGCCGTCACCGAAGCGGTCATCACCGTGCCGGCGTACTTCAACGACAGCCAGCGCCAGGCGACCAAGGACGCCGGCCGCATCGCCGGCCTCGACGTCAAGCGCATCATCAACGAGCCGACCGCGGCCGCGCTGGCCTACGGCCTGGACAAGAAGGGCACCGGCGACCGCAAGGTGGCCGTGTACGACCTCGGCGGCGGCACGTTCGACATCTCGATCATCGAGATCGCCAACGTCGACGGCGAGATGCAGGTCGAAGTGCTGTCCACCAACGGCGACACGTTCCTGGGTGGCGAGGACTTCGACAAGCGCGTCATCGACTACCTCGTCGAAGAGTTCAACAAGGACCAGGGCATCGATCTGCGCAAGGACCCGCTGGCATTGCAGCGCCTGAAGGACGCAGCCGAGCGCGCCAAGATCGAGTTGTCCAGCGCGCAGCAGACCGAAGTGAACCTGCCGTACGTGACGGCCGACGCCTCCGGTCCGAAGCACCTCAACATCAAGCTGACCCGCGCCAAGCTCGAAGCGCTGGTCGAGGACCTGATCAAGCGCACGATCGAACCGTGCCGCATCGCGCTCAACGACGCCGGCCTGCGCGCCAGCGACATCGGCGAGGTGATCCTGGTCGGTGGCCAGACCCGCATGCCGAAGGTGCAGCAGGCGGTCACCGAGTTCTTCGGCAAGGAGCCGCGCAAGGACGTCAACCCGGACGAGGCCGTGGCGGTTGGCGCGGCGATCCAGGGCGGCGTGCTGAAGGGCGACGTCAAGGACGTGCTGCTGCTGGACGTGACCCCGCTGAGCCTGGGCATCGAGACGCTGGGCGGCGTGATGACCAAGATCATCGAGAAAAACACCACCATCCCGACCAAGGCCTCGCAGGTGTTCTCCACCGCCGAGGACAACCAGTCGGCCGTGACCGTGCACGTGCTGCAGGGCGAGCGCGAGCAGGCCCGCTACAACAAGTCGCTGGCCCGCTTCGACCTGACCGGCATCGACGCCTCGCCGCGCGGCATGCCGCAGATCGAGGTGTCGTTCGACATCGACGCCAACGGCATCCTGCACGTGTCGGCCAAGGACAAGAAGACCGGCAAGGAGCAGAAGGTCGAGATCAAGGCCGGCTCGGGCCTGTCGGAGGAAGAGATCGCCAAGATGGTGCAGGACGCCGAAGCGCACCGCGAGGAAGACCTGAAGTTCCACGAGCTGGTCCAGGCCCGCAACCACGCCGATGCGCTGATCCACACGGCGCGCAGCGCCATCAAGGACAGCGGCGACAAGGTGCCGGGCGACGTGATCGGCCGCGCCGAAGGCGCGATCGCCGAACTGGAGACGGCGATGAAGGGCGACGACAAGGCCCAGATCGAGGCCAAGTCGAAGGCGCTGGAAGAAGCTGCGCAGTCGCTGTTCGCGGCGGCTTCGGCCGGTCAGCCGGGCGGCCCGGAAGCCGGACCTGCCGGTGCGGCCGGTGGCGCCAAGTCCGATGACGTGGTGGACGCGGAGTTCACCGAGGTCAAGGACGACAAGAAGTAAGCAGGCCGGAATCGCAACCCGGTGACGACGCACGGAAGAGCAGGGCGCTGGCCTTGCTCTTCTGTTTTCGACAACGACCGGGACGTGTCCTCAACATCCGATTTCGACCATGAGCAAGCGCGACTATTACGAAGTCCTGGGCGTGGCCCGCGACGCCAGCGACGATGACCTGAAAAAGGCCTATCGCCGCTGCGCGATGAAATACCATCCGGACCGCAATGCGGGCGATACGACCTCCGAAGCTGCCTTCAAGGAATGCAAGGAGGCCTATGAGGTCCTGTCCGACAGCGGCAAGCGTCGCGCCTACGACCAGCACGGCCACGCCGCGTTCGAGCACGGCATGGGCGGTGGTGGCGGCGGTTACGCCGACATGGGCGACATCTTCGGCGACATCTTCGGCAACATTTTTGGCGGAGGTGCCGCGCGAGGTCCGCGTCGCGGCGCGGACATCGGTTACGTCATGGAGCTGGTGCTGGAGGAAGCGGTCGCCGGCATCGAGAAGCAGATCGAGATCCCGACCCTCGACGAGTGCGATACCTGCAACGGCAGCGGCTCGGCCGACGGCAAGCTCGAGACCTGCGAGACCTGTCACGGTCGCGGCCAGGTGCGGTTCCAGCGGGGCATCTTCTCGATGCAGCAGGCCTGCCCGCATTGCGGCGGACGCGGCAAGACCATCCAGAACCCGTGCGTCGACTGCCACGGGCAGGGGCGCGTCGAGCGCACCAAGACCCTGCAGGTCAAGATTCCGGCCGGCGTCGACAACGGCGACCGCATCCGCCTGGCGGGCGAAGGCGAGGCCGGTCCGGCCGGGTCGCCTCCTGGCGACCTGTACGTCGAAGTGCGCGTGCGCGAGCACGAGATCTTCCAGCGCGACGGCGACGACCTGCACTGCGAAGTGCCGATCCGTATCTCCCAGGCCGCGCTCGGCGACTCCATTCGCGTGCCGACCCTGGAGGGCGATGTGGAACTGCGCGTCCCGGCGGAAACCCAGAGCGGCAAGTTGTTCCGACTGCGCGACAAAGGCGTCAAGTCGGTGCGCAGTCGCGCGCCGGGCGATCTCTACTGCCGGGTCGTGGTCGAGACGCCGGTCAACCTCACCACCGAGCAGCGCGAGCTGCTGGAGAAGTTCGAGGCGACCTTCGTCGGTGACGGCGCGCGTCGCCACTCGCCACGTTCGTCGACCTTCCTCGATGGCGTGAAGGGTTTCTGGGACCGCATGACGTCGTCCTGAGGAATGGTTTTGCCGCTGCGCGTCACAGGTTGACCGCCTTTGACGACAAGCGGCAGGTTGCACAGGATGGCCGGCGAGTAGACCTTGACGGCCATCAACCATTGCCGTGGGGGTAGACGGCTAGCATGGCGCCGGACGTACTGCGCGCGCCCAAATGACCATTACCCTGCAAGAAACACCGACGTTGGGGGCACGGGATCCAAGCCTGCTGCTCGCCGGTCTGCAACAGATTTCGCTTGAACAGTTGGTTCCCGCCCTGGACGCTGCGCTGCGCCGTGTCGACGACTACCTGTTCGACCGCAGCACTGCCGGCAGCGAGAGCGCCGAACTCACCGCCCTGCGCGACCTGCGCCGGGCCCGTGCGCAGGTCGCACAACGTTTCGAGCAAGCGCTGATCGAAGGATTCCGACGCGCTTCCGGCGCTGCCCCGACGGTCAAGACCGGTGCAGTGGAACTCAGCCTTGTCGACGAGTCCGCGCTGGAACAGCAACTGGCCGACGAGCAGATGATCGACGGCCTGACGCGACTGCATGCGGCGGCGCTGAAGCGGCTGGACGCGCGCCTGGCCTCGCTGCTCGAACGTCCGGCCATCACGCCGGCCGACAACCCCATCAGTCCTGCCTCGCTCGCCTCGGCCATGCGCAGTGCCGTCAGCGGGACGGAGCTCTCCGCCAGCGTGCACATCGCGCTCTTCAAGTTCTTCGAGCGTGAACTCGGCAATGCGCTGAAGGGGCTATACGACCGCGCCAACGAGCGGCTCGCGGCCGCCGGCATCCTGCCTCGACTCGATCCCGTGGTGCCGATCGCGCCGCCTGCTCCTGCGCCGCAACACTCCGACGTGGCAGCGGGAGCCGTCGCTTCCGATTCGATGCAGGACACGAGCCCGGCACCGGCCGATCAGACGCTGTTCTCCAGCCTGGTGGGGTTGCTGCAATCCTGGCGGACCCGCGTGACCGGCGGTCCCATGACGCAGGCGGGCCCGGAAGTGCCGCGACTGCGCGATGTCGAGGTGATGTCGGTGCTGTCGCTGATGCAGAACGAGCCGCCGCGCAGCCTCGACCAGGCGATCGGCGACGGCCGTCAGTCGCTGGCAGAGCAGTTGCGCAACGAAGTGCTGTCGAATGCGCGACGCCTCGGCTTGGGCGGAGAGCGCGTGCACCTGTCCAACCACGACGAGGACGCGCTGGACCTGGTCGGCATGCTGTTCGACGTGCTGCTGGACGATCGCGACTTCGAGCCGGAGGTGCGCCGCAAGATAGGCCGCCTGCTGGTGCCTTACGTGAAGGTGGCGGTCAAGGACCGCCGCATGTTCCTCTACAAGGGGCATCCGGCGCGGCGCCTGCTCAACGCCGTGGCCGAGGCCTGCGAGGGCAACCATGGCGATGGTCCGCAGGAGCGCGAGCTGCTCGATCGTGTCGATACCACGATCGATCGGCTGGTCACCGAGTTCAACGAAGACACCGCGATCTTCGAGACGCTCGAGACCGAGCTGCGCGCCTTCATGGACCAGCACCGCAAGCGCGTGGAACTGGCCGAGAAGCGCGCTGCCGAATCGCAGCGCGGACGCGAGCGGCTGGAGCAGGCCCGCGTCGAGGCCTCGGTGGACCTGCTCAACTGTCGTGGCGACCGCAGGCTGCCTCCGGCCCTGGACGATTTCGTCACCCACTACGTCGGGCACCACCTCACGCAGGTGATCCTGCGCGAAGGCAAGGACTCGCCGCGTTATGGCGATGCGCTGCGCGCGGTCGCCGGGCTGCTCGCGGCCTATGACATGGCCGAGCTGGGTGTGCCCCTGGAGCGGCAGCCGGCGCTGGATCGCGCGGTGTTGCAGACGATCATGGCCAGCTCGGGCTGCATCGGCGATTCGGCCGACAGCGCGCTGGTCACGATGCAGCGCACGCTGGAGCAACTGGTCATCGGCGACGAGGTTTCGGCGAGTGCGGCGCAGTTGCCCGAGCGCCCGGCCCAGCCGGTAGCGGTCACGCCGCCCGAACCGTTGTTGTCCGTCGTCGACGCGACCGCGGCGCTGGACTACGACCCGGCGATGGCCGAACGCATGCGCGCACTGGAGGTCGGCACCTGGCTGCAGTTGACCTCCGAGACCGGCCGCACGGAACCGGCGAAGGTGTCCTGGATCAGTCCGATCTCCGCGCGCCTGCTGTTCGTCAACCGCCGTGGCATCCGGCTGCTGGTGGCATCGGCGGAAGAACTGGCCGCGCTGGCGAAGCTGGGGCGTGTGCAACTGCGCGAGGGCGATACGGTCTTCGACAACGCCATGCACCAGGTGCTGGGACGCTTGAAGAAGGAAGCCGAAGCCGTCGCCTGACGGCTCCATGTCGATACGTCCCTTGTCGCGCGACGGCGTCAGCCGGTAGCCTTCGCGCATGAATGAAGCACATGCCCCCGTCCGCCTGCTGATCCACGGCGCCTCCGGCCGCATGGGCCAGGCCTTGTTGCGATTGGCGAGCGAGCGCGACGACCTGGTCGTGGTGGCTGCCGTGTCGCGTTCGCAGCCGGCGCAGCGCGTGGTCGATGGCGTCGCGCATTTCGCCGTGGCCGAACTGTCGGGGGCGCCCGAATTCGATGCCGCGATCGACTTCAGCCTTCCTGAAGGTTTCGACGCGATCCTGCACCTGTGCGACGAGCGCAGGGCCGCGCTGGTATCCGGCACCACGGGCCTGGAAGCGGAACAGCGAGAGGCCCTGACGGCCGCCGCCGGACGCATACCGCTGCTGTGGGCGGCGAACTTCAGCCTCGGCGTGGCGGTACTCAACGAACTGGTCGAGCGGGCCGCCGCGGCGTTGCCGGGATGGGACTGCGACATCGTCGAATCGCACCACGTCCACAAGAAGGACGCGCCATCCGGAACGGCGCTGGCGCTGGGTGCCAGCGCGGAGCAGGGCGGTGCCCACCCCCGGTATCAGTCGCTGCGTGCCGGCGACATCGTCGGCGAGCACTTCGTTCAGTTCACCACGCTGGGCGAGCGCATCGAACTCAACCACCGCGCCACCAACCGCGACATCTTCGCGCGAGGAGCACTCCATGCCGCAGTCAGGTTGGCTGGACGCGCACCGGGTGCCTACCGTTTGCGGGATCTGTTGGCCTGAACGTTTTCGCCCCCGTAGGCGATATGACGCTGGCGTTACCGGCGCCGGCCCGCTAGAATTCCGGCTCGCCTGAACCCCTCCGTCGGACCGGTCCCGCACCGCGTCCGCGTTTTGCTGCAGCCCGGTTTTGCCGGCGTCTGCGCTATCGGACGGGGTCAGCACCCCCCGGCAGCAAAGGCGACCTCCGTGACCCATCCCGCAATCCTCGCGCTCGAAGACGGCACCATCTTCGAGGGCGTTTCCGTAGGCGCGCCCGGCCTTTCGGTCGGCGAAGTCGTATTCAACACCGCGATCACCGGCTACCAGGAAATCCTCACCGATCCCTCGTACGCCCGCCAGCTGGTCACGCTGACCTATCCCCATGTAGGCAACACCGGCTGCACCGACCAGGACGACGAGTCCACGAAGGCCTGGGCCGCCGGCCTGATCGTCCGCAACGTGCCGCGCCGCCCCAGCAACTGGCGCAGTCAGGTTTCGCTGCCCCAGTGGCTCAAAGCGCGCGGCATCGTTGCCATCGCCGATATCGACACCCGCAAGCTGACGCGCCTGCTGCGCGACCGTGGTGCGCAGAACGGCGCGCTGATGGCCGGCGAGATCGACGTCGGCAAGGCGCTGGAAGCCGCTCGCAAGTTCCCGGGCCTGAAGGGCATGGATCTGGCCAAGGAAGTGTGCACGCGCGATCGCTATGAATGGCGCGACGGCCAGCTCGACCTGGATCGCAACGAGTTCGTCCACGCCGAGCCGAAATTCCACGTCGTGGCCTACGACTACGGCGTCAAGCACAACATCCTGCGCATGCTGGCTGAACGCGGCTGCCGCCTGACGGTGGTGCCGGCGCAGACTTCCGCTGCCGATGTGTTCGCACTCAAGCCCGACGGCGTGTTCCTGTCCAACGGCCCCGGCGATCCGGAGCCCTGCGACTACGCGATCGCTGCGATCCGCGAATTCATCGCCGCCAGGATCCCGACCTTCGGCATCTGCCTCGGCCACCAGCTGCTCGGCCTGGCCTCGGGGGCGAAGACGCTGAAGATGAAGTTCGGCCACCACGGTGCCAACCACCCGGTGCAGGACCTCGACAGCGGCCGCGTGATGATCACCTCGCAGAACCATGGTTTCGCGGTGGACGAAGGCACGCTGCCGGGCAACGTGCGCGTCACGCACCGCTCGCTGTTCGACGGCAGCAACCAGGGCATCGCCCTGACCGACGCGCCGGCCTTCAGCTTCCAGGGCCACCCGGAAGCAAGCCCGGGCCCGCATGACGTTTCCCCACTTTTCGACCGCTTCGTTGCGCTGATGGAGAACCGCTGATATGCCAAAGCGCACCGATATCAAAACCGTCCTGATCATTGGCGCCGGTCCGATCGTGATCGGCCAGGCCTGCGAGTTCGACTACTCCGGCGCCCAGGCCTGCAAGGCCCTGCGTGACGAGGGCTACCGCGTGGTGCTGGTCAACAGCAACCCGGCGACGATCATGACCGACCCGAACATGGCCGACGCCGTGTACATCGAGCCGATCAACTGGCAGACGGTCGAGAAGATCATCGCCAAGGAAAAGCCCGACGCGCTGCTGCCGACGATGGGCGGCCAGACCGCACTGAACTGCGCGCTCGACCTGGCCGACAACGGCGTGCTCGAGAAGTACAACGTCGAGCTGATCGGCGCCTCGCGCGACGCCATCCGCATGGCCGAGGATCGCGAGCTGTTCCGCGTCGCCATGGCCGACATCGGCCTGGAATGCCCGAAGGCCGAGGTCGCCAGGAACTTCGAGCAGGCCGTCGAGATCCAGACCAAGGTCGGCTACCCGACCATCATCCGCCCGTCGTTCACGCTCGGCGGCACCGGCGGCGGCATCGCCTACAACAAGGAAGAGTTCGAGGAGATCGCAAAGCGCGGCCTCGAGCTTTCGCCCGTGCACGAGATCCTGGTCGAGGAGTCGGTGCTGGGTTGGAAAGAGTTCGAGATGGAAGTGGTCCGCGACAAGGCGGACAACTGCATCATCGTGTGCTCGATCGAGAACTTCGACGCGATGGGCGTGCACACCGGTGACTCGATCACCGTCGCCCCGGCACAGACCCTGACCGACAAGGAATACCAGCGCCTGCGCGATGCCTCCATCGCCGTGCTGCGCAAGATCGGCGTCGATACCGGCGGCTCCAACGTGCAGTTCGGCATCAACGCCAAGGACGGTCGCGTCGTCGTCATCGAGATGAACCCGCGCGTATCGCGTTCCTCGGCGCTGGCATCGAAGGCGACCGGCTTCCCGATCGCCAAGATCGCCGCCAAGCTGGCCGTCGGCTACACGCTGGACGAGCTGCGCAACGAGATCACCGGCGGCGCCACGCCGGCGTCGTTCGAGCCGACGATCGATTACGTCGTCACCAAGATCCCGCGTTTCGCCTTCGAGAAGTTCCCGCAGGCCGATGCGCGCCTGACCACGCAGATGAAGTCGGTGGGCGAGGTGATGGCGATGGGCCGCACCTTCCAGGAGTCGCTGCAGAAGGCGCTGCGCGGCCTGGAGACCGGCAAGGTCGGCCTCGACCCGACCGGCCTGGACGTCACCAGCGAGGACGACCTGACCAAGCTGCGGCGCGAGCTCAAGGAGCCGGGCCCGGAGCGCATGTTCCACATCGGCGACGCGTTCCGCGCCGGCATGAGCGTGGAGGACGTGCACGCGCTGTCGTTCGTCGATCCGTGGTTCCTCGACCAGATCGAAGAGATCATCGCCGCCGAGAAGGCGCTGGCCGATGCGGGCCTGTCCTCGCTCGACAAGCACCGCATGCGCGCGCTCAAGCGCATGGGTTTCTCCGACGCGCGCATGGCCCAGTTGACCGGCACCGACGAGACCGCGGTGCGCACGTTGCGCCGCGCCTTCGGCGTGCGCCCGGTGTACAAGCGCGTGGACTCGTGCGCGGCGGAGTTCGCCACCACCACCGCCTACATGTACTCGACCTACGAGGACGAGTGCGAAGCCAACCCTAGCAACCGCGACAAGATCATCGTGCTCGGCGGCGGTCCCAACCGCATCGGCCAGGGCATCGAGTTCGACTACTGCTGCGTGCATGCCGCGCTCGCCCTGCGCGAGGACGGCTATGAAACCATCATGGTCAACTGCAACCCGGAGACGGTCTCCACCGACTACGACACCTCCGACCGCCTGTATTTCGAGCCGCTGACGCTCGAGGACGTGCTGGAAATCGCGGACCTGGAAAAGCCCAAGGGCGTGATCGTCCAGTACGGCGGCCAGACCCCGCTGAAGCTGGCGCGGGCACTCGAGGCCAATGGCGTGCCCATCATCGGCACCTCGCCGGACAGCATCGACCTGGCCGAGGACCGCGAACGCTTCCAGAAGCTGGTGCAGGACCTGGGCCTGGCGCAGCCGCTCAACCGCACCGCGCGCAATCCGGAAGAGGCGGTGGTGCTGGCCTCGCAGATCGGCTACCCGCTGGTGGTGCGCCCGAGCTATGTGCTGGGCGGCCGCGCCATGGAAATCGTCCATGCCGACACCGACCTGCAGCGCTACATGCGCGACGCGGTGAAGGTGTCCAACGACTCGCCGGTGCTGCTGGACCGCTTCCTCGACAACGCAGTGGAAGTCGACGTCGACGTCATTGCCGACAAGGACGGCCACGTGCTGATCGGCGGCGTGATGGAGCACATCGAGGAGGCCGGCGTGCATTCGGGCGATTCGTCCTGCTCGCTGCCGCCGTACTCGCTGACCCCGGCGATCCAGGACAAGCTGCGCGAGCAGGTCGTCGCGCTGGCCAAGTCGCTGAAGGTCGTGGGCCTGATGAACACCCAATTCGCGATCACCTTCGACGAGCAGGGCAAGGACACCATCTACCTGATCGAAGTGAACCCGCGCGCGTCGCGCACCGTGCCGTTCGTGTCCAAGGCCACCGGCATGGCGCTGGCCAAGATCGCGGCGCGGTGCATGGTCGGCCAGACGCTGGCCGCGCAGGGTGCGACCGGGGAGATCGTGCCGGAGTACTACTCGGTCAAGGAAGCGATCTTCCCGTTCGCCAAGTTCCAGGGCGTCGATCCGATCCTCGGACCGGAAATGCGCTCGACCGGTGAGGTGATGGGCGTGGGCCGCAACTTCGGCGCGGCGATGGCGCGCGCGCAGGAAGCCGGCGGCATCAAGGCGCTGCCGCAGGGCGGCAAGGTGTTCGTCTCGGTGCGCGATCCGGACAAGGTGCGCGTGCTGTCTGTCGCGCAAGACCTGGCCAAGCGTGGATACAAGCTGGTCGCCACCGAGGGCACCCACGCCTTCCTGACGGCCCACGGCCTGGCCTGCGAGCGCATCAACAAGGTCACCGAAGGCCGTCCGCACGTCGTCGACCTGATCAAGAACGGCGAGATCGTCTACATCGTCAACACGACCGAGGGCCGCCAGGCCATCAACGATTCGTTCTCGATCCGCCGAGAGGCGCTGCAGCACCGCGTCACGTACTCGACCACCGTATCCGGTGCGCGTGCGCTGGTGAACTCGCTCGACTACCGCGGCACCGGCCCGGTCTGGTCGTTGCAGGAACTGCACGCGGAACTGCAGGGCGCAGCGACCGGCGTCGCCGCTGCCTGACTGCGGACCGGCGCCGTCATTCCCGCCAGGAATGACGGCTAGCCGGCTTCCGTGCACAATCTCCCCTGATCGTCGGCCCCAGAACCACGGGTGATGGGCCGGCCGTACCTGTGAAGAATTGCGCTGGCTTGCGCCGGCACGAGGATGTATTGCAATGCGAGCACCCATTACCTTGAAGGGCGCGCAACGTCTGCGCGCCGAACTCGAAGAACTGAAGTCGGTCAAGCGCCCGGCGGTGATCAATGCGATCGCCGAAGCGCGTGCGCATGGCGACCTCAAGGAGAACGCGGAGTACCACGCCGCGCGCGAGCAGCAGGGCTTCATCGAAGGTCGAATCAAGCAGCTCGAAGCCGAGCTGTCGCATGCGCAGGTCATCGACGTTTCCTCGCTCAACGCCGGTTCGCGCGTGGTGTTCGGCGCGACGGTCGATCTGGCCGACGTGGAAAGCGACGAGCCCAGGACGTACCAGATCGTGGGCGACCTGGAAGCCGACATCAAACTGGGCCTCATCGCCATTTCCTCGCCGGTGGCGCGTGCGCTGATCGGCAAGCACGAAGGCGACAGCGTCACGATCGAGGCGCCGGGCGGAATCCGCGAGTACGAAATCGTCGGCGTGACCTACGCCGGCTGATTGATGGCCTCGGCCACGCTGCTGCTGCCAGTCCGGTCGCGTTTCGGCGGCCAGCGCCTGTCGGAGGCGACCGGCCGCGCTTTGGCTCGCGCCGATCTTGTTCGGCACGATCTGTCGGCGCATGACGGCAACCAGCTGGCGCGGGCCGTGGACGTGCTACCGCGCGGTTGGCCGGTGGCGGCCGCGGCGCGACAGCGCGATGCCGGCGATGCCGCCAATGCGGTCTGGCTGCGTGCCGATCCGGCGTATGTACAGCCCGACATCAACGGTGCGCGCCTGTTGTCGTACGGACGCGCCCTGGAGTTGCGCGCGGCCGACGCGGAAGCGCTGCTGCGGCCGTTGAAGCCCCTGTTCGGCGACGCCGGTTTCCCGATCGACGCGCCCGAGCCTTCCCGGTGGTACCTGCGCCTGCCCGAAGGCGCGAAGCTTCCGTCCTTCATCGCGCCCGAGGATGCATTGGGCGCCGATCTGTTCGAGCACCTGCCGGCAGGCGACGAGGGACGGCGCTGGCGTGCCCTGCTCAGTGAGGCGCAGGTGGTGCTGCACAACCATCCGCTCAACCAGCAGCGCATCGCCGCCGGACTGGCGCCGGTGAATTCGCTGTGGTTCTGGGGCGCGGGCAAGCTTCCCGATCACGTCACGTGTCGCTTTGACCGTGTGGCCAGCGACGAAGAGACGCTGGCAGCGCTGGCGGCGCTGGCACAGGCGCAGGTCGTCGCGCGCCCGCAGCGCTGGCGCATCGAAGCAACCAGCGCCCTGTTCGACCTTCGCGATGCGCGCGATCTTGCGGTGCTCGAGTGCGATTGGTTCGCACCGGCCTTGGCGGCGCTGGCGACAGGCGAGGTCGATGACCTGCGCTTCGACTTCGCCGACGGCGCGATCTACACCCTGCGCCGGGGCCAGCGCTGGCGCTTCTGGCGCCGGCCGTTGCACTCGTTCGTCGCCGCAGGCGTCGAGTCAGGGGCCGAATGAAGCCCATCGCGAGACTGAGGCGTCGCGAGATCCGCGAACCGGGCCAATGGCCCGAGACCTTGTCGCCGTTGCTGCGTCGTCTCTACGCCGCCCGCGGCGCGACCTGCATCGAGCAGGCGCAGCCACGCCTCGCCCACCTGCTGCCGCCAGACGGCATGGGTGGCCTGGACGAGGCCACCGCCTTGCTGGCGCAAGCCATGGCGGACGATCGCCATATCGTCGTGGTCGGCGACTTCGACTGCGACGGCGCCACCGCCTGCGCGGTGGGCGTGCGCGGCCTGCGCATGCTCGGTGCGCGCCGTATGTCGCACGCGGTGCCGAACCGCATCGTCCATGGCTACGGACTGTCGCCCGCGCTCGTCGACGAACTGGCCGCGCTGCAACCGGACCTGCTGGTCACCGTCGACCACGGTATCGCCTGCCATGCGGGCATTGCGGCAGCGAAGGCGCGAGGGTGGCAAGTGCTGGTCACCGACCACCACCTGCCGGGCGAACAACTGCCGCCGGCCGACGCGATCGTCGATCCGAACCTGCGCGGCGACGCGTTCCCGAGCAAGGCCCTGGCCGGCGTCGGCGTGATGTTCTACGTGCTGCTGGCGCTGCGACGCCGCCTGCGGGAGCAGGGCGCTTTCGAGGGCCCAGGCCCCGACCTGTCCACGCTGCTGGATCTGGTCGCGGTCGGCACGGTGGCCGACCTGGTTCCGCTGGATGCCAACAACCGCGCCCTGGTGGCCGCCGGATTGCGCCGCCTGCGCGCGGGGCAGGGCTGCGCCGGGCTCAATGCCCTCATCGAAGTCTCCCAGCGCGATGCGCGGCGGTTGACCGCGGGCGACATCGGCTATGCGGTCGGACCGCGCCTGAACGCCGCCGGCCGGCTCGAAGACATGGCGCTGGGCATCGAGTGCCTGCTGACCGACGACCCCGGCCAGGCCCGTGGGATTGCCGCCACGCTCAATGAGATCAACGGCGAGCGCCGCGCCGTGCAGCAGCAGATGACCGACGAGGCCGAACTGGCGTTGTCGCGTGTTGCACTGACGGAAGTGGGGGCACCGATCGCGGTTTGCCTGTTCGATCCGGAGTGGCATCCGGGCGTAGTCGGCCTGGTCGCTTCGAAGATGAAGGAGCGCCTCCACCGGCCCGTCATCGCCTTTGCCCCGGCCGAGCCGGGCAGCCAACGACTGCGCGGATCGGCCCGGTCGATCCCGGGCTTTCATATCCGCGATGCGCTGGCCGATGTGGCCGCACGTCACCCACACCTGATCGAGCGCTTCGGAGGCCACGCCATGGCCGCCGGACTGTCGCTGGGCGCCGAGGACCTTCCGGCCTTCGTCGATGCCTTCCGCCAGTGCGCGGCCGCCGCGCTGACCCCGGAACTGCTGCAGGCGGACGTGCTCAGCGATGGCGAACTGTCGGCGGATGAATTCGATCGACCCTGCGCCGAAGCGCTGCGCGACGGCGGGCCCTGGGGGCAGGGATTTCCCGAGCCGCAATTCGACGGCGAATTCGAGGTGCTGGCCTGGCGCGTGGTCGGCGAGCGGCATCTCAAGCTCGAACTTGGCATGGGCGGCAGGCGCCTGAACGCCATCGAGTTCGGCGGCTGGACCGGGGAGGCCCCGTCTGCCCGGATCCGCATCGCCTACCGGATGGAGCCAGACGATTACCGCGGCGGCCAGGCCGTCCAGCTGGTGGTGACGCACCGCGAAGGCTGAGCGGGGGCGGTGGCACGAATTGACACGGATTCAACGAACGCGGACCTAGGCTGAATGGATACCCGCCCCAGGAGAGCGTCCGTCATGCCACTGACCGTCAACATCGAGTTGTCCGACAAGGACCTCGAGCACTTCAATCGCGCGATCGACAAGGCCCGCGAGCTGGGCGAAGGCAAGTCCAACCAGGAGGTCGTGCAGGGGGCGATGGACCTGCTCGAGAAGGCGCAGCAGAGCGAGCCACCGGAGTTCGTCAAGCAGCGCCTGCTGCTGCTGGACACGCTGATCGCGATGATCCGCGACGAAGGCTGGGCGTTGTCCGGTGAGGACGCACAGCACGTTCGTTCTGCCCTGACGTATTTCTCGGTCCCCGGCGATGCCATCCCGGACCACGTGCCGGTGCTGGGATTCCTCGACGACGCGATCATGATCGAGCTGTGCGCACGGGAGCTGCGCCATGAGATCGACGCCTACGCCGATTTCATCGAATACCGCCAGCGTGAGGCCGACCGGCGGGGGTTGAAGCCCGACACCGTGGGCCGCGCCGACTGGCTGGACAGCCGCCGCGAAGAGCTGCAGGACCGCATGCGCCGGCGTCGCGGGCGCGAGGGCGGCTCCGGCTTCGGCACCGGCTATGGCAGCAGCAGCGGCTACGGCGCGGCAAGCACCAGCTACACCGGCGGCTGGCGCCCGGGGCTGTTCAAGTTCGGCTGACGGGAGCGGGGCGAGGGCGCTGGCGTGGGCGGTTTGTTAGACTCTCCGGTTTCTCTGATCGACTAAGACCGGACATGATCGAACTCAATCCCGTCCGCCAGCGCATCGCCGACCTCACCGGTCGGCTGGATTCGCTTAGGGGGTATCTTTGACTACGACGGCAAAGTCGAACGTCTCGAAGAGGTAAACCGCGAACTCGAAAGCCCCGACATCTGGAACGACTCCGAGCGTGCCCAGGGCCTGGGCCGTGAGCGCTCTTCGCTGGAAAAGGTCGTCGACGGCATCCGCAACCTCACCGAAGGTCTCGTCGGCGCGGGCGAATTGCTCGAGCTGGCTGAAATGGAGGACGACGAGGGCACCGCGCTGGCCGTGGTCGACGACGTCGAGCGCTACGCCAAGGAGGTCGAGAAGCTCGAGTTCCGCCGCATGTTCTCCGGCAAGATGGACGCGGCCAACGCGTTCGTCGACATCCAGGCCGGCGCCGGTGGCACCGAAGCCCAGGACTGGGCCGAGATCCTGCTGCGCATGTACCTGCGCTGGTGCGAATCGCGAGGCTGGAAGACCGAGTTGATGGAAGTCAGCGGCGGCGACGTAGCCGGCATCAAGTCGGCCACGTTGCGCGTCGAGGGCGACTTCGCCTACGGCTGGCTCAAGACGGAAACCGGCGTGCACCGCCTGGTGCGCAAGTCGCCGTTCGACTCCGACAACCGCCGCCACACCAGCTTCACTTCGGTGTTCGTGTCGCCGGAAGTTGATGACAACATCGACATCGACATCAACCCGGCCGACCTGCGCACCGATGTCTATCGCTCCTCCGGCGCCGGTGGCCAGCACGTCAACAAGACCGAATCGGCTGTGCGAATCACGCACATTCCGTCCGGAATAGTCGTTGCCTGCCAGACCGGCCGCAGCCAGCACCAGAATCGCGACAACGCGATGAAGATGCTGGCCGCCAAGTTGTACGAACTGGAAATCCAGAAGCGCAACGCCGAGCGTGATGCGGTCGAAGCCACCAAGTCCGACATCGGTTGGGGCAGCCAGATCCGCAACTACGTGCTCGACCAGAGTCGCATCAAGGACCTGCGCACCGGCATCGAGCGCAGCGACACGCAGAAGGTGCTCGACGGAGACCTGGACGAGTTCGTGGAGGCCAGCCTGAAGTCCGGCCTCGAGGTCGGATCGAAACGCGCCGACGCCGTTTGATCGCGGCGTCACCAATGCGCTCGTCATTCCCGCGAAAGCGGGAATCCAACAAGTAGTCCGGTTTACGACTAGTCCGGTTTACGACGCTGGGTCCCCCTTTCGCGGGGATGACGACCGCAAGCAAAGACACCGCGCCGCAAGTACTCTTCCCAGGCAATCCCAGCCCGCAATCCCAAAGCGTAACCACGACCATGACCGAACACACGCCTCCGACGCATATCGACGAGAACCATCTGATCGCCGAGCGTCGCGCCAAACTCACGGCGCTGCGCGGGCAGGGCGTGGCGTTTCCCAATGATTTCCGCCGCGCCGACTACGCCGGCGACCTGCAGGCCGCCTATGCGGACGCCGAGCAGTGGACGGCCGAGGCGCTGGAGGCCAAGGGCCATCGCGTGGCGGTGGCCGGTCGCATCCTGCTCAAGCGCGTGATGGGCAAGGCCAGCTTCGTGCAGATCCAGGATGAGTCGGGTCGCATCCAGCTGTTCCTGCAGGCCAATGTGCTGGGCGAGACCTACGAGTCGTTCAAGGGCTGGGACGTCGGCGACATCGTGTCCGCCGAAGGCGTGCTCACCCGCACCAAGACCGGCGAACTGTCGGTCAAGACCGATGCGCTGCGCCTGCTGACCAAGTCGCTGCGGCCGCTGCCGGACAAGTTCCATGGCCTGGCCGACGTCGAACAGCGTTATCGCCAGCGCTACGTGGACCTGATCGTCACGCCGGAATCGCGCGAGGTCTTCGTCAAGCGTTCCAAGATCATCCGCGCCATGCGTGCCTGGCTGGACACGCGCCGCTTCCTTGAAGTGGAGACGCCGATGATGCATTACATCCCCGGCGGCGCCGCGGCCAAGCCGTTCGAAACGCACCACAACGCGCTGGACCTGGATCTGTACTTGCGAGTCGCGCCGGAGCTTTACCTCAAGCGCCTGGTCGTCGGCGGCCTGGAGCGGGTCTACGAGATCAACCGCAACTTCCGCAATGAGGGCGTGTCGACCCGGCACAACCCCGAGTTCACCATGCTCGAGCTGTACGAGGCCTACGCCACCTACACCGAGATCATGGACCTGACCGAGGGCGTGATCCGCGACGTCGCCCGCGACGTGCTGGGCACCACGCAACTGCATTGGGAAGGCAGCGACATCGACCTTGGCCCGTCGTTCCGTCGCTGGTCCATGACCGACGCGGTGCTCGAACACAACCCCGAGATCAAGCGCGAGGACCTGCGCGACCTCGAGAAGATGCGCACCCACTGCGCCCGCCTGAGGCTGCCGGTCAAGCCGGGCTATGGCTGGGGCAAGCTGCTGCTGGAGATCTTCGAGAAGACCGTCGAGCACACCCTGGTCCAGCCGACCTTCATCACCGACCATCCGGTCGAGGTGAGCCCGCTGGCACGCGCAAACGACAACGACCCGGAGCTGACCGACCGCTTCGAGCTGTTCATCAACGGCAAGGAGATCGCCAACGGCTTCTCCGAGTTGAACGACCCGGAAGACCAGGCGGCCCGTTTCCAGGCCCAGGTCGAGGCCAAGGAAGGCGGGGACGACGAGGCCATGCATTTCGACGCCGACTACATCCGGGCGCTGGAGGTGGGTCTGGCGCCGACCGGCGGACTGGGCATCGGCATCGACCGCCTGGTCATGCTGATGACGGGTTCGGCCTCGATCCGCGACGTGCTGCTGTTCCCGTACATGCGCCCGGAGGCCGGCGGCTGACCCCCCTCATCCCGCCAAGTGCCAGCGGCCGTGAGGCAGGGTATCCTGCTCGCATACGCCACTGAGGGGGTGGCCCCATGCGGGTGCAAGCGTGAACGTAGTCATCGTCGATGATCAGACCTCGGCGCGCACGATGCTGCGCCACATCATCGAGGACATCGCACCCGAGTTGGCCGTACACGACTTCGGCGAGCCGGGCCACGCATTGTCGTGGTGCGAATCCAACCAGCCCGACCTGCTGTTGCTCGACTACCGCATGCCGGGCATCGACGGTCTGGAGTTCGCCCGCCGCTTTCGCCGCCTGCCACTGCACCGCGACATCCCCATCATCCTGGTGACCGTGGTCGGCGACGAGCCGGTGCGCCAGGCCGCGCTCGATGCCGGTGTCATCGACTTCCTCGTCAAGCCGGTGAGGCCGCGCGAACTGCGCGCCCGTTGCCGCAACCTGCTGCAACTGCGCCAGCAGTCCGAGAACGTCAAGCAGCGTGCGTTGTCGCTGGAACAGCGCCTGCTGTCGAGCATGCACGAGGTCGAGGAGCGCGAGCGCGAGACGCTGTCGCGCCTGGCCCGCGCCATCGAGTACCGCGACACCGGCACCAGCGCCTATCTCGAACGCATGGCGCATGTCGCCGGCCTCATCGCCGAGCAACTAGGCATGTTCGAGGACGAGGTGCGGATGATCGAGATGTCCGCGCCGCTTCACGACATCGGCAAGATCGCCATTCCCGACGCGGTGCTGATGAAGGCCGGTCCGCTCACCGACGAGGAAACCGCCGTGATGCGGCGCCATCCGAAGATCGGTCATGAACTGCTGAGCGGCAGCCAGAACCGCTTCATCCAGGCCGGCGCGGTGATCGCGCTGCGCCACCATGAGCGTTACGACGGCAGCGGTTACCCTGACGGCCTGATCGGCGAGGAGATCCCGCTGGAAGCCCGGATCGTGGCCGTGGCGGACGTGTTCGACGCGCTGCTGTCGCCTCGCCCGTACAAGAAGGCCTGGGACATGGACGCCGCCATGGGCTACCTCTATGCCCAGCGTGGGCGGCTGTTCGACCCGCGCTGCGTGGATGCCATGATCCGGGGACGCTCGCGCCTGGAGGAGATCTGCCAGCGCTATTCAGCCAGCTCGGCGCGTCCGGGTATGGAATAGCCGCATGAGGCACCCCCTGTCCTGGATGCGTGATCGGCTGGCGCAGCGCAGCGATAGCGAGCACGGGCAGGCGTTCGTCCGCATCGCCGTCCTGCTGGTGGTGTTGGTCTACATGCTGGTGCGGGGCGCGGGCGGCAACCTGCCGCGCGAGGAATACGTCAACGTCCTGCACATGGTGGAGATGGGTTTCACCGTGGGCATGGTGCTGATCGTCTGGATCTTCGCATCGCCCGGCCCCTCGCACGTGCGCCGCATGATCGGCATGTTGTCCGACTATGGCCTGATGGGATTGGCCATGGTCCACATGGGCGAGCCGCTGGCCTGGGTGTACGTGATCCTGATGTGGGTGACGGTCGGCAACGGCCTGCGCTATGGCAGCAACTACCTCAATGCCGCCGTGGCGATGGCCTTCATCAGCTTCGGCGTGGTCATCGAGCTCAACGACTACTGGATACGCAACCGCGTGCTGGCAGTGGGCCTGTTGATCGGCCTGGTCGCGATCCCGTTCTACCTGTCGGGCCTGCTGCGCGCGTTGACGCGCGCGACCGACGAGGCGCGCCGCGCCAACGAGGCCAAGAGCCGGTTCCTGGCCAACATGAGCCACGAGTTCCGCACGCCCCTCAACGGGCTCGCGGGCATGTCCGAGTTGCTGGCGACCACGCGCCTGGACCCCGAACAACGCGAATGCCTCAACACCATCCAGGCCTCGACGCGAAGCCTGCTGGCGCTGGTCGAGGACGTGCTGGATATCTCGGCCATCGAAGCCGGCAAACTCAAGCTCAACCTGGTCGAGTTTTCGCCGCGCGAACTTGGGCAGGGCATCTCGATGATCCTGCAGCCGCAGGCGAAGGCCAAGCAGTTGCGCTTCGACGTGCAGGTGGCCGGCGATGTGCCCGACCGGCTGCTGGGTGACGTGGGACACCTGCGCCAGGTGCTGATCAACCTGGCGGGCAATGCGGTCAAGTTCACCGACCGCGGCTCAGTGCGCCTGGACGTGGCCATCTCGCGCCAGGAGAACGACCGCGTCCGCCTGCGTTTCACCGTGACCGATACCGGCATCGGCATCCCGATGGCCGCGCAGAAGCGCCTGTTCGAGGCCTTTGAGCAGGCCGACGTCAGCCTGGCCCGACGCTATGGCGGCACGGGCCTGGGTACGACGATCGCCAAGGGCCTCACCGAAGCGATGGGTGGCAGCATCGGCTTCGAGAGCACCGAACAGCGCGGCAGCCGCTTCTGGGTCGAGTTGCCGTTCCAGGCGTTCCAGCGCGTCGAGGTGCGCGTCGACCCCGTTGCCGTGCCCGTCGCGCCGGGCAGGACGGAACGGGTCGAAAGCGAAGCGCAGGAAAACATCATCGCGTTCTCCGATCCGTTCCTGCGCCATCGCGCCCGCGTGCGCAGCCTGCAGGTGCTGGTGGCCGACGACCATGCCGCCAACCGCATGGTCCTGCAGCGCCTGCTGCAGAAGGCCGGGCATCGTGCTGTTTGCGTGGAAGGCGGCGAGGAAGTCCTCAACGCCCTGGAGACGTCGGACTACGACGCCGTCATCGCCGACCTGCACATGCCCGGAATCAGCGGCCTGGACCTGTTGCGGCAATTGCGGATCATGGAGGCGGGTAGTGCGCGGCGCACGCCGGTCATCGTGCTCAGCGCCGACGTTACGCCCGAATCGATCGGCGCCTGCGAACAGGCCGGAGCCCGGGCCTTCCTGGCCAAGCCGGTGGCGACCGCGCGACTTCTGGACACGCTGGCCGAAATCGCATCGAAGGGCCGCAGTTCTGCACCGGTCACCAGCGTGCGCAGCGAATTGCCGGTCAGCGACGGCACGTTCGATCCTTCGGTACTGGACGAACTGGGCGCGCTGGGCATGGGCGATGGCTTCGAGCGCGAGTTCATCGCGCAATGCCTGCGCGATGCCGACGGTTGCGTCACCGCGCTGATGCAGGCGGGCGAACACGACGACTGGGAGCGGGTGCGCGAGCAGGCTCACGCGCTCAAGGGCGTCTCCAGCAATCTGGGCCTGATCAAGCTGGCGGCCGTCAGCGGCGAACTGATGCGGCTTGCGGACTGGCAGGTCGCACGCGAGTGGCGCCAGCGTCTGGGCGGCCTCAACGAACGCCTTGCCCAAGGCAAGGCGGCGCTCGAAGCGCGCGAACGGGCACGTGGTGCCCGTGGCGGCGACGAGCGCTCATCCTGAGGGGCGGGCCGGCATGCGGCCCGCTCGACCCATCAGGCGGCCAGTGACGAACGGCGGGTCTGTGCGCGGACGATGCGTTCCATTGTGCGCAGCGACTTCTCGCCCAGCGCCAGGGCCGTATCCACCCACACTTCGGTGATGCCCATCAGCTCGTCGTAGCCGACCGGCTGCGAGATGCCACGCACGGCGTTCATGGCCAGATGGGCGTGCGGCGAACGCTGCTGCTGGCGGATCAGATCCTGCACGGCCGCCTCGCCCTGGCCCTTGGGCACGAGCACGTCGACCACGCCCATGCGGTGCATCTCGTCGCTGGTGAGGATGGAGCCTTCGAGGATGAGCTTCTCGGCCATCTGCGGCGACATGCGCTTGCACAGGAACGAATAGGCGCCCATGCCCGGGAACAGGCCGAACAGCACTTCCGGCAAACCCATGTCGACGCCTTCCTCGGCGACGATGGTGTGGCAGGACAACGCGAGTTCAAGGCCACCGCCCAGCGCATCGCCTTGAACCAGCGCGATAGTGCGCACGTCGCCGCCCAGACCGTTGTGCAAGTGGTAGACACCGTCGATGCAGCGGCGCGCGTACGCGAGCAGGTGTTCGCGGTTGTTGCCGCGGATCAGCTTGGAAAACAGATCGAGATCGCCGCCGAGGTTGAAAGCCGAAGCGGCGGAGCCGAGCACCACATGACGCAAACGACCGGGCTGGCGCTGGCCTTCGCGCAACGTGATCGACGAGAGGAAGCTCCACATGTCGTCCATGAGTTCGGTACGAAAACACGGGCGCACTCCACGACCGATATCGTCGTGCATGTACATCCAGTGCGTATCGCCCGCAGGGTCGGACTCGACCCGCAGGGTCGCGTAGTTGCGCGTGCGGTGCAGCTTCTCGATGGTGCTCATTTGGCAGTCCCCATTGTGCCGCCCGCAAGGCAGGGTGGGTGGGCGGCGGACGGCTTGTTATGGCCCACACGTTCCGATGCTACACCCCAGCCACGGCCAAAAAGGAAGCCCCTCCGGCGGGGAGGGGCTTTCGGGGACTACCGAGCGGCAGGGACTCAGTTGCCGGCCGGCGCGTCGCGCAACTCCCGGCGCAGGATCTTGCCGACGTTGGTCTTTGGCAGTTCCGTGCGGAATTCGACGAAGCGTGGGTGCTTGTAGCCGGTCAGGTGTTCGCGGGCATGCGCCTTGACCTGCTCGGCGGTCAACGACGGGTCCTTCTTCACGATCACGACCTTCACAGCCTCGCCGGACTTCTCGTCGGCCACGCCCACCGCGGCCACTTCGAGCACTCCGGGCATCATCGCGATCACATCCTCGACCTCGTTGGGGTACACGTTGAAGCCCGACACCAGGATCATGTCCTTCTTGCGGTCGACGATGTAGAAGAACCCCTTTTCGTCCATGCGCGCCATGTCGCCGGTGTGCAGCCAGCCGTCGGCGTCGATGACGTTGGCGGTCTCTTCCGGACGGCGCCAGTAGCCCTTCATGACCTGGGGCCCCTTGATGCACAGCTCGCCGACGTCGCCGATCTGTGTCATCGCATTGCCGGCCTCGTCCTTCAGGCAGGCGTCGGTGGAGGGGATCGGCAGGCCGATCGCGCCGTTGTAATCGGCCAGGTCCATCGGATTGATGCAGGCCGCCGGCGAGGTCTCGGTCAGGCCATAGGCCTCGACCAGCGTCGTGCCGGTGACCTGCTTCCAGCGTTCGGCCACCGAACGCTGCACCGCCATGCCGCCGCCCAGGGTCAGGTGCAGTTTGGAAAAGTCGATCTGGTCGAAGCCGGGCGTGTTGAGCAGGCCGTTGAAGAGCGTGTTGACGCCGGTGATCGCGGTGAATGGAACCTTCTTGAGCTCCTTCACGAAGCCGTGCATGTCGCGCGGATTGGTGATCATGTAGTTCAGGCCGCCGAACTTCATGAAGACCAGCCCGTTCGCCGTCAGCGCGAAGATGTGGTACAGCGGCAGCGCGGTGATGATGATCTCCTCGCCGTACTTCACGTTCGTGCCGATCCACGCCGCGGCCTGCTGCATGTTGGCCACGAGGTTGCGATGGGTGAGCATCGCGCCCTTGGCCACGCCGGTGGTGCCGCCGGTGTACTGCAGGAAGGCGATGTCGTCCGGAGTGATCTCGATCTCGGGCAGTTTGCGCATCTGGCCGAGGGTGAGGGCGTCCTTGAAGCGGATCGCGCCGGGGATGTTGTAGTCCGGCACCATCTTCTTCACGTACTTCAGCACGAAGTTGACGATCGCGCCCTTGGGCATGGCGAGCATGTCGCCCAGGCCGGTGGTGATGACCTGCTTGACCTGGGTATCGGCGAGGACCTCCTGCACGGTATGGCCGAAGTTGTCGAGCACGAGGATCGCACTGGCGCCGGAGTCGGCGAGCTGGTGCTTGAGCTCGCGCGCCGTGTACATCGGGTTGGTGTTCACCACGGTCAGGCCGGCGCGCAGGATGCCGAACGTCGCGATGGGGTACTGCAGGCAGTTGGGCATCATGATCGCGACGCGATCGCCCTTCTTGAGCTTGAGCTCGCCGAGCAGGTAGGCCGCGAACTGCGCGCTGAGCCGGTCGACCTCGGCGTAGGTCAGCACCCGGCCGAGATTGGCGAAGGCGGGGCGGTCGCGGTACTTGTCGATCGCGTTCTCGAGCACCGAGACAATGGAGGGATACTCGTCGACGTCGATCTCGGCCGGCACTCCGGCCGGGTAATGCGCAAGCCACGGACGTTCAAAACCCATCGCGATCCCCTATGTAATTCTCGCGTTGATTGCCGCACTGCCGAATGCGCTGGCGTACGGTCTTTCCCGGATTGGAGCATAGGCACTAGAGGCTGGCAAGGCGGCCTCAGGTGGGTAAACGCAGGCGACCTCGATGTGCGGTCGTGTCAGGATGCGGTCTCTTGCTGTCGAGGAACCATCATGCTGAAACCTTCCCGGCCGGGATTGCAGATGCCGGCCTGGCTTGCGCCGGCCCTGCTGGCGCTGGCCTTGTTGGGCTGTTCGCGAACCGCGCCGGAGGAGCGCCTGCGAGCGGCCATGAGCGAGCTGCAGGCGAGCATCGAGCAGCGCGATGCGAAAGAACTGGAATCGTACCTGGCGCAGGACTTCGTCGGTCCCGATGGGCTCGATCGCGAAGGGGCACGCCGCATGGCGCAGGTGCTGTTCCTGCGGCATCGCGATGTCGGGGTGCGCACGGGGCCGGAAGAGGTCACGTTGCAGGCGGGGTATGCGACGGTACGTTTCAGCGCGGCGCTGACCGGGGGCGCAGGCGGAGTGTTGCCCGATTCGGCCCAGGTCTACGACGTGGAGAGCGGGTGGCGCGAAGAGGAGGGCACATGGCGGTTGACCAGTGTGCGCTGGA
Organism: Lysobacter niastensis; assembly: GCF_031457115.1. Taxonomy (GTDB): domain Bacteria; phylum Pseudomonadota; class Gammaproteobacteria; order Xanthomonadales; family Xanthomonadaceae; genus Lysobacter_J; species Lysobacter_J niastensis_A. The sequence continues at coordinate 1,973,720 of NZ_JAVDVY010000001.1, forward strand.
CGCCGAAGTTCCAGCCGGCGCGGTAGGGTCGGCTGGAACCAAGGGCGGCTGAAGCGCACGTTGTGCGAAGGCCCTCGCGCTGAGCGCGAGGGCGGGGCTTGCGCCCGATCAGGATCAGGCTGTCTTCTTCGCCGCAAGATGTCGAAGCACGTAATGCAGGATGCCGCCGTGGCGGAAGTACTCCACTTCCTTCGGCGTCAACAGCAGCACCCTCACGTCGAACTGCGTGGTGGTTCCGTCGACCTTGGTGGCCATGACCGTGGCGGTCTTGGCGGCACCGTCGCGCAGGCCGGTCACGCTGAAGGTCTCCGAGCCATCCAGGCCGAGCTTCTGGGCATTTTCTCCTTCCTTGAACTGCAAGGGCAGCACGCCCATGCCGACCAGGTTGGAGCGGTGGATGCGCTCGAAGGTTTCAGCGATCACCGCCTTCACGCCGAGCAGGTTGGTGCCCTTGGCCGCCCAGTCGCGCGACGAGCCGGTGCCGTACTCCTTGCCTGCCAGCACCACCAGCGGCACGCCATCGGCCTTGTAGCGCATCGCGGCGTCATAGATCGACAGCTTCTCGGTGCTGCCGTGCGCGCCGTGATAGATCGTGTTGCCGCCTTCCTCGCCGCCGAGCATCAGGTTCTTGATGCGGATGTTGGCGAAGGTGCCGCGCACCATCACGTCGTCGTTGCCGCGACGGCTGCCGTAGCTGTTGAAGTCGGCCGGCTGCACGCCGCGCTCCATCAGGAAGCGCCCCGCCGGCGAATCCTTCTTGATGTTGCCGGCCGGCGAGATGTGGTCGGTGGTGATCGAATCGCCGAACATGCCCAGCACGCGGGCGCCGCGCACGTCATCGATGGAACCGACCTGCATGGTGATGCCGTCGAAGTAGGGCGGGTTCTTGATGTAGGTCGACTCCCCGTCCCAACGGAAGGATTCACCCTCCGGCGACGCGATCTGGTTCCAGCGCGAATCGCCCTTGAACACATCGGCGTAGTTCTGCGCGAACAGTTCCGGCCCCACCGTTGCGGAGATGATGTCGCCGATCTCCTTGTTGGTCGGCCAGATGTCGCGCAGGTACACATCCTTTCCGTCCGGGGTGTGCCCGATCGGCTCACGGGTCATGTCGATGTCGACGGTGCCGGCCAGCGCGTACGCCACCACCAGCGGCGGCGACGCCAGGTAGTTCATCTTGACCTCCGGATGCACGCGTCCTTCGAAATTGCGGTTGCCCGACAGCACCGAGGCCACCGCCAGTTCGTTTTCGGCGATGCCCTTGGACACCGGGTCGGGCAGAGGGCCTGAGTTGCCGATGCACGTGGTGCAGCCGTAGCCGACGACGTAGAAGCCGAGCTTTTCCAGATCGGCCAGCACGCCGGCCTTCTTGAGGTAGTCGGTCACCACCAGCGAGCCCGGCCCAAGCGAAGTCTTCACCCATGGCTTGGCCTTGAGGCCGAGTTTCACGGCGTTGCGCGCGACCAGGCCGGCACCGAGCATCACCGCCGGATTGGAGGTGTTGGTGCAGGAAGTGATGGCGGCGATCACCACCGAACCGTCGCACAGATCGGCGTCCTGGTCCTGGATGCGGATCTTCGACTTCGGCTTGGCGGCCAGGTGTTCGGCCTGCGGCTGTGCGCCGCCTTCGCCGGCCAGGCGCTCCAGCGTTTCCTTGCGAGGCTTGCGGTTGGCGGTCAGGCCTTCGAGGTTCTTGTGGAAGTTGTCCTTGACGTCTTCCAGCAGCACCCGGTCCTGCGGGCGCTTGGGGCCTGCCAGCGACGGCTTCACGTCGCCCAAGTCCAGTTCCAGCGTCGCCGAGTAGGTGGCGTGCGGGGTGTGGGCGTCGTGCCACATCCCCTGTGCCTTGGCATAGGCCTCGACCAGCGCGATCTGCTCGCTGCTGCGACCCGACAGGCGCAGATAGTTCAGCGCCTCGGCATCGATCGGGAAGATGCCGCAGGTCGCGCCGTATTCCGGCGCCATGTTGGCGATCGTCGCGCGGTCGGCCAGTGGCAGGTGCTGCAGGCCGTCGCCGTAGAACTCGACGAACTTGCCCACCACGCCCAGCGCCCGCAGCATCTGGGTGACGGTCAGCACCAGGTCGGTGGCGGTGGCTCCTTCCGGCAGCCTGCCGGTCAGCTTGAAGCCGACCACCTGCGGAATGAGCATCGAGGACGGCTGGCCCAGCATCGCCGCTTCGGCCTCGATGCCGCCCACGCCCCAGCCGAGCACGCCGATGCCGTTGATCATCGTGGTGTGGCTGTCGGTGCCGAAGACGGTATCGGGGAATGCCTGCAGTTCGCCGTCGACGTCGCGTTCGACCACGACGCGGGCCAGGTGTTCGAGGTTCACCTGGTGGACGATGCCGGTGTTGGGCGGCACCACCTTGAAGTTATCGAAGGCCTTCTGGCCCCAGCGCAGGAAGCTGTAGCGTTCCTTGTTGCGCTCGAACTCGATCTTGCCGTTGAGATCCAGCGCGTCCGAACGGCCGAACACGTCGACCTGCACCGAGTGATCGATGACCAGTTCGGAAGGAATCAGCGGGTTGATCTGCTTCGGGCTGCCGCCCAGCCGGGTGACCGCATCGCGCATCGCCGCCAGGTCCACCACGCACGGCACGCCGGTGAAGTCCTGCAACACCACGCGCGCCGGCATGAAGGCGATCTCGGTGTCGGGCTCGGCCTTGGGATCCCACGTCGCCACCGACTCGATGTGATCCTTGCCGACCGTCTGGCCGCCGTCCTCGTGGCGCAGCAGGTTCTCCAGCAGGATCTTCATCGAGTAGGGCAGCCGGCTGATGTCGAAGCGCTCGCCCAGGGCCGGCAGGCTGAAGTAGGTCAGCTTGCGGCCGTTGACGTCGAGCTGGCGGCGGGTGGAGAAGGAGTCGTACATGGGGGAGGGCTCCAGTGCTTATGGCTGGCGTGCCTGCGCGGCCTGGGCCTTGGCGGCACGATGGCTTGCTGACGCCGCGGTCGATGCGGCGCGGTCGGACGATTATCGCTCTATCGGATTCAGGAAGCGTGCAGACATTGGTCCAATGCGGCAAAGCGGGCAGGAAAATACCGTTTGAAACGCTTCCAAACACTCGCCGCGGATGACTCCGGGGCCCGGATCGGATTGCCGCAAAAGGCGGTTGCGGGCAAAATACACGGTCGTCGGGACCCTCATTCGGATGAGTTTCCCGCGCTCGGCAACTCCCTGCCAACCCAGCCTGCACGCCAGCGCGGCGACCTCGCCGCTGGCGGCCTTGCAGCGCGGGATGGCGTCTTTCCGCTCCATTTCGACGGGATTCTTCATGCTCTCCAGCTACCGCCAACACGTTGCCGAGCGCGCCGCGCTGGGCATTCCGCCGCTGCCGTTGACCGCCCAGCAGACTGCCGAGGTCATCGAGCTGCTGAAGAATCCGCCGGCCAATGAAGAACAGTTCCTGCTCGACCTGATCACCAACCGCGTCCCGGCCGGCGTCGACGATGCCGCCAAGGTCAAGGCTTCGTACCTGGCCGCCGTCGCCTTCGGCAGCGAGAAGAACCCGCTGATCAGCCGCGAGCGTGCCACCGAACTGCTGGGCACCATGCTGGGCGGTTACAACATCCATCCGCTGGTCGATCTGCTCGACGACGCCGTCGTGGGCACCATCGCCGCCGATGCGCTGAAGAAGACCCTGCTGATGTTCGACGCCTTCCACGACGTGCAGGAGAAGGCTTCGAGTGGCAACGCCCACGCCAAGGCCGTGCTGCAGAGCTGGGCCGACGCGGAGTGGTTCACCAGCCGTCCGGAAGTGCCGCAGAGCCTGACCATCACTGTGTTCAAGGTGACCGGCGAAACCAACACCGACGACCTGTCGCCGGCGCCCGACGCGACCACGCGCCCGGACATTCCGCTGCACGCGCTGGCGATGCTGAAGAACCAGCGCGACGGCATCGAGCCGGAGGAAGACGGCAAGCGCGGCCCGGTCAAGTTCATCGAGTCACTGAAGGACAAGGGCCATCTGGTTGCCTATGTCGGCGACGTGGTCGGCACGGGTTCCAGCCGCAAGTCCGCCACCAATTCGGTGCTGTGGTTCACCGGCGAAGACATTCCGTTCATCCCGAACAAGCGCTTCGGCGGCGTGTGCCTGGGCAGCAAGATCGCCCCGATCTTCTACAACACGATGGAAGACGCCGGCGCGCTGCCGATCGAACTCGACGTGTCGCAGATGAACATGGGCGACGTGATCGAGCTGCGCCCGTATGAAGGCAAGGCGATCAAGGACGGCCAGGTCGTCGCCGAGTTCGCCCTGAAGTCCGACGTGCTGCTGGACGAAGTCCGCGCCGGCGGCCGCATTCCGCTGATCGTCGGCCGTGGCCTGACCGCCAAGGCGCGCGAGGCGCTGGGCCTGGCCCCGTCGACGCTGTTCCGCCTGCCGCAGAACCCGGCCGATACCGGCAAGGGCTACTCGCTGGCGCAGAAGATGGTGGGCCGCGCCTGTGGCTTGCCGGAAGGCGAGGGTGTGCGTCCGGGCACCTACTGCGAACCCAGGATGACCTCGGTGGGTTCGCAGGACACCACCGGCCCGATGACCCGCGACGAGCTGAAGGACCTGGCCTGCCTGGGCTTCTCGGCCGACCTGGTGATGCAGTCGTTCTGCCACACGGCGGCCTATCCGAAGCCGGTCGACGTCAAGACCCACCACACCCTGCCGGAGTTCATCTCCAACCGCGGCGGCATCTCGCTGCGCCCCGGCGACGGCGTGATCCACAGCTGGCTCAACCGCATGCTGTTGCCCGACACCGTCGGAACCGGCGGCGACTCGCATACCCGTTTCCCGGTGGGCATTTCGTTCCCGGCTGGTTCCGGCCTGGTCGCGTTCGCCGCGGCTACCGGCGTGATGCCGCTGGACATGCCCGAGTCGGTGCTGGTCCGCTTCAAGGGCGAGATGCAGCCGGGCGTCACGCTGCGTGACCTGGTCAACGCGATCCCGCTGGCCGCGATCAAGCAGGGCCTGCTGACCGTCGCCAAGCAGGGCAAGAAGAACATCTTCTCCGGTCGCATCCTCGAGATCGAAGGCCTGCCGCACCTGAAGGTCGAGCAGGCGTTCGAGTTGTCCGATGCCTCGGCCGAGCGTTCGGCCGCCGGCTGCACGGTCAAGCTCGACCAGGCGCCGATCATCGAATACCTCACCAGCAACATCACGCTGTTGAAGTGGATGATCGCCGAGGGTTACGCCGACCCGCGCTCGCTGGCGCGCCGCATCAAGGCGATGGAAGCGTGGCTGGCCAACCCGCAGTTGCTGGAAGGCGATGCCGATGCCGACTACGCCGCGGTCATCGAGATCGACCTGAACCAGATCGTCGAACCGATCGTCGCCTGCCCGAACGATCCGGACGACGTGAAGACGCTGTCCGACGTCGCTGGTGCGGTCATCGACGAAGTGTTCATCGGTTCGTGCATGACCAACATCGGCCACTTCCGCGCTGCGGCGAAGCTGCTGGAAGGAAAGCGCGACATCCCGACCCGCCTGTGGGTCGCGCCGCCGACCAAGATGGATGCGTCCGAGCTGACCAAGGAAGGCCACTACGGCACCTTCGGCACGGCCGGCGCGCGCATGGAAATGCCGGGCTGCTCGCTGTGCATGGGCAACCAGGCGCAGGCGCGCGAGGGCGCGACCGTGTTCTCGACCAGCACGCGCAACTTCCCGAACCGTCTGGGCCGCAATACCAACGTGTACCTGGGCTCGGCGGAACTGGCGGCGATCTGCTCGCGCCTGGGCCGCATCCCGACGCGTGAGGAGTACATGGCGGACATCGGCGTCATCAACAGCAACGGCACCGAGATCTACCGCTACATGAACTTCGACCAGATCGAGGACTACAAGCAGGTTGCCGATACCGTTGCAGCGTGAGCGACGTTGCGATCGTGAAACATCGCGGTCGCAGTTCCAAACCTGAATCTGCAATAACAAAACCCCCGGCTTGGCCGGGGTTTTTTGTGTCTGTGGTCATCGATCGTGCGCAGTGGCCGAAACGAAGCGCTCAGTGCGTGACAGTAATCGCAGACTTGCATTGTGTGCTGACGTTAGATGCACGCAGCAGGGGGGACAACATGAAGACGCATAAAACCCGGGATCGGGTCGAACAGACGTTGCGTTGGATGCTCGCACTGGCGCTGATTGCCGCCGTGGCCTGGGCATGGGCCCAGAACGGCGGCGGGAGTTGGCCAGGACCGTTCGCTGGTTGATCGGTTTGCGATCAGGCTTCAGCCAGGTGGCCGTTGATCGCGGCCACCAGGTCGCGGCGCCGCAGGGCCAGATCCCACAAGCTGCCGCCGAGTTGGCGCCATAGCACTGCTGATCGCACGGCGGCGAGCAGGATCGCGCGCACTTCGGACACGACGGGCGCCTGGCCGAGGTAGTGCGGGTTGCCCTGCACGAGCACGCGCGGGCGCAGGTGGCTGAGCGTTTCGGCATACAGGCTGCCGAGCGCCGAGAGCACATCGGGATGGCTGCTGCCCAGGCGCTGTGCGTGGGCCGCGTGTTCGCGAATGCCGGCCTGGACACGGCTGGCCATCGTGTCTTCGCGCACGAACCTGCGCTCCAGCTGCATCACGGCCAGCGCCAACCGGGGCAGTTGCTCGTCGCGCGGCTGGTTGCCGAAATAATCACGCAACAGGGTCAGACCCGGCCGCAGTGCTTCGATGCCGCCATACACGTCGGCGGGCGACTGCGCATCGATGCGGAACACCGAGTCCATCGCCGTGGTGAGGATCGCGGCATTGGCCTGGCCGGTGTCCGCGACGCGGCGCACCTGGGCCAGTGCCTGGACCAGCCCGGCCAGCGCCAGTGCACGCTCGGACATCGGGTTGACTCGTGTGTTGTTCATGCTCTGCCTGGGTTGGTCGTTCCCGACGGGGCGGGAATCGCGTGTTCTGGGGGCGGGGCGCTAAGCCGCATCGGCACGGAATCGCTGCTCCAGCGGTGCGTCCGTGGCGGCGATCACGGCGCCGCCGAGACAGACATCGCCGTCGTAAAGCACCAGCGACTGTCCCGGTGTCACTGCACGTTGGGGGCGGGCGAAGCGAACTTCCAGATGGCCGTCGTCCTGCACGAACACCTCGCAGGCTTCGTCGGGCTGGCGGTAGCGGGTCTGGGCGGTGCAGGTGAAGCGTTGCGCGGGCGGTGCGCCGTCGATCCAGTGAGCGGCTTCCGACCACAGTGCCTGCGAGTGAAGCCAGGGGCTGTCGGTGCCCTGGTCGACGTACAGCACGTTGTGCGCCACGTCCTTGCCGACCACGTACCACGGAGCCGGCTCGAAGCCGCGTACGCCACCGATGTTCAGTCCCTCGCGCTGGCCGAGAGTGAAATAGAACACACCCGGATGCTCGCCGATCACGTGGCCGTCCGGCGTGCGCATCTCACCCGGACGGGCAGGCAGGTAGCGCCCCAGGAACTCGCGGAAATCGCGTTCGCCGATGAAGCAGATGCCCGTGGAGTCTTTCTTGGCCGCGGTCGGCAGGCTGGCCTCCAGCGCCATCTGCCGCACGTCGCGCTTGAGCAGTTCACCCAGCGGGAACTTCGTCGCGGACAGTTGCGCCTGGCCCAACTGGTGCAGGAAGTAGCTCTGGTCCTTGCTGCGATCCACGGCGCGCAACAGTCGGTGGCGGCCGTCGATCTGCGTGACGCGGGCGTAGTGGCCGGTCGCGATGTACTGCGCCCCGAGCTGGTGGGCGGCGTCGAGGAAGTACTTGAACTTGATCTCGCGGTTGCACAGCACGTCCGGGTTGGGCGTGCGGCCAGCGGCATACTCGGCGAGGAAGTGTTCGAACACGCCCTTCCAGTACTCCTGCGAGAAGTCCCGGAAGTGGATCGGAACGCCCAGGCGACCGCTCACCGCCACCGCGTCGCGGCGGTCGTCTTCGGCGCGGCAGTCGCCGCTGCCGTCGTCGGCCCAGTTCTGCATGAAAAGCCCGGCGATGGGCTCGCCCGCATCGCGCAGGCGCAGCGCCGCGACCGAAGAGTCCACGCCTCCGGACATGCCGACGATGGTGCGCGGCGCGCTCATGGGCCGGACAGACTCATGACAGGTGCTGGATCAGCTCCAGCGGCTGCCGACGCCCCGCCAGGAAGTCGGCCGCCACGCGCCACACCAGCGGGCTTCGATGGCGGGCCTGGGCAGCCTGAAGCTCGCTGGGCGTCATCCACAGGGCGCGGACGATGCCGTCGTCCAGTGGACGCGCCGGGTCATGGCGCAGCGGCTCGGCGGCGAAGGCGAAGCGAAGGTAGTGCCGGCCGCCGGTGCCGTCGCCATTGAGTGGTGCCTTCCACTGATAGGCGCCGACGAAGGCGGTCAGGCGCACGTCCCAGCCGGTCTCCTCGCGGGTTTCGCGCAGCGCGGCATCGATCAGGCTTTCGTCGGGCTCCAGGTGGCCGGCCGGCTGGTTCAGCACCAGGCGTCCGCTCACCGATTCTTCGACCATCAGCAAGCGGCCGTTATCGACCACCACCGTGGCCACGGTGACATCCGGCTGCCAGAAGCGCCCTTCGCGGTAGCTCATCTCAGAACTCGTCCTTGTCGGGAGTCAGCGCCGCTTCCATCTGGTCGGCGCTGCGCGTGGCGGCGTCGATCGCATCATCGAGCTGCTGCTGGGAGGCATCGGCCGGGATCTTGACGACGAATACGGCCATGTCGCCCTGCTTGACCCAACTGCCGAGCTTGCTGGTCTGGCTGTCCTCCAGCAGGCGGTTGGCGACCTCGGCCGGAATCAGCGCCCCCGGCGCCCGGTAGGCCGGCGCCCAGATCTCACGGATGCGGTGGGCGCCGAACGATTCGACGCCGGAGAGTACGTAGACCAGCTGCGATCGTTCGCCGTCGAGTTCGAAGGTGAGCTGGTAATCGCCGTCCTTGTCCACGTTGTAGCGATACCCCAGCGCGTCCAGTTGCTGTCCTATCGTCGCATCGGCCCCAGCGGAACGCTGTGTTCCAGCAGGCGCTGTCTCCTTCGAGGCCGACGCCACGAGGGGAAGCAGGGACAGTGCCAACAACAGGGTGGAAGCGGATGAAAACAGGCGCATGAGTCAACCCAGCGGGATATCCCCGCATTGTTGCAGGCGCCGCGCTCGGGCGTCCACGACTGCCGGAACGCCCAGCCTATAATTCGCCCATGGCAAAACAACCTGACCAAGAGCACAGCCACGGCGTACTGGTGGAAACCGGCAAGCCTGAAGTGGCCCGCCCGCCCCTGTATTCCGTATTGCTGCTTAACGATGACTACACACCCATGGATTTCGTGGTCGAGGTGCTGATGCGCTTTTTCGCCATGAACGCCGAAAAAGCCACGCAGATCATGCTTCACGTGCATACCCGTGGCCGCGGCGTTTGCGGGGTCTTCACCCGCGAGGTGGCCGAGTCCAAGGTCGCCCAGGTGAACGAATTTTCAAGGCTTCACCAGCACCCCTTGCTGTGCACTATGGAAAAGGCCTAAATCCTTCTCTGACAACGTCCTTGTCAGTAAGCACAGGAACCGCTGCTTTTCCGGGCGGTCCAAGCTTGCGAGGGGCTGGCATGGAAATGCCGGAGCGCGTCCCCATCTTGGACAGCAGTAGCTTTCCGGAGGCTTCAGCCCCATGTTCAGCAAGGATCTCGAATACAGCATCGGCCAGTGCTACAAGCGCGCCCGCGAGGCGCGCCACGAGTACATGACGGTCGAGCACCTGTTGCTGGCTCTGCTCGACAACCCGTCGGCCGAGGCAGTCCTCAAGGCTTGCGGCGCCGACCTGGCGCGCCTGCGCAGCGACCTGGAGCAGGCCATCGCCACCTCGGTGTCGGTGCTGCCCGAGGACGTGGACCGCGATACCCAACCCACGCTCGGATTCCAGCGCGTGCTGCAGCGCGCCGTCTATCACGTCCAGTCCTCCGGCAAGAAGGAGGTCACCGGCGCCAACGTGCTGGTGGCGATCTTCGGCGAGAAGGATTCACACGCGGTCTATTTCCTCAACCAGCAGGACGTCGCCCGTTTGGACGTCGTCAACTACATCTCTCATGGCATCGCCAAGCACGGCGCCGAGGAGAGCGGCAACAGCCATCACGAGGAAGGCGAGGCACGCGGCGAGGGCGGGGAGGGCGAAGGTCGTTCCGACGCGCTGGCGGAGTTCGCGGTGAACCTCAACCAGCTCGCGCGCGAAGGCAAGATCGATCCGCTGGTCGGTCGCGCCGACGAAGTCGAGCGCACCATCCAGGTGCTGTGCCGCCGCCGCAAGAACAATCCGTTGTACGTCGGTGAAGCCGGCGTCGGCAAGACCGCGATCGCCGAGGGACTGGCCAAGCGCATCGTCGATGGCGACGTACCCGAGGTACTCGCGGACGCCACGATCTACGCCCTCGACCTGGGCGCGCTGGTCGCCGGCACCAAGTATCGCGGCGATTTCGAGAAGCGCCTGAAGGCCGTGCTGACCCAGCTCAAGCGGCTGCCCGAAGCGGTGCTCTTCATCGACGAGATCCACACCATCATCGGTGCCGGCAGCGCCAGCGGCGGCACGATGGATGCGTCCAACCTGATCAAGCCGGCACTCGCATCGGGTGAGCTGCGCTGCATCGGTTCGACCACGTTCCAGGAATACCGTGGCATCTTCGAGAAGGACCGTGCGCTGGCGCGTCGCTTCCAGAAGATCGACATCGTCGAGCCGACGGTGGGCGAGGCCTACGAGATTCTGGTCGGCCTGAAGCCCAAGTACGAAGCGCACCACGGCGTGACCTACGCCGACGAGGCGCTGCACGCGGCGGTCGACCTGTCGGTCAAGCACATCGGCGACCGCCTGCTGCCCGACAAGGCCATCGACGTCATCGACGAAGCGGGCGCGCGCCAGCGGCTGCTCGCCGAAGACGTGCGCAAGAGCCTGATCGACGTCGAGGAGATCGAGACGATCGTCGCCAAGATGGCGCGCATCCCGGCCAAGCAGGTATCGGCCAGCGACAAGGATGTGCTGAAGAACCTCGAGCGCAACCTGAAGATGGTGATCTTCGGCCAGGACCCGGCGATCGACACGCTGACCTCGGCCATCAAGCTCGCGCGCTCCGGCCTGGCCAATCCCGACAAGCCGATCGGCAACTTCCTGTTCGCCGGCCCGACTGGCGTTGGCAAGACCGAGGTGACCAAGCAGCTCGCGCTGCAGCTGGGCATCGAGCTGGTCCGCTTCGACATGTCCGAGTACATGGAGCCGCACTCGGTGTCCCGCCTGATCGGCGCGCCTCCGGGCTACGTCGGTTTCGACCAGGGCGGCCTGCTGACCGAGAAGATCGTCAAGACGCCGCACTGCGTGCTGCTGCTGGACGAGGTCGAGAAGGCACACCCGGACATCTTCAACATCCTGTTGCAGGTGATGGACCGCGGCATCCTGACCGACACCAACGGGCGCGAGGCCAACTTCAAGAACGTGGTGTTGGTGATGACGACCAACGCCGGCGCGGCGCAGGCGTCGCGACGCACGATCGGTTTCACCCGGCAGGATCACTCGACCGATGCGATGGAAGTGATCCGCCGCAGCTTCAGCCCGGAGTTCCGCAACCGGCTCGATGCGGTCGTGCAGTTCCAGGCGCTGGGCATGGAGCACATCCTGCGCGTCGTCGACAAGTTCCTGATCGAACTGGAGGCCCAGCTGCACGAGAAGAACGTCACCCTGACGGCGACGCCGAGCGCGCGCGACTGGCTGGCCCAGCACGGTTTCGACCCGCTGATGGGCGCGCGCCCGATGGCGCGGTTGATCCAGGACAAGATCAAGCGCCCGCTGGCGGACGAACTGCTGTTCGGCAAGCTGGTCGGGGGCGGTCGAGTGAACGTCGACGTCAAGGGCGACGACCTGGCCGTGGAGGCGTATGCCGAGCCGGAGAAACTGTTGCCGGCGACGGTATAGGCCGCTCCAGCGAATTCCCTCTCCCGGCGGGAGAGGGAAGGCAGCCTGGCCGCGACCGGGCTAAACAAAAAAGGCGGCCTCTGGCCGCCTTTTTATTCAATTAGTTACCGCAATTACTTCATGCGGTAGGTGATACGACCCTTGGTCAGGTCGTACGGGGTCATTTCGACCTTCACCTTGTCGCCGGTCAGGATGCGGATGTAGTTCTTGCGCATGCGGCCGGAGATGTGGGCAATGATCTCGTGCCCGTTTTCGAGGCGCACTCGGAACATGGTGTTCGGAAGAGTTTCCGCCACCGTGCCCTCGAATTCGATCACGTCGTCTTTTGCCATGAGGTTCCTGAAGGTGGGTGCCCTGACCTTGGGATAAGGCAAGGGACGAAGCCCAGCATTTTGCCACGCGGGGGCCGGGTGTGCAAAAAAACGGTTAATCGGGTTCAGGCCGCTCCCGATCGGGCCGCCCTGTTCAGGCCTTCCTGTTCAGCCCGTTCCCGGCTCGGCCAGCCGGCAGGCCGGCCAATCGCCCACGCGCTGCGTCCACGGGCCGACCAGGCCCGGCTGGTCAACGAGACCCTCGACGGCATCCAGGAAAGGGCGGCGCGGCCAGCGTTCCGCCCCCAGGCTCACCAGATGTTCGTTCTCGACTTGGGCGTCGATGAGCGGCCAGCCCCAGTCGTACAGATGTCGGGCCAAGGCCGCCAGCGCGACCTTGGATCCGCCGCTCTGGGCACTGAACATGCTCTCGCCGAAGAACATCCGACCAACGGCGATGCCATAGATGCCGCCGATCAGGCGACCGTCGGCGAATACTTCGAACGAATGCGCGTGGCCGAGTTCGTGCATGCGCTGATAGGCCTGGATCATGTCCTTGATGATCCAGGTGCCGCGCTGACCGGGGCGCGGAATGTGGGCGCAGGCTTCGATGACCTGCGCGAACGCGCTGTCGGCGCGCACGGTCCAGTCGCAATGGCGCAGACCGCGGCGAAATTTGGAAGACAGCCGGACACCGTCGGTCCGGAACACGGCACGCGGATCGGGGCTCCACCACAGGATCGGCTGCCCCTTGGAGTACCAGGGGAAGATGCCGTGCCGGTAGGCATTGAGCAGGCGCGTTGGCGTCAGATCGCCGCCGACCGCCAGCAACCCGTCCGGATGCCGCAATGCCTGTTCCACGGGCGGGAACGGGGTATGAGGATCGGCGGGGAGCAGGGCAGGCAGGACGCTCATTGCAACGATGGTGCCCCATCCCGGTATTGGTTATCGAGTCGGTTATCCGGCATCGGGCGCTTTGAAGGGCGAATGCGCGGACAGCGTCGCGGCGTACTGGCGCACCGAATCCGACTCCTGCGCGCACCACGCCCGCAATGCAGTGCGGAAATCCTCGTGTGCGATCCAATGGTGGCTGCGCACGATCGTCGGCAGGAAGCCGCGCGCGAGCTTGTGCTCGCCCTGCGCGCCGGGCTCGAACCGGGTCAGGCCATGACGCAGGCAGTAGTCGATACCCTGGTAGTAGCAGGTCTCGAAATGCAGGCTGGGCATCGCTTCGGTCGCGCCCCAGTAGCGGCCGTACAGCGTGTCGCCACCGCGCAGGCAAAGGGCGCCGGCGATCGGCGCGCCTTCGCGTTCGGCGAGAAACAGCACCAGGGCCGACGGCATCGTGGCGGCCAGGTGCTTGAGGAAGTCCAGTGTCAGCGCAGGGTGGTTGCCGTATTCGGCAAAGGTTCCCAGATAGAAGCCGTGCATCGTGCCCAGGTCGGCTTCGCTGGCCTGCGCGCCTTCGACGACGCGGAACGTAACGCCCGCACGCGCGACCTTTGCCCGCTCCTGGCGGATGTTCTTGCGGTGCTTGTGATCGAAGGCGGCGAGATAGTCGTCGAACGTCTTCCAGCCCCGATCGTTGTGCCAGTGATACTGCACGTCGATGCGCGGCAGCCAGTTGTCATCGAATGCCGCCTCGTCTTCATCGCCGTGAAAATTGACGTGCGCCGACGACAGGCCGTTGCGGCCGCATAACGCGGCCAGAAGTTCGGCCAGCGCACGCCGTCGCTCCGCATCGCGTGCCAGCAGGCGCGGTCCGGTGACGGGCGAGTAGGGCACGGCGCACAGCCATTTCGGAAAGTAGTCGAGCCCGTGTTGGGCGTACGCGTGCGCCCAGGCATGATCGAACACGAACTCGCCGTGCGAGTTGTCCTTCAGGTAGGCCGGGGCCGCCGCAATCAGGTCGTCGCCGTCCCACAGGGTGAGATGACGAGGCACCCATCCCCACTTCGCGCGCAGGCATCCGTGCTGTTCCAGGCCGTGCAGGAAGGCATGTGCAACGAAGGGGTTGCGACCGTCGTGCAACGCATCCCAGGGTTCGGCAGGTATCTCCGCCAGGGAATCGAAGATGCGCGCGGTAGCCATTTCAGCCGCGTCGATAGACGTCGGGATCGTGCTTTTGCATGTGGCTTTCGGGCTGGCTCAGCGCGCTGAAACCAAGGCCGGTGTAAAGCGCCTGCATGTCGCGCGTCACCAGGTGCCAACGTCGCAGGCCATGCAGTCGTTCGTCGGCCATCAGTGCGGCGACGATCGCGCGGCCATGGCCTTGGCCTCGGTGCGAGGCCAGTACGAAGACATCGGCCAGATAGGCAAAGGTGGCCTGGTCGGTGACCGCACGCGTGAACGCGATGAGCTCGCCGTCAACGTAGCCGCCGTAGCAGATCGAATGCCGCAGGGCGCGATGCAGGGTGTCGAGTGGAATGCCCGCGGCCCAATAGGACTCGCGGGCAAGGAAGTCATGGATCCGCGCAAGATCCTGATCGGAAAGTGCGTCCTGCAGGTTGGCGCGGATTTCCAACGGCTTCGTATCCACGACGTCGCCTGGCGGCATCAGCCTTCCTTGTCGAGGAACTTCTCGGCGTCCAGCGCGGCCATGCAGCCAAAGCCCGCCGAGGTGATGGCCTGGCGATAGACCTGGTCGGCCACGTCGCCGGCGGCGAACACGCCCGGCACCGAAGTCTGCGTCGAATTGCCGTCCAGCCCGGTCTTGATCGTCAGGTAGCCGTTCTTCATCTCCAACTGGCCTTCGAACAGTGACGTGTTCGGCGTGTGGCCGATGGCGACGAACAGGCCGTGGATCGACAGATCGCGCGTGGACCCGTCCTGCACCGACTTCACCCGAAGGCCGGTCACTCCGGCATCGTTGCCGAGCACTTCGTCGACCTGGTGATGCCACACCGGCTCGATCTTGCCGCTCTGGATCTTGGCGAACAGCTTGTCCTGCATGATCTTCTCGGCGCGCAGCGTGTCGCGGCGATGCACGAGGTAGACCTTGCGCGCGATGTTGGACAGGTACAGCGCTTCCTCGACCGCGGTATTGCCGCCGCCGATCACCGCCACGTCCTGCTCCTTATAGAAGAAGCCGTCGCAGGTTGCGCACGCCGAGACGCCGCGACCCTTGTAGTCCTCTTCCGACGGCAGACCCAGGTACTTGGCGGTCGCGCCGGTGGCGATGACCAGCGCATCGGCGGTGTATTCGCCGCTGTCGCCGATCAGCCTGAACGGGCGCTTGGACAGGTCGGCGCTATGGATATGGTCGAACACGACCTCGGTATCGAAACGCTCGGCATGCGCCTGCATGCGTGCCATCAGGTCCGGCCCCATCAGGCCGTGCGCGTCGCCGGGCCAGTTGTCGACTTCGGTGGTCGTCATCAGTTGCCCGCCCATCTGCAGGCCGGTGATCACCAGCGGCTTGAGGTTGGCGCGCGCCGCGTAGACGGCGGCGGTCCAGCCAGCCGGACCGGAGCCGAGGATGATGACGCGGGAGTGCTTGGATGGGGTCATGGGTATAATCGCGGGCTGTTGTGAGCGCTCTCGCGCAAGGTTTCCCGCCATACGCAGGCGTGTTGACGGAAACGTCGATGCCATAGCTTGGCGGCGGCTTCCCTGCAAAACAAGGCGCGTGGCCTGGACGCAATGTTGCACTGCGCCGTGAGGCCCGCAGCACCACTGGGAGACAATGGCGGTACGCGCCGCCCATGCGGCGTTTTTGCGTTGTAGAGATTCCTCCCCCCTGCATCAGCCCGCGCATGCCCGTGCGGGCTCAACAAATTTGAAGGTAGAGACATGCGGATCGGCGTTCCCAAGGAAACCAAGACTCTTGAAGGGCGCGTTGCGCTCGTTCCGGCCGCCGCCGGCGACCTGGTCAAGCGTGGCCATGAGGTCTGGATCGAGAAGGATGCCGGCATCAAGTCGGGCTTCAAGGACGAGCAGTACACCCAGCTCGGCGTGAAGATCGCGCCCGATGCCGCCAGCCTGTACGAAAAGGGCGAGCTGATCGTGAAGGTCAAGGAGCCCATCGCGGGCGACCTCAAGCACCTGCGCAAGGATCACCTGCTGTTCTGCTACCTGCATCTGGCCGCCGAGCCGGTGCTGACCAAGCAACTGCTGGACATCGGCCTGACCGGCGTCGCCTTCGAGACCGTCGAACTGCCCAACGGCGACCTGCCGCTGCTGGCGCCGATGTCGGTCATCGCCGGCAAGATCGCGGTGCAGGTCGGCACCCACCTGCTGCATCAGCCGGAAGGCGGCAAGGGCAAGCTGCTCGGCGGCCTGCCGTCGACCGAACGCGGCAAGGTCGTGGTGTTCGGTGCCGGCCAGGCCGGCAGCGCCTCGGCGGCACTGGCCGCGGCCGGCGGCTCGAACGTGGTCGTGTTCGAAATGCGCCAGGACCGCATGGAACAGATGATGCGCCTGGGCAACAACGTGACCACCCTGTACCCGTATGCCGACGTGGTCGCGCGCGAAGTCGCCTCGGCCGACCTGGTCGTCGGCGCGGTGCTGGTCACCGGCGCCAAGGCCCCACACGTGTTGACCCGCGACATGCTCAAGGCGATGGAGCCGGGCAGCGTCGTGGTCGACATCTCGATCGACCAGGGCGGTTGCTTCGAGACCTCGCGTCCGACCACCTGGAAGGAGCCGACCTACGTCGAAGAGGGCGTGACCCACTTCTGCGTGACCAACATGCCGGGCGCCGTGCCGCAGACCTCGTCGCAGGCGATCTGTGCGGCGATCCTGCCCTGGGTCAACAAGCTGGCCTCGGGCAATTGGCGCGAGAACCAGGCGCTGGTGCGCGGCATCAACGTCGAGGGCGGCAAGCTCGTCCACCCGGCACTTCAGGGCATGAAGCTGTAAAGTCCTCACTGGGGCCGGGCGGCAACGCCCGGCTGAATACGGCTCCGAATCGAAACCCTGTCATCCGGCAGGGTTTCGCCGTATATTCAATGACTAACGGAACCTAGCTGAGGCAGAACATCACGGTGGCGCAGGCACCCGCGGCAAGCCGAAAGAAACTCAAGGCGGAAAAGCTTCCGCCGTCGCCGCGTCGGCAGCGGTTGATGCGCGATATCGCGCTGATCCTGATCGCGCCGCTGCTGCTGTACCTGCTGGCCAGCCTGATGACGTTCTCGCCGCAGGATCCGGGCTGGTCGCACTCGGGCTCGATCACCGCGCCGCTGCACAACGTCGGCGGACGGGTAGGGGCCTGGACCGCGGACGTGCTGCTGTACCTGTGCGGCTACGTCGCTTTCCTGTTGCCCTTGATGCTCGGCGCGGTCGCGTGGATTGCGCTGTTCGGCATGGACAGCGATGGCGATGGCGACGTCGACCTGGGCCCAGCGTTGCGGCTGGTCGGAATCGTGGGCTTCCTCGTTTCCGCCACCGGACTGCTGGAACTGCGCATCGGCCCCGCCGCGGATTTCTCCGCGCGTAGCGGTGGCATTCTCGGCCAGTTGGTGGGCAAGTCGCTCTACAGCGGCTTCGGTCCCGTCGGCGGCAACCTGTTCCTGCTCGCGTTGCTGCTGATCTCGGTGACGTTGGCTACCGGGCTGTCGTGGCTGACAGTGATGGACAAGATCGGTCAGTGGACGCTGGCCCTGGGTCCGTTGCTGAGCAAGACATTCCGCCGCGGCAGCCAGCAGGCGACCGAGTGGCAACAGACGCGCGCGTTCCGCGAAGAGCGGGAGGAAGCGCGCAAGGTCGACACCGAACTGCGCGCAAAGCGTGCGCCGGTCAAGATCGAGCCGCCGCCGGCGCCGGTCGTGGAAAAGAGCGATCGCGCCAAGCGCGAGCAGCAGATCCCGCTGTTCCATGTCGGCGATGGCTCGGGCATCCCGCCGTTGGCCCTGCTCGACGATCCCAAGCCGCAACCCAAGGGTTACAGCGAGGAAACGCTGGAAACGCTGTCGCGGCAGATCGAGTTCAAGCTCAAGGACTTCCGCATCGACGCGCAGGTGGTCGGCGCCTATCCGGGCCCGGTGATCACGCGCTTCGAACTGGAGCCCGCGCCAGGCGTGAAGGTCAGCCAGATCAGTTCGCTCGACAAGGACATCGCCCGCGGTTTGTCGGTGAAGTCGGTGCGCGTGGTCGATGTGATCCCCGGCAAATCGGTGGTCGGACTGGAAACGCCGAACACTTCACGCGAGATGATCTTCCTGTCCGAGCTGTTGCGCTCGAAGGAATACGACAAGTCCACCAGCCCGCTGACACTGGCACTGGGCAAGGACATCGCCGGCCGCCCCACCGTCGCGGACCTGGCGCGCATGCCGCACCTGCTGGTCGCCGGCACCACCGGTTCGGGCAAGTCCGTCGCGGTCAACGCGATGGTGCTGTCGTTGTTGTACAAGGCCTCCGCCAAGGACCTGCGGATGCTGATGATCGACCCGAAGATGCTGGAGCTTTCGGTCTACCAGGGCATCCCGCACCTGCTGGCGCCGGTGGTCACCGACATGAAGGAGGCCGCCAACGGCCTGCGCTGGTGCGTGGCCGAGATGGAGCGGCGCTACAAGCTGATGTCGGCCGTGGGCGTGCGCAACCTGGCGGGCTTCAACAAGAAGGTGAAGGACGCCGAGGAAGCGGGCCAGCCGATGATGGACCCGCTGTTCAAGCCCAATGCGGAACTGGGCGAAGCACCGCGGCCGTTGGAGACGCTGCCGTTCATCGTCATCTTCATCGACGAATTCGCCGACATGATGATGATCGTCGGCAAGAAGGTCGAAGAACTCATCGCACGTCTGGCACAGAAGGCGCGTGCCGCCGGCATCCATCTGATCCTGGCCACGCAGCGTCCGTCCGTGGACGTCATCACCGGCCTGATCAAGGCCAACATCCCCACGCGCATCGCATTCCAGGTGTCGAGCAAGATCGACTCGCGCACCATCCTGGACCAGTCTGGCGCAGAGACGCTGCTGGGCCACGGCGACATGCTGTACCTGCCGCCCGGCACTGCGATGCCCGAACGCGTGCACGGTGCCTTCGTCAGCGACGAGGAAGTGCACCGCGTGGTCGAGCACCTCAAGCAGGTCGGTGGCGGTCCGGACTACGTCGATGGCGTGCTCGACGAAGTGCAGACTCTGGGCGATGGCGTCGTGGTCGGCGCGACCGGCCTGCCGGAATCCGGCGGAGGAGGCGGCGACGAATCCGATCCGCTGTACGACGAAGCCGTGCGCATCGTCACCGAAACCCGGCGTGCGTCGATTTCCGGCGTGCAGCGCCGGTTGAAGATCGGCTACAACCGCGCCGCGCGACTGATCGAGGCGATGGAAGCGGCCGGCATCGTCAGCTCACCCGAGCACAACGGCGATCGCAGCGTGCTGGCACCGCCACCGCCCAAATAGCGGGGCGCTCGCCGCTCCGCTTTTTCAACCCTATTCAGCAGACCAGCGGCACACTCGCCGCCATCGATCGATTGGAGTTTTACATGCGTGCAATTCGTGTTGCCGGCGCCGTCGTGGCGCTGCTGCTGGCCGTTCCGGCGTGGGCCGGCGCGCGCGACGATCTCAACGCCTTCACCCGGGGGCTGAAAGGCCTGGACGGACAGTTCACGCAACAGGTCTTCAATCCGCAGGGCAAGCTCAAGGAAAGCTCGAGCGGGCAGGTCGCAATGTCGGCGCCGCGTCTGTTCCGCTGGGAGTACATCAAGCCGTATCCGCAGTTGATCGTGGCCGACGGCAAGAAGGTGTGGGTCTACGACCAGGACCTGCAGCAGGTGACCGTGCGGCCGCAGGGCGTGGAGGAACAGAACAGCCCGCTGTCGGCGCTGATCGATCCGAACAAGCTCGACGCGCAGTTCAACGTCAAGGACCTCGGCGCCCGAGAAGGTCTCAACTGGCTGCAGCTGACGCCCAAGAAGGAAGGCGATGCGAGTTTCCGCAGCGCACTGCTGGGGTTCGGCAAGGGCGGACTGGAGCGCATGCAGGTGGTCGATGCACTGGGCCAGAAGACCGACATCGGCTTCAGCGGCTGGAAGCGCAACCCGGCCTTCGCCCGCGACAAGTTCAAATACACGCCGCCCAAGGGCGTAGACGTGATCGGCGAGGGCTGATCCAGGGCTGGCCGGACCGTCGACGGGTGCGGCCACGCTAGAATTCCGCTGTGAGCAGACCCCGCGGCACCGTCCCCGAGAATGACCTGTTGAGCGTCGATCGCGATGCGCTGCGGCCGCTGGCCGAGCGCATGCGGCCGCGCACGCTCGACGAAATGGTCGGGCAGCGACGGCTGCTGGCGCCACGCTCGGCGCTGCGCCGGGCAGTCGAGTCGGGCCGTGTGCACTCGATGATCCTGTGGGGGCCGCCCGGCTGCGGCAAGACCACGCTGGCGCTGCTGCTGGCGAAATACGCCCATGCCGATTTCCGGGCCATCTCGGCCGTGCTGTCCGGGCTGCCGGAAGTTCGGCAGGTGCTGGCCGAGGCGGCGCAGCGCTTCGCGCAAGGCCAGCGCACCGTGCTCTTCGTGGACGAGGTGCACCGCTTCAACAAGACGCAACAGGACGCCTTCCTGCCGCACATCGAGCGCGGCACGATCGTATTCGTCGGCGCCACCACCGAAAATCCGTCCTTCGAGCTCAACTCGGCGTTGCTGTCGCGATGTCGCGTGCACGTGATGGAAGCGGTGTCACCCGACGACATCCAGCAGTCGCTCAAACAGGCCCTTGCCGACGAGGAGAGGGGACTGGGCGGTCGAGGGTTGCGTGTCGCCGACGAGTCGCTTGCGCAGATCGCGCGTGCGGCCGACGGCGACGTGCGCCGCGGACTGACGCTGCTGGAAATTGCCGCCGAACTGGCCGAAGGCGAGGACGGCGAAATCACCACGGCCACGCTGGCGCAGGTGCTGGCCGATCGCACGCGCCGTTTCGACAAGGGCGGCGAGCAGTTCTACGACCAGATATCGGCACTGCACAAGTCGGTGCGCAGCTCCAATCCCGATGCCGCCGTCTATTGGCTGGCACGAATGCTCGACGGCGGATGCGATCCGCATTACCTGGCACGCCGGCTGACGCGCATGGCGGTGGAGGACATCGGCCTGGCCGACCCACGCGCCCAGCAGATGGCCATCGAGGCCTGGGACACCTACGACCGGCTGGGCAGTCCGGAGGGTGATTTGGCGCTCGCGCAACTGGCGATCTACCTGGCGAGCACCGCCAAGTCCAATGCGGCCTACAACGCCTACAACGCGGCCCGGCGCGACGTCCGCGAATACGGCACGCAGGATGTTCCGCTGCATCTGCGCAATGCACCGACGCGACTGATGAAGCAGTTGGGGTATTCGAAGGGCTATCAGTACGACCACGACAGCGAGGGCGGCATCGCGCTCGACCAGACCGGTTTCCCGGATGCGATGGGTGAGCGGGTGTACTACGAGCCTGTCGAGCGCGGATTGGAGGTCAAGCTGAAGGAAAAGCTCGACCGGCTGCGTGCCGCGCGGGAGAAGGCCCGAGGTGATGCGGGTGTGAGCGGCGATGAGACCTGATTGTTCATCAACTCAACGCGTTACCTGGCGGTAACGCGCAAGCTGCATGAGAAGGCGCCCCCAAGACCTTGAAAGCGCTACCGGGTGCACCCGATGTAATGCGACGGAGAAAGAACACGTTTCAATCGGGAAACGTTTGCCTGAATAGTGCAGTGCGCTCTTCCTCATCCTTGCAGTCAATCACTTGCATCACAGCCTGGGTGCCGTGGCACCTGTTCACTCCCGGCAGGCATCTCAACTTTGAAACACGGCGGCCGCACCGTCGGCCCGTGGCGGCATGAACGTCCAACTCCGCGGTCACCCGCCGATTAATTTCGACGGTTTATCAGTCGGTTAGGCGCCAGCCGCCAGCGTTGGCATCGCATGTGCGTAGTAACTCCTTGCGCCGCTCCATATCTCCCCCGGGGCATCGCGGCGCGAAGGAGAACAATCAATGCGCATTCGTAAAAGCTTGATCACAACGGCAGTGCTCATCGGCATTGGATTCGGCAGCCAAGCCTGGGCACAGCAGACCAATGGTGACGGCGGCGAAGGGGATGACACCCTCACCGCAGAGGACAGTTCCGACAACAGTTCCAACACGGGTGGCAACGCTGCCGACAACGGTGCCGCCGCTGCGAACAATGGCGGGACGGCCTCGTCCACTTTCAGCACCAGCAACGCTGCAATCGTGGCATCCACCACGCTAGAAGGTTCCGTTACCGGCTTGTCCGTCGGCAACATCGGCAATATCGCCACCAACGCCGGAGGCGCGTCTGGCGGTAGTGGCGGTGCAGGTGCCGGTGGTAGTGGCGGTCTCGCCTCCGGAGGCGAGGGCGGTGGTGGCGATGGTGCTCGAGGCGGCGATGCCAGCGCCAGCGGTGGTTCTGGCGGCAGCGCTTCCGGTGACGGTGGGCTGGCCGCGGCAGGCGCCGGTGAAGGCGGCGATGGCGGTGCGGGCGGAGGTTCCGGCGGTACCGGAGCCGGTGGCGGCGACGCCTCGGGCGATGGTGGCGCGGCGATTGCAGCCGATCTGGCCCTCGGTGGTGCAGCCGCCGGAACAGGCGGTGATTCGTCCGAAAGCGAAGAGGGCGATTCCACCTCTGGCGCAGGAACGGGCACCGGTGGCGCAGGATCGACCGGATCTGCAACTGGCACGGCTGGATCGAGCACATCTACGGCCGGCAGCGGTGGCTCGGTAGCCGCCACGTCCGGTGATGGCGGTAGTGGCTCAGGCGGCACGGGCGGTGGCGCGACGGGCGGCAACAGCGCCTCTACCGGTGGCAGCGGCGGCACGCTGGCTTCCTCCGGCGGGTCCGGTGGCAACGGGTCCGGCGGCACTGGCGGCAGCGCGACGGGCGGCAACGGCGGTGACGGCACGGGCGGGAGCGGTGGCTCCGGCGGGTCGGTTACCAACGACGCCGGCACCTTCGACATGTCCAGCAGCATGACCAGCGTTGGGCAGTCGGCGGCGGGCATCATGGTCGCGGCGCAGAACAGCGGCATCGCGTCCCTGATCCAGCAGGGTGTCACTGTGCAGGCCAACCTGACGGTAGGCCCATAACGCGCTCCCTCGGCGTGTTCACGACTGTGGCACGTCATGCGCGCACTGAACTCCCTGCCGGCATTCCCGCCGGCAGGGAGCTTTCGGCATGCGGGAAACCGCACGCGCATAACGGGAACGCATGGCAAGGAGCATCAACCATGCGACCGACTCATTTCATCCCTATCAGCGCCGCCATCATGATAAGTGCCGCCGCCGCGGTGTCGGCAGGCACCGCGCGCGCGGAGCAACCTCAGTTGCTACCCGAGCTTGCACAGGAGCCGGCGCAGGCCGCATTGGGCAGCCCCATTGCACTGGGTGCGCTGGACGCACTACGCGGCGGCGCAACCACTGTCGACAACGATATCCTCGTGGACGGCAACGTTCAGGACAACACCGCCGACCACGTCCTGACCGGTAACAACACTGTAGACGCCGGTTCGTTCGCCAATGCCAGCGGCATCTCCACGGTGATCCAGAACACCGGCGCCAATGTCCTGATCCAGAACGCAACGATCGTGAACGTCCAGTTCGCGCCGCCTCCCTCGCCATGAAGGACAACGGGCATCGTGTCTGCGGCTGGTTCGCTTCGCTCGTCGTAATGGCGGCCGGAGCCGCGCACGCGGGCGTGGTGGACGTGCGCGTGCCGCCCGGCGGTGATTACAGCGTTCACGTCGTCAGCGTGAAGGAAGCGCGCTTCCGCACCACGGTGCGGCAGCAATACGACTTCAGTTGCGGCTCGGCGGCGACGGCGACGCTGCTGACGTTCCAGTACGGAGTGCCGGTCAGCGAGTCGGAAGTGTTCATGCAGATGTACGCTCGCGGCGACCAGGCCAAGATCCGTCGCGAGGGATTCTCGCTGCTCGATATCCGACGCTATCTGCAGTCGCGAGGATTCGCCGCGGATGGTTTCGAATTGCCGGTGCAGAAGCTGGCCGACGAGGGGTTGCCCGCGATCGTGTTGCTGAACGATCGCGGCTACCGTCATTTCGTGGTCGTCAAAGGCCTGCGCAATGGGCGCGTGCTGCTCGGCGATCCGGCCAGGGGCACGCGCGCGATGCCGCTATCGCGCTTTGAGAAGCTGTGGGACAACCGCGTGCTGTTCGTCGTGCACAACCGCCGGGACCTGGCCCAGTTCAACCACACACGCGACTGGCGCACGGCGCCCCCGGCGCCGCTGGATGCCGGTATCGCCCGCGACAGCCTCTACAACATCGTGACGCCCCGGCGCAGGCCGGGCGACATCTGAGCAGGCGAGTGCATGGACACGCCGCGAACGCTGATCGTCGTGACGCTTCTGCTGGCGGGAGTCTTTTCGCCGGCCACCGGAGCGGGACAGCAGCTTTCGGGTCTGGGGCCGGAATGGAGGCCGGTGGATCCCGCCCGCCTGGACACCATGCGTGGCGGCTTCCAGACCACCTCAGGCATGACGCTGTCGTTCGGCATCGAGCGCGTCGTGCAGGTCAATGGCGAACTCCTGGCTACCACGCGCGTGCACATCCCCGATGTCGCGCGGATGACTGCCGACCAGGCCACGGAACTGGCGCGCTTCAACGAGGGAATGCTCATCCAGATCGGCCCGGGCAATCATTTCGAGCCGGCCGGCAGTCTCCAGGGCGTGGTGATCCAGAACAGCCTCGACGGCCAGGACATCCGCGCCATCACGACGTTGAACATCGGAGTCGATACGCTCGGCGCTTTCCAGGACATGAATGCACAGGCCGCGCTGCGTGACGCTCTCGTCAACGCCACGAAACTGCCCTGAACTCGCATCGCAGGCCGTTCTCCCCAAGGACACCGCATGAACGCACTGCCGATGACACGTCCCCTGGCTCTGGTTCCCTGTCTTTGGCTTGCCGTGGCCGGCCTGGTCCATGCCCAGGATCAGGCTCAGGCGTCAACGGCCGACACATCACGACTCGACAACCTGCAGCGCGAGATCAATGAGCAGACCAGGCGCCTGGACGAACTGCGCCAGGCCTTGGCCCAGCAGGAGCAGAACGTCGAGCAACTGCAACAGGCGTTGAACGATGAGCGACTGGACGCGGCCCGTGGTGCTGGCGCACCGGCGGTAAGCGTCACGCCATCGGTGGCGCAGCAGGCCGCGCCGTCGGTCGTGCAGAATCTTGCGCAGCAGGACCAGGCGCCGCGACAACCGGTGGGCCAGGCGCCGGCAGAAGCATCACGGCCGCCGGAAGTCGCGCAGATATTCGAACAACCGGGTGTGCTGACGCCGAAGGGACAGTTCATCTTCGAGCCGTCGCTGCAATACGGATATTTGTCCAACGACCGCGTCGCGCTGGTCGGTTTCACCATCATTCCCGCGCTGCTGATCGGCCTGATCGACGTGCGCCAGGTAAAGACCACTTCCGGCATCCTGACGATGACGGGCCGTTACGGTTTCACCAACCGCTTCGAACTCGAGGCCAAGGTGCCGTACGTCTACATCAACAGCGACACCGTCAGCCGCGAGATCTTCACCGGCACCGCGGTCGACAATGTATTCAACGCCGATGGCAACGGGCTGGGCGATGTGGAGGCCACCGCGCGCTATCAGCTCAACCGGGGCGGACCCGACAAGGCCTTCTACATAGGCTGGCTGCGCTACAAGAGTCGCACCGGCAAGGATCTGTTCGAAGTCGTCACCGACTGCGTGACGCGTTGCGTCGCCAACACCACGGGCACCGGTCTGCCGGTGGAACTGCCCACCGGTACCGGCTTCGAATCGCTGCAGACGGGCGTGACCTGGCTGTATCCATCGGACCCCGTCGTCTTCTTCGGCAGCTTCAGCTATCTCTACAACTTCGAGCGCAGCAACGTCTCGCGGACGTTGTTGAACGGCGCGCAGGAGCAACTGGGCGACGTGCAGGCGGGCGACATCTGGGGACTGAACATCGGCCTGGGCCTGGCGCTCAACGAGCAGGCCTCGATCAGCATCGGCTACGACCAGAGTGTCATCGCGCCGGCGGAGCAGAACGGACAGGAGGCACCCGGTGCGGTGCGGCTCACGCTGGGGACGCTGCTGCTTGGAGGGACTTACCGCTTCAACGAGAAGGTCTCGCTCAACGTGGCGCTGGGTGCCGGGCTGACGCGCGACACGCCGGACCTGACGTTGACCGCGCGGGTGCCGATCTCGTTCTAGGCGGATGGCGTTTGCAGCCTGACTTTGAGGCGGTGGACGCTTCACGCGTATTTCACGCGAGCGGAGTCTATTTCATAGCGCGTTGCGCGTTCTTCGAGGGCGTCACTCGCCGCTGCGGAGCGCGTCCCGGAGGAGCGGCCACTTGAAAGACCGCAATCCGTTTGCAGTCGAACGGATTCTCTCCATCCGGGCATTTACTACATCACCTCCAGGGAGGACAGCCATGAAGTCTCTTGCACTAGGCGTCGCGCTATTGACGATGCTGGCGGCCTGCGCCAGTTCGCCGACGGTCCACACCGATTCCGATCCGAGCGCGCAGTTCTCCCAGTACCGGACTTATTCCTGGCTGGCCAAACCGGAAGGCGTTTCGCCCCTGGCGCAGGAGCGCATCATCGCCGCCGTCGACGCGCAATTGCAGGCCAAGGGCTGGACCCAGGCACCCAATGGCGATGTCGGCGTTGCCGCGCACGTGGCTACCGAGCAGCGCCACGACATCGACACCTTCTACAGCGGCCCGGGCTGGGGCGGCTGGGGCTGGTATGGGATGGGTGGCATGGGCTCGGCATCGACGACTGTGCGCACGTACAAGGTCGGCACCCTGGTGGTGGACATGTTCGACACCAAGACCAAGAAGGCGATCTGGCGCGGCACGGCGTCCGACACCATTCCAAGCTCGCCGGAAAAGGCCAATGCCATCGCCCAGGCGGGCATCACCAAGATGTTCGAAGCGTTCCCGCCGGGTAGCGCTCCGGCGAAGTAAACCTCGCGTTGCATCAGGGCCGGCGGGGGAAGCCGTCGGCCTTTCCTTTGGGGCTGGCGAATCGCGTCCGCTGGGTGTACAAATGTACACCATGTCAGACCTGCCATCCAAACGCGCCGCCGTACTGGCTTTCATCCGTGAGCGGATCGAGGGGCAGGGCCATTCGCCCAGCCTGGCCGAGATCGCCGAGGCCTTCGGCTTCGCCTCGCGCAACGCCGCACAGAAGCACGTGCAGGCCCTGTCGGAAGCCGGGCTGATCGAACTGTCGCCGAACCAGAAGCGCGGTATCCGCTTGCCGGGCCGCACGCGCCAGGACGTCGTGACGTTGCCGGTGCTGGGCAGGGTGGCCGCGGGCCTGCCGATCGGCGCCGACATCGGCATCGAACAGGAACTGCAACTGGACCGCCGCCTGTTCTCGCTGCCGCCGGATTACCTGCTGAAAGTGCAGGGCGATTCGATGATCGACGACGGCATCCTCGACGGCGACCTGGTAGGCGTGCACCGCAGCAGCGAAGCGCGCGATGGCCAGACCGTGGTGGCGCGCATCGACGAGGAAATCACGATCAAGCGGCTGGAGCGTGGGCTGCGCGGGATCCGCCTGCTGCCGCGCAATCCCGCGCACGCCCCGATCGAGGTGCGGCCCGGGCAGGATTTCGCCATAGAAGGGATCTTCTGCGGACTGGTACGACGGGGTTGAGATGGGTGCCGTCGTCGCGATCGATGCCTTGCTGGACCAGCGAAGGGTCTGGAAAGGGCAGCCGCAGGCGCTGCCGACGTCCAGTCCGCAACCGACCGGGCTGGCGGCACTGGATGAGGCGCTGCCCATGGGCGGCTGGCCCGACGCCGCGTTGACCGAACTGCTGATCCCGGCCGACGGCGTGGGCGAATTGCAGTTGCTCTGGCCGACGCTGGCGCGACTGTCGCAGGACGATGGCGTGATTGCGGTGGTCGCGCCGCCCTACGTGCCGTTTGCACCTGCATGGCAACGGGCGGGCGTGCGCCTGTCGCAGTTGCAGGTCATCCAGGCGAGTACGCGCGAT
This sequence comes from Lysobacter niastensis, assembly GCF_031457115.1. Classification (GTDB taxonomy): domain Bacteria; phylum Pseudomonadota; class Gammaproteobacteria; order Xanthomonadales; family Xanthomonadaceae; genus Lysobacter_J; species Lysobacter_J niastensis_A. The sequence continues at coordinate 2,001,829 of NZ_JAVDVY010000001.1, forward strand.
GCGCTGTGGGCGGCCGAGCAGTGCCTGCGTTCGGGCGCGTGCGCTGCGGTGCTGTGCTGGCCGCTGCAGGCCGACGACCGCGCATTGCGACGCCTGCAGGTGGCCGCCGAAACGGGACACTGCCTGGCCTTCGGCTTCCGTCCGAGCCAGGCCGCGCGCAATCCGTCGCCGGCCGCGCTGCGCGTCGCCATCGAAACCAACCCGCAACAGTTGCGCGTGCTCAAGTGCCGTGGTGGGCTGGCGCCGGCGCGGCCCATAGCGCTGCCGCAACGGCGTGCTTGAGGTAGGGCCGTGCGCTGGGTTTGCCTGCTGCTGCCGCATCTGGCGCTCGACGGAGTCCTCCGCGGGCACCAGGCGCCCGAGCAGCCACTGGCGCTGATTTCCGGGCCGGTGCAGCGCCGCGTGCTGCACTCGGTCAATCCATCGGCGCGTGCGCTCGGTCTGCGCCCGGGGCAGTCCCTCGCGGCGGCACAGGCCATCAGCACCGGTTTCATCACTGTCCAATACGACCCCGATGCGGCGGCACGCTGGCGCGAATTCCTCGCCAGCTGGTCCTACCGTTTCAGCTCGCAGGTCAGCACCGATTTCCCGCATGCGATCGTGCTGGAGATCGGCCGCAGCCTGAAGCTGTTCGGTCCGTGGCCACGACTGGAAGCGCAGATGCGCGAGGAACTGCGCGAACTCGGCTTCCGTCATCGCCTGGTGGCCGCGCCCAATCCGCACGCTGCGCGCGTGCTGGCCAATGTCCACGATGGCATCGGGCTGAGCGACGAGACGTTGCTGACGGGGCTGGGGCAGATTCCGATCGAGCGGGCCGGACTGGATCGCGATACGGCCCAGGCGCTGTCCCGCATGGGCCTGCGCCAGTTGCGCCAGGTGTTCACACTGCCGCGCGACAGCATCACCCGCCGCTTCGCCAAGACCGTGCTGCCGCACCTGGACGCGCTGCGCGGCGACTTCTCGCCGCCGTTGCGCTATTACCGTCCGGCGGATGTGTTCGACCAGCGCATCGAATTCGATCACGAGGTCGAATCTAACCAGGCGCTGCTGTTTCCGTTGCGACGACTGACGACCGACCTGGCGGCGTTCCTCGCCGGCCGCGATGGCGGCGTGCAGCGCTACACGCTGGTGCTCGAGCACGAACGCTGTGCCGACAGCGAAGTCTGCGTCGGCCTGCTCACACCCGAGCGTGCCCCGGCCATGCTGTTCGAACTCGGCCGCGGGCGCCTGGAACAAGCGCAGGTACCGGCGCCGGTACGCGGCCTGCGCCTGGTCGCACGCGAGCTGCCGCCGTTCGTCCCGGCCAGCCGCGACCTGTTCGATGCGCGCTCGCAGCAGGCGGTGCCGTGGACGCAACTGCGCGAGCGGCTGCGCGCCCGCCTGGGCGACGATGCCGTGCACGGACTGGCCGTGCGCGCGGACCATCGGCCGGAACGCGCCTGGGGCGAAAGCAACGAACGCGAGCGACCATCGCCGCCATCCGCGTTGCCGCGTCCGGGCTGGCTGCTGTCCCGGCCCATGCCGTTGCGCGATCACACGCTGAAGGTGCTGGCAGGCCCCGAGCGCATCGAATCGGGCTGGTGGGATGGCGAGGAAGTGCGCCGCGACTACTACCTGGTGGAAACCTCCAGCGGACAGCGGGCCTGGGCTTATTGCGTCGCTGGCGAGCGCGGGCCGTACATGCTGCACGGATGGTTCGCATGAGCACGTTGCCGGACTACGCGGAGCTGCACTGCCTGTCGGCTTTCAGCTTCCAGCGCGGCGCCTCGGTCGCGGAGGAACTGTTCGAGCGTGCCAAGGCGCAGGGCTATCGGGCGCTGGCGATCACCGACGAATGCTCGCTGGCCGGCATCGTCCGCGCCTTCGAGGCCGCCAAGAAGTTCGAGCTGCCGCTGATCGTCGGCAGCGAGATGCGCATCGTCGATGGTCCCAAGCTGGTGCTGCTGGTCACGGACCTGGAGGCTTATGCCGCGCTATGCCGCTTGATCACCGTTGCCCGTCGCCGGGCAGGGAAGGGCGAGTACCGGCTGCTGCGCGAGGACCTGCACGAGCTTCCCGACGGGTTGCTGACCCTGTGGGTTCCTGATGATCCGGGCGATGACCAGCATGTGGCCTGGCTCAAGTCAGTCTTTGCGCAGCGGTTGTGGATCGCCGTCGGGTTGCATCACAGTCCGGACGATCATGCGCGCCTGCAAGCGATGCGCGAGGTGGGGCGCGCGCATGCGCTGCCGCTGGTGGCGGCCGGCGACGTGCACATGCACGTGCGTGCGCGCCGGCGCCTGCAGGACACGCTGACCGCGATCCGCCGCCGCACGCCGGTGGCCGAGGCGGGGGCCTGGCTGTTTCCCAATGGCGAGCGCCACCTGCGCACGCGACGTGCGTTGTCGGCGATCTATCCCGCCGACCTGCTGGCCGAAACGGTGCGCATCGCCGAGCGCTGCCGTTTCGACATGAAGCAGATCCGATACCTCTACCCGCATGAGCTGGTGCCGTCCGGCGAAACACCGGCCACGTGGTTGCGCCATCTGACCGAGGAGGGCGCCCGCTGGCGCTGGCCCGAAGGCGTGCCGGACAAGGCCAGGATCCAGATCGAGCACGAACTGGCGCTGATCGCGGAACTCGATTACGAGTCCTACTTCCTGACCGTTCACGACATCGTGCGCTACGCCCGCAGCCAGGAGATCCTGTGCCAGGGCAGGGGATCGGCGGCCAATTCGGCGGTGTGCTATGCGCTGGGTGTGACCGAACTGGATCCGAACCGCATGAACATGCTGTTCGAGCGGTTCCTGTCCAGGGAGCGCAACGAACCGCCGGACATCGACATCGACTTCGAGCACGAACGCCGTGAGGAAGTCCTGCAGTACGTGTTCAACCGCTATGGCCGCGAACGCGCCGCGCTGGTGTCGGTAGCGATCAGTTATCGCGGCAAGAGCGCTATCCGCGACGTCGCCAAGGCCTTGGGCCTGCCGCCCGACCAGGTCAACGAACTGGCACAGACCATGGAACGCTGGAGCGGCGAATTGCCGATGCCCGAATACCTGCGCGAACGCGGCTTCGATCCGGAATCGCCGGTGATGCGCCAGGTGCTGCACCTGACCGCCGAGCTGATCGGCTTCCCGCGACATCTGTCCCAGCATCCGGGCGGCTTCGTGATCTCCGAACGTCCGCTGCACACGCTGGTGCCGGTGGAGAACGCTGCGATGGACGACCGCACCGTCATCCAGTGGGACAAGGACGACCTGGATGTCATGGGCGTGTCGAAAGTCGACTGCCTGGCACTGGGCATGCTGACCGCCGTGCGCAAGACACTGGACGTGCTGCGCGGGCACGGCCGCCGCGAGATGACCATGGCCGACATTCCCGCCGACGACGGCCCCACCTACGAGATGATCGGCCGCGCCGATACCGTCGGCGTGTTCCAGATCGAATCGCGCGCGCAGATGGCCATGTTGCCGCGGCTGAAGCCGAAGAACTTCTACGACCTGGTGATCGAGGTCGCGATCGTGCGTCCCGGTCCGATCCAGGGCGACATGGTCCATCCCTATCTGCGGCGGCGCAAAGGCCTGGAACCGCTCGACTATCCGCCAGCGCTGGAAGACGTGTTCGCCCGCACGCTCGGCGTGCCGCTGTTCCAGGAGCAGGTGATGCAGCTGGCGATCCAGGCCGCGAAATACACGCCCGGCGAGGCCGACCAGTTGCGCCGCTCGATGGCGGCGTGGAAGCGGCACGGCGGACTGGAAGGCCATCGCGAAACACTCATCGGGCGCATGACCGGCAACGGCTATACGATGGAATTCGCCGAGCGCATCTTCGAGCAGATCAAGGGCTTCGGCAGCTACGGTTTTCCCGAATCGCACGCCGCCAGCTTCGCGCTGATCACCTACGTCACCTGCTGGCTCAAGTGCCACGAACCGGCCGCGTTCGCCTGCAGCCTGATCAACAGCTGGCCGATGGGCTTCTACACGCCCGACCAGATCCTGCAGGACGTGCGCCGCCATGGCGTACGCGTGCTGCCCGTGGACGTGCGCTACAGCGATTGGGATTGCGCGTTGGAATGGTTGGCGGATCAGGCCGATCCGGCGATCCGCCTCGGCCTGCGCATGATCCAGGGTTTCGATACCCAGTCGGCCGAGCGGATCAGCATCGCGCGGCAACGGCAGGATTTCGCCGATGTCGCCGACCTGTGCGAACGCGCCGGACTCGATCGCCGCCAGCAAGGCTTGCTGGCGGATGCGGCCGCCCTGAAAGGCCTCGTCGGGCATCGCCATCGCGCCCGCTGGGCCATCAGCGGCGTCGAGCGGCAGTTGCCGCTGCTGGGCGCCGTCACGTCGCAGCGTGAAGCGCAGGTGGCCTTGCCGATGCCCACGGCGGGCGAGGACATGCGCGCCGATTACGCACTGACCGGCACCACGCTGGGCCGCCATCCGCTGTCGATGCTGCGCAAGACGCTGACGGCCCGTCGCTGCCAGCGTTCATCGCAACTCGACCGGGTGCCCGCCGGGCGCTTCGTCCGCGCCGCCGGACTGGTGCGCGTGCGCCAGCAGCCACAGACCGCCAGCGGCGTGATCTTCCTGACCCTGGAAGACGAAGACGGCACGATCAACGTGGTGGTCTGGCATCACGTGGCGCAGCGCCAGCGCCGCGTGCTGCTGGAGTCGCAACTGCTTGCCGTGGAAGGCCGCATCCAGCGCGAGGACGGCGTGCAGCACCTGGTGGCCGAGCGGCTGGAGGACTACGGCGAGCTGCTGGGCTCGTTGGACACCCGATCACGCGATTTCCACTGAGTGCGCCGGCGCCGTGGATCAGACTTCATCCGGCTCGCGACGATCCAGCCGGAGACCGACTCCCGTGGGTTCTTCCGTTGACTGTCCCGACACTACGCGGGTGCCACCATGGCCGCTCGCACACCGCCGCAATGGAGACCAGGAACATGTCCGACCACGTCTATAAATCGCTGGAGCTGACCGGCTCGTCCAAGATGGGCAGCGACGACGCCATCCGCTGTGCGATCGAGCGTGCCTCCAAGTCCATCCGCGACATCCGCTGGTTCCACGTGATCGATACGCGTGGCCACGTCGAGAACGGCAAGGTGGCCCACTGGCAGGTCACGCTCAAGGTCGGATTCACGCTCGAGGAATGACGGCGCGTTCGTTGCCTTGAAGTGGCTGGGCCGGTTCCCTTGAAGAGAAGGCCGATGTCCCGTCAGGTCGTCTGCCCTTTCGCTTCGTCCGCGGTCGTCTCGTCCGTGATGGATTCGACGTGCCGCGCGGGCGCCGTCGGCGGCGACAACACGCTGGCCACGCCGCAACCGGCAAGCATGCCGGCCATCTGCGCCGCCACGAAACCGATCACGTCTTCGGGCCGGATACCGGCGAAGGTCTGGGTCAGCGAGCGGGCGAGGGTGACCGCGGGATTGGCGAATGACGTGCTGGCCGTGAACCAGTAGGCGGCAAAGATGTAGCTGGCCACCAGCACGGGGACCGCGGCCGATCGATGGCGGATTCCCAACAGGATCGTCAACAACAGGCCGAAGGTCGCCACCGCTTCGCTGATCCATTGCGACAGGCCGGTGCGCGCATGCGTGCCCGGCTGGATCAGCGGCAGGTCGAACATGGCATGCGCCAACAACACGCCAGCGACCGCGGCGACAATCTGCACCGCGATGTATGCAATGGCTTCGGCATTGCCCAGTTCGCCGCGAAGCCGCATCGCCAGCGTCACGGCCGGATTGAAATGCGCGCCCGAGATCGGCCCGAACAGTACGATCAGCACGTAGAGTGCGCCGCCCGTGGCACCCGCGTTGGCGAGCAGGGCGATGCCGTCGTTTCCGCCGGACAGCATCACGCCCATGATTCCGGAGCCGACCACGGTGGCCAGCAGCAGGGCGGTGCCGATGAACTCGGCGATCAGCTTGCGCGCAAGCGCCATCACAGCTGCGCCAGCAACGACTTCACGCGCGAGGAGATTTCGTCGCGCACGGCGCGATAGCCATCGTCGTCCATGTGCTTGGGATCGGGCAGCCCCCAATCCTCGCGAAACCTCGCGGGCACCCACGGGCAGTTATCGCCGCAGCCCATGGTGATGACGGCATCGAACTCACCGTCGATTTCGTCCAGCGATTTGGAGGCGTGCGTGCTCAGGTCGTAGCCCAACTCCGACATGAAGCGGACCGCTTTCGGGTTGATCTGGCCCGACGGCTTCGAACCCGCGCTCAACGCCTCGACGCCGTCGCCGCCGTGGATATGCGCGAAGGCTTCGGCCATCTGGCTGCGGTTGGAGTTCTCTACGCAGACGAACAGGACACGTTTCATTGTGATCATCGGAATCCGGGATTCAATGGCGATCCGGCGCGGGTGCGGTTCGCGGTTGTCTGCCTCGACGCTGCGTCGCAATGTCGAAGCCTGTGGATCTTCAAAGAAGGCTCAGGACGAGCCCGTTGCCTTGCGCGGCGCGCACCCGCCCACGGGGTCGCAACTCGCGGCACCTTCGCAGCAGTTCTCGGTAAGGTAGGCGAGCAGGGCATTCATCTGCAGGTAGTTCGCCCGCACCCGGATGACCCGGCCTTCGCGCTGGTCGTGCACCAGCGCGGCAGCGCGCAGCACGTTGAGATGGGCGGTCAGCGTGGCCGGGGGCAGATCCAGCCGCTCGCGCAGTTCTCCCACCGACAGTCCGTCGGGACCGGCCTGCACCAGCCGGCGAAACGCGGCCAGGCGGGATTCGTGGCTCAGGGCGCTCAGGGCGCTGACGGCAGTCTTGGTTTCCATATTTCCAATATTCCGGAATACAGGAATAGTGTCAACCTCGCGTGCCTTTGGGCTACCCCCGCGATGGACGCGGCCGGCATTGCTGTTCACACGCAACCTGTGTAGTAACCCGTCCATGAATGCCGACGCTCCATCGGATCGCCCCCCCTTCCTGCGACGCCTTGTGGCCAACGTCGGCACGTTGATCAAAAAGCTCACGACGATGGCGATACTCGCTGTGCTCGTGCTGCTGGGCATCCGCGCCTGCCAGTCGACTCAAGGCCCGCCGCTGCGTCCGTGGCACACCATCGTGCCGGTCGAGTTGAGCGCCAACGCGATCAGAAAAAGCAATTGGCCGGCCTATGTCGAGGCTGAAAAGCGCATGTTCGACAGCCTGCATCTGCGCCTGCAAAGCGAGATGGAGCCAAGCGATCGGACGCCGCTCAATCGCTACCACGATGGCAGCCTGGCTTCGCCGGGGGCTTTCGAACGCGACTGGAATCGCTCGTACGTACTCGAACCTTCCGGAGCTGCCAGCGGCGTTGCCGTGCTGGTGCACGGCCTGACCGACTCGCCTTACAGCATGCGCAGCCTGGCCGAACTGTATCGGCAACATGGCCTGGTCGCGATCGTGCCGCGGATGCCCGGGCATGGCACGGTGCCGGCCGGACTGACCAGGGAAGGACGCAAGGAGTGGGAGGCGGCCGTGGAAATGGCGATGGCCGAGGCCCGACGCCGTTCCGCAGACTGCCTGCCGGTGCAACTGGTGGGATATTCCAATGGCGCGGCATTGGCGATGCTGCACGTCATGCGCCGGATCGAAAGCGGCCTGCCCGGCGATGTCGATCGTGTCGTGCTGATTTCGCCGATGGTCGAGGTCAACCGTTTTGCCCGCTATGCCGGCCTGGCAGGCTTGCCGGCCATCTTCGGCCGCTACGCCAAGTCCGCCTGGCTCGATGTCCTGCCGGAATACAACCCCTTCAAGTACAACTCGTTCCCGATACGCGCCGCGCGCGAGTCGTATCTGGTGACGGCCGATCTGCAAGCTGCCATGGAGACCGTGGCAAGGCAGGGAAGGATGGCCCAAGTGCCGCCCGTCCTCGCGTTCCAGTCCGTGGTCGACGACACGGTCACAGCCGACGGCGTGATGACCCGCCTTTTCGACAAGTTGCCCGCCAATGGCAGCGAACTGGTGCTGTTCGACGTCAACCGCAAGCGGATCCTGGATCCGATGTTGCGTTCGTCCGCGACCGGCTTGCCCAGCAAAGCGCTCCAGACTTCATCACGCAGTTACACGCTTACCTTGGTGGGCGCTGTTTCGGGCGACGACCCGGCGGTAGTCGCGCGCTCACGGCTGCCCGGCGCGCACGCGCTTCAAGTACAGGCCACCGGATTGAACTACCCGAACGATGTGTATTCGCTTTCCCACGTCGCACTGCCGTTCCCGGCAAACGACCCGCTTTATGGGAACGTCCCGTCGGGGCGCCGCGTCATCCAGTTCGGCACGATAGCGGTGCGCGGCGAACGCAACACGCTGGTGGTCTCGCAGGACAGCCTGAGCCGGCTCAGCTACAACCCGTTCTACGAATACATGGCGGTGCGCATCGTGGCGCAGATGCCCCTGGCGGGAACAGGCCGCCAGAAAGTCAGCGAATCTCGCTGTGGCATCGCGCTTTGACGGCTTGATCTGACTCGGTGCGGATCAACACGGGCCTTGCTGCTTCCACTCGCTGCCATCCTTGAGATACAGCACTCCGCCGATGCACTTTTCATTCGGCTTGCGTTGCGGCTGTTCGCGCTTGGCCATCTCACGTGTAGCGCGGATTTCGGCCAGGTAGGCCTGCCGCCGCCGTTCCTGGGCGATCATCGATGCGTCTTCGGTCACGGCTTGCGCGACCGGTGCCGCGGGAGCCGGTGCAGGCGCAATCGGTTCCGGCCGGTCGCGACCAAACAAGGCAATGGCGACGACCACGATTCCGACCAAGCCCAGCAGGCAAACGATCCAGAACATGGCCCCGCGGTTTGAACGTCGAGGTTTCGAGATGAGCATTGCGGTCCCCAGCCCGTGTGCTGGGGGAAGCGTATCGGATTGAGGCTCGAACTTGCGACTGTTCCGTCACACCAACGACACCGGCAGGGGCAGGGTGGGGCTGGGATCGCACTCCATCACGCGAAATTTTCGCCCAGTCCGCGATGAACCGCCGTCGCGGCGATCGCAGCGTGCCCAGTGGCGACGGAGATCTGGTTGAGCGCGCTCACGACATCGCCGATGGCGTAGAGGCCGTCGATTGACGTCATCTGGTGGGGCGAGACGATCAGCCCGCCTTCCTCGTCGCAATCGGCCCCCATTTGAACTGCGAGTTCCGAACGGGGCAGGGCGCCCAATGCGGGATACACGACGTCGAATGCCTGTTCCTTGCCGTCGAACGTGAACCGGCAATGGCGTCCGTCGAACCTCAATTGCGTCGATGGTGCAGTCACGGCGATACCGGCTTCCTCCAACGACTGCAGCAAGTGCTCGTCCTGCACTGGCTCCGTCGGCACGAGTGTCACGTGGCGGGAAAACGTCCTGATGAAACGAGCGTGCGGCGCAGCGGCCGCGGCTTCTCCATGAACGGCAATGTCCTGATCGATGGCCTCGTATCCATCGCAGATCGGACACAGCCGGATCGCGCCACAGTCGACCGCCGCATCGATGTCCGGCAAATCGGGCAGCACATCCGCACAGCCGGTGGCAAGGATGACGCTGCGCGCCCGCCATCGCCGATGCGCGGTGGTCAGAACGAAGGCGTCGTCGTCGCGCCCCAACGCGACGACATGGTCGATTTCATGCAAGGCGCCAAACTCGCCCGCCTGCCGCCGCAGGCGCGACAGCAGTTCCTTTCCACCGATTCCGCTGGGAAAACCGGGACAGTTGTGACTGGCAGGAATCCAGCCGGCACGACTGGCGCCGCCATCGATGACGATCGTGCTGCGGCGATAGCGCCCCAGATACGTTGCCGCGGTCAAACCGCCCGGGCCGGCACCGACGATCACGCAATCGACCGAGAGGTCCATGTCAGGCGGACGCCGATACCCTGGGTTCGCAATCCCACTGCCTGGGATCGGCGCCCCTGAAAATCATGGTGTCGGAGGCGACTACGATCGCGGCGTCCCCAATCCCAGCCATCGCGATCACGGCGTTGGCTCCGTCAATAGCCATGTGGCGACTCCGTAAGTTGTTCCGGCCAAGAGTGCATGCTGCGCTGGAGCCGGTGAACGTACGTCTCATCTTGTTAACTGCTGTCGGGCTGGCGCTTGCGAGAGGCGTAGATTTCGATTCGAGAGGATCGCCAATTGGCCAGACGAGTTGATGGCGTCCGATGCGAATTAGGGCGGTGCCCTCAGGAAACGCTGGCGGCCATGAAGCCCCTGTCTATAATTTCGCATAATGCATAGGGGGTCGAACCGTTCAGATTGACCGGGGCCGCCTTACTGAGCAGGGGCGTGAACACGGCGAAGGCGAGCACTGCCGCCGCCCCTAACTGTTTTGCGAGCTTTTCCAGCGAAGAACGCGCGTCGCGGTTCTTCAAGTGCTCGGCGTGCACTCCGATCAGCCACGGCGCGTAGTCCTTGATGCCGGCGATCTTGCACAGTTCGATTACGCGATCTTCTGACATCGGCGACCCTCGGCCGGATTTCCATTGGCTGATGGTTGGATGCTTCACGCCCAGTGCCAGGGCGAGTTCCGTCAGGGTGTAGCCGTGCGCGTTCTGGGCCTGTTCGATCAGCTTCGCTGCGTAGCTCATATGTGATGCCTCGACCGTCTGTCGGAATCCGTAGGCAAATAACCTACTCTTTGTTGACACCGTAGGCAAAACACCTACACGATGCGCCCCACGTAGGCGGTTTGCCTACGGGGCCACCCAAGCCGGGGCAGGCCCCCGGCGACCCTCCTAGGCGCTGCTAAGCCCCGGCCCCGACTAGGAGGGCAGGGCAGTGGAAGGACTCGTTTGGATCGCCCACACGCTGGAGGCCGCCGGCCTCGCGTGTTTCGTCGTGATCGTTCTCGGTCTATTCGTGCTGGTAGCACGCGCCTCGCGTCTGGCCCGCAACAGCCAGGCACAACGTGAGGCGTCCTTTCTCGTGCAGACGGCCATCGCCATGCCGATCCACCGGCACGAAGGCCGCTGGCGTCGCGACGACTTGAGGGACGCGGCATGAGCCCGTCCTGTTACGTCGTCAGCGCCGCTGAGTGGAACGCGG